>CAWDWZ010000007.1:0-1301702 GCA_963806165.1 Thermoanaerobaculia bacterium
CGGGTGTAGCTCAATGGTAGAGTTCCGGCCTTCCAAGCCGGCTGTGAGGGTTCGATCCCCTTCACCCGCTCCATTAAAAATTAAAGATTATGTGGTTATTATAGCAAAGAGGATACACCTGTTCCCATTCCGAACACAGAAGTTAAGCTCTTTAGCGCTGATGGTACTTGGGGGGCAACCTCCTGGGAGAGTAAGACGTAGCCACGTAGTCTTATAAATAAGACTAAATTCTTAATAAAAAAATATTTAAGAAAAAGTTGACAAGTCATAGAAAACTTGGTAAGATAAATAAGTCGAAAAAATGAACTTTGAAAATTAAACAGTAGGTTAATTTATATAACAAAAATTCTTATTTAAGAATTAAACTAAACAACCAAGCCAGATATTCAGATAATGATTAGTCTGAGCAGGTAACAACTTTTATTTGAGAGTTTGATCCTGGCTCAGGATGAACGCTGGCGGCGTGCCTAACACATGCAAGTCGAGCGAACCCTTCGGGGTGAGCGGCGGACGGGTGAGTAACGCGTGGGTAACCTGCCCTATACACACGGATAACGTACCGAAAGGTACGCTAATACGAGATAATATATTTTTATCGCATGGTAGAAATATCAAAGCTCCGGCGGTATAGGATGGACCCGCGTCTGATTAGCTAGTTGGTAAGGTAATGGCTTACCAAGGCGACGATCAGTAGCCGACCTGAGAGGGTGATCGGCCACATTGGAACTGAGACACGGTCCAAACTCCTACGGGAGGCAGCAGTGGGGAATATTGCACAATGGGCGAAAGCCTGATGCAGCAACGCCGCGTGAGCGATGAAGGCCTTCGGGTCGTAAAGCTCTGTCCTCAAGGAAGATAATGACGGTACTTGAGGAGGAAGCCCCGGCTAACTACGTGCCAGCAGCCGCGGTAATACGTAGGGGGCTAGCGTTATCCGGAATTACTGGGCGTAAAGGGTGCGTAGGTGGTTTCTTAAGTCAGAGGTGAAAGGCTACGGCTCAACCGTAGTAAGCCTTTGAAACTGAGAAACTTGAGTGCAGGAGAGGAGAGTAGAATTCCTAGTGTAGCGGTGAAATGCGTAGATATTAGGAGGAATACCAGTTGCGAAGGCGGCTCTCTGGACTGTAACTGACACTGAGGCACGAAAGCGTGGGGAGCAAACAGGATTAGATACCCTGGTAGTCCACGCCGTAAACGATGAGTACTAGCTGTCGGAGGTTACCCCCTTCGGTGGCGCAGCTAACGCATTAAGTACTCCGCCTGGGAAGTACGCTCGCAAGAGTGAAACTCAAAGGAATTGACGGGGACCCGCACAAGTAGCGGAGCATGTGGTTTAATTCGAAGCAACGCGAAGAACCTTACCTAAGCTTGACATCCTTTTGACCTCTCCCTAATCGGAGATTTCCCTTCGGGGACAGAAGTGACAGGTGGTGCATGGTTGTCGTCAGCTCGTGTCGTGAGATGTTGGGTTAAGTCCCGCAACGAGCGCAACCCTTGCCTTTAGTTGCCAGCATTAAGTTGGGCACTCTAGAGGGACTGCCAGGGATAACCTGGAGGAAGGTGGGGATGACGTCAAATCATCATGCCCCTTATGCTTAGGGCTACACACGTGCTACAATGGGTGGTACAGAGGGCAGCCAAGTCGTGAGGCGGAGCTAATCCCTTAAAGCCATTCTCAGTTCGGATTGTAGGCTGAAACTCGCCTACATGAAGCTGGAGTTACTAGTAATCGCAGATCAGAATGCTGCGGTGAATGCGTTCCCGGGTCTTGTACACACCGCCCGTCACACCATGGGAGTTGGGGGCGCCCGAAGCCGGTTAGCTAACCTTTTGGAAGCGTCCGTCGAAGGTGAAATCATGTTCAAGCCTTGGCGGACGATCGCTGGCAAGGAGCCGGCTCCGGCGAAGCTCTCCGAGCTCCAGGTCATGCTCGAAGGCGTCTTCGACAAGCGGCGGTTTCTCGATCTGCTGCGGTACTTCATCGTCTTCGAGGATCAGGGCGGCGGGAAGCTCGTCAAGAAGATGGCGGGGTACCACCAGTTCCATGCGGTCAATGTGGCGGTCGAGGAGACGCTGCGGGCGGCGAAGGCGGCGAAGCCGAGCGAGGTCGCGGAGACTCCGGGACGGTACGAGGCGGGGCAGCGGCCTGGGGGTGCGCCTGGCGACCGGCGGGTGGGGGTCGTCTGGCATACCCAGGGGTCGGGCAAGAGCCTGACGATGGCGTTCTACGCCGGGCGGATCATCCTGCACCCGGAGATGCAGAACCCGACGGTCGTCGTCATCACCGATCGCAACGACCTCGACGACCAGCTCTTCGGCACCTTCGCCGCCTGCCGCGATCTGCTGCGCCAGACGCCGGTCCAGGCGGCGGACCGGGCCGACCTGCGGGCGAAGCTCGCGGTCGCGGCCGGCGGGGTCGTCTTCACCACCATCCAGAAGTTCTTCCCCGAGGAGAAGGGCGACCGCCACCCGGTTCTCTCCGACCGGCGGAACATCGTCGTCATCGCCGACGAGGCGCACCGCAGCCAGTACGACTTCATCGACGGCTTCGCGCGCCACATGCGCGATGCCCTGCCCAACGCCTCGTTCATCGGCTTCACCGGCACGCCGATCGAGAAGGCCGACGCCAACACGCGGGCCGTCTTCGGCGACTACATCAGCGTCTACGACATCCAGCGCGCGGTGGTCGACGGCGCGACCGTGCCGATCTACTACGAGAGCCGGCTCGCGAAGCTCGAGCTCAAGGAGTCCGAGCGCCCGAAGATCGACCCCAAGTTCGAAGAGGTGACCGAAGGCGAAGAGGTCGAGCGCAAGGAGAAGCTCAAGAGCCGCTGGGCGCAGCTCGAGGCGGTCGTCGGCTCCGAGAACCGCCTCAAGCTCATCGCCCGCGACCTGGTCGACCACTTCGAGAGCCGCCTGGCGGTGATGGACGGCAAGGCGATGGTCGTCGTGCATGAGCCGCCGCATCGCCGTGGCGCTCTACAACGAGCTCATCGCTCTTCGCCCGGAATGGAAGGGCAACGACGACGAGCACGGCCGGCTCAAGGTCGTGATGACCGGCTCGGCGTCGGATCCGCTCGACTGGCAGGACCACATCCGCAACAAGCAGCGCCGCGAGGCGCTGGCCAACCGCTTCCGCGACCCGAAGGACCCGTTCCAGATCGTCATCGTGCGCGACATGTGGCTCACCGGCTTCGACGCGCCGAGCCTGCACACCATGTACGTCGACAAGCCGATGCGCGGGCACGGGCTGATGCAGGCGATCGCCCGGGTCAACCGGGTGTTCAAGGACAAGCCCGGCGGGCTGGTGGTCGACTACCTGGGGCTCGCCGACGAGCTCAAGAAGGCCCTGGCGACCTACACCGAGGCGGGCGGCACGGGGAAGACCGCGATCGACCAGGCCGAGGCCGTGGCGCTGATGCTCGAGAAGTACGAGATCTGCCGCGACCTGTTCCACGGCTTCGACTGGCGCCGCTGGATCGACCGGGACGCCCGCAGGATCGCCTGACGCTCCTGCCCGCCGCCCAGGAGCACATCCTGGCGCAGGAGGACGGCAAGGCGCGGTTGCTGCGCGCCGTCACCGAGCTCTCGCAGGCCTTCGCGCTTGTCCGTACCGCACGAGGAGGCGCATGCGGATCCGGGACGACGTCGGCTTCTTCCAGGCGGTGCGGGCGGTGCTCGCCAAGAACACGCCCGGGGAGCAGAAGACGGACGAGGAGCTCGACCTCGCCATCCGGCAGATCATCTCCAGGGCGGTCGTGGCCGACGGAGTGGTGGACATCTTCGCGGCCGCCGGTCTCAAGAAGCCCGACATCTCGATCCTCTCCGACGAGTTCCTGGCCGAAGTGCGCGACATGCCGCAGCGCAACCTCGCCGTCGAGCTGCTGCAGAAGCTGCTCCGGGGCGAGATCCGAGCCGCGGGCGAAGCGCAACGTCGTGCAGGCGCGCTCGTTCGCCGAGCTGCTCGAGCAGTCCCTGCGCAAGTACCAGAACCGCGCCATCGAAACCGCCCAGGTGATCGAGGAGCTGATCCGGCTCGCCAAGGAGATGCGCGAAGCGAACGCGCGCGGCGAGAAGCTCGGGCTGACCGAAGACGAGCTCGCCTTCTACGACGCCCTCGAAACCAACGACAGCGCCGTCAAGGTCCTCGGCGACGAGACCCTGCGGACGATCGCCCGGGAGCTCGTCGAGACCGTCAAGAAGAACGTCACCATCGACTGGACCGTGCGCGAGAACGTCCGCGCCCAGCTCCGCGTCTACGTCAAACGCATCCTCCGCAAGTACGGCTACCCGCCGGACAAGCAGGAGAAGGCGACCCAGACGGTGCTGGAGCAGGCGGAGGTGCTGAGTGGGGAGTGGGCGGCGTAGGGAGTCGCCTGCAGATGTGGTCGGTATGCAACAGCGCGAGGGGAGATAAAGATGGCGAAGTCGCAGATTGGCGAAGCAGACCTCCGGCGGGAAATTGCTGAGTACGGCGATCAGTTCTCGAACCTCGAGAGCGACCAGCTCTTCGTGCTGTTCTTCCTCAGGGCCTTCGTCACGGAGAATGTGAGTGAGGCCGTAGCCGCACTTTGCGGGGGCAGTGGGGACAAGGGCACCGATGCAATCCTCGTGGACGATGGGGCCCAGATTGTCTTCCTGGTGCAAGGGAAGTACCGCAAGGGGATTGGCGAGAAGGCAGAGCCGCGCAATGACGTCATCTCTTTCGCGGCTTTGGCGGGTGACATAGCAGGAGATGAAGCGAACTTCAAGGCGCTCTTGGAAAGCATGGCTCCAGAAACCGCGCATAAGCTGGATGTGGCCCGCACGCGGGTTCGGAAGCGTGGCTATCGCCTTTCCCTCTTCTACGTGACCACGGGGCGTTGTGGCGGGAAACTGATTGAAGAGGCCGAGAAGGTCGCGCGGCGAGGGGGAAAGGACTCGAGCTTTCAGCTATTCGATGGCCGCCAGATTCTGAGGCTTGTTTCGGACTACCTCGATGGCGTAGCGCCTCCCGTTCCGTCACTAGATCTCGAACTCGAAAGTGGCAGAGGAATCGCCACCTCTGGCCCCCTGCATCGCGATGACGGAACTACCGGGATTGAGTCGTGGATTTTCTCGATGAGCGACGTCTCTCTGGCCAAGCTCTACAAGCACTCGGGGGCACGGCTCTTTGCGAGAAATGTCCGCGGCTTCTTGGGTAGCAGCGAGATCAATCGCGGTATGGAGGCGACGCTCAAAACTGAACCTGCACACTTCTGGTACTACAACAATGGAGTAACAATTGTCTGCGACGAAGCGAAGCACGAGACCGGTCATGGGCGGGACATTCTCAGGGTGACCAATCCACAAATCATCAACGGGCAGCAGACGACGCGGACTCTTGCTCGTTCTGCGAGCGGGGTCCCCAGGGCGAGTGTCCTAGTTCGTGTGATTCGCGTCCCGCGCGGCGATGACGGAAGCTCCAGCAACGGCTTTGACAGCCTAGTGTCTAGAATTGTTGCTGCCACCAACTGGCAGAACGCAATCGTACCCTCGGACTTGATGGCAAACGATCGCCGACAAATCGATGTCGAGCGCCAGCTGCGCAAGTTTGACTACTGGTACGTACGTAAGCGTCAGACGAAAGGCGAAACCCGGCGAGCTATGGGTTCCCGCAAGTACAGATCTGTCAAGAAAGAGGAACTCGCACAGGCAGTAGCGGCCTGTGATCTCGATCCAGTGCTCGTCCGCGAAGGGAAAGAAGGCCTATTCGAGGAGCGCCTGTACAGCAAGGTCTTCTCGACCACGGAACCGCTCACTACTTGACACGATATCGAGCGATGCGAGAAGTGGCGTTCGCAGCGAAGGGTTACCCGGAGCGTGCATACGCCAAGTGGGTTGTCCTGAACTTCATTTGGTCCAAGCTTCAGCCACTGCTGAAGAGCAAAGTGAGCGCAAAGACATTCCTCCGCGTCTGCGAAAGGAATGAAGTTCCGCTGGGGCCATTGAATAGGGCCTGCAATCAGGCATTCCGTGCGGCGCTTGCGTTCTACCGAAAGGGCCGCGGAAAGGGCGAGCGGGCACAGGACGTCTCCCTCTTCTTCAAGCGAAGGAATCTGCACAAGGAGTTCTTTCGCTATTGGAGGTCGACTGCAAACCCAGCTCGTGGAGCGTTCGGAAAGTCCTGGTCGAAGTTTGAGCGCGAGTTTAAGGATTCTGTCGCGAACTGAGCCGGTTGGTCGCGTTAAGAAGGGCGGCGTTGCCAGTTGGATTGCTGTAGCGCGATGACCACGTCTGCGGGTCACGAGCCTCTGCCAGAGGAGGAACTGGCGACTTCGATGGCGCGGACGAGAAAAGGTCGGGCCAAGGTAGGCTTCCTCGAGCTTCGTCCCCAACCATGCGCTACTGGTGGGTCAACCAAAACCAGACCTTCCGCCACGAATTCGCCGGCGGCTATCTCTGGTCGCCCAAGCGCAACACCGGCGGGCGGCGGAACCCGTTCTACGACTCGATGCGCGAGGTCTCGCCGGGAGATCTCGTCTTCGGCTTCGCCGACACCCGCATCCGCACCTTCGGGATCGCGACCTCCTACGCCTACGAGAATCCCAAGCCCGGGGAGTTCGGAAACGTCGGCCGCAACTGGGAGCAGGTCGGTTGGCGGGTCGATGTCGATTGGCAGCAGGTGCCGACCGTCGTCCGGCCGGTCGAGTGGATGGAGCTGCTGCGCCCGCTCCTGCCCGCCAAGTACTCGCCGCTCCAACCTGACGGGCGCGGACTCCAGGGCGTCTACCTCACCGAGCTCCCCGAGCCGTTCGCGCTCGAGCTCGCGCATCTCGTCGGGAGCGTCGTCGAAGCGATCGCTCGGGCCGAGACCGTGGCCTACGTTCCAGCCTCCAACGCCGAGTCGATTCATCCGGAGCTCGCGCTCTGGGAGGAGCACCTGCGGAAGACGATCGAGGACGACCCCAACTTACCGGCGACGGACCGCGAGGCGATCGTTCTGGCGCGGCGGGGGCAGGGGCTCTTTCGCCAGCGCGTTCAGGTGCTCGAGCACCGCTGCAGGGTCACCGGTGTCGACCGGCCGGAGCACCTCAGAGCCAGCCACTGCAAGCCGTGGCGTGACAGCGACAACGCCGAGCGGCTCGACGGGGAGAATGGGCTGCTGCTCACGCCGTCGATCGACCATCTGTTCGACCGCGGGTTCATCTCGTTTCGCGGCGATGGGCGGCTGCTCGTTTCGCCGGTGGCGCATCTGCCGTCGTTGGCGAAGATGGGGGTGCCGGTCGATCGCGCGGTCGAGGTGGGTGGGTTCAGCGAGGGGCAGGCGAGGTACCTCGAGTTTCATCGCGATCAGGTTTGGTTGGCGTCGCGGGTGGCGACTGGCTGATCGGGGTGAGCGCGGGAGGGGACACATAGCGGGGTCCGGAAGGTGCGCGGGAGTCGGGCAGTCTCGCCCCCGCAATGTGTCCCCAACGGGTGGCGATGAGTCCCCGAGTTGCCAGATCATGAGAGGGGAATCCGTCCTTCCTGGATATGAAGAGCCCAGGAAGGGGAAGGCAGAAGTCCGATGCCGGGAAGGCGTCAGGAGCTCGAGGGAAGGCAAAGCGGACTGAGTCAGCTGTCGAGATCGCGAGCCGCGGCGAGGTACTGCTCTACGGGGAGCCCGACGGCGCCGTGCGGCTGGATGTTCGGCTCGAGAAGGAGACCGTCTGGCTCGACCTCAACCAGATCGCTGCGCTCTTCGAGCGCGACAAGTCGGTCATTTCAAGGCACTTGCGAGGCATCTTCGATTCGGGCGAACTGGATCGGGGGGCAACTGTTGCAAGAAATGCAACAGTTCAACGCGAGGGAGATCGAGAGGTCGTCCGCGACATCGAGTTCTTCAACCTCGATGCCATTCTCTCGGTCGGGTACCGGGTCAACTCCCGGCGCGGCACCCAGTTCCGGATCTGGGCGACACAGGTTCTTCGCGACCATCTGCTGCGGGGCTACACGGTCAACCAGCTGCGGCTGGACCAGCTCAACCAGGCCGTCCGCCTGATCGCCAGTACGGCGGATCGGCAGGATCTATCGGGGGACGAGGCCCGGGCGCTCCTGCGCGTGGTGGGCGAGTACAGCTTTGCGCTCGACCTGCTCGACGACTATGACCACCAGCGGGTGGGCGTGGCGCCGCTGGGCGGGCGGCTGGTTCATCGGCTCGGGACGGAGGAGGCGCTGCGGATCGTCGAGCGCCTCCGGGAGCGGTTCGGCGCGGGGAGTCTGGTGGGGCGCCTGCGGGGCGACGGCCTGGACAGTGCCCTCGGTGCGGTCATGCAGTCGTTCGACGGCCAGGACCTCTACCCGAGTCTCGAGGAGAAAGCCGCACACCTGCTGTACTTTCTGGTGAAAGACCACCCGTTCGTCGACGGCAACAAACGCATCGGCGCGGCGCTCTTTCTCTGGTTCCTGGAGAAGAACGGCGCGCTCGCGGGCCGCGGTGACGAGCGTCGCCTCTCGGATGCCGCTCTGGTCGCCCTGACCTTGCTGATCGCGGAGAGCAAGCCGGCCGAGAGGGATGTCGTTGTTCGAATCGTCACGCATCTTCTGATGGATCGGGCGGAAGCGGCGCGATCCTCTTGACAAACATCTTGCCGAAGCCCATACTCCGCCTCCGTTTTTGAACAGAGGAGCACACGTGCCACGCTGCGAACGAAATTCACTTAGCCATTCCGCTCCGAGGAACTTCCTCGGACAGACGGATCTCCGCGCGCTGCAGGTTTGCGCGTTGGGATCTGTCACGGAGGCCGCTCTCTAGGGTTCGTTCGAATTGCGTTTCGACGCGACGAGCCTTCTGGGGAGCGATCCTCGGAAGGCTTTTTTGTTTTCCGGTCCTGTGAGACCGGTACTGCCCGGAGTGGAAGCGCCGGGAGGAGGGGAGATGTGTGCCGGGCCGCACGGCGGCGGGCGGGGAGACCCTGGAGCCCGCAAGTTCCGAGGCGGATTCGAAGCCGACACGCAGATCGAGCTTCCGCTAGATGGCTAGCTCAGTGGGTAGAGCACCGAATGGAGAGTTCGGCTGTCGCGGGTTCGACTCCCGCGCCATCACAAAGCCGCCGAAAGGCGGCCCTGCAGGACCCGATCGCGGCGCGATGGGGATTGAACTGCCGGTCTGACGTGCATTCTCGGAAGTCTCGACGTGCGCGGAACGGGCAACAAGGGTGGGCGCCCTGCGGCTCGGAAGGGAGAGTCTTCCGAACCGGCGGAGCGGCATCAGGGTGAAGGAGTGGGAGACGGCTTCCTCCTGCGACCTTCCCCCGTGTTTCTTCCGATGCCGCTCCGCCGGAGGTGGGGATTCGAATTCCGGGCTCCGCGTCCCATCGTGGGGCAGGCGGTTTCGGTCGCGTCGCTTTCGGTTGTGTTTCGAAGGCTTTGTTGCTGTCGATTTTCCTCGGACAGAAGGTTCGAGGGTAGCGAGAAGGGAGGTGCATCATGTCGTTCCTGAAGTGGATTCGAGTGCAGTACGGACAGCGGGTCGTCGTGTACCGGGATGCGCAGCCGGTCGAGCTTCTGCGGCCGGGCCGCTACCTGCGGGTAGCGTTTGGCGGCGGGCTCGAGATCGAGCGCTTCTCGACGCGGGATCCGTGGGTGGCCACGCACATGCTGCCCGAGATCGTGCGGGCGGGGCTCCTCGAGGGTGAGGCGGTCGTGCTCGACCTGGTCGATCGGGAGCGGGCGATCGTGCGGATCGACGGCCGGTACGTTGGCGTGCGTGGCAAGGGAGTCTCGGCCGTGTGGACGGCGGAGCGCAAGGTCGAGGTCGAGCACTACGAGCTCGGGTTCGCTCTCTCGCCGTCGGGTGAGAAGGTTCCCGACGTCGAGAGCTTTCGGCTCGTCCACCCGTCGCTCGCCGTGATCGTCGAGCTGCCGGGCGCGAAGAACGAGCTCGACGTCGCCCTGGTTCCGGCCGGTTCGACCGGCCTGGTCTTTCGCGACGGCAAGCTGGTCGCGGAAATGGGTGAGCTCAGTCCGGGCCTCTTCGCGTTCTGGAAGGGTGCGGGCAAGTTTCAGGTGCTTGCCGTCGATCGGCGGGAGCAGGTGCTCGATGTCTCCGGTCAGGAGATCCTGACCGCGGACAAGGTGACCCTGCGGCTCAACGCGCTCGTCGTCTATCGCGTGGCGGATGCGGCTCTGGCGGTGACTACCGTCGAGTCGTACTCGCAGGCGCTCTACCGGCAGGCGCAGCTCGCGCTGCGGGCGGTCGTGGGCACGCGCGATCTCGAGACGTTTCTCGCCGGCAAAGACGAGGTCGTCCGCGAGCTCGAGCGAATGCTCGAGCTTCGGGCCGCCGAGCTCGGTCTCGAAGTGCGCGAGGCCGGTATCCGGGACGTCATCCTGCCGGGCGAGATGAAGGAGATCCTCAACCGGGTGGTCGAGGCGAAGAAGCGGGCGGAGGCGATGCTCCTCACGCGGCGGGAAGAGACCGCCGCGATGCGGATGCAGGCGAACACCGCGAAGATCTTCGAGTCGAGCCCGACGCTCATGAAGCTCAAGGAGCTCGAGGTCCTCGAGAAGGTGGCCGAGAAGGCCAACCTGACCGTGGTCCTGGGCGAGGGTGGGCTCTCGGAGCGCGTGATGAAGCTGGTGTAGGGATTCGGCCTCCTCGGGTTCTCTCGAGGGGGCTTTTTTCTTGCGCTGGGTGTACCCTGTCCCGGTAGAGATCCCGGGAGGGGCCATGCCGAAATCGCCCCGCTTCGCATCGAAGATTTTCGCGCTGCTGGCTCTCCTAGCAACTCCGGCCTTGGCGTCGGACGAAAAGACCGCGTCGCCTGAGCAGGTGACCATGGATCGCCTCCGCGTGCTCGCCGCCGCACTCCAGGCCTTTGTGAACGACGCGACATCCGGCGAGAATCGGCTGGAACGGGCACCGAGCGCCTGGGTACTCGCGAGCCAGCCTTCTGAGCTCGTCCGCATTCCACCGGGGAGCGAACTGCTGAGCTATCGCGAGCTCTTCGAGCTCTTAAATCCGCTCGAGGACGCCAGTTACCTGCGCGACATTCCCGAATACGACGGTTGGGGAAGGCGCATCGAGGTCTACTACTCGGAAGAAAAACTTCTCGCAGCGCGCGTCTTCAGCGTTCGCAGCCCGGGGGCGAACGGACGTTTCGACACCGATGTCTACGAGATCGGCGGGTTCCTTCCGGGGTCGGAAACGGACGATATCGTCATCGCAGACAAGCGCTTCGTTCGCTGGCCCTTGGGAACGCCCGAGGCCGACCTCGCAGTGAAGCCCAGCGTTGGACCGGACTGGAATCGAATCAACAAAGTCGAGCCGGGCACAGGCGACCTGGGCGGCTGCTACATCCCCCCAGCTCATCCCTGACGAGCGGGCCCCTACCGTCGGCGGCCACAAGGCGACCCGCCCGGATCCGGTGCGGTCTCTTTCAAAGAGGACGACTCGATGCAGACCCAACGGCTCTTCCAGCGAATCCAGCAGGGGAAGCCTCACGCCGGTGTCGAGACGAGCCCGGCCGGCGCGGCGGTTAACGGCAAGTTTGTTTTCGATCCCTCGCAGGGTCTAACTCGGGTGTAACCTGTCTCTGCAGAGTTCCAGGATAAGTCATGCCGATATCGCACCGCGTCGCATCGAAGGTCATCGCGTCGCTGGCGCTCTTCGCAACGCCGTCGTTGGCGGCGGACGGAAAGACCGCGTCACTGGAACAGGTGACGATGGATCGCCTCCGTGCTCTCGCCGGCGCTCTGCTGTCCCGTTATCAGGACGAAGTCTCGGGCGAGAACCGGATGGGCGCGCCGGCGAACGACTGGGTCTTCGCCAGTCAATCGTCGGATCTCATCCGAGTGCCCGACGTGAGGGCGTTGCGCTCCCGCAAGGGGGTCCTAGGGCTCCTGCGTCCCAGTGAGGACTTCATCTACCTTTGCGACGTGCCGGATCGCGATGCCTGGGGAGAGCGCATCGAGGTCTACTACGAGCAGGACAAGATCCTCTCCGCGCGTTTCCTCACCGTCCGCAGCGCCGGCGCGAATCGCCACTTCGACGCCGATCGCTACGAGGTCGGCGGATTTCTTCCCGGAGCGGCAATCGACGACATCGTGATCGCCGACCAGCGGTTCGTGCGCTGGCCGCTGGGAGTCGCGGAGACGGAGCTTGAGGTGGAGCCGAAGATCGGAAGGTGCCCGGGCTTTGAGGACGGCTCGGGCGCGCACGCGGACGACGGCGGGGGAGCGGCGCCTGCGCAGTAGGTAGGGGCGGGTCTCACTCCTCCCGGCGCGGGAGGGGACACCTGGCGGGTGGGGCAGGGACGCGCAGGCTCGGCGCTCGACTGCCCGCAAGGTGTCCCCAACGGCCGGCAAGGTGTCCCCGAGTGCAAGCGCCAGATGGAGGCCCCGGATTCCGTCTTTACGGAGCATGAAGAGTCCAAGTGCTGAGCGGCGGCGGGCTGCGGAGTATCCTTCTGCACGCAAGTTGCGTATAATGAAATGAAGGCGGTCTTCGTTGAACTGCCCGCTTTCGCGCGGTATCGAGAGGAGTATCTCGGCGAGAAGGAGTTTCGCCGGCTGCAAGAGGCGTTGTTGACCAACCCTGCCGCTGGGGACCTGATCGCGGGGACAGGTGGGCTCCGGAAGTTGCGCTTCGGGGACGTGCGGCGGGGGAAGGGCAAGCGTGGGGGGCTGAGAGTTGTCTACTACTGGTGGGTAGCCGGGTCCCAGTTCTGGCTCTTCACCCTCTTCGACAAGGACGAGGCAATCGACTTGAGCCCTGAGCAGCGCACGTATCTGCGGGCGAGGATCAAGGCGGAGCTCGAGGCCAGGAGGAGCTCATGAACGAGGCAAAGACCGCAGTGCGGCGAGGCAAGAAACGCAAGCTCTTCGACGAGCTCGACGAAGGGCTCAAGGCGCTCGCCGAAAAGCGCCAGGGCAAGCGGACCCTCCGCAGCCACGAGGTCGAGATGAAACCGGCGCCGGAGGTCACTCCCCGCCAGCTCCTCGAGCTGCGCGAAGCGCTCAACCTCTCGCGCGCCCTGTTCGCCGTCTACTTGCGGACCAACGTCCGCACCCTCGAGAACTGGGAACAGGGGCGCGCCAAGCCCAATGCGCAGGCGGCGCTCCTCATCCGACTCGTGCAGTGCTATCCCGACACCATGCAACGTCTCGCCGCTGTCTGACTGGGCCCCCAGCGCGGTAGGGGACACAAAGCGGGGCCGACCCGGCGGCGTGTTGTCTCATTTGCCGTGCCCCCGCATTGTGTCCCCGAATGTGCCCGAGAACGGCCTGCTCCTCACGCTGATTTCGGCTGGGTTGGAGGCGGCGCTACAATCTCAAGTCGAAGCTCCTCGAGGAGGCTAGAGCGTGAGCCAACCAGCGACGACCGACAAGCAGCGGATGATTCGACTTCTCGAAGAGCAGCCGGACGACAGCACCTTCGAGGAGCTGCTCAAGGAGCTCGCATTCGATCGCATGGTCGAACGCGGCGTCGCTGACGCCGAGGCCGGACGAACCATCAGTCACAAGGAGATGGGCCGGAGAATCGCCTCTTGGGAGAAGTAAGGTGGACCGAGGAGGCCGCTGACCGGCTCCGCGAGATCCGCGACTACATCGCCAAACGCAACGCCCTCGACACCGAGCAGAGGCTCGCGGCGGTCTGAGGGGTTGCGGAGGAAGAAGTCGGGGAGAGTCCCCATTTCCTCCCTAAGCTCGTCTTGGCGCGCCAGAAGGCGCCTGCGAATTCCGTCTTTACCTTGGTATGGATGTCTTAGCGGAAAAGTGGGCCCGTTGCGGAGTCGTTCCCGCGCTCGAGTCCGCCGTTGTTCGGATGACAAGTATTCCCAAATTGGGTACAATCGTTCCCATAATGGGAAAGTTACGAGAGAAGGCTCTGGGGAGTGGGTTGGCGGGGGCGCTATTCACGCCGGTGCAGCAGCGCGTGCTCGGGCTGCTCTTCGGGCAGCCGGAGCGGCGCTTTCGCAGCGGGGAGATCATCCGCTTGGCGGCGAGCGGGACGGGGGCGGTGCACCGCCAGTTGCAGCGGTTGGCGGCGGTGGATCTGGTCGAGGTGACCCGGGAGGGAAACCAGAAACACTATCGGGCGCGGCGCGAGTCGCCGATTTTCGCCGAGCTCCATGGGCTGATCGCGAAGACCGTCGGCATTGTCGATCCGCTGCGGCTGGCGCTCGCCCCGCTGGCCGGGAAGATCGAATTGGCGTTCGTCTTCGGCTCGATCGCCAAGGGAAGCGACACCGCGGCGAGCGATCTCGATCTTCTGGTGGTGAGCGAAGAGCTCGAATATGCCGAGGTCTATCAGGCGGTGGAGAAAGCTGAGCGCTTCCTGGCGCGGCCGGTGAATCCGACCGTCATGCGACCCGCGGAGTGGCGAGCGGCGCGGACGAGGCAGGACTCCTTCGCGTCGCGCATCGCCGAGCAGCCCAGGATCTTCGTCATCGGGAGCGAGGGAGCCGCGGGTGCCTAGCCTTGAGCTCGATCGGCTGGTCGCCACTCGCGACCTACAGCGCGAGTCTGCGTCGAGGTCGGAGTTCGAGGGGCTTCTGCGCTCGGCGGAGGCGCGGCTCCAGGATGCGGAGAACGACCGGAACTCGATCGACAGCCGTTTCGACCTGGCCTACAACGCCGCACACGCACTGGCGCTCGCGGCGCTGCGTTGGCACGGCTACCGCCCGGTCAAACGCTACATCGTCTTTCCGGCGCTGGCGCACACGGTCGATCTCCCGCGCGAGAGCTGGCGCCTGCTTGCGAAGTGCCACGACCAGCGCAATCGCACCGAGTACGAGGGGCTGGCACCGATCGAGTCGGCACTCCTCGCGGGCCTCCTCGAGGTGACCCGGGAGTTGCTGGTGCGGGTGCGGGCACTGGCACCGCTGAGCATCCCGGACTCGTAGGTACCGGGAAGACTCCTCTGGAGTCGAAGTGAGCCAGCCGCGAGCTCGCGAAGAAATCGGAAACAGTCCGCATTTCCTCCCGCACTGCCAGATTCGACCGACAGATCGCGTCTTACCTCTTTCGAGGGCAACGACCCGATGCGGATCGTGGAGGAAGACCAGCTTCCCCCAGCTTCCCGTGAAGGAGTGACCGATGAAGGACTATCCCATCAACATCTTCTGGAGCGAGCCCGATGCGAGCTATGTCGCCGACATTCCCGACCTCTTCCCCTGCACGGGTTTCGGCGCCACGCCGGAGCGGGCGCTCGCCGAGGTGATGCTCGCGCGGGAGGCGTGGCTCGAGACAGCGAAGGAGAACGGCTTGGCGTTTCCGGTAGCGATGTCGCGGTTGGATGCGGAGACGGGTGGGGGGTGAGCGGCGCGCGGAGCGGTGCCCGGAATTGCTTGACATCCAGAACGGATGCATAATGGAAACCGGACGGATCCATCAGATTCGGAAGGGGTTACCATGGCGACGTTGACGCTGAAGAATGTGCCGGAAGCGCTGGTCGAGCGGCTGAAACGGGAGGCGAAGCAGAGCCGCCGAAGTCTGAATCAGGAGACGCTTGCGCGGCTCGAGGCGAGCCTGGCGACGCGCCGGCAGACCAGCGAGGAGAAGATCGCCATCATGCGGGAAGCCCACGCGCGTCTTGCGCACCTGCCGCCGATGACCGACGAGTTCCTCGACTTCGCCAAGCGCGACGGACGGCTTTGATCGTCGTCGACACCAACCTGCTCGTCTACTCGGTCATTCCAGGCGAGAGCACGGCGCTGGCGCTTCGCGTCGCCGCAAGCGACGCCGACTGGATTGCCCCGTCTCTCTGGCGCCACGAGCTCGCCAACGCTCTGGCGACCGAGATGCGGGTGCGAGGGATGACGATGCGCGATGCCGTCATCGCTTTCTCCGCAGCCGAGCGTCTCGTGGTCGACGCGGAGCTCGCCCCCGGCCTCGAAACGAAGCTCGAGCTCGCCGCGCGCGGCAAGGTCTCGGCCTACGACGCCGAATTCGTCGCCCTGGCGCAGGAGCTCGACCTGCCGCTCGTCACCGCCGACCGGCGGCTGGCGCTGGCGTTTCCGGAAAGAGCGCGAGGGCTCGCCGAGTTCCTCGGCGAGTAGGGGGAAATCGGGGACAGCCCCCATTCCTCGGGGACGGCTGGGAGAGGCGGGACGAACTCTCGAGAAATGGGAATAGTCCCCATTTCTTCCCCGGCTCACAAGGCCCTGTGGGTCTAGAATGTCGCCAAGGGAGGCGGACGATGGGCCAGGGAGAGGCGCAGGTGCGCGCGCGAATGCCGGAGCTCACGGCGCTCTGTCGGCGTTTCGGCGTGCGTCGGCTCGAGCTCTTCGGGTCCGCTCTCCGCGCGGACTTCGACCCGGCGACGAGCGACCTCGATTTCCTCTTAGAGATCGAGCCGCCAACAGGCCTGGGCTACGCCGATGCCTACTTCGGCCTGCACGAGGGCCTCGAGCAGCTGTTCGGGAGAGCTGTCGATCTCGTCTCGATCGGAGCGGTCAAGAACCCCCACCTGCTGCAGGCCATCGAGCGTTCGAGGCGATCGCTCTATGCGGCTTGAGGCGCGGAAGCTGATCTGGGATGCGCGCGAGGCCGTTGCCAGGATCCAGGAGTTCACCACAGGAAGTCGCTGGAGGACTACGACGCTGACGCCCTGCTGAGCTCGGCGGTCGAGCGTCAGCTCGAGATCGTCGGCGAGGCGCTGCACCGTCTGTCCAGGCTCGATCCCGAGACGGCGGCGGGCATCGAAGGGATCTCCCGCATCGTCGGGATGAGAAATGTTCTCGCGCATGGCTACGCGACCATCGACAACCGGCTGGTATGGGATGTCGTTACGAGCAAGCTCCAGGGGCTCGCGGCGCAACTCGAAAGTCTGGCGCGCGAGGTCTGACTGGGCTTCAGTTCTCAGCGCTTTCGCGCGCCGCCATAGCGGGCGATCTCGGTGATCTCCTCATCCGTGACGAGGTCGATCAGGTAGAGGACGCCGCGGGCGATCCGAAAGATCAGTCGGTCCCCGGACGAGATGCGCGCTTCGCTGTAGAACTTGCCAGGAAGTATCGGTTTGATCCGCATTCCAGGCGTCGGCTGGTGCCGGGCCAGAGCTTCGATCACCCGCAGGGAGGAGAGGCGGCGAGCTACCGGCAGGCCGCGGAGGCGCTGCTCGAAGCGGCTGCCGTAAGAGACCTGCAGCTCGGCCCTGCTGGAAGTCATCGCGACTTCGAGCGCGGCTTCGAGCGCTTCGTCGGATGTGCCTGGGGGCGTGCCTGGGGGCGTGCTTGGGGGCGTCGGGTCCCGGGAGCGGAGGCCTTGGGAGATTCCGGGCCCGGCTCGTTCAGCCGGCGAGCCAGGTCGGCGACGCTCTCCCGGCGCACAGCCCCGGAGCGGATCTCCTGTTCAGCGGCACGCAGGCGCTCCTGCATTTCGGGATGGTAGAACCACCTCTGATCGCGCGGCAGCAGTTCCGCCGCCACCAGCTCGTAGCCGCCCGCCGCGGTCCGTTCCAGCAAGACGAAGTCGCCCGGCCCCACGCCCAGCGCTTCGCGCACCTCTTCGGGCAATGTGGCTCGGCCCTTCTTGTCCAGCGTCAGGTAGGTCGCACTCGCCATAGTGCGCGGAGCAATAGCATCCCTTTGTGGGCTTATCCCACTGTGGGCTTATCCCACTGTGGGCTGAACAGAGAGTGAAACTGGGGACAGTCCCCATTTCTTTTCTGCCATCTGGAGAATGGTGGCGAGGGGACACATAGCGGGTTCTGGCGGGGTCGCGAAGTCGGCACATCGATTCGCCCGCAATGTGTCCCCAGCTGGCAGCATTGCCCGCAATGTGTCCTCAAAGTCCACCACTTGCAGAGTCCAGCGAAAGGGTGGACCCATGGCGAGCCGGGCCGGCTGAAACCGCAAAGCATCCAAGAAGACGTAAGGCCGATCGCACATCGCCGATCGACCCGGGGAGGTCCCATGCATCTGGCGGAGATCTGGCGGTATCCGGTGAAGTCGATGGCGGGGGAGTCGCTCGAGGAGGCGGAGCTGACACCGTCGGGCGTCGAAGGCGACCGGCTGGTCCAGGTCCGCCTCGGCGATCGCCCCGACGATCGAGTGATCACCTCGCGCAGCCGGCCGCGGCTCCTCGGGCACCGTGCGCGACTCGGCGCCGGCGGCGAGATCCTGGTCGACGGGCGACCATGGGGCGATCCGTCGGTGAAGGAGGACGTCGAGCGTGCCGCCGGAGCTGGGGCGCGGCTGGTGCGCACGGAGCTCGCCCACGAGAGATTCGACATCCTGCCGCTCCTCGTCATGACCGACGGGGCTATCGCGGTGATCTCGAACGCTTCGCTCGCCGCCGGCTCGACCGAGACCGACCGTCGCCGATTCCGGCCGAACCTGCTCATCGCCGGTGTGCCCGGTCTCGCCGAGCGCGGCTGGGAGGGGCGGCGCCTTCGGATCGGAAACCCGGGCAAGGCGGGCCAGACGGGTAGCGCCGGCGGGGTCGTGGTGGCGCTGGCCGACCTCCGCGGGCGCTGCGTCATGACGACGTTCGATCCCGACACCCTCGAGCAGGAGCCGCGCGTGCTGCGTACCATCGTCGAACGGACCGGCGGTGTCCTCGGACTGAACGCCGAAGTTGTGCGGGGCGGCCGAGTCCGCGTCGGCGATCCGGTCGAGTTGCTGGATGGGTGAGAATCCGGTCGGCCTTCGTGACGCCGAGCCGGCGCGGTAGGGGACACAAAGCGGGGGCAACCCGCCGGCGTGTTAGCGCACCGGCCGTGCCCCCGCATTGTGTCCCCGACGAACGCGACAGAGTTGGGTCCTGGGAGCGGATTGCGGCAAGATCGGCGGGATGAGGACGGTTCGCGGACCGCGCCCGAGCGACGGCATGCCGATCGAGGAGGCGCCGGTCTGGGCGCTGGCGATCCTCGTCGCCCTCTTCGCGCTGATCTTCTTCCCGGCGCTCGTCGGCCTGGCCGAATCGTTCGGTGCCGACACGCGCGGGCACCGTCTCGAGCTCGCCGCGGGCGCCGCGGCGCTCGCTCTCTTCCTGGTCGTCGGGCTCGCGCGGCAGCGGCGCTGGCGGCGGGCGCGGTCACCGCTCGACGCGCTCGATCCGCTCGCTCCGCTCGCTGCAGACGACCGGCCGATCTTCGCCCGCTTTTCGACCTGGCTCTGGACGACGCTCCTCTTCCCGAATGTCCTCTACGGCCTGCTCGTGCTGACGCACTCTTCGGAAGGCGCGCGCGTCGATCCGCGGGCGGCGTGGATCGTCGGCCTCGGGGTCTCGGCCCTGCAGGGCCTCTGGGCCCTCGCGGAGCGCCGGCGCGGGCGCGCCGGCTGAGGGCCGCGGTTGTGCAGGCGGCGCTCCTCATCCGGCTCGTGCAGCGCTATCCCGACACCTTGCAACGCCTCGCCGCTACGGTTCGACGCAGATGAGGAAGTGCGAGCTCAGATTGCAGGGTTGGGAGTTGAAGTTCCACCAGCGGGCATCGGCCAGGGCCGTGTACGCGGCGCCGCCCGCGGCGCCGGCGGGATTCGTCCAATCGGTGCAGGTTCCCGCCGTGGTGCCGAGGGCGGTCAAGTCGCCGTTGTGGCCGGTCCAGGTGAGCTCGGCCGCGGCGAGATAGTTGCCGTTGTGGTGCTGCCAGATCCCGGTGGGAAGCCCGGTCGCGGGGATGAGCTCGGCGCCGGTGCCGACCGCCTGGCCGTCGATGCGGACGTAGGTCGCGCCGGCGGTCAAGGCGTTCGACGCCGGGGCGGTCGTGCGCGCGACGAGCGCGAGCGCCCCGGCCTGGTCGGCGGCACAGGTCTGGTCCGGCGTCGTCGTGCCGTTGGGCACGAAGGCGCCGTTCGAGATCCAGATCTTCTTCCCCGGCACGACGGGCGGCGTCAGGGTGGCGACCTGGGTCTTCATCAGGCAGTAGATCCGGTGCGGCGCGGCGCAGGCCTGGGTCGAGTAGCGGGTCCACGCCACCGGCCCGCCGGCGGTATCGCCGTAGGCGACGAAGCTCGACCCCCCGGTCCAGTCGCTGCAGCTCTCCGCCGTCGTGCCGTCGCTCGCGGTGCCGGTCATGACGATCTCGCTCGCCCGCCGGGTTCCGGTCTCGTCGAGATCGAGCGCCTGGAAGATCTGACGGTTGGTGAGCAGCTGGGTCTTGCTGTCGGCGAAGGGGGCGCCGTCCATCCGCACCCAGCCGCGCGGATTGCCCAGCCGCACGGTCGCGCTCGAGACGGTCGACGAGATCCAGGCCATGAAGGCGGTCCCGGCGACGTTGTTGATCCCGGCGGCGGTCGCGAGCGCGTTGCATTGGGTGTCGTAGGCGCCCACCGAGCCGAGGTTGACCGCGAAGGTCGTCGAGGAGACGAAGGCGAGATTCCAGGTCTGGGCCGAGAAGTTGGCGGTGACATTCTGCGCCGCGGTGACGCTCAGCGTGCAGTCGTGAAACGCGCCGGCGCCCGCGCAATCGTCCGCCCAGCCCGAGAAGTAGGAGCTTGCGCCGTTGCTGGTGCGCGCCGCGAGGGTGACCGCCGTGCCGTGCTCGAAGATTCCCGTGCAGGTGGCGCCGCAGGCGATGCCGGCCGGCGTGGAGGTGACCGTTCCCGTGCCGTTGCGGGTGACCGTCAAGGAGTGGCCGAAGTGCGCCGAGACGCTGGTCGTCTGGTCGACGATCACGATGCAGGCCCCGGTGCCCGAGCAGGCGCCGCTCCAGCCGAGAAAGAGGGCGTCCGCATCGGGGGTCGCGGTGAGGGTGACCTCCGTGCCGGCGTCGAAGAACGCCGAGCAGGTGGCGCCGCAGTCGATGCCGGCGGGGCTCGAGCTGACGGTGCCGCCGCCGGCGTTCGTCACCGTGAGCTGGTAGGGCGTGTCGCAGAGTCCGAGGTAGCAGATGCCCGAGAGGCAGTCGGAGCCCTGCAGGCAGTTGAGGCCGAAGGTGCAGCCCGGGCAGGAGCGGCCGCCGCAGTCGATGTCGGTCTCGCAGCCGTTCTGGATCAGGTCGGTGCAGTTGTCGACCTCGGGCGGCACGACGTTCGACCAGAGGCAGCTGTTGCCGCTCTCGAGGCCGTCGAGGAAGAGCAGCAGGTCGGGCGTGGCCGGGCCTGACCGCACCGCATCGGCTGCGAGCGCGGTGGGCAAGAGCGCGAGCAGCCACCCGGCGATCGCAGCCGCGGACCTTTCGGCCATGTCGGTCCCCCCTCCCGGAATTTTTCGAACAATGCGCGCCGGCGACTCGCCTGTCAAGAGGAGCGCTGCGGGGGTAGGCAGCGTGAAAAATGGGGACAGGCACCATTTTCCATTCGCCGTCTGCTCCGCCGCTCGGGGTCCTGTCTGGCCCTTTTCCCATGGGTGCTCGCGCTGAAGAAGCGCGCTCCGCGCCCATGGGAGCCCTAGGTCCAGCCACCCCTCGCCAACGTGTGGAGAAAATGGGGACTGTCCCCATTCTTTCCAGGGTTAAAGTGTGCCTGTCCCTATTTTTCGATCAGCGCCTGGAAGCGCGGGTGGTCGCGCAGGGTCTCGAAGTCGGTGTCCTGGGCCAGCCACTCCTTGCGCCCGAAGCCGCCGCTCATGGCGCGCTCGAGGCAGTCGAGGGCGCGCTCGTTCTCGCCGGCCAGGGCGTAGATGCCGGCGACGTTGTAGATCACCACCGGCTCGTCGGGCTCGAGCTCGAGCGCACGGGCCGCCCACTCGAGGCCGCGCTCGCGCTCGCCCAGACGCACGCAGGCGAGGCCGCCCAGGCAGAAGGCGCGGGCGTCGTCCGGATTCAACGTCACGTGGTGCGCGGCGACGTCGAGCCCGCGGCGCAGGGCCTGGAGCTCGCCTTCCTCCTGGCCGAGAGAGCGCAGCGCCATGCCGAGGAGAATCGGCGCCTGGTAGTCCTCGGGCCGGGCCCCCATGGCGCGCTCGAAGAGCTCCGCCGCCTCCTCGGAGCGGCCCTGCTCGAAGCGCATGCGGGCGTAGAAATAGAGCGCCTCGAACAGCACCGGATCGAGCCGCAGCGCGGCGTCGAACCGGCCTTCAGCCTCTCCGTAGCAGCGGCTGAGATAGAGCGCGAGACCGCGCGAGGCGTGGGTCGAGGCGAGGCCGGGCGCGAGCTCGAGCGCCCGCCGGCTCGCGGTGTCAGCTTCACGCAGTTCCTCTGGCCCGCTCGCCCACATGCCGTGCAGGAACGCGGCGCAATCGGCGAGCCCAGCGTAGGCGAGCGCGTAGTCGGGATCGATCTCGGCGGCGCGGCGGAACATCTGGCGGGCGAGCAGAAGACTCTTCTTGTCGAAGCGATTGAAGAACTGGCGGCCGCGCAGATAGCAGTCGTAGGCCTCGACGCTCCGGGTGGGCGCCGGGAAGGTCGCCCGGCGCTCGATCTCGGCGAGCACCCCGCGCAGCGCCTGGGCGACGGCCACCGCGATCTCTTCCTGCACCGCGAAGACGTCGGCGAGCTCGCGGTCGTAACGCCCCGTCCACTGCTGATAGCCGGAGACCGCGTCGACCAGCTGGAGGGTGATGCGCAGGTGCTCGCCCGCCCTGCGCACCGAGCCTTCGAGCACGCTCTCGACTCCGAGGCGCTCGCCGACGGCGCGCATGTCGCCGGTGTGCCCTTTGAACTGGAAGGCGGCGGTGCGCGAGGCGACGCGCAGGCCGGGGAGCCTGGCCAGCGCGTGAATCAGCTCCTCGGCCATGCCCTCGCAGAAATAATCCTGGTCGCGCGCGGCGGAGAGATCGGCGAACGGCAGGACCGCGATCGAGGGCGGAGTTGCAGCGGCCGCGATCCGGGCGCCGGAACCGATGGCGCCTCCCGAGCTCGAGGAGAGATTCTCGAGCTCGGAGAGCAGGGCGCGCGCCGACGGGTAGCGCTCGCCGGCGGCCTTGGCGAGCAGGCGGCGCGCGATGCGCTCGAGCGCCGGCGGCGCCTGCAGGCCGCTCGTCTGCAGGCGCGGCGGCTCCTCCTTGAGGATCGCCGCCATGGTCTCGGCGGCGGAGGCGCGGCGGAACGGCTGCCGCCCGCTGACCATCTCGACCAGGATCACGCCGAGCGCGAAGAGGTCCGAGCGCGCGTCGGCGGGCTGGCCGCGCACCTGCTCGGGCGACATGTAGGCCATGGTGCCGAGAACGAGTCCGGGCTCGGTGTGCGCCTGGCTCGCAAAGCCGCCGACCTGGGTCGCGACCTCCTCGGGAGAGACCACCTTGGCGAGGCCGAAGTCGAGGATCTTCGCGTGGCCCTCGCGGGTGAGAAAGAGATTCTCCGGCTTGAGATCGCGGTGCACGATGCCGCGCTCGTGCGCCGCGGCGAGCCCCCGTGCGAACTGCGCCGTGAGCTCGAGCGCCTTCAGGGCGGCGAGCGGGCCGCGCTCGAGGCGGTCGCGCAGCGTCTCGCCCTCGAGCAGCTCGGTCACCAGATAGCGCAGGCCGTCCTGCTCGCCGATGTCGAACACGGCGAGGAGATTCGGATGCGAGATCGCCGACGCCGCGCGCGCCTCCTGCTCGAAGCGGCGCAAGCGGTCGGGGCTCGCGGCGACCTCGCTCGGCAGCACCTTGAGCGCCACCTCGCGTCCGAGCCGCGCGTCGCGCGCGCGGTAGACCTCCCCCATGCCGCCCGCGCCGAGCGCGGCGACGATCTCGTACGGGCCGAGGCGGGTTCCGGCCGGCAAGCTCATTTCGGCCATTCTAGTCGGCGCCTTTCAGGGGACACAAAGCGGGGCGACCGGCGTCGTGCTGGTCGCGACTCTCTGCCCCCGCATTGTGTCCCCAGGCGTGATCACGGACAGTTGAAAGCGTTGATGTCGTTCGTGGCCTGCGCCAGGTGGCCCAGCGGGTTGGTGTAGTGCTTCGGCGGGGCTGGGGACTGGGTGTCGGTCACGGTGATGTCGTAGCCGACGTTGGTCGCCGCCGAGAAGTAGATCCAGTGCTTGTTGTTGAGGCTGCAGGCGTCGATCGCCTTGATCAGAACCTCCCAGATGTTCGGGTTCTGCCAGTAGAAGAGCGCCGTATCCGACGTCGCCGCCGAAGCCACGAACGCATCCCGCCTCACCTCGGCGAAGTCCGTCCACTGAATCTCCACCCGGTAGCGGCAGGAGAGCAGCCATGCCGATGTCGGGCCCGACACGCATCCGTTGAGAGCGAACAGCAGGGAGGCGTAATCGGCTTCCCAGGTGCCGGAGACGTTGTTGCCGAAGGCCGAGCCGGCGGGAATCGCCGCCCCACCGGTGATCGCATCCGCGACGAAGTCGTGCGTCGTGTCGTTGTAGGCGACCAGGGAGTCGTCCGTGATGTCCACGACCATCCAGTAAGTCGTGCCCGGAGCCAGGGTGGCGTAGCCCGTGTAGGTCATCACGCCGGTCGATGTCGGGTTGGGGTTGGTGAAGAAAGTGCCCACCTGGGTGGTGCTCGGCTGGCCGCCGTGGTCGGTATAGATGGCCACTCGATTGACTCCTGGAACGGCGCCGAGGGTGTACCAATCGACGTCGATGGTTGCGAGGTTCATGACCTCCGATCCGGTCGTGAACGGGTTGGCGGAGTCGGGATCGCCGCCGTAGTCGCCGTCCCGACTGTTGGCTAGATTGGACAGCAGCGGTGTCGTCGCTTGGGCAGGCAGGGTCGAGAAGACCGCCAGCAGCAGCAACATCGCGAAGGGCGCCTGCTTTGCGATTCTCATGGTTGCTCTCCTTTCGGGTGAATCGGCCGCCCCCAAATGTCATCCGCCGCCCCCGACGTCGGATTCATGGGAGCCCATGGGGACCGACTCCATCGCGCCCATCTTGCCGCCGATGCTCCGCCGGGCGAAGTGATCCGATGCGCAGCGGCGCCGGTCGCGCGGCGCTAGGATCCGGCTCGTCGTGAGCGAACCGATTCCGGCCAGTTTCGTCTTCGGGCGCTTTCAATACGACGGCCGCGCGGGGAGGCTCCTGCTCGACGGCCGCGAGGTTCCGCTGCCGCCGCGCGAGCTCCATCTCCTGGGGATCTTCCTCGAGCGCCCCGCGGAGTGGCTGGGCGAAGAGTGGTTGGCCCACGGACTCTGGCCGCAGGCGGTGCCCCCCACGGGCGAGCTCGATCGCCTGGTGCGCGAGCTCACGGCCGCCCTCGACCGCGGAGCGGACGGAGTCACGACGATCCAGAGCCTCAAGAAGCGCGGCTATCGCTGGCTCCTGCCGGTCCGCAGGGTGAGCGTCCCGGCTGCCGAGGCCGGCGCTCCGCCGTCCGATGCGCCGGCGCCCGGGCGGACCCCGGCGCGCGCACCGGCGATCGCGGAGGCGCGCAGCGCCCACCGCATGCTGGTCTCGCCCCGCCGGCTGGCGATCGGACTGCTGGCAGTCGGAGCCTTCGCTGGCGCCCTTTCCTGGATGGTGCGCGCGCAGGCGCGACGCGCCGCGAGCGCCGAAGCGGCAGCCAGGGCCAGTGCTCCCGATCCGGCGGCGCGGCGCTCCGCGGCGGCGGCGGAGGTGGCCAAGGGAGTCGCCGCCGCGCGCCAGAGCGACCCCGCCTCCCGGCAACTTGCGATGTTGCGCTTCGAGGCCGCCCTGGAGCTCGATCCGAGCCCTTCGAGTCAGGCGGTCGCGCATGCCGGGCTCGCCGCCACGCTCATCCTCGAGGACGATCTCGCGTCCGCCCGCCGCGAGGCCGAGGCGGCGGTCGCGCTCGACGGCCAGCTCGCCGATGCGCACGCGGCTCTTGCCATGACGCAGTTGTTTTCCGACCGTGACGCGATCGCCGCGCGAGCTTCCGCCGAGCGCGCGCTGGCGCTCGACGTCGGGAGCATCGGCGCGCGGCGGGCGCTCGCCTGGGTGAGCGCGGTCGAGGGTCGCTTCGAGACCTCGTTCGCGCTCCTCCTGCAGGCGCGCTCGCCGACGCTCTTCGATCCCGAGCTCGCGACCGACGAGGGGACGATTCTCTATCTCGCGGGCCGCGCGCTCGAGGCGCGGCGGCAGCTCAACGAGGTCGTCCTCCGCGAGCCGGCCTGCCGGCGCGCGCACGCCGCTCTGGCCGCGCTCCATCTCACCGAGCGCCGGCTGGGCGCCGCGGCGGTCGAGCTCGAGCTCCGCGATGCCCTGGGGGAGACGGGCGCCGGCGCGGCGCGCGACGTGGAGCGGATCCGCCAGAGCGCCGGCGGCGCCTGGACGGCGCCCGACGCGGGCGAGGCGGCGCGGCAGCTCGAGGAGCGCGCCCGGAACGTCCACCTGCACGGGTCGCCCGGCTCGGAGCTCGAAGCGGCGCGGATCTTCGCGCAGTTCGGCGAGCGCGACCTCGCGCTCGCGGCCCTCGCGCGCGCCCTCGAGCGGCGCGAGAGCGCCGCGGCGCTCGCCCGGATCGATCCCGCCTTCACGCCGCTGCGCTCCTGGGCCGCCTTCCGCGACCTCCTGGATCGCGCCGGCGTGCCGGCGCTCGCCAGCCCCTAGCTAGCGCGGCTTCTTGACGGTCCGACGCGGTTTGAGAGAGGCTGGGGCAGCGGCCGGTGGGTCCCCTTGGGAGCGCTGCCGTAGGGGGCTTCGGGTTCGCGGACCAGGGCGGCGAGCGAGTCGGGCGCGAGACCGCGGCGGAGCTCCTCGTGGACGCGCTCGGCGAGGTAGACCTTGAGCAGTGACTGGTAAGGAACGTCCATTCGGTTGGCCAGCACCTTGAGATCGGCGAGCAGCGTCTCGGGGAGACGCAACGAGATCGTCTCCGTCGAGGGTCGTAGGTTCGGGAAGGTGACTCTCCGCGCCCGCGACCAGTCGACGTAGTCCGTCGAGTCGTGCGTCGCCCAGAACTCGCGCTCCTCCTGCTCGCTACGAAAGGCCGGAACCGCCGGGCGGACCTTCATGCTCTTCCTCCTCGCGCGCTCTGTCATAGATGCTGCGCTCCTTTCGGCTCATGTCGCGTGCCGAGATCACCCGCAGCCGCTTGCCCCGGATCGTGAGAACGACCAGAAGTCGCCGCCCGGCCCGTGTCTGCCCGAGGGCGAGAAGTCGGGGCTCGTTCTGCGAGTGGACGAGATCCTCGGACAGGAGTAAAGGTCGCTCACCGAAGAGCTCTTCGCACTCACTCCTGCGCACTCCGTGGCGCCGCCAGATCTTCTCCGAGTTGCCTCGCGTCCCACTCGAACTCGACAACGTCGGGGAACGGACGCTCACCGCCGCGCACCGAGTCAGTATATGGGAGACATATACGTCCTGTCTAGGTTGCCCAGATCGGTGAATTGGGGCTCCTTGCCAGCGCGCCTCGTTTCGGGGCCGCAGCCCGCGCGGCTCAGTCGGTGCCCGGCGGCTTCGGCGCGGGTCGCGGGTGTCGCCTCGGGCGCGCTCTCCTTGGGCGGCGTGATCATGATGTGCGCGCCGGCGGTGCCGGGGAACATGAGCCAGGGGCCGCCCGGGCCCGGGGGCGAGAGCGGCAGGCCGGTCGTCTCCTGGGTGGCGTACGGCATGTAGACGACGTAGCGCAGGTAGGGGTCGACCACTTTGCCGCTCGCCGGGTCGAAGCGCGTGCCGGTCAGGACGTAGAGGGTCGCCGGAGTCTTGGGCATCGCGAGCGTGCCGGCGTCCGCCTCGCTCCAGCGGCGCTTCATGCGCTCCTCGCCGGTGACGTCCGCGGCGTCGAGCTCGCGGCCGCGGCGCATGAACGGCTCGAGCGACTTGTGGTAGCAGGCGACACTGAACTTGTCGTCGCCCGGCTGGTCGGCGAGGCAGACGAGATCGTTGCTGCCGGCACGCAGGACGACGACCGCGCTCTTGCCCCCCGCGGCGGCATAGCCCAGGACCTCGGCGCCGGCGCGCCGATCCTCCGGCGCCGCCTGGAGCGCGGCGGCGATCTGCTCGGCGGCCGGGGGGGGAGGCTCGGTACCGCTGCCGGCTCCGGTACCGGCTCCGCGGCGCGGATACGCCCGCCGCGAACACCAATCCGCAACCGATGCCGAGCCTGAATCCAATCGTCGCGAGTACGTTGCCAACAGTTCATCTACGAGCCCCCTCGCAACGGCGCCCTCTGTTTCTGCGCCCGGCTGCCGATCCTAACGGAGACTCCTGCTCCCGCATTGTGGAAAGATAGGAAAGTCCCGACCTCGAGGTTCCGCGAGGAGATGCCGATGGCGAGCGTGCAGAAACCGTCGATTCAAGAGCTCTATCCCGCCGATTTCGCGCACTGTTACGGCTGCGGCAGGCTCAACGCCCATGGGCTTCACCTCGAGAGCGCGTGGGAGGGCGAGGAGGTCGTCGCGCGCTTCACGCCGCAGCCGCAGCACATCTCGGTGCCCGGCTATCGTTTACGGCGGCCTGATCGCGTCGCTCATCGACTGCCACGCCATGGCGACCGCGGCGGCCTCCGCCGAGCGCCTCGCTGGTCGTCCTCGGCCGTGGTCGGGACCGGCGCGATGCCGCGCTACGTCACGGCGGCGCTGCGCGTCGACTATCTCCTCCCCACGCCGCTCGGCCCGGAGCTCGTCGTGCGCGGCCGGGTGCGCGAGACCGGACGCCGGAAGATCGTCGTCGAAGTCACCGTCTCGGCCGCCGGCCGGGAGACCGCGCGCGGCGAGGTCGTGGCCGTCCCGATTCCCGAGGCGATGGTGGTCAGCGCTTCGTGATGTCGATGCCGCCGCCGCTCGAGCGCAGCTTGAGGAGCGCTCCGCCGCCGTTCAGAGTTCCGCGCACGTCGTCGCGCCCGACGCGGCCGTGCACCGTGAGCGGCAGATCGCAGTCGACCGAGCCGCCGGAGGAGCTGGCGTCGATCTCCAGCCCGACCGCCGGATCGAGGCGTGCTTCGACGCCGCCGCCGGAGGAGTCGAGGCTGCCGCCGTGGGCGTTGCCGGCCGCGAAGGAGACGCTCACCGCTCCGCCGGAGCTCCCGGCGACGACCGCGCCGTGGGCCTCGCGGATCTCGACGCCGCCGCCGCTGCTCGAGGCGTCGAGGTCGCCGGCCACGTTCTCGGCAGCGATCGAGCCGCCGCTGCTCGAGAGCTTCGCGGCGCCGCCGAGCGCCGACACCTGCACGCCGCCGCCGGAGCTCTCGGCATCGACTTTCCCGGCGAGATTCGCGATGTCGATGCCCCCGCCCGAGCTCTCCACCTCCGTGCCGGCGCTCCGGGGGAGCGTGACCTCGACCTGCGTGTGGTCGTCATGGATCCCGAACCAGCTCGCGGGCCCGTGCGACTTGCGCTCGAGCACCATCTCGACCCGGTCCGGCCGCGGGGTCTCGAAGCGCACCGTGAAGACGTCCGCGAAATCCTGGCGCTTCGACGTCACCGTGATCACTGCTTCGCTGCCTTCGCCGCCGCGGATCTTGACGCCCCCCGCTTCCGAGCGCACGGAGAAGGTCCCGCCGGCCGCGAGCGGCAGCCGCTTCTCGAGCCGATAGTCCGCCCCCCAGGCGGCCGACGGAGCGCCCGCGGCCCAGCCAGCGCCTGCGGCCAACATCAGGAATGCCCAACCGATTCTCTTCGAGTGCATGAACAGTTCCTCCTGGGAGTACAACGGATCGGAACCTCCGAGGTTTCGCCGGCCGGGACGATCTTTCCCCTGCGACCCGCGTATTCTTCCCCAGGAGGGAACGATGTCCAGGGAGCCGGAGCCGGGGCTGTGCGATGCGGCGAGCGCGGGACAGCTCTCCGCCGAGGAGCGTTGCGAGCTCCTGCTCGAGATCGCGCGCCGCAGCCGGGGCACGCTCGACCTCGCCCAGATCCTCGACCGTCTGCTCGACGCGGTCGGGACCGTGGTCGACTACGACGCCGCCGGCATCTTCGCCCTCTCCGAGATCCTGGAGCAGGGAGCCGCGCCGTGGATGGGGAAGATCACCGGCGTGGCGCGGCGCGGCTATCTCGAGCGGCCGGTGGCCGACGACCGCATGCTCGCCGGCGCCGAGGGCCTGGTCGGCCACGCCATTCGCAGCGGGGAGAGCCTGCTGGTGAGCGACGTGCGGCGCGATCCGCGCTACGTCGTCGGGCGGCGGGAGACGCTGTCGGAGATGGTCGTTCCGATCCGCGTCGACGGGCGCGCGATTGCCGCGCTCGACGTCGAGAGCGACCAGGCGGCGGCGTTCGACAGCTGCGACCTCGAACGGCTCGAGTTCTTCGCCGCGGCGGCGGCGATGGCGATCGAAAAGGCGATGCTGCACCGGCACCTGGTCGAGCTCGAGCAGATCGGCGCGCAGCTGCGCATCGCGCGCGAAGTCCAGCTCGGGCTCTTGCCGCGCACTGCGCCGGAGCTGCCGGGCTGGGAGATCGCCGGGCTCTGCCGGCCGAGCCTCGAGCTCGGCGGCGATCTCTACGACGACTTCCCGCTCGCCGGCGGGCGCCACGGCCTGGTGATCGGCGACGTCGCCGGCAAGGGAGTGCCCGCGGCGCTGATCATGGCGACCTTCCGCGCCCTGCTGCGCGCCCGGCGCGACTCCCCTCTGACGGCTCCGGCGGCCGGGGGGACCGCCCCGGACGAAAGGCAGAGCGCCGGTCCGGCGGCGACCGTGGCGGCGGTGAGCAGACTTCTGCGCGAGTCGACGGCGACGCGCGGCTTCGTCACCTGCTGCTACGCGGCGCTCGATCCGGCGAGCGGTGAGATGGTCTACGCGAGTTGCGGCCATCCGCCCGGACTCCTGGTGCGGCGCGGGGGTGAGCGCAGGTTTGAGCGCAGGTATGACATCGAGGAGCTCGACAACTGCGGTCCGGCGCTCGGCGCCTTCGAGCACGAGGAGTTCGTCGAGCGCCGAGTGGCCTTGGCTCCGGGGGACTGGCTGCTGCTTTATACCGACGGACTGACCGAGGCGTTGAATCCGGCCGGCGAGGCGTTCGGGAGCGAGCGCGCGCGCGCGGTGCTGGTCGAGCTCGTCGCGCGCCGGGCGCTCTCCGCGCCGCAGCTCGCCGAGGAGCTCGTCCGCCGCGTCGCCGATTTCGTCGCCGCCTCGCACTTTGCCGACGACCTGACGCTCGTCGTCGTGCACCGCCTGCCGTAATCTTCCCGCAGGAGGGGACACAATGCGCGGGCCAGCTTTAACGCGGCTCGCAGATCGGGTCGCCCGCGAATTGTGTCCCCGGTGTCGTCTTCAGGTTTGTCGGCGGCGCATCCGCGTAAGGGCCGCGGCACCCAATCCGCCCGCCAGAAGCACCAGGCCCAACGGCCCCAGGGCTGGCACCTCGACGGCCGAGCCGCCCGCGGTCTCGTAAGCGCCGATATCCACCGCCGTCCCCTGGATGCGCGCGACACCGTCCAGGTCGCCCGCGATGTCGCCGGGGACCTGCGCGCTGTTGCCGGCGTTTCTCGCCGGGCTGCTCAACTGCAGATGAAAGTCGTTCGCACCCACGAACCGCGGATCGGTGAACAGGGTGCCCGGTCCGGCGATGAAGTTCTCGCTGCCGTTGCCAAAGACGAGATTGTGGTCGTTGGTGAAGGTGGCCTCGAAGCCGGGCTCGACGGAGATGCCGACGTTGGTGTTACCGGCGACGATGTTGTTCGCCAGGACGCCGGTGACTGTCGCTCCGAGGTCGCCCCGTGCGCTCTCCGTGATGCCGTCCGCGCCGTTGGCGATCGTGTTGTTGACGACGGTGAAGGTGCCGTCGCCCTGGCTGACGTTGAGCGCGATGCCTCCCGGCTGTCCGGCGACGCTGATCTGCCCGCCGCGCAGGAGGTTGTTGACGACCCGTGCCGTGAGCGACCCGCCAGGCGCGAACTGAAAGACGAAGATGCCGTTGTTGAAACCCTGACCGCTGATGTCGTTGGCCAGGAGGTCGACGCTCAGGACGTGGATGCCGTTGAAGGCCCCGATCACCGCGTTCTGGGTCGATTCACCGGTCTGGACGATCACGTTGCCGGCGACCCGGCCGCTGGCGTCGCTCTCGAAGGCGCCGACCGAGATCGCGCCGATCTGGTCGCCGGCGCTGAAGCCGTCCACCGTGATCCGGTTGTCGGAGACGTCGAAAGTCACTGGACCGTAGGGCGGTTGGGTGTTGCCGCTGTAGATCTCGACCGCCGTGCCGAAGCTGAAGGTGTCGAGGATGACGTTGTTGCGAAAGGTGACATCGAAGGCGCCCACGCCGCCCTGCACTCCGAGGAAGCGGCCGTTGGCGATCGTCAATCCCTCCACCACGATCGTGGCCGGCGCGGCGCCGCCGAAGGCGAAGATGCTGTTGGGCGAGATGAAGACGGGCGTGAAGCCGGCCGCGGCACGCAGCGTGAGGCTCTTGTCGTCGATCTGCGGCGTTTCGTCGATCGGACCGTCGGTGGCGATCTCGACGATGTCGCCGGCGGCAGCGGCGTCGATGCAGGCCTGCAGCGTCCCGGCGCAGCCCGCCGAGGGCCAGGTGGCGGCGGAGAGCGGGCAAGCGGCGACCGCCGCGACCAGCACCGCGAGGCAGAGTCGAGTTCTTGCGTCGAGCGCTGCCTTCGCCTTCGTCGTGAATTCGTTCCACTTTCTCATGTCCGGAGCCCTCTCTCAGTTTCTAGCGACGCGACAGTATAGCCGGACCGTCCGCTTCAACCTCTCCGGCAGCACCGCCAGCACCTCCGGATCGAGGCCGAGCGCCCAGTGGCAGGAGGTCGCTTCGAGGTTGCTGGCGCCGGGGGTCGTGCTGTCGACGGCGGCCTGCCAGGCGACGATGCCGTCACGGCGGCTCCAGATCGCGGTCACCGGAACTCGGATCGGGATCTCGTTCGCGGCGCCGACGAGGCGGTCGATCTCCTCGATATCCCAACCCTGGATGCGGTAGAAGCCGGCGATCGCGGTATGGCGGAGACCGCCGACGACCGGACTGCCGAGCGTGACGACCGCCCGCACGAGGTCGGGGCGCAAGCGCGCGAGCTCGCGCGCCAGCACGCCGCCAAGGCTCCAGCCGACGAGCGCGACCGGCGACCGCGTCTCAAGGACGAGCGCTTCGAGGCGCGGCAGGAGGCGCGCGAGCGTCGCCGCGGCGTCGGGCGGATTGCGGCCCAGCCCCCAGCCGCGCGCGTCGAAGCCGTGCCGGCGGAGATAGCGGCGGAGCGGGCGCGTCGAGAAGTCGCCGACCCCCATGCCCGGAAAGACGAGCACCAGCTCGCCCTCGCCGCGCGGCGCGGCGGCCACCTCGCCGCGGAGGCGAGGGTCGAATCGCCGCCAGAGCTCGCGGAAGATCAAGAGTTGCAGGACGAGCGCGCCCAAGAGCGTCGGCGGTCGCGCCGGGAGCGCCGGCGCGGGGGTGCCGGCGGGCCAGAGCGCAAGGGGCATCGCGCTCAGGCTAACAGGGGACGAGCGGGAGGGGACACATCGCGCGGGGCCTCGCCGTCAAGGTGTCCCTCCAAGGTGTCCCTCCAAGGTGTCCCTCCAACGTGTCCCTCCAAGGTGTCCCTCCAACGTGTCCCTCCAACGTGTCCCCGGTGCTGGCGGCCTAGCCGGTCTTCATCTTGGCGCGCAGCAGGGCGAAGTTCAGGTTGGTGAGGGTGTTGTCGTTGCGGGCGCCGTCGGCGAGCTCCTTGGCTTGCGCGCTATCACCTTTGCCGGCGTGAGCCTGGGAGAGGTAGTAGCGATTGAAGGGGTTGAGGAGGTTGGCCTGGCCGAGCTCGGCGATCGCCGCGTCCCACTTCTTCTCGGCGAGCGCGAGGCGGCCGGCGATCTCGTGCGCCAGGCGCTGCTGGAACGGACTGCCCGAGGTCGCGACCGCTTTGGTGAGCGCCGCGGATTCCTTGTTTGCGGCGGCCAAGTCCGCCTTGGCGAGCGCGACCTTGGCGCGGTTGTAGGTCGCGAGGCGGCGTTGGTTCGCCTTGTTGGCCTCGGCCACGTTGGGTGCCGCTTCGACCGAGTCGCTGGCCTTGCGGTAATGGCCCTCGGCGGCCGCGGCGTCACCCGAGGCGAGCGCGATGTCGCCCATCGCGACCTCGTCGCCGGCCATGCCGAGGACGTCCTTCGTCTTCTCGGCCAGGTCGAGCTGCTTCGCCATCTCGGCCTGGGCGGCCGGGAAGTTGCCCTCGAAGGCGTAGGAGACCGTCTTCGCGAACAGGCCGGCGCGGCGTTGGCCGTCGTCTTCGGCCTTGGCGAGCGTCGCGTCGAGCTCGGCGCGCGCCGCGGCGCCCTTGCCCTCGAGATCGAGGCAGGTGGCGATGCCGTAGCTCGAGTTGAAGAAGTCGGGGCGCACCGCGAGCGCCTTGCGGTAGTGGGCGATCGCCTCGTCGAAGCGTCCGAGCTTGAGGAGCAGCTCGGCGTAGGAGTCGTACGGATTGGGGTCGTCGGGCAGGACCTCGGTGTACTTCTTGAACGCCGCTTCGGACTTCGCCATGTCGCCGAGGAAGCGGTAGCTGTAGCCCATCTGGTTGTAGATCTGCGAGAAGTCGGGCGCAATCTTGACGGCGCGCTCGTAAAGAGCGATCGCTTCCCGGTAGCGCTGGGCCCCGAAGTGGGCGCCGCCGAGCAGCACCAGGGCGCGTTCGTCGGCGGGGTACTTCTGCACCAGCTCGTCGTAGAACTTGACCTGCGCCGCGATGTCGCCATGCCCGCCGGCGTCGGCTCCGAGAATCATCAACCGTTCGCCGTCCGAGACCTTGCCGGAAAGGCTCGCGGCTTTGCCGAGCTTGGCGAAGAACTCCTTGGCGCTCGCCTGAGCGTTGGCGAGGCCGAGCCAGCCGAGGGCGAAATTGGGGTCCGCCGCGATCGCCTTCTCGAAGAAGGGGCGCGACTCCTGGACGCGCAGGCGCTCGGCGAGGTCGCGCCCTTGGAGGTAGGCGGCGCGCGCCTCGGGCGAGGCGGTGGTGATCGGGACCTTGCCATCGGTCGCGGCTTTTTCGGCGCCCGCGGCACGGGCCGAGGAAGCCGACAGCACGGGGACGGCGAGCGCGAGGGCCAAGACAAATCCTGTGAGCCTGCGTTGGGGGGTCATGACTGCCTCCATCCTGGGGTGCATCGCCGGACCGGGGCGGTCGGGCGCGATCGGGTCGGGCGGGTCGGGCGAGTCGGGCGAGTCGGGGCGGCTCGGGCCATTCTCAACATACGGCGTCGCGCCGCGCAAGTTTGTGCGCCACTGCCGGAAGATGGGGTCCCCGGCACGCGCGGCTCCGCGGACGGCGTCGGAGGCCTTCGGATCCGCTCCGGACTCGGATCGGACTAGGGGTCGAATCGGCTCCAACGGGCGGGCGAGCCGCACTCCAGCCCATCGGCGAACAGGCCCCCGTCGTCGTGGATCGTCAGCGTCACGGTCGCGAGGTTGGACTCGATCTTGCCGTCCCAGGCGGCGAAGGTGAAGTGATCGCTGCCGTCGAAGCCGGCGTCGGGATAGAGGAGCGCCTGCGTTCCGACGAGTGCCACTGTGCCGTGCGCCGGTTGGTCGACGATGCGCAGCGCGAGCGGGTCGCCGTCCGGATCGGTGGCCGAGAGGGCGATCCGCAGCGGAATGGCAGCCGAGGCAGTCGCCCCTCGCGAGGTCGCGACCGGCGCATGGTCGGTCGTCTGGTTCTCGCTCGAAGGACCGTTGTGGCAGAGGTAGCAACCGATCTTGGCGCCGCGGAAGAGACTCTTGGCTCCCCAGTTCGTCGTCGCAATCCAGGCGCGCTGCGAAGCCGAGAGCACGGTGCCGCGCGCGTCGCCGCCATGACAGTCGAGGCACGCCGTGGTGCCATGCGCTTCCGCGTAGTCGGCGTGGTCGCCGACCCAGATCTGTCCGAGCGGATGCAGACCGTGCGGGCCGGCCAGGCCCGGGCTCACCGCGGCGTGGCAGCTCAAGCACTCGGTGAGCATGCCGACATGCCCCTGGACGAGAATGCTCTGCACGTTGTCGTTCTCGTGGCTCGAGGGGAAGATGGCGTGGGTCGAGCCGTGGCAGGCCTCGCAGGCCAGTCCGCCGTGACCGAACGAGAAGCGGTAGAGATCGAAACCGGCGGCCGGAACGTCGGGTTGGGTGGCGAAGATCGGATCGACCGGGTCGCGCGGCAGGCCGTCGGCGGTGAAGACGGTGGTGTAGCGGATCTCACCGGCGTTCGCGACCGCGGTGCCGGTGTGGCAGTTCTGGCAGGTCGGCTGGTCGAGCCAGCCGATGCGGCTCGGCGCTCCGACTGCCGCCATGCCGCCGTGGCAGCTCTGGCACTGCATCGCCGGCAGGCCGTCCGCGCCGATCGCCTTGCCCATCGCGCCGCGCAGGCAGCGCGTGGTCGATCCGGGGTGGCAGCGATAGCAGGCACTGCGCAGGCTCGACGAGCCGAGGGCGAGGCCGGAGACGGGGTCCGTGACGGTGGCGTGGAGAGTATGCACCGCCGTGGTCAGCTGGGTGAGATCGACGAGGCCGGAGCCGGGCAGCGCGTTCGACGGATGGCAGGCCGCGCAGAGCACCGCGCGGCCTCCGGCGACCGTCGCTTCGAGGCCCGCGGGATTGAAGCCGTTGTGCGCCAGCGCGTCGACGAAGACGGGATTGCCGATCTGCTGCTCGTCGTGAAAGCGGAGGATGTTGCGCCGGTAATCGCGCTGCGGATCGGCGTCGAACACCCAGCCGCCTGCGGGGCGCGCCGCGTCCGACGAGCCCGACGCGTGACAGGCCGAACAGTCCATCTCGTCGGAGACGGGCAGGACGATGCGGGTCTCGGCGAGGAGCGCTGCGCCGTCCCGGGCGACGATGCGCATCATCGGATAGGAGTTGCGGGCTTCGAGATCGTCGATCGGAGTCAGCGGGATTCCTTCCGCGCTGAACCAGGCGGAGGCGCTGCTGAAGGTCATCGGCTGCGGCGTGTTCGCCGCGCCGGGCATGTCGTGTCCGGCGAGGCCCTGGTCGGGGGAGAGGGGGAGGCCGAAGAAATCGGCGACGTAGTCCCAGAAGTTCGTCTTGCCGACCGAGCTGCGATTGATCGATCCGGCGGGATCGGCGACGGCCTCGTAGGTCACGATCACGCTGCCGGGAACGGTGACGAGCTGACCCGACGGATCGATCAGCTGGGCGTGGATCGTGTTGAAGGGCGGCAGGATGGCGAAGGTCGAAAAATCGGCGTCGAGGCAGTGCATTCCAAGATCGTTCCAGGCGATGAGCCGCCAGGCGGATTCGGGCGTCGAAGCGCGCCCGGAAGCGGCTGTCGGAGCGAGCCCGAAGGAAGCGATCAGAGAGAGCAGGACCAGGGGGAGGAGTGTGGCCGGGAAACGCCGGAGGAGATAGGAGTCTGAATCGCGGTATAGGACTCTCATGCCTTTCCCTTACGCGCATCTCTGGGCGGCGGAAAGAGCTGTTAGGGTAGGTGGCGAGCTGCCCGTTCGCGCAGGTCGACGAGCGATCGAACTGACATTCAAACGCTCCCGGTGGCGCCTGACGGCCGGCCGATGGCATTCCTCGTGCACGCCCTCTCCGCAGTCAGGTTCGCAGCGTCCCGAGAGTCGACGGAGGCACCGCATGCACAGTCCCAGTTTCATCGCAAAGTGGACGACCTACGGTCCGCAGCTCCGGAGCGTATTGCGGATCGTGGCGGCGTTGCTCTTCGTGCAGTTCGGCACGATGAAGCTCTTCGCCTTTCCGGTCGGGCTGCCGCCGAACGGCGGCACCGCGACCTTCCTCACCCAGGTCTGGTTCGGCGGCGTGCTCGAGCTCGTGGGCGGCGGACTGCTCCTGGTGGGACTCTTCACCCGCCCGGTCGCCTTCGTTCTGGCGGGGGAGATGGCGGTCGCCTACTTCCAGTTCCACGCGCCGAAAGGCCCCTGGCCGCTCGTGAACGGCGGGGTCGCGGCGATCGTCTTCTGCTTCCTCTGGCTCTACTTTTCGGCCGCCGGCGCGGGCCCGTGGAGCCTCGACGCCCGGCGCGGGCGCTAGGCCCGGCTCTCCTGCGCCCCTAGGGCACCTGGACCGTCCAGGCGTCGGTCGTGCCGCCCTCGAAGCCGTCCAGGAAGAGGATGAACGGCAACGGGGCACCGTCGGCCTCGACGGCGCCGATGTCGCAGCCGTCGGCGGTGTCGGGAATGAGCGGGTTGTCGACCGGACGGCGGTTGGTCGCGATCGCGCCGTAGCCGCGCTGATCGCGGCGGTCGTCCGGGCACTCCCCGTGGTCGACGAGAAGACTGCCCGGCGAGGGGGCGTGGGTTCGCGTGGGGCCGCCGTTGTCGGCGAGCAGATCGAGGCCGGCGACGACCGGCGCGGCTCGGCTGCCGACCCAGTCGTCGTTGGCGTTGGGCGCGCCGGTGGGAAAGAAGGCATCGGCACCGTCGCGGACACCGATCAGGTTGAGACCTTGCGACAGAATCGCGGAGCTCGCGTTGACCGAGAGGTCGCTCGGCAGCGCGCTGCCGAAATTGTTGCCGATCACGCTGTTGTGCAGGTTCACCGTCGAGGGAGAAAGGATATCGGCGACGAGGTAGAGACCGCCGCCGAGCTCTCCGGTATCGTCCAGGTTCACGTCGGCACTGTTTTGAGTGATGGTCGTGCTGTCGATCAGAACCGTGCCATAGATCACGATCACGCCGCCCGCGGCATCCTCCGCGCTGTTGCCGCTCACGGTCGAGCGCCGGATCTCGCCGTTCGTCCAGCCGAAGACCACCCCGCCGCCCGCCCCCTCGTTCACCACGTTGTTTCCGGAGATCGTCGAATCCAAGATGCGCAGGAAGGCGGTGGGCGCGCCGCCGGGCGTCACGATTGCGGGCCCGCCTTCGCCGAGCAAGTAGATTCCGCCTCCGCTCCGGCTGACGTTGTTGTCGACGGCGCTGCGCACGAGCGTGATCGCGGCGGCATGATCGCCGTAGATCGCCCCGCCGGTGGAAAGGGACTCGCAGGCCGTGATGCGGCTGTCGAAGACCTCGAGGAAGTCGCTTTCGTGGATCGTGATGCAGCCACCGCCGCCCGAGTGCAGCCCGTTGCGGATGGTCAGGCGCTCGAGGCTGCAGCAGCTTGCCGTTCGGCGCGCCGTTCAGCACCAGCACGCGGTGATCGGCGCCGTTCAGGGTGAGCGCGCCGGTGAGTGGCCCGGAGATCGTCAGGTTCTGCGTGATGATCGGCAGGTCCGAGCCGAGGACGATCGCGCCGGTGAGATCGAACGTCACGACGTCGTCGCCGCTCCCGGCGGGGCAGCCCAGGTGCGCGAGGTCGTCGTTCGCGGCCTGGATCGCCTCCCGGAGGGAGCACAGGCCGTCGTCGGCGTCGGTGTCGGAGAGCGTGTCGACGGCGATCGTCGCCGCCGTGAGAGGCGCCGGGAGGGCGAGGTGCAGCGCCGCGAGGGTCGGGAGCGCGAAAGCGCAGAGAGCGATGGGAGTGAACCTGGAAAGGGGCATGAGAGTCTCCTTTCCTCAAGTGGCGACAATCGTGCCCGAATCTGGACATGGGAGCTCGCGGTTCGCCGGCGGGGGCTACCGAGACCCGGCCGCGAGGCCTTAGGATGGGTTGGCTCACCTGGGCTCAGGTCCCAAGAGAGAAAGCGAAGAGGAGATCGAGAGATGGCGGACAAGAAGATCATCGCGGTGGTCGGCGCCACGGGCGCGCAGGGCGGCGGACTGGTGCGGGCGATTCTGGCGGACAAGGGGAGCGAGTTCGCGGTGCGGGCGATCACCCGCAAGCCCGACTCGGACAAGGGAAAGGCGCTCGCCGCGGCGGGCGTCGAGGTGGTGGCGGGGGACGCCGACGCTCCGGCGACGCTCGCCGGCGCATTCGCCGGCGCCCACGGGGCCTTCGTGGTGACGAACTTCTGGGAGCATCTCTCCGCCGAGCGCGAGCTCGCGCAGGCGACCGCGATGGCGCGCGCCACGCGCAGCGCGGGGGTGGAGCATGTCGTCTGGTCGACCCTCGAGGACACGCGCAAGTGGATTCCGCTCGCCGATCCGCGGGTGCCGACGCTGCACGGCAAGTACAAAGTGGAGCACTTCGACGCCAAGGGCGAAGCCGACGCCGTCTTCGCCGCCGAGGCGGCGCCGACGAGCTACCTCGTGACCTCGTTCTACTGGGACAACTTCATCCACTTCGGCATGGGTCCGCGCCGCGGCGAGAACGGCAAGCTCGGCATCGCCTGGGCGGCCGGTGGCGCGCCGTTGCCCGGTATCGCGGTGGACGACATCGGCGCTTGCGCCTACGGGGTCTTCAAGAAGGGAGCGGGCGTCGCCGGGAAGCGCTACGGGATCTGTGGCGAGGTCCTCACCGGGCAGCAGATGGCGGCGGGAATGGCCAAACATCTCGGCGAGCCGGTGAGCTTCACCGACGTGCCGTTCGAGGTCTACCGCAACCTCGGCTTCCCGGGCGCCGAAGACATGAGCAACATGTTCCAGGTCCAGTCGATCTTCTCCAAGGAGTTCCTGGCCAACCGCAGCGTGAAGCTCGCACGGTCCCTCCATCCCGGCCTGCAGAACTTCGACACCTGGCTGACCCGAAACATCAAGAGGATCCCGATCGGCTAACTAGATTCGCGAGCGCGCCGCCACGCCTTCGGTTGCCATGGGATCCCCTCCGTTCGGTCGGGACCCCGGTCGATCTCATCTTTCTCTTGCGGACAGGGGCCCCACCACCCAGGCGGGCAGTGGAGACGCCCACTCATGCGGGCGGTTGCGCGGTGGGATGGCACAGGCACCATATGAAGTGGAGGTCGCGGAGCTCGCGGTCGCGCGCTCCGGCGCCGGGTTGAACCTCCAGCCGAAGATCGCCACCGAAGGCCTCTCGTTCCGGCGTCGCGGGTCTCCCTCCGTGGCGGGGGAGACCTCTGATGCAGTTCTTCCGCGTTCTCGCTTCGCTTGCCCTCGCTGCTCTCGTCGCCTCGCCGCTCTCCGCGGTGACGCGACGCATGTTCATCTCTTCGGTCACAGGTAACGGGAATCTCTCCACCTGGGCCGACGCAGGGGGTTTGACCGGACTCGAAGCCGCCGACGCCGTCTGCCAGGCGCGCGCCACCGCGGCGAGCCTGCCCAACGCGTCGGGCTACCGGGCCTGGCTCTCCGACTCGGTCGACGACGCCTACTGCCGGATGCACAACCTCGCTGGCACGCGAGAGACGAACTGTGGTCAGGCGACGCTTCCGGACACCGCGGGCCCGTGGTGGCGCACCGACGGCAAGCCGTTTGGCGCCGGACTTCCCGACCTCGTAGCCCCGCTCGAGCAGGTGCTCCTTCCGCCCTCGGTGAACGAGTTCGGCGTCGACTTGCAGATCGCCCAAACCTGGACCGCGACGAAACTGGACGGCGCCGTGGGCCCGGGTTCTTGCGCCAACTGGACCTCGGCGGCGCCTGCGGATCTGGCGCACTTCGGATTGGCCTACGACACGTCCGGCAGCTGGACCTTCGCCGGAACTTCGGGCTGCTCGGATTGGAATCTCCGCCTCTACTGTTTCGAAACCGGTCTCGGGGATCCCCTGCCGATTTTCCCGCCTTGGGGGCGCCTGGCCTTCGCGACCTCTGCGGAGGGTACAGGCGACCTGAGCTCCTGGCCCGGCGCGGCCGGCGCGACCGGACTCGCAGCGGGTGACGCGATCTGCCGGAACCTCGCTTCGGCGGCGGGCCTCCGGCAGTCCGCCTCATTCAAGGCCTGGCTCTCAGCGGAAGGCACGAATGCGATCGGCCGCTTCCAGCATGACGGACCATGGATGAGGCTCGACGGCATCGTGGTCGCGGAGAGCCGCCTGGACCTGACCGACGGCGATCTCGACTCGCCGATCAACCTGACCGAGACCGGGCTGTACGTGGGCGGTGCCGGAATCTGGACCGGCACTCTGATGGACGGGTCGTTCGCTCCGACGAACTGCTCCAACTGGATCTCGACGACCGCGACGGGGGAAATCGGAGTGGCGAACAATTCCCTCCTCGCGTGGACCTCCAATGGCAGCCTCACCTGTGGCTTCGCCTACGCCAGCCTCTATTGCCTGCAGGACTTGCCGCTCATTTTCCTCGACGGCTTCGAGAGCCAGGGGACGCGGGCGTGGTCGACCGTGCAGTGAGTCCCTAGTCCTCCGCTACGGCACCGAGACCGACCAGCGGCAAACCCTGGGCGCGCGAGGAGCTCGATTTTCTAGTACTCTTCGTCGCTTCTTGGGAGATCTCACGTGGTCCACTTGCGAACTTCGCTGCTCAGCCTTCTCGCCGTGCTCGGCTGCGCGGGTGCGTCGTCGGCGCAGAATCTGCTGACGATCAACCCGGACTTCGACAGCGGCCTCGGCCTGACCTCGTGGCAGACTGCCTGGGGCTCTTGGGTCCTGGGAGCCGACTCGGGGAGCTGCCTGCTCTCGGAGTCCGCGGCGGGCACGTCGGCGGATTCGGGTGGGACCCAGATCATCGGGCTGGTCTCGGAGCAGTGCATTCCGCTCGATCCGGTAGCGACGCCCACGCTCTTCATGGGAGCCCTCTACAGGTCCTCGGCGAACGTCTACACGCGCTTCTATCTGCAGTTCTTCTCCGACGGCACCTGCACGACGTTCGACAGTTGGAGCGCCTGGGCGTTCGGCTCCATTTCACCGAACTGGAATTCGATCCTGGGCGCGATCCCGATCCCGGCGACGGCTCTGTCCGCGAAGGTCTGGAACGACGTCATCCCCGCCTCGGCCTCGGAGCCGCAGTTCACCGCCTCGTTGGATCGGATCTATCTCGGCGTGCTGCCGTGGATCTTCGTCGACGGCTTCGAGGCCGAGAGCGGCAGCGCCTGCCACTGGTCGAGCATCGTCGGCGGGATCTGAGAAGCGCGGGATCAGCGAACGCTGGACTTTCCCGGCGCTCTTTCTAGTTCCAGTCGCCGCCGCCGCAGCAGCCGCCCCCGCCCCCTCCACATTGCGGGCGGCCGCAGCCGAAACCCTCGCTGGCTTCCGCATGCGCGTGCGCCGCGCCCGAGCCGTTGCCCATGGAGCCGGATGCCACCGCGAAGGTGGAGAGCTGGCGCTCGACGTGCTGGCCACCGCACGCCGGGCAGACGGTCTCGGCGGCGTTCGCACCCAGGTGCTGGATCAGCTCGAAGCGCCCCTGACAAGCGGGGCAGCGGTATTCGTAGAGTGGCATCGGCGGTCCTCCCAGCCGACATTCTATCGTCGCTCCCCCGAATCGCCCGCCTCCCGCGCCAGCTGAGGCAGAATGCGGGTGAGCCGGCAACCGTGAAGAAATGGGGACAGGCACCGATTCTCTCTTTCCTCGCGTTCGGCGCGTGGCTGATCGGGGTTGCGGCGGGAGGAGGCGGGATGCCGCGGGTCGTCGTCGAGGCGCCGCCGGCGCTCGCGCCGGTGGCGCGGGAAATCGAGGCGTTGGCACCCGCAGCGCTCGCCGCGGCGGCGCGCCTCACCGGCGTCCTCGCCAGCGAAGCGGCCGCGGCGTCCGGCTCGGGACCGGCTCCGATCAACGTCCTTCTGGTGGAGGAGGGAGCCGCCGGGGCGCGCGCGGTGCCGCCCTGGATCTCGGGCTACGCGATCGGGACCGATCAGATCGTGCTGCTGCCGGCGCGGGTCCATCGCTATCCCGACTTCGGCCTGGCCGCGCTGCTCCGTCACGAGTTGACCCACGTCTATGTCGCCCGCGCGGCGGGCGCCGGTGACGTACCGCGCTGGTTCAACGAAGGTCTGGCGCTGGCGGTGGGCCGCGAGTCGGATCTCGGCGATCGTGCCCGCGTGGCGCTGGCGGTGATGAATGACTCGAGCCTGCCGCTCGCCCGCCTCGATGTCGCATTCGCCGGCGGCGAGGCCGAGGTCCAGTCGGCTTATGCGCTCGCCGGCGATTTCGTGCGCGAGCTGCTGCAGCGCCACGGTCAGGAGACGGCGGCGCTGGTTCTTTCCGGAGTCGCGCGCGGCGAGCGCTTCCGCGACGCCTTTCGCACGGCGACCGGAGAGTCCCTCGCTGACTTCGAGGCCAGCTACTGGAAACGCCGCACCCTGCTCGATCGTTGGGTGCCGATTCTCTCGAGCTCGGTTCTGCTCTGGGGCGGCATCGCTCTCCTCGCTCTCGCCGCCATCCGCCGCCGCCGCGCCCGCGACGCCGCGCGCCTGGCGCGCTGGGGAGTGGAAGAAGGAGAGATTCCGGGCGAGCTCGACATGGATGTCGAAGGCGAGCTCGAAGGTGAGCTCGAAGAAGCGGCGGAAAAACCGCCGGACGATTGGCCGCCGCGCAAGCCCGATCGCAAGCTCTGGCGCCGCCGATGAGCCGACTCCGACAGAGGCCGCGAGCCAGATTGTCCGTGCGCTCTTCCGGGGCCAACTTTCGCCGCGATAGCGAGTAATTAAGTCGAGTGGCGGACCCTGAGCTGCCCGGTCCCGAGCGCGCAGTGTAGAGAGCAGGGCCGGTTCTCTGTCAGGCTTGAGGTGAAATGAGGATGCGGGATCGTGTCGAAGAGCTGATCTGGGAGAGCCGGGACGGGGAGATTTCCCCGGAGGACCGGGAGTTTCTCGCCGCCCGATTGGCCCAGGATCCAGCAGCCCGGGCTGCAGCCGAGGCTGCGGCGAGCTTCGCCGCGCGACTCGAAGCAGCGGTGAGCGAGGCGCAACCACCGCCGGAGCTGCGTCTGCGGATCCAGGCGGCGCTAGCCAGCGCTCGCCGGGAGCCGCGCCGGAGCACGCTCGGCGAGTTTGTGCGGAACCTGTTGCTGCCGCCCCGCACTCCGCGCCTCGCCTACCTTTCGGCCGCACTCATTGGACTCGTCCTGGGCGGCGCCGGCACCTACCTCTTCCACGCCGCGCGCCAGCACGGCCCGATTCCCGTGCAGGAGCTCTACGGCACGATGGGACCGCGCTCCGCCGGCGGCGTCAACCTTGAGCTTGCCGGCGGCGCTGGTGTCCTGACGCTGCGCCGCCAAGGCTCCGTTTTGGAGGTCGAGGCCGATCTCCCGGCGCATTCCCTGGACGAGATTCAAATTCGCGGCGCAGCACTACACACCCGCCGCTTTGTGGCGCAGCCGGGCAGCGCCGCCCGCCTCCAGGCGACCGAACAGGAGGTCGCAGTGCGCGAGCTCGGCCCCGGGCGGCACCTCCTCGTGCTGGAATTCGGTGACGCGGGCGTGCCCATCGAGCTCACCGTCTCCGGCCGAGGCCGGCTCCTCCTTCATCGCGCGCTGCGTCTGGCCGATCTCTGAGGAGGCGGCGCCCGGCGCTCGCCACCCGCCAGCTCTCCATGCCGTCGATTCTCTCCCTTGCGGTCGGTCTTCTGCCGGTCATCTGCTTCCTGCTCGCGTTGATCGCGCTCGACAGCTACAAGCTCGTTTCCTTGCGTCGCGTCCTCGCTCTCCTGGCAATGGGCGGCCTTGCCGCAGTTGCCAGCCTGCCCACCAACCGGGCTGTGGTCGAGTTGCTGTGGCTGGATACCTCGAGCCTGGTGCACTACGCGGCGCCAGTCGTCGAAGAGTCACTCAAGGGTGCGCTGGTGGTTTTCTTGATCTTGCGCCGTCGCATCGGGTTCCTCGTCGACGCCGCCATCTCAGGCTTCGCGGTCGGCGCCGGTTTCGCGACGGTGGAGAATGTGCACTGACGCTCTGGCGCTGGGGCCGCCGCATCTCGGGGTCTGGCTGGTGCGCGGACTGGGTACGGCAGTGATGCACGGGGGTGCTACCGCCTGTCTGGCGATCCTGGCGAAGAGCCTGGCCGACCGTTGGGGAGGGGCGAGGCTCGCCGTCTTTCTCCCCGGTTGGCTGCTGGCCGTCCTCCTGCACTCCGCGTTCAACCACTTCTTCCTCGCCCCGGACCTCTCGACGTTGGCCCTGATCACCGTCTTGCCCCTTGTGTTCGTCCTCGTTTTCCGGGCGAGTGAGGAACGGACGCGCGAGTGGCTGGGGACGGGATTCGACACCGACGCCGAGCTACTCGAGCTGGTGCATTCGGGGAGGGTGGCGGAGAGCCGGATAGGAACCTACCTGCAATCGCTGCAGGAGATGCTCCCGCCCGCCGTGGTGGCCGACATGCTCTGCCTGCTGAGGCTCCGCCTCGAACTGTCGATCTGCGCCAAGGGAATGCTGCTGCTGAAGAAGGCCGGGATCCCGGCGGCGCCCGACCCCGACGTGAGAGAGAAGTTCACGGAGCTCGAGTTCCTGGAGCGCTCGATCGGCAAGACCAGCCTCGCCGCGCTACATCCGATCCTCAACTTCAGCGACCGCGACCTCTGGCAACATCACATGCTGGGCGGGCGCTGAGCCGGGCAGGAGTCAGGGCCCGGAGCCGAAACGGACGAGCCGCTCGCGCAGAGCGCTCCGCGCCTCGAATAGGCGGGACTTGATGGTCTTCACAGGTACGCCGATCACCTCGGCCATCTCCAGGTAGGAGAGGCCGTGAAAGTGGCGCAGCACGACAACGGCGCGCTGCGCCGGCGGCAGTTCGAGGACCGCGTCCTGAATCTCGCGTCCGGCCTCGCGGGCGGCGCTCTCCTGCTCCGGGCTGGCTGCGCCGCTCGCCCACTCCGGATCGAGCTCGACAAAGCGGCGGCGCTCCTGGACGGTGTCCAACGCCTCATTCATGCCGATGCGATAGATCCAACTGAAGAACGGCCGCGTGGTGTCGAAGCGGTGAAGGTTCTTGTACGCCTTGAGGAAGGTGGATTGAGCGGCGTCCATGGCGTCGGCGGGATTTCCCGTCACGCGCAGGGCGAGGTTGAAAATCCTCGACTCGTAGCGCTCGACCAGCTCGTCGAAGGCCCGCCGCTCCCCGGCGAGGGTGGCCCGGGCCAGCTCGCTGTCGTCTCGTATCGGCATGAGTGCGGTGGGCGTTGCGAGACCTTTCCGAGGCGCTTCGTCAACCGATGTCGAAGATGGCGTCGAACATAGCGAGCCGAAAGAGCTCGCGAATGTGGGGGTTCAGATTCACCAGCTTGAGACGGTGGCCGGAGTCCATGAGCCTTTTTTGCAGGCCGAGCAGCACCCCCAGCCCGGCGCTCGAGATGTAAGCCAGATCCTGGCAGTCGACGACGGCCGAACTCGTCACCCCGGCCAGCAGCTCTCTGGCCCTCTCTTGCTCGGCGGCGTCGAACCGGCCGACGAGCTTGAGAGAACCGTCCTCCGCGAAGCGGACCTCGAACATCTCAGCGCCTCCGCTGTTTCTCCGCCGACACACGCATCGCGCGGTCCTGATACTCGTAAGTGACTCGATCCACGACAGAATTGACGAGGTGCATGCCCAGCCCGCCGGGATTCCTCTCCGCGAGCGGTACGTCCAGCTTCACCGCTGGAACGGACTTAAGATCGAAAGGCTCCACGTCGTAGTCTGTGAAGCGGAGAAAGACACGAGGCTCGGAGACGTCGAGCTCCAGCAGAATGTGGTCGCCGCGTCCCACGTTGTGCCGGATCATGTTGGTGAACAACTCTTCGGCGGCGAGGTTGATGCAGAAGGCGGTGTCCTCTTCGGCCGAGCCTTCCGGAAGTCGCGCCTGGAGAAACGCGAACATTTCATCGAGCGCGGAGAGTTTCCTCGCCAGCCGGCAGGATTGCAGCACGGTTTCGAGCAAGATATCACCCCAAGGTAGCACGACCATTCGGCGGCCCGCGCGTCCTCACCGCTGGACTGGCACGCTAAGCTAGACAGGATGTTTCGCCTCCACGTCGTCCCGGCGGAAGGCCAGGCGTTCGATCGTCTGGTCGATGGGGAGGAGCTGGTCATCGGCCGGGCTGCCCACGCCGACCTCGAGGTGGCGGACCTTTGCGTATCGCGACGCCATGCTCGACTCTTCAGGCAGGGCGAGAGCCTGATGCTAGAGGACCTGGTCTCGCATAGCGGGACATACCTCAATGGTAGGCGGCTCGTGGGCCCCGCGGCAGTAAGCCCTGGCGACACGATCCGGATCGGAGGAACGGTCATCTCCGTGCACTCCGATTCCGCTCCAGCTTTCACGCCCGCGGCAGGCGAAGCCCCTGTCACCGAGCTCTTTCGACCCGCGGTCGACTTCCTCAGTGTCGCTCCGCCGGCCGCCGAGCTCCGCGACAACCAATTCGCGCGCTATGCCGAACGGCTCGAGATGATCAATGGCGTCCACCGCGCTTTGGGCCGGTCGATCTCGCTCAAAGACCTGCTGGAGCTCATTCTCGATCGGGTGTTCGACCACCTGCAGCCGGAAGACGGCGCGATCGTGCTGCGCAGCGAAAATGGAGAGTTCTATCGCGCCGCGACACGGACGTCGACCGGAGGCAAGGTGGATGATCTCTACTCGCGTACCCTTTTGCACGAGGTCGCCGAAAAGGGGATGGCGGCACTTGTCCTGGACGCGCGCGAGGACGAGCGCTTCGCCGCTGCCGAGAGCTTCGTCGCCTCGGGCATTCGCAGCCTGGTGGCGGCGCCCCTGTTCGATGGCGAGGGCTGTCTGGGAATGATCGCTCTCAGCTCCCGTCTGCATCTGCGGCGCTTTTCCACCGAGGACATGGAGCTGCTGGTCTCGCTCGCCTCGGTTGCGGCGCTGCGGATACGTAACATCGCACTGACCGACGAAGCTTCCGAACGTCGGCGCATGAAGGAGGAGCTCGACTTGGCGCGGAAAATCCAGGTAGCTCTCCTGCCGGCACGGCTGCCAGAGGTTCCTGGATACTCGCTGTACGGAGACAATCTTGCGTCGCGCGGTGTCTCCGGCGACTATTACCTGGTCACCGAGCGGCCTGTCGCGGATGGCTCTGAGAGCTCCGATCGCTCCGCTGGCGCCGATGCATCCGCAGCGGCAAGAGAATGCGTGCTGATGGTCGCCGACGTCGCCGGCAAAGGGATGACCGCGGCGTTGCTGGCCGCCTGCCTCGAAGCGCTCTCGGCCGGGCCGATCGAGGAAGGCCTGCCGCCGGAGGCCATCTGTGCGCGCATCGCCCGGCTGCTGTACGCCCGTACCAGCGCCGAGAGTTTCGCGACCGCGTTCCTGGGAGTGCTCGATCCAGCGACCGGTCGCTTGCGCTACGCCAATGCCGGACACAATCCGGCCCTCCTCGTTCGCGCCTCCGGAGAGGTCGAGCGCCTGCTTGCCACCGGCACCCCCCTGGGTGTGCTGCCGGCGGCACGCTACACGGTGGCGGAGGTCACCCTTGCCCAAGGAGAGTTCCTGGTTCTTTACACGGACGGCATCGTCGAAGCCACGAACCCCGACGACGAGGAGTACGGCCTCGAGCGGATGATCGAGACCGTGCTGCGGCATCGCGGGGAGAGCCTGGATCGACTGGCCCGTGCTCTGAACGCCGATCTCGAGACCTTCGTGCGCGGCATCCCCTTCGCCGACGACCGGACCCTGGTGCTCCTGCGGCGGCTCGCTCTCTGACAGGCGGCGCCAACTTTCGGCGCCGGCGGGTGTACTTCATGGTGAAGGACGACTCGAAAGGAGAAGTGCCATGAGCAACCCGAAGAGATGGGCGATCGCGGCGTTCATCACGATCGCGGTGGTGGCGGTTTTCGGCCTGTACTATCCGCGCCCGCAGGCGACTTCCGTCGCCGGCACGATGGGTGGGGTGGAGAAGGCCGAGCGCTACCGGACAGCGCAGATCGCCAAGGGAGACGTCGGTCTCGAGAACCCGGAAGTCCACAATCTGCTCCAGAACGAGGAGGTCCAGCGCCTCTTCGCGGACGACACGTTCCGCAAGGCGCTGGCCAGCCCCGCCATCCAGGCGGCGCTTGCCAACCCGGCGCTGCAGGCGGCGCTCGCCAATCCGGCGGTAGCGGCGGCGCTGGCCAACCCGGCGCTGCAGGCGGCGCTCGCGAATCCGGCAGCTGCGGCAGCGTTGTCAAGTCCGGCGCTGCAGTCCGCGCTCGCCAGTCCGGCGGCCGCGGCGGCACTCTCGAGCTCGGCGATGCACTCTGCGCTCGCCAGTCCGGCGATGCAGTCGGCTCTCGCCAGCCCGACGATGCGGGCCGCGTTGGCGCAGCCGGCGGTGGCGGCGGGGCTCGCCAGCCCGGCATTGCAGCTGCGTTGGCCAGTCCGGCAATCGCCGCGGCGCTCTCCAGCCCGGCGCTCCAGTCCGCTCTGGCGCAGCCCGCCATGCAGGCCGCGCTCGCCGATCCGGCGTTCCAATCCGCCCTGGCACAGCCGGCGATGCGGTCCGCGCTCTCGAGCCCGGCGCTCGCCGAGGCTCTGGCGAGCCCGGCGCTCAAAGCGGAGCTGGTCAGTCCGACCTCCAAGCCGCGCTGGCGAGCCCGGCCCTCCAGGCCGCTCTCGCCAACCCGGCGCTCGCAAGGGCGCTGGCCAATCCGGCGCTGGCCTCGGCCCTAGCGCAGCCTGCTTTCGCGGCGGCTCTGGCGCAGCCGGCGGTGGCTTCCGCGCTCACCCAGCCGGCCATGCAGGCCGCACTCGCTCAGCCGGCGCTCGCGGCCGCCCTCGCCCAGCCGGCGGTGGCGGCGGGGTTGGCCAGTCCGGCGCTCTCGGCGGCTCTGGCGCAGCCGGCGATGGCAGCGGCTCTCGCCAGTCCGGCGATGTGGGCGGCGTTGGCGCAACCCGCCCTGTCGGCGGCGCTCGCCAACCCGGCGCTGCAAGCCGCGCTGGCGAGTCCGGCGATGCGGTCGGCGCTGGCGCAGCCGGCGATGCAGCAGGGGCTCGCGTCGGCGCTGCTCATGCCGGCGATCCAAGCCAATGCCATGCGATCGGATCTGGCGAAACAGTGAATCGGCCGGGCGTCCCGGCGATGCCGGCGGGCCCGTCGCTGGTGGCGGGCCCGCCGGCGGTTTCTTCGCCGTTCGAGTGGACAACTGGCCGCGACCGAGTTGGCTGATGGAAGGCTTCGCGGCACGGCGCATTGCTGGGTGGACTGCTAGGACTGCGCTGGCCACGCTGGCTTCGCTGGCAACGCTGACCGCTTCTCCGGCGGAAGGCCAGCTGAAGGCGCTGCGCACCGAAGAGCTCCAACTGGTCTACTACGGCACCCTGCGTTATCTCGTGCCGCACGTCGCGCGCTGCTTCGAGAATGCGCTGGAGTTTCATCGCCAGACCTTCGGCTGGACGCCTTCGGAGCCGGTCTCCGTTCTCCTCCACGACTTCTACGATCACGGCAACGCCGCCGCTTCGAGCGTGCCTTCGAACTACGTGCTCGCGGCGGTGGCGCCGTTCAGCTACGCCTTCGAGATCATCCCCGGGAACGAGCATCTCAACTGGATGCTCAACCACGAGCTGGTTCACGTCCTGGCGAGCGACATGGCGGCCGGCCGGGACGTGACGGCGCGCCGGCTCTTTCGCGGCAAGGTCTACCCGAGCCAGGAGCAACCGCTGTCGATGGTCTGGAGTTATCTGACCTCGCCGCGCCTCTACTCGCCGCGCTGGTACCACGAGGGCATCGCCAGCTTCATGGAAACCTGGATGGCGGGTGGACTGGGCGCGCCCAGAGCGCCTACGACGAGATGGCGTTTCGCACGATGGTCTGCGACGACAAGCCGATCCACGACCTGCTCGGATTCGAGACCGCAGCCACGACCGTCGACTTTCAGGTCGGCGCCAATGCCTATCTCTATGGCACTCGCTTCATGAGCCACCTCGCGCTCCGATACGGGCCCGAGAAGCTCATCGCCTGGGTCGCGCGCACCGAGGGCAGCGCGCCCTTCTACTCGCGGCGCTTCGAGCAGCTGTTCGGCCTGCCGCTGGAGAAGGCCTGGGCGGAGTGGATCGCCGCCGAGTCGGAGTTCCAGCGCGCCAACCTCGAGCGTCTGCGCCAGAACCCGATCACCGCGGCGCAGCCGGTCGGCGATCGGCCGCTCGGGTCGGTGTCGCGGCCGGCCCTGGATCGCGTCGCGGGGGCGGTCTACCTCGGCGTCAGCTACCCGGGGCAGGTCGCGCATCTGGCGCGGCTCGATCTCGCGAGCGGCAAGCTCACCAAGCTCGTTGACCTCAAGGGCGCGGCGCTTTTCGGGGTGACCTCGATCGCGCTCGACCCGGAAGCGAAGCGGCTCTTTTTCGTCACCGACAACAACGACCTGCGGGATCTGAACGCTCTCGACCTCGCTACCGGCAAGGTCCGCAAGCTGCAGGTAGATGCGCGCGTCGGCGATCTCGCCTTCGATGCCACGACCCGCGAGCTCTGGGGCGTGCGCCACTACAACGGCATCTCGACCCTGGTGCGGATTCCGGCGCCTTACACCGAGTGGAAGCAGGTGGACTCGTTTCCGTACGGAACGGACATCTATTCGCCCGACATCTCGCCCGACGGCAAACGCCTGGCTGCGTCGCTCACCTTCGTCGACGGCAGCCAGGCGCTGGCGCTGTTCGATATCGAGAAGCTCCGTGCGGTGACGCCGGCTACGAAGCGATCGCCGAGCTCGGGAGCTCGTCGCCGGCCGACTTCGTCTTCTCGTCCGACGGCGCCTTTCTCTACGGCTCCTCTTACTATTCGGGGGTCTCGAACCTTCTACCGCTACCGCTTCGCGGACGGCGAGCTCGAGCCGCTCACCAACGCCGACAGCGGTTTCTTCCGGCCGGTGCCGCTCGACGACCAGACGCTCTTCGCGCTGCGCTACACTGGGGAGGGGTTCGAGCCCGTCACCCTTCCCATCCGCCCGGTTTCGTCGCTGCGCTCGATCGAGTTCCTGGGCACGGCGGTGGCCGAGAAGTGGCCGATCGTCCGCAGCTGGAACATCGGCTCGCCGGCCGAGATCGACCTCGCGGCGAAGACGCGCTACGACGGCGATTTCTCGATTCTCGGCTCGGTGGGCCTGTCGTCGGTCTACCCGATCGTCGAGGGCTACAAGGACGCCGTCGCGGCCGGGGTGCACTTCGACCTTCGCGATCCGCTGAGCCTGTCGCAGCTCGGGCTGTCGCTCTCGTACTCGCCGGACTCCGCGCTCGCGGCGGCGGAGCGCTGGCACGCCCTGGCCGAGCTGCGCTACCTCGACTGGCGGGCGCACGCGAGCTTCAATCGCGCCGACTTCTACGATCTCTTCGGGCCCGCCGAGAGCGGCCGCAAGGGCTACGCGCTCGGCCTCGAATACGTTCATACCCTTATCCTCGACGAGCCAAATCGACGGCTCGACGTTCGCGCGGCGCGACGGGTTACGGCGATCTCGACACCCTGCCGGGCTTCCAGAACGTCCCCTCGCCCGCCAGCGACCTGGTCGAGCTCTCCGCTGGCCTCGATTACAAATCGGTGCGTGCCTCGCTCGGCGCGATCGAGCCCGAGGAGGGCGTCGAGCTGACGCTCGGCGGCGGCGATCGATTGGTCGCCGGCGAGCACTTCCCGCTGGCGCACTTCGACTTCGCGCGCGGCCTCGCCCTGCCGCTCGACCACTGCTCGCTCTGGCTGCGACAGCACGATCGGCGGCGCTCGAGGTGACCGCGAGAGCCCGTCGGAAACGTCTACTTCGGCGGCTTCCGCAACAACTGCGTCGGACGACGGGCCTACCGGAGTTACCGCGATCCGCTGGCCTTCCCGGGCTTCGAGATCGACCAGATCAAGGCCCACAGCTTCGGCAAGGCGATCGTCGAGCGGAACCTGCCGCCGCTGCGGCTGCGCCTCGGCAATCCGACGCTGTACGCCAACTCGATCGACGTCGCTTTCTGAGGGCGCGCTGATCGCTGATCCCGACCAGGGCGGCAGCGGCGGAGCAGACCACGGACGGCATCGAGATCGACGCCTGGTTCACCCTGCTCACCGACTTGGAGCTGACCCTGGCTCGCGCGCCGCCGCGGCCAGCGGAGCGGCGAACGTCGAGCGACGGATCGTCGTGCTGCTGCGTGCTGCCGCTGTGGTCCCCGCCTCGACGCGCGAGCCTGGAGGTTGGCGCGAAGCCCGGTTGAAAGGCATCGGCACACAGGCGTTCGCGTCCCGTCGATTCTCCGCGCGCCTCAGGCGGCGTGGCGGCTGTGTCGGACGACAAGGCAGACCGGGCGCGAGCGCGGCCGAGGATCTCGATGAGCGAGTCGACGCTGAAGCGGTCGATCTTGCGCCCGTGTGAAATCGCTGATCGGCGGCTGCGGTAACGGCTGCAGGAGCTGGGCAGCCGCAGCCTGGGTCGGCTCTCGCGCTGCCGACAGGCGGGAAGGCTGGATCATCGGGATCGGCGCGGATCTTCAATTCTGCGCCTTCTCAGCGAGAACCCGAGATCGGCGAAGATCATCGTCCGCTCGAAGGGCGGAATCTGGACGACATCGACTCCTCCCTTCCACTGCAGCGACGTGCTCGAGCTCCTTCAGCGGGAGCGCGCCGAGCTCAGTCGGCAGCCCAGGTCTTTCGGTCTTCTTCGCGAAGCGCATGCAGGCATGGACGGCTTCCCGAAACCTGGCCACGTAGAGCGCGCGATGCTGCAGTCGCGTCTGAATCCGGATTCTCCACTACGCCTGCGCTGATCGACGGCATCAGTTTCCAATCGGACCAGACGCAGACCCTGCTGGACCTCTTGGAGCTGATATCCGGACGCCCGCGGCGCGTCCTCAGGACGCTCGCGCAGGTCGGAAAGCGAGCTGCGGACCGACGTGAGGGGGCGAAGCACCACGGAAGGACGACACACCTGTTTGTATAGATCCTCGACCCTCCGCCAGGTCGCCCGCCTGCCGGAGCCGCTGCGTCGTTAGGCAGGTAGCGGACGCCTGACCCAGCGCGAGGAACGGAGGGCTTCGCCCGGAGGCCTCGAACCTGGCGCCGCTCAGGACTCGACGCGCGAGCCGACCTCGAAGCGGCGCGGGGTTTGCGACTGCGTGCGGTCGCTGAACGCGGAGCTGCTGAAGCCGTGGATGTTCTCGCAGACGGCGATCGTCCGCTCGCTGTCGAGAATGTTGGCGACCGAGCCGATCAACGCGACTCCGATCTGCCGAAGTCAAGATGGCGGGCGAGCGAGAGGTCGAGCTGGTAGTCGCTGTTGGCGCGCCGGCTGCTGCGTGCCGAGAAACGCTCGGCCGCCATAACTTCGAACAGAGGCCTCGGCTTGCGCGTAGGGGAACGGCGACGACCAGAAGAACGTTGACGCTGACGAAGTTCGGCCGCAAAAGGGTAGCGACGAAGTCGACCCGGCCGGCGCGTGTCGCCGATGCGGCAGCCGTAGCGCTCGACGCAGAGCTCGGGCAGACGTCGAAGTTGGCGTTGGTGCCGAGCGTGCCGATCAGATGGCCTTGGGAATCGACCAGGCGCACGACGCCAGCAGCCAGAGCCAGTCGGTGGCGCGGGATCCAGCTTCAGGATCGCGGCTGCAACTTGTGCCGAAGACCAGGGAGTTGGAAACGATGTAGAGGAGCAGGAACCGTCGTCGCGCGGTCAGGCGCCGAGGTTGCCGGAGCCGCCCCGAAGAAGCTCCGGGACCTCTCTGTCCACGTACCACAGCTTCATCGAGGTTCGCCGCGCGACTGCGCTCACAACCGACTATCAGCTCGTTGGCATAGGGGTGGATCCAGGCCGGCGGCGATCCGGGTCTGGCTCAGCCGAAGACGTCGGACGGGCGAGCGACCAGCCATTGGGTCCGAACCGTCCGGACCGGTGATCCAGGGCTGGCCGAGCTGGTCGGCCACACTTGTGGGGCGAGGTGACGCCGAGAATGTCGAGCAGGAGCCACACTGCGAGAGAGAGAAACCGACGCGCGCGTAGTCGGGCAAGCGCGGTCGTGGCCGTGAATGCAGCTGGTCGATGAGGCTGAAAGCACCCCGGCGTCACCGGTCAGTATCTGAGGCCAGGCCGAGCCGCTGAAGGAGAGGTCGGCGATGGCGGTGCGGTGACGCCGAGGTGACCTGGTCGTAGCGGGCGCCGATCTTAGAGTCAGGTTGGCCGGACCTTCCAGCGAGGCTGCAAGCAGACGGACCGTCTTGCCGGTCGAGGCGAACTCCTGATCGCAGGTGTCAATCATTAATACGGTCAGCGACGATCAACTGTCCTCGGTACAGCGTCCGAGGTGAAGTCGTAGTAGAAGCCGCCGGCCAGGGCGAAGTCGCGCCGCCGGTAGCTGAAGATCGCTGTGCCGATGCTCGATGACGATGCGCCGGCGAAGTCGTCGATGAACCAGGAGAGGTCGGCCGTACTGGTCGCGGTCGCGGCTGGAATAGTAGATCGAGAGCGTTCAGGAAGTGCTCAACTGCTGACATCATTGTAGTGTCCGCCGCGTCGAAGTTGCTGCTCTGGCTGGTAGACATTGTAGTCGATCCGGTTGATGCCGATGCCGAGGTTCCAGAGCAGGTCGCGCGCAGCACGCCGCTCGCGCCGCCGAACAATGGCGCCGCTGAGCTTGGAGCCGTAGGTCGATCCAGCCGACGAACTGATGGCGTTCGAGTCGTCGTGTCACGGATCGGCGAACGACTTGCGGGTCAGGCGCGAGCGAGGCGCGGCCTGCCAGGTTGAGCCTGCCAGGTAGGCGGTGGTGGCGTTCTCGCTGTGAAGTTGTCGCGCAGAGGATGCGTTGAACGCGAGTTGTAGATATTCATAGGCGGCGAAAGAACGAGTTGATCGTGATGATCGGGCCGCCGAGGCGGCGGATCGAACCACTTCGTCGGTATCGTGATTGAAACGGTCGCTGTTCTGGGTGATCCAGCTTGAGCAAGCGGTGTCGAAAAGCTGCCCGAGAACTCGTTGCCGCCGGACTTGGTGACGATGTTGACGACCCCGCCGATGGCGCCGCGCAACTCGGGCTGAAGTCTGTCTGGAGCGACACTTGAATTGTGTCGAACGGCAGATCGGTAGCCGAGTCGCCGGCCGCTGGGTCGGTGGTGTTCATGCCGTCGATCAGGAAGCGTTGCGGTAGATCGACGATCCGGTACCAGCGAGTCTCAGCGAAGCCCAAGGTCGATACCGCCGCCATGTCCAGCATGCTTCCATAGTCGCGCCAGTCGCGGCAAGCGCTGCACCTTCGAGGAACTCCGAACTCAAACGTCTGCGCGGCCGAACCGCGCCGGATCGACCATGGCTGTCAGGACCGTCATCTCTTCGGCGAAACTGTGAGTGCATCCCGACGTCGAGCTGGGTGGCGGCGGTCGAGGTGGGACTGGACTTCGTCGCGCTCCTGAAACGAAGCCGGAGAGCTCGAACCGACGGCGAACAGCCGGGCGAAGAGGACCGGAATCTGGAAACGCCTTCCGCGTCGGTGACCAGGATCCTCGATGCCGCCGACGAGTCGGCGACGATACCGTCACTGTCGCTCCGGGCAGCGGTTGCTCTTCGCCCTCCGGACGGCGCTCAGTCGAATTCAGCCGGTGGCGACTCGCCACTCCCAGGGTCGCGACGAAAGGCTAAGAACGAAAGCAGCCGCGACTGTTCCATCCTTCGCCGTCGCACCGGCGACGTTAGCTGCTCGAAGTGGAATCGCTGCGAGTCTGCCTCAAATGACTGGCTGCCGCAGGGAAGCGCCGTCGTTGCGCGGACCCACGTGAGAGCGACGAGCAGGGGGATGAGATCAGTCGCGTCGAGGCGATACTGTTCCGGAAGTGCTGTCAGTCTGGACGGACGGTTCCAGACCTTGCCGCTCAATCGCTGGCGCCGAGGCGGTGGTACATTGGGCATGGAGCCTTAGCTCCATGAAGCTCACCGCTGGTACCCGTCTGGACCGTACGAAGATTACGGCGCTGTGGCGGGGGAGGTGGTCGGCGGTCGACGAACCGCGGCTGGCTGGTGATGCCTGGCGATGAAGGTCCTGCTGGAAGCGTTGGCAATGATCTGGAACGGTGGCGGTGCTCCAGCGAGGGGCGAAAGCAGTTGCTCGCCCTCAACGATCTGAAAGATCGCCACGGTGCACTCAGTCGACGAGATCGGTGGCGCGGCGCTTCTCTAACCATGGAAGTGGTGGAAGGGAAGACGTGGCTCAGTCATTCTGGGAGCGGGGCGACCGGAGCCGCGCCGCCGAAGGCGATCTGCGACCGACGGCGCCCGCCTCGAACGCGCGCGGAGTCATCTCGATCCTGAGACTTCAACCTGAGTCACGGTCATCCGCCGAGGGGCGGGGTCAAGGGCGCCGTCGCCCTCGCCAAAACGACGCGGAGAGTGCCCTGGCGCCGACCCTGACCCCACCCTCACGGCGGGGCGACCTGTGCCGGCCAGATCGGACCCGGCGACATGTCCCCGAGCAGGCCCAGGGCCGCAGCGGTCAACCGCGCTCGGACCTCTTCGCTCGGCGGGCACCTGCTTACTCGAGATGGCGACCGGCAGGCGGGCCTGTTCACCGGCGAGAGCCAGGCGGCGGTGATCTCGGCGATCTGGCGTGACGTGCTCTTCGCTGTCAGCGACGTCAACCGGACCTTGCTGGTTGGCTGGTCGTGCACCGTCCAGCGCCGCCTGCAGAAGGCAGCCGAGAAGCGCGGCTCACGCTGGAGAGGGACGTACGGGTGCTGCTGGCGCTGCAGGAGGTCGCCGCATCGCCGCGCGCGGCTTTGTGGAAGGAACGACAGCCATCGCGGCCGACGCTGGTCGCGGCCGTTGCCGTCGCCAGCCGGCCTGGAATTTTTTTTCGTGCGCGATGGTCCGGCCGCCGAGCCGAAGATCGGCGTTCGTCGGAAGGTGGAAGAGTTCACCAGGCGGTGGCGCTGATCGCAGGCTTGGTCGCCTCCGCCATACCGATGCCAGAACTCGGTCGAAGTGACTGGGGAGGCCGACGGCGATCCATACCTCAGGCGGCCCAGGTTCTGATCGGCGAACAAGGGCTGAATCCTGGAAGCCTGGAACAGCGTCGGCAAGACGCCGCCGAGAAGATCCGCGTGCCGTTGACCCAGACTCCTCCGGATCGACAGCCCAGGTACGCTTCGGCGATCCTAGATCCGCCCACGATGGAGCGGCACGTCGACATCCATTCGAAGGAGAGTGTTCCACCGGAAATGATTCCCGAATCCCCTGAGCTCGGTCGGGTCCAGCGTCTTCTTCACCGTCAACACTCTTCCGGGAAGCGGGCGCGAACTTTGGATCTCCGACGGTACGGCGGGCGGAACCCTGCAGGTCAAGGACATCCGTCCCGGCCAGTTGGGCTCGGCTCCGTTCCTCTTCACGCCGGTCGGTTCGACGCTTTACTTCGTCGCCAACGACGGCGCCAACGGGAGCGAGCTTTGGAAGTCCGACGGCACCGAAGTCGGTACGGTGATGGTCAAGAACAACCCCCGGAAGCGCCTCGTCGTCGCCCAGCGACCTGGTGGCGGTCGGCGCGACGCTCTACTTCGTCGCGACCGACGGTACGACCGGGCGCGAGGTCTGGAGATCCGACGGTACTCCGGCGGCACCGTTCCGGTCGCCGACCTGGTGCTCGGAGCGGCTTCGAGCTCACCCTCCCGTCTGCTCGCGCTGGGCTCGAATCTCGTTTTGTTCGCCAACGACGGCGTGCACGGGCTCGAGCCCTGGATCTCTGACGGGAGCGGGCCCGGAACGTCGATGATCTCCGACTTCAACCCCGGCAGCGCCAACGGCGTGGACGCGACCCTCGTTCCGAGAGTGGTCGGGGGCGCGCTCTATCTGGCGATCGACACCGGTGCGTCGGGGTTCGATCCGTGGGTTTCGGACGGGACCGTCGGCGGGAGCTCGATAATCGCGGATCTGGCGGTCGGCGAGGGTGACGGCCGATTGCCTTCCTTCGAATCGTTTTCGGCGCCGCTCGGCAGCGGCAGCGAGTTGGTCTCGATCACGAACGTCGCTGTCTTCCCCGGCTTCGAGCCGGCGACGGGTTGGGAGCTCTGGCGGACCGACGGGACGCCGGCGGGCACGACGCTGCTCTCCGACCTTCGACCTGGAGCGGCATCCTCGTCCCCTGGCGGCTGACGCGCGTAGGAAACCGCGTCTATTTCTTCGCCAACGACGGCACGAACGGGCAGGAGCTCTGGGTTACGGACGGAACCGCGTTGGGCACCGTGCTGGTCGCCGATCTCGCCGCTGGTGATCTCGGGTTGAACTATGAGTACCAGCCCCCCTCGCCCTATTTTCGCGGCAAAGATGCCGTCGGCGCTGTCGACGATCAGCTCCTCTTCATGGCCAACGCGGGTGCGGGGCCGCGTCTGCTGGAATACCGACGGCACCCCGGCGGGCACCGCGGCTCTGGCGGCGGCGACCGCCTTCGGGGGCAACTCTGGAATCGGGATCCTCGGCGGCCTCGCCTACTTCCTCGAGAAAGCGCGCGTCGTTCGATCTGTGGAAATCGGACGGTACTTCCGGCGGGACGACGCTCGCCGTGCCCAACAGCGCTACGCTGGATTTCGGCGGGGAGGGCCCGTTCGTGCGCGCTGGGCAGCGGCTCTATTTCGATGCCAGTGCCGACATCGGTTCGGGCCTCGACTTCGGATTGCTGACCTCGGACGGAACGGTGGGAGGCACAACGGGGGGACGTATCGCTCCCGCGGACACGGAGTATCGCACCGCCTTGGGCGACCGGCTGGTGTTCGCGCACCAGGACGGCACGCACGGTTACGAGCCCTGGATCACCGACGGCTCGCCAGGCGGCTCCTCGCTCGTCGCCGACATCCTGCCGGGCCTCGCGAGCTCGTCGCCGCAGTCGTTCATCGAGCTCGGCGGCGTGCTCTTTTTCGCCGCGGACAACGGCGCGACCGGTGTCGAGCTCTGGCGGACCGACGGCACGGGTCCCGGGACACAACTCTTTCTGGATATCGCCCCGGGAGCGGCCGACTCGTACCCGCGCTGTCTGACGGAGATCGGCGGCATCCTCTATTTCGCCGCCTACCGGCCCGGCGAGGTGTCGGAGCTCTGGCGAACGGACGGCACGGTGGTCGGCACCGAGCTCGTCGCAGATCTCGCGACCGGCGACGGCTCGTCGTCGCCGTGCGGCTTCGCGCGCGTCGGGGACAAAGTGGTCTTCACCGCCTGGGATGCGACCTTCGGCCGCGAGCTGCGCGTCATCGACGACCTCGGGCAGGTACTTCTTCCGAGCTCCTTCGAAGACGGAACGTTCGGCGACTGGAGCCTGTTCGTGCAGTAGCTGGAGTCGAGCGAAGTGTCGCTCAGAACTCGAAGCCCTGGCCGACTTCGAAGCGCCGCGGGGTCTGCCACTCAGGGGGATCGGTGAAGCTGTAGCCGCCGCAGCCGTGAGTGTCTTCGCAGACGCCGACCGCCGTAGATGACCCGGCGCCTAGGGCGCCGTTGCTGACCAAGCGCCGAGGTTGGCGTCCTCGAAGTCGTCGGCGAAGAGAGTTCCCATCCAGAAGGCGCGCACGCGGGTGACGCCGGCGAGGGTGACTTCGAAGGTCCAGCGGCCGGCGGCGCCGCCGCCGAAGCCGGGGTTGCTCCACGAGACGTAGGCGGCGTTGTACTCCTGGGTCGCGGTGTAGTTGGTGGACTGGTAGGTCGTGCCGTTCGGCCGGCGGACGACGAAGGCGAGCAGGAAGGCCGGTGTCAGGTCGCGCACGTAGGCGCGGAAGTAGATCGGATCGCCGTTCACGAACAGGCGCTTCTCGTTGGGGGTCTCCTGCCCCGGGCAGGTCGGAATGATCGGCGCGGCGAAGCCGGTCGACGCATGGTTGATCGTCGGCTGGCGGTAGGCCGGCTGTTGGGCCCAGAGACTCTCGAGGGTGAGCGTTTCGCAGAGTCCGTCGTAGGGATCGAGCAGCGGCCCCGGGTAGGTCCCCGAGTCGTGGACCTCGAAGTGGAGGTGAGGTCCGGTCGACGAGCCGGAGCTCCCGACGATGCCCAGATACTCGCCGGTCACGACCGTCTCGCCGACCTGCTTCGGCGTCACCGAGCCGTTCTTGAAGTGGCCGTAGATCGCGGTCGATCCGTCCGCATGCTGGATCACGATCAGATTCGCGTTGCCGCCGCCTGCCACGCAGCTGCGGTCGGAGTTGCCATCGTCGCGCACCAGGATCGTCCCGGGCGCGGCGGCGAGCGCTTGCAGCCGGAAAAGATCCATCGACAGCCAACCGTAGGGCCAGGTGAAGATGTCGGTGCCGTGATGCTGGTCGTAAGTGCGCGCGCCGCAGTTCCAGTCGAGAATCGGCCCGACTGCGCTGTCCTGATCGACGAACGCCGAAGTTCCCCAGTGCGAGAAGTAGCCGATGCCGGCGCTCGCGAGCGGCCAGGCGAAGGTCGTGGCGATCCGTGGGTCCGGCAGAGGCAGGAGCCCCGCGGCGGAGAGTCGCGCTCTGGCCGCCTCGATCCGCGCCGCGAGCTGCGCCTCGTCGGCGGGAGAGAAGCTGTCACGCGGCGCGGCGACCTCGCCGCTCATTGTGAGCTCGAAGGTGTCGGTAGGCTCCGCTTTCTGCGCCAGCGTCGAGTGCGCGAGTCCCCCGACTCCGAGCAAGAAGAAAATCGCGGTCCGGCGCGGTGCGCGCATCGCGACCGCAGCCTATCCGAACCCAGCGCTAGCGCACTGGACTCGGGCTCGCGACCGCCTCGCTGAGGATGGCGCCGGCGCCGACGCCGCGGCGGAAAGCCTCCTCGTTGAACGGCACGAGCTCGGCGCGCTTGGTCAACGTCGCGCGGATGGTGTAGAGCAGGCTCTCCGGCGGCAGCACTCCGGTGGCCCCCTGCAACGCCCCGAGCGCAACGACGCTCTTCACGTTCGGCTTGCCGATCTCGGCGGCGATGGTGGTGAACGGCACGCCCACCGCGCGCACGCCCGCGGCCATCGCCGGGAGCTCGGGGACGACCGCAGAGTCGTAGATCAGCACGCCGTCGGGCACGATCTCGCGCGCGAACTTGGCGACGCTCGGGGCGTTGAACGCCACCAGCAGCTGCGGCCGAGGCGCCGCCGGTGAGAGCACCTGATCGGCGGCGAGCCGCACGTCGGCGTAGGAAGTGCCGCCGCGCGACTCCGGTCCGTAGCTCGGGATGTGCGTGGCATCGAAGCCCTCGTGAATCGCCGAGTGGGTGAGCAGCATCGCCGCCGTCTGCGCGCCGTCGCCGCCCGCGCCGGCGAACTTCACCGCGATATCGCGCGTGCCGAACTGCGCCGGGAAGCCCGCCGCGAAGCGCGGCGGCCGCTCGGTCGTCGCGCCGATCACCGCCAGCAGATGCAGGGGATCGTAGTCCGGACGCGGCAGCGCTACCCGGGCTTCCACCGCGAGGTCCTTCTTGACGCCGAGCGGGAAGAACGGCGTCATCGCGTCGCGCACCCAGGCCTCCGCCTCCTCCGGTGTCTTGCCGAGATGCGTCGGGCATTCGGCGAGGACTTCGACGAAGGAGAAGCCGCGATTCTCGATCTGCAGCGCGAGCGCCTTGCGGATCGCCTTGCGGGCACGGGTGCGCTGCTTGGCGTCGTAGAGCGCCACGCGCTCGACGTAGACCGGGCCGTCGAGCCCGGCGATCATCTCCGCCATGCGCAGCGGCCTGCCTTCGAAGGTGCCGCGGCCGCGCGGCGAAGTCGCGGTCACCTGACCCGGCAGCGAGGTCGGGGCCATCTGGCCGCCGGTCATGCCGTAGATCGCGTTGTTGACGAAGATCACGCTGATCGGCAGCGCGAGGTCGGCGGCCGAGAGAATCTCGGCGAGGCCGATCGCGGCGAGATCGCCGTCGCCCTGATAGGAGATGACGACCGCCTCCGGGTTGGCGAGCTTGTGCGCCACGGCGACGGCGGGAGCGCGGCCATGCGCCGCCTGAGTGTTGCCGACGTCGAGGTAGTAATACATGAAGACCGCGCAGCCGACCGGCGAGACCGCAATCGTGCGGTCCTGAACGCCGAGCTCGTCGATCGCTTCCGCGAGGTACTTCTGGATCAGCCCGTGGCCGCAGCCCGGGCAGTAGTGCGTCGAGTGCCCTTTCAGACCCTCGCCGTGGGCATGGCGTTCGAAGAGGTCGTAGAAGGCCGTCATGACGGCACCTCCGTCCTGCGGGCGCTGGGACCCGGGGATCCGCTCCCATGGATGGCGTCGACGATCTCCTCGACCGACGGCAGGGAGCCGCCGAGCCGGCGCACCGATTCGATGCGCGGCGGAGCGACTCCGGCGTGCGAGAGCGCGAGCCGGAGCTCGTCCTCGAGCTGGCCGGCGCTCGCTTCGACCACGACCAGTCGCTGGGTGTGCCGGAGCAGGGGCAGGAGCGGGCGGATCGGGAACGGCCAGAGGGTCACCGGCCGGAAGAGACCGGCGCGCACGCCTTGCGCCCGCAGCCGTTCGACGGCGCCCTTGGCCATCCGCGCCGGCGTATTGCACGCGACCAGGAGAAGCTCGGCGTCGCGGGTGCGGTAGCGCTCGGCGCGCTCTTCGTCCTTCTGCATCTGCCGGTACTTGTCGAGCAGGTGCAGGTTGTGCGCTTCGAGGTCGGTCTCGCTCAGATAAACCGAGGTGACCAGATTGTGCCGGTGGGCGCGGTCGCCGGTGACGGCCCAGCCGGGCACGCCCGGGCAGACGAAGAAGGGCGGCAGATCGATCTTGCCGGTCATCTGCCCGAGAAAGCCGTCGGCCAGCAGCACGACGGGATTGCGGTACTTGAGAGCGAGCTCGAAGGCGAGCATGGTGAGGTCGAGCATCTCCTGCGGCGACGCCGGCGCGAGGACGATGGCATGGGTCTCGCCGTGCCCGAGGCCGCGACAGGCGAGCTTGATGTCCGACTGCTCGGGCGCGATGTTGCCGAGGCCGGGACCGCCGCGCATGACGTTGAAGACGACCGCGGGGAGCTCGGCGCCGATCAAGTAGCTCATCCCCTCGAGCATCAGACTGAAGCCGGGGGAAGAGGTGAAGGTCATGGCCTTCACGCCCGCGGCGCCGGCGCCGTAGAGATGCGAGATCGTCGCGACTTCGCTCACCGCCTGGACGAAGGTCCCGCCCAGCTCGGGCAGCAGGCGGGCCATGAGCTCGGTGCCCTCGGTCGAGGGGGTGATCGGATAGCCGAAGAACTGACGGCAACCGGCGATGAGCGCCCCGATCGCCGCCGCGTGGGTGCCCTTGACCACGAGCGGCTCGCGCGGCGGAAGAGGGCGGTATTCGTCCTCGATCTCGGGCACCCAATCCGGCTCGGGGAGGATCGCCGGGGCGTTCTCCAGCCCGGCGTCGGGCATCGCGGGCATCGGCTGCAGGTGGGTGCGCAGGCCGTAGGGCTCCGGACAGGCAGCGAGGCAGAGGCCGCAGCCGTTGCACTCCTCGAGATCGAGCACCACCGGCACCAGGCCGGTGCGCGGATCGACCTGGTCGTCGTAGGCGATGCAGTGCTTGGGACAGGCACCAATGCAGCGTCCGCAACCTTTGCAGAACTGGGCTTCGAGGAGAGGCAACGGTCGGGTTGGGACCGTGGGTTCGAGTTGGGGAGCGGCGTCCATGACGTCTCCCTTCTGCGCCAAGATGCGCCTTCCGCGGAGAGCGCGCCAATACCCTTCCGGGTGGGGAGGATTTGCGCTTGGCTCTCGTGCTTTCCGGAGTGCTAGGGTCAAGGCGGCTCGGTTGGAGGCTCAAAATGATTTCTTGCTCTGGTTTCGACGCTCCCATTCGTTTTCTCGCGATCTCTCTGCTCACCCTGACTCTCGCGGTCTCGCCGGTGGGGGCCATCTGGTCGAACGATCCGGCGCACAATCTGGTGCTCGCCGACGGCGCCAGCGAGCAGGTGCAGGCGAAGATCGTGGCGCGCGCCGACGGCGGCTTCTACGTCAGCTGGTTCGACAACGCGACCGGCGGTTACGACGTGCGCCTGCAGCGGCTCTCCGCCACCGGCACCGAGATCTGGCCGCACAACGGTGTCCTGGTCGCCGACCGGAGCCTGTCGTCGACGACCGACTACGGTCTGGCCGTGGACGCCGCCGGCAACGCCTTGCTCGCCTTCAACGACGACACTCCGGCGCCCGAGCGCATCGTGGCGGCGAAGATCTCCCCCGATGGTGTGGCCCTGTGGGGTGCTTCGGGGATCGCGGTCTCGACTTCGACCACCAGCTTTCTCGCCTCGCCGCGCATCGCCGGCACCGACGACGGCGACGTGGTCGTCGCCTGGGTGCAGGATTCCGACACCGTGCTGCAGCGCCTCGACGCCGACGGCGTCAAACAATGGGCGCCGGACGGCCTCGTGCTGGCGCACAGCGGCGACAGCTTCGTCCTGGCCGATCTGCACGCCACCGGTTCGAACGGCGGGCTCGACACCGGCAACGTGATCGTCTCCTGGGTGCGCTACGTGACCTTCGGCGGCGACAAACATATCTGGGCGCAGAAGCTCGACCCGGCCGGCGCGGTGCTCTGGGGGGCGGCGCACAAACAGGTCTTCGATCTCGCCGGCGGATCGCTGCAGTTCGGCAACTTTCCGGAGTTCGTGCCCGACGGCGTCGGGGGCGCGCGTCTTCGCCTGGTACACCAGCACGCCGGCGCTGCAGGTGCGCGCGCAGCGCCTCCTCGCCGCGGGCACCGAGGCCTTCGTTCACAACGGCGTCGAGCTCTCCACCGACGGCAGCCGTCTGCGGGTGAATCCGAGCGCGGCGTTCGACGACGCGACGGGCGACGTCACCGCGTTCTGGGTCGAAGAGAACTCGCTGCAGAGCCAGTTCGGGCTCTACGGGCAACGGCTCGACAGCGGCGGAAACCGGCTCTGGGGGACGAGCGGCAACGTGCTCCTCCCTTTGGGCCCCACCGAGATCAGTCAGGTGCGCACGCTGCCGGTGCCGTCCAGCTCGCTCGAGCCATTGGTGGGCAACGATGCCTGGGTCGCCTGGGCCGAGACGCTCGGCTTCGACGACCAGCCGATCCGCGCGGCGCGTCTCGATCCGGCGGGCAACTTCGTCTGGGCACCGTCGTCGCGCACGCTGAAGAGCGCGGCCACCTCGACCAGCCGCCTCGCCGCCGCGTTGAGCAGCACCGGCTTCGCGGCCTACGCCTGGACCGACGGCGAGAGCGCGCGCGACTTGAAGGCCCAGGACCTGAATCTCGACGGTACGCTGGGAGCGACACCGCTCTTCGCCGACGGCTTCGAGTCCGGCGACACCACCGCCTGGAGCATCGTCGTGCCGTAGAAACCGGGACACATTGCGGGGACACAATGGGGGGACACGTTGTCGGGACACGATGCTCAAGGTGTCCCTCCATTGTGTCCCTCCATCGTGTCCCTCCATCGTGTCCCCGATCTTCGTCCTGAGCTGCCCTTTTGGGTAGTTAGTTGACGTATACGTAAACTGACGCTAACGTCCGGCGCGTGGGCGCGACCTGGGGCAAGGGGGACGTGGCGGAAGGACTGTTCTCGATCACCGAGCTCGCGGAGGAGCTCGGGGTCACGCCGCGCGCCATCCGTTTCTACGAGACCAAGGGTCTGCTCGAGCCGCAGCGCGCCGGGGTGACCGCGGGTGTACTCGCACCGCGACCGCGCCCGGCTGCAGATCATCCTGCGCGGCAAGCGGCTCGGCTTCTCGCTCGCCCTGGTCCAGAAGTACCTCGATCTCTACGACGCCGACCCGACGCACAAGGTCCAGCTCCAGCACCTGCTCGCCGGCGCGCGCCAGCGCATCGCCGAGCTCGAAGCGCAGCGCCAGGACCTCGAGCTCACGATCGAAGAGCTGCGCGAGATCGAGGAGCTGACTCTCGACGCCTTGAACAGCACGGCGAAGAACGCGGCCACCGGCCGCAGCAGGTCATCGACCAAGCTTCCGACCAAGCTTCCGACCCAGTCCCGACAGAAGGGGAAACAGCCATGAAGAGCGTCGTCATCGCGGGCTACGCCCGATCTCCGTTCACGCTCGCGAAGAAAGGCGATCTCGCCAAGGTGCGGCCCGACGATCTCGCCGCGCAGACGATCCGCGCTCTCATCGAGCGCACCGGCGTCGATCCCGCGGAGATCGAGGATCTCCTCGCTCGGCTGCGCCTTCCCGGAGGGCGAGCAGGGCTTCAACGTGGCGCGCATCATCGGCTTTCTCGCCGGCCTGCCGCTCTCGGTCGCCGGCGCCACGGTGAACCGCTTCTGCGGCTCCTCGATGCAGGCGATCCACATGGCCGCCGGCGCGATCCAGATGAACGCCGGCGAGGTCTTCCTCTGCGCCGGCGTCGAGTCGATGACCCGGGTGCCGATGGGCGGCTTCAATCCGCTGCCCAATCCCGGCGCTGTTCAAGCGCTATCCCGCAGGCCTTCGCCGGCATGGGCGAGACCGCGGAGAACCTGGCGCGCAAGTACAAGATCTCGCGCCAGCGCCAGGAGGAGCTCGCGCTCGTCTCGCAGCAGAAGACGGCGGCGGCGCAGGCGGCGGGGAAGCTTCGACGCCGAGATCGTGCCGATCACCGTTCGCCGGCAAAGGAGCGGAACGACGGTCTCGCGCGACGGCTGCCCGCGGCCGGACACGACGCTCGAGGGCCTGGCCGAACCTCAAGCTCGCCTTCGACGAGAAGGGCACGGTCACCGCCGGGACCTCGTCGCCGGTGACCGACGGCGCGTCGGCGACCCTGGTCTGCTCGGAGGAGTACGCCAAGCGCAAGGGCTGGAAGGCGCTGGCGCGCATCAAGAGCATCGCGATCTCCGGCTGCGCGCCCGAGGTCATGGGGATCGGACCGGTGCAGTCCGACGACGCAAGGCGCTGGCGCGCGCCGGCTTGAAGCTCGCGGACATCGACATCATCGAGCTCAACGAGGCGTTCGCCGCGCAGACGCTCGCCTGCGTGGACGAGCTCGGACTCGATCTCGCCAAGGTGAACCTCGACGGCGGCGCGATCGCCCTCGGCCACCCGCTCGGCGCGACCGGCGCGCGCATCACCGGCAAGGCGGCGGCGCTGCTGGTCCGCGAGGGCAAGCGCTACGCCCTCGCCACCCAGTGCATCGGCGGCGGCCAGGGCATCGCCACCATCCTCGAGGCGATCTGAGGTGAAGTCATGACGACCGCCAATCCAGAAGGTCGGCGTCCTCGGCGGGCGTGATGGGCGCCGGCATCGCCGCCCACGTCGCCAACGCCGGAATCCCGGTCGTCCTGCTCGACATCGCTCCAGAAGGACCGGGCGGTCGCAGCGCGCTCGCCATCTCCGCGATCGAGCGCCTGAAGAAGACCAAGCCCTCCCCGCTCATGGCGGCCGCGCGCGCGAAGCTCATCACCCCCGGCAACCTCGACGACGATCTCGCTCTCCTCGCCGACTGCGACTGGATCATCGAGGCGGTGGTCGAGAATGTCGCGATCAAGCAGAACGTCTACCGGGCGGTCGACGGCGTACGCAAGGCGGGTGCGATCGTGTCGACCAACACCTCCACGATTCCGTTCGCGAAGCTGGTCGCGGGGCTCCCCGAGGAGTTTGCGCGCGACTTCCTGATCACCCACTTCTTCAATCCGCCGCGCTACATGCGACTGCTCGAGCTGGTTGCGGGACCGCAAACGCGCCCCGACGCGGTGGCACTCGTGCGCGCCTTCTGCGACCGGGAGCTCGGCAAGAGCGTCGTCGCTGTGCAAGGACACGCCGGCGTTCATCGCCAACCGGATCGGCACTTTCTGGATCGAGGCCGCGATCCGCGAGGCGTTCGCCGCGGGCTTGACGGTCGAGGAGACCGACGCCCTCGCCGGCAAGGCGTTCGGCTTCCCGAAGACCGGCGTCTTCGGTCTGCTCGACCTGGTCGGCATCGACCTCGGGCCGCACGTCGCGAAGTCGCTGCTCGCGACCTTGCCGGAAGACGACCTCTACCGCAAGGTTCACGTCGACAGCCCGTTCATCGAGAAGATGATCGCCGACGGCTACACCGGCCGCAAGGGCAAGGGCGGTTTCTATCGCATCGACACCGCCGGTGGGAAGAAGACCAAGCAGGTGATCGATCTCGTTATCGGGGCAGTATCGCGACCCCGTCGAAGCGAGGTTGGCAAGTATCGGGATCGCGAAAAGCTCCAGTAAAGGGGGTGGACCGCGGGCCGTCCTCGAGCATCCCGACCGCGGTGGCGTTTACACCTGGAAGATGCTCTCGCAGACGCTGAGCTACGCCGCTCGAAGTGGCGCCGCAGATCGCGGACGACATCTCCTCGATCGACGAGGCGATGCGTACCGGCTTCAGCTGGAAGTGGGGGCCGTTCGAGCTCGTGGACAAGATCGGGCCGGCCTGGTTCGCCGCGCGACTGGCGGCCGAGGGGCTGCCCGTGCCGTCTCTCCTCGCGCGAGTCGGTGCGGGCAGCTTCTATCGCGTCGAAGGCGGCAAGCTGCAGCAACTGGATCTTCATTTACTGAAAGCTTCTTTTTCAGACGTTCCTCGTGGCGAGGGCGTGCTGCTGCTCGCCGACATCAAATTGGCCGTCGAAGCCGGTGGCGAAGAACTCGTCGGCGGCGCTCTGGGACCTGGGCGACGGCGTCCTCTGTCTCGAGTTCACGAGCAAGATGAACGCGCTCGACGAAGGAATCCTGCGCCAGTTGCGCAAGGCGATCGGCCTGGTGGACGGGAAGACCTGGAAGGCGCTGGTGATCTCGAACGAAGGCGACAATTTCTCGGTCGGCGCCAACATCGGAATCGCGCTCTTCGCCGCCAACGTGGCGCTCTGGCCGGCCGATCGAAGCCCAGATCGACGAGGGGCAGCAGGCGTTCAAGGCGATGAAGTACGCGCCGTTCCCGGTGGTCGGTGCGCCGTCCGGGATGGCGCTCGGCGGCGGCTGCGAGATCCTGCTGCACTGCGATGCCGTGCAGGCGCACGCCGAGACCTACATGGGCCTGGTCGAAGTCGGCGTCGGCGTGGTTCCGTCGTGGGGCGGCTGCAAGGAGATGTCGACGCGCTGGGCGACGAATCCGAAGCGCCCGGGCGGCCCGATGCCCGGCGTCGTGAAGGTCTTCGAGACGATCAGCATGGCGCAGGTGGCGACCTCGGCCGAGGAGGCGCGCGACGCGCTGTTCCTGCGTCCGGGGGACGGCGATCACGATGAACCGGGACCGGCTGCTCGCCGACGCCAAGGCGAGAGCCCTGGCGCTCCTCGCCGCCGGCTACAAGCCGCCCGAGGAGGTCGCGATCTCTCTCCCCGGTCCGGGCGGCAAGGCGGCGCTCGACATGGCGGTCGCCGGCTTCCGCGCCAGCGGGGCGGCGACGCCGCACGATGTCGTGGTCTCCGGCAGGCTCGCGACCGTGCTCACCGGCGGCGACACCGACGTGACGGAGACGCTCTCCGAGGAAGACCTCCTGCAGCTCGAACGCGAGGCGTTCCTCGGGCTCATCCAGACTCCGGCGACCCTCGCCCGGATCGAGCAGATGCTCGAAACCGGAAAGCCCCTTAGGAACTGACCATGCTCAACTACAAGGCTCCCCTGCGCGACCTGCGCTTCGTCTACTACGAGCTCTTCGACGGCGCGAGCCTCACCCATCTCCCCGGCTTCGAGGAGGCGACCGAAGAGCTGGTGATGGACGTCGTCGCCGAGATGGCGCGCTTCTGCGAGCGGTGTCCTGCAACCGCTGAACGCGACCGGCGACCAGGAGGGCTGCCGGTTCGAGGACGGCAACGTACGCACGCCGCAGGGCTTCCCCGAGGCCTACAAGCTCTACCGCGAGGGCGGCTGGACGGGAGTCGTGGCGCGCCCCGAATACGGCGGCCAGGGTCTGCCGCACGCCGTGAGCATTCTGCTCACCGAGGTGATCTGCGCCTCGAATCTGTCCTTCGCCATGGTCACCGCGCTCACCAGCGGCGGCTATTCGGCGCTCGATCACCATGCCACCCCCGAGCTCAAGGGGAAGTTCATCCCGAAGCTCGTCGACGGCACCTGGACGGCCACGATGTGCCTCACCGAGCCGCAGGCCGGCACCGACCTCGGCCTGGTGCGGATGAAGGCCGGTGCCGGTCGATCCGGTCGATCCGAAGATGCCTCCGGGCAACACCAGCGGGGCTTACCGCCTCACCGGCAGCAAGATCTTCATCTCCGGCGGCGACCACGACTTGAGCGAGAACATCCTGCACCTGGTCCTGGCGCGCCTTCCGGACGCGCCGCCCGGCATCAAGGGCATCAGCCTCTTCATCATCCCGAAGCTGCGCGAGGAAGGCGGCAAGCTCCTCCCCAACGGCGTCACCTGCGGCGCCATCGAGCACAAGATGGGGATCAAGGCTTCGCCCACCTGCGTGATCAACTTCGACGGCGCGGAAGGATACCTCGTCGGCGAGGCGAACAAGGGAATGAAGGGGATGTTCACCTTCATGAACGCGGCGCGGCTGCATGTCGGCGTGCAGGGCCTGGCGCTCGCCGAGGCGGCGTCGCAGGCGGCGGTGAAGTTCGCCCGCGAGCGCCTGCAGGGGCGCGCTCTCACCGGCGCCAAGTCTCCGGAGCTGGAGGCCGATCCGATCCTGGTGCACCCCGACGTACGGCGGATGCTGCTCACCATGCGAGCTTTCACCGAAGGGGCGCGGGCGTTGACCGCCTGGGCGGCGATCGAGATCGACCATGCCGAGACCGATCCGGACAAGGAACGCGCCATGATGGGCGACGATCTCGCCTCGCTCCTCACGCCGGTCATCAAGGCGTTCCAGACCGATCTCGGCTTCGAGATGACCAACCACGCGGTGCAGGTCTGCGGCGGCTACGGCTATACCGTCGACTACGGCATCGAGCAGCTGGTGCGCGACTGCCGGATCACCCAGATCTACGAGGGCACGAACGGCATCCAGGCGCTCGATCTCGTCGGGCGCAAGCTTCCCGCGCACATGGGCCGCTACCTGCGGCGCTTCTTCCATCCGGTGCAGGAGTTCCTCACCGCCGAGGCCGCCCCCGGAGGCGACCCCGCGCTCGCAGAGTTCGTGGCGCCGGTGGCGAAAGCGTTCGAACGGCTGCAGCGCGCCACCGCCTGGCTCGCCCAGGAGAGCATGAAGAACCCGGACGAAGCCGGCGCGGCGTCGGTCGACTATCTGCACCTCTTCGGCTATGTGGCGCTCGGCTACCTCTGGGCGCGGATGGCGAAGATCGCGCTCGCCAAGCGCGGCGGGAAAGAGGACGCGGCGTTCTACGAGGCCAAGCTCGCCACCGCCCGCTTCTACATGCAGCGCCTCCTGCCGCGCAGCGGCACGCACTTCGCGACCCTGATGGCCGGCAGCAAGACGCTGATGGATTTCCCCGACGACGCCTTCTGAGCCCTGCAGTTAGACTGCGCCGCATGACGGAAGGACAGAGCCGACTCTTCGCCGGCAGCGCTCTCGCGGCGCGCATCGAGCGCGCGGAGCGCTCTCTCATCGCCGAAAGCGCACAGGCGGCCGGGCGACGCGATCCGTCCAGGGGTTTCTTTGCCATGCCTCTTTCGGGCGGCGTCGCCGCCTGGGCGGGCGAGGGCTCGCCGCTCAACAAAGTCGCTGGCCTGGGCTTCGACGGCGCGATCGACGAAGCGGAGCTCGGCGCCGTCGAGCGTGCCTACGCCGAACGCGGCGCGGCCGTGCTGGTCGAGCTCTCGACCGCCGCCGAGCCCGGGGCGGCCGCGCTGCTCACGCGCCGCGGCTACGTCCTGACCGGTTTCGAAAACGTGTTGGCGCTCGCGCTCGCGCCGGAGCGCCGTCAGCAGCGTCATGAGCAGCGTGAGCATCAGGAGCATCATGAGATCCCCGCGCTCGCCGCCGGCGTCGAGATCCGCGTCAGCCCGGAGAGCGAATTCGACCTCTGGCTGGACATCGTGGTGACCGGCTTCGCGACCCCGGATCTCCAAGGCGTCGCTTCGCAGGAGGAGTTTCCGCGCGCCGTGCTGGAGCGCGCCATGCGCGACTGCATGGCGGCGAGCGGCTTCGAGCGCTCGATCGCCCTGCGCGACGGCGTGCCGGCGGGCGGAGCGAGCCTGCGGCGGAGCGCCGGCGTCGCACAGCTCTGCGGCGCGGCGACCCTGCCGGAGCACCGCCGGCGGGGCGTCCAGAGCTCGCTGCTCGAGGCCCGCCTGGCGCGCGCAGAGGCGAGCGGCTGCGAGGTCGCCGTCGTCACGACCCAGCCGGGCTCGAAGTCGCAGGAGAACGTGCAGAAGAAGGGCTTCGAGCTCGTCTACGCGCGCGCCGTCCTGGTGCGCGAACCCTGAACCGGACCGCACCGCCGCTGGCCCGCCAGACCCGCGCTTCGCGCCTCCCTTGTCAGGGCCTGTTCTTGGCTAGAATAAGGGCACCGCTTGAGTCTATTGAGGCGTCGCGCTCTCTCCGGTAGGTGAGGCATTCATGAGTCAGGTTGACCCAGCTCTTCGAGGCCGCTCGCGGGCGGCGCTGCTGTTGCTCTGTTCCGGCCTGCTCCCTGCCGCTCTTGCTGCTCAGGCCCCGCCCGCGGTGACGCTCGCTCCGGCGGTGCTGCCGGCGGGCGGCCGCGGGACCGCCGAGCTCACCGTCGCCGATTTCGGGCGCTATGCGATCGCGGTCGCGAGCCCGCAGGGAACAGCCCTCCAGGTGATCGACCGGATGAGCGGCGCCGGCGAGATCGCGGGCGAGACCGGCAAGACGGACGGCCGCCTCGACCTCTTCCTCGATCGCGGCACGGTGCGCGTCGTGACTTACGGCAGCAAGCTCGCGACCGGCGAGGCGCGGCTCGCCGTGACGCCGTTCCGCGAGCGCCACGCGGGAGCCGCGCTGCGGCTCGTCGAAGGCAAGCCGGTCGACGACGAGCTCGCCGACTTCGAGCAGCTCTCCTGGTGGCTCGAGATCCCGAAGCGCCGCCGCGTCGTCTTCGAGGCCGCCGGGCGGAATCTCGCCGATCTGCGTCTCTGGCAGAACGGCTCCTGGCTGGTCGACGCCGCGCCGGCGCTGAGCGTCGTCGAGCCGCAATCCGGGCGTCCCCTGCGACTCTGCCAGCTGGCGGCCGACCTCGGGCCCGGCCTCTACAGGCTCACGGCATACGGCGGGCCAGAGCTCGCCTGGTCGAAGAGCGCAGTCGAGCGTCCTTTCCACCTGCGCTTCGGCTGGCCGCGCGACGCGCAGACGCTGCGCGAGCGCCGCACGGTGAGCGCGTTCGGCTTCGATCGCGCGCTGGTGTCGGGAGTCGCCGACTTCTATCGCCTCGAGCTGCCGGAGGCGCCCGCGAACGGGGAAACCACGGGCCTCGAGCTCGTGACGCTCGACGAGGCCGATCCGTTCGCGACCGGTGGTCCGTCGTCCTACCTGACGAAAGAAAACGTGCCGCCGGTCGCCGAGATCCGCACCGCGGCCGAGCCGGAGCGCCAGATCGTCGTCACGGTGCGCGGCACCGCCGGCCAGCCCTACGTGCTGCAGCACTTCGCGCGCACCCGCGAGCGCGAGCTGAATGCGCGCACGGCGAAGTCGGCCTACTGGGTCGCGACGGTTTCTGCCGGTCCGGTCGGGGATGCGATCGACCCGACCGCGATTCTGGTGCGGGCCGGCACCGGCAAGCCGGGCCCGAACCGCCTGAGCGAGGTCCTCGCCGGCGAAACGGTGGCGCTCTCCCGCGCCGCCGGCTGGGCGCGGCGCTTCAATCTGCTCGCGCCCGCGACGGTGTTCGTCCAGGTCCAGGAGGCCGGCATCTACCGCCTGCAGTCGCGCGGCGTCGCGGCGCAGTTCCGTCTCGAGCCGCTCTTTCTCGACGGCGCGCCGCAGGGCTACGAGCCCCCACCGGCGCGCAGCGCTCCGGCCGAATGGCAGCTCGACCCGGGCTACTACCGCCTGGCGATGGCGCCGGTCGAGGGCGGCATCGCGGAGATCGAGCTCGCGGCGAAGGGCGCGCCGCCGGTGGCGCTCGCGCCGCCGCGCCCCACGGTGCAGGTGGGCATCGTGACCCTGAGCTCCAAGCTCGGCTACCGCCTCTACGTCAGCGATCAGCCGGGCGTCGAATCGGGGCTGGTGGTGCGCGAGCTGCCGCTCGATCTCGCTGCCGCGCTGCCGCTCGCGCTCGGCCCCGGCGAGGAGATCGAGCTGCCGGTGCGGGCGGCGGAGCGCAGCCGGTTGCGCGCCCTGACCGAGGCCGGCGGCGGGCTCGAGCTCGCCGTCGACGGCGGAGAGTGGAAGGGCAACTCTGGAAATCCCGCCGATACCGATGACTCCGCGATCGACAAGGGAGAGCACCGCGTCCGGGTGCGGTCGACCAGCGACGCGACGGTGCTCGCCTCGATCGGTCTCGTGAGCGAGGCGGCTCTCGCGGCAACGCCGCTGCCGGAGATCCCCGCCGCGACGCTCGCCGCGCTGCCCGACTTCCCGCACCTCGCCGCCACGTCGTCGCAGACCCTCGACCTCGAGGCGGGCGAAGCGCGGACTTTCCTCGTCGCGGCGGACGCCTCGGCGCTCTACCGGATCGAATCGACCGGGCTCCTCGCCACGGCCGGCGCGCTGCGCACGCGCACGCGCGCCAATCTCCTGTCTCAGGAAGAGAACGGCAGCGGCCGGAACTTCGCGCTCGCAGCCTATCTGCGCGAGGGCGACTATCAGCTCACCGTGCGGCCGCGCGGGGCGAGCGCCGGGCACCTCGGACTCGAGCTCGCGCGCGCGCCGATCGAGGAAGGCGGCGACCTCGCGCTCGGCATTCCGGCGCGCTCCACGGTCGATCCGCGGCGGGCGCTCGCCTTCCGCCTGGTCGTCGCCGTGCCGGGGCACTATCGCTTTCTCACCTGGGGGCTGCGGCACGATTTCCCGATGCGGCTCGAAGATGCGGACGGGTGGCCGGTGGCCGCGCCGCTCGCCGATGGCGATCTCGATCTCGACCTCGAGCCGGGCGACTACCGGCTGATCGTTCTCCCGCAGTCGGTGCCGGCGCGGGCGCTCGTCGTCGCGCAACGCGAGGAGAAGCCGCAGGAGCTCTCCGGCCACGGACCGCACGCGCTCGCCCTGGACCAGGAGGCAGCGAACGTCTGGCTCGAGCCGGAGGAAGGCAACCCGCGCGAGGCGGACCTCTGGCGCTTCACGCTGCCTGCTCCGACGGTCGTCACGATCCGCCTCTCCGACGAGATGCAGGGCGAGCTGCGCGCGCGCTCCGCCAACCCCGCGCCGGGCTCGGCCGCGGCGATTCTCGGCTTCGTGCCGCCCGGCCGCGAGCTCCGCCGCGAGCTCGCGGCAGGCGACTACGAGATTGCGGCGACGTCGTCGCGTCAGAACAACCGGTTGCGCTACCGTGTCACCGTCCGCAGCGAGGATCTCGTCGACGGTGGCGCGCGCTCGCTGAGCACGCCCGGTGAGCTCACGCTCGCGGTCGGTGTCGAAGCCCAGGTCGAGCTTTCGTCGTTCGGACGTCAGGATGTGCGCGCGACCCTGATGACGGCGCTGGGGGAGCCGATCGCGGCGTCGGACGACCGGCCCGGCGACTGGAACTTCCTGCTCAGCGAGCGGCTCCTGCCGGGGCGCTACCGTCTGCGCATTGATCTGGTGGCGCCGGTGGACGGCGCGACGGCCGCGACACTGGTCGCAATGCGCCTGCTGCGCGAGCGCACCGTGGAAGAGGTCGCCGCGGACGCCGGGCGCCGGCCATGCGACGCTCGCGGTGGCGGAGGACGCCGTGCTGGTGCCGCTCACGCGGCCGGCCGACGCGGAGATCGTCGCGGTCGGCGCGCGCGCGGCGGAGAGCCTCGGCCTGGCGCTCGAGGAGCGCCAGGCCGACGGCGCGGCGGGTGCCGGAAGTTGGCGGGAGCTCACCGCGACGTCGGGGCGTGCCGTCCGGCTCGCGCTGCCGCTCGCCGGGTCGACGGGGGAGTTGCGGCTGCGGATCTGGTCGCTCGATCGCCGGCCAGCCGAAGTCGAGCTCTCGGCCTTTGCCGGCAAGCTCGCGCACCACAGCGAGGCGGAGCTCGCCCGCGGTTTCGAGCTCGCGCGGCTGCCCGGTGTCGAGCCGCCGCTCGCGGCGGCGGTGGTCGATCTCGCCGCGCCCGGCTGCTTTCGCGTCGACTTGGGCGCCGCGGGCGCTGCGAGCGCCGACGCCGAACCGGCGCTGCTCGCGGCGCTCGCTGCCGGCTCGGTCTTCGAACGCGCTGCGCCGACGCTCGCGCCGGTCGGCCTCGCGCTGCCGCTCGCCGCTGCCCTCGAGGAGGGAAGCGCGCTGCGGGTGCAGGCGCGCCGGGCGCGCGTCGGAGATGGGCAGCCGCTCGCTCTGAAGCTGCCTGCGCGTACGCCCGTCACCTGCGACGTCGCCGACGGCGGTCCGGCGGTCGTCGAGGTCGAAGCGCTGGGTGGCGAGCCGCTGGTCGGTTTTCTCGACGGCCGCGGCCGCGTCGGTCCGTCGACGGCGGTGGCCGCGGGCGGGGGTCGGTCTCTGACCGCGAACGGCGCTGGGAAAGGGAGAGCGGTCGAGCTTTGGAACGCCGGCGAGACCGCGGTCGAGGCGCGGCTTTCGGGCTGGCTCGCGACGCTCCTGACCCCGGCCTCCCAGCTCGGCGGGGACCGGCTCGCCTGGGGCGCGGCGAGCGCGGAGATCCGCGCCGGCGGCGCCCGGCTCGTCGACCTCGAGCCGGGAGCGAAGGAGCTCCGCCTGACGCTCTCGCGCGGCACCGCGGCGCTGCTGCTCGGAGCCGGGCCAGCCGATGCCGATGCCGGTGCCGGCGAGGAAAGTGACGCCGAGGCGCTCGTCTGGGCTCCGGTCGACGCGGTGACCGAGGCGCTGATCACCACCAGCAAACAGCTCCTCCTGTTCGGCGGCAAGGAGGCCCCCGGGCTCGTCAGTTTCGAACAGCTTCCGCCGGGCGTCTCCGCAGGCCTCGAGGCTCCTCGACTCCTCACCAACCGCGAACGATTCGAAAAGCGCTTTCCCTCTACCGGCGCTTTTCGCCTGGCCGTAACCGCAACCGACTCGGGCAGCGCGCCACGACTTCACCTGCGCGGCGCCGGCGCCGCGGTCTTCGTCGGCGCCGACGGCCGTGTGCAGCGCGGCAGAGAGTTCACGCTCTCCTCCGCCGGCGGCTCGCTGCGCTTCGCCCACGGACCCGGACTCGTCTCGGCCTGGATCGACGAGGAAGCGCGCAGCCCACGAACCGGGGAGATGGCGTCGACCGACCTCGCGGCGAGTTGGGGAATCGACCCTACGGTCGCGGCTCGATCCGTGGCGCTGCCGGCGACCGTCGATCTCGCCGGTTCCGTCCTCGCTCTCGAAGTCGAAGTCGCGGCCCGCTCGCTGCTGAAGCTGCGTGGCACGACGCCGCTCGCGGTCGCCCTGCTGCCCCTGTCGGCGCCCAGCGGCGCCGGCATCGGACCGGTGCGCTTCGAGGTCTATCCGCAGGGAGCGCATTTCGACGCCGTGCTCCCCGCCGGCACGAGCCGCCTCGTGCTGCGGGGTATCGCCGCCGAAACGCTCTCCGGAAGCGTCACGCTGGTCGCCGACGCGCTCCCGGCGCTCGCCGAAGGTCTCGGAGCGGAGAGTCTCCTCGCCCCCGGCGACAGCCGCGGCTACACCTTCCACGTCGCCCAGGCGGGGCCGGTCGGCGTTGGAGTCCACGCCGATCAGGGTGGAATCGAGACGGTGCTGTTCGACGGCGCAGGCGGCGAGCTCGGCAAAGGTGTCGTGCAGTGGCGTACCTTCGACGCCGGCGACTACGTGCTCGTCGTGACCTCCCCTCCGGAGGTCCCTGCCGGCGCTCGTGCGTCCGGCGCTCGTCGGCTCGACGCCACCGGGGAGCGGGCCGCCGCCGGAAGAGGCACGCCGCTTCCTGGCGCTCGCCGCCGGGGAGGCGCCGGGGACCGTCGGGACCTTCGGGATCGGCGGGGTTGCCGGGGTCGCAGGGGTCGCGGGCGTTGGCGGAGCCGAGAACCTGCCGCGGGACTGGCTGGGAGCGCCAACGTCGGAGGGTGACGACTCGAGCTACGAATCCGAGTCGGGAGACGAGACCGACGAGGGTGAAGCGACCGACGACGGCTCGAGCGACGAAAGCGATGAGGGAGAGTGAGATGAGAGTCCGGACGAAGTCGTCGAGCACGGCCCTTCCTGTGCGGGCCCTGCGCTCACTCCTGAAATCAGTTCTTCCTTTACTGGTCCTTTTTTCTGGTCCGGTCTTCGCGGAAGGTCCGAAAGCCGGCTCGACGACCGTCGTGCCCGACCAGTTCCTGCGCCGCTGGGATCCGCTGACCATCTTCTTCGCGGCGCCGACCGGCCCGGCGGCGGGCGGACCCGAGGATGCTCCGGCACGCTTCGTCAAGCTGCAGCCGGCCCAACCCGGCGCCTATCAATGGCTGGACGGGCGGACCCTGCAGTTTCGCCCGGCGGAACCCTGGCCGCCGCTCGCCATCGTCACGGTGAAGGTCGAGGGCCGGAGCTTCCGCCTGGCGACGCTCATGGCGGCTCCGACCGCGAGCTCACCGCCGAACGGCGCCGAAGGACTGGCTGCGATCGAAACCATCACGCTCACTTTTCCGGAGCCGCTGGCGCCCGAGGCGCTCGCGCGCGCGGTGACGATCGAGCACCGCCCGTTGCCCGGTCTCTCGCGCGACGATACCCGGCGTCTCTCGCGCCACGATTTCGAGATCAAGAGTGTCGAGCGGGGCTCGCCCGGCGACGCCGCGACCTACGTCCTGCGCTTGCGCTCGGCGATCCCTCTGGGGCGCAAAGTCTTCGTGCGCTTCGCGCTGCGGCTGTCGGACGAGGCGGGAGGAGAGGGAGCGGAGCAGGCGCCGGAAGCCCCGGGGAGCACGTTCTCCGAGCTCGCCTTCGCGACCGCCGAACCGTTCCGCGCCCTGCGCTTCGGCTGCCGCCGGTCGCAGCTCCCGGTGGTCGCGACCGGCGCGCGCTATGCCGGCGAGCAGGCGCTCGCTTGTGAAGAGAGCGATCCGGCGATCCTGGTCGAGTTCAACGCGCCGCCCGCGCTTCCCGCGGCGACCGAAGGGAGCGAGGGCGCGGCCGCGACGGACGGCTCCGCGGCGATCGCGGGCCGGAATTTCGTGCGCGTCACGCCGGCGGTGCCGAACCTCGTCTTCACCCTCGCCGGCAAGCGGCTCGAGGCGCGCGGCGACTTCGCCCGCGAAACCGCCTACCGGGTGACGCTCGCGCCGGCCCTGCTCGCCGACCAGAGCGGCCGGGCGCTCGACCTCACGGGAGCGAACGAGCTCACCCTCTCGTTCGCGCGGCCGACGCCCTATCTCCACTGGAGCGCGGCGTCGGGGGTGGTCGAGAGATCCGGACCGCAGATGGCGCCGATCTCCGGGCGCGGCGAGGAGCGCTTCGACCTGCGTCTCCAGCGCATCGATCCACTCGACCGCTCGTTCTGGCCGTTCCCCGATCGCCCGGTCCAAGTCGACGAGAACCAACGTCCGCCCGGCCCGGGCGAGCGGCCGCAGCCGTTCACCGATCCCGACTCCGCGATCTCGCCGGCCGGTCTCGCGCAGCAGATCGCGGCGCTCGGATCGCCGGTCGTCTCGGCGCTGGTCGATCTGCCGCTGCGCCGCGACGGCGCCTCGGCGGCCTTCGGCTTCGATCTCGCGCCCTATCTCGCCAAGCTCGCGAAGCTGCCGAATCCTTCGAATCCACTGATCACCGGCGCGTCGAGCTCCCCTTCGGGCACCTACCTCGTCGGTCTGCGCCGGCTGGCGGCGGGTGCCCCCGGCGATGCCGGCGAACCGGCGATGCCGGCGATGCCGGAGCCAAGCGCAGCTGGATGCGTCTGCAGGTGACCGACCTCGCGCTCACGACGCTCGAGGAGCCGGCGAAGACGATCTTCGTCGTCACCTCGCTCGCCAGCGCGCAGCCGGTCGCGGGGGCGGAGGTCCTCGTCGAAGGGAGCGTGCGCCGTGGGCGCTCGGACGTGGCCTGGGAGGTTCTCTTTCGCGGCGCGACGGACGCCGCGGGCCGAGTGGCCTGGACCGCGCCGGGTGAAGTCGAGAACGTGCGCACCCAGGTCCGGCGCATCGTCGTCGCGCACGGCGACGACCGCCTCGTCCTCGATCCCCAGGCGGCGCCCGACAGCTTTCAGAACGGCAGTTGGGTCGAGTCGCGCGCCGACTGGCTGCAATGGACCGAGGAGGAGATCTCCTCGCGCGGCGAACAGCCGCAGGGTCTCGCGCATCTCTTCGTCGAGCGCCCGGTCTACCGCCCCGAGGAGCCGGTGCACATCAAGGGGTTTCTGCGCCAGCGCTTCCAGGGTCACCTCGAGCCGCTCACCGGCGATGGCGTCCTCGATCGTCGAGGGACCGGGCGACCTGGTCTGGCGCTACCCCCTGACGGTGGGGGAGAGCGGCAGCTTCTACTGGAAGTTCGACGAGAAGGACGTGCCGACCGGCACCTACCGCGTGCGCTTCGAGTTCCCCGACGGCGACTCGACCTCACCGGCACGGCGAGCTTCCGCAAGGAGGCCTATCGCCTGCCGCAGTTCGAGGTCCGTCTCGACGCGCCGGAGCGCGCGGCGCTCGATCGTCCGTTCGATGTCGACCTGACCGCCACCTACTACGCCGGCGGCCGCGTCGCCGGGCGCCCGATCGCCTGGCGGGTCACCCAGTTCCCGTACGAGTGGACGCCGCAGGCGCGCAGCGGTTTCTTCTACTCCTCGGACGGCCGCTTTTCGCGCGTCGCCCGCTTCGAATCGACCCCGGCGCTCGAACGCACCGACATCACGGACGAGTCGGGCGGCGCCAAGCTGGCGCTCAACCCGGCGGTCGAAGCCGACCGCCCAGCCGCGCACCTACGTCGTCGAGGCGACGGTCGTCGGCGCCGACGACCAGACGGTGACCGCGACGCGCTCGATCGTGGCGCTGCCGCCGTTCGTGCTCGCTCTCGCGGTGCCGCGCTACGTCGAACGGGCGACCGGCGCCGGACCGCTCCGGCCGCGGGTGCTGGTCGTCGGACCCGACGACAAGCCGCGTCGCCGGGCAGAAGGTCACGGTGCGGCTGATCCATCGCCAGTGGCACGCCCACCTGCGGGCGAGCGATTTCTCCGACGGCGTGGCGCGCTACGTCACCGAGGTCGTGGACGAGAAGGTGCTCGAGAAGACCGTCGTCTCGGGGAGCGACGCCGTCGCGGTCGATCTCGACCTCCCCGAGGCCGGCGTCTATCTCGTCGAGCTCGAGGCGCACGACCGGCTCGGGCGCGCGCAGACCGTGGCGGTCGACCTCTTCGCGGGCGGCGGCGAGCCGGTCACCTGGGAGAAGCCGCCGGCGGCGGTCTTCCAGGTCACGCCCGACAAGGCCAAGTACAACCCCGGCGAGGTCGCAAGATTGGTGCTGCAGAGCCCGTTCCAGAACGGCGAGGCGCTGGCCGTGGTCGAGGCACCGGACGGCAACCGGTACCGTGGCTGCCGGTGCGCGGCGGCCAGGCGACGTTCGAGCTGCCCGTCGAAGGAGCCTGGGCGCCGCGCCTGCCGGTGCACTTCCTGCTGCTGCGCGGTCGACTTCCGGGCACGAAGCCGGTGCCGGGCAACGCCACCGATCTCGGCCGGCCGTCGACTTTCGGCGCGACGGTCATGGCTCGAGGTCGAGCCGGTGGACAACCGGATCGACGTCGAGCTCGAGTACCCGGAGAGGGCCCGCCCGGCGCAGGAGATCGAAGTCGGGATCCGGCTCGAGGACCCCGCCGGAGCCCCGCTCGCCGGGGAGGTGACGCTCTGGCTGGTCGATCAGGCGGTGCTCGCGCTCGGCAAGGAGGCGCGGCTCGACCCGTTGCCGAGCTTCCTCGCCGCCGGTGCGCTCGTACTTCGCGGCGCACGACACGCGCGCCATGATCTTCGGCTTCCTGCCGTTCGTCGAGCGGCCCGGCGGCGACGAAGGCGAAGAGGGCAAGAATCTGCTCGACCGCCAGACGATCCGCAAGAACTTCCAGGCGGTGCCGTACTACAACCCCGCGATCGCCGTCGGGCCGGACGGCGTGGCGCGCGTCAAGGTCAAGCTCTCCGACGACCTGACGAATTTCAAGCTGCGCGCCAAGGCGATCTCGGGGCCGGAACGATTCGGTTTCGCCGTCGGGCATCTGGAAGTCAGGCAGCCGATCGTCGTGCAGCCGGCGCTGCCGCGCTTCGTGCGGCCCGGCGACCGCTTCCTCGCCTCGGCGATCGGCCGGGTCGTCGAAGGCGCGGTCGGCGCGGGCAAGGTCTCGGCGCGCTTCGAGGGCGTGACGCTCGCCGGACCGGCGACGCAGAGCGTTCGACTGGGTGGCGAATCGCGCGTCGCGCTTCGACTTCCCGGTCGAAGTTCCGACTCCGGGCTACGACGACGAAGGCCAGCTCGCGCGCACGCGACGTCCTCCTGCGCATCGGCGCCGAGCGCACCTCCGACGGCGCCGGCGACGCGGTCGAGGTCCGGCTGCCGCTGCGCGACGACCGGGACCGGGTAGTCGTCGAGCGATCTCGCGACGCTCGAGCCCGGGAAGCCCTGGAAGCTGCCGGAGGCGCGAGGAGGCGGCGCGCGCCCGGCTCGCTCCGGCGCAAGCTCCTCGTCTCCAACGAGCCGGGGATCGTCGAGCTCGCCGCCGGTCTCGACTATCTGCTGGCTTACCCGTACGGCTGCACGGAGCAGCGGCTCTCGACGGCGCGGGCCGAGCTCGCTCTGCGCCGCTTCCGCGATCTGCTGCATCTCCAGGGCGGAGAGGCCGGGCTCGACCGCGCGGTGACGGACACTCTGGCCTGGATTCCGCTCGTCGAGCAGCCGAGCGGTCTGGTGGCCTACTGGCCGGGCTCGGCCGGATCGGTGGCGCTCACCTCCTGGGTCGTGGAGTTTCTCGCCGAGGCGCCGCGAGGGTGGGTATGCCGGTCGACGCCGAGCTCCTCGCCCGGCTGACGCGGCGCGCTCGAGCAGGCCTTGCGCTCCGACTATGCCGGTTTCGTCGACGGCGAGTCCTGGGCGGAGCGCACCTGGGCGCTGCGCGCCCTGGCGCGGCTCGGCAAGTTCGACCCCGCTTACGGCAACGAGCTCGCGCGGCGCGCGCAGTTCCTCGATCTCGAGAACGTCGCCAACGTCGTCACCGCGTTCGATCGCGCCGGGCTGCGCCGACGCGCCCGCGCTGCCGCCGCTCGACCGACGAGCTCTGGAACGGCTTCGTCGTGCGGCTCTGCGCAGGGCAAGCGAGATCTACGGCGGCCTGACAGAGACGCGCGCCGGGTCCGCCAGCGCGTCTGCTGCCCACCCGAGACGCGGACGATCGCCGAGATGACGCGCGCGCTCGCCGCGCCGGCCGGCGGAGCCCGAGCGGGCGAAGAAGCTGCGATGCTCTCCGACGCCCTGGTCGGCCTCGGCCGCGGCGACGGCTGGGGGACGACCAACGCCAACGCGGCGGCGATCGCCGCGCTCGCCGAGCGGCTCGCCGCCGGCGACGCGGGCGGCGCCGCGACCGGCTGACCGTCGCCGGGTCCGCCGGAGCGCGCGAGCTCGAGCTCGGTCCCGGGCCGACCCGGCCGCGCGCTGGGTCTCGGACGCGGCCGGGGAGGTGCGCCGTGACGCTCGCCGCCGGCGCCGGCGGCGCCGGTGGTCGCGCGCGCCGAGACGACCTGGACTGCCGGCGGCGCCGGGCTCCGCGGCGCGTCGCGCGGCGCGACGGCTTCGTGGTCGCGCGCGAGGCGCTGCTCGTCCACGGCGGCGGCGCCCCGGCCGATCGCCTCCCGCTCGACGAGCCCGGGCGCACGCTGTCGTTCACCGTCGGCGACGTGATCGAGGAGCACGTCCAGGTGGTCAACCCGCAGGACCGCGCCTTCGTGGCCGTGGTCGTGCCGCTCGCCGCGGGCGTGGAGCCGCTCAACCCCGCGCTCGAGACCGCGCCGCCGGAGGCGAAGCCCGCCGGCCGCTCACCCTCGAGCCGACCTACGCGGCCTTCCTCGACGACCAGGTCGCCTTCTTCTACGACGCGCTGCCCAAGGGGACGTACGACTTCTACTTCCGCACCCGCGCCCAGATCCCGGGCGACTTCATCCAGCCGCCGGCCAAGGCCGAGATGATGTACGACGGCAGCGTCGTCGGCACCAGCCCCGGCGCCACCGTCTCCATCACCCGCCCGGCGGATGCCGAGGAGTAGCTCAAAACCGCGGGGTGCATCCTCATTTCCAGTCGAGACTACGGAACCCGCGGATCGATCCGTTCCAGCAGGCGGACGGGATAGGGATACTCCGGACGCGAGAAGGTCTGGAGGAGACGGTAGCGTTTGTCGAGGTCGCCGCTGGCGACGATCTCAGCCAGGAAGTTGCCGTGGAAGGCCGGATTGTCGACCAGGTAGTCGGGGGACGCGGCGGCGAGCGCGGCGGCGAGGCGATGCTCCTCGCGCGCGGCGCGCAGGGCGGGATCGAAGAGCCCGACGAGATCGACGATCGGGCGATCGGCGAAGAAGGCCAGCGTGCCGATCTCGACCGTTGCGACGCGCGCCAGCGGTGGGGAGATCTTCCGGAGCTCCGCAGCGACATCCTGGTAGATGCGGGTCCGCGGATCGGGCGGGCGCCCGTAAGCTGTCCGTAAGAAGTCAGCGGCTCCGAAGATCGCAGCGCCGAACAGCGCGACGGCGAGCACCAGCTGGATGAGGATTCTCCGGGAGGCCAACGGCAGCGGCCGAACGCCTTCCTTGGGAAGCAACCGGCAGGCGCCGACTGTGGCGAGCACGAGCAGGGCGTTGACGGTCGCGACGTGATACCAGGGCGCGAACGGCACGCCGACGAGGCGATAGAAGAGCTCGTGAGCGAGGAGCCAGCCCGCGGCTGCGAAGGTGAACAGCCGGGCGCGGCCGCGAAGGCGACCGACTCCGACGAGGCCCCAGAGCGCGAGCGCCGCCACCGCGCCCGTCCCGGCGAGTCCGAAGCTGCGCACGAGCCAATGGAATTCCGCCATGCCGTAGCTCGTGGAGGCGAGCCCCATCTCCGAGCGTTTCCCCGCGAGGGTGAGCGGAAGAATCGTCCCGAAGGTCGTGAGCAACCAAATCCAGCAGAAGGCGACGGGAAGGCTTGCGGCAAGGGAGAAGCGCCAGGGGATTCTCCGGCGCTCGATCCAGATCGCGACGGCGAGGGCCGCCACCGCGAGACCGGCGTCGAATCGAAGCGCAGCGGCGAGGCCGGCGCAGACTCCGGCGGCAAGCTCGCGGCGCTCGAGCGCCAGCAGAATGGCGAGAGCGACGAGGACGAGGATCGGCACCTGCTCGCATCCCATGAGCTCCACGTTCCAGCGCGCCGGCAGCGCGAGCAGCGCGAAGCCCATGGCGACGAGCTCGGGGCGGTGCCCGTCGAGCCGGCGGAAGATTCCGCACAGGAGGATCGGGAGAAGGGCGAATCCGGCGAGGAAGAGTGTTGCACCCACGACGTCGACGCCGATGCCGAGCGGCCGGAGGAGGATGGCGAGCCCTCCCAGCACGAGGCCATAGCCGGGTGCGGAGGTTCCCAGAACGGTTTCGCCTGGATTGAAGACGAATCCCCGCCCGTGCGCCAGATTGTCCGCGTAGCGATAGGTAATGTAGCCGTCGTCGTAGGAAGCGGGCGCGAAGGCGAGTCCGACGAGCGCGGCGAGCGCCAGGCTGCAGGCGACCACTGCGGTACGGGGGGACATCCCCGTCGAGCCTATGACGATCAGGGTTGCCCTGGGAAAGCTGCAAAGGAGGTTTGCGACCGACCCTGCGACCGATCCTTGGCCCCGTGCTGGGCGCGCTTGCGCTTCTGGTCCCAGGGGGGAATGCACTTTGAGCCAGCGAGGAGGAATGAGGGTTGTGCTGTCGGCCGCGGTGGCCGTCGGTCTGGGGGTGGCCGGCGCGGCGCCGGGGGCGGCGGTTGCGCGGCGGGCGTTCGTGACTTCGGTTTCCGGCACCGGCAATATCGCCTCCTGGGCCGGGGCGACCGGCGTGACGGTGCTCGACAAGGGCGACTCGATCTGCCGCGCGCGGGCGACCGCGGCCGGGCTGCCGAATCCGACGACCTACCGGGTGTGGATGTCGACCTCGGCCACCGATGCCTACTGCCATGTCCAGGGCCTCACCGGCCAGAAGGCGACCGGATGCGGCGGCGGAGCTCAACCGGGCGCCGGCCCCTGGTACCTCCAGAACGGCGTCACGCCGTTCTCGCCCGCCCTCGCCGAGCTCACCGGGCCGGGCAAGGTGATCTATCGCCCGGTGCTCCTCGAAGAGACCGGCTTCGAGCCCGACTACGCGAACGGCGGCTACTGGACCGGCACGACCGCCGACGGCGTGCTCGACGCGAGCCACAGCTGCCTCGACTGGACGAGCGCGAGCCGTCGGAGACTTCGGCGGCCAGGGTCACTCGGTGGCGAGCGCCTACTCCTGGACCGCCGGCATCTTGTACTCCTGCGACGTGCCGGGACACCTGCTCTGCTTCGAGCCCGGCGCGAGCCAGCCGTTCAACCTCGGCTGGTCCCCCTCGGCGATCGCCTTCGTGAGCTCGCAAAGCGGCCCGGGAGAGCTCGCGGCCTGGCCCCAGGCGGGCGGCGCGACCGGCCTCGCGGCGGGCGACGCGATCTGCCGCAACCTGGCGGCGGCGGCCCACCTGCCGGCGCCGGAGTCGTTCGTCGCCTGGCTCTCGGACGCCACCCAGGACGCCCGCGACCGCGTCACGGTCGACGCCAACTTCCGCCGCGTCGACAACTATCCGATCGCGAGCTCGCACGCCGACCTGATCGACGGCTTCGCCACCAACAGTCTGCATGTCGACGAAAACGGCAGTCACGCCGGGATTGCCTACGGCGTCGCGACCGGCACCTTCGGGGACGGCACCGCGACGGTCGACGACTGCAACGGCTGGACTTCGGCGACTGCGGCCTTCTCGGTCACCTTCGGCTCGGCGTCCCTCGCGCGCTCCGCGGGCTGGACCGAGGGCCACTTCAACACCTGTGAGATCCCGCACCGGATCTACTGCTTCGCGAACGTCGTGACGGTCTTCTGGGACGGCTTCGAGAACGGCGGTACGACGCGCTGGAGCGCGTCAGTTCCCTGACCGCGCCGGCATCCGGGCGACGATGGCGCGGAAGCGGGGGTGGTCGCGGAGCTCTTCCCAGTCGGGATCGTGCTCGATCCACTCCCGCTGGCCCCAGCCCTGGGAGACGTAGCGCTCGAGCAGGTCGAGGGCGTCGTCGATAAGACCGAGGTTGGCGTAGAAGCACGCGATGTTGTAGATCACCGAGACGCTGTCGGGGTCGGCGGCGAGGGCGCGCCGCGCCCAGCCGAGCGCCGCCTCGCGCTCGCCGGTCGCCGCGAGCGTGTTGCCGGCCGCGAAGTAGATGGCGCGCACGTCGTTCGGCTGGAGCTCGAGCTGCCGTTCGATCACCGCCAGGGCGCGGGCGGCCGTGGCGCGCTGCTCGTCGGCCCGCCCGAGCCCTTTGTAGCAGCCGGCGAGGAGCGTCAGGGCCTGGTAGTCGTCGGGCCGGACCTCGGCCGCCGTGGCGAACAGCGCGGCGGCCTCTTCGAGCCCGCCCTCGCTCACCCAGACGCGGGCGGCATAGTAGTAGGCGTCGAAGTTACGCGGGTCGAGCTCGGCGGCGCGGGCCAGGGAACGGTGTGCGCCGGCGTTTTCGCCCGCCATGACGCAGGCCAACCCCTGGGCGACGTGCGCCTCGGCGAGATCCGAAGCAATGACGAGCGCCCTGGCCGCTGCGGCGCGCGCGGTCGCGAGCAGCTCCTCGTTCCTGGCGACCCAGACATGGAGCCAGTAGCAGCTCTCGACGAGCCCGAGCCAGGCGGGCACGAAACTCTCGTCGAGCGCCACGGCGCGCTCGAACATCTTGCGCGCGGCGTGAAACGACTTGACGTCCAGGGGTCGCAGGAGGTCTCGGCCACGCAGGTAGGCATCGTAGGCCTCGACGTTGTCGGTGGGGATGCGGCGGAGATCGCGCCGCTCGCTCTCCGAGAGCACGACGCGAAGCGCCGCGACGACCCGTTCGGCAATCTCGTCCTGTACGGCGAAGATATCGGCGAGCTCGCGGTCGAATCGTTCCGACCAGAGCTGGTAGCCGTCGCCGGCCTGGACCAGCTGGACGCTCACCCGCAGGCGGTTGCCGGAGCGCCGCACGCTGCCTTCGAGGACCGAGCCGACGCCGAGCGTGCGGCCGATCGCGCGTACGTCTTCGCTGCGCCCCTTGAAGGCGAACGAGGAGGTCCGCGAGGCGACGCGCAGCGCCTTGATCTTGCTGAGAGCGGTGAGGATCTCCTCGGTGATGCCGTCGGTGAAGTACTCGTTCTCCGGATCGGCGGAGAGGTTGAGGAACGGCAGGACGGCGATCGAGGCGGGCTCGGCGCGCGCGGCCTCCCGGCGCCGTGTCGTGCTCGTGTCGCCGGAGTGGACGAGGCGGCGGAGCGCCGTAGCCACCTCCTGCGCGCTCGCGAATCGGCGCTCGGGCTCCTTGGCGAGCAGCTGCTGGACGATCGGCGCGAGCTCCGCGCAGGCCTCGGGCAGAGCGCCGTCGGGTTCCCGGTGGAGGATGGCGTCGAATACCGCCGCCGGTGTCGCGCCGGGGAAGGCCCGTCGACCGGTCGCCATCTCGTGCAGGACGGCGCCGAGCGAGAAGAGATCGGAGCGCGGATCGACCCTCTTCCCCAGCGCCTGCTCGGGCGACATGTAGAACAGCGTTCCGAGGGCGAAGCCCGGGCTGGTGAGCTCGGTCGCTCCGCTGCCCGGCAAGACGGTCTCGGCGTTGCGAAAGCCGGCGTCGAGCTCCTCCGGCGCGATCCGATCGCCGGTGAGCTTCGCCAGGCCGAAGTCGAGCACTTTCACGCCGTGCGCGGTGAGAAAGATGTTCCCCGGCTTGATGTCGCGATGGACGATGGCGTGGGCGTGCGCCGCCGCGAGCGCGTCGGCGATCTCGGCCGCGAGCGTGCAGAGCTCGGCGAACGGCAGCGGCCCGCTCTGCAGCCTCTCCTGCAGCGTCGTGCCGGAGAGCAGCTCCATGACGATGAAGCGCCGGCCGTCGTGGTCGCCGATGTCGTGCACCGTGCAGATGTGCGGATGGCTGAGGGCGGAGGCCGCCTGCGCCTCGCGCAGGAAGCGCTCCAGCAGCTGGGTATCGCAGCGGGCGCTCTCGGGCAGGAGCTTGAGCGCGACCTCGCGGCCGAGGCGGCGGTCGCGCGCCCGGTAGACTTCGCCCATCCCGCCGGCGCCGATCGGCGCCTGAATCTCGTACGGTCCGAGGAGCGTTCCCGCGGCGAGGGCCATCGCGCGGATGATATGCGCAAGTGTCGACCGGGGGCCGGCGCCGGGGCGGGATGCGAGAAAGGTCTCGGTGCTCGGTCGGGACCCCGGTCGATCTCATTTTCTTGCTGGAGGACGGGGGCCCCCGCCACTGCGCGCCGAGACCTTTCTCGCATCTCGCCCCGTCGCCTCCGTGGTTGCCCCACGCGGGACGCTAGGATCATGTTGTGATCTTTCAGTTCTTTCGTGAGCATCGATCGCTGTGGCTCTGGCTCTCACCGTTCGTGCTGGCCTGGACGGCATTCGTCGCGCTTGCTTTCTGGCGCTCGACGCTGGTCGCGCCGGAGCCGACGCTGCTGGTGCGCGATCGCGCCGGACGGTTCGTCGGCGAGTTGCCGGACAGAAACGACGAGCGCCTCGGCTTCTGGCCGGTCGAGACTCTCCCAGAGCGCGTCGTCGCCGCGACCCTGGCGATCGAGGATCGCCGCTTCTGGTTGCACCCCGGGGTCGATCCCCTGGCCATCGCGCGCGCCTTGCGGCAGAACTTCGCGAGCGACGAACGGGTCTCCGGCGCATCGACTCTCGCCATGCAGGTGGCGCGCTTGCAGCACCCCGGGACACGCGGTTATCTGCGCAAGGCGCTCGAGGCGGCGACCGCCTGGCTCGCGACCGGCCGCTACGGCCGCGAGGCTGTTCTGCGCCACTACCTGCGCATCGTGCCCTACGGCCATCGCATCCACGGCATCGCTTACGCCGCGCGGCGCTACCTCGACAAGCCGGTCGAGGATCTCTCGTGGGCCGAGATCGCTTTCCTCGCCGCGATTCCCCAGTCTCCGTCGCGCATGGATCCGTACGAGCCCGAAGGACGCATGCGTGCCATCCGGCGCGGCCGCCAGATCCTGGCCGAGCTCGGCGCCCGCGGCACGCTCTCCGCCGTGGAACTTCAAGCGTCGGTCAACGAGATCGACCACCTGGCGCTGCCCTGGAAGAGCGCGCGCGCCGAGGCGGCGCTGCAGGCGCTGCTGCACTACGACGCGATCGTTCCGGCCGAGCTCCGTCGCGCGCGGCCGCTCGTCAGCTCGACGCTCGACCTCGACCTGCAGCGCGAGGTCGAGGGAATCGCTTTCCGCACGGTGCGCGACTCCAGCGATCGCGGAGCCGGGAACGCCGCCGTCATCGTCGTCGATCGTGAGCGCTGGGAGGTCGTGGCGGCGGTCTCCTCGACCGGCTACTTCGACGCCGAGCACGCCGGCGCGATCGACTATCTGCGCCTCGAGCGCAGTCCAGGGAGCGCGCTCAAGCCGTTCCTCTTCGCGCTGGCGCTCGAACGCGGAACGATCACGCCGGCGTCGGTCCTCGACGATCTCGAGCCCGGTCCGTCCGGGATCCTCAATTCGGATGCGCGCTTCCTGGGACCGATGCTGCCGCGCGTCGCGCTCGCCAACTCGCGCAACGTCCCGGCGGTGGCGCTGCTTGTACGGCTCGGCCTCGACGAGGCTTACGCCTTTCTCGGCGACCTGGGGCTCCACCGCTACGAGCAGCCGGCGAAGCGCTACGGCCTCGGGCTGGCGATCGGCTCCCTGCCGGTCACGCTCGAACGGCTGGTCACCGCCTACACGACGCTCGCCGGCGACGGCACTTTGCATGAGCTGCGCTGGTACGAGTCAGGTTCAGAGGGTTCAGGGGACACCCTGAAGGGTTCAGGGGACACCCTTAAGGGTGTCCCCGAGCAGAAGGGTGTCCCCGAGCAGCGCCTCTTCTCCGAAGCCACGGCACGTCTGGTGTCCCTCTTCCTCGCCGACCCGCAGGCGCGTCTGCCGACCTTCCCGCGCATGGGATTCTCCGAGTATCCGTTCGCCGTGGCGGTGAAGACCGGCACCTCGTCGCGCTACCGCGACGCCTGGACGGTCGCCTGGTCGAGGCGCTATCTGGTCGGCGTCTGGGTAGGGCACCCGGACGAGCGGCCGATGACCGCGCTCTCCGGCTACCGCATCGCGGCGCGGCTCGCGCAGTCGGTGATCGAGCGCCTGCACGCCGACCGCATGGACGGGCTCGAGGGTCTCGACTTCCCGCCGCCGCGTGGCTACCGGAGCGAGAAGCTCTGCGCCCTTTCCGGACAACGTGCGACCCCGGCCTGCGACCGGGTCGTTCTCGAGTGGCTGCCGCTTCAGGCAGCCGGCCTGCCTCCGCTGGGGGATTGCACTGCGCACCGGCGAGTGGCGATCGACCGCCGCACCGAGCGCGTGGCGACGGTCGCGACGCCGGCGAAGTTCGTCGAGGTCCGCACTTACGTCGATCTGCCGCCGCGCTACGCCAAGTGGCTCGCCGCCCAGTCGACGACTGCGATCGGGGAGGCCCTCAGCGGCTCGCCCGGGGACACCTTTCAAGGTGTCCCCGGAGTCTTGCCGCGGATCGACATCACCTCGCCGGAGAGCGGCCTGCGCCTGCTGCTCGATCCGGAGACTCCGAGGGCGTTGAATACGCTCGCCTTGCGCGCGGAGGCGGATCCAGCGGTCACGCAGCTCGTCTGGTACGTCGACGGCCGGCCGTTCGGAACCGTCGACGCTCCGTTCGAGCTGCGCTGGCCGCTCGCCGCCGGCGAGCACACCTTCCAGGCGCGTGTGCCCTTCACCGCCGCGCGCTCGCGCGCGGTGACCGTCGTCGTGCAATAGGTGCCCGGCGACTCGGCCTCAGTTGATGGAGTTGTCGCCTTTTTCGAGTTTCTCGACGATGCCTTGCAGGCTCTTGCGGTTGACGTCGTCGGGGGCCTGCGCGAGCGCCGCCTTGGCGGATTTGAGCGCCTCTTTGGTGCGCCCCGCCGCCGCGTAGCCGCGCGCCAGGCCGACGTTCACCGGCCACTGGTTCGGGAAGCGCTTGGCGTTGAGCTCGAAGACCTTGAGCGCGCCGACTTTGTCGCCGTTGCGCAGCAGCTGCCGGCCGTACTGGTGGAGGTCGAAGATCGTCGCGGTCGGATGGGCGAGCGCCTTGTCCATGGTCGCGGCGGCGTCGGTGGCCTTGCCGGCGAAGGCCTGCGCCTGCGCGAGCGTCGAGAGGGTGGCGAAATTCTCCTGCCCGATACCGGGGAGTGCCACCGCGTTCTGCGCCCAGGCGACCGCCTCGTCCGGGTGGAGCTTCTTCTGCACCAGGTACTGCGACGCCTCCTGCCAGCCGAGCCAGCTGAATCCGGGCTCGGTGCGCAGCTGGTCGCGGATCCCCTGCACGTAGAGCTCGTCGAGCCCGGGGACCGAGATGCGGACCGGCACCGCGAGGTCTTCCCAGGCGAGAGCGAAGGTGGCGTGATCGGTCTCGCGGTCGATGAAGTCGTAGCTCAGCCACTCGCGGTAGGCGCTCGGGACGCTCTTGACGACCACGCGCAGAGCGTCCTCCTTGGCGTCATAGGAGAAGCTCCCCCAGGAGGTGGAATTCTTCGAGAAGACGACCGTCCATTCCTCCTTGCCGGGGATGAAGTGCAAGCCGTAGGAGCCGGCCGCGAGCGCCTTGCCTTCGACCTCGACGTCGTGCGAGACGCGGAAGACGGTGTTCTCGTTGGCGCCGCCGCGCCAAGGGCACTGGTCACCGCAGGTGCCGAAACCGAGGTTGGACATCCCGAAGGGCACGAGGCCGCCCCAGATCTTGCCGTGCCGGTCGCTGCCGTCGGGAGCGTGGACGTTGGGGCTGTGATAGGTGATGTCGATCTCGACCGGCCCGATCCACTGGCTGACCGAGGATCTCTGGTTGTCGCCGCTGGGCGCGGCGTGGATGAGCTGCGCGGAGGTCGCGGAGGCGACGAGAAGCGAGCCGAGGCCGAGAGCTGCAAGAACGCCTTTGGACATGGAAATCTCCTTTGAGCCTAAGTACGGCGCGGTGGGCGAAAGGTTCGAACCAACGGATGCCGGCGCGAGCCGGCGGCGGCCGGCGGTTTCAGAGGCCGGCGTGGGCCAGCCAGTAGCGCGCTCCGACGACGATCCAGACCACGCCCACCCCACGGAAGATCCAGAGGATCGCGCGGATGCCGAGGAGATAGAAGTTGTGCACCGGAAAGGCGGCGCGACTGCGCTCGCTTGGAGCGCCCAGCCAGGGGCCGAGCGCGGCGATGTTCACGGTGAGTCCGATGAGCAGCCGGAAGAGCTGGGTGGCGGGCTCCGTGCGATCGCCCTGGCCGGCGGCGAAAGCGGCGAGAGCGGCGAGCAGCACGAGGAGCGGCAGGGCGATGCCGAGGCGCAGCGGCAGGCGCGCCCGATCCAGAAAAGCGAAGAACCGCCGCGTGGAAGCGACATGCGCGGCGCAGGCCAGGAGCTCGAGCGGCGGCTCGCTTCCGCCCGTCTCGAGCACGACCGCGCGCTCGGCGCTCCGCCGGCCGTCGAAGAAGCGGTTGCACCAGATGCACTTCCGCGCCCGCATTGCCTGCATGTAGGGCCGCGCCAGGAAGCGGTGCGCCAGCATCAGTCCGACACCAGCGACCAGGCTGCCCGCGACCGGCGCCGGGTGGGCGACGAAAAGGAAGAGCACCAGCGGGATGAATAGGAAGAGGAGAACGCCCGCGAGGGTCGCCCGGACTGGGGAAATCGGAGGAGTCGCGCGCTCGCCCATCAGTCGTCGTAGTACCCGTCCCGCGTCCGCAGGAGAATGTCCTTCGCTGCGACCGCGATACGGACGGAATGCCAGGCGCCGTCGTGCCGGCTGCGCGAGGGATAGAAGCCCAGGACGTACTGTCGGCGGAGCTCCTCGAGGATCTGCTGGAACGCTGCGGAGGCCTCTTCATAGCGGCGGATCTCGATCCGGCGCCCGCCGCTCGCGTCGACGGTGGCCGCGAGCTGGCGGATCTCCGCGGAGTGCTCCTCGACAGAACGCCAGGCCGACCGATTGAGGAAATCGAACGGCTCGCTGGAGACGCGGATCCAGTAGACCAGCGCTTGGCTGCGGACCGCGATCTCGTGGACCTGGGCCGCGAAGAGCAGGCTCTCGACGTCGACGCCGTCGGAGAGCAGGATCACCACTCTGCGACCCTGACGCTTCTCGAGCAGCTGGAGCGCCAGGAAGAGATGGTCGTTGACCGCCGAACCGCCACGCGCTTCGGCGCCCGTGAGGCCGGAGAGCAGCTTCTCGGGGTCGGCGCTCCAGGGAGTGTGGTGCACGATCCGATCGGAGAACAGGAGCAGCATCGCTTCGTCGAGCGCCGCCATGCGGGAGACGAACGAGCGCGCGCCGGCGAGCGCGGCGCGCAGCGGGCCGCCGTGCATGCTCAAGCTCGAGTCGATGAGCAGCACGGCGGTGAGCGGGACGTCGCCATGCTCGAAGGTGACGAGCTGTTGCCGGCGCCCCATGTCGAAAACCGTGAAGCTCCGGCGGGGGAGATCGAGCACCGGAGTGGCAGGGTGATCGACGGCGTCTGAGCCAGCGGAGCGATCCGAGCCAGTGGAGCGGCTGGCGGTGACGTAGAGCTGGCGCAGGGGAAGGTCGAGCTCGTCGTCGACCTGAATCCGCGGCAGCACGATCTCCGCCTCCCGGCGCTCGTCGCCCCCGTAGACCGCCACGACGCGGAAACGGCGCTCCCGGTTGTCGTCGCCGGTCTCGATGGCGAGCTTCCACGGCGGGCGGGTGAGCTCGCCGGCCTTCTCGCCGTTGAACCAGAACTCGACTCTCTGGGGCGTGCCGCCGCGCGGCTCGACGACGACCTCGAGGGCCCCGAAAGCCGGCGCTCCCGCCGCCGGCGCCACGATGACGGGCGCCTCCGCCGGGGTCCCGCGGACTGGATTCCCCAGTGCGAACAACGCCAGGGCCAGCGGCGCCAGCCGGCGAGCGCTCATCGCAGCTCTCCTCCCGGCGCCGAGCCGGGCGTCAGTGCGGACGGCCCTGCGGCGCTCGAGATCGCCGCCGCGAGGATCGGGGTGCGTTCGTCGGCGGCCTCCTCGGCGAGCGCGGCTTCGTGGGTGAGGAGCCGATACGGCAGCTCCCCGAAGCGCCGCCGCGCCGATTCTCCGGGGGCGGTCGCAACCGCGAGCGCCGACTCGACCGCCGACTGCGCCTCCGCCCGCCGTCCGGAGCGCGCCGCGGCGAAGGCGAGGGCGACGCGCAGCGCCGAGTCGGAGGGGAAGCGGTCGAGACTCTGCTTCAGGAAGGCGATCGCCCGGTCGTAGTCGCCACTGGCGAGCAACCGCCGGGCGCATTCCTGAGTCGCGATCAGGGCGATCCAATCGTCCTCCTTGCCGGTCGCGAGCGCCTCGAGCTCGCGCGCCGTTCGGCTCTCTGCCGCCAGGCCGGCCCGCATCAGGGCGCGCCGGAGCCGGGCCTCGCGGTTGTCGGGGTGGGAGCGGAGCACGCGGTCGAAGCGCTCCGCTGCCGCCGCCGGCTGCCGGTCGCGCAGCAGGAGCACGGCGAGCGCGACGCCGCTGTCGGCGTCGTCGGGCATGAGCAGCAGGCCGCGGCCGAGCATTTCGGCGGCCCGCACCGGCGCCGGCAGGGTGAGCAGATCGGCGGCGAGGCCAGCGTACGCCGCCGCGGTCAGGCGGCGCTCCCCCGCGCTGCGCGCGGCGAGCGCCATCTGTCCGTAGAGCCCGTCGGCGACGTGTAGCGCGCGCTGGCTGAGGCTGTAGCGCTGCTCTGCCGCGTGCGCGAGGGCCAGGCGCTGGTAGAAGAGCGCGAGCGGCAGCGCGCACTGCGGCCGGGCCAGAACGTACTCGTCGAGCAGGAGACGGTCGGCTTGCGAGAGCCACTCGATCGCGCGGTCCGGATCGGCCGCGAGGGTCCGGGTCTCGAATGCAGCCGTGCGCGCGAGGGCAGTCGTGCGATCGCCCTGCGCGAGCGTCGCGAAGAGCTCGCGATAGCTCTCGGAGAGCGCCGCGACGTGCGGATCGGGAACCTCGTCGACTTCCGATCGGGCCGGTCCGCCGAGCAAGCAGATGGCGACCAGCGGGAGGAACAGGCCGAGAGAGGCGACCCTTCGCGAGACGCAGCGCCGCAGGCGCCCGAGCATGGCGCGCATTGTAAGGTCATTCTCGGGCTTGGCGTAGAGTCCGTCGGTGGGGGCTCCACGACGGAGTCCGCCCGCAGGAGAATCGTGATGCCGCGCTTTCCCCGTGCCGCGCAACATCTGGGCGGAATTCCGCCCTCCGTTTACTCAGGACTGGCCCACCGGCTCGACCGCTTCGCGGGCGAAACCTATCCGCTGCATGTCGGAGATACCTGGATGGAACCGGCGGAGGGCTGCCGGATGGAAGACCTCCACGTCGCGGAGTACCCGGGGATGCACCGCTACGCACCGGTCCACGGCCTGCCGGCGCTGCTCGACGCGATCGTCGAGCGCGAGCGCGCGAAAACCGGCCTGGCGCTCGAGCGCGAGAACGTGCTGGTGGCCGCGGGCGCCACCGGCGGGCTCGGGGCGGTCGCGGGGGCGCTCCTCGAGCCGGGCGACGAGGTGCTGATTCTGGCGCCTTACTGGCCGCTCATCGAGGGCATCGTACGGTCTTTCCACGGCGCGCCGGTGGCGGTGCCGGTCGACTTTTCCGCCGCCGGAGGGTCGGCGGCGGGTCTCGTGGCACGACTCGAAAAGAAGTACACGGCCCGGACCGCCGCGCTCTATTTCTCGACGCCGAACAATCCGAGCGGCTGCATCCTGCCGCGCGCCTGGGTGGAGGCGATCGTCGAATGGGCCCGTGCGAAGGACCTCTGGATCCTCTCGGACGAGGTCTACGAACAGTTCGTCTTCACCGGCGAACATACCCGCGCCCTGCCGCTCGCCCCGGAACGCACCTTTCTCTCCCAGACCTTCTCGAAGTGCTACGGCATGGCAGGGAACCGCTGCGGCTACATGGTCGGCCCGCGCGCGATGATGACCGAGCTGCGCAAGGTGGCGACGCACACCTTCTATTCGACGCCGACCGCCGCGCAGCTCGCCGCGGTTCGGGCGCTCGCCGGCCCGGGCGATGCCTGGGCGGCCGCGGCGCGTGACCAGTACGCGGCGACCGGCCGCGCCGCGGCTGCGCGACTCGGAGTTCCGGTGCCCGCGGGGAGCACCTTTCTCTTCTTCGACGTCGCCAACGACCTCAACGCGCGCGGGCTCGGCGGTCGCGGCCTCGCCCCGCTGCTCGAGGCCTGCGTCGACCGCGGTCTGCTGATCGCGCCGGGCTCGAGCTTCGGGCCGTTTCCGACCCACGTCCGGCTCTGCTACACCGCCGTCGAGCCGGCGCGCGCCCTGCGCGGAGTCGAAATCCTGGCCCAGCTTCTGGGTCGCTAGCCGGAGACCGTACTCCGCCTCACGCTGTCGGCCCCCACCGGCGGGCCCGCGGGGGCCCAGGCGCGCCGGTGCTAGTGTCGCGGGCGGTCCTTCCGGGCCTTTCTCGACAGGAGTCTCCCATGCTCTTCCTTCTCGCTCTGGTCGTTGCGGCCGTCGCCTTCTCGATCGCGCGGCAGCTCGCTCGCGGCACCGACGATCCGATGCGCGCCGCCGCCATGGCCGCGTCGCGCAAGTTCCTCACCGTCGTCGGCGTCGTCGCCGTCCTCGCCTCTCTCACCCAGCTCGTGCGCATCATCCCGGCGGGGCACGTCGGCATCCTCGACCTCTTCGGCGTCGTGCGCCCGGAGAGCTTGAAGTCGGGGATGCACATCGTGAACCCGTTGGCGAGCGTCATCGCGATGTCGATCCAGACCCAGGAGCTCAAGGAGGTGATGGAAGTCCCGTCGAAGGAGGGGCTGGCGATGCAGCTCGAGGTATCGGCGCTCTTCCATCTCGATCCGGAGAAGGCGCCGGAGGTCTACCGCACGGTCGGAGTGAGCTACCAGGAGATCCTGCTCGAGCCGCAGTTCCGCTCGGTGGCGCGCGGCGTCACCGCCTCGTACGAAGCCAAGGCGCTCTACACTTCGGAGCGCGATCACCTGGCAGGACTGCTCGCCGAGGAGCTGCGCAAGCTCGTCGAGCCGCGCGGCATCGTGATCGAGAACACGCCGCTGCGCAAGGTCGGTCTGCCCGCCGGGCTCTCGGCGTCGATCGAGCAGAAGCTCTCGGCGGAACAGGAGAGCCAGCGCATGGAGTTCGTGCTGACCAAGGAGCGCCAGGAGGCCGACCGCAAACGGATCGAGGCGCAGGGCGTCGCCGACTTCCAGAAGATCGTCTCGTCGGGGATCTCGGAGCAGCTCTTGAAGTGGAAGGGGATCGAGGCGACGATGGAGATCTCGCGCAGCCAGAACGCCAAAGTCATCGTCATCGGCGCCGGGAAGGACGGCCTGCCCCTCATCCTCGGCGGTCAGTAGCGCTCGTCAGCCCCCCGCCGTCTCACCCGCAAAACAAAGCCCCTCTCCCGCAGGGCGGTAGAGGGGCGGCAGTCGACTACACCCTGGAGCCCCTCTCCCGCGCGGGGAGTGGGGTCAGGGACGAGGAAGCCTCAGGCGCGGGCGCGCCGGCGGAGCAGCACCAGCGCGCACGCCGTGAGCGCGGCGAGAAGCAATCCCAAGCCCACGGAGTCGAGGGTCGGGACCTCCACGATGCCGACCGGCGGCTCGCCGATCACGGACGCCGTGGAGCTGTTGTTGCCCGGAGTCGAGTCGTTGTCCGCGGCCACGGTGGCGGTGTTGTCGATCGCGCCCGGCGTGACGACGCTGGTCGTGATGTTGCACGTGGCCGAAGCGCCCGAGTTCAGCGTGCCGACGTTCCAGGTCCAGGGCGGGGTGTTCGTGCCGCCACAGTCGTCGGAGACGTAGGCGACCGCGGCCGGAAGGGTATCCGTCACCACGATGCCGGTGACGTTCGCGGGACCGGCGTTGGCCACCGAGATGGTGTAGACGATGACGCCCGGCGAGGCGACGGCGGTCTTCAGAATCGAAAGGTCGCCGCCGGCGGGTCCGGCGCTCAGGCAGACGGAGCACTGCAGCCCGACCGCCGGCGTCGCGATCAGCTCCCAGTCGTCCACCGTTCCAGTATCGCCGCCGGCCCCATCCGTCACGGTCAGCGTCCAGGTTCCGGCGGTCGACTGGCCATCGAAAGCCGAAAGCGGCTGGGTGGGCGAGCCCGAACCGACGTACCAGGGCGTCGTCCCCGGGCAGTAATTCTCGAGGTCGAAGACCGTCTCGTCGTCGAACGTCACGTTCATGTTGTCGTCGCCGCACCCGAAAGTGCTCGCCGGGACGCCGGGGCGGTCGAGCAGCGTCACGACTGTCGCCGCCGGGCTCGTGAGCGTGAAGCTCAGGTCGCCGACAAAAGTGTGCGTGGCCGCGACCCGAACGTTGAGATCGGCGAGCACGACATTGTCCGTGATCACCATGATCGGAGGTGTTGGTCGAGCTGTCGGCGATGACGATCGGCACGTTGGGGGACTGAGTGTTCACCCCGACCGGATGGGTGTAGGTCAGGTTGTAGGGCCCCCCTTCGTTCGCCGTCACGGCCAGGTTGAGGACGATATCGGTGAGGCAGGCAAAGGTCGGCGTGATCTGGATCTGGAAGGGAGTGTTGCTCGGCGCGGTGCCGTTGGCGGCGATGTCCGGCCAGGTCGAGGTGGCGGCGAGAATCGTGACGCCGGCCGTCGGGCTCGAGAGTGTGCCGCTGATGCCGGTCATGTTGGAGAATCCGCCGGCGGTGAGGTTGACGGTGAGGTCGATGATCTCGCCCGGCTCCCAGACTCCGTTGACATTGGACGGCGGATCGGTGCACAGATCGGTCGAATCGACCGAGCCCAGGAACAGTGTCGGGCCCGAAGGCGCGCCGTTGGCGCGAATCATCCAGTTGCCGGGGAGCCCGAAGCTGTCGATGATCCCCATGGTGGCCGTGGGCAGGACCGGCGGATCGCCGGGATTGCCGGCGTCGAAGCCGACCCAGGAACGGCCCTGCGTCGCGGTCTGGTCGATGGCCGCTGGAAACTGCCCGGCGGCGACCGATCCGCGGTTGACCGCCAGGACGAGCACGTCGCCGGCGGCCGTGATGGGGATCGTGGGCGACAGCGGGTAGATCCCGAAGGCGTCGAGGACCTGGATCGTCTGGCCCGTTTCGGAGCCGACGAAGGTCGCACCGTTGCTCGGGTCACCGTCGGCATCGGTGTAAACATAGATATCGATGGCGTCCCCGACGGAGACCAAACCTGTCGACGAGAAGAGGATCTGAACCTCGTCGAGATCGAACGGCAGGTCTGCCGGGTTGACGGTGAAGCGGTTGAACCAGACGAACTGCCCGCCGGCGGTCAGGCCGATCGAGTTCTCGGCGGTGCCGTCGTCGAGAATGAAGTCCGGTGTCCCCGCGGGCGTCTGCGAAGCCCCCGGGCCGACGCCGCCGCTCGCGCCGCTCGCGGAAAACGGCGAAGGCGGCTGCGGTTTCACGGCTTGCGTCGATGCCGCTGCATGGCCTGCGGCGAAAAGTGCCGTCGTGCATGCGAACACCCAGAGCGCTCCGCGGCGCGGCTTCAAGAATGACTGCAGCATTGCCCTCTCCTCCTGTCGGTCCTGTGATGGCCTTGAAGCATATCCATTTCCGGCGGAAACCGCCGGGCGACTCGCAATCCACCGAAAACCAACTGCCATGTTCGAATTGCGGCCATTTTACCGCCAAGAAAGCAGGAAGCGCCACCTCCGGGTGGCCGGCCGACGCGGGCCGGACGCGGGCCGGCTTTCAGCCGCGCAATCGGCGATGGGCGGCCAGCGGAATGGCAGCCCGCACGCGCTGGACCTCCGCCAGATCGAGCTCGGCGAGGGCGCTCCCGACGCCGTCGGGGGCTTCGGCGAGGATCCGGCCCCAGGGATCGACGATCAGCGAGTGGCCGTGGCTTTCGCGGAGGCCGCCGTCGTCGTGCTCGCCCTGCTGCCCTGGCGCGAGGAGGAAGGCCTGCGACTCGATCGCCCGCGCGCGGATCAGGATCTCCCAGTGCGCCTTGCCGGTCACCGCGGTAAAGGCCGAGGGCAAGGTGAGAATCTCGGCCCCACGCGCGACCAACGCGCGGTAGAGCTCTCCGAAGCGCAGGTCGTAGCAGATCGTGAGCCCGACGGACCCCAACGCCGTCTCCGCGACGACCACCTCCGAGCCCGGAGCGACGGTCGCCGATTCGCGGAACGACACGCCGTCGGGCACGTCGACGTCGAAGAGATGGATCTTGCGGTAGACCGCGAGGCGCGCGCCATCCGGTCCGAAGAGCACGCTGGTGTTGAAGCAGCGTCCCGGATGCGGGCTCCGTTCGTTGAAGGAGCCGAGCAGGAGATGGATGCCGAGCTCCTGCGCCAGGCTGGAGAAGAGCACGCAGGTCTTGCCGTCGAGGGTCTCCGCGAGCCGCACCTTCTCGGTGTGCGGGCCGAGGTAGTTGGTGTTCTCCGGCGTGGCGACGAGCCGCGCCCCCCGCGCCGCCGCCGCGCGGACGAGCTCCTCGGCCTGGCGAAGATTCCCCGCCGCATCGGAGGTCGAGCGCATCTGGCAGACCGCCGCGAGGACCATTCCTCGATCATCCTACTCGGCGAATCGCGCTGCGTCCGAGTTCTGCCTTTCTTACGACCCCGGGCGGCGCCGCGGGTGCGGGGCCGCTCAGGGCACGACGATCCAGCGTGTAGCGTTGCCGGTTTCGAAGCCGTCGATGAACACCCGGCGAGCATTGACGATCAGACGCGCGAAGTCGCCGCTCCAGGTCGCCGCAGCGCCGATGTAGGCGGTCACGCCGACCGTCATGTTGCCTGGCCGAGAACGCTTGGCGACCAGCGAGATGCCGGTGGTGGTTTGCGCGATCTGGATTGCGCCCGTAGCCGGCGCGACCACATTCAGGTAGTTGCTGGCGAGCGCTGCGACGCCGTCCATCAAGGGATCGCCGGCGTCGTAGGTGCCGAGCGCGAACGGAGCGAACAGGGTGTTCGTCGAGTAGTCGTAGGGGTTGTAGCCATCCGTCACCCACCGGCCGTTGATGCCGTAGGGCTGAGCTGGCCCGTAGAAGCTGAAGCCGAGCTGCACGACCCGACCGCCGGCATCGACGTAGTCAGCGAGGTGGTCGCCGAGCGTGGCGCCGTCCAGGAACGGGCTGTTGCTGAACGGCACGACGATGTCGTAGAGCGCCAGCATGGCGAGAGCCGGCGTCGCGGCAGCGGCGTCGAAGACGTCGACCGTGCCCACGTCCGGTTCGGCGAGCAGTGCGGTCTGGAGCTGGCCGGGAGGACCCGCGTTGTCGGCCTCCACGAGCAGGATCGACAGGCCAGTGAAACCTGCGCCGGCGTCGCCGCCAAGCGAGTTGCTGGTCGCGATCGTTTGCGCCATCGCGCTGGCGGCGAGCAGTGCTCCGACGACGAAAAGCGAGCTGTGGCTTGGTCTCATGGTCTCCCTCCCCCCCAAAGGTCGTGAGCCGATTAGGCCAATTGCAGCACTATCTAACCCCAGCCGGAGGCTGCTGCGCAAGCGCTTTCGCCCGGCCGAAGTGCGCTAATCCTCGAGTGCGATCGTTCCGGCGGCCTGCCGCAGGTCGTCGAGCAGGATCTCCATGTCGCGGCGGGTCGTGCGGTAGTTGAGGACGCAGCCGCGCAGAGCGAAACGGCCGTGCAGGGAGGCGTTCGAGAGGTAGGAGCTGCCGCCGTGCTGGAGCGCGAGCAGGAGGCGCTCGTTGAGAGCGTCGAGGCGCTGCTCTTCGGCCGCAGTGCGAGTGTTCCTCCCGCGCGCGGCGAGATCGAGATAGCGGAAGCAAAAGATGGAGAGGCCGACCGGCGCCAGCATCTCGAAGTCGTCGCTCGCCGCGACGAGCGCCGCTAAGTGGCGGGCGCAGTCGAGGTTCGCTTCGATCGCCGCGCCGATCTGGCGGGCACCGGCGTGCGCGAACGTCATCCAGACCTTGAGCGCGCGGAACCGGCGCGAGAGCTCCGGGCCATAGTCCCAGAAGGCGAATGCCTCGTCCGGATCGCTGGTCAGGATGCGCGTGTAATCCGCGCCGAGGGCGAATGCCGATCCGATCCGCGCCGGCTCGCGGTAGATCAGGCAGCCGCAGTCGGCCGGGAGATAGAGCCACTTGTGCGGGTCGAGTGCGATCGAATCCGCCTGGTCGAGGCCGGCGAAGAGCGCCCGGGCCGACGGCGCGAGCCGGGCGAAGCCGCCGTAGCAGGCGTCGACGTGCAGCCAGAGGTCGTGCCGGCGCGTCACCGCGGCGACCTCCGGCAGCGGATCGATCGCCCCGGTGACCACCGTGCCGGCGCTCGCGACGACGCAGAACGGGTCGAATCCCGCGGCGCGGTCGGCGGCGATCTGGCGCTCGAGGTCGCCCGTCTCCATGCGGAAAGCGGCGTCCACCGCGATCCGCCGCACATGATCGTGTCCGATGCCGAGGAGCGCCGCGGCCTTGTCGATCGAGTGGTGGCCCTCGCTCGAGACGTAGAGGCGCAAAGGCTTCGCAAGCGCCCGCATGCCGGTTTCGTTGACGCCGGGGCAGTGGCGATGGCGCGCCGCGGCGAGGGCGGTGAAGTTGGCGAGCGAGCCGCCGCTGGTAAGAAGCCCCCCGGCGCCCGGGTCGCAGCCCAGGGCCTCCTTGATCCAGTCGATCGTCAGCCGCTCGAGCTCGACCGGCGCCGGGGCGGAGCGCCAGGCTGTGAGATTGGCGTTCAAGGTCGAGGCCAGGAGATCGGCGATGGCGGCCACCGCCGTCCCGGGCGCCGAGACATATCCGAAGAAACGCGGATGGGCGTTCTGACGGCTGCCCGGGACGATCACCGTGCGAAAGAGCGCGAGCAGCTCGGCGACCGCGCGGCCCTCCTGCGGCAACGACTCGACGAGCCGGGCCTTGCGCTCCGGCGCCGTGGTCTGCGGATAGAGCGGCAGCTGGCGCAGCGACTCGTAGTAGCGCGCCATCCACTCGACGGCTGCGGTCCCGAGCGCTCGGGTCTCCTCGGCAGACGGGTCGAGGGCGGAAAAGGGCGCGGAGTCGTCGGGCATCGGAGGTATCGGCTGACGGCGATCGGAAGGTCTGCGCCGCGCTCGGCTAGTAGCCCTCGCCGTCGGCAGCCGCCTGGGTCTTGCCGCGGTGCAACCGGAAGAGGACGATGGTGTAGACCGCGGCGAGCAGGAAACCGGCCGGCCACCAGAGGAGCCCGCTGCGGAGCGAGTGCGCGGCGGCGGAGTTCTGCGCGGTGAGCGCGGCGGCGATGGTGGTGGAGCGGATCATCGTCGGGAAGACCGACGCCGCGGTCGCGGCGAGGAGGCCGAGCACGAAGGCGCAGGAGGCGAGGAAGGCCGCAAGGTCGCGCCCGGCGCGGCGCGCGAACCAGGTTCCGCCGAGACCGAGGAGGAAGAGGGCGGTCGCGAGCCAGGCGAGCGGCCGCTCGGCGAGATGTCTCGGAATCTCCGGCGCGAGGCGCGCGGTGGCGACCGTGGCGAGGATCCAGAGGGCGATCGTGGCTGGGAAGAGGCGCGCCGCGGCGGCGAGGCTGCGCCTGCGCACCTCGCCGTCGGTTCGCCAGGCGAGAAAGAGCGCACCGTGGTGGAGGATCGTGACGAGCGCGAAGAGGCCGACGAGGATCGTGTACCAATCGAGCAGGCCGAGCGCGCCGGTGGGCGAGAATGAATCGAAGAGCGGCAGGGCGAACCAGCCTGCATCGGTGAGCGGCACACCGCGCAGGAGATTGCCGAGCGCGGCGCCGAAGAGCACCGACGCGAGGGTCGAGGCCAGGGCGAAAGTCGCGTCCCAGAACGAGCGCCAGAGCCGATCGTCGACGTGCGAGCGGAACTCGATCGCGATGCCGCGCAGGATGAGGGTCCACAGGACGAGGAAGATCGCGAGATAGAAACCCGAGAGACCCGCCGCGAGAACCGCCGGGAAGGCGAGGAAGAGGACGCCGCCGGCGGCGAGCAGCCAGACCTCGTTCCCGTCCCAGAAAGGTCCGATGGCTGCGAGCACCTGCCGGCGCTCGCGGTCGGTGCGGGCGACCAGGAGATGGAGACCACCGGCGCCGAGATCGAATCCATCCATCACGACGTAGATCGCGACCATGACCGCGGCGATTGCGAACCAGAGGGTTGTCATCGCGACCTCAGTTCTCGAAGCCCGGCGAGGCCGCGCGCGGACCGTGGCCGACTTCGCGCAGCACCAGCGAGAGGAAGAGCAGGCCGAGCACGAAATAGAGTCCCGCGAAGCCGAGCGTGGTGAAGAGCGTCATGCCGCCGTGCACCGTGGGCGAGCCGCCTTCCGCCGTCCGCATCAGCCCGTAAACCAGCCAAGGCTGGCGTCCGAGCTCGGCGGTCATCCAGCCGGCGGTGTTGGCGATGTAGGGAAACGGAAAGGCGAGGGCGAGTATCCACAGCATGAGACGCGATCTCTCGAGCCGCCCCTGGAGAAGCAGGAGGCTCGAGAGCCCCATGACCGCGATGAAGAGCGTACCGAGTCCCACCATGATGTGGAAGGAGTAGTAGAGGAGCTCGACGTTTCCTGGCCAGTCGCTCTCGGGAAAGTCGTTCAACCCGCGGACGTTGGCGGAGAAGTCGCCGTAGGCGATCCAGGAGAGGATCGACGGCAGGCGGATCGGGTTGTCGAGCTTGCGCGCCGCGACGTTGGGCTGGCCGATCACGGCGAGTGGGGCGTGGCCGCCGCTCTCGAAGCGCCCCTCCATGGCCGCGAGGCTCACCGGTTGGTGCGCCGCGACCAGGCGACCCTGGTTGTGGCCGGTGGGGAAGGCGACGAGCAGCGAAGCGAGGAGGCCGGCGACGACGCCCGTGTTGAGCGAGATCGAGGCCACTTCGCGATGCTCGCTGCGCAGGCGCCAGAAGGCTCCCACCGCGGCCACCACGAAGGAAGCGGTGACGACGGCGGCCATCTGATTGTGCAGGTACTCGGCGACGGCCCACGGATTGCCGACGAAGGCTCCCAGATCGAGCAGGCGGAAGACGCCGTCCCCGCCCAGCTCGTGTCCGGTCGGGTGCTGCAGGAAGGCGTTGGTCGCGATGATGAAATAGCCCGACAGCCAGCTGCCCCCGAGGAGCGCTACCGCGGTCGCGAGATGCAGGCGCGGTCCGAGCCTGCGCTCTCCCCAGACCAGCAGGGCGAGGAAGCTCGACTCGAGGAAGAAAGCGAAGATCCCTTCCATCGCCAGAGTCTGGCCGATGACGTCACCGGTGCGGCGCGAGAACGCCGCCCAGTTGGTTCCGAACTGGAACTCCATGGGCACGCCGGTCACCACGCCCATGGCGAAGTTGAGCCCGAAGATGCGGATCCAGAAGCGCGCCGCATCGGCGTAGCCGGCTTTGCCCGTGGCGAGCGCGATCGCCTTCAGCACCACGATGAGCAGCGCCAATCCCATCGTCAGCTGTGGGAAGAGGTAGTGATAGGTGATCGTGAAGCCGAACTGCAGCCGGTGCCAGAACAGCGGATCGCTCATGCCATCGCCGACTCTCCGCCGGCGACTTTCGCGACGACGCGGCGCAAGGCGGCGCCGACCTCGGCGGCGACCACGTCGAGCGCCGGGTTCGCGAGCATCTTCATCGCCCCCTCGGGGTTCATGGCACGGACCACCGTGCGGCCTCGTTCGACCGCCACCGCGACGTTGCAAGGCAGGAGGACCGCGACCTCCGGCATCGCCTGCAGCGCGCGGTAGGCGGACGGCGGGTGGCAGGCGCCGAGGATCAAGTTGCGCGCGACATCGACGCCCAGTTTCTCCTTGAGCTTGGCCTGAATGTCGATCTCGGTGAGCACGCCGAAGCCCTCGCGGGCGAGCTCGGCCCGGCAGCGCGCGACCGCCTCTTCGAACGGGAGGTCGGTCACGGCCTCATAGGCGATTCCGGTATCTCTCACGGTGGGTCTCCTTGGAGGATGCTGCCGATCTTTCCACAGTCGAGCCTCGTTCGGGGCCGCCTCGCAGGCCTCCCATCGCCTCTCATCCCCCTCCCTTCCAGCCTCCGGATCGGTTACTCTGCACGGATGGATCCGGTGACCTCCGCTGCGGTCGATCGCTCGGCGCGGTCAGATCGTTCAGATCGATCCGCGCGCTTTCTCGAGATCTACCCCGAGTATGGCGCGACCGGGGTCCTCGAGGACTTCCGGCGCCGGGAGCTCGCGCGACTCGACCAGACAGGTCAGGTCTATCTCGACTATACCGGCGGCGGCCTCTACGGCGAGGGCCAGGTCCGGCGCCACATGGCGCTGCTCCTGGGCTCGGTGCTGGGCAACCCGCATTCCTCCAATCCGACCTCCGCTGCGGCGACCCATCTTGTCGAGAGCTGCCGCCGGCGCGTACTGGCGTTTTTCGGCGCCGATCCCCGGGAGTACGTGGCGATCTTCACCGCCAACGCCAGCCAGGCGCTGAAGCTGGTCGGCGAGTCGTACCCATTCGAGGCCGGCGGCCGGTTCCTGCTCACCTTCGACAACCACAACTCGGTGAACGGCATTCGCGAGTTCGATCGCGCGCGCGGCGCACAGACGACTTACGTGCCGGTGCTGCCGCCCGACCTCAGGGTTGACGAGGTCGCTCTCGAGCGCGAGCTCGCGCGCCCGCGCCCGCAAGGCCACAACCTCTTCGCCTATCCCGCGCAGTCGAACTTCTCCGGCGTGCAACACCCGCTGTCGTGGATCGCGCGCGCCCAGTCCCTGGGTTGGGACGTGCTGCTCGATGCCGCCGCTTTCGTGCCTTCGAATCGGCTCGACCTGGGCGCGGTCCATCCGGATTTCGTCGCCCTGTCGTTCTACAAGATGTTCGGCTATCCCACCGGCGTCGGAGCGCTCGTCGCCCGGCGCGAAGCGCTCGCCAGGCTCCGCCGGCCCTGGTTCGCGGGTGGGACGATCACCGTCGCCTCGGTGCAGGCAGACCTCTACACGCTCGCCGAAGGCGAGGCGGCCTTCGAGGACGGCACTCTCAACTACACCAGTCTCCCGGCGGTCGAAGACGGACTCGACCTCCTCGAGAGCTTCGGGGTCGCCGGCATCCACGAGCGCCTCCGCTGCCTCACCGGCTGGCTGCTCACGGAGCTCGGCGAGCTCCGTCACGGCAACGGCGCGCCGCTCGTGCGGATCTTCGGACCGGTCGGCACCGAGCGCCGCGGCGCCACGGTGGCGCTCAACTTCTACGATGCCGGTGGACACTTCATCGACCATCCGCTGATCGAGGTCCGTGCCGGCGAGCATCGGATCTCGCTGCGCACCGGCTGCTTCTGCAATCCGGGCGCCGGGGAGCTCGCGCTCGGATTGTCGAAGGACGAGCTCTTCCACTGCATGCGCGAGGTCGGCGACTCCTCGGCGCGCATCACCTACGAGGACTTTCGCAGCTGCATCGACGACAAGTCGACCGGTGCGGTGCGGGTGTCGCTCGGCTGGGGATCGAACTTCGCCGACGTCGAGGCCTTTCTCGCCTTCGCGCGCGGCCTGCGCGAGACGGGCGGCTAGCCGCAATTCCGTAGTACCCTGAAAGCCGCGCTAGATTGGGGATGCTACGATTCCGATTCTGAAGCGGCCTCCGAGCGTGCTGTCGCTGACCGTATCGCGGCTCGCCCGGTGAGGATCCACATGCTCGAATCCCGTCCCCTGCTCCTCGTCGCCCTGACCCTCGCCTTGAGCGGCTTCGTGGCGCCAGCCGCGGCCGCTGCGGCAGGAGACAGTCCATTCCGCGATCTCACCGGCGAGGCTCTCGACCAACTGCCGCCACGCAGTGGGTGGGAAAACCCCTTGCCGCGGCGCTTCCGCGCGCTGGAGGTCGATCGGGCAGCCCTTGAGGTGCTGCTGGCCCAAGCTCCAGCCGAACACTCGGCCGCGGCGCTCAGCGCTCCGTTGCTCGTCGCCCTGCCCTGGCCGGACGGCACCGACCGGCTCTTCCGCGTCGAGGAATCCTCGATTCTGGGGCCGGCGCTCGCGGCGAAATTTCCCGACATCCTGACTTTCATCGCGCAGGGGATCGACGACCCCACGGCCACCGCGCGCTTGAGCCTCACCGCCATGGGGTTCCATGCCATGGTGCTCTCGACCGCGGGCACGGTGTTCATCGATCCGTATCGGCGCTGGGACGGCGAGCACGTCCTCTCCTACTTCAAGAGCGAGGCGCGAAGGCATCCCGGGGATGCCTTTCGTTGCGAGGTGACAGACGACGGCGGCGGCGAGGCCGACGGGAACGACGGGAACGACGGAATCAAGGCCGGCGGCGATGCGGCGAATCTCGCGACAGCGCAGAGCGACACTCCCTCGGGCAGCACTCTGCGGACCTATCGCCTGGCCCTGGCCGCGACCGGCGAGTACACGACCAGGGTGTGCCTTCCCAACCCGCCGGCGGTCGCCTGCGCCATGACTGCCATGGCGGTGTCGATGAACCGGGTCGACGGCATCTACGAGCGCGAGGTGGCGATCCGCCTCGTCCTCGTCGCCAACGACGATCTGATCGTCTACACCGAACGGCGCCACCGACCCCTACACCAACAACAACGGCTCGACCATGCTGGGGCAGAACCAGACCAACCTCGACGCCGTCATCGGCACGGCCAACTACGACGTCGGTCACGTCTTCTCGACCGGGGGCGGCGGCGTCGCGGTGCCTGAATGGGCCGTGCAACGCCAGTACCAAGGCGCAGGGCGTCACCGGCAGCCCCAACCCGACCGGCGACGGCTTCGACGTCGACTACGTGGCCCACGAGATGGGCCACCAGTTCGGCGGCACCCACACCTTCAACGGCACCACCAGCAACTGCGGCGGCGGCAACCGCAGCGCCTCGTCCGCCTACGAGCCGGGCAGCGGCTCGACGATCATGGCCTACGCCGGCATCTGCGGCGCCGACGACCTCCAGCCGCACAGCGACGACACCTTCCACACCCGGAGCTTCGATCAGATCGTGACGTTCTCCGCCAACCCCAGCCGCACCTGCGACGTCGAGACCGCCACCGGCAACGCCGCGCCCAGCCCCAGCGCCGGCGTGACCTTCACCATTCCGAAACAGACCCCGTTCACCCTCACCGGCTCGGCCACCGATCCCGACGGCGACGCGCTCACTTACATGTGGGAGGAGTTCGATCTCGGTACCGCCGCCCCGCCCAACGACGACGTCGCCGCGGTCCGGCCGATCTTCCGCTCCTTCGTGCCGCTCACGGTTCCGAGCCGCACTTTCCCGCGTCTGGCCGACATCCTCGGCAACACGGCGACGTTGGGTGAATCGATGTCGACCCGCAACCGGACGATGACCTTCCGCCTCACGGCGCGCGACAATCGCGCTGGCGGCGGTGGGGTCAATTGGGCCTCGACCACGGTGACGGTCAACGCGGCCGCGGGGCCGTTCGTGGTCATCGCGCCGAATACCGCGGTGACGTGGAACGGAGGCAGCACGGAGTCGGTGACCTGGGACGTGGCCAATACCACCGCCGTCCCGGTCTCGTGCGCGAACGTGGCGATCGACCTTTCGACCGACGGCGGCATCACGTTTCCGACCTCGTTGGCGGCTTCGACCGCCAACGACGGTACGGAATCGGTGACGGTTCCCGATACGCCGAGCTTGCAGGCGCGCGTCCGCGTCGCCTGTGTCGGCAACGTCTTCTTCGACATCGGGAACGCCAACTTCACGATTGCCGCCCCAGCGCGCCGCCGGTGCTCGACTCACTTCTCCCCACGAGCGGCAGCCAGTGGGGCGGTACTGAAGTCACTCTGACCGGCACGGACTTCGTCGCCGGCGCGACGGTCACCTTCGGCGGCACCCCGGCGACCCTGGTCACCTTCAACGACCCCACCTCGCTCACGGCCACAACGCCGGTCCATGCCGTCGGTACGGTCGCCGTCACCGTCACCAACCCGGACGCTCAGAACAGCACGCTGAACGCGGCGTTCAACTTCTTTCCCGACCTCCCGTTCCTCGACGGCTTCGAGAGCGGCGACAGCTCGCGCTGGTCGGCGTCGCGCCCTGAGGGCTCCTTCCGCGCCCTCGTGTCCTCTGCGGGCACCGAGTCCGCGCGCGGCGAGTCTCAGCGGGCCTTGGGGACCGTGAAGCCGGTGGTCGTGGCGCTCGTGGCGCCGCCCAGCTTGTCGAACACCGCGCAGCCGAGCTGGTAGGCGCCAGGCTCGAGCTTGAGCTCGACCTTGAAGACGATCGACTGGCCGGTCGCGGCGGCGAGCTTGTCGTCGGGCACGCTGAACTCGAGCGGCCGCGCCTCGAGACGGCGGTAACCGCCGTCCGGGTCGCGCAGCGAGAAGTGGAACGAAAGCTGCGCACGATGCACCGCGCCGTCGGGGACCAGAGTCAAGGCGCGCATCGGCACCAGGACCAGCACCGGCACCAACATCGCCCGGCCGGTCTTCGCCCGGGTGGCAGCACCGGCACGGAGGGTGGCACCGAACGGGTTCGCCGGGGGCGCCGCGGCGAGCAGCGCGGCGGTGGCGGCGTCGCCGGCGATCTCATCGGGCGCCCGCTCGCTGACCCCGCGGCGGTGCACGACCTTGACGCCGTCGCGCCGGACCTTGACCGTCAGGGTGTGGAAAGCCCCGGGGTCGCTGCGCTCCGGCTGGTAGCCGAGCGAATAGTAGGTGACCAGATCGCGCTTGGCGGTTTCCAATCTCTCGGCGAGGTGAGGCGCGCCGAGGAAGGAGCGGCCGCCGGTCTCGGTCGCGAACGCGGCGAGGCTCGAGCCCCCTTCCGGGCTCTCGGGCGAGAGGGAGGGACCGGAAAAGAGCGGTGCGCCGCCGATCTCGGACGAGACGCCCGGCGTAGCGGCCTTCACCGGCGTAGATCGAGAAGACCGTCACCCGGCTGGCGTTGACCGACTTGAGCAGCTTGCCGTAGTCGAGCCGGGCTCTTGCCGCGTTGGGGTCACGATTCGCGAGTCGAGCTGGGGCCGTCCCTCTGGCGGCCGAACTTCGCCTCCCAGAGCTCGTAGAGCTTCGCGGCCGGCTCCGACTCGAAGCCGCCCCCGGCGTAGAGCACCGCGACGCGCTCCTCGACGCCGGCGACGAGCGCCAGCAGGTCGCGGAAGGCGTCGAGCCCGGCGCGCGAGCGCTGGGTCATCTCGTCGGCGAACGACTCGATGTCGCGCAAGAGGTTGTCGGTTTCGAAAGTGGTGCTGTTCGTGCCGAGAGGGACCGCCATGATATCGCGCTGGATCTGCGAGGCGTGGCCGCGCATGCCGCTCGGGTAACCGACCTGCTTTTCGAGCTTCGCGAGCGCCGCGAGCGCCGGCGCGCGATCGGCCGAGAGCTGCGACAGGATCTTGAGCGATTTGCCGTCGAAGGTGGCGACCATCGAGCGCTCGCCGGGCGAGAGCGACCGGGCGAGAAAGTCGCGGGTCTCCTGGGCGACCTGGTTCCGCGGTCCCGGTTCCAACATCGACTGGTCGACGTAGACGATCCAGGTGGCGGGCGGCGCGGCGCGCGGCGCCTCGGACAGGGCCGGCGCAGCGCCCGGACCGAGGGTCGCCTCACCCGCCGGGGAGAGCGCGGCCTCCTCGTAGGCGGCGAAATTCGACAGCGCGACCGGCTTGCCGTCCTCCAGGAGCTCGAAGTCCTCGCGGGTGAGACCGGTCACCGGCTCGCCGCTCTTGGCGAGCACCACGACGTCGACGTTGACGACCTGCACTTCGACCGTCTCGGCGAAGGTGCCGAGGCCGCCGGTCTGCTGGCCGAGGAGGAAGGGGGGCACAAGCAGCGCGGCGACCAGCAAGGGCACGAGCGCGGCAAAGACTGGGCGCGAATGGGACATCGGGATTCGGTTCTCCTCGAAGTGAGCGCGATGCAATGCCTGGGCCTGGCCCTCGGCGTCGGAGGGGCTACTTCGGCCGTCTGGAAGCACCTGCTCGCGCTGGCCGCGGAGGAGCCGGCTTTGCCTGGTGGCGCGACCAGTAAGCCGTGCCGAATCCGACCGCGAGTCCCCCGACGATCGAAGTCCAGAAGTGCGGCGGATCGCTGGCAAAGACGGTGATCAGGACGGAGCAGAGGATGGCGAGCAGCAGGAGAATGAGGACGAACGGCGACCGCACGCGGTACCGCCTCTCCACGCCCATCCGCCAGGCGAGAAAGCGGCCGACGACGATTCCAATACTGACGTAGGTTGCGTTGAGCAGCAGATGCAGAATGAAGTACTCGTGCAGGAAATCGAGCATGTGCAGAACCCCCCTCCCACTCCGCCGCTCTTCGCTCCGGGGCCGTTTCTAGCAGCCTCCGCTGGGACCTGGCTTAAGGCCCCATTCTACCTACTCCGGCGACCCGGGGGGCGGGGGCGCCGCATCCGGGGACGAGGTGGACAGCGTTGATTCTGCTTCGGTGCCTTTCCGGCGCACGGCCGGACGAGGCACCGCTCACGTGGGGACGCCGAACCTGGGCAGGATCTTGGTCTGCAGCACCCACCAGAAGATCATGAAGCCGGCGAAGATCAGGATATCTCTCATCTGGAGGCCTTTCGCGCCGCCCGGGCGACGCTCTTCAAGAGCCGGTGTTCGGAGGCGGCGCGCTGCTCGAGCGCGTCGCAGACCGTGCGGCAGATGGTGAACGCGGCCGGATCGACGACCCGGTAGAAGATGCTGGTTCCCGCGCGACGGGAGGCGAGCACGCCGCACGCCCGCATACGCGAGAGGTGCTTCGAGACGTTCGCCTGGCTGCCGCCGACGATCGCCAGGATATCCGACACGCGGAGCTCGCGGTCTTCGACGGCGTGCAGGATCTTCAGGCGAGTGGGGTCGGAGAGCGCCTGCAGGCGCTCGGCAATCCGCTCGAAGAGCTCGTCCGTCGGTTGGGCACGCATGTCGGTCACCACAAGCTGACGAAGCCCCGCCCTATTCCCGCACGCCCGCCTTGCGCAGGATGGCCATCATCGGGCACCACTTCGAGAAGCCAGACTGCAGAAGGTTGAGGCCGACGAAGGCGGTGAAGAGGAAGAAGGCCGGGTGGACCCACCAGCCGAGGGCGAGCGAGGCGAGGACGAAGAATCCGGCGATGAGGCGCAGCGCTTCGTTGACATTCATGAGTTGATCTCCTTGTCGGGAAGCTGTACGACGGCGTCGATGCCGACGGTCGCGACGTACATCCAGTAGAGCAGCGGAACGAGCACCAGGGTGAGCGCGGTCGAGACGACGACGCCAGAGATGAGCGCCACCGCGAGCCCCTGGAAGATCGGGTCGAGCAGAATGACGAGACCACCGACGACCAGCGCCGCGGCGGTGAGCGCGATCGGGCGGAAGCGCACCGCTGCGGCCTGAATGACCGCCCGGTCGAGCGGCTCTCCCGCTTTGAGCTCGAGGTTGATGAAGTCGACCAGCAGGATCGAGTTGCGCACGATGATGCCGGCGAGCGCGATCGCCCCGATCATCGAGGTGGCGGTGAAGAAGACGCCGCCCAGTGCATGCGCCGGGATGATGCCGATGAGAGTCAACGGGATCGGCGCCATGATGATGAGCGGCGTGACGAAGGAGCCGAACCAGCCGACCACCAGCAGGTAGATGAGGACCATGACTACGGCGAACGCCAGCCCCATATCCAGGAAGACATCGTGGGTGACCTGCCATTCGCCGTCCCAGATCAGGGTCGAGCGCGTGCCGTCCGCGGGGCGACCCGAGAACAGAACCTGGAGCGGCCGGCCGGAGGCGTCGCGCACGCCGGCGATCTTCTCCTTCATGTCGAGGAGAGCGTAGACCGGCGATTCGGAGGCCCCCGCCACGTCGCCGAGCACGTAGGTCACCGGGCGGAGATTCTTGTGGTAGATGAACGGGCTGCGCGCGGTCTCGACCGGACGCACGAGCTCGGAGAGCGGCACCAGCGTGCCGCCCCGCTCGCCGCTTCCCTGGACCGCGATCGCCAGAAGCTCCGCTGTGCCGGTGCGCTGGGCGCGCGCCAGCCGGAGAACGACCGGGACCGGTTCGCGCGCCCGCGGGTCGGCCAGATGCGCGGCGTCCACGCCGGCGAGCGCAACCCGCAGCGTGCGGGCGATCGCCTCCGGGCTGACGCCGGCGCGCGACGCCTTCTCGCGGTCGACTTCGAGCTCGAGCAGCGGACCCGGACCCTCGACGTACCAGTCGACATCGACCACGCCGGGAGTGTTCGCGAAGATCGACTTCACCTCGCCGGCGATCTGCAGGCGTTCGCTCGCGACCGGGGCATAGATCTCGGCCACCAGCGTCGAGAGCACCGGCGGGCCCGGGGGGACCTCGGTCACCTTGACGTTGGCGCCGTAGCGCGCCGCGATCGGGGCGAGCAGCGGCCGCAGCGTCTTGGCGAACGGATGGCTGGCACGGCTGCGCTCGTGCTTGGGCAGGAGATTCACCTGCAGATCCGCGACCAGCGGGCCGGAGCGCAGGAAGTAGTGGCGCACCAGACCGTTGAAGTTGAACGGCGCCGAAGTTCCGACGTAGGTCTCGATGTCGGTCACTTCGGGGAGCTCCCGGAGGGCGAGCGCGAGCTCTCGCGCCACCACGGCGGTGCGCTCGAGCGTCGTGCCCTCGGGCATGTCGACCACGACCTGGAGCTCGCTCTTGTTGTCGTGCGGCAGCATCTTCACCGCCGCGACCCGCAGCGGAAAGAGCGCCACGGCGAAGAGGAGCAGAACCGCGACGCCGCCGACGAGCGACCAGCGCCGCCAGCGCTTCTCGAGGAGCGGGCGGAAGAGCCGCTGGTAGAGGCGGTGCAGGCGATCTTCCTCCCTGGTCTCCTCGGCCAACGTGTCGGGCAGGCCGCTGCCCGGTGCCGAACGGCGCTCGGCGAGCTCCGTGGCGTGTCGTTTGAAGAGACGATAGGTGAGCCAGGGCGAGACCACGAAAGCGACGACCAGCGAGAACAGCATCGCGGCGGAGGCGTTGATCGGAATCGGACGCATGTAAGGCCCCATGAGCCCGGAGACGAAGGCAAGGGGCAGCAGCGCCGCGATGACCGTGAAGGTGGCGAGGATCGTCGGATTGCCGACCTCGTCGGTGGCATGGATGGTCGCTTGACGCGGGTTCGTCCAGCCGAGCTGATAGTGGCGGTGGATGTTCTCGACGACCACGATCGCGTCGTCGACCAGGATGCCGATCGCGAAGATGAGCGCGAAGAGCGTGACCCGGTTGAGGGTGTAGCCGAAGAGGTAGGAGGCCGCGAGCGTCAGGGCGAGCGTCACCGGCACGGCGACCGCCACGACCACCGCCTCGCGGCGGCCGAGCGCCACGGCCATGAGCAGCACGACCGAGATCGTGGCGAGCCCGAGGTGACGCATGAGCTCGCTCGACTTCTCGTCGGCGGTCGCGCCGTAGTCGCGGGTCTTGGTGATCTCGACGTCGCCTGGGATGACGGGTCCGCGCAACCGTGCCACCAGCGCGTCGAGGTCGGCGACCAGATCGACGGCGTTGGTACCCGGCTTCTTGGCGATCGCCAGGGTCACCGCCGGAGTATCGAGCCCGGGCGGCAGGCCCTTCTCGCCGCCCGCCGCGCCGCCGGTCAGCCAGACGTACTGACCCGGTTCGTCGGGCCCGTCGCTCACCTCCGCGACGTCGCGCAGGTAGACCGGGCGATCCCCGCTCACCCCCACGACGGCCGCGGCCACCTCGTCGGAGGACTGGAAGAGCGCGCCCACTTCGACCTCGGTTTCGACGTCGCCGGCGGAGAAGTGACCGGCCGGCAGCTTCCAGTCGAGGCCGGCGAGCGCCTGGTAGACCTGCAGGATCGAAACGTGGTGTGCGGCGAGGCGCTCGCGATCGAAGCGCACGTTGACGGCGCGCCGCGCACCTCCGAGCACGCTCACCTGCGCCACTTGCGGGTGGCGCACCAGCTCGGCGCGCAGCTCGGCCGCCACCTGGCGGAGCTCGAGCGGCGTGGCCGTGGCGGACCAGAGCGTGTAGCCGAGCACCGGGACGTCGTCGATGCCTCGCGGCACGACCAGGGCGGGAGCGGCTCCGGGAGGGAGTCCGGCCGACTGCTCGGCGAGCTTGGTATGGACAGCGAGCGCGGCGCGGTCCGGGTCGGTTCCGACCTTGTAGCGCACGATGATCATGCCGCCCGATGGCTGCGACGTCGAATAGACGTGCTCCACGCCCGGGATCTCGAACAGCGCCTTCTCGAGCGGCGAGACCAGCCGGCGTTCGACCTCCTCGGCGCTCGCGCCGGGGAGTTGAAGGAAGACGTCGACCATCGGCACCTTGATCTGCGGCTCTTCTTCGCGCGGCGTGACCAGCACTGCGAACCCGCCGAGAAAGAGCGCGGCGATGACGAGCAGCGGGGTCAGCTTCGAGTCGAGAAAAGAGGCGGCAACTCGACCGGCGAAACCGGGCCCGGCGGAAGGGATCCCAGCGCTCACGGCTGGATCTCTTCGATGCGCGCTCCGGCCGGCGGCGCGACCGCGAGACCGAGCGCGACCGACTCGCCACCGGCGAGGCCGGAGAGGATCTCGACCACGGACTCGGAGCCGGCGGTGCCCTCGCCGGCGACCGCGCCGACCGCCCCGACCGTCACCACGCGCGATTGCGCCCGGCCGTCGCTGTCGCGGACGACGACGAGGGTGAGGCCGCCGCTTTCGATGAGCGCGGCGCGCGGCACCCGGATCGCGTCGCGGTGGCCGATCGCCAGGAAGACGCGGCCTGCGGCGCCGGCGGGCAGGTCCAACGCCGGGAGATCGATCTTCACGGTGTAACTGTGCGAGACCGGATCGGGCCCCGGGCTGAGCTCGGCGACATGTCCGGAGATCTCGCCTAGATCAGGTCGCGCGTCGAGCGTCACCGCGAGCGCCAGGCCGGGTGTGAGCGCGGCGGCGCGCGCGACCGTTTCCGGCACGGAGACGACGAGACGGCGCCCGAGGCGCGACTCGAGCATCACCAGCGGCCGGCCCGGTGCCGCGAGGTCGCCGACTTCGACCAGCCGCGCGGCGACGCGGCCGGCGAACGGCGCCACGACGCGCGATTCCCGCGCCACCGAGCTCGCCGAGTCGACAGCCCCCTGCGCCTGCTTCACGGCGCCGGCGGCCTGCTCGTGCTGCATGCGCGCCATGTCGAGCTCGAGCTCGGAGGCGGACTTCGAAGCCGCGAGCGCCTCGAATCTCTCGAGGTTGCGCTTGGCGAGCGTCAGGGCGGCCTCGGCCTGGGCGAGGCCGCCACGGGCTTGCTCGACCTGGCCTTGCGCCGCGGTCGGATCGATCGAGAGCAGGGTGTCGCCGGCGGCGACCGAGTCGCCGAGCTGGACGTGGACGGCGGTCACCATCGCCATGACGCGCGACTGAACTGCGGTCGACTTCTCGGCGGCGACGGTGCCCGCGAAGGCGGTGCGGGAGTCGGACGCGACGCGTTCGGCGACCGCGAGGCGGGCGGCGACCGGTGCCGGTTCGACCCGTTTCGCGGCGGCGCGCGGACCACTACAGGCGGCGAATCCGAGCGCGGAGACGAGCGCGAGACAGACCAGGGGGCGGCTCAAGTTCATGGGTGGGGGCTCTTTCAGGATGGAGGAGTCGATGGGACGAGGACGGATTCCGGACGCAGGCCGGCGGCCAGAGCGAGATGGAGATGGGCGAGCCAGGCATCGGCGCGGGCGACGAGCTCGCGCATCTCGGCCTCGCGGCGCGCGCTGGCGGCGTCGAGCAGGTCGAGCGACTTGACGACCCCGGCGCGAAAGCGGTCTTCGACGATGCGCACGGTCTCCTCCGCGGCCGCGAGAGCGGATGCGGCCGTCGCGCGGCGCGCCAGGGCAGTGCTCGCGGTCTCGAAGGCCTGCTCGGCCTCGAGCTCGATGCCCGCCGCCAGGCGGTCGGTATCGGCGCGTCCGGCCTCGGCGTCGGCCTGCGCGGCCGCCATCGCTGCTCGTCGCTTGCCGCCGTCGTAGAGATCGAAGCTCGCGAGAGCGGCGATCGTCGTCGAGTCGCCGTGATTGCCGAACAGCTGGTCGTCGACGAGATCGTGGCGCGCCACGAGACCGATGCGGGGCAGGCGGCCGCCGCGTAGCGCCCGGGCTTCGAGCTCGCCCGCCGCGAGGAGCTTGCGCGCCGCAGCGAGATCGCCGCGCGAGCCCGAGCTCGCGAGCGAACCGGCGCTCTGTCCGGCGATCGGCGGGGGCTCCGGAAGCGGCTCGAGAGCGTAGGTGGTGTCGAGCGGTTCGCCCAGCCGGAAAGCGAGATTGGTCTCCGCGATGCGGGCGTTGCCCCGCGCCTCCTCGAGCAGATCGTCCAGGCGGGCGAGCTCAACCTCGGCGCGCAGCAGGTCGGAGCGCACCAGCATGCCTTGCGCGTCATAAGCCCGCGCGAGGTCGACGTGCGCGGCCACCGTGGCGCGCGACTTCTCGAGCAGCGCCGCGGCCTCGCGCGCCTGGGCCAAGCGGATCCAGGCCTCGGCGGCCGCGACCGCGGCTTGGTCGCCGGTCCGGCCGGCGCTCTCGGCCGCGGCCTCCGCGGCGAGGCGGGCCTGCGCGAGCCGCGTCGAGAGCTCACCGCCGGTCCAGATCGGGACCTCGACTTCGAGGCGCGTGATCGCGGTCGAGAGCGGATCGGGCGCGTTGGGATTGCCGGCGACGAAGTCGGGAAAGGAGAAGCGCTCCTGGTTGAGCAGGAGGCCGAACGCGTCGGCGGGCGAGTCGGTGCGGATCCACTGCTCGGAGAGACGCACCTGCGGCAAGCGGTAGCCGGCGGCCTGGCGCGCGCGCGCCTCGGCGGCATGCTGCCGTGCAGCGGCGGCCGTCGTCTCGCGCGCCTGGGTGCGCCCGCGCTCGAGCGCCGCGGCGAGACTCAGCGTGTCGTCGGCGAAGAGTGCCGGAGCAAGGCCGGCAGAGAGCAAGAGAGTGCAGCTCATAAATCGATATATAACCATACAGCGATAAACTATCAGGGACGAACGCCGGGCGTCAACTACCCCGAAGGGTGGGGTGTGGCCGCCGCTTCGATTCAGGTCCGGCGGGGCCGCGGGCGGCGTTCCGCGGGCGCCGCCGTGGCGTCGAGCGGCCAGGAATGACGCGGATATCGGGCCGCAAGCTCCCTGCGCACCTCTGGGTAGGTGGTCCTCCAGAAGCTCGCGAGGTCGTCGGTGACCTGCTGCGGGCGGCCGTTCGGGGCGAGGAGATGGAGGAGAACCGGGACGCGGCCGCGCCCGAGCCGCGGAGTCTCCGCGAGACCGAAGAGCTCCTGGATGCGCGCCGCGAGCAGCGGGCGGGCGGGATCCGTGTAGTCGACGCGGATGCGACTGCCGGAGGGAACCGCGAGCCGCTCCGGCGCCTCGCGCTCGAGGGCCGCGCGCTGCGCGTGGCTCAGCATTCCGAGCAGAGCTTCACGCCAAGGCGCGCGGCGCAGCTCCGCGAACGACTTCGCGCGGCTTGAAAGAGAGGAAAGAAGCTCGGTAAAGGTGGATTCGTCCATCGCCGGGAGCGCGAGGTCGGGACAGGAGCGGGTGAGGAAGCGCAGTCTCGCGATCAGGGTCTCCCAGTCCGGGTCGTCGCGCGGCAGCACCTCGGCAATTCTCGCGGCTGCGGTCTTCTGCGAGCAACTCCGATGCGGCGGTCGGAATCTCGGAGCGGGATCTCCCGCGCTTCGAGCGTCAGATCGTCGAAGAGGGTGCGCGGTGCGCGACACGCGTTCGCTCTCCTCGTCGAATTCGAGCCGTCGTTTCGACCGCAGACGCGCTCGGCGGGCAAGCCATTCGCGGTCGACCGCCGAGGCGATCCGGACCAAAGCTTCGGAGTGCGGGCCGCTGCGGTCGTCGAGGCTCACGCAGACGAAGAGCTCGGCTTCCCTTACGGCACTCTCGCGGGCCAAGCGTACGCCGCGGCCGCCGACCATGACCGCGCGGTCGCTCCCCGGCTCGCGCCGCCGCGCCAGGCGATCGGTCCAGGCGGTGAAGATCGCGTGCAACAGTGCGATTTCCCGATCGCCGTCCGAATCTGGCGCCGACAGATGAGGGTCGGATTCGCCGGCGGTGGATCGGCGCACCGCGTCGAGCAGCGCCTCTTTCGTTCGGGACAGGGCGGAGTAGGACGCCGACCTGCCCGGGCGCAGCGTATCGAGCTTGGTGAGGAGGTCGGACCGGGAGCTCGTGCGAGCTGCGCTCGCACGCGACTCCGGGGTCGCGGTCGGATCGCGTTCGGAGAGCAGCGCCGCGACGAGCGCGGCCTCCGGCGCGACGCCGCGCCTCTCGCCTTCGAGGACGAGCAGCGCCAACCGGGGATGCAGCGGGAGCTCGGCCAGCCGCTGGCCGAGCGGAGTGATGCCAGCGTTCGAGAGAGCTCCGAGGCGCCGGAGCGTTTCCTCTGCGCCCGCGAGGGCGCGCTCGTCCGGGGCTTCGAACCAGGGAAACCGGGCGAGGTCGCGTTCTCCCCAGGCCGCGAGCTGCAGGGCTGTCCAGGCGAGATCGACGCGCCGGATCTCGGGGCGGCTGCGTATTCTGCAGACCCTTCTGCTCGTGCTCGCTCCACAGGCGCAGACACCAGCCGGGGGCCTGGCGTCCGGCGCGTCCGGCGCGCTGCTCGGCCGAGGCCTTCGAGATGCGGGTGAGCGCGAGGTGCTCGAGCCCGGTCGCGGGATCGGCGCCGATCTCCTTCACCCAGCCGGCATCGACGACGCCGGTGACCCCATCGACGGTGATCGAGGTCTCGGCGACGTTCGTCGCCAGCACGACCTTGCGCCGTGGACCGGGCCGGAGCACGCGGTCCTGATCGGCCGAAGGCAGGTCGCCGTAGAGAGCGACGACGGCGAGATCGCGCTCACGGGCCAGTGGCTGCAGGGCATCCTCGGCGCGACGGATCTCGGACAGGCCGGGCAGGAAGACGAGCAGATCGCCGGGCGTGGCATCGAGCCCCCGCCGCGCGCCGCGCGCGACGAGGCTCGCGAGCGGTGTCGCGAGAGGCGGCTGGTCCAGGTACTCGATGACGATGGGAAAGAGCCGCCCAGAACTGGTGACGAGCGGCGCGTCGAGGAAGTCGGCGAGCGGCCCGCCGTCGAGGGTCGCCGACATCGGCAGGAGCGGGAGCTCCGGACGCGCCTCGCGCTGCACGCGGCGAACCAGGGCGAGCGAGAGGTCGGCGAAGAGAGTGCGCTCGTGGAACTCGTCGAACAGCACGGCGCCGATCCCCTCGAGGAACGGGTCGCGCTGCAGGCGCTGGACGAGGATCCCCTCGGTGACGAAGAGGATCCGGGTGTCACGCGTGGAGTTGCGCTCGAAACGGATCTGCCAGCCGACTTCGCGCCCGAGCGTCCACCCCTGCTCGTCCGCGATCCTCCGGGCGGCCGCCCGGGCGGCGATGCGGCGCGGCTCGAGGACGAGAATCTGCCCACGGCCGGCGAGGCCCGACGCCGCGAGAGCGGGCGGCACGCGCGTCGTCTTGCCGGCCCCCGGCGGCGCCTGCAGCACGGCGTTGCGCCGCGCTCCGAGCGCGGCGAGGAGCTCGCCGAGGATCTCGTCGACCGGCAGTCTCGTCATCCCCCGATGCTACCGGTTAGGTCCGGGGACACCTACCGGGGACACATTGCAGGGACACCATGGAGGGACACGATGGAGGGACACGATGAAGGGACACGATGAAGGGACACGATGAAGGGACACGATGAAGGGACACGATGGAGGGACACGATGAAGGGCGCAGTTGTCATCCAACAAGCGGGCCGCCCGGTTTGAGCCGGGATTCAAGTCCAGGAACCGCTTCGAAGAAGACCGCCAGATCGGAGCTCGGGATTCCGTCTTTTGCGAGTATGGCCAGAATCTCCCGTCTTGTCGTCCCGGGGCTCGCGCATCACGTGACCCAGCGGGGAAACCGTCGCCAGATCACTTTCTTCCGCGCCTACGACTACGAGCTCTATCGCGAATTGCTCGGTGAGCAGTGCGAGAAAGGAGAGATTTCGATCTGGGCCTATTGTCTGCTTCCGAACCACGTTCACCTGATCGCGGTCCCCGGGGCCCAGGAGGGCCTGGCGCGGGCGCTTGGTGAAGCGCACCGGCGGTACACGACGATCATCAACCGGCGCGAAGGCTGGACAGGTTGCCTCTGGCAGGGGCGGTTCGCCTCGTTTCCAATGGAGGAGTCTCACCTGCGAGCGGCGACGCGCTACATCCTGTTGAACCCTGTCCGGGCCGGCCTCGTCGATCGGGCGGTCGACTGGCCATACTCCAGCATCAAAGCTCACTTGCGAGAGGCGGTCGATGCTCTCGTCGACGTCGATGGTCTCCATCGTCGAATCGCCGATTGGGCGGGGCTTCTCTCCGACTCGCCAACCTGGAGTGAGAGGAGCCGGTTCCGAAGGCACGAGAGGAGCGGGCTGCCCCTCGGAGACGAGCGATTTCTGGGCGACATCGAGACCTTGACCGGCCGCGACCTGCGGTCCGCCTTGGGTGTCCCCGGGCGTTTGAGACGATCCCGTCGGCCTTAGGCAACAAGACTCACTCAAGAAGGACTTCTACGGGTTGGGAAGCTCGGCCTTCAGCCAATTTGTCCCTTCATGGTGTCCCTCTAAGGTGTCCCTCTAAGGTGTCCCTTCAAGGTGTCCCTTCAAGGTGTCCCTTCAAGGTGTCCCTTCAAGGTGTCCCTCCAAGGTGTCCCTCCATTGTGTCCCCGGCCTTCTGATAGGATGCGCAGGCCCATTCGGGTGAACCTGAGGCGCGTTCCGCGCCGACTCAATCACATAGCGGAGACCAGACCAGTGAGCCGCAGTCAACGGACGGACGTCCGCAATATCGCCATCATCGCCCACGTCGACCACGGCAAGACCACGCTGGTCGACGCCATGCTCTGGCAGAGCGGGATCTTCCGCGCCAACGAAGCGGTCATGGAACGGGTCATGGATTCGATCGATCTCGAGCGCGAAAAGGGGATCACGATCATGGCCAAGAACACGTCGATCTTCTACAAGGGAACGCGGATCAACATCGTCGACACCCCCGGCCACGCCGACTTCGGCGGCGAGGTCGAGCGCACCCTCAAGATGGTGGACGGCGTGATGCTCCTGGTCGACGCCTCGGAAGGTCCGTTGCCGCAGACCCGCTTCGTGTTGCGCAAGGCGTTCGAGGCGAACCTGACGCCGATCGTCGTGATCAACAAGATCGATCGCCCCGACGCGCGCATCGCGGAGGTACTGAACGAGGTCTACGATCTGTTCATCGACCTCGACGCATCCGAGGAGCAGCTCGACTTTCCGGTGCTCTACTGCAACGCGCGGAAGGGGCTCTGCCGTATCGAGCCCGACGGCGAGGACACCCTCCTCGGGCCGCTCTTCGAGCAGATCGTGACCACAGTGCCGGCGCCCTCCTACGATCCGGAGATGCCGCTGCAGTTCCTGATCACCAGCCTCGCCTACGACGACTACGTCGGACGCCTCGCGATCGGCCGGATCTTCAGCGGTTCGGTGAAGAAGGCGCAGGAGGTCGCGCGCATCCGGATTGACGGCGGCGTCGAGACCGCCAAGGTCACGGTGCTCTACGGCTACGACGGCCTGGCCCGGACGGAGATCGCCGAGGCCGGCCCCGGCGACATCGTGGCGATCGCCGGCCTGGCGGAGGTGGCGATCGGCGAAACGCTCTCGTCGGTCGAGAATCCGCAGGCGCTGCCGCAGATCCGCGTCGAGGAGCCGACCATCGCCATGGTCTTCTCGATCAACACCTCGCCGATGTCCGGCCGCGAGGGGACGCACGTGACCAGCCGCAAGCTCAAGGACCGGCTGGCGAAGGAGCTCCTGACCAACGTCGCGATCCGCGTCGAGGAGACCGACTCGGCCGACGCCATGAAGGTCTCGGGCCGCGGCGAGCTGCAGCTCGCGATCCTGATCGAGATGATGCGCCGCGAGGGTTTCGAGCTCTCGGTCGGCAAGCCCGAGGTCATCACCCGCATGGTCGACGGCAAGCTCGCCGAGCCGATGGAGCAGCTGATCATCGACTGCCCTGAGGAGTTCATCGGCGTGCTGACCCAGAAGCTCGGCGCGCGGCGCGGTCGGATGACGAAGATGGTCAACCACGGCACCGGCCGCGTCGGCATCGAGTTCCGCATTCCGTCGCGCGGCTTGATCGGCTTCCGCACCGAGTTCCTGACCGACACCCGTGGTCAGGGCATCATGAACGGACTCTTCGACGGCTGGGACTTCTGGCAGGGCGACATCGAGCACCGGGCAACCGGCGCGCTGGTCGCCGATCGCGCCGGCAAGGTGACCGCTTACGCGATCGAGGGCCTGCAGCCGCGTGGCGTGCTCTTCGTCTCGCCGACCGACGAGGTCTACGAAGGCATGATCGTCGGCGAGCACGCGCGCGGCAACGACCTCGACGTCAACATCGTCAAGGAGAAGAAGCTCACCAACATGCGCGCTTCCGGTTCCGACGACACCGTGCATCTCGTCCCGCCGCGGCTGATGAACCTCGAGCAGGCGATCGAGTTCATCAAGGAGGACGAGCTGGTCGAGGTCACCCCCAAGGCGTTCCGCCTGCGCAAGCGGATCCTCAAGGCCAACCTGCGCTGAACGCGAAGGAGTCGCCCGCCACCCGCGATTGCTATTCTCGGCGCGCGATGGGATCGGCGGCGACCTGGGCGATCGGTGACGTGCACGGCTGCTATCGCACGCTGCGCAAGCTCCTGAAGAAGATCGCCTTCGCGAAGAGCGCGGACCGCCTCTGGTTCGTCGGGGATCTGGTCAACCGCGGGCCGCGCTCGCTCGAGGTCCTCGAATGGGCCGCCGATCACGACTGGCGGATCGAGTCGGTGCTCGGCAACCACGACCTGCATCTGCTGGCGGTCGCCTTCGGCGTCGCCGACGAACGGCCGCGGGATACCCTGCGGCCGATCCTCAAGTCGAGCCGTCAGGTGCCGCTGCTCGACTGGCTGCGCCGCCGGCCGCTCGCCGTCGGCTCGCCGGTCCAGCTGATGGTGCATGCGGGAGTGCTGCCTTCCTGGACGGCGGAGGAGACGCTGTCGATCGCGGCGCGTCTCGAAGGTCGGCTGCGCGGGGAAGAGGCGGCGCAGCTTCTCGCGGCGATGCGGCGCAAAGGCGGGAGTCCCGATGAAGAGAGCGCCGAGGTACGGGCATTGCGCACGCTCGTTCTGGTGCGCGCCCTGCGTCCGGACGGCGAGCTCTGCCGCGAGTTCACCGGCGCGCCGGAGGACTCTCCCAAGGGCTTCTTTCCATGGTTCGACTTGCCCGGGAGAGCGAGCGCCGGAACGGAGATCGTCTTCGGACACTGGGCCGCGGCCGGCTTCAGACGCGGCCCGAACTACCTTGCTCTCGACACCGGTTGCGTGTGGGGAGGCGCGCTGACCGCCGTACGACTGGACGACGGCGAGCGCGTCCAGGTGTCCAACGTCGAATGAGCGCAGAATGAGCGCGCTCGCGATCGACGGCACCTTCGACCGTGCGCTCCTGCCGCGCATCGCCGCCGAGCTCGAAGGCGAGATCGCTTCCGGCCTCGAGCTCGGCGGCCAGATCTTCGTCGCGCGGCGCGGCGCCACCGTCGTCGACGCCGGCTTCGGCGAGGCGCGGCCGGGGGAGCCGATGGGCCGCGACCACCTGATGCTCTGGATGTCGTCTACCAAGCCGGTCGCCGCGGTCGCCATCTGCCAGCTCTGGGAGCGCGGCCGGCTCGAGCTCGACGACCCGGTCGCGCGGCACATCCCCGAGTTTGCGCAGGGCGGGAAGGCCGGCGTCACCCTCCGACACCTCCTGACCCACACCGGTGGACTGCGGATGCTCGACACTGGTTGGCCGGCAGCGGGCTGGGAGGGCGTCATCGCGCGCGTCTCGGCACAGCGCATCGAGCCGCGCTGGGTGCCGGGGCGCAAGGCCGGTTACCACCTGACGTCGAGCTGGTTCATTCTCGGAGAGCTGGTGCGCCGGATCGACGGGCGGCCATTCGCGGCCTATGTGCGCGACGAGATCTTCGTCCCGCTGGGGGCGGCCGACTGCTGGATCGGCATGGCGGCCGAGCGCTTTCACGAATACGGAGCGCGGATCGCGCCGATGTTCGACGTCACGACCGGCGGTGCCCTGGAGGAGAACGGCGCCACCTCCGAATCGCGGCTGGTCGTCGCCTCGCCCGGAGGAAACGGCTGCGGTCCTCTCCGCGGTCTGGCGCGTCTCTATCAGATGCTCCTCGCCGGCGGTACGCTCGACGGCCATCGTTACCTCTCCCCGCAGACCGTCGATGCGCTCGCCGCGCGCCACCGGGTCGGCATGCTCGACGTCACGTTTCGCGCCCGTCTCGACTGGGGGCTCGGAGTCATCGTCAATTCCGCGCACTACGGCGAGACGGCGGTACCCTACGGCTATGGACCGCACGCCGGGCCGCGGACCTTCGGCCACAGCGGCGCGCGCAGCTCGACCGCATTCGCCGATCCCGATGCCGGACTCGTGGTGGCGCTGGCGGTGAACGGCATGCCGGGGGACGAAATCCACCGGCAACGCTTCGAACGGCTGACCTCGGCCCTCTACGAGGACCTGGGTCTCGCCCGGGGAGCGGAAGCGATATAGACTGAAGAGCGTTTGAGCGTCCCCGTCCCACCGTCCGTAGCTAGCGCAGCTAGCGAATCGATCCTGCCGCGCATCGTCCCCCGATCCGAGCATGCGGTCTCCCGCAGCCAGATCCAGAAAGAGGCGCTCAAGGTCCTCTATCGCCTGCAGAGCGCAGGATTCCTCGCCTACATGGTCGGCGGGAGCGTGCGCGACCTGCAGCTCGGACGCGAGCCCAAGGACTTCGACATCGCGACTGACGCCAAGCCCCAGGAGATCCGGCGGATCTTCCGCAACGCCCGCATCATCGGGCGCCGCTTTCGCCTGGTGCATATCCTGTTCGGCGAGGTCGTGGTCGAGGTCTCGACCTTTCGCTGCGAGCCGGGCCTCCCTGCGGAGGGCGAGGTTCAGCCGGCCGCGAGTGCCGCCGAGCTCCTGATCAAGAGCGACAACAATTTCGGCACCGCTGCCGAGGACGCCTTCCGGCGCGACTTCACGGTCAACGCGCTGTTCTACAACATCGCCGATTTCTCGATCCTCGACTACGTGGGCGGCCTCGAGGATCTGAAAGCCAGCCTGCTGCGCACGATCGGCGACCCGCGGGTGCGCTTTCGCGAGGATCCGGTGCGGATGCTGCGCGCCTGCGAGCTCGCGGGCCGGCTCAACTTCACGATCGAGGCCTCGAGCCAGGCCGCGATTCACGAGCTGCGCCAGGAGCTCGCGAAAGCTTCGCCGGCGCGGGTGAGCGAGGAGCTGGTGGCGCTTCTGCACTGCGGCAGCGCGGGCAAGGCGATGCAGTGGATGCTCGACCTCGGGCTCCTCGAAGTCCTGCTGCCGGAGGCCTACGCGATGGTTTCGGCGAGCGAGCGGGGATTGGGCGATTTCGGCCGGATTCTGCCGACCCTCGATCGGAAGGTCGCCGCCGGGCGAGAGGTCTCGGACGGCGGGCTGCTCGCGGCGCTGCTGCTGCCGAGCGTCCTCTTGCGCCGCTTCGACATCGAGGCGGTGGCGCGCAAAGCCCTGCGGCGGGATCAGCTCGCGGCGCTGGTCGACGAGGTCGCCGCGCCCTTCATCAAGCGATTCGCCCTGTCGCGCCTGCGCACGCAGCAGACCACGGACGCGCTCAAGGGCTTCATCCGGCTCTGCGAGCCCCATCGAACAGCCGGCGAGCGGCACCTGGCTGCCGGCCGGGCATGGTTCCCCGACGCCCTCTGGCTGTTCGAATTGCTGGCCGAGGCGACGACCGAGGGCTTCGAGGAGCTGGCGCAATGGCAGGCGGCGGCCCGGCGGCGCCCGGTCCTCGCTTCGGGGGAGCTCTCCGTTGCGCCCCTCGGGGGGCAACGCTCGGCCCCGCCGCGCAAGCGGACGCGCCGCCGCAAGCGGCGCTAGGCGCGGACCGGCAGCGCCGGCCGGGACGGGCCCCGCCCCACGGGAGGGGGCGGCCGCCGGTCGAGTCGATATCATCGCTCCGGCGGGAGCCGGATCGGGCGCGCCGGCGCAGGGACCGGCGCGGGCGGAGAGATCTGAGAGCGAGGGTGAGCTGGAGATGACCGCGACTGTCGGCTTTTCTCGAACCACGCTGGGCAAGAAGGCGGTGATGGCCGTTACCGGCCTCATCCTCTTCGGCTTCGTGCTGGCGCACATGGCCGGCAACATGAAGATGTACCAGGGCCAGGCGAAGTTCGACGCTTACGCCGAGGGCCTGCGCGAGCTCGGCAAACCGGTCCTCGGCCACGGCCAGGCGCTGTGGATTGCGCGCGCCGTGCTGCTCGTCGCGGTCTTGCTGCACATCTGGTCCGCCTGGACGTTGACTCTGCAGTCGCGTCGCGCCCGCCCGGTGCGCTACGAAAACACGGAGACTTTGCAGGCGACATACGCCGCGCGCACCATGCGCTGGGGGGGCGTCATCCTGCTGCTGTTCGTCGCCTATCACCTGGCGCACCTGACGCTCGGCTGGCTCCATCCCGACTTCGCGCCGGGCAAGGTCTACCAGAACGTCACCGTCGGGTTCGAGGTCTGGTGGGTCGCGGCGCTCTACATCGCGGCCAATCTGGTGCTCGGACTCCACCTCTACCATGGGCTGTGGAGCTTCTTCCAGACGTTGGGCTGGAACCAGCCGGCGCTGAACCCGTGGCGTCGGCGCTTCGCAACCCTGTTCGCCATCGTGGTGACCCTCGGCAACGTCTCTTTCCCGATCGCCGTGTTGACCGGCGTGGTGAGGTAGTCATGCAGCTCGATGCCAGGATTCCCGACGGCCCGATCGAGACCAAGTGGGAGCGCACGAAGTTCGACATGAAGCTGGTGAATCCGGCCAACAAGCGGCGCTTCACCGTCATCGTCGTCGGCTCGGGACTGGCCGGCGCCTCGGCGGCCGCCTCGCTCGCGGAGCTCGGCTACAACGTGCGCTGCTTCTGTTTCCAGGATTCGCCCCGGCGCGCGCACTCGATCGCCGCGCAAGGGGGCATCAACGCCGCCAAGAACTACCAGAACGACGGCGACAGCGTTTACCGGCTCTTCTACGACACCATCAAGGGGGGCGACTACCGGGCGCGGGAGGCCAATGTCTACCGCCTGGCCGAGCTCTCGGTGCAGATCATCGATCAGTGCGTGGCCCAGGGAGTGCCGTTCGCGCGCGAATACGGCGGCATGCTGGACAACCGCTCGTTCGGCGGCGCGCAGGTGTCGCGCACCTTCTATGCCCGCGGGCAGACCGGGCAGCAGCTGCTGCTCGGCGCCTACCAGGCGTTGTCGCGGCAGATCGCGCTCGGCAACGTGAAGATGTTCCCGCGCACCGAGATGCTCGACCTGGTGGTGGACGACGGCCGGGCGCGCGGCATCATCACGCGCGACCTCGTCTCCGGCAGGATCGGCCGCCATGCCGCGCACGCCGTGGTGCTGGCGACCGGCGGCTACGTCAACGTCTTCTGTCTGTCGACCAACGCCAAGGGCTCGAACGCCACCGCGATCTGGCGCGCCCACAAGCGCGGGGCGCTCTTCGGCAACCCCTGTTTCACGCAGATTCATCCGACCTGCATTCCGGTCGCCGGGGAGTATCAGTCGAAGCTCACGTTGATGTCCGAATCGCTGCGCAACGACGGCCGGATCTGGGTGCCGAAACAGAAGGGGGACGCCCGCAAGGCGTTCGACATTCCGGAGTCCGAGCGCGACTACTACCTCGAAGTGAAGTATCCGACCTTCGGCAACCTCGTGCCGCGCGATGTCGCCTCCCGCGCCGCCAAGACGGTCTGCGACCAGGGGCGGGGCGTCGGGCCGGGCGGCCTCGGGGTCTACCTCGATTTCGCCGACTCGATCCGCCGGTTGGGCAAGAAGGCGATCGAGGAGCGCTACGGCAACCTGTTCGAGATGTACGAGCGCATCACGGGCGAAGATCCCTATTCGTTGCCGATGCGGATCTACCCGGCTCCGCACTACACGATGGGCGGGCTCTGGGTCGACTACCATCTGATGTCGTCGGTGCCGGGACTGTTCGTTCTCGGTGAGGCCAACTTTTCGGATCACGGCGCGAACCGGCTGGGGGCTTCGGCTCTCATGCAGGGGCTCGCCGACGGCTATTTCGTGATTCCCTACACGGTCGGTGACTACCTCGCCCGGCACATGGGGGAGAAGCTCGACACCGAGAGCTCGCTCTTCGCGTCGGCCGAGGCCGAGGTCGCGGGCCAGGTCAAGAAGCTGCTTGCCGTGCGCGGCAAGCGGACCGTGGATTCGATTCACCGCGAGCTCGGCAAGATCATGTGGGAGCACTGCGGCATGGCGCGCAATGCCGCCGGACTCGAGGCAGCGCTCACGAAGATCCCCGCCTTGCGGCAGGAGTTCCGCGAGAACGTCAATGTCCTAGGGGCCGGCGAGAGCCTGAATCAGTCGCTCGAGAAAGCCGGCCGGGTCGCTGACTTCCTGGAGCTCGGCGAGCTCCTGTGCAAGGACGCTCTCGAACGCGCCGAGTCGTGCGGCGGGCACTTCCGCGAGGAGAGCCAGACCGCCGAAGGAGAGGCGCTCCGGAATGACGAGAAGTTCTCCTATGTCGCCGCCTGGCAGAGCCTGGGTGGCGACCGCGGCTGGGAGCTCCACAAGGAGCCGCTCGCCTTCGATTACGTGCACCTCGCCCAGAGGAGCTACAAGTGATGAATCTCAAGCTCAAGGTCTGGCGGCAGGCGGCGGCGAATGTCCCCGGGGCGCTGGTCGCCTACGACGCTCCCGACGTCAGTCCCGACATGTCCTTCCTCGAGATGCTCGACGTCCTCAACGAACGCCTGACCGGGCGCGGCGAGGAGCCGATCGCCTTCGATCACGATTGCCGCGAGGGCATCTGCGGCTCGTGCGGGTTCGTGATCAACGGACTCGCGCACGGAGGCCAGAAAGGCACCACCGTTTGCCAGCTGCACATGCGCCATTTCGCGGACGGCGACGAGTTGGTGCTCGAGCCCTGGCGGTCGCGGGCCTTCCCGGTGATCCGCGACCTGATGGTCGACCGCAGCGCCTTCGACCGCGTCATCCAGGCCGGCGGGTACGTCTCGGTCAATACCGGCACCGCCCCCGACGGCAACGCGATCGCGGTCCCCAAGGTCGACTCGGATCTGGCGATGGACGCCGCCCAATGCATCGGCTGCGGTGCCTGCGTCGCGCAGTGCCCGAACGGCGCCGCGCAGCTTTTCACCGCCGCCAAGGTCTCCCATCTCGGTCTCCTGCCGCAAGGTCAGCCCGAGCGCTACCTGCGCGTCGACTCGATGGTGGCGCAACTCGAGCAGGAGATGTTCGGCAGCTGCACGAACTATGGCGAGTGCGAAGCGGTCTGTCCGAAGCAGATCTCGGTCGACTTCATCGCGCGTTTCAATCGCGACTTCCTCAAGGCGAAGATGCTTCCCCGGCATCAGGCCCGCGGCGCCGGCGGGGCCGGCTGAAGCCGTTTCCGCGGGCAGGCTCTCCGGCGCCATCCGCGGACCAACCCATGATCGTCGACTCGCCAAAGGCCTTTCGCACTGCGTACTCGGCCGACCGCTTTCCCATCGCGCACCCGACCGCGGCGCGCGCCGCCTTCCTGGTCACGCCGACGGGCTTCCGGCTGGCGGAGGAGTCGTCGACCGACAACCGCTACATGCACATGGGGACCCAGACGTCGGAGGAGCGGGCGATCGTCGAGCACGCCGAGCTGGCGCGCGCCCTCGCCGGGACTCTGCCGGTGTTCACTCTGCCCGGCGACCCGGAGACGCCCGACGCGCTCTTCCCGAACAACGTCTTCGCGACGGCGCAGGGGAGGCTGATCATCGGCGCGATGCGGCACGAGATCCGCCGCAAGGAAGGGCGTCGAACGGACATCCGATCCCTGTTTACCGAGCTTCTCGCACTGCAGCTCACGGAGCTGCCGCGCGACTGTGTCGCGGAGCTCACCGGCCCGCTGGTGATCGACCGCGGGCGGAACATCGGATACTGTGGCCTGACCGAGCGCTGCGACCGCAAGGGAGCGGAAGCGATGCACGCGGCCTTCGGACTCGATCTCACCTTCGTGTTCGCGCTCGATCCAGCCGAGTACCACACCAACGTCGTGATGTCGGTCCTCGCCAGCCGGGCGCTCGTCATCCACCCGGCCTCGTTCCGGGACCCGGAGGTGCCGCGGGCGATCGCGACGGCCTATGACGGGCGCGTGATCGAGCTCGACGACGCCGAGAAAGCCGCCTTTGCCGGTAACTGCATCGCTCTCTCCGAGCGCGACGTCTGGATGAGCTCCGCGGCGGCGACGGCGCTCACGCCGGCGCATGCCGCGAGCCTCGCGGCCTGGGGCTTCGCAGTGCGCAGCGTCCCGCTCGCCGAGATCGAGAAGGCCGGCGGCTCGCTGCGCTGCTGTGTCGCCGAGATCTACTGAGCTTAGACTGTCAACTTTCGAGACCGGAGGAGATCCACGTGAATCGTTCCGTTCCCACACTTGCAGCGCTCCTTTCTGCCTCCTGGCTCGTCGCCTGCGGCGGGGGGAAACCGCCCGCCCCGCATGCTCCGCCACCGGCGCAGGTCACGGTTGCGGTGCTCGCGCCGCAGACCGTCGAAGTACCGTTCGCCGTCCCGGGCCGGCTCCAGGGCTCGCGCGAAGTCGAAGTGCGCTCGCGGGTGAAAGGGATCCTGCAGTCGTGGGCCTACAAGGAGGGCGAGGCGGTGCGCGAAGGGCAGCTCCTCTTCCGCATCGATCCGGCGTCCTACCTGGCGAGCGTCGATCGCGCCAGGGGAGTGGTCGGCGAGGCCGAAGCTGCGCTCGCCCGCGCCGAGCGCGACGTCGCCCGCCTGGGACCGCTCGCCGAGCGCGAGGCGGTCTCGCGGCGCGAGCTGGACGACGCCGTCTCGACGCGCGATCAATCGCGGGCGAACCTCGAAAGCGCCCGCGCCGCCCTCCGCTCGGCGGAGCTCGAGCTCGGTTACACCAAGGTCGTCGCGCCGGTCTCGGGTATCTCCGGGCGGGCGCTCAAGTCGCAGGGCAGCCTGGTGAACGACGGCGACGCCTCGCTGCTCACGAGCATCTGGCGGATCGACCCGATCTGGGCGCTCTTCACGCTCTCGGACCGCGAGCTCGCTCGCCTCCAGACCGAGCTCGCCCGCGGCGGCAAGACGCTCGCGGACGTCGAGGCCGAGCTCGTGCTCGCCGACGGCCGGACCCATCCGCAGCGCGGGAAGCTCAACTTCACCGGCTCCCAGATCGACGCCTCGACCGGCTCGATCGAGCTGCGCGCGGAGTTTCCCAACGCCGACGCGACGCTTCTTCCGGGGCTCTTCGTGCGCGTGGTGCTCAAGGGAGTGACGCGAACCGGCGTCCTGGTGGTGCCGCAGCGCGCCGTCCAGCAGGCTCCCGAAGGACGGTTCGTCTACGTCGTCGGCGAGGGCGACAAGGTCGAAGCGCGGCCGGTCGTGCTCGAAGAGTGGAGTGGCAGTGACTGGATCGTCGCTTCGGGCCTCGCGGCCGGCGAGCGGGTGATCGTCGACGGCGCGCTCAAGGTGGGTCCCGGCGCCGTCGTCCAGGTCGTCGAGCCGGCACCCGCGGCTCCAGGCGGTGGCGCTCCGGGGGGCGAGGCCGGAGCCGGTTCATGATCATCTCGCACCTCTTCATCCGGCGGCCGATCCTCGCCACCGTCATCTCGCTGCTCATCCTGCTGATCGGCGCGGCGGCGATCTTCAATCTGCCGATCGCGCAGTACCCGGAGATCGCGCCGCCGCAGGTGACGGTGAACGCGTTCTATCCGGGCGCTTCGGCCGAAACGCTGCAGGTCACGGTCGCCGCGCCGATCGAGGAGCAGATCAACGGCGTCGAGGGGATGCTCTACCTGGCGTCGACCTCGTCGTCGAACGGGACGGTGAGCATCACCGTGACCTTCGAGACCGGCACCAACGTCGACCAGGCGGCGACCAACGTCAGCAACCGCGTCCGTCTCGCCGAGCCGCGTCTGCCCGAGGAGGTGCGGCGCAATGGCGTGACGGTGCAGAAGCAGTCGTCGAACTTCCTGAAGATCGTGGCGATGACCTCGCCCGAGGGACGCTTCGACCCCCTCTTCCTCTCCAACTACACGACCCTCAACATCCTGGAGGAGATCAAGCGCGTGCCGGGAGTCGGCCAGGCGCTGCTCTTCGGCGCCAAGGACTTCTCGATGCGGATCTGGCTGAAACCGGACCGCCTGGCGCTCTACGGCCTGACGCCGTCCGACGTCGCCGCCGCGATCCGCGAGCAGAACTCGCAGTTCGCGGTCGGCCGCATCGGCCAGGAGCCGACGCCGGGGCCGCTCGAGCTCGCCTTCACGGTGACCGCCCCCCCGCGCTACACCGAACCGCAGCAGTTCGAGCAGATCGTCCTGCGCTCCGAAGCCGGCGGCGCCGAGGTACGGCTCGCCGATGTCGCGCGTGTCGAGCTCGGCGCCCGCGACTACGACACGGTGTCGAGCGTGAACGGCCAGCCGGCGATCAACATGGCGATCTTCCTGCAGCCCGGAGCCAACGCCCTGGCGACCGCCGACGGAGTCCAGGCGACGATGGAGGCGGTCGCCAAGCGCTTCCCCGCGGGGATGACCTGGACGACGCCGTACGATTCGACCCGTTTCGTGCGGGTTTCGATCGAAGAGGTCGTGAAGACCCTCCTCCAGGCGATGGCGCTGGTTTTCCTGGTGGTCTTCGTCTTTCTCGGATCGCTGCGCGCAACGCTCATTCCGCTGCTCGCGGTGCCGGTGTCGCTCATCGGCGCCTTCGCCGGCATGTACGCGCTCGGCTTCAGCATCAATACGCTGACTCTCTTCGGACTGGTGCTCGCCATCGGCATCGTCGTGGACGACGCCATCGTCGTGCTCGAGAACGTCGAACGGATCCAACGCGCCGAGAAAATCTCTCCGCGCGAGGCGGCGTTCAAGGCGATGACCGAAGTCACCGGTCCGGTGATCGCTATCGTCCTCGTCCTGGTGGCAGTCTTCCTGCCGGTCGCCTTCTTCGGCGGCCTGGCGGGCGAGCTCTACCGCCAGTTCGCGATCACGATCGCCATCTCGGTGGCGCTCTCCGGGGTCGTCGCGCTCACCCTTACTCCGGCCCTGTGCGCGCTTCTGTTGCATCCGGAGAACATCGAGCCGCACGGATTTCTCGGCAAGTTCGACGCCTGGTTCCAGAAGCGCACCGCCGGTTTCGGCGCCAAGGTCGACTTCCTGGTGCGCCACAAGGCGCTCGCCGTGGGCCTTTTCCTGCTCGCCCTGCTCGCGGTGTTCGGTCTGCTGAAAGTGGTTCCGGGCGGGCTGGTGCCGAGCGAAGACCAGGGCTTCTTCATCGCTGCGGCGCTGTTGCCCGACGGAGCCACGCTGTCGCGCACCGGCCATGTCGCGCGCCAGGTCGAGCAGGCGGTGCTCTCCGACAAGGCGGTCGAGCGCATCGTCTCGATCGTCGGCTACGACTTCGTCGGCGGCGGCAGCAAGTCGAACGCCGCCACGTTCTTCGTCATTCTCAAGCCGTGGAAAGATCGCGCGGAGAAGCTCGATCAGGTCCTGGGCGGCTTCTACGGGCGCACCGGGGCGATCAAGGAAGCGGTGGTCTTCGGCTTCAATCCGCCGCCGATCCAGGGGCTCGGCTCGACCGGCGGTTTCGAGTTCTACGTTCAGAACCGCGGCGAGGGTGGCACCCACCGGCTGTCGGAGGTGGCGTTCGACCTGATGGCGAAGGCGAACAAGCTGCCCAGCCTGGCGGGAGTCCGCACGCTCTTCCGCCCCGACGTCCCGCAGCTCGAGGTCGAGCTCGACCGCGAGCGCGCCAAGGCCTCGGGCATCTCGGTCGACCAGGTCTACGCCGCGCTGCAGGCCACTTTCGGCACCCTCTACGTCAACGACTTCACGCGCAGTGGCCGGGCTTTCAGGGTGCAGCTCCAGGCGGAGGCGGTGGATCGCCGAGTCGCCGGAGGACCTGGGGCGCATCTTCGTCCGCACCGCCGACGGCCGCATGATGCCGCTCTCGGCGCTGGTCACCGTGAAGCCGACCGTCGGGCCCGAAGTGCTCGAGCGCTTCAACGGCTTCCCGGCGGTCAAGCTCCTCGGCGCCGCGGCGCCGGGCAGGAGCTCGGGCGAGGCGATCGTGGCGATGGAGAAGCTCGCCGCAGCCGAGCTGCCGCCGGACTTCGGCTACGCCTGGAGCGGCTCGGCCTTCCAGGAGAAGAAGACCGGCGGTTCGTCGGCGGTGGTGTTCCTGTTCTCGATTCTCGTCGTCTTCCTGATCCTGGCCGGTCAGTACGAGAGCTGGAAGCTGCCGATCGCGGTGCTGCTCACGGTGCCGATCGCCGTGCTCGGGGCACTCGCCGCAGTCTGGGTGCGCGGCGCCATCTTCGGCAGCGCGGCGAACGACATCTACTTCCAGATCGGGCTGGTAACGCTGATCGGCCTGTCCTCGAAGAACGCCATCCTGATGGTCGAATTCGCCACTCTGCGGCGGGCAGCCGGAGCGTCGATCGAAGCGGCGGCGCAACAGGCGGCGCGACTGCGCTTCCGTCCGATCGTGATGACGTCGCTCGCTTTCGTGCTCGGCGTCTCGCCGCTCGTCGTCTCGACCGGCGCGGGGGCGTCGAGCCGGCACTCGATCGGCACCGGCGTCTTCGGTGGCATGGTCGCCGCCACCTTCGTCGCCGTCTTCTTCATTCCCGTCTTCTACGTTCTCATCGCGCGGATCGGCGAGCGGCGACGGCTCTCCGACGCCGACGCGCCGGCCGCCCAGGAGGTGTCGTCGTGATTCGCCGTGCTTCGGGATTCTGCGCGATTTGCCTCTCCGCGGTCGCGCTCGCCGGCGTGGCCGGCTGTTCTCTCGCGCCGGCGCCGGCGCCGCCCACGGTGGCGGCTCCGGAGAGCTGGCGCTCGCCGTCCGGGAACGCGGCGCCGACAGGGGTCGCCTCCGAATGGTGGAAGACGTTCGGCGATCCGCAGCTCGATCGCCTCGTGGCGAGCGGTCTCGAGTCCAACCATGACCTGGCGATCGCCATCTCGCGGCTCGAGGAATCGCGCGCGCTCGCCCGGGTGGCGGGCGCCGATCGCCTCCCCGCGGTCGCCCTCGAGGCGTCGGCGGCGCGCACGCGGCTTTCCGAGGAGAGTGGGGCCGTGGCCCCGGGCGCGGACCCCGTCTTCGAGTCCGGGCGCGTCACGGCGACGGTGGCCTTCGAGCTCGACCTCTTCGGTCGGGCCCGCAACCAGGCCGAGGCGGCGCGGCAGGACCTCCTCGCGGCCGAATCCACCCGCGCTGCGGTCCGCCTCGCCGTGGCCTCCGATATCGCCTCCGCCTATTTCGATCTCGCCAGCCTCGACCGCGAGGCCTTCGTGATCCGGGAGACGGTCGAGACGCGGCGGCGGACGGAACAGCTCATCCAGGACCGTTTCCAGGGTGGGCTCGTCTCGCGGCTCGATCTCGAGCGGGCGCGCGCCGAGCGCGCCGCGGCCGATGCCACGCTGCCCGAGATCGAGCGCCTGCGGCGCGCGACCGAGAATCGGCTCGCGACCCTGCTCGGCGGAATGCCCGGCGCGGTCGAGCGCGGCAAGACGCTCGAGGAGATCGTTCCGCCCGAGGTGCCGGCCGGCCTGCCGTCCGAGCTTCTCCTGCGGCGCCCGGATGTCGCCGTCGCCGAGGCGCGCTTGCGCGCCGCCTCGGCCCGCGTCGGCCAAGCGCGCGCCGCGCTCTTCCCGTCGATCGGCCTCACCGGCTACTACGGCCGCGAGAGCGCCGGTCTCTCGCGCCTCTTCGAGCCGACGGCTCTGGTCTGGCAGGCGGCCGCGGGCCTCCTGCAACCGATCTTCCAGGGTGGGCGCAACCGCGCGCTGGTGGCGGCCTCGAAGGCGCGCGAGAGCCAGGCGGTCATCGGCTACCTGGCGACCGCCGAGGGGGCCTTCCGGGACGTCGAGGACGCGCTGTTCGCGACCCAGTCCCGGCGCGAGCGCCGCGTGGCGCTCGCGGAACAGAGCGCCGCGCTCACCGCCGCCGCGGGCCTCGCGCGCGACCGCTACCGGGAAGGCGAATCGGGTTTCCTGGAGGTGTTGGATGTCGAGCGCTCGCGGCTCCTCGCCGAGCTCGAGCTGGCCGCGGCGCGGCGCGACGAGCTCGTCGCCGCGGTCGATCTCTTCCGTGCGTTGGGCGGCGGCTACGGCGTGGATGGCGCCGCTGGCTCCGCTGGCTCCGACGGAGTCGGCGTCGAGCCCTGACGAGGCGCTGCCGCCGGCGCAGGAGAACGGGCGATCCGCCGGCGTTCTTGCTGCGCCTGCCGGCGGAAGTAGAGGGCGAAGAACCGCTTCCTCCAGGGCGTGAGCTTGTTCGCCTGCCAGGCGTCTGCGGCGCGCTGCACGACCTCCGCCTGGGTTGGGTAGGGATGGATGGTGCGGGCGAGGCCGGCGAGGCCGACACCGTGCTGAATCGCCACCACCAGCTCGCCGATCGTCTCCCCGGCATGCTCGCTCACCAGCGTCGCCCCGACGATGCGGTCGCTTCCCTTCCGGTAGTGGAGCCGCAGCAGCCCGGTCGCCGCGCCGTCGAGGCGCGCGCGGTCGTTCTCGTCGAGCGCCACGGTGAGGGTCTCGAAGCGAATTCCGCGCTGGCGAAGCTCCGGCTCGGTCGCGCCGACATGGGCGATCTCGGGCGAAGTGTAGGTGCACCGCGGGACGACCAGGGCGCTCGACTTCTGCCTGCCGCCGAAGAGCGCGTTGTGGATCACGACCCTTGCCTGGGCCTCTGCGAGGTGGGTGAGTCCGTGCGCCGACGCGACGTCGCCACAGGCAAAGATGCGCGGATTGGTCGTGCGCAGGTGATCGTCGACCTCGACACCGCGGGGCGAAAAGGCGACCCCCGCGCTCTCGAGGCCGAGCCCCTGGGCATTGGCCGTCCGGCCGGTGGCGACCAGGATCTCGTCCACCGGCAACTGATGTTGGTGCCCGTCGAGCTCGAAGCTGAGGACTTTGCTGCGCTGCGGCCGCTGGACGCCGAGGAGGCGGGAGCTCAGGACCACGCGCACCCCGTCGGCTTCGAGCGCTCGCTGGATGACCGCCGCGCACTGCTCCTCCTCGCGCGGCAGCAGCTGCTCGCCCTTCGGAAGCAGAGTGACCTGGCTGCCGAACTGCGCGAAGGCTTGCGCCAGCTCGCAGCCGGCCGGTCCGCCGCCGAGGATCGCCAGCCGCCGCGGCAGATCGGTGAGCGAGAAGACGGTCTGGCTGGTGAGGAAGCCGACCTCTCTGAGGCCCGGGAGATCGGGTACCGACGGCCGTGCTCCGGTGGCGATCACCGCCCGGCGGAAATGGAGCTTGCGGCCGCCCACCTCGAGCGCATCCAGTCCGCAGAAGCGACCTTCACCCAGGAACAGGTCGACGCCGAGATCGCGCAACCGCCAGGCGGAGTCGTTGCCGGCGAGCTCGGCGCGGAGGCGGCGCATGCGCTCCATGGCGGTCGCGAAGTCGTTGGCGACCGGTGTCGCCCGCACCCCGAACTCGCTGGCGCGCCGGAAGTCGCGACAGGCCCGCGCCGCGCGCAGCACCGCCTTCGAGGGCACCGAGCCCGAGTTGAGGCTGTCGCCGCCCAGCAGGTACTTCTCGACCAGCGCCACTTTCGCGCCCAGGGCGGCGGCCCCGGCCGCGGCCACCAGCCCGGCAGTGCCGGCTCCGAGAACCACGAGGTGATAGACGTCGGCGGGCTGCGGATTCTCCCAGCTCGCCGGATGCGCGTTGTCCACCAGCCGTTGATTGTGCGCATCCAGCGGCAATACGAGCGGCGCGTCAGGCATCCGCGGTCCCTCTTCCAGACGCGGCTCCCATCCTCAGGGTTGGAGCAGGGCGTGCTTGAAATCTTCTCCCGGTCCAGGCTTGGGGCCGATCCAACAGGCGAGCAGGGCGTCGGCGAAAGGCTTGCCGGCGATCGTGGCCTTGGCTTTGTTGTCGATCTCGATTGCCGTCCCGAGACCGGGGACGTAGGAGAGCGTCAACTTGCCGCCGCTTGCGACCGGGGCCATGGCGGCGCAGAGCTCCTCGAACTGCTTGCGCAGCTCGGGACCTGCCTGGGGCGTATTCGCTGCCAGGCCTTCCTGCCAGCCTTCGCAGACCTGGGCTGCGGAGAGGTTGCGCAGGAAGTGCATCTCCATGCGGCGACTGGCGTCCCGGCCGAGAATGGTCGCAGGATCGGTGCTCTTCTCCTTGAGATAGAGCGCGGCCACATAGACTTTGAACAGGTACTTGGTGCGCAGGGCGACACCCGAGAGCACGAGCGCCTGATCGCCGACGATCTGGGAATCCGGCACGGTCACTCCGGCGAGAGAGGCGGCGGCCGCGGGGGCGGTGGGGAGAAGGGCGAGCGTCAGGACGAGGGCGGCGGTGAATCGCATCATCGAAAGCCTCCGGCGGAGATTGGGCTCCAGAGTTCGGTTCCAGGTACGCTAGTCTAGTTGGCCGGAGGCTGCGAACAAAGCGGTGGAGAAGCGGGGGGCGAGGAGCGACGAGTTGCTCGCCGAGGAGGCGAAGCGCGGCTCGGAAGAGGCCTTTCGCGAGCTCGTGGAGCGCTTTCACCGGCCGGTCTACGCTTTGCTCGTGCGGATGGTACGCCGTCCGGAGCTCGCCGAGGACCTCGCGCAGGAGACTTTCCTCAAGGCCTGGAAGGCGCTCGGACGATTCGACGCGGAGCGCAAGTTCTCGAGCTGGATCTTCAAGATCGCGCACAATACGGCGCTCGACGAGCTGCGCCGCGGAGGGCTCGAAACGATCTCCCTGGACGCTCCGTACACCGCCGGCGACGATCCACCCGAGCTGCCGGCCGATCCCGCGGCCGAGGATCCGCTGCTGCACACCCTCGGCAGGGAGGCGGGCCGGGTTCTCGAACGCGCCGTCGCGCGCCTGCGTCCCGCCTACCGGGCGATTCTGTTGCTCCGTTTCGCCCAGGAGAGGAGTTACGACGAGATCGCCGAGATCCTGGGGGTGCCCCTGGGGACGGTGAAGATCCATATTTTCCGGGCTCGCGCCGAGCTGGGGAAGGAGATGCGGGCCCTGGGCCTCGATCCAGCGGGCCCGGCGGGCCAGGCGCTGAAACCCGGAGCGGCCGGGAGCGTAGGGCCGACTGGAGAGATGCAATGAACCGCTACCCGGAGAACCTCGAAGAGCCCCTTTCCCCCCTTCCTTACGGGTTGGGAGAGGCTTTCGGCGAGGACGCTCGCACGGCGGCGGACGAGGCCACGCTCACGGCATGGTTCGCGCTCCTGCCGGAGCGTTTCCCGCGCGCCGGATTCGTGTTGCGGGTGATGTCGGCGCTTCCCCGCGGCAGCTGGCTCGATTCCCGCTGGAGCCGAGGATCTCTGGTTGCGGCGCTCACCGCGGTCGCCCTGGCGGTAGGCATTCTGCTCCCGGCGCTCCTGCCCCTGGTGCGGTTGGTAGGCCCGGCCGGAGTGATCCACCTCTGGATCGGCTCGGTAGCGGATCTGTTGGCGCACCTGAGCGCGGGAATCTCGACCTGGAGCGCCTTCGCGAGCGCCGGGCGGGTTCTCGGCCGCGCTCTGGCTCTACCCCCGTTCGCTGGTCTGCTCGCTCTGAACGCAGCGCTCGCGCTGGCTGCGTTTCGCGGGCTGGTCGCGCTGTCATCGAGAAGGAGGACATCTCATGTTGCGATTCCGATCTGATTCTTCCGGCGCAGGGCGCGCGCGCGCTCGACGGCGCCTGAGCGTCTTGGCCATCCTGCTGCTCGGCCTCGGTTGTGGAACCGTCGTGGCTGCCGCCGAATCCGCTCCGCAGGGCGACCTCGGCGAGCGGATTCACCAGCGCTTCCGGGTCTCGTTGGAGGACGAGTCGATCCGGCTGAGCCCGATCGAGGGCGACCGCGCGATCCGCTCGATCGAGCTTGCCGACGACGAAAACGAAGCCTCCGTCAACGGCAAGGTTTTTTCGGCCGAGGAGCTGCGGGCCTTTCTCGGCAAGGACGGCGAGCTCGTCGCGGAGCTCGCGGCGCTCGGAGCGGAGGCGCGGCGGGCCGCTCTCGGTGGCGCGACCGAGGGGGCGGGAGCGACAGCGGAGGTGGACGGCGAACCGATTCCGCCAGCGCCGCCCGGGGCTCCGATGATTCCGATACCTCCCATCCCCGGCCGCGGCCATTTCCGGATCGAAGCGAGCGGCGACGACCGGGTCTCTTTCGGGCGGTCGATCCTGGTCGGGCCCGGAGAGAGCGCCGGCGACGCGGTCTGCATCGGCTGCTCGATCACCGTCGCCGGCGAGGTCAAAGGCGACGCGGCGGCGGTGGGCGGCAGCGTCCTCGTCGAGAGCGGCGGCCGGGTGCATGGGGACGCGGTCGGCGTCGGCGGCAAGGTGCGCCTCGAACCCGGCGCTTCCGTCGGGGGGGACGCGGTGGCGGTTGGCGGCACCGTGCAGGTCGCGGAAGGCGCGACCGTCGCGGGGCAGCGGTCGAATGTCGGTTGGGGCGACAGCTTCACCGGGCATAAACACGGCAAATGGAACTTCGGCCGGCCGACCTTCTTCGAGAGCAATTTCGGCGACTTCTTCTGGGGCCTGCTGCGCGCACTCTTCCTGGTGCTCCTGTGCTGCCTCGCGGTGCTCTTGGCACGCAGCTCCGTCGAGCACACCTCCAGGCGCCTGACGGACGAACCGTGGAAGGCGATTTTCGCCGGCCTCCTGACCCAGCTGCTCTTCTTCCCGGTGCTGATCTTCGTCACCGTGATTCTGGCGGTCTCGATCATCGGCATCCCGCTGCTGATCCTCGTACCGGTGGCGGTGCTGGCGCTTCTCGTCGCGACGCTGCTCGGCTTCGCCGCAGTGGCGCAGTCGCTCGGCCGCTGGGCGGCGGGGCGATTCGGCTGGCAGCTCACCGAGCCGTTCCTGCCGGTCGTGGTCGGCGTCGGAATGATCCAGGGGCTGACCCTGGTGGCGCGGTTGATCGGCCTGCCGGGGGGCGTATTCGGCATCTTCGCGGCGGCTCTGGTCGCCTTCGGCTTCTTCATCAAGTACGCCGCCTGGACGATGGGTCTGGGTGGAATGACCCTGTCGCTGGTCGCGCGCGACTGGCGCCGGCCCGATTCTGGCCAGGGCGCGCCCGCCCCGACTGCGATCCCCGCGGTCCCCGCGCCGAGCGCGCCCGTGGAGAGCGCAGCGACACCACCGCCGCCGCCGCCACCGCCACCGTCGCCAAACGCCGAGACGCCCGAGGTCGAGTCTCCGGAGGCCTGAGCGCGCTCGGCGATGGTGACGGTGTGGGGCTCCAGCCGGTCGGGCGCAGGGGTGCTTGACCGCTGCGGTGGCTCGCGGTAGAAAGCTCTGTCTTGTACTCGAGTGCCACAACCTCGTCGGTTCCGCGCCCTCAGGCGGGCGCGGCCGACTTCGTTTCTCTCGGTCGCGGTCTCGCGCAGATGCTGGGCACGGCGCTCGCTTTCATGGTGTTGTCGAAGGTCGCCGAGTTCTTCAGCGAGTCGTACGGCGCCTCCTTCGTCTTCCCGCCGGCGGGGGTTTCGCTTGCGGCGAGCGCCGCGTTCGGGCCCTGGGGAGTGCTTGGCGTTCTGCTCGCCGTGGCCGCTGCGCCTTGGGGCGCAGCGGCGATCTCGCCGCTCGCCATGGTGTTGTTCGGCATCGTCCATGCCTCCGCCGCGCTCCTTCCTGCTCTGACGTTGCGCCATCCCTCCGGGACCTCGAGCCACCGGTTGAGGCGCGTCGCGCTCTTCGGGGTGCTGCTGCCGAGTCTCGCCAGCGGATTTCTCGGCACGCTGACGCTCGCCTGGCTCGGGCGGCTCGAATGGTCGGTGGACCTCTTGGTCAACAATCTCCTCGCTTGGTGGGTCGCGGACACGATGGCCTGCCTCGTTCTCGGAGTTCCTCTCCTGCTCGCGCTCTTTCCGGAGAGCCTGCTCGACGACTATGGGCGCCGACTCTTCGAGCAGTGGCGTGGGAACTCGCGACAGCTCGGGCTCGCCGGTCTGGCGCTGGTGGCGGCCATGGTCGTGCTCTGGGCCTCCTATCGGCTCGACTGGGGTTTCCCGGCCTGGATGGCGGTCGGTCTCCTCGCGCCGGTGGCGCTCGCCAGCGCCCAGGGCGGACTCGGTGGCGCCATCTGGATGAACTTTCCGGTCTGTCTGATTTACTTCGGGTTGACCGTGCTGCCGGCGCTCTCCGTGCATCCCGGCCCGTCGCGGGAGGTCCTCGCCCCCGGCTACCTCGTGGCCGGCTTCTTCTGCCTCTTCGGGGCGGTCGGCGGCGCTCTCTCGGAGCGCAACCGCCAGCTTCTCGAGCATGTTCAACAGCAGCAGGCGCAGCTCCAGCGCGACTTCGAGCGCACCGTCGTCTCGCTCGCCGCGGCCATCGAGGCCAAGGATCCGACGACGGTCGGGCATGTGCAGCGCGTCGCGCGCCTCGCGGACAGGCTCGGGCGGGAGCTCGGGCTCGCCGGTCGCGATCTCAAGTTCCTGGTCTACGGCGCGCTGCTCCACGACGTCGGCAAGATCGGCGTGCCGGAGGCGATTCTCAACAAGCAGGGACCGCTTGACGAATTCGAGACCGCGGCGATGCACCGGCACGTCGAGATCGGTCTCAAGATCCTCGGCAACATCGAGGTCCTGAGCGAAGTCCTGCCGCTCGTGAAGTACCACCAGGAGCGCTGGGACGGGCGACGCGACGCGGTCTCCTATCCCGGTTACTACGGCCTGCGCGGCGAGAACATCCCGCTCGGAGCGCGGATTCTCGCGGTGGTCGATGCTCTCGACGCCATCACCAACGACCGTCCCTATCGCAGGGCCCGCGACCGCGCGCAGGCGCTCGCGGAGCTCGAGCACGGGGCGGGCGGCCAGTTCGACCCACGCGTCGTCGCGGTTCTGCGCGAGCTCCTCGAGCGCGAGCCCGAGCTGCTCGACACTCCGCGTCCGGGCTCGCTCTTCGATTCGGGTTCCCTGCGGCTCACCCTGCCCGGGCTCGACAGCGACCCCGGCCGCCCCGCCTCCACGCGGATCGGCTAGGCGGACGACCGTGCACGCCGCCACCCCGCGTGCTCCGGCGCGGCGCGCCGCCTTCCTGCGCAGCGAGATCCAGCGTCACGAGCGGCTGTACTACAGCGAGGGCCGGCCGGAGATCTCGGATCGCGAGTTCGACCGGCTGATGGCCGAGCTCGTGGCGCTCGAGGCTGCGTCGCCGGAGCTCGCGACCCCCGACAGTCCGACTCGGCGCGTGGGCGGAGAACCGGTCGCCGGCTTCGCCCAGGTGCGCCACGAGCCGCCGATGATGTCGCTCGAAAATACCTACAATCTGGAAGAGCTGCGCGAGTGGGGGGCGCGGCTCGAGCGGCTGGCGCCTGTCGAAGCGGCCGCGGGGCTCGCCTTCGTCGCCGAGCTCAAGATCGACGGCGTGTCGTTCTCGCTGCTCTACGAGGACGGGGTCCTGGTGCGTGGCGCGACGCGCGGCAACGGTTCGGTGGGTGACGATGTCACCGCGAACCTGCGCACGGTGCGTGCCCTGCCGCTGCGGCTGCCGGAGAGCGCACCGCGCCGGCTGCTGGTGCGCGGCGAGGTCTTTATGCCTCGCGCCGAGTTCGAGCGCCTGAATCGCGAGCGCGAGGCGGCCGGCGAGCCGTTGTACGCCAATCCGCGCAACGTCACCGCGGGCTCGATCCGCCTGCTCGACAGCAAGGCAGTCGCCACCCGGCGGCTCTCGGCGCTGGTCTACCAGGTGGCCGACGGCGCCGGCTTCGCGACCCATGCCGAGAGTCTCGCGCAGCTCTCCGCTTGGGGTTTTCCCCTGCATCCGTCGTGGCGCCTCTGTCGCGGGCTCGCGGCGGTCGAGGAGTTCATCGCGGAGTGGCGGCGAGAAGCGTCACGAGCTCGGCTTCGAGACCGACGGCGTGGTGGTCAAGATCGACGATCTGGCGCTACGCGATCGCCTCGGCTCGACCGCCAAGGCACCGCGCTGGGCGGTGGCGTACAAGTACGAGCCGGAGCAGGCGGAGACGGTGGTGCGTGGCATTGCGGTGCAGGTCGGGAGGACCGGAGTGCTGACTCCGGTTGCCGAGCTCGATCCGGTGCTGGTGGCGGGTTCGACGGTGCGCCGAGCGACGCTGCACAACTACGAAGACCTGTCGCGCAAGGACGTGCGGGTGGGCGACACCGTCGTCATCGAGAAGGCGGGGGAGGTCATCCCGCGGGTCGTTGCGGTCCGGCTCGACCGGCGGCCGAAGGCGTCGCGCCCGTTCGAGATGCCCCCGGCCTGTCCCGAATGCGGGGAGCCGGTGGTGCGCTTCGATGGCGAGGTCGCCTCGCGCTGCGTGAATCCGGACTGCCCGGCGGTGCGCCAGGAGACGATCCGCCATTTCGTCTCGAGGAACGCCATGGAGATCGAAGGCCTGGGCGACGAGCGCATCGCCCAGCTCGTCGCCGCCGGCCTGCTCCCCGACCTCGCGGCGCTCTACCACCTCGAACGCGACTCGCTGATCGGGCTCCCCGGCTGGGGGGGGAAGTCGGCCGACAACCTCCTGGCGTCGATCGCCGAAAGCCGGCACCGGCCGCTCGCACGGCTCCTTTACGCGCTCGGCATCCGCATGGTCGGCGAGCGCACCGCGAAGCTCCTGGCGCAGCATTTCGGATCTCTCGGCGCGCTCGCTCGGGCCAGCGAAGAGGAGCTCCAGGTCGTCGACGAGATCGGCCCCAAGGTGGCCGCGAGCGTGCGCGCCTTCTTCTCCGATCCCCGGCAGCGCAAGCGTCTCGCGGCGCTCGCCGCGGCGGGGGTCGAGCCGCCCGCGATCGCGCGCCCGGCCGCCGCCGCTCTGCCGCTCGCCGGCAAGACCGTCGTTCTGACCGGCAAGCTCGAGTCGATGAGCCGCGACGAGGCCGCCGCGCAACTCGAAGCCCTGGGCGCCCGCGTCGCCGGCTCGGTGTCGAAGAAGACCGACTTCGTCGTCGCCGGCGAAGATGCCGGCTCGAAGCTCGACAAGGCCCGTGCCCTGGGCGTCGAGATCCTGGACGAGACCGGCTTCCTCAAGCGGCTGAAAAAGAGTTAGTAAAGAAGAAAAAGAGGCTCGGTAAAGGGTCGGGCGCGGTTCTTCGGTGGCTGCGACGCGCCGTCTACCGGCCAGCCAGGCGGCGGTCTAGGAGCACCTGCCAATCGCGGACGCCCTCGACGCTTTCCGTCAGGTGGCCTTGAATTTCGGCGATCTCGGCAGAGGCTTCTGAGAGTCGCTGGTTTGTTCGCTTGAGCTGCTCACCGAACCTCTGGGTCCAGGAATCCAGTTCTTCCGGCGACATTCGTGGCTCCGAGGCGTTGTCGTTGCGCGTGCGGGTCATCTGGACCTGCATCTCGAGCTGGGTCTTGCGATCCTGCAGCTCCTCGCGGCTATGCTCTGCGTCTTTGAGCTGGCGCTCGTACTCGGAGATCCGGCTCTGTCCGAGCTGAACCCGCTTCATGAGCAGATCGACGTCCGCGGAATCGGATTGGCGGGCGAGCAGGGTCGCGATCTTCTCCAGCGCAGCGTGGATCTTGACGAGCTCCGCCGCGAAATTGGGAGCCGGCTCTTGAGCCGGAGCTACACCCGCAACGGTTAGCTCTACAAGAAGAATCGCCAAGAGAAAACCTTTTCGCACGGAGGGCTCCTTACTGGGGCAGACAGCTCGAATGGATCTGCTAGACGGTCAGTCTACGTCTCCTTTACCAGCAGCTTCTTTCAGCGTTGCGTGGAGCCCAACCCGAGAGGATAGGCGGCCTAATTGTGCCAGAATGGCATGGTATGTCGGCGGATCCGCAGGTCCTGGTGATCGATGACGAGACCGGCTCGCGCGAGTCGATGGCGCTAGCCATCCAGCGGGCCGGATTCGTGGTGCGGACGTTCGACGACGCGCGCCGGGCGCTCGAGCTCCTGGAAGAGACCGACACGCCGCAGCTCGCGGTCTGCGATCTGCGCATGCCGGGGCTCGATGGCTTGGGGTTCCTGAACGAGGTCCGCCGGCGCGGGCTCGATCTCGCCGTGATTCTGGTCACCGGCTTCGGCTCGATCGAATCCGCGGTCGAGGCGATGCGGGTCGGGGCCGACGACTATCTGACCAAGCCGGTCGATCTCTACGAGCTCCGCAAGCGGGTCCTGACCCAGCTCGAGCAGCGCCAGCTCAAGGCGAGGGTCGTCGAGCTCAACGAGCAGCTCGACAAGCGCTACGGCTTCGAGAGCATCATCGGCCGCTCGGCCAAGATGGAGGCCCTGTTCGAGCAGATGCGCCTGGTCGCCCCGACCAAGTCGACGGTGCTCGTCATCGGCGAGAGCGGCACCGGCAAGGAGCTGGTCGCGAACGCGCTGCACCTCACGAGCCCGCGGCGCAACGAGCGCTTTTTGGCGATCAACTGCGGCGCGATTCCGCCGGACATCCTCGAGAGCGAGCTCTTCGGACACGAGCGCGGCTCGTTCACGGGCGCGATCGGAAGGAAGATCGGCAAGTTCGAGCTCGCGCACAAGGGCACGCTCTTTCTCGACGAGATCTCCGAGCTCTATCCGGAGCTCCAGGTCAAGCTCCTGCGCGTGCTCGAGGAGCGCCGCGTGATGCGGGTCGGCGGCAGTGAGCTGATCGACGTCGATTTCCGCCTGATCACGGCCACCAACAAGGACCTCGAGAAGGAGATCTCCGAGGGGCGGTTCCGCGAGGACCTGTTCTACCGGCTCAAGGTCGTGACGCTCAAGATTCCGCCGTTGCGCGACCGGCGCGACGACATCCCGCGCCTCGCCGAGCACTATCTGAATCTGATCTGCCGTGAGCACGGTCGGGAGGCGAAGCGCCTTTCGCGCGAAGCGCTCGGAGCGTTTTCCGCCTACCCCTGGCCTGGGAACGTGCGTGAGCTCCGCAACGCGATCGAATCGGTGGTCATCTTCCATCGCGGCGATCTCATCCGGGTGAGCGACCTGCCGCCGGAGATCCAGGCCTGCGCCGACGAATCCGAACAGGGTGACGTTGCCCTGGCGCTGGAGGAGGCGGACGGCGGTGCCGCCGCGGAGGAGGCCGTGCTCGCTCGTCACCGTGAGCCGCTTCACTTCCCGGCCGGCGTCGACTCTCCGCGGGGCACGAAGACCATGGACGAGATCGAGCGCGACGCCATTCTCGCCGCCCTGGAGCGCACCGGCGGGCGCCGGGTCGAGGCGGCGAAGCTTCTCGAAATCGGTCTGCGCACGCTGCAGCGCAAGCTCAAAGACTACAAGGATCAGGGCTTCTACCAGGAGTGAACCATGGAAACCCCGGCGGACGTTTTCGTCTATTTCGACAACATCACCGGCGAGGCCAAGCGCGGCCGCCTGCTGACGATCTGGCCCCAGGGCTTCTATGAGGTCAATCTGCAACTGGGAGGCACCTTTAGGCGCGCGCTGCTGCCGATCTCGCGCACCTTCATTCTCGCCGCCGAGCCCGAAGAGACGCGCGAGCCGCTGCTCGAAGTCGAGCGCTGACGCCCGCGAAGCCCGGAGCTAGGCCGGCAGCGCGCGCGCTTCGGCCCGAGCGGCGGCCCGGCCGGCATGCATCGCCGCGAGCATCTCCTTCACCGCAGCCGCGAGCCCGACAGCGACAGCGCGCGCGATCAGCGAGTGTCCGATGTTGAGCTCCTCGATCTGGCGGATCGAGGCGATCCCGCCGACGTTGGCGGCGGTGAGGCCGTGCCCGGCGTAGATCCGGAAGCCGAGGGCTTCTCCCATCTCGGCCGAGCGCGCGGCCTCGGCCCGCCGGCTCGCGGCGAGGCCGCCGAGGGCGCGGGTGTAGGCGTCGGTGTTGAGCTCGATGCCGCTCGCCAGACCATCCGTGAACGGCGCCAGCGCCTCGATCCGCCGCGGGTCCGGATCGACGAAGAGCGAAACTTCGATCCCGGCGGCACGCAGGCGCTCGGCGCCGGCAAGGAGCCGCGGCAGCTGGGCTGCGACGTCCAGACCGCCCTCGGTGGTGAGCTCCTCCGGGCGCTCCGGAACGAGCGTCACCTGGTGCGGTTTCGCGGCGCAGGCGAGGGCGATCATCTCGGCGCTCGCGGCCATCTCGAGGTTCAGCTTGCCGCGCACCGTGGCGCGCAGCCTCTCGAGATCGCGGTCCTGGATGTGCCGCCGGTCGCCGCGCAGGTGGATGGTGATGCCGGCGGCTCCGGCGGCCTCCGCAATCGCGGCCGCTGCGACCGGATCCGGGTAGTCGAGGCGGCGCGCCTGGCGCAGGGTCGCCACATGATCCACGTTCACCGACAGGCGAAGCTCCGCCGGCTTCATGGCGCGACTCCGATCTCTTTGCGGATGGCGTCGGCGAGCTCTTCGGCGAGCGGGCCGATCGCGTCCTCGTCGGGTCCCTCGATCATGATCCTGGCCAAAGGTTCGGTGCCGCTGTAGCGCAGCACCAGTCGGCCCCGCGTGCCCAGCCGGCTCTCGACCCGGCGGGCCGTGGCGGCCACGCCGGGCAGATGCTCGAGGTTCGGCTTGCGCGCCACCTGCACGTTCAGCAGCACCTGGGGATAGCGGCGGAAATCGGCCAGCATCTTGGAAACCGGAGTCCCCGCGCGGGCGGCGCTGGCAGCGATGACTGCGATTCGCGCCGCGGTGAGGAGGCCGTCGCCGGTCGTCGTGCAGTGCAGGTCGACGAGGTGACCGGACTGTTCGCCTCCGAGCCGCAGTCCATGCGCGCGCAAGGCCGCGACGACCGCGCGATCGCCGACGTCGCAACGCAGGACGCCGACGCCGATCGCCGCCAGAGCCTGCTCGAGTCCGAGATTGCTCATGCTCGTGGCGACAACCTGCGGCACCGCGAGCAGCCCGCGCTGCTGGAGATCGCGCGCCCAGAGATAGAGCATCGAGTCGCCGTCGTGCGCCCGTCCGTGCTCGTCGAGCAGCAGAGCGCGGTCGGCATCGCCGTCGAAGGCGAATCCGAGATCGAACCCGCCGTTCGCGAGTCGAGCGCTGAGCGCCTCCGGATGGGTCGAGCCGCAGTCGCGGTTGATGTTCAGCCCGTCCGGGGAGGCGAAGAGAAGCTCGACGCTCGCCCCGAGGCGGGCGAAGAGCTCGCCCGCAAGCCGCGCGGCGGCGCCGTTCGCGGTGTCGAGAGCGACCCGCAGCCCGGCGAGCGCATGTCGCCCGCCGGCCTCGCTGACCAGCCAGTGCAGGTACCGTTCGCCGGCCTCGGGCGCGGTGGCGGGCGCGGCGTCCCGCCGCCGCCCAGGCGGCGCGGGACCCTCGGTCCCGGCGAGCCGAGCCTCGAGCTCGGATTCGGCCGCGAGCGTCCATTTGAAGCCCGCGCCGTCGATCAGTTTCAGGCCGTTGTCCGCGGCAGGGTTGTGACTCGCCGAGACCACCACCCCGGCGGCGGCGCCATGTCGCGGGACCGCCCAGGCGACCGCGGGGGTCGGGACCGTTCCGAGATCGACGGTGCGAGCGCCCGCGGCTTCGAGGCCGTCGGTCGATCCACTCGACGAGCGCAGGAGTGCTGGCGCGGGTGTCGCCGCCCAGGAGGACGAGCGGCTCCGGGTGAGCGACGCTCGCCAACCCGCGCCCCAGCGCGAGGCCGATGCGCCGTACCGTCGCGATCGTGAGCGGCTCGTCGCCGAAGCGCGCCCGAATGCCGTCGGTGCCGAAGAGTCGCCGATTCATGGCGTCTCGGGGTGCTCCGCGCCGCTACCGGGAAACTGCATCGGTATCTCGACGGTCACGACCGAGGGCTCGACGATCCGAACCAACGGATTCGGCGGCACGACGCTCACCGTCTGCTTGAAGGTCAGGGCATGGCCGTCCAGACTGATCGGGCTCGTGGTGACCGCCGTGAGGCCGGCGAGCAGCGACTCGGGACCGGTGACCTGGACCATGTCGGGATGGGCGATCGGCGAGAGCGGTTCGGCGCCCGCGGCCGGTTCCCCGACCAACCGGGGCGAGACTTTCAGCATCTGGGTCTTTTCGCGATCGAGTCGCAGTGGGATGGAGTTGGGCTGGATGGAAAGCACTTCGAGCCCTTCGGGCCGGAGAACGTTGCTCTCGTCGAGCTGGACATCGAGAGTCCCGATCGCGTTGCCGGAGACCTCGATCACCACGTCGACGACGTGCGGCGCGAGCGTCCGGATCTGCCGGTCGGGACCGCGGAGCCGCACCTTCACCGTCTGCAACGGGTCGAGGATGATGATGCCGCGCGTCGGGTTGTAGGTCACGGTCGCGTCGATGAGCTTCTCGCTCACTTTCTCGCGCTTCTCGAACGAGGCCGAAAACCAGACCACCACCGCCGCCAGGATCGCGAACAGGCGAAGTCCCCAGATGCCTAGGCTGCGGCGGGTCACCGATTCCCCCGGCGCGACGCTTGCGTATCGGTGACGAGATGAAAGTCGAGCCTGGAAGCGAGTTGCGCGGTGTCGAGGTTGCGCTCCAGGTCGCCGCCCACGGCGAGCGAGATCTCCCCGGTCTCCTCGGAGACGATGAGCGCCAGGGCGTCGGTCTCTTCGCTGATCCCCAGCGCGGCGCGGTGACGCGAGCCGTGTTCCTTGGAGAGCTCGGGATTGGCGGTCAGAGGGAGGAAGCAGGAGGCTGCGGCGATGCGCTCGCCCTGGATGATGATCGCGCCGTCGTGCAGCGGCGCATCAGGCGTGAAGACGCTCACCAGGAGGTCGAAGGAGATCAGAGCATCGAGCGCGATGCCGTTCTCGATGTAGGTGCGCAGGCCCTCCTTGCGCTCGAAGACGACGAGCGCCCCCGTGCGGCGCTCAGCCAGGGTCGAGGCCGCGAGAACGACGTCGTGAAAGAGCCCGTCGGCCCGTCTCGGCGCGGCGCCGAAGAACGGTCCGCGCCCGAACTTCGCGAGTGCCCGGCGGATCTCCGGTTGAAAGAGCACGACGAGCGCGAACGGAAGCACCAGCAGGAACTTCTGGATCAGCGTTTCCAGCGCGACCAGGTGGGTCCAGCGCGCGAGGTAGCTGGTCGCCGCCACGAAGGCGAGTCCGACCAGGATCTGAACCGCGCGCGTCCCGCGAATCAGGAGAAGGAGGTTGTAGAAGACGATCGCGACGATGGCGACGTCGAGCAGGTCCTGCCAGGTCAGGAGCTCGAAGAACTCGCCGAAGTTCACGGAGTCCCCTCCTCGCCGATCGCGGTGAACGCCGCGAGGAACCTGCGCGTCGCGGCGACATCGTGGACGCGCAGCAGAGCCGCCCCGCCGGCGGCCGCCCAGGCCGCCGCAGCGAGACTTTCCGGCAGACGGTCGGCGGGTTTCTCGATGCCGGTGACCTCGCCGAGGAAGCTCTTGCGGCTCGCACCCACGAGGAGCGGCCGCCCGAGGTCGGTGAGCTCGGGAAGGCGACGCAGCAGCTCGAGGTTCTGCCGGCCGCGCAGCGCGAATCCGAGCCCCGGGTCGAGCACCATCTGGTCGCGCCGGCAACCGGCCGCGCCGGCGCGCGCCAGCGCGGACAGCAGGCCCGAGCGCACCTCGTCGAGGAGGCGCGACGTCGACGGACCCGCACCCGCGAAGATGCCGCGATGATGCATGAGGACGACCGGGCAGCCGGTTTCGGCGGCGAGCGCCGCGGTCGCCGGATCGCCCAGGCCGGAGACATCGTTGAGCAGGTCGGCGCCGGCGTCGAGGGCCGCCCGGAGAACCTCGGCCTTGCGCGTGTCGACGGAGATCGGGATCCCGGTTCGGCTCCGGAGGCCCGCGAGGACGGGGATGAGGCGGGCGATCTCTTCGCGCGCCGGCACTTCGCGCGCGCCGGCGCCGTAGGTGGTGCCGGCGGGGCGCGTCGACTCGGCGCCCAGATCCAGCAGGTCGGCGCCCTCGTCGATCAGCCGGAGAGCATGCTCGATGGCGCGCCCCGGCGCGAGGAACTCTCCGCCGTCGCTGAACGAATCGGGCGTGATGTTGACCACGCCCACGAGCTTCGGCCGGTACGCGACGAGCGCCAACTCCTGCCCCCGCGCGAGAGTCAGCCGGTACGAAGCGATGGGTTTGGGCTGGGGGATCATCTCCTGGGCGCTTGACTTCCGTCCGCAAGTCTAGCGGAGACCCGGGTGCCGGAGCAGCCAGTCAGAAGCAGGGGCCGACGGAAGCTCAGGCCGGACTGGCTTCGGGAGTGAACGACGGACCCGAAGCGGGGCGTCCGGAGGCCGGATCGGCGGGAGCGTCTCCCGCGCCGGAGGCTGGCGGGGCGGCGTCAGGGCGCAGTCGCGGCGCGGGATCGAGGCGCTCGCCGGTGAGCTTCTCGATGATCGCGTAGACCTCGGCACCTTCGAGCGACTCCTTCTCGAGCAGGTTCGAAGCCACGCTGTCGAGCACCGTCCGATTCCGCTTCAGGATGTCACGCGCCTGCTCGTAGGCGCGTTGAACGATGCGCGACACTTCGGCGTCGATGCGCTGCGCCGTCTCCTCGCTGTAGGCCGGCCCGCTGGGCGAAGTCGCGGCCCAGGAAGACCGGCTCGCTGTCGCCGCCGAAGGCCAAAGGCCCGAGCTCCGACATCCCCCATTCGCAGACCATCTTGCGCGCCATCGCGGTGGCGCGCTCGATGTCGTTGCCGGCGCCGGTGGTGATGTCCTTCTGGGTCATCTCCTCGGCCGCCCGGCCGCCCATGAGGATCGCGATCTGGCTCGAGACGAAGTTCTTGGTGTAGGTGTACTTGTCTTCGGTCGGCAGCTGCATCGTCACCCCGAGGGCGCGTCCGCGCGGAATGATGGTGACCTTGTGCAGCGGATCGTGCCCGACGAGGAAGGCCGCGACGATGGCGTGTCCCGCCTCGTGGTAGGCGGTGACGCGCTTCTCGTCCTCGGTGAGGACGAGCGACTTGCGCTCGGCTCCCATCAGAACCTTGTCCTTGGCGAACTCGAAATCGACCATCTCGACCTTCTTCTTGTTGCGCCGCGCGGCGATCAGAGCCGCTTCGTTGACGAGGTTCGCGAGGTCGGCGCCGGCGAAGCCCGGGGTGCCGCGGGCGAGGACCGAGAGGCTGACGTCCTCGGACATGGGGATGGTCCGGGTGTGGACCTGGAGGATACCGAGCCGTCCGTTCATGTCCGGACGATCGACCACGACGCGGCGGTCGAAACGGCCTGGACGCAGGAGCGCCGGATCGAGCACGTCCGGGCGGTTGGTGCCGGCGATCAGGATGACTCCTTCGTTGGTCTCGAAACCGTCCATCTCGACGAGCAGCTGATTGAGCGTCTGTTCGCGCTCGTCATGGCCGCCGCCGAGGCCGGCGCCGCGGTGGCGCCCGACGGCGTCGATTTCGTCGATGAAGACGATGCAGGGGGCGTTCTTCTTGCCCTGCTCGAAGAGATCGCGCACCCGCGACGCGCCGACGCCGACGAACATTTCGACGAAATCGGAGCCCGAGATCGAGAAGAAGGGGACGTTGGCCTCGCCGGCGATGGCGCGGGCGAGCAGCGTCTTCCCGGTGCCGGGAGGGCCCATGAGGAGGACGCCCTTGGGGATCTTGCCGCCGAGCTTCTGGAACTTCTGCGGGTCCTTGAGGAACTCGACGATCTCCTGCAGCTCCTCTTTGGCCTCGTCCACACCGGCGACATCCTTGAAGGTGACCTTCTTGCCGGTCGTCGAGAGGAGCTTCGCCTTGCTCTTGCCGAAGGACAGGGCCTTGTTGCCGCCGCTCTGCATCTGGCGCATGAAGAAGATCCAGAGACCGACGAGGAGCAGCACCGGGGCCCACCCGACGAGGATGGTCAGCAGCGCATTCTCTTTCGGCAGCTCGGCGAGGACTTCCACCCTGGCCGCGATGAGCTTGTCGGTGTAGGCCGCGTCCGGACGAAACGGCAGCTCGACCTTGAACTCCTCGCCCTTCGGGAATTGGCCGCCCTCTTTGAAGATGCCGGTGATGGTCTGCTCGCGCAGCGTGATCTTGGCGACGTGGCCCTTGTTGAGCTCCTCGTTGAATTCACTGTAAGTGAGCTCGTGCCGGGTCGTCTTGCCGACCTGGAAGGTATTCCAGAGCAGGATGACCACCACGAAGATGACCATCCAGAGCAGAAGCGTGCGCAGGGTTGAGCTCAAGATCAGGACTCCTTCCGGTCTTCTGCCGGAACTTCCTTGCTAGTTATACGCCGAAAGTCGCTCCGCGGGTTGTCGATCCACTCGGCAACCCACGGCAAGCTCTCGTCCCCCAGCCGGAACCGGTCGTCGATGGTGATACCCGGTACCCAGGCGATCGTGCCGTCGACCAGGAGCAGGGGAAGGGCGTCCCGCTCCGCGTAGGGCACCTTGTGATCGATCAACAGTTCCTTCAGCCGGCGAATTCCAGGCGCCCCGAGCGACCGGATCTGGTCTCCCGGCCGACGGTTGCGAATCTCCACCCGGGGCGCATCCGACCCCGGGATCGAAAGCGCCGCGCGCCGACGGTCGCCGGCGCGCATCCAGGCAGCGTAAGGCTCGCGGGAGAATCGGATTCGACCCTGAATCTCCGGCACCTCGACCTCTCCCGGCGCTTCCAGAATATATGAAAAGGCGGCGACGGCGGCGGGCGGAGGAGTCAGGGTGAGAAAGCCGTCCGCGGCCTTCCAGACAAGGCCATCGCCTGAGGCGACCGGCCCGGATGACCTGCCTGCCAGCTGGCGCAGGAGCTCACGCTTCGAGCGCGTCGAAGTGGGGCGCTCGCGCCCCGCCCGGCGCTCGAGGAGATCCAGCGCGAGAAGTGCCAGAGGCTCCGGCAAAGAGAAAAGTGCCTCGAGCTCGAGGCCCGGCTCCGTACTTCGACCCTCCTCTACCAGCAGCCTTTCGAGCCGAAGGTCGAGCGTGTTCCGAGCTCGTCCCGCCGCCGCGGCGACCCCGGCGAGGGCGGAGGCCAAACCCGGCTCTCGCCTCAGCAGGTGGGGCAGCAGGAGATGGCGGAGTCGGTTGCGGTCGAAGGAGAGCTCGCGGTTGGTCGGATCGTCGAGGGCGGCGAGGCCGCTCGCGGCGACGAACTTGGCGAGCTCGGAGCGGCCGACGCCGAGCAGGGGTCGGAGGATCGCCCCCCGCCGGGGCTGGATGCCGGCGAGGCCGAAGAGACCGCTGCCCGCAGCCAGGCGGAGGAGGACGGTTTCGATCTGGTCGTCGCGGTGATGCGCGGTGAGGATCCGGTCGCCGCCGATGCGCACCCGGAACGCCTCGAGCGCCGCGTAGCGCACCCGCCGCGCCGCCGCCTCGGTGCCCTCGCGCCGCCGGCGCGCGGGCGAAACCGGATGCCGCTCGCTGGTGCACGGCAGACCGATCTCGGCGGCGAGCGCCGCCGCCGCGCGCGCCCGCTGGCCCGATCCGGGGTCGAGAGCGTGGTCGACGTGAAAGAGGTCGATCGCCAGGTCGTGCATCGGCGCGAGCTCGGCGAGCGCCAGGGCGAGCGCCGTCGAGTCGACCCCGCCCGAGAAGGCGACGACCCAGGGACCTACGGAGCCGGCCGCGATCTCGGTGCGGAGCAGGGCAGCGGTCTCTTCCTGGACGGGGTCGGACATGGATGGCCGGGTCGGGGGGCGATCGGCGGCGCGCTCGGGACCGAAGAGCTTCCGCCTTGCGGGCGGGGCCGGTAAGACGGCGGCCTCGGATCCTGGCGCCGCGGGCTCTGTTATAATATGCGAAGAGGGAATATTGATCATTCCTCCGGCTTGGCAGGAAAGGGGAGACTATGAGATTTGGATCCTGTGTCGCACTCTGTCTGTTGGGAGGCCTGGTCGCGGTCTCGCCGTCGTGGGCGCTCGAAAATCGTCCTGCACCGCCTGCGGGTGACAGTCCGCAGGGCGGCGTCGGGACGATCCTCGCGGGGACGATGAATGTCCAAGTCGTCAACGGCTGCTATGCCCTGGTCTCCGGCACGGTGGACACGCCGAGCGGCGGTGGCACTGCCCACGCCGGAATCACCTACTGGGACGACGGGAACTTCGAGGGCGGCGATCCGCTCGACTTCCCGGCCAACGGCACGACCCAGACTTACTGCCTCGTGCACCAGCAGCTCCTGCCGGTCCTGCAGGGGGCTCCCGGTCTCGGCATCTATCTCATGGAGAACGAGACGCAGACCGCGACGACGACCTTCGCCTCGAGCCCCAATACCGATATCAGCGACGTCTGCACCGGTCCGGCTCCGCAGTGCGGGGCTTCGGTTGTCGACGTACCGACGGTCAGTCAGGGTGGCCTCGCGATGCTGGTCCTCGCCCTGGCCTCGGCCGCGGTGGTGCTCCTGATGCGGCGTCGCGGGTCGACGACCTAGGCGCGAACCTGTCGGGCGGAGATCGCGTCCAGGGAGGCTAGCCCGGCCCGGGCGGTCGTGCATGGTGGCGGTGGGTGGGATCGAACCACCGACCTAGCGATTATGAGTCGCTCGCTCTAACCCCTGAGCTACACCGCCCACGTGACTGCGGCGCGAAGGTCGGATGCCGGCCCCCGCGCCGCAGAACGATCAATTATATGGAAAGGCCGCGCTCAGGCGTGGGCGCGGGCGAAACGCTCCGCGACCTTGTCCCAGCGCACGACGTTCCACCAGGCCTTGAGGTAGTCGGCCCGCCGGTTCTGATACTTCAGGTAATAGGCGTGCTCCCAGACGTCGACGCCGAGGAGCGGCGTCTTGCCTTCGGCGAGCGGGCTGTCCTGGTTCGGCCGCGCGATCACCTCGAGCTTGCCGTCGGCGACCACCAGCCAGCCCCAGCCCGAGCCGAACTGCCCGGTCGCCGCCGCGTTGACCTTCTCCTGCAAGGCGGTGAACGAGCCGAACGCCGCGTCGATCGCGCTCGCGAGCTTTGCGGTCGGGGCTCCACCGGCCTTGGGACCCATGATCTCCCAGAACAGCGAGTGGTTGGCATGCCCGCCGCCATGGTTGCGCACCGCGCCGCGGATCGCCTCCGGAACCGAAGCGAGGCCGCGCAGCAAGTCCTCTACCGGCAGCTTCGCCAGCTCGGGAGCGCCCGCCAGGGCCTTGTTCAGATTGTCGACGTAGGCCTGGTGGTGCTTGTCGTGGTGGATCTCCATCGTGCGCGCGTCGATGTGGGGCTCGAGAGCATCGAAAGCGTAGGGCAGCTTGGGAAGTGTGTGCATCGTTCGCTCCTCCTCGCCGGCAGTATACTTCGCGGAAGTTTTTCGGCAGCGTGGCGCAGGGACGAATTTGCGGGTCACGTGTGACCTTTGGGCGAGGAGGCTCGAATGCGAACAAGAGGCTGGCTTCGGTTTGCCGCAATGCTGTTGCTTCTCTCCGCGCCGCTCGCGGCGCAAACCACCGGTGGCATCGTCGGGCGGGTCAGCGACGAGAACGGCGCAGCCCTGCCGGGAGCGACCGTGACCGCGACCAGCCGGGCGCTCCAGGGCTCGCGCGTGGTGACGTCGGATTCGACGGGCGCCTATCGCCTGAATCTGCTGCCCCCGGGGGACTACGTTCTCACCTTCGAGCTCGCCGGGTTCGCGCCCGAGCACCAGAACGTTCCGGTGGGTCTCGATCGCGCCACGACGGTGAACGGAACCCTCCACCCGTCGGAGTCCGAGGAGATCACCGTGGTGAGCGACGCGGCGGTGATCGATCTGGCCTCCACCACGGTCGGCTCCAACCTCAACCAGCAGGCGATCGAGTCCCTGCCCACCGGCCGCAACTACAGCTCGATGGCGCAGTTCGTGCCGGGAGTGGCTTCGGATGCCAACCCCGAGAACGCGTCGCAGACCACGATCTCGGTCTACGGCTCCTCGGGCGCCGAGAACACCTACATCGTCGACGGCGTCAACACCACCGGCGTCGAGTACGGTTTCCAGGGCAAGGAGCTGAACTTCGAGTTCGTGGAGGCGATCGACATCAAGACCGGCGGCTACGAGGCCGAATACGGGCGCTCGACGGGAGGCGTGATCAACGTCATCACCAAGTCGGGCGGCAACGAGTTCAAGGGCGACGTCTTCGGCTACTTCGACGACGATTCGCTGCAATCGAGCCCGGATACGGTCGTCTCCACGGCCGGCACCGTCGCCGGATTCAAGCGCCAGGATTTCGGCGCCGATCTGGGGGGCTATCTGGTCAAGGACCGCCTCTGGTTCTTCGCCGCCTACGACCGGGTGTCGAATACGATCAACACCATTCTGCCGGCGGGTCCGCAGGCCGGCAGCGTCGTCGACTCGACGAGCGACCGCGACCTCGCCGCCGCCAAGCTGACCTTCAACATCTCTTCCGGGCAGTCGCTCATCGGGACCTTCTTCCAGGATCCCCGGGACGACGCCGGGGCGATCAACGACCCGGACCACAAGCTGAACGGCGATCCGCTCACCTATCAGGGCAAGCAGGCGTTCGGCGGCCGTGACTACGCGCTGCGCTATGACGGACTGCTCGCCGGAACCTGGGTCATCGCCGGCCAGATCTCCCGCCACGAGGAGGAGAACTCGATCGGGCCGGCCTCCGCCGCGGGCGACATCGTGGAGTTCCGGGATTCGGCGAACGACTCGTTCCAGACCGGCGGCTTCGGGCTCACCCAGGTGAAGACCTTCACGCGCGACGGCTGGGGCGGCTCGGTCTCGAAGTACTTCGACCGCCACGAGCTCAAGTTCGGCCTCGAGCTCGAGAAGGAGAAGGCGGACGTGCTCAAGCGCATGTCCGGTGGACAGCGGGTGGACATTCTCGAGAACCCCGCCGGCGGACCCGCGATCTACAGCCATTTCTACTGGACGACGCCGCTCGCCACGATCGAGAACGCGCCGACTTCGGCGCTGGTGGCGCCGGTGAAGCACGACAACACCGCGGCCTACCTGCAGGACCGCTGGCAGATCTCCTCCGAGTTCAGCCTCAATCTCGGCGTGCGCTGGGATCGCCAGGAGATCTTCGACCGCTTCGGACGCAAGGTCATCGACCTCAAGAAAGACTATGCGCCGCGCATCGGATTCACCTGGGCGCCGGAGGCGGCGACGCGCTCGAAGCTCTACGGCGCCTTCGGCCAGTATTACGAGCAGATTCCGATGGACCTCGTGATCCGCTCGTTCGCCCAGGAGCGCCAGGCGCGCATCTTCAACTACGATCCGCTCTCGACCTCGCCGGATGCCGGCGCGGAGTCGGATATCGGCCGCCCCTCCGTGATTCTCGGGGGATATACCGAGGAGGCCGATCCGAACCTCAAGAACCAGTACGTCAGCGAGTACCTGCTCGGCTACGAGCGCGAAGTCCTGCCGGACGTCGCGGTGGGCGCGAAGCTGATCTACCGCGAGTACGGCCGCGTGATCGAGGACTTCGTCTGCAGCGATGCCTATGACTACTGCATCGGCAACCCCGGCGAAGGGAACATGAAGCGGATCTTCACCTACGACGTCTCGACGACCTTCCCGGCTCCCGCGGCCAAGCGCGTCTACAAGGGCGTGCAGCTCGACGCCCACAAGCGCTTCTCGGACAACTGGCAGGGGCTCGTCTCTTACGTCTATTCGAAGCTCGACGGCAACTACGACGGCGAGTACGCGCCGTTCACCAACGTCGGCGCCGATCCGAACATCTCGGCGGCGTACGACTATTACGACTTCTTCACCGACGGGCGCAACTTCGACCACATCACCAACGATGGCCCGCTGTCGAACGACCGCCGTCATCAGTTGAAGTTCTCGGGTTACTTCGTGACGCCGATCAAGCTGTCGATCGGCTTCTCGGGTTACTACCGCACCGGCACGCCGCTCAGCAAGTACGGATTCTCGGACGGCTACAACCGCTACGAGTTCTTTCTCACCCAGCGCGGCTCCGAAGGGCGCTCCCCGGACATCTACGAGGCCGACGTGCATCTCGGCTATCCGCTCGACGTCGGACCGGTGTCGCTCAACTTCATGCTCGACATCTTCAACGTCCTCAACGCCCAGCGTCCGATCCTGATCGATCAACGCTGGGGCTTCCAGGAGGCCGACAACTTCAACCCGACGCCGGTCAATCCCGGATACGGCCGTCCGCTCCTGCGCACGGCGCCGACGACGGCACGGGTGGGGGTCCGGCTGAGCTTTTGAGCCACGGGCGTAAAGCCAGGCGTTTCAGGGGCCCCCTCGCGGGGGCCCTTTCGCTTTGCGCTCTCGGTCTCGTCGCGAGCTGTGGGCGCGCGACGGATCGGCCGGGAGTGAGTGCCGGCGGCGCGCGCCCCCGCAGCGTCCTCTTCGTCGGGCTCGATGGCGCCGACTGGCGGTATCTCGATGCGCTGATGGCGAGCGGCACGATGCCGAACCTGGCCCGCCTCGAACGCGCGGGGAGCGGGGGAGTCCTGGTCACCGAGCAGCCGCCGCTCTCGCCGCTCGTCTGGACGACGATGATGACGGGGCGCTCGCCGCTCGAGCACCGCATTCTCGACTTCGTGCGCTTCAATCCGGTCACGGGGCGGCGCGAGCCGATGACGAGCGACGAGCGCAGAGTGCCTGCGGTGTGGAACCTCGCCTCCGACGCCGGGAGGGAGGTCGCGGTCGTGGGACTCTGGGCGACGTTTCCGGCGGAAGAGACGAAAGGCTTGCTGGTGAGTAATGTCTTCCTCTCCGCCCGCGGTTCGATCGAACGCGCTCTCACGCCGAAGGCCGAGGTTCTGTGGGCCGAGGGTGTGCGGCGCGAGGCCGCATCCGATGTGGATCTCGCCGCGCTGCGCAGAATGCTCCCCGATCTGACGGAGGCCGAGTACGCGGCAGCGGCTGCATCCACCGACCCGTTTGCCGAGAGGATTCCCGGTCTTCGCCAGGTGCTGTTGCAGACCGAGATCGTGCGCCGGCTCTCCTCCGAGTGGCTCGTCGCTCATCCGACCCGGCTCGCGGTGGTCTACTTCGAGGGCACGGACACGATCGGCCATCTCTTCGCCCCTTTTGTTTCGCCGCCGCTTCCCGGCGTCTCGCCAGCCGACTCCGCCCGCTTCGAGAGCGTCCCGGAGAGATACTTCGCGCTCGTCGACAGCGTTCTCGGCGAGCTCGCGGACCTCGCGGCACGCTCCGGCGCGGTGCTGATGGTCGCTTCGGACCACGGTTTCGAGTGGGGATCGGGACGGCCGGCCGGGCTCTCGAGCGTGGCGGCGGCCACGGCCGCGAAATGGCATCGAGACGAGGGGATCTATCTCCTCGTTGGACCCGGCATACCCGCGCAGCCGGGGCATCGCGGACGCGGCGGGGTGGCTCAGGTGGCAGCCACCCTGCTTTCGCTGATCAACGTTCCTGCTCGTCCCGGGATGGCTCCGGCACTCGTGGATGCGGGGCCGGCTCCTAGTCCTGCTTGGTCGCCGACCCCGCTTCAGCGAGCGCCGGAGCCATCCACCACCCCTGGTGGAAATCAGGCGCCCCAGCCAGGGAGGGCGCCGGTGCTTGTCGAATCGGGGTCGGCGGAAAAGCCTGACTGGGAGCCGGCCCCGATTCGACAAGTGCCGGTGCCCGATATCGCCACGAGCTCGCAGACCGCACCCCGAGCCACGAACGAAGAAGAGATCCGCAAGCTCCAAGCGCTGGGCTATCTCGGCGCCAGCGGCGATGGAGGAAGAATCGGTTCGCGGCCGCATGGCACGCGCACCGCGGGCTCGTTCAGCAACGAGGCGCAGATTCTCGAGCTTGCAGGGCGTCTGCCGGAGGCGGTGCATGCCTACGAGCAGGCGATCGAGCAGGAGCCGGACAGCGTGGCGGTGAAGTGGAACCTCTCCAATCTCCTCTTCGAGAACGGCCGCGAGGCGGAGCGCTCGGACCGCTTGCTGGTGGAGGCTCTGGCGGGTGGCTTGGCGAAGGGCGCCGAGCTCGTGGTGGAGCGGGCCGCCGGGTGGCGGGGCCGTGCCCTGCCCGAGCGCGCTCTCGCCCTGCTCGACGCGGCGGTCAGGGCGCTGCCGGCGAGCGTCGAGCTGCGGCTCTTCCGCGGCCGCGCGCGCATCGAGCAGGGCGACTGCCGGGGCGCCGGGGTCGATTTCACGGCAGCTGTCCGGCGCGACGGCAACCGGGCCGGGTCGTGGGCGGCGCTCGCGACCGCGCATCTGTGCCTGGGAGAGCGCGCGGCGGCGCGCCGGGCTTTCGCGCGCGCCGTCGCGCTCGCGCCGGAGCGCGCCGAGCTCCGACGGGCCCTCGCCGCGCTCGACAACCCATCCGGGGCCGTTTCCCCGCGTTGACTCGGGAGGCGCCCGTTCCATAGAATGCATCGGCTCGGGCGAGGGAGGTTAGCTCAGTGGTAGAGCACCTGCCTTACACGCAGGGTGTCGTGGGTTCAAGCCCCTCACCTCCCACCATCGAACGGGAGGCCTTCGAGTCGCACGATTCATCGCGGGGTCGTAGTTCAGCTGGTTAGAACGCCTGCCTGTCACGCAGGAGGTCGCGGGTTCGAGTCCCGTCGGCCCCGCCAGTTCTAGTTTTCCGCTGTTTCCGCTTTCGGGAGTTGCAAGATGCGCGACAAGATCAAGTTGGTTTCTTCGGCCGGCACGGGGTATTTCTACACCACCACGAAGAACAAGAAGGCCTCCAGCGAAAAGCTGCGGATGAAGAAGTACGACCCGAAAGTGCGCCAGCACGTCGAGTTCGTCGAAGAGAAGCTGCGCTAGCGCGGTGGAGCGAGGGCCGGCGCCGCTCCTCCTCAAGGGCGGAACGATTCTGACCCTCGACGCCGCCGCCTCGGTTCACCCCACCACCGATCTGCTGCTCGAAAACGGCCGCATCGCGGCGCTCGGGCGGAATCTCGCCGCGCCGCCCCGAGCGCGAATTCTGGATCTCTCCGATCATCTGATCCTCCCGGGCCTCGTGCAGGGGCATATCCATCTCGGGCAGACGCTCTTTCGCGGGCTCGCGGAGGGGCGGTCGCTCCTGCCCTGGCTGCGCGAGCGGATCTGGCCGCTCGAAGCCGCGCATGACGACGACACCGCCTACAGCTCGGGACGGCTCGGCGCCGCGGAGTGCCTGCTCGGCGGCACGACCTCGATCCAGGAGATCGGCCTCGGACGCGGCATCGAAGGGCTGCTGGCGGCGATCGTCGAGTCGGGCCTGCGCGCCACGGCGGGCAAGTGCCTGATGGACTCCGGCGAAGGATTGCCGGAGGAGCTGCGGGAAGGTGCTTCGGCCGGCCTCGCCCACGCGGTCGTGCTCGGCGAACGTTTCGAGCGCCAGGGCGGCGGCCGCCTGCGGGCGGTCCTCAATCCGCGCTTCGCGCTCTCCTGTTCGGACGGACTCTGGCGCGAGGTGGCGCGGGTGTCGGCGGAGCACGGCTGGCCGGTGCACACGCACGCTCTCGAGCAGCGCGCGGAAGGCCGCGCCGTGCGCCGGGAGAAACAGGGGCGGGACGAGATCGCGTACTTCTCCGATCTGGGCTTGCTCGATCGCGACCTGCGCATCGCGCACGGCGTCTGGCTGCGTCCGCGCCATCTCGCGCGACCTCGCCGGGCGGCGCTTCAGCGTCGTGCACTGTCCGAGCTCCAATCTCAAACTCGGCTCCGGAGTGGCGCCGGTCGTCATGCTGCGCCGCGCCGGGATTCCGGTCGGCGTCGGTGCGGACGGCGCGGCCTGCAACAATCGCCTCGATGCCTGGGCGGAGCTCCGGCTGGCGGCGCAGCTCGCGAGCGTTCGGAGCGGTCCCGGGAGCCTCACCGGGCTCGAGGCGCTGCGCCTTGCCACCAGCGAAGGTGCGCGCGCTCTCGGCCTCGAGGCCGAGATCGGCTCCCTCGAAGTCGGCAAGCGGGCGGATGTCGTCGTTCTGCGGCCGGGCCTCCCCGAGCTCGCGGGCGCCGCGGGGATCGATCCCCATGATCGGGTCGCCTTCGGGACCTCGCCTGCCGCAGTGCGGCATGTGACCGTCGACGGCGAGCTGCTGGTCGAGGACGCCCACTTGACGCGCTGGGACCTGCAGGAGATCCTGGATTCGGCCCGGAGAGCGACGGAGAGGCTCGTGGCGCGCGCCGCGCTGGCCTGACTGCCAGCGTACAAACTACCCTTGTCATCGCCAGGCCGGAATGGCACAGTTGCCGCGGGCTCTCGCGAGCTTCCTCGCCCGCTGGGCGGAGGTCCTGCAGCATGGAGATGACAATGCGCATATCGAATCGGCTGGCACTCAGTGGAGCACTCGGTGGGATCCTCCTTCTCGGGCTCGCCGTCCGGGCAGAGGCTGGAGTTCTGGAGAGCGGCTGCTCGGGGGGAGCGATTCCCGCAGCGACGCTCCTCGTTCCCTATTTCGAGGTCGACCTCGCCGGCTCCGATCACCAGACGACGCTCTTTGCGGTGACCAATGCCGGCCTCCATTCGACGCTGGCGCACATCGTCCTGTGGACCGACTGGGGCGTCCCGACGCTCGCTTTCGATCTCTTTCTCGCCCAGAACGACGTGCAGTCGATCAACCTGCGCGACGTCTTCGCGGGCATTCTGCCGGTGACCGGCGGCGGCTCGTTCGTGGGCTGCACCGATCCGCTGACGCTGCCCGTTCTCGACGCCACGGCTCTGGCCGCGCTCCGCCAGGAGCACACCGGGCAGCCCGACGGCGACGGGAACTGTGCCGGCAGCGGGCGGGCCGGGGCCAACGTCGCCACCGGCTACGTGACGATCGACGTCGCCCAGGCCTGCTCGGCGTCGATCCTCTATCCCAGCCACGCCGGCTACTTCGTGGCCGGCGGAACGGGGATCGCCGGGAACGAAAACCTGCTGGTCGGGGACTTCTTCTACGTCGATGTCGCCCAGAACTACGCCCAGGGCAACGAAGCGGTGCACATCGTCGCCGACGCGGTGCGCTTCGGCGCGCAGCCCTCCACCTTCTACGCTGCCTGGGTCGGACACACGGGCGACGACGACCGCGCGCCGCTCGGCACCCGCTATCGCTCCCGCTACCTGAACGGCGGCGCCTTCTCGGGCGGCACCCAGCTCGTCGTCTGGGCCGAGCCCAGCACCCCGACGCCGCAGGCGGTGACCTGCGGACAGCGTGCGAGCTTCGTCGATCCGTGCCAGTTCCTGCGCGAGGTCTCTTTCAACGAAGACGCGGTCGGCGGGGTCGAGGTGAACACTTTCGGCGTCAACGAAGTGGCGGCCAAGCTGACGGTCGGCGCGGGGCCGCTTCCGGTGGGCTCCCCGTTCGGCATCGTGGACCTCGAGAACCGGGTTCATCCCGGCTGCTTCCTCGCGATTCCCATCGACTTCCCGCTGCAGAGCTGGGTGATGCCGCTTTCGAGCGCCGCCGGCCGCTTCAGCGTCGGGCTCAACTCCTATCGCACCGGAGACGAGCTCTGCCCGCCGCCTCCCGCGCCGTAACCAACTGAGGAGGTCGAGATGCAGTTCTCCCATCGACGGGCACTCCGTGGAGTCGTCGGCGGCATTCTGCTGCTCGGACTCGCCGTCCGCGCAGAGGCTGGAGTCCTGGAGAGCGGCTGCTCGGGGGGCGCGATCCCCGCGGCGACGCTGCTCGTGCCCTATTTCGAGGTCGATCTCGCCGGCTCCGATCACCAGACGACGCTCTTCGCGGTGACCAACGCCGGCGGGCATTCGACGCTCGCGCATGTCGTCCTGTGGACCGACTGGGGCGTGCCGACGCTCGCTTTCGATCTCTTCCTCGCCGAGAACGACGTGCAGTCGATCAACCTGCGCGACCTCTTCGCGGGGATTCTCCCGGTGACCGGCGGCGGTTCGTTCGCCGGCTGCACGAATCCGCTGACACTCCCGGCAGTCGACGCCGCGGCTCTCGCAAAGCTCCGGCAGGAACATACCGGGCAGCCCGACAGCCAGGAAAAGTGCGCCGGCAGCGGGCGGGCCGGGGCCGACGTCGCCACCGGCTACGTGACGATCGACGCCGCGCAGGAGTGCTCGGCGACGCGCCCCTATCCGATCAACAACGGCTATTTCGTCGCCGGTGGCACGGGGATCGCGAGCAACGAGAACCTGCTGCTGGGGGAGTTCTTCTACGTCGACGCGGCCCAGAACTACGCCCAGGGGAACGAGGCGGTCCACATCGTCGCTGACGAAGCGCGCTTCGGCGGCTGGCCCTCGACCTTCTACGGCGCCTGGAACGGGCACACGGGCGACGACGCCCGCGCTCCGCTCGGCACGCGCTATCGCGCCCGCTTCCTGAACGGCGGCGCCTTTTCCGGCGGCACCGACCTCGTCGTCTGGGCCGAGCCCAGCTTCGCGATCACTCAGGGAGTGACTTGCGGAGAGCGTCCGAGCTCGGTCGACCCATGCCAGTTCATGCGCTTGACCCCATTCGACGAGAACGCCGCGGGCGAGGACGAGATCTACGACTACATGGTGTCCGAAGTCGCAGCGCGAATTTCAGTCGGTGGCGAAGAAGTACCGGTGGTGTCGTCGTTCGGCTTCTTGGACCTTGGTAACTGGGTTGTGCCCCTGTGCTTCGTGTTGCCGACCATCACCTTGCCGTTGCAGAGCTGGGTCATGCCGCTCCACAGCTCCTCGGACCGCTTCAGCGTCGGCCTGAGCGCGTTTCGCACCGCGGACGAGCTCTGCCCGCGCTGAGCTCGCGAGGATCCGCCGGCCCGGCTTGGCCGGACGCGCGGAAAGGTGTAGACTTCTTCTGTTCCCGGATGGCCGAGCCGCTCGCGCGCGCTCGGCCCTTTGTTTTTTCTGGCGTCTCCGCTCCTCAACTTCCAAGGAGCGGAGAATGCGACGAAGCACGATTCGAACGGCGACTGCGCCGAAGTTCCAGCTGGCCCCGACCGATCTCTTCCGGTCCTGCTCGACCGCAGACTGCGAACGCGCCTGGAGCGAGTTCGTCGAGCGCTTTCAACCCCGGCTGGTCGCCGCCGTGCGGCGGACGCTCGTGCGCCTCGAGGTGCCCAGCGGCGGCGACGAGCGGGTGGAGGATCTCGTGCAGGAGATCTACTGCCGGCTGCTTTCCCGCGGGCGCCGCCGCCTGCGGCTGTTTCGCGGGCACAGCGAGGCCCAGCTGATGGCCTACCTGCAGCGCGTCGCCGCGAGCGTCGTGGTCGATGCGCGCCGGCTTGCCCTGGCCGAGAAGCGCAGGGGCGGTCGCCGGGTGCCGTTCGAGGAGGACCGGCCGATGCCGCCCTTCGCCGGTGCCGAAGAGAACGGTCCGGAGGAGCGCTTGCTCGCCCGCGAGCGGCGGCGCACCTTTCTCGCGCTCTGTCGCCATGCCCTCGGGCGGCGCGCCACCGCCACCACGGTCGAGATCGCCCGCCTGGCCCTCCTCGAGGGCTGGACGAGCCGCGAGATCGCCGCCGGCTTCGGAGGCAGAATCGGCGTCGCGGGTGTCGACTCGGTCATCTACCGGCTGCGGCGCAACCTCGCCGGCCGCGGGATCGCGCTGCCGCGGCGCGACCTGCGGGCCCGAGGTTGAAAGGCGGGCGAGCGCTCTCAGTATGATGAAAGAAATGAGCTCCACCTCTGTTTCTTCTTCTGCAGCGGTGCGCCTCCGGCCGAGCTGGCTGCCGCTCGCCGCGGCCCTCGCGGTAGCTGTCCTGGCGGCAGCGGGTCTGAGCCTGCTGGGCCGACGCACCGCCGCCGGTCTGCGGATGGAGACGACGCTGGAGCGCACCGGACGCTGGGCGCAGGAGCTCAACGCTCTCGAGTGGGAGGCCCTGCAGAAGAGGGTTCTCAGCCGCGAGCTCGCGGAGAGGCTGGCAGCGACGCGAAGGGAGTTGCGCAAGGAGCTCGCCGGCCTGGCTGCATCCGGGCTTCCCGAGGTCGAAGACGCGAAGCGCCGGCTCGATCTCTATTCCGGGCTGGTGGATCGGGAGTTCGACCTCTTGCGCGCCGGCAAGATCGACGAAGCCGAAAAGTGGGACGAGTCCGCGGTCGATCCTTCCTTTCGCGAGCTCTCCGCGGCGCTCGCCGAGGCCGGACGGCGAATCGACGAGACGACCGTGGCCACCCTCCTGTGGGCGCGGGTGGGGACGTTGTTCGTGCTCTTCGCCGGCGCCTTCGCGATCGGCGCCCTCTCTCTGCAATTCCACTCCCGGCTGCTCGCCGCCAAGGCCGCCGCGGCGCAGCGGCGCGAGGCCGAGGTGCGCGAGCTCAACGAGAATCTCGACCGGATGGTGGTCGAGCGCACGCGGGAGCTGCGCGAGAGCGAGGCAAGAGCGGGCGCTCTGATCGAGCAGATGACCGACGGTTTCATGGTCGTGGATCCGGACGACATCATTCGCTTCGTCAATCCGCAGATCTGCCGGATGCTCGGTTTCTCGGAAGCCGAGCTCGTCGGCCAGGGTGCCAGCAAATTGCTGTTGCGGGAGGAGGACCGAGCGGCGATCGCGGAGCAGAATCGCCGCCGTTCCGAGGGCGTCGCGGGGGTGTATGACGTCGAGCTGCGCACGAAGGCGGGAGATTTCCTCTGGGGCAGGCTCTCGGCCGCGCCGGTGAAGGACACGGGCGGCAGGATCACCGGCTCCCTGGCGATCGTCACCGACGTCACCGAGCGCAAGCGGATTGCGGCGGCGATGCGCGAGGAGAAGGCGTTCTCGGAGGCGATGCTCGACAGCCTCCCCGGAGTCGTCTGCCTGTTCGACTCGTCGGGCCGGCTCCTGCGCTGGAATCATGCCTTCGAGTTCGTCTCGGGCTATTCGGCGACGGAGATCGCCACCATGCATCCGCTCGATTTCTTCACCGGCGAGAGCCGGGCGCTGGCCGAAGCCAGTATCCGGGAGGTTTTCGAGTCCGGGTCCGCCGCGGTGGAGGCGACGCTGGGATCGAAGGATGGAAACGAGCTTCCACACTATTTCGTCTGGACGAGAATCAGCTGGAAGGGCGCCCCCTGCTGTATCGGCGCCGGAGTCGATGTCACGGCCCGAAAGCACCTCGAGGCGGAGCTCAACCAGGCGCAGAAGCTCGAGGCGATCGGCCGGCTGGCGGGCGGAGTGGCGCACGATTTCAACAACCTCCTGGGAGTGATTCTGGGTTACAGCGAGCTCGCGCAGTCCGGGCTCGCGCCCGGCAGTCCGGTCGGCGAGCAGTTGGAGGAGATCGTCAAGGCGGCCCAACGCGCGGCCGCGCTCACCCGCCAACTGCAAGCCTTCAGCCGCAAGCAGGTTCTGCAGCCGCGCCTGCTCGACCTCTCGGCTCTCGTCGCGGAGGCGCGCAAGATGCTGGATCGGCTGATCGGCGAGGACATCGCGGTCACCGTGCGCTCGGACCCGGGGCTCGGGAGGGTCAAGGCCGACCCCGGTCAGATCGAGCAGATCCTCCTCAACCTCGCGGTGAACGCGCGTGACGCCATGCCGCGGGGAGGCAACCTCACGATCGAGATCGCCAATGTGGATCTCGATGCCACCCAGGTCGCGCTGCATCCGCCGATGACGCCGGGAGGATACGTGCTGCTGGCGGTGTCGGACAGCGGCGCCGGCATGGACGACGCGACCCGGCAGCGGATCTTCGAACCGTTCTTTACCACCAAGCCGACGGGTCAGGGGACGGGGCTGGGGCTCGCGACCGTCTACGGCATCGTGAAACAGAGCGGCGGCTTCATCTGGGTCGCGAGCGAGCGGGGAGAGGGCTCGACGTTCAAGATCTATCTGCCGCGAATCGACGCGGCGGCCGAAGCTGACTACCCGACGCAGCCGCAGGCGCGCGCGCGCCGGGGTCACGAGACGATCCTGGTCGTGGAGGACAATGCGGCCCTGCGGGAGACGATCCGGAAGCGGCTGGAGGCCGACGGTTACCTGGTCTGGATGGCGGGCGACGGGGAAGAGGCGTTGGAGCTCTATGGCGCACGGGCAGCGGCGATCGACCTGCTGCTGACCGACGTGGTGATGCCGAAGCTCGGGGGCGGCGAGCTGGCGCGCAGGTTGGGAGAGCTTCGTCCCGGGCTGCGCGTGATCTACATGTCGGGCTACACCGACGGCGCGATCTCGCACCAGGGCGTGCTCTCCGAGGGCGTCGTGCTGCTGGAGAAACCGTTCACCGGCGAGCGACTCATGCGCGCCGTGAGCGAGAGCTTCGAAGTTACGCGCTAGCTCGGTTGGCTGCGTCGGATCCGAGCGCCAGGACCCGCGAGCCGAACCAGCCGGCGCCGACGAGCGGCAGGAGGAAGCCGGTCCAATAGAGCGCCGTCGCGGGATCGGGCACGAAGAGCTGAACGAGATCGACCACCAGCTCGTGCCGGGTGAGGGTCAGGACGACCGCTGCGACGGCCGCCGCGACTCCCCACCGGCGAGCGCGCAGGGCGCCGCCGAGCGCCAGCGCGAACGCCGGGAGCTGCAACAGCTGATAGTGGTACCAGGAGATCGGTGCGGCGACGAGCGCCAGCGCGACGAGAGCGCAGGCGAGGTCCCGCCCGAGAGAGCTCCTGCCGTCGGCGGCCGGCTCCAGTCCGCGCTGCGCGAGCCGTCGCAGCCGCCATGCAAGCGTGGCGAGCCCCGCGGCAAGAACCAGAGCCGAGATCCGGGCGGAGTAGAGCTGCCGGTCGCGGGCGAGGACCCAGCTCGCCGAGACTCCCGCTTCCCAATCCGGCGGCAGCGGGGTTCCCGCCGTCCAGTCGTAGCTCGCACGCAGCGCCGCGGCCGGCGCGGAGAAGTTGAGCGGCGCCGGTGTGCCCAACCAATAACCTCGGGCCTGCGGCAGATGCGGTGGGGCGGTGAAGACGACGAGCAGAGCCCAGGGCAGCGCGACTCCCAGAGCCCAGACAGCGAGACCGCTGCCTCCGATTCGGGCGGTGTCGGCGAGGGCGCGTCCCGGCGTGCGCGGGCGTGCCCGCGCGGCGCCGGGAAGGAAGGCGAGCAGCAGGACCCCCGGCCAGACCTTCCACGCCGCCGCGAGGCCGACCAGCGCGGCGGCGAGCTGGGGACGCGAGCGGTGCAAGAGCAGAGCGAGCACGAAGAGGAGTAGCAGGAGGGGATTGGTCTGGCCAAGGGCGAGGTTCGGGAGCGCAGTCCCCTCGAGCGCGAGCACCGCCCCGAGCGCCCAGCAGGCGACGAGGTCGCCCCCGGCGAGCCGCCAGGACGCCCAGGCCGAAACCAGGAGGGCGAGGAGGGAGAGGACGAGCCAGACCTCCCGCGCCTCGGCCAGCGGCAGGAGGGCGAGCGGCGCGAGCAGCACCGGCACGAGAGGCGGATAGTCAAGCTCCGGGTGCGCGAAGGCGCTCTCTCCCGCCAGCATGGCGACCGCGCCGCGGTGCAGGTTGGCGAAGTCTCCGCCGCGCGTCAGGACAAAAGGGAGAACCCGCACGAGGGCGACGACCGACCAGGCTGCGAGCAGGCAGCCGAGCACCGCCAGAGCGCGCCGGTGCTCGCGCAGGGCGGACTCCGGACCCGGTCCGGGGGAATCTTCCGGGGCGCGCAGAAGAGTGCCGAAGCGCCGCGACATGCGCCTAGGCTACAACTGCACAGGCAGTTGTGCGCCGCTGCACAGAGGACTGTGCGGTCTCGAGCGGCGCCGGAGCGCGCCCCGAGCCGCGCTCGCCCGCCGGCCGTGGATCGGCTGAAAAGGCCTATGTGCTGCATTCACTTGACTTTCCGCCGATTCCCAAGCACACTACCCGGAGTTCACACGAAGGAGAATCGTGATGCGGCGCAAACTCTGCTTTCTCTTGGGCTTGTCTCTCGCCTTCGCTGGTCTTCCCGCCTTCGCGGCCGTACCTTTCGGGTACCTCGAAGGCATCCGCGGCGGATGGAATGCCGGTGGTGGCCTCCTGCCGATCACCGGCTGGGCGGTGGACGATGACGGCGTGGAGCGCGTCGAGCTCTATGTCGACGGAGTGATCGCCGGCCTCACCGACTACGGTCAGAACCGACCGGATGTCCAGCAGGTCTTCCCGGGCTATCCCGACGGCGCCCAAGTCGGCTTCGGCATCTACCTGGATTCGACGCTCTACTCGAACACTCTGCATCAGATCTCGGCGCGGGTGACCAGCAACACCGGTGAGCAGACCTTCCTCAACTCGGTCACGGTCCAGATCAACAACACCACCTCGAACCTCGCGCCGTTCGGCGCCATCACCTTCCCGAATCCGAGCAGCGAGCTCTTTGGAACCTGTGACTTGAGCGATCCTTTCCGCCGCTACAGCGTGATCGCCGGCTGGGCGCTGGATGTCGGCATCGAGCGGGGCGACACCGGCGTCAAGTACGTCGAGCTCGAGATCAACGGCGGGCTCTACGCGAACACGGTCATCGACTGCCGCTACGATCCCGACACGGGCGGGCTCACCAACTGTTACGGGTTGCCGAGCCTCGACATCGAACAGGTCTATCCGACGGTCGCCAACTCGTCGCACGCGCGCTTCCGCTTCGTCCTCGACGTCGGCTTCCTGATCACGTCTCACTTCTACGAGCAGGGCTTCCACGAGCTCACCGTTCGTTCCGGCGACTATGCCGGCAACGTCACCAACATCGCCGAGATTCCGGTCGCCTTCTTCTGCGACGAGAACACCGGCGACGCAGGCGCCTTCGGCTTCATCGAGAGCCCCACGACCAGCGAGCTCGTCTCCGGCATCACCAACGTCGTCGGCTGGGCGCTCGACCGCGAGGGTATCGCCGCGGTCCAGGTCTGGCTCGACGGACAGTTCGTCGGCGACGCGATCTACGGCTTCCCGCGCCCGGATGTCAACGGGCTCTACCCGGGTTATCCGGACAGCCTGGCGCCGGGTTGGCTCTACCTGCTCGACACGTCGCTGACCACGGACGGCATCCACCATCTCCAGGCCGTGGCGGTGGACGTCTTTGGCGCCACGAACATCATCGGCGAGCGCTACTTCGAGATCCGCAACGAAGTCCCCTGACAGACCCTGAAAGGCGGCGGTCCCTCGAGGTAGGGACGAACGGACGGCCGGCGCTCTCGCCGGCCGTCGCCGTCTCATGTCCCTGGGACCTGATAGGGGGCCTATTGCCGTGCGGCGGTCGTCGCGTCGACGGCGGGCTTCTGCTCGAGCTTGAGGCGCTCGGCGAGCATGGCTTCGGCGCGCGGGAAGAGGCTCAGCGCGGACTGGATCTGCAGGTCGCCTTCGGCGAGCACCTGATGCGCAGCCTCGATTCCGAAGCGTGAGGCGAAGATCTCGGCGCGGATCTGGCGCAACGCGTAGGTGCGCTCGGCCTCTTCGACGAACCCCTTGTCGAGGTCCTCGGCGCTGTCGATCTTCTGCTCGACCACCCAGCGGCGGAATTCGGCGAGCACTTCGCCGCCGGGGCTCCATTCGCGCGTGATCTCGGGGTGGCGCCGCGTGTAGTCGACGCCGAAGCCGAAGAACGCCGACCTGCCGAGGAGAAACTGCAGGAAGGGCGCCACTTCAGCGGGCTGCACATCGATGTCCGGCGTAATTCCGCCGCCGCCGTAGACCTTGCGCCCGAGGTCGGTCGAGTAGGCCTCCGTCGCTGGCGGTTCCGTCTTGACGAAGGGGGTGCCGTCGCCGGGCTCCAGGCCGTTGCGGGTGTAGTAGTCGAAATAAGAGCTGTAATCGCGTTGGATCAACCGCCCCGAGGGCGTGTAGTACTTCGCCGTGGTCAGCGCCAGGCCGGCGCCGTACGACAGGCTGTAGACCGTCTGCACGAGCCCTTTGCCCCAGGTCGGAGTGCCGACGACGAGGCCGATGTCATGGTCCTGGATCCCGCCGGAGAGGATCTCGGCCGCCGACGCGGTGCCGCTGTTGACCAGCACCACGACCGGCTCGGCGATCGGGGCATGGTTGCCGTCGGCCGTGAACGACTGGGCGGAATCCCGGGTCCGGCCGCGCGTGACGACGATCGTCGAGCCGTCGGGCAGGAACTGATCGGCGACGTCCACGGCCTGGTCCAGGAGGCCGCCGCCGTTGTTGCGCAGGTCGAGAAGCAGCCGCTTCATCCCCTCGGCCTTGAGCTTGACGAGCGCCCGTTCCACCTCGCCCCCGGTGGAGCGGGTGAAATCGCTGATCGAGATATAGCCGGTTCCGGGGGCGATCATGTAGGCATAGCGCACGGTGGTCTGGGGGATCTCGGCGCGGGTGACCGTGAGCTCCAGCGGTTCCTCCAGACCTACGCGCAGGATCGTGATCCGGACCTGGGTGCCCTTCGGACCCTTGAGACGCGAGACCGCCTCGTCGATCGACAGCTTGTCAGTGGGCTCGTTCTCGATGCGCTGGATGACGTCTCCGGCCCGGATCCCCAGCCGCGAAGCCGGGGTGCCGTCGATCGGCGCGATGACGGTGAGCCGGCCGTTGCGTACCCCGACCAGAATGCCCAGACCGAAGAAGCTCGCCTGTTGCTTCTCGCGCATCGAAGAGTAGGCGTTCGGCGGCAGGAAATTGGTGTGCGGATCGAGCGTCCGCAGCATGCCGTTGATCGAGGAATAGACCAGGTCCCGGAAATGGACCTCTCCTGCATAGCGCGCCCGCGCCGCCTGCAGAAGCTGGGTGTAGAGACGCAGGTTGCTGCGCGCGTCGTCGCCGAGGGCGAGGAGCCGGTCCCCGGCCAAGCCTCCGGCCAGAGTGGCGAGAAGGAAGAGCAGAATCGCAGCGAAACGCCACGGTCGACGCATGGGCGGAGAATAACACGCGAGAAGCGGGTGAAGATCGTGAAGGAAGCGAAGCGTCGCCTTGACACCGCCGGCCCGGAAGCCGATGATTGCGCCCGGTCGCTGCCATGTTCGGTCCCCTCGGATTTCCGGAAATGCTGTTCATTCTCGTGCTGGCGTTGCTCATTTTCGGGCCCAAGAAGCTGCCCGAGGTCGGGCGGACGATCGGCAAGGGCATGGCTCAGTTCCGCCGGGCGACGACCGATCTCAAACGCACCATCGAGAACGAGATTTCCCTCGAGGAGGAGCCGGCGCGGCGGCCGATGAGGCCCGTGAAGAGCGCCGAGCACTCGCTGCCGGCCGGAACCGCCCTGTCCCCCGTCCAGACTCCCGGCCCCGTCTTGGATGCGTCCGTGGAGGTTCTGCCCGCGGTCGCGAGCGACCCGGACAAGAGCCCACCCCACTGACCTGGTCCATGGCTGCCGTTCCAGAGCCGCGCGGCGGTGCCGTCCCGGGAGACGAGCTGCCGCGCATGTCGCTCCTCGATCATCTCGAGGACTTGCGCAAGCGCATCATTCACTCTCTCGTCGCGCTGCTCGTCGCGATGCTCGGCTGCTTCAACTGGGCGCCGGAGATCTGCCGGTTCTTCGCCCGGCCGATCTACGATCTGAAGCTGCTGCCGGAAGGCCAGAAACTCGCCTTCCTCGGCATCACCGATCCGTTCCTCCTCTACTTCAAGACCGCGCTCCTCGCCGGCCTGTTTCTCGCGGCTCCGGTCATCCTCTACGAGGTCTGGGCCTTCATTTCGCCGGGCCTCTATCGCAAGGAGCGACGCTGGGCGGCGCCGTTCGTGATCCTGGGCTGGGCATTCTTCGTCATGGGCGGCGTCTTCGCGTACCTCGTGGCTTTCCCGTTCGCGGTCGAGTTCCTGCTCGCGATGGGCAAGGACTTCATGCCGGTGATCACGGTGGAGAAGTACTACGGCCTGCTGATCACCATCATGCTCGGCTTGGGGTTGATGTTCGAGCTGCCCATCGTCCTCGTCCTGCTGGCCAAGGTCGGCCTCGTGACGCCGCGCTTCCTGATGCGCAATTTTCGCTGGGCGGTGCTGGTGATTTTCGTGGTCGCGGCGATCATCACCCCCACCTCCGACGTCGTGAATCTGTGCATTTTCGCGGTTCCCACGATCGGCCTCTATCTCCTGGGCACCGGCGCGGCCTGGCTGGTGACGCGCGGCAAGAAAGAGGCGGAGACCTAGCCGGGCGAGGCTGGCTCGGGGCGGCGCCGCCAGCGCCGGTGGAGCCAGACCCACTGTTCGGGGTGCGCCCGGATCTGGACTTCGATCGCCGCCGTCATGAGCGCCGTCGCCGCGGTGGGGTCGGTCGGCAGGGCGAGCGCGGGGTGGATGCACGCGCTGTGGCTGCCGTCGGCCAGGCGCTCGATGAAGGTCGGGAGCACGGCGGCGTCGAAACGCAGGGCGAGCTCGGCCGCGCCCACCGGGGTCCACGCCGGCCGGCCGAAGAACTGGACGAACACCCCTTCGACTTTGGTGTCCTGATCGATCAGCAGGCCGAGGGCGCCGGCTCCTCGAAGCGCTCCCAGGAGCGCGCGCGCAGCGCCAGGGGTCCCGCGGACGATGGTCCGGGTGCCGAAGCGGGCGCGCAGGTCGAGCAGCATCTTCTGCAGTCCAGGTTCGTCGATCTCGCGCGCGACCACGATCATGCCCAGGCCGCGCACGTTCAACGCGGCGGCGAGGAGCTCCCAGTTCCCGCAGTGGCCGGTGAAGACGACGATCGGGCGGCGCTGCGCGCGAGCCGCTTCGACATGCTCCCAGCCTGCGAGCGTGACGTGGCTCGAGACGTCCGCGGCCGAGCAGTGGTGCAGGTAGCAGCACTCGCCGAGGACCTCGCCCAGGTGGGCGAAGGAGCGCCGTGCGAGAGCGCGGCGCTCAGCCATCGCGAGCTCGGGGAAGGCGGCCGCGAGATGGTCGAGAGTCCGTCGGCGATCCCGCCGCGAGAGCCGCCAGGCGAAGCGGCCGAGCGCCCGTCCGAGGCTCTGTGAACGGCGCCAGCTCAGCCGGGCGAAGAGGAGGTCGAAAACGGCCGCGAGTCGCGTGAGGAGGCGCGAGCGCAGAGCCTTGCGTCCCGGGTGCGCCGGGCGGTCAGGAATCGGCGGCCTCGTCCGACGCAGCGGCGAAGCGCGCCACGATCGACTCCCACTCCCCGCGTGCCACGAGGAGGCGCTCGGCGAGCTCGCGCACCGCTCCGCGTCCGCCGCGGGCAACGGTGACGTAGTGCACCCGGCGGCGAACCTCGGGTGCGGCATCGGCAGGCGCCGCTGCGAGGCCGCAGACGCCGAGAACCGCAAGATCGAGCAGATCGTCGGCGAGATAAGCGACCTCTTCGGCGGCGAGCTTGCGGCGCGCGAGGAAATCGCGGAAAGTGGCGAGCTTGTCGTCGCGTCCTTGGAGCACCTCGCTCAAGCCGAGATCGCGGCCGCGCTGCTCGACGATCGGACTGGTCCGCGCCGAGAGGATGCCGACCTCGACGCCCGCCGAGGTGAGGAGCTTGATCCCGAGGCCGTCGCGGACGTCGAAGACCTTGACGATCTCGGTGCCGGCGCCATCGGCACCGAACCACAGCCGCCCGTCGGTCAGAACGCCGTCGACGTCGAGGAGCAGCCACTTGAGCTTGCGGGCGCGCGCGGCGAGCTCCGGCGTCCAGCTGCCCGGGGAGAGAGTGGTGAGCATCGCGAGACCCTAGAAGAGCTCGAGGCCCCAGAGGTCGTGGAGGTGAACGATCCCCTCGAGCCGGCCGTCGGCGCCGCAGACGAAGAGCGAAGTGATGCGGTTCTGTTCCATGCGCTGGAGGGCGGCGGGAGCGAGCTCCTCGCCGTCGATCGTCCGGGGAGCGCTCTTCATGCACTCGCCGGCGGTGCGGCGGAGAATCTGCTCGTCCTTCTCGAGCAGGCGCCGCAGGTCACCGTCCGAAATGACCCCGACGAGGATCCCCGCCGCGTCGACGACGCCGGTGATGCCGAGGCCCTTCTTCGACATCTCGTAGATCGCATCGCGCATCGAGGCCGAGGTCTCGACCACCGGCAGGCGGTCGCCGGCGTGCATGAGCTCGCGGACGTGGAGAAGCTTCCTGCCGAGCTGGCCGCCGGGATGAAAGCGGGCGAAATCCTCGGGGGTGAAGCCGCGCGCCTCGAGAAGCGCCATGGCGAGCGCATCGCCGAGCGCGAGCGTGGCCGTGGTCGAAGCCGTCGGCGCGAGATTCAGGGGGCAGGCCTCCTTGTCGATCGCGACCGCGAGATGGATCTCCGCGCCGCGGGCGATCGGCGAGAGGGGATTTCCGGTCATGGCGATGAGCGGTACTCCCAGGCGCTTCAGAATCTCGACCAGCCGCAACAGCTCTTCGGTCGTCCCCGAATACGACGCCGCGAGGACGATGTCGCCCTCGACGATCATCCCGAGGTCGCCGTGGATGGCCTCGGCCGGGTGCAGGAAGAACGCGGGCGTTCCGGTCGAGGCCAGCGTCGCGGCGATCTTCTGCATCACGATGCCGCTCTTGCCCATGCCGGTGCAGACCACCCGCCCCGGGGCGCCGCGCAGGCGATCGACGGCACGGTCGAACGACTCGTCGAGCTGCGCGACCAGCCCCACGACCGCAGCGGCCTCGATTTCCAGCACCTGACGGGCGACTTCGCGCGGGGTTCGGGGCATTCTGTCGGGATTATATGGCGCTCGACTCGCTCTCCTTGGCCGGCTCATGGCACGAGGTCGAGTTTCAGTCCGGATGGAAGCCGGATCGACGCGAAGTGGCGCCGGTCGGTGGTCGCGATGCGGGATACGCGGAGGCGCGCAGCGACGGCGACGACCGAGGCATCGACGAAGCCGATCTCGGGAATTCGTGCCAGAAGCTCGCGGGCGAGATCGAGGTCGGCGTCGTGGAGCGGTTCGAGGGCGAGCTCGCGTCCCAGCGCTCCGAGGAAGGCGAGCTCGGCGACGGAGCCCAGCCGGTCGTGAAGCAGATAGCAGACTTCGGGCACAACGGTGACGGGTACGATGCGCAGCCCGCTCTCCGAGGTCAGCAGATGGGCGGCGCGGTCGTGCCAGGCGTCGTCGGCGTCCGCGGCCGCATAGAGGATTCCAGTGTCGAGGATCAGCGCCACCGCGTCAACGCGGACCGGGACGCCGGCGCTTCGCCCGCGGCGCGGGACCGGAGCGAACAGTCTCAGCGTCCCTCGCCGCGGGCGAAGCAGGCGGCTCCCTGAAGAGCAGCCCCTCGTGGCGCTCGGCGATGTCGGAGCGCCCGCTGCGGCCGATGCCGACGAAGGCGAGCGTGGATTCCGGCGTCTTGCGGCAGCGCACGAGATACTCACCGATCGCCTCGCGCACCAGCAATGCCTTCGGCTCGCCGCGCCGCTGCGCCAGAAAATCGAGCTCCCGCTCGGCGGTCTCGTCGAGAAAGATCGTCGTCCGCTTCATGGGACATACGCTAGCATACGTTTGCCACCGCAGAAAGCCCGTAACTCGCCACGGGCCCAGCCGATGTCGACGGGTGCAACGCTGCGGAAGAGCTCTCCACCGGGCCGCCGCAGACAGAGCCGCTTCGCGGCGGTTCAGGCGGACAATGCGGCGCGTATCTTGAGCAGCGAAGCGAGGATCGCCTCGGCCCGTTCGGGAGGGAGCTGGGTGTCGCGGTCGGAAAGGGCGTGATCGGGATCCGGGTGGAGCTCGAGGAAGAGGCCGTCGGCCCCCGCCGCGACGGCGGCGCGGGCGAGCGGTTCGGCGAATTCGCGCGCTCCGAGGGTGCCCTCCACGCCCGCTCCCGGGAGCTGCAGGGAGTGGGTGACGTCGTAGATCACCGGGATGCCGTCCTTCTGCATCCAGGCGAAGCTCCGCATGTCCACGACCAGGTTGTGGTAGCCGAACGAGGCGCCGCGCTCGGTGACCGTGACGCGATCGTTGCCGGCGGCGTGGACCTTCTCGACCACCCGCCGCATGTCGTCGGGCGCCATGAACTGCCCCTTCTTGACGTTGACCGACCGGCCGGTCTTCGCTGCCGCGACCAGGAGGTCGGTTTGCCGGCAGAGGAAGGCCGGAATCTGCAGCACGTCGACCACTCGGGCGACGGGCTCGCACTGCGCCGGCTCGTGCACGTCGGTGAGGAGCGCCAGGGCGAACCGACGCCGCACCTCGCGCCAGGACGCGCAGGCCTTCCTCCAGGCCGGGTCCGCGGAAGGCCTTCCCGGAGCTGCGGTTCGCCTTGTCGAAGGAGGTCTTGAAGATCACCTTCAGGCGGAGGCGCTGCGCGATGCCGGCGAGGATCTCCGCGGCCAGGAAAGTCGTCTCCGGGCTCTCGATGACGCACGGTCCGGCGATGACCGGAAAGGTCGATCCGCCGATCCCGACGCCGGGGGCGAGCTCCAGAACCGAGTCGGTCACGCCAGCTGGCTCTCGCGAGCCTCGACCGGGTCGGGTCGCGCTTCGCCCTGACGCTTCTCGTGCTCGGCGAGCGCCGCCGCGATGTAGGAGACGAAGAGCGGATGCGGCTCAGTCGGCTTGGACTTGTATTCGGGATGGAACTGGCAGCCGAGATACCAGGGATGCCCGGGCAACTCGACCATCTCGATGAACTTGCCGTCCGGGCTCCGGCCGGAAATGACGAGGCCGTGCTCCTGGAGCGTGCCGAGGTACTTGTGATTCACCTCGTAGCGATGCCGATGACGCTCGGAGATCGACTCTTCGCCGTAGATGGAACGGGCGAGCGAGCCCTCTTTGAGGTTGCAGGGATAGGCGCCGAGGCGCATGGTGCCGCCCATCTCCTCGACGCCCAGGAGGTCGCGCAGCTTGAAAATGATCGGCTGGCTGGTCTCCGGGTCGAACTCGGTCGAGGTCGCATCCTTGATGCCGCAGACGTTGCGGGCGAACTCGATCGTCATGCACTGCATGCCGAGACAGATGCCGAAGAACGGCACCTTGTGTTCGCGGGCATATCGGATGGCGCGGATCTTCCCTTCGGTGCCGCGCTTGCCGAAGCCGATCGGAACCAGCAGTCCGTCGACTTCGAAGAGCGCGCGCGGCCAGCTGCCGCTTTCGATCTCCTCGGCGTTGATGTAGACCAGCTCGACCTTGGTCTCGTTGGCGATGCCGCCGTGCGCGAGCGCCTCGTTCAGGCTCTTGTAGGCGTCCGGAAGCTCGACGTACTTGCCCACGATGCCGATGCGCACGTGATGCTTCGGGTTCTTCACCCGCGACACCAGGGTCTCCCAGCGGGTGAGGTCGCGCTCGTAGCGCGGCAGGTTGAGCTGTTCGAGGAGAGTCTCGTCGAGGCCCTCGCGGGCGAACATCAGCGGCACCTCGTAGATCGTCGGTACGTCCCGCGCCGCGATCACCTGTTCGGGCGCGACGTTGCAGAACAGCGCGATCTTGCGCCGCACTTCGTCGGGCAGCGCGCGGTCCACGCGACAGAGCAGGACATCCGCCTGGATCCCGATTTCCCTGAGCTCGCGGACGGAGTGCTGCGTCGGCTTGGACTTGAGCTCTTCGGCTGCCGCGATGTAGGGCACGAGAGTGAGATGCACGTTGACCGCGTTGTTCCTGCCCAACTCCAGGCGGAACTGACGAATGGCCTCGAGGAATGGCAGGGACTCGATGTCGCCCACCGTGCCGCCGATCTCGACGATCACGACGTCGACGCCCTTGCCGACGCGGATCATCGCTTCCTTGATCTCGTCGGTGATGTGCGGGACGACCTGCACCGTCTTGCCGAGGTAATCGCCGCGACGCTCCCTGTTGATCACCGTCTCGTAGATCCGGCCGGTGGTGTAGTTGTTGAGCTTCGAGGTGATGGTGTGGGTGAAGCGTTCGTAGTGTCCTAGGTCGAGATCCGTTTCGGTGCCGTCGTCGGTGACGAAGACCTCGCCGTGCTGATAGGGCGACATGGTGCCGGGATCGACGTTCACGTAAGGGTCGAACTTCATCAGCGTCACCCGGAAGCCGCGCGACTCGAGGAGCGCGCCGATCGATGCCGAGGCGACCCCCTTGCCGAGCGACGAGACCACGCCGCCAGTCACGAAAATGTACTTCGTCGTCATCGCTCGGCTCCTCGTTCGGTGGTGTCGGGCGCGTCGGCCGGGTCCCTGCCGAGCTCCCTCCTGAGGCGCTCTTCCACATGGACCGCATCCTCCAGGGTGTCCACTCCCCAGGACGGCCGCGCGCCGGTGAGGACTTTGATCGTCATGCGGTTCTCGAGGGCGCGCAGTTGTTCCAGAGATTCGCTCTTCTCGAGCGGCGTCTGCGGCAATTGCGCGAGCGCGAGGAGCGCGGCGCGCTGATAACCGTAGAGACCCAGGTGCCTGAGCGGCGTCGCGCCGCCCGGGTGCCGGGGAAAGGGGATCGGCGCACGGCTGAAGTAGAGCGCGTAACCGTCACGATCGAGCACGACCTTGACGACGCTCGGCGAGTCGAGATCGCCGGCGAGCGCATCGGCCGCCAGGGTGACGATCGGATCGTGCGGATGGGTGCGCAAGTGGCTCGCGACCCGCCCGATGCCTTCCGGATCGATCAGCGGCTCGTCGCCCTGGATGTTGATCACCGCGGCACAGTTCCAGTTTCTGGCCGCCCAGGCGATGCGATCGGTGCCGCTGGCGCAGTCGGTAGGGGTCATCTCCACCTCGCCGCCGAAAAACTCCACGGCGCGGGCGATGCGCTCGTCGTCGGTCAGCACCACGACACGATCGAGCCCTTTGGCCCGGGCCGCGCGGCGGTAGACATGCTCCACCATCGGCTTACCGGCGAGCGGATGCAAGGCCTTTCCGGGCAGCCGCTGAGAGCCGAAGCGGGCGGGAATGGCTCCCACGACGGCGGTCGCGGAGAGAGCTCGCGCCGGCTCGCTGGGTCGTTCGACTTCCGGGTAGGGGTGCACGTCTCAATTTACTTCGCCTCGCCGTGCGAGTCAATCTCGCCGGCTCCGCTGTGCTACCGTCGCGCGCGGTGCCGCCTCGGAATCCATCTGACTGGACTCGTCCCGCCCGGACTCGTCCCGCCTGGACCCTTCTCGCCTGGTTGGCGGCGACCGTCGCCGGGCTCGCCCTGGCGGGCGTGGAGCTCGCCCATCGATCGCCGGCGTTCGCCCCTGGCGCCGATCCCGACGCGCCGGCCTGGATCTGGCGGGACCACGATCTGCGCCACGTCCAAGCGGCCGGTTTCTACGCCGTCAAGGAGTTCGATCTCGTCTCAGCCGCAGCTCGAGCGGAGGTCCGCATCCTGGGGGATGCCGAGTACGTCCTGACGTTGAACGGCCACCGGATCGGTTCGAACCGCTACCGCGCCGGCGCTGGGCTCGATTCCTACCGAGTGGAACGTTGGCTTACGCCGGGACGCAACCGGTGGGTGGTCGAGCTGCGGAGTCCCTCGGGCGCCGGAGGCTTCTGGTTCGAGCTTCGCGCCGGCGGCCAACAACTCGTGCGCTCGGACGGCTCGTGGACGATCTACGAAACCCATTGGCGTGGCCTCTACGGCCGTCGTCCGATGCCGCCCGGCGCGCGACCGCGCCTGCTCGGACACAGCCCGCTCGGCCGCTGGGGGAGTCCCGAGGCGGGGCCGGAGCGCCCGGCGTTCGAGGACCTGCTCGCCGCAGCGGAACCGCTGGGAGCGCAGTTTTCCCGGCTCTCGGCCGGCCCGGGAGAATGGCAGGGGATCTCGACCCGCCTCAACCGTCCGCCGAGTCTCGGACCGCTGGTGGAATTCGACTTCGGCGTCGAACGGACCGGCTACTTGCAGCTCGCCTATCGCGAACAGCCGCCCCGCAGATGGCGACCCCCGCCGTCGGCGGTCCTGGTCGCGTTCGGGGAACGGCCGATCGGAACGCCGCCCTGGCACGCAGACACGCTGTTTCGCGCGATTCCGGGCGCGGGCCTTTATCAGGACTCGACGGTGCGCAAGTTCCGCTACGTGGCGGTGGCGGGTCTGCCCGGAGTCTTCAGGGCCGAAGTGCTGGCGACGACCGCGCCGGGATTCGCGGCGCTCGCGCCCGCGGCACCGGCCGCGCGCGGAGTTTTCGGAGTCCGGCCGCCGCCCTCAAGCGCGCCGGTGGAGCACGAAGTCTGGCGCGAACTCGAGCGCGCTGCGGGTCTCGCTCGCGGGAAAGAACGCTAACGCCCGGCGCGCGTCGTCGGCTCTCCTCCGGGCCTCGGCGGCGACCTCGGCGAGCGTGCCCTCGCGCTCGACGAGCGCGAGAATCTCCTCCGGAGTGACCGACGAGAAGGCCCGGTCGGCGAGGACGCGCTCGATCTTGGAGCGTTCCCGCGGCGTGATCCTGGGGAGCAGCAAGAGGAGGGGAAGGGTGAGCTTCCCCTCCTTGAGGTCGGAGAGCACCGGTTTGCCGATCGCGCTCGTGGTGGCCGTGAAGTCGAGGAGGTCGTCGGCGAGCTGGAAACAGGTGCCGAGCGCCCTGCCGAAGCGCTCGAGCGGCTCGATGGCCTCTTGCTGAACGGGCTGGATGCGCGCCGGCACCGAGCAGGCGGCGGCAAACAGCTGCGCCGTCTTGCGGTCGATGATCTCGAAGTACTCCGCGATCGAGAGATCGATCGCACCCAGCCGCTTCTGCGTCAGGAGCTCCCCCTCGGTCATGCGCAGGGTGGCGTCGCAGAGCCGGTCGAGAATCGCCACCGATCCGTGGGAGAGGGCCATCTTCATCGCGGTGGTGTACAGCCAATCGCCGAGCAGGACCGTGAGGTTGTTGCCCCACAGATCGTTGAGCGTCTGTCGTCCGCGGCGCATCGCCGAGTGGTCGATGATGTCGTCGTGAATCAGGGTGGCGGTGTGGATGAGCTCGACCACCGCCGCATAGGTCACCTCCTCCTGGCTGTCGCGGCCGAGCATGCGGGCGCAGAGCAGGAGGAGTGCGGGGCGCAGACGCTTGCCGCCGCCGTCGAAGATGTACTCGCCGGACATCTGGATGAACGGCACGTCGGAGGCCAGGCGCTCGCGAAAGAGGCGGTCGGTCGCGTCCAGCTTCTCCGCGACGAGAGCGATGAACTCCCCGGCCTCTCGGGATTCGGACGGCGTCGCGGCGTCGAGAAGTTTGTGGGGCAAGCGCGGTGACCCCAAGTTAGCGGTAGTTGGTGAAGGAGAGCGGCACATCGAGCTCCAGGCCCTTGAGCGCCGCGATCGCGGTCTGCAGATCGTCTCTGCTCTTTCCCGATACGCGCACCGAATCTCCCTGGATGGCGGCCTGGACCTTGAGCTTCAGCCGTTTGATCTCGGCGACGAGCTTCTTCGCCGTCTCCTGCGGAATGCCCTGCTGGAACGTGAGCTTCTGGCGCGCCCGCCCGCCGCTCGCCGGCTCGATCTCCCCGCGCCGCAGCGACTTCAGGTGCACGCCGCGGCGCACGAGCTTGGTTTCGACGACCTCGCGGGCCTGGTCGAGAGAGAACTTGTCGGCGGCCTCGAGGACGAGCGAATCGCTCTCGATCAGGAGTTTGGCGCCGACCCGTTTCAGGTCGTAGCGGTTCGCGATCTCCTTCTCGGCCTGGTTGGCGGCGTTGCGAACCTCTTGCAGGTCGACTTCCGAGACGACGTCGAAGGAGTTGGTGTCGGCCATGATCGGTGCCAAAGGGGCGTCCTGGATCCTACAACGTCGCCTACGGCGGCTTCCAGATTCGGGTCGCGGTCGCAACTCCGCCGCGACCGGTCCTGTCTGGTCCCCCGCCTACTGCTCCTTCCAGACGACCGTCGCCGGCGGCGTGAAGGCCGTGTCGTCGTCGAGCAGCTCGAACGCGCTGAAGCTGAAATGCGACGCATTGCCGTCGCGATCGCGGTAGGAAAGCGCGGTCGGCCGCTGGGTCGAAGGGTCGAAGGCGAGCGTCGCCTCCGCGAGGAGCGACCCGGGCGCGGTTGGCTGGAGCTCGACCGCGATCCGGCCGCCGCTCTCCTGCCGGGCGACGGCGGTGTAGCGCGCCTTCAGGAGCTCGACCGGGAGAAGCAGCAGGTCCAGCCCGGCTTCGTCGCGAGCCTCGACATGCAGGCGCTCGCCCTGCGGCTCGCCGGCCACCCAGGTGTGGAGGCGCGAACCGCAGAGCAGGTACGACTTGGGATAGGGCTCGGAGTAGTCCCAGCGCAGACAATCCGGCAGCGCCAGGGCGACGCGCCCCGACTCTTCATCTCCGGTCGCGAAGCCGGCGGGGACGTAGCTCTGCTCGAATCCGGCGGCGAGAGCGCCGGAGGCCGCAAGATGCAGCCGGAGCTCGGAGAGCGCCTGCCAAGGGTCGATCTCGACCGCGATCGTCTTGCCCGGAGCCGGCGCCTGTGCCGCTTCCAGGTGTGAAGCGAGCGCACCGCAGGCGAGGATCCCCACGATCTGAACGAGCGGAACGATCCGGACGCGCGCGACGAGCGCAACGGGGAGGGCGCTGTGTCGCATCTATCGCATCCGGCGCATCAGTGGCGGAAGTGCCGTTGGCCGGTGAACAGCATCGCCATCGCGTGCTCGTCGGCGGCGGCGATGATCTCGTCATCGCGCTTGCTCCCGCCGGGCTGGACGACGGCGGCGATGCCGGCGGCGGCCAGCACGTCGAGGCCGTCGCGGAAGGGGAAGAACGCGTCGGAGCCGGCCACCGCGCCGGAGAGCGGCGATCGGGCCTTGCTGATCGCGATGCGACAGGAGTCGACCCGGCTCATCTGGCCGGCCCCGACCCCGAGAGTGCGCACCTCGTCCGTGATCACGATGGCGTTCGACTTGGTGTAGCGCGTCACCGCCCAGGCGAACTCGAGAGCCCGCAGCTCCTCGGAACTGGGCCGGCGGCGTGTCGGGCAGGTCCACTGTGCGGGATCTTCCGAGAACGCGTCGGGCGACTGCGCGAGGAACCCGCCGTCGAGGCTGCGGAGCTCGATCGCGTGCCGGGACGGATCGTACGGCGGACAGAAGAGGAGCCGGAGATTCTTCTTCGCGGCGAGCCCCTCGAGGGCGGCGGGCTCGGCATCGGAGGTGATCAGGACCTCGATGAAGAGATCCGCGAACGCCGCCACGAGGTCCGCGGTGAGGGGACGATTCAGCGCCACGATCGAGCCGAAGGCCGAGACCGGATCGCATTCGAGCGCCCGGCGGTACGCTTCGACCAGGGTCCTGCCGCGCCCGACGCCGCAAGGATTGTTGTGCTTGACGATGACGACCGCGGGCTCCGGAAAAAGCGCCACGAGCTTGCGCGCGGCATCGGCGTCGAGCAGGTTGTTCCAGGAGAGCTCTTTGCCCTGAATCTGGCGCATGCCGCCGAGGAGGCCGGGACCGCCCGCCAGACGATAGACCGCGGCGGGCTGGTGCGGATTCTCGCCATAGCGGGTCTCGAACTCGCGCACCAGGGGCAGGGTCAGCCGTTCCGGAAGCAGCTCGGGCGCCTCCACCGTCTCCGGCGACTCGCCCTCCGCTGCCGCCGTCGCCTGGGTCGCCTCCAGCCAGCCGGCGATGGTGGCGTCGTAGCCGGCGGTGTGCGCGAAGGCCTTCTGCGCGAGCCGGCGGCGAAGTCCTGCCGGGACCGCACCGCCGTGCGCGCGTAGCTTCGCGAGGAGGCGGGCGTAGTCCCGCGGATCGACCAGGACGGCTAGACTGCCGAAGTTCTTGCCTGCCGCCCGGATCATCGCCGGTCCGCCGACGTCGATCATCTCGATCGCCTCGGCCTCGGCGACCCCGGGCTTCCCGACCGTGCTCTCGAAGGGATAGAGATTGACCACCACGAGGTCGAAGCGCTCGATCCCGTGTTCCGCCAAGGCCGACGTATGAGTGGGCTGGGAGCGGTCGGCGAGGATCCCGCCATGGATCTTTGGATGCAGAGTCTTGACGCGGCCGTCGAGGATCTCGGGGAAGCCGGTGACCTCGGAAACGCCCGTGACCGTGAGCCCGGCTGCCTCGAGATGCCGCCGGGTGCCGCCGGTCGAGACGAGCTCGAAGCCGAGCTCGGTGAGTCCGGTGGCGAATTCGACGAGACCGGTCTTGTCGGAGACGGAGAGCAGGGCGCGGGCGGTGGGCGGCATCGAAGATCCTCGTGTCGAAACGGGTTGGAGACTAGCGGCTCGCGCCGGCGCTGACCAGCAGCAGGCCGTCGCGGTGGGCGACGAGCTGTGGGCGTGGGTCTGCGCCCCCGGCCGAAAGCCAGATGTAGCGCAGGGCGCGGGCGACATCCGAGATGGCGTGACAGTAGGAGACCGCGGCGACGGCGAACGCGGTCGAGCGGTCGTCGAAATCGGCCAGACCGGCGACCTCGCCGATCCGGCGGTACTCCTCGCCGATCGCGGGATAGAGCTTGCGACCTCTCGCCAGCGTGGAACGCGCCCAGGTCTGGACGTCACGCGGTCCGTTCCAGTCCGCCCCCAGGCCATAGAAGACGATGGCGAAGCGCGGCCGGGCGGCGTCGGCGTAGTCGAGGAAGTCGCGGAAATAGCGCACCTCTGCCGGATCCGAGTTCGAGGTGTTGAGCGGCAGGTTGGCGTCGGCGACGAAGTGGGAGACCCGGCCCAGGCGCGTCACGACCTCGACGAACGGCCGGTGGCGGCGAATCGCGTCGATCGCCGCCGCCATCTCCGCGGCGACGACTTCGTCGAGCTTGCCGGTGCCGTCGGCGTTCTTCATGTGCCGGGAGCCGTCGCGGTCGGCGAGCGGCTCCAAGGTCCCCTGGAGGAACTCCTTCTGGTGTCTCGTGATCTGGCGCGCGAGATCGGGGGGCGCGAGGAGGGCAGCTTCGAGCGCGATCGCCTCCTGGGTCGAAGGCTTCCAGGCGGCGACGCCCCCCGGCACGAAAAGGAAGAAAAGGAAGACGAGGAGCGCCAGGAGAGATCGGCCGACGGGCTGCATCCTCTCTATTCTAGTTGACGCGCAGGTCTCGAAACTGCTAAAAAACGCCCTCTGACCGCGGAACTTCCGCGCGCCTCTTGCCGCCCAGGTAGCTCAGTTGGTAGAGCACGGCACTGAAAATGCCGGTGTCACTGGTTCGATTCCGGTCCTGGGCACCATTTTTCGCGAGCGCTCTTTAGGTCGGCAGCGCGATTTTGGCCATCAGCCGGGAGGCCGCCGGCGAGAGCGGAGCGCTGGTCAGGATGCGCTGGATGCGCTCCATGGCTTTCATCTGGTCGCCGACCGACTGGTAGAGCAGAACCTCTCCGAACAGCCCTTCCGCGAGCGCGTTCAGGCGCAAGGTGACCGCTTCGACATACGGCCCGGTCGGATACTTCGCGATGTAGGCGGCGCCGTCGGCGATGTCCGAGTAGCCTACCGCCTGCCGCGTGAGGCGCTCTTCCGCCGCATGGCGAAGGTCCGCATCCTGGTCCTGCGCGGCGAGCTCGGCGAGCGCGGTCAACTGATCGAGGGCCGGCGCCAGATTGCGCAGACCGCGCCGGGCCGCTTCTCCCGACACTCCCTGCGGCTCCGCTTTCCACGCCTGCAGGAACTGATCGACGGCGTCGGCCTGGCGGGCGAGCCGCGCGTAAGCCTCGCCCAGCGCGAGGTGGATCGCGGGGGCTTCGGCGGCGTCGGGGTAGTTGCTCAGGAAAACCTCGAGGAAGGGCGTGCCGTAGACGCCGCTCTTCCAGACCGCGAGGGCCGGCGCTCGCAACTCTTCACGCTCTTTCGCGAGGCTCTCTCTCTCCGCGCGAAAGACGGCCAGAGCCGGGCTGTCCGGGGTGAGCCCTGCGAGGGTCTGGATCTCCTGGTCGTAGGTCGAGAGCACGTGCCCGTAGTCGCGGGTTTCGGCGACCCGGTTGCGGATCTCGCGGTCGCGGGTGGCATGGAGACGCTCGGTCCGCAGGCGCTCCGCCACCGCTCCTGCAGGCCAGGCGGTCAGGGCCGCCTGGTGGAGAAGCTCGCGCTCGGTGACCTTGGGGTGGCGGGGGTGCAGCGGGTCGCCCTCTTCGGCACCCTTGCCGCGGTCCGGCCGGCGCTCCTCCGGGCCGTCCTTGCCGGGCTTCTTCTCGGGCTCGAGCTTGTCCTCGAAAGCGAGCAGCGCGGTCTGACTCCGCAGGCGGAAGTCATCCGCGGGGCTCTCGACGCCCGAGCGCAGGTCCGGGCGGCGTGCCCTGGCCGCGATGATGCGCTGGTCGAAGAACGGGTGCGTCCGCCAGTAGCCGTACTCGCGCGAGGTGTCGGGCAGGCGCGAATCGAGGAGCTCCATGAGCTGCACCGTGCCATCGGTCGCGAAACCGGCGGCCGAGGCCCAGCGTTGACCCTCCATGTCGGCCTCGTCTTCGTAGTCCCGGCTGTAGCTGCGCAGGAGCAGCTCCGAGAGAATGACGCTCGCCGCGTAGCTGCCGTAGACGATGTTCCCCTCCGGCCGGTCGCGGGTGTTGTAGTAGCCATAGGGATCCGGAACGTTCGGCGGCGCCGCCCGGTTCTTGTCCGCCGCGACGGCGACCCCCACCAGCACCGCCTGCGACAGGATGTTCAGCAACGTCGCCTTGCGCTCGAGGCGGGTCCCGTGCTTCTTGACCACGTGGGTGATCTCGTGCCCGAGAAGCGCCGCGAGAATGTCGTCGTTGAGGCCCAGCTCGATCATTCCGCGGGTGACGAAGATCTGACCTCCGGGCAGGGCGAAGGCATTCGGTTCGGCCATGTCCGCGAGGTAGAAGGAGAGCGGGAAGTCGGTGTAGTTCGCCTCCTTGGCCACGCGGTAGCCGATCCGGGCGACGCGCGCCAGGGCCTCGGGGTTGTCCCAGGCGCCGTAGACCTCGACGGCCTGGACGGCGGCTTCCAGACTCTTTCCGAACAACTCTTCGCCCGGAGTCTGGACCCGATGCGGCGCGGGGGCAGGCTCTGCCGCCGCTGCCGCCGATGTCGCCGATACCGGCGATACCGCGGAGAAAGGCAGGATCGCGAGCAACATCCCCGCCAGGCTGTGCCGAAGCGACCGCATCACGATTGACTGTAGCAGGATGCGTGCCGGCCTTGTGGTAGCTTGCCCGGCCATGAGCGAGCTCAGACTCGAAGTCCCCACGTCGAAGTCCGGAATGACCGAGATCCGCGCCGCGCTCGATGCGGCGCTCGCCAAGGAGTTCCCGGGAGGTCTTCTGGTCAGGAAATGGGCGGGAGAGGTGCTCGAGCTCTCCGGCCCCGGCGCTCAGGGTGCGATCACATTCGAGGACGGCAAGCTGGTCGGTTGGGCGCGTCTCGGACCGCCGGCGAGCCTGATGCGCACCATGATCGAGCACAAAGTCGGCTCGGCGATGCGCGTCGCGGCCGCCTGAACGGCCGCCCGGCAGGCCGCTCTTGTCGCTCTCGGAATCCTCCGCCGGACCGGTCGCCGCGGCCCTCGCGCACTGGGCGAGGGCGAAGCCCGAGGCGCCATTTCTCTTCTATCGCGATGCCAAAGGGCATTTTCGTTGGTGGTCTTTTCGCGCTGCCTTCGCCTGGTTGGAGCGGGTCGGACGGACAGACGATGTTCTTTCGGTAGAGGAAGGTCGGGCGCCTCGCGACGGGGTCGAGCTTCTCGGTCCGTTTCTCGCCCGCACGGTGGGTCTTGGCTCGAGCTCCACCGAGGTCGTGGATCTGGATCGTGGTGTCGAGCGGGACATCTGGATCTCGTGGCGCCCGCTCTCCCATCCGGCGGAGCTCGAGCTCGCCCGCTGGGCGATCGTCGCGGGCGCGGCGATTCTCGTCGAGCCGGGGGTGCGGCTCCATCCGGAGCTCTTCGCCTGGGCGCGTCCGACGCTGGCGACCGGCAGCGCGGAAGAGCTCCTGGCCCTGGCCGACGAGCTCGAGCGCCTGGCCCCGCGCTTCTTCCGCCGCCGCTGGTATCGGCAGCGCGGCGAACGTTTCCGCCTCTTGCTCGTCGAAGGGGAGTCCCTCGCCGAGCGAGCTCCAGCGCGTGCTGCAGCGCTGGCGTGCACTTTCGCCGTGCATCGCTCCGCGCTGCCTGCCGTTTTCCGGCAGCACTTTGGTATAAAGCTCTCGACGAAGGGGGCTGCGATGCCGGAGACGACGCCAGATCTGGGCCTGCCGCCCGCGCCCCTGCCGGCGCCGAACGACGCGTCGGCGATGGCCGAGGTCCGGGATCGTGCCGACACGGTATGGACGAGAGGCGCGGCGTCGGCAGGCGTGGCCCCCGGAATTCTCCGCGTCTCGCGCCAGCAGCTGCGCGGCCCCTCGGGGCGGGTGGCGATCGTCGAAGCCTGTCGCACACCTTTCGCGCGCGCCGGGGGCGAGCTCAAGGAGCTCGATGTCATCGATCTGGCCGGCATTCCGGCCGCCGAGGTCGTCGCGCGCGCAGGGATCGATCCGGCCGAGATCGACTTGTGCGTCTTCGGCGTCGTCGTCGCGGCCCTCGCCGCCCCGAACCTCGGCCGCGAGATCGTCTTTCGCGCCGCGCTACCGGCCACGATTCCCGGGACCACGGTCAATCTCGCCTGCGCCTCCTCCAACCGGGCGATCACCAGCGGCGCCGAAGCGATCCTGCGTGGCGAGGCCGAAATCGTGCTCGCCGGCGGCGCCGAGTCGCTGTCGAACGTCCCGCTCGCCTTCTCGAGGCGCGCGGCGGAGAAATTCATCGCGCTCGCGAAAGCACGCACCGCCGGCCAGCGCCTGAAGAGAATCGCGAGCTTCCGCCTGCGCGACTTCGCGCCCGTCCCACCGGCGATCGCCGAATACTCGACCGGCATGACGATGGGCGAAGCGTGCGAGAAGATGGCCAAGGAAAACGACATCTCGCGGCGCGCGCAGGACGAGATCGCCTTGCTCTCGCATCAGCGGGCCGCCGCCGCGCAGGCCGCGGGGCTCTTCGCCGGCCAGGTCGTGCCGGTCTTTCCGCCGCCGCGCTACGACCGCCCGGTTGCGGCCGACACCGGAGTGCGCGCCGAGAGCTCGATGGCGGCGCTCTCGGCGCTGCGCCCGGCGTTCGACCGCCGGACCGGCACCCTCACCGCCGGCAACTCTTCGCCAGTGACCGACGGCGGCGCCGCCGTTCTCCTGATGAGCGAGCGGCGGGCGCGGGCGCTCGGTCGGACGCCGCTCGGCTATCTGCGCTCGTGGGCCTATGCCGCGATCGACCCCGGCAAGCAGCTCCTGCAGGGTCCGGCCTATGCGGCGCCGATGGCACTCGAGCGCGCCGGGCTGCTTCTCGGCGAGATGGATCTGGTCGAGATGCACGAGGCCTTCGCGGCCCAGGTGCTGTCCAACCTCAAGGCCTTCGCCAGTCCGCAATTCGCGCGCCTGGAACTGGGGCGCAGTGCGGCGCTGGGCGTGGTCGACCTCGACCGCTTGAACGTCAACGGCGGATCGATCGCCCTCGGCCATCCGTTCGGTGCGACCGGCGCCCGGATGACGATGCAGCTGCTCCACGAGCTCGGTCGCCGGGGTCTGCAGTTCGGTCTGGCGACGGTCTGTGCGGCCGGCGGCCACGGTTTCGCGATGGTCGTCGAGCGTGAGTGATTCTGCTTTCGCGGACCGTTCACGCCTTCGCAGGTGCGACCGCTTCGAGCCGCAGGGCGATTTCGGCCTCGGCGGCGGCGCGTTCATAGTCCGGGGAATCGAGGCGCTTGCGCAAGGTCTCGCCTTCCGGCAGGACCATCGCGCTCGGAGGCCAGAGGACGGGCTCGCCGGTAGCGGCGCGGCGCACCCGGCCGTCGCTCGCGGCGCGTGTCGCCTCGGCCAGCGGCAGGGGGCGGAGAGCTCTCTCGAAGCTGCGGAAGAGACCTTCGATCGCCGGATCGAGGAAGCGCATGTGGGCGCGCGCCTGAACCGCGATATGGAAATGTGAGGGTGTGACGATGATGCCCGCCAGATGCAGGCGATCGCAGACCAGGAGGAGGGACGCCATCGTCTCCCGCAGCATTCCGAGCCCCGGATGTCTCTGACCCGGGAGCGCCGGACGGGCCGGTGAGAAGCGCGCGCGCGGATTCTGCAGGAGCAGCCAGTCGATCGCCAGCAGCTCCTCGCCGGGAAGCGTCCGCCGGTCGCGGCGCAGCCGAAGCTCGAGCAGCAGCTCTCGCCGGTCGCGCCCGCCGAAGATCCGCAGGGTCTGACCCGAAGCCCCGAGATCGAACTCGATCGTCGGATGGTCGAATCCGAGCTCGCGCAGCCGGGGCAGGTGCCCGAGCCGTTCGAGCGCGAGCTCGATCCCCGAAAGCGAATAGAAACCGAGCAGCCGGGTCTCGGGACTCGTCAGCCCCTGGCCGCCTCCGAGGTCGGCCTCGGTCAGCAGCGGCTCCTCCTCGCCGTTGCCCCTGAGCTCGCTCAAGGAGAAGGTCTGCACGAGATCGCGGAAGTGGTCGACGATGAGCTCCTCGGTCGTCGGGGGTTCGAGGATGCGGCCGCTCGTCAACCAGGAGATGTACCGCGCGAAGTAGCGCCAGCTGTTCTCGCCGTAACCACCGGCCAGCGCCACCACGAGGGGAAGCCGGTGGCGTCGCGTGAGCTCGGTCACCGTGAGATCGCGGCGGAACATGCCGGCGCCGCTCACCCGCCAGTCGCCCAGGGCGTCGTCGGCCGCCGGGTCGGCGCCGCAGAGGTAGATCACGAGCTCGGGGCGGAAGCGGTCGAAGAGAGCCGGCAACGTCGCCGCAATCGTTTCGAGGTAGAGCTCATCACCGACTCCCGGGCCGAGCGGCAGCACCGTCGACTCCAGCCCCAAGCGGTCGTCCCAGTTCTGATTGTGGAGCGAGTAGGTGTGCACGGTCGGGTCGTCGGCGAAGATCCCGCGCGTGCCGTCGCCGTCGTGCAGATCGAGGTCGACCACCAGGATCCGTCCAGCGAAGCCCTGCGCGCGGAGCGCGTGGATGGCGACCGCGACGTCGTTGAGAATGCAGAAGCCCCGGCCGCGGTCGCGCTGCGCATGATGGAAACCGCCGCCCAGGTTGACCGCGATGCCGCCTGCAGCGCGGGCGAGCCGGGCGGCGAGAATCGTGCCGCCGGTCATCTCGCGCTCGACCGCGAGCAACTCCTGCTCGGCGCGATCAGGGAGCGCGAAGCCGACGATCGAGGTCAGCGCCCCCGGCCGCTGCAAGCGTTCAAGGTAGCCGTCGCTGTGCGCGGCGCGTAGCTCGGCGAAGGTCGCCGGGTCCGGACGGTGGAGGCGGCGGCGGACGATCAGCCCTTCGCCGCGCAAGAAAGAGAAGACGCGGGACGAGCGTTCGGGGTCGAGCAGGCCCCCTGGCAGGGCATACCGATAGCCGGGAGAGACGACCAGATCGACGCGCGGCTTGCGGCGCAGAACCGCAAGGCGCAGCCAGGCGCGGCGGGCCAGCGAAGTGGGTCGGCGGCTCGTCGCGGTGCCTCGGCTCTCTCGGCGTCTGCCTGCCGGCTCGGGCGGCTCAGTGGAAGAGCTTGAGGAAGACGATGTAGGCGACGAATCCGTCGTCCGGACCGGCGACCGGCGTGCCGATATCGAGATTGATCAGCGTCTCCCAGGGCCCCATGAAGGTGCCGGCGATCCCGACGCCGGCGAGGAGCTCCCGATCGAGGCCGCTCGCCTTGTCGGTCGCCCAGGCGGCGTCGAGGACCGCATCCAGCCGGAGAAGCTCGCCGAGCTCGAAACCGTAGCTGGCATGGGTGGCGAGCACCTTCTCGGCGCGCACCTTGCCGATCTGATAGCCGTGTACGCGGGTGTCGCCGAAGAAGCCGAACTGGTACTTGCTGAAGCGGTCGAGATCCTTGCCGCCCAGGTACTGGACCTCCAGGCCGAGCTTGCGGAAGTTGGCCAGATACCAGTTCTTGCTCACCGCGAAGCGCCAGGTCTCGTAGTCCTTGGCCTGGGGATCGAACTCGTTCCCCGGCGTGGCGCCGGGCGGAGCGCCGGGAAAGCCCCAGAAGTCCCATTGCGATCTCTTGTGAAATGCGCCGCTCGCCGCCAGCCGGTAGCCGGAGCGCGAGAAGGCGAGACCGGTCGAGAAACGGTGGGTAAAGTGGCTCCGGGGGAGGACGAAGCTCGACGCCGTCTTGTCGGTCTTCGAGAAGCTCGAATAGGCGAGCTGGTAGCTGCCACTCCATTTGACGAAGTTGCCCAGCGGATGGCCGATGTTCAGCGTAACGTGCGCGGGGAGCTCCTTGACCTCCTCCCCCGTGGCCTCGACGTCACCGCGGAAGAGCTGGTCGCGCGACGCGATCGCGATCCCGAAAACGTCGAGGCCGAGATCGAACCGGCTGTCGAACAGGCGCGGATCGGCATAGTTCAGGATTCCGAGGACACCGCCGAAGAAGGCGTTCAGCTGGCGCTTCTTGCCGCCGGCTTCGAGGTTGAAGTAGTTGATGCCGATGAGCGGGAGCGGGTAGTCGAGTGAGTCGTCGTAGAAGGTGCCGCCGAGCAGGAACAGGCGGTCGGTGTCGAAGCCCTCCTTGACCTGACGTTCACCGGTCGCCTCGTCCTTCACCAGATAACGGAAGCCCTTGTCGGTGTCGCGCACCATGGTCGAGGTCGAAGCCATGACCTCTTCGCGCCGTTGATCGAATTCCTGCCCGTTGATGCGGATCCCGGTGAGTCGCACCTCTTTCTCGACCACGGTCGCCGTGTTGAGGACGGAGAGGATCTGCTGTCCGGTCACTTTGAGCGGCAGGAAGAAGCTCGAGGTGGCCCACGCGGCGGGCGCGCCGTTCTCGTCGACAGGCTCGTAGTCCATGGTCTCCTCGTTGGAGAGCACTTCGCCCTGGAGACCGAGCTGCACGGCGCGCGAGCGGACGCGCGCCCAGAGCTCACGGTCGATCCACACCGTGCCGCGGTAGAGATGCTTGCCCTCGACCGGGACGGCCGGCTCGAATTCGACCACCCAGCAGTCGCGCCCGTCGACCGTCGCTTTGCCGCGCAGCGCATAGCGGTATTCCTTGGTGAAGAGGATCTCGAGCGGCATCGCCGCGGCCTTCTCCGGCTGGATGAGGGGAATCTCCGGGATCGACTTGCCACGCCATTTGACGCCGTTGATGTAGAAGTTCTGCCAGGCCCAGTCGAACGGCTTGCCCTGGCGGAAGAAGAACTCGCCCTCGAAGGTCGCCTCGACGGCCTGGACGCCGGAAGCGGCCTGAAAACGCAGAGTGGTGGCATTGACCGCCTGATAGCGCAGCAGACGGCGCGCCTGTCCATCTTCGAAGGCCTGCAGCCGGCGCAGAATCTCCTCGACCGGGATCTCGCGCTCGGAAGCGATCGTGACCTCCTCGGAGACGCCCTCGAGCTCCGCCGCGGACGGCCGTTCGAGGCGCAGGATCTCGACCGGCTGCGGCTTGGGGATGCGGAGCTCGACGGCGTTCGCCGAGCGGCGCGCTCCGGCGAGCGGCGTCGCGGCACCGGTCGCGAGGTCGACGCGTACGGGCGAGCGCAGCTGGGGATCGGGAAAAGTGAGCACGAGAGCCGGACGCACGGCGCCGGACTCGGGCGCTACGCCGGTATCTGACGACGCTGACGACGCTGGCGGCGCCGACGATGCGACGACGCGCAGGCCGAGATCCTTGCCGCGCACGAAGCTCCAGGCGCCGCCGCCGCCCTGCGGGGTCGTCCCGGAATCGGTCTCGAGCTCGCCGCTGAATTCGTTGGCCATCACCTTGAACGGCGCCAGATCGGCCGGAGTGGGGGCGGCGGAGTGGAAGAAGGTGATCGCGAAGCCGGCCGTCGCCAGGCGCGCCGCGTCGGCGACCGCCAGGCGGGCGTCCGCGGGGAGCTCGAGGGCCGAGAGGACGACCGGGCGTCCCGGATCGAGGCCGCCGAGCTCGGCCAGGCTCGCCGTCAGCGCCTCGACGGGGGCGGGCGCCAGAGCGACTCCGTCGAGATAGGCCGCGACCTCCTCGCCGTACCAGAGAGCGCGCCAAGCCGCGTCCGCGGGCAGCGGCTGGGCGAAAACATGCGCCTCCGGCTGGACGCCCGTGACGGCGACCGCCGCCCGCTTGAGCAGGAAGGCGTACTGCCGCGCATCCGAGAGGGCGGTGCCTGCGCCGCGCCAGACGATTTCGTAGCGCGTGGCGGCTGGAGCCAGCCGTGCCAATTCGACAGCGGCGTCGAGCTCGCGCTGCAGGACGTCGAGATGTTCGAGGAGCGGACCCGGGGTCGCAAAGACCAGGCGGATCCAGGGCAGGGCGCCCGCCGCAGCGACGGCGTGCGCCCCCGCAGGCGTGGCGGTGCCGTCGAGCGCCGCCTCCCAGGCGACGAAGAATTGTGCCTCTTTTTCGAGTCGCGGCGCCTCCGCGAGCGCGCCCGCGGCAGCAAAGGGATCGTCGACGATAACTCCGGCGCAGGGCCGGCAGGGCAGGTCCGCGGCCGACAGGGCTGGCGCGACGAGGGTGGAGACGATTGCGGCAACAGCCAGGCGCGACAAGAATCGAAAGTGCATGCAGATCTTTCCTCTCCGGTCAGGTTGAGAAGCGGAAGAGTGCAGGTAACATACCAGCCCTCCGCCATGGAATTCTCCGGCCGCCTGGCCTCCTTCCCGATCGGTGACATCCTGCAATGGGCGAATAACGACCAGCGCTCGGGCGCGGTCGTGGTCCGCCGGAGTGGCTCGGAGAAGCGCATCTTCCTGCGCGATGGGGATGTCGTCGCCTGCTTTTCGGACGATCCGGCGGAGTTCTTCGGCCAGCACCTCCTGGTCAACGGCCTGCTCGACGAAGCCGGGTTGATTCGCGCCCTGCAACATTGCCAGAAGACCGGACAGAAGCTGGGGGACGCTCTGCAGACGTTGGGTCTGCTGCCGGAAGCGCGCGTCCTGGAGGCGCTCCGGCAGCAGATCGAGAACCAGGTCTGCGACATCTTCCTCTGGCGCTCCGGGATCTTCTACTTCGCCGCCGAGTCGCTCGACCGCGAGCAGGAGCTCGCTTCGCCGCTCTCGGCGGTAGCTCTCGCCATGGAGGGGAGTCGCTGGGCCGACGAAACCCAGCAGATGCGGCGCATCTTCGTGCACGACAATGTCGTCCTGCAGCGCGCGCGCAAGGCCCCACAGGGGCTGCTCTCGGCACTCGAGCGGCGGATCTATCGCGTCGTCGACGGCCGGTTGACGCTGGGCGAGCTCTACAACGAGGTCCGCGGCTCGTACTACCGGTTTCTCCAGGCGGCTTACCGGCTGGCGGTGGTCGAAGCCCTCGACATCAAGTCGGTCGGCGATCACGCCGATTCCGCGTCGACCGAGCTGCATCTCGCCGATCTGCTGATCGAGCAGGTCACCGAAGAGCAGGCGGTCTTTCTGCGCCATCAGCTGGCGGTGCCGTTCGACGCCCTGGAGCACTGCGTTCCGGCCTGGTTGCATCCTCCCACGGTGCAGGAGGAGTCGCGCCTGGAGGCGCCGATGCGGGAGTTCTATCGCCGGATCGACGGCACCCTCGACCTCGCCACGCTGCTCTCGGGGGTCGACTTCGACGAGCGCTCCCGGCGCATGGACGGCTTGATCGTGCAGCTGCGCAACCGGGCCCTGGCCCTGCTGCCGGTTCCGGTCGGAGAGCTCGCGGCGGCAGCGGAGCCCGCCCTGGCGGAGCACGAGCGCTGGTGGCGCCGGCTGCTGCCGCATCGCGGCTGAGCCGGAAGTGCGGTCGCGGTCAGCTCTTCTGTCGGCGTTCCGGAGCCCGCCCGCGGCGCTCCCGCCGCCCAAGCGTAAGCCAGAGCCCGAGCCCGATCCCGACGAGCAGCAGCGCGCCGCTGCCGGCGATCCAGGACCACGGGATCACTCGAAACTCGGCCTGCGCGACTTCGCGTCCCGACTTGAGCCTCAGGAGATGCCGGCCAGGTGCGAGATCGGACATCGGGAGGCGGACCCGCGTCCGGTCGGCGCCGGTCGTGACGCGATCGATCAGGTTCTGATCCACGAAGACGTAGATCGCGAGGTGGCGGCCCGCGAGGACGCCGCTCTGCTCGAGGGTGAAGACCAGGGGGCGGGAGGGCAGGGTCCAGGGCGCGACCCGCACCGTGAGAGCGCTTCCGCCCGGAGGCAGGGTGAGCGCCGACAGGGCGGCGGCCGCGAAGAGCAGACCGCCGCCGAGCAGGGCGGAACGCGACCGGGCCGCGGTCACTTGGCGACTGCGGCCTCCTCGGCCGGCTTGCCGGCGGCCGGCGGCAGCGAGAGCGCCTTGCGCAGCTTGGCTTCGATCTCGTTGGCGAGCTCCGCGTTGTCGCGCAGGAACTGTTTGGCGTTTTCGCGCCCCTGGCCGAGCCGGATGTCGCCGTAGTTGAGCCAGGCGCCGCTCTTCTGCACCAGCTTCTGTTCGACGCCCATGTCGATGAGCTCGCCCGGCCGCGAGATCCCTTCGCCGTAGTCGATGTCGAACTCGGCTTGCCGGAAGGGCGCCGCGACCTTGTTCTTGACGATCTTCACCTTGGCGCGGCTGCCCGTCACGACGTCGCCCTCCTTGATGGCGGATATCCGACGGATATCGACTCGAACCGAGGAGTAGAACTTGAGCGCCCGGCCGCCCGTGGTGGTCTCGGGATTGCCGAACATCACGCCGATCTTCTCGCGGATCTGGTTGATGAAGACCATGCAGGTGTTCGACTTCGAGACGATCGCGGTCAGCTTGCGCAACGCCTGGGACATCAGGCGGGCCTGCAGGCCGACGTGGCTGTCGCCCATCTCGCCTTCGAGCTCGGCGCGCGGCACCAGCGCAGCGACCGAGTCGACGACCACGATGTCGACGGCGTTCGAGCGCACCAGCATCTCGGCGATCTCGAGCGCCTGCTCGCCGTTGTCGGGCTGCGAGACCAGGAGATTGTCGATATCGACGCCGAGCTTCTTCGCGTACTCCGCGTCGAGCGCGTGCTCGGCGTCGATGAAGGCGGCGACGCCGCCGCGCTTCTGCGCCTGTCCGATGACCGAGAGCGCCAGGGTCGTCTTGCCCGAGGACTCCGGACCGAAGACCTCCACCACCCGGCCGCGCGGGAAGCCGCCGATCCCGATCGCCGCGTCGATGGCGAGCGAACCGGTGGGAATGAAGTCGATCGCCTGGACTTCACGCTGGCCCAGACGCATGATCGACCCCTTGCCGAACTGCCGTTCAATCTGCAACAGGGCGCCCTCGACCGCCTTGCCCTTTTCCGTCTTCGCGTCTGCCATTGGATGTGCTCCCTCGCTCGTCGCCCGCAGTTGTCCAGCCGCTGTTTCGCCGCCGCTTTTCCGCCTCTATACTACCCGGAGGCCGGCGGCCGAGAAAGCGCCGCACGGACCGCCCGGCTGTTTGAGAAAGGACGTAATCCGGTGGATTCATCTGGCGGCAACGAAGAAATCGACCACCGGCTCGCGGCGATCCCCGGTCTGGTGGTGAAGCCGGGACAGGCGCTCTCGCGGCTCGCGACCCTGCGCATCGGCGGCCCGGCCGAGCGTTTCGTGGAAGTGACCTCGGAACGGGCCCTGGTCGGCCTGCTGCAGGAGGTCGCGTGCCGGCGCCTCCCTTTCCAGCTGCTCGGCCTGGGATCGAACGTTCTCGTCCCCGATGCGGGATTGCCGGGCATCGTGGCCCGGCTCGGCGGGGAGCTGAAGCGGATCCGGATCCGGGGCCTGCGGGTGAGCGCCGGCGGCGGAGCGCTGCTCGCCCAGGTGGCACGCCGAGCCGCCAGAGCCGGTCTGGCCGGCCTCGAAGCACTCGCCGGATTCCCATCCACCGTCGGCGGCGCCATCTTCATGAATGCCGGCTGCTACGGCACCGAGATCAAGGATGTCCTGCACTCGGCCCGGCTGGTCGATCCGGACGGCCGGCGCCGGCGCATCGGCGTCGCGGATCTCCATGCCGCCTACCGCTCGACCGGCCTCAAGGAGAGCGGCGCGATCGTGACGCGGGCGCTGTTCGAGCTCGCGCCGGGCGAATCCAGCGCGCTCCTCGCCCGCATCGACGAGCTCAACAGCCGGCGCTGGGCGGCGCTGCCCTCGGGACAGCCGAACGCCGGCTCGATCTTCAAGAACCCCCCCGGCGATGCCGCCGGCCGGCTCCTCGATGCCGCCGGCCTCAAGGGCGCGAGCGCCGGCGGTGCGCTGGTGAGTCCCAAGCATGCCAACGTGATCGTCAACACCGGCGGCGCGTCCGCCGCCGACGTCGTCACCCTGATGCGCACGATGCGCGAGCGGGTGGTGGCGCGCTTCGGCGTCCGGCTCGAGCCCGAGATCGTGCTCCTGGGCGAGCTCGCGGAGCGCTTCCGCGCCTGACGACCGGCCGCTGGCGCTAGACCACGAACATCGCGATCCCCGCCGCGAACATCGCCAGAGTCGTCACGCCCACGACCACGCGCCCCAGCCACGAGCTCGGCTGGCCGCGCATGAGCTTGCGATCCGACGCGGCGTGCAGAATGCCGATCATCAGGAACGGCGCCAGGAGGCCGTTGATGACCGCTGTCCAGTAGAGCGCCTTGACCGGGCTCACCCCCACGAAATCCATCGCGATGCCGATCGCGATCGAGACGCCGATGACGGAGTAGAAGGCGCGGGCATGCGTGAACCTCTGGTCGATTCCCTGCCGCCAGTGGAAGGTCTCGGCGAACGCGTACGCGGCGGAGCCGGCGAGCGTCGGAATGGCCAGCAGCCCTGTCCCCACGATGCCGATCGTGTAGAGCAGCATGGCGAAGCGGCCCGCCAGCGGACGCAGCGCCGCCGCCACGTCGGCCGACGTCGTGAGCTCCGTCTGGCCGTGTGCATGCAGCGTGCTCGCGGTCGTCACGATGATGAAGAACATCGCGACGTTCGAAAAGAACGTCCCGAACCCGATGTCGATCTTGCGATCGACGATCTCCGTCGCCGTCGCGCCCTGGCGAGCCTTGACGGTGAGGTGGCCGGCTGCCTTTTCTTCCTCGACCTCCTGCGACGCCTGCCAGAAGAAGAGGTACGGACTGATCGTCGTCCCGAGAATCGCGACGAGCGTCGCCCAGGCCTCGCGACCGTGCGGCAGGTTCGGCACGAAGGTCGCCCGCAGCACGGCCCGCCAGTCGGGATGGACATCGATGGCGGCGACCACGTAGACAGCGAGGATCAGCGCCAGCCACTTGAGAACGTTGGCGATCGCCGCGTATCTCAGCCGGATCGTCGCGATCGTGATCCCGATACCGAACGCGAACACCCAGACGAACGGCGGCACGCCGCTCAGCAGGTGTGCCGCGTCCGCCATCCCTCCGAGGTCGGCGCCGACATTGATGGTGTTGGCGATGAACAGCGCGCCGGCGGCGATGGCGAGCAGCCACCGCGGGTACTTCTTGCGCAGCGCGCCGGCCAGCCCCTGGCCGGTGACCAACCCGATGCGCGCGCACATCATCTGCACCGCCGCCATCAACGGCCAGAGGACCGGCGCTGTCCAGAGAAACCGCGTGCCGAATTGCGCGCCGGCGATGGAGTAAGTCGCGATTCCGGAAGGGTCGTCGTCGGCGGCGCCGGTGATGACGCCCGGCCCCAGCGCGGCCGCGACGCGGCGCAGCACGGAGACCTCGGAGACTTTGCGCGGGGCCTTGGCGGGCGCGGACATCTCGCGGAGTCTAGTCCGGGTTCAAGGCAGCGCGATCGCGACCCGGCCGGAGCGCCCGGGGATCGTTCCCAGACCCACCCGTCGCGGAGCCGCAGCCGTCCGCGCTTCGCCCGCCCAGGCGTCGGTGCGCAGCGTCGCGATGCCGAGCTCGCGCTGGCGGCGCAGCAGCTCGCGGAACTGCTCGCGGTAGGCCAGGCCCTCGCTTTCCGCGTGGAGCGTGAGCACCTCGACCGCGCCGTCCCGGTAACGCCGCAGCAGGCGAGCGACATAGTTCTCCGCGGTCACGCCGTCCCGGCCCAGCTCCTCGTCGAAGGTGGGCAGAGTGGTCGGGAGCTCGAGCAGCGACAGGGTCTCGCCGCCGAGCTGGGGAAAGAACGGCGGCCCCGGGCCGCGCGACACCGAGACGTAGTCGAAGCCGCGGGCCGCCAGGGCGCGAAAGGCATCCTCGGTGCACATCCAGGCGGGAGCCGCGAAGGCCGTCGGGGGGCGGGAGAAGACCTCCCGGAAAGCGCCGATTCCGGCCTCGAGCTGCGCGTCGATCCAGCGCCGCGGGCGGCGCTCGAGACGATCCTGCCAGGCCCGGTGATCCCAGGCATGGAGACCGACTTCGTGCCCGGCGCTCTCGACGCGGCGCAGGAGCTCGGCGTTGCGCCGGCCGATCATCGGCGCCGGCAGAAGCGTGCCGTAGAGCGCCGTCCGCCAGCCGTACATGCGCGCCGCATTGGTGCGCAACATCTTCGCCAGGAAGCTCGGGCTGGTGAGCAGGCGCACCACGGCGCGCCCCGAGCGGTCGGGACCGAGAGTGAAGAAGAAGCTCGCCTGGACGCCGAACTCGTCCAAGTCGGCGAGCATCGCCGGCAAACCGTCGCGCGTGCCGCGGAACGTGTCGACGTCGATCTTGAGAGCGACGCGGCGAGTCATTGCAGCCGGGCTCCCGAGCCAGGGCGCGGCTCGTCGTGCACCGGTCGGGACGCCGCGCTCAGGGGCGCAGCGCCTGGCTCTCGAACTCGTGCTTGAACCATTCGATGGTGCGCCGGACGCCCTCTTCGAGCGGCGTCTTCGGGTCGACGCCGAGGATGGTCCTCATCCGCGTCACTTCCGGATAGCGGCGCGGAATGTCCTCGTAGAACTGGCCGTAGATCTTCTCCTGCTTGACGAAGACGATCTTCGAGCCGGTCTTGGGATAGGCGCGGATCATCGCCTCGGCGAGCTCCAGAATCGTGGTCTCGCGGTCGACGCCGATGTTGAAGATGCCGCCCAGCGCCTCGTCCTTGAGACCGGCCGCGACGAGAGCCTTGATGCCGTCGTCGACGTAGGTGAAGGCGCGCGTCTGCTTGCCGTCACCGATCACGGTGAGGTCCTCGCCGCGCAGCAGCTGGCCCATGAAGATCGTCATCACGCGGCCCACGTCCAGGCGGTCGAGACGGGGGCCGTAGACGTTGAAGAAGCGCACGATCGCGAACCGCAGGCCGATCTTTCCGTAGGCGAAGCAGAAGTGCTCGCCCACCGCTTTCGAGGTCGAGTAGCACCAGCGGTCGATCTCGGTCGATCCGAGCAGGCGATCGCCGTGCTCCCTGAACGGCGTGTCCTTGGACTTGCCGTAGATCTCGGAGGTCGAAGAGAACGCCACCCGCTTGTCGTGCCGGTGGCAGAGCTTGAGCACGTTCTGGGTGCCGTTCACGTTCACGTTCAGGACCTCGAGCGGATCGCCGACATAGTGCTCGACCCCCACCACCGCTGCCAGGTGAAACACCAGGTCGGCGCGGGCGATGAAATTCTCCAGCAGGTCCATCTCGAGGACCGAGCCCTTGACGTAGCGAAAACGCGGATTGTCGAGGTTGTGCCTGACTTTGTAGTCGGGTGCGAGATCGAGGGCCACGACCTCGTGCCCCTGTGCCAAAAGCTGGTCCCCGAGATGGGAACCGAGAAAGCCGCCGCCGCCGGTAATCAGGATCTTCAAGGGAGAGCTCCTCTCGCTGCAGTTGGAGTGGGTAGTGGGATGGGTCTCGAAGCGTCAGGCCCTGCAGACTGCATGGAAGACTATACGATCCGGCGAAACGAGCCCCGCTCAGCCGAGGAGCTCGAGCCCCTGACCGTCGTCGACGCGAAACCAGCGATCGGAGGCCGCGATGAGCAGCGCTCCGCCCGCATGGCGAACGGTGCCCGGCGACGTGGCCGCGGCGAGCCGTTCGCCGGGCTCGCCCGAGTGGACGAACACGCGCCCGCGCGGGCTGTCGAAGAACGCGGACGGCCAGGGCGGCGCCACGGCGCGCACCAGGCAATCGACGCGATGGGCGGTCCAGGTCCAATCGATGCGCCCGTCTTCCGGTCCGCGGCGGCCGAACTTGGATGCCCGCGCCGGATCCTGGGGCAGGCGCGGCGCGGTCCCCGCGGCGACCAGGGGCAGGCACTCGCGCAGGAGCTCGACGCTCGCCGCCTCGACCTTGTAGTAGAGCGACAGGGCGGTTTCGCGGGGGGCGATGGCGATGCGCCGTTGGCCGACGATGTCTCCGGCGTCGGCGCGGGTCACCATGTGGTGCAGGGTCACCCCGGTCTCGTGCTCGCCGTTCACCAGCACCCAGTTGATCGGGGCGCGGCCGCGGTAGGCGGGAAGCAGCGACGGGTGCACGTTGAGCGCCGCCAGGCGGGCGCTCGCGAGCACCGCATCCGGCAACATGTCGCGATACATCACGCTGAGCGCGAGATCGGGTTTGCAGGCGCAGCGCGAATTCGCCGACGCCGGCGCCGAGATCGTCGGAATAGGTCACCGCGATTCCCAAGCGCGCCGCGACCTCGGCCGGGGTCGTGTACCAGCGGTTCTCGCGCGGGTCGTCGCGATGCGTCACCACGCCCACCAGCCGGTCGCCGCGCTCGTGCAGGAGCTCCAGGGCACGGGCCCCGATCTGGCTGTAGCCGAAGAACAGGACTCTCATGACGCTCGCCGCGCGGGGCGCAGGTTGATCGTCTCCTTCACCACGCTGCGCGGCCGGCGTCGCACTTCGACGTAGATCCGGCCGACGTATTCGCCCAGGATTCCGAGCGCCAGGAAGTTGCCGCCCAGAAGGAGGAAGAGGATCGCGAACAGGGTGAACAGTCCTTCGGCCTCGGGGCCGTAGAGCAGGCGGCGGACCACCAGGAATCCGCCGAAGCCGGCCGAGGCGAGCGAGATCGCCAGCCCCACCAGCGTGCTCAGGCGCAGCGGCGCCGACGTGAAGCCGGTGATGAGGTCGATCTGCAGCTTCATCAGGCGCCAGAGCGAATACTTGGACTCCCCCGCGCCGCGCTCGGCGTGGCCCACCGGCACCTCGGCGATGCGGCGCGCGAACTGGCAGGCCAGCGCCGGAATGAACGGCGTGCGCTCCTCGCACAGCAGCATCGAGCTCACCACCGAGCGCGAATAGGCGCGCAGCATGCAGCCGTAGTCGCGGAACTCGACGCCCTTGAGGATGCGCCGCATCAACAGGTTGACCTGCCGCGAGGCCATGCGACGGAAAGCGCTGTCCTGGCGGTTCTCGCGCCAGCCGCCGACGACATCGAAGCCCTCCTCGGCCTTGAGCAGGAGCTTGGGAATGTCCTCGGGCGGATTCTGCAGATCGGCGTCGAGCGTCACCACGGTCTCGCCGCGCGAGAAGTCCAGCCCGGAGAGCACCGCGGCATGCTGGCCGTAGTTGCGGTTGAACGACACCACGCGGACGCGCGGATCGCGTCCGGCCAGGTCGCGCAGGATGGCGAGCGAGCCGTCCGCGCTGCCGTCGTCGACGAAGATCGTCTCGACGCCGCCGGCAAGGGAGTCCATGACCGGGGCCAGCCGGGCATAGAGGGCGCCGAGGTTGGCCTCTTCGTTCCAGACCGGGATGACGATCGAGAGCCGCTCGCGCGGCCCGTCCGGCGGCTCAGCCGGCATGGTGCGAGAGAACCGACTGAATGGCCGCGATCACGTCTTCCACATCCTCGTCGCTCATCGCCGGGAAGAGCGGCAGCGAAACGATGCGCGCGCAGACCCCTTCGGCCACCGGAAAGTCCCCCGGCGCGTAGCCGTAGGTCCGGCGATAGAAATCGTGCAGGTGCACGGCTTCGAAATGGAGCCCCGTGCCGATGCCGAGCTCCTTGAGCCCGGACATGAAGGAGGCGCGATCGGGCGGCAGCACGGTGAACAGATGCCAGGGGTGCACGCAGTCGTAGGGTGCGAGCTCGGGCAGGACCAGGCCGGCGACCTTCTGCAGAGCCTGGCGGTAGCGCAGCGCGATCTCGGTCCGGCGCGCGTTGAAGCGCGGCAGCTTGCGCAACTGGTGAATGCCGAGCGCGGACTGGATGTCGGTCAGGTTGTACTTGAAGCCGGGCAGGACGACGTCGTAGGTAGCCGGCGCTTTCTCGGTGGCCGAGTACGCCTTCCACGCATCGCGTTCGACGCCGTGGAAGCGCCAGAGCTTGATGCGACGGGCAAGGGCGTCGTCATCGGTCGTCACCATGCCGCCTTCCCCGGTGGTCATGTTCTTGATCGGGTGGAAGGAGAAGATCGCCGCGGCGCTGCCGTTCGCCGTCGTGGCGCCGATCGGCCGCCCCTTGTAGCTCGCGCCGGCGGCGTGCGCCGCGTCCTCGAGGATCGCGACATCGCCGCGGCCCGCGCGATCGAGCACCGCGCGCAGCTCGTCGAGATCGGCGGGCTGGCCGGCGAAATGCACCGGCACGACCATCCGGGTGCGCGGCGAGAGGGCGCGCTGCACGGCTTGCGGGTCGAGGTTCCAGGTGCCGCGATCGATGTCGGCGAAGACCGGTCGGGCACCGGCCGCGGCCGCCATGTTGGAGGTCGCGGGCCAGGTGAGAACCGGTACGATGACCTCGTCGCCGGGGCCGATTCCCATGGCGAGCATCACGGCGTGCAGCGCCCCGGTGGCCGAGGAGAAGGCCAGCCCGTGCTTGGCGCCCACGCTGGCGGCGAACTCGCGCTCGAATTGGGCGGTCTTCGGGCCGGTGGTGATCCAGCCGGAGCGCAGGCAATCGACGACTTCGGCGATCTCCTCTTCGCCGATCGAAGGCTTGGAGAAGGGAAGCATCGGATCCTTGGGCAGCATTCTCAAAAGATATCATCGCGCCGTGACCGCACCCGGCTCCGAATCTCCCCGATCCACGCCCGGCGCTGCGAGCGAGAATGCGCCGGCGAGCTCGCGCAAGTCCGCCGTAGCGGTGCTCGCCGCGATCGCGTTCTTCTTCCTGCTGCCCGCCGGTTGGCGCACGCTCTGGTCGCCCGACGAGGGCCGCTACGCCGAGATTCCGCGCGAGATGGTGCAGAGCGGCGACTGGGTGACGCCGCGCCTCAACGGCATCAAGTATTTCGAAAAGCCGCCGCTGGTCTACTGGCTGGAAGCGGCGACGATCTCGGTCTTCGGGATGAGCGAGCGCGCGCTGCGCACGGTACCCGCCCTGTTCGGCCTGCTCGGCGCCGCCGCCACGTACTCGGCCGCCAGGCGACTCTGGGGCCAGCGCGCGGCCGTCCTGTCCGCGCTCGTCCTCGCCACGATGCCGCTCTACTTCAGCGTCGCCGATCTGCTGGCGATCGACATGGCGGTGTCGGCGTTGATCACCGTGACGCTGCTCTCCTTTCTCGCCGCCGTCGAGGCCAGCGGTCGCCGGCGCGATCTCGCCCTCGCCATCTTCTATGCCAGCGCGGCGCTCGCGACCCTCGCCAAGGGGCTGATCGGGATCGCGATCCCGGGCCTGGTCATCGTGCTCTGGCTCGCGCTCACTTCGCGGTGGCGAGAGCTCCGCCGCCTGCGCCTCGTCCCGGGCACGCTGCTCTTTCTGGCTCTGGCGGCACCCTGGCACCTGCTCGTGCAGCTGCGCAATCCGGAGTGGGCCGCTTTCTATTTCATTCACGAGCAGTTTCTGCGTTTCACGACCACGATTCACCGGCGCGAGGAACCGTTCTGGTTCTACGTCCCCATTCTCGTCTTCGGGCTCTTGCCGTGGAGCGCGCTCGCACCCGCGGCGCTCTCGCGCTGGTGGCGCGACCGCGCTCTGAGCTCGCGGTCACCGCAGTGGGAAGCGGGTCTTTTCTGCGTGCTCTGGGCCGGCGTGGTCGTGGGGTTCTTTTCGCTCTCCGGCTCGAAGCTCGCGACCTACGTCGTTCCCGCTCTGCCGCCGCTCGCCCTGCTGATCGGAGCGGAGCTGGCGCGTGAGGCGCGGCTGCGGTGGGCAGAGGCGTGGGTCATCGCCGGGACCTGCACCGTCCTCGCCGCCGCTTTGGCGCTCGCCCCCGGATTTGCCGCCGAACGTGCCGGACTCCGTCTGGCGATCGAGCACGCGGGACTCTGGCGGTGGCTTCTCGCCGCCAGCCTGGTCGGGATCGGGGCCGCGTCGATTCTCGCCTGGCGGCTGCCGCGCCGCGGGCTGGGAATCGCCGCCGCGACGGCCGGCGCGCTGCTCGTCCTGGCCGGCGCCGCGACCACTTACAACCACGAGCGCTCGGTCGAGTCGCTGGCGAGAGTCCTCGCTCCCCGGCTGGCCGCGGGCGACCTCGTCGCGAGCTACCGCTGCTATCCGCAGGATCTCGCTCCCTACCTCGGGCGCCGCATCGCCACGGTCGACTGGCTCGGAGAGCTCGAGTTCGGCGCCTCGGTCGAAGATCAGTCCGCTTGGCTGCTGAATCGCGCGACCTTCGAGCAGCGCTGGAACGGACCGGGGATCGTCTATTCCGTCTCCCGCACCGAGGTCTATCCCGAGCTCGAGAGGGCGAGTGCCAACCCCCCGACTGTTCTGGCCAGAACCCACGGCTACGTCCTCGCCGTCAACCACCCCCAGGCACCACCCAGATGAAGCTCCCGCGCCGTGCGGGGCACGCTCAGCGCGTCGGATCCGCCGGCGGGACCGAGGGGATCGGCTGCAGGACGACATACGGGCTCGCCTTGCGCCCGCGTTCGTCGTAGACCAGGCGGGTCGTCCGGCGCAGGGTTGCGGGCAGCCGGTCGAGCTCTGCGGCACCGACCAGAAGGGCGCTGCCGGGTTGGCGCTCCAGGAACGCCGCGGCCTCGTCGGCATCGTGCACCAGCACGAGCCTGCGGCCGAGATCGTAGTCGACGATGGCGGCGATTTTCTCCTCGCGCGTCCCCGGTCGATAGAGCCCCAGCGGACCGCCGCCGGGAGCCGCCGCGGCGAGCGCCCGGGTGGTGTCGTGCAGCGTCTTGACCGGGTCGAGCGCCCATTTGAGGAAGAGCTGCCCGGAGAGCAGGAGCGCGAGCGGCGGCGCCACCAGCCACGCCGCCGGCAGCGCCGGCGTGGAGAGCCGCCACGCGGCGCGCCAGCGCGGCAGCAGGACGAGACCGGCGATCCCGGCGACGAGCGCGAGGCTTCCGAGAACAACGGGAACGGGCGGGCGGCGCACGGCCGCGAGCAGGGGCGCGAATCTCTCGGGGGCGAAGGGAAGAACGCCGAGCCCCGCGGCCGCTCCGGCGAGCACGAACGGCGCGAGGCCGGCGAAGACCATCAAGGCCCGCGCCGCCAGGCGGTCGACCGCCTTCCCCCGCCCGCGCCACGAATCCTGCGCCCGGGTGAGCCAGACCGCCACGGCGATCGCCATCCCCGGCAGGAGCGGCAGGAGGTAGAGCGTGCGCTTCGACGCCGCGCCAGAGAGCAATCCGACGCCGATCGCCGCCGAGCCCAGGAAGAGTCGGCGTGTGCGGGCGCTCGCGCTGTCCCCGGCGGCGGCGCGCCAGGCCGCCGGTACGGCCAGGACCCAGGGCAGGACTGCGACCAGGCCGTCGGCGGCGTAGTACCAGAACGGCTGCCGGTGGCCGTAGGCGGCGAGCTTCGCGGTGCCGAACAGGCGCCCCATCGTGTTCCCGACCAGGCATTCGCGCAGCGCCTCGGGGCCGCCATCGCGCCAGAGCGCCACGGCCCAGGGCAGGCCCAGGACGAGCACCGCGGCGAGCACCACCGGTGCCAGGCGCAGCAGGGGAGGAAGCGCTCGCCGGCGATCCCGCGCGAGAAGATAGAGGCCCGGCGCGCCGACCGCGAGAATGCAACCCACCCAGCCTTTGCTCAGGAATGCGAGCGCCGTGGCGAGCCCGACCGCCGCAGCCGCCCAACTGGATGGGCTGGTGGAAGCGCTCGCATTCCCCGGCTCATCCCAGACCGCGAAGGCAACCCAGGCCGCGAAGACGAAGAACACCAGCGCGGGGTCCACCAGCACCCGCCCCATGTCCTCGTTGAACTGCAAGGTGGAGCCCAGGATCGCGAGCGCGATCAGGCCGGTCTTCGGTCCCTCCAGCCGGACGGTCGCGGCGTAGACCAGGAGCAGCGTCAGAGTCATGAAGAGCGCGGAGGGCAGGCGGGCCACCCAGTCCGCCGCACCGAACGCCTGGTAAGCGGCCGCCTGCACCCACCAGTAGAGCGGCGGCTTCTCGAGGAACGGCTCGCCGCCGAGCCGTGGCAGCACGAAATCGCCGCTGCGCACCATGTTGAGGCCGACCACCGCCCCCGTGGGCTCGTCGGGCGTCCAGAGCGCGTGCGAAAAGACGCCGGCGAAGGAGATCCCCAGCGCCAGCAGCAGCGCCAGGAGATGACTGCGCGAGCGCGTCAGGCGAGAGCTCGCTCGGGCGGGCGGGCGCGGGGACACGTTTCCGGCCATCCGGTCGACTCTACCAACCCGATGAGCGGACTTCCCGGGCGAAGTCGGTCAGGGCGCGACGGTCGACCAGTGCTGAGGCGAGCCGGCGTCGAAACCGTCGCTGAAGAGATGGGGCGTGGCTCCCGAGTCGGTGTCGATCTGGAGACCGCCGACGTCCACGACCTCGAACGCGCTGCCCGGAACCTGGCTCAACTGGCTCACCAGCTCGTCGTCGTCCCAGCGCCCATCGGGGATGCCGTTCAGGTACCAGTCGGTGCCGTTGTCGGCGACCATCATGCCGTACTTCTTGAGCGCCGCGAAGATCGTACGCACCCGCGGCGTGAAGCCGGAAATGTCGTAGCCCGCCTTCATGCGCAGGCGCAGGCCCATCGGCGGCGCGTCGGCGTCGGTGGTCGAGCCGGATTCGTGGCGCGCCGGCCAGACCCAGGCTTGGCGCGAGATGTCGACGGTGAAGCGCAGGGCGTGACGGATCTCGCCGCTTGCGACCTCGTCGTAGCGCACCAGGCCGGGGAAGATCGGCAGGCCGGCGGCGTCGGCGGAGGTCCAGCTGTCGGGGCGCAAGGCGTTCGAGGCGAGTTCGTAGATCGCGCCCGACATTCCGCACCAGCCGGGCGGCGCGCCCGGTACGACGCAGCCGTTCTCGCCCTCGCGCCAACTGTAGTAAAGCTCGTACAGGATGCAGGCGCTCTGGCGCACGACGAGCACGTGCCGGTCGCCGTCGTTCCCGGGTGTGTCGCCGCCTTCGATCGGCGGGTTCGGCGGCACCGGGTAGGGGCCGGCATCGCTCTCTCCCGGCCAGCCGCCGAGCGAGCTGAAGTCGATCGGCACCATCGCCTGGGCGTTCGGCACCGCGACATACGGAATGCCGATCGGCGCCCCCTGCCAGACCGTGCCGAAGTCCGGGTGCATGGTCTCGGCAGCGCCGATGTGGGCGATGATCGCGTCCGAGCCCGCGGCGACCGGCAGATTCGCGACCGGCGTGTTCCAGATGTTGGCGACCGGCAGGACCTGGCAGCCAGCGACCGTCTGCTGCGCCGCGAGCGGCGAAGGCGACGGAAGGACTGGCGCGAAAAGCGCAGTAAAGATGGCAGTGCTCAGGATTCGACGACGGCGGTTCATGATTCGATCCAGATCAGAAAACTAGCAGCGAAAGGCCGCCGCGGCTGTGAAATGATTTGCAGCCGCTGCGCCGGCATTTGGGCGGCGAATCCAGAGTCGCGCCCCATGAAAGCCGCTCGCTCAGGCCGCGTATCCCTTGTTGCCTTCCTTGTCGGGCTGGCGTTTGCCGCGTTCTATGCCGGCACGAGCCGTGGGGTGTTCGTCTTCGGGGACGACATCCTGATGTACCAGGTGACGCAGGCGATCTGGGACCGGGGCGAGGTCGCGGTCACGTCGCCGGCCGCGCGCGGCGACAACGCGCGTGCGATTCCCGGCCGCGACGGCGAGCGCTACTCCAAGTATGGGCTGGGGACCTCGCTCGTGGCGCTGCCCTTCTACGGCCTGAGCCATGCCCTGTTCGACCGCCTCGAGCTGCCGCGGACGGTCGACCGCTTGGGCAACGAGCGCACCGGTGCGTCGGTCTTCGGCACTGGCCTGGCCAACGCCGTCGTCGGCGGGGCGACAGTTGCCGTCACCTTCCTGCTTGCCGTCGAGCTCGGCTACCCCCTCCTCGTCGCTCTCACGACCGCCCTCTGCCTCGGATCCACGACCCTGCTCGCGCATTACGCGAGCAACTTTCTCTCCGAGCCGCTCTCGGCGCTTTGCCTCGCGCTGGCCGTTCTCGGCTTGCTCAAGGCGAAAAACAAAGGCTCGGTAAAGGGGGCGGCTGCGGGCCGGTGGTGGCTGGCGATTTCCGGGTTCGCGGCTGGACTGGCTGTCGCTACGAAGGTGGCGCACATCGTTGTCGTTCTCCCCCTGTTCCTGTGGGCCGCCGTCCTCGGCTGGCGCGGCGCGCGCGCACGCGGGCTCGCCGTGCACACCCTTTACTGGAGCTTTTGCTTTTCGCTCTGGCTCGGCGTCGTGGCTGGCTACAACTGGTTTCGCTTCGGCACGGTTTTCGAAACCGGCTATGGCGGCGAGGTGGAGAAGTTCACGACTGCCCTCGGCGTCGGCTTCGCGGGGCTCATGGCGTCACCGGCGAAGGGGGTCTTCTGGTACTGCCCGGTGCTGTTGCTGGCGCTGGCCGGCGGCCGGGCGTTCTGGCGCCGGGATCGCACTTGCGCGCTGGCGATCCTGGCGGCGAGCGCCGCCTGGCTGCTGCTGATCTCGCGCTACTACCAGTGGTACGGCGGCGGCTGCTGGGGACCACGCTTTCTGGTGCCGCTTCTGCCGCTCTGGGTTCTGCCGGCGGCGGAGATCTTCTTGCGGTGGAGGAGCCGCGGGAGCTTGTGGAAGTCGATGGTCGGGCTCGCCGTCGCGGCCAGTCTCGCGACGACCGCGACGGCGTTGCTCGTCCCGTTCGACCAGGTGGGGAGCCCCCTATCCTGGTCGAGCGACGGCCGCTCGGCTGCCGAGTGGCAGGCTCGGGAGTCACCGCTGATCGAGTCGTTGGCGTATCTGCCGGAGGCCGTCGGGGTGACGGCGGCGAAGTTTGCGGGACGGAGTCCACTCGGTGAGGCCGGGCGGCCGGAGCGCGGCCCCCGATTCCCCGACTTCGCGTTCGAGCACTACGGCTCGCATGCGCTGCTGGTCTGGTCGCGCGCCTGCTTTCTGGTCGCGGCCTTGGCGATGGGGATCGCGATCGGACTCGCGCGGCGCGCGCGCGAGCCCGCTCAGAAAGCGTTGTTGTCGAGCCCGCCGCAGTAGGTGTTGGCCGGATTGAAGTAGGTCTTCACTCTGCCGGTGGTGGTCTCGGTGATCCGCAACGTGTACTCGAGGTTCGACAGAGTGCCGTAGAGCACCAGGACGTGATCCCCGAAGTCGAGCGTCTTCACCACGACCTCGAGATTCGCCGGGTCGGTGAACGAGAAGGCGGCGGTCAGGTCGGAGAGCTTCTTGCCGACGCCCCGGCCGCTCGATTGGTCGAACTGGTTGCGCCAGTCGAGCTCGAGCCGGAAGCGCCCGCCCATCAGGCAGACGGCGTTGGCGTTGCTCTGACAGGCGGCCATCGCCGCGAGCCCCGTCTGTCCGGAGTCCGTCCCGTTCGGGAAGATCGCTCTCGAGGCCGCCAGGTTGTTGTCGAGAGCGCCGCAGTCGCCGGGGGTGTTGCGGTAGGTCTTGGTTACTCCCGTGGTGGTATCGAGCACGTTGATGGTGAAGTGAAGGTTGGTCAGCTCGCCGTAGAAGAAGACCACGTGGTCGCCGAAGTCGAGCACCTTGACGAGGAGCTCGATGTTGCTCGGATCGGTGAAGTAGAGGAAGCCGGCGAGATCGGTGTTCGGAGTCACTCCGGCGGTGCCGCTCGAACCGTCGAACTGGTTGTTCCAGGTGGCCGAGACCTGGAAGCGCTTGTTCAACAGGCAGAGGGTTCCCGCGGGACAGCCGCTGTTGCCGCCCCCGCCGCCCCCGGCCGTCTTGTCGTAGAGCCGCCGAAGCGCGGCGATGTCGTCACTCCCGAGGCGGGCGCCGCGGCCGTCGTTGTGGATGCGGAAGAACATCAGGGCATCGCGCAGCGTCGGGTTGGGCTCGGTGGCGCTCTCGCTCGAATGCCCGAGCCCCAGGGTATGACCCAGCTCGTGCGCCATGAGCTCCTCGGCGACTTTGGACGGGGTGTGGGAGTTCTGGAAGAAGCACTGCAGGCCGTCGTTGAAGACGACGTCGCCGCCCTGGATGCGGATGAAGGTCTCGTTGTTGAATCGACCGGTGGTGCCGGCGTCGTACCAGGGGCCGCCGATGGCGAGGGTGCCGCCGCCCGAACAGGTAAAAGTGCCTTCGATCTCGTTGTTCGGGTCCTCGAAGATCAGCACGTTCTGGTTGTCGAAGGTCTTCAATCCGGCGGTCGCTGCGGACGTGCCGTTGAACGTGAGCCTCACCGGCGTGTGGGTTTCGGCATTCCAGGCCGCCAGGGCGTTGCGCATGGCGTCGGAGGGACTGCCGGTGAAGCCGGGCAGCGGGTCGGGGTCGATCTTCCAGGCGACCGCGCCGCCAGAGTCGAACTGGAACCAGCGCATGTTGCGCCCGCCATCGTTGACCAAGGTGAACATCGGCAGGAGGGAGTTCGGGCTGTCGCCGGCGATCGGCACGTAGTAGCCCGGATTTCCCAGGCGCATGGCCGCCCGGTCGGCGATCCAGTCGGCGAAGAGGTCGAAGTCGCGCAGGTTCCGGTTCTCGGCGGCGCGTGTCGAGGCGTCGTCGAGGATGTTCACTTCGGAGAGGTCGCGATAGGCGATCGCATGGCCGGACATGCGGGCCTCGTGGAAAGCGCCGAGCATGAACTGCAGGATGCGGTAGGTGCCGTCGGCGTGGAGGCCGAGAAAGAGCAGCACACGCTCGCCCTCGACGAAGGTGGGCGCCCCCCAGAGCTTGAGCGCCATGCCGTTCGCGGCGCGGCCGCCGGGCACGCGCACCAGCAGGGCGCTCCCGCCGACGTCTCCCTTGAGCACCCGTTCGACGTTCACCAGATAGTCGGTGACCGGCCGGTCGAGCTCCGGCGCCGGAACGGTCCCGACGACCCGGGCGACGACGACGAGCGGCGCCTGGTCGACCAGCCGCGAATCGGCCATCAGCTTGACCGTGGTGGCGTTCGCCGCCGAAACCGTGCCCAGCACGAGAGCCAGGAGAAGTAGGCTAAGAGAAGTGAAAGGTCGTCGCGAGGGCATAGGACTGGACTCCGGATGCAGGATTTGAGCCGGGCAGTCAAGTTAAGGCCTCGCAGACGGGTTGTCAATGAGAATCGGCCATCCGACCCAGTCTTCGGACAACCCGAGCGTGAGCTTTGTCCAGTTGCCGTGGCACGAGTGTTTGGTCGCCATAGCGGCGTCTCTGGGTCTGACCGTCTGTTATCTACATTTGACGCTCGACCGATTCCTGACTTCGATCGCCCCGGATCGCGGCGACCCGCTGTTCAATCTCGCGATCCTGCGCTGGGGCGCCCACCAGGCCCGCCTTGGCTTCCCTGATCTGTGGAATCCCACCTTCTTCTTCCCGACGCGCGGCGTCCTGGCGCTCTCCGACCATCTGCTCGGCCCGGCAATCGGCCTGGCGATCTTGCAGGCGCTCGGTCTCCCGCCTGCCGCGGGGTACAACGTGCTCTTCCTTCTTGCCTTCGCGGGCAGCGCCTTCACGGGCTACATGGTCCTGCGCTGGAGTGGGCTCGGGTGGGCCGGAGCGGCGGTGGGAGCGCTCATCTGGAGCTTTGCCGGCTTTCGCTGGCAGGAGCTCTCCCATCTGCAGGTCTTGCTCGCTCTCTGGGTACCACTCGTCCTCTGGCACTTCGATCGGCTCCTCACCGAGCCGACGCCGAAGCGGGCGCTCTTCTTTCTCACCTTCTACCTCCTGCACATCAGCGGCGGCGCCTATCTCGCGTATCTCGTCCATCTGCCGCTCGCCGCGCTGGTTGCCGTGCGGACCCCGGGCCGGTGGCGCGATTGGCTGAAGCGCCGGTCGCTGGGGGTGCTCGGGGCGGTTGCCGCGATCGCCGGCGGCGCCTACCTCGCGCTCTATCTGCCCTATCGACAGTGGCACGGCAACTTGCGAGCGATGGACTCGTTTGCCCTTGTGCGGCCGTACCTCACAGGTCTCTTTTCTTGGTTCCAGGTCGGCCAGCGGTCGATCCACGCCGAGTGGCTCCCTCAGGCGTTCCGTTCTGAGACCACGGGCCTTTTCCCAGGTTTCCTTCCGCTCTCTCTCTTCGCGATCGGACTCTGGGCATGGAGACGAAAGAGGCTCGGCAGCGCTGCAACTCTGACTGCGCCGGTCGCGGCGCGCGGTCTGCTGGCACTCAAGACCCTGGCGCTCGTCGCCGGTGTCGCGGCTTTGGCTGCGGCAGACTTCGTGACGCTCACCTTCGACTTCGCGACTTATCCCGGATTCCGCGATGCCCGCCGGATCTACTATGCCTGCGCGGCGGTGGCGATGCTCGCCGCACTCCTTTGGTGGCACGCTGGGAGGCGATCGCCGCGTGGTACGAGATCCGATCTCGACCTCTGGTGGACCGGCCTTCTCGCCGGCGGAGGGCTCGCCTTCTTCGCCTCGCTCGCGGCGGGAACGATGGTCTTCCGTGCGTTGCTGCCCGGTTTCACCTCGATCCGTGTCCCCGGGCGGCTCTTCGTCTTCTCGAGCTTGGCGCTCGCTGCGCTCGCCGGCAAGGGGCTCGACCTTACTCGTCGCTCGCGCGAGCGGCGTGGCTCTCAAGCGAATCGTAGCGCTCGCTTGTCCTCGGTCTTGTCGCGTTGGAGCTCCAGCCGGTCGGCAAGACGATCCGCTGGGAGGAGATTCCGTCGCAGGCGGACGTGCCGGAGGTTTACCGCTGGTTAGCCGGGCACGACGAGGTCAAAGCGGTACTCGAGCTGCCGATGCTGCGACTACTGGCGGGAGACGCGGGCGCCTCTACTTCTGGACTTTCCACTGGCGACCTCTGGTGAACGGGTACAGCGGCTACTTGCCTCCTGGCTACAGGTCGCGCAAGGAGCGCCTCTCCGGTTTGCTCGATTCCCGGGACGTGGCGGAGCTCGCGAGTCTCGGCGTGACGCACGTGCTCGTCCACCGCGATCAGATCGAAGGCAGGCAGAAGCGACGGCAATTCGCACGCTGGCTGGAAGAGATCGAGCTCAACTCCGGCCCACCGCTGCGCGTCGTCCGCACGGCGGAGGACTCGGTTGTCCTGGAGATCGATCAAACTGGGTCCAACCCTGAAGAGCTGGCTCCTCAGAAGGTATTCTGATCAATAGCGCCGCAGTAGTTGCCGGCCGCATTTCGATAGTCCTTGGTGCGCCCGGTGATCGTATCGCTCACGTGAATGGTGTACTCGAAATTCGAGAGCGAGCCATACAGAACGAGAATGTGGTCTCCGAAATCGAGCGTCTTGATCAAGATCTCGAGGTTTGCGGGATCGTCGAAAGAAAAGGCGCCAGTTAGAGGTGAGAGACTCCTCGCTGCGCCGACTCCCGAGGCGCCATTGAATTGGTTGCGCCAGTCGACGGTTACAGAGAAGCGCCGGTCGAGGAGACAGAGTCTCGAACTGCTGGCAACACAAGAGCCAGCAAGCGGAAGCAGCGTGGCGTCGCCTGTCATCTCCGGAAGTGACTGCACCGGCAGCAGCAAAGTTGGCATCGATCGCGCCGCAATCCCCTGGCGTGTTCGAGTAGTTCTTGGACCGTCCGGTTGCTGTATCCGTGACCGTGAGAGTGAACTGAAGACTTGTCAGCTGGCTATAGAAAACCTTGATCTCAGTGCCGAAATCGAGGATCTTTATGATCAGCTCGACGTTGCTCGGATCGGTGAAATAGAAGAACCCAGACAAGTTCGTGTTCCTGATCGGAACCGCGACGCCGCTCGTGTTATTGAACTGATTGTGCCAGGTTCCGGTCACTCGAAATCTGCTATTGAGAAGGCAAAGAGTATTAGCAGGAGTTCCCGCCGGGCACCCAGCTGCCGGGGGCGGCGGTGGACCTCGGAGCTGGACTTGCGATAAAGGAACTGCAAGGCGGCGACGTCATCGCTGTTGAGTTGCGCACCGCGGGTGTCACCAGGGGAGATGCTGAAGTACATCAAAGCATTTCGTAACGTGGGATTGGGTTCGTTCCGGTCCACACTCGAGTGGCCTATGCCGAGGGTGTGTCCAAGCTCATGAGCAAAGATCCACTCCACATATTTGCTGGGATTGGTTGCCACCTGAAATAGGCACTCGATGCCGTTGTTCACGACCATGTCTCCCTCGACAATCCGGGTGAATGTCCTCCCATTGAATGTTCCGCCACCTGAAGACCACTCTCCACCTCTTGCCAGGGTGCCGCCGTTGGCACAGTCGACATCCTGTATCTCGTTGTTTGGGTCACCAAAGAGGATGACATTCTTCCCGTCGCGCGACGTAAGTCCGCGAGAACCTGTTGATGTACCTCCGTATGTCAGTTTCACTGGCGTAGTACCTTCATTGGTCCACGCCGCCAGCGCATTGAAGAACTCGCTGCCACCTCCGCCGCTCAGCCCACTTAGGCTGCCATTGTTTCGCCAAGAGACGGAGCCACGAGTGTCAAAATTGAACCAGCGGGGGTTCCCTGGGAAAATGGTATAGGCGGGGAGAAGCGTATTCATCCCCACAGAGCTCGACCGATAGAAGTAGTCCGCCGCGCGAAGGTTGCCTGCCTCGCGGTCTTCGATCCAGTGCACGAAGGCATTGAAGTCCCGCAGATTGCCTCTTTCTGTTCGCTCGTCGCTCGGCGTTTCGACCATCTGAACTTCGGACAGATCTTGAACAACTAGGGTCCCCTTTCCGACCAGGACCTTGTGGAAGGCCCCTTGAACGAATTGGAAGATCTCGTAGGGGTCATTGCCTCGGCTACTGTTGAGGAAAAGCAAGACCTCTTCATCGTCTTGAAAAGTCGGGGCGCCATAGATCCTCAGTACTTCGCCCAGAGCAGTCTCGCCGCCCGGTACGCGTACCGTTATGGCTCCTTCTGGCTCCGGCCCTTTGAGTACTCGTTCGACGTTCACTAGCCAGTTGGTGATCGCTCGCTCAGTTGTATTGGGCAGCTTGCCCACGACACGGCCGAGCAGAATGACTGGCGCTTTGTCGACCAAGGCGGAGTCCGAGAATGGGACGATGGTGGTTGCGGGTAGAGAAGCGGGTGCGAGGAGCATCAGCGGGATGAGGACATCTCGAATGAGGCGAGGCATGGGTCGCCCTCCTAAACGGCGCAGGTAGATTGAGATCACAGTACGCCTATCGGTACCGATTCGCCCCCCCGAATGGGTAGTACTGAGCAAGTAGTAGCCGCTTCTGTCGGCGAAAAATAGAGTCTTCTATCAACTGCCGCAGTGGCCATGGCTTCTTTGAGCTTGGCTGCGGCCCCAGTCCCACCGCGATAGGCTCTGCCGCCATGGCGCGTCTGCTTTCGGTGGTGATTCCGGCGTTCAACGAGCGCGGGACGATTCGTGAGCTGGTGCGGCGGGTGGGGGAGGCGCCGCTGCCGCCGGGGATCGGGCTCGAGATCGTGGTGGTCGACGACGGCTCGACCGACGGGACGCGGGATCTCCTGCGCGGGCTCGTCGCGGAGCGCTCGCCTGCGGAGCCGCCGCTGCGGGTCTTCGAGCAGCCGCGGAATCGCGGCAAGGGGGCGGCGCTGCGGCGGGGCTTCGCCGAGGCTTCGGGCGAGTGGATCGTGGTCCAGGACGCCGACCTCGAATACGACCCGCGCGACTATCCGAAGCTCCTGCAGCCGGTGCTCGAGGACGGCGCCGACGTGGTCTTCGGCTCGCGCTTCGCCGGCGGCCCGCACCGGGTGCTCTTCTTCTGGCACTTTCTCGGCAATCGGTTCCTCACCACGGTCTCCAACATGTTCTCGGACCTGAACCTCTCCGACATGGAGACCTGCTACAAGCTCTTCCGCCGCAGCCTCCTCGACGGCGTGACCTTGAAGTCCGATCGCTTCGGCATCGAGCCCGAGCTCACCGCCCGCTTCTCCCGGCTCCGGGCGCGAATCTACGAAGTTCCGATCTCCTACCACGGCCGCACCTACGCCGAGGGCAAGAAGATCGGCTGGCGGGACGGCTTCGCGGCGCTGCTCGCGATCGTCCGCTACAATCTCTTCGAGTGACGATGATCGGCTCCGAAACCAGCATCCAACCCGGCGTCGACGCGGTCGGCGGTATCGGCGGTCGGCGGGTCGGCGGGATCGCCGGCGCCGGACCGCTGGCGCGGCTCGAAGCGAACATCGTGCGGGTCTACAAGGGCAACACCGAGGCGGTGCGGCTGGCGATCGTCTGCCTGCTCTCACGCGGCCACATGCTGATCGAGGACGTGCCGGGGGTCGGCAAGACCACCCTGGCGCAGGCCCTGGCGCGCTCCCTCGGCCTCGAGTTCCAGCGCATCCAGTTCACCAGCGACCTGCTGCCTTCCGACATCCTCGGCGTCTCCGTCTACCAGCAACGCCAGGAGCGCTTCGAGTTCGTGCCCGGGCCGCTCTTCGCCAACGTCGTCCTGGCGGACGAGATCAACCGCGCCACGCCGAAGACGCAATCGGCGCTGCTCGAGGCGATGAGCGAGCGCAAAGTGTCGATCGAGCGCCAGCGGCTGCCGCTGCCCGATCCGTTCCTCGTCCTCGCCACCCAGAATCCACACGAGTATCTGGGGACCTTTCCACTGCCCGAGTCGCAGCTCGACCGCTTCGAGATGTCGCTGCGTCTCGGTTATCCGGCGCGCGCCGCGGAGCGCGAGCTTCTTCTTTCGGGCGGCGTCGAACGCGAGCTCGAGGAGCTTCAGGTGGTGGTTTCCGCCGAGGAGGTCCGGGAGCTCCAGAAGAAGGTCCAGAAGGTACGGGTGGCCGAGAAGCTCGCCGACTACATCCTCGCCCTCGCCGAGGCGACGCGCCAGAGCGACGCTTTCCAGCTCGGCGTCTCGACCCGCGCCGTGCTCGGCCTCTATCGCGCGGCGCAGGCGGTCGCCCTCTTCGAGGGCCGCGACTTCGCGGTGCCGGACGACGTCCAGCGTCTGGCGCCGGCGGTCCTGGCGCATCGCGTGGTGCTGCGCCGCGGCTCGGGCGGTCTCGAGGCCGCACGGCGAGCCGTCGAGCTCGTGATCCACGGCACGCCCCTGCCGATCTGAGCCCGCCCGTGGCCGAAGCCGCCGTCGCGGGCGCAGGGAACCGGGGCCCGTTCGCGCGCCCGGCGAGCGTCCTCTGGCGGAGGCTCAGCGCGGCGCGCGCCCGGCGCGGCATCCCCGAAGGGATCCGCATCACCAAGGTCGGCCTCTGGTTCGTGCTGCTCACCGTGGTGGTCGCGGCGGCGGCCACCAACACCGGCAACAACGCGCTCTATCTCGTTCTCGCCTGCATGCTCGCCCTGCTGGTGGTCTCCGGCGTCGTCTCCCGGCTGAATCTGCAACGGCTCGCGGTCGGCGTCGAGTCGCCGGGCGATCTCTTCGCCCACCGTCCTTTTCAGTTGCCGTTCACGATCACCAACCAGAGCCGCCGCTGGTCGCGTTGGCTGCTGCTCTTCTCGGTGGCGCGCAACGGCCCGGCGCGGTTGGTTCCGCATCTGCCCGCGGGCAAGAGCGCCCGCGGCAACCTGGAGCTTCTCCTGCCGCGGCGCGGCAGGCATCGGATCGAGTTCGCGCACTTCTCGTCGCTCTTTCCCGTCGGTCTCTTCCGCAAAGGCATGCGCTACGCGATCGGGCTCGATCTCCTGGTCTTCCCCGAGCTCTTCGCCGCCGGCGGCCTCGAGGCGCAGCCGACCGGTCTCGCCGGCGACGAATCGTCGCCGCGCGCCGGTTGGGGACACGAGCTGCACGCCCTGCGCAGCTACCGGACCGGCGACGATCCGCGCGGCATCCATTGGAAGAAGTCGGCGCAGACCGGTGCGCTGGTCTTCATGGAGCGCGAGAGCGAAGAGAGCCGCCGGCTCTCGATCGTCTTCGACAACGCCACCGGGAGGCTCCGCGACGCGACCGCGGAGAGCCGCTTCGAGCACCTGGTGAGCGAAGCCGCGACCGCTGCGGTCGACCATCTGGAGCGCGGCTTCGAAGTGGAGCTCGTGTCGCGCGAAGGGACGGTTCCTTTCGGCACCGGAGCGCGGCACCGGCAGGCGATTCTGGAACGTCTGGCGCTCGTCGAACCGCGGCCGCGGCAGCGCACGGAGCTCGCCTCCTCTGATCCGGGAGCGCGCTCCCTGCGCCTCGCTTTCCAAGCGGAGCGCGCATGACCTACGCGCGCGAGAAGCGCCTCCTGCTCGGCCTTTCGGCGTTTCTCGCGCCGCTGCCGCTGCCGTTCAACCAGATGCTCGAGTGGCCGCTGCTCGTGCTCTTCGAGCTCGCCGTGGCGGCGTTTCTGGTGCGCGCGGCGCGCGGCGCGGACGGCCCGGATCACGCGGCACGCTGGCTCTCGAACCGGTCCCTCAACTTCCTCGGGCTCGCCTACCTGCCGCTCCTGGTGCTGGATATCGCGGCCACGGGTCGGATCCAGATGCTGCGGCCGATTCTCCATCTGGCGCTCTTCACCGTCGCGGCCAAGCTCTGGTCGCTGCGCGAAGAGAAGCAGAAGTGGCAGACCTGGATGGGGATCTTCTTCCTCTTCCTCGCCGCCATGGCGACCAGCGTCCACCCGTCGGTCGTCCTCTACCTCGTCGTCTTCCTGAGCTTGACGATCGTCCTGATGGTCCGCTTCGTCTACCTGCATGTCCTGGCGACCTTCGGGCACCGCGATGTCGAGCCGCCACGGCTGAGAGTGCGGGTCTTCCTGATCGGCGCGGTGGCGGCGACTCTGGTGCTCGCGGTGCCGCTCTTCGCGCTCTTGCCGCGCGTGCGGTCGCCATACATCCTGGCCGCCGGTGGCGGTGGTGGACAACAGGAGGCGCGGGCCGGTTTCTCCGACGCCATGAGCCTCGACCTCATCGGCCGGATCCGCGACAACCGCCGGATCGCGATGCGCCTGAGCTTCACCGGCCGCACCGCCCCACCGGAGACCATGCGCTTCAAGGCGGCGACCTACGATGTCTGGCAGGGCCGGACATGGCGGCGGAGCGCCCGCTCCCGCACCCTGCGCCGCAACCCCAAGGAGGGCGTCTTCCGCCTGGCCGAGGGCCCTCGGGCCGCTTCCGTGCAGGTCTTTCTCGAGCCGCTGCGCTCGACCAGCCTGATTCTCCCGATGGAGTCGCTGGCGGTCGATCTCGACCTCGCGGCGATCGACCTCGATCGCGGCGGCGCGCTCTTTCTCAAGGGCATGCCGGGGGAGATCGTCCAATACAAGGCGGACCTGGGCGCCGGCGAGGTCTCGCTCGCCGAGCCGCCTTTGTCTGGCTCCGCGACCGGCGCGCACGCCGACGACGCGCTGGATCCGTCCGGCGTCACGCCCCGGATCGCCGGGCTCGCTGCGCAATGGGCCGGAGAGGGCAGCGCGCTCGCGCGCGCCCGCCGCATCGAGCGCCATCTGATGCTCGACTACGGCTATACCCTGGAATTCATCGGCCGGGGAGGAGAGCAGCCGATCGAGTCCTTCCTGTTCGACGCGCGGCGCGGGCATTGCGAGTACTTCGCCTCCGCGATGGTGCTCCTGCTGCGCGCGCAGGGGATCCCGGCGCGCCTCGTCACCGGCTTCTACGGTGCGGAGCTCTCTTCCTGGGAGCGCGCCTGGGTCGTACGCCAGTCGAACGCCCACGCCTGGGTCGAAGGCTACATCCCCGAGCTCGGCTGGCAGGTGTTCGATCCGACACCGCCCGCGGGCCGGCCGACGAGCGCGCCCGCGAGCCTCTTCAGCTCGGCGCGCGAAGCTTGGGAGTTCGTGCTCTTCCGCTGGGACCGCTACGTCATCTCGTTCGACTTCTACGACCAGGTGGGGATCTTCTTCCGCCTGCGTTCCCTCTGGGACCAGCTGGCGCACGAGCTCTTCCGGGCCACGCACGCGACGCGCCCGCCCGCAGTCTCTCCGGCGGCCCCTTCGGCTGTCGCTCCGGGAGCCGCTGCCGGTCCCGCGATCCCTCCACCTACCTTCTGGCGCGACCCGCGCGTCTGGGGTGTCGGCGCTGCGCTGGTCATCGCCCTCAGCGGCACCGCGCTTCTTCTCCGGCGCAGGACGAGGTGGAGCGCGACGCGGGCCTATCTCGAGCTGCGCGGGACGCTCGCCGGCTCCGGCCTGGGTCTGCCGGTCTGGCTCGGCCCACTCGGTCTCGCCGCATTCGCGGCACGCCACCTGCCGGAGGCCGGACCGGCGGCGAATCGGCTGGTGGCGAGCTACCTCCGGGAGAGCTATGCCGGCGACCCGGTGCCCGCCGCGGGCCTCGCCGGCCTGCGCGCCGACCTCGCTCAGGTGGACCGGGTGGCCCGCACGGCGATCGCGGCGCGACGCCGGCGGAAGCGCGCACGCCGGTAGGCACACCCGGAAGTTGTGGAATACTTTCTGCGGCCGCAGACCGGAAGGGAACTAGAGATGAGCGCGATCGAACGTATCCAGTCGCTGCTCGGCGCCGACGCCGAGTCGCTGCTTGCTTTCACCTGCGAGGGCATTCCGAAGGGGCGCATCCGCGTGCCGGCGCCCGACCACGTGAGCGCGAGCTTCGGCGAGTCGGATCGCAACCCCCAGGTGATGGTCAACCTGGAACGGATCCACGCTTCCGGACGGCTGGCGAGAACCGGCTATCTCTCCATTCTGCCGGTGGACCAGGGGATCGAGCACTCTGCCGCGGCGTCGTTCGCGCCGAATCCGGACTACTTCGATCCGCAGAAGATCGTCGAGCTCGCGCTCGACGGCGGTTGCAACGCCGTCGCCTGCACGCTCGGCGGCCTCGGGCTCGTGGCGCGAAAGTACGCGCACAAGATCCCGTTCATCCTCAAGATCAACCACAACCAGCTGCTGACCTATCCCAACGGCGCGCGGCAGACGATGTTCGCGCGCGTCGAGCAGGCCTGGGACATGGGCTGCGCGGCGGTAGGCGCGACGATCTACTTCGGCTCGGAGGACGCCGACCGCGAGATCGAGGAGGTGGGGGAGGCGTTCGCGACCGCGCACGAGATGGGTCTCGCGACGATCCTCTGGTGCTACCTCAGGAATCCGGCGTTCGTCCAAGACGGCGTCGATTACCATACCTCGGCCGACCTGACCGCGCAGGCCAATCACCTCGGCGTCACGCTCTCGGCCGACATCATCAAGCAGAAGCTGCCGACCTTGAACGGCGGCTACAAGATCCTGCCGAAGTTCGGCAAGACCGACAAGCGGGTCTACGGCGAGCTGGTCGCCGACCATCCGGTGGACTACGTGCGCTGGCAGGTGGCGAACTGCTACATGGGAAAGATCGGCCTCATCAACTCGGGCGGCGCCGCGGCCGGGGCGAGCGATCTCGCGGACGCCGTGCGCACGGCGGTGGTCAATAAGCGCGGCGGTGGCATGGGTCTGATCTCCGGCCGCAAGGCCTTTCAGCGCCCGCGCAAGGAGGGTGTCGCCCTCCTCCACGCCATCCAGGACGTCTACCTCTGCCCCGAAGTCACCGTCGCCTGACTCCGGCGGATACGGCAGCTACCAAATCGTCTCGACGACCCTCGATTCCTGGATTCTCGCGTCGGCGGTGACCAGCGGACAGCCGAGCACGATGGCCGTCGCGGTGATCAAGCGGTCGGCAGGATCGGAGGGAAACGTCGCAGGAAGCTCGGCGGCAGCAAGGCAGATCTCCGGCGACAGCGGCAGGATCTTCAGAGATGCGGGTTCGACAAGGTCCGCTAGCCACGAGCGGAGCGGGCCCGCGGAACGGATCTTTCCTCTGCGATAGAGCCAGACGGCTTCCCAGACTGAGATGGCCGCAATGCCGAGGCCTCCGGACCGCTCATGGCGACGAATGGCGGAGGTAGCGCGCCGGGACAGGAGCTTTGGCGCTCGGCCGAGATGAAGCCACGCCTGGGTGTCGAGGAGGATCACTTGTTCAGTCGATCCCACTTCTCGAGCACGGAATCGGCTCCTCCGACCTCGTCCCACGGAGACTCGAAGAGGTCTCCGACGATCTCCATTTTTCCTTCCATGTATCCCAGCAAACTCTTGGGGTTAGAGTCCATTGGGACGAGCTTGGCCACCGCACGTCCCCGTTTGGTGATGATGACGGGCTCGCCGCCCGACTGGACTTCGTCCATGATCTGCAGGCACTTGGCCTTGAACTGGCCGGCGGGGATCGTTCTCATGGTCAGAAGCTTATCACCATGGTCATGGAATATGGTCACAGGCAACTCCTCTCCTTGCCGCACGTACTTTCATGAACAAAGACGTGAAATCGGACGCTCATCTCTCGTGTAGGGGAGGAGTACGAATGATTCGACGAAGGCTTGCTGGTAAATGGGTAATAGCAGCTTTGTGCACGCTCTGGACCAGCGCTGCGTTTGCCGATCCCGCCGCGGAGCGCGCGGCGCGGGTGGAGCAGGTGCGGGCGACGGAGATCGCGTTCGCCAAGACGGTGATGGATGCGAGGGCCGACCTCTTCGCCGGCTTCCTCGACGAGGGGACGGTCTTCGTGAGCGGCAAGTCGATCACCCGCGGCAAGGCGGCGGTCGTCGAGTCGTGGAAGGAGCTCTTCGGCGCCGAGCGCCCTTTCTTCGAGTGGCATCCGGAGATCGTCGAGCTCTCCGCCGACGGCAACCTCGGCCTGTCGCGCGGACCCTGGGTGATGCGCACCAAGGACAAAGAGGGCAAGGAGGTCGAGGTCAAGGGGGTCTACAACTCCGTCTGGCAGCGCCAGCCGGACGGCGCCTGGAAGATCCTCTTCGACGCCGGCTGCTCGCCCTGCCCGACCTGCGGCTGACCCGCGGGCAGACCCCGGGCAGTCGCATCCCGTAGAATCGGCGCATGTCCGAGCCGAAGCCCCCGCGTCCGAGTCCTCGGCCGCAGTCGGAGCGTGGGGATAAAGAGGCCACGGCGAACTTCTACCGCGAGTGGCTGCGCAAGCCGATGTCCGTCGCAGCGGTCAGCCCCAGCAGCAAGCGCCTGGCGGAAGCGGTGGCTGCGGCGGTGGGGAAGGCGCGGTCGGTAGTCGAGCTGGGCGGCGGCACCGGCGCGCTCACCGACGCCCTGGTGGCCCGCGGCATTCCCAATTTGGTGGTCGTCGAGTCGATTCCGGCTTTCTGTGAGCTCTTGCGGCGGCGCTTTCCGGGTATCGAGATCATCGAGGGCGACGCCGCCCAGGCATCGACGCTCCTCGCGGGAACCCGTGTTCCTCCCGGCAGCGCCGATGTCGTCGTCTCCGGTCTGGGCATGCTCACCCGGCCGCGCGAGGAACAGCAGCGTCTTCTCGAAGCGATGGTCTCGCTGCTCAAGCCCGAGGGCTTCATCGTGCAGTTCACCTATTCGTTGTTCTTTCCGGCGGCGCGCGGCCTGCTGGCCGAGATGGGGCTCGAAGCGCACCGTGAAGGCATGACCTGGATCAACCTTCCCCCGGCATCGGTGTTCGTCGTCCGCCGTGCCGCGGGCGAAGCCGTCGCCTAGCCGTCGACGAAGTCGAGCAGCTCCTCGCCGCGGGCCGCGGCGTCCTGCTCGCCGAGCTCGATCAGGCGTTCGAGGTATTCGGGGACGAACATCACCAGCGACAGGAAGTCGCCGCCTTCGGATTCGCGCGTGCCGAGGCCACCCATGAGGAAGCGGAAGGCGCGCGGCAACTGGCGTTGGTAGCGCGCCGCGAGCGCCCCCAGGTCGGCAGAGGGACGGATGAGCATGCCACGCACCGGGCGGTGTCCCTCGCGCTCGGCCGGCGAGATCTTCTCGAGGAGCTTGCGTCGCAGCTCGAGGCGCGCGAAGTCGTCGTCCAGGACATCCAGGAAGATCGCGTTCGAGAGCACGCCGAGGATCTGCGCGAGCGGCGGATAGCGGCGGCGTCCGAAGATCGGTGCTCCGGCGGCGGAGGGTGCCGGCCGGGTCGAGACGGCGAGAATCCTGTCGGCGCCGAGCGCCTGCGCCGGCCAGAGCGGATCGGATTCCCGGATCCCGCCATCGCCATACCAGGAACCCAGCAAGCGCACCGCGGGAAAGAGGATCGGCAGGGAGGTCGAGGCCATGACGTGCTCGACCGTGATCGCGCCGCGCTCGCTGCGGCGATAGGGTGCTCGGAAAGAGTCATCGTGCCGGCCGGCGATCCAGTCGACCGTCTCACCGCTGCTCCAGTCGATCGCGGTGATCGCGAACGACCGCAGCCGACCCGAGCGGATGTTGTCGTGCAGACCTTCGAGGACGCCGTCGACCTTTCCCAGGTGATGCTCGAGGAAGCGGCGCAGCGGCTGCGTGTCGACGAGTCCCTGCTGCTCGGGGGCGAAGCGCGCGCCGCCCGACGAGAGCCGCAGACCCCAGCGACTGAATTTTCCGGCGAGAGAGAAAGCGCCGGTGCGCAGGAGCAGGTCGAGCTCCATCTCCAGCCAGATCTCGCAGAGGCGTCGCGCGGCGGAGGAGAAGCTGCCGTCGTGCGAGGCCAGGAACGCGGCGTTGATCGAGCCGGCCGAGACACCGGTGAGGATCGGAACGCCGAGATCGGGACGCCGTTCGGCGAGGAAGCGCAGGACGCCGACCTGATAGGCGGCGCGCGCGCCGCCGCCGGTCAGCACCAGCGCGAGGTCGTCGGACATGCCGGCACCTTAACAAACGGGTCCATTCGATAAGCTCGCCGCGATGAGCGGGCTCGATCTGGGGAAATTCCGCCTGCATCTCGTGTCGGACGGCCGGTTCAAGCTCGACGGCGGAGCGATGTTCGGCGTCGTGCCGAAGACGATGTGGCAGAAGGAGAAGCCGGCCGACGCCGACAACCGCATCGACATGGGGACGAACTGCCTGCTGATCGAAGCCGGGAGCGAGCTCGTGCTGATCGACACCGGGCTCGGCGACAAGCAGGAAGAGAGGTTCCGCGGCCACTACGCTTACGAGGCGGGCGCGCGGCGCCTTCCGGAGTCGATTCGCGCCGCCGGCTTCGACCTCGAGGAGGTGACGCAGGTCGTCCTCACGCACCTGCACTTCGACCACTGCGGCTGGAACACGCGCTTCGACGGCACGGGGAAGGCGGTGCCGACCTTCGCGAAGGCGCGGTACTGGCTGAACCGCGGCGAGGTCGAGCATGCGCGGCAGCCGAACGAGCGCGACCGCGCGAGCTACTTCCCGCACAACTGGGAGCCGCTCTTCGCGGCCGGGCAGGTCGAGCTCTTCGACGACCGCGGCGAAGTGGTCGCCGGAATCCGGGCCGAGAAGGCGCCGGGACACAACGCCGACATGTGCGTCGTGACGATCGACGGGAGCGACGGGAGCGACGGGGGCGACGGGGGCGACGGAGGCGCGGACGGCGGCGCGCGCGGCATCTTCCTCGCCGACCTCATCCCGACGCGGGCGCACGTGCCGTTGCCGTGGATCATGAGCTACGACCTCTTTCCGCTGCAGACGCTCGCCAGCAAGAAGTTGTGGCTGCCGCGCATCGCCGGCGGAGATTGGCTCTGCATCTTCGAGCACGACGCCGTCCAACCGCTGGGTCGGATCGTTTCCGAGAAGCCCGGGAAGTTCGCCGCGGCGCCGCTCTGACCGGCCCCACCGGCCGGCGGCAGACGCGCGCCGGCCGGCGGTAGCCGCACCCCGTCCGGCGGCAGACGCACACCGGGTTCCACTCCGCTCCGACGCGGCTCCTCCCCGGTCCCACTAGGCTCGCTTCCCGGCGCCCCGCGGGCGGCCGCACAACTCGCCCCTTCGGGGCTCAGACAAGTGCGGCCGCTCGTCCGCGGGGCGCCGACGCTCGCCAAGTGGGACGCTCGGGGCCCCTCCGAGTCTGCGCTCCGCGAAACCCGGCGCGCGGCTACCGCCTGCGCGGTGCCCGCCGCGCAGAAGCCGGACGCGTGGATGCGGGGCGTCCTCTTCCGGTAAAGTCGGCGAGGCAATTCTTCGCCTTTCGGGCGGAACGGGAGTGGAAATGGCGACGGAAGTCGTGATGCCGCAGATGGGCGAGTCGATCGCCGAGGGGACGATCACCAAGTGGCTGGTCAAGGTCGGCGAGAAGGTGGAGCGCGACCAGCCGCTGTTCGAGATCTCGACCGACAAGGTGGACGCGGAGATTCCGTCGCCGGCCGCCGGGGTTCTGTTGGCCATTCACAACGCGGCCGGCGAGACGGTGGCGGTGAACAAGGTGGTCGGCCTGATCGGCGCGGCCGGCGAGACTGTCGGCGCAGCCCCGGCATCCTCCCCGGCCCCGGCCCCGACGTCTCCTTCGGCGTCAGCTCCGGCGCCGGCGAAGGCCGCCGCGCCCGTAGCTGCACCGACCGCGCCGGCTCCGGTGCCGTCCAAGCCGGCAGCTCAGCCGGCCAACGCTCCGGTACCAGCGTCCGCGGTGCCAGCGCCCGCGGCGCCGCAGGGCAAGTTCGACTACGACCTGGTGATCGTCGGCAGCGGCCCGGGCGGCTACGTCGCGGCGATCCGCGCCGGACAGCTCGGGCTGAAGGTCGCCTGCATCGAGAAGGACCCGAAGTTCGGCGGCACCTGCACGCACCGCGGCTGCATCCCGACCAAGGCGCTGCTGCACTCGGCGGAGCTCGTCGACCAGATCCGCCACGCCGGCGACTTCGGCATCGCGGTCGGCGCGCCGGCGATCGAGATCGCCAAGGTGCACGCCTACAAGCGCGGCGTCGTCGACAAGAGCGCCTCGGGCATCGAGTCGCTGTTCAAGAAGTACAAGGTCGAAGGGGTGCGGGGCACCGGCAGCCTTGCCGGTCCCAATGCGGTCGAAGTGGCGATGGCCGACGGCGGCAAGCGGACGCTCACCACCCGTTTCATTCTGATCGCGACCGGTTCGGTGCCGCGCGACCTCCGCGTGGCGCCGTCGAACGGCACGACGATCCTGACCTCGGATCACATTCTCGAGCTGGAGCGGATCCCCAAGTCGATCGTGGTCTTGGGCGCCGGCGCGGTCGGCACCGAGTTCGCCTCGGTCTTCCAGTCCTTCGGCTCCGAGGTCACCCTGGTCGAGATGCTGCCGCGCGTTCTGCCGATCGAGGACGAGGAGGTCTCGAAGGAGCTCGAGCGCCAGTTGAAGAAGCGCGGCATGAAGGTGGTGACCGGCACCCAGCTGACCCGCGCCGAGGTCCACGAAGGCGGCGTCAAGGTGACCCTCAACCAGAGCGAGAAGGAGTCGACGATCGACGCCGAGATCCTGCTCGTCGCCGTCGGTCGGGCCCCGGTCACCGAGCGGATCGGTCTCGACAAGGTCGGCCTCGCCACCGACAAGGGCTACGTGCCCGTGAACGGAGTGCATGCAGACCCAGGTGCCCAACATCTATGCCATCGGCGACGTCGTGAACACGCCCTGGCTCGCGCATATCGCTTCGGCCGAGGGGATTCTCGCGGTCGAGCACATGAAGGGCCTGTCCGTCCACCCGCTGAACTACGACCGCACCCCCTCCTGCACCTACTGCGACCCGGAGGTCGGCGAGCGTCGGCCTCACCGAGGCCAAGGCCAAGGAGCGCGGCTTCGACGTCGGCGTCGGCAAGTTCAGCTTCATGGCCAGCGGCAAGGCGCGCATCCTCGGCAAGGCCCAAGGCTTCGTCAAGATCGTGCGCGACAAGAAGTACGACGAGATCCTGGGCGTCCACATCTCGGCCCGCACGCCACCGAGCTGATCGCCGAGGCCTGCGTCGCCCTGCAGGCGGAGATGACGACCGAGGAGCTGATGCACACCATCCACGCCCATCCGACCCTGTCCGAGGCGGTGATGGAGGCCGCCCACGCGACGCTGGGCGCGGCGATCCACTCTTGAGCATCCTGGGTCCGCTCCACCCCGCATCCGCAGAGCGCCAAGGACAAGCTCGCGAAGTCGGCGCTGCCGCGCGAGCGTCAGCTCGAGCTCTACCGCCTCCTCAAGCTCAACCGCATGGTCGAGGATCGTCTGACCAACCTCTACCGCCAGGGCAAGGTCGTCGGCGGCCTCTACGGCAGCCGCGGCCAGGAGGCGGTCTCGGTCGGCACCGCCTACGCTCTCGGCCCCGAGGATGTCGTCGCGCCGCTGATCCGCAATCTCGGCACCATGCTGGTGCGCGGCGTGTCGCCGCGCGAGGTCTTCACCCAGTACATGGCGCGCGCCACGAGCCCCACCGGCGGCAAGGACTGCAATCTCCATTTCGGCGACTTCGAAGCGCGGACTGATCTCGCCGATCTCGATGCTCGGCGCGCTCGTTCCGGTGATGGCCGGAGTCGCGCTCGCCGCGAAGCTCCAGCACAAGACGTACGTCGCGATGACCTACATCGGCGACGGCGGGACCTCGACCGGCGATTTCCACGAGGGAATGAACCTCGCCGCGGTGCTCGACGTGCCGCTGGTCGTCGTCGCCGAGCACAACGGTTACGCCTATTCGACGCCCACCGCGCGGCAGATGAAGATCAAGGACCTGGCGCAGCGTGCCTCCGCCTACGGCATACCGGCGCGCGTCGTGGATGGCAACGACGTCCTCGCGGTTTACGAGGCGGCGCGCACCATGGTCGAGGCGGCGCGCGCCGGAGGCGGACCCGCAGTTCCTGGAGGTGAAGACCTTCCGCATGAAGGGGCACGCCGAGCACGACGATGCCTCCTATGTGCCGAAGGAGCTCTTCGAGCAGTGGAAAGCGAAGGATCCGATCGACCGCTTCGAGCGTCACCTGCTCGCCGCCGGTCTCGCGACGCGCGCGGAGCTCGACGCGATCGCGGTCGGGATCGACTCCGAGCTCGACGCCGAGGTCGACTTCGCGCTCGCCTCCCCGATGCCGCCTCCCGAACGGGCGCTCGAGGGCGTCTACGAAGGGGCTGCGCCGGTATGAGTGAGATCACTTTCCTCGACGCGATCCGGCGGGGGCTCGCGGACGAGATGGCGGCCGACCCGACGGTCTTCCTGATCGGCGAAGACATCGGCGTCTTCGGTGGCGCCTTCAAGCTGACCGCCGGGCTGCTCGACGAGTTCGGCCCCGAACGGGTCATCGACACGCCGATCTCCGAGTCGGGATTCGTCGGCGCGGCGATCGGCGCCGCGATGATGGGGCTGCGCCCGGTGGTCGAATTCCAGTTCATCGATTTCGCCGCCAACGCCTTCAACATGATCGTCAACTTCGCCGGCACCAACCGCTATCGCTGGGGCCAGAAGGTGCCGCTGGTGATGCGCGGGCCGTCCGGCGGACGGGTGAGCGGCTCGGCGTTCCACTCCGGCAACCCCGAGGCCTACTTCAATCGTGCCCCCGGCCTGAAGATCGTCTACCCCGCGACCGTCGAGGATGCCTATGGTCTGATTCGATCGGCGATCCGCGACGACAACCCGGTGCTCTTCTTCGAGCACAAGTACCTCTATCGCCGCATCAAGGGGACGATCTCTCCGAATCCCGCTGACCACATGCCGGTGCCGCTCGGCAAGGCGCGCCTCGCGCGGGCGGGCCGGGACCTCTCGGTCGTGACCTACGCGGCGATGCTGTACGTGGCGCTCGAAGCCGCGGAGCGGCTCGCCGCCGAAGGGATCGAGATCGAGGTGCTCGACCTGCGGACCCTGAAGCCGCTCGACGAGGAGGCCGTCGTCGCCACCGCCCGGAAGACCGGGCGGGTCGTCGTGTTGACGGAGGAGCCGCTGACCGGCTCGTTCGCGGGCGAGGTCGCGGCACGGGTGGCGGAGAAGGCGTTCTGGCATCTCGACGCCCCGGTGGCGCGCCTCTGCTGCCTCGATACTCCGGTGCCCTACTCGCCGCCGCTCGAGGACTACTACCTGCCGAATGCCGATAAACTCATCGCCCGCGTCCGCGAGCTGCTTCGCGCCTGACCGGGATCGACGGACGCTTCCGACGGAGAACCAGCATGGCAACCGAAGTCGTGATGCCGCAGATGGGCGAGTCGATCGCCGAGGGGACGATCACCAAGTGGCTGGTCAAGGTCGGTGAGAAGGTGGAACGCGACCAGCCGCTGTTCGAGATCTCGACCGACAAGGTGGACGCCGAGATTCCGAGCCCCGCGGCAGGCGTGCTGCTCGAGATCCGCAACCAGGAAGGCGAGACGGTGCCGGTGAACCAGGTCGTGGCGATGATCGGCGAGGCGGGGACCGCCGGTGCCCCGGCCGCCACTCCCGCCGGCCCCGCTCCCGCAGCCCCGGCGGCGGTTCCGGCGCCAGTGGCGCCGGTCGCGGCGGCGCCCGCGCCTGCGGTCGCCGCTCCGCCGGCCGCAGCGGCGGCTCCGATCGCTCCGGTCGCTCCGGTCGCTCCGATCGCGCCGATCGCCACCGTGCCGGCCGCCGGCGGATCGATCGAGGAACGCTTGCGCAGCTCTCGAGCCCCCTGGTGCGCAGCATGGCGCGCCAAGGAGGGTGTCGATCTTGCCCAGCTCACCGGCACCGGCATCCACGGCCGGGTGACGAAGCAGGACATGCTCGACTACATCGCCCAGGGCAAGCCGCAGCGTGCGGCCGCCGCCGCTCCGGCCGCGATTGCGGCACCGGGTCCGCCAGGCGCGGCGCCCGCCGCGAAGGCCTCGGGCGGCTTCTCGGTCGCGGCTTACCAGCCCGGCGAGAACGTCACCATCGAGCCGATGTCGAAGATCCGCCAGATCACCGCGGCGCACATGCGCTATTCGAAGGACACCTCGGCGCACGTCACCACCGTCTTTCACATCGACTTCACGAAGGTCGACCGGATCCGCGCCCGCGCCAAGGACAAGTTCTTCCAGACGAACGGCACCAAGCTCTCCTACATGCCGTTCATCTTCAAGGCGATTGCCGCCGCGTTGCGCGCGCATCCGAAGGTGAACGCATCGATCGACGGCACCAACGTGGTGTTCAAGAAGGACATCAACATCGGCATGGCCGTGGCGCTCGACTGGGGGCTGCTGGTGCCGGTGATCCGCAATGCCGACCAGCTGAATCTCGTCGGACTGGCGAAGGCCGCGAACGACCTCGCCGACCGGGCGCGCGCCAAGAAGCTCGGGCCGGACGAGCTCAAGGGCGGCACCTTCACGATCACCAACCCGGGCGTCTTCGGCAGCCTCTTCGGGACGCCGGTGATCAACCAGCCGCAGGTCGCGATCCTCGGCATCGGCGCGATCGAGAAGCGGGCGATGGTGATGAGCGACGCCGACGGCTGCGACACGATCGCGATCCGCGTCATGTCCTATTTCGGCATCACCTACGACCACCGCCTGGTCGACGGCGCCGACGCCGATCACTTCATGATTTCGGTGAAGAAGGTGCTGGAATCCGACGCCTGGCCGGAGCTCGAGCCGTATCTTTAGAGGCCGCTAGAGATTCTGGATCTCGAAGCGCAGCTCGGGTTGGGTGGCGACCTGCGAGAAGTACAGGCTGAGCCTGGCGAGCAGGCTCACCGTCACCGCTTCGGCCTGGGCGAAGCGCTCGAAAATCGTCAGCGCCGCGAAGGCCTCCCGTGCCACACCCAGGTTGCGGAAAACGGCGACCAGCTCGGCCGCCAGGAGCTTCAGCTCCTGCGTGCGGCCCTGTTCCGCGAATAGCGTGGCGAGGTCGAGAGCGACGCTCGCGGCCTCGTACGGGATGCGCGCCTCGATGAAGCCCTCGTGCGCTTCGCGAAACGCCTTCTCGGAGGCCTCCGCACGGCCGAGGTCCTTCGCCAGGCGGGCCTCCATCCAGCGCAGGCGCAGGATCACCATGCGGTCGTTGAGCTCGAAGTAGGCCGGTCGCATCAGCTCGAGCTCGCGCATCGCCTCTTCGGACCGTCCGGCGACCGTGAGCTGCCAGACCAGATTGTGGTGCACCGCGAACGCCAGCCGCCGGTCGCGCTCCGGTTCGATCTGTCGTATGGCCTGCCGGCAGAGGGCGATCGACTCTTCGACCTCGCCGCGCAGGTCCTGGATCGCGGACTCGCACATGAGTGATCGGCCTTCGAGGTGGGGGCTTCCGACCAGGCGATAGATCTTCCGCGAACGGTGGATCGCGCGCAGCGCCTCGTCGAGCCGGCGCTGCGCGCGCCGCAGGGAGGCCGTGAAGTAGAGGTGCTCCGCCTCCTCCAGCGGCTCGCCCGATCCCGCTTGCAGGTGGTTCTTGGCGGTGGCCAGAGCCTGCTCGGCGCCGGCGAGGTCGGAGGTGGCGCGCAGCGCGTTCGCCGTGCGTCCCCAGGCGCGCGCCCGCAGATCCTCGATCGCGCGCTCGCCGTAAGCGCCGGCATCGAGGCGGTCGGCCACTGTCACGCCCATCCGGCAGAGATCGAGCGCGCGGTGCGGGTCGTCGTAGATCGCGTCGAAGCCGGCATCGAGCAGCAGCTCACAGAAGGACCAGGTGTCGAATCGGCTGGTGTTGCGCAGCAAGGTCCACTGGCGAGCCGAAGGATGCTTCTGGAAGTCCCTGAACTGCTCGGCTGCCGCGGCGAGCTCGTACTGCATCCGGCGCTCGATCTCGGCGACGTTCGCCAGCACGCGGCTGATCGAGAACCCGCTCTCCCGGCGGTCGTCGATCAGGCGGATCCCGGGAGCGAGAGCGGCGCGGCAGGCGTCGCAGCCGGAGAGCAGGTGCTTCAACACCCGGCGCCGTTCGCTCGAGCTCGTCTCGCCTTCGGCGAAGCGGGTGAGCAGTGCGTTGTCGAGATTGCAGGCGGTCATCTTCGAGTCCCCGTCATTCTGCGGCCATCGCGACGTAGCCGCCGGCGAGCATCTGGTGGGTCAAGGCCGAAAGGCAGCGGTGCGCGATCTTGCGAATCCCGGTCGGACTGTACCCCATGCGCAATGCGACCTCCGGATCGTCACAACCGAGACCATAGCGCAGTCGCAGGAGGGACTTGCAGCGGTCGGGCAGCCGGCCGATCGCCCCCGAGAGATCGCGCGCCAGGTCGTCGTTTTCCTGGCGCGGGGAGGTGCTGCCGGAGAGCTCCTGCAGGAGGGCGTCGTCCACCGCTTCGAGGAGGCGGCGGCGGCGTTTGCGCCAGTAGAGGAGGCAGCGGTAGCGCAGCGTGCCGATCAGCCAGGCGTCGGGGGTGACGATCTGCGGGCGCTTGGTGATGTACAGGACCAGCGCGTCCTGCAGGAGGTCCTCGGCGTCCTGGGCAGGGATCCGGAAATAGGTGAAGAGGCGCGCAAACTCCGACGCCAGCTTCTCCACGAGCTGAGGGAGGTCGTCCTGAATGCGGCCCTGATCGAGTGCGCTCACAGTGGCCCTTTTTTGAGGAGCAACTGTGTAAGTCTAGCACCGCCTAACGGGAAGGGGGTCCCGGGGCCGCCCCGGAGGGAGGAGAGGTCGCGGGCGCCTCACCTTCACCCGGTCAGCTCAGGGAGCCGGATCGACCGGCGGGCACGGATCTCCCGACGGGGTCGAGTTGGTCGAGTCGCAGGAGGCTGTCGGATCGGTCGGAGCCGTGGGGTCGGTCGGGTCGGTCGGGTCCGTCGGCGCGCCCGGGACGACTTGTCCGTGCTCCGCGGCGATGGCTGCCTGCAACCAGGCAAAGGCGCCGCGGCCCAGGTCGATAGCGGTCTGCATCAGTCTCCCTCCAGAAGGCAGGGAAGTCGCGGCAGGTGAGGAGATCCTGGCGCTACGCTGCGCGAATGCGGTCCCGGGCACCAGCGCGAGGACGGCGAGGACGAACCAGAGAGCTGTCAGGAAGGAACGCAAGCGGGGCATGGGGATCTCCTCAGGAGCGGATCCTGCCCTCCGGCCTCTCTGGCAGGAGTGGTCCTCTCATTTAGATAGTTGCTTTACCCCCCCGAAAACGTGACAACCGGTGCCGATAGCTATTCTGGTGCAGAGATTTCGCTTCGTTTGTCACGTTTTCCACCCCCTCGAGCAACTATCTAAGTAGGGGTGCCCTCATCCGTACCCCCGGGGGAGCATCGACTTGGAACTGGAGCGCGAGGAGACGTTTCGTGCGCTGGAGGGAGAAAAGCGCGAAACGGTGGTCATCGGAGTCGGAGTCGGGGTCTCCGAGGCGCGCTTGCTGCGCGCTTTTCAGGTCGAGGTCGAGAGCTCGACCCGGGCTCGCTGGCTCGCGGTGGCGAGCGTCGACGGCGCGCTGGCGCGCTCACGGCTGCTGCACGCCCGGGGGGCGGCCTGCGTCGGCCTGGTGAGTGCCGCGCTCGGCGAACGCGAGGTCGTGCGTTTCGTGCGTTCGCTCGCCGGACCGGGCGGGCTCGCGCCGGTCATCGTGCTCGCCGGCCGCCAGGACGAAGCGGTCGTCACCGCGGCGCTCGCCGCGAGCGCGTGCGACTTCGTGCTGATCCACGAGCTCGATGCCGACCGCCTGGTGCGTTCGATTCGCCTGGCGGCGGAGATCGCGCGCCACGCGCGGGCGGAGGAGGAATGGGACCTCGACCGGCGCGGGCTCGAAGAGCGCTTCGCGACGGTCTGGGAGATGGTGGAGGACGGCCTGCTGCTGGTCGACGAACAGCGCGTCATCCGGCGCTTCAACCGCTCGGCGAAGCGCCTCCTCGGGCTCTCGGATGCCGAGCTTCGTGACGCGCCCTTCGGCTCGCTGCGCTGGGGCAATGTCGCCGATGGCGGTCACGATCTCGCGGCTCTTTCCGCGCACGAGATGCCGGCCGAATTCGAGCGCCCCGACGGCTCGCGAATCCGGCTCGGTGTGCGCGTCCGGGTGTACAACCGGCATGGCGAGTCGGCCAGCCCCGCGGGCCGGTTGCGCGCGGTGCTGCTGCGCGACCGCAGCGAAACCACGGAACATGCCGCGTTGCTCGCCGAAGCCCGCCGATTCGCCGGCCTGGGACGGCTGCTCGCCGGCGCGGCCCACGACGGCAACAACCTCCTGACCCCGCTGCTCGGCTATTGCGACCTGCTGCTCGCCGGCCTGCCGGAGGGGTCGGACCTCGAGCGCTACGCGATCGCGATCGAACGCTCCGCGCGCCGGGCCGCCGGCCTGCTGCACCGGCTGCTCGAGCTCTCCCGCGGCCGGCCGCTCGAGTTCCGCCCCGTGCTCGCGGATCAGGCCCTGGCGGAGATCGCCGGCGAGCTGCGGTCTCTGGTCGGCGGCGCCATCGAGCTCGAGGCGAGCCTCGGCGCTCCCGGCCTTGCAGTCGCCCAGCGCGAAGGGCAGATCGAACAGCTGGTGTTGAACCTCACCGCAAATTCCCGCGACGCCATGCCCAGCGGCGGCAAGCTCGCGCTGCGCACCTTCTCGGAGAACGACCGCGTCTGGGTGCTCGAGGTCGAGGACAGCGGCGTCGGCATTCCGCCCGAAGACCTGGACCGGCTGTTCGATCCTTCGTTCACCACCAAGGCGGTCGGCAAGGGCACCGGCCTCGGGCTCTGGATCGTGCGCTCGATCGTCCAGGAGACCGGCGGAAGGATCCGGATCTCGAGCTCGCCCGGCAAAGGCACCACCGTCCGCGTCGAGCTCCCCGTCGTCCCCCCGGGCGAGCCCCAGCCGATCCTCGAGCGCCCGACGTAACCTCGACCTCTCGACGGCCTATCGTCGTGGCAACGCTTCCAAATGAACCTCCGCGTTAACGTGAATTCTCTCGGCAGGTCACGTTGAGAAGGCTCTTCTCAGGAGTCCTCTCTGAAACCTCCGGGCGTGCTTCGCGGTTCTAAGAGGCGCTACTGGGAAAGAGCGACGACTCGCTTGCGTCGCCCGTAGAACAGCTACCCGAGCGCTCGCGTACCGTGTCGAGAGAGTTGGCTCTTGCGGCGAGATGCGGACCGAAGACGGAGCAGAGAGGGCCTCATGCTGAAATCAAGGATTCCGTACTTGCTGTACTCGCTCGCGTTGCTCTTGCAGGTTGCACGCCCTTCTCGGGCAAGCGAGAGTGTGTCCTACACCGCCGCTGCAGGAATTGGAACTCCTGCCGGCACTGCCTGCTCCGGCGGGGAGATCTATGACGACGGTGTCCCAGAGGGTGGTTTCGGGTGGTCCGAGTTCGTCGCCGACGGCCTGTATGTCCAGAAGTTCTCTCGTCGCCGCCGATTTCTCGCTACACGGAGATCTGCATCTGCTGGTTTCGCGGCGGAGTATCTACCGCGATCGACTTCCGGTTGGTCGCGTTCGATGACGACGGTCCGAACGGCGAGCCGGGAAGCCGACTTCTCGACCTCCCGGTGACGGCGAGCGGCGTTCCATTTCCGCTCGGCAGCTTCTACTCGTACAATCTGGAAGCTGCCGCGTTCTTGATCCCACCGGAAGCTGTCTGGATCGGTGCGGAATGGTACCCGGGCGAGATGCTCGGTTTCTCGATTTGCAGCGACGACAGCCCCACAACGCCCGTGCGCCCGATCCGCGCCAGCAACGATGGCGCTCAGAGCTGGTTCGATCCGCCATTCTTTACCGCCGCGCTGCTCATTCGTGCGCGCCGCGAGCCCCTCCTCTTCCTGAACGGCTTCGAGTCAGGCGACACGTCAGAGTGGAGCGTGGTCGAGCCCTGATCGGTCGGCTGGCACATCCCTACCGCACCACCTTTATAGCAACGTGAATCGTGGGTTGCGGCGCAGGGCGCGGTCGAAGGTGTAGGTGGACGAGGCGCCGGCCGAGGCGGCGTGCACTCCGATGAGCAGGTCGGCGAGCTCGTAGCGCGCACTCCTGGGGTCGGCGAGCGCCTCGAGCAGGGGAGCGCGGTCCGCGCAGAAGAACGGCGGCTGGTCGAGCAGCGCGACCAGGCTTTCGCGGACCTTGCGGCGGGGAACCCGATAGCGCGACTCGAGCACCCATTCGACCTCGGCGAGAACGATCGGGGTGAGAAGAATCGGCTCGTTCCGGGCCGCGCAAGCCTCGACGAGCCCGGTCACGCGTTCGAACTGCGCCGCGTCGTCGTCGACGAGGAGCCGGACGACGAGATTCGTGTCGAAGGCGATCACTTGCCGCTTTTCTTCTTCGGCAGACCGCGCTCGAACCGCGCGAGGGCGCGACTCCGGATCGCCTGGTTCATCTCCTCGAGCGTGACCGGCTTCTCCGGCGCGTAGCTCTTGAGCATTCCGAAAACAGGAGGACGCGGTTTCCGGCTCGAAACTCGCACTTCGCCGCCGGGCAGGACCTCGAAATCGAGCACATCCCCCTGCTCGAGCCGCAGGCGGTCCCGAAGCTGCTTCGGGAGGGTGATCTGTCCTTTGGAAGTAAGAGTTGCACTGGACACCGGCGTCTCCTTACAAACATGAATATTATAACAGAAAGTAAGGCGATGGCCTGCAGGCGCCGCGCGCGCAGGGAGCAATCGATTGGTAAGAAGTGAACGGTGCTGGCAGCGGGCAAGAAGTAGGAGTTTCCGGCCGGTGAAGGGGTCCGGTCAGGGCACGGCTGCCGACCACTCCGAGCTGTCGCCCTCTTCGAAGTTGGCCTTGAAAATCAGCAGGTCCGAGATCCACAGATCCTGCTTCTCGTCGACGTCGAGGTCGGCGACGAAGACGATGCCGTAGCCGTCGGGAGTGAAGAAATACTCTGCGCCCGGGCCGCCTCGTAGACGTCGGACTGCGGGAGGCCGAGTGGATTCAGCACGGGGGGCGCCGGATTGTCGACCGTGGCGGTGGTCGCGTAGAGGTTGAACTGCTCGTCGCTCCCGCGGTCGGCGCGAAAGACGACCTCCTGCGTGGCGGGGTAGGTGACGACGCTGGTCACGTCGCCGGTCGCCACTGGCGTGCCACTCAGCAGCAGCGGCGCCGTCGAGCCGTCGACCGGCACCGAGTAGAGGTCGAAGCGCTCGTCGACCAGGCGGTCCTCGATGAGGACCACGCGCGTCTGGTCGAGGTTGGCGTAGGCGAAGCCGACGGCGTCGCCGCCCGCGACCATCGAGCCGGAGATCGGAAAGGCGGCGCTCGAGCCGTCGTAGGGCGCTGACCACACCTCGTAGCGCTCGTCGATCACCGCGTCGGCGACGTAGAGAAGGTGGCGCCCGGGGTCGGCGAGCGCGATCGTGCCGCCGACGTCGCCGTTCGCGGTCAGCGTGCCGTTGAGCCGGACCGCGGCGGCGGCGGGCCCGGCGATCGGCACCGAGAAGATCTCCTGCTGCTCGTCGATCGCCGCGTCCGCGATGTAGGCCACGTATTCCGAGAGCGGATCGAGAGTGAACTCCTGCACGTCGCCGGCCGGAATCAGTGCGGCGTTCAGCTGGCGCCAACTCGCCGAGCCGTCGGCCGGGACGCTGTAGAGCTCGCGCTTCTCGTCGATCGTCTGGTCGGCGGTGTAGATCACCCACTGGCCGTCCGGCGAGAAGCTCGCGGACGCGACGTCGCCGGCTGCCTGCATGGGGCCGCTCAGCTTGATCGCCAGGGTCGAGGGTCCGGCGATCGGCACCGAGAAGAGCTCGAAGCGCTCGTCGACGAGCTGGTCGGCGACGTAGAAGACGCGGCTGCCGTCGGGCGAGACGAGTCCGCGATTGACGCCGCCCCCGGCAACGAGGGCGGGATTGAGCTTCACCGGCGGCGCCGAGCCGTCGGCGGGGACGCTCCACAGATCGAGGTGGCCGAGCACCAGCCGGTCGCTGAGGTAGATCAGCCGGTCCGACCCCGGGGCGACCGTCAGGCCGGGCGTGATCTGCCGGTCGGCGGCTATCGGATCGCTCAGCTGGATCGGCGCCGACGAGCCGTCGACCGGCGCGGACCAGATCGAAAGACAGTTCGTTGCGCAGAGGATCGACACCACGCGCTGGCCGCTGGAGGCGAGATAGAAGAAGCGTGCCTCCTCCCCGGCGCCGGGCTCGGGGCTCACCTGCACCGAGGCGCCGGCCGGGCCGCCGATCGGCACCGAGTAGATCTCGCGCTGGCCGGTGACCTCCTGGTCGACTTCGTAGACCACCCGGCGGCTGTCCGGAGTGATCTCGAAGCGGAAGATCGCCGAGCCCGTCGGCAGGAGGGCCGAGAGCCGGACCGGCGTCCCGCCCCAGCGCCGGACCGCGAAGAGCTCGCGCGCGAAGGCGGTATTGGGGTCGTGGGCATAGACCACCCATTCGCTGTCCGGGGAGACCTGCGGCTTCACCTGGGAGTAGATGTCGCTCTGCGGCAGCCCGGGCGCGGAGAGGCGTTGCGCCCGGCGCGCGGCCAAGCCGGGGGCGGCGTATCCGATCGCCAGGATCGCGGCCCACGCGCCGATCCAGGCGATCGGGGCGATCCGGCGCAGCAGAAGTCGTTCACGAAGCCAGGATCCACTCATTCTCGCCCCCTCGGTCAGGCGCGGGCCCGAGGCCCCCGCTACTGGGCTTCACGAGGAATCGGCAGGCGAGGGGACGTCCGGATCGCCGGGGTCGATCCGGAGGCCCTTTCAGGGCCCGGAATAGAATGGGGCCGTGGTGGTGCGACGGACTCACTGGAGCTTCCTGGGTCGGGTTCCCTACGCCGCGACTGCCGCGCTCCAGGTGGAGCTGCGGGAAGCGCTGCGGCGGGGGGAGGGGCCCGAGCGGCTGCTCCTTCTCGAGCACGAGCCGGTCTTCTCCCTCGGCCGGAACGCGACCCTGCGCGACGTGCTCTGGGGCCCGGCGGAGCTCGCGGCGCGCGGGCTCGAGGTGCAGCCCACCGACCGCGGCGGGCAGGTGACCTTTCACGGTCCCGGCCAGCTCGTCGGCTATCCGATCCTCGACCTCACGCCCGATCGGCGGGACATCCGGCGCTACGTGCGCGACCTGCAGACCGTGCTGATCCGGACCCTCGCCGATTTCGGCGTGGCGGCGCAAGGCGGCGAAGGCGAGCGCATCGGCGTCTGGGTGGGGGAACGGAAGATCGCCTCGATCGGCATTCACCTCTCGCGCTGGCTGACCACCCACGGCTTCGCCCTCAATGTCGCGCCCGACCTCGCGCTCTTCGGCGGCATCGTCGCCTGCGGCATTCCGGGTCTCGAGATGACCTCGATCGCGCGCGAGACCGGCTCGGCGCCGAGCCTCGAAGCGGTCGGCGAGCGTGTCGTAGCCCATTTCTCCGCCGTCTTCGAGCGCCAGCTCGTCGCCGATGCGACCCTGGCCCGGGTCGCCTGCGCCGTGGAGCAGCCGGCATGAAACCCGCGATCGAGATCGCATTGAACGCGGTCATCGTCGCGGTGACCGAGGAACAACCCCGCTTGCTCGCGGTGCATCGGACCGGGGAGGAGACCTCCGAGCTCGCCCTGCCTTCGGGACCTCTCGATCCCGGGAAGGACCGCACCCTCGAGCTCGCCCTGGGCGCCTGGGTGCAGGGCCAGACCGGCGTCGAGCTGGGCTATGTCGAGCAGCTCTACACCTTCGGCAATCGCTTCCGGGATCCGCGCGAGCGCTCGGGAGGTCCGCGCGTCGTGTCGATCGCTTACCTCGCGCTGGTGCGCGAAGCGCCGCTCGACCGGAGTGCGGACCCGAGCTGGGCGGGGCCGAGTTGGATGAACTGCTACGACTTTCTCCCCTGGGAGGACTGGCGCGACGGGCGGCCTTGGGTCCTCGAGCGCGAGATCGCGCCGGCGCTCGAGCGCTGGGTGCATGCCGGCCTGGACAAGACCGCCGTCCGATTGCGCCGCGAGCGCGCCGACATCTGCTTCGGCCAGGGCGGCGCGCCGTGGAACGGGGAGCGCGTGCACGATCGCTTCGAGCTGCTGTACGAAGTCGGTCTGGTGGCGGAAGCCTTCCGCGACACGGCGCCAGGGAATTCGCCGGGGAGTCCGCCGGGCAGCCCGTCGGAAGTCGGGCGGCCGGGCGCGCCGGACGATCCCGGGGTTCGCCTGGGCCGTCCGCTGGCCCTCGACCATCGGCGGATTCTCGCCTCCGCCCTGGGTCGCTTGCGCGGCAAGCTGCGCTATCGCCCGGTGGTCTTCGAGCTCCTGCCGGGAACCTTCACGCTGCTCAAGCTGCAGCGCACCGTCGAGGCGTTGGCGGGTGTCCGGTTGCACAAACAGAACTTTCGCCGTCTGGTGGAGCAGGGCGGACTCGTCGAAGGCACCGGCCGGCTCGAGGCCGGCACCGGCGGCCGCCCGGCGGAGCTCTTCCGCTTCCGCCGCGACGTGCTGCGCGAGCGTCCGGCGGCCGGCATCGGCCTGCCGGGTCTGTCCCACCTGCCGAGCTTGCCGCCGCAGCGGGGCGGCAGCTGAGTGCGGAGCGCGCCTCTTGACAGCGAGTAATACTCACTTCTAGGATAAGCGTTGTCGCCGGCACGAGCCGGTTTTTCTGGCATCCATATATTCTCAACTTGAGCATAATCGAGGTCCTGCAATGATCGACATCGGTTTCTCGACCGGAACGCTCCGCCCCTCCGCGCTGCCTTTCACGAGCGCGGTGGAGCGCGAGACGGCGCCGATCTACGACCGCATGCGGCGCGTGCTGCCGGCGATCGAATGGCCGATCCACGCCCCGTACATCGCCGCGATCCAGCGTCTGAAACGGGAGCGCAACGCAGTCATCCTGGCGCACAACTATCAGACGCCGGAGATCTACCACGGGGTGGCCGACTTCGTGGGCGACTCTCTCGCCCTGGCGCAACAGGCGGCGAAAACGCCCGCCGAGATCATCGTGCAGTGCGGTGTCAACTTCATGGCGGAGACCTCGAAGATCCTCTCGCCGGGCAAGACCGTGCTCATTCCCGACCGCCTCGCCGGCTGCTCGCTCGCGGCCTCGATCACTGGCGCCGACGTGCGCCTGCTGCGCGAGCGCTTTCCCGGCCTGCCGGTCGTTACCTACGTCAACACCTCGGCCGACGTGAAGGCCGAGTCGGACATCTGCTGCACCTCGGCGAACGCCGTCGAGGTCGTCGAGTCGCTCGGGGTTCCCAAAGTGATCTTCCTGCCCGACGAGTTCCTGGGCAACTGGGTGGCGACGCAGACCGCCGTCGAGCTCGTCCTCTGGAAGGGGCATTGCGAAGTGCACGAGCGCTTCACGGGCGCCGAGATCCGGGCACTGCGCGCCGCGGATCCTGGGGTCTTCGTCCTCGCCCATCCCGAATGTCCGCCGGATGTCCTTCAGGCGGCCGACTACGTCGGCTCGACCGCCGGCATGATCCGCGAGGTCGGGGCCTCCGGCGCGCGCCGCGTGGTGATGATCACCGAGTGCTCGATGAGCGACAACGTGGCGACGGCCCATCCGGACGTCGAGTTCGTGCGGCCGTGCAATCTCTGCCCGCACATGAAGCGCATCACCCTGCCGAAGATCCTGCGCAGCCTCGAGACGCTCGACTACCGCGTCGAGGTGGCGCCGGAGATCGCCAGCCGGGCCCGCCGCGCCGTCGAACGCATGCTCGAGGTCGCCCGGGGCGCCAAGCGATGAGCGGTCGCCGGTCGCCTGGCGGCCCGGTAGAGCGCGTCGCGGGCGTCGAGCGCCGGGGGGCCGACGTCGTGGTCGTCGGTACGGGTGTCGCCGGCCTCGCCTGCGCTCTGGCGCTCGAAGGCCGGCGCGTCGATCTGCTGACCAAGACGACTCTCTCTTCGGGCTCGAGTCCGTGGGCGCAGGGCGGCGTGGCCGTGTCGATGGGGGTCGGCGACTCGCCGGAGCTGCACGCCGCCGACACGGTCGCCGCCGGCGCCGGGCTGGTCGATCCGGTGATCGCCGAGCTCCTGGCGCGGGACGGAGTCACCGCGGTGCGGCGCCTGATCGAGCTCGGCGCCGAGTTCGATCGCTCCGACCGCGGAGAGCTCGACTTCGGCCGGGAAGCCGCGCACAGCCGGCGGCGGATCCTGCACGCCCACGGCGATTCGACCGGCGCCGAGCTGGTGCGGGCGCTCGCCGTGCGCATCAGCGCCGCTCCCTGGGTGCAGATCTTCGAAGGAACTTTCGCCGCCGAGCTCGTGATGGAGAAGGGCGCCGTGGCGGGGCTCCTCGCGCGCCATCCCGACGGGCGCACGGTTTTGCACCAGGCGCCGCAGGTCGTCCTGGCCACGGGTGGCCTGGGACAGCTCTACCGCTTCACGACCAATCCGCCCGAGTCGACCGGCGACGGCCTGGCTCTCGCGGCGGCCGCCGGGGCGCGGCTGGTGGACATGGAGTTCGTGCAGTTCCATCCCACGGCCCTGGCGGTGGACGTCGACCCGTTGCCGCTGCTCTCGGAGGCGTTGCGGGGTGAGGGTGCGACGCTGGTCAACGACCTCGGCGAACGCTTCATGCTCGCCGAGGATCCGGGAGCGGAGCTCGCGCCGCGCGACGTGGTGGCGCGCGGGATCTGGAAGCAGCTGGCGCTCGGCCGCAAGACTTTTCTGGACGCGCGCCGGGCGGTGGGGGACCGCTTTCCGGACCACTTTCCGACCATCTTCGCGAGTTGCCAGCGCTCCGGCATCGATCCCCGCGTGGACCTCCTGCCGGTGGTGCCCGCGGCGCACTACCACATGGGAGGAATCGCGGTGGACGAGTGGGGACGCGCCAGCCTCCCGGGACTCTGGGCCTGCGGCGAGGTCTCGGCGACCGGAGTCCACGGGGCGAATCGCCTGGCCTCCAACTCGCTCCTCGAAGCGCTGGTTTTCGGGGCGCGGGTGGCCGAGGAGATCGCCCGCCCCGCCGCCGGGAGCCCCGAGGCGATGGCGCGATGTCGGCGCTGGCAGCGGGTCGCGAGCCCCTGGCGATCACCGCGCTCGATCCCGCCCTGGATCCGGTCGCCGCCGCGCCCGACCTCAGGCGCGAGATCCGCGCCCTGGCCTGGGACCGGCTCGGGCTGGTGCGCCAGGGCGCGGGACTCGAGTCGGCGCTGCGCGAGCTCGCGGGTCTGTGGAGCCGCCTGCCGCCGGGGGCGTCGGAAGCGCGCAATCTGGCGATCGCCGGCTCGCTGGTGGCGGCGGCGGCGCTGCACCGGGTGGAGAGCCGCGGAGCGCACTTTCGCTCCGATTTCCCTCTGCCGTCCGAAGCCTGGCGCTTCCGGCAGTTTCTCGCCGCCGAGGTCACCGCCGCCGGAGTCTCCGTCGAGTTCGCACCGGCTCCCCCCGGCCACGCCGAGCTCCTGGCGGCGGCCATCGCATGATCCGACCCACGCCGCCGTATCCGTTGATCTACGAGCCGCTGCTGCGCCTCGCGCTGGCGGAGGACCTGGGACGTGCCGGCGACATCACGACCGAGGCGATCCTGCCGCTCGAAGCCGTGGCGAACGCCCAGCTCGTTGCGCGCCGCGGCGGTTCGATCGCCGGCCTGCCGATGGCGGAGCGGGTCTTCGCGCTTCTCGATCCAGAGGTCCGGTTCGAGGCCGAGGTCTCCGATGGGGACGCGGTGACGGCGCAGACGACGCTCGCCCGGGTGAGCGGTCCGGCGCGGGCGATCCTCACCGGCGAGCGCACCGCGCTCAATCTTCTCGGTCACCTCTCCGGCATCGCGACGGCGACCCGGGCGCTCGTGCACGCGGTCGCCGGCACGTCCGCGCGGATCGTCTGCACGCGCAAGACGACGCCTGGCCTCCGGACGCTGGAAAAGTACGCGGTGCGTTGCGGCGGCGGGTCGAACCACCGCTTCGGACTCGATGACGCGGTGCTCATCAAGGACAACCACCTCGTCGCCGCGGGCGGTGTGGCGCCGGCGGTCGAGCGCGCGCGGGCGCTGGTCGGCCACCTGGTGAGAATCGAGTGCGAGGTCCAGACGCTCGCCCAGCTCGAGGAGGCGCTCGCCGCCGGGGTCGACGCGATCCTGCTCGACAACATGACGCCCCCGGAGCTCGCCGACGCCGTGCGGCGCATCCGCGGGCGGGCGATCTCCGAGGCCTCCGGCGGAGTCACCCTCGAGACCGTACGCGCGGTGGCCGAAAGCGGTGTGAACCTGATCTCGGTCGGCTGGATCACGCACTCGGCGCCGAGCCTCGACGTGGCGCTCGACTTCGACGAGTGACGCGGCGCGATCCCCGCCGGCGATAGAATGGCGCTCGTGAGCGAGAGACTCGTCCAGATCGGCGGCGTCGCGCCTGGCGCCGGCGCTGCGGGCGGCCGCCCTCCGGAAGCGCGGGAGAGACGGCCGGAGTGGCTGCGGATTCGCATCGCGACGCCCGCCAAATACCACGAAGTCCGCAAGCTCGTCGACGGCCTCAATCTGAACACGGTCTGCAAGGAAGCCAGGTGCCCCAACATCTACGAATGCTGGGGCGAGCACGGCACCGCGACTTTCATGATTCTGGGCGAGATCTGCACCCGGCGGTGCGGCTTCTGCGCGGTGACCTCCGGCAAGCCCAATCCGGGCGTCGATGCCGCTGAGCCGGAAAACGTCGCCGCGGCGGTCGCGGCCATGGATCTCAGGCATGCGGTCATCACCTCGGTCGACCGCGACGATCTCCCGGATGGCGGCGCGCGGCACTGGGCCGAAGTCATCTGCGCGATCCACCGCCGGAAGCCGGGCTGCGCCGTCGAAGTGCTGACGCCCGATTTCCGGGGGGTGCCCGCCGCGCTCGACATCGTGCTTCAGGCGATGCCGGAGGTCTTCTCGCACAACACCGAGACGGTTCCCCGGCTCTACCGCCGGGCTCGCCCGGGAAGTCGCTACGACCGGAGCCTGGCGCTCCTCACCGAAGCCTCCCGGCGGCGCGATGCAGGGAGCTACCCGGGGCGGGTGAAGACCGGCATCATGCTCGGGCTCGGCGAGACCGCCGACGAAGTCCGCGCGACGCTCGCGGAGATCCGCGCCACGGGAGTCGAGGTCCTGACGCTCGGCCAGTATCTCCAGCCGACACCGCAGCACTTGCCCGTCGACCGCTACGTGCATCCGGACGAGTTCGCCGCGCACAAGGCTTACGCCATGGAGCTCGGCTTCCTGCACTGCGAGTCCGGCCCGCTGGTGCGCTCCTCGTACCACGCCCACGAGCACGTTCCTCCCGGACACCCCGCCCGCCACTCCCGCGCCGCCGCCGGCTGAGTCCGCGCGCGCCCCGCCGCTCAGCTCCGCCGCGAGACGACCGCGAGGCCGGAGACGATCAGGGCGAAGCCCGCCGCCTGCAGCCAGCCGAAGCGTTCGTGGAGGTAGACCGCCGCGAGGATCGCCGTGCAGAGCGGTTGCAGGGTGGAGAACGCCGCGGCGATCGAAGGCGAAGAGCGCCCCACCGCCCAGGTGTTCAGGGCATAGGTGCCGACGGTAGGAAAGACTCCGACATAGACGATTGCGAGCCAGGTGCCGGCGTGGACTCCCTGCCAATCGACCCGGGCGAGCGTCGGCAGCGAGACCAGCAACGTCGCCGTGCCGCCGGTCACGAAGGCGCCGGCGACCACCGTCCGCCACGGCAGGCGGGTGAGCATCGGCCGGAGGAGGACGAGAAAGAAGGCGTAGCAAAGGCAGTTGCCGGCCACCAGGAGATTGCCCAAGGCGGTCGTGCCGCCGAGCTCGAGGCGCGCCGGGTCGAGCAGGACCAGCGCGCCGATCGCCGCGAGCGCGACGCCGGCGACCCGGCGCCGCGTCAGGCGTTCGGCCCCGAGCAGCGCCGCCGCTGCCACGGTGAAGACCGGGATCGAGGGCATGAGGATCGCGGCGTTGGTGGCGGTGGTGTAGTGCAAGCCGACGAGATAGAGCACCTGATTGGCGAAAATGCCGAGCAGGCCGAGGAGAGCGAGCGCGCCCCAGTCGCGCCGCGCGGGGAGGATCCGGTCTTTGCGCCAGGCCATGGCGGCGAGCAGCGGCGCCGCGATCAGCACCCGGCTCGCGGCGAAAGCGAGCGCCGGAATCTCGGCCAGCACGATCTTGCCCACCACGTGCAGGGTCGCGAAGATCACCTGCACCACGAGCAGGGCGGCGAGCGCTCGGGGATCGGTGGAATTGGCCGGCTCGGGGCGATCGGCCGGCTCAGGGCGTTCGGCGGGGTCGGCGGACATCGGCGGATCTTAGCGGCAGAACTGTGCGGCTTCGAGGCGAGGATTGGCGGGGGCCCGGGCAGTCGATACAATGCCGGGACGAGGTGCGCGATTGTCTCCTGATGCGATTCAAGTCCGTTCCATGACCGAGCTCGATCTCGACGGTATCGCCCGGATCGGCGAAAAGATGCGCGGGCGTTACGAACCCGAGCTCTGGGAGGACCGGGTGACCTACTATCTGCGTCGCGCGCCCGAGGGCTCGGTGGTCGCCGAGATCGCCGGCGAGATCGTCGGTTTCATGCTCGGCGACATCCGCTCCGGTGAATTCGGAATCGAGGAGGAGTGCGGGTGGATCGAGGTCCTGGGCGTCGATCCCGATTGCGCCGGACGCGGCGTCGGGCGGGCGCTCGCCGCGGAAATGCTGCGGCGGTACCGGGGGCGCGGCGTGCGCAAGGTGCGCACGATGGTCGACCAGGCGATGCCCGGGATCGAAGCTTTCTTCTCGCGCCTGGGCTTCGTGCCCGACAGTCTGCGACCGTATTGCATGGACCTGGGCGAGAGCCTGGATTGAGGACTTGAACTCCATGTCGACGACGACCACCGAGATCCCGAAGAGATACCACCAGGCAGTGGAGCGCTGGCGGGAGACCTACCTGCCCGACTTCGACTACCTGATGGCGAACTGGGACCGGTACTTTCCGCGCGACGACAAATTCCGGCTCTGCGCCTATCGCGAGTGCGGCATGCCGTGCAGTATCGAGTGCGGCGAGGATCAGGGCAAGCCGAAGTACACCCGGGCCTGCGACATGAAACCCGAGGCGGCGCGTCACCTGGTGAGCGCGATCCGCGCCCAGGCGTCGACCGAGTTCGGCTCGATCCAGCAGCATCAGCTGACCCTCGCCCGCGCGCAGGACGAAGAGGAGCAGGCGATGGTGCTGCGCATGATGGCCGAGGAGCTGCGCCACGGCTACCAGATGCTGCATCTGCTGACGGACGACGACTGGCAGCCGGTGACCGGACAGACGCAGGAGCAGACGGTCGAAGAGATTCTCTCGATGCAGACCGGCTCGCACGTCCTCGGGGCCTTCAACATCGATTTCGAGTCGTTCGTCGACAACATCGTCTTCTGCGCCCTGATCGACCGCGTCGGCAAGTACCAGCTCTCGCTGCAGAAGGTTTCGGCTTATTCGCCGATGGCGGATTCGATGCCGCAGATGCTGCGCGAAGAGGCCTTTCACCTGGCCGCGGGCGTGGTTCCGTTGCGCCGCTGGGCGGTCAAGGCGGCGCACGGGTCGCCGATGATCACCATGGAGGTCATCCAGAAGCATCTCAACAAGTGGGTTCCCCGGGCCTACGAGATGTTCGGTGACGAGCGCGGCGGCGCGACCAACGTCAAGTGGGGTCTCAAACCGCAGATGAACGCCGAGTCCCAGGATCTGTACGCGAAGGAGTGCGCCAAGGTCGTGCGGGACCTCAACATGCGCTACCTGCGCGCTCGCCTGCCCGACTGTTCGCTCGCCGAGGCCGAAGCCGGCCTGGCGGCTCTCGAACGCGACCGCGGCAGCTTCCAGGGCGTCAAGTTCGAGGACCTCCTGCGCCTGCCGCACCGTGAGTATGCGCGGCGGCGCGGCGTCCCGGCGTTCAGCTGGGTCGGGCTGGACGGCGAGCGCTTCGAAACCGTCGAGGCCTACCTCGCGCACCTCACCCGGACGCTCCCCGACGGCTATCGCGCGACGCGTGACTTCCAGGACTTCGTGGAGAATCTCCAGGCCGTCGCGCGGGGAGAGAAGAGCGCCGACGAGGCGCAGAAATTCATGCCGCAGCTGCGCCGTGTGGGTGGCGTCTGTCCCTGTTCGAAGGCGGTTCGCTGGGTCGCCGAAGAGGCGATCGAGCTGCCCGGTCCCGCGGTCTGAAGCTGCGGCGGAACGCGCTCAACTCCATGGGAATCGTGAGCTGGTTGATCGTCAAGGGACTGCCGCTGGTCCCGCGCCCGATCGTCGGCCGGGTGGCCAGCCGCTACGTCGCTGGGGAAACGCTCGACGACGCTCTGCGGATGGTGGAGACGCTCGCGGCCGAAGGCGCGATGGCGACGCTCGACCTGCTGGGCGAAGAGGTCACGGAGCGCCCGCGCGCCTCCGCCGCGGCGGACGAATACGAGCGCATGATCGAGACCATCGCAGCGCGGCGCCTGCCGTCCAACGTCTCGATCAAGCTGTCGTCGCTCGGTCTCAAGATCGATCCCGACTTCTGCCGCGAGAACGTCGAGCGCATCGTCGCGACGGCGGCGCGACACGGGAATTTCGTGCGCATCGACATGGAGGACCACACCTGCACCGAGGCGACGCTCGCGATCTACCGCGAGGTCTTCGGCCGGCACGACAATCTGGGCGTCGTCCTCCAGGCTTACATGCGGCGGACCCTCGCCGACATCGCGGCGCTGCCCGCGGCCGGTGCCAACGTGCGGCTGTGCAAGGGGATCTACATCGAACCCCGGACGATCGCCTGGAAGGGCCACGAGACGGTGCGTCTGAACTTCCTGCAGGCGCTCGAGAAGCTGCTCGAGCGCGGCATCTACGTCGGCATCGCGACCCACGACGAGCACCTGGTCTGCGGCGCGGTCGCGCTGCTCGATCGCCTGGCGGTCCCGCGCGAACGCTACGAGTTCCAGATGCTCCTCGGCGTCGATCCGGAGATGCGCCGGATCCTGCTTGCCGCCGGCCACCGCCTGCGGGTCTACGTGCCCTACGGCCGCGACTGGTATCCGTACTCGACCCGCCGCCTGCGCGAAAACCCGGAGGTCGCGACCAACGTCCTCAAGGCGATGATGGGTGGCCGCGGTGGCTCCGGTCGCCGCTAGCGAGGCGCTCTCCGGATTGCGGATCCTGGTGTTGCAGATTCGCGACGAACCCGAGATCGAGCTCCAGGAGCAGGAGTGCTTCATCCACTTTTCCGGGCTCGCCCCCGGCCAGTTCTGCTTCCGCAATCTCGTCGCGAAGCCCGAGGTCGCACCGCGGGTGACCGAAGGCTTCGACGCCGTCGTGATCGGCGGCGCCGGCGCCCACTCGGTGACCGAGGACTATCCGTTCAGCGCGCGGCTCGCGACGCTGGTGGAGCGCATGGTCGCCGCGCGGCAGCCGCTCTTCGGCTCGTGTTGGGGGCACCAGTTCATCGCCCAGGCGCTCGGCGGCACGGTGGCCACCGATCTCGAGCGCCGGGAGCTCGGAGCCTACGACATCGAGCTCACCCAGCAGGGCGAGGCCGATCCCTGGCTCGCGGGGCTGCCGCGCCGTTTCGGCGTGTTGCTCGGCCACCACGACCGGGTCGTCGACCTGCCGCCGGGAGCGGTGGAGCTCGCGGCGAGCGCCCTGTGTCCCAATCAGGCCTTTCGCATGGTCGATGCGCCGGTCTACGGCGCGCAATTCCACGTCGAGCTCGACCGGCGGCGGATGCTCGACCGGGCGAGGGTCTATCGTGAGAAGTATCTCGCCGATCCCGGAGCGGCGGAGAGCCTGGAGCGCGCGCTCCGCCCCAGCCCCGAGGCGGCGACCCTCTTCCGCCGCTTTCTCGCCCGGGTGGTGGCGGCCGGAGAGTCGTTTGCCCTTGCCCCGGGCCGGTAGTACGCTTTCGTGAAAGTGAGCCGCGCCAGACAGAGGCAGCCTTCGACCGATAGTTTTCGGATGGAAGAGCTGGACGACCGGCAGCGCACCGGAGCGATCTCGGTCGCCAACGCGGAGGCCGAAGAGGAGTCGCCCGGCCGGCCGGCGCTCGAGGCGAACGTCATCCTCATCGCCCACCCGGACAACGCCCGCCTCGGGACGCGCTACCGCCTGGTGTCCGGATCCACGCTCGAGATCGGCCGCTCCGACAGCGTCGAGATCAGTCTCCCCGAGGTACGCTCGATCTCCCGCAGCCATGCGCGTCTGCGCTACCAGGGGCGCAAGGTCACGGTCGAAGATGCCGGTTCGACGAACGGCACTTTCGTGAACGACCAGCGGGTCGACGGTCCCACCCCGCTCCGCAGCGGCGACCGTTTCCAGGTCGGCTCCGTGCACTTCAAGTTTCTCCACGAACAGGATGTCGAGCACGCCTACCACGAGGCGATCTACCAGATGGTGATGCGCGACGGCCTCACCGAGGCGCTCAATCAGCGCAAGTTCCACGAAGAGCTGGCGCGCGAGTTCGCGCGCGCCGAGCGCCATGAGCGGCCGCTCTCGCTGGTGTTGTTCGACATCGACAGCTTCAAGGACGTCAACGATACTCACGGCCACCTCTGCGGCGACATGGTGCTCAAGCAGGTCGCGGCTTCGGTGCGCGAGCATGTCCGGTCGGAGCAGGTCTTCGCCCGCCTGGGAGGCGACGAGTTCGCGGTGCTCTGCCCCGAGACCGGCATCGAGGGCGGTCTGGCGCTCGCCGAGAAGCTCCGCGGCCGCTTGGGCGAGCTCACCTTCACCCGCGATGACGTCGTATTCTCGGTGACCTGCTCGTTCGGAATCGCCGAGCGCGAGACCGGAATGCCGAACGACCAGAGCCTCTTCGAGGCGGCCGATCGGGCGCTCTATGCCGCCAAGGGCGCCGGGCGCAATCGCGTCGTGCCGCAGGAGATTCCGCCGGCCCCGCCGGCGTCGCCGACCCCGCAGAACACCTGACTCTGCCGTCGGCGTTCCGCGAGCGCGTTCGCGATCCGCACCCCGCGCACCCTTGGCCCGGCGGGAAAGCGCGGCTGCTAGTATCCGTAAATGTCGCGCCAGCCCCGCTTCTTCAACTGCTCGAATTGCCCGGCGCACTGCTGTTCCTACGACCACATCGAAGCGCGGCCGGCCGATGTCGCGCGCCTGGCGGAGCACCATGGACTCTCCGTCGCGCAGGCGCGCCGGCGTTTCACCAAGCTGGTCCAGGGCGGAAAGCTCCGTGTCCTGCGGCATCAGAAGGACGCCATTTTCGGCACGGTCTGCCAGTTCCTGAACCTCGAAACGCGGCAGTGCGGCATCTACTCCGCGCGGCCCAAGATCTGCCGCGAGCATCCCGGGAGCGTGCGCTGCGGTTTCTACGATTTCCTGTGCTCGGAGCGTGAGCTGCAGGAAGATCCCACCTTCATTCCGTCCTTCCTTCGCGGCTAGCTCTCCAAGCCAAGAAAATGCTGCGCCGACTCAGCGTGCGAAATCTGGCGGTCCTGGCGGGAGGCGAGATCGAGCTCGGTCCCGGCCTGAACGTCCTCACCGGCGAGACCGGCGCCGGGAAGTCGCTGATCGTCGATTCGTTGGCGCTCCTCGCCGGAGCCCGTGCCGCCGGCGACCTGATTCGCGAAGGGACCGAGGGCGCCTCGGTTTCCGGGATTTTCGAGCTCGATCCGGCGCTGCGGGCGCACCTCGCCGCGACTGGAATCGAGCCGGGAAGCGAGCCCGGCGGCGATGGCGGAGAAGAGGAGCTCGTCATCCGGCGCGAGATCTCCCGCGAAGGACGCAATCGCGTCTTCGTCCAGGATCAGCCGGTCACTTTGCGACTCCTGCAGGAGTTGGCGCCGCGCCTGCTCCAGATTCACGGCCAGCGCGACGAGATGGGCCTCGCCGATCCCGAGCTGCAGCGCCAGTGGCTCGATCGGCTCGGCGGCGACGCAGGTCTCGCGCAGGGCGCTCGAGTCGCGGCGCTCTACGCCGAACAGGCGCGGGCGGCCGATCGGCTCGCGCGGTTGCAGGGCGACGCGCGCCTGCGTGCCGAGCGCATCGACCTGTTGCGTTTCCAGACCGGCGAGATCGCCGCGGCGCATCCGGTCGCGGGCGAGGAGGAGGAGCTGCGCCGGGCGCGCGATCTGCTGCGCCACCGCGAAGCGATCGCGCGCGCCCTCGGCGGGGCGTTCGCAATGCTCTACGAAGGGGACGACGCGGTCTCGGACCGGCTCGCTGGAGCGCGGCACGCCCTGGCCGAGATCGTGGCTTGGGAGGCAACGGCTGCCGCCGCGATCCCCGAGCTCGCGGAGCTCGAAACGAAAGTCCAGGAGCTCGCGCGCCAGCTGCGCAGCCGGCTGGACGACGCCGGCGCCGACACCGAGCCCGGACGTCTCGACGAGATCGAAGACCGTCTGGCGGTGCTCGAAAGGCTGTTTCGCAAGTACGGGACGTCGAGCGCGGAGCTGCTCGAGACCCTGAAACGGCTCCAGGCCGAGCTCGCGGAGCTCGACGATTCGGAAGAGAACCGTGCCGTTCTCGAGGAGACCGCCGCCCGCACGCTCGAGGCCTATCGCCGGGCGGCGGCCGAGCTCAGCCAAATGCGGCTGGCCTGGGCGAACGACCTCGTCGTGCGGCTCGAGCGCGAGCTTGCCGACCTGGCGCTCGCCAAGGCGCGCTTCGGCGTCAGCCTGGAGACGGTCCGGCGCTCCGGCAGCCCGCTCGTCTTGGACGGCGAAGGCGTCGATTTCGGGCCGCACGGCTACGACCGAGTCACTTTCCAGTTCGCCCCCAACCCCGGAGAGCCGATGCTGCCGCTCTCGCGCATCGCTTCGGGCGGCGAGCTCTCGCGGGTCTCGCTGGCGCTGCAGCTCGCGGCGCGGGGCGAAGAGGTCGCCGGCGGGCCGACGCTGGTCTTCGACGAGGCGGACGCCGGCGTCGGTGGCGCCGAGGGCTCGGCGCTCGGCAAGAAGCTCAGGCGGCTCGCGAAGCGGGGGCAGATCCTCGCCGTGACCCACCTCGCCCAGGTCGCGAGCTGCGGGCATGTCCAGCATCGGGTGACGAAGCGCGTCCGCAGCGGCCGCACCTTCGCCGACGTGGCGCGCCTCGAGCGCGCGGAGCGCGTCGCCGAAATCGCCCGCATGCTCTCGGGGGAGAAGGTCACCGCCCTCTCGCGCTCGCACGCCGAAGAGATGCTGCTCGCGGCAGGGGTGAAGAGTTGACCCCGGCGGAGATCCTCGCGGCCGGCGGCGTGCTCGCCATCCCGACCGAGTCGAGCTACGGACTCGGCGTCGACCCGCGCGATGCGGCGGGTGTGGCCGCGGTCTTCCGGCTCAAGGCGAGAGAGCGCGGCAAGCCGCTGCCGGTCGTCGCAGCCCACATAGCGCAACTCCTCGAGCTCGGCGTCGAGCCGGATTCGGCAGCGCTCGCCTGGGCGACCCGACGCTGGCCGGCGGCGATCACGACGCTCCTGCCGCTCGTCGCGCCGATCCCGGCGAGCGCCGGAGGGCAGACGATCGCGGCCCGGATTCCGGCCCATGCGGGTCTCCGCGAGCTGCTCGCCGACCTGGGTCACGCGCTCACCGCGACGAGCGCCAATCCGAGCGGTGCGGCGCCGTTCACCGACCCCGCGGCGGTGCGCAACTGGCTCGCGGCCTCGGGCGAGAAGTTCCTGGTGATCGATCAGGGTGTGACCCCAGGTGGCCTGCCGTCGACGCTGGTGGAGGTCCGCAACGGCACCGTGACGGTCTTGAGGAAAGGCAGAGATGAAGTGCGTTGAAGCGGCACTGTTTTTTTCCCTTACTGCGCTCTTCGCGTTGCCCGGTCCGAGCTCGTCCGAGATCGCGCCCGCGGCCGCGGCACGCGGCCGAGTTCCCGCCCCCGGCCGCGGCCGCGGCCGAGTTCCCGGAAGTCCCGACGATCCCGGTCGAGGAGATTCGCGCCGGAATGCGGGGCTACGGCCTCTCGGTCTTCGCCGGCACGCAGCCGGAGCGCTTCACGGTCGAGGTGCTCGGAGTGCTCGAGAACCAGAAACCGGACGGCAGCTACATCCTGGCGCGTCTTTCCGGACAGAATCTCGAGAAGAGCGGCGTCATTGCTGGCATGAGCGGCAGCCCGGTCTACCTCGACGGCCGCCTGGCCGGAGCCGTCGCCTTCTCCTGGCCGTTCGCCACCGAGCCGATCGCCGGCATCACCCCGATCGCCGCGATGCGGGCGATCGGGAGCGGACCGGCGCCGGCCGCCGCTCTGGGAACGCGCGCCGGGGGGAGCGCGGCGGGAGAGCTTGCGGAGATCGTGTCGGGGCAGATTCCGGCCGGCCGGCTCGACGAGGAGCTGGCGCGTTTCGCGCGCGCGGTCTCGAACGACGGGCGGTCGGCCTTGCAGTGGAGCGCTTCGGGCTTCGCCGAGAGCTCGCGCAGCGAGCTCTCGCGGTACCTCTCCGGCCCGGTGGGCGCCTCGGCTGCGTTGTCAGCGCTCGGCGGCGGGCGGAGCGCGGCGATCCAGTCCGATCTCGGCCCCGGAGCCTCGGTCGCGGCGCTCCTGGTCGATGGCGATCTGCGCCTCGCGGCGACCGGCACGGTGACCGATCGCATCGGCGACAGGCTGTTCGCTTTCGGTCACGCGGTGTTCGGAGTCGCCGAGATCAGCATGCCGCTCGCGACCTCGGAGGTCGTCGCCGTCATCCCGAGCGCGCTCTCCTCGTTCAAGCTCGCCAACTCGGGCGCGGCGGTGGGTACCTTCGAGCGCGACCACACTTACGGCTCGCTCGGCCGGATCGGCGAGGTGGCGCGCACCGTGCCGCTCGTGGTGCGGGTCGGCGCGCCGGTCGAGCGCCGCTTCGTTCTTCGGCTCGCCGAAGTGCCGCAGTTCCTGCCGGCGCTCGCCGCGATCAGTTGCCTCGGCTCCTGGGAGGTCGCCGCCGGAACCGGCGGCACCAAGAGCGTGGACCTTGGACTGCGCGTCGACCTCGCCGGGCGCCCGGCTCTCGCTCTCGCGCAGAGCTTCGAGGGGCAGAGCGCCACCGGCGATGCCCTGGGATATCTGATCTCGGTGCTGTCGTACCTTTCGCAGAACGACTTCGCACCGCTCACGATCCGCGGGATCGAAGTCGATGTTCGGCTCGCGCGGGAGCGGCGCGCCGCGACGCTCGCCATCGTGCGGCCGAGCCGGACGCGCCTCGTTCCGGGTGAGGCGCTCGATCTGCAGGTCGATGCCCGCGCCTGGAACGGAGAGACCCTGCGCTGGAGCGAGCGGATCCTGGTGCCGGCCGGTCTCCCCGACGGCAAGTACTCGCTCCTGGTCGGCGACGGGGCGAGCGCCGATGCGGCTCGCCTGGCGCTCGCCCCGGCGCCGCCGACGAGCATCGAGCAGGCGCTCGGGATCCTCTCCACGCTGCACTCGGCGAGCGACCTGGTCGTGCTCGGCGTGCTTCCGGGCGCTGGGCTCTCGACCGGCGGCGAGCTCCTGCCGCGTCTGCCCGGGTCGATGCGTTCGATCTGGGGAGCGACCGGAACGAAGACTGCCGCGGTCGTACGCAATACGATCGTGCAGAATGAGGTGCGGCGACACGATCGTCCGCTTTCGGGCCTGCTGCGCCTCGACCTCGAGATCCGCCGCCCGAGCGTCCCGCCCGATGCGGGCCCGGGTGAAAAGTGAGCTCGGCGGCGGGGGAGGATGGCATGAAAGGAACGCAATGAGCTCCGCTCCGCGAAGCGCCCGACTCGGGCGCCGTGTCGTCCTGACGCTCCTCGGTACCGGGATCGCCCTCGTCCTGGCTCCGTCCGCCCCGCTCGGCGCGAGCCCGGTCCGGATTCACCAGGTCAACACGCAGGCCGGCTTCGTCGCCGGCACGCTCGCGGGCGTCCGGGTGGACGCGCGCGGTGTCCTGACACTGGCCGCCGATGTCGACCCGGTCGCCGAGGTCAAGGAGCCGTTCGCCTTCGCGGTGGCGAAGCTGCCGGACGGTTGGGCGATCGGCACCGGCGGCGAGGGCAAAGTGCTCAAAGTCTCCCGGGATGGGGCGGTTTCGGTCCTCTTCGACGCCCCGGAATCGAACGTGTTCGCGCTCTGGGCGGAGAGTGATGGCACACTCTTCGTCGGCACGTCGCCCTCCGGCAAGGTCTATCGCGTCCGCGGCGGTGAGGCGACGCCGTTCTTCGATCCGAAGGAGACCTATATCTGGGCGCTGGCGCGGGGCGCCGACGGCGCGCTCTGGGTCGCGACCGGCACGGAAGGACGCCTCTACCGGGTCAACGCAGCGGGGCAAGGCGCGGTCGCCTACGACGCGGACGAGCCTCACCTGCGGAGCCTGCTCGCGCTCGGGAACGGCGACCTGCTGATCGGCACCGCGGGGCAGGGCCTGCTCCTGCGGCGGTCGAGCGACGGCTCGGTCCGGACGCTCTACGATTCGTCGCTCTCCGAGGTCGTGGCGATCGCGGAGTCCTCGGGCGGGACGATTTTCGCCGCCGCCCTGGCGTCGGAAGCGAGTCTCGTCGACCTCGCGCCGCCGAAGCCGGCTGCGGAGTCTCCCCAGGGCGCCGACACTACGCCCGAGCCCCAGGCGACGGTCGTCGTGGCGGCAGAGGGGGAGGCCGAGCCGCCGGCCGCGGGATCGCGACCTCCCGGAGCCCGTGGGCCGCGCAGCGAGCTCGTCGCGATCTCTTCCACCGGGCTCGTCGAGCCGGTCTGGTCCTCGCAGGAGGAGACGGTCTTCGCCCTTTCCTGGATGAAGAACCGCCTCTATGTGGGAACGGGGGGCGAGGGTCGTCTCTACTCGGTGCAGGGCTCTGCTGCGGCGGAAGCTCCTGCCGGCAGCCCACCGCTGCCTCCGCTGACGGTGGCCATCGAGCACGATTTCGAGGCCCGCCAGGTGGTCGGCATCGCTCCTGGCGCCGCGGACTCCGCTCTGCCGGTGATCCTGACGACGAACGCCGCGGCGCTCTATCGCCTGAGCGAGCGCCCAGCGGCGAGCGGAACCTACACCAGCGCGGCGCTCGATGCCGGGCAGCTCGCGCGTTACGGAGAGTTTCGCTGGACCGGTGACAACCCGAGTGGAACGCACGTCCGCCTCCGCTTCCGGACCGGATCGAGCGCGGTCCCCGATGCGACCTGGTCGCCCTGGAGTACTGCGAGCGAGAGCGCCCGGTCGGGTGGCGGCTGGGAGGTGCCGATTCCGGCGATCGGCAATGGCCGCTTTCTGCAATGGCAGGCCGAGATGGTGGGCGCGGAGGGCCGTACCCCGCGCCTGCTCAGCGCGGAAGCCTCGTACCGACAGATCAACCAGCGGCCGAAGATCGAGCGCTTCGGCGCTCTCGACCCTGGCCAGATCCTCGTTCCGGCGAGCTTCAATCCGACCGATCAGGTCTACGAGCCGGCGAGCCCGAACCGGGACGGCATCTTCACCACGCTCCAGCCGGCGGCGGTCGGCGATGCGCGTTTCAAACAGCTCTGGAAGCGCGGCCAGCGGACGTTGCGCTGGCGCGCGACCGATCCCAATGGCGACGAGCTGCGCTACCGGCTCGAGGTGCGCGCGGAGGCCGGCGCTCTGGACGGCCGCGGCGATTCCGGTTGGCTGCTGATTGCCGACGACCTCGACGACGACCACTATGGTTTCGATGCCACGGTGCTGCCGGACGGACGCTATCGTTTCCGGCTCGAGGCTTCAGATCGCCGCGGGAACGACGCCAACGAGGCTCTCACGGCGGAGCAGGAAAGCGAGTCGGTGGTAATCGACCACACCCCTCCCGAGCGCCGGCCCGCCGAGCGCGGGGACGGCGGTTGGCGGGTCGATGTCTCGGACCTCCTGAATCCGCTGCGCGAAGCGATGTTGTCGATCGACGCCGGCGAGTGGCGGCCGGTGGGCGCGGCCGACGGCCTGGTCGACGGTCCGCACGAGACGTTGCTCCTGGGCGGGATCCCCGCTTCCGCGCGTCTCGTCCTGCTGCGTCTCGCCGACGCCGCGCTCAACTACGCGACCTTCGATCTCACATCCGAGGTGAAACGATGAGCAGTCGAGTGGCGGTCTACCCCGGTTCCTTCGATCCGATCCACAACGGTCATCTCGACATCATCGAGCGCTGCCGGCCGATGTTCGACGAGGTCGTCGTCGCCGTGCTGCACAACGAGGACAAGAACCCGCTCTTCACGGTCGAGGAGCGGATGGAGATGATCCGCGAGCTGGTGGGGAGCGACGGGATCTTCCGCGTCGAGAGCTTCTCGGGGCTGCTGGTCGAGTTCATGGAGCACATCCGGGCCCGGACGATCGTCCGGGGCTTGCGCGCGGTCTCCGATTTCGAGTACGAGTTTCAGATGGCGCTCATGAACCGCCATCTGAACCCGCGCATCGAGACCGTGTTCATGATGCCCAAGGAGGAGTACAGCTACGTCTCCAGCCGGCTGCTGAAGGAGGTCGCCAGGTTCGGCGCCGACCTCGCCGGACTGGTCCCTCCTTCGGTCTTCGAGCGGCTGCGGCGCAAGCAAGGACATGCTCGAGAGGAGGCGCTCTGAGTCTCGAAGCCTTCCTGCGCGCGATCCCGAAGGTCGAGCTGCACGTCCACCTCGAGGGAGCGATGCGCCCACGGACGCTGCTCGCTCTCGCACGCCGGCGGCGGGTGACGCTGCCTGCCGACGACGAGGCCGGGTTGCGGGAGTGGTTCCGCTTCCGCGACTTCGACCACTTCGTCGAGATCTACCTCACGTGCTCGAAGTGCGTGCGCGATCCGGAGGACTTCCAGCGCCTTGTGGCCGATTTCGCCGCCGATCAGGCGGCGGAGAACATCCGCTACTCGGAGGTCCACTTCACCGTCGGGACGCACTGGCTGAACGGAGTGGCGACCGACGAGGTGCTCGATGCGATGACCGAGACGATCGTGGCGGTCGAGCGCGACGAGAATGTCCGGATCCGGCTGATCCCCGACATCGTGCGCGATGTCGGCGCGAAGACCGCCGATTCGACGCTCGACTGGGCGCTCGCCGGCAAGCGCAAGGGAGTCGTCGTCGGTCTGGGTCTCACCGGGCGCGAAGCGCTCTATTCGAGCGCGCCGTTCGCGGATCACTTCGCTGCCGCGGCCGCCGCCGGGATTCACCGCGTCGCCCACGCCGGCGAGCACGCGGGTCCGGAGGCGGTTTGCTCGGCGCTCGATACCTGTGGCGCGGAGCGCATCGGCCACGGCATCCGCGCGCTCGAGGATCCGGGACTGATCGAGCGCCTGCGGCGTGACCGCATACCGCTCGAGGTCTGTCCGACCTCGAACATCTGTCTCGGCCTGGCGCCGGACGTCGCTCACCACCCGTTCGACGAGCTCCGCCGGGCGGGCCTCGAGGTCTCGCTGAACACCGACGATCCGGCGCTCTTCGACACCACGCTCTCCGAGGAGTTTCGCCGCGTCGGCGAGGCTTTCGCCTACACGCCGGAGGTGTTGGCCAATCTCGCTCTCGCCGCGGCGGAGCATTCCTTCCTGCCGGAAGCGGAGAAGAGCGTGCACCTCGCCGCGATGCGCGAGGAGATCCTGGGTGCCGCCGCGCGCTATCTCGGCCGCGAGCTCGAGATCTGAAGCGGCGCAGAGGAATTGTGATAAGTCTTGTGCACCCGCTTCGCCGGTGTCCCGGAGACGACCGTTCTGGACACGGGCCGGGAGCGGAATTTCATTCCCGGGCGGCCGGCTCGCCGTGCCGCCACGACCCCACCACCCTAGGAGGGAACATGACCACGATTCCGATCCCGAGAGGTTTCCGAGCTCTGGCCGTTGGCGCCGCTCTGCTGCTGGCGCCGATCGCGGCGCGCGCGACGGACAGCAGCCGCGCTCAGGTCGCTCCAGCGAGTCAGCCGTCCCCCGTCGTAGAGGAGTGGAGCGCTGAGGCTCCGCTGGTGGGAGCCAACTGGATCGAGCACTTCGACCTCTATGCCACCGGCTCGGAGATGATCGGCCAGGGAGGCTGGGAGGGTTGGGGCGGGGTCGCGACGGTCGGCGCGCTGACCAGCGACACGCAAGCGCGCAGCGCACTCAATTCGGTGGCGATCGTCGACGACACGGACCTCGTGCATCAGTACTCGGGCTTCACGACCGGCGTCTGGACCTACACGGCCTGGCAGTACCTGCCGACCGCGGTCACCACGCCGACCTATTTCATCCTGGTCAACACGTACCCCGCCACGGTGACGGATCACTGGTCCACACAGCTCTGTTTCGACGGCGCCGCCGGCGTGTTGCGCGATGACCCCTTGGGGACTTGCCTCAGCGCGACCACGTTGCCGCTGATCCGCGACCAATGGGTGGAGATCCGGGTGGTGATCGATCTCGACACCGACACGCAGACCGTCTTCTACGGCGGAGTGTTGCTTTACACCGCGCCCTGGTCGACGCATCTGGGGCCCGGGGGAGTCGTCAACATTGCGGCCGTCGACCTCTTCGCCAACCTCGCGACCGAGACCTTCTACGACGACATCTCGCTCTCGAATCTGCCCTTCCTCGACGGCTTCGAGAGCGGTGACAGTCGGAACTGGCACCAGACGACGACGGGCCTCTGAGGGGCGGCTCCCAGGACTCGGCTCAGAGCTCCACCAGCGGCTTGAAGCCGCCCCATGCCATGCGGTCGACGTCGAACGGCAACGCCGCCGGATCGGCCATGCCGGCGAGGCGCGGATCGGCGAGGACTCTTTTCATCACGCGGTCCCGCGACGCGCGCGAGCGGTAGACGATCCAGGAGAAGACGATGAGGTCGGTCTTCTTCGCCTGCACCATTCTGGCGTAGGTCAGCGGCCCCTTCTTCGAGCTGGGCTTGGGCAGGTCGTCCCCGACCGTCTCGACGTAGGCGAGCGCCCCGTGCTCGATCCAGACCTTCCCCGCCCTCCGCGCCAGCCGCTTGTACGCCGCGAGGTTCTTCTTCGGCACCGCCATCACGAATCCGTCGACGTAGCTCATGGCTCCTCCTCGGACGATTGCGTTTTCGAGCCCGTTCGCGCGGAGTTTAGAACGCGTCCGCGCCCGGTTGGCGTGCGAGCTCTCGATTCAGGTCGGCTCCTCGGGCGGGTCGCCGGCGGTCATCTGGAGCTCGACGATCATCTGGCGGGCTTCGGCGCGGATGTGGGGCAGGTGGCGAGCGAAGAAGAGGGAGCCGAGGAGGCAGAGGAGCCCTCCGGCGGCGACGGTTTCGGGGGCGCCGACATGCGAGGCGAGCGACCCGGCGAGCAGCGCTCCGATCGGCGCCATGCCCATGAACATCATGGCGTAGAGCGACATCACGCGGCCGCGCATCGAGTCGGGGATGAGAGATTGGATGAGGGTGTTCGAGCTCGCCATCTCGCTCATCATGAAGAAGCCGACCGGGACGAGGAGCGCCGCCGAGAGCCAGAAGGTGCGCGAGAAGGCGAAAGCGACCAGCGCCAACCCGAGGCCGCCGGCGGAGAGAGCGACGAAGCTCCCCAGTCCGCGCACGCTCTTGCGGGTGGCGAGGAGCAGCGCGCCCAGGAGTGCGCCGGCTCCGGAGGCGCCCATCAGAAGGCCGAGCTCGCGCGCCCCGCCGGCGAGAATCTCCTGCGCGAAGACCGGCATCAGCACCGCGTAAGGCATTCCGGTGAGACTCACCAGCCCCAGCAGGAGGAGAAGCGCGCGCACCGGGCGCGCGCGCGAAACGTAGACGAAACCCTCTTGCACGCTGGTCCATGCCGAGGTCGAAGTCGCGGTGCGCGCGGCGGCGGGGAGCTGCATCGCCACGAGACAGCCCAGAACGGCGAGGTAGCTCACCCCGTTGGCGAGAAAACACCACCCCTCGCCGATCTTCGCGACCAGCAGCCCGGCCACGGCAGGTCCCACCACCCGCGCACCGTTGAAGATCGACGAGTTCAAGGCGATCGCGTTCATCAGATCGTCGCGTCCCACCATGTCCACCGCGAACGCCTGCCGCGTCGGGATGTCGAAAGCGTTGACGACCCCCGAGAGCGCGGCGAGGGTCAGGATCCAGGGGACCGTCACGCGGCCGGAGAGCGTGAGCGCGGCAAGCGCGAGGGCAAGGAGCATCGACGTCGCCTGCGTCACGAGCAGCACTTGCCGGCGCGCGAAGCGGTCGGCGATCACCCCGCCGGCGGGCGAGAAGAGGAGCGCCGGAATCTGGCCGGCGAACCCGACGATGCCGAGGAGAGCGGCCGAGTGCGTCAGCCGGTAGGCGAGCCAGGCCTGCGCCACCGACTGCATCCAGGTGCCGGTCAGAGAGATGAGCTGCCCGGTGAAGAACAGCCGGTAGTTGCGGTGCCGCAGCGCCCGCAGCGCCGCCGGGAGCCTCACCGCGGGGGTTCCGGAGGGGTCGGCGGGGTCGGAAGGGTCGGAGGGGTCGGCGGGGTCGGTGGGGTCGGAGGGGTCGGAGGGGTCGGCGGGATGGGCGGCTCGGCGCTCTCGTCTGCCTCCGTGTCCGCGCGCTCCTCGAGGAGGATTTCGACTTTGCGCTCCGGCTCGAGCTGCCTCTGGAGCTCCAGGAGCCCGGTGCGCATCATTCCGCGGCGCTGGCTCCTGCCGTAGATCCGCTCCTGCCGCTTGCCCTCGAGAAGGACGAGCGCGATCACCAGGACGAGCCCGACCAAAAGCCAGGCTTGATGGCTCATACGCCAACGACCTGGAGCGGCAAGAGATTTGGCGCCCGCGACGCCTCGCCCGATTGTGACCGGGCCTCACCATTCGTCATCGGCATACTCCAGCGCCATGCGGGCGTTCTGGTAGGCCTTCCAGGCGTTCTCGTCTGCTGTGGCATCCCAGCCGTGCTTGTCCAGATAGCGCCGAGTTTGCGCGCGGACACGTGCCTCATCCAAGAGCTCGGCCAGCAGTCCCGAGCGCGTGGTTCCGCGCCGGCGGGCCTCAGAGTCCGCGAAGTTCAAGAGTTCTTCGGGGAGCGCGACGACGATCTTCATCTGCAGCTCAGTGACCGGCCTCGGCGAGCGCTCGCGCCCGCGCGGCGGCGAACTCGTCGCCGGGATTCCAGGCCGGCATCGCGTCGGCGTCGGCGATGGCGCGGCCGCAGGCCAGCGCGAGCTCGGTGTCGTGGACCATGCCGTCCCAGACCCAATCGGAGGTCATCTCGTCGCACGGCTGGTGATAGCAGCTCGAGTCGTAGGCCTCCTCGCGCGCCTTCGCGGTCGCAGCGCCGGCGCCCACGAACTCGGTTCCGGGGTCGAGGTAGATCGCCGGCACGCCGATACGCGCGAAGTTGAACTGGTCCGAGCGATAGAAGGAGCCTTTCTCGGGCGCCTGGTCCCCCATGACGACGCGTCCCTGCGCCGCCGCGGCGGCGGTCACCACCGCGTCGAGCGACGACCTGCCGAAGCCGACGTAGGTGATGTCCTGGGTCGGGCCGTAGATGTTCGCGGCGTCGAGGTTGATGTCGGCGGCGATCCTGCCGGGCGGGAAGGTCGGATGCGCGGCGTAGTACCCGGAGCCGAGCAGCCCCTGCTCTTCCGCGGCGACGAACAAGAAGAGGATCGAGCGCCGCGGGCGCTCCGGCAGCGCGGTGAAGGCTTTCGCGAGCGCTAGCAGCTGCGCACAGCCGGTGGCGTTGTCGACCGCGCCGTTGTAGATGGTGTCGCCGCTCTTGTCGGGCGTCGCGACCCCGAGGTGGTCGTGATGGGCGGTGTAGATCACCACTTCACCCTGCAAGCGGGGGTCGGAGCCCGGCAGAAGGCCGGCGACGTTGGCGGTCTCGACCTGGCGGATCCGGTTCGCGAGCGCGAAGCTGGTCCGCACGCCGAGCGCCACCGGGCGGAAAGCCCGCGACTTCGCGGCCTCGACCAGCGCGACGAGCTTCCTCCCCGAAAGCGCCACCAGCCGCTCGGCGGCACTCTCCGTCGCCCAGCCGCGGACCTGGAGGCGCGGTTCGTCAGCCGCCGGAAGCTCGAACTGCTCGTTCGTCCAGGAGGTCTGGACGACCTGGTAGGGGTATCCGGCCGAAGGCGTGGTGTGAATGAGGATCGCTCCGGCGGCGCCCTGGCGCGCGGCGCTCTCGTACTTGTAGGTCCAGCGGCCGTAGTAGAGCCGCCGTTTGCCGGCGAAAAGAGCCTCGTCCCAGTCCGGGTCGTTGTTGAGCATGAGTAGGACCTTGCCTTTGAGATCGACCCCCTTGAAGTCGTCCCAGCCGTACTCGGGTGCCTGGATGCCGTAGCCGACGAAGACCACCTCGGCATCCTTGAGCTCTGCCGCCGGGGCCTGCACCCCCGAAACGGCGATGAAGTCGTCCCAGCGCGCGAGCGCGACCTTGCCGCCCGGGCGCGAGAACTCCCAGGTCGCCGGCGCCTGCGTGTCGATGCCGATCATCGGAAAGGTCTGCTCCCAGGAGGCGCTTCCGGGCGGTCCGCCACCCGGGACCAGACCGAGCGCTTCGAGCTCGGTGGCGAGATAGAGGCGTGCCAGCCGATCGCCGCGACTGCCCGGTCCGCGGCCTTCAAGGGCGTCGGAAGAGAGGAAGCGGACCGGCGCGGCAAGCGTCGAGGCCTGGATTGTAACGGCGCCCGCGACAGGAGCGCCGTCTTTGGCCTCGGCACGGTCTGGGAGGAGGCCTGAGAAGGCGAGTGCGACGATGATTCCGGCGAAAGAAAGAGCGGTGCGCAGGTTTGTCATGCGGCCATTCTCCCCCGATTTCCATCGCCTGCGGCCGCAGGGCTGGCCCACTCGGCAAGCAGTGTCGAGGAGGCGCCGCTGCGGGGCCCTTCTGCCGCGCCTCTTGCCGGTCGCGCGGAGACAGGCTAACTTTCCAGACGTGATCCTGGAAACGGCGCTCGCCGACGCTCTCTACCTGAATTGGGCCGTTCCGCTCGCGGCGCTGCCGCCGCCTCCGGCCGGACTGCGCTACGACGGGAGTGAGCGGGATGGCGAGAGCCTCGCCTTCTTCTCGCTGGTGCTCTTTCGCCAGGTCGGGCTTCACCTGCATGGCATGAGCTGGCTCGGGCTCTCCTACCCGCAAGTCAACGCGCGCCTCTACGTGCGCGACGCCGTCCAGACCGCCTCTGTCCTGCTCGTCCGGCAACTCGTGCCGGGTTGGGTGGTGCCGATCGGGCGCCTCGCCGGCGGGCAGCCGTTCTCCGCGGCAGTGTGCGAGTTTCCGGGCGGCGCGCCGCGGGTGCGCTCTTCCAAGGCAGCTGAGGACCGATTCGACAGCGAGCGCGAGTGGCGTTGGCGGGTCGCCGCGGGTGCGCTGTTCTCGGTGACGGCTCGCATCGGGACGCCCGCCGGCGCGCGCCCGGGAGGCAACGGGCGCGAGAGCTGGGAGGCGGAAGTCGAGTTCTTTCGCGACCGGACGCGGGCCTACTGGCGCCAGGGCGGCGCGCTCCGGCGGGTGGAGACCGAGCACCCCGCGACGACTGTCCTGCCGGTCCGCGCCCAGGTCGAGCGGGCCGACTGGCTCGAGACTTTCCTGCCGTTCGCACCTTCCCAGGGCTGGACCGCGCTGCACTCGGCCTTTCTCGTCCCGCGAGTGCAGCTCTCCTTCGCCTTCGGATCGGCGCGCGAGCTACCGGTGGCGGCTCCGGTGGCTGCAGCCGGATGAGATCTGTCCCGTCCGCCCACGCCGTGATCCTGCTTTGAGGGCGATTCCTTGACTCCCTTGCGCAAGCTCGGCCGGAGCTACGCCGACGCCTTCTCGGGCCTCCCGGGCGAGGTCTGGATCCTCGCCTTTGCGACGCTGGTCAATCGTGCCGGCACGATGGTGCTGCCGTTTCTCACCCTCTATCTCACCGGGCATTTCGGTTGGAGTCCGGCTGCGGCCGGACAGATGCTCGCGCTCTACGGCATGGGTGCGATCGGGGGCGCATTCCTCGGCGGCTGGGCCGCCGACCGCTGGTCCCCGGTGGCCGTGCAGCAGTTCTCGCTCCTCGGAACCGGCGTCGGATTCCTCGCCCTGACGCGCCTCTCGTCGCAGCGCGGTTTCGGAATCGCCATGGTGGCGCTCAGCCTGGTGGCGGAAAGCTATCGCCCGGCACTCCTGGCGGCGGCGGGCAAGGGCGTTCCCGTCGCGGTTCGGGCTCGATCGATGGGGTTGCTACGCCTGGCCGTGAACGCCGGGATGACCGTGGGTCCCGCGCTCGGCGGGTTGCTCGCCACCGTGAACTACGACCTGCTCTTCCTGGCCGACGCCGGTACCTGCTGGGCCGCCGCCGCGGTCCTCTTCCTGGCGCGGCGCCGTGCAAGGCGACGGGGAGAGAAGGGAGCGGGCGGTCGCGACCCGGCCGGCCATGCGGCGCCGGCGGTCGGCTCGCCCTGGCGCGACGGTCCGTTCGTCGCCTTCCTGGGGCTCGCCATGCTGCTCGCTGTCGTGTTCTTCCAGATCAACGGTACCTTCACGCTCTTCCTGCACGACGCCTACGGCCTCTCCGAAGCGAGAATCGGCGGACTCCTCGGCTTGAACGCGCTCATCGTCGTCGGCTGCGAGATGTTGATCCTCCGTCGCATCGAGCGCCTGGCGCCGCTCTCGGTCATCGGACCCGGCGCTTTCCTGGTCTGCCTCGGTTTCGCGCTCCTGCCGTGGGGGCGCGGAGCTCTCTATGCGGGCGCGACGGTTTTCGTCTGGACGGTAGGCGAGATGCTCACGCTGCCGATGACCAATCACTTCGTCGCCGCCCGCGCGGGAACGGCGCGCGCGGGACGTTACATGGGTGCCTACACCATGGCCTTCGCGGGCGCCTTTCTGATTGCGCCCGTGCTCGGCCTCACGGTCTACGAGCAGTTCGGAGCGCGGGTGCTCTGGGGAGGCGCTGGTGTCGTCGGCGGAGCCCTCTGGATCGGCTTCTGGGGCCTCGGTCGCGTGCTAGCATCTGAGCCGATGCCGGCGGGCGCTGAGCTCGATTCGGCGAGCGAAGAGAGAACCTAAATGAACCTGCCCAATCCCGTCGATCCGAAGCTTCGCCGTCCCCAGCGCATCGCCGTGCTCCCCGGGGACGGCATCGGACGAGACGTCACCGCCGAGGCCATGAAGGTCCTCGAAGCCTCCGCCGAACGCCATGGCCTGCCGGTCGAGCTGGTCTACTTTCCCTGGAGCGCCGATCACTATCTCGAGACCGGGGTCTCGATCCCGCCCGGCGCCATGGACGACCTGCGCGACAACTTCTCCGCGGTGTTCATCGGCGCCTACGGCGATCCGCGCATTCCCGATATGCGGCACGCCGCGGATATTCTGCTCGGTATCCGCTTCCAGCTCGACCTCTACATCAACTTCCGGCCCTGCAAGCTCTACGACGCGCGCCTCTGCCCGCTCAAGGGCAAGACCGAAGCGGACGTCGACTTCACGGTCTTCCGCGAGAACACCGAGGGTGCCTACGTCGGCATGGGCGGCTTCTTCAAGAAAGGGACGACAGACGAGGTCGCGATCCAGGAGGAGATCAATACCTGGAAGGGGGTCGAGCGCATCTGCCGCGCCGCTTTCGAATGGGCGGTGGCCAACGGCAAGACGAAGGTGCTGATGGCCGACAAGTCGAACGTCCTGCGCTTCGGCCACGATCTCTGGCAGCGGGTCTTCTTCGGGCTCGCCGAGAAATATCCGTCGATCACAGCCTCGCACATGTTCGTCGATGCGCTCTGCATGCAGCTCGTGAAGGCGCCCGAGCAGTTCGAGGTCATCGTCTCGAACAACATGTTCGGGGACATCCTCACCGACCTCGGCTCGGCGCTGCAGGGCGGCCTCGGAGTCGCTGGATCGGCGAATCTCCACCCGGGCAGCACCTCGATGTTCGAACCGGTGCATGGCTCGGCGCCGAAGTACGCCGGCACCGGCAGGGCGGACCCGATCGGAGCGATTCTCTCGACCTCCCTGATGCTGGAGACACTGGGCCACCACGCCGCCGCGAGCGAGATCGAGTCCGCGGTCGCCGCGTCGATCCGGTCCGGGCAGACGACCCGCGACCTCGGCGGGAGCCTCACCACCAGCGCGGTCGGCGATCTCGTGGCACGGGCGGTCAGCAAGGGCGGTGCCGTCGCCGCGCCCGCGCGCGTCACCGTCGGCTCCTGAAAGCTCTCCTTCATGCAGCCCTCCGAATCCGAGCTGATCTACGACTGGAACTCCGCCGCGGGGGCGCTCGAGCCGGCGCGCGGGCGTATCGACCTCAACGACGAGACGCTGCGCGACGGCCTGCAGTCGCCCTCGGTGAAGACGCCTGCGATCGACCAGAAGCTCGAGATCCTGCACGCGCTCGCGGCGATCGGCATCGACTCGTTGAACATCGGGCTCCCGGGCGCGGGACCGCACGTCGTGGCCGACGTGACCCGTCTCGCGCAGGAGATCGTCGACCAGAAGCTGGCGATCGCCGCCAACTGCGCCGCCCGTACTCTCGAGGCCGACATCCGCCCGATCGTCGAGATCTCGCAGACGACCGGGCTCGCCATCGAAGTGGCCTGTTTTCTCGGCTCCTCGCCGATTCGCCAGTACACCGAGGGCTGGGAAATGCCCAAGCTCCTGGCCCTGACGCGGGACGCGGTCGGATTCGCGACGCGCGAGGGTCTGCCGGTCATGTACGTCACCGAGGACACGACCCGGGCCCGGCCGCAGGATGCCCGCGCGCTCTACACCGCGGCAGTCGAAGCCGGCGCGCGCCGGATCTGCATCGCCGATACCGTCGGGCATGCGACGCCGGAGGGGACGCGCAACGTCGTCCGTTTCCTGCGCCGGGTCGTCGACGACACGAAGCAGGAAGTGGCCATCGACTGGCACGGGCACAACGATCGCGGCCTGGGCCTCGCCAACGCGATCGCGGCGGCGGAAGCCGGCGCGGATCGGATCCACGGCACGATTCTCGGCATCGGCGAGCGCGTGGGCAACTGCGCGCTGGATCAGCTGCTGGTGAATTTCGCGCTCCTCGGCTGGAGCCACCGGAATCTGCAACCGCTCGCCGGGCTGTGCGAGCTGGTCTCGCGCTCGACCGGTGTGGTCATCCCGGAGAGCTATCCGGTGGTCGGGCGGGACGCGTTCCGGACCCAGACGGGCGTGCACGCGGCGGCGATCCTCAAGGCGCGCGCCAAGGGCCACGACTGGCTCGCCGACCGGATCTACTCGGGGGTGCCGGCGGCCCTCGTGGGCCGGCGGCAGGAGATCGAGATCGGCCCGATGAGCGGACAGGCGAACGTCACCTGCTGGCTCGAGGAGCGCGGTCTCACGTCGACCCCGGAGCTCGTCCAGGAGATCTTCCAGACCGCGAAGCGGGCCACGAGAACGCTCGCGGCGGAGCAGATCCTCGCTCTGTGCCGCCGGCACGGTGTCGCGAGCTGAAGCGCCCTGACCCGCTCCGGGTCGCCGGCGCACAAAGAGTATAGAATGTGCGCATGAAGCGCACGAACCTGGTTCTCGACGAAGCTCTTCTCGAAGAGGCGACGCGAATCTCCGGCAAGCGTACCTACTCTGCGACGGTCGATCTGGCTCTCGCTGAGCTCGTCCGGCGGGCCCGCGCCGGCAAGATCCTCGAGCTTGCCGGCAAAGGCCTCTGGCGGGGCGACCTCGCCAGGATGCGCGCCGACGAGGAGCCGAAGGCGAAAGGCCGGCGTGTTTCTGGTTGACACCTCCGTCTGGATCGAGCTCTTTCGCGAGCGGCCCGCCATCTCGTTTGCCCGTCTGGGCGGATTCGAAGAGGTCGTCACCTGCCTGCCGGTGATTCAGGAGGTGCTGCAGGGCTTCGACGATCCCTCCGCATACCGCGTCGCGCGCGAAGCGATGTTCGCCTTGCCGATCGTCGAGTCTCCGCTTTCGGCCGGGCTCGTCGAGGAGGCGGTCGACCTCTATCGCTCGGCGCGGCGCGCCGGCGTCACGCCGCGTTCGAGCGTCGACTGTCTGATCGCGGCCTGCGCGCTGCGCCACGAGCTCCCGGTCGCCCACTGTGATCGCGACTACGCGCAGATCGCCCGGGTCTCGGCGCTGCGTGAGCTCGACCTCTCTGCTGAGCGCAGGCGATGACCCGAGATCTGCGATGTTGATCGAGAAGCTCACCGTCGGACCGCTCGAGGAGAACTGTTACCTGATCGGGGCGCTAGCGGGGGAGCGCTGCGCGGTGGTCGATCCCGGCGCCGAGAGCGCACGGATCTGCGCTGCGATCGAGCGTCGCGGCCTCCTGCCCGAGCGCATCCTGCTGACCCATGGGCATGTCGATCACATCGCGCACTGCGCGCACATCGCCGAGCGCTATTCGATTGGGGTCTGGGTGCATCGCGCCGACCTCCCCTATCTCGAACGGCCGCAGTGGCCGGAGCTCGAGGCCTTTCTCCGGGCGCGCCCCTGCCCACCGCCGTCGGGCTGGCTCGAGGAGGGGGTCGAGGTCGAAGTCGCGGGCCTCACTCTCGGCGTGCTGCACACCCCGGGGCACACGCCCGGCGGAGTCTGCCTGATCGACGAGGCGAGCCGGGAGATTCTGGTCGGCGACACGATCTTCGAGCGCGGCGTCGGTCGCACCGACCTGCCCGGCGGCGCGAGCGACACCCTCGTCCGTTCGATCCGCGACAAGCTCTTCGCGCTCGCGGGGGACTATCGGCTTCTCCCCGGGCACGGACCCGCGACCACTCTCGACGAGGAACGGCGCGAGAATCCGTTTGTCGGCGCAGCGGTGCGCTCTCCGGCATGGTGAAGCGCTGATGGGCGCGACGCGCAGCGCAGATCCGCCAGCCGGGATGCCGGTCGCGGTCCCTTGGCGGCGGCGTCTCGACCTTTGGCTCGACGCGCTCGCCTTCGAACGCGGCCTCTCGGCGCGCACGGTCTCGGCCTATCGCAGCGATCTGGTGCACTTCGGCGAGTGGCTCGACATCCAGGGCGGCTCGGACCTTCTCGTGGCCGACTCCGCGGCGGTCGCCGCATATATGCGCTGGTTGCATCAGCAGGAACGCAGCCCGAGATCGGTGCGCAGGGCCCTGGCCGCGATGCACGGCTTCTACCGCGATCTCGTCGAGTCCGGCGAGCGCCGCGAAGATCCGGTCGAGAATCTCGAGGCGCCGCGCCCTTTTCGACATCTACCGCGGGTGCTTTCGGAGGATGAGGTGGAGCGCTTGCTCGCCGCGCCCGACCTCGCGACGCCGGCGGGCTTGCGCGACAAGGCCATGCTCGAGCTGCTCTACGCCACCGGCCTCAGAGTCTCGGAGCTCGTCGGCCTGCGCCTGCCGCAGCTCGATCTCCAGGGCGGGTACCTGCTCGCTTTCGGCAAAGGTTCGAAGGAGCGCGTCGTGCCGGTGGGCGAGGAGGCCGAGCGCCATCTCGGTCGATATCTCCGCGAGCTGCGGCCGAAACTGGCGCGCGGACGCCACGACGCGGTCTTCGTCAACCTGCGCGGCGCGCCGATGACCCGCCAGGGCTTCTTCAAGATCCTCAAGGCCTGGGGGCTTCGCGCCGGTTTGACCCGGCCGATCTCGCCGCACGTCCTGCGTCACAGCTTCGCGACCCACCTGCTGGAGCATGGCGCCGACCTGCGGGCGGTGCAGGCGATGCTCGGCCACGCCGACATCGCGACGACCGAGATCTACACCCACATCCATCAGGAACGTCTGCGCAGCACCTATGACCGTTTTCACCCGCGTGCGTAAGAGGAGCGGATGGTGACGTCGCGACGCCCCTGGTGCCTCCGCCTGCTCGTGCTCGTCCTCTGCGCCCTCGGCCTGCCGTCGGCGGCGTCGGCACATCTGGTCATTCTGACCGACGGTTCGGTGCTCAAGGTACTCGCTTTCGCGGTCGACGACGAGACCGCGGTGCTCTCCTTCGCCAAGGGCGGCACGATGCGCATGTCGATGCTGCGGGTCGAGCGCGTGGTCGACGACGAGGTCGTCCCCGAGCCCGAGAAGGCGGCGGACGTGCTCGAGGCGACGGCGTTCGACTATCCGGTGCGCTTCGGCGCCGGCAGCGTGACGCCGCGCACCGCTTACGGCGAGCTCATCTTCGCCGCCGCCCGGCGCCACAAGGTGAATCCCGAGCTCGTCGCCGCGGTCATCCGCGCCGAGTCGGCGTTCAATCCCCGGGCGATCTCCGGCAAGGGGGCGCGCGGCCTCATGCAGCTCATGCCGGCGACCGCCCGGCGCTACGGCATTCGCCCGTCGGAGCTCTTTCTGCCGGAGAGAAACATCGAGGCGGGAGTGCGCTATCTCGCCTTCCTGATCGATCGCTTCGCCGGCGATCTGCCGAAGATCCTCGCGGGCTACAACGCCGGCGAAGGGACGGTCGACCGTTACCGGGGCGTGCCGCCCTATCGCGAGACGCAGAGCTACGTCCGCAGAATCCTCGGCCTCCTGGGGCTCGAAGCATCCTCCGTCGCGGGTCTCGCCCGCTAGAACTCGGCGGGCGAGATCGCGGCGCGATAGACCATGACGACCAGCGTGCGGTCGTCTTCGGCCGGCGCTCCGCCGGTGTGCACCCGCACCGCGTCGAGCAGGCGATCGCGGACCGTTGCCGCGCTGTGCGGCGCGCCGGCGAGGTAGTGCCGGACCCGGTCGTAGCCGAACTGCTCTCCATGGGGATCGCAGCATTCGAACAGGCCGTCGGAGAGCCAGACGATCCCATCGCCGACGGCGAGGCGCGTCCAAGCCGCTCCCGGGGCGCTCGTCATACCGCCGCTTGCACCGCTGGCTCCGAGGGCTCCGAGCGGGACTCCCGGCACCAGAATCTCCTCGACCTCACCGGAGGCGCGCACGACGTAGGCGGGAGGGTGTCCGGCATTGGTGAGCGCGAGGCCGCCGTCCGCCGGGTCGAACACCGACAGGCTCGCGGTCACGAAGCTGCGCTCTCCCGGCTTGTTGCGCAGCAGCCGGTGCAGGCGCGCCAGAATCGCCGGCGCGGAGATCCGGTCCTCGACGAGGAGGGTGAGCGCCGATTTGACCAGGGCCATCCGCAAGCCCGCCGCGAGACCGTGCCCGGCGACATCGGCCACCACCACGGCGACCCTGCCGTCGCCGGCGTCGAGAATGTCGAAGTAATCGCCGCCGATCGCCGCGCTGGGCTCGAAGAAGGTCGAGAACTCGACTCCCGGACGCTCGTCGATGGCGGCGGGCAGGAGGTCCTGCTGAACCTGGCGCGCGAGCGCCAGCTCCTTGTCCAGGACCTCCTTCTGGGCGGCCGTCTGGATCAACTCCTCGAGATGCTCGGACATCTCGTTGAAGGAGCGCTGGAGGTCGCCGAGCTGGTCCTTGCGCCGGACCGGAATGCGGGTCGAGAAGTCGCCCCGGCCGATCGCCTCGGTGGCCGTCGACAGGCGGTTCACGGCGCGCGACAGGCCGTAGATCATGAAGATCGCGACGCCGGCCGCGACGATGTAGATCTCCGCGAAGAGCACGGCGACCCCGAGCAGAGCGAGCCAGGCCGCCGAATCGACCTCGGCCGAGGTCGAGAGCATGGCGCGAAAGAGGCTGGGCGGGCTGCTGGCGAGGGAGGCCGCGACGTTCTCCGAGACCGGCTCGCCGGTGGCGAGCCTGCGCAGGGCGCCCGTCGACTCCATCCAGAGAATGGTCGGTTTCTCGAAAAAGCGCGGCTCGCCGGCCTTGGCCGGGGGATTGAGCTGGTAGTACTCGGCGCTCTGTTCGGGCGTGCGCTTGATCCAGAGCCCGCCGAGGCGGAGATCCAGGCCAAAGATCTGCAGCCGGGTCGTCGACTTGCGGCGCGGGTCGTCGTCGCGCAGCAGCTCCAGCCAGACGTGCGTCCGGCGGCGCAGCTCGGCGTCGAGATCGGCGGCATAGTAGACCAGGACCCCGCGGCCTTCGCCCGTCGCCACCGCAGCCGCCGAGATTTTCCCGGTGGACAGGCCCACGAAGGATGGGCGGTCGTTGGGAGAGTTCGCGCTTGCGGGTTCCTCTGGAGCCAGGCGGGCCAGGCTTCGGGCGCCTCCGCCTCGCCGGAAACCCTGCATTCCCTTGCGGTATTCGGCGAAACGAAAGGTCGCCAAAGCGGTCGGGCAGGCCGTGCTTGCCATGCAAGAGGTCGGCGAGGCGAGTCTCGGCGGCCGCGCCGAGCTCGTCGTGAAGGTCGTCGAGGGCATCCCGGTAGAGATGTCCGAGCAGAAAGCCGCCGAACAGGTAGGCGGCGAGGAGAAAGATCAGCGCCAGCATCGCCATCGGCAGGACACCGACCGCGAAGTAGGAGAACGCCAGCCGGCGGCCGACCCGCCAGAAGAACTTCCGCCACAGCAGCCGGAACGCCCCGGTCAGCGCCACCAGCACGAAGCAGGCGAACGCCAGCTTCGCGAGCGATCGGAGGACGCCGGAATCGACTACCAGCGCGAGGACGCGGAAGAGGACGTAGAGCAGCCCCGTGATGAGCAGGGTGGTCTTGGTCAGAGTTCGCGAGGCGCGCTGCAAGGTCGAGGTCCCGGTAGCTGTCAGAGACTTACGGCGCGGCGCGCGCGCGGTTTCGACGGCAGTGCACGCGAGCGCGCCGCTTGGCCTAGAATAGCCCTTCGCGCGCTCTCCCGGGGGTGCGACATCACCGCCCGGCAGGCTCGCCGTACGCAATCAGAGGAGAGGTCTCGTGTCCCGACTGCCACGCGCTCAAGAGTATCTGAAGACCGGATTCAACGCCGAAGCCGCCAGCGCCGCGCGCTTCCGCGCCGCCGCAGTGCGCGCCAACCGGGATGGGCACCCGAAGCTCGCCGAGGCCTGGCGCGCTCTCGCGGCGGAGAAGGACGAGCTGGCGCGAATCCAGCTCGAGGCCGCGGGCCAGGTGCGCGGCGGCAATCGAGGATCTCGAGGTGGGCGGCGGTCGCCGAGGAGCGCTACGAAAACGACTCGCTCTATCCGCGGATGTCGGGCGAGGTCGACGCCGAAACGGCGGCAGTCTTCGCGCAGGTGATCTCCCGCCAGCAGGAGCACCGGACCCGCCTCGATTCGCTGCTCGAGGCGATGACGCGCTCGCCGGGCGACATTTCAGGCTGATACGATCCGATGCCGGAAGACGAGCAGGCGGAGGGGCAGCGAGGAATTGGAGATGGAGTCAGGGCGAATCCTGGCTGACGACGAGGCTCGACACCATCGCCGAATGGGCGCAGCGGCACTCGTTCTGGCCGCTCCCGTTCGGCACGGCCTGCTGCGCCATCGAGTTCATGGGGACCGTGTCGAGCTCACTACGACATGGCCGCGCTTCGGCTACGAGGTGGTGCGGTTCTCGCCGCGGCAGAGCGATCTGATGATCGTCGCCGGCACCATCACCGACAAGATGGCGCCGGTCCTGAAGCGGATCTACGACCAGATGCCGGATCCGAAGTGGGTGGTGTCGATGGGCGCCTGTGCCTGCTCCGGCGGCTTCTACCGCGCCTACCACGTGATGCAGGGCATCGACGAGATCATTCCGGTGGACATCTACGTCCCCGGCTGCCCGCCTTCGCCCGAGGGTCTGATCTACGGCATCCTGCAGGTCAAGGAAAAGATCGCGCGCGATCGCAAGGCCAGGAACAAGAAGGGGAGGGCCAAGAGTGCAGGTGGAAGCTCAAGAAGCTGCATGATCGCCTGATCGACCGCTTTCCGGGCGGGAGCATCACGCCGCAGCAGGACGGCGCGCCGATCGATCAGCCCACCTGGGTTGTCGCGCGCGAGCACCTGCTCGAGCTCTGCCAGGCTCTGCGCGACAACCCGCGAGACGCGCTTCGACCTGCTCCTCGGACCTCTGCGGGGTCGATTATCCCCGACCGGGCGGAGGAGTCGGGCGGGAGATTCGAAGCGGTCTACCATCTCTATTCGATGCCGCGCGGCGAGCGCCTGCGGCTCAAGGTGCCGCTCACCGAGGCCGACCCGGTCCTGCCGTCGCTCATCCCGGTCTGGAAGGCCGCCGACTGGTTCGAGCGCGAGGCCTGGGACATCTTCGGCTTGCAAGTTCGACGGGCCATCCGAACCTGCGCCGGATCCTCACCCACGACGGCGTTCGAGGGCCACGCCCTGCGCAAGGACTACGACGCCGCGCGGCGCTGGATCCTGACCGAGGACAAGATCTACATGCCGAAGCTCGAGGCGCCCGATCGCGGCGACTCGATGTTCGAGCGCATGACAATCAACATCGGGCCCTCGCACCCGGCGATGCACGGCACCTTCCGCATCGATCGCCATGGTCGACGGCGAGCAGATCGTCGCTTCCGAGGTCGAGATCGGTTACCTGCACCGCTGCTTCGAGAAGATGGCGGAGACCCACACCTGGCAGCAGGTGATCCCCTACACCGACCGGCTCAACTACTGCTCGTCGTTCATCAACAACGTCGGCTACTGCCGGACGGTCGAGCAGATGCTCGGCATCGAGGCTCCGCCGCGCGCGGTCTGGGCGCGCACGATTCTGTCCGAGTTCTCGCGCATCATGGACCACTGCGTCTGCAACGGCTCGACGCTGGTCGACCTCGGCGCGTTGACCAATTTCTGGTACTTCTTCCAGCCGCGCGAGGAGATCTACGGACTGCTCGAGTCGGTGTGCGGCGCCCGGCTGACGGTCTCGGCGAACCGCATCGGCGGACTGCTCGCGGAGCTGCCCTCGACGTTCGTCGCGCAGTGCGAGCATCTGCTCGACTTCATCCCGCCGCTCATCGACGACGTCGAGACGCTGGTCGACAAGAACCGGATCTTCATCGACCGCGCGGTCGGTATCGCGGCGATCTCCGGCGAGGATGCCGTGAACTGGGGCTGGACCGGTCCCTGCCTGCGCGCCTCCGGCGTCGGCCTACGACGTGCGGCGGGCCCACCCCTACGATCTCTACGACACGCTCGACTGGGACGGTGCCGGTGCTCCAGGGCGGAGACGTCTACGACCGCTTCCGCGTCCGCATGGCCGAGATCCGGCAGTCGCTCTCGATGATCCGCCAGCTGCTCGATCGCGGCATGCCGGAAGGCAAGTGCATCGTCGACGATCCGCATGTCGCGCTGCCCTCGAAGGAGGCCTGCTACAACCAGATGGAGTCGATGATCTACCACTTCAAGCTGATCATGGACGGCATCCGGGTGCCGCCGGGGGAGCGCTACGGCATGGTCGAGGGGGCGAACGGCGAGCTCGGCTTCTACTGCATCTCGGACGGTTCCGGAAAGCCCTATCGGATCAAGGTGCGGCCGCCCTGCTTCCCGATCTTCTCGACCTTCTCGACCCTGATGAAGGGGCACACGATCTCGGATGCCATCGCGACACTCGGTGGCCTGAACGTCATCGCCGGGGAGCTCGAGCGATGACCGTCAATCCCGCGGCCCTCAAGTTGCCGGGTGTCGAGCATCATCCGAAGCAGATCGTGCCGCGCCGGATGACTCTCGCGGAGCGCCTCTATCTGCCGCTGCTCGGCGGCTTGGTGGTCACGATTCGGCACATGTTCCTCAATCTCTTCAGGATACGCAAGCGCGTGACGATCGAGTATCCGGAGGAGCGTCGCGAGTACAGCCCGCGCTACCGCGGCCATCACATCCTGACCACCCGGCCCGACGGCTCGGTGCGCTGCGTCGCCTGCTTCCTCTGCGCCACGGCCTGCCCGGCGGACTGCATCCACATCGAAGCCGCCGAGCATCCGGACGTGAACATCGAGAAGTACCCGGTGGTCTACGAAATCGACATGCTGCGCTGCGTGTTCTGCGGCTACTGTGTCGACGCCTGCCCGGAAGAGGCGATCATCATGTCGAACAACTCCGACATGGCCTTCTACACCCGGGGCCAGTCGATCGTCGGCAAGGCCGACCTGATGAAGCCGTTCACCCTCGACGAGGCGCGCCTCGGATACCGCCCCGCGAGCCTCGAAGAGGAGGTTCGCCGCGCCAGCATGCGCAATCAGGCGTTCGATCTCGTCACCGCCGCGCGCGAGAACGCGGGCGCGGCAAAGCGAGCTCCCGCCGCGCGCTGAGCCGGCTCCCTTCCGGCCCGTCCGCCCCTTCCAGTCACTCCTCGGCGAACTGCCGCAGCACCCAGAGCACTGCTGCCCCGCTCGCGAAGAGCGCCCCGACGGCGACCGCCGCGCCGGCGCTCGCCGGTACCACGGTGCGCGCGAGCACGGGCTCGAGGAGCCACGGGCCCCAGTCCGACAGGGTCGCGAACGTGACCGCTGCGATGCCCAGCAGGAGGACGCCCAGAGCGGCGTGCTGCGTACGGCCGTGCCAGCGCGCCAGCCGTTCGGCCGCGATCTCCCGCTGGCGCAGGCGGGAACGGCTCATGAGATCGGCCGCCGAAGGAAGCTGCGCGCCCTCGCGGTAGAGGCCGGCGAGCTGCGCGAGTCCCGCCTCCACGAGGCGGATCTCCGCCGCTTCCCGTTTGCTGTCGCTGGTCATTCCGCACCTCCTTCGACGGCAGTCTTCGTGGGCGCCCCGCCCAGGGCGACGGCGAGTCTGCGCCGGGCGCGAAACAGGAGCACGCGCACGCTGGCCACTCCCACGGCGAGGACTGCGGCAATCTCCTGGTGGCTCAGATGCTCGACGTGCGCCAGCCAGACGAGCTGGCGATCACGCGGCGCGAGCGCGGCGAGCGCCCGCGAAAGATCCCGGCGGGTGTCGAGATCGCCTGCCCGGTCGCCCGTCCGCCCAGCCTCGATTGCGGCGAAGCCCGACTCGTCGAGCGACAAGGTGGCGTGGCGGGCACTCCGCCAGTGGTCGTGGAGCAGATTCGACGCGATGCGAAAGAGATAGCGCCGCCGGTGATCGTCGCCCGCGAAGCGGGTCTTCGCGGAAAAGAGGCGCAGGAAGGCTTCCTGCGTCAGGTCGTCGGCCAGGCTCCCATCGCGGGTGGCGGCTGCCACGTAGGCCCGCAGGGCGAGCTTCGTCCGGTCGTAGAAACGCCCGAAGGCGGCCGCCGCGAGCTCCTCCGCACCAGCGGCGGAGTCGGCCGTGACGGACGTGACGGCGCCGTCTGCGGCCGCGAAGGGAACAGCCATCGACATCCCTACTCCGTGGGCTCCGCCGGCGTCTCGCGGCCAGCCAGCAGGCCCCAGCGGCGCGAGAGCACGAAGACCGCCGCGCCCGAGACCAGAAAGCCGGTACCGACCACGATGCCGAGCGTGCCGAAGAGGCGCAGCACGCCGTTCGATGCGCCGGCGACGACGTTGCGGGAGATCTCGAGCGCGAATCCGACCGCGATCAGCAGGATCCCGCTCTGGACCGAGGCCAGGATCTTGCCGTGCGGGTCGCTGCGCTCGACGGTCGAGGCTTCGACGAAGCGCCGGCCGGCGTCGCTCGCGATGTACGACTGCAGCTCGCCGGCCGCGGTCAGCTTGTCGAGGAGCTTGGCCTGCAGGTCGGCGTTCAGGCGGGCGAGCTCCCGCATCCGGCGATTGACGATGACCTGCCGCGCGACCGCCCCGATGACGAGAAACAGCGTCATCAGGATCATGATGGGTGCGATGTTGTAGTCCACCGGATCCTCCAGTTCCACTGCGTTCGAGCTCCACGGGGGCCGCGGAGCGCAGCCCCTCAAAGAGCTAGAACGGAGTCGCGGTGGAGAGGTTAACCCGCTGCGGCGGAATCCTTTGGACACGCCGCCGGCAGAAGCACTTCGAAGGTGGCGCCGGGGCGTTCGCCGACCAGGCGCACGCTTCCCCCGTGGAGCTCGCTCACCCAGCGCACGACGGAGAGGCCCAAGCCTCCGATGCCTCCGCCCCCGGACTCCCGGTCGCTGCGGAAGAAGCGGTTGAAGATCTGCGGGCGATCTTCGATCGAGACTCCGCGCCCGCGGTCCGCGACCACCAGACGGACGGAGTCGCCCTCCCGCCCCACGGTGATCTCGACCGCAGAGCCGTCGGGGCTGTGCTTGAGCGCGTTGTCGATCAGATTGAATCCGATCAGTCGCAGCAGGCCCTCGTCGCCGAGGACTTCGAGGCCGGGCGCGATCGAGCAGGCAAACCGCAGGTGGCGCTCTGCGGCACTCTCCGCGAACGACTCGACCGACTCCTGCACCAGGCGCGAGAAATCGAACCGCTGCCGGGCGATCTTCGTCTCTCTGCCCGGTTCCTGTCGGGCGAAGGCGAGGAGCCCTTCGACGACCCGCTGCAGCCGATCGATCTCCTGCAGCTGGCGGCGCAGCAGGGACTGGTATTCCTCGGCGGATCGCGGGCGGCGCAGCGCAACCTCGAAGCCGGTGCGCAGGATGGTGAGCGGATTGCGGATCTCGTGGGAGGCGTCGGCGGTGAAGCGCCGCATTGTCTCCACGCTGGCTTCGAGGCGGGCGAGCAGGTCGTTGAACGCTCCCGTCAGCACCGCGATCTCGTCGACCATTGCGCTCTCGAGCTGCAATCGGTCGCCCAGCCGATCGGAGTCGAGCGCACGGATCGCGTCCACCAGGTGGACGACCGGACGCATCGCCCGAGCCGCGAGAAAGCGCCCGCCCAGGGCGGCGATCGGAATGACCACGAGGCCGCCGATGAGCAGACCGTTGAGAACGCGGCGCTGCGCCACGAGCAGCGGCGCCATCCGGCCCACCGCTTCGACGACCCAGTCCGGTCGCTTGCCGCCGACATCGTGCTGGACCACCATCAGAGAGTCTTCGCCACGGAGAATGCGCACCGAGGCAGCGGAGTCCGCCGCCCGCGGGAGGGTCACGACCGTGATCTCGGGAACTCCCGGCGTAGCGGCGACGAGCCGTTCTCCGTCGAGCACGCGAATCCAGATCGTGAAGGGCACCCGCTCCGGTTCTGCCAGCTCCGGAGCGTCCAGGCGACCGGTCGAAGCGATGTAGGAGGCCACGGTTTCGGCTTCCGACTTGAGGGTGACCTGGGCGTCGCGTTGCGCGCTGGCGCGTGTTTGCAGATAGACCGAGGTGGCGATGACGCCGTACAGCGTGACGAGAGTGGCGGCGAACCACCAGCCGAAGATGACGGTGAGCGAGCGGGGGCGTCGAGTCACTGTCCTCGTTCAGTCGAGCGCAGGACGTAGCCCAGCCCCGGCACCGAGGAGATGAGCCTTGGGGCGCCGCCCCCTTCGAGCTTGCGCCGCAGGCGCGCGACCATGACGTCGATGACGTTGCTGCGCGCCTCGTAGCGCTCGTCCCAGACATGCTCGGCGATCTCGGCGCGCGTCAACGTGGCGCCGGGGTGGAGAAGAAAGTGTTCGAGCAGAGCGAATTCCTTCGGGGTGAGGTCGATCTCTCTGCCCGCCCGATGGACTCGACGGGCGGTCCGGTCGAGCGTGAGATCGGCGATGTCCAGAACGTTCTGCGGCTCCGCGGAGCGCCGTCGCAGAAGCGCGCGCACGCGCGCCAGCAGCTCTTCGAAGGCGAACGGCTTGGTCAGATAGTCGTCCGCCCCCGCGTCCAGGCCGGAGATCTTCTCGACGAGCAGGTCGCGGGCGGTCAAGGCCAGGACCGGCGTCGAGTAGCCCTCCCGCCGCCACTCGCGCAGCAAGGCGAGACCGTCGCCGTCCGGCAGGAGAAGGTCGAGCAGCACGAGGTCGTAGGGGTTCTCGATCATCAGGTCTTGGGCGCGTACCAGGGTAGGGGCGAGATCCGCCGCAAACCCCTCTTCGCGCAGACCTTTGGCGACTAGCTCCCCGAGCCGGTACTCGTCTTCGACGATCAGGATCCGCACCCGCGAACTATACTGCGCTCCGCACCCGCCGCCGCCCATGATGCCTCGACCGGAACCCAGCCCCAAGCGCCGTCGACGCTGGTACATCGCCGGCGCCGCAGCGCTGCTCCTGCTCCTCCTGCCGGTGGGCTGCTCGATGCTCGGTCCGGGGTTCGAGCCCGCGATCGACACGCCGGAGATGCAGGCGAGCGCGCTCAGGAGCCACTTCGTCGAGACGCCCGAAGGCCGCATGCACTTCGTCGTCGCGGGGCGCCCGCTGCCGGCGCCGGCGCGGGTGCTCTTCGTCCACGGCTCGCCCGGCACCTGGGATGCCTGGAAAAGCTATCTCATCGATCCCGACCTGCGCGCCGCGGCGCACCTCGTCGCCGTCGATCGGCTCGGTTTCGGCGGCTCGGAGCGCGGCCGGGCGGAACCGGCGCTCGCGAAGCAGGCGGCGGCACTCGCCGCGGTGCTGGAGTTGGGCGAAAGCGAGCCCGGCACGCCGACGATCGTCGTCGGCCACAGCCTCGGCGGACCGATCGCCGCGCGCCTGGCGATGGACCGGCCGGACCTCGTCGCCGGCCTGCTGCTCATCGCACCGTCGATCGATCCGGCCGAGGAGCACCACCGCTGGTACAACGTCGCGGGCGCCGCCCGGGTCGTGCAGTGGTTTCTGGCGATCGACTGGACGGTGTCGAACCGCGAGCTCTGGCCGCTCAAGCAGGAGCTCACCGCGATGTTGCCGCGCTGGAAGACGATTCGCTGCCCGACGATCGTCGTTCAGGGGCTGGCGGACGATCTCGTCCCGCCCGGGAACGCCGACTTCGCCGAGCGGACTCTGCCGGCGGCCAGCTCGCGGGTCGACCGCTACCCGGGGGAGACGCATTTCATTCTCTGGCAGCGGCCGGAGACCGTGCGGGCGCCGCTGCTCGAGCTGGTGGCCGGCGCTGCGGCGCGCGCCAAGGTGGAGGCAGGAAGATGATCCGAGGAATTCTCGCCGTCCTGGTCGGCATTCTGGCCGGCAGCGCCACCGTCTGGGTTCTGGAACTGGCCGGACATCTTCTCTATCCGACTCCCGCCGGGCTCGATATCGAGAACCTGGAGGCGCTGAAGCAGTACGTCGCCAGCGCGCCGACCGGCATGTTTCTGGCGCTCCTCGCGGCCTGGGCCGGCGGGGCCTTCGTCGGCGGGTCGGTCGCGGCGCTGCTCTCGCAGAGCCGCCGGGCGGTGCACGCGCTGGCGGTGGGGGCGCTGCAGACCGTCTTCGCGGTCATCCAGTTCGGGATGATTCCGCACCCGCTCTGGTTCATGGTTCTCGGGCTGACGGTTTTCCTGCCTTTCGCCGGCCTGGGCGGTCTCTTGGTCGGCCGGGAACCCGCGCCCGCCTGATAGAATCGCGGCCCCATGAAGCCTCCCATCCTCGCTTCCCGCGCCGGTTCCGGCCGTGAAGTCGCGCACCAGAAGATCGACGACGTCGTCATCCGGTTTGCCGGCGACTCCGGCGACGGAATGCAGCTCACCGGCACCCAGTTCACCAACACGTCGGCGCTCCTCGGCAACGACCTCGCGACCTTTCCCGACTTTCCGGCCGAGATCCGCGCCCCGCAGGGGACACTCGCCGGAGTCTCCGCTTTCCAGGTGCGCATCGCCGACTACGACATCCACACGCCGGGCGATGCCCCCGACATGCTGGTGGCGATGAACCCGGCGGCGCTCAAGGTCAACCTCAAGGACCTGAAGCCTTCCGGGGCGCTGATCGTCAATCTCGACGAGTTCGACGAGCGCAATCTCAAGAAGGCCGGCTTCACCGGCAACCCGCTCGAAGACGGCAGCCTCGCCAACTTCCGGCTGTTCAAGGTGGAGTTCGACGACCCTCACTCGGCGGGCGCTCGCCGACAGCGGCCTCGACGCCAAGTCGCAGGAGCGCTGCAAGAACTTCTTCGCGCTGGGAATGGCGTATTGGCTCTTCAGCCGGCCGATCGAAGGGACGATCGACTGGCTGGAGAAGAAGTTCGCGGCCAAGCCCCAGCTCGCCGCGGCCAACGTCCAGGTGCTGAAGGCGGGTTACAACTACTGCGACATCACCGAGCTCTTCCATACCCGCTACGAGATCGAGCCGGCGAAGCTCCCGGCCGGTGTCTACCGCAACATCACCGGCGGCACGGCGATGGCGTTGGGCTTCATCGCGGCGTCGCGCAAGAGCGGCCTGCCGCTCTTCCAGGGCGCCTACCCGATCACTCCGGCCTCCGACCTGCTGCACGAGCTCGCGATGTTCAAGAACTTCGGCGTGACCACCTTCCAGGCCGAGGACGAGATCGCCGCCGTCTGCGCGGCCATCGGAGCCGCCTTCGGGGGCGCTCTCGCGATCACTTCGACCTCGGGTCCGGGGCTCGCCCTGAAGAGCGAGGCGATGAATCTCGCGGTGATGGTGGAGTTGCCGCTGGTGGTCGTCGACGTCCAGCGCGGCGGACCGTCGACCGGCCTGCCGACGAAGACCGAGCAGGCCGACCTGCTGCAGGCGATGTTCGGCCGCAACAACGAGTCGCCGCTGCCGGTGCTCGCGGCCTCTTCGCCGGCCGACTGCTTCGCTCGCGCCATCGAGGCCTGCCGGATCGCGATCCGCCACATGACGCCGGTAGTGCTGCTCTCCGACGGCTACATCGCCAACGGCTCCGAGCCCTGGCGCCTCCCGGAAGTCGCCGATCTACCCGACTTCGGCGGTCGAGTTCCGCACCCGCACCGAAGGTTTCCTGCCGTATCTGCGGGACTCCGCGACCCTGGCGCGGCCCTGGGCGATCCCGGGCACGCCCGGACTCGAGCACCGTATCGGCGGCATCGAGAAGCAGGACGGCACCGGCAACATCTCCTACGATCCGGAGAACCACGACCACATGGTCCGGCTGCGGGCGGAGAAGGTGGCCCGGGTCGCCGACATGATTCCCGATCTCGTCGTCCACGGCGAGCCGGAAGGCAAGCTCCTCGTCCTCGGCTGGGGCTCGACCGCGGGCGCGATCACCGGCGCGGTGAATCTGGCGCGCCGGCAGGGGGCCAAGGTCAGCCGCGCGCACCTGCACCACCTGAATCCGTTCCCGAAGAACCTGGGCGACGTTCTCGCGCGCTTCGAGAAGGTCCTCCTGCCCGAGATGAACCTCGGCCAGCTCGCCCTCCTGCTGCGCGCGAAGTACCTGAAGGACATCGTGAGCTACAACAAAGTCGAAGGCAAGCCGTTCTACCGCAACGAGGTCCTCGCGAAGATCCACGAGGTCCTGAAAGGTACGGGAGCCTGACCAGATGGCCACTCTCGAAGCTCCCAAGCTGTCGAAGAAGGATTTTCAGACCGACCAGGAGGTGCGGTGGTGCCCGGGGTGCGGGGACTACGCGATCCTCTCCGCCGTGCAGGCGGTCTTTCCGGAGCTCGGCATTCCGCGCGAGCGCTTCGTAGTGGTCTCGGGAATCGGCTGTTCCTCGCGTTTCCCGTACTACATGAATACTTACGGTTTCCACACGATCCACGGTCGGGCCCCCGCGATCGCGACCGGACTGAAGATCACCCGGCCGGATCTCGAGGTCTGGATCGCGACCGGCGACGGCGACGCGCTCTCGATCGGCGGCAATCACCTGATCCACACGCTGCGCCGCAACGTCGGCGTCAAGATCCTGATGTTCAACAACCGGATCTACGGTCTCACCAAAGGCCAGTACTCTCCGACCTCGGAAGTCGGGAAGCGCACCAAGTCGTCGCCTTTCGGTTCGGTGGACTATCCGTTCAACGCGCTCTCGGTCGCGATCGGCGCCGGAGCCACGTTCGTGGCCCGTTCGGTCGACATCTTCCAGACCCACCTCAAGGAAACGTTGAGGGCCGCCGCAGCGCACCGCGGCACCGCGTTCGTCGAGATCTACCAGAACTGCAACATCTTCAACGACAAGGCCTTCGCCCCGATCACCGACAAGGAGTCGCGCGACGACTCGGCGGTCTACCTCGAGCAGGGTAAGCCCCTGGTCTTCGGCAAGGGCAAGGAGAAAGGGATCCGCCTCTCCGGCACCGAGCTCGAAGTGATCGAGTTTTCCGCCGGCTTCGGTCCCGGCGACTGTCTGATTTGGGACGAGACCCGGATGAACCCCGCGATCGCCTTCATGATCGCCCAGATGGGACCGCCGGGCTTTCCCACGCCGCTGGGCGTCCTCCGCCGCGTCGTCCTGCCGAGCTTCGAATCGGGCGTCGTGGGTCAGATCGAGAGCGAAACCGAGCGCAAGGGCGTCGGTTCCCTCGACAAGCTCCTGCGGGGCGGTGACGTCTGGACCGTGCACGAGGACGGCACAGTCTCCTGAAGAAGCCCTCCGCTTCCGAAAAGAGCGCCGCCGCTGCCGCGCCGGCAGGGGGCCCGGGCCCGAGCGCTCTCTACGCGCCCGGCGTGAAGCGGACACCCACCGGTCACCAGTTCACACTCTTCGCACCGAACGCGAAGCAGATCGACCTGTGCGTCAACGTCGCGGCGGCGCACACCCCCTTTACCGAGCTTTTCGCGATGGAGCGACGGACGGGGCACGATGAGGAGAGAAGCTGCTGGTCAAGGGAAGTCAGCGGCCTGCCGGACGCTTTCGAGTATGTCTACCGAATCGACCGAGGACCGGAGCTTGTCGATCCTTACGCGCGCTGTCTGACCGGCGGGGAGATCTGGGGCGATCGGTCGTGGGAAGCTCGTGGCCTTTCGTTCCGACCCTACCGGAGCTTCTTCTCGGCTGAGCGCGCGATGGCGCCGGGCAGCAGCCGCCCGCCGCGACCGCAGGTCGCGGACGGGGAGCGCGTGATCTACGAGCTCCACGTGCGCGGCTTCACCCGCCACGCGTCGTCGCGGGTCGCGCATCCCGGAACTTATCTCGGGCTGATCGAGAAGATCCCGTACCTTCGCGCGCTCGGCGTGACGACGGTCGAGCTGCTGCCGCTGTTCGAGTTCGACGAGACCGAGAACCGCCGCAGGAACCCGCGGACCGGGGAGAGACTGCTGAACTACTGGGGCTACAGCCCGGTCTCGTTCTTCGCGCCCAAAGCCTCCTATGCCGTGGAGCACTCGCCCGGTGCCGCGCAGCGCGAGCTCGCGGCGATGGTCGACGCTCTGCACACCGCCGGGATCGAGGTCGTCCTGGACGTGGTCTACAACCACACGGCGGAGGGCGGCGGAGGAACGACCGATCCGCTGCATTCGTTGCGCGGTCTCGCCGAGGACGTCTGCTATCTGAAAGACCCGGCGACCGGCCTGCCGTTGGACGTGACCGGCTGCGGCAACACGGTGAACACGAATCACCCGTTCATGCGGCGCTTGATCCTCGACTCGCTGCGCTACTGGGCGGAGGAGATCGGCGTCGACGGCTTTCGCTTCGATCTCGCCGCGGTCTTCTATCGCGGGCTCCTCGGGGAGAAGCTCGCGAGCTCGCCGATCGCGGTCGAGATCGCGGCGGATCCCGTGCTGGCGGAGCGCCTGCTGATCGCCGAGCCCTGGGACGTGTCCGGTTTCACTCCGCCGGCGGGCTTTCCGCATCCCTGGCGGGAGTGGAACGGCGCCTTCCGCGACGATATGCGCCGCCTGGTGCGGGGCGACGCCGTCGCCTCGCGCACCGTCGCGCTGCGTCTCGCGGGCAGTCCCGACCTCTTTCCGCCACCGCACACGCGATCGTCGTCGATCGACTTCGTCACCTGCCACGACGGCTTTCCGCTTGCCGATCTGGTCTCCTATGAGGCGAAACGCAATCTCGAGAACGGCGAGGAGAATCGCGACGGCTCGACGTTCAATCTGTCGTCGAATCACGGCGTCGAGGGGGAAACCAACGACCCGGCGATCCTCGCCGTGCGCGATCGTCAGGCGTCGAATCTGCTCGCCCTGCTGCTCGTCTCCCGCGGCACCCCGATGCTCCTTGCCGGTGACGAGCGCGGACGTACGCAGCACGGCAACAACAACGCCTGGTGTCAGGACAACGAGCTCTCGTGGGTCGAGTGGGGCCAGCCGGAGACCGGGGAGGCCGGGCGCGAAGCCTTCGTCCGCCGTCTGATCGAGCTGCGCCGCGAGCTCGCTCCGCTCGCCTTCGCCGAGTGGTCGGTGATCTCGCCCCTGGGCTCCCCGCGTGAGGCGGGGTCCGCGCTCCTGCCGACCCTGCTGCTGACGCGCGACCGGGCCGGGGCGACAACCCTCGCGCTGGCGATCAACCCGACCGGGGCGACGGCGCGTTTCCCGCTCCCGCGGTCGCCGGGCGGGCGACCGTGGCGGCTGCGGGTGGACAGCTTTACCGACGGCGTCCGGGCCGCGAATGCATCGGCGCCGCGCGAGCTCGCCGCCGGGACATCGGAGCTCGACGTGCAGCCGAAGTCGATCCGCCTCCTTCTCGCCTGATCGTCACTGGCTCTGGCTGCGGCGCTCGAGGTCAGCGAGCGGCGCCCGGTTGCTCGCGAAGGCGGGGCTCTCCGCCGCCAGGCGGCGGCGAATCGCGAGCGCCTCGGCGAGCGCCGCCCTCGCAGCCCGGGAGTCCCCCTGTTTGGCCTCCAGCTCGGAACGCGTCGCGAGGACGCTCGCCAGCGCGTCGCCCCAGCGCGCGTTGTGCGGATCGCGCGCGATTAGGACCCGGCGATGCTCGACCGCTGCGGCTACCTCGGTCAGGGCTTCCGCGGTCCTGCCGAGCGCCGCGAGCGCTTTGCCTGCCTCGTACCGGGACTCTGCGAGGTCGTCGCGGGCGCGCGAGTCCTCCGGGTCCTCGGCGAGCAGGCCCGTGCGCAGCCGGACCGCCTCGCGGTGCGATGTCAGCGCTTCGGCGGCGGTGCCGCGCATCTGCTGCACGACGCCCAGGCGGGAGAGATCGGTGCCGAGATCGCGGCGGATCTCGATGTCGTCGGGCCGGCGCGCGGCGAGCTGCCGGTCGACCGCGAGGGATGCGGCGTGGTGTTCGATCGCCCGCGGCCAGTCGCCGGCGTCGACCGCCGCGTCGCCCAGCCGCTGCTCGACGACCCCCACCTGGCGGGCCGCGGCGGTGGAGGCGGGATCGGCCGCGACCGCGGCGCGCGCCGCGAGCAGCGCCGAGGCATAGTGCAGCGCCGCCGCCGGCACGTCGCCGAGCTCCCAGACATCGTCCCCCACCGCCACCCGCGCTTGCGCGAGCTCGAGGCGCGCCGACTGCGCGGGCTCCACGGAAGCCCCCTTTCCCGGAACGACCCCGGGGACAGCGGAGGCAGGGAGTGCCGCGACGATGCGCTCGAGCAGTGCCAGTCCTTCGCGGTGGCGGACGAGCGCTCCGGCGCTGTCGCCCCGCGCGGCGAGGACCGACCCCAGGTCGCCGAGCACGCGCGCCTCCGCTAGGTCGCCTGTGCCGGCGTCGCCGGCATCGCCGGTGAGTGCCCGCGCGCGCCGGTGAAGCTCCAGGGCATGCTCGAAGCTCGCCAGCGCGTCGCCGGTGCGCCCTTCGCTCTGCCACTCGGGCAGCCCCTGCATCTCGCCGACGCGCTCGTAGGCGCCCGCGAGCTCGGAGAGCAGGGCCGGCTCGTCGCCGGTTTCGCGCGCCAGGTCGTCGAGATAGCGCAAGGCGTTGTCGACCAGCAGACGGCGTGCGGCCATGCCTCCCGCCACCTTGTCGAGGGCGGCATAGACGTCGAACAGCAGGACGTTGGCGAGCCGGCGGACGTCGGCGAAGCGGCGCTCGGCGCGCGCCCGCTGCGCCTCGGCGATGCGCGCCTGACGCGCCGTCGCGACCACCCCGGCGAGCAGGGAGACGACGACGAGCGCCGCGGCGGCGACTCCGGCGCGGTGGCGGCGCGCGAACTTCCGCATCCGGTAGCCCACCGAAGAGGGATGGGCGGTCACCGCCCGGCCGTCGAGAAGACGCTCGATGTCGGCCGCGAGCTCCGCCGCCGAGCCGTAGCGCCGTTCGGGCTCGGCCGCGAGCGCGCGCCCGACGATGCGCTCGAGGTCGCCGCGCAGTGCTCCGCGCTCGACCCCGGGCGAGGCGCTCCGCCGCAAGAGCCAGGCGACCGGGCTGCCGCCGCTCTCCTCGATCTGGCGCGCCAGCTCGCCAGGCGACTGGCCGGTCCAACGGTGCGGACGCTCGCCGGTCAGCATCGAGCACAGGAGAACACCGAGGGAATAGACATCCGAGGCGGTCGTCAGTGCATCGCCGCGCAGCTGCTCCGGGCTCGCCCATTCCGGCGTCAACGGCTGCGCGAATCCGAGCGCGGTCCAGTCTTCCTCCGAGGGCTCCGCTCCGAGGAGCTTCGCGATCCCGAAATCGAGCAGCTTCGGTCGCCCGCGCTCGTCGACCAGGACGTTGGAAGACTTGATGTCGCGATGCAACACGAGCTTGCGGTGAGCGAATTCGACCGCGCTGCACACGATGAGGAAGAGCCGCAGCCGCTCGGCGACGGTAAGGGCACGGTGGTCGCACCAGGCGTCGATCGGCTCGCCGTCGACGAACTCGAGGACCAGGTAGGGGACGCCCTCGGCCGTGACTCCACCGTCGAGCAGGCGGGCGATGTTCTCGTGCTCCAGGCCGGCGAGGATGCGCCGCTCGACGGCCATGCGCCGGCGCAGCAGGTCGGTGGCGAACTCGGGTCGCACGAACTTCACCGCCACGGTCTGTTCGAAGGCGCCGTCGTCACGCCGCGCGCGCCAGACCGTTCCCATGCCGCCGCGGCCGACTTCGACCTCGAGCCGCCAGGGACCGACGCGCGCCGGCGGGCTCACCGTAGCGATCTCTGCCGCCGATGCGCGCTCGAGGGCGGCGACCTCGAGGAAGGGCTCCGATTCGTCGGCGTGGCCGACCAGCGCCGCAACCTCAGCCGCGAGCTCCGGGCTCTCGCTGGCGAGGAGGCGCAGGCGTTCGCGGCCCGCGCCGGGAGGCGAGCTCGAGCACGGCAAGGAGCTCGCTCTTGACCCGCGTCCACTCGCCGCTGCCTGCGCTCATCCGCGCGTGAGCTCCCGTCGCAACCAGGCCCTCGCCGCTGTCCATTCGCGTTTTACGGTCGCGACCGAGATGTCGAGCGCCGGGCGATCTCTTCGTGCGAAAGCCCGCCGAAGTAGCGCATCACCACGACCTTGGCGCCGCGCGCGTCGAGGAGGGCGAGCCGGTCGAGCGCTTCGTCGACCGCCGCGATCTCCTCCCAGGCCGAATCCGGCGCGGCGATCTTGTGAATCTGCTCGTCGAGGACGATCGGCGACAGCCCGCCGCCGCGTTTGCCCGCGTTACGGCTGCGCGCGTGCTCGGCGAGGATCCGCCGCATGACGAACGACGCCACCGAAAGGAAGTGGACGCGGTTGGCGAACTGCGCGCTCCGCTGGCCGGCGAGCTCCAGGAAAGCCTCGTGCACGAGGGCGGTCGGCTGCAGGGTGTGCCCCGGCCGCTCGCCGCGCAGCTGGCGGTCGGCGATCCGCTTGAGCTGCGGATAGAGGAGCGGGAAGAGCTCTTCGAACGCCGAGCGGTCGCCCGCCGCCCAAGAGTCGAGCAGCCGGGTGATCTCGCCCGGGTCCGGCGGAGACGTGGTCAAGTGACGCTAGTCTATGCTCCGCCCAGCCGTCGCCGGACTCCCGGCGGCGGCGCTACCAGACGCGGACGCGGGCCTCCGGGGCGAGGAAGAGCCGCGCGGCCGGCGGAACGGCGAACGCCGCGTACCAGGCGTCGATATTCCGCACCGTGTCGGCGCGAAACTCTCCCGGCGCGTGACCGTTGGTCATCAGGGAGCTGCGCAGCGCTTCCGGCCGGACCTTGCTGCGCCAGATCTGCCCGAACGAAAGGAAGAAGCGCTGGTCGCCCGGGAGGCCCTGGGCGGCCGGGCCCTCCTTGCCGCCGTAAACCGCGCGATAGCCGTCGTAAGCGGCAGCGATCCCCGCGACATCGGCGATGTTCTCGGAGAGCGTGAGCTTGCCGTTCACATGCGCTCCCGGAAGGGGCTCGTAAGCGTCGTACTGCGCGGCCAGGCGATCGGCGGCCGCGCGGAAGTGGGCGAAGTCCTCCGGCGTCCACCAGTTGGCGAGCCGTCCGGAAGCGTCGAACAGACTTCCCTGATCGTCGAAGCTGTGGCTGATCTCGTGGCCGATGACCGTCCCGATCCCGCCGTAGTTCTGGGCCGGGTCGGTCCGGGCGTCGAAGAAAGGCGGCTGGAGAATGGCGGCGGGGAAGTTCAGCGCGTTCTGCAGCGGCAGATTGACCGCGTTCACCGTCTGCGGCGTCATCCACCATTCCGTCTTGTCGACGGGTTTGCCGAGCTTGGCGAGCGCGGCACGATAGTCGAAGATCCCCGAACGGGTCGCGTTCCCGAAGGCGTCGTCGCGCGCGACGGCGAGGTCGCCGTAGTCGCGCCACTCGTCGGGGTAGCCGATCCCGACGTAGAGCGTCTCGAGCTTCGCCTTGGCTTTCGCGCGGGTCACGGGCGACATCCACGCGAGCCCGTCCACCCGACGGGAGAAAGCCGCGACGATGTTGCGCACCATCTCCTGGGCTGCTGCCTTGGCCTCCGGGGGGAAGTACTTCGCGACGTAGAGCCTGCCGACGGCGTCGCCCAGGGCATCGTTGGTCGCATCCACGGCGCGCTTCCAGCGGTCGCGCAACTGCGTCGCGCCGGTGAGCGCCGTGCCGTAGAAGGAGAACGCCTCGTCGACGAAAGCCCGGGAGAGCAGCGGCGAAGCGCGGTCGATGACGTGAAAGGCGAGATAGTCCTGCCAGAGGTCGAGCGGCTCGGAGCCGACCAGGGCCGCGATTCCGGCGACCGCGCCCGGGTGCCAGACCGTCAGGTCCGAGACCTTCGCGCCGCGCTCCGAGAGTCCGGCGGCTTCGAAGTAGGCCGGCCAGTCGATGCCGGGCGCTTTGGCCGGGAAGTCGGCCAGACGCCAGCGGTTGTGGGCTTTCACGACGTCGAGGGAGTCGGTGCGGGAGACGTGCGCGGCGGCGATTCTCCGCTCCAGGGCGTAGATTCTGTCGGCCCGCGCCGCGCTGTCGGCCGCTCTGACCACCGCGCCGAGCCTCAGGACGGCGGCGATGTGGGCGCGATACTTCGCCTGCAGGGCGACGCTGCGCTCGTCGGTGCCGAGGTAGTCGTCGCGATCGGGCATGCCGAGACCGCCCTGGAGAAGATAGGCGGCGTTGCGCGCCGGATCGTCGAGGTCCGGCGAGACCCAAAGCCCGAACAGGCGATCGGTGTGGAAGTTGGTCGCGTTCAGGGGATCGACGTCGGCGCGCAACTGGCCGGCGAGAAAGCGCGCCAGCGCGCGCTTGTCGCGCAGCGCGGCGATCGCGGCGAGCTCCGCCTGGACCGGCGCCGCCCCTTTCGCCTCGATCGCGGCCTCGTCCATGTACGCCAGGTAGTAGTCGCCGACCTTGCGGGCAGCGGTGTCGGCGGAGCCGGAAGCGCCCGGCGCGTTTGCCGCTTGCTGGATCAGCCCCTGGGTCCGGCGGTTCGCCTCCTCGGCGAGGATGGCGAAAGAACCGTAGCTGGCGCGGTCCGCGGGTATCTCGGTGGTCTTCAGCCAGGTTGCGTTGGCGTAGCCGAAGAAGTCGTCGCCCGGCGGCACGCTCCGGTCGATGCCTGCGAGGTCGATGCCGGGCGCGGTCCCCGGCGCCTCGGCGGCCTGCAGCGGGAGAGCGGCGCCGATGACAACGATACAGACGACGCCAAGGCATCCAATGGGGCCGAGGAGCCGGAGGTCGGCGACGACGCGGGGTGGAAGACTGAGTTTGCGCATGGCTGCATTATTGCAGCGCTTCCGGGGGCGTACAATCGCGGGCCATGCCGCGAATCGCGGAGAGACTCAGCGCACTGGGGCTGATTCTGCCGGCGTCCGTTCGCCCGCCGGCGGGAGTCGTGCTGCCGTTCGCGTTCGTGCATCAACGCGGGGACCGTGCCTTCATCTCCGGGCACGGTCCGCAGAACGCGGACGGCTCGTTCGCGGCGCCCTTCGGCAAGGTCGGGCGCGAGCTCTCGCTGGAGCAGGGCTACTTCGCCGCCCGGCTCACCGCGCTTTCCATCCTCGGCAGCCTCGAGCGCGCCCTCGGCGACCTCGATCGGATCGCGGCCTGGGGGCGTGTCTTCGGCATGGTCAATTCGGCCCCCGGCTTCCATCGCCAGCCGAGCGTGATCAACGGTTTCTCGGATCTCATCCTCGAGCTCTTCGGCCCCGAGGTCGGCGCCCACGCGAGGAGCGCCGTCGGCATGGCCGAGCTCCCTTTCGACCTTCCTGTCGAGATCGAAGGCGAAGTCGAGATCCGCGAACCGGTCCACGCCTGATGGGCAGCTCTTCGGTTCTTCTGTGGGCGGTTCTCTTCGGATCGATCGGGACCGGCTACTTTGTCTACGGCAAGAGGCAGAGCGCCCTCGTGCCGCTCCTCTGCGGCCTGGCGCTCATCGTTCTGCCGTGGATCGTCGACGGGAGCTGGACACTGGCGATCGTCGGCTTGCTGCTCGTCGCGCTGCCGTTCGTGCTCCGGAACTGATCACAGGCGGCGACGACCGCTTTCCCCCTAGAGCCCGGGCAGCCGCTGCTGAATGGAAGCGGCACGGCGTCTGCTCGTGGGCGAGCAGCCACTGCTTGCGCTCGAGGCCGCCGCCGTAGCCGGTGAGCGAGCCGTCGGCGCCGATGACGCGATGGCAGGGGATCACGATCGAGATCGGATTGCGGCCGTTGGCGAGCCCCACGGCGCGCGCCGCGCGCGGCAGGCCGATCCGTCGCGCGAGCGCGCCGTAGCTTTCGGTCGCGCCGTACGGAATCGCGAGCAGGGCGCGCCAGACCCGGCTCTGGAAGGGCGTGCCTTCCGGAGCGAGGTCGAGCGTGAACTCCTGGAGCTCACCCGCGAAGTAGGCCTCGAGCTGCGCGCGCGCCGCGCGGAACGGACCGTCGTCGCGGCGGGCGCCGGCGGGGAGCCCGGCGGTGTACTTCCCGGTCGCCATGAAGAGCCCCGTGAGCGCCGCACCGTCGCCGTACAGGAGCAGCGGACCGATCGGACTGTGAAGCGAGCTGCAGCAGGTCGTAGTCATCGGTTTTCGTTCTCGCGACTCCATGTTAGCTTTCTGCGCGGCAAAGAATGCGCCGGTCCCCGATTCTCCCGCAGATTCTCCTCGTCGCCGCATGCTGGTGCATGACAGGCGCGATCCCTGGGGCTGCGCCTGCCGCCGCGGCGGCGAAGCAGGCCAATGTGCTGCTGATCGTGATCGATACGCTGCGCGCCGATCATCTCGGAAGCTACGGCTACGCCCGCGCCACGTCGCCGAACATCGACCGGCTCGCGGCCGAGGGCACGCTCTACGAGCACGCGGTCTCCGGGTCCTCCTGGACGCTGCCCTCGCACGCGTCACTCTTCACCGGCCTGCCGGTGCGGGATCACGGCACCTCCGGCAATCACCAGACCCTCGAGCCCGGCTTCGACACGCTCGCCGAGCGCTTTCAGCGCGCCGGATTCCAGACCGCCGGATTCTCCAACAACGTCTGGACGAACGACTCCAGCGGGCTGAAGCAGGGCTTCGACACCTTCGCGGAGATGTGGCACGAGCATCAGTCGCGGGGCACGAACATCTCGCTCGACGATCCGGCGATCGACATGGGAGCGGCGAAGACGAACGAGCGCATTCTGTCCTGGCTCGACGGCCGCAAGGGCAATCGGCCGTTCTTCATCTTCGTCAACTACTTCGAGCCGCACATGCCGTATCGGCCCCCGCGCCCGTTCGACGCCGCCTTCCTGCCTGCGGATGCCGCGGCCGCGGAGGTCAAGCGACTGCGCTCGTTCTACTCGCCGCGCGACTACGGCTACATCCTGAACGTCCCCGGCATGCGGGCCGAAGGCAACGCCCTGGAGATTCTCACCGGGCTCTATGACGGTGAGATCGCCTACGACGACGCGATGATCGGCCAGCTCGTGGAAGCTCTGCGCGCGCGGAAGCTCCTCGACGACACCGTGCTGGTAGTGACCTCCGATCATGGTGAGCACCTGGGCGAGCATCACCTGCTGGAACACAAGTTCTCGCTCTACGAGCCGCTGCTCCACGTGCCGCTGGTGATTCGCGCGCCGGGAAGGGTTGCAGAGCACGTCCGCGTCGCCACGCCGGTTCAGTCCTATGACCTTTTCGGAACGGTCCTGGCGCTGGCCGGTGTCGGAGCCGGGAAGGCGCGCGTCCTGCCGGGCAGCGCGCGCGGCGCACCCGCCGGACCTCCGCCAGGCAACACCTTTTCCGAGCTCGAGTTCCCCGCGAACTTTCTCGAGGTCATGCATCGCGAGTACTCCGGCTGGGACACGAAGCGCTTCGAGCGCAGCCTGACCGCAGTGCGCGGTCCACGCTACAAGCTGATCTCGGGCTCCGACGGCAGCATCGAGCTCTACGACGTCGTGGCCGATCCCGCCGAGAGCCGCGAGATCGCGGCCTCCGAACCGGGAGTCGTGGCGGAGCTCAAGGCCGCGATCGAGGCCTTTCTGCGTCAGGGGCCGCCCGCGGCGCCGAGGGGTCCGTAGCGGGCGCGGCGGGCTCCTCCGGACCGGACTACTGCGCGAGAACTTTGACCGTCCGTCCGATGAGGTCGAGCATGCGCCGGAGGTGGTCGTAATCCGGGTGCTTCATGCGAATCCAGGCGTTCGCCATGTAGCCGCCTTCGACGCCGCCGGTGGGGGAGCCGGGAGGCGGCATGTGGCTGTCGATGATCCAGTCGCCGTAGGCTTGATAGACCTGTTCCAGTCCCTCGTAACCCGAGATCCGCCCCTCGCGGTTCGGACGCAGCGCGATCATCCCGGCGGCATAGCGGCGCGACGTTTGCTGCCCGGGGCGGCCGTGGGCGACGGCCATCGCCCACTCGCGGTAGATGTCGAAGTCGTTCGCCGCAGCGTAGAGGTCCCAGACGCCGACGCCCGGCGGACGGCAGCCGATCTCGGAGAACTTCAGCCCGCGGGGGCCGAAGAACCACTCCATGTGGGTCGGTGAGGTGGTGATGCCGAGCGCCTCGATGACTCTCTGGCCCATTTTGCGCAGATCGCTGTAGCCGGGTGCGTCGACGCGGTTCGTGGTGACGATCTGGGGCGAGATCCAGCGCGTGCGCATCGCGTCGAGGACGTTCGGGTAATAGTGCGAGATGAACTCGTGGACCACCCGTCCCCCGATCGAGATCGTGTCGTAGAAGCCCTCGTGACCTTCGATGAACTCCTCGGCGGCGACCGAGGCGCCGCGGTCGATACCCTGTTCGATGATCGCGCTCTCGAGCTCGCGGTCGTTGTCGACGCGCTGCGTGCCGGATGCTCCGGCTCCGGCGCGCGGCTTGAGAATGATCGGGTAGCCGATCTCGGCGGCGAACATGCGCAGCTCCTGCGGGTTCGAGACGCCGCGCGACTGGGCGCACGCCACCTCGGCCTTGCGCAAGGCCTCCTTCATCGCCGGCTTGTCGCGGCACAGGAAGGCGGTCTCGACGCTCGTGCCCGGAATGCCGGCCGCCTCGCGGACCTTCGCGGCCGGAAGAATGTGGGCCTCGACCGTGGCCTCCAGGCGGTCCACCCAGCTCGTCGCCTGTACCCGGCGCACCGCTTCCAGCATCGACGCCTCGTGGACGACCGAGCGTACCTGCTCGTAGCCTTCCATCCAGCCGCGCAGCTCCTCGTCGATCGCCTCCCACGGCCGTTCCCCGATGCCGGTGACCCGGGCACCGACGGCGGCCAGACCGCGGACGAATTCGCGCTGATTGAACGGGAACTTGGGTTCCACGAAGATGACGTGCATGGACTCTCCTTCGCGCTCGTCGCGGATGGACTCGTGGCCGCTGGAACCATAGGATTCTAGCCCATGCCGACGGTGACCCTGCTCGGGCCGCAGCGATTCACGCCCACGCTGGGCGAGGTGGTGGCGCGCGCCGGAGTCTCCGGCCGGCTGGCCTCGGTGACCGCCGGCTGGCAGGAGCGCGAGGCCGAAGACCTCGAGCTGCACGAGCACCTGGGCGAGCGCACGATGAACCTGATGCTCTATGCCCGGAGCGAGGATGTTTTCGAGCGCGATCCGGAGCTCGCCGCCGCTTACCACTCCCGCCAGGAGCATCTGCGCGAGCTGCAGGAGCTCTATCGCTCGCGTCTCGGCTACGCCCAGACGGCCCTGCGCGAGCTCGAGCTGCGCGCCGGCGATCCCGAGATCCTGGCGCCCGAGCGGGAGTCGGCTCTGGACGCGATTCGCGCTCTGGACGAGCATCACCTGGCGCGAGTGGACGAGGTGCATGCCGCGTTCGTTCGGCAGCAGAGCCCTGCCCGGCGTCCGGCGATCGCGCGTCATTGCCGTCAGATCGTGCGCCAGCTCGAAAAGGTCGAAGGGCTCGCGATCGCCGGCGGCCACGTCGCCATCCTGATCAATCGCATGCGACTCTTCGAGCTCGACAAGAAACTCGGCGGCAAGGCGGTGTTCGCGTGGTCCGCGGGCGCGATGGCGATCGCCGAGCGGGTGGTGCTCTTTCACCATTCGCCTCCCCAGGGCTATGGCAACACGGAGGTCTTGGAGCACGGCCTCGGCCTCGTCCGCGGGCTGGTGCTCTTTCCGCACGCCCGCCGTCGCCTCGCCCTCGACGACCGCCGGCGCGTGGCGCTGCTGGCGCGCCGTTTCGCGCCGGCTCATTGCGTGGCCATGGCGGACGGCGCCTGGATGGCGCTCGACGAGCGGGGGCGCGCCGAGGTGGAAGCGGAGCGCTTCCGGGGCGCCGGCATGAGCCGTCTCATGCCGGACGGTTCGGTCATTGCGCTGGAGGAGGAGTGACGCTCGCGATCTCGGCGCTGCTTGCCGAGGGAGATCTCCCGCCGTCCAGAATCGACGCTTTCCTGGCGGCACACAGCGCGCCGATCGTCGAGGGGAGGACGGTCACCTTCCTCTACCGTGGCGAGGCCGATGCGGTCTTTCTGCAGCACTGGATCTTCGGGTTACCCTCGGCGCAGCCGTTCACACAGGTGCTCGACAGCGATCTCTGGTACCTGACCCAGGAGATTCCGGTGCGCTCGCGCGTCGAGTACAAGCTCGAGGTGCAACGCGGAGACCTGAGCCGGCTGATCCGCGATCCTCTGAACTCACAGCTCGCCCACGACCCGTTCGGCGCGAATTCGGTCTGCCTGGGAGCGGAGTACCGGGTTCCCGACTGGGTCTCGCCCGATCCGGAGGCGCGCCCGGGCAAGCTCGAGAGGCTCCGGGTGACGAGCGTCGCGCTCGACGGCTCGGTGGAGGCTCAGGTCTACCTGCCGGCGCGGTATCGCGCCAGCCGGCGCTATCCGCTGCTCGTCGTGCACGACGGTGCCGACTATCTCCATTTCTCCGCCCTCAAGACGGTGCTCGACAATCTGATCCACCGCCTCGAGGTGGCCCCGATGATCGTCGCGCTCATCCAGTCGCGCCAGCGGCTGCGCGACTATGCGGCGCTTTCCGAGCACAGCCGCTTTCTCGCCGAGGAGCTCGTGCCGGCGCTCGAGGCACGTTACCCGCTGGCGAAAGGCGCGGCGAGCCGCGGGCTCATGGGTGCGAGCTTCGGCGGTGTGGCGTCGCTCGCCGCGGCAGTGCACTATCCGGGTCAATTCGGGCGGCTCCTGTTGCAGTCGGGCTCGTTCGCATTCACCGACATCGGCCCGAGCCGGCGCGGACCGGCCTTCGAGCCGGTGGTCGAATTCGTGAACACCTTCCGCGACGCTCCTGCACGCGTCTCCGAGCGCATCTTCCTCTCCTGCGGCGTCTACGAATCGCTGATCTACGAGAACCGCTCGCTGGTGCCGATCCTGCAGTCGACCGGCATGGACGTGCGCTACATCGAGTCCTTCGACGGCCACAACTGGGAGAACTGGCGCGACCGCCTGCGCCAGGGCCTCTCGTTCCTCTTCCCCGGCCCGCTCTGGATGGTCTACGAGTAGCGGGCGCGCCGCGGGCGGCGCGCCTGGCCGCGTGCCCGGATGGGCCTGCCGGGACCCAGTTCCCACCCCTCCGAGCGGCAGAGTCCAGCGGCCCGGACGCTAGGCTGATGGCGTCCGGGCGTGGGCCCAGGGAGGGGGGAGAGTCGAAGCGTGTTGATCCTGACGTCGGTCGGCGCCCTCGGCGGCCTCTCTCTGGTCCTGGTCTCCATGCTGGTCCTGGCGCATCGCAAGCTGCACGTCGACGAGGACCCGCGCATCGACGAGGTCGAGCAGATGCTGCCGCACGCCAACTGCGGCGCCTGCGGCTTCCCGGGCTGCCGCCCATTCGCCGAGGCGTTGGTCACCGGCGCCGCCGCTCCCGGGAAATGCAGCGTCTCCACCGATGCAGGCCGGTTGCGGATCGCCGCCTTTCTCGGCGTCGACGTCGGTGCCGAGGAGAAGCGGGTGGCGCGGCTCGCCTGCGCGGGCGGCAGCAACGTCGCCCGCAATCGGGCGCATTACGAGGGGCTCGAGTCCTGCCGGGCCGCGGCGCAGGTGGCCGGCGGAGGCAAGGGCTGCTTCTGGGGCTGTCTCGGCCTCGCCGACTGCGCCGTGGTCTGCGATTTCGACGCCATCCGCATGGACCGCCACCTGCTGCCGGTGGTCGACGAGGCGAAATGCACCGCCTGCGGCGACTGCGTCGAGGCCTGTCCGAAGGACCTCTTCTCGATCCATCCGGTGAGCCACCGCCTCTGGGTCGCCTGCCGTTCGCTCGAGGCCGGCGACGACCTGCTCGTGGACTGCGAAGTCGCCTGCACCGCCTGCGGCCGTTGCGCCATGGACGCGCCCGCTCTGATCACGATGCACGAGAACCTGCCGGTCGTCGACTACAGCCGGCCGCACGCCAGCCGGGCGGCGATCGAGCGCTGCCCGACCGGGGCGATCGTCTGGCTCGATCCGGAGTCCGGCCCGATCAAGGGCCCGGCGGCGCGCAGGATCATCCGCCAGGGCGCGCTGCGCGAGCTTCCGACCTGAGACCGATCATGAACCCAAGCCCAGCACTGATAGCCGATCCGCTGGCTGCAAATGTATTCGATGGGAGGACCCGATGTCGGTGATGAAGATGGCCCAGGCAACGATCGAAAAGCTCACCGAGAGATTCAGCGAGAAGGACGGCAAGTGGAAGTATCCCGGCACGCGTGCCGCGATGGACGGCAACACGGCGGTCATCCAGTGCGAGCGCGAGTCGAGCGACGCCGCCGGCGCCTATCCGATCACCCCCTCGACCCAGATGGGCGAGTACTGGGCGGAAGCCGCCGCCGCCGGGCACCTCAACATCTCCGGCCGGCCGTTGATCTTCGTCGAGCCCGAGGGCGAGCACGCCGCCGCAGCGGTCACCGCCGGCCTCTCGATGACCGGTCTCCGAGCCGCCAACTTCTCCTCCGGGCAGGGCATCGCCTACATGCACGAGTCGCTGTATGCGGCGGTCGGCAAGCGCCTGACCTACGTGCTCAACGTCGGCGCCCGCGCGATGACCAAGTCGACCCTCAACGTGCACGCCGGGCACGACGACTACCACTGCGTCGACGACGCCGGCTTCTTCCAGCTGTTCGCCAAGAACGTGCAGTCGGCGGCCGATCTGAACATCATCGCCCACCGCATCGCCGAGCTGGCGCTGAATCCCGGCATCGTCGCGCAGGACGGCTTCCTGACCACCCACCTGATCGAATCGTTCAGGGCTCCCGAGCGCGAGCTGATCGCCGAGTATCTCGGGCTTCCCGAGGACATCATCGAAACCCCGACTCCGGCGCAGCGCATCCTCTACGGCGACACCCGCAGGCGCATTCCGCTGCTCTGGGATGTCGACAATCCGGTGATGGCAGGCCTGGTCCAGAACCAGGACTCGTACATGCAGAGCGTCGCCGCGCAGCGCCCCTACTTCTTCGACCATGTGCGGGGGCTCACCGACCGGGCGTTCGAGGAGTTCCGCGCCCTCACCGGCAGGGCATACGCGCGGGTCATGGGCTACCGCACCGAAGACGCCGACTACCTGATCCTCGGCCAGGGGAGCGTCGTGCCCTCCGCCGAAGCGGTCGCCGACTACCTGCGCGAGAAGCGCGGCATCAAGGTGGGCGTGGTCGATCTCGTCATGTTCCGGCCGTTCCCGTCCGACCTGCTGGGCAGAGTCCTCAAGGGCCGCAAAGGAGTCGCCGTGCTCGAGCGCCTGGACCAGCCGCTGGCGGTCGACTTGCCGGTGATGCGCGAGGTCCGCGCCGTCGTTTCGCGCTGCCTCGAGAACGGCCGGGATCCGAAGGCGCCGGCACATCCCGATCTCGAGATCTACCGCGACCTCTCCGAAGCCCCCGCCCTCTATTCGGGCTCGTTCGGCATGGGCAGCCGCGACCTCCAACCCGAGGGGCTCGTCGCCGCGGTCGAGAACATGCTGCCGGCCGGCAAGCACAAGAAGATGTTCTACCTGTCGATCGATTTCCTGCGCGACAAGCCGATCTCTCCCAAGCAAGAGGCTTACCAGCAGACCATCGAGCAGGCCTACCCCGACGTACGCGAGCTCGCCCTGCACGGTTCCGAGAACCCCAACCTGATGCCCAAGGGGAGCATCTCCGTGCGCTTCCACTCGGTGGGCGGCTGGGGGGCGATCACCACCGGCAAGAACCTGGCGATGACGCTGTTCGACCTGCTCGGCTACCACATCAAGGCGAACCCCAAGTACGGCTCGGAGAAGAAGGGGCAGCCGACGACCTATTACCTGTCGGTCGCGCCGGAGCCGATCCGCATCAACTGCGAGTACTTCTTCGTCGACGTCGTGATGTCGCCGGATCCCAACGTCTTCCATCACACCAACGCCCTCGCCGGACTCAAGGAGGGCGGTGTCTTCATCCTCCAGAGCGAGCAGACGGCGCCGGAGAAGGTCTGGCAGGACATTCCGGCGCTGTTCCAGAAGAAGATCCTCGATCAGAAGATCAAGGTCTTCTTCCTCGACGCCTTCAAGATCGCGCGCGAGGAGGCGAGCGACACCGAGCTCCAGCTGCGCATGCAGGGCATCGCCTTCCAGGGCGCCTTCTTCGCCGCCTCGCCGCTCAAAGAGCAGGCCGGTCTCGACGACGCCACCCTGATCAAGGCGATCCGCGACCAGCTGCAGCACAAGTTCGGCGCCAAGGGCGCGCGGGTCGTCGAAGACAACATGCGCGTCGTGCAGCGCGGCTTCGACGAGGTCAGGGCGGTGCCGCTCGGTGCGATCTCCGATCCGGTCGCCGGCGGCCGTGTTGCCGGCGGCGAGCCGAAGATCCCGGTGATGGTCCGCGAGCTGCCGCAGAGTCAGGCGGCGATCTCCGATGTTCACCGCTTCTGGGAGCAGACGGGGAGCTTCTACGCCCGCGGCATGGGCAACGACAGCATCACCGACCCGTTCATCGGCTTGGGTGTGATGCCGGCCTCCTCGGCGCTCTTCCGCGACATGACCTCGATCCGCTTCGAGCACCCGGATTGGATCGCGGAGAACTGCACCGCCTGCGGCAAGTGCTACACCGTCTGCCCCGACACCGCCATTCCCGGGCTGGTGAGCGAAGTCGGTGCCGTCCTCGACACGGTCGTGAAGCGCGCCCGCAAACACGGCCGGGACTTGCGCCACCTGCCCAAGGCGGTGCGGATCGTGGAACGGAATCTTCGCTTGCTCTTCGACGCCGCGAAGGAGACCGATCCGGTCGGCGACCTGCTCGACGAGGCGATCGACAAGACCCTCGCGGCGAGCGATCTCGAAGGCGAGGAACGGGATCTCCTGGGCAAGGAGATGGAGATCTTCCGCCAGGAGCTCGACGGCTTCAAGTTCGCGCTCTCGCGGCCGTACTACACGTTGCCGGAGAAGCGCGAGCCGGGCTCGGGCGGCCTGCTTTCGATCACCGTCAATCCATACACCTGCAAAGGTTGCATGGAATGCGTCGCGGTCTGCGAGGACGACGCCCTGCGGCCGGTGCGGCAGAGCGACGACTCGGTCAAGAAGCTGCGCGAACAGTGGGACCTATGGCTCGACCTGCCGAACACGCCGAAGAAGTACGGCCGGATCGACGACCTCGAGCAGGGCATCGGCGCGCTCGAGACCCTGATGCTCGACAAGTCGAACTACCTCGCTTTCTCGAGCGGCGACGGCGCCTGCCTGGGCTGCTCGGAGAAGACGATCGTCCATCTGTTCACGGCGACGATCGAGGCGCTCATGCAGCAGCGGGTGGCGAAGCACGTCGACGAGCTCTCGGACCTGATCCGGAATCTCGAGAAGCACATCCAGATGAAGCTGGTCGCCGATCTCGACCTCTCCGACCCGGCGACGATGGCGAAGATCGTCAGCGACGCCAAGGACAGCGACCTGACGCTCGCCGGCATCGCCGGACGGATGGAGACGCTCGACGGCGGCCGGCCGATCGACCAGGAGTGGCTGCGGCGGACCTCGCAGCTGCTCGCGCGCCTCAAGGACCTCGAGTGGCGCTACCGCGATGGGCTGTCCGGGCGCGGCCGCTCGCACATGGGGATGATCAATTCCACCGGCTGCACCTCGGTCTGGGCCTCGACCTACCCCTACAACCCCTATCCGTTCCCGTGGACGAACCACCTCTTCCAGGACTCGCCCTCCATGGCGATGGGCATCTTCGAGGGCCACATGGCGAAGATGGCCGACGGCTTCCGGTCGATCCGGCAGGCGAAGCTCGAGCTCGCGGGGGGCTACGACCCGGCGGCGCAGGGCGACTTCTTCACCTACTTCGACTGGCACCAGTTCACCGACGAGGAGTGGGAGCTCTGTCCGCCGGTGGTGGCGCTGGGCGGCGACGGCGCGATGTACGACATCGGCTTCCAGAACCTGTCGCGGCTGATGGCCTCGGGCAAGCCGATCAAGGTGCTGGTGGTCGACACCCAGGTCTACTCGAACACCGGCGGGCAGGCCTGCACCTCGGGCTTCGTCGGCCAGATCTCCGACATGGCGCAGTATGGCAAGGCGCAGAAGGGCAAGCAGGAGCCGCGCAAGGAGATCGCCCTGATCGGCATGGCGCACCGCACCACCTACGTCATGCAGGGCACGATCGCCAACGCCAGCCACATGATCGAGGGCTTCATCCGCGGCCTCAAGGCGCGGCGGCCGGCGCTGTTCAACCTCTACAGCTCCTGCCAGCCGGAGCACGGCATCGGCGACGACATGAGCGCCCACCAGGCGCGCCTGGCGGTCGAGTCGCGGGCCTATCCGGTCTTCCGTTACGACCCTGCGGCCGGCAAGACCCCGGCCGAGTGCTTCGACCTCGAGGGCAATCCGGCCATCGACCAGGACTGGCCGACCTACAAGCTCCAGTACCGCTCGGGCAATCGCGACAAGGAGATGGAGGTGGCGCTCACCTTCGCCGACTTCGCGATCACCGAGGCGCGCTTCCGCAAGCACTATCGGATCGCCCCGGCCGACACCTGGAACGAGAACATGGTGCCGCTGGTCGACTTCCTCGATCTCGGTGCCTCCGAGCGCGAAGGCAAGTTCCCCTACATCTGGTCGGTCGACCGCAAGCAGCAGCTATCGCGCCTGCTGGTCGACAGCACGATGGTCGAGTCGTGCGAGGACCGGCGCGACTTCTGGACGATGCTGCGCGCCCTGGCCGGGGTCGGCAAGCCCGAGATTTCGCGCGCCGAGATCGCGGCCGAAGTGCGACGCGATCTCGCCGGCCGGATCGGCACGGCGCTGGTCGAGCTCGCCGCCGGCGGCAGTGGAGCCTCCGCGCTGGCTCCGCTCGTTCCGCTCGCTCTGGATGCCGCCGCTCCGGCGGCAGGCGGCGCGCCCGCAAGAGGCGCCGGCGACTATCTGGCTCCCTGGCTCGAGAGCGAGCAGTGCACGGCCTGCGACGAGTGCATCCACATCAACTCCAAGATCTTCGCCTACAACGCGGCCAAGAAGGCCTTCATCCAGAATCCGGCGGGCGGCTCCTACCAGGACCTCGTCAAGGCGGCGGAGAAGTGCACGGCGCGGGTCATCCACCCCGGCCTGCCGCGCGATCGCTCGGCGAAAGAGATCGCGAAATGGATCGCGCGCGGTGAGAAGTACAACTAGGCCCGGATCCGGCGCGTGAGCCTGCTCGGCCTCAAGACCTTTCGTCACGGCGTGCACCCGCCGGAGGCGAAGGAGGAGACGAAAGGGATGGCGATCCGCCAGTTCCCGTTCGCGCCGCTCCTCGTCGTGCCGCTCGTCCAGCATGCCGGCAAACCGTCGCTGCCGGTGGTGCGGGAGGGGCAGGAGGTGGCGCGCGGCCAGCGCATCGCCCGGCCCGACGGCTTCCTGTCGGTCGCCATGCACGCGCCGGCATCAGGCATGGTGCGCAGAATAGCCCTCGCGCCAAGCGCGAGCGGCCGGATGGTGCCCGCCGTCTACCTCGAGCCGTTCCCGGGATCGACGCAGGAGGTGGCCGACGGCCGGCCCTGTCCGCTCGACGCCCCGGTCGGCGAGATTCTCGCCGCCATCCAGGAGGCCGGTATCGTCGGTCTCGGCGGCGCGGCCTTTCCCACCCACGTCAAGCTCACGCTTCCCGAGGGCAGATCGATCGACACGCTGATCCTGAACGGTGCCGAATGCGAGCCGTTCCTGACCACCGACCACCGGGTGATGCTCGAGCAGCGCGACGACATCTTCACCGGCATTCGCTATATCCAGCGCGCCACCGGTGCCGGCCGGGTTCTCCTCGGCGTGGAGTCGAACAAGCCCGACGCGGCGGCCCACCTGCGCGCCGGAGTGCCGGTGGACCTCCCGGTCGAGATCGAAGTCCTGAGCGTCAAGTACCCGCAGGGAGCCGAGAAGATGCTGATCAAGGCGCTGCTCGGTCGCGAGGTGCCCTCGGGCGGGCTGCCGTCCGCGGTGGGCGCGCTGGTCGTGAACGTCGCGACGGCAGCCGAGATCGGCCGCCTCCTGCCGCTCGGCCGCGGGATCCAGGAGCGCGTGATCACGGTCACCGGGCCGGCGGTGACGAAGAAGGGCAATTACCGGATCCCGATCGGGACGCCGCTGCGCTTCGTGCTCGAGAGCGTCGGCGTCGGCCCCGGCGTGCGCCGCGTCTTCCTCGGTGGCCCGATGATGGGGCAGGCGGCTTCGAGTCTCGACATTCCGATCACCAAGGGCGTCTCGGGCGTGGTCGCGTTCGACGACGACCTGGCCCAGGGGACCGACCAGGAGGTCTACCCCTGCATCCGTTGCGGCTATTGCCTGGAGGCCTGCCCGATGTTTCTCAATCCCTCGGCGCTCGGCCTGCTGGCCAGGAACGAGGAGTACGAGCGCATGGCCGGCGAGCAGCACCTCACGGACTGCTTCGAGTGCGGCTCCTGTTCGTTCGTCTGCCCGGCTCATATCCCGCTGGTCCAGCAGTTCCGGGTCGCCAAGGCGATGGTGCGCAAGCGGGGAGCGGCCTGATGGCGCTGCCGGCGAAGACCCTGGAGCTGCGCACCTCGCCGCACGTGCTGTCGGGCTATTCGGTCGACTCGATCATGTTCAACGTGGTGGTCGCGCTCGCGCCGGCGACCGCCTTCGCTCTCTACGCCTTCGGCTGGGCGGCGGCCGCGGTGCTCGGCACGGCGACGGCGACCTGCGTCGTGACCGAAGCTCTCGCGGCGCGCGCCGGCGGCCGGCCGTCGACGGTCGGGGACTGGTCGGCGGCGGTCACCGGTCTGCTTTACGGCCTCACTCTCCCCGCCAGCCTGCCGCTGTGGATGGTGGTGGTGGGCGGCGTCGTCTCGATGGTGGTCGGGAAGCTCCTTTTCGGCGGCCTGGGGCAGAACCCATTCAACCCGGCGCTGGTCGGTCGCGCGGTGATGCAGGCGACGTTTCCGGTGGCGATGACGACCTGGCTACCGCCTTTCGCCGCCGGCCGATTCGACGGTCTGCCCGGCTCGCTCCTCGCGCTGCCTTTCGCGCAACCGGTCTACGACGCCACCACGCAGGCGACTCCGCTGGCGCTCTTCAAGTTCGCTCACCGGGCGACCGACACGGCCGACCTGGCGCTCGGCTTCGTTGGCGGCTCGACCGGCGAGACCAGCGCCGTGCTGCTTCTCCTGGGAGGCGCCTATCTGATCCTGCGCAACATGATGAGCTGGCGCACGCCGGTCGCGATCTTCGCCAGCGTCGCCGCGGTTTCGGGCGTTCTGCATTGGATCGACCCGGCGCGCTACGCGGGACCCGCTTTCCATCTCTTCGCCGGTGGGCTGGTTCTGGGCGCGGTATTCATGGCCACCGACATGGTCACCTCTCCGATCACCCACGGCGGGGTCTGGATCTATGGCGCGCTGATCGGTGCGCTGGTCGTGGTCATCCGCGTCTGGGGCGGCATGCCCGAGGGTGTCATGTACGCGATCCTGCTCGGCAACGCGGCCTCGCCCCACCTCGACAATCTCATCCGCCCGCGGGTCTACGGCGCGGCGCGCGCGGGCGGAGAGCGATGAACGGCGCCCTGAACAGGACGCCACTGCCGCCGGCAACGGTCGCCACACCGGCTTGGCCGATGTATCGCGCGATGGTCGGCATCGGCCTCGCCTGCGGCATTCTGATCGTCGTCGCGTTCCAGTGGACGAAGCCGGTGATCGAGAGAAACCGGGCCGAGGCGCTGCGCAAGGCGATCTTCTACGTGCTGCCCGCAGCCAAGTCGAGCGTCACCTACAAGCTCGGCGACGACGACCGCTTCGCGGTCCTCGCAGGCAAGGCCGACGGCGCCAAGGTCGTGTACGCCGGTTACGACGCGAGTGGCCAGCTGGTGGGCTTCGCCATCCGGGCCCAGGGCATGGGCTACCAGGACACCATCGTCGTGCTCTACGCCTACTCGCCCGGCCAGGACGCCGTGACCGGCTTCCGCGTGCTCGAGACCCGTGAGACGCCCGGCCTCGGCGACAAGATCGACGTCGACCCCGGCTTTCTCGCCAACTTCGAACGCCTGACGGTCGAGCTGACGGCGGACCTCGCGGCCGTCGTCCATCCGATCGAAGTGGTCAGGCACGGCACCAAGAGTCAACCCTGGCAGATCGACGCCATCACCGGCGCCACGGTCTCGTCGACGGCAGTGGCCAAGATCCTGCGCGAGAGCAGCGCATTCTGGGCTCCGCGCATCCGCCAGCATCTGGACGACTTCCGGCAGGGGAGATAGGCGATGTCGAACGGTTCCGATGCACTGCCCACCGCCACCGACGACTTCCTCAAGGGGCTCTTTCGCGAGAATCCTGTCCTGGTCCAGGTGCTCGGCACCTGCCCGACGCTCGCGGTCTCGAATTCGGTGCGCAACGCGCTCGCCATGGGCCTCGCCACCCTGTTCGTGCTGATCGCCTCGAATGCGGCGATCGCTTCCTTGCGCAAGATCATTCCCAACCAGGTGCGAATGGCGAGCTACATCCTGGTGATCGCCACCTTCGTCACCATCGTCGACTATGCGATCCAGGCGATCAGCCTCGATGTCCACAAGGCACTCGGCGCCTTCATCGCGTTGATCGTGGTCAACTGCATCATCCTCGGGCGCGCCGAAGCGTTTGCGTCGAAGAACAGCGTCGGGCGCTCGATCCTCGACGGCGCCGGCATGGGTCTCGGCTTCTGCTTGACGCTGCTGCTGCTCGGCACCGTGCGCGAGATCCTCGGCAGCGGTTCGCTGCTCGGCGTCGAGCTCTTCGGCCCGCACTACCAGGACTGGGTGATCATGGTGCTGCCCTCGGGCGGGTTCTTCACCTTCGCGGGCTGGCTGCTGTTCTTCAACTGGTGGAAGAAGCGCCGGTCGAGCCGCGTCGCGGAAGCTCCCGTGCTCGCTGGAGGCGCGCGATGAGCGGCGAATCCCTGTGGACGATCTTCCTCAACGCCAGCCTGATCAACAACTTCGTTCTCGCCTACTTCCTCGGCATCTGCCCTTTTCTGGGCGTATCGAACAAGCTCGAAACGGCTACCCGCATGGGCGGCGCGGTCACCTTCGTGATGCTGATCACGTCGATCTTCGTCTCCGGGCTGAACGCCCTGCTGGCGGCGATCGACGCGCCCTATCTGTCGTTGATCTCCTACATCGTGGTGATCGCTTCGGCGGTGCAGCTGGTCGAGATGTTCATCAAGAAGACCAGCCCGGCGCTCTTCCGCGCGCTCGGCATCTACCTGCCGCTGATCACCACCAACTGCGCCATCCTGGCGCTCGCCCTCTTCCAGACGAACCGTGGCTACGGGTTTCTCCAGGGTATCGTCTTCGCGCTCGCCGGCGGCCTCGGCTTCACCCTGGCGCTCGTGCTGATGGCCGGAGTGCGAGAGAAGCTCGGCCTCGCCGGGATTCCGGACGTGGTCAAGGGCACCGCCCTGGCGCTGATCCTCGCCGGCATCCTGTCGGTCGCGTTCATGGGTTTCGCCGGACTCGGGAGCTGACATGAACCTGGCCTCCTCGGGACTCGGTCTGATCTTCTTGTTGGCAGGGCTCGCCTCGTGGGTGGCGGTGCAGTCCGCCTGGCGGCGGACGTTCCCCGACCCCGGCGGCGAGCTCGATGCGTTGGCTGGACGCGGCGGCTGCGGCGGATGCCATGGCGGCGAATGTACGAACCAATGTGACGACCAGAGCGCAGCGCGCGCGAGCGTCGTCGGGAGGCAAGGGCGATGAGTGAGGCGATCCAGCATCTGGAAGAGTACGAAACCGCGACGCGCTTCAAAGGCCGGGTGGTTGCGAGCGCGCCGATTACGGCGCCGACCTCCTCCGACGAGGTCCGCGAGCTGGTGCTCGAGATCGAGCGCGGCGACTTTCCCTACCTTGTCGGCCAGAGTGTGGGGGTCTTCGCTCCGGGGGCGGCGGAGTTCGGGAAGAAGGACCATTTCCGTCTCTACAGCGTCGCGGACCTTCCCGAGCGCGGACCATCCGGACAACCCAGGATCAAGATCGCCGTCCGCCGCTGCAGCTACATCGACGACTACAGCGGCGAGCGCTATCCGGGCGTCGCCTCGAATTACCTCTGCGACCTTCTGCCCGGCGCGGACCTGACGCTCACCGGGCCGTTCGGCATCCCCTTCGAGGTTCCCGAAGATCACGACGCCAACCTGATCCTGATCGGCAGCGGTACGGGCATTGCTCCTTTCCGCGCCCTGGTCAAGCACATCTACCGCGATGTCGCCGACTGGAGCGGCAAAGTCTGGCTGCTCTACGGCGCCAGGAGCGGCCTCGAGCTGCTCTACATGAACGAGCAGAACGACGACTTCTCCCAGTACTACGACGAGGAGACCTTCCGCGCTTTCAAGGCGCTGTCGCCGCGGCCGAACTGGTCCGATCCGATCGGCTGGGACCAGGCGATCGAGGAGCGCAGCGCGGAGCTCTGGGAGATGCTGGGCGACTCCAAGACCTACGTCTACGTCGCCGGCCTCGAGAAGGCGATCGCCGGACTCGACGCCGTGCTCGAGCGGCTCGCCGGTTCGAAGGAGAAGTGGTCGCGCCGCAAGGCGGAGCTCGCCGCCGGCAAGCGTTGGCTCGAGCTGGTTTACTGAAACTTGGGGCGAGACCCGGGTGAGCCGCGCGAGACACGCGCCTGCCGCGGCGTGGCTGCGGGCGGGCCTCTTCCTGGGCTAGACTGCCGCGGTTCCGCCAACGAGCTGTCAGGAAGGGAGACCGGATGGACGCGCCCGACTCGAAGTCGCTGCCCGAGAATGCCTATCGTCCGCTCGAACCCGGCGAAATCTACCTCCCGATGACTCCGGCCGCCGCGGCGGTGCCGGAATCCACCGCCCGCGCCGTCGCCTGGGGACTCTTCCTGTGCGTCATCTTCACCGTCGCGTCCGCCTATTCCGGGCTCAAGGTCGGCCAGGTCATGGAGGCCGCCATCCCGATCTCGATCCTCGCCATCGGACTGGCGCGCGTCTATGGACGGCGCTCGACGCTGCTCGAGAACATGATCATGACCGGGATCGGCGGTACGTCGGGAGCGATGGTCGCCGGGGCGATCTTCACCCTGCCGGCGCTCTATATCCTCAAGCTCGATCCGCACCCCCTGCAGACGACCTTCATCAGCCTCGCCGGTGGCTGCATGGGTCTCCTCTTCCTGATTCCGCTGCGGCGCTACTTCGTACGCGAGACCCATGGCCAGTTTCCCTTTCCGGAAGCGACCGCCATCACCGAAGTGCTGGTGACCGGCGAGAAGGGGGGCTCGCAGGCCAAGCTCCTGCTGCAGGCGACCGCGATCGCCGGCGTCTACGACTTCTTCGTCACCACCTTCCAGGTCTGGCGCGAATTCGTCGACTTCCAGTTCCTGCCGCAGGTGCGGAGCCTCGCCGAGAAGGCCAAGGTGGTGGCAAGCTTCGACGCCATCGCCTTCATCCTGGGCCTGGGCTATGTCATGGGCCTGCGCTCGTCGATGATCCTGTGCGCCGGCGGGGTGCTGTCGAATTTCGTCCTGGTGCCGCTCATCTGGATGATCGGCCGCCACTTCCCCGATGCGATCTACCCGGCGACCTCGGCGATCTCCGACATGAGCGCCACCCAGATCTTCCGCGGCTACGTCCGCTTCGTCGGCGTCGGCGCCATCGCGACGGCCGGGATCTTCGGCATCATCAAGTCGCTCAAGATCGTCGCCGGCTCGTTCAAGATCGCCGCCCACGCCTTCAAGCACGGCGAGACCGCCGGCCAGGAGCGCACCGATCGCGATCTGTCGACGATGACCGTCCTCATCGGCGTGTTGCTCACCGCCCTCGGAGCCGGCATCTTCTTCAGCAGCCTCGGCACCACGCTGAAAGTGGCCCTCATCGGCCTCGTTCTGACCGTCGTCTTCTCCTTCTTCTTCGCTTCGGTGGCGGCCAACGCCATCGCCACGACAGCCCGCAATCCGGTCTCCGGCATGACGATGCTGACCATCATCGTCTCGTCCGTGGTGCTGCTCAAATTCGGCCTCTCGGGGACGACCGGCATGTTCTTCGTGATGGCGATCGCCGGCATGGTCTGCACGGCGCTCTCGGTCTCCGGCCAGGCGATCACCGACCTCAAAGCCGGTTACTGGCTGGGCTCGACGCCGGCGGTGCAGCAGCGGGTCAAGTTCTGGGGCATCCTGGCGTCGGCGGTGGCGGGCGCGCTCACCATCGTGCTGCTCGCCAAGACGTTCCAGTTCGGCGAAGCGGCGGCAGGGGACGCGCGGGTGGTGCTCGCGGCGCCCCAGGCGTCGATCATGAAATCACTCGTCGAGGGCTTCATGAGCCAGCAGCCGGTCGCCTATATCCTGTTCGGCGCCGGCGGGATGATCGCGGTCGCGATGGAGATGCTCGGCGTGCCGGCGCTCACTTTCGCGCTCGGCATGTACCTGCCGCTCGAGCTCAATACGCCGGCTCTGGTCGGTGGCCTGCTCGCGCATCTCATCGCCAAGCGCTCGCAGCTGGCGGGAGGCGAGCGCGGCCGGTCGATGCGCGAGCGCGGCGTGGTGATCGCCTCGGGCCTGATGGCCGGCGGCGCCCTGGGCGGCGTGCTCGGCGCCGCGTTGCGCCTCATCCCGAGCTACAGCGAGGGCTGGGTCAAGACGCCGTTCTACGACGACCCGGCGGTCTCGCAGATCGTCTCGGCGCTCTTCTTCCTCGGACTCTGCGGGTATGTCTGGCGCGGAGCGATGAAGGAGGGCAGGGAGAAGGCATGAGCCAGAGGCTCGACCGGGCGATCGCCGACGCGATCCTGGGGCTCGACACGCTGTTCGGAGGCGACGTCACGAACCCCTCCGGCACCGGCCGCTTCATCGCCGACGCCTGGTTTTCCGACGAGCCGCTGCCCGCGGCCTACGCCCATCCCGCCGCGGGAGCCGTGCGCGCCAGCGGGGGAGTATCGGGAAAAGCTCCCGACCGTGCGGCGATCGACGCCTATCTGGCGGCGGTCGACCTCCCTGCCGCGATCGCCGGCATCGCACAGGGCGCCCGGGAAGTCGGCGGTCTGCGGGGCCGGTACCTGGAGGGGCTCGCAGGCTCCTGCGGCGTGATGTGGGATCTGGCGCAGGAGCTCCTCGGCCGCGGCGATCCGGTGCCGTATGCCCGGGCCGTGGAGGCGTCCTGCGGCGCGCCACCTTCGCCTTCGCAGCCGCAGGAGAAGCGCGAGAAGGTGGCGGAGCTTCTCGACGCCTCCGGCTACGGTCGGGCTCTCGCGGCCCCCGAGGGGCTGCCGTCGGCAGTCGAACAATGGCGTCGCGACCGCCTGGTCCCGCGCAAGTCGATTCCGGCGCTGGCCCGGGCCTTCATCGCCGAGCTCGATGCCGCGACCGCGCACAACTTGCTGCCTTATCTCCCGTCCGCCCTGCATCCGGTGCCGCGCGCCAACGTCACTTTCCTGCCGATCGAGAACGCCTGGTTCTCGGGCTCGATGAACTACCTCGGCCGGGCGCGGCGAAGCGACGGGTCGCCCGAATTCGAAGCGACCTACGAGCTCAACGCAGCGCTCGAGATCTCGGTGCCGGAGTTTCTTCAGCTTGTATCCCACGAGGTGGTGCCGGGACATGTGACGACCTTTGCCTACCTGCAGCACCTCTACTCGACGGGCGCGATCGGTTTCGAGGCCTCGGTGCCGACCATGAACACGCGCGCGGCGACGCTCTCGGAAGGCATCGCCAACAACGCCATCCTGATCGCTCACGGCGTCACCGAAATCGAGGATTTGCGCGACCCCGACCTCGAGCTCGGGCTGCTGCTCGCGCTCCTCCAGGACGACGCCAAGAACCAGGCCTCCTGGCTGACCTGGCAGGAGGGGTGGCCGAAGGAAGAGGTCGCCGCCCTCCTGCCGCGCGACTTCCTGGTCTCCGCCGAGCGCGCCGACAAGCTCTCGGGAGCCTGGGGGCGCCACCCGCTGCTGGGTCGCATGTATCTGCCCTGCTATCGCGCCGGCACCGAGAAGGTCGCCGAGCTTCGCCGCCGCCACTCGCCGGAGAAGCTCCTCCCAGCGCTTTACGGCGTCCGAGGGCTGGTCGACATCGTCACCGTCGACGATGTGCTTTTCGAAGGCCGCCTGACTGGGTAGGGCGCACCCCCCCTGAAATCGTAGGGCGTCGGCAGCGCTCTCTCTGTAGCCTCTCGTCTTATCTGCTCAATCGAACCGGCCGAGGAGGCCGGGGGTTTCAGAAAGCGCACGTGCTCGAGGAGGAGAAGATGGATCAAGTCCGGAACAAGACAAGTCGCTGCAACCCGGGGCTTCCAGTCCTGATCGCGGCCATCGTGGTGCTCGCCGCGATCGGCGCGGGCCCGCTCTCCGCCATCGGCGGTCAGAAAGGGGACCTGACCTGGAGCTGGGACAACTCTCTCTCCTACGGTCTGCTCTGGCGCATCGGCAATCCAGACGGAGCGATCATCGGCCGCACGGCTGGAGGCACGGCGTTCTCCGTCAACGGCGACGACGGCAACCTGAACTACAGGAAGGGCATCGCCAGCAACGCAATCAAGTGGAACAGCGAGTTCCAGATCGGCTACAAGAACTTCGGCGCCTTTGCCCGTACCTTCGCCTTCTACGACTACGAGAATGTGGAGAAGGAGCGCGCCCGGACGCCGCTCTCGAGCGACGCCAAGGACCGCGTGGGCAGCCGCGCGGAGCTTCGCGACGCCTTCGCCTGGTACAAGTTTCACCTCGGCAAGCAGGCGGCCGAAATCCGCGTCGGCCGCCAGGTGATCAACTGGGGCGAAAGCACATTCATCCAGGGCGGCATCAACGCCATCAATCCGGTAGACGTCTCGGCGCTGCGCGTCCCGGGCTCCGAGTTGCGCGACGCGCTGATGCCGGTCGGTGCTGCGCTCTTGAGCCTCAAGCCGTCCGAGAACACGGCGCTCGAGATGTACTACCAGTACGATTGGGAGGAGACCAAGATCGACCCGGTCGGCAGCTACTTCAGCACGACCGATCTGGCGGGTGCCGGCGCCAACAAGGTCATGCTCGGCTTCGGCGCCGCGCCCGATACGATCCCGGTCGGGTTCAACATCCCCGGCAATCCGGTGGGTGTCGCCGTGCCGCGCGGAGCCGATCGGAAGGCGAGCGACAGCGGACAGTACGGAGCTGCGTTCCGTCTCTTCGCCCCCGGGCTGGGCGGCACCGAGTTCGGCCTCTACTACCTCAACTACAACAGCCGCCTGCCGGTGATCATGGCGCGCACGGGCACGGCCGCCGGCCTCCTCGCGCGCGGCAACTACGCCGCCTCGGCGCAGTACTTCCTCGAGTACCCGGACGACATCAAGCTCTATGGCTTGAGCTTCAACACCCAACTCGGGCGCAGCGGGATCGCGCTCCAGGGCGAGGTATCACACCGACAGGACGTGCCGCTACAGGTCGACGACGTCGAGCTGCTCTACGCCGCGCTGACGCCGCTGCGCCTCTTGCCACCGATTCCGCAATTGGCGCCGTTGATCGGGCTCGGAAACCTGCTCGCCGCCACCAACCAGCTCGGCCCCTATGGCTTCGATCAGGAGATCCAGGGCTACCGCCGCTTCGACACCACCCAGGTCCAGATGACCGCCACCAAGGCTTTTTCCAGATTCCTCGGCGCCGACCAGTTCGTGCTGGTGGGTGAGGCCGGCTGGAGCAAGGTGCACGATCTGCCCGCCCAGAACAGGCTCCGGCTGGAGGCGCCGGGCACCTACACCAGCGGCAATCCGATCCACACCCGACCCGGTCTCCAACCGGCCACGGAGCCGGCATCGGCGTTCCCGACCGACACCGCTTGGGGCTATGTTCTGGCCGGCCGGTTCGACTACAACAATGCGTTCGGACCGGTGAACCTCGTGCCGCGCTTTTCCTTTGCCCACGATGTCAGCGGCATCTCGCCCGGTCCGGGAGGAAACTTCATCGAAGGGCGCAAGGCGCTGACTGTCGGCCTCGGATTCAACTACCAGATCAGCTGGGAGTGGGACCTCTCCTACACCCGCTTTTTCGGTGCCGGTCGCTACAATCTGCTCAACGACCGCGACTTCCTCGCGGCCAACCTGAAGTACTCCTTCTGAGGCGCGGAGGCATCATGCGAATCCATATTTCGAGAATTCTCGTCGGCGTCGTGGGAGTCGCGGCGGCTGCCGCGCTCCTGGGCGCCGCCTCGCCGCAGGAGATTTCCCGGCTGGGCGTCGACCTGACACCGTTGGGCGGTGAGAAGGCGGCCAACGCCGCCGGCACGATTCCCGCCTGGGACGGCGGTCTGACCCAACCGCCCGCCGGTTTCGTGGCCGGCAAGCACTACGTCGACCCGTATGCCGGCGACAAGCCGCTCCTGACGATCGACGCCAAGAATCTGGCGCAGTACTCGGAGAAGCTCTCGGCCGGGCACCAGGCGATGCTGAAGGCGTATCCGTCGTTCAAGATGCTCGTCTATCCCAGCCACCGCTCGGCCGCAGCGCCGCAGCGCATCTACGAAGCCACCAAGAAGACCGCGGCGACGGCGACGCTCGCCGAAGGCGGTAACGGCGTCGACAATGCGCTCGGTGGAATTCCGTTCCCGCTTCCCAAGAGCGGTGTCGAGGTGATCTGGAACCATCTGCTCCGCTATCGCGGCGAGATCGTCGGGCGGCAGGTCACGCAGGCCGTGCCGACCCGTGGCGGGCAATACACTCCCGTGGACTTCGACGAGGAGACGATGTTCCTGTACCACCTGCCGAACATGACCGCCGCCACCCTGGGCAATCGCATCCTGCTGTTCAAGCAGAGCGTGACGGCGCCGGCACGATTGGCCGGCGGCATTCTTCTCGTCCACGAGCCCTTGAACCAGGTCAAGCAGCCACGTGACGCCTGGCTCTACAATCCCGGCCAGCGCCGCGTGCGGCGCGCGCCACAGGTGGCGTACGACAACCCCGGCACGGCGGCCGACAACATGCGTACCAGCGACCAGCTCGACATGTTCAACGGTGCCCCCGACCGCTACGACTGGAAGCTGATCGGCAAGAAGGAGATCTACGTTCCGTACAACAGCTATCGGCTGCAGAGTCCAGAGGTCAAGTACAAGACGCTCCTCACGCCGCTGCATATCAATCCCGACTATCTGCGCTACGAGCTGCACCGCGTCTGGGTCGTGGACGCCACTCTCAAGGCGAACGAGCGCCACATCTACAAGCGGCGCACGTTCTATGTCGACGAGGACAGCTGGCAGATTCTCCTGGTCGACAACTACGACAATCGCGACCAGCTGTGGCGCGTCTCCGAGGGGCACGCGATGAACTTCTACGACGTGCCGACGGTCTGGACGGCGGCCGAAGTCCATACCGACCTCCAGGCCGGACGCTACCTGGTGATGGGCCTCTTCAACGAGAGCACGCCGCACAACTTCCACCTGCAGCGCAGCGAGGCGGACTTCACGCCCGACGCGCTCCGCCGGGAAGGCGTGCGTTGACGGACTGCCGGCGCCTCGTGCGCCGTCGCGTCGCCGGAGCGGCTCGCTGGGCTGCTCCGGCGCTTTTCTTCCTGGTCTCTCATGCGGGCCTCGGAGGCGTCCCGGTCCTGGCGCTGCCGGCGGGCGAGGCCGAATCTTCCATTCCGGCGCGCCTGGCGACGCGCTCGCTGCTGCTCGACGCCGTCGAGCGGGGTGACCTGTGGGTCGCGGTCGGCGAGCGCGGACATATTCTCGTTTCGCACGACCGCGGCGCGAGCTGGACACAATCGAGCGTGCCGACGCGCGTTTCGCTCACCGGAGTCTGGATGCACGACGCCCGGCTCGGCTGGGCGGTCGGTCACGACGAGACGATCCTGCGCACCCGGGACGGTGGCGCCTCCTGGGAGCTCGTGCATGCCGCGCCCGAAGCGGAGCGGCCGCTGCTCGACGTCTGGTTCCGCGATGCCGAGAACGGCATCGCCGTCGGCGCTTACGGCACCCTGCTGGCGACCCGGGACGGCGGCACCACCTGGAACGCGCGCCCGGTCTCCGCCGAGGACTTCCATCTCAATCAGATTGCGGCGGCCGCCGATGGCACGCTCTACATCGCGGGCGAGGCCGGGCATCTCTACCGCTCCGACGATCATGGCGAAACCTGGCAGACGCTGCCGGCTCCGTACGAGGGGTCGTTCTTCGGCGTGCTGCCGCTCTCGGATGGCGCGCTGCTGGCGTTCGGCCTGCGTGGCAAGCTGTTCCGCTCCGAAGACCACGGCGCGACCTGGGCGCCGGTGGCCAGCGGCACCGAAGCGACGCTTTTGGCCGGCCTCGAGCTCGGCGGCGGTCGCGTGCTGGTGGTGGGCCTCGCCGGAGCGCTGCTGCGCAGCGACGACGGCGGGCGGAGCTTCCGCGCCACGCCGCTCGCCGACCGCAAGGCCAACGTCGCGCTGCTCGGCGCGGGTGGCCACGTGGTGCTCTTCGGCGAAGGCGGTGCGCGCCCGCTGGAGGGCGACCGATGAGCTCACCCTCCACACCCTCGACTCCCTCCACTGGCTCCAATCGTCCCGCCGTCTCCGACGGCGGGGTCGTGCCCGCATCGGCGTGGGTGCTGTGGCTCGATCGCGCCATCTTCGAGCACCGCCGCGTCGTCCTCGCGCTGTTCGTCCTGATCACGGCGTTCATGGTCTGGTCGGCGTCGCATCTGCGGATCGACGCCGGCTTCACCAAGCTCCTGCCGGCGAAACACCCGTACATGCAGACCTACCTCCAGTACCAGCAGGAGTTCGGGGGAGCGAACCGGGTGCTGGTGGCGCTCGAAGCCAGGAACGGCGACATGTTCACGCCGGAGTTCTTCACGGCGTTGAAGGACGCCACCGACGAGGTTTTCTTCCTGCCCGGAGTCGACCGCGGTCGCGTCATGTCGCTGTTCACGCCCAACGTGCGCTACACGGAGGTCGTCGAGGACGGCATCGCCGCCGGCAATGTCATCCCCGACGACTTCTCGACTTCGCGCGAAGGACTGGAGGCCGTCCGGCGGAACATCCTCAAGGCCGGCATCGTCGGCCGCCTGGTCGCCAACGATTTCAGCGGCGCGATCATCAGCGCCGAGCTGCTGGAGGTCGACCCCTCGACCGGCCAGCGGCTCGATGTCCTCAAGGTCTCGCAGCTGCTCGAGGAGAAGGTACGCCGCCGCTTCGACGCCGCCTACGTGCCCGATTCGCCGGTCACCGTGCACATCCTCGGCTTCACCAAGGTGATCGGCGACATCGCGGACGGCGCCCAACGGGTCATTCTCTTCTTCGTCGGCGCCTTTCTCCTGATCACGATTCTCGTCGCGCTCTATTCCCAGCTCATCCGTCTCGCCCTGGTCGTGGTCACCTGCTCGCTGATCGCAGTGGTCTGGCAGTTGGGCATCATCCCGCTGCTCGGCTACGGCATGGATCCGATGTCGATCCTGGTGCCTTTCCTGGTCTTCGCGATCGCGGTGAGCCACGCGGTACAGATGGTCAGCGCCGCGCGTTCCGAGGTCTTCGTCGGCGCCGATCCGCTCACGGCCTCGCGGCTCGCGTTCCGGCGGCTGCTGGCGCCGGGCAGCACGGCGCTCACCACCGATGTCATCGGTTTCCTCACCCTGCTGGTGATCCAGATCCGCGTCATCCAGGAGATCGCCATCGCCGCCAGCCTCGGCGTCGCCCTGATCCTGCTGACCAACCTCGTTCTGCTGCCGGTCGTGCTCTCCTACGTGCGCTATCCGGCCAGCTACCACGATCGTCTCGAGCGCCGCGCCGCCGCCATGGCGCCCGTCTGGCGCTTTCTGGCGAAGGCCGCGGCGCCGCGGCCGGCGGCGGCGATCGTCGCGATCGCCGCGGTGCTCTTTGCCTATGGCTGGTGGAAAGGCAACGATGTCGCGATCGGCGATCTCCACCGCGGCGTTCCCGAGCTGCGCGCCGACTCGCGTTACAACCGCGACACGGCGCTGGTGACCTCGAAGTTCTCGATCGGCGTCGACATCCTGACCGTCATCGCCGAGACCAAGCCCGAGGGCTGCGTCGACTACGACGTCATGACGGCGATCGACGAGTTCTCCTGGCGCATGGCCAACGTCGAAGGTGTGCAGTCGACCATCGATCTCGCCGGAGTGGCGAGGACGATCAATGCGGGTTGGAACGAGGGCAGCCCGAAGTGGCGCGTCCTGGCGCGCAATCCGTCGGTGCTCACGCAGTCGGTGACCTACGTGCCGACGTCGAGCGGCCTGCTCAATTCCGACTGCAGCGTCATGCCGATCATGATCTTCACCACCGATCACAAGGCCGAGACGCTCGCGCGCATCGTCGCCGAGGCGAAGCGGATCGAGGCGAGCCCCGGGCATCCCGGCGTGAAGTTCCGACTCGCCACCGGCAACGCCGGCGTCATGGCGGCCACCAACGAGGCCGTGGCAGCAGCGCAGTTTCCGATGTTGATCTGGGTGTTCGGCGCGGTGGCGCTGCTCTGCCTGCTGACCTACCGTTCGATCGCCGCCACGTTGTGCATCCTCCTGCCGCTCGGCCTCGCCTCGCTTCTCGCGTACGCACTGATGGCCTGGCTCGAGATCGGGCTCAAGGTGGGCACTTTGCCCGTGGTGGCGTTGGGCGTCGGCATCGGCGTCGACTACGGCATCTACATCTACAGCCGGTTCGCGGCGCTGCGGCGCCCCGGCAGGAGCCTGCGCGAGGCCTACGAGGACGCGCTCGACATCACCGGCAACGGCGTGCTGTTCACCGGCATCACCCTGGGCCTGGCGGTCGCGACCTGGATCTTCTCGTCGCTCAAGTTCCAGGCCGATATGGGGATTCTGCTCGTCTTCCTCTTCTTCATGAATATGGTCGGCGCGATCGTGCTGCTGCCGGCGCTCGCCCACTTCCTGGTGGGTGAATCGAAGCCGGCACCGACCGCCACCTGACGCCGCCCGGCAGGAAAGTGCTGCGGTCGAAGCTGACGGGGCGGCATCGGACATCCAACTGGGGACATGACTCGGGCGAACGGAGTCGGGTCAGGGAGTTTTCGATCTCTTCGCGACCGTTTCCGCCATCCGCGCGAGCGCTGCGCACAGCTCGCCCACACCGTCGGCCTTGTAGATCAGCTCGCTTACCCCGGTCCCGGCCGCCTGGGTGCGCAGGGTCTCGTCGACGTAACCCGAGACAACGACTACCGGCAGGTCTGCCCGGATTGCGCGCGCTTCACGCGCCACGTCCAACCCCGAGATGCCTGGCATGTTGTAATCGGTCACCATCAGGTCGAACGCGGCCGGCTCGGCGCCGAGCGCGGCGAGCGCTTCACTCTGCTTGGTGTAGCCGCTGACGCGATAGCCGCGCCCTTCGAGCTGGCGTTGGACCATGAGCACCAGCGAGGGTTCGTCGTCGAGGTAGAGGATGTGCTGGAGCGCGCTCCGGTCCGGTGTCGTAGCAGCAACGGCGCCGCCGGAGTCCAGCGCCGGTGGGTCCACCCTCGCCTCGGCCGCCGGCAGGTAGAGAGTGAAGGACGCACCTTGGCCTGGCCGGCTCTCGACCACAATTCCGCCCTCGTTTGCCTGCAGAATGCCGTGCACCACCGACAGGCCCAGCCCGGTGCCGGCGCCTACCACTTTGGTGGTGAAGAACGGCTCGAAGATCCTCGCCAGCGTGGCAGCATCCATGCCGGGCCCGGTGTCGCTCACCGCCAGCCGTACGGTGCGGCCCGGGCGCCTGGCGTACAGCGCTCCAAGCGCCGGATGGGTCGCTGCCAAAGTTGCATCGAGAATGACCGAGTCCAGGCGGATGTCGATGCGCCCGGGGCCGCTGGCCATCGCCTGCATGGCGTTGGTGGCAAGATTGATTACGACCTGCTGGATCTGGTTGGCGTCGGCCAGCACGGCCGGTAAGTCAGCGTCGCAGTGAACCTCGAGCGTCAAGCGAGCCGGCAGCGTGGCGCGCAGCAGTCGCACGGACTCGTGGATGACAGGTTCCAGCGCCATGGCCTTGCGCTCGGTCGGCTGGCGGCGGCTGAAGGAGAGAATCTGCTGCACCAGGCCGCGCGCCCGCGTGCCGGCCTTGGTGATCTCGTCCAGGCTCTCCAGCGCGAGCGGATGGGAGCTCACCTCCTCGCGCGCGAGCTCGGCGTTGCCCAGGATGATGGCGAGGATGTTGTTGAAATCGTGCGCGACGCCACCGGCGAGCGTGCCAATGGCCTCCATCTTCTGCGATTCGTGCAGTTGCTCCTCGAGCGCCGCGCGGACGGCTTCAGCCTGCTTGCGCTCGGTGATGTCGCGGATGATGGCGGTATAGAACGTCTCGCCGGCAACCTGCCATTGCGAGAGGGATAGGTTTATCGGGAAGTCGCTGCCATCCTTGCGGCGCCCTTCCACTTCGACGGTTCGTCCGATTACGTGAGACTCACCGCCGGACAGCACCCGCGCCATGCCGGCCCGATGGCTGTCTCGGAAGCGCTCAGGCTGCAGCAGCGTGATCGGTCGACCATGGAGCTCAGTCTCCGCATAGCCGAAAATGCGCTCGGCGGCGGGGTTCAGGCTCACGATGTTGCCCGAGCGGTCCGCGCTGATGATGGCGTCATTGATGGAGTGGATCACAGCGACGTATCGCGCTTCGCGTTCCTTGAGCGTCACCTCAGCCTGCTTGCGCTCGGTGATGTCGCGCACGATGGAAATGACCGTGTCGTCAGTCGAGGCAACCACCCGGGCTTCGAAGTGCTTCTCCTGGCCCTGCGCCGGCAAGGTGTAGTGCACCTCTTGCACAGCGCCGGAATCCAGGGCATCCGCAATGGCTTTCATCAATCGAGCGGCGACTGGTTGCGGAAGAGCCGCCTCGACCCTGCGATGGAGGAAGGCTTTCGAGAGCGCCTGAAGCGCACCCGGATCCGGTGCATGAACGGCCAGGCATTCGCCATCGCGCCGATTCGTGAAGATGAGATCCGGGATGGCGCTGATGAGGGCCCGGTTCTGAGCTTCGCTCTGCAGCAGCCTCCGGTTGCTCTCGTCGAGCCGGCTGCCGAGCGAGTGCGCAACGCGAGCGACCACAGCGGCCGTGATCGTTCCCGCGACAATGGCGATGGCAGCCAGGAATACCGCGTCGTGCCCCACGAACGATTCCGGCTCGAATCCGGAGACTACGCTTTGAAGAAGCACCACAGCCACTGTCAGGGGGAGAAATACGCGTGACAACTGGGCCGAAGTGGATTCACCGATGACCAGGCGTATGGGGAGGCTCTGGGGGCCGGCCGCCGCGACGACTGCAGCGCCGAGAAAGAGAAAGGCAACGGCCGTAGTGGCCGCCATCGGCACTGTGCTGCTGCCGTACCCGAGAGGAGTGCCGTACAGGTAGGTCAGGAGCAGGGTTGCTCCGATCAGCAAGGTCAAGACCCCAAGGCTCGATGCCCAGTGTCCGCGAAGCCGGGTGTGGCGAGAGCTGCGCGAGCTCGACAAGAGCAGGAATGTTCCCAGCCCGGCCGCGACGAAAGCGCCACCGGTGAGCGGCGACATTCTTCCTATCGGGATCTTTCCGAGCGTGCCCTCCCCGGGAGCCAGCAAGTCGTCGAGGATGAGACCGGTGCCCGCGAAGTAACCGATGAACGCCAGCAAGCCCATTGCCGATGCGAAGAGAGCCAGCGCGGCCATGGCCATCCGGCCGAAGCCCTGCCAAGGCCTGCGGGCTTGGCGGAGGAGGGCCACGCTGAGAATCAGAAAACAGCCTGCCGTGCTGGGAGCCATGGGGATGTAGTCCGGTCGCAGACTGCCCAGGACACGCAGCCCTGGGACATATCCGAGCAAACCAGCGAAGGCGACGAGGGCAGCTCCGGCAGACCCCAAAGCTGCCACTCTCCTGAACCGAAATGCGGTCGACGGCCGAGGTTCTCCGGTTGTCAGGTCCCGCCGATCTTCAGCCGCCATGATTCATCTCCCGCCTCTGGAGCCGCCCGTCCTGGCTCTTAGTCTACGGCTCTCACAGGCAGATACGGACCAGGAACCGGTCGAGGTGCCGGCAGATTGCCGGTCGAGTAGTCTTCGCGGTGAGGAGGCACACGTTGAGGCTCTTCGCCGCCATCGATCTTCCCGAAGAGGTCAAGGAGATCCTCGAGTCTGCGACCGCTGCTTTTTGGGCCGCCCTGCCTCGGGCGCGCAGGGTCAGGCGGGCTGCGTTCCATGTGACGCTCGCCTTCCTCGGAGAGACCGAAGATGGGCTCGTCCCGGCAGTGGCCCGGGTTCTGAGAGCGAAGCTCGAACAAGAGGTTGGCTTCCGGGCCCGACTCGCGGGACTCGGGACGTTTCCGAATGCCGGGCGGGTGCGGACGGTCTGGGTCGGGCTGGAGCCTGCGGCTCGATTCGTCCGCCTCGCGGAAGTGGTCCGGGATGCTCTCGACGCTGCAGGTGCCTCGTTCGACGACAAGCCGTTCCGGCCGCACGTCACGCTCGCCCGTTGCGACCCGCCCTGGCCGGCGCAGCGCAGAGCCGAGCTCGCGACCCTGGCCGCTGCCTGCGACGAACCGCTTTCTGCGGCCGCGCTGGTGTGTGACCGCGTGACACTCTTCTCGAGCGTCACCAGAAGGGAGGGGCCGATCTATCGCGCCGAGGTCGAAGTCGCCCTGCGCTCGCCCTAGCTTCCCCCGTCTCCTACCCTGACGGTGGGCGCGCCGGAGCGCAAGAAGGCCTAGCGTAATCGTCGGGGAGGTCGCGATGGTTCCGCAACCCGTAGCGCTCGACTCCGTCCCCGGCGCCGATCCGCCGGTCGGGCAAACGCGGGAAGCTGTTTTCCGCGCGCGGGGCCTGACCAAGATCTATCGCATGGGAGAAGTCGAGATCCCGGCACTCGCCGGCGTCGACCTCGATCTCTTTCGCGGCGAGTTGGTCGTGCTGCTCGGCCCGTCCGGCAGCGGCAAGTCGACGCTGCTCAATATCCTGGGCGGCCTCGACGTGCCCACCAGCGGTACGGTCCGCTTCCTCGACCACGATCTCACCCGGGACGACGACGCCGAGCTCACCCGCTTCCGGCGCGAGCACGTCGGCTTCGTCTTCCAGTTCTACAACCTGATCCCCTCGCTGACTGCTCGCGAGAACGTCGAGCTGGTGACCTCGATCGCCGAGCGCCCGATGGATCCGGCGCAAGCCTTGGGCCTGGTCGGTCTCGGCGAGCGGCTCGACCACTTTCCGTCCCAACTCTCCGGCGGCGAGCAACAGCGCGTCGCGATTGCTCGGGCGGTGGCCAAGCGCCCGGACGTGCTGCTCTGCGACGAGCCGACCGGCGCGCTCGACTACGAGACCGGCAAGCTCGTGCTCGAGGTGCTCGAGCGGGTCAACAGGGAGATCGGTACGACGGTGGCGGTGATCACCCACAATGCCGCCATCGGCGGCATGGCCGACCGGGTGGTGCGGTTGCGCAGCGGCAGAATCGTCGAGATCAGCGCCAATCCAGTGCGCAAGCGCCCGGACGAGCTCGAGTGGTGAGACGCGGGATGCGACCGCTCGACCGCAAGCTCCTGCGCGACGTCTGGCATCTCCGCGGCCCCTTCCTCGCGGTCGTGCTGGTCGTGGCGTCGGGTATCGCGGTGTTCGTGGCGCTGCGCAGCATGAGGGACTACCTCACCGGAGCGCGGGCCGCGTACTACCAGACGCAGCGCTTCGCCGACCTCTTCGCCCACGCCCGCCGGGCGCCGAACTCCCTGGCGAACGAGATCGCCGAGATCCCTGACGTGACGGCTTTCGAGATGCGGGTTGTCGCCGACGTCCTGCTCGACGTGCCCGGGCTCGCCGAGCCGGCGACCGGGCGCATCATCTCCCTGCCGGAGGGCGGACGACCGCGGTTGAACGATCTCTACCTGCGCAGCGGCCGCCTGCCGCTTGCGGGCGAGAGCGACGCGGTGGTGGTGAGCGATGCTTTTGCCAAAGCCAACACTCTCGCCCTGGGCGACCGCCTGGGGGCCGTGCTCTACGGTCGCTGGCAGTCGCTGCGCGTCGTCGGCACCGCGGTGTCGCCCGAGTTCGTCTACGAGATCCGGGGAAGCGGCGACCTCTTCCCCGACAACCGGCGGTTCGGCGCCCTCTGGATGGGGCGCCACGCCCTGGGCACGGCTTTCGGTCTCGACGGCGCCTGGAACGACCTCGTCGTCGCGCTTGCACCGGGAGCCGTCGAAGCTCAGGTTCTGACACGGATCGACCGCCTGCTGGCGCCCTACGGCGGACGAGGGGCCTACGGCCGCGAGGACCATGTCTCGCACCGCTTCCTCTCCGACGAGATCCAGGAGACGCGCGTGACCAGCGTCCTCATTCCGGCGATCTTCCTCGGAGTCACCGCCTTCCTGATCCACCTCGTGCTCGGTCGACTGGTGGGCACCCAGCGCGACCAGATCGCGGTGCTCAAGGCGTTCGGCTACACCTCGCGTGCGGTGGCCGGGCACTACGTCGCGCTGGCGCTCGTGCCGGTCGCGGCCGGCTGCGCGTTGGGGGCGGCGGTCGGGCTCTGGTTCGCTGCCGAGCTGGCGGCGGTCTACGCCGACTTCTTCCAGTTCCCCGAGGTCACCTTTCACCCGCAGGCCGGCGTGGTGCTCGCCGGAGTGGGAATCGGCCTCGCATCCGGCCTGGCCGGCGCCCTGGGCGCCGCTCGCCGCGCGCTCGCGCTGCCACCGGCCGAGGCGATGCGGCCGGAGGCGCCGGGGCGCTTCCGCCCGAGCGCGCTGGAGCGCGGTCCGATCGGGCGCCTGCTGACCGTTCCGGCCCGCATCGTCGTGCGCCATCTCCATCGCAGCCCCGTGAAGGCGCTGCTGTCGATCGCCGGTCTGGCGGCGGCGGGCGCCATCCTGGTGGTCGCGCCTTTCTTCTTCGATGCCGTCGACCGCCTGGCGGAGGTCCAATTCGAGCATGTGCAGCGCGAAGACGTGGCGGTCGCCTTCCGCGAGGTGCGCGGTCCGGCGGCGCTCGACGAGCTCCGCCGGCTGCCCGGCGTGCGCCGGGTCGAGCCCTACCGGGTGGTCGATGCGCGCCTCTCGCCGACGCAGCGGGGACACCGGACCGAGCGTGTAGCCCTGACCGGGCTGACTCCGACCGCCGAGCTGCGGCGGATCGTGGACCAGCGCCTGCGGGTCCACCCTCCGCCGCCGACCGGGCTGCTGCTCTCGGACCTGCTCGCCGAGCGGCTGGGCGTCAGGCCGGGCGACCGCGTCGAGATCGAAGTGCTCGAAGGCCGGCGCCCCCGCTTGGAGCTCACGGTCCAAGGTACGACCGACGAGCTGCTCGGCTTCGCCGTCTACCTCGACCTCGACTTCCTGCGTCGCGAGCTCGACGAGGGCGAGGTCGCGAGCGGCGCTTTTCTCGGCGTGGACCCGGCACAGCTCGCTGTGCTCTACGCGCGCCTCAAACGCCTGCCGGCGGTCACCGGCGTCGGCGTGCGCGCCGCGGCTCGCGCCGGCTTCGACAAGACGATCGCCGAGAGCTTCCGCATCTCGCTTTCGATCACCATCCTGTTCGCCTGCGTGCTCGCCGCCGGCATGGTCTACAACGGCGCGCGGGTCGCGCTCTCGGAGCACGGCCGGGAGCTCGCGAGCCTCAGGGTGCTCGGATTCACGCGCGCCGAGGTCGCGACCCTGCTGCTCGGCGAACAGGCGATCCTGACGCTGGCGTCGCTGCCGGCTGGGCTGCTCCTTGGGTACGGTTTGTGCTGGCTGATCGTCGCTCGCGTCCAATCGGAGCTCTTTCGCATTCCGTTGGTGGTGACTGCATCGACCGCCCTGTTCGCAGTGTCGACCGTCCTCGCGGCGGCCGTGGCTTCTGGCCTGATCGTTCGCCGTCGTCTCTCCCGCCTCGATCTTGTCGCCGTGCTGAAGACCCGCGAGTAGCCTGAGGAGAAAGAGCGCCATGAGTCGCGTCCGCCGCAGATCGATCTACTTCGCTCTCGCCGTCGTCGTCGCTCTCGGATTCGTCTGGCTCCTGCGCCCGAAGGCCGCAGTGGTCGAGCTCGGCCGGGTGACCCGCGGGGCGCTCGAAGTCGCGATCGAGGACGAGGGCCAGACCCGCATTCACCCGCGCTACCTGGTGGCGGCGCCGGTCGCCGGTCGCCTCGCGCAGCTGGAGCTCGATCCCGGCGACCCGGTGGCGGCGGGGGCCGTGGTGGCCGAGCTCGCGCCCGCGCCGCTCGATCCGCGGGATCGCGAACAGGCGAAGACGCGGTTGAGCTCCGTCCGCGCCGCGTCTCGCGAGGCGGAAGCCTACGTCGCCGAAGCCGAGGCCGCGGTCGCCCAGGCGCGCTCGACGCTGGCGCGCTATCGCGCACTCTTCGATGCCGGACAGCTCGCCGCCGAGGAGCTCGATCGCGCAACGACCGAAGAGAAGCGCTCGACGCGCGCGCTCGAAGGCGCCCGCGAGCGCGCCGTGGCGGCGCGCTTCGAGGTCGCCACCGCGCGCGGGGCGTTGCTCGATGCCGACTCGGGCGCGACGATCCTGGTGCGCGCCCCGACGGCGGGCAGGGTGTTGCGGCTGCTCGAGGATTCGGAGCGGGTGGTGCCGGCGGGGGCGCCGATCCTCGAGATCGGCGATCCGGCCGACCTCGAGCTGGTGGTCGAGGTGCTGTCCACGGACGCGGTGGCGATTCCCGTCGGCGCCGCCATGTCGGTCGAGGTCGGCGCCGGCCGCCGGATCACCGGCAGGGTGCGCGAAATCGAACCGACGGGCTTCACCAAGGTGTCGCCGCTCGGCGTCGAGGAGCAGCGGGTGCGGGTCATCGGCGAGCTCGATCCCGCGGTGGAGAGTTCCGACGGGCCCGGGGAACTGGGCGATCGATTCCGGATCCGCGCCCGGATCGTGCTCTGGCGCGGCGAGGAGGTGCTGCAGGTCCCCTCCGGTGCGGTCTTTCGCGTCGGAGATGGCTGGGCTGCCTACCGGCTCGAGGGCGGGCGCGCACGGCTTTCGCCGCTCCGGGTCGGGCACCGCGGAACCGAGGCGGTCGAGATCCTCTCAGGCCTTGCGTCCGGCGCGGAGGTGCTGCTCTATCCGGGCGAACGGATTCGGGACGGTACCCGGGTGCGAGCGGTCGTCGAGCCTTGAATGGACGGAAAGCGGGAGTAATGCTCCGACCTTTCCGAACGGGTCAGTGAAGAGCAGGCTTGCCGGAGGCGCGAGCGGCTCGCGGCGAGCCTGGAGCCGGAGAGGACCCTGGACCTGCGTGGCGCCGTGCTCCGCCCGGCGAGACGATTGGGCTCGCGACGCGATCGGGCTTGGCGGTACAATCGATTGACGTCCAACCGGGAGAAATCATGGCTGACGTGGTTCGTCGCATCGGACTTTCGCTGGGTGCCGATCTCTGCTGGCCGATCTGCTACGAAGAGATCCTCAAGAACCTGAAGCTGGCCCTGCCGCTCGGCGGCGACACCGTTCGCTTCGAGGTCGAACGGGTGTCGATCGAGCCCTTCGACTTGAGGCAGCCGGTCGAATACGACGTGCTGCTCGACCGCGTGACGCACTGGTACCACACCTCTCGCGAGTGGATCAAGAAAGCGGTCGTGATGAACGACCTCTACGTGCTCAACAACCCCTGGTCGATCCAGGCCAACGAAAAACACACCACGTACGCCGCGATGATGCGCCTGGGCCTGCCGGTGCCCGACACCTGGATGCTGCCGCCCAAGGAGTACGAGCCGGTGAACGACCTCCAGGTGACTCTCGAGCGCTACGCCAAGATATTCAACCTCAAGACGGTGGGGCAGAAGCTGGGCTACCCGGCGTTTCTCAAACCGTACGACGGCGGCGCCTGGGTCGGAGTGTCGAAGGTCGACAACGCCGAGGAGCTCGCCAAGGCCTACGACAGCTCGGGCAAGCGCATCATGCACCTCCAGAAAGCGGTCGCACCCTACGATCTCTTCGTGCGCGCGATCGGCGTTGGGCCGCAGGTGCACCTCATGAAGTACGAGCCCGGAGCGCCGCTCCACGACCGCTACAAGGTCGCCTTCGACTTCGTCAACGCCGAGGAATGGCAGCACATGGCGAACATGTGCCTGACGATCAACGCCTTCTTCGGGTGGGACTTCAACAGTTGCGAGGCGCTGCGGCAGGACGGCGTCTTCTATCCGATCGACTTCGCCAACGCCTGCCCCGACTCGCAGGTGACATCCCTGCATTTCCATTTTCCGTGGCTGGTGAAGGCGAAGCTCAAGTGGTCGCTCTTCGTCGCCGCGACGCGGCGCAAGATGCGCAAGAACCTGGACTGGGAGCCATTCTTCAAGATCGCCCAGAGCGGCGCCTCGTTCAAGGAGAAGCTGCCACTCTACGCCCGCCTCGCGCATCAGCGCTTCGACAGCGACCGCTTCACCGACTTCTGCGCCGAGCATCTTCCCCACCTGGACGAGGTCGCTTGGGAGTTCTTCGGCTCGCCGGTCGCGAAAGACGCGGTGCGCAAGAAGGTCGCGGCGCTATTTCCGGCGAACGAAGTCGAGGAGTTTACCGAGCACTTCTGGGGACTCGTTCAGTTCTGGCGCAAGACCGAGGCCGAGTTCCTGACGAAGGCGCCAGGCCCTGCGAAAGCGTGATCGCCAAGCGCAGGGAGGTCTGGCGTTCGAGCTATCTGGCGCAGGAGGTCACGGTCGTCCGCTGGGGCGAGGCGGGACAGCCGGTGCTGGTCTTTCCGACCGCCGGCGGTGACGCCGAGGAGATCGAACGTTTTCTCATGGTCGATGCGCTGGCCGCGCTGGTCTCTGCCGGGCGCATCCAGCTCTTCTCCTGCGACAGTGTGCCCGGCCAGTGCTGGGTTTCGGACGCCTACTCCGCCAGCCATTGTTCGTGGGTGCAGAATCGTTTCGACGAGTTCCTCTACTACGAGCTCGCGCCCTACATGCGCCATCTCTCGGACGGCAATGGTGAGATCCTCGTCGCCGGCGCCTCGCTCGGAGCGTTCTACGCGCTCGCCGCGGTCTGCCGGCACCCCGACGTCTTCAGCCACGCCATCTGCATGTCCGGAAAGTACGATTTCGAGGAGATGCTCGAGGGCGAGCGCATGACTCTCGACTTCTACTACTCGTCGCCGCTCCACTTTCTGCCGGATCTCGCGGACGAGCAGCATCTCGACCTGCTGCGCCGGCGCTTCATTCAGCTGGTGACCGGACGGGGCGCCTGGGAGCGCCCGCACTACGCGGAGCGCCTTGCCGGAGTCCTCGCGGCGCGCGGCGTGCCGCATCGGGTCGACGACTGGGGGCAAGGCTGGGATCACGACTGGCCCTCGTGGCGGCGCGTCCTGCCGCACTACCTCGAGCAGCTCGCACGGTGAGGGTGCCGCGCACACCGCGTTTGGCGACTCCTTCCTGAGGGTCAGGGAACGACCAGACTCCAGGCGGCGGTGTCGCCGAGCTCGAAACCGTCCGAAAAGATCGCGTTCGTCACCGTGAAGTCGAAAATCACCGACGGTACTCCGGCGCAGGTGCCGTTGGCCCGCACCCGCCAGAAGTACTGGATCGGAGCGAGGGCAGCGAAGCTCGCCTGCGTCGCGCCGACGGTCTGGCTCTGCACGATCTGGGTGAAAGCTCCGTCGGTCGCGAGCTGTGCCGTGTAGCTGGTCGCTCCGGGAACCGCGTTCCAGGTGAGCTCCACAGGCACTTGCAGGTCCGTGGCGCCGTCGGCGGGGGAGACCAGCGCCGGGGCGTCCGGCCCTGGGTCGACGGTCACCGTGACGACGTCTTGGGCGGTGGCGCAGGAATTTGCGGCCGTCACCGTGTACAGCGTCGCCACCGCCGGGGAGACGTCGATCTCGGCTGTGGTGGCGCCGCCCGGGCTCCAGGAGTAAGTCTGGCCGGGGAGCGCGGGCGTTCCCAGGTGCGCGATCCCCCCGGCGCAGATGGTGGCATCCGCACCGGCATCAGCGACCGCGGGGAGAATCGGCTTGAACAGATCGAGCGTGTGCTGCGCGGTGGCCGGGTTGGCGTCGGCGTCGAACCAGAAGTTGAACATCGTCGCCCAACGCAGGGCGTTGGCGTTGTTGTTCGCGGCGTAGGTCTCGGTCGACCAGCTGACGGTTCCCGTGGCGCCGTCGACCGCCGACGTCCAGTCGGTCGTCGAGTACGGCTCGCCGGAGTGGGAGTCGATGTCCTTGAATCCGACGTTGGTGATCGGCGTGCCATCGGGAAAGTCGACCGAGAACTGCTGCGCGGCGTGGTCGGAGTTCATGTTGCGCACCACGTACTCGTAGTGCCAGGTGTCGGCGTCCACCACCGTCACCTTGCGCGCCACCTCGAAGCGCTCGACTGGCGCGGTGCAGAAGTCCTCGTTGAAGAGCTCCACCGCCGGGTCCGAGGTCTTCCAGGCGTCGATCGCGGTCTTCTCGCGCACCGTGCCGCCGGAAAAGGAGAGACTGAACGTCGACGGGTTGACCGTGACCGGCCTGTACGACGCGTTGTTGAGGCCATTGCCGGCGAGCGCATCGTTGTCGGCGATGTACTGCCCTTCGACCCAGTAGGCCGCTCCGGGCAGGGCGAGGTCCGACTCGGCGACCTTGATGCGCTGCTCGTAGACGATCGTCGGAGTGACGTGGGTGTACGGGAACGGAAAGGTCCCGGTCGTCGCATTCACCTCGGAGCGCTTGCCGAGCGGCCGGCCGCCGTTCAGGCTGGCGCCGTACGTGTCGGTGCAGCCGACGCCGAGCTGATCGCCGCCCATCGGATTCGGACCGCAGGACGGATGACCGTTCTCGCAGGCCGAGTTGGTGGAGTTCGTCGAGACGAATCCGTGCTTCAACCAGCTCATGCCGATCTGCTCGAAGCGCCCGTCCAGCAACCGGTACATGCCCTGCGCGATGACCGGATGCTGCGCCGAGGTGAGTGTCGTGGTGCCGTCGCTGCAACCGCCCCCGGCGTCGCACCAGTTGACCGGTCGGTCGCCGATGTTGCAGGAGGTCGTGCCGATCGAATAACCGCGGATGCCCCCGAAGCTGCCGTAGTTGGAGGTGTCACCGATGTTGATCACGGTGACGTCTGGGCCGGTCGTCGGCCCGCCCTGGGCGAGAAGCGCCGGCGCCGTGACGAGCCAGGCGGTGCTAGCTGCCGCGGCCAAAGAGACGAGGTCTTTCCATGGAGTGCGGAGCGCGAACATGCGGATCTCCTTTACCGGGCTCTTCTTTCCGGCTGTCATTGGCCGGCTGCCTTCGATGCGGCACACAAGACAGGGTTACGGAACGACGATCGACCAGTTCGAGCTGGTTCCGGTCTCGAATCCGTCGGCGAAGATCAGGAAGCTGAAATCGACGAACGCGGGCGAGCCCGGCTTGAAGAACGTCAGGCGGTGGGTGAGAGCGGCGGGCGAGTCGGCGTCGAACCAGAAGTTGAACATCGTCGCCCAGCGCAGGGCGTTGGCGTTGACGTCGGTCGCGAACGGCGTCGTCGCCCAGGAGATGATCGAGTTGGGAACGTCGACGGCGTTGGTCCAGTCGACCGTCGAGTAGGGCTCGCCGGAGTGGTGGTCGATGTCCTTGAAGCCGATGTTCGAGAACAGGGTGCCGTCCGGAAAGTCGATCTGAAAGGCCTGAGCCGAGCGGTCCGAGTTCACGTTCCGGATGGCGTACTCGTAGTGCCAGAGACCGGGCGACGGATTCGTCACCCGGCGGGCGACCTCGAAGCGCTCGACGATCGCGCCCGGGATGTCGACGTTGATGAAGTCCACCAGCGGATCCTGCACCTTCCAGGCGCGCAACGCGGACTTCTCGCGGATCGTGGCGCCCGAGAAGGAGAGGTCGTAGGGCACGGTCGGCGTGATGGTCACCGCGCGGTACGAGGCGTTGTTGAAGCCGTTGCCGGCCACGGCGTCGTTGTCGGCGATGTACTGTGCCTCGACCCAGTAGAGCGCGCCCGGATTCGAGGCCGCGGCGAGGTCGCTCTCGAGGACCTTGACGTGCTGATCGACGACGGTGCTCGTGCCGACGACCGTGTAGGGGAAGGGGAAGACGCCGGTCGTCACGTTGACCTCGGAGCGCATGCCGAGCGGCGTGCTGCCGTTCAGGCCGGCGCCGTAGGTGTCGGTGCAGCCGACGCCGAGCTGGCTGCCGCCGAGCGGCGGAAAGTCGCAACCCGCATGGCCGGTCTGGCAGGAGGCGTCGGGGCTGTTGGTGGACAGGAAGCCGTGTTTGAGCCAGCTCATGCCGATCTGGTCGAAGCGGCCGTTCTTGAGCCGATACATGTTCTGCGCGATCACCGGATGCTGGGCGCTGGTGAGAGTGCCGCAGCCACCGCCGTTGTCGCACCAGTTGACCGGTTGATTGCCGACGTTGCACGAGTTGGTGCCGACGGAATAGCCGCGAAAGCCTCCGGACGAGCCGTAGTTCCCGATGTCGGTGAGGTTGATGATGGTGACATCCGGCCCGTTCGTCGCGGTCTGTGCCGCGACCGGCGCGGTCCAGGCGCTGCAGGCGACTGCGAGTGCGACGGCGGCGAAGGCCTGGCTGCGAACGTTGACGCTGTACATACAGTTCCCCCTGGTTGACATCCTGTTGCCGGCTCTATTCATCGACAGCCGAAGCGGACTTACGGAACGGTGACCGACCAGTTCGTCGTGTCTGCGCTCTCGAAACCGTCGGCGAAGAGTACGAAGCTGAAATCCACGAAGGTGGGCGAGCCCGGCTTGAAGAACGTCAACCGGTGGGTCGCAGCCGCGGGCGAATCGGCGTCGAACCAGAAGTTGAACATTGTGGCGAAGCGCAGCGCGTTGGCGTTGGGATCGGTAGTGAAGAGATCGGTGGCCCAGGAGACCGTCGAATTCGGGACGTCGACGGCCGCCGTCCAGTCGGTGGTCGCATACGGCTCCCCGGAGTGGTGCGCGATCGCCTTGAAGCCGACGTTGGAGATCGTGATGCCGTTCGGAAAGTCGATCTGGAACGCCTGCGCCGAGCGATCCGAGTTCATGTTGCGGATGGCGTACTCGTAATGCCAGAGACCGGCCGAGGGATTGGTGACCTTGCGCGCGATCTCGAAGCGCTCACCGGGATTCGCCCCCGGGATGTCGATGTTGACCAACACGACCGTCGGGTCGGCAAGGAGCCAGGCGCCGAGGGCGGTCTTCTCGCGCACCGTCGAACCGGTCAGGGTGAGGTTGAACGGCGTGGCGCCGACCGTGACCGCGCGGTAGGAGGCGTTGTTGAACGCGTTGTTGGCGAGCCCATCGTCGCCGGCGAGGTACTGCCCTTCGACCCAGTAGCTCGCGCCGGCGTTCAGCGCCGGATCGACGTCGGCCTCCTGCACCTGCAGGCGCTGGTCGATGACGCTGGGGTGGGCGATGTTGACGTACGGCATCGGGAAGTCGCACGGTCGTGGCGTTGATCGCCGAGCGCTGCCCGAGACGGCAGTTGGTTCCCGTGTCGCAGGTGCCCGGATTTCCGCTGCCGCCGTTCAGGCCCGAGCCATAGGTATCGGTGCAGCCGACACCGAGCTGGTCGCCGCCGCCGGGAGGGATCGTGCAGGTGCCGGGTCCGCAGGCGCCGTTGGTGCTGTTGGTCGACAGCCAGCCGTGCTTCAACCAGCTCATGCCGATCTGTTCGAAGCGGTTGTCCTTCAGGCGGTACATGTTCTGCGCGATGACCGGGTGGTCGTTGGCCTGCAGCGTGCCGCCCACGCAGCTCGCCGAGTCGCACCAGGCCACGGGGGCGTTGCCGATATTGCAGGAGGTCGTGCCGACCGAATAGGCGCGGATGCCGCCCACGACGCCCCAGTTGCTGGTGTCGGGGATATTGATGACCGTCACGTCCGGGCTGACCGCAGCGGGGGCTCCGGCCTGGGCGGCGAGGCTGACGGGCAGGAGCAAAGCGAGCGGCGCGAGCGCCAGAGCGAAGCGGGGAGCGCGCGGGCGCTTCGTCACCTTGGCGCGGATGCGCATTGATTCTGGAATTGACGATTCAGAAAGCAGCATCAACATCTCCTCGGTTGCTACTGTCGCGTGTGGTTCGCCAGAGCCGTGGCAAGGAGTCTCGCCCGCGGGTCACTGGGGTCGATCTTCAGCGCAGCTTCGACCTCGATTCGCGCTGCGTCGTTTTGGCCAAGTGCCTGCAACGACTGCGCCAAGAAGACATGAAGGTCCGCATCTCGTGGAGAGGCGATGATCGCTTCACGATAGAGCGCTGCCGCCTCCTGCATGCGACCGGTGGCGGCCAACATTCCAGCCAGGTTCTCGCGCGCCTCTCGATGCGCGGGATCGATGGCGAGCACTTTCTGGAACTTTCCGATCGCGAGTTCCGGATTTCCCTGTATGACGTCGATAATCCCCCAATTATAAAGCAGGAGCGTCGAATTCGGAAATTGCGTCAGTCCACGCTCGAAGAAGCTCGCCGCCGCGTCCGCGGCGCCGTTGCGGGCGAGCAGCAGGCCGACGCCGGCGTAAGCATCGAGTCTCGCCGGAGCGAGCGCGATGGCGCGCTCGCCGGCGAGAGCCAGCGCGGCGAGATCGCCGCGCCCCGCGGCGTCGCGGCCCGAGAGCAGCAGCATCTCGTAGGCCGAGTCGTGCCGGGCGATGGCGCGCACGCTCGCGGTGCGGAAGGCGGCGAGGTCCCCGGCGATCCAGGAGCTCCATGCCAGGCTGCTGTCGAGGCCGCGCCATGGCAGGAGTCCCCAGCGCGCGGCCCGGGAGAAGTGCCGAGCGGCCGCTTGCGCGGCGGCGCGTTCCGCGGCCGTCGTCGGCGCGGTCTCGGCAGCGATCTCCAGGGCCTGCTGGCGAGCGCGCGCGGTCGCGGCGAAGAGGCGCCTGCCGGCGCTCACTTCGACCTGCAGAAGCCCGCAGTAGAGCCAGAAAAGGGCGAGCAGCAGGAGGCTCGCGGCGAGCCGCCAGCCGGCGGGTTGCAAGCGGCCGGCGCGCTTCAGGGTCCGGTGGCGGTAAGCGAAGTCGCGCCGGGACGCGAGCCTGAGCGCGAGCAGGGTGAGGAAGGCGAGCACCCCGGCGAGCCCGAGCGACATCAGGAACGGCACCTCGCCAAAGAGGCCGCGAAAAGCGAAGAAGCCCGCCGCGAAGGCGATCGCGAGCGCGATCTCTTCGCCCCAGGTGAGCGGATAGTGGCGCGTGGAGTGTTCGGGGCCCGGCTCCGTCGCGGCAGCAGATTCCGTGGCGATCGGGGAGGCCGCTGCGGCTTCGGAGCTCGCCCGCCCCAGCGAACGCCCCGCGAAGACCGGCAGCGGCCCGAAACCGAAGTAGAGCGCGTGATTCGGACAGACGCTCACGCAGTCCCGCATTTCATGCAGCCGCTGTCGATCACCATGCCGAAGTCGCGCACCTCCTCGTGCACCCGGACGTTCGAGGTGCAGACCGCGGTGCAATGGCCGCATCCCTCGCAGGCATCGGTCACCCGGACGCGCAGCGGTGCGAGTTGTTCGGCGGCGTAGAAGGCTGCACCATAAGGACAGGCGTAGGTGCAGAAGCCCTTGGCGCCGAGGAAGTAGACGGTCGCGAAGCCGCAGACGAGAAAGGTGAGAATGCCGACGACCCAGCCCGGAAAGGTCTCCCAGAAAGCCCCGGTCGTGATCTCGCTGCCGCGCGACGCCGAGCGAGTCGCCGCGCCAGACCCGGTAGGCCGCGGGCCAGAGGAACATGTAGGCGAAGGCGAGATAGGGCACCCAGGCGCAGCAGCCGCGAGCGCAGCGGTCGGGGCCGGATGCCGATCTTCTCGAGCAACCAGCGACAGAGGTCCTGCAGCGCGACCAGGTGGCAGGCCCAGCCGCAGAAGAAGCGGCCGAAGACGGCGGTGAGGAGAATCGCGCCGGCGAAGAAGATGAAGCCCGGCGTTGACGATGCCGGCCTTGGCAATAGGCCATCGCTTCGGAGGGCTCGACCGGAGTCACCGTGCGGCCGGCGATGAGCCAGTGCGCGATGTGGATCGCGATCGCGAGGTGCACTCCGATGAGCACCCCGGCGCGCCACCGGGACATGCGCGACGGTCGTACCGTGCGGCCGGCGTGCGCCTCGGAGAGGACCGGCAACGATACCCGCCGACGCTCTGACCGAGTCATTGGGCCTCCCTCAGCCCGCGAGCAGCCGGCGGTAGAGCTCTTCGTAGAGCCGCACCTGTCGCGCCCACGAGAAGTCCTTGGCCATGCCGTTCAGCATGAGCTGCTTCCACGCCGGGGCGTCGCGGTAGGCGGTGAGCGCGAAGTCGAGCGCCCAGCGCAGTCCCTCGGGCGTGAAGTGGTCGAAGGAGAAGCCGGTTCCCGTGCGGGTCACCGGGTTCCACGGCTCGACGGTGTCGGCGAGCCCGCCGGTGCGCCGCACGACCGGCGGCGTGCCGTAGCGCAGGCTGTACATCTGGTTGAGGCCGCACGGCTCGTAGCGCGACGGCATGAGGAAGATGTCGGCGCCGGCCTCGATCCAGTGCGCCAGCTCCTCGTTGTAGCCGCGGATAGTACCAGACCTTGCCCGGGAAAGTCGATCTGCAGCCAGGAGAGGAACGACTCGTAGCGCTCCTCGCCGCTGCCGAGGGCGACGAAGCGCAGATCGCGGTGGTAGAGAAACTCGGGCAGAGTGTCGAAGAGCAGATCGAGGCCCTTCTGCGCGGTCAGCCGCGACACCAGCCCGAGCACCGGCGTCGGTCGGTGAAACGGCAGCGCGAACTTCTCGAGCAGGGCACGCTTCGTCTGTTCCTTGCCTTCGAGCCTCTCGGCCGAGTACTTGTGCGGGATGTAAGGATCGCTCTCCGGGCTCCACTCGCCGTAGTCGACGCCGTTGACGATGCCGAACAGATGGTCGGCGCGGGCGCGCAGGAGGGGATCGAGGCCGAATCCGTGCTCCGGAGTCTGGATCTCGAGTGCATAGGTGCGGCTCACGGTGGTGAGCTCGTCGGCGTAAAGCAGTCCGGTCTTGAGGAAGCTCACCCGTCCCGCCGCGAGGTCCTCGTTGTAGAGCATCTCGACATGGGCGGCGAGGCCGAGCTCGTCGAGGATCCGCGCCGGGAAGACACCCTGATAGCCGAGATTGTGCAGGGTGAGCACGGTGCGCGTCTTCGCGAACAGGCGGTCCCAGGCGTAGAGCGTCTGCAGGTAGATCGGCGCGAGCGCGGTGTGCCAGTCGTGGACGTGCACGATATCCGGCGCCCAACCCATGCGTTGGCAGGTCTCGAGCGCCACGCGGGTGAGCAGGCAGAAGCGCAGGTACTCGTCCCAATCGCCGCTGTAGATCGAGTCGTGGTGGTAGAGCGCCGGGCAATGGACGAAGTAGACGTCGACCGCGCTCTGCGGCAGCCGGGTGGTGAAGACGGAGTAGGTGAACCGGCGCGGGCCGAGGAGAATCTCGAGGTCGCGGAGGAACTCGACCGCGACGAAGGGGAAGTCGAGCTTCGCGACCTGCGCGTAGAACGGCAGGAAGACGCGCACGTCGTGGCCCCTGCTTGCCGAGGGCACGCGACAGACCCGCGACGACGTCGCCCAGTCCGCCGGTCTTGGCGAACGGTGTCACCTCGGCGGCGATCTGGCAGATCCCGAGCGGCATCGAGCTCAGATCACGGTACCGGGTGGGAGCTCGGCGTTCTTCGGCACGACGATGATGCCACCGCGGATCGAGTAGTCCGGGGTCTCGGCCTCTTCGATCTTCTGCTCGTTCAGGAGCTTGCAGCCGTCGCCGATGCGGGCGTTGAAGTCGATGATGGCGTTGCGGATCGAACAGTCGCGTCCGATGCCGGTCGAAACGGCGTGGCTCACCGCTTCGGTCAGAGGGCTCGAAGCGGTTCGCGCCCATGATGATCGAGCGCTCGATCGTGGTGCCGGTCTGCACGATCGCGCGGATGCCGACGATGGTGTCGGAGATCGTGGCGCCGGTGATGATCGAGCCCTCGCAGAGCATCGAGCGGGTCGACCGAGCAGCCGTTGATCTTGGTGCCGGGGAGAAAGCGGGCGTGCGTGTAGATCGGGTAGTTCGGATCGTAGAGATTCAGCGGCGGCAGCGGCACGGTGAGGTCGAGGTTCGCCTGGTGGAAGCTCGGAATCGTTCCGATGTCCGTCCAGTAGCCGTCGTAGGGAAAGGCGAAGACGCGGATGCGTCCGAGCGAGGCGGGGATGACCTCTCTGCCGAAGTCGGTGTAGGGACTGCCGACGAGGACTTCGCGCAGCACCTCCGGCCGGAAGACGTAGATTCCCATGCTGGCGAGTAGCGACCCGGGCGGCGCCTCGAAGCCGAGCGCGTCGCGGGTCGATTCGTCGAGCGCCAACGCGTTCAGGGCGTCCTCGGTCGTCGGCTTCTCGACGAACTCGACGACGCGCCCGCTGCGATCGAGGCGCAGGATCCCGAAATCCTTGGCCGCCTCGCGCGTCACCGGCTTGACCGCGATGGTGAGATCCGCCTGGTGCGACCGGTGAGCGAGCACGAACTCGCTCATCTCCATGAGGTAGAGCTGGTCGCCGGAGAGGATCAGGACCTCCGTCGGGTCGTTGTCGTCGATCAGCCGGGTCAGATTCTGCCGCACCGCGTCGGCGGTGCCCTGGTACCAGGAGCGATTCGTCATGTTCTGCTCGGCGGCGAGCAGATTCACGAAACCGCCGCGGAAGGCGTCGAAACGGTAGCTCTGCGCGATGTGGCGATGCAGGCTCTCGCTGTTGAACTGGGTCAGGACGTAGACCCGGTCGATGCCGGCGTGCAGGCTGTTCGAGATCGGGATGTCGATCAGGCGGAACTTGCCGCCGACCGGTACCGCCGGTTTGGCGCGATCGCGGGTGAGCGGCGCGAGTCGCGCCCCCTGCCCGCCGCCGAGAATCGCCGTCACCACCCCTTTCATCGCCCGTTCCCCCGACACGCCGCCGGCCCGACCGACGCTCCTGCCGGCCCGCCGCCCCGCCGCCCCGGCGATCATCGCCGGGCGAGGGCATTCTACTCACATGGCGTAGCGGCTGGAGGCCGGCGCACTGCCGAGCGCGGCCGTCCGACTCAGGGCGCGGAGGACGACCACTGCAGGAGGTTCTGGGTCTCGAAGTCGGAGGCGAAGAGCGCGCTGTAGAGGACCTCCACGCCGCCGCGATAGTCCCGGAAGCCTTGGGGCTCGAATCCCGGCATTCCGATCGCGAGGTCGCGGAGCTCGTTGCCGTCGAAGTTGCCGAGGGCGAGCGCGAAACCGAATCCTTCGGAGAGCGTCGGCGGGCCGCAGGCGAGCCCGGCGCGGGTGGCGTCCCATTCGCCGGCGAGGTCGAGGCGGAGTCCAGTCGGCGAGCCGGGGATGACGAAGACCCGTCCGGCGAAGCCCACGCCGCCCGCGGGGTCGTACGGGGCGCCGACGACGAGGTCGGCGCGAATGGCCGAGTGCAGCGGCCCGGCGGCGAGCGCCCTGCCGAAGTCGCGGGGCGTGACGGAGCCTCCCTGGAGGTCCGACTCATCGAACAGCAAGCTGCCGGCTGCCGTGATTCCGTTGGCGCTTCCGGCGAGAATCTCGACCGCACCCGCCGGGTCGTTCTCGAGCGGCACGCCGATCGCGAGGTCCTGATAGCGCGGACTCTGGGCGTCGGCGCGGTCGAAGTCCGCGATGGCGAGGCTGGCACCGAAGTTGTCGTTCGCTTCCGCCACTCCGGGAATCGTCCCCGAGGCCAGGACGCGGCCCTGGAAGAGACGGATCCCGGGCAGCGCGAGTCCGGCGCCGCCTCCTTGGAGAACCCAGACGGCGCCGGCCCCGCTCGCACCGGCGACTGTCTCGTCCGGATCGCCGATCGCGAGGTCGGCGAAGCCGTCGGCGTCGAAGTCGCCGGCCGCGAGGACCTTGCCGAACTGATCTCCCGCCGAGGCCGTTCCGCCGGCATCGCTCTTGTTGAAGGCGACGCTGCCGACGGCGGTGAGACCGAGGGTCGTTCCCGGGAAGACAAAGACCTTCCCGGCGTCGATCTCGATGCCGATATCCTGGCCGGTCGCGCCCACCGCGAGATCGGCGAAGTCGTCGCCGTTGAAGTCGCCTGCCGCGAGGCCGTAGCCGAACAGGGCGGACGGCTGCGGGAGGCCCGGCACGCCGGCGCTCGCCTGGTTGAAGATCTGGGCGCGCGAAGTCTCCAGGCCCGTGCTCGAGCCGTAGACGATCTCGATCGCGCCCGCGTCTTCGTAAGAGTTGACTCCCGCGACCACGTCCTCGAGCACGACGCCGATCGCGAGGTCGTCGAAGCCGTCGTGGTCGAAGTCGCCGGCGGCGAGCGTCACACCGAAGAGGTCGCCGGGCTCGGCGACATCTGGAAGGCCATCGAGTCCCTGCTGCAGGACGATGGGCGCCTGGAGGCCCGCACCCGAGCCCGACCAGACCTGCACGCGCCCGGCGTCGGCCCCGACGCCATCGAAGGCGGTGGGCTCTCCCACCGCGAGATCGGTGAAACCGTCGCCGTTGAAGTCGCCGTCCGCGAGCGCATTTCCGGCGCCGAAGGCGGCGCTCGCGGCGGGCGTCAGGAATTGATTGCCACGGGTGAAGAGCTGGGCGTGGGCGGTCGCGCCGAGCGCGTAGAGCATCGTGCCGGCGACCAGTGACGAACGGGTGGTTCTTCTGCGCATGTTGTCTCCCTTCACGGCGTCACCGACGACCACTGCGAGAGATCGTGGGTTTCGAAGTCGGCGGCGAAGAGCGCGCTGTAGAGGACTTCGACGGCTCCGTCGAGGTTTCCGAGGCCTGAATCCCAACCGCTGACGCCGATGGCGAGGTCCTTGACCTCGCGACCGTCGAAGTTGCCGATGGCCAAGGCGGACCCGAGCCACTCGTAGGGGTGGGGCGGGCCGCATGCGAGGCCGGGAGTCGCGCAGTCGAACTCGTCGGCGAGTCCGAGCTGCAATCCGCTGGCGGAGCCCGGGATGACGAAGAGGCGACCGGCGCTGAACATCGCGCCCGCGTCTTCAAAGGGCGAGCCCACGACGAGGTCGGCGCGGACGCCGGAGTGCAGGGAACCCGCGGCCAACGTGTAGCCGAAAGCAGAGGAGGTGCCAGTGCCGGTCAGGTCACTCTCGAAGAAGAGGAAGTTTCCAGCGGCGGTGATTCCGTTCGCGCTCCCGGCGAGAATCTCGACCGCGCCGAGGAAGCCGTTCTCGCCGGCGACGCCGATCGCGAGGTCCTGATAGCGCGGACTCTGGGCGTTGGCGCGATTGAAGTCGCCGGCGGCGAGGCTGTGGCCGAACTCATCGTCGGCTTCAGCTGTTCCGGCGATCGTTCCGGAGGCGAGGACCCTTCCCTGGTGGAGGAACAGGCCCGGGACCGAGAGGCCGCCGTCGACACCCGAGAAGATCCAGACCGCTCCGGCGTTGGCATGACCGTTTAGGACCTCCCCAGACGCGCCAACCGCGAGGTCGGCGTGAGCGTCGTCGTCGAAATCGCCGCTGGCGAGGGCAAAGCCGAAGAGATGGTGCGCAGACACAGTCCCACCAGCGCCCGCCTCGTTGAAGGTCTCGCTGCCGATGCCGGTGAGTCCGCCCGCGGTACCGAAGAGAATCGTGAGATTGCCGGCGTCGATCGCCATGCCGACGTCTTCGGACGACACTCCGATCGCCAGATCGGCAAAGCCATCGCCGTTGAAGTCTCCCGCCTCGAGGGCTTCGCCGAACCAGTCGTCGGGCTCGAGCACACCGCCGATTCCGGGACTCTCCTGGTTGAAGATCTGCGCTCCGGCCGAGACGAGCCCGCTGCTCGAGCCGTAAATCAACTCGACCACCCCGGCGTCGGCAACCGGCCCGCTGCCGGAAGGAACGTCCTCGAACCAGACGCCCACCGCCAGGTCGGCGAAGCCGTCGCCGTCGAAGTCCCCAGCCGCCAGGCTGGCGCCGAACTCGTCCAACTCCTCGGGGGTCCCTGGAAGGCCGTTCAGACCCTGGCGGATCCGGACCCGCGATCCCAGACCGCTCGCCGAGCCGTACCAGACCAGCACCTCACCGGCATCGGGCGAGCCGGCCACCGTTGTGTGGGGTGCACCGACGGCCAGATCGGCAAAACCGTCACCGTTGAAGTCGCCGCTCGCGGTGGCGGAGCCCGTTTCGCCGGAGCTATCGGGGGACGTCAGAAGGACGTTGCCGCGGGTGAAGAGCTGGGCATGGGCCTCCCGGGCCATTCCGAGGAGAAGCACCCCGGCCAACAGCGTCGCGGCGATGCCTCGCCGTGAATCAAGGCTCTTGCGGCGCTGGGCGAACGATCTCTCGATTCTCATGGGCCTCCTGGGTGCTCGTGCATGAGGGAAAGCGCCAAATCCCGCCGGACAGGCTCACGGGGAGTGTCCGCGGAGACGGCGCCCGGGCCTTCGCGGCCGGAAGCGCGGCGCGGCGGCGCGCTTGACAGCCGAGGGGGTGGCGTCTAGGGTGCTCTCCAGTTCCTTTTCCGGATCTTCTCCGCGACCGAGAGAGCGTGTCCGCCGAGCCCCCAGCCAGCGATTCCGGCGAGATCACCGACCTCCTCCTGCAATGGCGGGGGGGAGACCCGGGCTCTCTCGAGCGCCTGTTGCCACTGGTCTACGACGAGCTCCGGCGGATCGCCGCGCGCCAGACCCGTGGGGAGCGCCCTGGCCACACGCTGCAGCCGACCGCCGTCGTCCACGAGGCCTACATGCGCCTGGTCGACCAGAGCCGCGTGAGCTATCAGAACCGCCTGCACTTCTACGGTGTTGCGGCGCAGACCATGCGCCGCGTCTTGGTCGATCACGCACGCCGCCGGCGGCGGTCCAAGCGGGGCGGCGGCGAGCCTCACCTCGTGCTCGAGGACGAGGACCTCGTGACCACGCAGCGCCCGGTCGACTTCCTGGACCTCGACGCCGCCCTCGACAAACTCCAGGCACTCGATACCGAGCAGGCGAAGCTGGTCGAGCTGCGCTACTTCGGCGGGCTTTCGGTAGAGGAGACCGGCGAGGTGCTCGGACTTTCGCCGGCGACCGTCAAGCGGCACTGGCTTTCGGCCAAAGTCTGGCTGCTGCGGGAGCTCGGCGGAGCCCCCGGATGAAGCCGGAGCGCTGGCGCGAGATCCGCGCTCTCTTCGATCGCCTGCAGGAGCTCCCGGCCGCCGAACGCGCCGGCGCTCTCGACGCCTCCTGCGCCGGGGATCCCGACTTGCGACGCGAGGTCGAGTCGCTTCTCGCCCTGGCGGCGGAGGCCGAGCCGTTTCTCGAGTCCCCGGCGGCGGAAGAGGCTGCCCGGCTCGGGGCGAGCGAGACCGGGAGCGAGCTCGGCAGTCCCGACCAAGCGAAGGGGCCGAGCGGCATCGGGCCGGGCGGCGAGGTCGGTCCCTACCGAGTCGTGCGCGAAATCGGGCATGGCGGCATGGGGACGGTCTTCCTCGCCGAGCGTTCGGCCGGCGATTTCGGCCAACGGGTGGCGCTCAAGGTCATCCGAAGAGGCATGGACACCGAGCTCGTGGTGGATCGCTTCCTCGCCGAACGGCGCATCCTCGCCGCGCTCGAGCATCCCAACATCGCGCGGCTCCTCGATGGCGGCACCACCGAGGACGGTCTGCCTTACTTCGTCATGGAGTACATCGAGGGCCAGGCGCTGCTCGACTATTGCGACGCGCGCCGCCTCTCCGTCGGCGCGCGTCTCGCGATCTTCGGCGAAGTCTGCAGGGCGGTGCAGTATGCCCACCAGCGGCTCGTCGTGCATCGCGACCTCAAGCCGACCAATATCCTGGTCACCGCGGACGGCGTCCCGAAGCTGCTCGACTTCGGTCTCTCCCGCGTCCTCTCCCCCGACGGCGGCTCGGAGTCGCGCGGTCTGACGGCGCTCGGACTGCGCATGATGACGCCGGAGTACGCGAGCCCCGAGCAGGCCCGCGGCGAGCTGGTGACCACCGCCAGCGACGTCTACTCCCTCGGCATCCTCCTCTTCGAGCTGCTCACCGGGCGGCGGCCCTATCGCATCCGCTCCCGGCGCGCCGCCGACCTCGAGCGCGCGATCTGCGACGAGATCCCGGAGCGCCCGAGCACGGCGGCGGCGAAGAGCGGCGAGATCGACACGCCCGGCGGCCCGATGACCCTGACCGCGGAGGAGGCGAGCGGCTTGCGCGACGGCAGCGTCGCCCGCCTGCGCCGCGCCCTCTCCGGGGACCTCGACAACATCGTTCTCAAGGCGCTCAAGAAAGAGCCCGATCGCCGCTACGCTTCCGCGGGCGAGCTCGCGGAGGACATCCGGCGGCATCTCGCCGGCCGGCCGGTCGCCGCGCGTCCCGACACGGTGCGTTATCGCGCCGCGAAGTTCGTCCGCCGGCACGCGGTGGCGCTCGCAACAGCGGGTTCGGTGCTGGCGCTCTTCGCCGTGCTCGTGGGCCTTTACACCGCCGAGCTCGCCCGCGAACGCGACCGCGCCGAAGTGAAGAGCGCCCAGGCGAACGAGCTGGCGTCCTTTCTCTCCAGCCTGTTCGAGGTCTCGGATCTCGACCGCACCAAGGGGGAGAAGCTCTCGGCGCGCGACATCCTGGACCGCGGCGCGTCGCGGATCGAGAAGGAGCTCGCCCATCAGCCCGAAGTCGCGGGCACGATGATGAATCTCATCGGCAACCTCTATCGCCAGCTCGACCTTTCCGCGCAGGCGCGCCCGCTGCTCGAGCGGGCTCTCGATGAGCGCCGCGCGGCGCACGGCGAGAGGAGTGTCGAAACAGCGGCGTTCGAACGCGACCTGGCCATGCTCTTCCACCGGACCGGGGACGAGAAGGCGGCGGACGGGCTTCTGCGCCGGGCGCTGCCGACGCAGGAGCAGCTTCTCGGATCGGGGAGCGTCGAAGCGGCGAGAACGCGGGCGGATCTCGCGATCGTTCTCAAGCGCCTGGGCGACTACGCGGGCGCGAAGTCCGAGTTCACCCGGGCGCTGGCGATTCTCGACGTGCTCCCGCCGCCGGACGAAGCGGCCCTGGCGAAGACTCTCGGAGAGTACGGCCTGTTTCTCGCGACGATCGGTGAGGGAGCGAAGAGTCTGCCTTACCTGCGCCGCACGATCGAGATCGACGATCGGCTCCTCGGACGGGAGAGCCCATCGGCGGGCGAGAACCGTCTGAATCTCGGCGTCGCGCTGCGCGAGGCCGGGGCGATGGACGAGGCCATCCAGGTCAACCTGGAGGCGCTCGCGATCGTCGAGAAGACGTTCGGCCGCTCGCACAGCTTCTATCCCAAGGTCCTCGTCGAGCTCGGGTCGGACTGGACGGCGAAGGAGGAGGTTGCGCAGGCGAAGGCGGCCTATCTCGAAGCGATCTCGGACTACGACCGGATTCTCGGCCCCGAGCACGAGGATTCCCTCGGCGCTCGCCGGGACCTCGCGATCCTCCTGGTGACCCACGGCGATCCCGGCGGCGCCCTGCCGCTATTCACTGCAGTGCTCGCGGCGCGCGAGAAGCGCTTCGGGCCGAATCACCCACGGGTCGCCGACGGGCTGTTCGATGTCGCCAAGACCCGGAAAGCGATGGGCGATTTCGGCGGCGTCGAGGCCTTGATGCGCCGGGGGTTGGCGGTCTACCGTGCCACGCTGCCGGGCGACAACATCGATCTCGCGGGAGGGCTCGACGACTTCGGCGAGTTCCTCTGCGCCCACGGCTCGCCGGTCGAAGGGCGCAAGATGATCGAGGAGTCCGCGGCGATCTTCAGCCGCTCCGCCTCGCCCTACGCTCCGGATCCCGCAGCGCTCGCTCAGGCGATCGAGCACTGTGGATCCGGTAAGGCCTGAGCGCCTCTTCGCTGCCATTCTGGCGCCGGCTTCGGAGAAAAGAGGGACAGGCACACATTTCGCGGGTCGCCTGGGGGCCTTTCGTTCGGGCATGCGCCGTGCTTGTCCTAAGATGGAAGATGTCGATCGCGCGGCCCGCCCGAGCGACGGATGTTCAGCCGTACCGCTTCCGGAGGCTCGAATGAAGAGGGTTCTGTGGGTTGCAGGCATCGTCGTCTTGGCGGGCATCGGCGCCTGGTACTTCTTCCGCGGGCCGAACGGCGGGAAGGAAGCCGGAAAGTACAAGACCGCGATCGTTGATCGCGGGGATGTTGCGATGACCGTGACCGCCACCGGGACGATTTCGGCGGTCACCACCGTACAGGTCGGCAGCCAGGTGTCGGGGATCATCGCCGCGCTCTACGCCGACTTCAACACGCCGGTGACCAAGGGACAGCTCGTCGCCGAGCTCGATCCGACGACGTTCGAGGCCACCGTCGAGCAGCGGCGGGCCGATGTCCTGCAGTCTGAAGTGCGCCTCGCGAACGCCCGCAGCCAGCTTCTGCGGCAGGAACAGCTGCTCGCCAAGGAGCTGGTCTCGCAGGCCGACTACGACCTGGCAAAGGCCGATTTCGATGCCCTCTCGGCGCAGATCGGGCAGGTCAAAGCCGCCCTGCTGCAGGCCGAGACCAACCTCGGCTACACCAAGATCCGCTCGCCGATCGACGGCGTCGTGGTCGACCGCCAGTACGACGTCGGACAGACGGTGGCCGCGTCGTTCCAGGCGCCGACGCTCTTCACGATCGCCCAGGATCTGACCAAGATGCAGGTCCAGGCCGACGTCGACCAGTCGGACATCGGCCGGATCCGCGTCGGTCAGACCGCCAAGTTCACGGTCGACGCCTACCCGGAGGAGGAGTTCGTCGGCGCGATCACCCAGGTGCGCCTGAACGCCACCGTGAACCAGAACGTCGTCACCTATCCGGTGATCGTCGGGGTGGAGAACGCCGAGCAGAAACTGCGCCCCAAGATGACCGCCGATCTGTCGGTCGAGGTCGACCGCGTCAAAGACGTCCTGCGGGTTCCCAACGCCGCCCTGCGCTTCCGGCCGACAGAAGAGGCACCCGGCGGATCGGGCCGCGCCAGCCGCTCCGCAGCGTCCGCGGAAGCGCCGGGTGGCACGGGTGGCCGCAGTTCCGGAATCAGAGCGGGGAATTCAGCGGGGAATCCTGGCGGCGGCTTCGCCGGCGCTGCGCAGGGGCTCGCCGCGGGGCGGCCGACTGCGGAATCGGAGAAGGGCTGGCAGAGCGTCTACCTGCTCGGCGCGGACGGCAAGCTCGCCAAAGTGCGGGTGCGGACCGGCCTTTCCGACGGCCGTTTCACGGAGATTCTGGAGAGCGAGCTCGCGCCCGGAGATGCGATCGTCCTCGGTCTCGCAACGACCAAGACCGGTCCTGCATCGAATGCGAGCCCGCTCGCGACGGGCGGGCGGCGGATGTGATCGTGGCGCGCGCCGATCTCGTCGATCTCAAGGACATCGTCAAGATCTACACCCTCGGCGAGGTCGAGGTGCGGGCGCTCGACGGGGTGAGCCTGGCGATCGGCGCGGGGGAGTTCGTGGCGGTCATGGGACCCTCGGGCTCTGGCAAGTCGACGCTGATGAACATCATCGGCTGCCTCGACCGGCCGACGAGCGGCCGTTACGTGCTCGACGGCATCGACGCCTCCGCGCTGGACAAGAACCAGCGCGCCGAGGTCCGCAACTCGAAGATCGGCTTCGTCTTCCAGAACTTCAACCTGCTGGCGCGCACCACGGCGCTCGAGAACGTGGAGCTGCCGCTGCTCTACAGTGATCGGCTCACGACGGCCCACGAGCGGCGGGAGCGCGCTCTCGACATGCTGGCCCGGGTCGGGCTCGGCGGGCGCGAGGGCCATCGGCCGTCGCAGCTCTCCGGCGGACAGCAGCAGCGCGTCGCGATCGCGCGTGCCCTGGTGACCGACCCGGCGATTCTGCTCGCCGACGAGCCGACCGGCAACCTCGACTCGCGAGTCTCGGAGGAGATCATGGCGATTCTGCAGGAGCTCAACGAGCAGGGGCGCACGGTAATCGCGATCACCCACGAGACCGACATCGCGCAGTTCGCCCGCCGGATCGTGGCGTTTCGGGATGGCCGGATCGTCTCCGACGACAAGGTGAGCGACCGTCGCATCGCGCGCAGCGCCCGCGTCGCACCCGGCCAGGAGAGTGTCGCGTGAGCGTCGGCTGGATGCGGGTCGCCAACATCATCAAGGTCGGGCTGCAGTCGATCGGGCGCAACAAGATGCGCTCGGCGCTCACCATGCTCGGAATCGTGATCGGCGTCGCCTGCGTGATCGCCATGGTTGCCGTGGCCTCAGGCGCCTCGAGCTCGATCCAAGCGCAGATCGACGCCCTCGGTACGAATTTCCTGATGATCTTTCCGGGTACCACGACGAGCTCGGGGGCGCGGATGTTCTCGGGCGCGTCGAACCTCTCCGCCGACGATGCGGCGGCGATCCGCGTCGACTGTCCGTCGGTGGCGTACGTCTCGGCGAGCGCGCGCACGTCGGCCCAGGTGGTTGCTGGAGAGCTCAACTGGGCGACGCAGGTCCAGGGAGTCGACGTCGACTGGCCGTTCATCCGCTCGTGGAACCTCGCCGAAGGCGACTTCTTCATCGACGCCGACGTGCGCTCGGCGACCAAGGTCGCGGTGCTCGGCCGCACGGTCGCGGACGCCCTCTTTCCCGCCGGCCACGCCGTCGGCGCGACGATCCGGATCAAGAACGTGCCATTCCGTGTCGTGGGAGTGCTCGAGAAGAAGGGCGGCTCGACGATGGGCCAGGACCAGGACGACACGATCATCGCTCCCTACACGACGCTGATGAAGCGCCTCGAAGGCCACTCGCACGTCGGGATGATCCTGGCTGCCGCGGCCTCGCCGGACCGGGTGACGGACGCGAAGAACGAGATCGACTTGCTGCTCAGGCAACGGCACCGGATCGGACCCGGCCAGGACGCCGACTTCATGATCCGCTCGCAGGAGGAGATGGCATCGACCGCCGCGGCGAGCTCGCAGACGCTCTCGGTGCTGCTCGGCTCGGTAGCGGCAATCTCGCTCTTGGTCGGCGGCATCGGGATCATGAACATCATGCTGGTCTCGGTCACCGAGCGCACGCGCGAGATCGGCATCCGCATGGCGATCGGCGCCAAGGGGCGCCATGTCCTCGCGCAATTCCTGCTCGAAGCGGTGGTGCTGTCCGTAGTCGGAGGGCTCATCGGGATCGTGCTCGGCGTCGGCGCCTCGCAGCTCATCGCCCGCTACGCCGGCTGGCCGGTCTCGCTCGGCGCCGGGCCGGTCCTCTTGGCCTTCGGCTTCGCCGCCCTGATCGGCATCTTCTTCGGCTTCTACCCCGCCCGCCGCGCCGCCGCCCTCGACCCGATCGACGCCCTGCGCTTCGAGTAGCTCCTTCCCCCTCCGACGGCAAGGTAGCGCCAGGGGCCAGCAGATCGTTGGTCGGGGGCCTGCCATGACTTTCGTGGGTATTGCGCGCCGGTTTCAGCCCCTAGTCTCTCCGGGTATCGAGTCCGAAGCCAAAGGGAGGTCCTCGTGAGCTCAGCACTTCGTGCCTGGATGGTTGTCCTTCTCGCCGTGGCCGTCAGCGCTCCGGGGCTTGCCTTCGATTTCGTTGTCACGCGCTACGACGACCCGGTCCCCGACGGCTGCCTACCGGCCGACTGCTCGCTACGCGAAGCGGTGATCGCCGCCAACGGCGACCCCGCGGACGACCGGGTCCTGCTCTCCGCCGGCACCTACCACGTGACTCTGGTCGGCAGCGCCGAGAACAACTCCGCGACCGGCGATCTCGATCTTCGCCAGAACGTCGAGATCGTCGGAGCCGGCGCGCCGGTCACGCTTCGTCGACGCCACCGGCCTCGGAGAGCAGCCGATCGAGGCCGACGGCAATCGCCAGCCTGGTCACGGCGATCCGGGGTCTCACCGTCCAGAACAGCTCCGTCGCCGGGGTGCATCTCGGCGTCGGCACGCACACGATCGAAGATTGCGAGTTTCGCGACAACGGACTGGGCAGCAACGGCGCCGGAATCTCGATGACCATCCAGAGCGTGGCGACGATCCGGCGGACGACCGTCGCCGGCAAGCGCCGGCACCGGTCTGTCGCTGACGCAGGGCGCGGCGACGGTCGAGGACAGCACGTTCACCGGCAACGGCGGCCCAGGAGATCCTGGTCAATTTCGCGACCGCGTTCAGCTGCAACCACTGCACCCTCTTCGACAGCGGCGAACTCCGATCGCGCGGCTGGCGGTCTTCAACTCACCGGCGGCGCTCGCCAACTCGATCGTCGCGGGCACCTGCGCGCTGAGCGGCACCGGGGCCGTTACCTCGCTCGGCGGCAACGTCGAATCGACCGGCCACAGCTGCAATTTCACGCAGGCCACCGACCAGGACGACGTCACCGCGGTCGCGCTGGCGCTCGGCGCGCTGGCCGACAACGGCGGCCCGACCGCCACCCATCTGCCCGGTGGCGCGAGCGTTGCGGTGGGCGGCGCCGACGACGCGCTCTGCCTCGCCGCCGACCAGCGCGGCGTCGCGCGCACGACCGACTGTGAGTCGGGCGCGGTCGAGATCACTGCCACGCACGTTCCGACGCCGATCTTCGTCGACGGTTTCCTGCAGGGCGACACGCGAGGCGTGGAGCGTGACGGTGAACTGACCGGCCGCCAGCGGCCGTCTGCAAGCTAGAGAATCCGCAGCTCCGGTTCGCCGGCGACGACTTCGCCGATTTCGGCGGCCCGGTGGCCGCTGGCGGCAAGAGCGGTGAGAATGGGATCCACGCCCGCCTCCGGCACCGCCAGCAGCAGGCCTCCGGACGTCTGCGGGTCGAAGATCAGCGCCTGCTCGACCTCGGCGCGCGCGCGGATCCATTTCACGTGCGGGGCGAGGTAGCGGCGGTTGGCGCCGGTCGCGCCGGTCGTGATCCCGACTTCCGTGAGCTCGAAGAAACGGGGATGAGACTGGAGCGCGGCGAAGTCGATCTCGAGCGCGACGTGCGAGCTTCGGGCCACGTTCCAGGCATGTCCGGCGAGGCCGAAGCCGGTGACGTCGGTCGCGGCGGTGGCGCCGTGGGCGAGGGCGAGGCGCGAGGCCTCGGCGTTCGAGCGCTCCATCTCGACGAGTGCCGGCTCGAGGCCCGCCTCGTCGAGCTGACCGAACTTGAAGGCGTTGACGAGCGCCCCGCTGCCCAGGGGCTTGGTGAGGAGCAAGCGGTCGCCGGGTCGCGCGCCCTGGTTCGTGAACAGGCGCTCCGGATCGCCGAAGCCGACGACGGCGAGGCCGAACTTGAGCTCTTTGTCGCGGATCGAGTGGCCGCCCAGGACCGCGGCGCCAGCCGTGTTGCAGGTTGTCGCGCTGCCGGCGAGGATCTGAGCCAGCACCTCGGGCGGCGCATCGGCCGGGAAGCAGCAGAGATTGAGCGCCAGGAGCGGTTGCCCGCCCATCGCGTAGACGTCCGAGATCGCGTTGGTCGCGGCGATGCGACCGAATCGAAGCGGGTCGTCGCAGACCGGCGGGATGAAGTCGGTCGTCGCGATGAGCGCCTGGCCGCGGAAGAGCAGGACGCCGGCGTCGTCGAGCGTCTCGGGTCCGATGAGCACCCGCGTGCCGGGCTCGCCGAAGTCGACGACTCCACCCAGAGACCCCAGCAGGATGCGCAGGTCGCCCGGGCCGATCTTCGCCGCGCAGCCGCCGGCCGAAGCGGCCTGTGACAGGCGGAATCCGTCCGTGGAGGTGGTCATGGACCGAGCACGCTACCGGAAGCAGGCGCCGCACGCCGGATGTCGGCGACGATCTTCAGGTGGTGATGGGTGTGGATCTCGAGAAAGCGCACGCCCTGCACCGCCGTGAGGCCCCCGTAGTAGGGATGCGGGAAGACCGGTCGCGCGTCGGCGAGGATGGCCGCGGGGAGCGGTCGGTCGCAGAAGACCTTGCGCAGGCGGGAGGCGCGTTCCGCGAGCCCCGCCGCGGTGAACTCCCCGGGGCGCACGCCCTTGGGTGACCTGCCGATGCCGCGCGGAAACCAGCGCAGTGCGAGCGAGAGTCTTCCGTAGAGGTTGATGCCGCGCGGCAGCGGCTCGCGCTGGCCTTCGAGGAAACGCTGCCCGGCTTCGAGGACCTTCAACATGTGGTCGACCTGCTGGCCGATCGACCATCTCGAAACCCGTTCGATGCGCAGGTCGAGCAGCGCCGGCTCGAAGCGGACGATGCGGGTGATCTCGTCGAGCTCGCCCGCGAGGCGCCCAAGCGCCGAGTCGACACGGCCAGCCGCCATGGCGCTAGTCGCGAATTCCCGCGAGCTCGAGCAGGAAGCCGTATTGGAGGGCGGTGTCCTTGAGGCGCGCGAAGCGCCCGGACTTCCCGCCGTGGCCGGCCTCCATGTTCGTCTTGAGCAGCAGCCAGTTCGAGTCGGTCTTGTGAGCGCGGATCTTCGCCACCCACTTGGCGGGCTCGAAGTACTGCACCTGCGAGTCCCAGAGGCCGGTCGTGACGAGGAGATTGGGGTAGGGCTGCGCCTTCACCTGATCGTAGGGGGAGTACGAGAGCATGTAGTCGTAGTACTCGGGGACCTTCGGATCGCCCCACTCGTCGAATTCGTTGCTGGTGAGCGGAATCGTCTCGTCCATCATCGTCGTGATCACGTCCACGAACGGCACGGCGGCGATGACCCCGCGGTAGAGGTCGGGGCGCAGCGTCGCGATCGCGCCCATGAGGAGCCCGCCGGCGCTCCCGCCGACCGCGAAGACGCGGTCGCGCGCCGCGTAGTGGCGCGCCGCCAGTCCTTCGGTGACGTCGATGAAGTCGAAGAAGGTGTTCTTCTTCTTGAGCAGCTTGCCGTCGTCGTACCAGTGGCGCCCCATCTCCTGGCCGCCGCGCACGTGGGCGATGGCATAGACGAATCCGCGGTCGACCAGGGAGAAGACGTCGGAGTCGAAGAACGGGTCGCTCGAAGCGCCATACGAGCCGTAGGCCTCGAGCAGGAGTGGTGCCTTTCCGTCGGGCTCGAAGCCCTTGCGATAGAGGAGCGAGACCGGCACCTGCACGCCGTCGCGGGCCGGCAGAAAGAGACGCTCGGTGACGTAGCGCGAAGCGTCGAAACCGCCGAGGACGGCCTGCTGCTTGAGGAGCGTCCGCTCACCCGTTTTCATGTCGAGCTCGAAGGTGGAGATCGGCGTGCGCAGCGAGGTGTAGCCGTAGCGGAGCTTCGCGGTCTCCTGCTCGGAGTTGAAAGCGAGCCAGGCCGTGTAGTCCGGCTCTTCCGAGTCGACGTAGCGTTCGGCCGAGCCGTCGAGCGGCTTGATGCGCAGGCGGCGGAGGCCGGTCGAGCGCTCGGCGATCGCGACGTATCCGGGGAAGGCCTCGAAGTCGTCGATGAAGACGTCCTCCCGGTGCGCCACGAGGTCGCGCCAGGTCGAGCGGTCGCCGGTCGTCGCCGCAGGAGCGAGCATCAGCCGGAAGTTCTTGGCCTGCCAGTTCGTGCGCACGACGAAGCTCGCGCCCAGGTCCTCGACCGCGTACTCGTGGTCGCGCTCGCGCGGCAGGAAGAGGCGGAACGGATCCTCGGGTCGCCCGGCGTCGAGGAGCCGCACTTCGGTGGAGACGGTGCTGCGCGAGAAGATCTGAATGAAGCGCCCGGACTTGGATTTTCCGATCCCGGTGTAGAAGGTCTTGTCTTTCTCCTCCCAGACGACTGGATCGCTCGCCGGATCGGTGCCGAGGCGGTGCCGCCGGACCCGGAATCCGAGCAGCGTCACGGGGTCCTTTTCGATGTAGAACATCGTCCGATTGTCGTTCGCCCAGACCACCTCACCGGAGCTGTTTCCGATCGTCTCGCGGATCGGGTCGCCGCCCGTAAGGTCGCGGAAATGAACCGTGAACTGCCGGCGGCTGACGGTGTCCTCCGACCAGGCGAGGAGCCGGCCGTCGGGCGTCACGTCCCAGGCGCCGAGCCGGAAGTAGTCGTGCCCGCGGGCGAGCTCGTTGAGATCGAGCAGCTGCTCCTCGGGGGCGGCGAGCGAGCCTTTGCGTCGATAGAGCCGGTCGTACTCCTGGCCGGCCTCGAAGCGGCGGTAGTACCAGAAACCGTCCTTGTGAAACGGCACCGTGTCGTCGTCCTGCTTCAGGCGCCCCACGAGCTCCTGGTAGAGCTTGGCCTGAAGCGGCTCCGTCGGTGCGAGCACCGCCTGGGTGTAAGCGTTCTCGGCGGCGAGGTAGGCCAGCATCTCCGGGTCCTTGCGCGTGTCGTCGCGCAGCCAGTAGTAGTCGTCGACGCGCTCGCGGCCGTGCTCGTGGAAGACATGCGGCCGGATCGCGGCGCGTGGCGGTGCGGCCATCGGCACGGAGGTCGGAGCAGAGACGGTCGTGGAGGGAGGGGAGGTCATGGCGGGAGGTCCGTCTGCGGCGGCCGGCGCGAATCCTGTCGCCGCGAGCAGCATGGCGGCTGCCGGGAGAGTGCGATAGGCCAGCAGTCGCGACGGCATCGGGGTCCTCCGTGAGGCCTGAGCGAGCCGGAAATGGAGCCGACGCCCGGGATTGAACCGGGGACCTACTGATTACGAATCAGTTGCTCTACCGCTGAGCTACGTCGGCCCGCTCTCGCGAGGCGGTCGATTCTACGGGAGAGGAGCGCGAGGCGTCCAATCGATCGCCGCGCGGGATCGGCCGGCGGGCCGGTCAACGCTGGGTCCGCAGGCGCTCGAGATTGGTGCGGAAGAGCGCGTTGTCGGGCTCGAGAAGGAGGCAACGCTCGAGAGCGCGGATCGCCCGCCGCCGGTCGCCCGCGAGGTAGGCGACGTTGGATTCGTACTGGCAGACGAGCGCCAGCCGCGGCGCGAGCTTCTCCGCGTCGACGAGGCGCGTCAGCGCGTCCGTATAGTCGCCGCGGCGCGCCAGGTTGGACGCCTCTTCGGCGAGCGCGGCGGCGCGCCGCTCGGGGTCGGTGGCCGGCGGTTTGGTTGTCGCGCTGGCGCCGAGCCGCGCCAGCGCCGCGAGCGACGGTTCGTAGTCGCTGCGATAGCGCACCGCCTCGCGGTAGCTCGCGATCGCCTCGTCGCGGCGGCCGAGACGCTCGAGCGCAGCGCCGCGGTTGTGGTGGCCCTCCGGATTCAGCGGATCGATCGCGAGCGAGCGGTCGAGCTCGGCGATCGCCTCGTCATAGCGGCCGAGCGCGCCCAGGGCGCCGGCGAAGCTCGCCCGCAGCGCCGCGTCGTCGGGGTCCTGCTCGACCAGAACCTGGTACATCTGCGCCGCTTTGCGGTAGTCCCGGTTGTCGAAAGCGATCGCGGCCAGGTTGCGGTCGCCTTTGGACGATGAGCCGGAGAGATAGCCGAGGCTCCTCAGATGCTCCAACAGCGCCTTATCTGCCGGATTGGCGGGATTGGCGGGATTGGCGGCACCGGCGCTGCCGCCGGGAGTCGGCGAGGCGGCATCGGGACCGGCGCCACCCGCTTCGCGCTGTTGACTGCGGTCCTCGTAGGTGGCGACGCGCGCCGGTTCGTCGAGACGGACGAACCCTTCGCGCAGCACCCGTCCCGGCATGTCCGCTGGCGGTGGAATGCCGCCCAGGGCGAGGAGCGTCGGTGCGATATCGAGCAGCGTCGGCTCCTCGAGGCGGGCGCTCGAGCGCACGCCGGCGCCGTAGAGGAAGAGCACGCCATGGTCGCGATGGAACTGCTCGGAGACGCGGCGCATGTCGCGCAGCCGGCTCGGGTCTTCGGGCAGGATGCCGAGCTCGAAGCCGTGATCGGAGAGCACGACGAGGGTCGTGTCGCGGTCGAGTTTTTCGAGGAATGCGCCGAGAATCCGATCGGCCTCTTCGTAGACCGACTCGACGGCGTGGCCGAACTTCTTCTGTTGCAGGGCGAGCTCGCCAGCCAATCCCTGGGCGCGGAAGAGATGGCCGAAGAGGTGCGCCGTGGAATCGGTGCCCTCGAAGTAGACCAGCATCAGGTCAGGGTGCTCGCTCTGCCAGAGCTCTAGACCGATGTCGCGATAGGACCGCATGGTCGCCAACACCCAGCGGAAATGCTGCAGGTCGTCCTCGAGGTCGAACGGCCGGTCGAGATCGGCGGCGGTGACGTCGACGTAAGGAGCAAGGTCGGCGAGTCCGATCTGGTTGGGGCGCGTCATCTTCGGCAGCAGATGCGCTTCGAGCTCGGGCGGGTAGGTGGCGCCGGGCGCGCCGCCCTTCTCGAAGCCCTGTGCGAACAGGAAGTGCCAGGCCATCCGGTCGCTGGCGATAAAGCCGTTCACCTTCTCCGGCGGATAGGTCGCCCACCAGCCGAGCACGCCGACCTTGCGTCCAGCCTCGGAGAAGAGGTTCCACAGCGCCTTGGTCCGCCGCATGTCGCTGGTGACCGGCTGGTCCCGGCCGTTCATGCGGTCGCGCGCCACGAAATGGCCGATGCCGTGCTGGTCCGGCGTCTTGCCGGTGGCGATCGTCGTCCAGAGAATCGGCGACAGGGTCGGCTTGAAGGTCTTCAGGCGCCCGTAGGCGCCCTCGCGCCGCAGCTTGGCGAAGCTCGGGAGCTTGCCCTCGGAGAGCAGCAGGTCCACCGCCTCCGGGTCGAGCCCGTCGAAGCCGAGCACCAGAATGTGCTCGGATCGGGTGCGTCCGCAGGCCAAGATCAGCGGCAGCAGGAGGAGCGCCGCGGCGCGGAGACGGCAGCGACCGCCGCCAAAGAGCCTACTCACGCGGGCATCGTAGCAGCGTGGACGGGCGATTCAGGGCGTGAGACCGCGCTCTGCGGCGAGGTTCGCACCGACGCCTGTTCATGGAGTTGTGCGCCATCGCCGCCAGATCGTCGCGGAACGGCTTGGTGACCCAGGGGAAGTCGGGGCAGCGGCGGCTGGTATACTGACGCGGCTTTGCGGAGGTGTTCCCCCTTGGCCCAAGAATCGACCCTCGAAGTTTCGCTGCGGCGGCTCTGTGCGAGTTACGCCCGGCCGCTGCGGGGACGCGCCGCCTGGCAGCTCGCGAGCACGGTGATCCCTTTCGTGCTGCTCTGGGCCTTCATGGCCGAGACCGTGATCTGGGGCTGGAGCTACGCCTGGACGCTGCTCCTCACGGTTCCGATCTCGGGACTCTTCATCCGGCTGTTCATCATCCAGCACGACTGCGGCCACGGATCGTTCTTCGCTTCCCGCAAGGTCGATCACATGGTGGGCGCTGCGCTCGGCGTCGTGACCCTCTTTCCCTACGGCTACTGGAAGAAGACCCACGCCATTCACCATGCGACTTCGGGCAATCTGGACCGGCGCGAGTTCGGGGACGTCCGCACGCTGACCGTCGAGGAGTACCTGCAGCTCTCGCCGCTCAAGCGGTTCGGCTATCGCCTCTACCGCAGCGCTCCGGTGCTCTTTCTCGTCGGGCCGTTCTACCAGTTCGTCTTGAAGCACCGGATTCCGTTCGACCTGCCGTTCGCCTGGAAGAAGGAGTGGGCGAGCGTGTTGTGGAACAACCTGGTGCTCGGCCTCGTCGTCTGGGGCCTGGTGGCGACGATCGGGTGGCAGACGCTGCTCCTGGTCGAGGTGCCGATCCTGCTCGTCGCCGGCGCCCTCGGGATCTGGCTGTTCTACGTCCAGCACCAGTTCGAGGACGCCTATTGGGAGCGCCAGGACGCCTGGGACGCCGATACCGCGGCGATCCAGGGCAGCTCGTTCTACGACCTGCCGCGCTTCCTGCACTGGTTCACCGGCAACATCGGCTTCCACCACATCCATCATCTGGCGAGCAAGATCCCGAACTACCGCCTGCGCGAGGCCTTCTATTCGAGCCCGGCGCTGCAGAAAGCGCCCCGCCTGTCGATCCGCGAGAGCTTCCACTGTGCGCGCCTGAAGCTGTGGGACGAGCAGAAGCGCCGGCTGGTGGGCTTCCCGCGGCGCGGCCACACCCAGCCGGCCTGACCTGCTCCGGAGTCAGAACGACACGGTGCGGACCGGCGCCGGGATGACGTAGTGCAGCACCGCGAAGTAGTGGCAGACGCTGCCGGCGAGCACGAACAGGTGCCAGATTAAGTGGTGGTAGCGCAGTCTCTCCCAGGCGAAGAAGACGATTCCGAAGGTGTAGCAGACCCCGCCCGCGAGGAGCAGAGTCAAGCCCCCATCGGGCAGCCGCGCGACGAGCGGCCGGAAAGCGACCACGACGCACCATCCCATCGCGACGTAGAGCACCACGGAGAAGACCGGCGCACGGCCGAGCGCCAGACTCTTCCAGAGGATTCCGACGATCGCCGAGCCCCAGACCACTCCGAAGAGCGACCAGCCCCAGGGCCCCAGCAGCGGGCCGAGGGTGAACGGGGTATAGGTCCCGGCGATCAACAGGTAGATCGAGGAATGGTCGATCACGCGCAGAACCCGCTTCGCGCGTTCCACCTGAATGGCGTGGTACAGGGTCGACGCGGCGTAGAGCAGAACCAGGGTCGAGCCGAAGACCGCCGCCGAAGTGATGACGATCGGGCTGCCGTGCCGGGCCGCCCTGGCGACCAGAACCGCCAGTCCGGCGATCGCCAGGGGAATGCCGATGCCGTGCGAAACGCTGTGCGCAATCTCCTCGGCCCGGCTGTAGACGGGAAGGTCGGCCACGCGCGCCATGCCTCATTTTACGCTCTCTGACGGCGCCAGGCGCCGCGATACGATGCGCCGATGAACGTGCGCTGCCGGCGGACCCTTGCGAGCGCGGCCTGAAAGGGCGCCCGTCCGCTCCGCCATGCAGCCGATCGAGATCCTGGCGCGGGAGCGTACCGTCGACGGCGAGGAGCTCCAGCTCACCCGGCGGGGCGACGTCTATGCACTGAGACTTGCCGGCGGCGAGCTCATGTCGAGTCGCGCCCACGGCTCGGAGAGGGCGCTCGCGCGACTCGCCTGCGCCGCGATGCGGCCGTCGACGCGGCCACGAGTGCTGCTGGGAGGGCTCGGGTTCGGCTACACTCTGCGCGCCGCGCTCGACGCCCTGCCCGCGGACGCCGAAGTCGTGGTGTGCGAGCTCTTCGAGCTCGTGGTGAGGGCCAATCGGGGCGCGATCGGCGACCTTGCCGGCCGGCCGCTCGAGGACCGGCGAGTCTCGGTGCACAGGATGGACGTTGGCAGGGCGTTGGGCAAGGAGCCCTTCGACGTCATTCTGCTCGACGTCGACAACGGCCCGGAAGCGTTCACCATCGCCGGCAACGCCAGCCTCTATTCCGCGGCGGGCGTCGCGCGGCTCGTGGCCAGCCTCGCGCCGGGGGGTGTCGCGGCCGTCTGGTCGAACGCTCCCGAATCTGCGAACGCCGCCTTCGTCCACCGCCTCGCAGGCGCCGGGTTCGAGGTGCGCATCGAGCGCCTGCGGGCCCGGGATGGCGGCCGTGGCGCCCGCCACGCCGTCATCGTCGGCCGGTGGCGCTGACCGCAGGGCAGCGACCGGACCCGGGCGACGTCTACGCGGACGCCGCAGCGGCCTCCGGGTGAACCTCTTCGAGCGCCACCGCCACCAGCTTCGAGACGCCGCGTTCTTCCATGGTCACGCCGTAGAGCGTGCTCGCGACCTCCATGGTGAGCTTGTTGTGGGTGATCACGATGCACTGCGTCTCTTTCGAGAGCTCGCGCAGCATGCCGACGAACCGCAGGGTGTTGATGTCGTCGAGCGGCGCATCCACCTCGTCGAGGATGCAGAAGGGGGAGGGCTTGATCCGGAAGAGCGCGAACAGCAGCGCGATCGCGGTCAGCGCCTTCTCGCCGCCGGAGAGGAGCATCAGGTTCTGCAGGCGCTTGCCCGGAGGCCGCGCCACGATCTCGATGCCGCTCTCCAGCAGGTCCTCCTCGTCGAGGAGGCGCATCTCCGCCTCGCCGCCCCGGAAGAGCTCCACGAAGGTGCGCGAGAACTGCTCGTTGACCAGGGTGAACGCCTCCTTGAAACGCGCGCTCGAGGTCTGGTTGATCTCGCGGATGGTGAGACGCAGCGAGTCGACGGACGCCGCCACGTCCTTGCGCTGCGCGGACAGGAACCTGTGGCGCTCCTCCTCGCCGGAGTACTCCTCCGCGGCGAGGACGTTGACCGGTCCGATCGCCTCGAGCTGTTCCTTCAACCGCGCGAGATCCACCTCCAGCTCAGCGAGGTTGGGCGGCAGCTCGGCGGGGATCTCGGGCAGGGGCTCGCCGAAATGCTCGACATGCTCGGCGCCGAGATAGGCGGCGTCGTGGTCGAGGCCGGTGAGGGCGACGCGGAGGTTCTCGACTTCACCGCGCGCCAGGTCGTGCTCGCGGCGGCTGCCGGCGAGCGCCTCCTGACGCGTTCGCGCTCCTTGGCGTTCGCTCTCGAGGTTCTCCTGGTCGCGGTGCAGGAGCTCCTCGCCGCCGGCGCGCAGGTCGAGAGCCTCCTGCAGCTCACGCTCGGCCTGCTGCATCGCGGTCTCGAGCTCGCTCTTGCGCAGGGCGAGCGCGGCGGATTCTCTCTGCCAGTCCTCGACCTGACGTTTCGCGCCGGAGATCTCGCGCTCGAGGCGCGCGTTCTCCCGGTCCAGCGACTGCAGGCGCTCGGAGAGAACGTCCAGCTGACCACGCCGCCCGGCGCCCACGGCGCGCTGGGTCTCGCGCTCCTGGCGCGCCGTCTCGACCTCGCGCTGGAGCTCGTCGAAGTTGCGCTCGCGCGCGGCATGGCGGGCTTCGAGGGTCTCGAGATCGCTGCCGAGGCCGAGCGTCACGCCGCCTAAGCGGGCGAGCTCCGTGGCCAGGATCGACTGTTCGCGCAGCAGCGACTCCTCGTCGCCGGCGAGGCGCTGGTGCCGTCCGCGGAGCTCGTCGCGCCGGGAACGTACGCCGGCCTGCTCCTGCCTGAGTCCGGCCACCACTTCCTGGACCCGATGGATGGTCTCGGCTGCCGTGGCGCGCGCCGCTACCAGTCCGTGCACTTCGGCTTGTGCGCTGCGGATGCGCTCCTCGAGCTCGGGGAGGAGGTCGGCGAGATCGGTCAGCTCGCTGGTGCGGGCGAGGAAACCGGGTTGCTCTTCGTCGCCCTGCAAGTGGATCAGGCCGCCCTGCATCCAGAGCCGGTCGCGGGTGAGGAACGCCACCCCGGGCTGGGCGCGCGCCAGGCGCTCGGCGTCCTCGGCAGTGGCCACGAGGTAGGCGGGCGGCAGTGCCCGGGCGATCGCCGGCGCGAGTCCGAGAGCATCGCCGAGCGCGGCGACGATGGCAGAATCCTCGAGCCGTGGCGAGGCCTCGTCCTCGCCGACGTTCACGGGCGAGAGCAGCGTTCCGGCCGCGTGGGCGGTCGCAGCGAGACGCACAGCGAGCTCGCGGGCGGGAAGATCGCCGGAGAGCACGACCGCGTCGATCAGGTTCCCAAGGTAGAGGTCGAGGCTGCGTTCCCAGCCGCGCAGCGCGCGAATGCCGGTCCCCAAGGTCGCGGGTTCGGAGATGCCCAGCGCGGCCAGGCGGGCGACAAGGGCGCGGCCAGGCTCGCGATCCCCCTGCGCCAGCTCGGCCAGGAAGCGCTGGCGCTCCGATCTCCCGGTGAGCTCGTGCTCGAGGCTGCGCAGCGCTTCCGCCGCGGCGGCTTCGCGGGCCAGAAGCTCCTCGAGAGTCTGGCGCGCCCCGGCGAGCTCGACCTGGCGCTCGCCGAGGAGGGCGTCGATCTCGGCGAGGCGGGCGTCGGCTCCGGCCAAGGCGCGTCCCGCCTCGGTGAGCTCCTCGGAACGCAGGGCGAGCTCGTCGAATAGGTGGCGTTGGCGAAAGCTGCCCTTTTCCGATCTCGATCTGCTCGCGGTGAATCCGGTTGCGCAGCGACTGCAGCTCGCCCAGGGAGGTGAGCAGCTCCTGACGGGCCTCCTCGAGGCGGGCTTCGGCGGTCGCGGCGACGGTTTCGACCTCACGCAACCGGGCGCCATCGGCGGCCACGAGGGCGGCTGCCTGATCGTGCTCGGCGATCCAGCGCGCGCGGCTCGCCGCGAGCTCGCTGAGCGTTCGGCCGTGGAGAGCGAGCTCGTCGTGTCGACTGTCGCAGACCGCGCTTCCCGGCGGTGACGCGGGCGTCGATCTCTCCGATCGTACGCCGGGCACCGGACAGGAACTGCTGCCGGCCGGCGATCGTCGCGCCGAGGTCGGCCTGCTTTCGCCCTTTCTCCGTGAGCTCGGCGGCCAGCCGTTCCAGGCGTTCGCGCAGCTCGGCGAGCGCGGCCTCTTGACGATGAATCGCCGCGGCGAGGTCGGTCTCCCGGGTCTGCGACTTGCCGAGCGCGATACGCTGCGCCGCGAGCTCCGCCGAGAGCAGCGTCCAGCGGCCGCCGAGGACGGCGCGGTGCACGGTCTTCGACTCCGCCTGGCGTTCCTGGTAGCGGCGTGCGGCGCCGGCCTGGCGCTTGAGCGAACGCAGATTGCGCTCGATTTCGCTCACGATGTCGTCGAGGCGCAAGAGGTTCGCGGTCGCCTCCTCGAGCTTGACCTCGGCGATCTTCTTGCGCGCCTTGTAGCGCGTGATCCCCGCCGCCTCCTCGATCAGCTTGCGCCGTTCCTGCGGCTTGCCGGAGAGGATGAGCCCGATCTTCCCCTGTTCGATCACCGAGTAGGCACGGATGCCGAGTCCGGTGTCCATGAGCAGGTCCTTGATCTCCTTCAGGCGCACGGTCTTGCCGTTGAGTCGATAGAGCGATTCGCCGCTGCGAAAGACGCGGCGGGAGATCGTCACCCGGCCGTCCTCCCCGAGAGCGTTGCCCGCGAAGCTGGCGTCGGCCAGGAAGGAAAGGGTGACCTCGCCCATGCCGAGAGGCTTGCGATTCTCGGAGCCGTTGAAGATGACGTCTTCCATGGTGTCGCCGCGCATCGACTTGGCGCTCTGCTCTCCGAGCACCCAGGTGATGGCGTCCGAGAGGTTCGACTTCCCGCAGCCGTTCGGGCCCACGATGCCGGTGACTCCGCCGGCGAACTGGACCCGCACGGGGTCGACGAAAGACTTGAAGCCGGCGACATCGAGGCGTTCGAGCTTGAGCATTCGAGAATCCCCAGTGAAGGGCGCGAAGCTACCAGAGGCAACGGCCAAATCACAAGATGTTGGGGTATTCTAAGCCAAAGACACCTAGATATGGGTGTATCGGTTGCCCTTGTTCAGCCTGCGCCGGAGCCGCGCTGCCGGCGGTGCTGGCCATAGGCGATGGCGCCGCTCGTCGCCAGCAGAAGGCCGAAGACACAGACGATGGTCGGCCCGGTGGGCAGGTCCATGCTCTCCCACTCGGTGGAGAGCAGGAGCCCGGCCACCCCGGCGGTGAGCGCCACGACCCAGCCGATCGCGAGGCGCCGCGCGATGCGCGAGGAGAGCAGGGCGCCGCAGACCGCTGGCACGATGAGGTAGGAGAAGACAAGATAGACGCCGGCGATGCGCACGAAACTGGTCACGACCAGCCCGAACGTGGCGTAGAAGAGAAAGTCCCAGAGGCGGACGCTCATCCCCTGGCGCTCGGCCTCGTCCGGGTCGAACGAGATCAGGTGGAACTTCCTGCGCAGCCCGAAGTGAAAAGCGCCGACGGCGGCGTAGAGCGCCACCGTGCGCAGCACCTCGCCGCGCGAGACGAGCAGGATGTTCCCGACCAGGAGGTTCTTGATCTCTTCGTCGCCGGCCGCGGACCGGGAGAGGACGAGCGTCGCCGCGGCGGCCGCGACGATGTAGATGATGCCGATGATCGCTTCCTGCGGCACGCGCGGGTGACGGAACCGGGTGAGCGAGAAGAGCGCCGCGCCGGCGAGCGTGAAGCCGATCGCGAGCCCGTAGGGCAGGGCGCTGTGGTCCGGATCGGCGCCGAGCAGGATCGCGGTCGCGATGCCGAGGGCGGCGATCTGCGCCAGGGCGAGGTCGACGAAGATGATGCCGCGGCCGACGACGTGCAGGCCGAAGTAGACCAGCATCGCCGGCAGGACGACGAGGGCCACGAGCGGCCAGAGCCAGAGGGTCAGGAGATCCATGGTCGCATTCCCCGCTTTCCTATTGCGCCGCCGGCTGGGCCGCGAGCGCCGCGGCGATGCGCTTCACGTTGGTGTCGATGAGGTCGAGATAGGTCGTCGTCCCGGGGATCGCTCCCGGGAACTGGCAGACGTCGACGACCAGAGCGCCGTTGTGCGCCGCGACCGACTCCGCGGTCTTGCGCGGCTGGTAGGGCTCGACCAGGAGGACACGGATGTTCTGCGCCGCCATCTTGGCGATCACTTCGGCGAGGTGCGGCGGCGAAGGCGGGATGCCGGGCTTGGGCTCGAGGAAGAGGTTCGCCTCCAGGCCGAAACGGCGGCAGAAGTAACGCCAGGTGGGGTGATAGGTGACGATCTGGCGGCCCTTGTAGGGGGCGAGCGCGGCGCTCCACTCCTTCATCTTGGCGTCGATCGCGGCCGTCAGGGCAGCGAGGTTGGCCTGGTAGCTCGCCGTTCCCGCGGCGTCCAATCCCGCGAAGGCGCGCGCCAGATGGGCCGCGACGATCTTGGCGTTCTCGGGGTCGAGCATGAAGTGCGGATTGCCGGCAAGGTGCGTGTCGCCCTGCGAGCGGTCCGCGGTCTGCGGGATGTCGAGCAGCTGGACGCCCTCCGAGGCGACGACCCTTCCCGGGGCGCCGGAGAGGATCTTCGAGTTGCGCGCCCCTTCGAGCAGCGGCGGCAGCCAGCCGATCTCGAGCTCCGCCCCGCCTTCGATCAGCACGTCGGCGCGACTCATCGCGACGATCTGGCTCGGACGGGCATCGACGAAATGCGGATCTTCGGTCGGTTTGGCGATCGTGGTGACGGTTACCCGGTCGCCGCCGATCGCGGCGGCCAGGGCGCCGTACTCGGAGGTGGTCGCGACCACCTTGAGCGCGGCAGCGGCGGGAACGGCCGGCGCGAGGAAGGCGACGGCGAAAGTGAACGGAATCATCTTCGCGAAGCGCATGAAGGAGTCCTTTCTAGAACTTGTGCGCCGCATGGGCGCCGAGCAGGAACTCGAGCTGTAGCCAGAGGGAGTGTTCGTCGTGCGCGAAAGCGTCACCGTGGTCGAAGTTGTATTGCAGGCGCAGCTTCGAGTATTCGGTCGGGAACCAGGTCGCGACCGGCGAGATGCGCAGGCGGCGGGCGAGGCCGGCTTCCGCCGGAGCTCCGGTGTCGCCGCCCACGTTGTCGAACCGCAGCCCGACGGCATGCCCCGGTTTGTAGCCCCAGTTGAGCTGCAGGTAGCCGCCCCAGTCGTTGAACGACTGCGCGGCCGCCGGTTCGGGACCGGCCACGGGGGCGGCGTGGAGGTCCCGGCGCATGAGCTCGCCCTGGATCTTGAAGAACGGAAAGCCCTGGTCGGCGGTGGGAGACTTCCACTTCCAGAAACCGTCGATGCCGTAGATCCGCGTTCTTCCCGAATCGCCGGTGCCGTTGGGTCCGATCGCCGCCGAGGCTCCGACGAGCAGGGTCTGGGTGTCGGTGAGGTCGAAGGAGGCCGTATAGCGGGGAACGAGCAGCAGGTCGGAGAGGGCGGCGACGTTGCGCTCGACGATCGGCCTCCCGAAGAGGGTCTCGCCCGGGACGCCGCGGAAGCTCGTCAGCGTCTCGCCCTGGCTGTTCTGCAGGGTGAGGTAGGCCTCGGAGTAGAAGTCGGTCGGCAGCAACCAGGAGACGCGGGCACCCACCGAGCGCAGTCCGTCCGGCCCGAAGAAGCGGCCGTTGACCAGCGGCTGGTCGACGAAGTCCCAGGCGTGCGGGTGAGTTGGATTGAGCCGCCCGAATTCGGTGAAGAACTGACCCAGCTTGAGCTGCAGGCCATGCGGCAGGGAAGTCGTGGTGGCATAGGCCTCTTCGAGCTCGACCACCGACTCGCCTGCGGGTGAGATCTGCAGCACGATGTTCGCCTGACCGCGGAAGTAGGGGTCCACGGCGCCGTCGAGCACCATTTCCACGTTCTGAACGGTGAAGCCCCGTTGCGTCGGGTCGTGCCCTCCGGGCTCGAGGGCGCCGACATCGGTGCCGGTCGAAGACCCGGCCGCGAACAGCCCGTCGAGCGATAGGTTGAGGAAGTTCTTCCCTCCCGCACCGGAGAGGATCGTCAACGGAGCCGGCGATTCGGCGGGTGCGGCGGGCGTCGCGGGCGCGGCGGGCGCGGCAGGAGGTGCGGCTGGAGGGGTCGCGGCGCCGCGCAGGTCGGCGAGCCGGGCCTCGAGCTCCGCGATCCGCCGGTCGTAGTCGGAGCGCAGCTGATCGATCTCGCGGCGGAGTTGGGTGACGGGATCGTCGGCGGCGGCGGACGGGGCCTGCTGATCCGCGCGCGCGCCCGGGTAGACAAGGACGGCGAGAATCGCCGCCAGAACGAAGGCTCTGGATTGCATTACAAGCTCCTCTGCGCAGCCTCGAGGCAGCGCGGTAGAACGGTAGTTGGACCTGTGTGGCCCGCGCCCTGGCAACGGAGGGAGAGGGCGGCGGGGGGAGGGACCGTTCAGGCGGCCGGTGGGCCGCGGGGGGAGGCAGCCGAGGAGATTCGGGGAAGACAGGTGGGGCAGGAGGTCAGAGATTCGCGGAAGCGCTGTGCGGCCGGCGCGATCCGGCCTGTCGGCGCGGGCTCGACCCCTCGACTCTGCGCTTCGCGCGCGCAGGTGGCACACGGCGCCTCGCGGCGCTCATCGGAACTGTCGAAATGATGCGGGATTCCCGGGTGGCTCGCGCCCTCTTCGAGGAGCTGTGCGAGCTGGAAGTCGCGATGGCGATGGTTGCGGTCGTGCAGCTCGATCGCGCCGCCCGAGACGAGGAGAGCGCAGAGCAACGCGCCGGCCCGCTTGACTGCCGGCGTTCGAGTTCTGGTGCTGCGCTCGCTCATCCGGTCAGGCCCGCCGCAGGTTGTGCTGGAAATCGGCGAAGTAGAAAGCCGCCCAGAGGATGAAGGGGAGCGCGAGCTTGATCGGCAGGTCGAGCAGGTGCTTGCCGAAGCCCCAGAAGTTCTGGGCCACGGCACCGTAGTGGGCGTTGCTCCAGCTGCCGAGCTGCGTCGAGTAGACGAATTTCACGTAGAAGAAGACCAGCAGGATGTGGAAGAGAACCGAGATCAGCAGCGCCCAGCCGAGGTTCTCCGCGCGGCGCCGGCCGGCGACGGCGGGCATGGCGAGGAAGAAAGCAGCGGTCAGGATGAGATTGAAGTGCACGTCGGTGAGCCGGAACTTGTAGATGAAGCCTTCCTTGCCCGAAACGTCGCTGCGGGTGACGAGAAGGAAGTGGGACTCCTGAATGTACAGCCGGGTGACGGCCGGAAACTCGCTCCACCGCGTCACCTGCTCGGCGGCGACCGAGAGGAAGCGGTTGTAGAACGGGGTGACGAGCACCCACAGGACAACGGCCGGGATCAACCACAGTAGAAGGTTGCGGACGAGCAGCATCGGCCAGGACGACTGCGCGGCGTGAGCGCTGGTTTCCTTTCTCGCCATGGTCTTTTTGCGACTCGCGACCTAGGCGGATTGAGCGCTGTTGGGGCCGGGGGGGTCGAGGGGACCGCGCGGAGCCGCGCCGGCGAAGCGATTGGCCCAGAGAATCCACAGCAGCACTCCCGCGAGGATGACGATGGTCTGCCAGATGACCGTGTGGGAGCTCTCGAAGAGCCGCGGCAGGTAGACGCCGGTGAGAAAGAGCGCCACGACGCGGACCAGATTGACCAGCTGGATGGCGACGAATCCGAAGGCGAGTCCCAGGAGGCGCGACTTCCAGGTCGCCGGAAAGGCGAGCACGGCGGCGAAGTAGATCAACATCGCCTCGACGCCGTTGCAGCCATTGCGGATGTTGACCGCGAAGCGCGAGCTGCGGATGATCGTGCCGCTCATTGTCGTCTGCTGTCCGATGAGATTGAGCGCCGCCCCTCCCGCCCTGGCGATCGCGCCGGTGAACGGCTCGATGACGCGGTCGTTGACCGGATTCCAGGCGATCAAGGCGAAGCTCGAGGCGAGAATCAGCACGAAGAGGATCAGGAAAGCGAGCTCCCGCCGATAGCGCCGCCAGGCGGACTCGGGGGTCGGTGAGGATGCGGTGGGTCGAGGGTCACTCATGCGGAGAGCCCCCGCCTCGCGGGACGGGGGGAGAGAGCCTATGACGGCGCGACCGCGCTGTCCAGAAGCGGCGGCTGCGGGGGACACGGAGTGAAGGGAAAGTCGCGAGAGCTGCGCCGCGCTTTCGCCGCACGCGTTTGACAACTTCGGCGAGCGCGCCTTACCATCCGTCCGCTCCTCTTCTCCGGTACCTTCTCCTTGTCCCTCGTCGCCAAAGCAACCATCCTCGATGCCGCCGAGATGCGTCGCGTCATCCGTCGCATGGCAGGGGAGCTCGTCGAGACGGAAAATCGCCTGGAAGACCTGATGCTGATCGGCATCCGCACGCGGGGAGTCCCGCTCGCCGAGCAGCTGGCGGCCGACATCCAGCAGCTCGAGGGCAAGCGCCTGGCGATCGGGACGCTCGACATCACGCTGTATCGCGACGATCTCTCGCTGGTGGCTCCGAAACCCGTGGTCAAGGAGAGTCACTTCCCCGAGCCGATCGAGGGTCGCATCCTGGTGTTGTGCGACGATGTGCTCTACACCGGCCGCACGGTGCGCGCGGCGCTCGACGCCCTGCTCGATTTCGGGCGCCCGAAGGCGGTCCGCCTGGCTGTGCTCGTCGACCGCGGCTGGCGGGAGTTTCCGATCCATGCCGATGTCGTCGGCAGGAAGGTGCCGACCTCCGCGACCGAGGTGATCAAGGTGAGCTTCGAATCGACGGACGGAGAGTCGAAAGTGCAGATTCTGGACCGCAAGCTCGAGGGATGACGGTGCCCGTCGATCGGTCCACCGATCCTGCAGCCGATCGATCTGCGGGGGCCGAGTCGATCACTTGGCGTCGCAAGGACCTCCTGGGGATCGCCGAGCTCTCCGTTCCCGAGATCGAGCTCATTCTCGCGACGGCCGAGTCGTTCGCGGAGATCGCCCAGAGGCCGGTGAAGAAGGTGCCGACCTTGCGCGGCAAGACGGTGGTGAATCTCTTCTTCGAGGCGTCGACGCGCACGCGGGTCTCGTTCGAGATCGCCGCGCAGCGGCTTTCGGCGGACGTCGTGAACTTCACGACGCTGGGCTCCTCGCAGTCGAAGGGCGAGACTCTGCGCGACACGACGCACAACATCGCGTCGATGTTCCCGGATTTCGTGGTGGTTCGGCACGCCCACCACGGCGTGCCCGCGATGCTGGCACGCGAGCTCGCTTGCGGAGTCGTGAACGCCGGCGACGGCTCGCACGAGCACCCCACCCAGGCGCTTCTCGATGCCCTGACGATCCGCCGGCGCGCCGGACGGATCGCCGGCCTGACGGTGGCGCTGGTGGGGGACATCGCGCACAGCCGGGTGGCGCGTTCGAACATCCACCTCCTGACCCGCCTCGGTGCCCGCGTGCGGGTCGCCGGGCCGCGCACCATGCTGCCGGCGGCGATCGCTGCCCTCGGGGTCGAGGTCTGCTACACGATCGAGGAGGCGGTCGCCGGCGCGGACGTGATCGTGATGCTCCGTCTCCAGCTCGAGCGCCAGAAGAGCGTCCTGTTTCCCAGCCTGTCCGAGTACGCCGTCCTGTTCGGGCTCGACGCGGCGCGTCTCGCCCTCGCCAGCCCCGACGTGATCGTGCTCCATCCGGGTCCGATGAACCGCGGGGTGGAGATCACGAGCGAAGTGGCGGACGGCCCGCATTCGGCGATCCTGGAGCAGGTCGGACAGGGGGTCGCCGTGCGCATGGCGGTTCTCTATCTCCTCGCCGGAGCGCGGAGGCCCTCGGCATGAGCGGGCTCCTTCTGGTCGGCGGGCGGCTGATCGATCCCGCGCGGGGCATCGACGGGCAGTTCGATCTGCTGCTCTCCGACGGCGTCGTGGCCGAGGTCGGGGCTCCGGGGAGCCTCGCGGCTGCGGACGGCGCACAGGTTCTCGACCTCGCCGGAAAGGTCGTCTGTCCGGGGCTCATCGACATCCATGTCCATCTTCGCGAACCCGGCCAGGAGGCCAAGGAAACCGTGGCCAGCGGTGCGGCCGCGGCCGTCGCGGGCGGCTTCACCTCCGTGGCCTGCATGGCGAACACTCTGCCGGTCAACGACAGCGGCTGGGTCACCAGCGTCATCGTGCGCGCCGCCGAGCGTGCGGGGCTCGCCCGCGTCCACCCGATCGGCGCCATCAGCAAGGGCCTCGAGGGCAGGGAACTGGCTCCGATGGCCGCGATGGTCGCCGCCGGCGCGGTTGCCGTCTCGGACGACGGCCGGCCGGTGGCGAACGCCGAGCTGATGCGCCGGGCCCTCGAGTACGCGCAGCACTTCGACATTCCGGTGATCCAGCACGCGCAGGACCTGGATCTCTCCGGTGACGGCGTGATGCACGAGGGCGAAGGTTCCGCGCGCTCCGGGATGCCGGGGATGCCCGGCCTCGCCGAGGACGTCATGGTGGCGCGCGACCTTCTTCTGGTCGAAGAAACGGGCGGGCGCTATCATCTCGCGCACATGTCGACCGCGCGCAGCACCAGCCTGGTACGTGACGCGAAGCGCCGCGGTCTGGCGGTGACCTGCGAGGTCGCGCCGCACCATCTCCTGCTCACCGATCAAGCGGTCGTCGATTCCGGCTTCGACTCCCAGTTCAAGATGAATCCACCGCTGCGGGCCGAACGCGACCGGGAGGCCCTGCTCGCGGCGCTCGCCGACGGCACGGTGGACGCGATCGCGAGCGACCACGCGCCCCACACCGCGGACGAGAAGTGTCTCGAATTCGAGCTCGCGCCGTTCGGAATCGTCGGCCTCGAAACGACCCTCGCGCTCGGTCTCGAACATCTGGTGAGAACGGGCCGCTTGGCGTTGCCGAAGCTGATCGAGCTCCTGACCTGCGGGCCGGCGCGCGTACTGGGCCTGCGCGGAGGGACGCTCGCGCCGGGTTCGCCCGCCGACGTGACGGTCATCGACCTCGAACGCAAGTCCACCATCGAGCCGCGCAGCTTCCGCAGCAAATCGCGCAACACGCCGTTCGGCGGCTGGCCGGTGACCGGCGGAGCCTGGCTGACGATCGTGGGCGGGCGGGTCGTCTTCAGGGCCGAGCCGTGACCCGTCATCGCGAGCTCCTCGAGGCCGGAATGGCCGCCGCGGAGGCGGGCGCCGTCGTCCTGAAGCGCTACTTCCGCAGCGGCGATCTCGAGGTGCGGACGAAATCGCTCAACGACTTCGTGACCCAGGCCGATCACGAGAGCGAAGCGGTGCTGGTGGCCGAGATCCTGCGGCGCTTCCCCGATCACCGGATTCTCGCCGAGGAGGGCAGTCTCAACAGCACCGGCTCGGGAGACTACGAGTGGGTCATCGATCCACTCGACGGGACGACCAACTTCCTGCAGGGCCTGCCGGTGTGGGCGGTCTCCGTCGCCTGCCGCAGGGGGAACGAGGTCCTGGCAGGGGTCGTGCTCGATCCCCAGGGGGACAACGTCTTCACCGCCGTGCGCGGCGGCGGCGCTTATTGGAACGGCCACCGCATACGGGTCTCCGATCGCCCCTCCCTCGCCGGCGCCTTCCTCGCGACCGGCTATCCGTTCCGCGCCAAGGCGGCGCTCGATGTCTATCTCGGGCTCTTTCGCCGCGTCTTCACGGAGGCGCGCGCGATCCGTCGCTGTGGCGCGGCGGCGCTCGACCTGGCCTACGTTGCGGCCGGCGTCTACGACGGCTTTTTCGAGTTCCGTCTCTCGCCCTGGGACATCGCGGCCGGAGCTCTGCTGATCGAGCAGGCGGGCGGAGTGCTTTCCGATCTCGACGGCGAAGCGGACTATCTCGCTTCGGGAAACGTCCTCGCCGGCAACCCCGGCGTCCATGCCGGCCTCGTCGCGATGGCGAAGGGTCACGCCTCGGAAGCGGAGCTCGACCGGCTCGTGCCGTGAGGTGGGCGGACACCGTCGAGATCCACCTGCATCCGCGCGATCCGCGGGGCAGGATTCGCAGCCTCCGCCTCGGTCGGCGGGGACGGCGCCTCGCCCTCGCGCTGCTCGCGGCCTATGTCCTCTTCCTCGCCGCCGGCCTGATCGCGGCGCCGAGGACGATCTCGAACCAGCTGCTGCAACGTGACTATCGGGCGCGCCAGGCGCGGCGGCAGCAGCTGGGCGAACGCCTGCAGGCGCTCGTCGAACGCTTCGCCGATCTGAGCCGCCAAGGGCGCGCGCTCGTTTCGCGGGTTGAGCGGATCGAGCGCATCTACGGTATTCCACCCGCGTCCGACGACGCGCTGGCGAAGATCTCGTCGCGCCCCGCCGACCTGCCGTCGACAATTTTCGGCGGCACACTTGCCCAAGGTAACCGCCTGGAGGCGACGCTGCGCCACGATCTCGACCGCACCGATCTGGCGCTGGCCGCGATCGGCCAGTTCGAGGCCGAGAATCGGCGGCTGGTGACCGAGCTGCCGGCGCGCTCACCGCTGCGCGGCGAAGACGTTGTGCTCACCAGCAGCTTCGGTACCCGCCGCAGTCCCTACACCCGGGCGATGGAATTTCACTCGGGAATCGACCTCGCCGCTCCGGCCGGCACCCGGATCTTCGCGCCCGCCGCAGGCGTCGTGGTCTGGGTCGGCGCGGTCGAGGCCGATCGCAGGAACGACTGGTGGCGGCTCGGGCAGACGGTCGTGCTCGCGAACGGCGAGTCGTTCCGGACTCTGTTCGGCCACTGCCAGGAGATCCTCGTGCGGCCGGGAATGCGGATCGCAGTGGGGGATCCGATCGCCACCGTCGGCGAGACCGGGTGGACGACGGCGCCGCACCTGCACTACGAGATTCGGCGCCGGATCGGAAGCGAGTGGATCGCGGTCGATCCGCGCGACTATCTGCTCGACCGCCCGCTCGAGGACAACGATCGCCAGGACGCGGCGCGCGGCGCGAACGCTCTCGAAGCCCAGCCCCTCCCGCCCCAGTTTCTGCGCTAGCCCGGTTCAGGAGTCCTTGCTGTCCCAGTGGAACTTGTGCATCAGACGGTGGAGGACGGGCGCGAACATGATGCCGGCGGTGATCAGAACGACCAGTCCGGAGTAGAGAGCGTAGAGGCCGGCGAAGATCTTCCCGCCGTCGGTCCGCGGCATGTCGACCGGACCCATCCCGCCGAGGATCATCGCGGCGTTCAGGAAGGCGTCGAGCCAGCTCAAGCGCTCGAAGCCGGCGTAGCCCGCCATGCCGAGCCCCAGGGAGCCGGCGACGAGTCCGGCGGCGGCGGCGAAGTGCAGCAGGAGTCGGCGTCGAAACGCCGACCGCGACAACACGACGCGATGTTTGTGTTCGTACATGTTCGGCTCCCGGTCAGCCCGCCGCGCGATGGCGGCGGTCGGCGGGTAGTCTCTCATTGCCCGGACCGGGACGCACCGGGGCGCGATCCAGTCCCATACAATGTGTTGCATGCCCGCAGTCGAAGCGCGTGAGTCGAATTCGTCTCTGGCGTCCCCTGCCCTGACGGTAACTTTCTATCTCGCCGGCGAGCCGGATCTCGCGCGGATTTCGCAGCTGGATCCCGATTCCGATCACCACGAGTTCAGGCCGGGAGAGCTCTCCTGGGTCGCACAGACTTTTCTGCGGCTGCGCAGGGCGGGCTATCCGGTCCAGCTCTCGGAGAACGTGCCTGCGAGCGGACTGGTCGTCTTTCACGCCAAGCACAAGCACGCCTTGGCGCGGCAGGCGAACGGCCGGCGCGGGATCTACTTCGTCGCCATCCGCGCCGACAACAGCTCGCCGCTCCTGGCCGACTTCGAGATCCTTCAATCCGGCCGCTTCGCCGACGACCGCACGCGATTCTGGATCCCGTTCTGGCCACAACCAGGGCTGCTGCCGCGGGACGCTGCGCGCGGCACGACGCTCGCCCGCGTCGCCTACATGGGCCGGATCGAGAATCTCCATCCCGAATTCCGGGGCGAGACATGGCGCCAGGGGCTCGCCGCCCTGGGACTCGAGTGGGTGCTCCGCGAGGTTCGTTTCCGGCCCGCCGGCGAGCCCGAAGGGAGCGAATCCGCTCGTGGCGGGCTGGAGCGCATCGATTGGGAAGACTACCGGACGCTCGACGCCGTGATCGCCGTGCGCCCGCGCGACCGCCACCTGCGTTATTCGAAGCCGGCCAGCAAATTGATCAACGCCTGGCGCGCGGGCGTTCCCGCGTTGGTCGGCCCGGAGTTCGCCTGCCGCGAGATCCGACGCTCCGAGGACGACTTTCTCGAGGTGGCGAGCGCGCGCGAGGCCCTCGCGGCGCTCCGCCGGCTGCGCGACGACCCGGCTCTCTATTCCAGGATCGTGAATGCTGGGCGCGAGCGCGCTCCGGAATTCTCGTTCGCGGTGTTGACCGAGCGCTGGGCGCAGATCCTGTTCGAGACGATTCCAGCGCGGCTCGCTGCCGGGGCGCTGCCCTGGAGCCATCGCCTGCCGTTGGCCGCGCGGCTCCCGGTCCGTCGCTGTCTGCGCCTGCTGCGCGCGGCGAGATCCCGGTGAGCGTCGAACTGCCGGGCGCTCCGCCCCTTCCACCCGACCCGCGGCGGCGTTTCGGGCCCGGGGCGGCCTGGACGGCGCTCTTCATCGGCGGTCTGCTCCTCGCGTCCGTCGCGACTCCGTTCATTTATGCCGCCCTGCTCGACCTGCTGCCGGCTTCACGCTGGCCGTTCTCGCGCATCTTCAATCGCACGGCGATGCTGATCGCGGCGGGGCTGCTCTTCGTTCTTCGCCGGCACTTCGGATGGGGCTCTCTGCGCACGCTCTTCGGCGGCCGTACCGCCGGTACGGCGGCGATCGAGCTCGGTTCCGGTCTCGCCGCCGCCCTCCTGGGAGTGGCTCTCTCCGTCGGTGGGGCCATTGCACTCGGCCTCATCGGGCCGGCCACCACCCCGTACGACTTCTTCGCCGCTCGCTTGCTGACGGTACTGGTGGGTGGTTTGGCGGCAGCGATCATCGAAGAGTCGCTGTTCCGCGGCCTCATGCTCACCTCGCTCGAATCCACGATCGGTTTCCGCGCCGCGGCGCTGGTGAGCAGCACCGCTTACGCCCTGGTCCATCTTCTGGTGTCGGATCCGACCCTCGGTCGCAAGGGCTATTCCATGGTCACCGGCTTTACCTATCTCTTCCATGCGGTCGGCCGCCAGCTCGAGCCGGCGTCCGTGCTGCCGCTGGTGGGGCTCTTTCTCTGCGGCCTCGTCCTGGCGTACGTCGTGCGGCGTACCCAGTCGCTCTATCTCATCATCGGATTGCATGCCGGCTGGGCGTTCGGTTTCCAGATGTTGCGGCATGCCACGCGATCGCTGGTCGAGGTTCCGGGCAACTCCTACGTCGCATGGCACTACTACATCGTAGGGACGCGCTGGGCGTGGGCCGGCGTGCTGCTCTCCGGCGCCCTGGCGTTCGCCGCCTTCGCCCTGAACGGGCGGCAGCCGGCGGCGGCGCGCGCCGACCACGGCCTCGGCTCTTGAGGCTCCATGCGAGCGGTGGGCTCGCGCCTCAGAGCGGCTCGAAGCCGAGCAACTCGCGGTCGATGCGGTCCAGAAGCTCCCGGCCGGTCCCGAGATCGAACTTCCTCGCGAAGTGGTAGTTCCCCGCGGCGAGGAGCGGCAGGTCGGCGGCGGTGAGGGTGCGTGGTGAGCCCCGGACGGACCGCGAATAGTCGATGAAACGCAGGTCGTCGTTCACCAGGTCGAATCGCCGGCTGCCGACGAGAATCGTCTGCACCATCGATTCTTCGGGGACGACAGTTCCGCGATAGTGGCGCTCGACTTCGGGCCGCGCGGCCAGGAAGTCGCGGAGATAGCGGACCGCTGGGCGACGCAGGGTCCACCAGCTCCTGCCGCCGAGGCAGCGCAGCCCGTCGTCGAACGGAGTGCGCAACAGACGCACTCCGATCTGGGGGCCATAGTCGAAGTAGAAATGCAGAGGAGTCACCCAGGTGATCCACCGCAGGGCGCGCAGCACCGCTTCGCTGCCGGCCGGCAGCCGCCGGTAGCGGTGCCAGTAGCGGTTCCGGGCCTTGCGCCGCGACCACGGACTTTCGGCAGACTCGACGTCCCACCAGCGCAGGAAGCCGTCGGCCGTCGACGCCGCCAGAAATTCCTCGATCCGCGCCACGGGAGTGACGGGATAGTCCTGCGCGGTCAGATTGATCAACCAGTCGTAGGAGACCCTATCGCGCTCGAGCCAGTCCACAAGGTCGAGGTAGGGCTGCGGTTGGCAGGAGTAGGCGCCGCGGATCTGCCGACCGGAGCCGCGAAGCAGATGAACTCCGGGGATCGCGGTGAACGGCCCGGTGTCGAGCGCCAGGACGTCGTGGTCGTGCCGCAGAACGATCGGGCCGTCGCTGCCGCGGCGGAGAGTGCGCAGGAGGCGCAGGATCTGCTCCGGGTCGCGATGACTCTGGATGAACCAGCAGACGGTGGTCGACACTAGGCGCTGGCCCGCCGGATGTCGACCTTGATCTTGCGCCGGTCCACGAGCTCTCCGGAGCCCGGAACGGGAGCCGGGAGATTCTCTATCCGCGGCGCGCCGCTGCCGTCGATCGCCACAACTTGCATCGCGCGGTATCATTCCACCAGATGGAACGTCGTAACCACCGCCGCTTCCCCCGCCGCATGGAGCTGCGCTTCTGGCGCCCCGGCGAGGTGCAGGGGCATACCGGCTACACCGCCAACATCTCGAAGAGTGGGCTTTTCCTCGGCAGTGCTGCGGCGATCATGCCCGGCGAGCGCCTGCGCCTCGAGCTCGTGGACCGCCAGAGCGGATTCTTCGCCGAAGGGCGGGTGGCCCGGGTGCATCGCGTGGCCCTCGCCTTGCGGCATCTCGACCAGCCGGGCGTGGGGGTGCGTTTTCTTCTCCCCGAGGAGCTGGTCGAGGAGCTCATTCCTCTCGCCCGCCAATCCGGCCCGGTGACCCAGGGAGGACAGGCGCTCGATCCGGCGCAGTTTCCGCCTTATGACCCCCGGACAGACGATGACTTCGCTGAAGAGTCGGCCGATTCGCCCGACTCCGGGAGCGAGAAGCTCGGCGATGCCGGCTCCGCGCGGGAGGCGGTGTTGGATATCAGTCGCGACAAGATCGTGCCGGTCACCTTCGACGACCCGTCGGCGTTCTTGGGGACGTACCATCGCGATATCGCCGCCGGCGGACTTTTCGTCTCGACGGCGACGCCGATGGCGGTCTCGGACAAGGTCTGGATCGAGATGCACCTGCCGCTCGCCGGCATGCGCCCGAAGCTGTTCGCCGCCCGCGTGATCCAGCGCTACGACCCCAAGGCCGCGGTCGGTCCCGGCAAGAACATCCTGGGCGGCATGGCGGTGCAGTTCCTCGAGCCGGAGAAGGTGCTCGCCGAGCTCCAGCCCGTGCTCGCCGCTCTGAGGAGATAAGCTTGCTGTGCGAGGCGGCCGGGCCGGCCGCCGATCTGCCGGTTGATCTACTGCTCCACGAGGAGAGCTCCAATGCCCTATAGCCCTTTGCTGGTCCGTCCCATGCGTGAAGAGCTCGCGAGCGCGGGCTTCGTGGAGCTCGCGACCGCCGAAGAGGTCGATCGCCTGCTCGACGAGAGGCAGGGCACGACGCTGCTCGTGGTCAATTCGGTCTGCGGCTGCGCCGCCGGAATGGCCCGGCCCGGCGTGCGTCTGGCGATCATGGAGTCGCCGCGGCCCGACCGGCTGGCCACGGTTTTCGCCGGTCAGGATCTCGAAGCCACCGCCCGCGCCCGCGCCCGCTTCGGTCCGATTCCGCCGTCGTCGCCGTCGATGGCCCTGTTCAAGGATGGCGAGCTCGTCTGGTTTCTGCCGCGCCACCGGATCGAAGGTCGTAACGCGCTCGCGGTGGCCGCGGACCTGCGGGCGGCGTTCGCGACGCACTGCGCTCCGGTTCCGGTCGCGGACTGACGTCGCCGGCGGAACAGGTCCCGGACAGTGGAGCTCGCGATCATGGGGACGTTTCATCACGACAAGCACGAGCTTCACGGCATCACGGTGGTGGTCGAGACCACCGGCTGCGAGACCTATATCGGGCGGTGCGACGACATCGACGCACGGGGCGTGATCCTGCGCGATGCCGATGTCCATCGCGAGGGCGGACCGGAGCCGGCGGCCCAGACGCGCGCTGAGTTCCTCGATCATGCCAGGCGCTTCGGCGCCTGGCCGAACCTGAAGCGTATTCTCGTACCGGCGGAGAGCGTGCGCGAGATTCACCGCCTCGGCGAGATCTGAGGCACCTTCGACAGGAGTCCGCATGATGAACGCAATCGTCCGCGTCCCGACGCCGGTCAACGAACCGGTCCGTTCCTATGCTCCGGGTTCCCCGGAGCGCGCCGCCCTCAAACGCCGCCTGGCGGAGATGATGGACGATGGGCTCGAGCTCCCGCTCGTCATCGGTGGCCGTCAGGTGAGGTCCGGGAAGATCGGGCGCATCGCGGCGCCGCACGATCATGCCCACACCCTCGCGACTTATCATCAGGCGGGGCGGAAGGAAGTCGAACAGGCGATCGCCGCGGCGGCGGCGGCCTGGCAGGACTGGTCCGAGTCGCCTTGGGAGGCGCGCGCCGCGGTGCTGCTCAAGGCGGCTGACCTCCTGGCCGGTCCCTGGCGCGACACGGTGAACGCCGCGACCATGTTAGGTCAATCGAAGACGGTCTTTCAGGCCGAGATCGATGCCGCCTGTGAGCTGGTCGATTTCTGGCGCTTCAACGTCCATTTTGCGGAGGGGATCTACGCCCAGCAGCCGCTGTCCTCGCGGGGCGTCTGGAACATGGTCGATTACCGCTCCCTCGAGGGTTTCGTCTTCGCGGTGACGCCGTTCAATTTCACTTCTATCGGCGGCAATCTTCCCACCTCACCGGCGTTGATGGGCAACACGGTGCTGTGGAAGCCGGCCTCGACGTCGGTCCTCTCGAACTACTACATCCTTCAACTCCTGATCGAGGCGGGCATGCCGCCCGGGGTCGTGAACTTCGTCCCCGGGCGCGGCGGTGATGTGGGTGACCCGGTCTTCGCGAGCCCCGCTTTCGCCGGTCTCCATTTCACCGGCTCCACGGAGACCTTTCACGGCATGTGGAACACCATCGCCGCGACGCTGCCGCAGTACAAGTCTTATCCCAGGCTCGTCGGAGAGACCGGAGGCAAGGACTTCGTCTTCGCCCATCCTTCCGCCGACATCGAAGCGCTGGCCGTGGCCCTGGTGCGGGGCTCCTTCGAGTATCAGGGCCAGAAGTGCTCGGCCGCGTCGCGCGGATACATCCCGAAATCCCTCTGGCCGGCGGTCAAGGAGCGCGTGGTGGCCGAGGTCGAGGCGATCCGCATGGGTTCGCCGCTCGACTTCCGCAACTTCATGGCGGCGGTGATCGACGAGAGCTCGTTCGACAAGACGATGGGCTACATCGATTTTGCACGCAGGTCGAACGAGGCGCAGATCGTCGTCGGGGGCAGCGGCGACAAGTCGACCGGATATTTCGTCGAGCCGACCGTCGTCCTGACGTCGAACCCGCACTTCAAGCTCATGGAAGAGGAGATCTTCGCGCCGGTTCTCACGCTCTTCGTCTACGACGACCGCGACTTCGAGGCGACTCTGGCACTTTGCGACACGACCAGCCCGTATGCGCTCACCGGCGCGGTCTTCGCGCGCGACCGGGCAGTCATCGGCCGGATGTCGACCGCGCTCAGGCACGCGGCGGGCAACTTCTACATCAACGACAAACCGACCGGGGCCGTGGTCGGGCAGCAGCCGTTCGGCGGTGCGCGCGCTTCCGGGACCAACGACAAGGCCGGCGCCCCCGCGAACCTGATGCGCTGGACTTCGCAGCGGACGATCAAGGAGACGTTCGTTCCGCCGCGCGAAGTAGGCTATCCCCACATGGCGGAGGAGTAGGCCGAGCACATGCCCCGCCGTATCGCGGTGCTCGCCGCTCTCGCGTTCGTGCCTTTCGCTTTGCCGGACGACTGCGAAGCCGATGTCGGGCCTCGTCGCGCGCGCCCGAAATCGGCGCCAGTCGCGGTGACCTCTCCTCTCGCCAGCCAGCGGCTGATCGCCGGAGAGTCGATCGTGCTCGTCTGGAAGGCGCTGCCCGAGCTCGACCGGTATCCTTGGCTAGAGGAGTGGGAAGCCTTTCTCTCGCTCGATGGCGGTGCGACTTACCCCGTGCGGTTGACTCCCCATCTCGATCTCGGCCAGCGGAGCTTCGCGGCCAGGATTCCGGAGATGCCGACGCGGCAGGCGAGACTCATGTTGCGCTTTGGCGACGAGAGACGCGAGCTCAAGGTGGAGGTTCCGGAGTCGTTCGAAATCCTGCCAGCGCGCCGCAGTGATCCGCAGCCCGCTCACCTCGCCCGCGGGCGCGGTGAGTCGGCGCGCCCCGGAGACGCCGGCGTCGCGATCTGGGTGGAGGGAAGCCGCGGTGGCCACGCTGCCCGTCAGGTGGTAGCGGTGAATCGCGGGGCCGAGATCGACGGGATCGAGACCCCTGGCCTCCTTGGAGTTCCCCCAGTCGGTCCCGCACCTGCTCCGCCGCAGCTTGCCGCCGCTCGACTTTCGACGCACCCCCTTGCCGGTCTCTTCCCGGCTTCGTCGAATCCTCCCGCCTCTCCGCAATCCGCGGCCACGTTCGAACGCCGTCGCCGCGGCTGCCGCCAGAACGAATGAGCCCGGGCGCACCTCAAGTGCGCCCGCCGCGATCTTCGTGCGGAGCCGGCATGCCGGCTCCGATTCAGGATTCTTCCACTCTGGAGCAGGAGAGACTCATGTTCGGACGTTTTCGGCTCATTCCCGTGTTCCTCGCTTCTATCGCCGGCATGGCCAGCTTGGCCGGTCTGACCGGCCCGCTTCCCGCCGCACCTCTTCCGGCGCACTTCGAGGCGCGCCTGACCCTTCCCGACGGAGCCGCCGCCGCCGGCTATTCCGTCGCTCTCGTCGGCCGGACTGTAAGCGTGGTTACCGACGCCGGGGGGCGGTTCACGATCGATCCGGCGCCACCGCTGCCGTTTGTCCTGGTCGCGACGTCGCCTGGGGGTGAAACCTCTGCGCCGATCGAAGTCAGCGATCTCGCGGTGAGGGAGATTGCCATCTCCGACGTCCTGCGCGAGAGCGTGACCGTCGTCTCGGGCGTCGCGCCGTCGCTGGATCTCCTTCCCGGCAGTGCCGCCACGGTGTTGACCCGGGAAGAGCTCGAACAGCGCGCGCCGCAGCGGCTCTACCAGGCCCTCGAGTCGGTCGCCGGCGCATCGAAGCTCGGCGATGGCGCCGACTCGGTGCCCGCGCTGCGCAACCTCGGCCGCGGGCGGACGCTGATCCTGATCGACGGCGCCCGTGTCACGGCAGAGCGCCGCGCGGGTCCCTCCGCCACTTTCCTCGACCCCGCAAGCCTCGCCTCCGTCGAGGTGGTACGCGGACCCGGCTCGGTGGTCTATGGCTCGGACGCCTTCGGCGGCGTCTTGAACGCCGTCACGCGGGATCCGGAGTCGGATCGTCCTCGACTGAGCTACGGCGCGGAGGCGTCGTTCGAAGCCGGAGACGAGCGCTCGGCTGTCGTTGCCGGATCGACGCCGCTCGGCGCGGGAGCCGTGCTCGTCGAGGGGCACTACCGGAACGCCGACGAGTTCGAGGCCGGTGGCGGCGAGGAGATCTTCAACTCCGCCTACACCTCTTTCGGAGGCGCCCTCCGCTACGTGGTTGCGGCGGGAACGGGCCGCCTTCGTTTGGGCCTCAGCCTCGATCGCGTCGAGGATCTCGGCAAAGCGGCGATCGACTCCCATCAGATTCGCGCCTACTACCCGAACGAAGACTCGGATCGATTGACGGCCTCGTGGCTCGGCTCGGCCGGAGCGTGGGACGCCGTCGAAGCGTCGGCGTTCTACGGCACCTACGACCTCGTGCTCGACCGCGACCGAGCCGCCACGCCGACCTCGACTCGGCGGATCGATCGCGCCGACACGCGGGCGAAGGACGGTTCCGTGCGCTTCGTTGCCGGCCGGACGCTCGGTGGCGGCCGTCTCCAGGCCGGATTGGATGTGACTTCGCGGTTCGGCCTCGAGTCGGTCTTCTCGCAGATTCGCTACGCGGAAGATACGACGACGATAACGCGCGTCGACTTCTTCCCGGCGATCGACGACGCGAGAAAGCTCGACGGTGGGCTCTTCGCGACCTGGACGCGGCCGCTTGCCGAGCATGTTTCGCTCGGGCTCGGCGCGCGCGGCGACTATGTCGAGTCCAGGAACAAGGGAGGGTACTTCGGCGACCGTTCGACCGCTACGACGGCCTTTTCGGGCAACGCCGCGGTTTCGTTCGGTCCGTTCGCCGGCTGGACCACGACGGCGCAAGTGGCGCGCGGCTTCCGCTCGCCGACGCTCTCGGATCTCTTCTTCCGCGGCCCGTCCGGGCGCGGCTTCGTCATCGGCAATCCGAATCTCGAAGAGGAGACGAGCCTCCAATTCGATCTCGGCAGTCGGTGGCGGAAAGGCAGAACGGCCGCCGGCTTCTTCGCCTACCGCTACGAGATCGCGAACCTCATCGAACGCTACGGCGAGGGCGACAACTTCCGCTTCCGCAATCGCGGCCGGGGGACGATCGAGGGGATCGAAGCCGAGCTCCAGACGGCTTTCGGAGACGCTTGGAGTCTCGAAACCGGGCTCGCGGTGTCGGATGGCGCCACCGACGGGGGCGCCGCGATCGATGACATCGCGCCCCCGAACGGCTGGGTGACGATGCGCTACTCGTTTGGCCACGCCTTCGCCTTCGGCCGCGTGGCGACCTTTCTCGCGCAGCGCGAGCCCGGTCCGACAGAGCTTGCGCGCCCGGGCTATACGCTGTTCGATCTCGGCGGCGGCTATCGCTTCAACGACGCGATCGAGCTGCGCCTGATGGTGCGGAATCTCGGCGATCGGCGATACTTCGGCGCGGCCGACAACGCCGCCGACCGTGCCACCGGACGGATCGTCTCAGTCGCCCTCTCGGGCCGGATCTAGCCCGGACGCGAGTGGGTGCGCCGCAGGTAGACGTAGGCCGGCAGGCCGAGCGCCACGAGGCCGAGACCGAGGAGCGACTCGACCGGGCGTTCGACGACCGTGTTGACCAGCAGCACCGCCATCGCCCCGAGGAAGGCGATGGGCACCACGGGATATCCCCAGACGCGATAGGGCCGCTCCGCCTGCGGCCGGCTGCGGCGCAGCGTGAGGACGCCCGCGCCGGCCAATGCGTGAAAGACCAGCGAAACCAGCACGGCGTAGGTGTAGAGCTGGCTGTAGCTGCCGGAGAGCGTGAGCAGGACGGACCACAGGCTCTGCGCCCAGAGGCTGCGGGCCGGCACATGCGTCACCGGATCGATCTTCGCGATCGCAGGGAAGAAGAGCCCGTCAGCCGCCATCGGCTGGTAAATGCGCGAACTGTAGAGAATGGTCGCGGCGAGGCAGCCGAACGTCGAGACCACGACGACCGCCGCGAGCCAATGGCCCGCCGCCGGACCGAAGAGCGCCGCGGCGGCCGCCTCGCCGATCCGGGTCTCGCCTCCCATGCGCTCCACCGGGATCGCGCGCAGGTAGACGAAGTTCAGCAACAGGTAGAGGCCGGTGATGATCGCGGTTCCACCGATGAGACCTAGGGGCAGCGTACGACCGGGGTTCTTCATCTCGCCGGCCGCGAAGGTCAGCCCGTACCACCCGTCGTAGGTCCAGAGAGCCGCGATCATCGCCACGCCGAAAGCCGCCAGCAGACCGCCCCCGGCGAACGAGGCGGGCAGCGGCGCCGAGGCGCCGACGAGGGCCTTCGCCGGCACCCAGAATCCCAGGACGCCGATGGCCACGATGGCGCCGATCTTCAACACCGTCATCAGGTTCTGCACGGCTGCGCCCTGCTTCAATCCGAAGTGGTTGATCACCGTCAGGAAGAGGATCGCCGCGGCTCCGGTCACCTGGACTCCGGTGAGCGTCCAGGTCCAGCTGCCGAACGTGTGCGTTGCGAGGATGTTGGTGGTCGAAGAGTAGGGGAAGAACGCGCCGAGGTACTCGCCGAAGCCGACGGCGATCGCCGCGACGCCGCCCGACATGATGACCAGGAAACAGGCCCAGCCGTAGAGAAAGCCGGGCAGCGGCCCGTAGGCCTCCTTGATGTAGTGATAGACGCCGCCGGCGCGCGGGAACATCGCCCCGAGCTCGGCGAAGGTCAGCGCCCCGGCGAGCGACAGCAGCCCGCCGGCGAGCCAGACCAGGAGCAGCATGCCGCCGTGCGGCAGGACGCGCGCGATGTCGGAGGAGACGAGGAAGATGCCGGTGCCGATGACGCCGCCGACGGTCAGCAGCACACCGTCCCAGGCGCCGAGACCGCGCACCAGCTCGGCGCGCGGGGGTTCGCTCTTGCCGGACATCGGGACGGATCATACCCGCGCCACCCGGGGATTTCCCGCCTTGCGCTACACTTCGAAGAGTCATGCCAGACGCCAGTCTGCAGCGAGAAGTCGACGCCGAGATCCAGCGCCTTTCGCCGGTCGATCTGGCCGCCGAGCTCGTCCGTCTGCCGAGTCACCCGGGAGTCGAACGCCAGGAGGAGCGCGTGGTCCTCGCCCTCGGGCGCTTCTTCGGCGAGCGCGAGCTCGGCGTGCAGCTCGAGGAGATCCTGCCGGGTCGCCCGAATCTCCTGGTAAGCATCGAGGGCGAGCGGCCCGGGCGACATCTGCTCTTTTGCGGTCACACCGACACCGTGCCGCTCAACTCCGGAGATCCGGGGGTCGGTCTCTCGGGGGAGATCCGGGAGGGCCGGCTGCACGGCCGTGGCTCGGTGGACATGAAAGGCGCCCTCGCCGCGATGGCGACCGCGCTCGTCGCGCTGGCGCGACATCTGCCGGCGGGCCGGGTGACCTTCGCCGCGGTGATCGACGAAGAAATGGAGAGTCTCGGCGCCGAGCAGTTGGTCGACACCAGCTTCCGGGCCGATGGCGCCGTGGTCGGCGAGCCGACCTCGAATCGCATCGCCCTCGGCCACAAGGGACTCGAGTGGCTCGAGATCCACTTCCAGGGTCGCTCGGCGCACGGCGGGACTCCCGAGAAGGGAGTGAATGCCGTTTCGGCCGCGGGGATGTTCCTGGCGCTGGTCGAGAACGAGCTCAAACCCCGTTTGTTGGCGCGGCGGCATCCGATCCTGGGGCCGCCGACGCTCAACTTCGGGACGATCCGGGGTGGCGACCAGCCGTCGACGGTCGCGGCGACCTGTCTTCTGACCCTCGATCGCCGCACCGTGCCGGGAGAGAATTTCCAGACGATCGTCGCGGAGTTGACCGACCTCCTGGGGCGCGTCGAACGGGGCTTTCCGGGACTGCACACCGTGGTCCGGCGCGTTCAGGGCGGCATGGGAAGCCTCCTGCATGTCGCGCTGGTGACGCCTCCCGAGACGCCGCTCGCGATGGCCGCCCAGGCGGCGAGGCGACAGGTCTGCGGCGAGATCGGCGAGCTCACCACATTCCCGGCGTGGACCGACGGCGCTCTGCTCTCCGGCTACGCCGGAATTCCGACGATCATCCTCGGCCCGGGAGAGCTTGCCTTGGCGCATTCGCCCCGCGAGTCCGTGCCGGTGTCCGAGATCACCGAAGCCGCCCGGATCTACGCCCATCTGGCGCTCGCCTTCTGCGCCGGAGCGGGGACTTGAAGCTCCGGGTTCCGCACACTTTCGTCCTGCTCTTCGCGCTCGTCGCTCTGGCGGCGATCGCCACCTACCTCCTGCCCGCCGGCGAGTATCAGCGCACCGACGTCGCAGGCAGGAAGCTCGTCGATCCGGCGTCCTACCGGACGATCGCGGCCCATCCCGCCAGCCTCGGCGACGTCCTCCTGGCGTGGCCCCGCGGCCTGCTCGCGACCTCGTCGATCGTCTTCTACATCTTCATCATCGGCGGCGCTTTCGGCGTCCTGCAGGCCACCGGCGCGCTCGATGCGCTGATCGCCGGCGTCGTGGCGGCGGCGCGCGGGCGCGGCGAGGTCATCCTGCCGGCGCTCATGTTTCTGTTCGCGATCGGCGGCGGGACGATCGGCATGGCGGAAGAGACGCTGCCGTTTCTGCCCGGCCTGGTCCTGCTCTCCCGGCGCCTGGGCTACGACGAGGTGGTCGGCGGCGCGATCGCCCTGGTCGGTGCCGGGGCGGGTTTCTCGGGCGCTTTCATGAATCCGTTCACGGTCGGCGTCGGACAGGCGATCGCCGGCCTGCCGCTGTTTTCGGGGATGGGCTACCGGCTGATCGTCTGGTTCGTGCTGACCACGGTCACCATCGTCTATGTCTCCTGGTACGCCCGGCGGCATCGCCTGGCTCTGGGGGCGCGAGGGGCACCCGCTCCGGTCAGCGCGCCCGCCGGTGAAGGCGAGGCCACGACCGGCGCGACGCGGCGCCAAATGGGTGTGTTGGGAGTTCTGCTCGCCGCCTTCGTCCTGCTCGCGGTCGGCTGCCTGCGCTGGGAGTGGGGCTTGCTCGAGCTCTCCGGCCTCTTCGTCGCGGTCGGAGTCGCCGGCGGGCTCGTCGGTGGTCTGGGCAGCGATCGCACGGCGGAGGAGTTCCTGAAGGGAGCTGCCGGGTTCGCGAGCGCGGCGCTGGTCGTCGGCTTGGCGCGCGGCGTGTTGATCATCTTCGACGGCGCGCGCGTGACCGATGGCATCCTGCACGCGATGGCGGAAGGGGTGCGCGGATTGCCCTCGGGAGCGACCGTCGCCGGGATCTACGCCGTGCAGGTCGTGCTGTCGTACATCGTGCCCTCGGGGAGCGGGCAGGCGGCGCTGTCGCTTCCGATCCTGACGCCGCTCGCCGATCTCACCGGCGTGACCCGGCAGACGAGCGTCCTCGCCTACCAGTTCGGCGACGGTTTCTCGAACATCTTCACCCCGACGCAGGGCTATTTCATGGCCGGCCTCGCGCTCATCGGCGTGCCGTGGACGAAGTGGGCGAAGTTTCTCTGGCCGTTGCAGCTCATCTGGCTCGCCCTCGGGCTCGGCTTCCTGCTCATCGCGCAGGCGATGCGCTGGGGTCCTTTCTAGGCAGGAACGAAGATGGCCCATCGCTTCCCCGACAGCGCCGTGTTTTACCGCCATCTGCGCCACGAGTATCCGCTGGCGGTGCACGCCGAAGGCTCGTGGATCGAGGACGAGAACGGCCGCCGATGGCTGGACGCCTCGGGCGGCGCGATGGTCGCGAATCTCGGGCATGGCGGGTCGCTCGCCGGCACCATCGCCGATGCCGTCGCCGCGGAGATCCGCAGTCTCGGCTACGTCAACGGTACCCAATTCACGCATCGCGCGGTCGAGGCGCTGGCGCGCGAGCTCACGGCACTCACGCCCGGGGATCTCGACTTCGCCTACTTCCTCGCCAGCGGTTCGGAGGCTGTCGAAGCAGCGGTGAAGCTGGCGCGTCAGGTGCAGGTCGAATCGGGCCGGCCGGGCAAGTGGAAGGTGATTTCCCGCGTTCCCTCCTACCATGGCAACACGCTTGCGGCGCTCGCCCTCTCGGGCCGCGAGCACTACCGCGCGATCTATGGCCCACTGCTGCTCGACCTGCCGCGGATTCCGGCGCCCGATCTCTACCGGGATCCGCACGGCCCCGGTGCAAGTGGCGCAGCGCTGGAAGCCGAAATCGTGCGCCAGGGCCCGGAGTCGGTCGCTGCATTCATCGCCGAGCCGATCGGAGGTTCGTCTTCGGGGGCGGTGGTGCCGTCGCGCGAGTACTGGCGGGAGGTCGCGGAGATCTGCCGCCGCCACGACATCCTCCTCATCGCGGACGAGGTGCTCTGCGGCATGGGACGCACCGGGCGCCTCTTCGCCTGCGAGCATTTCGATCTCGTCCCGGACATCCTGGTGCTCGGCAAGGGGCTGAACGCCGGGGCGCTGCCGCTTTCAGCCGTCGTCGCGCGACGCGCTCTCGTCGAGCGCTTGGCGTCGGGGAGCGGCTCGTTCAATCACGCCCAGACCTACTCGCATCATCCGGCGCTCTGCGCGGCGGGACTCGCGACGCTGCGGGCGCTCGTGGCGGAGCGCCTGGTCGAGCGCGTGGCCAGGCTCGAGGCCCCGTTGTTCGGCGCGTTGGAGCGTTTGCGCGTTCACCCGGCCGTGGGCGACATCCGCGGCCGGGGATTCCTCGCCGCGGTCGAGTTCGTCGCCGATCGCGGGACCAGGCGGCCGTACGACCGCTCGGAGCGCTTCGCCGAGCGGGTCACCGCGCGGGCGTTCGCCAACGGCCTCATCGTCTGGCCGAATGCCGGCAATGTCGACGGCACGAACGGCGATCTCGTCGTCGTCGCGCCACCGTTCACCGCGACCGAAGAGGAGCTCGAAGAGATCGTTCGTCGCCTGGACATGACCTTGAAGGAGACCCCATGAGCGGAGCCCGCAAGATCACCTACACCTCGACCGCAGCGGATCCCGAGTTCCGTGCGAACTTCGATCGCGAGCTGGCGAGCGTCCGCGAGCGCTTTCCGATCGCTCTCGGCGGCAACGTCGGAGAGGGACCGGTGGAGGCGGTGCCCGACCATTCGGTGGTCTCGCCGATCGATGCCCGCCTGGTGGTCGCCGAGATCGCGGTCGCCACTCGAGGCGAGGTCGAAGCCGCGGTCGGCTTCGCGCTCTCGAGTTTTCCGCGCTGGCGCGCGACCGCCTGGGAGCGCCGCGTGGAGATCGTGCGCGCGGCCGCCGAAGGGATCGCCGGGCGCAACCTCGAGCTCGCGGCCTGGATGGTCTACGAGGTCGGCAAGACCCGGCTCGAGGCGATGGCCGAGGTGGAGGAGTCGGCGGACCTGCTGCGCTACTACGCCGAGCGCCTGGAATTCCACCGCGGCTACCGCCGCCCGCTGGCGCGGATGAGCCCGGCGGAGACGACGGCGAGCGTCCTCCTCCCCTACGGTGTCTGGGCGGTCGTTTCGCCGTTCAATTTCCCGACGGCGCTCGCCGCCGGCATGATCGCCGGCGCTCTCCTCGGCGGCAACACCGTCGTCTACAAGCCGGCGATCGACGCGCCGGTGACCGGCGAGAAGCTGTGCGAGGCGTTCTGGGAGGCGGGGCTGCCGCGCGACGCACTGCAGCTCGTGCACGGTCCGGGCGCCACGGTGGGGGAGGCGCTGCTCGCGGACCCGCGCATCGCCGGCATCGCTTTCACCGGCTCGTCGGAGGTCGGAATGCGCATCGTGCGCGGGGCACCGGCGGCGTGGCCGCGCCCGGTCGTCGTGGAGATGGGCGGGAAGAACGCCTGCGTGGTGACCGCCACCGCCGATCTCGACGCGGCCGCGGAGGGCGTCGCCCGTTCGGCTTTCGGCTACGGCGGCCAGAAGTGCAGCGCCTGCTCGCGGGTCTATGTCGAGCGCGCGGTCGCCAAGCCCTTCCTCGAACGGCTGTTGGCGCGTACCGGACAGATGACCGTGGGCGATCCGGCGAGTGGCGACCCGGCGCTCGGACCGCTGATTCGGCAGAGCGCAGTAGCGAGCTACCGCAGCTACGTGCAACAGATCGTCGCGAGCGGCGGCGAGATCCTTTGCGGTGGAAGCGTGCTGGATCGGGGCGAGCTCGCTCACGGCTACTACGTCGCGCCGACGATCGCGAAGCTTCCCTCGCCGGAGCATGCGCTCTTCGCGGAAGAGATGTTCCTGCCCATCCTGCTCTTCCAGGAGGTGGACGATCTCGACGAAGCGATCGCCCGCGCCAACGCCGTCCCCTACGGGCTCACTGCCGGATTGTTCAGCTCCGACGTGGGCGAAAAGCAGCGCTTCCTCGACGGCATCGAGGCGGGCGTCCTCTACGTCAACCGGAGGAGCGGCGCGACCACCGGCGCCTGGCCCGGAATCAACCCGTTCGGCGGCTGGAAAGCGAGCGGAGCGCCCGGTCCGGCGGCGCTCGGCCCCGACTACCTGCTCAACTTCCTGCGCGAACAGAGCCGCACGGTGAACGGCTTCGGCGAGGAGTGAAGACGGGCGCTACTGCGCCATCGCGCCCGAGAAGGCGCCATAGAAGCTCAGGCCGCTGCCGATCGCTGCGAGGACCGCACAAGCCAACCAGCGCAGGAACGGCGTCTTGCAGGCCGCCCAGTTCTTGGCGACGTAGAAAAAGATCACGAGCGGGATCAGCAGGCTGCAGAGCCCCCAGGCCAGACTGGTCCTGAAGGCCAGGATCAGGATCTGGATGCCGAAGATCAGCGCGCCGATGCCGCCCACCACGGAGAGAATCATCCCGAGAGTACCCATTTGCGCTCCTCCTTGAACCGAACCGGCCGGACCTCGCGGGAACCGCGTCCGCCGGAGCACCCCTCCGGCGCGGCGCGGCTTCTCGGATCTCAGGCCTCGAACTGATGGCTTCTGCTACTTAGACTACAACGGGAAGGGCCGGAAAAAAGGGACAGTCGGCCCCGGCTTTACCGGAGCGCAGGGGACGGGCTAAAGTCAGAGGTCCGGTAGCCACAGCGCTCCGCTGTCCTCCTCCGGGCTTCAACCGGCCCGCCGGGCCTCTTCAACCTGACGATTCGCCTCTTCGCGAGAGACCATGGGACGCATATTCGAGACCCGCAAGCACGTGATGTTCGCCCGCTGGGACAGGATGGCCAAGGCGTTCGCGCGCGTCGGCAAGGAGATCACCATCGCGGTCAAGGCGGGGGGGCCGAATCCCGAGTTCAATCCCCTGCTGAGGAGGGTGATCCAGAACGCCCGCGCCGTGAACATGCCGAAGGACAAGGTCGAATCGGCGATCAAGAAGGCCTCCGGCCAGAACGCCGTCGCGTACGAAGAGGTGCTCTACGAGGGCTACGGCCCGCACGGTGTCGCCCTGCTCATCGAGACCGCGACCGACAATCCCTCGCGGACGGTGCCCAATCTGCGCACCCATTTCAACAAGGGCGGCGGCAATCTCGCCAACACCGGCAGCGTCGCCTTCCAGTTCCGGCGCATGGGTGTCTTCCGGCTCCATCCGGAGGGGATCGATCAAGAGTCCCTGGAGCTCGAGCTCATCGACCACGGCCTCGAGGAGATGGGGGAGTCGGCCAACGACAAAGGCGAGCCCCAGATCGTCATCCGCTGTGCCTTCAACGACTTCGGCCTGATGCAGAAGGCCCTCGAGGACCGCGGGATCACGCCCGTCTCGGCCGAGTCTGAGTACATCCCCAACACCACCATCGAGCTGCCCGAGAACCAGGCGCACGAGGTTCTCAAGCTCGTCGACGTCGTCGAACAGGACGAGGACGTCCAGAGGGTCTTCCACAACCTGGCCTGACGCCGGGCGCCTGCCCTCAGCGGGGCGCGAGCTCCGGGAGCAGGTGCGGTCGCCACAACGATTCCTCGAGCGCCGGGCGGAAGAAGCCGAAGTGCCCGATCCGTTCCTCGCCGAGGTCGGCGGGGGCGAAGCGTCTCATCGTCCGCGGTGCGTTCACGTACGAGCCGTGCAACGACGCGGTGTTGCGCTCGGACATGAAGTCGTCGTCGGTGAACGAGAAGGAGACGATGGGCGTGCGTACCGCCGCGAAACGGGCGCGGGCGCTTTCACCCTCCACGCCGACCGCGTACTCCGGGTGCAGGCACCAGCGCCGCCACTGCGCCATGACCCCTTTGGGAAGGTCGCCGACCATGCGCAGACGCCGGCCCGGGAAATAGCCGTAGAGCGCCATCGAAGCCGGCACCACGCCGTACCAGAGCAGCCACGCGAAACGCCGCAGGCGCGGTGAGTTCTCCCGCCAGTAGCCGCTGCCGGAGGCGACCGTGATCATCTTCGCCACCGCCTCGCGGTTGGGAACGAAGGGCAGGATCTGTCCGCCGAGACTGTGTCCGAGCCAGAAGAGCGGCTGCCCTGGAGCTTCGCGTCGCGTCAGGTCGACCATCGCGGCACAGTCCATGCGGGCCCACCCCAGAAGGTCGACGTTGAAGCCGCGGAGCGAGCGTGGGGGCCGCGGGCGTGCGAGCCCCATGCCGCGGAAATCGAACGTGAAGGCAAACAGACCCTCGCCGGCAAGCCACTGGGCAAGGGGCGCGTAGAAGGCCTGGGCCACGCCCATCGCGGGGACGACGAGCACCGCGCCGCGGCCCTCACCCTCCGGCCGGAAGAGCCGCGCCACGATCGCCTGCCCCCCGGCGACCTCGATCTCGCGGCTCTCGATGCTCGCGTTCGTCACCGCGGTGAGATTACGGCGCCGGCTGTTCCGTCGCAAGGCGGACTTCGCTAGAGTCCGCCGCATGTTCCTCGGACACTTCGCGGTCGGTTTGGCGGCGAAACGCGCGACGCCGGCGCTCTCTCTCGGTCTGCTCTTCGGCGCGGCGCAGCTCGCGGACCTCGCCTGGCCCAACCTGGTTCTCGCTGGAGTGGAGAAAGTCGAGATCGTTCCTGGAGCGACGGCGGTCAATCCGCTGCGCTTCCTCTCCTATCCCTGGTCGCACAGCTTGGTGGCGCTCGCGGCATGGGGCCTGGCGCTCACCGGGATCGTGGCGCTCGTGCGCCGCGGCCGCCTTCGGCCACTGGAGGCGGCGACCCTCACGGCGCTGGTGATCAGTCATTGGTTGTTGGACGTCGCGTCGCACCTTCCCGACCTGCCGGTGACGCTCACCGGGGAGACGCGTCTGGGACTCGGCCTCTGGCAGAGCCTCCCGGCGACCGTCGCGGTGGAGCTCTCGCTGCTCGCGGCCGGATCCTGGGTTTACGTGCGTGCGACGCGGGCCCGCGATCGTATCGGCTCGATCGGGCTCGGCCTCTTGCTCGGACTGCTGGTCGTTCTCTACGCCGGGAGTCTTTTCGGACCGCCGCCGCCGTCGACCGCCGCTCTTGCCTGGAGCGCCGAGGGGATCTGGCTGTTCGTCCTCTTCGGCTGGTGGGTCGACCGTCACCGGACGCCGATCCCCGGGCGCGCTTAACCTGGCTGGCGGGCCCTCCCGCCCGGCGATCAGAGCGCCGAATCGCCTCGGGTGGGCACCGTGAGCCAGCGCGCCGCGAGGAACAGAGTCGCCATGATCGCGTAGCCGCCCACCCAGGGCCATGCGGGGGTGAGGGAGGCGACCGTGTCGGAGGTCGCGAAGCGGTAGGAATGCAGCAGACCCACGGCGGAGAGCGCGGCGGCGATCGCACACCAGAGTGCGGCGAGCCCGAACCGGCGCTCGATGATGGCGACGGTCGCGGCCGAGAGGATCATCGCCGTGAGAATGAAGCCCTGATCGAGCGCGAAAGCGCCATGGGCCCAGGTATCGGAGCCGAGGAAGGCCGGGATCAGGTGGTCGCCGAAGGGCGCCCCTCCCGGGCTGCCGACGCCGGCGGCGCGCAGGCCGTTCTTGAGCTGCAGCGCGCCCCAGGCGGCGACGCCGGGAAGGAGCCCGACGACGACGGCGGGGGCGTGCTCGCGCGGCGTCGCCTGGAACGCCTGCGCGGTGATCACGATGCCGATCCAGAGGACGATCGCCATGCCGGCGTCGATCGGCACGGCCCAGGCGATCTAGGCGAGGGCGCCCGAGAAGCAGACGACGGTGAAGAAGGCGGCGTTCAGAATCGAGTAGCCGGCGCGCGCTCCCAGCGCTTTCCAGCCCGGGTGGCCGATGTAGATCGTGGTCGGAAAGCACGAGCCGAAGAGCGCGGCGGCCAGGGTGCCGAGGCCGTTCACGGCGAGCGCGGGCCGGGTCGGATAGGAGTCGCCAGCGGCTTCCGCGGACTCGATGTTCTGCAGCGAGCCGATGACGTTGAAGAGTCCCATCGGCACGATGACCGAGAGGTAGACCAGCCAGTTCCCCCGCATCGCCGCGAAAAGATCGGTGAAGAGAAGAATCGGCGGATAGAAAGCGAGCGTGCTCTGCGGCGCTGCACCGACGGGCGCCAGCCCACTGATCCATGCGATTGCGGTTCCAAGTCCGACGGCGACGAGACCCCCAGGCAGTCCGCCCTTGAACCGGACCCTTCCGAAATAGACCAGCATCACGATGGCGAGGGTCGTCAGGCCGACGATCGGGCGCGCATAGGTGCGGAAGAGGAAGCCGAGCGAGATGAAGGTGAGCGCGATGCCGGCGAGCGTCGAGAGCAGCGCAGCTCGGGGCGTCGATTTCCGGATCCGCTCGGCGACGACGGATCCGGCGAGCTCGATCAGCCCCGAACCAACGCAGGCCAAGAGCCCTGCCTGCCACGCGACCCGCGCCGGATCGGCCGCCCCGGCGGCCTCGGCCGCGAGCTTCGCCGGCAGCATCACCAGAAAGACGTAGGCGAAGAGCGAAACCGTGTTGATGCCGTAGGGGAGGGCGCAAACGTCGGTCCGTCCGGTCTTCCGCGCGAGATGGAGCGCCTGGCGCGCATAGAAGAGATTGCCGACCAGGAGCGACACCGCCGCTCCAGGGAGGATCCGCCCGTAGACCAGTTCCATCGGGAAACCGAGCACTCCCCGACAGAGCGCATCGATCACCAGCAGCTGAACGAGATTGTCGAGTGCGAGCCCGAAGAAGCCGTCGACGTCTCCGCGGGTCATCCAGCGCATGCCGGGCTCTCCGTGGCCCTGCCTAGCGCTCGGGCCCGGTGCTCGCGGGCGCCTCCGGAGTGGACGGGTGCGGGCCGCAGTAGGTGAGGTTGGTGTCGATGTCGAGGTTGGTCGGGAAATCTACGCCAAGCCCGTTCTCCTGCCGATACACCGCGCCCGTCCACTTGTCCGTGATCGTGAAGGTGGCTTCGACGTTCGTGAGGCCGGCCACGAAGACCCAGGTGTTGCCGTTGTAGCCGCAGCCGTCGTTCACCTTGAAGAGCAGCTCGTAACTGTCGCCGTTGAAGAACCAGGCGTAGCCCGAGGCCTCGTTCTTCTTGATCATGTGCGCCGTTCCGCTCTGACCCGTGAAATCACGCCAGGTGCCTTCGACGCGGAAGCGACCGCTCTTCAGGCAGATGGCACTGTCGCCCGCCGGGAGGCAGGGACCGATGAGCGCCGGATCCTGATACTCCACCAGTTGCGGAATGCCGGGCGCGGGAAGATCGGTGCTGGTGTCGTAGTGCTGCGTCGCCGGGCCCGTCCCGTCGCAGTGGAAGATCGTGTCGATATCCAGGTGGCCGTTGGGCACGAAAGCGAGCGGGTTGTGGTAGGTCAATATCTGGTGAGTATCGGTATTGCGGATGGTGAGATCCATCTCGACATTCGAGAGGGCTCGCCAGGAGACCCAGAAACGGCCATTGTTGTCGCAGCCGTCGATGATCTTGACGATCATCTCGTTGCTGTCGGGGCCGAAGAACCAGAAGTCTCCGGATTGGCTCGAGAGCGGCGTTGCCTGACCCTGGCCGGTGTGGCCCTGGAAGTCCCGCCAGTTCACACTGACCGCGAACAATCTTCCCTGCAGGCAGAGCGTGGTCGCGCTCGGCGTGCAATCGCCGGGCGACGCATCCGGAGGCCCGGAGAGAAAGAGCTCGATCTCGTCGTTGACGACCTCGTCGGCGGCATAGAGCACGTCGAAGCTGTTGGCGGGCGAGATCTCGTAGGCCGCGCGACCGATGCTCGCCAGAACGACATGACCGCCGCCGACCAGCTGGCCGTTCACGTTCTGGACCGGACCGCCGGCGGTCGGCGCGCGCAGGAGCTTGTCGACCCCGTCGACGTCCTGGTCGGCGCCGTAGACCACCCAGTGGCTGTCCGGGCTGACGCGGTAGTTCTGCACGTCCCCCCCGGAGACCAATGTCCGGTTGAGCTTCGTGGCGAGGCCCCCTCCGATCGGCACGCTGAAGAGCTCGTTCAGGGTGTCGACATTCTGGTCGGCGCGATAGACGACGCGCGCGCTGTCCGGGCTGATCGCGAAGTCGAGCACGTCGCCGCCGCCGACCAGCGCCCCGTCGAGCTTGGTCGGCGAGCCGCCCGCTATCGACACGCTGTAGAGCTCTTCGACGTCGTTCACCTCTTCGTCGGCGCGATAGACCACCGTGCTGCTGTCCGGGCTGACGAGAAATCCGGTTGCGACGTCCCCACCGCTCGCGAGGTCGCCGCTCAGCCGGGTCGCGATGCCCCCGGTGAGCGGAACACTGTAGAGCTCGTCGACGAAGGCCGCCGCTTGGTCCGCCCGATAGACGACCCGTTGACCGTCGGCGCTCAACAGGAAGCCGTCGTCGACCGAACCGCCGGCCGTGAGCGGGCCGTTGAGCCGGGTCGAGACGCCTCCGCCGATCAGAACGCTCCACAGGTCGTAGGCCTCGGTGGCCGTCGTGTCGGCCCGGTAGATCACCCGGGTGCCGTCCGGGCTGATCTGGAAGTACGGATCGACGTCACAACCGATGGCGCAGAGAGTGCGGCTGATCTTCGCTGCCGAGTCGGGCAAGCCGACCGCCGGGACGGCCCAGAGCTGCCAGAAACCGATCGAGTCCCGGCCGGCGCGATAGACCACCGTCGTTCCCGCCGGATTCACCCGATAGGCCTCGACGTCGAAGTCGAACGGCAGGTCCGCGTTCAGACGGACCGCGGCTCCCCCTGCGATGGGGACGCTGAAGAGCTCGTAGTCCTGGTCGGTCCGCTGGTCGGCGCGGTAGAAGACGCGATCGCTCGTCGGCGAGATCAGAAAATCGAGCACGTTGCGATCGGCGCTCAGGCTCGGATTGAGCTTGGTTGGGGCCAGGTGGCCATCGATCGGGATGCTGTAGAGCTCGATGCGGCCGGCGATGTCCTGATCGACCGTGTAGACGACCCGCGAGCTGTCGGGGCTGATCGCGAAAGTCACGAACTGACCCGGAGCCAGGACGTCCGAGAGCCGGACCGGCGCGCCGCCCGCGAGCGCGACGCTCCAGAGCTCGCTCGCGCCATCCGTCACCGCGTCCTGGCGATAGACGGCGTAGTGCCCGTTCGGGCTGATCTGGGGCAGGGTGGAGCCGAAGTCGATGTCGCTGAACGGCTGGCCGTCGCTCAACTGCGTGGACGCCGCCGCGGCGGGCATCGTCGTGCCGAGCGTCCACCCTGCGCACGCCAGGCCGCACGTCAGAACTGCCAGCGCGCCCGAGCGAGCCCGAAACCAGGCAGGAGCCGCTGAACCGCGGGCGGGCATCGGGAGTGCCGCCGCCGCGAACCGCGAGATCTCTTCGGACATGGCTTCTTCCTTTCCCGGGCCGCTTCCGCCCCAAACCTGACGATCGCTACTCACCCTCCGAACATACCGGACCTTGACCAAGGCGAGAAGGGCATCCGCCACCGCCAGCGAGACTCCTCAGAGATGCAACCGCTGTGGATCGAGCTCGTTCCGGAGGAGCGCGAGCTCGTTGGCGGAGGGGGGGGGAGTCGTCGCCAGGTCCGCCGCGAGGCGGGGATCCCAGCCGAGGCTCTCTCTGACGCGCTCGAGGGTCACGTGGGGATGCAGGCTTTCGACCACCATCTCGCCGTCTTCGAAGCCGTAGAGCGCGAGGTCGGTGATGACGCGTTGGGGGCCGGCGCCCGGGAGGCGGAGTCGCGACCGGGCGTCGCCGCCGGTCAGGTGTCCGGGGCTGGTGATGAAGTCGATCTTCGCCGGGAAGCTCTTCTTCGACTGCGGCGCGATCACCAGGACACGCTGGGCGTTGATGGCGATCTCGCAGGCGCCGCCGCTCCCGGGGAGGCGGACCTTCGGATGCGCGTAGTCGCCGATCACCGTCGTGTTGAGATTGCCGTAGCGGTCGATCTGGGCCCCTTGCAGGAATCCGACGTCGATCTTGCCGCCTTGGAGGTAGTTGTAGAAGATCTCCGACATCGAAGCGACGGCGATCGAGTTCACGACCAGGGCAGGGTCGCCGATCGAGACCGGGATGCGCGCGGGGACCGCGCCGACCGCGCCCGACTCGTAAATCAGCACCAGATTCGGGGCGTGCAGGCGGCGCGCGAGGTTGCACGCCAGGTTGGGCAGTCCGATGCCGACGAAGACCACTTCGCCGTCGCGAAGCTCGCGCGCCGCGGCGCAGACCATGAGCTCGGAGGGCGTGTAACCGAGCTCAATAGCCATAATTCACCGGCGCCGAGAGCTGCTGGCGGGCCCTGAGTCGCGTGATCTTCCCGCCCATCCTGCGCACATACTCGGCGCGGTCGGCGACGCCGAAGACCCACTCGTCGAGCCAGTCGTCGAGCTTCGCGGCGTCCTGCGAAATCTCCCGCCAGGCGACGTAGAAGTCGTTGTCGCGGTCGTAGAACCCTTGCGCGAAAGACGGATGACAGCCCCAGGGCTCGTGCACCACCGCCGAGACGATGAAGCCGGGCAGGAGGGTGCGATTGGGGTCGGCGCGCACGACCGCCTCGTCGACGATCTCCTCGGCGACGACGATCACCTTCGCGGCCGCGAAGGCGGCCTCTTTCTGCACTCCGAGAAGCCCCCAGACCTGGGCGTTGCCGGAGCGGTCGGCGCGCTGCACGTGGATGATCGCGACATCCGGATTCAACGCCGGCACCGTCGCCAGGCGCTCCCCGGTGTAGGGACACTGAATCTCGCGGATCTCGCCGTTCACCCGCGGCAGGTCGCTCCCCGTGAAGGTGCGCAGCGGCAGGAAAGGGAGGCGGGCCGCCCCGGCCTGGAAGCGCGCCACCATTCCGAAATGCGAGTACTCCTCGAGCTCGAGCGGCCGCGGCAGGCCATGTTCGACCGCCCGGCGCAGGGCATAGAGCGGTCCGGCGCCAGGATTGCCCGCCCAGGAAAAGACCAGCTTGCGCGCGCAGCCGGCGGCGATCATCTGCTCGTAGACCAGGTCCGGCGTCAGGCGGCAGAGCGTGAGATCGCGCTTCCTCTGGCGGATGATCTCGTGCGCCGCCGCGAACGAGATCAGGTGCGTGAAGCCCTCGATGACGACCGTCGCGCCGTCCGCGACATGGCGCCGCACGGCCTCGGTCATCGACATCAGCTTCTGCGCGCTCGGGTTGGTCATGTTGGAGACAGTGGAGAAAAGATAGGAAGAAGCTCCAGTAAAGGTGAGATGGCTGAACCGCTTGTGAGTCTACCAGCCGCTCTTGGCGCCCACGCGGCTCAAGCAGCCACGCGGTCCGGACTCGCGACCCCGCGCCGCAGGCGCAACCCTCCTTTACCGGTCCTTTGTTTTGCGGCCGGCGGGACGATCCTGTTGCCCGCGGGCCAGACGCTGTGCGAGTCTCTCGGGCCATGAGCCACGGCGGAGATCGGATCGCGGAGGTGCTGCAGAGGCAAGAGGTGAAGACGCTGTTCACCCTGTGCGGCGGGCACATTTCGCCGCTCCTGGTCGGCGCCAAGTCGCGTGGAATTCGCGTCGTCGATACCCGGCACGAGGCCGACGCCGTCTTCGCCGCCGACGCGACCGCCCGGCTCACCGGGATCCCCGGTGTCGCCGCGGTCACCGCGGGTCCGGGGCTGACCAACAGCGTCACCGCGGTCAAGAACGCCCAGATGGCGCAGTCGCCGGTGGTGATCCTGGGTGGAGCGACGGCGACCGTTCTCAAGGGGCGGGGGTCGCTGCAGGACATCGACCAGCAGGCGTTGATGGCGCCGCACGTCAAGTGGCAGGGGAGCGCGCACCGGGTGCGCGAGCTCGCGCCGCTCCTCGAGACCGCCTTCGCGGCGGCACGCGAGGGCGTTCCCGGTCCGGTCTTCCTGGAATGCCCGGTCGACCTGCTCTACCCGGAGGCGACAGCGCGCGAGTGGTACGGCGTGGCGCCCAAGCCGGGCGAGCGTGCGCCCTCCCTGGGCAAGCGCCTGGAACGCTTCTACCTCGCACGCCATCTCGAGCGGATCTTCAGGCGCGCCGGAGAGCCTTCCGCTCCCGCGCCGAAGCCGCACCCAGCGGCGCCGGCGGCCGGGCAGGTGCGTCGCGCCGCGAGAGCTCTGGCCCGCGCCGACCGGCCGCTTCTCCTCGTCGGTTCGCAGGCGATGCTGCATGCGCTCTCCGCCGGCGAGCTGCGCCTGGCGATCGAGCGCCTCGGTCTTCCGGTCTACCTCTCCGGCATGGCCCGGGGTCTCCTCGGCGCCGAACATCCGTTGCTGCGGCGGCACCGGCGACGCGAGGCGCTGCGCGGGGCCGACTGCGTCGTTCTGGCCGGCGTTCCGTCCGACTTCCGGCTCGACTACGGCCGGCAGATCGCCCGCCAGGCAACGCTCATCGGGGTCAACCGCAGCCTCGAGGATCTGGAGAAGAACCGGCGACCGCGGCTCGGCGTGCTCGCCGATCCGGCGCTCTTCCTCGCCGAGCTCTCGGAAGTGGCCTCGGGCCTGCACGCGCGCTGGCGGGAGTGGAGCGAGCAGTTGGCCGTCCGCGACGGCGAGCGCGAGCAGGAGATCGCGGCGCAAGCCGCCGGCGAGGCTTTGGCCGACGCCGGCCTCGGTCTCAACCCGCTCCGCCTGCTGCGCGACCTCGACGCCTTTCTCGGCGACGACGCGCTGCTGGTCGCCGATGGCGGCGATTTCGTCGGCACCGCCTCCTATGTCGTGCGCGCCCGTTCCCCTTATGCCTGGCTCGATCCGGGCGTCTTCGGCACCCTGGGCGTGGGCGGCGGTTTCGCGCTCGGAGCCAAGATCGCGCGCCCGGACGCCGAGGTCTGGATCCTCTACGGCGACGGCTCCGTCGCTTACAGCCTGATGGAGTTCGACACCTTCGTCCGCCATGGCGTTCCGGTCATCGCTGTCGTCGGCAACGACGCCTCCTGGGCCCAGATCGCGCGCGATCAGATCGCGGTTCTGGGAGACGACGTCGGAACGGTCCTCGCTTCGACCGACTACCACTTCGCAGCCGAGGCGCTCGGTGGCAAGGGCTTGTCGATGGATCATCCCGACGAGATCGGCCCGGCGTTCGCCCAAGCCCGGGTCTGGGCGCGCGCCGGTCATCCGGTGATGCTCAACGCGCGACTCGCGCGCTCGGAGTTCCGCAAGGGCTCGATCTCGCTCTGAGTCAGTCGGGCAGCGGAGGCGTGGCGGGCGCGCGCGGTGCCCGCTGCAGCAGGACGCGCGCCGCGAGCGCCGCGATCATGAGGCCGCCTCCCGCCGACGCCAGGGCGCTCGGGCGCTCGCCGTTCATTGCCCAGGTCCAGAGCGGATTGAGCACCGGTTCGAGGAGCACCAGGAGCGAGACCTCGAGCGCCGGCAGCGCCTTGAGCCCCTTGGCGAACAGCCAGTAAGCGATTCCGATCTGGACCACGCCCAGATAGAGGATCGCGACCAGATCCGCCGTGCGGACGCTCGCGACCGGCAGCGCGAACGGCAGCGTCGCCGCGAACGCGATGCCGTTGCCGAGCACCGTCGCCGGCAGAGAGCGGTCGCGGCCTGCGGGCGAGTCGCGTGACAGCCGGCGCAAGGTGATCATCAACAGGGCGTAGAAGAGACCCGAGGCGAGCGCGACGAGGTTGCCGAGGCCGGGGCGCGGCGCCGTCGCCGCCGGATCGCGGGAGCCGAGAAAGACCAGCGCGAGCCCCACCGCCGCGAGACCCACAGCGGGAAGATCGGCGAGCCGGATCTTCTCCTTGAGCAGCGCCGGAGCGAGGAGGAGGATCCAGATCGGCGCCGTCGACTGCAGGAAGATCGCCGCGGCCGAGGTCGTGAGCTTGGTGGCGACGACGAAACAGACCAGAGTGCCGGCGTAGGCGAAGGCGGCGGGCACGAGGTCCCAGCCGAAGCCCCGGCGAGCTTCCGGAAGGAGGAGCGCCAGCGCCAGCGCCGCTACCGCCGAGCGAAAGCCGGCGACCTGGAAGGCGTCGAGCGCGGTGCCTTTGATCGCGGCTCCGCCGGTGGAGAAGAGCGCCGCCGCGGCGATGATGAACCACCGGCTGCGCGCGAGTGTCGACACGCCACGGCACTCTATCGCGCGCTGGAAGTCTCTCAGTGCGCCGTCGCCGCCGCCTCCGGCAGGAAGAAGAAGATCAGCGCCAGGATCAGGTAGACGGCGAGGAGCTGCACTCCTTCGAGCCAGTGGCTCTCGCCGTCGCTCGCGATCTGGCCGGTGATCGCGACGGCGATGACGACTGCCGAGCACCTCTGCGGGCGAGAAGACGAGGTCCATGGGAGCGGGTCCGAGCGCGTAGCTCGCGAAGACCAGCACCGGCGCGACGAAGAGCGCGATCTGGATGCTCGATCCGATGGCGATGCCGAGCGCCAGGTCCATCCGGTTCTTGCGCGCCATCAGGACCGCCGTCGAGTGCTCGGCGGCGTTGCCGATGATCGCCACGACGACGACGCCGACGAAAATGCTGGTCATGCCGAAAGAGTGCGCGGCTTCGGCGATCGAGCCGACGAGGATTTCCGACACCCAGGCGATGAGCGGCGGTCGCGACGCCGAGCACGCCGATCGACTTGCCGAGCGACCACTGCGCCGTGCGCGGCGTCGCCGACTTTCGCGGCCTCGGCTGCGGTCGCGGTGAAGAGCTGCTTGTGAGTGCGGAGCGAGAAGAGCAGCGACAGGGCGTAGCAGACGAGCAGAATCGACGGCGATCTCGAGCGAGAGATTGCGCTCGACCTCCGCCACCGGATGGACCAGGTAGTGAAAGGCGGCCGGCAGCACCAGTGCGATCGCCGCGAGCGTCAGCATCGTCGACATCATCCGGGCGCCGGCGGCGTTGAACCGCAGGTCCTTGTGCTTCAGGCCGCCGGCGAGGCAGGAGGCGCCCGTGACGAGCAGGATGTTGCCGAGGATCGACCCGGTGAGCGATGCCTTGACGATGTCGTCAGAGACCTTGGCGGAGGGCCACGAGCGCGATGATCAGCTCGGCGGCGTTGCCGAAAGTGGCGTTGAGCAGTCCGCCGATCCCCTCGCCGGTCTTCTCGGCGAGGTGCTCGGTCGCCTTGCCCAGCCAGCCGGCGAGCGGAAGGATCGCCAGGCACGAGCAGAAGAAGATCGCGACCGGCGAATCCGCGTGGGCGAGCTCGAGTGCCACCACGACCGGCACGAAGACGAGCAGCCAGCTGAGAGAAGGTGCGAAGGGACTCCTGCCGGTGCGCGGCGTCGCAGGAGTCATGCCGGCGTTCCGGAGAGGATCTCGAGGTAGACCTGCGGGTCGACGTTGCCGCCCGACACGACGCAGCAGACGCGCCGGCCCTGAAAGCGCTCGGGCGCGGTGAGGAGCGCGCCGGTCGGCAGCGCCCCGGTCGGCTCGGCCTTGACGTTGGCGAGCGCGGAGAGCAGGCGGACACCCTCGCGGATCTCGTCTTCGGCGACCTCGACGATGCCGGCGAGACCGTCTTTCAGGATCTCCCAGTTGCGCTGGCCGAGGGCCTGCACCCGCGCGCCGTCGGCGATCGTCTTCCCCTCGGTCGCCGTGCGCACGATACGGCCGGCACGCAGCGACTGCGCGCCGTCGTTGGCGAGGAGGGGCTCGGCCCCCCAGACGTCGGCTCTCCAACCGCTTTCCCGGAGACCCTCGACGATGCCCGCGGTCAACCCGCCGCCGCCGAGTGGGACCACCACGGCGTCGAACGCTTGCCCGGCGCGGGCGAGCGCCGCGAGCTCGTGCCCGAGAGTTGCGTTGCCGGCGATCACGAGAGGGTCGTCATAGGCACTGCCCAGGTAGGCGTCGGGGTGCTGCGCGAAGACCTCCGCGACCTTGCTGGCGCGGGTCTCGCGCTGAGTGTCCACGAAGACCACTTCGCCGCCGTTGTCCCGCACCGCCTCGACCTTCACCCTGGCGGAGGTGTCCGGCATCACGATGATGGCCCGCTTGCCGGCGAGCTTGGCCGCGCGCGCCAGCGCCTGTCCGAAGTTGCCGGACGAGGCGGCGAGCAGGATCTCGTTCGGAACGCTGGCTGCGACGTTCGCGGCGGCGCGGAACTTGAAGCTGCCGGTCTCCTGGAAAGTCTCGATGGCGAGAAAGAGGTCGACTCCGAGCCGCGCCGCGAGGCGCGGCGCCTCGACGATCGTCGTCGGGCGGGGGATCAGAGACGGGTTTCGGTCGGGACGCGTCTTCTCTTCGGGCGCCATGGTCGCGCATTCTATCGATGGCGAGAAAGGCTGCTGGTAGGGGGGGTGGTGGGGTGCGGTACGATCTCTCTTGCCACGAACCTTTTCGCCTTCCATCAACGTCTGTAGTGCTCTTCCAACCGGAGAATCCAGAATGAAACTCGAGCGCATGGAACGAGTCCTTTTTTCCCTTACCGGTCCTTTCGCGTTAGTGCTTGCGATGGCGGTGCCGCCTGCGGCGGCCGCCGAGATCGTGCAGCATCCGTTCACGGTGCACGACCTGCTCGCGATGCAGCGGGTGTCTGATCCGCAGCCGTCGCCGGATGGCAAACAGGTTCTATTCACTCTGCGGACGACCGACGTCGAGGGCAACACGGGTCGCAACGACCTCTGGCTGGTCAACGCCGACGGCAGCGGTCTGCGGCAGATCACCACGAATCGGGCCGGCGACTTCAACGGCCGCTGGTCGGCCGACGGCAAGGCGATCTACTTTCTTTCCACCCGCTCGGGGCTGTCCCAGATCTGGCGGCTCTCCTTCGACGGCGGCGAGGCGGTGCAGGTGACCGATCTGCCTCTCGACGTCTCGAATCTCGAGCTCTCGCCCGACGGCAAGCTCTTCGGCTTCAGCCTCGAGGTCTTTCCGGCCTGCGGCAAGGAGCTCGGGTGCACCAAGAAGAAGCTCGACGAAGTCGAGGTGCGCAAATCCACCGGCAGGATCTACGACAGCCTCTTCATTCGCCACTGGGACACCTGGGGCGACGGGCGACGCAACCACCTCTTCGTCCTGCCGGTGGCTGGCCCCGCCTCCGCGACGACCACGGTCGACCTGATGCCCGGCTTCGACGCCGATGTCCCTTCGCGGCCGTTCGGCGGCTCCGAGGAGTTCGCCTTCACCCCGGACGGCAAAGGGATGGTTTACTCGGCCCGCAATGCCGGGCGCGAGGAGGCCTGGTCGACGAACTTCGATCTCTTCTACTCGCCGCTGGACGGCGGTGTGGCGCCGCGCCAGCTCACCACCAACCCGGCATGGGATGCGCAACCCGTCTTCTCTCCCGACGGCAGGAAGATGGTCTACATGAAGATGGCGCGCGCCGGCTTCGAGGCCGACCGCTTCGTGCTGGTCGTACGCGACGGAGTCGACGGCGCCGACCGCGAGTTGACCCAAGCCTGGGACCGCTCGCCGGAGGAGATCGTCTGGTCGGCGGACGGCAAGACGCTCTATGCCGTGGCGCAGGATGTCGGTCAGAGGGCGATCTTCGCCATCGACGCGGTCACCGGCTCGCCCCGGACGATCGTGGGGGCCGGGCACAACGGTTCGATCGGTCTCGTCGCCGGGGGCCGGCTGCTGTTCAGCAGGGACTACCTCAAGTCACCCGCCGAGCTGTGGACCGCGAATTCCGACGGCAGCGACGAAAAGCGCATCACCCGGATCAACGACGAGCGCCTCGCCGCGGTGAAGCTCGGCGAGCCCGAGCAGATGAGCTTCCGCGGCGCCGGTGGCGACATGGTCTTCACCTACATCGTGAAGCCGGTCGACTTCGATCCCGACGAAGAAGTACCCGGTCGCCTTCCTCATCCACGGCGGACCCCAGGGCTCGTTCGGCAACGACTTCCACTATCGCTGGAATCCGCAGACCTACGCCGGTCGCGGCTACGCGGTGGTGATGGTCGACTTCCACGGTTCGACCGGCTACGGCCAGGCGTTCACCGACGCCATCCGCGGCGACTGGGGCGGCAAGCCGCTCGAGGATCTGAAGAAAGGGCTCGACGCGGCGCTCAAGGCCTACCCCTGGATGGACGGCGACCGGGTGGGCGCTCTCGGCGCCTCCTACGGCGGTTACATGATCAACTGGATCGCCGGCGCCTGGCCCGACCGTTTCAAGTGCCTGGTCGCGCACGACGGCAACCTCGACGAGCGTTTCGCCTACTTCGCGACCGAGGAGCTCTGGTTCCCCGAGTGGGAGCACGGCGGCACGCCCTGGGCGAATCCGGCCGGCTACGCCAAGCACAATCCGGTCGACCTGGTGAAGAACTGGAAGACGCCGATCCTGGTCATCCACAGCGCGCTCGACTACCGTGTCGTCGACGCCGGCGGCATTGGCACCTTCACCGCCGCGCAGCGCCGCGGAATCCCGTCGAAACTGCTCTACTTTCCGGACGAGAACCACTGGATCCAGAAGCCCCAGAACTCGATCCTCTGGCACGACACCGTCCTCGACTGGCTCGACCAGTGGGTCAAGGGCGTGAAGAAGTAGGGGAGCTACGGACAGGTGAAGGCGTCGACGTCCCCTGTCGTCGTCGGCAGGTTGTCGATCGGATTCGCCGGGTAGATCTTCTGCAGCCCGTCCGACATCCGCGTCACCTTCACCTGGAATCCCTGGCTGGTCAATCCGCTGAAGAAGACCCAGAACCGATTGAAGGGCGCGACGCAGGCGTCGACCATCTTCACGCCCATCTCGAAGTTGGTCGGGTTGAAGAACCAGAAGAAGGCCGATTCGAGCGACTCGGCGCGTTCGGTATTGAAGTACATCACCTGGGCGTTGCCGCTCTGCGAGACCGTCTGATAGGTCACCTCGACCTTGAACCTCCCGTTCAGCAGGCATGCGGTATCGGCGTCGCGGATGCAGATCGGTCCACTCGCTCCGAGATAGGGAGCGAGGAGCGGATAGGAGGTTGCGAAAGCACCGTCGAGGATGTCCTCGTCGGCGCCGCAGCCGTCCGGTGGGCTGCCGCAGGCGCCGTAGAGCTGCCCGACGATGATGCCGTCGGCGCGCATGGCCGGGGACCCCGAGCTGCCGCCGGAGATTCCGGTGCCATCGAGGTTTACCGAGTTCAGGTAGTTCGTCGTGGTGAACAGGCCGCCGCAGTTGAAGGCGGGCGTCTCGTCCAGTTGATGCTTCGAGTAGGTCTGCGGCTGGATCGTTTCGTTTGAATCGAGAACCGGATGGGAGAGGCGATGGAGAACGGTGCCGTCCGCGGGCCGCAAGCCGCTCCACCCCATATAGGTTGCGCCGGCCGGGATCTCTCCGGCATCGACCGCTCGGGCAAGGGTGACGTCGGACGGTTCCGAGGTCACGACGAGGTCGGCTCCCAGCGGACCGGGAGTCCAGGTGGTGCCGCCGCCGCCGCAACTCGACGCGCGGAAGAAGAATCGGGTGTCCATGGAGAGCGCGGAGGCCTGGCTGCCGACACAATGGTGGGCGGTGAGCAGCCAGGGCTGGAGCGTCGTCGGATCGTTGTCGTTGAGCAGGCCTCCGGTGCAGGTGTAAGTGAGGCCGGCATCTTCGAAAAGGTACTGGAAGACGCCGTGGCGGGCGGCTTCGATACCCGGGAAGTCGGTGGCATCGAAACACTCGCCGTTGTGAAGGCAGACGTCGGCCTGCGGCAGTGCCGCTGGCGTCGCGGATTCCTCGCCGAAGGCCATCGTCAGCTCGTGCACCCGGTGAATGCGGAAGCCCTGGCCGGCGGTGACGGTCCCGGCCGGCAGCTCGACCTCGAGGTAGATGCGGTCGCCGGAGATCGTCGGCGAGAGCAGGGTGCCATCGCCGCGCAGCAGGCGCAGGTCGAAAGCCCGCGCCTCGCCGCCCATGCCGTAGGCCCAGAGGCGCGTCCCGGCGGGGAGATTCACCTCCGCGAGCTCGAGGCGCAGCGCCTTCGCCTCGGCGATCTCGACCGATGTGCCCCAGACCCAGTCGCCGTTCGTCATGCGGGCGAGGAGGCCTCCGCCGGAGCGTTGGCCGATACCGGCCGCGAAGCGCGCCGCGTCGTAGCGCAGCTCGAGTGGCGCGGCGAGCGTCCGGGCGAAGCCGACGCGGGTCGGCGTGCCGCCGCCGGCGTTCCAGGCGGCGAGAGCCGCGAGATCGGCGGCGGCCCCCGCGCGCGCCGTCGGCAGCGTGGCCAGCGCGTCCAGCGTGAGCGCCTCGGCGACCCGGAGCGGCGCCACGGCCGGCTGCGGGGCAGGCCGCAGCGACGGATCGGGGGTGTAAGCGGCCACTTCGATGGCGCGGGAGCTCGCAGCTTGAAGCAGGACCGCGAGCGCGGAGAGGGTGACGAGAGTGCGCTTCATGAGGAGCTCCTGAGGAGTGCGAAGACGGGTCATGGAACTTGGGTCGTCCGAAGTCTAGCCTGCGAAGCAACTTCGGTGCCTGAGGCTCCCGATCCCCGAGCCAGAGTGACCGGCCGCGTGGCCGGACGGGCTCAGCGGGTCGCGGCCAGCTTCTTCTCGAGCGCCGCGACCGTGCGGTCCGAGCGCTGAGCCTTGGGCAACGCCTTGGCTTCCGCGATCGCCTGCTCCAGCACCTTCCTCGCGCCGGGCTGGTCGCCCTTGTCGACGAGGATCTCCGCACGCGTGCGCAGGATCACGAGTCGGCGCGGGCCGTAGGCTCGGGCGAGCGCACGGTCGGAGGCCGCGAGAGCCTTGTCGTACTCCTTGAGCGCGGCGTAGGCCATCGCCAGGCGCGCCGGCGGGTTGTAGTCGGTGGGAAAGTCCTTCTCCGACCCTTCGAGCATCGCCAGCGCTCGCCGCGGTTCGCCGATCTCGAGGTAGGCGCTCAACCGGTGCGAGTCGAACGCTGCCCGCGCCGCGGGCGTCGGCGCGGACTTCGCGGCCTGCTCGAGCAACGCCACCCAGTCGGCCTCCAGCGCCTTTCTTCCCTTCTCGTCGCCGGCATCGTCGCGCGCCCCGATAAGCTCCTGGTAGACCCCGGAACGATCGTCCGTCGCGAGCTTCGGGTCTTTCACCACCTCGCGGCAGGCCTTTTCGAAGTAGTCGATCAGCGCCGCGCGCGCCGGCACGCTCTTGCCGAGCGCCAGCGCGCAGTCGAGCCCGCTCACCGCCACGGTGCCGTACGACGGCGTTCCTGCAAGCCGCGCCAGGAGATCCTGCGCCGCTCGCGCGCACTGTTGCGACTGATCGGACTTCTGCAGTGCGAACAACATCGCATCCGTCGCGCGCGGCAGCGCGCTCCATTCCTTCGGCGCTGCCGCGATGGCAGTGGCATAGGCGGCCGCGGCCTCGCCGTACTTCTCCTCGCCATAAAGCCTGTCGGCCAGCGCGAGCTGCGGCTCCGACCCCTTGAGCCCGCCCGCCAGGGCGTTCTTCCCCTGGTCGAGGAACTGAATCAGCTGCTCGACCGAAGCCGTGCCCGTCCAGCGCAGGAGGATCGATTCCCTGAAGGGGTCGATGATGAACAACGACGGCCAGGCGGGCACCGGGTACTTTTCGAGGACGCCCGCGTTGGCGGCTTTCTCGGTATCGATGGCGAGCCAAACCACATGGCTGGCATACGCCGAGAGGCGTGGGTCCGGGAAGACATACGCCTGCATGGAGCGGCAGCTGTGACACCAGGGAGCCCACGCCTCGAGGAAGATCGGGACATTCCTCGTCCTGGCCTCGGAAAGGGCGCGCGAATAGTCGTCCTCGACCCAGGCGATCGACGCCGGCGGAGCCGTGGCCGCGATGGCGGCGACAGGGACAGCGAGGCCTGCGGTGAGGACACCGACGATGACGAGCGGGGAAACGATTCTCATGCGGAAAAGACTAGCAGCATGACCGGGCGAGTCGGTCCGGCAACGCGTTACCCGACCTCGGGCGAGGCGACGGTGGTGGCTGCAGGCTCGAGCAGGCTCGCATAGGCGAGCTCCGTGTAATCGCGCACCATGCGGTCACTCGAGAAGTTCGGCGTGATCGTGGCGATCGCCTCCTTCATCCGTCGCAGCCAGCGTCGATCGACAGGCCGTTCTCGTCGCGGTCGTAGAAGATCGGCACGATCTGCTCCTCGAGCAGGTCGTAGAGGGCGCAGGCCGTCCTCGCGATCGTGCCTGGAATCGTCGGCGACCGGCTCCTTGCCGGCGGCCGCGTCACGGATGGGATCGTCCGTGCTGCCGATCACCCAGCCGTTCGCGCCGTCGAAGCCCTCGGGCCACCAGCCGTCGGCGATCGAGCAGATTGAGGGCGCCGTTCATGGCGGCCTTCATGCCGGAGGTTCCCGAGGCCTCGAGCGGCCGGCGCGGGAGTGTTGAGCCAGACGTCGACTCCCTGAACGAGCATCCGCCCGACGCGCAGGTCGTAGTCCTCGACGAAGAAGACCCGACCTTTGAGAGCGTCGGACTGCGAAAGCTGGAAGATGTGCTGGATCAGCTCCTGGCCTGCCTTGTCGGCGGGGTGGGCCTTGCCGGCGAGCAGAACCTGCAGCGGCCGCTGGTCGTCGCCGACGAGCCTGCGCAAGCGGTGGAGATCCGAGAACAGGAGCCCGGCCCGTTTGTAGGTGGCGAAGCGGCGGGCGAAGCCGATCGTCAGCACGTCGGGGTCGAAGGTGTGCTCGAGCTTGCGCAGCTCGGCGGGCGAGAGGCCGTGGCGCGCGAACTGGTTGCGCAAGCGCGCGCGGAGGAAGCGGGCGAGGTGGCGCTTCTGGGCGAGGTGGGCCTCCCAGAGCGGGGCATCGGGTGCCGCGAGAATCGCGTCACGGCCCTGTCGCGACTGGTCACGACTTGCGGCCAGCGCTCGCCGAACCAGCTGGCGAAGAGCTCCTGCAGCTCGAGGCCGAGCCAGGTCGGGTGGTGGACGCCGTTGGTGATGGCGCGGATCTGTTCGTTTTCCGGGGAATTCGCCGGAATGAGGTGGTGCCACATCCTGCTCGCGACGCGCGCATTGATCTCCGAAACGCCGTTGATCCGTGAGCTGGTTCGGATGGCGAGCGCCGTCATGTTGAGCGGTTGATCCGGTTCGCCGTGGTCATTGCTGCCGAGCGCGAGCCACTTTTCGGGATCGATCCCGAGCTCGGCGCAGCGCGGGTTGAAGTAGTCACGGAGCAACGGCGCATCGAAGACCTCGTTGCCCGCCGCCACCGGCGTGTGAGTGGTGAAGACCGAGGCTCGGCGGATCTCGGCGATCGCGGTGTCGAAGCTCTCGCCGCGCTCGAGCATCCGTCGCCGCAAACGCTCGAACTGGAGGAACGCCGAGTGCCCTTCGTTCATGTGCCAGATCGCGGGCTCGATGCCCAGCGCCTCGAGCGCCCGGGCACCGCCGATTCCGAGCACCAGCTCCTGGGCGAGGCGCATCTCGCGCCCCGGGGTATAGAGAATGCTGGTGATCGGGCGGTCGGCCGAATCGTTCTGCGGCACGTCGGAGTCGAGCAGCAGCAGTGGTACCCGTCCCACGAAGGCGATCCAGACCTGGAGCTGGAGCTCGCGGCCGCCGTACGGAATCGAGATCAGAACGGCGCGGCCGGTGTGCCCGGCCGCCGGCCGGATGGGCAGGCGTGAGAAGTCGTGTTCGGGATAGGTGTGCTGCTGGCGGCCGTCGGCGTCGATGTTCTGGTGAAAGTAACCGTTGCGGTAGAGGAGCCCGACCGCGACCAGCGGCACGCCGAGATCGCTCGCGCTCTTCAGGTGATCGCCGGCGAGAACGCCGAGGCCGCCGGAGTAGATCGGCAGGCAGGGATCGAGGCCGTACTCCATGCAGAAGTAGGCGATCGACCCCTGCACCTCGGGAAAGCGCTTCGCGTACCAGGTCTCGGGAGGGCTCGCCATGTAGGCTTCGAAAGTCCGGATGACCTTCTGATAGAGGCCGCGGAAATGCTCGTCTTCCAGCCTGGCCTCCCAATGCGTGTGGTCGAAGTTGATCAACAGCTGGACGGGGTTGCGGTAGAGCGACCAGGCGCGCCCGTCCATGGCGGCGAAGAGCTGGCGGGCGGCCGGATTCCAGGTCCACCAGAGATTGCAGGCCAGGTCGTACAGGCCCTGCACTTCGCGCGGTAACTCGATCCCGGCGATGTGCAGGCGCGGCAGCTTCGTGAAATCGGACGGCATGGTGCGGGTTCTCTCTTTCCTCTTCGGCTCAAGTCACTCTTCGGGCGCCCGGGCCCATTCGGGTTCGATGTCGGGGAAGGGGAGGTCGCCCTCCACCCATCCGGGAACCGCGCGGGTGCGCGGCCCCAGGTCGATCAGCTCCCGCAGGCGGGCGCAGTGCTGGCGAAAGCGCTCTTCGGCGTAGTCGCGGCCGGTTCCCATGGTGACCAGGAACGGCCAGTCGGAGGCCGCAGCGAGGAGCAGCTGATTGAGAATCGCCCGCCGCCACCTGCGCGGCCCGCCCCAGCGCACGGCCGCGAAGGCGCGGCGCTCGAGATCGGCGAGCTCGCGCCAGATCCACTCGGTCTCGGGGTTGACCCAGACGCTGTGATCGCCGGAAGCACCCCACGAGCCTTCGGCGAAGAAGGCGCGGCGCAGCAACGGATGACTGGTGAGCTCGCGGTCCGGGGTGGTGGCTTCGACCGCGGAGTCGGGAGAGGCGAGCTCGAGCACGTGCTCGAGCCAGAGCGGGTCCTTCGAACCACCAATGGCCGAAGAGCTCGGCGTCGAACGGGCAGCAGATCAGACCGTCTTGCATCCCCTCGAGTCCGCCCGCGAGCTCCAGGAAATGCTCGGCCTGCTCCCGGGCGCGTTTCTTCGCCTCTTCCGGCCAGTAGACGAGCTTGTCCATGAGGTCCGCCGTGGGGTCGGTCACCCGCCAGAGGCGCAGGCCCGAGGGCCACTGCCGTTTGTGGAAGTCGAGGATAGGCGCCGTCGCCCGGGATAGCCGCCCTGTCGTGACCAGACCTGGGCGGCGGTGCGCGAGTCGCGCAGGAAAGCGGCCACCGCGCTCTGTCGGATCCAGTACGGGTGAGGGTGCGGACCGGAGGGCTCGACGATCTCCTCCGGGGGGGTGTTGGCGCCGTACGCGAAGGCCGGGTCGCCGCGCCGCAGGAGGTGGGCGTCGAGTACGGTCCAGCGCATCCCCTGCTCGGCGAGGAACTGCTCGTTGCCGGGCCGACCCTCCTCGAAGGCGCCGGTCACCGGATGCTGCCAGGGCCCCCCGGGGCGGTAGGCGCACTCGGGCATCCAGCAGCCGCGCGGGTCGTCGCCGAAGAGCTCGCGGTGCTGCTCCTTGCCGGTGCGCAGGGCGAGCCGGACGAGCTTCGAGGAGTTCGGCGAGCGGCAGATAGACGTGCGTCCCGGCGGAGGTCGCGAGCTCGAGGCGCCGAGGTCGGAGAGTCGCGCCAGGGTCGCCACGAGGTTGTGGTCGAAGCGGTCCCAGATCGCCCGCAGGCGCTCGAACTCGCCGTGCCACCAGATGGCCAGCGGATGCTTGCGCCGTGCCTCCCAGGCCGCCCGGGTGCGCCCGGTGAGGTAGCGCTCGACGGCCTCCTCGGTGCGCGGGTCGGCCAGCATCGCGGCGAGGATCGGCGTCACCTCGAAGGCGAACAGATTGCGGCGCCCGCGCTCCGCCAGCCGGTCGGCGGCGTCGAGCAGCGGCAGATAGCAGTGGACGACCGCTTCCGCCAGCCAGTCCTCGCCATGCGGCCAGGTGCCGTGGCCGAGGACCCAGGGCAGGTGGGCGTGGAGCACGAAGGCGAGCCGGCGCCGCCCGCCCGCTCCGCTCGCCGTCCCGGGGCTGCGGCCGGTGACAATCCCCAGGTCCGGCAGCGGCTCGAGATGCGGCCGTTGCAGGAACTGGACGCGGATCTCCTCGCGCTCGACCCGGATCGCCGGGTGCTCCGTGCCGGTCGCGGATGCCCGCGCGGCCTTCTTCGAGGGCTTCGCCGCGGAACTCTTCGCGGAGGTCTTCGCGGGCTTGGCCGGGGGCTCGCGTGGCGGCCGACGTGCCCCGCCCTGGGGGGACTTGCGGCTCACGGAACCTGGCGCTCCGGCGGTTCCGGGCTCGCGAGCTCGACGCTGGCGAGATCGATCGGCGCCAGGCGTTCCGGATTCTTCTTGAACGCCAGCGCGAAGCGCGTGGCGAGGAGCTTCTCGATCGCGCGCCCGCCGTCCGTGGCCGTCTTCGGAATCGAGATGAAACCACCGGCCATCGTGCCGTGACCGCCGCCCTTGCCCAGCGTGCCGATCAGGCGTCGCATCAGATTCCCGGCGTCGGCGCGGGCGTTGGTGGTGCGGATCGAGGCGTAGACCCGGTCGCCGTGACTACCCGTGCAGAGCGACCAGGTCTTGCCCTCCATGCGCAGCAGGAGGTCGGCGATCTCCGGCACGATGTCCGGTTGGTCGACCTCGCCGAGGCTCGAGACCACGAGGTTGCCGACTCCGGTGAGGTGCTCGAGCGCCCGGTGGAGATTGCGGAAGTAGACCAGGGGCAGGCGCGCGCTCTGGATCCGCGCCAGCATCCGGCGGTCGATCGCGCGGGAGCAGAGCATCGAATGCCGCGTGATCGGGACCGGCGGCTTCGCGGCCGAAGTCCTGGGTCTCCGAGCGGATGGCATAGACCAGCCCGGTCGCGAGAGCGCGGGACGGATTGAGGCCGCTCGCTTCGAGATACTCGGCGAGGATCGTCGCGGTCGCGCCATAGCGCGGGCGCACGTCGACGGAGCCCGCGGCCAGGGTCGACTTGCGCAACGGATGGTGATCGATGACCAGGTCGGGAACGATGGTCTTGGGGAGCTGCGAGTTTCCGGACCAGGGTTGGCAGTCGACCATGGCGAAGGCGCCGTAGTTGCGTTTGTTGACATTGCGCAGGTGGCTGATGGGCAGGCGCAGGCTGCGGACCATCTCACGGTTTTCGGCGCGACCGATGATGCCGCCGTACGCCACCGTCACCGGACGCTTGAAACGCCGGCGGAGGATGAGCGCCAGGGCCGCGGTCGCGGCCAGGGCGTCCGGATCCGGATTGTCATGGGTCAGAATCAGCCATCGTTCGCGCTTCGGGCTGCGCTTCGATCTTGTCGGCGAGGGCGGCAAAGCGGAGCCTGCGTCTCCTCGCTCGGCATTTGCGCCGGATTGTAGCAGCGGGACTCCGCTGTCCTCGGGCCGGCCTCGGCTATACTTCGGCCGCTGCATTGCGATCGAGACGCTTCCCGTGGCCCGTGTCCTTTTTCTTTCCCCCGGCTATCCCAGCGAGATGCCGCATTTCGTCCGGGGCCTGGCGGAGGTCGGCGCGGAGGTCCTGGGCGTCGGCGACCAGCCTGCCGGCACCCTTCCGCCGCGAGACCCGACGGGCTCTCGCCGACTATCTGCGGGTGCGTTCCCTCTGGGACGAGGCGACGCTGGTCGAGGAGGTCTCGCGCTGGCTCGGCCCGGCGCCGTCTGGACCGGATCGAGTGCCTCTGGGAGCCCGGAATGCTGCTCGCCGCACGTCTCCGCGAGGCGCTCGGCGTCCCCGGGCTTGAACGTGGCGCAGACCGTGCCGTTCCGCAACAAGGAGGCGATGAAGCAGGTGCTGGATACCGCCGGAATCCGCACGCCGCGCCACCTGCCGGCGGCGGCGAGGCCGCGATCCGCGCCGCCGCGGAGCGCATCGGCTTCCCGCTCATCCTCAAGCCGATCGACGGCGCCGGCTCGGCGGACACCCACCGCGTCGACGACGCCGAACGAGCTCGGCGAAGCGCATCCAGCGAGTCCGGCACGTCCCGGAGCTCTCGGTCGAGGAGTTCATCGACGGCGAGGAGTACACCTTCGACACGGTGTCGATCGACGGACACCCGGCCTACTACAACATCGCCTGGTACCGGCCGCGTCCGCTCCAGGCGCGCGTCGCAGGAGTGGATCAGCCCGCAGGTCATCGCGCTGCGCGAGCCCGGACCAGCGCGAGCTCGCGGAAGGGCGTCGAAATGGGCTTCGCGGTGCTGCGCGCGCTCGGATTCGAGTACCGGCTTCACGCATATGGAGTGGTACCTCAAGGCCGATGGCGAGGTGGTCTTCGGCGAGATCGGCGGCCGGCCGCCGGGCGCGCATCAGGTCGACCAGATGAACTACGCCTGCGACATCGACGTCTTCCGCGGCTGGGCCGACGCTGTCTGCTGCGGCCGCTTCCGCGAGCAGGTGCGGCGGCTCTACAACGTCGCGACGATCTACAAGCGGGCCGCAGGGCGAGGGCCGGATCCAACGCATCGAGGGCCTCGAGGCCTTCAAGGCCAGGCACGGCGCGGCGACTCGTCTGGGAGAATCTGCTGCCGGTGGGCGCGCCGCGCCGCAACTGGAAGCAGACCCTGGTCTCCGACGGTTTCGTGATTCTCCGGCACCCCGAGCTGGCCGTCACGCTGGCCATGGCCGACGAGTTCGGCGCTGACGTGCGGCTGTTCGCCGCCTGAGGAGAAAGATGTCCGCGGTCGTCTTCGTCGCCCCGTTCTTCCTCGAGACGACGCTGCGCTTCGTCGAGGCGGTCGCGGATCTGCCCGGTGTCCGCACCGGTCTCGTCAGCCAGGATCCGGCCGAGCGGCTGCCGCCGGGCCTCGAAGCCGAAGCTCGCCGCGCATGCCGCGGATCGCCGACGGTCTCGATCCGCAGCAGATCGCCGACGCGGTGCGCGCCTGGCGCGCCAGATCGGCCCGCCGCTGCGTCTGCGTCGGCGCTCTCGAGCAGCTGCAGGTGCCGCTGGGCGAGGTGCGCGACGCGCTCGGGCATCGAGGGCATGGGCGCCGAGGTGGCGAAGAACTTCCGCGACAAGGCGCGCATGAAGACCGTGCTGCAGCGCGCCGGCGTCCCCTGCGCCCGCCACCGGCGGGTGACCGAGCGCCGCCGACGCCTGGAGCTTCGCCGGGCAGCGTCGGCTATCCGCTGGTGGTCAAGCCGACGGCCGGCGCCGGCGCCAAGAGCACCTTCCGGGTCGACGGACGCCGACGAGCTGCGGCGCGGCGCTCGCCGCGCTGCCGTCCGGCTCCGCGAGCGTCCGGCGGTGATCGAGGAGTTCGTCACCGGCGAGGAGTTCTCGTTCGACACCGTCACGATCCACGGCCGGCCGGTCTGGCACTCGCTCTCCCACTACCTGCCGACGCCGCTCGCACGTCGTCGACAACCCGTGGATCCAGTGGTGCGTGCTCATTCCCCGCGAGATCGACCATCCGCGCTACGACGACATCCGCGCGGTCGCCTTCCGGGCGCTGGCGAGTGCTCGGCATGGGCACCGGCCTCTCCCACATGGAGTGGTTCCGCGCCGGACGGCTCGGTCCTCGTCTCCGAGGTCGGCGCGCGGCCGCCCGGCGCGCAGATCACCTCGCTGATCTCCTACGCCCACGACATCGACTTCTACCGCGCCTGGGCGCGGCTGGTCGTCTTCGACGAGTTCGACGCCGCCGGCCCACCGGTACGCCGCCGGCGGCGCCTACCTGCGCGGTCAGGGGCGCGGGCCGCGTCCGGGCGGTCCACGGCCTCGACGGCCGTGCTGGCGCGACCTCGGGCGCCTGGTCGTCGAAGCGAAGCTGCCCGCAGATCGGCGCAGGCCCAGCTCGTCGAGCTACGAGGGCGACGGCTACGTCATCGTCCGTCACCCGGAGACCGCGGTCGTGGAACGGGCGTCTGCGCGCGATCGTCGACGCGTGCGAGTGGAGCTCGGATGAACCTGCAACGTGCTGATGCTCTCGCCGGGCTACCCGGCCGAGATGCCCTTTTTCACCCGCGGCCTGTCGCTGGTCGGGGCGCGCGTGATCGGCCTCGGCGACCAGCCGACGGAGGCGCTGCCGGCGATCGCCCGCGACCACGTCGCGCATCACCTGCAGGTGCGCTCGCTCTGGGACGAGAGCTGCCGTCGTCCGGGAGGTCCGCGGCTGGTCCCGCCAGATCCGCATCGACCGCGTCGAGTGCCTCTGGGAGCCCGGACATGATCCTCGCCGCGACGCCTCCGCGAGGCGCTCGGGCTGCCCGGCATGACGGTCGCGCAGACGCTGCCCGTTCCGCGACAAGGAGGTCATGAAGCAGCTGCTCGACGCCGCCGGCGTCCGCACGCCGCGGCACTTCCGCGCCAACACCGAAGACGGTGTGCGCGACGCCGCCGAGCAGATCGGCTACCCGCTCATCGTCAAGCCGATCGCCGGCGCCGGCTCGGCCGACACCTACCGCTGCGATTCCCGCGCCGAGCTCGACGCGCCCTGAGCTGATCCGACACGTGGCCGAGGTCACCGTGGAGGAGTTCGTCGACGCCGAGGAGTTCACCTTCGACACCATCTGCGCCGGCGGCAGGATGTGCTTCGAGAACATCTGCTGGTACCGGCCGCGGCCGCTCGTCCAGCGCCAGCACGAGTGGATCAGCCCGCAGACCGTCGCCCTGCGCGACCTCGACGCTGCCGGATCTCGCAGGGCGGCCGCAGGCTGGGCCGCCAGGTCCTCGAGGCGCTCGGTTTCGCGACCGGCTTCACCCACATGGAGTGGTACCGCAAGGCCGACGGCGAGGTGGTCTTCGGCGAGATCGGCGGCCGGCCGCCGGGCGCGCGCACGGTCGACATGATGAACTACTGCACCGACAACGACACCTACGTCGGCTGGGCGGAGGCCGTCTGCCTCGGAAGGGTCGAGCGCCGTTCGAGCGCAAGTGGAACGTCGTGATCACTTTCAAGCGCGCTCAGGGGCAGGGCCGGATCCAGCGCATCGTCGGCCTCGAGAGGCTGATCGCCGAATTCGGCCGCCATGTCGTCGAGGTCGATCTGACCCCGGTCGGGGCGCCGCGGCGCAACTGGAAGCAGACGCTCGTCGGCGACGGCTACGTCGTCGTCCGCCACCCGGATCTCTCGACGGCGCTCCGGATGGGCGAGCGGATGGCGGAGGAGGTCCACCTCTACGCGGGCTGAACCGCGTAGAATCCGCGGCGTTCGCAACCGACAGTGGAAGGCGGGTCGATCGATGGGTCTCAAGGAGGTCCTGAGCAAGCTCAAGCTGGTGGAGGTCGGGGAGCCGGCGCCCGCCGAATCTCCGGCGAACGTGCCGCCTTCGGGGAAGGGCCCGGGGGCGAATCGATCGAGCTCGCCGGATCTCGACGAGCTCCTGCGCACGCTCCCGCCGCCGAAGCCGATCGATGAAAGCCTGCTGGCGAAGAGTCATCGCCCGGGAGTCCGGTCTTCACCCGGCGGCACGCAAGCGCCCGCTGCGCCGGATTCCGAGCTCGAGCTGCCCGATTTCCCTTCCGTCTATCGTGCCGCCGGGATCAGCGAGCCGCCGCACGGCTTCACCGCGTTCAAGGTCCTCGAGATGCTCGAAAGCCCCGGGCTGGCCGAGCTCGCGCCGCAGGCCAAGGCCTCGGCTCTCGTCGGCTTCCTGAAGATGAATCCAGGCGGACCGGTGGCGATCGGCGAGATCATCCAGGACGCCGTGCGGCGCGACCAGGCGCTCGATCGCTTCGAGCAGTTCCTGTACGCCAAGCTGGCCGAGCGCAAAGCAGCTGCCGAACGCGCGAACGGCGCGCTCCAGGCCGAGATCGACGCCCTCACCGAACGCCATCAGGCGAGCATGACCGCGAACGCCCGCGCGATCTCCGGGCTCACCGCCCGTCTCGCCGAATGGAGCGCCGGCAAGCGCGCCGAGGAGCGTAAACTCCAGTCCGCCGTGGCCCCGTTCGTCGACGGCAACCCGATCAGCACCGAATCCGCCGGGGCTTCGAAGCCCGGCTCCTGAGGAGAGAGCGACCATGTTCAGCCGTCTCGCCCGTTTGATCAAGTCCTGGCTCGGATTCTTCATCTCCTATGCCGAGGACCCGGAAGTCATGCTGCAGGAGTCGATCGAGGAGATGCGCAACACTCTGCCCAAGCTGAACCAGATCCTGGTGACGACCCGCGCGACCGAGATCCGCCTCGAGCAGGACCTGGTCGAGGCCCAACGCAAGGAGCGCTCGCTCGTCGCTTCGATCAAGGCTGCGCTCACCGACGGCAGCCCCGAGGCCCGACGCCTCGCCGAAGACGATGCCGCGACCCTGCAGCAGGTGCGCCTCGAGGTCCAGTCGACGACCGAGCAGCTCGCGACCGCGAAGCAGGCTTTCGAGAACGCCAAGCTTTCGGTGGACGACATCAAGGAGAAGCTCCGGGCGCGCATCGAGCAGGCGCGCAAAGCGATCGCCGAGTCGAAGAAGGCCGAGGTCATGCGCAGCGCGGCGAACGCCCTCGCCGAGCTCGACACCTACGGCACCGCCGCCACCACGGACAAGTATCTCGATCAGATTCGGCAGAAAGTCGCCGAGTCGAAGGCCTCGGTCGAAGTCGCGACCGGCGGGCTCGATACCGACCGCATCAAGCTCGAGCGCAAGGCGCGGCAACTGCAAGCCCAATCCATCCTCACCGAGTTCGAGGTCGAGATGGGTCTGAAGAAGCCCGACGCGGTGAAAGAGGCGGCGCCCTTCCCGGCCGAGTCGAGCGGGCCGGTCGCGCAAAAGCAGCCGGAGCGCGGCTAGGGTCGCGGCCGATTGAGCTTTCTCGAGGGCCATCCCGCTCTGAAAAAGGCGGTCGCCAACCAGTATCAGGCGATCCTGGCGGCGGGAGCGATCGGCTTTTCCGCGCTGACGCTCTCGCCGCTGCCGCTCCTGCTCTGGGCGGGAGTGCAGATGATGACGCTGCCGTTTCTCGTCGAGCGCCTCAAGCGGCGGCTGGAGATCGAAAAGAAGTTCGCGGCGCGCGAAGCGCGGGAGATGTCGCGGGACGAGCAGCTCGCGGCCCTCCCGGCCGCGGCGCGCGCCCGTCTGCAGCGGCTGCAGCAGCTCTGCGACCGGATCCAGTCGAACTACAAAGGGCTGTCCCCCGCGAGTCAGGGAGTGATGGCGGAGCAGGCGGCGAAGTTCGATGCGGTGCTCGCCTCGTTCCTGCGCCGGCTCTGGCTGCTGCAGAAGTACGACGAGATGGCGTCGGCCTCGGACGACGGCCGGGTGCGCCAGGAGATCGAGCGCCTGAACCGCCAGCTCGCGACCGCGGAGCTCGCGCCGCGGGTCCGCGAGGCGCTCGCGAAGAACCTCGAGATCCAGCGCGAGCTCGTGCAAGCGGTCGAGAAGAACGAGCAGAACAGCGCGGCGCTGGCGGCCGAGCTCGACTCGCTCGAGGCTCTCCTGCAGCTGCTGCTGCAGAAGTCGGTCGCCGCGACGGACGCCACTGCCTTTTCCGCCGAGATCGACGATGTCCTGGCACAGGTCGAGGCCGACCACGCTTCGGTCGAGGAGATGGAGCGCATGCTGGGTTCGATGCCGCATATCGAAGAGCTCGAGCCGCTGGCCCCGCGGCTCCGGATGCCCGGCTCGGCGGCCGCTCCGGTCCCGCCGCCACCGCCGCCCGCGGAACGGTCGAGGACGAGGAGATAGTCGCCTTGCCTTTCGCGGATTTTCTGGACTCGCTTCCCGTATGGGCCGCGACGCTGGCGCGAACGGTCGCCGCGAAGCAGGCGAACACCTTCGTGATCCACGGTCTTCCGGCGGACCTCATTCCGGTACGTCATGACTCGACTTTGAGATTCGAGCTCCTCGATGCTTTTCTCACCGAGACGCTCTTCGCCTCCTGGCCTTCGACGATCACCTACAACCGGGCCGAAGGCCTGGGCTTTGCGAACCCGCAGGCGAAGCAGCACTTCATGGAACGCTTGAAAGCCTACGACGCGGTGCACGGGACCTCGTGGAGCGAGGCCCTGCCGCGCGATGCGGCGAACGCCTGCGCGCTGCTCGATTCGTACTTTCGCCACTGCGCGACGCTCTCCCCGGCCCGGCCGGTGGCTCTGCTGCTGCCGTTCGCGGAGACTCTCGTGCCCAACGGGGATGCCTCATACCGGACTCCGGAGGACCGCGCGGTGCTGGTCTATCTGCGCAAGTGGGCGCAGGATCCGGTGCTCCTCGCCAAGAACATCGTCGTGGTCCTGGTGACCGAGAGTCTCGCCGAGCTCGACCCGAAGCTGGTGCGGGCTTCGGCGACGCGCGAGATCGAGATCACCCGCCCGGACTCGGGCGAGCGCCGCGAGTATCTCGAGACAGTGCGCACGGCGGACTGGTTCGGCCGCATGTCCGAGGTCCCCCCGCAGCGTCTCGCGGAGCTCACGGCCGGCATGACCCGCGCCCAGCTGGCGCAGCTGCTCGACGGCGCCGATGCCGCGGCGGCCGCCGATCCGGCGAGCGCCAAGCTCACTCTCGACGGCGTGCGGGCCGCGAAGAAGGAGGTCATCGAAACCGAAGGGTTGGGCCTGCTCGAGTACGTCGAGCCGAAGTACGACCTGAACATGGTCGCCGGGATGCCGGGGGTCAAGGGGCGACTGCGCCGCGCGGCGCGCGCCATCGCGCGCGGCAATCCGTCCGCCGTGCCGATGGGCTACCTGATCTGTGGCCCGGTGGGGAGCGCCAAGACCTTCCTCGTCGAGTGCTTCTCGCGCGAGATCGGCTTCCCATGCGTGAAGCTCAAGAACTTCCGCTCGATGTGGGTCGGCTCGACAGAGTCGAATCTGGAGCGGATTCTGAAGATACTGGCCTCGCTGACGCCGGTCGGGGTGGTCATCGACGAGGCCGACGCCGCGCTCGGCAACCGCGAGCAGTCGGGCGATTCGGGTACGCAGCAGAGGGTCTTCGCGCAGATCGCGACCTTCATGGCCGACACCCGGAACCGCGGCAAGGTCCTCTGGTTCCTGATCACCGCCCGCCCGGACCTCCTGCCGATCGACCTCAAGCGGCAGGGGAGGGCGGAAGAGCACATCCCGCTCTTCTATCCCGAGACGCTCGCCGAGTACGACGAGATCTTCCAGGTGATGAAGAAGAAGCTGGCGTTGAACTGCACAGTGCCGAGCCTCGCGGAAGTGGCGAGTGAAACGGCCTTGAAGGGATTCTCCGGCTCGGACCTCGAAGCGGTGCTGGTGCGCGCCATCCTGGAGGCCGAGGCCGCGGAGTCGAGCGAGGTCACCGTCGAGCACCTGAAGCGCGCTTTCGCCGACTTCATTCCGACGACCAGCAACCTCGAACGCGAGCTGCAGATCCTCGCCGCGATCCTCGAGTGCACCAGCCGTGAGCTCCTGCCCGAGCGCTTTCGCGACATCGACCGCGCCGCGGTGCAGGCGCGGCTCTCCGAGATCAAACTCGAGTTGCGGAGTCTTTGACCGGGGCGGGCAGATCCGGGTCGAAGTCGGAGTGCGACGCCGCCCTTCTCCCGCGCTCCTGGCGCGCCGCGCCGGAACTTGGAGAGCCGGGGCCGGACGAGTCCGCGCTGCGGCTGGGCTCGCCCATCGAACGGGTCAGAGCTTCGATGTCGAGGCGGTCGCGTTCGGCGCGCGAGGCGGCGTTGCGGGTTTCGCGCACGGCGTGCGCGGCGCGATGGCCGCGCGCCTGGTAACGGTGCCAGAGAAAGCGCCCCAGCAGGAAAAGACCGACGACCCCGCCAAGCTCGAGAATCCAGATATAGGCCTTCATTGTGGTTGCCTCAGGGGAGAGTTGATGAAGAGGACGAGTTCGCCCACTTGTTCAGTAGAACACATTCCTGTCACCCCGGCGGGGAAATTTGAGGCGTAGAATGAAAGTGTTTGCGAGGCCGCTTCAGAGCGGCCTCGAGATCCAACTTCTGCGAAAGAGAGAGGTCCAACATGACGGTCGCGAAAACGGTCGAGATCAGCTCGGAGTCGAAGGTCAGTTTCGAGGACGCGATCAAGGAAGGAATCGGACGCGCCACGGACACGCTCGAGAACGTGCGCGGCGCCTGGGTGAAGGAACAGAAGGTCCGGGTCGAGAAAGGCAAGATCATCTCCTACCGCGTCCACCTGCAGGTCACCTTCGTTCTGAAATAGACCGCGTCGGACGTGCCGGCCGCGCTGCAGGTCAGTAGTGGTAGCGCGCCTGCAGGAAGTGCACGCGCCACGGGGTGACGAGATAGACGACGCGGTGTTCCTGGGTCAGGCGGCGGGACCAGGCGCCAGCGAGTTGGTGCTTCAGGGGCTCGGGCTGGCCGATACCCGCAAACGGATCGCGCAGTACCGCTTCGACCAGCCGAAGGAGCCGCAATGCCGTCGTGCGGTCGTTCTCAACCCACCAGGTGAGGTCGGCCAGGAAGTCCCGGTCGAAAAGGGCCTCGCGCTCGGCGGCTGCCTTAGCGCGCGGGCTCAAACCCGGCGCGCTTCCTGAGTTGACCTGGAGTCAGACGCCTTCCCGCTCCCTGACGCGCGCGCGCGACTGCCGCGAGGAGCCGCGCCGCGTTGGCGGGGGAGCGTAGGAGGTGCGCGGTCTCCTCGAGGCCCCGCAACTCGGAGGCGGCGATCAGCGCGACGGTCGGCGCGCCGCGCCGGGTGATGTAGATCGGCTCCGTGCCCTCGGCCACCTCGTCGCAAAGCGACGCCAGCCGGGCGCGCGCAGCGGAATAGCTGGTCTCTTTTCGCATGCCGCTATTGTACAGGAACCGTGTACAGCTTTTCATCCTCAGGTAGCGCCGTCCGGAACCTGCGGCCGCGCGAGTCAGGAGCCCAGCCGGCGGCGATCGCCAAGGGGATGGTCTCCTGCAGAGCTTCGGCGAGCTTGTCCTCGGAAGGCGCCGTCTGGCCGAAGCGGCGGAACGGGAAGTCGAGGATGAGCTCTCGCGTCCGATGGCGCTCGGCCCAGACCGAGACCGAGATGCCGCGCGGGCTCCCGTCCGCCCAGGTGCCCCAGCCGTGGCGGAGCTCCCACTGGTAGGTCACCCCATCGACGGACACGGAGTTGCGGGCCGGCTCGGGAGGCAGGCGCCTGAGGTGCGTGCCGCGCGAGCGCTTCACGGCGTCTAGCGCGCCGGGAGGACGAGCTCCCAGCCGATGTCGATCAGGTTGGGGTCGGCGATGCGGTTGCGGTTGGCCTCCCAGATCTCGTTCCAGCGCCGCAGGTTCCCGAGCTGGTCGCGGGCGATGCCGGAAAGGGTATCGCCGGGCCGCACTTTGTAGACGCTCTGGCCGGCGGCCACCTGGGAGACCGGCGCGGGGCCGGTGCCGCCCAGATAGCGGCGCACGATCTGGCGATACTCGTCCGAGGCCTTGAGGCTGCGCACCGCCGAGTTCACCATTTTGAGCAGTGTCGTGGCGCCGCGGCGCACGCCGACGTTGTAAGTCGACTTCGAGAGGTTGAACTCGACGATCTCGAGCCGCCCGTCGAAGCTCTTGATCTCCTCCTGCGCGTAGGGAAAGTCGTAGATGAAGCCGTCGATCTTCCCCTGGTCGAGGAGCTCGAAGTAGCCGTCCTCGTACTTCTCGAGCCGGGACTGCCCGAGGTTCATCCCCTTGACCGCGTCCTCGGCCGCCGGGTCGTTGAAGATGCCGACCACCTTGCCGCGCAGATCGCTGGTCGAGTGGATGCCGCGGCCCTTCTTCACGATCAGGCAGAGGCCGTAGTCGAGGTAGGCGTCCGACCAGTCGACGCCGGTGATCGAGGAGTCGGCGGTGTAGCCCGAAATGATCACGTCGGCCTTGCCGGCGATGAGCCGCGCCGGGAGCTCCGAGTACTTGCCCGCGACGATCACCAGATCGTCGACGCCGATCCGCTTCGCGACCGCCTTGGCGATCGCGTAGTCGAAGCCGTCGTAGCGATTGCCCTCCTTGAAGAGCATCGGCGGCGTGCCCGGCTCCGCGGCGACGCGGAGCACTCCGGCGTCGATCACCTTCTGCAGCGAGTCGTCCTGGGCGAGCGCGGTGTCAGAAGGAAGAAGAGCAAGAGCTCCAGTAAAGGTAAGAAACAGGACCGCTTTCTTGGTCATGACGACCGTCCTCCTGGCTGAAGTAGATGAGATTGCATGGGCAAAGTACTTTCCCATGGTCGAGCTCTTTCTTTCTCGGGTGTTGCTGTATGGCTCATGGTTGCGACTTCGCGCAGCGGAAGCCGAGGCTCGAGTTGCGGTCGGTGGGGGACTTCGGAATGCGGTTGTAGGTCCGCCCGTCGGAGAGCTCCCAGGAGTCCCAGGAGCCCCCGGCGACGAGCCGCAGGTCGGGCTCGTCCTCGCTCGCCGAAGCGGTCCACTCGCTGACGTTGCCGGCCAGGCCGAGGACGCCATACGGGCTGCGGTCCCGCGCGTAGCGGCCGTCGCTCACCGGCCAGGTCGGAATCTGCTTCGCGGCCGAGAGCTTCTCGTCGTGCCGGTCGGGGCCGAGGATGTTGGCCGAGGACGGGTCGAGGACGTTGCCGGTGGGGTAGGCGCGACCGTCGGTTCCCCGGGCCGCTTTCTCCCATTCGATCGCCGTCGGCAGGCGACCGCCCGACCAGCGGCAGAAGCTCGCTGCGTCGCTCCAGGAGACGAAGACCACCGGGTGCGCGCGGTGGCTGGCGAGGTAGGAGCGATCCTCCCAGTAGGACGGCAGCTCGCGCGGTCCACAAGCGCTGCCGCGCGGGCAGGCGGTGAGGAACTCCTCGTAGCGCCCGTTGGTGACCTCGGTGCGCTCGATCGCGAACTCCGGCACGTCGATCTCGGCCTGGTCGGCGCCAGAGGCAAAAAGGCCGCCATGCACCCGGATCCAGGGCGTGTCCGCGGTCTGCAGATCGGAGACCGGCCGCTCCGCTGCCGGCTGGCGAGCCGGGGGCTGCGCGTCGCTGCGGGACTCCGCGGGTGCGGTCCTCGCCGGGCGATTCCACGGCAACCTGTCGGGCGGCACGAAGCGATAGACCGCGGTCGCGACCAGTCCCAGGCCGATCAGAAAGAGCAGAAACTTACCGAGCGGCGTCAACTTCATCGTGGGTCTCCCGAATCTCCTGGATCACGTCTGCGCCGATGCTAGTCCAGTTTGCGGGTGGCAGGAAGCCGCTCCGCGCGCCGCTCTCCGCGGGGCGTCCCGACTCAACCAGGGAAGATCTTGCCCGGATTCAGGATGCCGCGCGGATCGAGCGCCGCTTTGAGCGCGCCCATTGCCGCAATCTCGGGCGGCGAGAGCGCCAGCGGGAGGAAGCGGCGCTGCACCAGGCCGATGCCATGTTCTCCCGAGATCTTTCCGCCAAGAGCGACCACCGCCCGGAAGAGCTCCTCCTCGGCCCGGTCGCGGCGCTCCTCCCAGAGGTCTGCCGCGAGCTCGCCGCGCAGCAGGTTGACGTGCAGATTGCCGTCGCCGGCATGGCCGTAGCAGATCGCGGTGAGCCCCTGCCTCGCGGCGGCGGCGCGCGCGGCCTGCACCAGCGCGGCGAGCGCCGCGCGCGGCACCACCGTGTCGGCCTCCTTGTAGACCGAGAGTTGCTTCACCGCTTCGCCGATCCGGCGCCGGATCTGCCAGAGCCGGCGCTGGCCGGCGGCGTCTTCGGCGACCAGGGCGGGGCTCGCCCCCAGCGAGGTCGCGAGCGCATCGATGCCGGCGGCCGCGGCGAGGAGCGCTCCAGCTTCAGGGCCGTCGAGCTCGAGGAGCAGCATCGCCTCCGAGCCGGCGAGCTCCCGCGGCAGCGGCTCGACTCGCGCCACCGCCGCGAGGGCGGCGCGCTCGGCGATCTCGCAGGCGGCGGGATCGAAGCCGGCGCTGAAGATCTTCTCGACGGCGGCCGCGGCGGTCTCGAGGCTCGGAAACGGCAGGATCATGGTCAGAGTCGCAGCCGGCTTGGCGATCAGCCGGAGCGTCGCCGCGGTGATCACCGCCAGTGTCCCCTCGGAACCCACCAGGAGTTGCGTCAGGTTGTAGCCGGTCGCGTCTTTCCGGTTCTTGCCGCCCGGTGTGACGAGGGATCCGTCGGCGAGCACTGCTTCGAGACCGAGCACCCAGCGGCGCGTCGTGCCGTATTTCGCGCTGCGCGGCCCCGCGGCGTCTTCGGCGAGATTGCCACCCAGCTGGCAGCTCTCGCGGCTCGACGGATCGGGGGGATAGAACAGGCCGACCGCCTCGACCTCGCGCTGGAGATCGGCGGTGACGACGCCGGCCTCGGCGACCGCCACGAGATTCCGCCGATCGATCTCACGGATCCGCTTCAGGCGTTCGAGACTGAGCACGAGGCCGCCGGCGATCGGGAGGGCTCCTCCCGAGAGGCCCGTGCCCGCGCCGCGCGGCGTCACCGGGATCCGGTGCCGGTGGGCGAAGCGCAGGATCTTCTGCACCTCGGCGGTAGAGGCGGGCCGGGCGACAGCTTCGGGCAGGAAGCGCAGCTCCTCCGTCTCGTCGCGGGCGAATGCCTCCAGGACTTCCGGTTCGAGGCTGAGGACGCCCGGCCCGAGCTGCGCGGCGAGGGCGGCGTAATCATGTCTGGACGGGGGTACTTCGCCGGTCACAGCAGGAAACTATCGCCCGGGTGGTGGGTGGGCGCAAGTTCGGCCCTCCACCCGAGCGAGGTGGGGATCGATCAGAACGTCGCGGTAATCCCAAAATTGAGCACGGTCTTCTCCTTCTGCGCGCCGTTCAGGCCGTCGTAGACCGGAACTTGCACGGCGAGCCGGGCTACCACGCTCTTGCCGAGGTCGACCAGCAGGCGCGGCGCGAGGACGAGTAGGACGCCGCCGGTATTCGGATCTTCTTCGCCGCCGGCGTCGATCTCGTCGCGGCCGGCGTCGCGGCCGTTGAGCTCGAGCGCGGCGTCCCATCGGGCGCTGAGTTTGCGCTCATAGCCGAGATTGGCCAGGAAGGTATTGCCATAAAGGTAGCCGAACTCATTGCGATCGGTCCTTCTGTACTGCACCGATCCGTAGAGGGTGGAGCGCAAGTCGAGCAGGTGCACCGCGGAAAAGCCGCCGAATAGGTCGGTCGATCCGGTGCCGGGCTGCACGTGCTCGTCGAGCCGCTCGCCCGCGGCCGAGGCGCGGTTTTCTCCCCACGGGGTCTTCACTCCGGCGAGGAGGGAGATCCAGCTCCGCTTGCCCATCCCTTCCTCCCAGGCCGAGGACCAAAGGCGATAGATGCCGTAGATCTCGGGATCGCCGAGGCCGGAGGCGTCGATCGACTCTGCTGCCGAGGCAATCTCGCGTCGGCTCCAGGGGAGGCGGACGATCGCCTGCAGCCGCTCGGTGATCCCGTAGGAGGCGGTGGCGACGAAGCGGGTTTCGGTCAGCTTCTCGGTTTCATCCCCTGAGCCTTGCTCCTTCTCGAGGTGCTCGTAGTCGAAGGCGAGGTGGAATCTGCCCTCGGCTGAAGATGTTGGTACCGAGGGCGTTGAATGTGGGGTCGCCGCAGCGGCAGACCGAGCAGGCGGCGGCGATGGAAGGAAGGAGGGCGACAGTGAGGAACGCGCTCGCGGCCGCCTTGCACAGACGGAATTTCATACAGGAGGTCCTTTCTCGCGAGCCGCAATGGACTCGCTGAAGTGAATAGAGTTCGAGCCCTCGACGGGGTTACGCCGCGATCGGCTCGGGGGGCGGGACGGGCGGCTGGCGAGGAGGCGCCGCGGGCATCAACTCGATCGAAGGCCAGAGCCACTCGGTCCGCTGAGTTCGGGGCAAGAAGTTTGCTGGCAAAGGGAGTATCGCCTGTCGCGGGGTTGGCAAGGGCCCGGCGCGCGGGGCATCGCCAGGACTGGACCGCGAGTCGAGCGAGCAGGCCGCCGAGGGTGCTCCGCGTCTACAGCCATCCGGTCCTTTGCGATGTAACAGAAGGCAGCAGCAGGCCTTCCCAGGAGCGCAACCGCAGTTGTGGGCGGCGAGCTCCGGACGTATCGAAGCGCTCAGGGTTGGTGCCGCAAGATCCAGCAGCAGCACTCCCAAAACGATCGGCGCGAGCGCGGCGATTCTGCTCGGCAGCGGATGCCAGGTAGACCTCTTCATGGATGCAACCGCGCGAGCAGCAGGGTCGCCGTGCCGAGGAAGGCGAGGAAGCCGCAGACGTCGGTCGCGGTGGTGACGAAGATCGAGCTGCCGAGGGCGGGGTCGAGGTTCAGACGGCGAAGGACGAGCGGGACGCCGGCGCCGAAGAAGCCGGAGATCGTCAGGTTGACGGTCTCGGCGAAGAAGAGGATGCCGGCGAGAATCGGATTGCGTTCCCAGACCAGCGCCACGAGGCCGAGCACCAGGCCGGTCGCCGCGCCGTTCATGGCGCCGACCAGCGTCTGGCGCGCGAGGACGCCGCCCGCCCGGCGCACGTCCATTTCGCCCAGCGCGAGGGCGCGCACCATGACGGTCAGCGTCTGCGTTCCGGCATTGCCGCCCATGCCGGCGACGATCGGCATGAAGACCGCGAGCACGACGTACTTCGCGATCGTCGCCTGGAACTGGCTGACGACGGCGGCCGCCAGGAAGGCCGTCGCGAGATTGATCAGCAGCCACGGGAGGCGCAGCCGCACCGAGCGCACCGCCGTGGTCGCGACTCCCTCCTGGATGCTCAGGTTGGCAAGCCGGTAGAGGTCCTGCGTCGCCTGGGCCTCGACGACGTCGAGCACGTCGTCGACGGTGATCGCGCCGGTGAATCTGCCTTCGCCGTCGACGACCGGAATCATCAGCAGGTCGTAGCGCGAGAAGACCTGCGCCACCTCCTCCTCCGGAGTGTCGACCCGCACGGTCACGACCTCGGTCGACATGATCTCGCGCAAGGGCCGGTCAGTGGCTGCACTGACCAACTGCCAGAGCGAGACGATGCCCAAGAGGTGCAGGCGCTCGTCGGTGATGTAGAGGTAGAAGAGCCGGCGGCCCTCGGCGAGGTGGCGCACCTGTTTCAGGGTCTCGTCGACAGTTTGCTCGGCAGAGAAGTGCGGCGCTTCCGGATCCATCAGGCCGCCTGCGGTCGCCGCGCCGTAGTGCATGAGATTGGCGAGCTGGAGCGCAGCCGGACGGTCCATGAGGGCCATCACCGCCTGGGCGCGCTCCGGCGCCAGCCGCTCGAGCAGGTCGACGGCGTCGTTCGCCGAAATCTGGCGCAGCAAGCCCGCCAGGGCGGCGTCATCGAGCTTGGCGAGGAGCTTCGCCTGCGTGTCCGGCTCGAGCTCCGCGACCGTGCGCCCGGCGATCCGCAGCTCGACGAGCGTCGGAAGAAGCCGGTCCTGCTCTTCTGGAGTGAGCAGCGGCACCAGGCGTGCGAGGTCGGCGGGGTGGAGGCGCGCGAGCATGCGTCGCGCCGGTCGCTCGTCGGGTCGCCGCAGGAGGCGCAGAATCAGACGCTGGCGGTGACTTCCGGCGGCGCTCCGGCGCGCGCTCGCGATGGCCTCGTTCTGCACGAGGTGAATGTTAGAGTAATTCGCGATGATCCAAGAGCTTTTCCATATCGGCCCGATCGTGATCAGTCCGTTCGGGGTCCTGCTGGTGCTGGCCTTCTTCTCGGGCTATCTGCAGCTCAAGCGCGGCATGAAGCGCCTCGGGATCGGCGACGAGGAGGACGCGAGCTCGATTCTCTTCGCTGCCGGAGTCGGTGGGATCGTCGGCGCCAAGATCTACTACGCGATCCTCTATGGCGACTGGCATCTGCTGCTCGACCGCTCGGGGCTCGTCTGGTACGGCGGCTTTCTGCTCGCAACCGCAGCCGTGTTCTGGGTCATTCGGCGCCGCCGCTTGCCGGTCTGGCCGCTTCTCGACGCCGCGACCCCGGCGCTCGCGCTCGGCTACGGCGTCGGCCGGATCGGATGCTTCCTGGTCGGCGACGACTACGGGCGGCCGAGCGACCTGCCCTGGGCGATCGCCTTCGCGAACGGACTGCCGCCCACGACCGCCGGCTACCTGCGCACCGACTTCGGGCTGGAGATTCCGGCGGCGGTGCCGGACAGCACGCTGCTGCGCGTGCATCCGACGCAGCTCTACGAGACCGTACTCGCCCTCGCGATCGCCTGGCTCGGCTGGCGGCTGCTCTCGGGACCGCAGGGCAAGCTCTCCGGACGGACGGCGCTCGCGGTCTTCGCCGGTCTCGCGCTGGAGCGTTTTCTGGTCGAGTTCCTGCGCGCCAAAGACGACCGGTTCCTGGCTGGACTGACCCTCGCGCAAGCGATCAGTCTCGCTATCCTGGCCCTCCTGGGGGTGCTCTGGATGGGCCGCCGGCAGGTCTGGAGACGTGATTCCCTGCGGGCGATCGCGGAACCGGATTGACCGTCGCGCTGCCCTTGCTGCTCACCATCGCCGGCTCGGATTCGAGCGGCGGAGCGGGGATTCAGGCCGACATCAAGGCGTTCTCGGCCCATGGCGGCTACGCCATGTCAGCGATCACCTCGATCACGGCCCAGAATACCCTCGGCGTGCAGGCGATTCTGGCCCTTCCGGCGGCGCTGGTCGCGGAACAGATCGACGCCGTGTTCGAAGATCCGGGAGTCGATGCGGTGAAGATCGGCATGCTCGCCAACGCCGCTATCGTCGCCGCGGTCGCCGATCGGCTGCGCGCCGTCGCGCGACTTCCGGTGGTGCTCGATCCGGTCATGATCGCCAAGGGTGGGGCCCAGCTTCTCGACGCCGATGCGGTGGAGCACCTGCAAGGCCTCTTTCCGCTGGCGACCCTGCTGACCCCCAATCTGCCCGAGGCGGAGCGGCTCGCGGGCTCGCCGGCGAAGACGCCGGCAGCGCGCGAACACCTGGTGCGCCGCCTCGGCGACAGCTGTGCGGCCGTTCTGCTCAAGGGCGCTCATGCCGAGGGGGCGGAGATCGTCGACCTGCTCTGGGACGGATCCCGGGTGCACTCCTTCGTCCATCCTCGGATCGCGACCCGCGCCACCCACGGCACCGGTTGCACCTTGTCGTCCGCGATCGCTGCGCGACTCGGGCGGGGCGAGAGCCTGGTCGCTGCGGTCGCCGGCGCCATCGCCTGGCTGCACGAGGCGATCGCGCGCGCGCTGCCGATCGGCGCCGGAACGGGTCCGGTCGATCCGTTCTGGATGCAGCGCCGGAGCGCGGCAGAGAGCGCAGGAGGGGGGTGCTTCGCGTGACCGGCGGGGCGCCGCCGGCGCAGCCGCCCGCCGACCTGCTGGTGGTGGGTGCCGGACCGACCGGGATCGGCCTCGGCGCCGAGGCGCGAAGGACCGGTCTGTCGACGCTCCTGGTCGACCGCGGGCCGCTGGTGGCTTCGCTCATCGACTATCCGGCCGAAATGACCTTCTTTACGACCCGGGAGCGCCTCGAGATCGCCGGAGTGCCGTTCGCGATTCCGGAGGACAAGCCGAACCGCCGCCAGGCGGTGGCCTACTATCAGGCGGTAGCCGCGAAGTTCGAGCTGCCCCTCGCCTTGCACGAAAACGTCGAGTCGATTCGGCGGGAGGGGGAGGTTTGGGTCGTCTCCTCCAGGGGACGCTTTGGCCCGATGCGGCGGCTAGCCCGGGCGGTGGCGGTAGCCTCGGGTTATTTCTGCAATCCGCTCCTTCTCGGAGTTCCAGGCGAGAATCTGCCCTGGGTCCACCATCGGTATCACGAGCCGCTCGCGCATTTCGGCGAGTCGGTGGTGGTCGTCGGCGGCGGCAACTCGGGGGTGGAGGCGGCGCTCGAGCTGTTCCGGCACGGCGCGCAGGTCACCCTGGTTCACCACGGGCTGGCCCTCAAGGAAACGGTCAAATACTGGCTCAAGCCCGACATCGAGAACCGGATCGCCGAGGGCGGCATCCGGGCGCTCATGGGGAGCGCAGTGGTCGAGTTCGTCGACGGCGCCGTCCGGGTGCGGCAGGGAGAAGCTCTCCTGGAGGTAGCGGCAGGGGCGGCCTATGTGCTGATCGGATACGCTCCGGAGACGGGCCTTCTCGAAGCGGCCGGTGTGCGCGTCGATCCGGCGACCGGGGCCCCCGGGTTCGACCCTGCGAGCTGCGAGACCGGGGTAGCCGGTCTCTATGTCGCCGGAACGATTCAGGCGGGTCGCGAGACCCACCGCATCTTCATCGAGAACTCGCGCGACCATGGCGTGCGGATCGTCGAGCACCTGGGCGCGCGGCTTCGTGGTACATCGATTGCACCGTAGGTGATTGAAGTTGCCGGTCGAAGCAGCCGGTCGAAGTTGAGCCTGTTGTCCGAAGGAGACCGCAGCATGAACAGCACACCAGCTCGTATGGCTCCAGCCGCTCTCGGCGCTCTCGCGCTCGTCGCTTCGGGTCTCTGGGCGCAAGCGCAGGGGAAGCCGGAGCCGCCGCTCGCCCCGCTCTTCGGGGAGACCGTCGAAGTCCGGGTGATCAACGTCGAGGTGGTGGTGACCGACAAGCAGGGGCTTGCGGTCACCGGGCTCCAGGCGGCCGACTTCGCGCTCAAGATCGACGGCGGGCAGGTGCCGATCCAGTACTTCACCGAAGTGCGGGGCGGCGACGCGATCGAGGGCCCCTCGGAGGAGCCGGCCATCCCCGGGGTTCCGCAGCTCGCTCCGGGCACGCCCGTCGGAACCAGCTACCTGGTCTTCATCGACGACTACTTCGCGCTCCAGCGCGATCGCGACCGGGTGCTCCAGAAACTCTCCGCGGACCTTGCGCGCCTCGGCCCGGAAGACCGCATGGCGGTCGTCGCCTACGACGGACGGAAACTGGAGATGCTCTCCACCTGGTCGCAGTCGAGCGCGGAGCTCGAGCGCGTCTTCCGCAAAGCGATGCTCCGGCCCGCGAAAGGCCTGCAGCGGGAGGCCGACGATCGACGGTTCACGCAGACCCAGCGCGCCGACCGACAGGTGAGCGGTCCGATGAGATTCGTCGACCCCACCCAGATGCGGCTCGACGTGAACGAGCGCAGCTACGCCGAGACCCTGCAGTCCCAGATCGAGGGCGACGTCGCCGCGGCCTCCTCGGCGCTGCGCGGCTTCGCCAACCCGCCCGGCAGAAAGGTCCTGCTCCTGCTCTCCGGCGGCTGGCCCTACGATCCGGTGCAATACGTCGTCAACGACTCCACCCGCACCGTCGTCGATTCCCAGCTGAAGCGCGGCGATGTGCTGCTCGCGCCACTGGTCGGAACCGCGAACCAGCTCGGGTACACGATCTACTCCGTCGACGTCCCCGGGCTGACCGGCGAGTCGACGACGAACGCCGAGTTCGCCGTGGGCTCGGACTTCAACGACCGCAGCACGCTCTTCCAGCGCGAGAACAACGTGCAGTTCTCTCTCCAGTACGTGGCAACGGAGACCGGCGGCAAGGCGCTCCTGAACGGCCAGCGCGAGGAGGTCCTCGCCCGCGCCTCGGAAGACACCCGCAGCTACTACTGGATCGGCTTCACACCCAGCTGGCAGGGCGACGACGGCCGCCACAAGGTGGAGCTCACGACGCGGGTCGCGGATCTGCGGATTCGCAATCGGGCGGGATTCGTCGACTTCTCGCGCAAGAGCGCGACCAGCATGGCGGTCGAGAGTATCCTGCTGTTCGGCGAGGGCCCGGGGTCCGCGGCATTGCCGGTCGAGCTCGGGACGCCCACCAAAGCGACGGGAAATACGATGAAGGTGCCGGTCACCATCCGGATCCCCCTCGAGATGCTCACCACCGTACCTACCGACAAGGGCGTCAGCGCTGAAGTGGAGCTGCGCATCGCGGCGCTCGACGAGCGCGGCGACCGCTCGGAGATGCCGATGATTCCTCTGCGACTCGACCTGCCGCGGAAACCTACGGCCGGCGCCTACTGGACCTACACCACGATGGTCCAGCTTCGCCGGGCGCACAACGAGCTGGTGCTGGCGGTTTCGGACAGCGCCGGGGGTGCGATCTATGCCGCGCGGGCCGAAGTGAAACCCTGATGACCCCGATTCCCTCCGCTGCGCTCTCCTCGAGGAACTGCGACTCATGACGAAAGTGTCTTCTTCTCGCCTGATCCTGCTCCTGGTGGCAGGCCTCGCCGCACCGCTGCTTCCCGGGCTACTCCGGGCCCAGGCCGCGCCTGCCGCCAAGCCCGCGGCGCCGGCCACCCCTCCGCCAGCGGCGAGCGCCGATCCTGCGGCGGAGGCGCCGAGCGCTCCGCCCCCGGGGAGCGGCCAGTTCTTCGAATCGATCGACGTCAGCGTGGTCAACGTCGACGTCTACGTCACGGACAAAAAGGGCAACCGTGTCAAGGGCTTGACCCGGAACGACTTCGAAATTCTCGAAGACAAGAAGCCGATGGCGATCACCAACTTCTACGCCGTCGACGAGGGCAAGCCGGTGCCGACCGGAGAAGAGCCCGCGGCGCCCGCTCCCGCTCCCGGGGTCGCGCCGCCGGTGCCTGGATTGCCCCCCGAGACGCCGGAGGATCAACGCCTGCATCTGGTCGTCTACATCGACAACTTCAACATCCACCCTTTCAGCCGCAACAAGGTCTTCACCGCGATGCGCGAGTTCCTGCGCTCGGATCTGACGCCGGGTGACGAGGTCATGCTGATGACCTACGAGCGCGAGCCGCACGTGCGGAGGCCGTTCACCGCCGACCCGCAGATCATCGCCTCGGCCCTGTTCGAGCTCGAGAAGTTGAACGCCTTCGCGACCCAGGCCGATTCGGAGCGCCGCGATCTGCTGAACGAGCTCGACGACACCAAGGATGCGAACATCGCGCTCACCCGCGTGCGCTCCTACGCCGACGCGCAGTTCAACGACCTGCAATTCTCGATCGACTCGCTGAAGAACACGGTGAGCTCGCTGGCGGGTCTGCCCGGCAGGAAGGCCGTGCTCTATGTGAGCGACGGCCTGCCGATGGTCGCGGCGCAGGACATCTTTCAGGCCGTGCAGGAGAAGTTCTCCGCCGGCAGTTCAAACGCCATGATCGAGAGCCTGAGCTACGACGCGTCGCGTCGATTCCAGGAGCTCGTGGCACAGGCCAACGCCAACCGGATCTCTTTCTATACCATCGACGCCCAGGGTCTGCGCGCCGGGTCGTCGACGTCGGCTGAAAACCGCACGGCGGACACCAGCAACCTCGTGGACTCGGTCTACGACAACAATCTCCAGGCGCCCCTGCAGTTCATGGCGGAGTCGACCGGCGGCAAGGCGATCTACAACACCAACGACGCGACGAAGGGTCTGCGCACCATCGCCGGAGATTTCAAGAGCTACTATTCGCTGGGCTACAGCCCCGTGCACAGTGGCGACGGCCGCTACCACAAGATCGACGTGCGCACGAAACGCAAGGATCTGCAGGTACGACACCGCGAGGGCTACCGCGACAAGACCACGGAAGCCAAGATGTCGGACGGCGTGATCTCGGCGCTGTTCTACGACGCCGAGAGCAACAGCATGGGAGTTACGGTGCAGCGCGGCTTGGAGATCGAGCGTGACGACGGGCTCTTCACCGTCCCGATCGAAGTCCGCATCCCGATCGGGAATCTGGTCCTGGTTCCGGCCGAAGGTGCGCGCCAGGCGCGGATCCGCGTATTCTTCGCTGCTATGGACGCCAAAGGAGACATGTCCGAGGTCCAGAACGCGGACGTGCCGATCACCATCCCCGAGGCGGAAGTCGCGCGCGCGGTCAAGCAGGTCTATGTCTACGGGATCTCGCTGATGATGCGCCGGGGGCCGCAGAAGCTCGCCGTCGGGGTGCGGGACGAAGTGGGTGCCTCCCAGGCCTTCACGGTTCGCAACATGAACATCGGGACCAACTGATGGCGAAGCCGGGCGGCTGGCTCGCTCGGGCCCAGAACCTGGGCTCCGCCTTCTTCGCGGTCCTTTCGGCCGAGATATCGGCGGCCCTGCAGGACCTGGGCGAGTCCGGGCGCGGCCTGCTGCGCGCGGCGCTGCTGTTTACCGTGACGCTGGCGCTCGGGTTCTGGACGGTCGGCCTCCTGGTCTATTTCCTCGTCGAGATGCTGGCGCTCCGATTGCCGCGCTGGGGCGCGGTCGGAATCGTGTTCGGGATCTTCCTTGCCGGCACCGTCCTGTTTGCTGTCCTGTGCGTGGCGCGGGCGCGTCGGATCGAGACGCCGGCCGCGATTCTGGAGCGCCGATTCCGTGATCACACCGCTTGGTGGCAGCGGAGGATCGCCGCCGATGGCCGCGGCTCGGGGCGATCCGAAGCGGACGCTGCCGGTTCCGATATCCCTGAGACCCGTGCGACCCCCGCAATCGACGAGGAGGACGATTGACCAGAGAGGCCAGTGAGCTCGGCGCGACGCGCGAGCGCTTCGCGAGGGATCTCGACGAGCTGCGCGGGAGTCTCCACGAGGAGCTCGGCTGGGCCCCGCGGGGTCTGCGATGGATCGTGCCGATCGTCGCCCTGGCGGCGGGAATCGTGGCTGGGGTCGCATTGAAGCGTAACCTCCCGCGCCTGCGGCCTGACCGCCCCCGCCTGCGGCGCGGGCGGCGCTGAGAACGCGGCGGAGGCGGAGAGCGTTTGCGTGTCCTGACCGCGGCCGAAGCCCGCGCGTTCGATCGCTGGGCGATCGAGAAGCTCGGAGTCCCGCCGCTCGTGCTGATGGAGAACGCCGCGCTGGCGCTGGCCGACGCGATCGGCGAAAGATTCGCCGAGGCGCGACGGATCGCGATCTTCTGCGGACCGGGCAACAACGGCGGCGACGGCCTGGCTCTCGCCCGGCAGCTTCTCACCCGCGGCTACGAGGTGGCGCTCTTCCTCGCGACGTTCGGGCGCGCGCTCACCAACGATTGCGCCCGCCAGCTCGAGATCTGCCAGGCGATGGAGCTCGCGATCGTCGAGCTCGGTGACGATTGGCGCGCGAGCGCGGCTCCGGCCACGGGAGCCGATCTCGCCGTCGACGCACTCTTCGGCACCGGTCTCGAACGTCCGCTCAAGGCGCCTTACGCCGAGCTCGTCGACTGGATCAACGCTCTCGATCTGCCTCGCCTCGCGGTCGACCTGCCGAGCGGGCTGGATGCCGGCCAGGCACACCCGATCGGCCCGGCGATCCGGGCCGACGCGACGGTGACGTTCGCGGCGCCCAAGATCGCGCATCTGCTGCTGCCGGCCGCCGAGTGGGTGGGGGAGCTGTCGGTCGCCGATCTCGGCGTGCCGTTCGATCTCTCCCCCTGCGCGGAGGGTGACCTCTCGGTCGCGACGGCCGATGAGCTGGCGTCCGGGCTGGTGGACCGCCCGCCCGGCGCCCACAAGGGAGAGTTCGGACATCTCCTGCTCGTCGCCGGCTCGCGGGGCAAGGCGGGTGCAGCGATTCTCGCCGCGTCCGGTGCCGTGCGGGGCGGCGCCGGACTGGTCTCCGTCGCGACCGTCGAGTCCGCCTGGGCGGCCCTGGCGAGCGCCGTGCCGGAAGCGATGAGTTTGGCCCTGGCCGAGGACGCGAGCGGCGGCGTCGCTTTGGCCGCGCTCGCGGAGCTCTTGGCCGCCGCCCGGGCTCGCGACGTCCTGGCCGTCGGCCCGGGCCTGGGGAGCTCGACGGAGACCCAGAAGTTGATCCGCGCTCTGGTGCTCGAGGCGGGCGAGGTTCCGCTGGTGCTCGATGCCGACGGTCTGAACGCCTTTGCCGGCGAGATCGGCGCTCTCGCCGGCCGCCGTGCGGCGACGATCCTGACCCCCCACCCGGGCGAGCTCGGCCGGCTGCTGGGCTGTTCGGCGGCCGAGATCGAGGCCGACCGCCTGGCGAGCGTCCGGCGGGCGGCGGAGCTCTCGGGGGCGATCGTCGTGCTCAAGGGGGGCCGCTCGCTCATCGCCCTGCCGGGGGGCGAAGTCACGATCAACACGACGGGCAACGCCGGCATGGCCTCCGGCGGCAGCGGCGACGTGCTGACCGGTCTCCTCGGCGCGCGTCTCGCGCAGGGGGACGATCCGGCCTTCGCGGCCCGGCTCGCGGTACACTTGCATGGTCTGGCCGGGGATCTGGCGGTGGCCGCCGGATTCACGCCGGCGGTGCCGGCGGGCGTGTTGGCGGACCATCTCCACTTGGCGCACCAGAGGCTTCGCCAGGCATGAGGGTCTGGCGCACGGCGAGCGTCGCGGAGACGCGCGCTCTCGGCGCCGAGCTGGCGCATGAGCTCCAGCCTTCCGGATGTCTCCTGCTCTACGGTGGGCTCGGCGCCGGCAAGACGGTTCTCGCCCAAGGGGTGGCAGCCGGTCTGGGGATCGACCCGCGAGAGGTGCAGTCCCCGACTTTCACTCTCCTGCGCGAGCATCGGGCGGCCGGAGAAGGTAGTACCGGGGCGGCGACCGAGCTGGCGCACCTCGATCTCTACCGGCTCTCGCCGGGGGAGGCGGCGGCCTGCGGCTTCGAGGAGGTGCTCCTCGGCCCGGGAGTGAAAATCGTGGAGTGGGCGGAACGGCTTCCTTTTGCCGTTCCAGGCGCACTCAAACTGGCGCTCGTCGAGACGGCGGACGGCCACCGTGAGATCGCTGAGATCACCGAGATCAGCGATCTTGCGCGGCCGCCGGAGCCGGCGCGAGACTGAAGCAATTTCGCAGAGAGGAAAGAGAAAGATGGCCATTCGCAAGGTTGGAGTTCTGGGTTGCGGCCTCATGGGGTCGGGGATCGTCGAAGTGGCGGCCAAGGCGGGATTCGACACGGTAGTGCGGGAGGTCTCGGACGGCCTGCTCGAGAAGGGGATGGGCCGGATCCGCAGCTCGCTGGGCCGGGCGGTCGAGAAGGGCAAGCTCTCCGCCGACGAGCGCGACCTCGTCCTCGGCCGGATCCACGGCACGACGGGGTTCGAGCCGATGGCCGACTGCGACCTCGTCGTCGAGGCGATCGTGGAGAATCTGGAAGAGAAGAGGTCGACCTACGCGGCGCTCGACAAGGTGGTCCAGAAGGGCGCCATCTTCGCTTCCAATACCTCCTCGCTGACCGTGACCCAGCTCGCCATGGCGACCTCCCGACCCGAACGCCTGGTGGGTCTCCACTTCTTCAATCCAGTGCCGGTCATGAAGCTGGTCGAGGTCGTGCGCACCCTGCTCACGGACGACGGTGTCCTGGCCGAGGTCGACACCTTCTGCCGCGCGCTCGGCAAGACGCCGGTGGCGTGCAAGGACAACTCCGGCTTCATCGTCAACCGGCTGCTCGTGCCTTATCTCCTGGATGCCATCCGGGCGTTCGAAGAGGGCGTCGGCTCGGTGGCCGACATCGACGAAGGGATGAAGCTGGGTTGCGGCTACCCCATGGGGCCGTTTCAGCTGCTCGATTTCGTCGGGCTCGATACGACCTATTTCATCGCCAACATCATGTTCGAGGAGTATCGCGAGAAGCGCTTCGCGCCGCCGCCGCTCCTCAAGCAGATGGTCCAGGCCGGGCGGCTCGGCAGGAAGAGCGGCCGCGGCTTCTACGATTATGCCAAGTGACCGTTCCGGGGCGTGCGGGGGACCCTGTTAGGATCACGGTCCACTCGATGACCCCCGGCCCCGCTGCATGCCAGAGCTGAACCTCGCCGAGGAGGGGCTGGAGCTCCTCTTCGGCACCCGTGACGAGAATCTGCGCCGTATCGAGGCGGCCTTCGGGGTCGAGCTCGCGGCGCGCGGCAGCCAGATCTCGGTCAACGGCGAAGCGGGGGCGGTCGAGTCCGTCGCGCGCCTTCTGGAGCAGCTCTCCCGCCTGATCGAGACTGGGTACCGGTTGCGCTCCGAGGACGTCGCGACCGCGATCCGGGTGATCCGCGAAGCGCCCGGCACCTCGCTGGTGGAGTTCTTCGCCGGCGAGGCGGCCTCTTCAGCGGCCAGCGCGACGCGCCGGATGATCTCCCCGAGGAGCCTGAATCAGCAGGCCTACGTGAAGGCGATGACCGATCACGACATGGTGATCTCGATCGGGCCGGCGGGAACGGGAAAGACCTATCTCGCGGTCGCGATGGCGGCGGCGGCACTGCTCGAGAAACGCGTCAAGCGGCTCGTTCTGGCGCGTCCCGCGGTCGAGGCGGGCGAAAAGCTCGGTTTCCTCCCCGGAGACCTGGCGGAGAAGGTGAATCCGTACCTGCGCCCGCTCTACGACGCGCTCTACGACATGCTCGGCTACGAGAAGGTCGGCCGGATGCTGGAGCGCGGCATGATCGAGGTCGCGCCGCTCGCTTTCATGCGCGGCCGGACGCTGAACGACGCCTTCGTGATCCTGGACGAAGCGCAGAACACGACGCCCGAGCAGATGAAGATGTTCCTGACCCGGATCGGCTACAACTCGCGGGCGGTGATCACCGGCGACATCACCCAGACCGACCTGCCGAAGCCGATGGTCTCGGGGCTCAGGGAGGCGATCGACGTCCTCTCCGGAGTCGAGGGCATCAGTTTCATCTACTTCGACGAGCGCGACGTCGTGCGGCACCCGCTGGTGCAGAAGATCGTCGCGGCCTACGATCGCTACTCGCGCCAACCGGGTCCGACCGGGGCGGGCAAGTGAGCCCGCGAGAACGGATGCCGGAGGTCGCCTTCGCGGGCGTCGCCCGGTTTCCGCGGCTCCCCGCGAGGCAGCTCTCGGCCTGGATGGAGGATCTCGTCGCCGACCTCGCGCCGGAGTTCGACTCTGTCGGCGTCCGGTTCGCGGGAGACCGCACCGTCCGGCGCCTGAATCGGGACTTTCGCGGCCGCGACGAGGCGACCGACGTGCTCTCTTTCCCGGGCCTGCCCTCGCCGGAAGGGCGCCACCTGGGCGACATCGTGATCTCGATCCCGACCGCCGCGAAGCAGGCGGCGCGCCGCGGAGCGGCGCTCGAACACGAGGTCCGGCTCCTGCTCCTCCACGGCGTGCTGCACTGCCTCGGCCACGATCACGAGACCGACCAGGGAGAGATGGAGAAGCTCGAAGGGCGGCTCCGCCGCCGCTGGTTGACGCGCTGATGGCCGGCTCTCCGGCGCCTTTTCTCTGGCTCGCCGCCCTGCTCCTCGGGCTGCTGCCGCTGCTCTCGCTCGCCACGGCGCTGCTCGAGCGCTCCGGTCCGATTCGCATGCGTCACTGGGTGGAGGAGACCGGCGGGCGTCTGCGCCAGCTCTGGGAGGATCCGGCGCGCTTCGGTCTCTACCGCGTGCTGCTCAACCTCGCGGCGAAGCTCACTCCACTGGCGCTCTGCCTGGCCCTCGGGACGGCCGGCGAGCGCATCGGCCTCCCGCATCCGTTCTATTACGCCGTCGCCAGCGTCGCGCTGGTGGTTGCGCTCTCCGAGATCGCCGGCCGGCGGATGCTCCGGAGCGGCCCCGAGGGCGCTCTCGCCGGGCTCACCTGGATCTATCGCTCGGCCTACTTCCTGCTCTGGCCGCTGATCGCGCTGCTGGGGCCGTTGCTTGCCGGCCCGCGCGCGCCGTTCGAGGATGGCGAGCAGGACGACGAGGCTTCTGAGGAAGAGGTCGAGGCCTTCATCGACGTCGGCACGCAAGAGGGAATTCTCGAGCCGGAGGATCGCGACCTGGTCTGGGGCGTCGTCGACTTCGGCGACACGCAGGCGCGCAGCGTCATGACGCCGCGGGTCGACATGGTCTGCGGCCGGATGTCGGATTCGCTCGAGCGGCTGGCGGAGCTCTTCATCGAGTCGGAGTACTCGCGCCTGCCGCTGTATCGCGAGTCGATCGACCAGATCGTCGCCATCCTGCATCTGCGCGATCTCTTCCGTGCCCTGCGGAGCCCCGAGCGTCCGGCGCTCGACAGCATCGTGCAGACGCCGTACTACATTCCGGGCACGAAGCAGCTGGGCGAGCTGCTGAAGGAGCTCCAGGCGCGGCGGCAGCAGATCGCAATCGTGCTCAACGAGTTCGGCGGCACCGAGGGGCTGGTGACGATCGAGGACGTGATCGAGGAGATCGTCGGCGAGATCGCCGACGAGCACGACGACGAGCCGCCGGAGAACCGGCTGCTCGAGGACGGGAGCCTCATCCTGGACGGCCGCGCGGAGCTCGAGACCCTCGACGAGTTCTTCGGCGTGAAGCCGCTCGAGGACGGCTACGAGACGGTGGGCGGGCTGCTGTCGGGCATCTCGGGCCAGATCCCGGCGGCCGGGACGACGCTCTATCACGCCGGGCTGCAGTTCGACATCGAGAAGTCCGACGACCGCCGGGTGCTCGCGGTCCGGGTGCGACGCCCGGAAGGGCGGGAGAAAGCGAGTGGCTAAGGCGGGCACGGTCGCGCTGGTGGGGCGCCCCAATGCCGGGAAGTCGACGCTCGCCAACCGGCTGCTGGGCGAGCGCCTGTCGATCGTCTCGGACAAGCCGCAGACGACGCGCCACCGCATCGTCGGGATCCTCTCCCGGGACGAGGGCCAGATCGTCTTCTTCGACACGCCCGGGATCCACCGGCCGATGCACCGGATGAACCGCGAAATGGTGCGCGAGGCCGCGGACGCCCTGGGAGAGGCCGACATCGTCTGTCTGCTGACGGATGTCTCGCAGCCGTTCGGCAAGGGCGAAGCGTTCCTGCTCGACCTCGTGGCCAAGGCGAAGCAGCCGAAGATCGCGCTCCTGAACAAGATCGATCTGGTGAAGAAGAACAAGCTCCTGCCGACGCTCGAGCGCTACGGCAAGGACGGAATCTTCGAGGCGATCATCCCGATCTCGGCCGCGACCGGGGACGGCTGCGACCGCCTGTTGGCGGAGCTCTGGAAGATGCTGCCCGAAGGGGAGCCGCTCTACGACAAGGAGCTGCTGACGATCCATCCGGAGCGCTTCCTGGTCGCCGAGCGCATCCGCGAGAAGGTCCTGCGCGAGACCCGCAACGAGCTGCCGTTCTCGACCGCGGTGCTGCTCGAGGGCTGGGAGGATCCGGGGCCGGAGCGGGCTCTCCGTATCCACGCCGCGCTCCTCGTCGAACGGGAGTCGCAGAAGAAGATCCTCATCGGCCACCACGGCGACATGGTGAAGACCATCGGCACGGCGGCCCGCCTCGACCTCGAAGAGTTCCTCGGCCGCAAAGTCTTCCTCGACCTCCGCGTCCGCACCGAAGAAGACTGGCGCGAAAACCCCAGAATCGTCGCCGACTTGAAACGCGACCTCCACGCCGGCACCTCGCTCGACGTGGAGGATCTGACCGACTCTTCCGGCGACTCTCCCGATCTCGACCAGCTCCTCGGAAAGCTCGACGAGAACGACTAGCCCGCCTCGGCTCCGCCTACTCCCCGACCAGCAATAGCCTCGCGTAGAAGGTCGCGATGCGGCCGGAGACGATGCCGGTCGCGTCGTCGCGCAGGGTGAAGTGGACGCGGATCTGCCCGGTGGTCGGCGAGACGCGGTCGTCGAATTCGACCACCGGGTCGACCTGGAAGCGGTCGATATGGTGGTCGTTCTCGGGGTAGCTCATGTCGAAACCCTGGAGCATCGCGTGCACGCGAGAGACCGGCTGCGGAAACGAGAACGCCACGGGAATCGTGTGGTCGCTGATGAAGGCGAGATCGACGTTGCCGACGGTGATGGTGATGAATTGCATCGCTCAGCCCTCCAGGATCCCGCCGCCGAGCGGCGGATGGATGCCTTCCGGGCGGAAGTCCGGCCTGGCGAGCTCGACGAACAGCAGGTAGTCGATGAAGCCCTCGAACGCGGCGCCGCTGTCGTCGCGCAGGCAGAGCGTCGCGACGAGGCGCACCTCCCAGCCGTCGTCGACGCGCGCGCCGACTGTGGCATGGAGGTCCGCCGTGACCTGCCGGACATGATGATCGTTGCCGGTGTAGTGCGCCTCGTAACCGGCGAGCGCCACCTCGACCGAGAGCACCCGGCGGTCGAAGACGATATTCATGGGAAGCGTGTGCGAGCCGACATGAGGCAGAAAATCGATGCGTCCGCTGCGGGTTTCCATGCGCTCCCTCCAGTCGGCGCGACGGGTCGGACGCCTCTGGCGGCCGAACCGTACGGCGCGGGTAGGAGCCGGACTCTACGCTAGTCGATCCGGTTCTCCGCCACGACTTTTCTCACCATCGCGATGTTGTCGCGGTGGCCGGTGAGTTGGGCGCGGACTCGGCCGCGGATGGGGGAGCCGACGAGGTAGAGGTCGCCGATGATGTCGAGGATCTTGTGGCGCACGAACTCGTCGGGGAAGCGGAGCTCGGTGTTCACCACGTGGTCTTCGCCGACCAGGATGAAGTTGTCGAGCCGCCCGCCGGAGCCCAAACCGAGCTCGTTCATCATCTTCAGGTCGCGCAGGAAGCCGAAGGTGCGCGCCGGGGCGATCTCCTTCTCGTAGGCCGCGAAGCTCGTGAGCGTAAAGTCGTAGAACTGCTCGCCGATCGGCGGCGGGTAGCGCAGGAGATAGGAGACGGCGAAGCCGTCGAACGGCTCGAGGGTCAGCGTCTTCTCGCCCGCGCCGACCTCGTACTTCCTGTCGACCACGAACTCGAGGCGGCCCTCCGTCTGCTCCTCGATGCCGATCTCCTCGATCGTCTTGCAGAACTCGGCCGCCGAGCCGTCCAGAACCGGCACCTCGCCGTGCACCTTGATCAGCAGATTCGTGATCCCCGAGGCGTGGAGGGCCGAGAGCAGGTGCTCCACCGTCTTGATCTGCGAGCCGTTCTGACCGAGGGTCGTCGCGTAGTCGGTGTCACCCACCGCGGAGACATGGGCCGGAAACGATTCGCCCGAAGGAAGACAGTGGAAGTGGATTCCGGATCCGGCCGGCAGCGGTTGGAGGACCATGCCGGTGCGTCCCCCGGAGTGGAGCCCCATCCCGTAGAGCACCGTGTTCCGGCGCAGCGTGCGCTGCGGCGTCCGCGTGCGCTCGACGTTGCGCAACGACGGAAGCTGGGCACGGCTGGACTCCGACCGCGTGAGGAAGGAGTGGGCGCCCGAGTCCTCCTCCCACGCGGCTCCCGGCCCGCCCTGGGGGGCGCGATGGTGCGCCAGGCCGGCGCGCGCGGCGGCGAGCACCTGTTCGTAGGAGAGCGGTTTTTCGAGGTAGTCGAAAGCACCCATCTTGATCGCCCGCACCGCGGTCGCCGCCGTGCCGTGGCCCGAGATCAGGATGATCGTCGCGCGCGGATCGATCTGGCGCAGGGTCTGGAGAGTCTCGAGTCCGTCCCGGTCGGGCAACCAGACGTCGAGAAAGACGACTTCGGGCTGCCGGGCGCGGTAGATGTCGAGCGCTTCGGCGCCGCTCGTGGTCGTTGCGACCTCGAATCCGTTGTCGGTGAGAACACCCCCGAGAGTCGTGAGGATCCCGACTTCGTCGTCGACGAGAAGGACCAGAGGGCGTGGCATCGAAGGCGAGTTTATCCCGGCCGAAGCGCCGCGGTCGCTGTGTTACATTCGCCGGCCGTGGACTCTCCAGCCCCCCAGGACCCGCCGCGACGGCAGCTGCTCGCGGACACGCTGCGGAAGTTCCAGGTGCGCGGTGCCGAGGTCAACATCTCCCGCCTCCTCGGACGCGTGCGCCCGGAAGATGTCGCGATGCTGCTCGCCGACCTCGCCAGCGCCGAGCGCCGCCAGGTCTTCGACATCCTGAGCGCGGATTTTCCCGACGCGGCCGGCGAGGTGCTGACCGAGATGGCGCCGGCGCAGCGTCTGGAGCTGCTGGAGAATCTGCCGCCGGAGCGGACTGCGCAGCTCCTCCAACGCCTGCCCGTCGACGACGCCGTCTTCGTCCTGGAGTCCCTGCCCGCCGACCTCCACGATCAGCTCCTCGAGCTCGTGGATCTCTCCGGCCGGTCGCAGATGCAGGCCCACCTGGCTCACCCCGCGGGCAGCGCGGGGCGGATCATGGACCCGGAGTTCTTCGCCCTGGCCGAAAGCGAGACCGTCCAGGCCGCCATCGCCGCGATCCAGCAGAAGCGCGACCTCGAGATGATCTTCTATCTCTTCGTCGTCGACCGCGACGCGCACCTCGTAGGCGTGACCTCGCTGCGCCAGATCCTGCTGTCGCGTCCGGCGCAGACGCTGGGCGAGATCATGCAGAAATCGGTGATCAAGGTCCACGTCGACACCGACCAGGAAGAGGTGGCGGCGCAGGCCGCGCGCTACGACCTCCTGGCGGTGCCGGTCGTCGACGACCAGAACCGCCTAGTCGGCATCGTCACGGTCGACGACATCATCGACGTCGTCAAGGAGGAGGCGGCGGAAGATCTCTTCAAGCTGGCCGGATCGTCGGACGACGAGCTGCTCTACGAAGAGCGCGCGCTGCGCGTCGCGGGGTTGCGTCTGCCTTCCCTCCTGCTCTCGCTCGTCGGCTTGCTCGCGGTCGGGTTCCTCCTCGAGTACTTTCAGCTGCAGTTTCCGGAGGCGCTCTTCCTGCTCGCCTTCGTGCCGGTGATCATGGGGCTCGGCGGGTCGATCGGGAGCCAGGCCTCCACCGTCGCCGTGCGGGGCCTGTCGACCGGGCGGCTCGCGCCCGGGGACGGCCGGCTGCTGGCCTTCTTCGTCCGCCAGTTGCGGGTGGCGGTTCTCCTGGGATTCGCCTGCGGGCTTCTGGTCGGATTCGCGGCGCTCCTCCTGCGCGCGAGCCCGGTTTTCGGCCTCATCGCCGGCCTCTCGTTGTTTCTCGCGATGCTGCTCGCGGCCGCCATGGGCGCGCTCATTCCCCTGGCGCTCGAGCGCCTGGGATTCGATCCCGCGGTGGCTTCCGGTCCCGTGCTCTCGACGGCGAACGACATCACCGGCATCCTGATCTATTTCGGTCTCGCCGCGGCGCTCTTGAGCCGTCTCGCGCACTGAGCGGTCTCCCCCGCGATAAGCTCGCGGGGTGAAGATCCACCAGGCCGAGGCGCTGATTCTCGAGGTCGTGGATCTCGCCGAAGCCGACCGGATCGTGGTCTTTCTCACCCGCGAGGAAGGCAAGCTCCGCGGCGCGGCGCGCGGCGCGAAGCGGCGCTTCAGCCGCTTCGCCGGCGAGCTCCAGCCGCTCGCCAAGGCGCGCATCGGCTGGATCGAGAAGGAGGGACGCGATCTCGTCCGCATCTCCTCGGTCGAGCTCATCCGGCCGGTGAAGGCCCTGCAGCAGGATCTCGAGGGCATTCTCCTCGGCGCGACGATCGCCGAACAGGTTTCCCTCTTCGCGCAGGAAGGGGAGCCGTCGGACGTCCTCTACCGGCTCCTCGACACCACGGTCGAGGCGCTCGAGGCGGGCCGCGACCGGGATCTCGTGGCGCGCTATTTCGAGAGCTGGCTGCTGCGCTCGGCGGGGATCTTTCCGCCGCCGGTCGAGTGCCCGCAGTGCGGCCGCGAGCTCGCGGGCGGGGCGGCGATTCTCGCGAGCGGCGAAGGGCTGATCTGCCGCGACTGCGCACGCTCCGCGCAGGGTGCGGCGCCGGTCTCGGCCGCGGCGGTCACGTTTTGGCGCCGCATCGGGCGCGAGAACATCGCGGCCATGGCCGCGAATCCACCGTCGGCCGGAGTTCTGGCCGAGGTCGCGGCCCTCATCGGCCGGATTCGCCGCCACTTTCTGCAGCACGAGGTTCGCAGCTTGACGGTCATGGAACGCACGCTCGCCGACTTGCGGAAATAGGCGGAATGTCGAAGGAGAGAAGATGAAGAGCTTTCAGGAGTTGATTCTGGCGTTGTCGGACTACTGGGCCGGAGAGGGCTGCGTTCTGCAGCAGCCCTACGATCTGGAGGTCGGCGCCGGGACGATGCACCCGGATACCTTTCTGCGCGTCCTCGGGCCGGAGCCCTGGCGGGTGGCCTATGTTCAGCCTTCGCGCCGACCGGCCGACGGGCGCTACGGCGACAATCCGTTCCGTCTCTACAAGCACAACCAGTTCCAGGTCATCCTGAAGCCGTCTCCTCTCGACGTGCAGCAGCTCTATGTCCGCAGCCTCGAGGCGATGGGCGTCGATCTCGCGGTCCACGACCTGCGTTTCGAGGAGGACAACTGGGAGGCGCCGACCCTCGGCGCCTGGGGCGTGGGCTGGCAGGTGATGCTCGACGGCATGGAGATCTCGCAGTTCACCTATTTCCAGCAAGCGGGCGGTCTCGAGCTCGCGCCGATCTCCTGTGAGCTGACCTACGGTCTCGAACGAATCACGATGTTCCTCGGCCTCGAGAAGTCGATCTACGACATCCGTTGGGTGCCCGGGGGAGTCACCTATGGCCAGGTGCGCTGGCAGGACGAGCACGAGTTCTCGAAGTACAACTTCGAGGTCGCCGACGTCGATTTCCTGCGCCGCCAGTTCGACGGCTACGAGAACGAGGCCCGGCGCTGCCTCGCGGCGGGGATCGTCCTTCCGGCCTACGAGTGCGCGCTCAAGTGCTCGCATCTCTTCAATCTCCTCGACGCCCGGGGCGCGGTCTCGGTGACCGAGCGCGTCGGAGTCATGAAGCGGGTGCGCGATCTCGCAATCGCCTGCGCCCGCGAGTACCTCGCGAGCCGCGAGCGGCTGGGCTTTCCTCTCCTGCCGAAACCGCCGAAACCGCCGGAGGAGCCAACGGCGGCGGCGGGGGAGGTGGCCCGTGGATAGCTCCTTGCAGGGAGAGCTTCTGCTCGAGGTGCGCGCTGAAGAGATCCCAGCGCGCATGCTCCCGGCAGCGATGCACGAGCTCGCCACGCGCCTGTTCGAAGAGCTCATGGCGCGTGGGCTCTCTCCGGCCTCGATGGATACCGCTTTCACCCCTCGGCGCCTGGTTCTCATCCTCCGCGGCCTTCCCGCCAAGGAAAAGGATCGAACAGAGGAAGTGCTCGGCCCGCCCGTCAAGAACGCGTTTGACGCCGCCGGCCGGCCGACGGCGGCCGTGGCCGCCTTTGCGAAGAAATGCGAGGTGGTGGAGGCCGACCTTCGCATCGTCGAAGCCTCGAAAGGCAAGATCGGTCGCACGCTGCGCACGTTCGCCGACCAGCTCGCGCAGCCGGCTGGAGCCGGCGCGCCCGGCGGCGGTGAGTACCTCGCAGCGTCGAAGCGGATCGTCGGCCGCGAGACCGCTGCCCTCCTTACCGAGCTTTTTCCCAAGATCCTCAAGGGAATCGCTTGGCCGAAGTCGATGCGCTGGGGTGCGGGGGTCGGTCCCTGGGTTCGGCCCGTGCACGGTGTGGTGGCGCTTTTCGAGGGTGAGGTCGTACCGTTCGATCTGTTCGGCATCGTCTCGGGTCGCGAGTCCGCGGGGCATGCGACGCTTTCGCCGAAAGACTTTTCGGTAAAGGGTGTCGAGGACTATCTGACGGCCTTGACTGCGCGCGACATTGTCGTCTTTCCGGCGGAGCGGAAGCGGATTCTTGAGGAGCGCATGTCCGAGCGCGCGCGCTCTCTCGGCGGGACGCTCGTCGAAGATTCGGCGCTGCTCGACAAGCTCGCGGCGATCTGCGAGATCCCGGGAGTGATGGAGGGGGCATTTTCTTCCGAGCTCGTGGCGCTGCCGCGCGAAGTGCTGGCGACGTCGTTGCGCGATCACCAGAGCGCCTTGACGGTCGAGAAGGACGGCGTCGCTGCTACCGGTCTTCCTGACCGTCATGGACCGTCCCGACGATCCGGCGGGCCGCGTGCGCGCCGGCAACGAATGGGTGGTGGCGGCGCGCCTCGCCGACGCCAAGTTCTTCTTCGAGAAGGACCGCGCGGTGGCGCTCGTCGACCGCCGGGCGGGGCTCGCGAGCCTGACCTTCCAGGAGAAGCTCGGCAGCTACGCCGAAAAGAGCGCGCGGCTCGCGGTGCTCGCCGAGGCGATCGCCAGCGCGGCCGGAGTCACCGACCTCGACGCGGTCCGCGGGGCGGCCGAGCTGCTCAAGGTCGACCTCGGCACCGACATGGTCAAGGAGTTCACCGACCTCCAGGGGGTCGTGGGCGGGCTCTACGCCCGCGCCGAGGGGGCGCCGGAGTCGGTCTGGCAGGCGATCTACGACCAGTACCGGCCGGCAGGCTCCACCGACGCTCTTCCGCGCGGCGCGATCGGGCAGGTGGCGGCGCTCGCCGACCGCATCGACTCGCTGGCCGGCTTCTTCGGCCTGGGGATGATCCCCACCGGTTCGAAGGACCCGTTCGGACTGCGCCGCGCCGCGCTCGGCGTCGTGCGGATCCTGCTCGAAGGCGCGCTCGACATCGATGTCGAGCCCGCGATCACAACCGCCTTCGAGCTCCTCGAGGAAAGGATGCGAACAAGGGGGGCGGTGGCGGCTGGAGCGAAGGGGGCTTCGGCGAAGGAGCTCTCGCGCGAGCAGGCGAGGGCACAGCTGGTGGAGTTTCTGCGCGACCGCCTGACCTACGTCCTCGGCGAGCGCGGCTTCGCCTACGACGAGATCGCGGCCGCGATGGGCGCCACGGGCGGCGCGCTCGACTTCCGCGGGATCGCGGCCCGCGCCGCGGCTCTGCAGAGGCAGCGGCAAGAGACGAGCTTCGCGGCGGTCGCGCAGGCGGCCAAGCGCATCGCCAACATCACCAAGGGCAGCGAAGCCTACTCCTTCGATCTGGCTCTGGCAGCGATGGAAGCGGAGCGGGAGTTGGCCGGCGCTGCCGCCGAGCTACGACTGCAGGTGGCAAAGGCTAGAGAAGGCCGCGACATTGTCGGTGGACTCGCGAGCGTTCGAGCCCTCGCCCTACCTTTAGAGCGCTTTTTTACGGATGTTCTGGTTATGGACCCCGACCCGCAGCAGAAACAGAACCGAATTGCCCTGCTGCAGTCGATCCAAACAGAGATCCTCTGGCTCGCGGACCTCTCGCAAATGGTGATAGACCGCTCGGCCTGAGCGGCCTCGCGGGCCTATTCGCCCGCCGGCGGCTCCCAGAGCTCGACCTTGTTGCCTTCCGGATCGAGCACCCAGCCGAACTTGCCGAATTCCGAATCCTGGGGCTCGCCGACGAGGTTGCAGCCCTCTGCACGCAGCGCTTCGAGGAGCGCGGAGAGATCCGCGACCCGGTAGTTCACCATGAAGCTCGCCGTGCTCGGGGCGTAGTAGTCGGTCGTTTCGGGTGCGATGTTCCAGGCCGTGGTGCCCGGCGCCGGAGCTCCCGCGGCGTCGACCCAGCGAAAGGCCGCGCCGCCCCAATCCTGGACGTCGATGCCGAGATGCTTCTTGTACCAGGCGCGCAGCGCGACCGGATCCTTGGCCTTGAAGAAGATGCCTCCGATACCCGTGACTCTCTGCATCTCAAACCTCCGGAGCTTGGCGATCAGGTGAATCGGGTCGTTTTGAACGGCGGCCTGACACTCGGCCGGACCGGGTCATTTCTTGCGCAGGATGCCGGCGGAAATGAGCGACGCGAGGATCCCGACCGGGAACGGCTCGAGGAAGGCCAGGGCGGCGTTGGTCAGCGGATTCTCCATGAGGCGCTTCATCTCAGCCGCCTGGGTGGTCGCTTCGGCGATCTTCTCCGCCGATCCCCCGGAAGACCTGACCTTGTCGATCATGAAGGCGCCGTACTTGTCGGCGAAGTCGGGCATGAAGTTGGCGTAGACGACCGCCCAGACGACGCCATAGCAGACCGCCGCCACCAGGGCGATGCCGAGGCCGACGAGAAAGCCTCTGCCGAAGGTCATCCTGCCCCCGGCGACGTTGTCGCGATAGGAGCGCACGCCGGGGAAGATCAGCAGCGCCGAGAGCACCAGCGCGGTATAGCCCAGGACATAGCCGTGCTCGAAGCCGATGCGGTCGGCGAACGGCAGCGTTGCGAGCATCATGCTGATCGAGACGACGCCCGCGATCAGGCCCCAGGTGAGGATCGTGCGTTTCATCGACATGATCGTCTTCTCCTGTGATGGCAAGAAGCCGCGGCTTCGGTGCCGCGATTCGGGGCGGACGATAGGAGATCGCCGCTCCGCCGTCGTCACCCGTTCGAGTGATTTTTCTCCTGGGCGGACGATCCTAGCCCGATTTCGTGCTTTCGGGTGACCGCGACGTCGGGGAGGATGCCCGCGACGCCGGGAAGGAGGCCTGCGGCCCGGCCGAACTGGACGGCCTGGGTCCGCCGTCGGGCTCCCAGCTTGTCGAACAGCCGGCTCGAATGCGTCTTGACGGTGTTCTCGCTGACGAAGAGGCGGTCGGCGATCTCGCGGTTCGAAAGACCCGCGGCGATGAGACCCAGGATCTCGAGCTCGCGCGCGGTCACCCCGAGCTCTCGCTGGCGGCGCTCGTCGACCGCGAACGGCGCCGACGACGGAACGAGGACAGGTACCTGGACCTCGACCGGGACCTGTACCGGAACCAAGACGCGCTCGACACGTCTCCGGGTCAGGCGGAGTCCGAGGACGATGCCGAGCGCCGAGAAAAGGGCCGCGATGAGCCCGCCCCAGATTTCCACCGAGTGCTCGACCACCAGCCAGCGGTAGTCCGTCCAGCGCAGGACAGCCAGCAGAATGCCGCAGACAGCGCCGTAGCCCGCGATGCGCGCGAGGGTGGCGCCGAGGGGGGCCCGGGCCGACAGCGGAGCGCTCGCGAGGGTCTCGTCTTGCGGAAGCACGGGAGGATCTTACCGGCCGGGCCACCTCTTTGGATGGCCCGGCGGGACGGGTACGACTGTCAGAGTTCTGGAGGGTCGGCGATAGGATCGCCGCCATCGTTGCGCATGCGCCGGCCGGGACGATTCGCGAGGGGGAGGGGAGCGATGGGCGACAGGTGGGTCTACGGTTTCGACGAGCTGGCGGCGGCCGAGAGCGCCGCCGGCGGCTGGGACGCGGTCCGCGGCCTGCTCGGCGGCAAGGGCGCGAACCTCGCCGACATGACCCGCCTCGGCGTCCCGGTGCCGCCCGGCTTCACCGTCACGACCGCCGCCTGCAACGCCTATCTCGGCGCGGGACCGAAGTTCCCCGACGGTCTCTGGGAGGAGGAGCTCGCGGCGCTCGCCCGGCTCGAGACGCTGACCGGCAAGCGCTTCGGCGACGTCGCGAATCCGCTGCTGGTCTCCTGCCGTTCGGGGGCACGGTTCTCGATGCCCGGCATGATGGACACCGTTCTCAACATCGGCCTGAACGACGAAGTCGCCGCCGGCCTCGAGCGTCTCACCGGCGACCCGCGCTTCGTCTTCGACGCCTTCCGCAGGCTCGTGCAGATGCTCGGTACGGTGGTGATGGAGATCCCGGACGAGCCGTTCGAAGAGGTGCTGACGGCGGCGCGGCAGCGGGCCGGCGTGGAGAACGACTCCGACCTCCAAGCCGCCGACTGGAAGCAAGTGACCGTCGAGTTCAAGGCGATTCTCGAGAGCGCCGCGGGTCGCTCCTTTCCGCAGGATCCACGCGAGCAGATCCGCCTCGCCACGGAAGCGGTCTTCAGGAGCTGGAACGGACGGCGTGCGGTCGACTACCGCAACGCGGCCAAGATCCCGCACGACCTCGGCACGGCGGTGAACATCTGCACGATGGTCTTCGGCAATCTGGGCCACGACTCGGCGACCGGGGTCGCCATGACGCGGAGTGGAGCCACGGGAGAGCCCCGGATCGAGGGCGACTACCTGACGAACGCCCAGGGCGAGGACGTCGTCGCCGGCATCCGGATGACCAAGCCGATCGACCAGCTCAAGGTCGAGATGCCCAAGGTTTACGCGGAATTCGCGGCGATCGCGGAGAAGCTCGAGCGCCACTACCGTGACATGCAGGATGTCGAGTTCACCATCGAGCGCGGCAAGCTCTGGATGCTGCAGACGCGCGACGCCAAGCGCACCGCCCAGGCCGCCGTGCGCATCGCCGTCGACATGGCGGAGGAGGGCCTGATCACCCGCGAGCAGGCCGTGCTCCGGGTATCGCCCGATCAGGTCGACTTCTTCCTCCATCCGCAGTTCGAAAAAAGCTCGGTAAAGGAAGAAACAGCGACCGGGAATCGGTTGGGGAGAGGTCTCAACGTCTCGCCCGGCGCCGCGGTCGGCGTCGATCGCGCTCGATGCCGACGTCGCCGAGAACTGGGCCAACCCGCGAAGGCAAGGCGGTGATCATGGTCCGCCCGGAGACCAAGCCGGACGACGTGCACGGCATGCTGGCGGCGAAGGGGATCCTGACCAGCCGCGGCGGCACGCACCAGCCACGCGGCGCTGGTCGCGCGGCAATTCGGCAAGCCGGCGGTGGTCGGAGTGGCGGACGCTCGAGATCGACCTCGAAGCGCGCGAGATCCGGGTCGGCGGCGAGGACGCTTCGCGAAGGCGACTGGATCTCGATCGACGGAAGTTCCGGCGAGTTCTTCGCCGGCGAGCTCGCCACGGTCGTTCCGGACATCAACGATCCCTACTTGCTGAAGCTCTTGGCGTGGGCCGACGAGCGAGCGCCGGCTGCAGGTCTGGGCCAACGCCGACTATCCGGTCGACGCGCAGCGGGCGCGCGATTACGGCGCGCAGGGGATCGGCCTCTGCCGCACCGAGCACATGTTCTTCGAGATCCGTGCGCCTGCCGCGTGGTCCAGCGGATGATCCTCGAGCAAGGACGATCCGAAGGTCGTCGCCGAGTGCCTCGAGACGCTCCTGCCGCATCAGCGCAAGGACTTCGACGGCCTCTTCCGGCGATGGACGGCCTGCCGGTGATCGTGCGGCTGATCGACCCGCCGCTGCACGAGTTCCTGCCCGGCCATCTCGAGGTCGCGATGGCGGTCGAGAAGCTCGAGGAGTCCGGCGCCGATGCCGCCCAGCTCGCCGAGAAGCGCCAGGTGCTCGCGGCGATCGAGCGTCTGCACGAGTCGAATCCGATGCTCGGGCTGCGCGGCGTGCGGCTCGGCATCCACCTCGCTGCGCTCACCCGCATGCAGGTGCGGGCGATCTTCGAGGCCGCCTGCCAGGCGGCGAGCGACGGCATCGACGTCCACCCCGAAGTGATGATTCCGCTCGCCGGGCACTGGCGCGAGCTCGAGGTCCAGCAGCAGGCGCTCGAGCAGGAGGCCGAGAAGGTCATGGCCGAGCAGGGCCGGCGGATCGCCTACAAGTTCGGCACCATGATCGAGATTCCGCGCGCCGCGCTGACCGCCGACGAGCTCGCGCGCTACGCCCAGTTCTTCTCCTTCGGCACCAACGACCTCACGCAGACCACCTTCGCGATCTCGCGCGACGACGCCGAGAAGGGCTTTCTCATGGAGTACCTGGCGAAGGAGATCCTGCCGGAGAATCCGTTCGCTTCGATCGACGAGCCCGGAGTCGGCAAGCTCATGGCGATGACGGTCGAGCTCGGAAGGAAGACGCGGCCCGGGATGGAGATCGGCATCTGCGGCGAGCACGGCGGCGACCCCAAGTCGATCGCCTTCTGCCACCGGATCGGTCTCGACTACGTCTCCTGCTCCCCCTTCCGCGTCCCCGTCGCCCGCCTCGCCGCCGCCCAAGCCGCGCTCAAAGAGCGCGGCGTGACGGCGAAGTAGGCTTGGCTACCAGCCGCAGCGGGTAAGGCGGGGAACGAGGTCGAAGTGGTTGTCGCGGCTGACGACGGGGAGCTCGTGTTGGCGAGCGAGAGCGGCGATCCAGACGTCGTTCTCGGGGATGGGAGTGCCCTTCCGTCGCAGCTCCTCGCGGATTTCAGCGTACGCGATGGCGGTGTCGGCGTCGACCGCCAACACGATCGACTCGCTGATCAGGGAGTCGAGAAGCTGACCGAGCGACTTGCGATGTCGAGAGCGCAGAAGTCCGTAGCGATACTCTCCGATCACCATCACCGGGAGGTGGAGCCGCTCCTGGCCGGAAAGCACCGCAGCGAGCGATTCGTCGCCGGCAAAGAGCGCTGAGATGGCATTGGTGTCGAGAATCAACGCCAATCCGTTGGATCGATCTGTTCGAGCTCCTTCAGCGCCGCGTCGATCTCGGCAACGGCGGCGAGCGGCGCCTTGCCGAAGACCTGGCGCCAACCTTCCTCAGCCGAGCGCCCACGAACTGGGCCTGCAAGATGAGAGCGCAATGCTGTCGAGAGGAGTTGACGAAGCGATTCACCACGCGCCGCGGCAGCCGCTTTGGCCTGACGCAACAGGGGGTCCGGGATTTCGACGGTCGTCTTCACGAGCGCATCTTACCGTAAATATGGGTCTCAACTCCAGGGCGGTCCGAGGCACGCCCAGCATCGTCGGCGAGCCGGTAAGATGTCCTCATGCCGCGCATTCAGATTCTGCCTGACCGGTTGGTGTCGCAGATCGCCGCCGGGGAGGTGGTGGAACGGCCGGCCTCGGTGGTCAAGGAGCTGGTCGAGAACGCGCTCGACGCCGGCGCGACGCGGATCGAGATCGATCTCGAAGGGGGAGGACGGCAGCGGATCCGGGTTGCCGATGACGCCTCGGGGATGGACCGCGACGACGCCCTCCTCGCCTTCGACCGCCATGCCACCAGCAAGATCTCGTCGATGGCCGATCTCGCGCAGGTCGCGACCCTCGGCTTCCGCGGCGAGGCGCTGGCGACGATCGCCGCGGTCGCCAAAGTCGAGCTCACCACCGCGACGGCACCCGGCGAAGGGACACGGGTCTTCCTCGAAGGTGGCCGGATCCTCGCCGTCGAGCCGATCGCTCGCACCCGCGGCACGACGATCGACGTCGCGTCCTTGTTCTTCAACGTCCCGGCGCGGCGCAAGTTCCTGAAGTCGCGCGAGTCCGAGCTCCGCCGCTGCGTCGAAGTCGTGGAGGGCTACGTGCTCGCCCGGCCGGATGTCTCTTTTCGTGTGAGAAGCGAAGGCCGGGTCTTGGTAGATGTTGCGCAGCAGGCCCCCGGCGACGACGCTCTGCGTCGTCGCATTGGCGAGGTCTTTGGCGAGTCGTTTGAAAAGCTGCTGGTAAAGGTAGGTGACTCCGCGCCGGAGGGAGCGAGCTCGGTCGGCTTCGCCCACGGTTGCGTCGGCTCTCCGGCGACGGCGCGCGGGGCGCGGCGGAGCTTCATCTTCGTCAACCGGCGGCTGGTTCGAGATCGAGCGGTATTGGCGACTTTCTACCGCGCAGTGCGCGACGAATGGCGCAGCGATGAATTTCCGTCTCTCTTTCTCTTTATCGAGCTATTGCCTTCCGAGGTGGACGTCAACGTCCATCCGCAGAAGGCAGAAGTTCGCTTCCGCGATCCCCGGTTGATGGATCGGTTGGGCGAAGCGTTGCGGCTGGCGCTGGCGCGGGCGCGGGGCGAGGAGGAGGCGCCGTTGCGCACGGCCTCTTCCCTGCCCGACGCGCCCTTCGCCTGGGAAGGATTCGGTGGACGGACCTTTGCTGCTCCTGCGGACTCCGCAAGCGAGGTGCGGGAAGCCGGCGACGTGGCGCAGGCGGTTCATCTCGCCGAGCTCTCGCTGGCGCCGCTCGACCGCGCGCCGGTACCGCTTTCGGGACGGGGGGGCGAGACCCGGCGCTTCCGGCTGCTGGGACAGTACAAGGGCGCTCTGGTTCTGCTGGAAGGACCCGACGGTCTCTATCTGATCGACCAGCACGTCGCCCACGAACGCGTGCTGTACGAACGCCTGCGGCGGGCGCTCGCCGAGACGCGGGCCGCCTCGCAACGGCTCGTGACGCCGCTCGTGCTCGAGCTCTCGCGCGGCGAGCGCATGCGCCTCGTCGAGCTCGCGCCGGCGCTCGAGCCGACTGGATTCGAGATCGCGGAGCTCTCGGGCGGGAGCGTCGCGGTCGCCGCGACGCCGGCTGTGCTCTCGCCCGGCGAGGCCGAGGCGCTCCTCCTGCGTCTCGCGGCGGACTCTGCGGCTTCTCCCGGCAATCTTCGCGCGCGGATTCTCGACGATTTCGCGGCGAGCCTGGCCTGCAAGGCGGCCGTCAAGATGCATCACGCCCTGGCGCCGGAGAAGCTCGAAGCGCTGGTCTCCGAGCTCTTCGCCGCCGAAAACCCCTACGCCTGCCCGCACGGTCGCCCGGTGGTGCTGCAGCTCACCGACGCCGATCTCGAGCGCCGCTTCGGCCGGCGTTAGAGCCGGCAGGTGGTTGGTAGACTCCCCGCGTGACGGATCGTGGCGAAGTTCTGGCGGCGCTCGAGGCCCGATTCGGGCATACGTTTCGCGATCGCGAGCTCCTCGACGCCGCCCTGACCCACCGTTCCTGGGCCAACGAGGCGGGGAGCGCGTCGCACTACGAGCGCATCGAGTTCCTCGGCGACGCCGTCCTCGGCCTGGTGGCGGCCGACTGGCTTTTCGCACAGCTCTCCGGCCGTGCGGAGGGCGAGCTCTCGCTGCGCAAATCGATGCTGGTGAGCGAAGGGGCGCTCGCGCGGTACGCCGAGAAGCTCGAGCTCGGAGCCGGGCTGCGGCTGGGGGCCGGCGAAGATCGCTCGGGAGGGCGCCTCAAGGCTTCGCTCCTCGCCGACGTGGTCGAGGCGCTGTTCGGAGCGGCCTATCTCGACAGCGGTTTCGAGGCCGCGCGCAAGGTCGTCCGTCTGTACCTCGAGAGCGCCAGCGAGACTCCGCTCGAGCAGCAGGCGGTCGATCCGAAGACGGCCCTGCAGGAGCAGGTCCAGGCGCGCGGTTGGCCGCTGCCGCACTATTCCGTGGTGGAGGAGAGCGGCCCCGATCACGACAAGCTCTTCACCGTCGAGGTCCGGATCCGCGGCGAGCTTGCGGGAAGGGGGATCGGGCGCACCAAGAAGGGGGCGGAGCAGGCGGCCGCGGCAGGGGCGCTGTCCGGGCTAGAATGACCGGTTCCATGACCCCCTTACCGCCCACCATCCTCCACCTGAAGGACCATATCGGCGCGAGCGTCGAGCTGCGCGGCTGGGTCGTGCAGAAGCGCTCGAGCGGCAAGATCGGCTTTCTCCAGATTCGCGACGGCAGCGGCGTCGTGCAGGCGGTCGCCAGCCGGGCGGAGCTCTCTCCAGCCGCCTGGTCCGACGTGGAACGGGTCACCCAGGAGTCGACGGTCCACCTCACGGGCGTCGTCAAGGAGGACAAGCGCTCGCCCTCCGGAGTCGAGATCCAGCTCACCGACTTCGGGGTCGATCATCTGACCCAGGACTTCCCGATCACCCCGAAGGACCACGGCACGGCGTTCCTGATGGAGAACCGCCACCTCTGGCTGCGCTCCAGCCGCCAGCGCGCCGCGCTCAAGGTGAGGAGCGAGGTCGAGCAGGGAATCCACGACTTCTTCCACAGCCGGGACTTCGTGCGCATCGATTCGCCGATCCTGACGCCGGCGGCCTGCGAGGGGACCTCGACCCTCTTCGAGACCGACTATTTCGGCGACAAAGCCTTTCTGACGCAGTCGGGGCAGCTCTACCTCGAGCCGGCGATCTCGGCTTTCGGCAAGGTTTACTGCTTCGGTCCGACCTTCCGGGCGGAGAAGTCGAAGACCCGCCGCCACCTGATGGAGTTCTGGATGGTCGAGCCCGAGGTCGCGTTCCTCGAGTTCGACGGGTCTTTGCGACCTGGCGGAGGAGTTCGTCTCGGCGCTGGTGGCGCGCGTCCTCGAGCGCTGCGCCGAAGACTTGAAGGTCCTCGAGCGCGACACCCGGCCGCTCGAGCAGGCGGTCCCGCCGTTCCCGCGCATCACCTACACCGAAGCGATCGCACGTCTGAACGTGAAAGGCAATCCGATCGCCTGGGGCGACGACTTCGGGGCCGACGAGGAGACGCTGGTCGCCGCCGACTTCGACAAGCCTCTGATGGTGAGCCGCTTCCCGACCGCCTTCAAGGCGTTCTACATGCAGCCCGACCCGGAGAATCCACAGGTCGTCCTCGGGCTCGACATCCTGGCGCCGGAGGGCTACGGCGAGATCATCGGCGGCAGCCAGCGCATCCACGACCACGACTTCCTGCTGCAGCGGATCCGCGAGCACGACCTGCCGGTCGAGGCGTTCCAGTGGTACCTCGACGTGCGGAAGTACGGTTCCTGTCCGCACTCCGGCTTCGGCATGGGCCTCGAGCGCTTCGTCGCCTGGATGTGCAAGCTCGACCATGTCCGCGAGACCATCCCCTACCCGCGGATGCTCTACAAGATCTATCCCTAGAGAGCGCCGGCGGGTGGGTCGGGTAGAGTGCCCGCCATGCGCGTGACCGGGCGGGAGATCGGCGTCTTCGCACTGCTCACCGCCGTCTGGGGGACGACCTGGGCGGCGATCCGGATCAGCCTCGAGGCGATCCCGCCGGTGACCGGAGTGGCGATCCGCTTCGCGCTCGCCGGGCTCGTCCTCGTCGCCGTGGGTCACTTTCGCGGCGTTCGCTTCGGTCGCAGTCAGGTCGAGCGGCGGCTCTGGGTGGTGAACGCGGCCACCACCTTCGCCGGCTCCTACGGCATCGTCTATTGGGGCGAGCAGTGGGTCCCGTCGGGACTCGCCGCGGTGCTCTTCGCGACGCTGCCGCTGTGGACCGTGAGCCTCGGCTATTTCATGCTCCCGGGCGAGCGTGGCGGCTGGAGCCGCTTCGGCGGCGTCCTTCTGGGATTCGCCGGCGTCGCGCTCCTGTTCTCGGAAGACTTCGAGAGGTTCGGTGGAGCGCAGGTGCTGTTCGCCGCCGCGGTCTTTCTTCTGGCGCCCGTCGTCTCCGCTCTCGGCAGCCTCTCGGTCAAACGGTGGGGAAGCGCGATCTCGCCGTTCTCGGTCGCCGGAGTGCCGATGCTCCTCACCGGCGGCGGGATGGGAGCCCTCGCCTGGATCGTCGAGCGCGACCGGCCGATTCTCGCTCCGGCAGCGGCGCCCTTACCCTGGCTCGCGACGCTCTACCTCGCCCTCTTCGGCTCGGCGCTGACCTTCACGCTCTACTTCTGGCTGCTCGCCCGGCGGTCGGCGGTCGTCGCCTCCTTGATTTCGTACACCGTGCCGATCTGCGCCGTCCTCGTCGGTTGGGTGGTCTTTCACGAACCGGTCACCTGGCGCCTGCTCGCCGGCGGCGGAGTCGTGCTGCTGGGGGTCGGGGCGACCCTCCGGCGGTCTTGAGAACGGTCGCGCCGCAGCGCGACAAGATTGCCGCTTTGCGGTAAAATCTGGCCGCAGCGCGGCATGGCTTCCAGGAGACGACCGATGACCGCTCCCGCCCCGCACTCCCATTCCCCGCACTCCCACTCCGACGTCAGCGAGCAGGACGCCCGCAAGGTCGCCGAGGCCTCGCGCGAGACCGAGTGGAGGAGCCCGAGCTTCATGAGGGAGCTCTTCCTCGGCAACTTCCGGTCGAATCTGGTTCATCCGTATCCGTTGATCGACCGCGAGCGCCCGGAGTTCGACGCCTTCTACGACGCTTTCCGCGAGTTCCTGCTCGCCGAGGTCGACGCGGTGGCGATCGACGCTTCGGGCGAGTACCCGCCGCGCGTCCTCGACGGCCTGCGCAAGCTCGGAGCTTTCGGCCTCAAGATCCCGAAGGAGTACGGCGGGCTCGGTTGCAGCATGCTCGAGTACTCGAAGCTCATGGAGCTCCTGGGGAGCGTCGACGGCAACGTCGAAGCGCTGCTCTCGGCCCATCAGTCGATCGGAGTGCCGACCCCGCTGCTCTATTTCGGCACCGAGGCGCAGAAGAGGAAGTTCCTGCCGCGCTGCGCCGCGGGAGAGATCTCGGGCTTCGCCCTCACCGAGTCCGACGTCGGCTCGGACCCGGCCCGCCTCGCGACCACGGCCGAGCTCTCTGCCGACGGCACGCATTACGTCCTCAACGGGTCCAAGCTCTGGTGCACGAATGGCACCATCGCCGCGCTCCTGGTGGTCATGGCGCGCGACGCCCGCGATCCGAAGAACAAGAAGATCAGCGCCTTCGTGGTCGAGACGAGCTCGCCCGGAGTGCGGGTCGAGCATCGCTGCCATTTCATGGGCCTCCGCGCCCTCGCCAACGCGGTCGTGTCGTTCACGGACGTCAAGGTACCGGTGGAGAACCGGATCGGAGAGGAGGGGAAAGGGCTGAAGATCGCCCTCACCACCCTCAACACCGGGCGGCTCGCGATTCCGGCGGGCTCCGTCGGCTGCGCCAAGCTCTGCCTCGAGATCTGCCGGACCTGGGCCGCCGCGCGGGTGCAATGGGGCCGGCCGGTCGGCAAGCACGAGGCGATCACCCACAAGCTAGCGGAGATGGCCGCGGTCACTTACGCGATGGAGGCGATGACCGAGCTCGCCTGCCAGATGGCGGACCGGGGTGGCTACGACATCCGGCTCGAAGCGGCGGCGGCGAAGCTGTGGAACACCGAGCGCACCTGGGAGATCGTCGACGACACCATGCAGATCCGCGGCGGTCGCGGCTACGAAACGGCCGCCTCGCTCGCCGCGCGCGGCGAGCAGCCGATCGCCGTCGAGCAGATCTTCCGCGACTACCGCATCAATCGGATCTTCGAGGGCTCGTCCGAGATCATGCATCTCTTCATGGCGCGCGAAGCGGTGGACAAGCATCTCCAGGTCGCCGGCGACCTGATCGATCCGGAGAAGCCGGTGGGAGCGAAGGTCAGGGCACTCTTGCGCGCCGCCGGCTTCTATGCCTGGTGGTACCCGAGCCGCTGGCTCGGTTGGGGGAGGTTCCCGCGCTTCGCCGACTTCGGCGGTCTCGCCACGCACATGCGCTTCATCGAGCGCACTTCGCGCAAGCTCGCGCGCCAGGTCCTCTACGGCATGATCGTTTACCAGGGCAAGCTCCAGTTCAAGCAGGGCTTCCTCTTCCGGCTGGTGGACATCGCCGATGAGCTCTTCGCGATGGCGGCGGCGGTGTCGCGCGCCGAGGCGTTGCGCAAGCGGGGCGACGCCAGCGCGAAGGCCTCGGCCGAGCTCGCCGATCTCTTCTGCCGCGGCAGCCGGCGCAAGGTCGGCAAGCTCTTCCACGACCTCTGGCACAACGACGACGCCGGGAAGTACAGGGCCGGCCTCGCCGTGCTCGACGGCCGGCACGACTGGTTGAACGACGGCACGGTCGGGATCGGCGAGCTCCGGCACGCCGTCGCCGGACAGGCGGCCCGCGCCGCGGGCGCCGCCAGAGCGAGCCGCAGCGAGCGTTCCACGGTCAGCGTGGGCTGACCGCGCCGTGCAGGCGGTTCTCCCTTGGCGTCTCGAGCTCTCGGGCGCGATCGCGGCCGGCGAAGTCGCGGCGCCCGTACCCGGCGATGGAGAGGTGCTGATCCGCGTCGCGGCCGCCGGCCTCAATCGCGCCGACCTGTTGCAGATGCGCGGCCAGTATCCGCCTCCGCCCGGGGCAAGCTCCGTGCCCGGCCTCGAGTGCGCGGGAGTCGTTGCGGCGCTGGGCTCGGGAGTCGACGGGTTCCGAATCGGAGAGCGCGTCATGGCGCTCCTCGCCGGCGGCGGGCAGGGGGAGCTGGTCGCGGTGCCGGCCGGGCAACTTCTGCGGGTGCCCGAGAACCTCACTCTCACGGAGGCGGCTGCGATCCCCGAGGCGGCGCTCACGGCGTGGACCAATCTCGTCGTCGAAGGCGGCCTGCGCGCGGGCGAGACCGTGCTCGTCACCGGCGCGACCTCCGGCATCGGAACGTTCGCGGTGCAGCTCGTGCGCGAGCTCGGCGGCCGGGTCCTCGCGGCGGCGCGCTCGGCCGAGCGCCTGGAGAAGCTGCGCGAGTTTGGCGTCGAGCTCCTGGTGCCGCTCGACGCCGACTACCCGAAGGCCGTGCGGGAGGCGACCGGTGGCAGGGGAGTCGACCTCGTCCTCGACCTCGTCGCGGGGGAGTGGTTCGCGCCGACGCTCGAGTGCATGAGCGAGAAGGGTCGCCTGGTCCTCGTCGGGCTCACCGCCGGGCGCACGACCCCGGTCGATCTCGGGCTCATCCTCCGGCGACGGCTGCGCATCGTCGGCTCCGTGCTGCGCGCGCGCCCGGTGGCGGAGAAGGCGGAGCTCGTGCGCGGCTTCGCCGACTTCGGTCTGACCCGCCTCGCCGACGGCCGGCTGCGCCCGGTCGTCGATCGGATCTTCCCCCTCGCCGAAGCGGCAGCCGCTTACGCCTACCTCGAGCACGAACGCCCGCTCGGCAAAGTCGTGCTCACGATGCAGGGGCCTGCGAGCTGACAAGAGGTCCCCTCGAGAGCGGCGGCGCGAGGGGGGTTTGGCCGCTTTCGACGCCGGGAGATAAGCTCGCGGTGCGTGCCCAAGCGAATCATACCGGTCGCCTCCGGCAAAGGCGGAGTCGGCAAGACGACATTCGCGGTCAATTTCGCTCTCGCGCTCTCCCGCCTCGCGCCGACGATCCTGGTCGATCTCGACACCGGCACTTCGTCGGTGCGGAGCTCGATCGTGGCTCCGATCAGCCACGATCTCTACCACTTCCATCGCAAGGGGGCGCGGCTCGCCGACTGCATCACGCGCCTCGACGCCTCTTTCGACCGCTCCGGTCAGTTCCGCAAGTTCGGCTTCGTCGCCGGACCGAAGCACTTCATGGAAGATCTCGGCAATCCCGGAGCCGAATTCCGCCGCCGGCTCTCGGAGGAGATCAACAGCCTGCCGGTGGACTACGTCGTGCTCGACCTGCGCGCCGGGCTCGACGCCAACGTGCTCGATTTCCTGCCCTACACCAACTCGGGGCTGCTGGTGGTCACGCCCCAGCTGCCGCAGGCGACGCTCGCGGCCTCCGACCTCGTCAAGGCGGTCCTCTTCCGCACCCTGCGGCTGATCTTCGCGGACGGCTCCGAGGTCTACACCCTTCCCGGACTCGCCGACGGGCGCGAGCTCATCCACGATCTGCTCGACCAGGCCGAGGACGTCTATGACGACCGGGTGCAGAATCTGGACGCGGTGTTGCGCGAGCTCAAGGAGCTCTTTGGTGATCAGCCCGTGCTGCGGGTCGTCGAATGGGTGATCGCGGACTTCCGCGTCCATTACCTGCTCAACATGTTCAGCGGGGTCGAGGAGAGCGGACGGTCGGCGATCGATCCGTTCGTGCGCAACCTCGCCGAGAACGTCTCGGCGGGGCTCGAGATGACCCAGCTCAGCTGGATCGTGCAGGATCCGCGCGTGCATCGCGCGAACTGTTCGGGGGTGCCGCTCCTGCTCGAAGTCGAACCCGAGCGGGTCAAGCCGGCCACGGTGGATCCGGTCCTCGCGGAGCTCGAGTCGCTGCGCTCCTCGATGCTCGGCGTCGGACGGCGCGCGCCGGTGCGGCGCGAGGCCGCGCCGAGATCGGGTACCCCGGCGACCCCGGCGATCCCTCTCCCTCCCGCGGGCGGAATCGAGAGCCTGCTCGACGAGCAGCTCGAGTCGCTGCGGGCGATGTTCGCCGACCGCCGGCAGGACAGCGCGCAGCAGAACTTCACCTATGCGGTCTTCCGGGCCCTGAACCTGATGGAGCCGCCGCGCCTGCCGACCGAATTCGGCATGAGCCGCCTCGCCCCGCCGGATCGGCTGGTCGCCTGGATTCTGAAGCGCCTGGCTCTGACCTCGGCGCCGCTCGCGCACGCTCCGCGCTGAGAGGCGCTCCGGGCTGGGCCGTTTGCTAGACTGGCTCGGTTGTGCCGGTCCCCAAGTCCTCCCCCAGCGTCGGTCTGATCAGTCTTGGCTGCGCCAAGAACCGGGTCGACAGCGAGATCCTGCTCGGCGAGCTCACCCGGCGCGGGCACACGATCACCTCCGACATGGAGAGCGCCGGGACGGTGATCGTCAACACCTGCGCCTTCATCGACGAGGCCAAACGGGAGTCGATCGACGCCATTCTGGAGGTCGCGGCGCGCAAGGGGAAGGGCGTCTCGAAGCTGCTCGTCGCCGGCTGCATGGTCAACCGCTTCGGCGAGGAGCTGGCGCGCGACATTCCGGAGATCGACGGCTTCATTTCGCTCGACGGTCTGCTCGACGTCGAGTCGATCGTCGAGCTCGGCGGGGCGCCGCCGTCACCGTCGCCCTCGCACATGGTCTTCGACCACACCGCGCCGCGCCTGCTGACGACGCGCGGCTACGCCTATCTCAAGGTCGCCGAGGGCTGCAACAACCCGTGCACTTTCTGCGCGATCCCGCTCTGGCGCGGGCGCTTCCGCAGCCGCACCATCGCGAGCCTCGTCACGGAGGCGCAGCGCCTGGAGGAGCAGGGTGTCGTCGAGCTCTGCCTGATCGCCCAGGACACCACGCGCTACGGCGAGGACCTCGACTACGGCAAGCACGGCCTCACGCGGCTCGCCGAGGCGCTCCTCGCCGCGACCGGTTTCCGCTGGATCCGCTTTCTCTACGCCTATCCGACGACCCTCGACGAGGAGCTGCTGCGGCTCATGGGCCGGGAGGCGCGGCTGGTGTCGTACATCGACATCCCGCTCCAGCACAGCCACCCCGAGATGCTGCGTGCGATGCGCCGCGGCGGCAGCGCCGAGCGCTACGCGCGGCTGCTCGAGCGCGCCCGCGAGCTCGCCCCGGAGATCTTCCTGCGCACGACCTTCATCGTCGGTTTCCCCGGCGAGACCGACGAGCATTTCGAGCATCTGCTCGCGTTCGTGCGTGCGAGCCGATTCGACCATCTCGGGGCGTTCGTCTACAGCCCCGAGCCGGGCACGCCCGCGGCGGCGCTCGCGAATGCGGTCGCGCCCGCGATCGCTCGCCGCCGCCACCGGCGGCTGCTCGCGGCGCAGAAGCCGATCGCTCTCGCCCGGCGCCGGGCGCTCGTCGGCCGCACCCTGGAGGTGCTGGTCGAAGGGGTCTCGCCGGAGAGCGAGCACCTTCTCGAAGGGCGCCACCAGGGCATGGCGCCGGAGATCGACGGCCGCCTGCTGATCAACGACGGCTCGGCGCCGGCCGGGAGCTTCGTCCAGGTCGAGATCACCGACGCTTTCGCTAGCGACCTGGTCGGCCGGATCGTCGGACCGGCGGATCTTCCCGGAGTCGAGATCGCGGCCTCGGTCGCCTGAGCTCGATGCAGGTCGTCGTCGATGCGCTGGGTCCTTGCGAGCTGCCCTGTCCGGCGGTTGTTACCGTCGGTAACTACGACGGCATTCATCGCGGCCAGCGAATCGTCCTGGACCGGGTGGTCGCGAGGGCTCGCGCGCTCGGCCTGCCGGCCGTTCTGGTGACCTTCGAACCCCATCCGATGGCCGTTCTGGCGCCGGACCAGGCGCCGGCGACGCTGTTCACCCGGGAGCAGAAGAGCCGCTTGCTCGACGCGGCGGGCGTCGATCTCATGGCGGTGATCCGGTTCACGGCGGAGTTCGCGGCGACGCGGGCGGAGGAGTTCGTGCGCGACTTTCTGGTCGCGCGGCTGGGCGTGCGCGAGCTCTACGTCGGCCGCCAGTTCGTCTTTGGCAGGAACCGCGAGGGCGACCTCGGGCTCCTCACGCGGCTCGGAGAGGAGCTCGGCTTCCTCGTCTGCGGGCTCGAGGAGGAGCGGGCGGACGGCGAGCCGGTCTCGTCGACGCGCATCCGGCGCGCTCTCGCCAACGGTGCGGTCGAGCGCGCCGCGGAGCTCCTCGGCCGGCCGTTCAGCCTGACCGGGGTCATCGTGCCGGGGCAGAACCGGGGCCGAGGGCTCGGCTGGCCCACGACGAATTTGCGCCCGGACGGCGAACTCCTTCCATTGGAAGGGGTTTACGCCACCCGGGTGGAGTTCGAAGGGGCTCGAGCTCGCCTCGACTCGGTCACCAACGTGGGGCGGAGGCCGACCGTTCAAGGGAGCGGCCAGCGGGTCGTGGAGAGCCATATCTTCGACTTCGACCGCGACGTCTACGGCGAGCGGATCGAGCTCTATTTCCATAAGCGTCTGCGGGATGAGATGCTCTTCCGGTCGGTGACGGAGCTTTCCGCCCAGATCGGACGCGACGTCCAGCACAGCCGAGAATACTTTGCGCACCTCAGGCGTTCTCAAGGGAGCAACGAGCCGAATCTCCGGGTCTGAGATCGCGGAGAGCCTGCAAAGTGGATCATTTTTCATCAGAAAGGACTCCGTGCAATGGCCAGCAGCAAGATCGTGACGGTCGACCAGCAGAACTTCCAGTCCACCGTCTTGAAGTCCGACAAGCCCGTCCTGATCGATTTCTGGGCCAGCTGGTGCGGCCCCTGCCGCATGGTCGCGCCGGTGCTCGACGAGCTCGCCGACGAGCTCGACGGCAAGTTGCGCATCGTCAAGGTCAACGTCGACGAGAACCAGGACCTGGCGATGCAGTTCCGGATCTCGAGCATTCCGGCGTTCCTGCTGTTCAAGAACGGCGAAGTCGTCGAGCGTGCCGCCGGCGCCATGCCGAAGGCGATGTTCAAGAACCTGATCGCCGAACACATCTGACCGCTCGAACCCCCGGATGACCGATCGGGAGCGGCGGGAAGCGGGCTTCGCCGAGCTCCTCGGAGCGCTCGAAGCCAAGGCGCTCGTGCTGCTCTCCGCCGCCGGTGACGATCCCGAGCGCGCCTTCTTCGTCCACCCCGCGAAGCTCGGCGAGGCGCTCGTGGTCGTCCGGGCGGGGCAGCCCCCGCGCCTTGGCTACCTGACGCCGATGGAACGGGACGAGGCGGCCGCCACCGGTCTCGATCTGCTCACGCCGGAAGACCTGGACGTCGCGCGCTGGACCCGCGACACGCCGCAGCCCGGCGCCTTTCACGCCAATGTTCTGAGTCAGGCTCTGCTGCGCTGCGGCGTCGCCCCGGGGAGGATCGCGCTCGCGGGCCGGCTGCCGTTCGGGCTCGCCCACGAAGTTCTCGCGCGGCTCACCGCGGAGGGCTGGAGCTTCGTGGCGGCGAGCGAGGCCCTGCTCGGCGTGCGCAAGCAGAAGAGCGCGGCGGAGCTTGCGGAGATCCGCCGCGTCGCCGATCTGACCTGTGAAGCGCTGCGCGCCGTGGCGCGTTGTCTCGCCGCCGCGACCGACCGGAGCGGGGAGCTCTGGCTCGAAGGCGAGCGCCTGCGCGTCGCGCGCCTCAAGGCGGAAGTCGCCCGGATCTTCGCCGGAGGCGGCCTCGAGCAGCCGCGGGGCAACATCGTGGCGCCGGGCGGGGAGGGCGGTGTGCCGCACTCCGCCGGTACGCCGGAACGCGCGCTGCGCACCGGCGAGACGCTGGTGGTCGACCTCTTCCCGCGCCGCGGCCTGTTCGCCGACTGCACGCGCACCTTTTGCGTCGGCGCGCCGCCGGAACCGGTCGCGGCGGCCTTCGCGGCGGTGCACGCGGTTCTGCTGGAGGCCCATGCCGCCGCCCGCCCGGGCGTCCGCGGCTGGGATCTCCAGGAGGCCGTCTGCGCTCCGTTCAGCGGCGCGCGGCTACGCGACCCCGATCTCCCAGCCCGGGACTCTGAGCGGGTATGTTCACGGGCTCGGACACGGTGTAGGGTTCGAGCTGCACGAATATCCGAGCTTCAAGCGGCATGCGGAGCAGGAGGGAGTCCTGGCGATCGGGGATGTCCTCACCCTCGAGCCCGGTCTCTACGATCCGGAGCCGCAGCACGGTTACGGCATGCGCCTCGAAGACCTGGTCTTCCTGGCGGAAGAGGGAGCCGAAATTCTCACCCGGCTCCCGTACGCGATCGATCCGCGGGCCTGGTCCTGAGGGCGCATCCGTTGCGCGGCGCACGACCGGGAGTCCCTTCCGATATGGAGGTTGAATCGTGAACAACTCGACCCGAACCTGGATGCTCCTCGTAGCGGCCGCGCTCTCTCTGGCAGGAATCGGCATCCCCGCGGCGGGCGCCGCCGATGCCGCCCATGCCTCCGATACTGCCGACACCGCTGGAGTCAGGCCCCCGCAAGCGATCTACCGCGGGCTGCTGCCGGTGGCGAAGTTCGATCTCTCCCCGCCGTTGTGGAGCATGCGCCCCGATCTTCCCGAGGCCCAGCCGGTGGAGCTCGAGTGGCCGGACGACCTGCCGACGGGACTCGAAGGGAGCTACGGCAAGCAGGAGGCCGATTCAGCGGTGCAGCGCTGGTTCACCGCGCGCGCGGAAAGCGAGATCCCCGGGCCGTTGGCCTCGTTCGACGGTCCTTCCAATGCAGCTGGCTTCACGCCGCCCGATCCGAATGGGGATGTAGGTCCGAATCACATTGTCCTGATGTACAACGTCCAGTTCGCGGTCTACAACAAAGCCGGCAGCCTGCTGTTGGGCCCGCTCAACATCAACAGCCTCTGGGCCGGCTTCGGCGGACCTTGCCAGACCGAGAATGCCGGCGATCCGGTCGTGCTCTATGACCAGCTGGATGATCGCTGGTTCCTCACCCAGTTCACCGCCGGCGGCCCGACCTTCTACAACTGCGTGGCGGTCTCCCAGACCGCCGACCCGACGGGAAGCTACTACCGCTACGCGTTTACCACCGGCAACAACTTCCCCGACTACCCCAAGCACGGGGTCTGGTCCGACGCCTTCTACATCAGCACGCGCGAATTCGTCGGTGGCTCCGGCGGGCCGTTCGGCGGCGTCGGGGTCTATGCGGCAAACCGGGCGCAGCTCGTGGCCGGCAATCCGACGCCACAGGTGATCTCTTTCCTGCAGCCGCCCGGCGCGACCCCCTACTTCGTCGGGGACGGGCTCCTGCCGACCGACCTCGACGGCACGACCCTGCCGCCCGCTGGATCGCCGAACTACTTCGTCGGCTCGATGGACCAGGGCGGGCCTTACGGCGCGCCCCAGGACGCGCTGTCGTTCTACGAGTTTCACGCCGACTTCGGAGCCCCGGTCAACTCGACTTTTGCGCTGACCGCCACGCTTCCCACGGCGTCGTTCGACTCGGTCTTCCCCTGTGCGCCGAGCGCGCGCGAGTGCATTCCGCAGCCCGGCACGGCGGTCAAGATCGACATCCTGTCGTACCGCCAGCGCCCGCTGCACCGGCTCGCCTACCGCAACTTCGGCGTTTACGAATCGCTCACGACCAACCAGGCGGTCGAGGCGAGCGCGGGAATCGCCGGCGTCCGCTGGTACGAGATCCGCCTGCCGGGCGGTTCACCGGTGATCTACCAGCAGGGGACCTATTCGCCGGACAGCGTGCACCGCTGGATGGGGAGCGCGGCGGTGGACGGCTCCGGCGACCTCGCCGTCGGCTACAGCGTCTCGGATGGCGTGAGCATCTTTCCCGGTCTGCGCTACACCGGCCGGCTGGCCTACGATCCGCTCGGGACGCTGCCGCAGGGCGAAGGCATCTTCCACGCCGGCACCGGCTCGCAAACCTCGACCGGCCATCGCTGGGGCGACTACACCTCGCTCTCCATCGACCCGGTCGACGACTGCACTTTCTGGCACGTCAATGAGTACTACCCGGTGACGAACGCTACCGGCTGGCGGTTGCGAGTCGGCGCCTTCAAGTTCGCCGAGTGCGGCACGGCGGACTTCTCGCTCGCGCCGGCGCCGCTCACGCAAGCGGTCTGCGCGCCCGCGGACGCGGTTTACTCCCTCGGCGTCGGGTCGTACTTCGGTTACACCGGCAGCGTCGATCTTTCGGTGAGCGGCCTGCCCGCTGGCACGAGCGCCCTCTTCAGCAACGATCCGTCGGTGCCGCCGGTGACCGGTACGTTCACCGTCACGAATACCGGCGCGGGGACGGCGGGCTCTTACCCGATGACCGTGACCGGCACGCCGGTCAGCGGTCCCGCACACTCCGTAGACCTCAATCTGAATCTCTTCACTGCGGTCCCTTCCGCACCGGTTCTGAGCCTCCCGGCGAACGGCGCCACCGGCATCGGCCTCCGGCCGACCCTGCAATGGAGCGCCTCGACGCAGGGGACCTCGTATCTCGTCGAGGTGGACGACGATCCCGGCTTCGGCAGCCTGAAGTTCTCGACCACCTTGACGGGCACGAGCCAGGCGCTCCCGAGCGACCTCGAGTCGAGCACGACCTACTATTGGCGGGTGCGCTCGACGAATCTCTGCGGCGACGGAAGCTACTCCGCGACTTTCAGCTTCACGACCCTCGCGACTCCCGACGCCTGCACGACGGTGGGGACGGCGGCCTATCAGCGTCTCTACCAGGGTTGGGAGCTCGGCATCGGCGGCTGGACCTCCGCCGGCACCGGCAACTCGTGGGCGCAGACGGCGGTGCGCCAGCACAGCGGCAGCTTCGCTTGGCTCGCGGGCGACCCGGCCATCCAGTCGGACCAGCAGCTGGTCTCGCCGCCGGTCGCGATTCCGACCGGCCAGACGCCGGTCTCGCTGGTCTACTGGAACCACCAGACGATGGAATCGAACGGTCCGACCGGCTGCTACGACGCCGGAAATCTGGAGGTCTCGACCAACGGCGGCACGACCTGGACGCAGATCACGGCCGGGCTCCTGACCGATCCGTACGACGGCCTGGTGGACGGCGGCAACGTCGCGCTCGGCGGGCGCCAGGGCTGGTGTGGCGATCCGGCGGACTGGACGAAGTCGGTCGTCGACCTCGCGCCGTACGCCGGACAGACCATCCGGCTCCGCTTCCGCCTCGGCAGCGACACCGGCACCGGCCGCGAAGGCTGGTACATCGACGACGTCGAGGTGACGAGCTGCGCGGCCAACCTCATCTTCCAGGACGGCTTCGAAGTCGGCACGACCGCGCGCTGGAGCTTGGCCGTCCCCTGAGCGCACCGCGCCGCGCTGCGCAGCGCCATTCCGCACGATCCACAGCCTGCCCCGGCAACGGGGCAGGCTGTTTTCTTTCCGTTCTGTTCAATGGGTGTACATTGTGGGGCAGTAGCTCTCCATCGGGGCAGGGCCTCGATCCCCGACGCGAAAGGATCAGCAAATGAAGGTGCGCTTCCTCCTTGGTGCCGCTGCCCTGGCGCTCCTGCCGGCGGCCGGTCTAGCTGAACGAATCTACGCGGTGGACGAAGTCGGGAACCTGATCCGATTCGACAGCGCGACTCCGGGCGTCATCGAGAGCTCGGTGGCCATAGCGGGCCTCACCGACTTCGACTTTGTTGCCGCCTTGGATTTTCGTCCGGCGACCGGGCAGCTGTTTGCTTTCGTCCCGCAATACCAGTGGATCGACCCGCCTCCGGGAGGTTTCCTGCATCGGCTGTACGTCATCACGCTCGCGACAGGACAGGCGACCAGGATGTCGGGCTCCCTGTATTGGGCAGGGTTTGGGTCCGAAGCAGGCTTCGATTTCAGCCCGGTTGACGATGAAATTCGGTTGGTGGAAGGAAGCCTGAACGTCCGAATGAACCCGGACACCGCGGAACTGAGCGCTGATTCTCCACTGACTCCAAGGATCTGGGCCGTCGGCCTCGCCTACGATCACAATGTTGCCGGAGCGACTTCGGGCACGGCTTACGCTCTCGACATCCTGAACCACAACCTCGTTCGGATTGGTGGGATCGACGGTGTTCCGCCGCCGTCCAGTGGAGAGGTGTCCGTCGTCGGCCCGCTCGGAGTCCCCTTCTCCTACTTCGCCAGCTTCGACATCTCGCCCAGTGGCACCGCGTACGCCGTGCTCAGCCCTCCGAATCACCCAGGAGTCCCGGAGCCGAGCCAGCTCTACACGGTAGACCTCGCAACGGGCGCGGCGACGCTCGTCGGAACCGTAGGCCCGCCGCCGGGCTTGAGGATCGTCGCCATGGCGGTCGCGCCGGAGGGCGGGGGACAGGGGGTGGTCGAGATCCCGGCGGTCGGACCGTGGGGCCTTTTCTTCCTTACCGCCGGTCTCTGTGCGGCGGGGATGTCGCGCCTGCGGCGCCGCCGGCCCGCCGCCAGCTGAACCAGAAGACTCCCCTCGGGAGCACGGGTGTTCTAACGGACAGATTTGTTGGTGAAATCGTCGGGTAGGATTCGACCGTCTGGAGGATTCTGCATGCAGGACTTTGAAAAGCTCGGACTCTTCTATCTCGGCAAGCCGGTGGATGCGAAGAGCGGGGCTCTGGTCGACGAGCCGCTGCTCTACGACTCGCGCGATCTGGTGACCCACGCGGTCTGTCTCGGGATGACCGGGAGCGGCAAGACCGGGCTCTGCATCGCGCTTCTCGAAGAGGCGGCGATCGACGGCGTGCCGGCGCTGGTGATCGATCCCAAGGGCGATCTCACCAATCTCCTGCTGACTTTTCCCGAGCTGCGGCCGGCGGACTTCGAGCCCTGGGTGCAGGAGGAGGACGCGCGCAGGAAAGGCCTCGACGTGCCCGCTTATGCCGCGGCGGAGGCGGAGAGGTGGAAGAAGGGGCTGGCGAGCTGGGGCGAGGACGGCGAGCGCATCCGGCGGCTCAAGGCGGCGGCGAGCTTCCGCATCTTCACACCCGGGAGCGCGGCCGGCGAGCCGATCTCGATTCTCGCCACCTTCGCGGCGCCGCCCCCCGAGCTCGTGGACGACAACGAGCTCTTCGCCGATCGCGTGCAGTCCACCGCGACGAGCCTCCTCGGCCTGGTCGGAGTCGCCGGCGATCCGCTGCGCAGCCGCGAGCACATCCTGATCTCCTCGCTCCTCGATCGCGCCTGGCGGGCCGGCGCAGGCTACGACCTCGCCCAGCTCATCGCCGACATTCAGAAGCCGCCGCTCGACAAGGTCGGCGTGCTGCCGGTGGAGAGCTTCTTCCCGGCCAAGGAGCGCTTCGAGCTCGCGATGACCGTGAACGCGCTGCTCGCCGCGCCGGGCTTCGACGCTCTGGCTCGCAGGGGACGCCGCTCGACGTGCAGCAGCTGCTCTACACGCGCGACGGCCGGCCGCAGGTCGCCGTGCTGTCGATCGCGCATCTCTCCGACGCCGAGCGCATGTTCTTCGTCTCGCTGCTGCTCAATCAGACGATCGCCTGGATGCGCGCGCGTGAAGGGACGAGCAGCTTGCGGGCGCTGCTCTACATGGACGAGATCTTCGGCTTCCTGCCGCCGACCGCGAATCCGCCGTCGAAGAAGCCGATGTTGACCCTGCTCAAGCAGGCGCGCGCCTTCGGGCTGGGCGTCGTGCTCACGACCCAGAACCCGGTCGATCTCGACTACAAGGCGCTGTCGAACATCGGCACCTGGCTTCTCGGGAGGCTGCAGACCGAGCGCGACCTGGCGCGCGTGCTCGATGGACTGGAAGGGGTCGCCGGCGGCATCGACCGCCAGGAGGTCTCGCGTCTGCTTGCCGGGCTCGGCGCCCGCCGGTTTCTGCTGCACAACGTGCACGAGACGCAGCCGGTGCTCTTCGAGAGCCGCTGGGCGATGTCGTACCTCGCCGGTCCGCTCACCCGCGACCAGATCCGCAAGCTGAAGGTCGCCGGCGGCGCAGCGGCTCCAGCGGCAGCGCCGCCGCGCGCGGCGGCTCCTGCGCCGAATGCGCCGGCGGTATCCGGTCCTCCCGTCCGTCCGATTCTGCCGGCGGAGATCCCGGTGCTCTACCTCCGACCACGTCCGGGTGCCGCGCCGCGCAGCTATGCAGCGGCCCTCCTCGGGCAGGGAAGGGTTCATTTTCAGAGCCCCGAGGCGGGTTGGAGCTTCGCCCGCGAGGTCGCCCGGGCGCTGCCGATCTCGGCCGGCGGAGCGCTCCTGGTCGATTGGGCCGGCTCGACGGCCGTTGAACCGGGAAACCTCGGCGAGACTCCGCCGGCCGAAGCCGGGACTTTTGCCGCGCTGCCGGCGGAAGCGACGCGGGCGAAGAGCTTCGACGCCTGGGGGAAGTCGTTCAAGGACTTCCTCGCGCGCTCCGAAGAGCTGGTCCTCTTCTCGAACAAGGAGCTCGGAGAGAGCTCGAAGCCGGGGGAAAGCGAGGGCGACTTTCGCGTTCGGCTGGCGAACTTGGCGCGTAGCCTTCGAGATGCCGAGGTCGACAAGGTGAAGGCGCGCTACGCCCCGAAGTTCCAGGAGCTCGAGGAGCGCGTGCGACGCGCCGAGGCCAAGGTGGAGGAGCAGAAATCGCAGGCCACCGCGCAGAAGATCGCCACCGTCGCGTCGGTCTTCGGAGCCGTCGCCGGAGCTCTTTTCGGGCGGCGAAGACTGTCGAGCACCACGATCTCGCGCGCCGCCTCGTCGGCCCGCTCCGCCTCCCGCACGATGAAGGAATCGCGCGATGTCGGGCTCGCCGAAGAAGGGGTCGACGCGGTTCAGGCCCGGATCACTGCTCTCAACGCCGAGCTCGCCGCTGCGGTGGCGGAGGTCGAGCAACGCAGCGATCCGCGGTCGATCGCGCTCGGCGAGCGCGACATTGAAAGCGAGAAAGGCCGACGTCGAGCTCATCCGGGTCGGCCTGGTCTGGCTGCCGGTCGGCTCCGACTGATCCGACACGGCATCGGGCAGGGGAGCGGGAACCTTTGCCGTCCGGCGCGTTGGAACTGTAGATGACTGCTTTCGAATCCGCGATCCCCGACGCCGAGGCGATGGCGAGAACGCAGGAGGGCGACTGGGAGGCCTTCGGCCTTCTGGTCGAGCGCCACCGCGACCCACTCGTGCGCTACCTCTCACGCCTGCTGGGCAGTCGAGACCAGGGCGAGGAGATCGCCCAGGAGGCTTTCGTCCGCCTCTGGCTCGCCGCCCGCCGCTACCGCGAAGAGGGGCGCTTCGAGGCCTATCTCTACCGCATCGGCACGCGCCTCGCCCGCAGCGCCGAACGCCGACGCCGGGTGCGGCTGCGCGCCCTGCTCTCGGGAACGCTAGGAGAGCTCTGGGGCGATCAGCCGGTCCAAGAGGCCGAAGCCGGCAGGCGCCTGCTGCGCGAAGAGGCGGAGACGGAGCTGGCGCGGGCGGTGGCGGAGCTGCCGCTCGCTTTTCGCGCCCCGCTCGTGCTGCAGGCCATCGAGGAGCGCCCGATCGAGGAGGTCGCGCGCCTGCTGAACCTGCGCCCGGCGACGGTGAAGACGCGGCTCTTCCGCGCTCGCGAGCGCCTGCGCGCGAGACTCATGCCCTACTGGAAAGGAGTCGAGCCTTGAGCACCGACCTCGACGATCGTCCCGTCACCCTCGTGGATGAGAACCTCGACCGTGTTCTGCGCGCTCTGCCGCGCGCGGCTTCCGGCCCTGCCTTTCGGGCGGCGGTGCTGGCGCGGGCGGCGGATGCCGCCCGGCGGCGGGGCCAACGCCGGCGCCGCCTCGTTCCCCTGGCCGCGGGCGCGCTGGCGCTCGCCGTCGCCCTCGGGGCGTGGAGTCTCGAGACCGCCCGGATGCGCGCCGAGCGCCGTGCCGCGCTGGTCGACGAGCATCGCCGCCTGCTCTCGGAGCTCGACGACCTGCGCGAGCTGGCGGCGAGCCGTTCGCAGATCCGGCTCGGGGGCGATGCGACGACCGATCTCTATCTCGACCTCGCGACCGTGCCCGCAGTCGCTGCCGCCAAGACTTCCCACCCAGAAACTGATCGGACAAGGAGCCACGGATGACTCGATCTCGCTTCGCCCTTGCGTACCCGGCTATCCTCGCCCTCGCCCTTGCGTGGGCCGCAAGCACTGCCTCCTTCGCGCAGGCGACTCCACGACCAGAGCGCGAGGGCCCGCCCGCCGCGGCCGCATACGAGGTGACGCAGGCCACACCGGCTGCTCAACCGACACCTCCTTCACTGCCCCCCGCTCCAGCTGCCAACCCAGGTGCGCCGCGCGTCCCTCGACCCGCGATCGCTCCGCGCGCGCCGCGGCCGCCGCGCGCACCGCGGTTGGCGGGCGGTTACCTGGGTGTCGAGTTGGTCGACCTGACCCCGGAGCTGCGCGCGCATTTCGGCGCGCCGAGAGAAGTCGGCGTGATGATCGGCCACGTCGAGCCGGAGAGCCCGGCGGCCCGGGCCGGCCTCGAGGTCGCGGACATCGTCATCGGGATCGGCGACGAGCCGGTCCACGACAGCTGGGGTTTCTCGAGCGCGGTGAGCAACCGGGAGGGTGGGGAGGCGATCGATCTCAAGCTGGTGCGGGATCGCGGAGAGCGCCGCGTCGGCGTGACGCTCGAGCGCCGCGAACGCGCGGCGGTCGACGTCGGGCGCTGGATCTTCCCGCGCACCCCGCCCCCGGACGGCGGAGGACCCACCCCGGAAGCGGCTGTCCCTTTGCCGGAGATGGGACCGGCGCTCGAACGACTGGGCCGGCTGCTCGAAAGGCCGGACTTCGACGAGCGCCTGCGGGCGGCGCAGCAGCGCATCGACTCCGAGGTGGAACGGAAGATGCGTGAGCTCGAGGCCCGCCTGCAGGATCTCGAACGCCGCCTGCAGGAGAGCGAGCGCCGCCGCTGAGCCGGCGGGAAGTCCGGGCTAGCGGTCGATCCAGTAGTTCGGGGCCTCTTTGGTGATCACCACGTCGTGGGCGTGGCTCTCCTTGAGGCCCGCCGCGGTGACGCGCAGGAAATGTACCCGCGTGCGCAGCTCGTCCACGGTCGCGCAGCCGGCGAGGCCCATTCCGGCGCGCAACCCGCCGGTGAGCTGGGGCAGCATCTGGTGGACGCTCCCCTTGTGCGGCACCATGCCCTCGATGCCTTCCGGAACCAGCTTGGAGAGCGTCGCCTCGCCCTCCTGGAAGTAACGGTCGGCGCTGCCGCTGGCCATCGCGGAGAGCGAGCCCATGCCGCGGTAGGCCTTGTAGGTTCTGCCCTGATAGAGGATCGTCTCGCCGGGGCTCTCTTCCGTGCCGGCGAAGAGCGAGCCGATCATGAGCGCGCCCGACCCGGCTGCGATCGCCTTCGTCAGGTCGCCCGAGAACTTGATGCCGCCGTCGGCGACGATCGGGATGTCGTGCTCGCCGGCGGCCCGCGAGCACTCCTGGATGGCGGTGATCTGGGGGACGCCGGCGCCGGTGACGATCCGGGTGGTGCAGATCGACCCCGGTCCGATGCCGATCTTCACCGCATCGGCGCCGTGCTCGATCGCGGCCCGGGTGCCTTCGGCGGTGGCGACGTTGCCGACCATCAGCGCGACCTCGGGGAAACGCTGCCTCAGAACCGCCGCCGCGCTTAAGACCCCCTTGCTGTGCGCGTGCGAGGAGTCGAGCACCAGGAGGTCCACCTTGGCGTCGACCAGCGCCGCCGCGCGCTCGAGGAACTCACCCGACGCCCCGACCGCGGCTCCGACGCGCAGCCGGCCGAGCTCGTCCTTGCAGGCGCGCGGGTACTCGATCATCTTCTGGATGTCCTTGACGGTGATCAGGCCCTTCAAGCCTGCCGGCCTTGTCCACGACCAGGAGCTTCTCGATCTTGTGCTTGTGCAGCAGCGCCTTGGCCTCGTCGAGTGTCGTGCCCTCGGGCACCGTGACCAGATTCTCGTGCGTCATGAGGTCGGAGATCCGGCGATTGAGATTGCTCTCGAAGCGCAGATCGCGGTTGGTCAGGATGCCGACCAGCCGCCCCTCGGCGTCGGTGACCGGCACGCCCGAGATCTTGAAGTGCGCCATGAGCTCGAGCGCCTCGGAGATCCGCTGCTCTGGCCGCATGGTCACCGGGTCGACGATCATGCCGGCTTCGCTGCGCTTCACTTTGTCGACCTCCGCCGCCTGGAGATCGATCGAAAGGTTCTTGTGGACGATCCCGAGACCGCCCTCCTGCGCGAGAGCGATCGCCAGCCTGGATTCGGTCACCGTGTCCATGGCGGCGGAGAGGATCGGGATGTTGAGATAGATCCCGCGGCAGAGCCGGGTGCGCAGGTCGACGTCGTTGGGGTGCACCGTCGAGTAACCGGGCTCGATCAGGACGTCGTCGAAGGTCAGGGCGAGACGCGGGGCGCTTTTCGGGTCGGTCATCGATCGGGTGGTGGGGAAGCCGGATCTTTCCGCGTCGCCCGCCGTAGATAAGATATCAAAGGTCTGGACAGTCCGACAGAATTCTCAAGAGGAGAGGTGCGATGCAAAACCGAGACGGAGTCCGTTGCAGGATCGGGATGGTGCTGGTGGCGGTCTGGGCGGCGGTCGCGGCGCCCGCCCTGCCGCAGGCGCAGGGGGAGCAGCCGATGACCCCCGAGCAGAAGGCGCAGATGGAGGCGTGGACGAAGGCGATGACGCCGGGCAAGCAGCACCAGGAGCTCGCGGCCAAGGTCGGAACGTGGGAGGGCACGGTGACGATGTGGGAGGCGCCGGGAGCGCCGCCGCAGGTGAGCCAGGCGCATTCGGAGCGCACCATGTTGCTCGGTGGACGGGTTCAGAACGCTCACTGGACCGGCACGATGATGGGCATGCCGTTCGAGGGCGTGGGAATGACCGGCTACGACAACGTCAGCGGCAAGTGGTGGACGACCTGGTCCGACAACTTCGGCACCGGCGTCATGACCAGCACCGGCACCTGCGACCCCGATCCGAAGAAGGGCTGCTCTTATGTTGGGAGCTTCGTCGATCCGATCAGCGGCAAGGAGAAGAAGGAAAATTCCAAGGTGAGCTGGCCCACCCCCGACCAGGAACGCATGGAGATGTTCGACATCGGTCCGGACGGCAAGGAGTTCAAGATGATGGAGATCGCCACCCACCGGGTGAAGCCATAGGCCGGAGCGGCTGACGGGGCGGGGCGGCGCGGCTCAGGCCGCGCCGCCGCTGGCCGACGCTCCGTGGCACTTCTTGTACTTCTTGCCTGAGCCGCAGGGACAGGGATCGTTGCGGCCGATCTTCTCCTCGACCCGGATCGGTTGCGGCGCGGCCGGCGGCCCGGGCCTTCCGGGCGGACCCGCAGGAGCACCGGCGGCCGCCGCGCCCGCCGCCAGGCCCTGGGGCGCCGAGAACTGCAGGCGCTGCGGCGCCGCGCGCTCGCGGCGCAGGCGCTCCTCCTCGAGCTGCTGCTCGGAGACCGGCTCCATGCGGAAGAGGGTCTTGATGACCGTGTCCTCGACCCGCTCCTTGAGCGCCTGAAAGAGCTCGTAGCTTTCCTTCTTGTACTCCTGCAGCGGATCGCGCTGGCCGTAGCCGCGTAGTCCGATCCCTTCCTTGAGATGATCGAGCGCCAGGAGGTGGTCTTTCCAGGCAAGATCGACATAGCGCAGCAGGACGTCGCGCTCGAGCATGCGCAGCAGCTCGGCACCCAGGCGCTCCTCCTTGTCGAGATACTTCGCCTCCGCCATCCCCCAGATCTCCTCGGAGATCTCGCGGTCGGTCATCTCCTCGAGCTTCAGGCCGCGGGCGTGGAGGTCGATGTCGAAGTAGGAAAGCACCTCCTTCACGAGCTCGGAGAGGGTCCACTCCTCGGGCTCGGTCTTCTCCGGGCAGTGCGTCGCGACCAGCGTCTCCACGATGTCCTTGGAGATGCCCAGAACATAGTCGCGCCCCTCCTTGCCGTCGAAGATGTCGCGCCGCAGCTTGTAGATCGCCTCGCGCTGCTTGTTCATGACGTCGTCGTATTCGAGCAGGTGCTTGCGGGTCTCGAAGTTGCGCCCCTCGACCTGCTTCTGGGCGCGCTCGATCGCCCGCGAGACCATGTTGTGCTCGATCGCCTCGCCCTCCTCCATGCCGAGCCGACCCATCAACCCCTGAATTCTCTCGGAGCCGAAGATGCGCATGAGGTCGTCCTCGAGCGACATGAAGAAGCGCGAGGAACCGGGATCGCCTTGCCGTCCGGCGCGGCCGCGGAGCTGATTGTCGATGCGCCGGGACTCGTGGCGCTCGGTGCCGATGATGTGCAGGCCGCCGGCGGCGAGCACCTCTTCGCGCTCACGCGCGCAGGTGACGAGGTACTGTTCGCTGCGCCGCCTGGTAGGCCTCCGGCTCGGTCGCGGGATCGGCCTCGGAGCGTGCCAGGCCTTCGGGGTTGCCGCCGAGAAGAATGTCCGTGCCGCGGCCGGCCATGTTGGTGGCGATGGTCGTCGATCCCTGGCGCCCGGCCTGCGCCACGATCGACGCTTCGCGTTCGTGGTACTTGGCGTTCAGGACGACGTGCGGAATGCCCTTGCGCTTGAGCATCTCCGAGAGCATCTCGCTCTTCTCGATCGACAGCGTGCCGACGAGCGTCGGCTGCCCGCGCTTGTGGCAGTCCTCGATCTCCTCGACCGTGGCCTGCCACTTCTCGTTGGCGGTGCGATAGACGAGATCGGGGCGGTCGGCCCGGATCATGTCGCGGTTGGTCGGAATGACCACGACGTCGAGCTTGTAGATGTGCTCGAACTCGGAGGCCTCGGTCACCGCCGTTCCGGTCATGCCCGAGAGCTTCTGGTACATGCGGAAGAAGTTCTGGAAGGTGATCGTCGCGAGCGTCTGGTTCTCGCGCTCGATCTTGACGCCCTCCTTCGCCTCGACCGCCTGGTGCAGGCCGTCGGACCAGCGGCGGCCGGGCATCATGCGGCCGGTGAACTCGTCGACGATGATCACCTGGCCGTCCTTGATCAGGTATTCGACGTCGCGCCGGTAGAGATGGTGCGCCCGCAGGCCCTGGTTGACGCCATGGATCAGATCCATGTTCTCCATGTCGTAGAGGTTGTCGACCCCGAGGAGCTTCTCGACGCGTGCGACGCCCTGGTCCGTCAGGGCCACGGTGTGGGCCTTCTCGTCGACCAGGAAGTCGCCGGTCGTGCTCTTGTTCCCGTCCTTGTCCTCGATCTCCTCGCCGCGCTCGAGCTTGGGGATGATCCTGTCGACCTGGTAGTACTTGTCGACCGACTCCTCGGACGGGCCGGAGATGATCGAGCGGCGTGCGGGCCTCGTCGATGAGGATCGAGTCGACCTCGTCGACGATGGCGAAGTAGTGACCGCGCTGCACCATCGCGGCGAGGTCGAACTTCATGTTGTCGCGCAGGTAGTCGAAGCCGAGCTCGTTGTTCGTGCCGTAGGTGATGTCGGCCTGCGTAGGCCGCGCGCCGCTCGGCGTCCGAGATATCGTGCTGAACGACGCCGACCGCAAGCCCGAGGAATCGATAGATGCGCCCCATCCATTCGGCGTCGCGGCGCGCCAGATAGTCGTTGACCGTGACGATGTGGACACCCTTGCCGGCGAGGGCGTTCAGGTAGACTCGGCAGAGTGGCGACGAGCGTCTTGCCCTCGCCGGTCCGCATCTCGGCGATCTTGCCCTGGTGCAGGACCATGCCGCCGACCAGCTGGACGTCGTAGTGCCGCATGCCGAGCGACCCGGCGAGCCGCCTCGCGGACGACCGCGAAAGCGGGCACGAGCAGATCGTCGAGGGTCTTGCCGGCGGCGAGCTCGCGGCGGAACTCCTCGGTCTTGGCGCGCAGGTCCTGGTCGGAAAGCGCCCGGATCCCGGTCTCGAGCTCGTTGATCGCTGCGACCATGCGGCTGCAGGCGCTTGACGTCGCGCTCGTGCTTGTTGCCGAAGACCTTCGTAATGACCCGATTCGAGCATGCGTTGAGTTTCATCCGGAGGAGGCGCCGTCGCGGGACGCGAAGGCGAGCAAGAATTCTAGCAGAGCGCCGGCAGACGCTCTGCCGGGACGCAGGCCTCGACCCCGGGCCGCGAAGCGAGGGGTGGGGTGGGTCGAGTCGGGGGAGGCGCCGGCCTCAGAGCGCGCCGTCGGCGCGATCGAGGATGTAGGCCAGGGGATTGGTCGGCTGACCGTTCAGCTGCACCTCGTAGTGCAGGTGGTAGCCGGTGGAGCGTCCGGTGTTGCCGACCAGGCCGAGGATGGCACCGCGCTCGATGCGCTGGCCCGGGGTCACGTTGATGCGCGAGAGGTGCCCGTAGACCGTGGTCACCCCGAAGCCGTGCGCGACGTACACCGACCGGCCGAGGCTGCCGTACTCCTCGGTCTTGGTCACGACGCCGTCCGCGGTCGCCTTGACCGGCTTTCCGGGAGGAGCCGAGATGTCGACGCCGGAGTGATAGGCGCGCTGGCCGGTGATCGGGTCACGGCGGAAGCCGAAAGGACTGGTGTAGATGCCCCGGACGGGGGTGATCGAGGGGGTCGAGGAGATCAGGCGCAGGTTGTCGGAGAGCCGGGTTTCGACCTGCCGGAGGGTCCGGCTCAGGTACTCCGAGCGGCCCTCTACCTGGGCGAGCTCGGCCGCCGGTCCGGTCGGCGCGCCGGTGTCCGAGCTGCCACCGATGCCGGCCTCGGAGCTCATGCCCAGGTTCTCGAGTCCGGCAACAATGGCGAGCTTGCGGGTACGGTCCTCCGAGTCCGCCAGACGGGCCTGGAGGCTGTCCAGACGCGTCTCGAACGACTGATTGGTCAAGCGCAGGGTCTCGTTCTCGGTCTGCAGGTGACCGAGCTGCGCACGGTTGATGCGGGAGGCGAAGGCCGACCAGGTCGAGTAGGAGGCGGCCAGCGTGAGCAGACCCATGGCCGCGCCCAGGGCGACGAGCTGCAGCTGGCTCAGCCGCCACTTGCGGAAGCGGGAGCCTTCATTGCGGACGAGAATCAGCGTGTAGTGTTTGGCGTGCATGCCCTTCTCGTCGCAAAGAAATGGAGCCGAATCGGCGTACAACGGCTGAACGCTTGAGGCTCGAGAATTGTATCGGCTGAGAGTCTTCTGTCAACCCGGAATTCAACAGAATGGTTTTTCAGCATTTTCCCTTGAATCCGGAATCTCAGTCTATCTCTCTATCGCCCCTATCTTCCAATCCGCCGATCCAGCGAGCGGTACTGGATCGCCTCGGCCAGATGTGCGGATTCGATGCGCTCGCAGGCGCCAAGATCGGCGATCGTGCGGGCGACCTTGAGGACGCGGTGCAGCGCCCGCGCGGAGAGGCCGAGACGCTCGAACGCGGCATCGAGCAAGGCCTGTCCGGCTGGAGCCACCGGACACTCGCGGAAGATCTCCGCCGCCGTCAGGCTGGCGTTGACGGGCGCCGGGTGATCGGCGCCGAAGCGTACGCGTTGGCGCTCCCGCGCCGCGAGGACGCGCGCAGCGAGATCCCCGGACCCCTGCTGGGGCCTCCCCCTGAGGTCCTGAAGTCGGACCGAGGGCACCTCGACGTGCAGGTCGATGCGGTCGAGAAGGGGGCCGGAAACCCGCGCCCGGTAGCGCTCGATCGCCGGCAACGGGCAGCGGCAGGCGCGGCGGCTGTCCCCGAGGTGACCGCAGGGGCATGGGTTCATCGCCGCGAGCAGGGTGAAGCGGGCGGGAAACTGCAGCCAGGCGCGCACCCGGACCACCGTCACCACGCCCTCCTCGAGGGGTTGCCGCAGCGCCTCCAAAGCGTCGCGGTGGAATTCGGCGAGCTCGTCGAGAAAGAGCACCCCGCCGTGGGCGAGACTGACCTCGCCGGGCCGGGGAACCGGCCCTCCGCCGACCATTCCGGCGGCACTGACTCCCGGGTGGGGGGCGCGAAAAGGGCGGCGGCGGAGGAGGCCGGAAGGCGGCTTCTCGGCGACCAGCGAGTGGATCTTCGTCACCGCGACCGCCTCGGCGAGGGTGAGCGGCGGCAGGATCGTCGGCAGGGCACGCGCCATCATCGTCTTGCCGGCGCCGGGAGGTCCGATGAGAAGCAGATTGTGGCCTCCCGCTGCGGCCACCTCGAGGGCCCTCTTGGCCGCCTCCTGCCCCTTGATCTCCGCGAAATCAGCCACCCCGGCGCGAGCGAGCTGGGCGTCCAGCTCCCAGGCGCCGGCGCTCGGCGTCTGGGCGAGCGGCGCGGTGCCCAGGAGATGGCCGACGGCTTCGCCGATCGCCGTGAGGCCGTAGACCGCGAGGGCGCCGGTCGCGGCGGCTTCGCCGGCGTTCGCGGCCGGCAGCAGCAGCTCCCGGCAGTCGATCTGCCGGCCGAGGTCGGCGATCGCGAGGCCGCCGCGGACCGGCCGGATGCCGCCGTCCAGGCCGAGCTCGCCGCAGAGGAGACGGCCGGCCAGCGCCTCGGCGGGCAGGGCGCCGTGGGCGGCGAGGAGGGCGAGGGCGATCGCGAGGTCGAGGTGGTTGCCTTCCTTGCGCAGGTCCGCCGGGGCGAGATTGATCGTGACCGCCCGCGGCGGCAGATCGAATCCGCAGTTGCGCAGCGCGCTCCGCACCCGCTCGCGGCTCTCGCGCACGGCGGCGTCCGGCAGCCCGACGATCTGCATCTGGGGAAGGCCGGTCTGGACGTCGACCTCGACCTGGACAGGGCGGGCCTCGATCCCCCAGGGGGTGGCGGAGAGCGCACGGGCAAGCATCGAAGAGTAAAGACGGAAAATCGCCCCCGGACCTTGCGCCGGCGCCTTGGAGATCGCCGTCGAGGACGAGAACTGCCGCTGCAGAGCTGTGACGGAAGAGGCGGGTTCGCTAGACTGCGGGGGCTTTGCGAGCTTATCTCGACCTGCTGAGCCAGATCCTCGAGCACGGCACCGGGAAATCGGACCGCACCGGGACCGGCACGCTCGCGCTCTTCGGTCACCAGATGCGCTTCGACCTGCGGGAGTCGTTTCCGCTGCTGACCACCAAGAAGCTGCACCTGAAGTCGATCGTGCACGAGCTCATCTGGTTTCTCTCGGGCAGCACCAATGTCGCCTATCTGCGCGAGCATGGCGTCAGGATCTGGGACGAATGGGCGGATCCCTCCGGCGAGCTCGGCCCGGTTTACGGCCACCAATGGCGCGCCTGGCCGGGAAGGGACGGCGGCGAGATCGACCAGATCGCCCGTCTGGTCGAAGGAATTCGTGAGAATCCAGACTCTCGCCGCCATATCGTCTCGGCCTGGAATCCAGCCGACCTCGACCGCATGGCATTGCCCCCCTGTCACGCCCTATTCCAGTTCTATGTCGCCCGGGGAGAGCTCTCCTGCCAGCTCTACCAGCGCAGCGCCGACGTCTTCCTCGGCGTGCCGTTCAACATCGCTTCTTATGCCCTGTTGTGCGCGATGGTGGCGCAGGTGACCGGACTCAAGCCAGGAGATTTCGTGCACACGTTCGGCGACGTCCACCTCTACTTGAATCACCTCGACCAGGCGCGCGAGCAGCTCACGCGCGCTCCGCGGCCGCTTCCTCGGCTGCGCCTCAACCGGGAGGTGCGCTCGATCTTCGACTTCCGCTTCGAAGACGTGGCGATCGAAGGCTACGACCCTCATCCGGCGATCCGGGCGCCGATCGCGGTATGACGGACCGGGAAGGGGACGCGGGAGTCGTGGCTGCAAGCGTCGCGGTGATCGCGTTGATCGCGGCCGTCGCGGAGAACGGCGTCCTGGGCAAGGATGGGGGTCTGCCCTGGCGCCTCCCGGCCGACCTCAAGCGCTTCAAGGCGCTGACCATGGGGCACCATCTCATCCTCGGACGCCGGACCTGGGAGACCCTCGACGGGCCGCTGCCGGGTCGCATTCCAGTGGTGGTCACGCGCCGGCCGGGGCTGCCCGCCGAAGTCCTGGCGGCTGCTTCGGTCGGGGAGGCGCTGGCGATCGCGGCCGCGGCGGGGGATCGAGTGCCGTTCGTCGGCGGCGGGGCGGAGATCTTCCGCCTGGCGCTGGCCGAGGACCGGATCGACCGCATCTACCTGACCCGCATCCATCAGGCGTTCGCGGGCGACACCTACTTCCCGGCCTACGACGAAGCGCGCTTTCGCTTGGCCGCGCAGGAAGACCACACCGTGGAGGAGGGGCATCCGTATCCGTTCAGTTTCCTCACCTTGGAGCGCCGCGATCGCAAGGGTGAACGCGGCCAGCGATAGAGGCCTGAGCGCGTTCGGAGACGCCGGTTAGTGCTATCTTTTTCCAGTCGAGGAGGAAGAGATGACCAAGACTCTGGGATGTGTGATCGCGCTCGTCGGGCTGCTGGCGCTGGTCGGTTTCGTCGGCGTCGGCCAGTACAACGGGCTGGTGGGCAGCGAACAGGGAGTGACCGCCGCCTGGGGGCAGGTGGAGAACACTTATCAGCGGCGCGCCGATCTGATTCCCAATCTGGTGGCGACCGTCAAGGGCTCGGCGGCCTTCGAACAGGAAACGCTGCAGAACGTCATCGCGGCGCGCAGCCGTGTCGGCCAGGTGAGCGGTCAGGCGACGCAGGAGATTCTCAACAATCCAGAGAAGTTCGCGCAGTTCCAGCAGGCCCAGGACGGGCTGTCGTCGGCACTCTCGCGACTCCTGGTGGTCGTCGAGCGCTATCCGGACCTCAAGTCCACGGCCGCCTTCAGCGATCTCATGACGCAGCTCGAAGGGACGGAGAACCGGATCACCGTCGAGCGCATGCGCTTCAACGAGGTGGCTCGGGAGTACAACACGCGGCTGGCGAAGTTCCCCACCAACCTCTTCGCACGGATCCTCGGCTGGCACTTCCAGATCCGACCGTATTTCGCCTCCCAGCCGGGCGCCGCCACCGCGCCCAAAGTCGAGTTCTAACGGCGTTGCTGAAGTCCCGCCGCACCCCGAAGCGCCCGCGCCTCGTCGATCTGCTGAGCGCGTGGGCGCTTCTCGTCTGGGTCGCGGCGGCGCCCGGATTCGCCGCCGGGCCGGTGCCGGAGAAGCCGGCGCGTTGGGTGAGCGACCGGGCCGGAGTGCTCTCGCCCGCCACCGCCGCCGCGATCGACGGCAAGCTCGAAGCGTTCGAGAAAGCCCAGGGCTCACAGGTCCTGATCGCGATCTTCCCCAAGCTGCCCGAAGGCGAGGTCCTCGAGGAGTACACCCAACGGGTTGCCGAGGCCTGGAGGGTGGGGCGGGCGAAGCAGGACGACGGCGTCGTGCTCTTCCTCTTCGTCGCCGACCGCGCGCTGCGCCTCGAAGTGGGCTACGGCCTCGAAGGCGCTCTCACCGACCTCGAGTCGAAGCACATTCTCCAGGACACCTTGATTCCGCACCTGCGCAATGGCGACTATGACGGCGGTTTCGCCGCCGCCGCGGACGCGATCCTGGTCGCCATCCAGGGGGAGTACAAGCCGGATCCGGCGCAAGCGCGGGGCCGCGGATCGGTGGGCGGCGGCTTCGTCTTCTACGTCATTCTCATCGTCCTGTCGATCCTGGTCAGCGCCGCCCGGCGCAACCGTGGCGGGCGCTTCCGCAGCTGGACGGGCGGCGGACCGTGGGGCGGCGGTGGCGGCGGCTGGGGCGGTGGCGGCTTCGGCGGCGGGGGCTTCGGCGGCGGCGGTTTCTCGGGCGGCGGCGGCTCGTTCGGCGGCGGCGGCGCCAGCGCCCGCTGGTGAAGGCTCAGGCGAGGCTCGCGCGCGACTTCTCCGAGGATGACCATCGCGCGCTCGATCTGCAGATCGGAAAGGTAGGGCGCCGGACCGAGTCGCAGGAAGCGCGCCCGAGCATCACTCGTCACCCCCCTTACCAGCAGCTTTTCTGAGAACTCCTGTGCTCTTGGACCGGCGAGCGCGAGAAAGCCCCCGAGGCTATCGAGCGGAATCGAGCGCTCGCGGCGCAGGAGAGTCTCTGGCAGGTCGAGCGCGTCGAAGAGCCGGGCCATGAGCCCGATCTGGTGCTGCGAGACCGCGCGCAGGAACGACGGTGTCAGGCCCTGCTCGACGAAGAAGTCGAAGACCCGCGCCGCCCGATAGTGGCTCGTCGGATCGTAGGTCGCGCCGCCGAAGGCACCGGCGCCCGGCGCATAGTCGACCCGGTCCCAGCTCTTGCTGCCGGTCTTGGTCCAGAACTCGGCGAACCAGCCGGTCACCGCCGGACGGAGGTCGAGTCCCGCGGGCAGGCGGAGAAAGGCGTTGCCTTCGCCGAGCTGCAGATACTTGTAGCCGCCTCCCGTGACCAGCGCCGATTCGAGTCCGAGCTCGCGCAGCGAGAACGGGAGGACTCCGAGAGCGTGGTAGGCGTCGAGGAGCAGCGGTGTTTCCCGTCGCCGGCACTCCGTCGCAAGCTCGTCGAGGCGGGGCACGATGCGCGCGGTCTCGAAGAAGACCGCGGAAGCGAGCACGGCGGCGGTCCGTCCGTCGATCGCCGCCGCCAGCCGTTCGGAAAGGGATTCGACCGGGTCGGCCGGCACGCGGACGATCGTGAGACCGCCGTTCGGCAGGGTCGCGAGCCGCGCGAGTTGGCGGCGAAGGGTGTGGAACTCGCCGTCCGTCGTCACCAGCCGCGGCTTCGTGGCGAGCGGCAGCGCCGAGAGCCAGCGCACGACGAGCTCGTGGGTGCTCGCCGCGAGGGCGATCTCACCGCCGGGGTCGTCGAGCAGCGCGCGGTAGCCGGCGCGCACCCGCTCCGCTTTCACCTCGGCCCGCCCCCACTTCTCGTCGACCGCGAGCGCGGCGTCGTCGAAGGCTTCGACCACGCCATCGCGCGCGACGTCCGGCCAGGCCTGATGGGAATGTCCGGAGAGCAGCAGCCGCTCGCCGACGCGGAAGCGCCGATAGTGGACGGCGAGGGCGTTCGGGGAGGCGCAGAGGTCGGCGAGCGTCAGACCGTCCGTCACAGGGCGATCTATTGGACCGCCGCCCTTCACAGGGCGGCTCGGATCGCCCAGAGGTCGGGGAAGAGGGGTTGGAAGAGGGTGGCGCGCAGATACTCGACGCCGCTCGAGCCTCCCGTTCCCGACTTCGTTCCGATCGTGCGCTCGACCATCTTGACGTGGCGGTAGCGCCATTCCTGGATCCCCTCGTCGAGATCGACGAGCCGCTCGCAGACCTGTGCGAGGTCGGGACGGGTACGATAGATCTCGATCAGGCGCGGCTGCAGCTCGGGAGTTTCGGGATTCGGCTGCGTGCGATCGCGCGTGAGGAGCGCGCCCGGCACGTCGCAGCCTTGGCGCGCCAGGAAGCGCACGAAGACGTCCCAGAGGCTCGGCTCCGCGAGCCGGCGCTCGAGGCGTTGCGCGGCCGGCGTGCCGGCGTGGTGGGCGATCATCCGCGCGCTGCGGCGGCCGAGCACGAACTCGAGCTCGCGGAACTGCGGCGACTGGAATCCGGAGGCGGTCTCGAGGCGGGCCCGGAAGGACAGGAAAGAGACCGGCGACATGGTCTCCAGGATGTCGATCTGCGCCACCTGCACTTTGAGCACGGTGAGAACGCGCTTGAGCGTCGCGTTGACGCGCGGCAGGTCGTCGCTCGCCAGCGCGTCTTCGAGGTGGAGAACCTCGTGCAGGAGCTGCTTGAACCAGAGCTCGTAGACCTGGTGGATGACGATGAAGAGCATCTCGTCGTGCTCGGGTCCGTCCGAGAGCGGTTGCTGGGCAGCGAGAAGCTCGTCGAGATGCAGGTAGCTCGAGTAGGTGACGGACAAGGCGGCCCTCGCTTTCGCGGGCAGGCTACAGGCTCGCGCGGAAGCGGTCAACGCGGCGGGGACGCCTCCGCCTTAGCGAAGGACTTCGATCCGATCCACCGCGAGCAGCCAGAGCTCCAGCCGCGGCGGCCGCTCGAGAGCGAGCGCGCTCTGTACCGCCCGGCCATAGAGCTCGAGCTGCGGCCGGTAGCGCTCCACTTTCGCGGCGAGAGCCGCGCTCCCATCTTCGACCCCGTCGGTCTTGAAGTCGGCGACGACGTGCTGACCGGTCGCGGCGTCGAGGTAGAGCAGGTCGAGCTTCCCGACGACTCCGTCGATCGGTCCGCTGCCGCCGGAGGCGGCGAGGAGCGGCAACTCCCGCGCCAGGACCGAGAACCGGAGCGCACGGAGAGCCGCGAGCAGCGGCGACATTCGCAGGCGCGCGAGCTCGGTCAGGAGAGTCTGGCGGTCCTCGCCCGAAGCTTCCGGGAGCTTGGCGGCGAAGGCGGACTCCGCCGCGCGCTGCCACTCTTCAGGCGCGCCGTCGGCGAGCGCCTCGAGCTCGAGAGCGCGGTGCAACGCGACGCCGAGGGCCAACGCGAGAGAGCGCGGCACGACCCCTCCGGGAGCGCTGAGCGCTTCGCCGTCGTCCACCCATTCTTCGCTGCCTGCGAGCGCGGCGGCGCGATCGAGTCGCAGGCGTTCGCCACGCCGACGAGCGTCGTGGCGCTGGCCCGCCGTCACCGCGGCCGGAGCGACGGCCGCCCTCGCGAGGGGTAGCGCACCCTGCACCGCGGCCGGCGAGCGATCCTCGGCCGGGGACCGGCTCACGGCCAGGCGCCAGGGCACGCCCGCAGCATCGAAGATCTCCTGGCCGCCGACGAGCTCATGGAGGCGGGTGGGAGGGCGTTCCGCGAGCAGGTCGAGAAAGCTCTTCGCCGCCGCGAGATCGAGCGTCTGCGGCGACGATGGCCAGTTGCCGCAGATCACCAGGCGATCCTTGGCGCGCGTCAGGGCGACATAGAGCAGGCGAACCGCTTCGGCGTCGCGCGAGCGCCGCCGCAGGAAGTCGGCGTCGAAATACCCCGGCGAGGGTGCGTCGAACAGCAGCAGCTCACGCCTCGCCGCGATGCCGGTGGCGGGCGCCGGATCGACGAGATCGGTCTCCGGGCCTTCTTTGCCCGCGCCTGCGGACGGTCGCTCCTTGTGCATTTGCGTCACGTAGACCTGCTCGAACTCGAGGCCCTTGGCAGTGTGGATGGTCATGACCGCGACCGCGTCGCCGCCGGTGTCCGGCGGGCGCGCGTCCTCGGCGGCGCGCTCTTCGTCGACCGCCCGGCGGAGGCGGGCGAGGGCGCGATGCGGGTCGCTCTCCTCGGCGAGGTCGACCTCCAGGCGGGCGAGCAGGCGTTCGACATTGGCGATGCCGAAGCGGCCCAGGAAGCGCGCCGCAGCGAGAGGTTCGGGCAGCAGGCGGGCCCGCAGGCGCTCGACCCAGCTCTCGGCCGGGAGGCGACGAAACTCGTCGCGCAGCAGCGCTATCGCGCGCACCGCGGCGCCGAGCGCTGCGGGCCAGTCGGGGAGGGTGGAGAGCCCGGGAATCTCTCGCGGCGTAGCGCCGACAGCGGTTGCGATTGTCCCCTCGACCGCAGCGAAGCTCGACTCATCGGCCGCCTCGAGGTTGGCCATCGCCGCGGCGAAGCCGGCCCGCCAGAGCGGTATCCAGGCCGCGTCGGGGACGCCGACCAGCGGGCTGCGCAAGAACGCGACCAGGGCGAGAAGATCCGCCGGATCGAGGATGGTGCGTACCGCGCAGGCGAGGTCGATGATCTCGCGCCGCCGGTAGTAGGAGCGGTCCTTCTGCACGGCATAGGGGACTCCCGCACGCCGCAGAGCTTCGAGGTAGACCTCGAGGTCGGTCCGGGCCTTGAGCAGGATGCCGAAGCTTCCCCAGGCGACCTGGTCGCTGTCGTGGAGCTCGCGGATGTCGGTCGCGATCGCCGCCGCCTCGAGCGCGGTTGCCTGCGCGGACCGGGTCGGCTCGCCCTGCGCCCTCGCCGCGGTGTCCCAGGAGACCCAGTACTCCACGGGGTGGCGGTCGCGGCGCTTGAAGCCGGCGCTTGCGGCGCGCGCCGGGCCGGCGGTGAGACGCTCGAACCGCGGCTGGACTCCGGGCTCCGGACGCATGGCCGGCGCGACCACGCGCTCGACCTCGGCGAGCACCGCCGGCACCGAGCGGAAGTTGACCGAGAGCTGCGCGCGCAGACCGCCGGCCTCCTGCATGCGGGCGAGGAAGCGCTCGTAAGAGGCCAGGTCGGCGCTCCGCCAGGCATAGATCGACTGTTTGGGATCGCCGACCACGAAGAGCCCGGGGCGCGACTCCGCGTCGTCGTCGAGTGCCAGGGCCGCGAGGAGGTCGCACTGCCGGCGGTCGGTGTCCTGGAACTCGTCGACGAGGAGCTGCCGGATCTCGCGCCGCAGCCGGCGCCGAACAGTGGAGCTCTTGCGCAGCAGGTCGGTGGCGCGATCGAGGAGGTCCTCGAACGAGAGAACTCCGGTGCGCTGCAGGCGGACGCGCACCTCCTCGACGAGCGGTCCCAGCGCCTGGCGGGCAAGCTCGAACTTACGCGGATCCAGGGCAAGCAGCCCGGCGAGGCGCTCGCCCGCTGCGTTGGCGCCAGCAAGGAATGCGCCGCGACCGGAGCCGAGCTCTTTCTCCTCCGTCTTGTTCAGCTTGCCCTTGGCGTAGCGCTTGAGCAGTTCCTCCCACCCTCGTCTCGTCGCCCTCGCCTGCTCGCCGAGCGCTTCCAGCCCGGCGCGGTCGCGGCCGCCTTCGAGGAGGCTGCGAGCGAGGTCTTGCAGCGCGACCAGCGCCGGATGCAGGGTCGAGTTCTTCCTTGCCTTCGCCGCCAGCCTCGCGAGCTCCGGGAGGAAGAGGTCGAGGGGCTGGGCGATGCGCGCGAGGATCGCCGCGCAGGTGGCGCCGTCGAAGCGCTCGTCGGCGAAATCCTCCTTGCGCGCGCCGCCGCCGACCAGCTTCACGAGGCTGGCGTGCAGATCGGCCGGGTCGACGCCGCAGGCTACGAGCGCGGCGATCTGCGGCTGGCGCGTCCGCAGCCGATCGAGGAGGACTTCGGTGGCTGCGGCATCGAGGGCGCTGCCGTCCGCATCGACAGTCAGGGTCGGGTGGAGCCCGGCTTCGAACGGGTGATCGGCGAGCAGGCGGTGGCAGAAGCCGTGAATCGTCTGCAGGCGGAGCCGGGAGAGGACCACCGCCAGCCGATCGGCGCGCGCGCCGAGCTCGACTCCTTCGAGGAGGGCCGGCAGTGGCGCGAGGTCGCTCGCCGGCCTGCCGCTCGCCAGCTCACCGAGCAGCGCACCGAGCCGGCGCGACATCTCCGCCGCCGCGGCGTCGGTGAAGGTGATGGCGACCGTCCCCTCGGCGACCCGGGCTGCGATCTCCGATCCCGCCGCGGGCGCGGGTCGCGAACCCGTGAAGATCCGGCTCGCCTCTTCGAGCTCCGCGGCGGCGGCGGTCCAACCCGGTCCCAGGAGCCAGGTCGCAAGGCGCGCCACCAGAGCCCGGGTTTTTCCTGTACCGGCTCCAGCTTCGAGGACGACCGGGCGTACGAATTCGGAGACTGCAAGATCGCGCGCCGCTTGATCGGCGAGGGAAGGAGGCTGCAGCGAACCTGCGCTCATGGGGCTTCGGGCTCGGCGTCGCTGGGTTTCGGCTCGCGCAGCTGAAAGAGGCGCCAGGCGGCCTCCAGGGCAATGTCGGCCGCGCTGGTTGCGTGGACCGGCGCGACAGGCGATGACCGGTGGTGGCGGACCCAGCGCTCGAGCCGCTGACGCGCGCCGCTGTCGCCCTGCAGGCAGGCGACGCGAACCTCGCAGTACTTGCAGCCGTCGTACGAGCTCTGGAGCGTCTTGTCCAGGAGCCGGGGGAGGAAGGAGCCGCTCTCCCAGGCGGCAAAGAGCGTCCGCCAGAGGGCCGCCTCTGCGGCTTCCGCCGGGGAGCCTGCAACGGGTGCGACACGCCGCACATCGCGCCGGTCGTCATCGAGGTCGTCTTTGAGGAAGAGCAGGCGCCCTTCGATCGGACGGCTGCTCGCGGCGCGGGCGTAGGCTGGAAGCTGCAGCCATTCGCCCGCAGCGAGGGCCTTCTCGAGATGGCGCAGTCGCGTCTCGCTGCCGACCGCGTCCGATACGACACTCCTCCCGGTCTTGTAGTCGGTGAGCAGGAGCGCCTCCCCCGCGAGCTCCACCCGGTCGGCGCGGAAGCCGACGCGGCGCCGGCCTTCCGGCAGCTCGAGCTCCGAGCGGCCCTCGACCTCGAGACCGAGGATCCGGCGGCTTCCGGTCGACCAGTCGAGACGGCGGACAATCTCGAGCGCTTCTGCCGCGGCGATCTCGACCGGCAGCGCGAAGAGGTCGGGGTCGAGTCCCTCCTCGGTGAGCGCCGCGCGAGTCTCCTCGGAGATCGCAGCCCGCAATGTCTCGTCGTCGGGCCAGGCGACCTCGACGCCTCGACCGGCGGTCTGCTCTTCCGCTTCAGCGAGCGTCCGCACCACGGAGAGCGCCGGCGGAGCGATCCGTTCGAGCACGCCATGCACCACGGTTCCGGCCAGGTGTCTCGGCAGCTCGGGTATCTCGTCGTCGCCGGCCGGCAGAGGGCCGAGCCGCAGGACTCTGCCGAGGAAGGTCCGCCAGCCGCACCCGGCGAGATCCTGAAGGGTGGTGACAGCGGGCGCTGGGGAGCGTGGATCGGAGCGCTCTGCGTTGGTGTCGTCCGGTGTCCGGCGCTCGCCGGCGAACCCGAAGAACGGCCCGAGGTTGGCCGATCTCGGGTCGAGCGGATCGGCGCCGAGCTCGGCGCGGAGCGCGAGATGGCTCGCCGTCCAGCGCTGAGCGGCGGCAGGCTCGCCACCGGTGGCGAAGCGGTCTTCGCCCTCGCTGAAAGCAAGCTCGAGGGCGGGAGCGAGCTTGCGGGGATCGCCCTCGAGCGCGATTCGGCTGGCGAGGTCGAGCGCCGCCGGCAAGGCGGGCTCGGGAGCGCTCAGAGCATCGCCGATGCGTCCGGTTCGCCGAAGCTCGTCGAGAAAGGAGGACGGCGGCAGCGGCTTGCCCTCCTCGTCCGCGGTCGCCACCAGCAGGTCGATCTCGGGGGCCGCGCCGAGGATCTGCGCGAAGAGAAAGCGCTCTTCGTCGTGGCCCTCGCCCTTGACCGGCAAGTCGGGCAGCAGGTCGCGCAGTCGCAGGCGCAGGTTGTCGGGAAGGAACGGATCGGCGCGCACGGCGCGCGGAAAGCGGTCGCGCGTCATGCCGGCGAGCACGATGCGGTGGAAGGTGCGGCCGCGCGCTTCGGTGACCGAGAGGAGCGCCGTGCCCCCGCCGGCTCCGCCCAGCGGCGCTGCGCCGACCTCGCGCCAGGCTTCGCGCAGGAGGAGCGCCGCCTCGGCCGCAGTGACCTCGTACGGTGTCAGGCCGGAATCTCCAGGCAGCGCCATCTCTGCGAAGGGGGCGAGGGGAGCGAGGAGCGCCTGGCGGTCTTCCTCCGACTCGACGAGCATCGCGACGAGGCTGGCGACGTTCTCGACCGCCTGGCCCAGGGTCTGTTTGCGGGCCTGGGCGTCGAGGCGGGTGAGGAGCGCGGCCGCTTGACGTCGCGCTCGGCGGAGCGCTTCCCGGGGAAGGGAACGGGAGCGCACCGCGAGGATCCCGGGGGCGTCCGCGTTGATCGCAGCCGCCTCCTGCGGCAGATCCCGTGGGACGAAGCGGTCGTAGAGCGGCAGCAACACCGGATCGCGATCGATCTCGAGCTCGGCGAGCGCCCCGAGCCGACGCGCGCCGAGGGCGAGCGCCCCGAGCCGCAGCTCCCAGGGGCGCGCACCAGAGCCTTGCGCCAGGAACTCCCCAGCGACGGCGAAGGTGACGCCGAGCGCCGCGTCGCTGCGTCGCTCGACGAGCTCGAGGAGACCGCGCGCCCATCGGCGTATCGGCGGCGCCGGGCCGTCGCCGCCGGAGGCGGGCAACCCCTGGCGGTCGATTTCGCGCGCCAACAGGGCGCGGTAGGGAGCCGGGTCGCGCATCACGATCGCGAGCTCCTCCGGAGGATCGCCGTCTTCGACCAAGGCGGTGAGGATCCCGACCGCGGCGCGGGTCTCGCGCGCCGGATCGCCAACGGCGAAGAGCTTCAGCCGGGCGGGAGCCGGCGTGACGTCGAGGGTCTCGAGCTCGGCGATCCCTTCCAGCCTCTCGGCGAGCCGACGCCCGAATCTCCAGGTCGCGCGGCTCACGCCGTCGAAATTCCAGGGGTCGAGAAGGAGGGCGATCGTCGGGCGCTGACGGGCGATCTCGATCAGGAGGTCGGTGGCGACGCCGGTGGCATCGGCGAAGCCGTGAATGAACAGGGCTGCCGCCGGCAGAGACCGGTCGGGGTCGGTGGCGAGGCGATCCCTGGCGCGGCCATAGAGATCGGCGTCGACACCGAGCCCCTGGGCCGAGAGCTCGGCGCGGCCGGCGGCGGCGATGCGGCAGAGAGCCGCCGCGCGGTCGAGGGCCTCCCGTCCGAGAACGGTGCGCTCCTCCTCGAGCCGCTCGAGCGCGAACTCGAGGTGCTCACCGGTGAAACCGGCGTCGAGGAGGTCGTGGACCGCGGCGCGCGCGCCCGCGAAGCCGTCGACCAGCGTCTCGAGCGACTTGGCGAGGGCGCGCTCGCGCCGCGCCAGGCGTTCGACCACGAGCGGGAGCAACGCCTCGCCGGAGCGGTGCACGAGGCCGTTGCGCTCGAGGACGGTGCGCGCCAGTCCACGCAGCGTCACGACCTCGAGCCCGAGCCAGGCGGGACGGACGCCCGCCAACCGGGCGAGAAGGGCGACGCGCAGGCTATGCGACGGGACCACGACGGTCTTGCGCCCCCACGGCGCCGCATCGGCGGCACGGGCGAGCTCCTCGATCAGCGCGCGTTCGGCGGTGCGGGAGTCGGGGGCGACGAGAATGCGCGAGACGGTGCGCGGAGACACGGTTCGAGGCAAGATACGGTTTCGATGGCCGACGGTCAACCGCAGCATTCAGAGGAGTACCGGACGCTCGCCTCCTTCCTCGACGGCCTCGCCAGCCTCGGCGGCGCGGTGAGCGCGGTCGAGGCGCTCGTGGCCTCGCCGCGGGAGGGCCTCTTCCGCCATGCCGCCGGCTACCGCGTCGGGGGCGCGCGCCTCGGTCAGGGCGCCCGCTTCGACGCGGCCTCGCTCACCAAGCCATGGATGGCGACGCTCGCCCTGACGCTCTCGGCGAAAGGCCAGCTGGGGCTCGAGACGCGCCTCGCCGAGCTCTTCCCCTCGGCTGGTGAGCGCAATCGCGACCGCAGCCTCGAAGATCTCCTGCGCCACCGCGCCGGCATCGCGGCGTGGGCGCCGCTCGCCGTGCGGCTGGGGCGGCGTCTCGCAGACCGCGCAGCCCTCACGGACTTACTCCTGTCCGAAAGCCTCTGGGCGCAATGCGACAAGAGCGCAGCCCCCAGCACGACCTACAGTGATCTGGGCTACCTGCTCTGGGGCCTCGCCGCCGAGCGAGCGACCGGCAGGAGCCTCGCCGATCTCCTCGACCTGCACGTGGCCGAGCCGCTCGGCCTGCCGCCGATTGGCGCGCTGGCCGCTGCGCCGCCGCAGGAGCAGGTTGTCGAGTGCCGGCTCGACAACGGACGCGAGGTCGAGCTCGCCGCCGAACAGGGCGTTTCTCTCACCCGTCAGACGTCGTTTCTGCGCGGTCGCCCGCAGGACGGCAATGCCCGCGCGCTGGGCTTTCTGGCCGGACATGCCGGCCTCTTCCTGACCGCCGATGAGCTGCTGGTCCTGGCGCGCGAGTGGCTCACTCCCGGGCGGCTCCGCACGCGGGCGAGCGTCGACCGCGCGCTCGCGGGCGGCGGCTCCTACGCTCTCGGCTGGAGCCGGCAGAGCGCCGACGGCTCGAGCGGAGTGGGGCTCGGAGGCGACGCCTTCGGCCACTCCGGGTTTACCGGCGGCAGTCTCTGGATCGATCCGGAGCGCGAGCGGATCTACATCCTGCTCTCCCACCGGCTGACCTCGCGCCTCGACTTCAATCCGATCCGGCGGGAGTTTCATCGGTTGGCGGCGCAGCTGTAGCGGAGCCTTCTTGAGGCGGCAGGGGACACAAGGCGGAGGCGATGCAGCCTCGTTTTGGCGCAACAGAGGTGTCCCCGCTTTGTGTCCCCGGCTCCCTCTTCTTGATAGCCTGTGAACTGCGGAGCAGCCCGGCGCGGTCAACGACATCCTCCCAGGAGCTACTTGAATGCAGATACAGGACTTGGTACTGATCGACGGCGTCCGGACGCCGATGGCGGAGTTCAACGGACCGTTCGCCGACCTGTCGGCGATCGAGCTCGGAGCGCGGGCCGCGAAGGCGCTCTTCGAGCGCACCGGGGTCGATCCGGCGGCGATCGACCACACCATCGTCGGCAACGCCTTGCAGACTTCCGTCGACGCGATCTACGGCGCGCGGCACGTCGCGCTCCGAGCCGGGGTGCCGAAGGAGGTGCCGGCGCTGACCGTGAATCGACTCTGCGGCTCGGGGATTCAGGCGATCCTCTCCGGGGCCCATCTCATTCTCGCCGGCGAGGCGCGGACCTGCCTGGTGGGCGGCATGGAGAACATGACGCAGGCGCCGCACCTCATCCGCGGGGCGCGGAAAGGGCTGCGCTTGGGCAACGGCAAGCTCGAAGACCTGCTCATGGAGTCGCTCATGGATCCGTTCTGCGGCTTCTACATGGCGCAGACCTCGAACAACCTGGCGCGCGAGTACGGTATCTCACGCCAGGACCAGGATGCGTTCGCGGTCTCGAGCCAGGCCAAGGCCTGCGCCGCCATGGCGGCGGGGAAGCTCGCGGAGGAGATCGTGCCGGTCACGGTCGGCGAGGGCAAGCGCGCGGTGACCGTCACCCAGGACGAGCATCCGCGGCCGGGAACGAAGATCGAGGACCTGGCCAAGCTCCCGACCGCTTTCGACAAGGACGGTTTCGTCACCGGCGGCAACGCCTCGGGGATCGTCGACGGCGCGGCGATGCTCTTGCTCTCCACCCGGGAGCGCGCGGCGGAGCTCGGCAAGAAGCCGCTCGGGAAGCTGGTGTCGTGGGCGATCGTCGGGGTCGATCCGTCGCGCATGGGAATCGGTCCGGTGCCGGCGATCCACGCCGCGCTCGCCAAGGCCGGCATGAAGCTCGCGGAGCTCGATCTCATCGAGATCAACGAAGCGTTCGCCGGGCAGACTCTGGCGTGCGTCAAGGAGATGCAGCTCGACCTCGAGAAGCTGAACGTCAACGGCGGCGCTATCGCTCTAGGCCATCCGCTCGGCGCGAGCGGAGCACGGCTCACCCTCACCCTGATGAAAGAACTGCAGCGCCGCGGCGGCGGCCGGGGAGTCGCGTCGGCCTGCATCGGCGGCGGCCAGGGCATCGCCCTGATCGTGGAGGTCTGACGATGATCGATCTCGCGGGAATGCACGTCCTGGTGACCGGCGGCAACCGCGGCATCGGCGCGGCGACGGCGCGGCTCTTCGCGCGCGCCGGCGCGGCGGTCCTCATCCAGTATCGCGAGCGCGAGGCCGAGGCCGAAGCGCTGGTGGACGAGCTCTACTCGATCTCCGACCAGCAGCACAGGCGCTTTCCATGCGATTTCCTGCAGCCCGCCGAGATCGTCGAGCTCTTCCAGTTCGTCGCCTCCGAATGGGGGAAGCTCGACTGCCTGATCAACAACGCCGGCGTCTGGGAGCACAACCCGATGTCGCAGTTCGACGAAGATCGCTACATCTCGACCATGCGCATCAACGTCAGCGGCCCGTTCCACTGTCTGCGCGAGGCCCTGCCGTTCCTGCGCCTGTCGAAGCAGGCGTGCGTGATCAACCTCTCGTCGACCGCAGGGCAGCGCGGCGAGGCGTTCTACAGTCCGTATGCGGCGTCGAAGGGCGCGATGATCTCGGCGACCAAGGCCTGGGCGATGGAGCTCGCGCCGGAGATCCGCGTCAACTGCGTGGCGCCGGGATGGGTCGACACCGAGATGTCCGCCGAGGCGCTGAGCGGTGACCTGCGCGGCGAGATCGAGGCCGGGATTCCGCTCGGCCGGGTGGCGAGCGCCGAAGATGTCGCCGGACCGATCCTCTTCCTCGCCTCGCCGCTCGCGCGCCACCTGACGGGCGAGATCATCAACGTCAACGGCGGGAGCGTCTTGGTCGGATAGCGCTCGTCGGCTGACGAGCGCTAGGGTCGGCTGACGCGCCGGCCGGCGGTCTCTGGAACTTGTACCCGATGCACTTGTAGACCAGCTTCGCGGCGACGAAGTCGGACGCGGGTTGGCCGCCGAGCGGCGCGAGCTCGACGACATCCATCGCCACGACCTCCTTGGCCGCGAAAAGCCGGCGGAGGAGTCGCAGGGTCGGATACCAGGTCCCGCCGCCAGGTTCGGGAGTCCCGGTGGCCGGAACGAGCGCCGGGTCGAAGAAGTCGATGTCGAAGGTGAGGTAGACCCGCTTCGGGAGCTTCTTGAGAAGCGCGTCGAAACGCTTCTCGAGCGCGGCGGTCGCGAGCTCGTGGCCCCAGACGACGGGGATCTTGTGTTTGCGGACGAACTCGGCCTCGGGGGCCGAGAGCGAGCGGATGCCGACGGGCAACGAGCGGATCCCCTCCTCGAACACCCGCCGCATGACGCTGGCGTGGGAGTAGGGCGTGCCTTCGAACTCCTCGCGCAGATCGGCATGGGCATCGAACTGGACGATGCCGATCGCGCCGCTGGCTCCGAAAACACGTTGGGCGGCGCGCACCGGGGCGATCGTCAGGCTGTGCTCGCCGCCGAGCGTGACGAGGAACCTGCCCGCCGCCATATGGCGGTGGCATTCGGCGTCGAGCTCGGCCATCGCCTCTTCCATCTCGAACGCTTCCGGATGGAACGGCGGAGCGGTGGCGATGCCGACATCGCACGGCTCGCCCCCGAGCTCCTCGTCGTAGAGCTCCATCGACTGCGAGGCGCGCAGCAGCGCCGCCGGTCCGCCGGAGGTGCCCTTGCCGTAGGAGGTGGTGCGTTCGAACGGCACCGGCAGCACCACCACCGGACTCTTCTTCGGGTCGGAGAGCTCGGGCGGCAGCAGACCGAAATTCGTCGGCAGAGAGGGCATCGACGCTTTCTAGCAGCCGCGAGCGCGCGGAGTCAATCGACAGGATAGGGGATCGGCGCTCGCGACGAAAGCTCGTCTTCCAAAATGCGGCGCCGGAGCGCTCCCGTCTCCCAGGCGAGAGCAATCGCCGCCTCGAGCCAGAGGAGTCGCTGGAGCGGGGTGGCGGCGAGAGTATGCTCGATCTGCCAGCGGGCATGCCCTTCCCAGGTCGAGCTCTCCCAAGGATCGCGACCCGCTCTTGCAGGCGGTGCCTTGCCATCACTCACGGTTTGCCTGACCCTTCAGTCGAAGGATCTCTTCGAGCTTCAAGACGTCTTCGAGATCCTGGTCACGCCCGGCGAGTCGTTTCATTCGAATCAGGTCCGGCAAGGAGGCGACGTGCACTTTCACCGATCTCAACTGGACGAGCTCGGATCGGCTCCAGAGCTCTTCGAACTGGATCGGTGAATCCACGAACAGGTCGACCGTACGTAGGGGATTCTCCGGGTCGTAGAGGGAGAAGACCCGCATTCCTTTCTGCTCTGTCCAGATTCGGCGCTTGGCGGCATCGGCGAACTCATACGCATCGACGGGTGCCAGCGGACGGAAGCCCAGAGCGAGAAGTCCCGCAAGCGTCCTCCGAGCTGCGTCCGGCGCGAGGTCGACGACGAGATCGAGATCGACAGTCAGGCGCGGGTGGCCGTGAAGCACGACGGCGAGCCCGCCGACGATGACGTAGCGCCCTCCTTCTGCGTTGAGCCGGGCGAGGATCGGCTCGAAGATCGACATGGGAAGGAGTATAAGGGTGCGGGCCTGCCTCGCGTCGGTGAATCCGCTTCGCCCGGCGAGTCACCGCCCCCAGCCGAGACTCTCCGCGAGATCGTCGAGCAGTCGCTCGAAGAGCTCGGAGGAGAACGGCGAGCGGCCCTCGTCGAGGTTGTCGATCCAGCTTTGACGGAGAGATCGTTGTTCCGCCGACCAGGTGAAGTTCGGAGTCGCCAGCGCCGCGCGCAGGTCGGCCGCTGCGCCTGCGGTGTCCCCAGTCGCGCCGCGCGCCAAGCCGCGGCTGTCGAGATAGGCAGCGTTCTTGGGCGCAAGCTCGACCGCCTTCTCGCACAGCGGGCGGTAAGCCTGGGCATGGCCCAAGAGGCAGCCGTTCCGGCAGAGGTCATTGAGATAAGCGGGCGCCTGCGACTTGAGAGCTTCCGCGATGAGCTTCGCGGTCCTGGTTTCGGCATCCGTCCGGGAGCCGAGCCGGTCGAGAATCTGGATTTCACGCGCGGTGAGGACATCGTCGTCCGGCCGCAAATGGCGCGCGAGGCGGATGGCCGCGAGGGCGCGCTTCGGATCGGTGCCCAGGCGCAGGTAGATTCCGGCGAGCCGGCTATGGGCTGGGGCGAATCCTGGATCGCTTTCGAGCGCGCGCAGCAGATCGGCCTCCGCCAGCGCGAGCCCGGCGGGCGAGCTGTCGCGCTGCAGCTCGATGACCGCCAGGCCGTACCAGGCAATCGCCTCGGATTCCCCAGCGCGCGTCGCGCGCGTGAGCGCCGCCTCGGCGTCTCCGAAGCGCTGTTGCCGAATCGCGAGCAGCCCGGCCGCGAGCTCGGTCAGGCCGGAGCCGGGAGCTTCCCGGGCCGCGAGCTCGGTCCAGGGCAGGAGGGTGGCGGCCGCTTCGGTGTGGAACTGCGCGATGGCGATGCGCGCCGCGATTTCGGCGTCGCCGACAGCGCGAACGGCGATTTCCCGGGGTAGGTCGGCATCGGCGGGAGGCATCCTGCCTAGCGGGAACTTGCTCGCGCTGCCATAGCGCCTGAGCCCCTCCGCGAGCCGGTCGAGGTCGCCGAACGCCTCTTTGGCCGCGGCGAGCGATTTCCGGCCCGCGGCGACGAGCTGGATGTAGCGCGACAGCTGCTCGCTCCGGGCCCCCTTCTCCGCGAGAACCAAGTAGTGCACGAGGGCCCAGGACTCGGCGTAGAAGCCTCCGATCCGCATCGGGTCGCGGTACTCCAGCGAATCCCGATCGAGAACGAGCAGCCGCTCGAGAGAGGGGAGCGACGGCCCGGCGAGGAGCTTCATGCGCTCGGGAAGAAGCCGACCGATCTCGACGCTCGCGGCCGTGAACCGTGTCGCCCCCCAGAAGTCGGCGAGGCCCTCCTCCAGCCAGAGCGGCAGGTCTTGCGTAAAGCGGCGCGCGAAGTAATGGAAGTACTCGTGGTACACGGTCTGTGTGTCTCCCGACGTCCGGAGCTCGATGAACTGGGCCGTGGCCCCATCGACGAACCGACCGCCGACAGTTCGGGAGCCGAGCTTTTCGAGCAGCGCCGGCATGAGGACCTTCATCGTCTCTTCGTCGCGCGCCACGAAGATCCGCAGCGGGGGGCCGGCGGCAGGAACAGTGCCGGAGATCCTGAGCGCGAAGAACTCCCGGAAGAGCTCGAAGTCGCGCGCGACCTCCCGCGCCTTCTTCTCGGAGACGTTTCCGAGCACCACGAAGTGCGCGCTCCGCGCTTCGACCCACTTGCCGGGCAGACCGGATGCCGAGGTCCCGCGGGAACCAGCGAGCGCCGAGAGCAGCACGAAGGCGAAGAGGACCCGCGGAGAATCTCGCGGCCGCCCGCGCGGTGATGTCATGGCGCCGGGAAGGCTTCGATGTCGCCGAAGCTGCCGAACTGGCCGAGGGCGTTGTGGTAGATCCGCGCCGGTCCGCCGGCGACGGTGTCGGTGACGGTCAGGGTGTACTCGACGTTCGAGAGCGCGCCGTAGTAGACCCAGAAGTGGGCGTTGAAGGCGCTGGCGTCGACCATCTTCAAGACGACTTCGACGTTGGCCTCGTCGAAGAACCAGAGGTAGCCGGTGTCGCCGGTGAGCGTGCCGGCGTTGGCCGTGCCGGTGTGGCCAGCGAAATCGCGCCAGGTGGCCTCGACGCCAGAAGCGGTTGTTGAGGATGCAGAAACGGGTGGGCGAGGGTACACAGGCGCCCGGCAGCCCCTGCGGCGCCGAGAAGGCGGCGAGGGAGATCTCCGGCGGCGTCGCGGCACGGGTCATCGCCTCCGCCGGGCCGCCGCTCGCGTGCGCCCCCTGGGGGCCGAAGGCCGTGATGTCTCCCGAGCTCGCGAAGCGTGCGGCCGGATTGAAGTAGCGCTTGGCCGCGCCGGTCTCGGAGTCGGTGACCGTGAAGGTGTATTCGACATTCGAGAGCGCGCCGTAGTAGACCCAGTGGTGCCCGTTGTAGCCGGTGCCGTCGATGAGCTTCAGGATCATCTCGACGTTCGCGTCGTCGAAGAACCAGAAGTAGCCGGTGTCGCCCGAGATCGGTACGGCAGTCGCGTCGCCGGAGTTGCCAAGCGAAGTCGCGCCAGTAGGCTTCGACGCGGAAGCGGCCGCCCTCGAGACAGAGAGCCTTGTCCGAGGATTGGCAGGGAGGCCCGCCGCTAGGCGGAAGCACCCAGAGCTCTTGTCCGTGGACTGAGTCCGACGCGGAGAAATAGACGCTATCGCCATGCCGGAACAACGAGCTCGGGTAGGAGGAGGTCGGCCCCGGGGAGATGTCCTGAAGCAGGCGCGGGGAAGATCCGGTGTGTTCGATGATCCACGGCTCTGTTCCGTGGTCCGGATCCGCCGCAGTGAAGAGAAGTCCTGAAGCTGAAGCCTCGAGCTCGGTTTCAAGGTCCGCACTTGCACCGTTCGGCGCGGTCCATACCGCTTCCGTGCCGGACGCTGTGCCGTCGGTCGTCCAGATCGCGGTCCGCTCCCCGAGCGGGAAGACGAAGTAGACGCGCCCTTCGAAGTCCGCCATGTCGACGGTGCCCGGAGAAGCCGCTGGAGCGAACTGCGTCACCACGGAGGTCCCATCCAGCGATCCGTCGGTACGGATCAGCTCGACCTGAGCCTCGTTGATTCTGACCAGGAGGAGGTACTCCGATCCCCACCGCGATGCGCCAAGAAGAGCGGCTGTCGAGGGCAGTGTGAGCAGCGGAATTGTTCCGGCGGCGGTCGCGTCCGTTCGCCAGAGTCTAGCGATCTCGCCCTCGATCTTGCTGAAGAAACCGAGTCCGTTACTGGTCTCGAAGAGGCCGTAGAAACTCGGCGAGAGTGCGGTGAGGAGCTCGAGGCTCGACACTTGCGGGCCGATTGCATAGAGCCCGAGGCCGGAGCCCGAAAGGTACGCCGTGAGAACGGCTTTGCCGTTGATAGCCCAGGCGTGATCACCGAATTCGCTCTCGGGTGGTAACGAGAATCCCTTGACCGTTCCAGTGCTTGTCCCGTCCGTCTTCCAGACTTCCCATCCAGGCTCAGTGGAAACGACGAGTACTACGCGCGAAGCGAGTCCGACCGCAGCTTCGATTCTGCCGACCTCGAGGTTCTTCACCAGGATGGCTTCCGTAGCAGCGGGGTCCACTCGGTAGATACTGTCGCTGCGGCACCCAAAGAAGATCAGTGAATCTCCGAGGCTGGTTGGCTGAGCGTTGTCGCTAGTACCACAAATATAGTAGCTGCCCGAGATCAGCTCGACCGAGCCGCTCGAGCCCGAAACGCGCCCGACAATTGGCGAGGAGTAGCCATTCGCCACGAAGTAGAGGTCGCTGGTGCTGGCCTCGAACAATCTGGGGCTGCCGCCTCGCGTGACTCCCTGCAGGTCCGCGAAGACGGTCGCGGAGGCGGGCGAGCCCGGGCTCACCCAGAGTCGGAACCCACCCGGGAATGTCAGACCGATGAAGTAGATGCTCGTATCGGACTCCAAGGCGTAGGGCGTCGCATTGGTGATCGAGGGCTGCTGGAGGGCGGGGCTGAGAAGATTCCAGGTGCTCGAGGGAGCTCCTCCGGTCAACCAGAGGGCAGAGGAGCCCGAGGAATCGGGATTGTCCGTCACAAAGAGAACACGCCCGCTCGGCAGGGCTTGAGCTCTCGTCGGTGAGCTGGAGCAGGGACCTGGGCAAATATCCTCGAGAATCGAAACGGAGTCTCCTGACATGCCCGCCACCATCGGTTCGATTCCGGATTCGGAAGCGCCTGCGAACAGTGCGCGGCCTCCGACCGATTCCACCCAGGAGTCGCCGCAGTCGTATTCGGTGCAGAGCTCACCGATGGCTCGGTTGGAGGCCGGAGTCCCGTCCGTTTTCCAGAGCTGACGTGGGTGAATCCCGTCGCTGGCGATGAAGTAGGCGTGACCGTCGACGATTGCGGTCCTCGACCGAAATTCCTGTGGGGAGGGCGAGTCAAAGGGCTCGTGATACCCGAAGCTGGTGGCGGCATGAGTACCGGCCCGTGAGCCGTTCGTTGCCCAGAGCTCCTCGCCAGAAGTCGCGGAGGTTACGAGAAAGTACGCGACAGGTGATCCACTCTCCAAGCCCAGGATCTGCGATGTAGGATCCGCGAAATTGGTGAGATCAGTAGTACCTTCCGAAGTGCCGTCAGAAATCCAGAGCACGCTTCCGGTCTCCGAGCTGCTCTGAAAGTAGACTCGTGATCCGCTCGTTTGCGGATCGCCGGGGCTCGCCCTCTCGCCCAGCTCTGCAATCGACCTCGTGCCCGCGGTGGTTCCGTCTGTGACCCAAACTTCGTCGACTACGCCGACGAAGCCGGCCGCGTAGAAGAAGATCGCTCGGGAGTCGCCGATCTCCGTCAGGCCATAAGGGAAGCGTTGGTCCGAGGGGTCGCCAAAGTCGAAGATCATCGCGGTTTCGCTCTGGCTCCCGGAGGAGCGCAGAAGGGCCTCTCCGCCGTCGAGCGTCACCACAATGAACTGAGCCTGGCCTGCAACTTCCGCGAAGTATCCGCTGGATTCATCCTGGTTCAGGAAGCCGAGCCGGTAGCCGTCGCTTTCGGCTGCGACGAGTTGGAGATCCAGACCTGAGGGCAGGACGGAATACACTGAAGCTCCGGAATAGTTTTCATCGGGTCGCGCCGAAAAATAGAATCTTCCGCCTGCAACGCCCAGGGTACGCGGATGGCTGGAGCAGGAACCTGGGCAGAGATCGGAGACCAGGTGCGTCGACTCCGGTGTCCCTTGAGTAACCCAGAGCTCTTCTCCCAAGGAATCCACCGCCTCCGAAAAGAAGACGCTCGATCCTTCCGAACCCAGAAAGATGGTTCCAAGAGCGCCTTCTTCGACGTTGTCCGGAAGGAGGTCGGAGAGCATGTAGGGCATCTGCGCCTCGCAGATCGAGGCGGTGAAGGTGAGGAAGAGAGACAGTTTCAAGGTTCGTGATGAGATCACGCGGAGTCTCCTTCCTGAGGAGCCACATTAACTCCGGACCGACTCTATATCCTGGCGAGATCGAACCCGCCGCGGGTCAGATATGCCGGCCCGGCAGCGTGCGAGACTGACTCGCGAAGGTCGAGGAGTCCAGATGATCGAGAAAGGGAAAGTCGTCGTCTTCACCGGCGCGGGGGTTTCGGCGGAGTCGGGGTTGGCGACGTTTCGGGGGGTCGGGGGGCTGTGGGCCGACTTCGATCCGGCGACGTTGGCGACGCCGGAGGCGTTCGCGCGCGATCCCAAGCGGGTCTGGGACTGGTATGTGTCGCGCTACATCGGGGTGCGGGACTCGGAGCCCAACGCGGCGCATCGGGCGATTGCCAGATTGGGGGAGCTTTTTCCGTCTTTACTCGTCGTGACACAGAACATCGATCGCATGCATCAGCGGGCCGGGAGCCGGAACGTGCTCGAGCTCCACGGCAACATCTGGAACGCGCGTTGCGACGCCTGTGGGCGCGAGGTCGACATGGCCACGCTGATCGACTTCGCCGACCCCGCCGAGGGCTCGCCGCGCTGCGGCTGCGGCGGCCGCATGCGGCCGGCCGTCGTCTGGTTCGGCGAGCGCCTGCCTGCCGGTGTCTTCGAGAGCGCGGCCGAAGCCGCGGCCGACTGCGAGCTCTTCGTCGCCGTCGGGACCTCGGCGACCGTCTATCCGGCGGCCGGCCTCATCGAGCTCGCGGCTCGCAACGGCGCCTTCGTCATCGAGGTCAATCGCGAAGAGACGCCGCTCTCGCACCTCGCGGACCGCGTCTGCCGCGAGCCGGCGGGAGAGGCGCTGCCGCGCCTGGTCGACGAGCTCGAGAAGGGGGCGAAGCCCTGGGAGCCGTAGGAGCAGCCCACGGCGCCGGGCTCCTGATTCGCGAGCTGCCGGCCGACGAGCGGCCGCGCGAGCGCCTGCTGGCGCAGGGTGCCCACGCGCTCGGAGACGCCGAGCTCCTGGCGCTCCTGCTGCGCACCGGGCGGCCGGGGGCCTCGGCGATCGAGGTCGCGCGCGAGATTCTGAGCGCGATCGGCGGACTCCCGGGCCTCGCCGGCACCGGAGCCCAAGGACTGCTGCGCAAGGGGCTCGGCGAGGCCAAGGCGGCGGCGCTCCTCGCCGCGGCGGAGATCGGCCGGCGGCTGGCGCGGACCGACGCGGTCGAGCGTGCCGTCCTCGGCGCGCCGGCGGCGGTCGCGAGCTACCTCGCGCTGCGCTACGGCGTACGCGATCAGGAGGTCATGGGCGCTCTCTACCTCGACACCCGCAACCGCCTGCTCGCCGAGCGCGAGCTCTATCGCGGCACCGTCAACCGGGCAGCGGTCGAGCCGCGCGCCATTCTCAAGGAAGGCCTGCTGCACGGCGCCTGCGGCATGGTGGTCTTTCATACCCACCCCTCCGGCGACCCGAGCCCGAGCCCCGAGGATCTCGCCTTCACGCGCCGGCTCTCCGAGGGGGGCGAGCTCGTCGGCGTGCGCCTGGTCGATCATCTGATCCTGGGTGGCGTCGGACGTTGGGTGTCGCTGCGCGAGCGCGGCGCATGGTAATTTCCGGGGCGTGCGCGGCAAGGATCTGCATCTCGACTGCTTCAACGGGCTCGCCGGCGACATGTTCCTCGGCGCCTGCCTCGATCTCGGGATGCCGGAGAGCGTCGTCGAAGAGGCCGTCGCCGCCCTGAAGCTCCATGGCATCGGCGTCGAGAGCCGCAAGGCCCGCCGCGCCGGCTTCGCCGGCACGCGCTTTCGAGTGCTCGATCACGGCCAACCGATCGAGGGCCCGGATCCGGAGGAGAGAGCAGAAGAGGATTCTGTTCAAGAAGAAGCTGAAAAGCTTTCAGTAAGGGAGGGTGACGAGCGTGGCGTCAGCGGGCCGGCGGGGCACTCTCACCGGCACGTCCGCGACGACGCCGACCACAGGCACGGTCCTTCCGAGAGCAATGACCTTTACCAGCAAGCTTCTTCTGCATTCGAACAGGAGCCTGGACAGGCTCGTGGTCACGGGCGGCATCTCGCGGAGATTCTCGCGCTGGTCGAAGGGAGCGCGCTCTCCGGGCCGGTGAAGGCGCGCGCTCGCGCGCTCTTTCACCGCCTGGGGGAGGCGGAGGCCAAAGCGCACGGGATGGCGATCGAGCGGGTGCACTTCCACGAGGTCGGGGCGGTCGACTCGATCGTCGACCTGGTCGGAGCGGCAGCGGCGGTCGAGTGGCTGGCGCCGCGGCGGATCACCTGCGGCGCGGTCAATCTCGGTGGCGGTTCGGTGTCCGGCGCGCATGGCCGGATGCCCGTCCCGCCGCCCGCCGTCGCCGAGCTCATGAAGGGACTGCCGGTCTACGGCTCCGAGCGCTCCGTCGGCGAGCTCCTGACGCCGACCGGGGCGGTGCTCCTCGCGGAGCTCGTGGACGACTTCGTGGAGTTGCCGGCGATGATCGTCGAGGGCGTCGGTTACGGCCTCGGCCGTAAGGAGACTCCGGGATGCGCGAACGCGGTGCGGCTCATCGCGGCAGCCGCTGGCCCGCAGCCGATCGGGCGTCGGCGTCGTCAGCTCGGAGGTCGTGGTGGTCGGAGTGCGAGGTCGACGATCTTTCGGGAGAAGGGTCTCGCTCATGCGATGAGCACGGCTGCTCGCCGAGGGCGCGCTCGACGTCTATCCTGACGCCGGTGCAGATGAAGAAGGGCCGCCCGGGATCAGCTGGTGTCGATGCTCTGCCGGGCTCCCGACCTCGAACGCTTCGCCGGAGTGCTGCTTGCCGAGACCGGATCGCTCGGCTGCCGCTTCCACGCGAGCGGCAGATTCGAGGCGGAGCGCGTGGTGGTGACGGTCGCGACACCGTTCGGCGAGGTGCGGATCAAGCGCGCGCGGTTCCGCGGCCGGGCGATCGCGAACGCGCCGGAGTACGAGGACTGCAGCAGGCTTGCGGAGGCCGCTGGAACCTCCTGGCGCGCCGTCTACGAAGCCGCGCTGGTCGCAGCGGCTGCGGGACCTTTCACCCTGTGAGCATCTTTTCTTGAACACAACAGCACCGTCCGGCAACCTCGAGTACGGCGTTGCCGGAGAGGTGAGCCTGCGCTGGGCGGCGGTCGACCTGACTCCGGTGGTCGAGGAGGCGCGACGGCGGCACGACCTCTCGCCGATCGCCGCGGTGGCGCTCGGCCGCGCCATGGCGGGGGCGACTCTCCTCCTGCGGCTCTCCGTGCGCGCCTCGCGGCGCCTGACGCTGACCGTGACCGGCGACGGCCCGATCGGCAAGATCGTCGCCGAAGTCGATGGCGAAGGCAATCTCCGCGGTCTCGTGGGGGAGCCGCAGATCGATCTTCCGACCGACGGCCAGGGCCACCTGCGCATCGCCGCAGCGGTCGGAAGGGGAGTGCTGCGGGTTCGACGCGAGCTCGTCGACGGCAGTACCTACGAGAGCCAGGTGGCGCTCGCGTCGGGCGAGATCGGGCTCGACCTGGCGCACTTTCTCGAGCAGAGCGAGCAGACCCAGTCGGTGGTGATGGTCGGAGTTCTCGAAGGGCCGGAGGGGATCCGCGCCGCCGGCGGCATGATCGTCGAGGTGCTGCCCGGCGCGCGCGAAGATGCCGTCGAGCGCCTCGAGGAGAATCTCGCGCGAGTCGGCGGCGTGAGCCGGACGATCGGGCGCGGCGGACTCGCGGAGCTCCGCGACGACGTCCTCGAGGGGCTTAGCCCCGAGCTCATCGATCGCCGCGCGGTGCGTTTTCGTTGCGGCTGCAGCCGCGAAGGCCTGCTCGCGACGCTGGTCGGCCTGCCGGCCTCCGACCTCGAGTCGATCCGCGACGCGGAGGGAAGGGTCGAGGCGCAGTGCTCTTTCTGCGGGGCGCGCTATGTCTACCAGGAGGGGGAGCTCGCTCCTGGCTGAGTCTTCCTGCGTTGTTGACGGGCGGTATCGCGTCTTTCATTTTTCACTTCGCCGCGTTTGCCGGCCCCCACTGATCAATTGGATTCTTGAGGAGTGGGTCCCCCAGCAATACGCGTCGAAGTGAAAAATGAAAGACGCGATCCCGCCCGACGGACGATTTCCTGGCTGATAGACTCGCCGGCGCGCTGGAGCGCCTGGAATCCCCCCTATGCCGCCCTTCTATCTGACTACGCCGATCTACTACGTCAACGATCTGCCGCACATCGGGCACATCTTCACGACGGTTGTCGCGGATACCTGGCGCGCTACCGCCGGATGGCGGGTGACGACGTCCGTCTTCCTGACCGGCACCGACGAGCACGGCCAGAACATCGAGCGTGCCGCGGCGCGCGAGGGCATCTCCCCGCAGCAGCTCGCCGACCGCGTCGTGGCGCGCTATCACGAGCTCTGGAAGACGCTTCGGCGATCTCGCACGACGACTTCATCCGCACCACCGAGCCCCGGCACGAGCGGGGCGTGCTCGAGATCATCCGCCGCATCGCCGCGGCGGGCGACCTCTACCTCGCCAAGCACGAGGGCTGGTATTGCTCACCGTGCGAGACCTTCTACACGGAGAAGGAGCTCGCGGCGGGGCAGAAATGCCCGGTGCACGACAGCGCGATCGAGTGGCAGTCGGAGGAGAACGTCTTCTTCCGGCTCTCCCGCTTTCAGCAGCCGCTGCTCGACTGGATCGACGCCCACCCGGAGGCGATCCGCCCGGAGACGCGACGCAACGAGGTCCGCTCCTTCGTCGAGCAAGGCCTGCGGGACCTCTCGGTTAGCCGCACCGAGCTCGCCTGGGGGATCCCGTTCCCCGGCTATCCCGGCCACACCGTCTACGTCTGGCTCGATGCCCTGGCCAACTACATCACGGCGCTCGGCTTCGGAGAGAAAGGCTCGAACAAGGGGGTGGCTGCCGACGAAGGAGCCCGCAGCGCCGAGCGTCCGCCCTTTACCGAGCCTTTTGGAATGGCGAGGCGGCCGCGAATGGTGCGACGCGTCTCCACCTGATGGGCAAGGACATCTCCGCTTCCATGCGTCTACTGGCCGGCCTTCCTGATGTCGGCCGGGCTGCCGCTGCCGACCACGGTCTGGGCGCACGGCTGGTGGCTGCGCGACGCGAAGAAGATGTCGAAGTCGGTCGGCAACGTCGTGCGGCCGGACGATCTGGTCGCCCGTTTCGGGCCGGATGTCCTGCGCTACTTTCTGCTGCGCGAGATGGTCTTCGGTCAGGACGCGAGCTTTTCGGACGAGGCGTTCGTCGACCGTTTCAACAGCGATCTCGCCAACGACCTCGGCAACACCGCGAGCCGCGTCGTCACGTTGGCACGCGGGCGTTCGGCGGCCGGACGCCGCCACGCTCTTGCGACGACAACCCGCTGATCCCGGTCGCCCGCAGGTCGTGGCGGAGTATCGCTCGGCGATGGATGCGCTCGCCTTCCAGGACGCCCTGCGGGCGCTCTGGCGGCTGCTCGCCGAGGCGAATCAGTACCTGGTCGCCCGCGAGCCGTGGAAGATGATCAAGAGCGAGGGCGCCACGGACGCCCTGTCACGCGTGCTCTGGAACGGTCTCGAGTCGGTGCGCATCGTCGCCACCGGGTCTGCTGCCGTTCATGCCGACGGTGGCGCGCCGCGTCCTCGCCGCGGTCGGGACGGGCGCGGCGCCGGAAAGCCTCGACGCCCTGGCCTGGGGCGGTACGCCGACCGGCGCGATCCTCCCTGCGCTCGCGCCGCTATTCCCGCAGAATCGACAAGGAGAAATTCATGTCCGAGACGCTTCCGCCCGCTCCGCCTCCCGCTCCGGCCGCACCGCCTGCCGGCGCGGCCGCCCAGCCGATGCCGGCTGCAGCGCCGGTGCCGGGCGCGCCGGCGGAGTCCTCCAACCTGCTTTCGCATCGATCAGTTCTTCGCCACCGAGCTCAAGGTCGGTACGGTGAGGTTTGCCGAGCACGTGCCGAAGTCCGACAAGCTGATCCGAGATGCGGTCGATCTCGGCGAGGAGAGTCCGCGCCAGCTGGTGGCGGGGATCGGCAAGGCCTACACGCCGGAGGAGCTGATGGCAGCCAGGTCGTCGTCGTGGCGAACCTCAAGCCGGCCAAGCTCATGGGCGTCGAGTCGCGCGGCATGATGCTCGCTGCGACCGACGCCGAGGGCAGGCCGATCCTCGTGCGGCCGCACGCCGGAGGCGCGCCGAACGGAACGCGCGTGAAGTGAGCACGCGGGTGTTCCTGATCGATTCGCACTGTCACCTGCAGTACCTCGACGCCGAGGCGCGGGAGCGCGCGATCGAGCGCGCGCATGCGCGCGGCGTCGATGGGATCCTGGTCCCAGCGACAGTCCTCGACCAGGCTGAGGAGCTCCTCGCGCTCTGCCACCGGCACGAGAACGTCTGGTGCGCCCTGGGCGTTCATCCGCACGAGGCCGCGATCTGGAAGCCGGGGGACGAGGTGCGGCTGCGCGATCTCCTCGCCGATCCGAAGGCGGTCGCGGTGGGGGAGTGCGGGCTCGATTTCTTCTACGACCACGCGCCGCGCGAGGTGCAAGAAGCGGCGTTGCGCGCGCAGTGGCGGGTGGCGGCGGAGCTCGAGCTGCCGGCGATCGTGCACAATCGCGACTCGAACGAGCGCATGCTCGCCATCTTCGCCGAGCCGGAGTTCGCGGTTCTCAAGGTCGACCTTCATTCCTTCGCCGGTGGAAAGTCGATGGCCGAGACGGTCGTCGCCCGCGGCGCCGCTCTCGGCATGTCGGGAATGATCACCTTTCCCAAGGCGGACAACGTGCGCGAGGTGATCGCCGGCACGCCGCGCGACCGTTTCCTGGTCGAGACCGACACGCCCTACCTCGCCCCGGTGCCGTATCGCGGCAAGCCCAACGAGCCGGCCTACATCGTCGAGATCGCCCAGCGCCTCGGCCTCGAGCTCGGCCTCGACCTCGAAGCCACCGCGGCCCTCACCACCGAAAACTTCTTCCGCTTCTTTCCCAAAGCCAAAGCTACCGCCGCGCTGGGTTGAGCTAACGGGGACACAAAGGAGGGACACGATGCGGGGACAGGTTCCCGTACGTGACCCGCGACTGTGTCCCTTCATCGTGTCCCTCCATCGTGTCCCTCCATTGTGTCCCCGGTCTCAGATCGGGTTGGGGACGTCGATGAACTCGTGGGCGAGGCCGAAGCGGGTGGCGAGGTGCTCGCCGAGGGCTCGGATGCCGAGACGCTCGCTCGCGTAGTGGCCGACGGCGAGGAAGTGGATCCGGTTTTCGCGCGCCACGTTCATGACCCATTCGGTCGGTTCGCCGGTGATGTAGGCGTCGAGCCCGGCGGCGATTGCCTGGTGGATCTCGCCGGCGGCGCCCCCGCTCACCATGCCGACGGTGGCGATCTCCTCCGGGCCCGGCGAGAAAAGTCAACGGCTCCTGTCCGAAGATCGCGCGACAGCGCGCGACGAGCGCCTCTTTGGCAACCGGTTCGGGATAGCGGCCGCGAAAGCCGATCGGCAGGCCCTCGTAGTCGGCGAACGGTTCCACGGCGTAGAGCCCGAGCTTCCTGACCGCGAGAATGTTGTTGCCGAGCTCCGGATGGCGGTCGAGCGGCAAGTGATAGGCGAGGAGGTGCATGCCGGCCTCGAGCAGCGTAGCCACCCGGGCGTAGGTGTGTCCGGTGAGCTGCCGTGGCCTGCCCTCCCAGAACAGCCCATGATGAACCAGGACGGCGTCCGCGCCGCCATCGCGGGCGCGCTCGAAGAGCTCGACGCAGGCCGAGACGCCGGTCGCGATCCGGCGGATCGGGCGGCGCCCCTGGACCTGGACGCCGTTCGGACCGTAGTCCTTGCCTCGGCCGGCCTCGAGCAGCGCCTCGAGATGCTGCGCGAGCTCGGTGATCGTTAGCTCTCCCTGCGGCATCGTCTTCCAGGCCTCCCGCGGTTCGACAAGAAAAGGGCCGGATCGTCGCCGACCCGGCCCGGATCTTACTGTGCCTGCGATGGCCTAGCTCAGCGCCGCGGCCCGCGCGAATCGCGACCGCCGCCGCGACCGCCACGATCCGGCCGGCCGCCGCGGCCGCCGCGGTCGCCCCGATCGCCGCCACGACTCCCGGCGGGACCTTCGGCCCGCGGCGGGCGCTCGTCGTCGCTCATTCCCATGCCGGCGAACTGTGCCGGATCGTAGTCGGGCGCCTCGACGATGACCGCCTTGCGGGAGAGCCGGACGCGGCCGGTGTCGTCGATATCGATGACCTTGACCGTGAGCTCGTCGCCCTCCTTGACGATGTCGCTGGTCTCGCGCACCCGGTACGGGGCGAGCTCGCTGATATGCACCAGGCCGTCGGTGCCGGGCATGATCTCGACGAAGCAACCGTAGGCCTCGACGCGGCGCACGGTGCCGGTGTAGACCTTGCCGATCTCCGGCACCTCGGTCAGGCGCTCGATCATCTGGATCGCGCGCTTGGCGGCTTCGGCGTCGGGAGAGGCGATGATCACGCGGCCATCGTTCTCGACCTCGACCTGGCAACCGGTCTCCTCGACGATCGAGCGGATGGTCTTGCCACCGGGTCCGATGATGTCGCGGATCTTCTCCTTGTTGATCTGCAGGGTGTAGAGCCGCGGCGCGAAGGTGGAGAGGTCCTGGCGCGGCGCGCCGATGATTGCCTCCATCTTGCCGAGGATGTGCAGGCGGCCGATCCTGGCCTGCTCGAGCGCGGTCTCCATGACCGACTTCGAGACGCCGCCGACTTTGATGTCCATCTGCAGCGCGGTGATGCCCTTGCGGGTACCGGCGACCTTGAAGTCCATGTCGCCGTAGTGGTCCTCCTGTCCGGCGATGTCGGTCAGGACCGCGAACTGTTCACCGCGCTGGACGAGACCCATCGCGACGCCTGCGACCGGCGCCAGCATCGGCACGCCGGCATCGAACAGCGCGAGAGAACCGCCGCAGACCGTCGCCATCGACGACGAGCCGTTGGACTCGAGGATGTCGGAGACGACGCGGATCGTGTATGGGAAGTCCTCTTCGTGCGGCAGAACCGGAAGAAGCGCCCGCCGAGCCAGAACGCCGTGCCCGATCTCGCGCCGGCTTGCGCCGCGCAGGAACTTCACCTCGCCGACCGAGAACGGCGGGAAGTTGTAGTGCAGAAGGAACTTCTGCTTGCTCTCGCCCTCGTACTCCTCGATGATCTGGGCGTCACGCTGGGTGCCGAGAGTCACCGTCGCGAGCGCTTGAGTCTCGCCGCGGGTGAAGAGCGCCGAACCGTGGGTTCGCGGCAGGACTCCGACCTCGATATCGATCGGGCGGATTTCGTCGAGGCGGCGCGAGTCGAAGCGGTTGTGATCGTCGAGCACCGAGTCGTAGAGCGTCTCTTCCTCGAGCGTCTCGATGACCTTCTTGGCCTGGGAGCGCTTGACGGCGTCCTCCTCCGGAATCGAGGAGAGGTACTCCTTCTGGACCGCCGAAATCGCGTCCTTGCGTTCGAACTTACCCTTGGTGTGCAGGGCGGCCTTGAGCTGCGCGTGGATGGCGCCGCGGACCTCGTGGTAGAGCTCCTGCGGATAGGGCTCGGGCGCGTTCCAGGCCGGCTTCGACAGGCCGCGCTCGCGGAACATCGCGATCTGCGCCTGAATGATCTTCTGGAGCTCGGCGTGTCCGGCCCAGATGCAGTCGAGGAGGGTCTTCTCGGCAAGCTGATTGGCGCCCGCCTCGACCATCATGACCGCCTCTTCCGTGCCCACGACGACCAGATCGAGGTCCGCCACGTCGCGCTGGCTGTTGGTCGGATTGAAGATGACCTGGCCGTCGATGAGCCCGACGCGCACCGCAGCGATCGGGTGGTAGAACGGAATCGCCGACAGCACGAGCGCCGTCGAGGCGCCGTTGATCGCCAGGACGTCGGGGTCGTGCTCGCCGTCGGCCGAGAGGACGAAGGAGATGATCTGGGTCTCGCTGGTGTAGCCCGGAGGGAAGAGGGGTCTGAGCGGCCGGTCGATCAGGCGCGCGGTGATCGTCTCCTTCTCGGTGGAGCGGCCTTCGCGCTTGAAGAAGCCGCCGGGGATCCGGCCCGCCGCGTAGGCGTACTCGCGGTAGTCGACGGTGAGCGGCAGAAAGTCGCGCGGCAGGGTGCTTGCCTGCATGCAGGCGGTGGTCAGGACGACGGTGTCGCCGAGGCGGACGACGCATGCGCCGTGGGCCTGTTTGGCGATATGACCGGTCTCGAGAGAGAGGCTCTCCGAGCCGATTTGGACGGTTCTCTGCGTTCTCATTGATTTTCCTTGGCTTGCGTGAACGGACTTGCGGGGACGCCTCCCCGGCCACGGCGATCGTGGACCGGGTGCGTTCCGGATACCGTTCGGAGACGGTTTACTTGCGGATTCCCAGGCGCTCGATGACCTGGCGGTAGCGCTCGGCGTCGCGCCGCTTCATGTAATCGAGCAGCCGGCGGCGCTGGCCGACGAGCTTCAGCAGGCCGCGGCGGCTGTGGTGATCCTTGGTGTGGGTCTTGAAGTGCCCGGTAAGCTCGTTGATGCGCTGCGTCAGCAGGGCGACCTGTACATCCGTCGAGCCGGTGTCGGTCTCGTGCATCCGGTAGTCCCGGATGATCTCTGATTTGGCCTGAGACAAGTCTCTTCTCCTTCGGTCGTGAATCGATCTCTTGGTCTCTATCTATATCCTTGAAAAGCCTACCACATCCGGGCCTGACTTGAACACGATCCGGGGTTGCAGAACGGCCGCTCCCGAGCTTCCGAGCGCCTCCACGACCGACCCGACGGCGACCAGACCGCCCACCCGGTCGACCAGCCGCACCCAGTCGCCGGCCACTCCGCCCGGTGCCTGGAGGATGACCGTCTGACCGTTGACCGCGCGCCGTTCCTGCAGGGCGTCGAGCGCGGCGGTCCCGAAAGGCAACGGAATATGGGCGAGCGGCAGCCAGGCCGGGCCGAGCTCCTCTGCCGCGGCTTGCCGGCGGTTGGCCTCGGCGAGCGTCAGGGCCGCTCCAACGTCGAACCAAAGGCCGGGCTTGCCGATCCGGACCCGGCGCAAAGCCGAAAGATGGGCGCCAGTCGCGACCGCGGCACCGAGCTCGTGCGCCAGGCTCCGGGCGTAGGTTCCGGAGCTGCAGGTGAGTCTGAAATCGATCCGGTTGTCCGCGAGAGCGCTCAGCCGGACGAACTCGTCGACCGTCACCAGTTTGTTGGCGACCGGAATCTCCTCCCCCCGGCGCGCCATCTCGTAGAACTTGACGCCCTGGATCTTGTGCGCGCTGTAGGCCGGAAGGCGCTGCTCGAAGGTGCCGGAGAAGCGCGCCATGCCGGCGTCGATGGCCGTTACCGTGAGATCCCCGGTGGGGCGCTCGGCGACCGGACGGCCGGAGGAGTCGTAGGTGTCGGTTTCGAGGCCGAAGGTGATCGTCCCTTCGTAGACCTTGCGCGCCTGGATGAGGAAGCGCGTCAGCCGCGTCGCCTGTCCCAGGGTGAGCAGCAGGAGGCCGGTGGCATCCGGATCGAGCGTGCCGCAATGACCGACGCGTTTCTGCTTGAAGATCCGGCGAACCATCTGCACGACGTCGTGCGAGGTGCAGCCGCTCTCCTTGTCGACCAGGAGCAGACCGTCAAGCGTCACCCGAGGCCTCCAGGGCGGCTTCGAGCTCGCGCACGAGAACGGTCGCGAGCGCGCCGAGATCGCCTTCCACCCGGCAACCGGCGGCATTCTTGTGCCCCCCGCCGCCGTGTCGTTGCGCGATCGCCCGCACGTCGACCGGGCTGCGGCTCCGGAGCGAGATCTTCCACTGGTTCGGTCCGATCTCGCGCAACAGGGCGACGGCTTCGACGCCGGCGATCGAGCGCGGGACGTCGACGAGCCCTTCGGAGTCCCCGGCCACCGCGCCGGCGTGCTCGAACATGGCGCGCGTCAGGTGGACCGTGGCGATCGCGCCGCCGGCATGGAGCTCGAGGGTTCGCAGCATCTCGCCGAGCAGGCGCACCGCGCCTTGAGGCTGGCTCTCGTTCATCCACTGCGAGACCTGTTCCGGCCGGGCGCCTTCGCGCACCAACATGGCCGCGGCCTCGAAGGCGGCGGGGGTGGCGTTCGAAAAGCGGAAGCCGCCGGTGTCGCTGACCAAGCCGAGAAGCAGACAGTCGGCGCTCGCGCCGTCGACGGCGAGACCGAGCTCCCGGGCGAGCGCGGCGACCAGGACCGCGACCGCCGGCGCCGTGGTATCCACCCAGTTGGCGACGCCGTAGAGGCTGTTTCCGAGGTGGTGATCGATGTTGAGCAGGGGCAGTCGCGAAAGCGCTGCGGCGAGCCCCGTGCGGTCGAGCTCCGGGCACTCGAGAATGACGGCGCAGTCGAAGCCGTCAGGGAATCCTGCCGGCGGCTCGCTCGCCGACATGGATCGATGCGCTCTCGGGCAGCGAGCGATAGGCCCCCGGCGTCGGGTGGAGGTTCCAGACGAGCGCGTCGTTGCCGGCGCGACGGAGCAGCCGCAGAAGGCCGAGCTCGGAGCCGATCGCGTCGCCGTCGGGGTTGGAATGGCTCGAGATCAGGAATCGCCGGTTGCCGGCGAAGCGCGAGAGCAGCGTCTCAGGTATCACTGGGTTCCTTGTGCAGCCGGTCGAGCAGCTCGGTCATGTCCTGAAGGTACTCCGCGCCGCGATCGAGCTCGAAAGCGAGCTCGGGCGTCACCCGCAGTCGCAGGCGCCGGCCGATCTGGCTGCGCAGAAAGCCGCTGGCGTGCTCGATGCCCTCCATCGTGCTCAGGCGGGCGGTCTCGTCCCCGAGGACCGAGATCCAGATGCGCGCGTGACCGAGGTCGCGGCTGACCTCGACGCGCGACACGGTCGCGAGGGCGACCCGTGGGTCGCGGACCTCGCGCAGGAAGAGCTCCGCGAGCTCGCAGCGGATCTGATCGGCGACTCGGTCTGTGCGTTGACTCATCCACCTTCCTCCAGAATCTGCGGCTCCCATGCGAGGACGACGGCCTCGCCCTCCTGGTCAGCGAGCCGGAGAACCTCGTCCAGGAGCTGTTGCGCGGCGGCAGCGCTCACCGCCACGAGCGCCACCCCGATCTCGGCCCGCTGCAGCCGGTCGTGACTCCCGGTTTCGGCGGCGGAGATCCGGTGGCGCCCGTGCAAGCGTTCGATCAGGCTCCGCACGACACGACGCTTCGCCTTGAGATCGTGAACGTGAGGAAGCTCGAGGTCGAGTATGCCGAGGCCGACGTACATCCAGGTCGAATCCGCGATTGGAGTCCGGAAGCTGCGCGGCGGCCCGGGGGCCTCCGCGCGCTCTCCCTAGTTCAGGGTCGGAGCGATCTCTTCGCGCGCGAAGGCCTCGATGACGTCGCCCGGCTTCATGTCCTGGAAGCGGTCAAGGCCGATGCCGCAATCGAAGCCGCTGCGGACCTCCGAGGCGTCGTCCTTGAAGCGCTTGAGCGAGACGATCTTGCCCTCGAAGACCACACGGCCGTCGCGAATCAGGCGGATCGGCGCGCTGCGGGGAATGACGCCGTCGACGACGTGGCAGCCGGCGATGGTCCCCACCTTCGGCACGCGATAGATCTCCCGCACCTCGGCGCGTCCCCGTGAGACCTCCTTGTAGGTCGGCTCGAGGAGTCCGACCATGGCGTTTCTGAGATCGTCGAGGAGCTCGTAGATCACCGTGTAGAGGCGGATTTCGACCTGCTCCTTCTCGGCGAGCTCGACGGCGTTGCGCTCCGGCCGGATGTTGAACCCGACGATGATCGCCTTCGACGCCGACGCGAGCAGCACGTCGTTGGTGGAGATCGCGCCCACGCCGCTGTGCAGAACCGTGGTCTTGACCTTCTGCGTGCCGATCTTCTCGATCGCGTCGCGCAGTACCTCGAGCGATCCCTGGACGTCGGCCTTGAGCACGATGGCGAGATCCTTGATCTCGCCTTTCTCGATCTGGCTGAAGAGCTGCTGCAGGGAGAGCCGGGCGCCGGTCGGGACGAGGTCCTTCTTGCGCGATTCCTGCTGGCGGAACTCGACGATGCTGCGCGCTTTCTGTTCGTCCGCGACGACCTGGAAGGTATCGCTGGCCTCGGGCACGTCTCCGAAACCGGTGACCTCGGCGGCCGTCGCCGGGCCGGATTCGAGCGCGCGCTTGCCGCGGTCGTCGCTCATCGAGCGGACGCGACCCCAGGTCGCGCCCGAGACGAAGACGTCGCCCACGCGCAGCGTCCCGTTCTGGACGAGGACGGTCGCGATGATGCCGCGGCCGGTCTCCTTGCGCGCCTCGAGCACGATCGCCCTGGCCGGGGCGGTCGGGGTTCGCCTTCAAGTCCAGGATATCGGCGGTCAACACGATCATCTCGAGCAGGTCGTTGATGCCCGTGCCCTTGATCGCGGAGACCGGCACGACGACCGTCTGGCCGCCCCAGTCCTCGGGGGTGAGTCCGCGGTCGGCGAGCTGCTGCTTGACGCGGTCGGGGTTGGCGTTGGCCTTGTCGATCTTGTTCAGGGCGACGACGATCGGAACGCCGGCGGCGCGGGCATGGTCGATGGCTTCCGCGGTCTGGGGCATGACCCCGTCGTCGGCTGCGACGACCAGGACGACGATGTCGGTGACGCGAGCGCCGCGCGCCCGCATCATGGTGAAGGCCTCGTGACCGGGAGTGTCGAGGAAGACGATCTGCCGGTTGTTGACGTCCACATGGTAGGCGCCGATGTGCTGCGTGATGCCGCCGAACTCGCCTTCGGTGATCTTCGACGAGCGGATCTTGTCGAGCAGCGAGGTCTTGCCGTGGTCGACGTGCCCCATGATCGTGACGACCGGCGCGCGCGGCGAGAGTTTCTCCGCCGGGCCCGAGTCCGACTCGGACTGCAGATTGGACTGGACCTCCTGCTCGAACGTCATCACCTGGGCATCGAGGCCGAACTCCTTCACCAGCTTGATCCCGAACTCGGGCTCGATGACGAAGTTGATGTTGGCCATGGTGCCGCGCTGGACCAGAAGCGCGATCAGGTCCTTCGCCTTGACCTGCAGCTTGTCGGCGAAGTCGCGCAGGGTCATGCCCTCGGAGATGACCACCGGCCCGTCCTCGACGGTCCGGCCGCTGCGGATCGTGTTGACCTCCGGATCCTGGTCGCCGCGAGTCTCGATCCGGCGCCGACGGCGCGCCGCGATCGAGCCGGTCGGAACGACCGACTGATCGACGACATCCTCGATCTCGACGAGGGAGCCGCGCAGGCTCCGGATGTCTGGCGGTCTGGATCTCGATGGTGGTCTTGCGGCCCTTCTTCGCCTTCTTCTTCTCGGAATCCTGGCCGCCGCGGTCGCCGCGCTTGGATCCGCCCGGCGAGGACGACGGACTGGAGGAGGGAGGACGCGGTCCACCCGGGCGGCTGGGTCCCGAGGCGGGGCGCGCTCCACCGCCGCCATAGGGCGGCCGGCTGCCACCGGGCGCCGGGCGCCCGGGGGAAGCGCCGGGGCGAGAGGATCCCGGAGGCCCGCCGGGGCGGCTTCCCGGAGGTCCTGCCGGACGCGTTCCGGGAGCCCCAGGGCGATAGCCCGGGCGCGGCGCTTGCGGCGCCGGCCGGTACGGTTCCGTCGCCCGGTGGATCAGCACTGCGCCGCGCGGTACCCGGGCCGGTGGAGCTGGCGCTGCCACGGTCGCGGCCGGTGCTCCGACCGTCGAGGGAGTCGCATGGGTCGCCGCAGCGGCCAGCGGCACCGCCGCCATCGCGGATGGCGCGGCGGTCGCCGGCGGAGCGGGCGCTGCAGGCGTGGGCGGAGTCGTGATTTTCGTCTGCGCGGCCGGCGGCGCGGCGGCGAGCGCCGAGGCGCCGGCCGGAGAAGGCGAGGTCTCGACGGCTGCGGCCGCCGGCGCCACTTCCGCGGCCAGTGCGCCAGCCAACGGGAGCTTGTCGGTCGAGCTCGGAGGGAGCGTCTTGATCTTCGGTTCGACCTTCTGGATCAAAGTGCGTGGCCGGGTGGGACGCAGCGGCGGGAGGGCCGTCGTGCGGCGCGCCGTGGGCGACGCCGGCGCGGGCGCTCCCGGGCGCCGTGCCGCGGGCGCCGCACCCTCCGGCGCCGAGTCGTCCATGATGACCTCGCGTGGTGAGGCCAGCTTCTTGCCGGCGAGAATCGCCTGCAGGATCTCGCTCTCTACGGCGGCTTCCTCACCCTCGACCCGGACTCCGATAGAGCGCAGCTTGAACACCAGGTCCTGGTGTGAGAGGCCCATCATCGTGGCGAGGTCGGTGACCCGAATCTTTCCCATATATGCCGTTGTTCTCCTGGCTGATCCCGCTCGGCTCGAAAGCGTCGCGAGCGGCTTACTCGCGCTCGCCTTCCGGGTGCCTGCTCGAGCTCGTCCTGTCGCTGTTTCGTCGACCGCCTTGGCGCGATCCTCGGATTCCTTGAACGCCCGCGAGAGCGCCGCCATGAAATCCTGGTCGTTCATCGAGGAAGACGTCTCGCGTCGGCGTCGCCTGGTCCTCCCCGACCGGCTCGGCGGGCTCCACGACCTGGGTCTTCTCCGCCTGCTCCTGGGCCCAGTTGAGGATCGGCTGACCGCGGTCTTCGGTCCGACGCCCTCGACCTGCTGCAGCAGCTCGGGGTCGCATCGAGCAGGGACTGCAGAGTGGAGAAGCCCGCCTCCTCGAGCAGACCGGCGGTCCGCGCGCCGATTCCCGGCACCGTGGTGAGATCCAGGACCTCGTCGGTCGCGGGTACCGCCGGCTGATCGCCGAGAAGGCGTTCTGCAGCATGCGGGCGAGCGCGTCCGGCGACTTCGTCCTTGACGTCGCTCTCGCTCTTGATGTCGATCTTGCAGCCGATCAGCTCGGCGGCGAGGCGGACGTTCTGGCCGCGCTTGCCGATCGCGAGCGAGAGCTGCTCGTCCTCGACGATGACGTCGAGGTGCGGCTGGGCGCCGACATGATGTACGGAGACGCGGGTGATCTTGGCCGGAGCAAGCGCGCTCTGGGCGAAGGTGACGAGATCGTCGCTGTACTCGATGATGTCGATCTTCTCGCCGCGCAGCTCGCGGATGATCGACTGCACGCGCGATCCCTTCATGCCGACGCAGGCGCCGACCGGATCGACGTCGCGCTCGCGGCTGTAGACGGCGACCTTGGCGCGCTCGCCCGGGCGCGCGCACCGCGGCCTTGATCATCACGGTGCCGTCGTAGATCTCGGGCACTTCCATCTCGAAGAGCTTGACCAGGAGCCGCGGGTCGGTTCGCGACAGCACGATCTGCGGCCCCTTGGGCTGCTTGTGCACTTCGACGATGACGCCGCGGATGCGCTCGCCCTGGCTGTAGCGCTCGTGGCGCGCCTGTTCCGGGCGGGGAACGATGCGGCCTCGGTGCGCCCGAGGTCGACGATGATGTCGCCGCGCTCGAAGCGCTTGACGGTGCCGTTGACCACCTCGCCGACGCGGTCGATGTACTCGTTGTAGACCTTCTCGCGCTCGGCTTCGCGGACCCGCTGGTAGAGCACCTGCTTCGCGGATTGGGCCGCGATCCGGCCCAGTCCTTCGGTGGAGATCGGCGTGAGGATCTCGTCTCCGACTTGCGCGTCGCTCTTGTGGGACAGGGCCTCTTCGACGCGTCCATTCGGCCGCGGGATCCTCGACGAGCTCGACGACCTTCTTGACGATCCAGGCGTCGAACTTGCCGGTCTCCGGGTTCCACGTGGGCGCGAACAGGCTCCTTGATGCGGTGCTGCTTCTTGGCCGCCGAAGCCATCGCGTCTTCGAGCGCCTGGACCCAGCGCTCGTAGTCGATTTCCTTTTCGCGCGCGACCTGGCGCAGCACGTCTCCAAGGTTGATTTCCGGGGCTGCCTGTGTCTGAGCCATAGCGTCCTGTTCCTACTCGTCGATCACCAGCTTCGCGAGCTGGATGTCCTTCAGTCTGAGCCGCAGCAACGGCCTGCTCTCGATCTCGTCCAACTCCACTTCTGCGGCCGCTTCGTCGAACGCGGCCAATCGCCCGACGACCGTCGCCCGTTTCCCGGTGGCCGGATCCAGGAAGCGCACGCGCACCCGCCGACCCACGAAACGCGCGAAGTCACGCGGCCCGTAGAGCTGCCGATCCAGCCCGGGCGAGCTCACCTCGAGCGTGTACCTGCTGCGCCCGAAGTCCCGCACATCGAGCACTGCCGAGGTCAGCTTGGAGACCATCTCGCAATCCTCGAGACGGACTCCTCCTTCGCGGTCGAGAATGAGGCGCAAGGTGCCGGCCTGGAACTCGACCTGCAGCAGCTCGCAGCCCTGGGCTGCAGCGATCTCGGCCAGCTCGGCGCCGAGCTCGGGGTCGATCCCTTTTCCGGCCATTCCATCCATGCCTGCCGTACAACAAAAGAGGTGGGCTGCTCGGCCCACCTCACAACCGTTAGGCAAGCTGTCGCGGGGCATGATAGCGCGGCGCTCGCGGGATGGCAAGTTACGGCGCCGACGGGATTTCCAGCGCGGCGGCTGTCGGGTTCGGGTCGGGCGACGGTCCTCTGGCAGGAAACAGGTCGCCCCGGCAGCGCTGCGGACAGCCGGACGTTTCGGGCACGCCGATTGCTTTCGATTACCGCGGCAGGTCAAACGTACCGATTCCATAGGAGAACCCTTCATGTCTTCCACGCAACCAAGCCGACACGTCGCCACCTTTGTCTTGCTTCTCGGCGCCGTGATCTTCGGTATGGTGCTCGCCGGCGGCCTCGACTTGAGCGCGACTGGCGCAGCCGCTCCCATCGCCGCGGCTCAAGCAGCTTCGGCGGGGGAGTCCCCGGCCGCGGCGCGAGCCGGAACTTCGTTCCTGCCTTCTTTCGCCGATCTGGCGGAGAAGGTCCTTCCGGCGGTGGTTTCGATCGAGGCTGAGACCATCGAGAAGGCCGACGCGCGCGGCATTCCCGGCCATGGTGGATCCCAGGACCCGTTCCAGTTCTTCTTCGGACCCCGGGGCCGGCAGCCGAACAGGGACGACAATCGCGAAGTACCGATCCGACGCCGGCGGCAGCGGTTTCGTCGTCAGCGCCGACGGCTACGTGGTCACCAACAACCACGTCATCGAAGGGGCGACGAAGCTGCGGGTGCGCCTCGAAGACCGCTATTACGACGCGACGGTCAAGGGCGCCGATCCGGCCACGGACCTGGCGCTGCTCAAGATCGAGGCCGGCAAATCCCTGGCTTATCTGCCGCTCGGGGACAGCGACCGTCTGCGCGTGGGCGACTACGTGATGGCGATCGGCAACCCCTTGCTGCTCGATCACACGGTGACGGTCGGTGTGGTGAGCGCCAAAGGGCGATCGATCGGTCTCACCCGCGACAGCTCGTTCGAGAACTTCATTCAGACGGATGCCGCGATCAACCGCGGCAACTCCGGCGGTCCACTGGTCAATCTGGCGGGTGAAGTGATCGGGATCGCCACGGCCATGAACGGCGGCGCGGAGAACATCGGTTTCGCGGTGCCGGTGAGCACGCTCCAGGCCGTGCTGCCGCAGCTCAAGGAGAAGGGCAAGGTCAGCGCGCGGCTATATCGGCATCAACATCAGCAATATCGACTTCGACCGGGCGCAGGCCTTTGGTCTCTCCGAGGCCGGTGGGGCCCTCGTGACCCAGGTCGTCGACGACTCGCCGGCGAGCAAGGCGGGCGTCGAGCACGGTGACGTCGTGCTGGCGGTGGACGGGCGCAAGGTGAAGGAGACCCGCGATCTGATCGAATACGTATCTGCGCAGGGGCCGGGCCGGAAAGTGGAGCTCGAGATCCTGCGCGACGGCAAGCGGCTCAGAAAGACGGTCGAGCTCTCGGAGCGCCAGGGCGACGAGGTCGCAGAGACAGGGAGCACGCAGAAGGAGGGCTCGCACGGCTTCGACTGGCTCGGCCTCGACTACCAGGATCTGACCCCCGGCGTTGCGCCAGAGCCTCGGCACTGGCGGGATCATCGAGGGCGTCCTGGTGCGGGACGTCGCGGCCTCGAGCCCGCTCTACGACGAAGGGGTCGCCGAAGGCGATCTGATCGTCGAGGTCAACGGCCAGCCGGCGCCGAACGTGCGCGAATTCGAGCGCCTGGTCGGTGGCGCGCCGTCCGGATCCTTCCTGCGTCTCTATCTGCGGCGGGTCAGTCCACATGACCCCTCGAGCCGGCCGGTCGAATTTCTTCGCCATCGTGCGCGTGCCATGAGCCAGCGCGAGGCCCGCCAACTCCGCTGAAGGTCGCCGGGCCGGCTCGCGGGAGCCGGCCCGTTTTCCTTTGTTAGACTGAAACCATGTGCGCAGCCTCGCGGGCGTCGGTGCTGGTCGTGGACGACGAAGAGGATATCCGCGAGAGCCTGCGCATGATTCTCGAGTTCGAGGGTTATCGCGTGGAGGAGGCCAAGAACGGCCTCGAGGCTCTGCAGAAGATCCGCGAGCGTCCGCCGGATGCCCTGCTGCTCGACATTCGCATGTCCGAGATGGACGGGCTGGAGACTCTGCGCGCTTTGCGCGAGCGCGGCTACGACATGCCGGTCCTGGTTCTGTCCGGCCACGCCGACGTCGCAACCGCCGTCGAGGCGACCCGGCGCGGCGCCTTCGACTTCTTCGAGAAGCCTCTCCAGCGCGACCGGGTTCTGCTCTCGCTGCGCAATGCGGTCGAGGCCTACCGCCTGCAGCGTGACAACCGGCAGGGCGTGGCGGCCGCCGACTCTGTCGAGCTCATCGGCACCTCTGCGGCAATGCGCCGGTTGCGCGAGACCATCGAGCTCGCGGCGCCGACCGCAGCCGCCGTGCTGGTGATGGGGGAAAGCGGTACCGGCAAGGAGCTGGTCGCGAGAGCGATCCACAACCTGAGCCAGCGGCGGGCACAACCCTTCGTGCAGGTGAACTGCGCCGCGATCCCGGAAGAGCTCATCGAATCGGAGCTCTTCGGACACGAGAAGGGGAGCTTTACCGGCGCGGTGCGCCGCCAGACGGGCAAGTTCGTCGCCGCCGATGGCGGGACGATCTTCCTCGACGAGGTCGGCGACATGTCGGCGCGCACACAGGCGAAGGTTCTGCGGGTTCTCGAGAGCGGCGACGTCGAACCGATCGGCGCGGACAAGGTCGTTCGGGTCAGCGTTCGCGTGGTGGCGGCGACGAACCGGAATCTGGAAGACGAGATCCGGGCCGGGCGGTTTCGCGAGGATCTCTTCTACCGCCTGAACGTCGTTCCGATCCGCACACCGCCATTGCGCGAAAGGCTGGAGGACGTGCCTCTTCTGGTCGAGCACTTCGCCCGCCGCTTCTGCGAAGCGAACAACTACCGGCGGAAGCGCATCAGTCCCGAGGCGCTGGAAGTTCTTCAGCACCTGCCGTTCAAGGGCAATGTCCGCGAGCTGCGTAACCTGGTCGAGCGCCTCCTCATCCTGACCCCGGCGGACTCGATCGGCCGGGAGGCCGTGACCGACGCGGTGGGGAACGTGCGCGTCGAGCTCGGACAGTCCTTTCAGGGACTCAAGACGTTGCGCGAGTTTCGCGATCAGGCGGAGAAGCTCTTCCTGGTGCAGAAGCTCGGTGACCATCAGTGGAATGTGACCCAGACCGCCCTCGCCATCGACACGCCGCGCAGCAATCTGTACAAGAAGATGGAGCAGTATGAGATCCGAAGACGCGAACCCGCGGTCACCTCGCGCGATGACGAGTGACGGTCTGCTCCTGACGCTCGAGGCCTGCGGTGCCCTGCGCCGCGGGCATTTCCTGCTCTCCTCGGGCCTGCACTCGCCGGCCTATGTGCAATGCGCACTGCTGCTCGAAAGCCCGGCGCGGGCGGCGGACGCGGGCGAGCGCCTCGCCGACGAGATGCGCGGGCTCGGCCCGGACTCGGTTCTGGCTCCAGCGCTGGGCGGCGTCATCATCGGACACGAGGTGGCGCGGGCTCTAGGCGTGCCGTTCCGGTTTGCCGAGCGCGAGGGCGAGCGGCTGGCGCTGCGGCGGGGGTTCGAGCTCCGGCCCGGAGAGCGGGTCGTCGTCATCGAGGACGTCGTCACCACCGGAAAGTCGACGCTCGAGACCGCGGCGCTCGCCGAGAGCGCCGGCGCGGTAGTGGTCGGAATCGGCGCGATCATCGACCGCAGCGGCGGCAAACACGGCTTCGACGTGCCGTTCGCGGCGCTGCTGGCATTCGATCTCCCGACTTACAGCCGCGACGCCTGCCCGCTGTGCCGCGCCGGCTCCGTAGCGGTCAAGCCGGGAAGCCGTCCGCCGGCGGCGCCGCGGGAGTGAGCGGAGCCGCCCGTCCGACCTAGTGGACGGCGTTGCGGCAGAGCCGCTCGATGCTCTGTCGGAGGGCCTCCAGGCGGCCGCGGGCGGCGGCCTCCTTGCCGCTCACCTGGAGCGGCCAGACGTTGTCCGCCAGGTCGTAGACTTCGATCTGGTAGCTCTTGTCGCGGGCATCCCAGCTCCCGGCGCCGCTCGGCCGGATTCCCCATCCCGAAGGCAGGAAGCTGCGAATTTCAGTATCCGTGAAGGTCAGTCGGTTCGAATCGGCCGTCATGCGCGGATCTTGTCGCAGAATCGCGCGCCGGCCAAGCGCCATGCTCCCGGCTGGCCCCGCAGCGTCCGTGAGCTCTGGCCGGTTCGGCTCGCCGCTGGTACCATCGTGCCGAGGGAGATCATGCAGATAGAGCTCAGCGAAGAACAGACGATGTTGCGGGACACGGTGCGCAGGTTCGCCACCGAGGTGGTGGCGCCCCGGGCGCGAGAGATCGATGCCAGCGGAGAGTTTCCGCTCGACTACTACCACCAGGCCGGGGAGCTCGGGCTCGCCGGCGTCTGCGTGCCGGAGGAATACGGCGGCGCGGGGATGGACATGGTCTCCTACTGCGTGGCGATCGAGGAGATCAGCCGGTTTTGCGCGTCGAGCGGGGTCATCCTGTCGGTGAACAACTCCCTGGTCTGCGATCCGTTGCTGAAGTATGCGAGTCCGGAGCAGAAGCGGGAATTCCTGACGCCGCTCGCCGCCGGCAAGAAGCTCGGCTGTTTCGCGCTGACGGAGCTCGACGCCGGCAGCGATGCGGCGGCGCTCAAGACGACGGCGCGGCGCGAAGGCGATGACTACCTTCTCAACGGCGGCAAGGTATTCATCACCAATGGGACGCATGCCGATATCGCCCTGGTCTTCGCCACCGTCGACCCCGGCCTGAAGCACCGCGGCATCGCGGCGTTCATCGTTCCGATGGACACTCCGGGATTCAGCCGCGGTCATCACGAGTACAAGCTGGGTGTGCAGGCTTCCGGGACGACGCAGCTGTTCTTCGAAGACGTCCGCGTGCCGGTCTCGCAGCGCCTCGGCGAGGAGGGGATGGGGTTCAGGATCGCCATGTCGACGCTCGACGGAGGCCGCGTCGGAATCGCCGCGCAGGCGGTCGGAATCGCCCAGGGAGCCTTCGAGGCGGCGCTCAAGTACGCCAAGGAACGCGAGCAGTTCGGGCACCGGATCGCCGACTTTCAGGCGATTCAGTTCTACCTCGCCGACATGGCGATGGAGCTCGACGCCGCGCGCCTGCTGGTCTACAAGGCGGCCTGGACCAAGGAGAACGCCAAGCGGTTCACGCTCGAAGCGGCGCAAGCCAAGCTCTTCGCCTCCGAGATGGCGCAGCGGGTGACCAACAAGGCGCTGCAGATTCATGGCGGCTACGGCTATACCCGCGACTACGATGTCGAGCGCTTCTTCCGCGACGCCCGCATCACCGAGATCTACGAGGGCACCAGCGAGATCCAGAAGCTGGTCATCGCCGACTGGATTCTCCAGGAGAGCTGATCCCTCTCATGGCAGTCGATTTTTCGTTCTCGGAAGAACAAGAGCTGCTGCGCCAGGAGATCCGCCGCTTCGCCGAGGAACGGATCCTCCCCGGTGTACGCGAGCGCGACCGTGCGCATACCTTTCCAGCCGATCTGCTGCAGGAAGCCGGGGAGATGGGTCTGCTCGGCATGCTGGTCGAAGAGCGCTACGGGGGCTCGGGCTTCGACCCGCTGTCCTACTGCGTCGCGGTCGAGGAGCTCTCGCGTATCTGTCCCTCCATAGGAGTCACGGTCAGCGTTTCGAATTCCGTTTGTTGCTGGCCGATCGCGAGGTTCGGCAGTGAGGAAGTCAAGCAGCGTTTTCTGCCCGACCTCGCGAGCGGCCGGAAGCTCGGAGGGTTCTGTCTGACCGAGGCGACCTCCGGCAGCGATGCCGGAGCGATGGCGGCGACCGCGAGGCGCGACGGCGACGACTTCGTGCTCGACGGCACCAAGGTCTGGATCACCAATGCCGGAGTCGCTGGAACCTTCGTCGTCATGGCGAAGACCGACCCCGCGGACGGGAAGAGGGGGATCTCCGCTTTCGTAGTCGACGCCGCGTCGGCAGGCGTCGAGGTCGGCAGGCCGGAGGAGAAGCTCGGACTGCGCGCGTCGGTGACAGCTGCGGTCTCCTTCTCCGGGTGTCGCGTGCCCCGGAGCCAGCTCCTCGGACCCGAGGGTGCGGGATTCAAGATCGCTCTCGAGACTCTCGACCATTCGCGCCTCGGAATCGCGGCGCAAGCCGTGGGCATCCACCAGCGCGCGCTCGAGCTCGCGCTCGCCTATGCGCGGGAGCGCGTGCAGTTCGGCGTGCCGATCGCCGACCACCAGGCGATCCAGTTCCAGCTCGCGCGCATGGCGACGGAGCTCGCCGCGGCCCGTGCCCTGCTCTGGTATGCGGCGGTATCGGAGAAGCTCGCCGCCGCCGGTCGCCTGGCGGCGGAAGCCAAGGCCTTTGCCAGCGAGGCTGCGAATCGGGCGGTCTGGGATGCGCTGCAGATTCACGGCGGCAACGGCTTCTGCGAGGAGTTCGAGATCGCCCGCCTCTACCGCGACGTGCGGGTCACGACGATCTACGAGGGCACGAGCGAGATGCAGCGCCTGGTCATCGCCCGGCACCTGCTCGCCTCGTGAGCCCGCGCCCGGGTCCGGACCGGGAGTCCCGGCGCCCGACGGTTCTGGCGATCGTGCTCAACTACAACGGTCGCGAGATGACACTCGCCACGGTGGCGAGCCTCCTCGCCCTCGATTACCCGGAGCTCGGAATCCTGGTCGTGGACAATGGTTCGACCGACGGCTCCGACGCGGCCATGGCCGCAGCGCACCCCTCGGTTCGCCGCCTGCGTACGGAGGAGAATCTCGGCATCTCCGGCGGACTGAATCTCGGCTTTCGCGTCGGTCTCGACGAGGGCTGGGACTACCTGATGCCGATGAACAACGACGTCGAAGTGGCGCCGGACCTCGTGCGCGAGCTCGTGGAGTCCGCCGAGTCGGATTCCGCGATCGGCTGCGCCGGCCCGAAGTGCTACTACTTCTTCGGCGACCGCAACCGCCTCTGGTCGGCCGGCGGAGAGCTCCGCATTCGCGAGTCGGTGACCCGGGAGCGCGGCATGGGGGAGCAGGACCGCGGACAGTACGACCGCGACGGCGAAGTCGACTACGTCAACGGTGCGCTGATGTTGATTCGCCGAGCGGCCCTGCGCGCCACCGGCCTCTGGGATCCGGTCTACCATGTATCGGTCGAGGATGCCGACTGGTGCGTGCGGATGAAGCGCGCCGGATTCCGCTGCTGGTACGCACACCGGGCGCGGCTCTGGCACATGGTTTCGCCCACGACGGGTGGCTACACCGCTTCAAGGACCTTTCGCACCGGCCGCTCGACGGCGATCTTCGTGCGCAAGTACGGCGGAATCGCGGGCTGGACGCGCTTTCTTCTGTGGACCGGGTTGGCGGTTCCGGCAGCGTTGCTCCGCGAGCTGCCGCGCGGCAACTCCGCGGCCGTCGTGGCCAAAGTGCGCGGCATCGTCGCGGGGCTCCGGGCCGAGCTTCCGGCACCGCCGCCGGCCTGAAGGTGGACCCTCGCCCGTCGTCTCCCGGACTCCCCGGGAAAGGACGGTCGCCTTATACTTGAGGGCAGCAAGGTACCGAGGAGAGTGGACAGATGGCCGTCAAGGAACCCCCGCAGGAAGCCGCGCCGGCTCGCCCTCCGGAAACGCAGCCTCCACTCAAGGAGGAGGTCCGGGCGCGCGCCCAGGCGGCGCGAGCCCGCTGGCAGGCAGTGCGCGATCGCGAGGTCGGGGCGCGCGAGTCCTGGAAGAACGACTTCACGACGGTCTCCGGCCTGGCGGTTCCAGAGCTCGTGACCGCCGATCAGTCGCAGAGCGATCCGGTCGCCGACATCGGAGTGCCGGGAGAGTTCCCGTACGTCCGCGGCATCCATCCGACCGGCTATCGCGGAAAGCTGTGGACGATGCGCCAGTTCGCCGGCTTCGGCTCGGCGGCTGACACCAACCGGCGTTTCAAGTACCTGCTCTCGCAGGGGCAGACCGGACTCTCCGTCGCCTTCCACCTCCCGACCCTTTATGGTTACGACTCCGACCACGAGATGGCGGCGGGGGAGGTCGGCAAGTGCGGCGTCGCGATCGACTCGCTGGCCGACATGGAAGCCCTTTTCGACGGCATACCACTCGGCGAAGTCACGACCTCGATGACCATCAACTCCACGGCGCCGATTCTCTTCGCGATGTATCTCGCGGTGGCGGAGAAGCAGGGCGTCGACATCGGCTCCAAGGTCTCGGGCACGCTGCAGAACGACATTCTCAAGGAGTACATCGCGCAGAAGGAGTACATCTATCCGCCGCGACCGTCGATGCGCCTGATCACCGACCAGTTTTCGTTCGCGGCCGAGAGAGTTCCGAAATGGAACACGATCTCGATCTCGGGTTATCACATCCGCGAGGCTGGATCGACCGCTCTGCAGGAGCTCGCATTCACCCTGCGCGACGGCATGGAGTACGTCGAGTACGGAGTCCGCGCAGGCCTCGACGTCGATGCGTTCGCGCCGCGCCTCTCGTTCTTCTTCAACAGCCACAACGACTTCTTCGAGGAAATCGCCAAGTTCCGCGCGGCGCGCAAGATCTGGGCCACGGTCATGCGCGAGCGCTATGGCGCCAAGAATCCGCGCAGTTGGATGCTGCGCTTCCACACCCAGACAGCGGGCTGTTCGCTCACCGCGCAGCAACCCGTGATCAACGTCGTGCGCACGGCCGTTCAGGCCCTGGCCGCGATTCTCGGCGGGACGCAGTCCCTTCACACCAATGCTCTCGACGAGACGCTGGCGTTGCCGACCGAGGAGAATGCGCGGATCGCGCTCCGCACCCAACAGATCCTGGCGCACGAGTCGGGCGTCATCAATACGATCGATCCGCTGGGCGGAAGCTGGTTCGTCGAGGAGATGACGCGCGCGATGGTGGACGGTGCGTTCGAATACTTCCGCAAGATCGATGCTCTGGGGGGCATGGTGGAAGCCATCGAGGCCGGATATCCGCAGCGCGAGATCATGGATGCGGCGTTCGCCTATCAGCGCGCCATCGAGGAGCGCGAGAAGCTCGTCGTGGGCATGAACGCCTTCGTGATGGAGAACGATCCGCCGGTCGACACGCTCTACATCTCGGACGAGCTCGCCGACGAGCAGGTGGCGGGGCTCGACCGGGTGAAGGCGAGGCGGGACCGGGGGGCCGTGGAACGCAAGCTGGACGCGCTGCGCAAGGGCGCCCGTGGCGAGGCGAACACGATGCCGCTCATCCTCGATTGCGTGAAGAGCTACTGCACCGTGGGCGAGATCAGCGACGCCATGCGCGATGTCTTCGGCACCTACGAAGAGCCGGCGGTCTTCTGAGGCTGCGATGAGCACTCTGCTGCAGACCATTCGCGGATTGATCGCCTACACCATGTGGGCGGACCGGACCGTGCTCGAGGCGGCGAAGAGCGTCCGCCCCGAGGACCTGACGCGTGAGACGGGATCGAGCTTCGGCACCGTTCTCGGCACGATGGCGCACATTCTCGGCTCCGAGCAGCTCTGGCTGACGCGGTTTCTGGGGCTGCCTCTGGGGCACATTCCGAGCATCGACGACTTCCCGACGCTCGAAGCGCTCTCGATGAGCTACGAGGACTTCTGGCCGCAGCTCGAGTTCTTCCTTGCCTCCCTGGTCGACGAGCAGCTCGACGAGGAATTCACCTGGACGAACCTCAAAGGCGTGACCCATACCCTCCCATTCCGCGGCGTCTTGCTGCACTTCGTCAACCACGCGACCTACCACCGCGGCCAGGTCGTGAGCCTCCTCCGGCAGTTGGGATACCAGCCGCCTCAGACCGATCTGGCTTACTTCCGGGGAGCTTTTTGACGCGCCTCCAAGCCGCGGCGCCTCGACGGAGCGGAAAAAATGTCGTTTCCCCTGTTAGAATCAAGCAGATGCCCGAGACGAGCAAGCGCATCCTGATCGCCAAACCCGGCCTGGACGGGCACGACCGCGGCGCCAAGGTGGTGGCCCGCGCCCTGCGCGACGCCGGCTTCGAGGTGATCTACACCGGGTTGCGGCAAACGCCCGAGCAGATCGCGTCGGCTGCGGTGCAGGAAGACGTCGATGCGGTCGGACTGTCGATCCTCTCGGGGGCACACAACCGGTTGCTGCCCGAAGTCACCCGCCTCTTGCGCGCGGCAGGTGCGGAGGAGATCCTCGTATTCGCCGGCGGAATCATTCCCGATCGTGACGTCGCGTCGCTGAAGCAGGCCGGCATCGATCAGATCTTTCTCCCCGGAACGTCCACCGTAGAGATCGTGAAGTACCTCGAACAGCGCCTCGTTCGGGTTTGAGCAGGGGGTCTCCGGATTCGAGTGCAGGGGACTCCCGGAAGAGAATCGGAGGAGCAATGACGAAGTCGATTCTGCTTGCTGACGACAGCGTGACGATCCAGAAAGTGGTGGAGCTCACTTTCATGGACGAGGATTTTCGCGTCTCCGCGGTCTCGAACGGTGCGGAGGCGATCGCGCGCCTGGGCGAGTCGAAGCCGGACGTGGTGATCGCGGACGTGCATATGCCGGGAGCCGACGGCTACGAAGTCTGTCGGCGATCGAAGGAGCTCTACGCCGCCGTGCCCGTGCTGCTGCTCGTCGGCACGTTCGAGGCCTTCGATGCCGACGAGGCGATTCGTTGTGGCGCCGACGGACACTTGAAGAAACCGTTCGACTCGCAGGAGCTGATGCGCCGTGTCCGCGAGCTCGTATCGGCGCCCTCGCGTTCCGTCCCGGTGCCCTCGGCGACGATGGACGAGGCACTCGAGGCGCCGGCGGCCGGTGGAGAGGAGCTCTGGGAGCCGGTCGGCGACGAGATGCTTCCCCTGGAGGAAACCCCGGCGCCGGAAGCGCGAGCGGAGATTGCCACCCGTTTCGTCCCGCTCCAGAGCCGCCCGGAGCCAGTCCCGCCCGCGCCCGCCGGAGCTGCCCCCGTTGCGGCGCTCGCTGCGGGCGGTGGGGTCGCTGCGGTCGCGGAGTCGGCGACCGAGCCGGGAACCTCTCCGGGACTTTCCGCGTTGTCCGAAACGGACATCGATCGCATCGCCCGTCGCATGATCGAGCTGATCGGAGACAAGGCCGTGCGCGATGTGGCGTGGGAGGTCGTTCCCGATCTCGCCGAGGTGCTCCTGAAGGGCCGCATTCGCGAACTGGAAGCTTCTATCGACTAGTCGCACCCGGGCCGGCGCGCGCTCTCGAAGCCGAGTCTTGCCGGCCGGTCCCTTCGCGGCGTCCTCGACGGACCAACTCATGAGGACGACTCCGACGAGCGAGATGGACAAGCGTTTCGATCCCAAGTCTTACGAGGGCCGCTGGCAGGAGGAGTGGGCGGCGAGGGGCTACTTCGTCTGCGCGACGGCCTCGGAGAAGTCTTCCTACTGCATCATGATTCCCCCGCCGAACGTCACCGGCAAGCTCCACATGGGTCATGCCCTGCAGTCGACCCTGCAGGATCTGCTGACGCGCTGGAGAAGGATGCAGGGCAGGAACGCGCTCTGGCTGCCAGGCACGGATCACGCCGGTATCGCAACCCAGCTCATGGTCGAGCGCGAGCTCGCGAAGGAGGGCAAGAGCCGCCAGGATCTCGGCCGCGAGCGCTTCCTCGCCCGGGTATGGGCCTGGAAGGAGCAGTACCACGACAACATCCGGCGCCAGCTGGATCTTCTCGGGGCATCTTGCGACTGGAGCCGTGAGCGCTTCACGCTCGACGAGGGTCTTTCGCGTGCGGTGCGCGAGGCGTTCGTCCGTCTCCACCAAGAGGGACGCATCACGCGCGGCGAGTATCTCGTGAACTGGTCGACCGGGCTCGATACGGCGATCTCCGACCTCGAAGTGGAGATGCGCGAGGTCAAGGACAAGCTCTGGAAGATCGCCTATCCTGTCGAAGGCAGCACCGAACGCGTCGTAGTTGCGACGACCCGACCCGAGACGCTCCTGGGCGACACGGCGCTCGCCGTGCATCCGGAGGACGAGCGCTACCGGCATCTCGTCGGCAAGCGGGCGATCGTTCCGGTTGCCGGCCGCGCCATTCCGTTCGTCGCCGACGAGTCGGTCGAGCGCGAATTCGGCACCGGGGTCGTCAAGGTCACCCCGTACCACGATCTCGCCGACTTCGAGACCGGCCGCCGCCACGGCTTGCCCGGGATCCAGGTCATCGATCGCACGGGACGGATGACCGCTGCAGCAGGCGAGGAGTTCGCCGGTCTCGAGGTCGATGCGGCGCGCGCCCTCCTGCTCGCGAAGCTCTCCGAGGCGGGCCTCCTCGAGCAGGAGGAAGACTACGTTCACAACGTCGGCTTCTGCCAGCGCAGTGGCGTGCGCGTGCAGCCGCTCATGTCCACTCAGTGGTTCTGCGATGTCTCGTCGATGGCGGTCGAGGCGCTCGCGGCGCATCGCGACGGGCGCCTGGAGCTCGTCCCCGCATCCTGGGGCAAGACCTGGGAGCACTGGCTCGCGAACATCCGGCCGTGGTGCATCTCGCGCCAACTCTGGTGGGGACATCAGATTCCGGCCTGGTACGACGAAGCCGGGCGCTGTTTCGTCGCGCGGACGCGCGAAGAGGCCGCCGTCCAGGCCGGCACCGACCGGATCACCCAGGACGCCGACGTGCTCGACACCTGGTTCTCGTCCGCGCTGTGGCCCTTCTCGACTCTGGGATGGCCGCAGGAGACCGCCGATCTGAAGGAGTTCTATCCGACGGATGTCCTGGTCACCGGTTTCGACATCCTCTTCTTCTGGGTGGCGCGAATGGTGATGATGGGACTCCACTTCACCGGCGAGAGTCCGTTCGCGCGCGTCCATCTGACCGGCCTCGTCCGCGACGCCGAGGGCGTCAAGATGTCGAAGACCAAGGGCAATGTCCTCGATCCGGAGGATCTCGTCGACGAATACGGCGCCGACGCGGTGCGTTTCACGCTGGCGCTTCTCGACAGTCCCGGGCGAGACATTCCGCTCGATCCGGAGCGCATGGCCGGCTACCGCGCCTTCGGAAACAAGATCTGGAACGCGACCCGCTTCGCGCTCGCCAAAGTGGGCGAAGCGCGGATCCCGGAGGCGATCGAATTCGATCGCCTCGCGCTTCCGGAGCGCTGGATTCTCACTCGCCTCTCCGAGACCTCGGAGAGTGTGAGCAAACATCTCGAAGACTTCCGATTCGATCTCGCTTGCAGCGACCTGTACCAATTCTTCTGGGCGGATTTTTGCGATTGGTATATCGAGATGGCGAAACCGGGTCTCGAGTCGGGAAGCGAAAGGCTGCTGGTAAGGGAAGTGCTGCTGGCGACCCTGGATCGTTCACTCAGGCTGCTTCATCCGGTGATGCCATTTCTTTCCGAAGAGTTGTGGCAGAAGCTTCCCGGCCATGAAGGCATTCACCAGCAAACGATCTGTTTGGCCGCGTATCCTGAGGGGGAGCCGGGCTGGGTGCTGACCGAGCACGAAGAATGGCGGCTTCGGCTGTTTCGTGAGACTGTGACAATCATCCGAAACGACCGGGCCGACAGGAAGCTGACTCACCGCGTCAAGGTGACTCTCTATCTTCAATCGGCGAAAGCGGATGTTCCGGAGAGCGAAGTCGAAGGCCTCGCATTCCTGCGGTCGGAGGAAGTTCAGAGGCTCTTGTCTTCAATCGCGGGAGTGAGGGTAGTGCTTGTCGGACCCGCGCCGCAAGGCGCCATCCACAAACACGAGAGGGAAGGCATCGTGATCACTCCGGTTTTCGAGGTCCAGGCTGAACCGATCGATACGTCGAAGCTGCGGCTCGAGCTCGCCAAGGTGGAAGACAACATCGCGAAAGTCTCGGCTCGACTGGCGAGCGCGGAGTTCACCTCGAAGGCCCCGGAGGCCGTGGTCGAGGGCGCGAACAAGAACCTCGAAGGGCTGAAGCTCGAGAGCAAGCGGCTGCGAGCTATTCTCGAGTTGGAAACCGGGCCCGGCTGAAACGAACATGGAGAGCGCGAACCTGACGGTGGAGGAGCTCAGCCAGGAGTGGACGCGTGGAATCGGCGGGGCTCCGGGGCCGCCGGTGAACGGCATCTTCGTTTCGTGCGTCGATTCGACGCAGCGGCTGGCGCGGACTCTTCTCGACCAATGCGTGCACGAGGATGAGGGTCCATTGCCGTTCGTCGTCACGGCGCTCGCACAGTCGGCGGGGCGCGGCCGTGGGGGACGGGAGTGGTGGAGCCCGGCGGGCTCCGGGCTCTATGCGAGTCTCGTTCTGCCGGTGCCCGATGGCGAGCGGCTGCAGGAGCTGCCGATCCGGGCGGTGACCGCCCTGGTCGAGTTCACGAACGAGACCCTGGCCGGAAACTGCCGGATCAAGTGGCCGAACGATCTTTTCGTCCAGCGCGGGAAGCTCGGAGGAATCCTCGTCGACGCGGTCTCTCCTCCTCCGCCGGCGGAGTCCTGGGCGATCGTCGGCTTCGGGTTGAACTACTCCGTGCCCGGTTCCGGTCGGTTGGCGGGCGCGACCTCCCTGCTCGAGGAGGCCGACCGGCTCGGCGCTGCCGCGCCGCCGTTCCCCCGCTTCGCCGTCGGCGCGATCGACGCGGTCTGGCGCGCGCTGACCAGCGCGGAGCCCGGCTGGCCGGCGCGCTACATGCGCCTCGCGGCGCACCGCGAGGGCGATCCGATCCGCTTCAGGCTGGGCGAGAGCGAGGTCGAGGGCAGGTTCGGCGGCTTCGACGAGCACGGCTTCATGAAGCTCGAGACCGCATCGGGAGTGCGACTGATTCGATCGGGGGAGATCTACTCGTGGTGAGCCGCCGGCAGGTCGATGGGATTCTCGTCGTTGTGGATGTCGGCAACACCAACACCGTCTTCGGAATCTACCGGGGTGACGATCTGGTGGCCGACTTCCGGCTTTCGACCGACACCGAGCGCACCGCAGACGAATACGGCGCGATGCTCCTGCCGCTGTTCGGGCGCACGGGAGTCGACCCGGCTTCGGCTTCGGCGGTGATCGTCTCCTCGGTGGTGCCGCCGCTGAATTCGACCCTGTTGCACCTCTCGGTGGAATTCTTCGGACGCCCGCCGCTGTTCGTCGAGCCGGGGATCCGTACCGGAATGCCGATTCGCTACGACAATCCGGCGGAGGTGGGGGCGGACCGGATCGTCAATGCCGTTGCGGCGCGGGAGCTCTACGGGGCGCCGGTCGTCGTCGTCGACTTCGGCACCGCGACGACCTTCGACCTCGTCAACTCCGCCGGAGAGTATGCCGGCGGCATCATCGCGCCGGGAATCCTGATCTCTGCCGAAGCGCTCTTCGCGCACGCTTCCCGGCTCTATCGGGTCGACGTGCGCCGGCCGGCCGACCTCATCGGACGGAACACCGCCAGTGCCATGCAGGCCGGTATCTACTTCGGCTACATCGGCCTGGTCGACGGCATTCTCGAGCGCCTGCAACAAGAGGTCCCGGACCTCCGCGAGATCGTCGCGACGGGAGGTCAGGCGGAGCTCATCGCTTCCGGTTCGCGCTACATCCGCAAGACGGAGCCTCTCCTGGCGATGATCGGCTTGAAGCTGATCTATGACCGCAATCGCGCCTGAGGGCACCCCTTCACCCGAAGACCACGCCTACTTCCTGGCGATCGAAGGCTCCTTTCTGGCATTGCGCAAGAAGGCGATCCTGCTTTCCGCGGCCGATTGGCAGGTGGCCCGAGGCTGGCACGCGCAGGGAATCCCGGTCGAGCTCATCCAGGACGTGATGGCGCGGCTCTTCGAGCGCCAGGTGGCCAGGAAGGGCCGTACCATCTCGGGGCTACGGTACTTCAAGACCGCCGTGGAGGCGGCCTGGGACGAGATGGTGGCGCTCCAGGCCGGCGGCCGGCCGGAGGCGTCCGAAGCGCTCCCGGTGCAGGCGCGACTCGCCAATCTGGCTGCGCGGCTTCCCGCCGCCCTGCCGCAACGGGCGCGCTTCCAGGAAGCGCTCGCGAGCCTCGGCGGCCCGGCCGATGAAGTCGAGGTCGCTCTGCGGAACCTGGACGTGGAGCTCCTTGCGCTGCTCGGCGATGCGCTCGATCCGGTCGCGAGGGCGGGCCTCGCGCTGCAGATCGACCAGGCGCTCGCGAGACTTCAGGGCCGTCTTGCGGCAGAGGATCTCGCGCTAGCGCGCGCTCGCCTGGCGGAGCAGCTCCTGCGCCGGCGCTTCCGGGTGCCGGTGATGTCGCTCTTTTCCCCCGAGGCGCGGGGCGAGGGCGAGGAGCCAGATTCCGGAGGCTGATTCCGTCTTTACCGGATGTGCAGCCAGTTTTCGCTCCTGCAGCGATCCCAGCCCTCCTCTTTCTCCTCGCGGTCTACGCAGAAGGAGCGCTTCCCGCATCGCCGGTGGGACTGCTCGTCGTCGGCGCGGCGCTCGCCGCAGCCCTGCGCGGGCGCGCCGGGCTGTGGATCGCGGCGCTCTTTCTCGGTCTTCTGGCCGCGCGCTTGCAGCCGCCACGCGCGCTCGCTGGCTTCGACTCGTCACGGCCGGCAGAGGCCGCCGGGTGGATCGCCGGCGACTGGCGCCCGGAGCCCGGGGGCGCGAGCGTGCCATTGCGGCTCGATCTCGTGCGCCAAGGAGCGCGCCTCTGGACGGAGCCACCCGCGGTGCGCCTGGAGGTGGGTGAGCGGACGACCCTGCCGGCGGAGGGTAGCCGGGTTCGTGTCCGGGGCTATCTCGCGCGTTCTGCCGGATTCGCGAATGCCCACGCGATCGCGCCCGGAGGTTTCGGCCTGCGGGTCAAGTCGGCGCGACTGATGACCGTCGAGCGACCGCCCACGTTGCTGATGCGGGCAGTCACTCGCCTGCGTGCGACGGTCGGTCGCCCGCTGGCCGAAAACTCCGCCCGCCACCCGGGGGTGGGCTATGCGCGCGCCCTGTTGCTGGGAGATCTCGAGAGTGTGGATGCGAACGAGCGCTTGGCCTTTAGGCGCTCGGGTCTCGCGCACCTGTTGGCGGTCTCCGGCATGAATGTCGCGCTCGTCGCCGGCGTGGCGGCGGCTCTGGGATCTTTCTTCAGCCGCAGAACACGACTCTGTCTCGTCGGAGCGGCGGTGCTGCTGCATCTCGCCCTGGTCGGCCCGGTGCCATCGTTGCTCCGCGCGACTCTCATGACTTCGGCGGCCCTTCTCGGTCTCGTGCTCGAGCGCCGGGCGTTCGCCCTGCAGTCGCTGGCGATCGCCGCCGTGGCCATGGTCGCCGCGGAGCCGGCGCTGGTGCGCAATCTGGGTTTTTGTCTCTCCTGCTCGGCGACTTTCGGCCTCGTCGTCCTGTCGCCCCTTGTGCTGCGGCAATGGACGATCCGGACGCATCCGCTCGCGCTCGCGCTCGCGGTCTCCTGGGCGGCGCAGGCGGCGACCTTGCCCTGGGCGCTCGCGGCATTCTCGTATGTCTCTCCGGCCGCTCCCTTGCTCAACCTGGTGGCCGTGCCGCTCGCCGGCCTCCTGCTGGTCGGCGCACTCGGCTGGATCGCCCTCGCTCTCCTCGTCCCGGCGGTCCGCGGGATCGCGGCCCTGCCGCTCGATCTCGCCGCCGCGCCCTTTCAGCTGCTGCCCGGGATCCCTCCCGGCCCCTGGCTCTGTCTTCCCCTGCCACCCTCCTGGTGGCTCGGGTTCGCCCTGGCGATCCTCGCGTTGGCGGCGTCCTCGAGCCCGCGCGCGGCTCGGCGCGCTCTCCTAGCCGGGCTCCTCCTCACCGCGCGGCCGCAGGAGCGCAATCCAGCCGGGGGGGAGGTCGAATGGGTCGTCGCGGATGTCGGAGAGGGCGACGGAGCCCTGTTGCGCCGGGGTCGGGCGGCGATGCTCATCGATGGCGGCGGGGGAGCCGGCCAGCGGCGCTTTCGGGATCTCGCGGCGCAGATCTGGTTGCCGCTGCTCGCCGAGCGGGGGATCTCCCGCCTCGATGTCGCCGTCGTTACCCACGGCGACAGCGATCATTGCGGCGGACTCGTCGACGTCGCGAGCTACGTTCCGATTCGCGAGATCTGGGCAGCCCCGGAGCTCGCGGAGGTGGGCTGTGTGCGCGCGATCCGGGAGCTTTCGCGGGCCGCCTTCCGGGGGCTCGTCGCCGGCGACACCGGAACCTTCGCCGACCTGCAGTTCGCCGTGCTCGGGCCGCAGGGCCGGATTGCGGGGAAGGACAACGATCGCTCGCTGGTGCTTGCTCTGGAGGCGGAGGGGCGGAGACTCCTGCTCACGGGCGATATCGAACGTCACGCCGAAGCAGAGGTTCTCGCAGGATTTCCGGACGGACTGCGCTGCGATCTGCTCAAGGTGGCGCACCATGGCGGAGCGACGTCGTCCGGCGCGGCGTTTCTCGCCGCCGCCGGCCCGCGACTGGCGCTGATCTCGTCGGGCGTCGGCAATCGGTTCGGACATCCGGCGCGGGAGGTGATCGAGCGCCTCGAGAGAGCGCGCAGCCGATGGCTGCGCACCGACCTGAGCGGAGAGCTGGCCGTCCGGTGGCGTCGAGGCTGGCCGCTCACGATCGAACTTCCGGGGTCCCCGCGGGCTCTGCTCGCCAACCCGAGCGAGTAGACTCCCGTTCATGGTGTCCCGGGTCATCGCGATCGTCGGCCCGACCGCCGCTGGCAAGAGCGCGCTCGCGCTGGCGCTCGCAGAGGCTCTCGGCGGAGAGATCGTCAACGCCGACGCTCTGCAGGTCTACCGCGGCTTCGACATCGGCACGGCGAAGCCGTCGCTCGAAGAGCGCAGGAGAGTGCCGCACCACCTGGTCGATATCCTCGACCCGCAGGAGCGCTATTCGGCCGGCGAGTTCGCGCGCCGGGCCCGGTCGGTACTGAGGGAAATCGCAGGTCGCGGGCGGCCGGCGATCCTCGTCGGCGGGAGCGGTCTCTACTTGCGGGCGCTGTGGTCCGGTATCGCGCCCTTGCCGCCGGCCGATGCCGCGGTGCGCTCCCGGCTCCGCGAGCGGCTTGCGGTCGAGGGTCTCGCGTCGCTCTACGCCGAGCTCGCGCGGCTCGACCCGCAAACGGCTGCGCGCCTGGGCGCGGGCGACACGCAGCGAATCCTGCGCGCTCTGGAGGTCGCGATCGCCACCGGCGAGTCGCTCACCACGTGGATCGCCAGGCATCCCTTCGGGACCGAGAAGATTTCGATGCGCAAGGTCGGATTGACGCTTCCGCGTAGCGTTCTGTACGATGCCATCGCGGATCGGGTGCGATCGATGATGAGCGCTGGTTGGCTCGACGAGGTGCGCGAGCTTCTCGCGCGCGGCATCGATCGAGCTTCGCCGGCATTTCAGGCGATCGGATACCGGCAGTGGGTCGAGTACCTGGATGGCGCGCGCAGCCGCGAGGAGTCCTTGCAGAGAGTGGTGACTCTGACGAGACGATTCGCCAAGCGTCAGGAGACCTGGTTTCGGCGAGAGGAGGGCATCGACTGGTGGGACGCCCGCAGGACCCAGGATTGCCTGAGGTCCATGATGGAGATGTTCGAGCTGGCTGAGATGGCTCAGATGCCTGAGATCGCTGAGATCGGCGAGATCGCCGAGATCGCTGAGCGGGCCGAGATGACGGAGATCGCCGGAATGGCAGAGCCGACCGGTTTGCCGGGAGGCGGAGGGTAGGATGAACAAACCGAGTATCAATATTCAAGACGGCTTTCTTTTCCAGAGTCTGAAGGATGGCCGGCCGATGAGTATCGAGCTCATCACCGGCAAGCAGCTCGAAGGAAAGATCCGCCGCTTCGACCGTTTTGCGGTGGTCGTCGAGATCGCGGGGCGGGAGGTCATGGTTTACAAGCACGCCATCGCGACGATCGCCCACTCGACCGAAGGCTGACCGGCCACAACTCGAATGCGGTTTCGACGCCGATTCGCGGCGGCAGGGTGTCTCGGCCTGGCGGCCGCGCTCGCGTGCTCTCCGGCGAAGACAGCCGCCCCGGCGGCGCCCACGCTCGACTCCTCCCTGCGTCTCTTCCTGCTCGACCCCACCGTCGAATGCGGGGCGAGCCCGGCGGATGTGACGACCGCGGAAATCCGCAGCGCCTATCGCGAGCTCCTGCAATCCGCGGATGCTGGGGCCGCGCTGCGCGTCGCGGAGCAGGCGATCGAGCGCGATCCGAGCCTGCTCGCGGCGCAGGCACTGCGCGCCGAGGCGCTGCTCGTGGCAGGGCGCCCAAAGGAGGCCGCCTCGACCTTGAACCTCTTTTCCGCGGGAGCGCGCGGCTGCCTTCCTCTGGCGCTGGCACTGGGGCGCTCCCAGGAGGAGGCCGGCGACCTGCCCGAGGCCTTCGCTTCCTACATGGAAGTTGCCGCGAGCTCCGACACCGCGGCCCGGAGAGCTCAGACGATTTCCGGTCGGGCCCTCGAGGTGACGCGCAACCGGTTCGCGGAGGCCCTGCGGGCCGGTCGCAAGGAGGCCGCCGCCTGGAGCCTCTCGCGACTCGAGCGCTACTGGCCGAACTCCGAGGCGTCGCTCGAGTCGGCCATGGAGCTCGCGCGCTCGAACGACGACGCGCGCGCCGAGCTTGCGGCGGTCAAGGCGCTGCAGGCCTCTCGTCCTGCGGATCCGGGACTGACGCTGCGACGGGGCCAGCTCGAGCTGCTCATAGGGGACGCGCGGGCCGGTCTCGCGCTCATCGAGGCTCTCGCCGCGGCGGCGCCCGCCGATCCTGCAGTCGAGACGGAGCTCGCGCGGGCGAAATTCTACTGGCGGCTCCTCAATGCGCCCGACCAGGTTCACGGCCTGCGCGACAAGGTGGTGCTCACGCGCGCGGACTTTGCAGTCCTGCTCTACTGGACCGTGCCACAGATTCGGACGGCGCGACCCGGGGCGGCACAGATCGCGTCGGACATCGTCGACCACCCGTCGCGGGAGGCGATCGCCCGGGTGGCGAATCTGGGTCTGATGACGATCGACGAGACCATGCACCGGTTTTCGCCGGACGCCGGATTGCGCCGGGTCGATGCGGTGGCGGCGCTCCTGCGACTGCTCTCCGACAGTCGGAAGGCGCGCGCTTGCGTGGTTTCTCAGGCGCTCGGCCGTGAAGGACTCTGCAAGTCGGGAGTCGATTGTGGATTGATCGACGATCCGGTACTTTGCGCGGCAGGCGCCGGACTCTCCGGAAGCGAGGCGATCGAGATGCTCCGCAGAGCTCTCGACCGGCTCGAGGACTGATGAACTTCACCATTCCGAATCTGCTCTCGATTCTCCGCATGGGTCTCATCCCGTGGTTCGCCATCTCCGTGCTCGACGGCGATGCGGGCCTGGCTCTATGGATCTTCGCCGTCGCCGGAGTGACCGATGCGCTGGACGGGTTCATCGCCAGGTTCTGGAGCCAGCAGTCTCCGCTTGGCGCCTATCTGGATCCGCTCGCCGACAAGCTCCTCCTGATCACGGCCTACGTGATGCTGGCGATCCCCAACCTGCGGATCGGCCTCGTGATCCCGGCGTGGGTGACGGCGCTCGTGATCACCCGCGACGTGGTGATCGTGGTGGTGGCCCTGGTGCTGCATCTGGCGGTCGGGATCTCGCGTTTTCCCCCCTCACCCTTGAGCAAGATCAACACGGCCGCGCAGCTCGTGACGATCATCGCCGTTCTGCTCTCGAGTCGGAGTCCCCTCCTCGAGGCGACCGCGGGCTTCCTCGTGCTCCTCGTCGCCGTGCTGACGCTCGGGTCCGGAATCGAGTACATTTACCGGGCAAATCGAATGGCCGCACAGCGCAATTGATCTCACCCGTCCGAGCATGACCGACTTCGTCCACCTGCATCTCCACAGCCAGTACAGCCTTCTCGATGGCGCCAATCGCCTGGATGACGTGATCCAGGCCGCCGCCACGGCCGGGATGCCGGCGATCGGCCTGACCGATCACGGCAACTTGTTCGGAGCCATCGAGTTCTACGACCGGGCCACCAAGGCAGGGATCAAGCCGATCATCGGCATCGAGGCCTACGTCGCGCAGGGCAGCCTCGCGGATCGGAATCCGGCCCGGAGCAGCAGCAATCACCTCGTGCTGCTGGCGCGGAATCAGACCGGATATCAGAATCTCATCAAGCTGACGACGCGCTCGTATCTTCAGGGTTTCTACTACAAGCCGCGCATCGACCACGCGGCGCTGCGCGAGTTCGGCGAAGGGCTGATCGGGCTCTCGGCCTGCCTCAAAGGCGAGATCAACGAGAGGATCCTGAGCAATCGAGAAGCCGAGGCCGAGGCCTGCGCCCGCGAATATGCCGAGATCTTCGGACCCGAGAACTTCTTTCTCGAGCTCCAGGATCACGGCATCCCGGCGCAGCGCGCCGCCAACGAGGTCCTGCGGAAGCTCTCGAAGAAGCTCGGCCTGGGCAAGGTCGTCACGAACGACTGCCACTACCTCCGGCAGAGCGACTCGGTGGCCCACGATGTCCTGCTCTGCATCGGCACCCAGCGCGCGCGCTCCGATCCGGATCGTCTCAAGTATGCGTCGGACCAGTTCTATCTGAAATCCGGATCGGAGCTTGCGGCGCTCTTTCCGGACGATCGCGAAGCGATCGAGAACACTCTGGCCATCGCCGAGCGCTGCAACGTGGAAATTCCGTCGGGCCAGTTTCACCTTCCGGCTTTTCCGGTTCCGGAGGGGGATTCCGTGGACTCGTTCTTCGAACGCCGGGCGAAGGATGGCCTCGAGGAGAGGCTGCAGGAGATGTCGCGCCGGGGAACGATCGATTCCCGGTACTCGCTGGATCTCTACCGCGAGCGACTCAAGTTCGAGATCGCGGTCATCCAGCGGATGGGATTCCAGGGTTACTTCATGATCGTCTGGGATTTCATCCGGTTCGCCCGCGAGAGCGGCATTCCGGTGGGACCCGGACGCGGCTCAGCCGCCGGCTCACTGGTCTCCTTCGCGTTGCGGATCACCGATATCGATCCGATGCGCTATGACCTGCTTTTCGAGCGCTTCCTGAATCCCGAACGGGTCAGCATGCCGGACATCGATATCGACTTCTGCATGCGCCGCCGCGGAGAGGTCATTCAGTACGTCAACGAGAAGTACGGCCGGGACCGCGTGGCCCAGATCATCACCTTCGGAACGCTCGCGGCGAAGGGCGTCCTGCGGGATGTCGGCCGCGTTCTCGGGCTCCCGTTCGCAAAGATGGATCGGGTGGCGAAGCTCCTCCCGGACATGACGAAGTCGCTGGCGGAGGCGGCCCGCTCCGTGGACAGCCTCGCCGCCGAGGTTGCGAAGGATCCGGAGATCCGCGAGGTAGTCGACATCGGGAGCCGCCTCGAGGGTCTCACCCGGCACGCTTCGGTGCACGCGGCGGGAGTGGTCATCGCGCCGCGGCCGATCGACGAGCTCATTCCGCTCTACAAGACGAGCCGGGACGAAATTACGACCCAGTGGGACATGAAGGCCGTGGAGCGTCTCGGCCTCCTCAAGATGGACTTTCTCGGCTTGAAGACCGTCACGGTCGTCGACGATACGCTCCGCACGCTCAAGGTCCAAGGCATCGACCTCGATCTCGATGCCGTGCCCCTGGACGACGCCGGCGTCTTCAGGCTGTTCTGCGAGGGGCGTACGAACGGCATCTTCCAGTTCGAGTCCGGCGGCATGAGGGACATGCTGCGGCGAGCACAGCCTTCCAAGTTCGAGGATCTGGCGGCCTTCAACGCCCTGTATCGTCCCGGCGCGCTGTCGGTGGGCATGGTGGAAGAGTTCATCCAGCGCAAGCAGGGCAGAAAGAAGGTGCAGTACATCCTGCCGGAAACCCGGCCGATTCTCGAGGAGACCTACGGCGTCATCGCTTATCAGGAGCAGGTGATGCAGATCGCCGTGACCATCGGCGGATTCACCATGGGGCAGGCGGACATGCTGCGCAAGGCGATGGGCAAGAAGGACCTGCCTGCGATGGCGAAACAGCGCGAGAAGTTCGTCTCGGGGGCGAGCCAGCGCGGATTCTCGAAGAAGAAGGCTGAGGAGCTCTGGGAGTACATCGAGCCTTTCGCCGGCTACGGATTCAACAAGAGCCACAGCGTCGCTTACGCGATGCTCGCGTACAAGACCGCCTACCTCAAGGCGCACTACCCGGTGGCGTTCATGGCGGCGATGCTTTCCTGCGAAATGGGCTCCACGGACGAGATCGTCAAGTACATCAACGAGAGCCGCGAGATGGGTATTCCGATCCTGCCGCCGGACGTCAACGAGAGCGAGTGGACCTTCTCGGTCGTCGGCGGCGCGATTCGATTCGGGCTGGGCGCGATCAAGGGAGTGGGGGAGGGCGCCGGCGAGGCCATCCTGAATGCGCGCCGGGCGCATGGCAGGTTCAAGAGCCTCGCGCATCTGCTCCTCGAGGTCGACAGTCACGCCGTCAATCAGAAGGTCTTCGATTCGCTCGTCAAGTCCGGCGCCTGCGATGCGCTCGGCGGCGGACACCGCGCGGCGCTCGCCGACGCGATCGGCGGCCTCTCCGAGCAGGCCCAGCGCCGCCGCAAGGAGCTCGAAGACGGACAGAGCAACCTGTTCGGATCGAGCAGCGCCTCCCTGCAGGGAGAAACGCAGTCGGCCGTGCCGGCCTGGTCCGAGAGCGAGCGCCTCAGGCTGGAGAAGGAGGCCCTCGGGTTCTATCTCTCCGGAAACCCGTTGGTGGAGTTCGAGAGCCACCTCAAGCGTCTGGTTACGCACACCGCCGGGGAGCTGCGCGCCGGCCATCAGGGAGCGGCCACGGTGGGCGGTCTGGTCACCCGGATCACGCGCAACAAGATCAAGAGCGGGCCGAACGCCGGGCGCGTGATGGGGAGATTCGTCCTCGAGGACTTGACTGGGGCTCTCCCGATCACTCTCTTCGCCGACCAGTTGCAGCGCTTCGACGCGCTCCTGCAGGAGGACGCTGCGGTCATCGTCAAGGGGCAGGTCCGGGAACGAGGCGCCGAGCTCGAGATGACCGCCGAAGAGATGACCCTGCTTTCGAGGGCCGTCGAGAAGCTGGTCTCGGGAGTGCGGGTTTCCCTCGACCGCGAGCTGCCGCAGACCGAGATGCTGCGCCTGCGCGATGTGCTGACCGATCATCCCGGTGAAGCCGCCGTCGAGTTCGAGGTCAGGCTCGGCGACGAGCTCGTGCGCATTTCGCCGCAGGAGAGATTCAGAGTGGATGCGACTCCCGCGCTGCTCGCCGCGATCGAGGGCATCGTCGGCGTCGGCAGGGTCCACCGGCTCGGACTCTGACGGGCGGTAGAATCCTCAGCCAGAATGCGGCCCGCCTCCGATCCGCTCTCCGCGCTCCCTGCGTTCCCAGACACCGGGCGCGAGATCCTGCGGAGATTCCGGGCGCTGCCGGAGGATCGACTGGCGCTTTTCCGCTCCGCCGCCGCCGCGGCCGCCACCACAGGCTGTGAGCTCTACTGGGTCGGTGGGGGCGTGCGCGATCTCTGGCTCGGCAAGAGCGAGCTCGATGTCGACCTGGTCTTCGAGGGTGAGCTCATGCCGTTCGCGACGGAACTTGCCGCCCGCCTTGGAGGCCGGTTGCGCTCCCACCCGCAGTTCATGACCGCCGAGTTCGAGCTGGAGAGCGGAATCCGCGTCGATCTGGCGCGTTCGCGGTCCGAATCCTATCCGCGCCCGGCGAGCCTTCCCGTCGTCGAGCCGGGACCGCTCGCAGGCGACCTCGAGCGCCGCGATTTCACCATCAACTGCCTGGCCATTCCGCTCGCGCCGTCGTTCGGCGACCGCCTGATCGATCCCTGCCACGGCCTCGCGGATCTCCTGCAGGGACGGCTGCGGATCCTGCACGGAGATTCCTTCCGCGACGATCCGACGCGGCTCTTTCGCGCGCTGGAGTTCGAGGCCCGTTTCGGCTTCGAGCTCTCTCCGGAGACGCAGACCGCGGCCGATGCGGCGGTCGCGAGCGGAGTCGTCGCGCTGCTCTCGCCGGCCCGGTTGCGAGCGGCGCTGAAGCGGGCGCTCGGCCGCGCTGCGACCGCTCCGCGTGTGCTGCGCCGCTTGCAGGAGCTGCACCTGCTAGCGGCGATCGACCAAGGACTCGACTCGAGCGATCACGTTCGTTCACGTCTAGAAGCTGCTCTAAGTGAAAGAAGCGAGTCGTGCGGCATCGCCGGGGGCGTCCGTCCAGTCGAGACCTTCCGCCTTGCCTTGCTCTGCCTGGCTTTCGACCTCGAGTCGGCTGAACGCGAACGGCTGGCGCGGCGACTCGATCTCTCGGCGGCGGACTTCGCCCTGGTGACTCTGGGTCCGGAGCGCAGTCGGGAGGCGCTCTCGGGTCTCGCGACGTCCTCGCCGCCGAGCGCGGTGCACGATCTCCTCGGTCCGCTCGACGAGGAGGAGCTCGCCGTGGTCGCCTCCGCGAGCGTGGAGGCGCGAGCGTGGGTGCGTCGGGAGCGCTTCGAGATGCGGTCGCTGAGTCTTGCGATCGGTGGCAGGGATCTCATGGCCGCCGGCGTGGCCGCTGGCCCGGAGATTGGCCGGGCACTGGACCTCACCTTGAGGGCAAGGTTGGACGGCCGGGTGGGAATCGCCGAAGAGCTCGCCTTTGCGCTCCTGGCGGCGGGTGGCGGAGGAGGCCAAGGGTGCGTCTGACGCGACTCGACGTACGATTCGCCGCTGAAGTCGCCGTGATCCTCGTGGCGATCGCGCAGCCGGGAGCGCTGCGGGCAGCCGACCCCTCGGTCGAGCTCCTGCGCCGCGATTGCTCGAGCCGGTTGGGCAGGAATGAAGTGACGCTGTTCCAGAACGGGACGATTCGCTGGCGAGAGTGGCAGGATGAAAAGCTCTCGATGCGCCTGGCGGAGGTGGGTGGGGAGGAGGTCTCGGCGTATGTCCGGCGGCTCGCCGGCTGTGATCTCTCCGAGGTGCGAGAAAGCCCTGGAGGTGTGGCCGGTGAATGGGTGGAGCGCTGCGAGATCATGCTCACGCTGCCCGGCGCCGAACCCCGGCACTTTCGATTCGGACGCCTGGACGCACATCCGCTGGGTCTGGCGGACCTGTTGCGGATCGCCGAGGAGCTCGCCCAGCGCGCGCTCGCGACCCCCGTCACCGGAGGACTGCCGGGCAACTACCTTCCCCGGGCCGGAGATCTTCTGGTGCGCGTGGACGAGATGGAATTCGAGGTCATCGGCCCGACTGCGGACGGTCATGGAATCGAGCTCCGCGGCCGCTTGCAGCCCCTCACCCTCTATATCTCGACCGACGATCTCCGGCGGCAGTTCGTGCGCATTCTGCGCCGCGGTCCGGAGAAATGAAACCGCCCGGCATCCGCGTTGCGAGCGGTTCTCTGCGCGGCCGCAAGCTCGAGGTTCCCGACGGTGTCCGCCCCACGGAACAGAAGGTGAGGGAGGCGCTGTTCGCGATCTGGCGGGAGCGCATCGCGGAAGCCGCTCTGCTGGACCTCTTCGCCGGCACCGGGGCAGTGGGCATCGAAGCTGTCAGCCGCGGCGCGCTCACGGTCACGCTGGTCGAATCCGACCGTCGGGTCCTGGCAGCGCTCAAACGCAATGCCGCCGTCCTGCCGGCCGGGAGCTTTCGTCTGCTGGCGATGCCGGTCGAGCGCGCCCTTGCGACCCTCGAGTCGGCGGCCGCCGGATTCGAGCTCGTCTTCGCCGATCCGCCTTACTCCTGGGCGCCGGACGCCGGATTCTTCGCGAGCTGTGCGGCCCTTCTGCGCCCGGGGGGGGCGCTGGCGGTCGAACACAGCGCCCGCCGCGCTCTGCCGCTCGAGGCGGGCGCGCTCGTACGGACGGATCTGCGGCGCTACGGGGAGTCCTCGCTGGCGTTCTTCGGCAAGGGCTAGTACCAGACCCACTTGTGGCCGGTCTCGCTGTTCATGAAGAAGGCGGCCTCCCCCGGAAAATACTTCTTCAGCACGAGCCGGCCGGTCGCCGGCGTCTCCACGCGGGCCTCGAGATAGTTGTTGTTGCTGTCCTTCAACCGGAAAGCGCCGACGCGGTCGACGGAGCCATCGGGATTGAAGATCGGACCGAGGCGAGCCGGGGGGTCGTCCCATCCATCCGTGGCGTTCGCGCCGTTCGGCCCGCTGTCGCCCGGGCCCCAAAATTCGACCTTGCGCGGCACGATGACCTTGCCGGCGAGGACCCTGTCCGGAGCGCTCTGCACGCCGTCTCGATCGAGATCCACGAACGCGATGAAGGTGTTCGTCGCGGCGTCGTAGTTGACCTGCGCAGGTGCGTTCAGCTTGATCGCCTCGTGACGTGTGGCCTGCATCAAGGAGACCAGCTCGCGAGCCGTCCCGGAGAGCTTGTATCGGTTCATCATGCGCAGGAACGAAGGCGCCGTCAGGAGGGCGAGGATACCGATGATGGCGATCACGACGAGCAACTCCATCAACGAGAATCCGGCTTGCCGGCGCGGGCTGGGGCTGGGACGTCGGGCTGCTCTCATGGCTCACTCCCACAAGCCAGTATAGCTTCCTCGCGGGCGAGCGGCTGTGCAGAGTCCCTCACAGGCCCGGGCTCGAACGGCGGCGCCCGTAGAGTGCGCGTCGCGCCGGTTGCGCAAGCCCCACTGGGCTTCAGAGAGTGGCGAGGACGGCTTCGACCCAGTCCAGGAAGGGACCCGGGAGAAGACCCAGCGCCAGGGTCCCTGCCGCCGCGAGAACCGCCGCCAGGTGCCCGCCGAAGTCGAGCTTCAGGCCACCGGGGCTCGAGATCTCGTCCTTCATGTACAGCATGTAGATGACCCTCAGGTAGTACACGACGCCGATGAGGCTAGCGAAGATGCCGACGATGGCCAAGGCGAGATTTCCGTGCTGGATGGCGTAGGCGAAGATCAGGTACTTCGCGACGAAGCCGGCAGTCGGCGGAATACCCCCCAGGGAGAGCATGCAGACCGCCATGCAGGCCGCGGCGACCGGGAAGCGATAGGCCCAGCCGGAAAGGTTCGCGATCGCGTGCTGCTCGCCGGGCTTGGCGTAGAGCATCGAGACCAGGACGAAGGCGCCGCCGTTCATCAGCGTGTAGGCGAAGAGGTAGACGAGAATAGGCCGCCAGACCATGGGACCGGGAGAAGCCAGCGGGATGAGGAGATATCCCATGTGGGCGATCCCGGAGTAGGCCAACATGCGCTTGATGTCGCGCTGCGCGAGGGCAAAGAGATTTCCCAGCAACATCGAGGCGATGGCCAGGATGCTCACCAGCTTCGTCCAGTCGCCCGCCGTGGGCGCTGAAGTCACCAGCAGAACGAGACGGGCGAGGACCACCGCCGACGCGGCCTTCGGCGCCACCGAGAGAAAGGCGACGAAGGGCGAAGGAGCTCCCTGGTAGACATCGGGTGCCCAGGCGTGGAAGGGCACCAGGCCGAGCTTGAAGCCGAAGCCGCAGACGAGCAGCAGGAAACCGAGGAAGATCAGGCCGGGTGAGCCGGATCCGGCGGCGAGAGCGTCGGAGATCCCGGTGAGGGTCGTCGATCCGGTCTCACCGTAGACGAGCGCCGCGCCGTAGAGCACGAAGGAGCTGACGAGTGCCCCCATCAGAAAATACTTGATCGCCGCTTCGGACGAGACCGCTTCGCGGCGATGAAAGGCCGCCAAGCCGTAGAGCGCCACGGAGAGGAGCTCCAGGGCGACGAAGATCGTCACCAGCTCGACGCTGCGGACCAGCAGCAGGAGGCCCGTGCTGCACCACAGCAGCAGGGCCGGGTATTCGCCGAAAAGGAGATGCTCGCGCTTCAGATAGCCCTGGGCGGAGAGCAGGCCGATCGCCGTCGCCAGGAGAATGATCTGGGCGAAGGCGCCGGTGAGAGCGCTCGACTCGATCAGGCCGTGGAAGAAGAGTCCCGCGGGTTGCTGCGCCACCAGTGCTGCGGCGATCGCGACGCCAGCGAGCGCCAGGCCGTGAAAGATCGGCCGCAAGCGCGGAGCGAAGGCCTCGAGCAGGAGAATCAGCGAGGCCGTCGCGGTGAGCGCGATCTCCGGCGACAGGGAGAGCCAGTCGCCCTGGGGCAGCGCGAAGAGCGGATTCATTGTCCGCTCCCGCTGCCCGCCGGCGGGCTGCCGGCGGCGAAGGTCGGAGCCGGGGCGGAGACCGTGGGCGGCTCCGCGAGCGTCAACGCCTCGGGGGCCCCCGCGGTCATGTGAGCGCGATAGGTGGCGAGCACCGAGGCGAGCGCCGGGCGGCTGGGGTCGAGGAATCTACCCGGAGCGACTCCGATCCAGAGCATCAGGATGCACAGCGGCACGAGCGTCGCGACCTCGCGCAGGCTCAAGTCCTTGAGAGTCCGGTTCTCGTCCTTGGTGATCGGTCCCCAGATCGTCTCCTGGAGCATCTTCAGGAGGTAGATCGCGGCCAGGACGACTCCGAACGTGGCGACGCCCGCCGCCCAGCGGAGTCCGCCCTGCCAGGTACCGGTGAGAATCATGAACTCGCCGACGAAGCCGTTCAGTGCCGGCAGGCCGACGGAGGCGAGAGTGGCGAATGCCAGCATGAAGGCGTACCAGGGGATCGACTTCGCGAGGCCGCCGAACTCCTCGAACTTCTTGGTGTGCCGCCGGTCGTAGAGCATTCCGACGAGCAGGAAGAGCGCGCCCGTCGAAAGGCCGTGATTCACCATTTGGAGCACAGCGCCTTGCCAGGCGATCTCATTGAAGGCGAAGAGCCCGAGCATGACGAATCCGAGATGGGCGATCGAGGAGTAGGCCACCAGTTTCTTCATGTCGACCTGGGCCCAGGCGACGAGCGCGCCGTAGATGATCCCGATCAAGGCGAGGCCGACGACCCACGGAGCGAGTTGGGTTGCCGCCTGCGGGAAGAAGGGGATCGCGAAGCGGAGGAACCCGTACGTTCCGAGCTTGAGGAGGACGCCGGCCAGGATCACCGAGCCGCCGGTGGGGGCCTCGACGTGCGCGTCGGGCAGCCAGGTGTGGAACGGGAACATCGGGACCTTGATCGCGAATGCGATCGCGAAGGCGCCGAACAGCCAGAGCTGCTGGCCGAGAGGGAACTGCAGTTGCAGCAGATCCTCGTAGCGGAAGCTCCAGACTCCGGTCAACTCCCCGTAGCTCCAGGCCATCCAGAGAATACCGAGCAGCATGAGGAGGCTGCCCGCCATGGTGAAGATGAAGAACTTGACCGCCGCATAGACCCGCCGGTCGCCGCCCCAGATCCCGATGATGATGTACATCGGGATCAGCATGACCTCCCAGAAGACATAGAACACGAGCAGATCCAGCGCGACGAGCGCGCCCAGCATGCCCGTGGTGAGGAGCAGCATTGCCGCCGCGTATCCGGTCCAGTGCTTGGTGATGCCGCGCCACGAACCGAGCAGGACCAGAGGGAGCAGGAGGCCCGTGAGCAGGACCAACGGGAGCGAGATGCCGTCCACCCCGACCTCGTAGAGCACGCGCAGAGAGCCGAAATCGAGCCAGGGGAAGGTCGCGTCCCGCGCCACCATGCTGCCCCCGCCCCAGTGCGACGCCGTGAAGATCCCGATCAACGCGAACTCGACGATGGCCACGACGAGGGCGTAGATCTTGACCGTCCGCGCGCTGGCGCGGCCGAGGAAGAGCAGCGGCACCGCCGCGAGGGTCGGAAAGAACACGAACCGGGTGATCGTGTCGCCGAGGAGCAGGTCCAGGAGCTCGCGCATCATCAGAAGATCATCCACCAGAAGAGAACCAGCACTCCGGCGAAGAAATAGAGCGCGTATTGGCGGACGTTGCCCGTCGTGGTGAACCGGCCCAGGTCACCGGTGAGCTCCGTGATGAACGCCAGCACGTGGAGACCGCCGTCGATGATCACGGAGTCGATGACCTTGAAGCAGAAGCGCGCGAACCCTCTGAGCGGGCGCACCACGAAGCGGTCGTAGATCTCGTCGACGAAGTACTTGTTCTCCAGCAGCCGGTGAGTGCGGGGCAGCCGGCGCGCGAAAGCTTCGTCGGCAGCGGTGCCGCGGTTGCCGCCCCAGAGTCTCCAGGCGAGCAGGAGACCGGCCGCCGCGGCCAGAACCGAAGCCGCGACGAGCAGCACCTCGAGGCCGAGCTCGTGACCTTCGGCGTGCGCTTCGTGGCCCGGGAGGGCGACGATCACCGGGGAGAGGAAGCCGCCCAGCCAGTCGAAGTGCGTGAAGGGGATCTTGCCGGCATAGCCCGCGAAGACCGCGCCGGTCGCGAGGACGGCGAGCGGAACGACCATGACGGCCGGCGACTCGTGGAGGTGATGCTCCTGCTCGTGCGTGCCGCGGAACTTGCCCAGGAAGGTCAGGCAGAGGAGCCGGAGCATGTAGCAGGCGGTGAGCGCCGCGGTGGCGACGCCGACGACCCAGAGCACGGGCGAGCCCGCGAAAGCGGCCCCCAGAATCGCGTCCTTGCTGAAGAACCCCGACAGGAAGGGAACTCCGGAGATGGCGAGAGTCCCGACGAGGAACGTGCGATAGGTCCACGGGAGCTGTTGGCGCAGCCCCCCCATCTTGCGCATGTCCTGCTCTCCGCCCATGGCGTGGATCACCGAGCCGGAGCCGAGGAAGAGCAGGGCCTTGAAGAAGGCGTGCGTGGCGAGATGGAAGATGGCAAAGCCGTAGGCACCGACTCCAGCGGCGAGAAACATGTAGCCGAGCTGCGAGACGGTGGAGTAGGCGAGGACCTTCTTGATGTCGTTCTGCGCGATGGCGATCGTCGCCGCGAAGATCGCGGTCGCGGCGCCGATGACCGCGACGAACATCGAGACGGACGGCGCGAGCTGGTAGATCAGATTCGTCCGGGCGACCATGTAGACGCCGGCGGTCACCATCGTCGCGGCGTGGATGAGAGCCGACACCGGCGTCGGACCGGCCATCGCGTCCGGTAGCCAGACATAGAGCGGGATCTGGGCGCTCTTGCCCATCGCACCCACGAACAGGCAGAGCGCGATGAAGCTCGCGACCGGGAGCCCGAGGAGGAAGGGCGCCTGCGCGGCGCCGAGATCCGCCAGGATCGCCGCGTTCACCCCCTTGAAGGAGAGGGTGCCGAACTGGGCGAAGATGGCGAACAGGCCGAGCAGAAAAGCGAAATCGCCGATCCGGTTGACGATGAAGGCCTTGCGTCCGGCCTGCGGGGGGAAGTCCTGGTCGAAATAGAAGCCGATGAGCAGGTAGGAGCACAGCCCGACGCCCTCCCACCCGACGAACATGACGAGGTAGTTGCTCCCGAGAACGAGGAGCAACATGGCGCCCATGAAGAGGTTCATGTAGGCGAAGAAGCGGCGATAGCCCTCCTCGCGGCCCATGTACCCGACCGAATAGACGTGGATCACGAAGCCGACGAAGGTGACGACGAAGAGCATGATCGCCGACAGGGGATCGAGCAGAAAGGCGACGTCGATCCGCAGCGCGCCGGCGGTCCAGGGGTAGAGAACCTGCTCGAACGCGGCGTGGCCGGGACGGGCGAGAAACTCCGCGAGACAGGCGAGCGCGACGAGCAGCGAGAGGCCCGGGGCGCCGATTCCGATCGCGGTCGCGAGCGACTTGTGGCGATTCCGGACCAGCAGACCGTTGACGGCCGCCCCTAGGAGGGGCAGCGCCGGAACCAGCCAGAGATAGTCGAGAGCGCTCATCGTCTCACCAGCGGAGCCGGTTCAGGCGGTTGACGTCGATCGTATGCCGCAGGCGATAGATGCTGATGAACAGCCCCAGTCCCACGGCGGCCTCGGCTGCGGCGACGGCGAGCGCGAAGAAGACGAACATCTGTCCGGCGCTGTCGCCGTGGATGCGCGAGTAGGCGACGAGCGTCAGGTTCGCGGCGTTCAGCATGAGCTCGATCGAAAGAAAGATCGCGATCCCGCTGCGCCGGGTGAGAGCTCCGAATGTCCCGATGCAGAACAGCACCGCGGCGAGAACGAGATACCAGACGATCGGGATCGTCATCGCGGACCTCGCACCTTCGCCGGGTCCATCGCCGGGGTCCGACCGGGCGGGACGGGTGAATTCGACGGCTTGGGCGTCTCCACGGGCTCGGCTTTCTGAGCGACCCAGCTCGCGGCCACGACCGCCACCAGAAGCAGCAGCCCGATCATCTCGAACGGGAGAAGATAGGTGCCGAAGAGCTCTCGCGCGACGCCGATCAGGGAGAACGTACTGGTCTCGAGCGGCGGCAGGGTGGCGCCCGAATAGGCGGCCCAGAAGAGCCGGACGACCGCGCCGGCGAAGACGACGGCGCAGACACCGGCGCCCACGAGCATGCCGCTGGCGCGGGTGACGGCGGTGCGCTCGCGCTGCACGTTGAGCAGCATGATGACGAACAGGAAGAGCACCAGGATGGCACCCGTGTAGAGCAGGATCTGGAGCGCGGCGAGGAAGGGCGATCCCAGCATGATGAAGAGCCCTGCCGTGGCCACCAGCGTCACCACCAGGCTCATCGTCGAGAAGACCGGATTGCGGTGCAGCACGACGACGATCGCAGAGCCGACCGCGGCGATTGCCAGGAGGAGGAACACGGCGAGGAGCATCGTCAGATCCTCCCGGCGATGGCGAGCGCGGCCACGGCGATGAAGTTGACCAGGGCGAGGGGCAGGAGCACCTTCCACCCGAGGCGCATCAATTGATCGTAGCGGAAGCGCGGGAACGTCCAGCGTACCCAGATGAAGACGAAGAGCGCGAAGTAGGTCTTCACCCCGAGGACGCAGAAGCCGAAGAGCGCCGTCCCCAGCCCGGGCCCGAGGAGCGGCCCGAGGACCGGCAGCGCGGCGATCCAGGCGCCGGCGGCCGCGGCGTCGATGCCGGGAATCGACCAGCCGCCGAAGAACAGCGTGGCTCCGAGCGCCGAGAGAATCGCCATGGACTGGTATTCGCCCATGTAGAAGAGCGCCAGCCGCAAGCCACCGTACTCGGTGTGATAGCCGGCTACGAGCTCCGACTCCGCCTCCGGCAGATCGAACGGGAGCCGGTTGGTCTCCGCGAAAGCGGCGACGAGGAAGACCAGGAAACCGAGCGGCTGGGTGAAGACGTTCCAGGCCGGCAGGAAGCCGAGCAGCTCACCCGCGATCTGGTGATCCACCACGCGCGACAGGTTGAGCGAGCCGGCGGGAACGAGGGCGGCGACGACCGAGATGGTCAGGGCGAGCTCGTAGCTCACCATCTGGGCGGAGGCCCGGATGCCGCCCATGAGCGACCACTTGTTGTTCGAGCTGTAGCCGGCGAGCACGAGTCCGTAGACTCCGAGGCTCGCGAGGGCGAGGAAGAGCAGCATTCCGGCGTCGGAATCGATCACCACCAGCGGGAAGGTGTGACCGGCGATCGTGACGTCGGGGCCGAACGGGACGACGAGATAGGTGACGAGCGAAGCGACGAATCCGACGGTCGGGGCGAGGAGGTAGAGCGGGCGATCCACGCCAGCCGGATTCACGTCTTCCTTGAAGATGAACTTGAGCACGTCGGCGATCGCCTGGAAGAGACCGAGCGGGCCGAGCCGATTCGGGCCGAGCCGGTCCTGCATGAAGGCGGGAGCCCGGCGCTCGAGCCAGAGCATGACCGGCGCCACGCTGATCAACGCGACGAGCCAGAGGCCGCTCATGGCCAGGGCCGCGACGAGGCTCGGGGTCAAGACCACGCCTTCACGCTCCAGCCCTGGCCGGCTCGGGTGCGGGCATCCCGGGAAGAGCCGTCCCCTCCGCCGCGATGGTGCGGTAGCGCAGGCCGGAGAAGGCCTGGACCTCTTCCGCCATCAGGTCGAAGACCGTGGCGGGCGTGACCGTCGACCACTTGGGGTCGAAGCGCGAGAGCAGATCCGCGAGCGCTTCGACGCCCGGCCGGACTTGCGCCGGGGCGGGGAAAGCCTGCTCGAAGCGCTGCACGCGCCAGGCGGCGTTGACGAACGTGCCGGCGCGCTCGGCGTGCGTGGCGACCGGAAGGACGACGTCGGCGGCGCGGGCGAGCAACGAGTCGGCCCAACCCATGACGGCGAGGAACTTCGCTTCGCGCAGGCGCTCCACGACTTTGGGGTCGTGCGCGGCGCGGCCGAAATCGCTGTCGGCGACGAAGATCGCGCCGCATCTGGAAGCGGCGCCCTCGAGCAGCAGATCCTCGCTGCTGACCGCGCCCGAGGCGGGAACCAGGCCGGCAAGCTCGGCGCCGCGACGATTCGGCGCGGCGTCGTGTCCAGTCAGCGCCGCCCTGAGGATTCGGAATCTGCCGGGCGGGTCCGCTGTCGACCCAGATCGAGCGGTGCGGCGAGTCGACGATGGCCGCCAGCTTGGCGAGCAGGAAGGCCTCTTCCGTCGACAGAAAACCCGAGCCGAGGAAGGCAATCGCGCCCTCGGTCCGGCGGGAACGCAGGTTGTGGGCGACGTGGTCGACGGCCTCTTTCCAACCGGTCGCCACGAGCGCCGGTTGCGGCGGATCTGGGCGAAACGCGAGGCGCGGCAGCTCGCGGTAACGCTCGTGGGTCGAGCGACCGTAGTCGCACATCCAGAAGTCGTTCACTTCCGGGTTGTGCCGGGGCTTGTAGCGCTTGATCGACCCGTGCTTGTGCTCGAGGGTGATGTTGCAGCCCACGTCGCAGCCGGTGCAGATGGACGGGTTCTTGTCGAGATACCAGACGCGCTCGGCGAAGCGGAACCGGGTGGAAGTGAGCGCGCCCACCGGGCAGATGTCGACGACACAGGTCGAGAGCGGGTTGTCCAGGGGCTTGCCGGGGAAAGTTCCGATCTCGGCGTGCGCGCCGCGCTCGAAGAATCCGAGCTCGCTCGTCTTCGAGATCTCCTCGGTGAAACGGATGCACCGCGTGCACTGGATGCACCGGTTCATGTTCAGCATCACCGTCGGCCCGAGAGGAATCCGCTCCTTCTCCGGATAGGTCCGCTTCTCCTCGAATCGGAAGCGGGAGAAGGACTGGCCGTGCTTGTAGGAGTAGTCCTGCAGGCCGCACTCGCCGGCCTGGTCGCAGATCGGGCAGTCCAGCGGATGATTGATGAGCAGGAACTCCATGATGGCGCGCTGCGCTTCCTGCGCATTCGGAGAGCTGGTCCGGACGACCATGCCGTCCTTCATCACCTGCGTGGAGCAGGCCGTCTGGAGCTTCCCCATCCCTTCGATCTCGACCATGCACATGCGGCACTGGCCGACGACCGTCAGGCGCGGGTGGTAGCAGTAGTGGGGAATCTGAACCCCCACCTTGAGGCCGGCTTCGATGAGATTGGTTCCGGCCGGGACCTCGACCTTGCGCCCGTCGATGGTCAGGATAGGCATCAGGCGGCGGCTCCCTGGTCGAAGTAGCGCGGGGCCGGAATCGGATACCGCCCGGCGCGCAGGTTTTCACGGATCTCGTCGCTGAATTTCTGGACCAGCGAGCGGACCGGCCCCTGGGCGGCGTCGCCGAGGGCACAGAGCGAGATACCGCCCACGTTCGGTACCACTTTCCCGAGCAGATCGAGGTCGGCTTCCGAGCCCGCGCCGCTCGCGATCCGGTGCAGCAGAACCTTCATCCAATTGGTGCCTTCCCGGCAGGGAGTGCACTGGCCGCACGATTCGTGGGCGAAGAACTCGGCGAGGCGCAGCGTCGCCCGGACCATGCACGTGCTGTCGTCCATCACGATCACCGCCGCCGAGCCGAGCATGCTGCCGACCTTGGCGAGAGTGTCGAAATCCATGCGGATCTCGCGGTCCGCCGCGGTCATCATCAGCGCCGACGCGCCGCCGGGAATGAACGCCTTGAGCTCCCGCCCCCGGTACATTCCGCCGCAGCCGTCGAGCAGTTTCTGAAAGGGCACTCCGATCGGATACTCGTAGGTGCCGGGGCGCTCGACATGGCCGGAAATGGCGTAGAGCTTGGGTCCCGTGTTGCGTTCGTCGGTGCCGATCGCCTTGAACCAGTCGGCGCCGCGCAGGAGGATGTGGGTCACGCAACACAGCGTCTCGACGTTGTTGATCACGGTGGGACAGCCGAAGGCCCCGACCACGGCCGGGAAGGGCGGCTTGACGCGCGGCTGGCCACGCTTGCCCTCGAGGGATTCCAGCATGCCGGTCTCTTCGCCGCAGATGTAGGCGCCGGCCCCGCGGTGAATGACGACGTCGTGGCGAAAGCCGCTGCCCAGGACGTTCGAGCCGAGAATGCCGCTCTCGTAGGCGTCGCGCACGGCGGCTTCGAGAATGCCGGTCGCCTTGGTGTACTCGCCGCGGATGTAGATGTAGGTGGTGTTGGCCGCGACCGCCCAGCCGGCGATGAGGCAGCCCTCGAGGAGCTGATGCGGGTCGTTCTCCATGAGGAGCCGGTCCTTGAAGGTACCGGGCTCGGATTCGTCCGCGTTGCAGACGATGTATTTCGGTTTCGGGCTCTGGCGCGGGACGAACGACCATTTCGCTCCGCAGGGGAATCCGGCGCCCCCGCGGCCCCGCAACCCTGAACGTTTGACCTCCTCGATGACCTCTTCCGGCTGCATCCGCAACGCCTTGGCGAGCGCGTCGTAGCCGCCGCCCTCGCGATAGCCGCGCACGGTCAGCGCTTCGGGTCGCCCCAGATTGCGCGTCAGAACGCGTTCGGAGGACATGACTACTTGAGCTCTCGCAGAATCTGCCGGACGCGCTCCGGAGTCAGGTTCTCGTGATAGTCGTCGTCGATCATGATCATCGGCGCGGTGTCGCAAGAGCCGAGACATTCGAACTGCACATAGGAACAGCGTCCGTCCGCGGTGATCTCGCCCTCCCGCACGGCGAGCTCTTGCGCGATCACCTCGAGGATCTCGCCGGAGCCGCGCAACTGGCAGGAGAGGTTGGTGCAGACGCGAATGCGATGCCGGCCTACGGGGCGCACGTGGAACATGTCATAGAACGAAACCACTCCAGCCACTCTGGCGACGGGTAGCCCGAGGAGGTGGGCCACCGCCTCGATGGTCGCCTCCGGCAGCCAGCCGCCGGAGGCGCGTTGTGCGATGTGCAATGCCGGCAGGGTCAGCGCCTCGATGGTGGGGTACTTGGGCCGTAGAGCGAGGATCTCCTCGACGGCACTCTCCGGCAGTGTGCCGGGGGCCGGGCCGCCCGCTCCCGGTGGGGTGGCGGTGCCGGCCGGGGCTGCGGCGGGACGGTCGGAGGCCATTCAGCCGGCCCTCTCCGGGCGCAGATTGCGAGCCACGACGTCGAGTCCGCCCTTCCGCCAAACGTAGGCGTAGCCGACCAGGATCAGACCGAGGAAGACCATCACCGCCGCAAAGAGGGGCCAACCCCCGTCCCGCAGCACGACGATCCACGGGTAGAGGAAAGCGGCCTCGACGTCGAACACGACGAAATCGATCGCGATCAGGAAGAACGCGATCGAGAGGCGCTTGCGCGAGCGATCGAGCAGCGGCAGTCCCGATTCATAGGTCGAGAGCTTGATCCGCCCGCCAGTGCGGTGACCCGCGAACCAGGAAATCGCCAGGAGCAAGCAGGCCAGTGCGAAGGCCGCGGTGAAGGCGACGATGATGGGGAAATACGCCTCAGGCACCGCGAAAGCCTGTCACAAGCTCGCGGGCGAGAACAAGAGGTCCAGGTCTTGAAGTGCTGTGCTATAAGTCTCCGATTCGTGATTCGTGATGATCTTGCAGCGGTGATTCCGGCCTACAACTGTGGGTCCACGATCGGTGCGGTCGTCGCGGGCACGCGCGAGGTCCTTGCGACGGTGGTGGTGGTGAGCGACGGCAGCAGCGACGACACCGCGGAGAGGGCGCTCGCGGCCGGCGCACGCCTCGAGGTTCTGCCGGGCAATCGCGGCAAGGGTTTCGCCCTGCGCCGGGGGATCGAGCTCGCGCTCGAAGGCGGGCCGGCCGCCCTGATCCTGCTGGACGGGGACGCTCAGCACGATCCCGCCGATTTGCCGGCCCTCATCGCCGCCTGGGACACCGGCGAGGTCGACCTCGTCGTGGGGGCGCGCCTCCAGGACTCGCGGCGGATCCCGAAGGTTCGGTTCTGGACGAACTACATCGGCACGCGAATCCTGAGCTGGATGTCGGAGCTCGAGCTCGAGGACTCCCAGTCGGGGTATCGCCTCCTTTCGAGCCGTCTCGCGCGCCGCATGCGACTGAGCTCCGAGGGTTACGCGATCGAATCCGAGATGCTGATCAAGGCGGGGAAACTCGGGGCGCGGCTCGGACACGTTCCGGTGCGGACTATCTATAATGACGAAGAGAGCCATTTTCGTCCCCTGATCGACACTCTCCGGATCGCTCTTGCTTCCATCCAAGCCAAAGTCGCCGACGATCTCTCCTGAGCTGCATCGGCTCGCGGGCAGATTCGCGCCCGCCCTGAGCGTCGACGTCGAGGAGTGGTTCCACAACTGCTGGGTGCCCGAATACGTCGATCCGCTCACCCGCCCGAATCTTCCCGAGGAGCTCGACTGGCTGTTGCCGCAGCTCGCCGAGGAGCTCGCGCGCACCGGCGCCAGGGCGACCTTCTTCGTCCTCGGGGAGGTCGCGTCCAGGATCGCTTCCCGGTTGCGCGAGCTTGCGGCGGCGGGCCATGAGATCGCATGCCATTCGTTTCATCACTGGCGGGCCAACAGTCTGGGTCTCGACCGCTTCCACAGCGAGATCTGCCGCGCCAAGGCGGTGCTCGAAGAGGCGATCGGCGGCAAAGTGTGGGGTTTCCGGGCCCCGGAGTGGTCGCTGCGCACCCTCACGAACCCCAGGCTGCGGCTCGTCGCCGAGGCCGGATTCGTCTACGACAGCTCTCTCGTGCCGGCGGCGGGGGCCGGCTCGTCGGTCAATCCGGATTTCCCGGCCCGACTCGTCTGGCCCGGCGGCGAGTCCCTGCTCGAGATCCCGCCGCTCACCTGGGGGGGGGCGATGAGACTTCCCGCCGGCGGGTGGTGCGGCCGGGCCGCTTCCCCGCGCTGGATTCTGGGCGCCGCTCGCCGCCGGCTGCGGCGAGGTGGACTCCCTCTCCTCGTGGTCCATCCCTGGGAGCTCACTGGGCGCGCCGTCCCGGGATTCCTGTCCGGCTTCGCGCGCTTCTTTCACGAGGCCGCCCGGGAGGAGTTCCGCGACCGCTTCCGTACGACCCTTTCCGGCCTGCCCTGGCAGACCATCTCCGCGGCGGCCGGTCTGAAGCAACTTGCCGAGCAGACCGAACGCCTGGAGGTGGAGCGTTGAGCGTCGCGCCCCCCGCATCCGGAGGCCGGGTCGCTCTGATCACCGGCGCGAGCGGAGGAATCGGCGCGGCCTCGGCGCGGGCGCTCGCCGCCCGGGGCGAACGCGTCGCGTTGACCTACCTCAAGAACCGGGAGGACGCGGAAACCCTCGCGACCGAGATCGGAGGGGTCGCCTACCCTCTGGACGTGCGCGACCGCCCGGCGATTCCGGCGCTGGTCGCGAAGATCCGGGCCGATCTCGGCGAGATCCAGATTCTGGTCCTGAACGCCGGTTCGACGCGCGATGCGCTCCTGCCCTTCCTCCAGGACGAGGACTGGGAAGAGATTCTGGAAGTGAACCTCTCCGCTGCGTATCGGCTGACGAGGAGCGTGATCAAGGGCATGCTCGGCCGGAGGTGGGGGCGGGTGATCGCGATCGCCAGCGCGAGCGGCGTCGCCGGCCAGATCGGCCAGACCCATTACAGCGCGGCGAAAGGCGGCCTGATCGCTTTCACCAAGGCGCTCGCCAAGGAGGTCGCCACCTTCGGCGTGACGAGCAACGCCATCGCGCCGGGATTCGTGCGCACCGACCTGCTGAAGGCGATGCCCGAAGCCAAGCTCGCCGACGCTCTGCGCGGAGTTCCGATGGGGCGGGTGGGCCGGCCGGAGGAAGTGGCGGCGGTCGTCGAGTTTCTGGCCTCGGATGGCGCCTCTTACGTCACCGGTCAGACGATCCGGGTGGATGGCGGTCTGCTGACCGCCTGAAGCCGCGATTGCGGCCGCCGCGCGGTGGTACCATCGCAGGCGCCCCAATCCGCCCCAATTCAGAGGACACGAGGGAATGAGTATGAAGGCACAGATCAAAGCTCTGCTGGTGGATCGTCTCAAGCTCGAGCGGGACGCCGCTTCGATCGGCGACGACGAGCCGCTTTTCGGACCGGAGGGCCTGGGACTCGACTCGATCGACGCGCTGGAGCTCGTGCTCGGAATCGAGCAGGAATTCGGCGTTGCGATCGACGATCAGCAATCCGGCTCCGAGATTCTCGCGACGGTCAACACGATCGCGGCTTTCGTCGCCGCGAAGCGCGCGGCTCCCGTCAGCTCCTGACCGCGCGCGAGCTCTCCCAGGCATAGGGGCCATCCGGTTGGACTTGCCGCATCGCTTTCCCTTTCGCTGGCTCGAGCGCACGGCCGAGGGCGTGGCGCGGGTCGCCGTCACCGCCAATTCCACCTGGTTGCGCGGCAATGCCGCGCTCCCGGCGCCGTTCCTGGCCGAGCTGGTGGCCCAGGCCGCGGCGGTTCTGCTGCAGGATCCGGAATCCGCTGCGCGGCAACGGTGGCTCGCCGGCATCGATCGCCTGGAAATGAAGCGCGCCGTCCATGCGGGGGAGGTCTTGGAGATCTCGGTCGCCGCCGGCAGACGATTCGGCAACGCTCTCCAAGTGGAGGGCGTGATCACATCGGGCGGCGAGAAGATCGGGGAGGCGCTGCTGTTGCTGGTTTGAAGCCGGGAGAGTGGATAGGGTGGTGCGAAAGGGGGGACTCGAACCCCCACGGCCTTGCGACCACAAGCTCCTGAGGCTTGCGCGTCTACCAATTCCGCCACTTTCGCGCGGCGTCCATTGTATGGAGCGCTGCGCGAGACTGTCAACGCCGCCCGCGCGCCGCTCTTTGCTAGAGTGGGCGTGCGGCGCCGCTCGAGTTCCGTCCGCCCAACCCCCTCCGAAAATCGATGACTTCGACCTCAGCCGTTGCGATCGTTGGCCGGCCCAACGTCGGCAAGTCGACCATCTTCAACCGGCTGGTCGGCCGCAAACAGGCGATCGTCCACGATCAACCGGGCGTCACGCGGGACCGCAACATCGCGCAGTCGATGCTCGAGCCCGATTGGCCAGTGCACTGGATCGACACCGGCGGCCTGATGTTCGACGACGATCCGCTCGGGCTGAACGCGCAGGTGCGCAGCGCGATCGACGAATCGGACCTCGTCCTGCTGGTCGTCGACGGCCGGGAGGGCGTCGTGCCGGCCGATCTCAAGATCGTCGACGAGCTGCGGCCGCTCGGCAAGAAGGTCCTTCTCCTGGTGAACAAGGGGGAGAATCAGCGCGTCGCCCAGGGTCTGGGCGAATTCTATGCCCTGGGATATCCGGAGCCGATCCTGATCTCGGCGGAACACGGGTTGGGATTCGACGAGCTGCGCCGCCGGATCCGGAGCGTCCTGCCGAAGCGCGTTGTGGCTGCCGTCGAAGGGGAAGCGCCGCCGGTCGCGATCGTGGGGCGACCCAACGTCGGGAAATCGTCGCTGTTGAATCGCATTCTCGGCGAGCACCGGGTTCTCGTGTCGCCGGTGGCCGGCACCACCCGGGACCCGATCGACACCCTGGTGGAGCGCGACGGGAAACGATTTCTCTTCATCGACACCGCGGGAATCCGGCGGCGGGCGAAAGTCTCCGGCACTCCGGAGGATCTGGCGGTCCTCTTCGCGCGGCGCCAGGTCGAGCGCGCCGAGGTGGCGCTGCTCGTGGTCGAGGCTCCGACCGGAATCACCAGCAGCGACCTTGCCATCGCGGGCGCGATCTGGGAGGCCGGTCGCGCGGCCATCGTGGTGGTGAACAAGTGGGATCTGCTCGACGATCTCGGACGCGAGAAGCTCGAGGCGAGCTGGCCGCGCCTGGCGGAGATCCTCGCGGAACCGCCCCGGATCAATCTCTCGGCGCTCTCGGGAAGAGGCGTCGAGAAGGTCTTTCCGGCGGTCGAGGAGTCCCTGGCGAGATTCCGCACCCAGATGACGACGGGAGAGTTGAATCGCCTGCTCGAGGATGCCCTGGCGGCGCATTCGCCGCCGACCGTCCACCATCGCCCCTGGAAGATCTTCTACTCGGCGCAGGTCTCGTCGGGCCCGCCGACCTTCATGGTGTTCGCGAACCGCACGCTCGCGCACAGTCACCCGTACCGCCGCTACCTCGAAAACCGGTTGCGCGAGAAGATGGAGCTCAAGGGGATTCCGGTCCGCCTGGTGATCCGCGCCCGGTCCTGAACGGGTCGCACTCGACGGGGGAGTGCGGGTGCCGTAGGATTCGGTCGCCGCGATGAGCGCCCGCAAAGGCATCAAGATCGGAGAGGTCTGCAAGCTCCTCGAACTCCAGCCCTATGTGCTGCGGTACTGGGAGACCGAGTTCGCCGCTCTGCATCCGGCGCAGAATCCGTCCGGACCGCGGCTCTATGCCGAGTCCGAGGTCGCGCTCATCCGCCGGATCAAGCAGCTCCTCTACGAAGAGGGCTACACGATCGCGGGCGCCAAGAAGAAGCTCGAGTCGGATCTCGTGCTGGAGGGCCGAGTCGCGGCTCCGGCGCCGAGTCTGTTCGACCCCGACGCGGAGGTCGCAGCAGCGGCCGCCGAGGCCGCCGGCCTCGCGCCGGACGAAGCGGTCGAGGACGAGCCGGCGCAGCTTGACACCGGCTCCGCCGAGCGGATAGAAAGGTTTCGTCGGGGGGTGGAGGAGGCGCTCGCGGAAGCCCGCGCCGTGCTCGCGATCCTCGACAAGCATCCCCGCTAAACCGTTCGATTCATTGACTCAGCAGTCGGTCGGGACGTGGCGCAGTCTGGTAGCGTACCTGAATGGGGTTCAGGGGGTCCCGGGTTCAAATCCCGGCGTCCCGACCAGTTTTCAATCTCCTCCAACAGACGAGTTCATCCGACGGCGCCGTCTCTGCGGCGTTCCAGAACCTCGGCTTGAAAAGTAGTAATCGATCGATTACACTCTGTTGATGCTGTCGATCAGGCCCTTGCCAGCATTCACCGAATGGCTGGACGGCTTGGCCGATTCGACTGTGCGCGGATTGGTTGTAGCGCGCATCAAGCGTCTAGCGCTCGGCTTGATGGGCGATGTAGCGCCGATTGGCGAAGGCGTATCGGAGCTACGAATTCATGTCGGCGCAGGTTGGCGGGTGTATTTCGTGCAGCGCGGCGCTCACGTGATCGTGCTGCTCGCGGGCGGCTCCAAGCGCACCCAGAAGGCCGATATCAAGCGCGCCAAGGTCTTGGCGTCGCAGCTGGATTAGGTTAGGGAGATGAGCATGACTCAACGCATCAAAGTGGCTGACCTGCCCGAGTTCGACGCGGCACAGTATCTCGACAGCGAGGCGGTGGTCGCGGCCTATCTGACGGACATTCTGGAAGCGAACGATCCAGCCTTGCTGGCCGCGGCCTTGGGCGATATTGCACGCGCGCGGGGTATGAGCGAGATTGCCAAGGCATCCGGCCTCACGCGCGAAGCCTTGTACAAGGCGCTGCGGCCCAATGCGCAGCCGCGCTTCGAGACCATCAGCCGCGTGTGTGCAGCTTTGGGGGTGCGACTGGTGGCGCAGGCTGTCCATGGGTGACCTGGAGTGCGCCAGGTGATCGAGCAAGGAGTACGACCGTGAACACGATGGCGCACAAGGGCTATACGGCGCGGGTCGAGCTGGACGACCGGGACAACATCTTCGTCGGTCGCATCCTCGGCATCCGCAGCATTATCAGCTTCCATGGCGAGACCGTCGCCGGGCTGCGAGCGAAGTTCAAGCAGGCGGTAAATGAGTACCTCGCGGAGTGCGAGGAGCTCGGGCTCAAGCCGGAGAAGCCGGCCTCGGGGAAGATGCTGCTGCGTGTTCCGCCGGAGGTCCACGGCAAGGCTCTGGTGGTTGCCCAGGCTGCCGGAAAGAGCCTCAACCAGTGGGCCACGGAAATTCTACAGCGCGCGGTGAAAGCGGGCAGCTGAGAATTGGGGACAGACCCCAATGTTCTACCCCGAAAGCGCAGGCTACGGACAGCCGCCCCCCACCGCCGCGCTCCAGGCGCAGGCGTCGCCGGCCTCGAAGCCGTCAATCAAGATCCAGTTGGACAAGCGCTGGCCGAACACGCCAAAGGTCGAGCCATCCTGGTGGAAACTGGTCCAGCCCACGACGAAGTTGCCGGAGGCGTCCACTGCCACCGCAGAAGGAACCTGCGAGTCCGTCATGTAGGTGTTGACCTGGAACTCGCTCCCCACCGGACTGCCCGCCGAACTGAACCGTTGCCCTAGCACGCCGCCGGGCGAGGGGTTCTGGCCATAGCCGTACCAAACCACGACGAAGTTGCCCGAGCCGTCTGCTGCCACCGCGGGAAAGGCTTGGTCGTTCGTCGTGTAGGTGTTGACCTGGAACTCGCTCCCCGCCGGACTGCCCGCTGAGTCGAACCGCTGCCCGAAGACGCCTCCGGACGAAGCGTCCTGGCCGTAGCTCATCCAAGTCACGACGAAGCTTCCCGAGCCGTCCGCTGCCACTGCTGGCCTCTCCTGGAATTCCGTCGTATAGCTGTTGACCCGGAACTCGTTCCCTTCTGGATTGCCCGCGGAGTCGAAGCTCTGCCCGAACACGCCCAAGCCGGAGCCGTCCTGCAAGTAGGAGTTCCAGACCACGACGAAATTACCCGAGCCGACCTCTGCCACTTTGGGACCTTCCTGCGAGCTTGTCGTATAGGTGTTGACCTGGAACTCCGTCCCCACCGGATCTCCCGTCGAGGTAAACCGCTGTCCGAACACGCCTTCACCTGAGCCGTCCTGGTAGGAGCTGCCCCAGACCACGACGAAGTTGCCCGAGCTGTCTGCCGCCACCGCGGGTTGCTTCTGGGCACCCGTCGTGTAGCTGTTGACCTGAAACAAGCTCCCTACGGGAATGCCCATCGAGTCAAATCGCCGTCCGACTACGCCATAGTCCGAGCCGTCCTGGCCGTTGCCCTCCCAGACCACGACGAAGTTGCCTGAGGCGTCCACCGCCACCGCGGGAGATCCCTGCGGGCTCGTGGTGAGGCTGCTGACGCGGAACTCGCTCCCAACCAGAATGCCCGCTGAGTTGAACCGCTGACCGAAGACGCCGACATGCGAGAAAGGCCAGCCGTGGTCCGTCCAGACCACGACGAAGTTGCCCGAGCCGTACGCTGCCACCGCGGGCGAGTACTGGGCACCGGTCGTGTGGGTGTTGACCTGGAACTCGGGACCCAGCAACTGGGCCGCCACGGGGCGCAGCCAGGTCCCGAGGAGCAACGACGAGACCGCGAGGAGGAGCGGAAGCTCCCTGCGTCGAATCTTCATGGCCGAACCTCCGGGGCTACGATGCGCTAGAGAGATACCACCACCGCAGGACAAGCCAGAGCCCGCCTGTTTGGGTAGCTCGGAAGGGTGCCGGCTGCGCTCAAAATCTCGACCAGCGACCGAGACGAAGCGTTCCAAGTTGATTGGGAGACTTAGCGCTGGCGCTACTCTTGTTCAGGTTCATCTGGACACTCGAGGTGTCAAGTTCCAGTAGGGCAACAGCGAGCAGTTTTGAGGGTCTGTCGGCGCGGGAACTGTTGGTAGACACGCGCGAAATCTTCGAAAGGAGGACCGCATGATCGGAGCACTGTTGGCGAAGAAAGCTCTGGCTGGCGCTTTCGATGCGTTGAACCGGCACGATCTGCCGGGCTTCATGGCGGCCTGGCGGGACGATGGGATGTTCGTCTATCCCGGCGAGATCCCTGACAGCGGAACGTTCCAGGGCAAGAGCGCCGTCGAGGGTTGGTTCCGCCGATTCTTCCAGCAGTTCCCGGAAATCCGGTTCGATGTTCAAGACATCTGCGTGCGGAACATCTTCGACCTCATGGGCACCAACGTGGTCGCGGTGCATTGGAATGTCCAGCTCACCAATCGCGAGGGTCGAGTCGGCCAAAACAGCGGCGTGACCGTCGTGAGCATCCAACGCGGCAAGGTCTTCCACGTGAAAGACTTCATCTTCGATCTCGGCGACAACTTCAGGGCCAATTGGAGTGCGCCGTAGCGAGCCCTTGAGGGGCCCCTTTCGCGGCTTCCGCAGGCCTTGCTGAAGGCTCGTTACCGTGGTAATGTGCGACCATGAAACTCGCGCAGTCGCGGTTGACTTCGCAGGGGCAGGTCTCGGTGCCGGCGGAGGTGCGGCGGCGGCTGGGCTTGGCGCCGGGATCGATCCTCGAATGGGACGCTGACGGGGATCAGGTCGTCGTTCGCCGGGGGCATCGGTACTCGTCGGCCGATCTCAGCTCGGCGCTCTTCCCCGAGGACCTCCCGCAGCGCGCAGTCTCGAAGAGCTGAAGGACGGTATCCGGAGCCACGTGGCGAAGCGGCATGCGCGCCGTTGATACCAATGTCCTCGTCAGGCTGCTGGCTCGGGATGATCCCAAGCAGGCTGCAGCCGCCGAGTCTTTCGTCGCCGGCGGAGCCTGGGTCTCGCACCTCGTCCTGGCGGAGACCACCTGGGTCCTCGCGACCGTCTACTCGAGAAGCGCGGCACAGATCGCCGCGGCCATCGCGCATCTGCTCGAGCACGAGACCCTCGTGGTGCAGGATCCGGATGTCGTCGCCCTGGCGCTCGTCCACCTGCGCAAGAAACCCGCCTTGGGGTTCTCGGATTGCCTGGTCCTCGAGGTCGCCCGCAAAGCGGGCCATCTGCCCCTGGGCACTTTCGACCGCGCCCTCGGCCAACTCCACGGCGCAACCAAGCTGAAAGGATGACCTGAGGTGACCTACGGCGCTGCGGTGGTGAGCGGGGCGGGGTCGGGGATCGGGCGCGCGGTGGCGGTGGCGCTCGCGCGGCGGGGGCATCCGCTGGTGCTCCTCGGACGTCACGCCGAGTCGCTCAACGCGACGCTCCGCGTCGCGGGCGGTAAAGGGATGGTGTTGGTGGTGGATGTGCGCGAGGCCCCGGCGGTCCAAGCGGCCGTCGAACGCGCGCGCGCAGCCGGTTTCGTGGCCGAGGTCGTGGTCCCCGCGGCCGGCGTCGCGCGGGTCGCGCCGTTCGCGGAGCTCGAGCCCGACGCCTGGCGGGAGTCTCTCGAAACCAATCTGCTGGGTGCTGTTTTCCTTTACCGATCTTTTCTTCCCGACCTGCGAGAGCGCGGCGGGCATCTCTTCGCGCTGCTTTCGGCGGCGGCGAAGCAGGGCTTCCCGAACTGGGCGGCGTACGGCGCGAGCAAGTGGGGCCTGCGCGGGGCTGTGGCCTCGCTGCGCGAGGAGCTGCGTGGGACCGCCGTGCGAGTTACTGAGATTTATCCAGGAGCGACCGACAGCCCGCTCTGGGAAGAGGTGCCGGGGGAGTGGGATCGGTCCTCAATGATCGCCCCGGAGGCAGTCGCCAGGGCCCTGGTCTGGGCTCTGGACGCCGATCCTTCCGCGAACGTCGACGAGATCCACCTGCAGCCGCGCGGCGGCAATCTCTGATTGGACTGAGCCCTCGGGGAGCGCGTTGACAGCTTCCGGCTGTACTCCGTAGACTTCTCATTAGAAAGGGGTTAAGCGTGGACTCTGGGCGGCCGGACAGTCTCTCTCTCGATGGTGCGGGGCGGCGCTTCGGCGTCGTGGCGTCGCGCTTTCACGGCGAGCTGGTGGAGCGCCTGGTCGAAGGGGCGCTCGCCGCGCTGGCGGCGCACGGCGTCGCGGCGGACGACATCGAGCTCGTGCACGTCCCGGGAGCCTGGGAGATTCCCGCCGGGCTGGACGCGCTCGCCCGCCGGGGAGGATTCTCCGCTCTGATCGCGCTCGGCGCGCTGGTGCGCGGCGAAACCGCGCATTTCACGCTCATCGCGGACCAGTGCAGTCGCGGCATCGCCGAGGTGGCGCTGCGCCGCGAGCTGCCGGTCACCTTCGGCGTGCTGACCTGTGAGACGATGGCGCAGGCGCGCGAGCGCGCCGGTGGGGCGAAAGGCAACAAGGGGGAAGAGGCAGCGCTCGCGGCGCTCGAGATGGCCGAGCTGTTCGCGCGGATCCGGACCTAGAGTCCCGATTCGGTTCCCTGCCGCCATCGGGGCCGATCAGAGGGGCGGACGAGCAGACGACGTGGCTCTTTGAAGAGGGGTCAACCAGGTGGGTAAACGGAGGATGGCGAGAGAGATGGCCCTGCAGATGCTCTTCCAGAGCGACCTGGGCGCCTCCGCTCTGCCCGACGTCCTGCGCAGCTTCGATCCCGACGACTACGTCCGCCAGCTCGGAGCCGAGGAGGTCGAAGCCCTCGCGTCGGAAGCCGGATCCCCGGCCGCGAGTCCCCGGCTCGACCCTCGCCCGGAAGAGATCCAGGATGCCTTCGAGTATGCCGGCCGGCTGGTGCAGGGTGTCGAGATCCACCGCCAGGAGATCGACGACCGGATCCGGGCCCAGGCTGAGAACTGGCGTCTCGAACGCATGCCTTCCGTGGACCGCAACATCCTTCGCCTGGCGATCTACGAGATGTGGCACCAGAACGACGTCCCGAAGCTCGTCGTCCTCGACGAGGCGGTGGAGCTGGCGAAGCGCTTCGGGTCGGAGCAATCGGGCAGGTTCGTGAACGGAGTTCTGGACGGCCTGATGAAGAGCTCGCCGATGCCCGGAAGTCTGCGATGAGACGCGCCGCGGTCGCCCTCGCCCTGGGGATCGTCGGCAGCTCGCCGATCCCCGCGGCGACGCACATCGTGCGTGGCGGCGACGAGGCGACGATGCTCGTCCCGGCCGGCGTCCAGGTCGATTCCTACGAGAACTCCGGCTATCGCCTCGAGTTCGCGGATTCCGTCGCCCACATCGAGGTCGAAGTCTCGCCGCTCGAGAGCCGCCAGGGCTTCGACGAGCGCACTCTGGCGCCCGCGAGCTCGCCCGAGGCTCGTCTCGCGCGCGCCGTCGCCGCGGGAGCGAAGACCCGGTACGAGGCGGTGTCGCGAATCCTCGGCTGGATCGCCGCCAATGTCCGCTACGAGCTCGACCGCACCCAGGCTCAGGACGCGCGCTCGGTCATCGAACGGCGCTCCGCCTATTGCACCGGCTCGGCGCGCCTCGCGGTGGTGTTGCTCGATGCGCTCGCGATTCCCGCGCGCGAGGTGGCAGGTTACGTCGTCGAGGACATCGCCGGCGGACCGGGCTCCGGTTTTCATCGCTGGATCGAGGTCTTTTACGACGACCGCGGCTGGGTCTTCTCGGATCCGCTCGCCAGCCAGCATTTCGTGGCCGCGACCTATCTCAGGCTCGCCTCGAGCACGGTGGAGAGCGATCTTCCCGGTCCGGCTCTCCTGCTCGCGCGCGACAACCAGCTGGAGGAGATCGACCTGCTGGCGCAGGCGCCGGCCGGGCTCGTCCTGGCGCGGCCCAACGGCAGCGCGCGCCGCTCGGCGGCGCTCCGCTTGCTCGTACGGGCCCTCCCGGAAGCGGAGGCCACCCTGATCGGACCCGGTCGCCACCGGCTCGAGAGCGAGCTCCGCGGCGGCAGGGCGACTTTTCTGGGGCTCGCGCCGGCGACCTACGAAGTGCAGATTCGCGACCAGGGTCGCCTGCGGGCGTCCCGACAGATCACGTTTCACGGTCCGGTGCTGGCCGATCTCGAGATCGTCCCAGCGGCGGGTCCGGAAGGGGGCGGCGGCAGGTGATGAGCGTTTACGAGCACCGGCAGATCGAAGCCAAGTGGCAGGAGCGCTGGGAAAAGCAGCGCGCGGCGGAGGTCGACCTCAAGAATTCGCGCGAGAAGTACTACATGCTGATGATGTTCCCCTATCCTTCTGGCGACCGGCTGCACGTCGGTCACGGGCGCAACTACATTCTCGGTGACGCGCTCTACCGGTATCTGCGGATGCGCGGCCGCCGGGCGCTCAATCCGATGGGTTGGGACTCGTTCGGCCTGCCGGCGGAGAATGCGGCGATCCAGCGCGGCGTCCATCCCCGCGACTGGACGCTGGACAACATCCGGGTGATGAAGAAGCAGTTCAAGAAGTGGGGCATTCTCTACGACTGGTCGAAGGAGGTCACTTCCTGCCTGCCGGACTACTACCGCTGGAACCAGTGGCTCTTTCTGCGCATGCTGGAGCGGGACCTCGCGTACAAGCGCCGCGCGCCGGTCAACTGGTGCCCGAGCTGCCATACCGTGCTCGCCAACGAGCAGGTCATCGACGGCGCTTGCGAGCGTTGCGGCACGCCCGTCGAACAGCGCGATCTCGAGCAGTGGTTCTTCCGCATCACCGGGTTCGCGGATCGGCTGCTCGCGGGTCTCGATGGCCTCACCGGATGGCCGGAGAAGGTCAAGGCGATGCAGCGCAACTGGATCGGCCGCTCGCAAGGCGCGGAGATCGACTTCCAGCTGGTCGGCCGGCCGGAGTCGGTGACCGTCTTCACCACCCGGCCCGACACCGTGCACGGCGCCACTTTTCTCGTCCTCGCTCCCGAGCATCCGCTGGCCGCGGCGCTGATCGAGAAGCACCCCGAGCGCGCCGCGCTCGCGGCCTGGGTCGAGCGCGTCCGCAAGAGTCCGCGCATCGAGCGCGAAGACGAGGGCGCGCCGAAAGAAGGGCGCTTCACGGGCGCGATGGCGACCAACCGCGCGTCGGGGGAGGCGATCCCGGTCTGGCTCGCCAACTACGTGCTGCCCGATTACGGCTCCGGCGCGATCATGGCGGTGCCGGCGCACGACGCCCGCGACCTCGCCTTCGCCCGCCAGGAGGGACTGCCGGTCCGGCTGGTCTACCATCCGGCGGACCGGAAGGTGGTCGCGGAGACGCTCGTCGAGCCGGTGCTGCACGAGGGGGCGATCCGGGATTGCGGCGAGTTCGACGGACTCGCCGACGGCGCCGACACGATTCAACGCTTCATCGCCTGGATGGAGAAGGGGGGCTGGGGGCGCAGCAAGGTGACCTACCGGCTGCGCGACTGGCTCATCTCCCGCCAACGTTACTGGGGTACGCCGATTCCGGTCGTCTACTGCGCGGAGTGCGGGATCGTTCCGCTGCCGGAGAGCGCGCTGCCCGTCGAGTTGCCGTACGACGTCGAGTTCACCGGCCGGGAGGGCAACCCGCTTTCGCGCTGCGAAGCGTTCGTGAACGTGCAGTGTCCCCGCTGCTCGGGCCCGGCCCGGCGGGAGACGGACACGATGGACACCTTCGTCGACAGCTCCTGGTACTACCTGCGCTACCTGTCACCGCGCGACGCCCAGCGGATCTTCGATCCCGAGACGGTCGGCCGGTGGGCACCCGTGGACCAGTACATCGGCGGGATCGAGCACGCGATCCTTCATCTTCTCTACGCGCGATTCATCTGCCGCGTGCTCCATGACCTGGGTCTCGTGCATTTCGAGGAGCCGTTCCTCAATCTGTTCAACCAGGGGATGATCACGCGTTACGCGGAGCGCACCGGGCGCGTGGAGAAGATGTCGAAATCGAAGGGCAACGCGGTCTCGCCGGATCCGCTGATCGACGAGATGGGCGCGGACACGGAGCGCGTCTACACGCTTTTTCTCGGTCCGCCGGAGGACGAGGTCGAATGGAGCGACGAAGCGGTTTCCGGGGCCTTCCGCTTTCTTCACCGGATCTGGAGGGTCGCCCAGCGCCTCGACGAGTGCCCGCCCACGGCGCCGTCCGACGAGGATCTCGAGCGCCTCCGCCACGTCACGATTCAACGCGTGACGCGGGATCTCGATCGCTTCAAGTTCAATACGGCGGTCGCGGCGCTGATGGAGTTCCTGAACGGGCTGACCCGAGCGGTCGATGACAAGACGGCATCGAAGATCTGCTGCGAAGCCGCCTTCGGCACGCTCGTGCAGTTGCTGCATCCGATCGCGCCGCACATCACCGAGGAGCTCTGGGAGCTGCGCGGGCATGGGCAGTCCCTGCTCGACACCGACTGGCCGGTGCTCGACCCCGGCAAGCTGAAACGCGAGCAGTTTCTGCTCGTCGTGCAGGTCGACGGGAAGCTCCGCGATCGCATCGAGGTGGAGAGCTCCTGGGGCGAGAGAGAGGTGCGCCTCGCGGTGCTCGAGAGCGCGAAGATCCGGGAGCACCTCGGAGGCAGGGAGATCCAGAAGGTCGTCTTCGTCCCCGGACGGTTGGTGAATCTGGTGACGCGAAAGGACATGCCGGCATGAAGCGTCTTCAGCGCAACGCGCTCTTCCTCCTCGTCGTCTCCCTGGCCGGCTGCGGCTATGCGCTCGTCGGCAGAGGGTCGAATCTGCCCGCCGAAGTGCGCCGGGTTCAGCTCGTGCCGCTGGAGAACGGCACGCCGCGCAGCCAGGTCGATCAGATCCTGACGCGCGCGCTGTCGAGCGAGCTGGTCAACCGGCATCGCTTCGAAGTGCTGAGCTCGCCGGAGGGTGCCGACGCGGTGCTCAGCGGCAAGGTGAGCTCGTTCACGCTCAGCCCGGTGACGTTCGACGACCAGGGGCGGGCGACCGAATACGAGATCGCCATCGTGGTCAGCGTGAAGTTCAAGCAGGTCTCCGCGGAGAAGCCGCTGTACGAGAACGACAGCTATCTCTTCCGCGCGAGCTACGAGGTCAAAGCCTCCGAACTGGGCTTCCAGGACCGCGAGACTCCCGCCATCGAAGCGACGGCGAAGGACTTCGCGGAGAGTCTGGTGACCGACCTGCTCGAGGGCTTCTGAGGGCGGGACCTGCTTTTTCCGGCGGTTACTTGGCTTTGCGCAGCGCAGCCACGAGGCGCGACTTGGTGCGCGCCGCCGTGTTGCGGTGGATGATGCCCTTCTGGGCCGTCGAGTCCACGATCTTGATGGTCACCGGCAGGAGCTCCTGCGCCGTCTTCTCGTCGCCGGAAGCGACGGCAGCGCGCAGTTTCCTGACCGCGGTACGCATGCGGGAGCGCATCGTACGGTTCTTGATCCGTTGCGCCGCGGACTTTTCGGCCCGCTTCTTGGCAGACTTGGTGTTCGCCATGGTGAATCCTCTCGCTGCGATCTAGAGTCTAGAGTTTGCCCGGTCCGGGCCAAGAAAGAATCTTACTACTTCCGGCTCCCCTGATCAACGCCGAGGCTCTGCAGCCGCTGCTTCGCCAGGTTGGCCTCGTCCGAGGAGGGAAAGCTCTTCACGACGCTCTGGAGCTCCGCGATTCCTTCCTTCTTCTGACCCTGTTCGAGGAGAGCGAACCCCTTCTTCAGCAGAGCGCTCGCTGTCTTGTCGCTGCGCGCGAACTGCTTCAGGACTTTGTCGTACTCGCCGATGGCCTCGACGAACTTGCCCTGGCGATAGAAGCATTCGCCGATCCAGTAGATGGCGTTGTCGGCCAGGTCGGTCTCGGGGAAGGCCTCGAGGTATTGCCGGAAGCCGAGCATGGCGAGATCGTAGTTGCCTCGCAGGTAGTCGCTGTAGGAGGTCTGGTAGAGCGTTTCCGGATCCGAGGTTGCCGCTGGCGCAGCGTCCCCCGGGCTTCCCGGCGCCGCCGGTGTCGCGCGCGAGGCCTTGAGATCCTGGTTCGTCGCCGCGATCTGCTGGGACACCTGCGCCAGGCGATAGTTGGTGTCTTCGAGCTTGTCCTGGAGCTGGGCGATCTGGGCGGAGAGGTTGTTGATGTCGAGCCGCATGTCCGCCTCGGCCTTGAGCAGGGCCTCGGTCTGGCGCTTGATGGTCGCATCCAGACCGGCCACTTCCTGCTTGCTCGAGCCCTGCTGCTGCAGCTGCGCCGCCTGACGCTGGACCTCGGCGATCTGGTCGTGCAGGGCGTCGATGTCGGTCGACGACACGCAACCGGCAGCCGCCAGGCCGGCGGCTGCCAGGACTGCGCTGCCTGCCAGGCGTCGCAGGCTGAACTGTCCCCGCTGGCTCCCCGGGCTCCGGTGGCTCAAATCACCGCGTGCGTTCATGCCGGCCAGGAGAGGCGGCTTCAACCGACGTTGGTCCGTCCGGTGACGACGAAGTGCGCCCGCCGGTTCATGCTCCAGCAGCTCTCGGCGCTCGCCGTGCACTGCGGCCGCTCTTCGCCGTAGCTGATCGAGCGGATTCGTCCGCTCGTCACGCCGAGCGAGGTGATGTAGTCGCGAGCCGCGCCGGAACGCCGCGCGCCCAGAGCGAGGTTGTACTCGTTCGTGCCGCGCTCGTCGCAATGGCCCTCGATGGTCACTTCGAACTCGGCGTGCGAACGCAGCCAGTCCGCGTTCTTCGACAGGCGCTCGCGGGCGTCGTCTCGGAGATCGGCTTTGTCGTATTCGAAGAAGACGTCGCCCAGGAGGCCCTGCTTGCCGAGATAATCGTTGAGTCGCGCGAGGTCGGCGTCCTGCAGCGGATCGACGCCGGTGGTATCCACGACCGCCGGCCTCGGCTTCGAGTTGACGTCCGTCGGAGGCGCGGGAGTGGCGACCGGGTTGGCGTTGACGTCACTCGTCTTCGGAGCCTTCTTCGTGCAAGCAGTCATGACCATGGAGAGTGCCAGAGCTGCTATCCAGATGATTCGCCGAGTGTTCATATCCTTGCTCCTTGGTATTCGCCCGCGGCCGAGACTCCACGGGAGTCCGAGTCCTTCTCGAATCTAGCACATGCCGGGCGTCATTCAACTCCGATTCCGGCATCACGGCAGGTAGCTGGACCAGTCCGGCGCTCGATTGGCGCCCTCGAACGTGAGCTGTTCCGCTTCCGCTCCGTAGTGCGCGTCCATCACGAAGACCTGAACGCTTCCCGCCCGGGTCGAGCTGAAGGCGATCCGCCGTCCGTCCGGAGAGAACCCCGGAGACTCGTTGCTGCCGCCGCCGTCCGTGAGGCGCTGCGTCGAGAGCGTCACGAGGTCGACGAGGCTCAAGTCGAAGCGATTCTGCTGCGCGCGGGTCGCGAAGGCGATCCGCGTCCCGTCGGGACTCCAGGCGGCGCCATCGTTGTAATCACCCTCGAAGGTCACGCGCCGGAGGTTCGTGCCTTCGAAGTCGACGACGTAGATCTGCGGAGAGCCGGAGCGGCTGGAGGTGAAGGCGATCTCGTTGCCGTTGGGGCTCCACGCCGGGTTCGTGTCGATGCCGGGCGAGCTGGTCAGCTGCTTCATGTCGCTGCCGTCCCGGTGGCAGGTGAAGATCTCGATGTTGGCGCCGATGCCGCGCGCGAAGGCAATCCGCCGGCCGTCGGGAGAGAAGGTCGGAGAGGTATTGAGCGAGCCGCTGGTGACGACGGGCGACTTCCTGCCGCTCTGGATGTCGGCGAGGTAGATGGCCGGGCCTTCGCCGCCGAAGAACGAGACGTAAGCGAGCACGTCGCCGGTGGGGCTCCAGGCCGGGCTCATCGAGATGGATCGATGGCCGGTGATCCGGCGCTGATCGTAGCCGTCGTAATCCATGAGGTAGATCTCCTTCTCTCCGTCGCGATCGGAAGAGAAGGCGATCGACGTCAAGGCGACTCCGCGCTTGCCCGTGAGGTAGAGGACGATTTCGTCCGCGAAGGTGTGGGCGATGCGCCGGGCGAGATCGAAGGTGCCGCGGTACCGCTTGCCGACGATCGGCTGGCGGCTCGCGAGATCGATGAGACGTCCCTCGATCACCAGCCGATCGCCGTCCTGGCGGATCTCGTTTTGCAGCAGCATCTCCGCGCCGAGCGACCGATACTGGTCGGCGTCGTGCTGGAGATCGCCGGTGAGCGTGAGGACGGCGAGCTCCTCGGCCTGCTGCAGTCGGAAGATGCCGCTCTTGTCCAGATCGCGGCGCAGCGTCTGGTCCAGAGTGCGGGCGGCGTTGCCGGCGGTGCCCTGGAGCGCGGCCAGGTTGGCGAGCGGCGGAATCGCGAGCACGATCTGGGAACGCGTCGAGCCGTCGGGCATGACGATCGTGATGGTCGTTCCCGTCGTTCCCGTCGTCCCGGTGGCGCCGGTACCCCCCTGAGCGGCAGGTGCCGGGGCGGATCCCGGCGCGCCGGGCGCCGGAGCCGTTGTGGCGGGCGGCCGCTGTTGCGCCTGCGCCGCCCAGCAGACGGCGGCGATCAGGACGGCTCCTGCGGCTCGGATCGATGGCGAGTGCTTCATGGTCGGATGGTCCTCATCGGAAGATCAGGTTGACGCCGAGAGAGCTCTCGCGAAAGGCACGCGGGAGCGGCGGAAGCGGAGTCGAGCCCTGGACGGCGCGGAGCGCCGCGAGATCGAAAGAGTTGATGCCCGAGGATGCCGCGATGCGGACGTCGACGATCGCGCCGTCGCGCTGGATCCGGTAGTGGACGGTGACTTCGACCCCCGAGCCGACGAGCGGGCGCACCCAGTTGCGTTGAATCATCGCCAGCATCTGATCGACATAGTAGCCATAGACGAAGTCCGGGTTGTCGAGGCCGGCGACTGCGGCGCCCAGAGCGAGCGCGGAGGCGGCGCCGCGCTCGCTGCCCTGGACCTCCGGCTCGGCCGCGGCCGGTTCGGGTGCGGGCGGCGCTTTGGCCGGACTGGCCGCCGCTGGAGCCGGGCGGGGAGCCGGCTTCGCGGGCGAGGGCAGCGTCGGCGTGTCCGGGGGCGGCGCGGTCTCGGGCGGCTTCACGGGCGCCGGTTTCGCGGGCGGTACGGTCGGCGGGGGGGGGGCGGGACGCGGGCGCTCGACTCCGAGCCGTGAGGCCGGAACGATCTGGACGGCGACGTATTCGATCGGAGTCTTCTTCTGCTGGTTGAGCCGGGGAATCCCCCAGGCCACGAGGACCACGAGGGCATGCACTCCGACCGCCACGCCCAGGCAGCGCGCCAGCAGAGCGCTCTCCCGGTCGCTCCGGCGACGTTCGAGAACTCCGGTGACCGCATAGGTCGTGGTCACTGCCGTCGAGGCTCCGGTCTCTCCGTGACCATTCCGACCCTGCCTATGCCCCCGCGGTGCAGCGTGTCGAGGACGTCGATGACTTTGCCGTACGGCGTGTCGCGGTCACCCTTCAGGAAGACCGTCTCGTCGGCTCTCCCGCGCAGGATCGGAGTGAGCACCTCGACCAGCTTGGTCGGATGGATGGGACGGTCACGCAGATAGACCATGCCTTCACGATTGATCGAAAGCACCACCGGGTCCTCGCCGCGAACCGGCAGGGGCAGCGCCTCGGCCTTCGGCAAGGCGACCTCGATGCCCTGATGGAGCATCGGGGCGGTGACCATGAAGATGATGAGCAGGACCAGCATCACGTCGACGAGGGGCGTGATGTTGATCTCCGAGAGGATGGACTCGTCGTCGTCGGTGAAGCCGCCGGTCGGATTCTGGAGGGACATCAGGTGAAGTTGCGCTCGGTCAGGTTGAGGAACTCGAGGGCGAAGTCCTCCATCTGGTGGCGCAGACGCTTGAAACGGCCGGCGAGGAAGTTGTAGGCCACCAGCGCCGGGATCGCCGCCCCCAGTCCGGCGGCGGTGTTGATGAGCGCCTCGGAGATCCCCGGAGCCACCGCGACCAGCGAAGTGGAGCCGGTTCTCCCGATGTCCTCGAAGGCCTGCATGATGCCCCAGACGGTGCCGAAGAGACCGATGAAAGGCGTCACTGCGGCCGTCGTCCCGAGAAAGGAGGCCGCCGCGCGTCAGGACCTGAAACTCGCCGGAGAGCGCCCGGTGCAACGTTCGGTCGACGCTCGCCAAGGAGCGGATCTGGAACTGCGCCCGGGCCGTCGTGTCCTCGGGCTGGGAGCGGATCTGATGGTCGATCTCGGCGTAGCCCGCCTGGAAGATTCCGACCAGCGGCGAGACCGAGAGTTTCGCCGTCGCGGCGCTGACTTCGCTGAAGCGCTTGCTGGCGCGGAAGATCTCCAGAAACTTGCGTCCCTGACGCGCGGCGCGACGCAGATGCACGAGCTTCCAGAGAAAGATGGCCCAGGAGCCGATCGAGAAGCACAGGAGGAGGCCGAGCACGGCCTGCGCCATGGCCCCCGAACGACCGAACGCCTCGGCGAGCCCCGTCGAGCCGGGGGAGTGGGTCTGCGCGACCAGCATCAGCGAGAAGATTTCAGCCATGGCTCATCCGTGCTCCAGAACTCGAAAACCTAGCATGCCGCCGAAGAGACTGTCCACGCGGCCGACGCCCGGTCTACGCGCGCCGCAGCACGCTCGTTGACGCGAGCGCGCGGTCGAGCATAGCTTTCACACGACGCGAAGCGCTTGAAGGAGGGTGTGCAACGATGAAGATTGCGGTTTGCATCAAACAGGTTCCGGATACCGACGCGCGGCTACGGGTCGGAAAGGACGGCCGCTGGATCGAAGAAGAGGATCTGCCGTTCGTGATCAACGAAAGCGACGAGGTTGCGCTCGAGGAGGCGCTGCAGCTCGCCGAGAAGACAGGGCGGGGAGGTGATCGTCGTCAGCCTCGGACCCGAGCGCGTGCGGGAGGGGCTGCGCAAGGCGCTGGCGCTCGGCGCGGCGCGCGCGGTGCATCTCAAGCACGAAGCGTTCGCGGGCGGCGATGCCATCGCCACCGGCAGGGCGCTGGCCGCGGTCCTCCGCCGCGAGGCCTGCGACCTGATCCTCACCGGATCGCAGTCGGACGACAACGGCTACGGTTCGACCGGCACGATCGTCGCAGGGCTGCTCGACTGGCCGCACGCCTGGCTCGTCATGGGAGTCGAGGTGGAGGAGGGAGGCAAGACCCTCAAGGTCACCCGCGAGATGGAGAGCGGACTGAGCGAAGTGTTCCGCCTCGCGCTGCCGGCGGTGATCGAGGTCCAGGCCGGACTCAATCATCCCCGGTACGCCTCGCTCAAGGGCATCATGTCGGCGAAGAAGAAAGAGATCGCCGAGCTCTCGCCCGCCGACCTCGGACTCGCCGACACCGAAGTGGGGCTCGCCGGATCGCGACTCGAAGTGCTCTCGGTCGGCTTCCCGGAGACCTCGGCGGGGGCGCAGATTCTGACCGGCGATGGCGCGGCGGCGGAGCTCGTTGCCAAACTGAAGAATGAAGCAAGGGTGATCTGATGGCCAAAGTCGTTGCTGTCCTGCAGCACCGTGAAGGCAAGATTCACCGCATGGCGTGGGAGACGGTGGCGGCCGCGCAGCAGCTCGCCGCCCTGTCCGGCGAGAGAGCTTCGGCGGTCCTCCTCGGCAGCGGCGTCGCCGGCCTGGCGGGAGAAGTGGCGGCCTCGGATCTCGAGTCGGTCCGGGTCATCGACCATCCCGTGCTCGCGGACTACACTCCCGGCGGCTACACCGCGGCGCTCGCCGGCCTGGTGGCCGCCGAGCACCCCGAGATCCTGCTCTTGCCGCACACCTATCAGACGGTCGAGTACATGCCCAGGCTGGCGCTCGCGGTGGGCGCCGCCATCGTCCCCGAGGTCCTCGCCTTCGAAGCGGATGCGGCCGGAGGAGTGATCTGGAAGCGCCCGATTCTGGAGGGCAAGCTCCACGCCCGGGTGAAGGCCCGAGGCTCCGGCCCGATCCTGGCCTCCCTGCAATCCGGCGCATTCTCGGCCGACTCGCGGCGGCCCGGCCAGGCGCCGGTCGGCGCGGTCGCCGTCGACCTCGCCTCGGCCGAGACCTGGCGGGAGCTCCTCGGCGTCGAGCAGCTGGGCGGCGAAAGCGTCGATCTCACCAAGGCCGAGATCATCGTCGCGATCGGCCGGGGCGTCGGCGGAGCCGACAAGATGGGACCGGTCGAGGAGCTCGCGCGTCTGCTCAAGGCCGAGATCGGTGCCAGCCGTCCGGTCATCGACTCGGGCTGGCTGCCGCGCGACCGCCAGATCGGATCGAGCGGCCAGACGGTTTCGCCCAAGCTCTATCTGGCTTTCGGAATCTCCGGCGCGATTCAGCACCTGGTCGGGATGAAGGGGTCCAGCTGCATCGTGGCGGTGAACAAGGACGCCGGCGCGCCGATCTTCAAGGTCGCCAACTACGGCATCGTCGGCGACCTGCACGAGGTCGTGCCGGCGATGCTGGCGGCCCTCAAGCAGGCGTGAGCCCCGGCACGAGCCGCGCCAGCACCAGCGCCGCGGCGACGGCGACGTTGAGCGATTCGAGGCGTCCGGAGAGCGGAATGGTGACGCGCGCGTCGAGCTCCGCCCGCGTCGACTCCGCGAGCCCCGGTCCCTCGGCGCCGACCGCCAGCACCGTCGCGCCGGCGGGTTCGAGCTGATCCAGGCGCAGCGAGCCCCGGTGCGCCTCGAGGCCGATCCAGCGCGCGTGCACGGTGGCGAAGAGCACCCGCGCGGCTCGAGCCTCGACGTGCGTGGCGAGCGGCACGCGCAGGAGGCTGCCGGCCGAGGCGCGCAGCGCCCGCGGGTGGTTCGCGTCCGCGCAGCCGGGAGAGAGCAGGAGCCCGCCGGCTCCGAGCCCTTCGGCGACGCGAGCCAGGGCGCCCAGGTTCCCGGGATCCTGGATACGGTCGAGAAAGAGCCAGACTGCGTTCTCCCCGGGCGCGAGCGCCCCGAGGCCGGGGCGCGGCAGAGAGCAGACGGCAATCAGACCCCGGGGAGAGTCGGCGTCGGCGAGCCCTGCGAGGATCCGGCTCGCGGCGAGCTGCGGCGGCCGGGCGAGCCGGGCCAGGACCTCGCGTCCTTCGGCGGTCGCGATGAACTCTTCGGTCGCCAGAACCGGTTGCAGGCGCAAGCCGAGCCGCAGGGCTTCGAGAACGAGGTGCGGGCCCTCGAGGACCGCCTCGTCGCCTTTACTTCGCAGCACCCGCCGAATAGTCTTGATGGCCTCGTTCTGCGAGCTTTCGATCATGGCGCCCGATCTTAGGGAGTTCCTGGGGGAATTCCAACGCGGTATCGAAGTCTGCGTCGCCGATACCGGTGCCGACGCGCTGCTCGGGGTGCGCGACGCGTTCCGGCGCTTCTTCCGCAGCGACTCGGGCGAGATCGCCCCGGTCGCCGTGGTGCCGCAGGAGATCGCGACTCCGCTCACCGGCTTGCCGCTCTCGGACAGCGAGGCGATCGTCCGCGCCCGGCGGACGGTGGACGAGCTCGAGGGGAAGCTCGCCGGCGTCTACCACTTCTACGTCGCGTCGGAGGCCTGTTTCCATTCGCTGGAGCTCGGTCCCGAAGTCAGGTACTTCGTGCGCAGCTGGACCGTCCTCCGGGGAGTGGCGGGGGAGTCGCTGGGCTCGAGCGGCAGCCTGCAGCTGCCGACCCATCTGGTGGACGGCCTGGGTGTCGAGCAGCTGCCGCACTCGATCCCCGGCACGCGCCGCAGCGGCGGCATCCTGTCCTCGTTGACCGGCGGCCTCGAGAGCCGCAGGACGGCGGTGGCGGAGGCGACGCTCTACGCGCTGTCCACGCAGTTCTTCGGGATCCTCGATACGCGACGTACGCGCCGTTGACCGGGGATTCGGTCTGATAAACTTCACGTTTCGGGGCATGTCGCCCCTCCGATCGACAGAGGTTCGAGCATGAGTAGCCGTGACGCCAATCTGTTCACATCAGAGTCGGTCACCGAAGGGCACCCGGACAAGATCTGCGATCAGATCTCCGACGCCATCCTCGACGAAGTCCTGCGGCAGGATCCGACCGGCCGGGTCGCCTGCGAGACCCTGGTCGCGACCGGCCTCGTCGTGCTGGCCGGCGAGATCACGACGACGGGCTACGTGAATTTCTCCGAAGTGGCGCGCGCCACGATCCGCGAGATCGGCTACAACGATCCCGGCCTCGGCTTCGATGCCTCGAGCTGTGGCGTCATCTCCGCCGTGGGCAGCCAGTCTCCGGACATCGCCATGGGAGTCGACACCGGCGGTGCCGGCGACCAGGGCCTCATGTTCGGCTTCGCCTGCCGCGAAACTCACCAGCTCATGCCCTTGCCGATCATGCTGGCGCACGCGCTCACCCGCAGGCTCTCCGAAGCGCGGCGCTCCGGCGACCTGCCCTGGCTCCGCCCGGACGGCAAGAGCCAGGTCACCGTGGAGTACGACGACGGCAAGCCGGTCCGGGTCCAGGCGGTCGTGGTATCCACCCAGCATTCACCGGACGTCTCGCACGAAGAGATCCGCCGCGAGGTCATCGCCCGCATCATCCATCCGGTCATTCCGGCGGCCTACCTCGACGAGCGCACCGCCTACCACGTCAATCCGACGGGGAAGTTCGTGACCGGCGGACCGCATGGCGACTCGGGGTTGACCGGTCGCAAGATCATCGTCGACACCTACGGTGGCTACGGCCGCCACGGCGGCGGCGCCTTCTCCGGCAAGGATCCGACGAAGGTGGACCGCTCGGCGAGCTACATGGCGCGCTACATCGCGAAGAACCTCGTCGCGGCCGGCCTGGCTGAAAAAGTCGAGGTCCAGCTCGCCTATGCGATCGGAGTCCGTGATCCGGTCTCGGTGCGAGTCGACACCTTCGGCACCGCGGTCATTCCGGAGGAGAGGATCGAGCGCCTGGTCCGCAACGAGTTCCGGCTGACTCCCGGCGAGATCATCCGGATGCTCGACCTGCGCCGCCCGATCTATCAGCGCACGGCCGCCTTCGGTCACTTCGGACGCGAGGAGCCCGGGTTCACCTGGGAGAAGACCGACCGCGCCGAAGAGTTGCGCGCCGCCGCCGGCGTCAGCGGCGAAGTTCCGGCCGGAGTCAGCTGAGTCGCGCGCGGGCCCGTCCGGAATGAGCGACGGCGGCGCAGCGCTCCCTCCCGCGGGCCCGCGGATCCACCGCGCGACGATCGCGCAGATTCTGCGGGAAGTCGCCGATCTCCTCGAGCTCAAGGGCGAGAATCCGTTTCGCAGCCGCGCCTATGCGAACGGCGCGCGGGCCATCGAGGGCATGGCCGAAGATCCGCAGGATCTCTACGAGGCCGGCACGCTGGGCGAGGTCAAGGGAATCGGTCCGGGTCTGGTGAGCGCCATCGCGGAGATCGTGCTCACCGGCTCGCTCGCGCTGCACAACGAGCTGCGCGCCGAGTTCCCCGCCGGGATCCAGGACCTGCTGCGGATTCCGGGGCTCGGACCGAAGCGCCTGCGAACCCTGATCCAAGCGCTCGGGATCGACTCGACGGCGGCTCTGGAGAAGGCCTGCCGCGAGGGCCGGGTCGCGGCGCTGCCCGGTTTCGGCGCCAAGAGCCAGGAGAAACTGCAGCAAGGAATGGCCAGCCGGCAGCGCTTCAGCGAACGCCACCTGCTGCCCGAGGCGATCTCGGCGGCCGCTGCGCTCGTCGAGCACCTGCGGGCGCATCCAGCGGTCGCTGAGGTCGAGGTGGCGGGGAGCCTGCGCCGGCACTGCGAGACCATCGGGGACCTCGATCTCCTGGTGAGCGTCCCGGCGGCGGATCGCGAGGCGGTCGTCGACCATTTTCTCGCGGCCCCGTCGGTGCTGCAGGACGATCGAACGCGGCGCCACGAAGTCGGCGGCGGTCGTCGCGGGAGGGATTCGCGCCGACCTCCGGCTGGTGGAGAAGGACGAATTCCCGCCGGCTCTGCTGCATTTCACCGGCAGCAAGGAGCACAACGTGGAGCTGCGCTCGCGCGCGCGCAGCCAGGGCTGGACCCTGAACGAATACGGTCTGCACCACGGCGAGCGCCGCTTCGCGCTCGATTCGGAACGGGCGATCTATCGCAAGCTCGGCCTCGCCTGGATTCCTCCCGAAGCGCGCGAAGCCCTGGGAGAGATCGAGCGCGCGGCAAGCGGCCCGATTCCGGAGCCCGTGTCGTACGAAGATCTGCGTGGCACTCTGCACGTGCATACCGACTGGAGCGACGGCATCGCCACGCTCGAAGCGATGGCGGCGGCGGCGGCGAGCCTGGGCTGGGAGTATCTCGGCATCGCCGATCACTCGCGCGCGGCGGCGTACGCGCGCGGGCTGGATCCGGCCCGGGTCCGCGAGCAGTGGCAGGAGATCGAGCGCTGGAACGCGGCGGGACGGAGCCCCTACCTGTTCAAAGGCACGGAGTGCGACATCCTCGGCGACGGCGCGCTCGACTTCGACGACGAGCTCCTGCTCGGTTTCGACTTCGTCGTGGCCTCCGTCCACAGCCGGTTCGCCATGTCCAGGGAAGCGATGACGGCCAGGTGGGTGCGCGCCGCCTCGCATCCCTGCGTGACCTTTCTCGGCCACCCCACGGGGCGTCTCCTCTTGATGCGCGAACCGTACGATCTCGATCTCGAGCGGGTGCTCGAAGCGGCGCATGGCAACGGAGTCCTGCCGGAGCTCAACGCCAATCCTCATCGCCTGGACCTCGACTGGCGGCAGTTGCGCGGCTGGCTCGGCCGTGGCGGCATGACCTCGATTCACCCCGACGCGCACTCGCCGCAGGGGCTCTCCGACGTCCGCTTCGGCATCGGCATCGCGCGCAAGGCGATGGCGGTCGCCGGCCAGGTGCTCAACACCCGGCCTTTGGCGGAGCTCCGCAGCTACTTCGCCGCGCGGCGGAAGAGGGCGCGTGGCGCTCTCGGCCGCGGCGCCGGCGGCTGACCGGTCCGCCTCAGCTCTTCACGCCGAGGAACAGGTAGGCCGAGAAGAGGGCGAAAATGACGTTGGGGCTCCAGGAGGCGATCGCGGCGGGGAAGGTCCCGACCTGTCCCAGCGTGCGGAAGAAGGCGAAGATCGCCATGAAGCAGATGCCCAGGACGATGGCGAGCCCCAGGCCGTAGAGGGCGCCCTTGCGCTCGAGCCGGAAGGCGAACGGCAGCGCGGCCAGCGACATGACCAGCGAGGCGAAGGGGAACGCCACGCGGTCCTGCAGGGCGACCTCCAGCGCCGGCGCGGACTGGCCGCTCTCGCGCACTTCGCGCACGTATTCCCGCAGCTCGTTGAATCCCATCTCCCGGGGCTTGCGCACTTCGGCTTCGAAGTACGCCGGCTTCTCGTCGAGATCCACCGCGACCGGCGCGGCGAAGCTGCGGAAAGTCTTTTCGGTGATGCCTTCGAAGGTGCGCGCCCAACCGTCGGACACGGCCCAGCCTCGAGGCGTGAATCTCGCGTTCGCCGCGAGCAGGCGGGCGACCAGCTGGTGCTGATCGTCGAAGTCGAAAACCTGCAGCCGCTGCAGGGAGGCGCTCTTCGGGTCGAAGTTCAGATAGTTGTAGATGAACCTCCCCTGACCGAGGAGCCACTGCTGATCGGCGCGGCGAGCCGACCGGGGTTGGGTTCGCCCCTTGATGATGTCGCTCGCTTCCTCGACCTTCTGGTTCGACGCCGGCAGCACCTGCAGCTCCAGGAAAGTGCACAGCACCGCGACGACGGCGGCGCCCGCGACCGCGGGCACCGCGATGCGGTGCAGACTGATGCCGAGGGAGCGCAGAGCGACCGCCTCGCTGGCGCGCGACAGCAGGCTGAAAGTGATCAGCGTGGCGATCAGGACGGCGATCGGGGCGATGTCGTAGGCCATCTGCAGCGATGCGTACTTGTAGTACTGCAGCACCACGCCGGCCGCCGGCCGGTTCTTCAGGATGTCGTCGATGCTGCCGGTGAGGTCGGCGATCGAGGCGACCGCGACGGCGGAGAGCCAGACCAGCGTCAGGACGCTCGCGAACCGCCGCAGCACGTAGCGGTCGATGAGATTCGGGAAGCGCAAGCGCAAGCGCGGCAGGCGCAGGACGACGTGCCGCCGGGCTGCCCGGACGCGACCCGGCGGCCGGCCGATGACGCGCTCGGGAACGAGATTTCCGGGCGGCGGGGGAGCGGCGGGGGAGCCGGCCGGCTGCGCGGCGCGGCCTGCCGCTCCCGGCGAAGCGACTCTGTGGCGCCGCAGGCGCGCCAGCTTCGCCCCGAGATAGCGCTCGGCGCGACGGGGGAGGAGGCCACGATCGCGATTGCGCACCACGAGGAGGACCAGGCCGACGACGAGCAGCACGAGGTCGGGGAGCCACATCGCGAAAGCCGGCGAGAGCTTTCCCAGCCGGGCGGCATCCTCGCCCTGGGAGAGCATCACGTAGTAAGCGACGATGACGCCGATCGAGATCGCGAAGCCGGAGGACCTGCCACCGTGCCGGTTGGTGAATCCGAGTGGCAGCGAGATCAAACCCATCACCAGGCAGGCGGCGGGAATCGCGAACATCTTGTGCACCCCGACGCGGGCGATGCGGCGCTGCTCGGGAGAGACCGAGATGTCGCGCGCGAGCTTGCGCAGCTCGCCGAGCTCGAGCTCGCGCGGTCCCCGCCGGGTGGCCAGGCGCGCCCGCTCCGTCGAGAGGAAGCGGTCACGCAGGACGATGCGCAGCGACTCGTGCCGGCTGGTCTCGTAGCGCTTCGGGGAGTGAAAATCGAAGCTGTGCTTGATCGCATCGGTGAGCTGCAGCACGACGCGCTCGCCGGCGTTTTCGACCACGAGCCTGCCGCGCTTGGCGATGATCACCTCCTGGCGCTCGCTCGGTACGGCGTCCGCCAGGAAGACTCCCTTCCAGTCCTCGTTCCGCGGCGAGCTCTCGAAGACGTAGAGAACCTTGCCCTGCCACTCGTTGTAGAACACCCGCGGCTCGACCTGTTGCGCGACCGTGCGGGTCAGAATGTCGAGATAGAGCTGGGAGACGGCGCTGTTGCCGCGCGGCAGCAGATAGATCATCAGCAAGCCGTTGACGAGGGTCAACAGGGCCGAGAGCAGGAGCACCGGGCGCAGCAACCGGTAGATGCTCACCCCGCTGCCGCGCAGCGCGATGAGCTCGCTGTCGGAGGCCAGCCGCCCGATTCCGACCAGCACCCCGAGCAGCAGGGCCATCGGGATCGTGAGCACGACGATATTGGGCAGCGAATAGAGCACCAGGCGGCCGACGATCGGCGCCGGCAGACCCCGGCGAATGATCATTTCGGCCGAGGTGAAGAGGAACTGGAGCAGCAGGATGAACGTATAAACTAGGAATCCAAGCCCGAGAGGCCCGATGATCTCCTTGAGCAGGTACCGATCGAGCCGGGAAAGCGGAGGCTTCACCGGATGAGCGTATCGCAGCCCCAGGACGGACGAGCTCCCGGAGAGCTCGTGCTGGAACGCAGTTGCAGCTTCTCGTCGAGTCACCGCTACTGGCGCCCCGAATGGAGCGCGGAGAAGAACCGGGAGACCTTCGGCAAGTGCTCGACTTTCCCGGCGCACGGTCACAACTACCGGTTGACCGTGAGGGTCTCCGGTACGCTCGACCCGGAGACCGGATTCCTCGTCGACCTGTCCCGGCTCGATGCCGTGTTGCGCGAGAAGGTCGTGGCGCGACTCGACCATGCCCACATCAACGAGGCGCTGGTCGAGTTCGGCCCGGGAGCGGCGATTCCGACGACGGAGAATCTGGTGCTCTGGATCGCCGGGCAGGTGACGGTGGGGCTGGCGGGGACGGCGGTACTGGAAGAGGTCCGTCTGGCGGAGGACGAGCAGCTGGCCGCGGTCTGGGCGCGGGCGACGCGGCGCTAGGGGGGCGGACGCTGGGGGCCGGATTCGGCCGTATGCAACGTCCGATAAGATACATTATGTAAACCTACGACCACGAAATGGGCTTCGTAGCAGGTCCGACGGTTTACATAATGATGGTTCGGTAGGGGCACTTGTTGAAAGAACTGCGGCACGTTGGGGACATATTGCGGGGCCACAATGCCTCAGCGAGCATGAGGACGCTCGACCCCGCTATGTGTCCCCTGACTTGCTACGAGCGCTCAGGCTTCGGGCGAATTGCGGATTTCGGCGAGGATCTGCTCCAGGGCTCGGATCAGATCGGACCGGTCGACCGTCGACTGGCGGAACTGCAACTGCAGGTGGAACGACTTGTCGGGCGCCCGGAACTTGAACGCGAATGCTCGCTTCTTCTGGACGCCGCGCCCCCCCGCCGACCCCTTCCGCAGCTCGGAGCGCAGGTCGTCCCGGCTCAGGCCCTGCCGGGCAGCGCGCGCCAGGAGAGCCTCCAGGGCGCGTGGATCGGTGACTTTGGCGAGCTCCAGGAGGGCCGACTTGGCCTCGATACCCATGTCCAGCGCGCGCTCCCGGATCTCCGCCGGCAGCGCGAGGAGGCTCAGGCTCTCGGCGATCGAGCTGCGCGACCGCCCGACTGCCTGGGCGATCTGCTCCTGCGTGTAATCGTGCAGGTTTCCCAGTGCCTGGTAGCCCTCCGCCTCTTCGAAGGCGTTCAGGTCCTTGCGCTGCAGGTTCTCGATCAGGGTGATCTCGAGCGCCTCTTCCGCACTGACCTCGAGCTCGATCGCGGGGATTTCGAACAGGCCGGCCTCGAGCGCCGCCCGGTAACGCCGTTCGCCGGCGACGATGTCGAACTTCACTCCCTGAGGCCCGACTTCGGCTGATTCCGTCCGGCGGACGAGGATCGGCTCGAGGACCCCTTTGTCCCGAATCGAGGCCACGAGATCAGAGAGATCGCCGACCGCGGTCCGGGGCTGGTTCGGGTTCGGCCGCAGGCTCGAGAGCGGCAGCAGACGCCCGACCGACGATTCGTTCCGGGTCGCAAGCTCATCGACGAAGTGCGCCCCGTGCCGCATCTTGACCCGCAATGGCAATCCTCGCTTGGCAGACCCGGCCTCAGACACGGCTGAGTACCTCCTCGGAGAGCTTGTAGTACTCGTAGGCACCGGTCGATCGTGGCGCGAAGGTGAAAATCGACTCCTTGTAGGCCGGGCTCTCCTCCAGACGCACGCTCTTGGTGATCATGGTCTCGAAGAGCTTGTCGCCGAAAACCTTGCGGATCTGCTCGACGATGTCCCGCGAGAGCAGCGTGCGCTTGTCGTGCAACGTGATCACGGCGCCCAGAATTTGGAGCTGCGGGTTGGCGCGCTGCTTCACCTTGTCGATCGTCTCGAGCAGGTCGTCCGTGCCCTCGAGCGCGAAGTAGCTCGATTGGATCGGAATCAGCACGTGCGACGACGCGACCAGAGCGTTGACGGTGATGATGCCGAGAGTGGGCGGCGTGTCGAGCACGATGAAATCGAACTTGTCGGCGATACTTCCCAGGGCATCCTTGAGGCGAAAGTGGCTGTCCAACTCCCCCAGCAGTTTGGATTCGATTTTCGCCAACGCGATGCTCGACGGTGCGATCGAGAGGTTGGGCACCTTCTCGGCGAGGACCAGGATGTCGGCCAAGGCGACCGACGTATCGGTCAGGACGTCGAAGACCGTCCGTGGGAGTCCGTGCACATCCAGGAACGACATGGAGCTGTTGGCCTGCGGGTCGAGATCCACGAGCAGAGTCCGCAGACCTTTCGCAGCCAGTGCGGCCGAGAGATTGATGGCGGTCGTCGTCTTGCCGACCCCGCCTTTTTGATTTGTGATGGCCAGGATCATCGCCGCCGGGGGAGTGTACGGAACCGCGACCTGGCGGTCAAGCGCGGCCTCCTCCCCCACCGTCAAGCCTTTGTCGGCGCGCCGACATTCCATGTAAATACATGAAACTAAATGAGTTATCTGGATTGATCAAAGGCTCACATGGTATACTTGCCGAGATCCTCCGGGCGCGTCCGCTCGAGCCACTCGCGCACTCGGTCCTCCTCCATCGACGTCGCCAGGTCGAGCTGCAGCGCCTCTTCCACGACCTTTCGGGCGACCCAGATCGGAGCGCCCACCCGAACCGCGATGGCGATCGCATCACTCGGCCGCGAATCCACCTCGATCGTCGCTGCATCCCGGCGCAGCCGCAGCCGGCCATGAAAGGTGCCCTCCTGGAGCAACCAGACTTCGACGCGCTGCAGCTCGACGGAAAGTCCCTGGAGGATGCCATGAATCAGATCGTGGGTCATCGGTCGCGACTCGCGCATACCCTCGAGCGCCATCGCGATGGCGTTGGCCTCGACCGGGCCGATCCAGATCGGTAGGAGCAGTTTTCCGCCCACCGCCTGCAACAGGAGCACCGGCGTCTCGGAGGTGGGGTCGAGCAAGAGCCCCTTGACCTCCATCTCCACCCAGTCTTCTGCGGGCTCGGTCGCGTCGCTCATGAGAGAGTTTGTATTGTGGGGCGACAGCACTTTCCGGTCAAGCAGGCCGGTCAAGCCTAGATTCCGCTTCAGACAGCGAGCGCTGCCGGAGTCGTCCCGTGGGCCGCGGCGGCGAGAGTCGCCGGCCGCGGGACGATCTCGCCGATCAGGCTGTGGGCGTGCGTACGGGTGATGCGGACCGTCAGGAGCTCGCCTGGCCGCGACACCTCGGTGGCATTCGTGGTCCCGGCCGCGGGAAACTGGACGATCCGATTGCATCCGGTGCGTCCGGTGAGGACGCCGGGCGCTTTCGCGCCGCCGGTCACCAGAATCTCCATCTCCTGCCCGAGGAAGGCCGCGTGCAGCTCCTCCTGGATCGCGCTCTGGAGCGTGAACAGCTGCTGCAGCCGCTCCTGCGCCACCGCCTCCGGGACAGCGGGCTCCGCCAGCTTGAGCGCGGCGGTTCCGGGACGGGGTGAATAGCAGAACGCATAGACCGCGGCGAAGCGCACCTCGCGCAGCAGCTCGAGCGTCGCGGCGAAGTCGGCGGCGGACTCGCCCGGGAAGCCGACGATGATGTCGGTCGAGAGCGCGATCGAGGGTCGGGCTCGGCGCAGCTCGGCGATCAATTCGAGGTACGAGGCCCGGGAATAGCCGCGGCCCATGCGCTTGAGGACCGGGTCGCTCCCCGACTGCACGGGCAGGTGAAGTCCGTCGCAGAGGTTCGCGTGCAGCCGGAACTGCTCGACCATGCGCGGCGAGAAATCGCGCGGATAGGAGGTCATGAAGCGCAGCCGCCGGAGCCCTGGCAGGACGGCGAGCCGAGCGAGGAGATCGGCGAAGTCCGCCGGAGTTTCCGAGAGATGGGATCCGTCGGCTCCGACGGGCTCGCGCCAGTGATTCACGGTCTGCCCGAGGAGCTCGATCTCGACGAATCCGAATTCGAGCAGGTGGCGAACCTCGCGCTCGATCTCGGCGCCGGTGCGACAGGACTCCGGACCGCGGGTCGCGGGCACGATGCAGAAAGTGCAACGCTTGTTGCAACCTTCGATGATCGTGACCATCCCCTTGTGGATTCCGTCGCGGGCGATGAGATCGAAGTCGAACTGCCGCTCGACGGGAAATCCGGTCGCCACGAAACGCTCGCCATTCGTCCGCCGAGCCAGCAGGGCGCCGAGCTCCCCCACCCGCGCCGGACCGAGGACGAAATCGAGATCCGCGACTCGCGCCAGGATCTCCTGGCCCTCCTGCTGGGCGACGCAGCCGCAGAGCCCGATCTGCAGATCCGGCCGTGCGCGTTTCAGCAGCCGGTACTCCCCGAGGCGAGAGTAGACCTTCTGGACCGCTTTCTCCCGGACGCTGCAGGAGTTGAGCAGGATGAGGTCGGCATCGGCGGCGACGCGGGTCGGCAGCAGCCCCTGCTGCATGAGCTGGCCAGCCATGCGCTGGCTGTCCAGCTCGTTCATCTGGCAGCCCCAGGTCTCGACGTAAAACCGGCGTAAACGACCGCCCGCGCTCGCGCGGCTCAAGAAGGACCCTGCGGTGGTTCCTGCACTTCGACCGGTTCGCCCGGCTCCGCGGTCGGCGTCTTGCGCGGCGTATGCACCGGCTCGAGGTCCGCGCCCTCGCGCAGCCATCCCGGGAAAGCCCCTGCCTGCCGGCCCTCGTCGAGAAAGCGCTCGAGCTCGTCCGCGGAGCGCTCGGCATCTCGGCGCGTCGTGTCGAGCTCGTCCAGGGCGTGATCCCACTCGGGTTTGATCTGGGAATCCCGCAGGTAGGGATCGTCCGCGGCGTAGAAACGCCGCCGGAGCTCCTCCGTCTTGGCTTCGAGCTCGACGATGTGGTCGGCCGCCGCGCGCCAGCGCTGCCGGATCTCCAGCCCGCGACTGCGCCAATAGGCCTCGTCCTGCGTGACCTTCGCGGCGGCGTCCGCGGCCGGGGTCGTCGACGCGCCCGGCGCGGCGGGCGGCTCGGAGGCCACGGTCAGTTTCTGACCGCGCGAGAACTCGGCGAGGTTGCGGTTGTCGATGACGGCGACCGGCTTGCCGGCCTGGGCGCGCCGCTCGCGCTCCTCCCGCGCCGCCTCGGCGAGGTTCTTCGGCGCCTTTTCCTCGGCGGCGCCGCTGTCGATGACCACGACCGTCGGCGGCGTGGGCGCCGCGACCGGATCCTCCCCCGTCGTCTTGGACTTCGGGGCTTCGGTTCCCACCTCCGACACCGGCGGCAGCGCGGCCGGCTTGGTGGCAGCGGCGGCGCAGCTCAGCCAGGCGAGAAGTGCTGGCGCGAGGAGTGCTGGCGCGAGGAGCAGCGCGCCTCTCCTGAAGAACGCTCCGCGGTCAGGCTCTGCCATAGCGGTCCTCCAGGCGAACGACGTCGTCGATCTCGGAAGTGGAGACTTCGAACAGTTCGCACCCGGAGGGGCCGGCCACCATGCGGTGCTTGGTGCCGGGTGTCACGTGGTACGACTCGCCCTCTTCGAGTCGCTGGGTCGAGAATCTCCCGCCTTCCTCCACCTGCAGCTCGATCCCGCCTCGCGAGACGAAGAAGGTCTCGTCCTTGCGCTCGTGAAACTGCAGCGACAAGGCCTCGCCGGGCTCGATGTGCAGGAGTTTCCCGACGTAGTGATCCGTGTGGGCGAAGATGAGCTCGTAGCCCCACGGTTTCTCGACACGGCGTACCGGATGCCTCATTCGTCCTGGACCTCAGTTCTGTCCGGGAGCCTCGGAGAGCTCCGCGAGCAGTTGATAGACCTCTCTCCCCGATCCGGCTTCGCAACAGGCCACGGCGATTCGCGCCGCATCGCAAGCGCGAAGGCCCGCGAGCTTCCGCCGCAGAGCCGGGAGCGCGCCCGGCGAGGCGGAGATCCGCCGCAGGCCGAGGCCGACGAGAAGAGGCAGCAGCTGCGCGTCGGCTCCCATCTCGCCGCACAGGCTGACCGGAATGCCGGCCGCGCCCGCGCTCTCGATGACGAAGCGTAACATGCGCAGAATCGCCGGATGAGCCGGCTCGTAGAGGCTCGCTACGCTCGAGTTGTTGCGGTCGACCGCCAAGGCATACTGGATCAGGTCGTTGGTTCCGATCGCCATGAAGTCGACCGACCGGGCCAGGCTGTCGGCGATGATCGCCGCCGCCGGCACCTCCACCATGATTCCCACCGGGACCCCCGGTCGATGGGCCAACCCCTCCCGCGCGAGCTCGGCGCAGGCGTCCGCGAGAAATTGCCGCAGGGCCTCGACCTCCTCGACCCGGCTGACCATCGGAGCCATGATCCACAGCTCGCCGGCCTCCGCCGCCCGCAGCAGGGCGCGGATCTGCGTGCGGAAGATCTGCGGCCGGGCGAGAGTCAGCCGGATGCCGCGCAGCCCGAGGACCGGATTCTCCTCACTGCTCTCCATCATCTCCCGCGCCAGCTTGCGGCCACCCAGATCGTAGGTGCGGACCACGGCCGGAAACGGGGCCGCGGCCTCGATCAGCCGGCGGTAGACCTGCAGATGATCCTCTTCGGTGGGGAGATTCGGATCCGTCTCCATGTAGAGGAACTCGCTGCGATAGAGACCGATCCCCCGCGCTCCGACCCGGCCCAGCTGCGGCAGCTCCTCGGGCAGGTCGATGTTCGCCATGAGCTCGACCGCCTCGCCGTCCGCGGTCATTGCCGGGCGCTCGCGCGAATCTGCGACCAGGTAGCTCGCGGCCATGAGCTCCGCGCGCAGGCGCTCGTACTCCGCGAGGACTTCGGGCGTGGGATGAAGGATGACGCGCCCGGTGCGACCGTCCACGATGACCGGGTCGGAATTGGTGACGTAGTCGGTGACCCCCTCGAGGCCGGTGACCGCCGGCAGACCCAGCGATCGGGCGATGATCGAGGTGTGGGAGGTTCGTCCGCCGGATTCGATCGCGAAGCCGACGACCTTGTCGCGGCCGAGACGGATCGCCTCGGACGGCACGAGGTCGTCGGCGACCAGAATCACTTCGCCCGCGACGTCCGCGATCTCGTGATGGGCGATGCCTTGCAGCACCCTCTGGAGCTGGCGCCCGATGTCCTCGAGATCCTGTCCACGCTCGCGCAGGTAGGGGTTCTCGATCTCGGTGAAACGCTTGGCCAGCTCGCGGGAAGTCTCGTGCACCGCCCACTCGGCGTTCACCTGCTCGTCGACGATCCGCCGCTCCACCTGATCGAGAAACATGCGGTCGGAGAGCAGCAGCGAGTGCGCGTCGAAGATCGCCGCCAGCTCCTGTCCGAAGAGGTGGCTGGCCTTCGCCCGGGTGCGTTGGATCTGGCGCTGCGTCGCGCTGCAGGCGGACCGGAGTCTCTCGACCTCGGCTTCGGTTTCGTCGGCGGAGATCGGAATGCGGAAGACTTCGAGGGCGCGGTTCGCGATCACGACCGCCCGGCCGATCGCCACTCCCTGCGCGGCGGCCAGGCCCTGCAGCGTGATCATCGGCCGTATCTCGCTCATGCGCTCTCTCCGAATCGTTCGGCGAACAGGCCGGCGATCGCGGCCGCCGCAGCGTTTTCGTCCGGCCCGTCGCAGCGCACCGAGAGTCGCGATCCGTGAGGCGCCGCGAGCAGCAGGAGCCCCAGAATGCTCTTCGCGTCCACGTCCTCGCCGGCGAACAGGACGTTCACGCGGCAGGTGAAGGAGCTCGCGAGATGCACGAGCTTGGCGGCGGCGCGCGCATGGAGTCCGAGCTGGTTCACGATCTCGATCTCGCGCTCAATCACGGCCGGGTCGCTCCCCCGGCTCCGAGGGCTCACATGGCTCAGATGGCTCCGGCGGATCGACGGCGATGCCACGGCAGATGCTGCGCCGCCCCTTCTCCACCAGCCAGCGCGCGGTCTCCGCGAGCGTGCCCGGGAGAACCGAGGAGCAGCTCATCCGGACGACCATCGGGAGATTGACTCCGGTCACCACTTCGATGCGGCCCGGCACCGACAGGGCGATAGCGGCGTTGGAGGGCGTGCTGCCGAACATGTCGGTCAGGATGAGCACGCCCTCGCCCCGGTCGAGCTCCGCGACCGCCTTGGCGATCCGCTGCCGCGCCGCGTCGATCCCCTCGTTCCAATCGAGGGAAAGGGCCTGGATATCGGGGCGCACACCCGCGATCGTCTCCGACGCGGCGAGGAGCTCCTGCGCCAGCCGCCCGTGGGTCACCAGCAGAACCGAGGTCAAGGGCGCGGTCTCTCCAGGTCGCGATGCTTCACTCGTACCGTCCAACTGGCCGCGTCGAGCTCGGTGGCGAGCTCCGCGGCGAGGGCCTCGACGAGGGCGACCGAGCGGTGCTTTCCTCCCGTGCAACCGATGGCGACGGTCAGATAGCTGCGGTTCTCCTGCTGGTAGCGCGGCAGGAGGAAGCGCAGCAGATCCGCGAGACGCGCGAGCAGCTCCTGGAAATCGGTCCGCTGGCTGAGAAAATCACGCACCGGCTCGTCGAGTCCGGTGAGCGGCCTGAGCTCGGGATCGAAGTGCGGATTGGGCAGGAAGCGGACATCGAACATCAGATCCGCCCCGAACGGGATGCCGTGCTTGAAACCGAAGCTCACCAGGCTGACGTTCATCGCCGGCTCGTGGCCGGCGTCGCGGCCGAACTCGCGATAGATCAGGCTGCGGATGTCGTGAATCGACCAGTCGCTGGTGTCGAGAATCAGGTCGGCCGCGCCGCGCAGCTCGCTCATCATCGCGCGCTCGCCGCGGATGCACTCGAGAACCGGAAGCTCGTCCGAGAATGGATGAGGGCGGCGAGTCTCCGAGAACCGCCTCATCAGGGCCTCCTCGGAGGATTCGAGAAACACCAGGGTCGTGCGCAGCTTGCCGCGATCGAGCTCCGCCAGGAGGAGCGGCGCCTCGGCAGCGAAGCCCGGCGCGCGCATGTCCGTGACGACCGCGATGTGGTCCCGGCCCTGGACGAAATCGGTCGGCGCGGCGACGAACTGGCGAAGCAGCGGCAGCGGCAGGTTGTCGACGCAGTAGTAGCCGAGATCCTCGAAACACTTGGCGACGGTGCTCTTCCCCGATCCGGAAAGGCCCGTAACCAGGACGAGCCTAGCGCGGCTTGCCTTTTCGGCTGCGTTCAAGTTGTTCCTCCAGCTTGCGCGCGAACTCGCGCGCGGAGTGCGTCCCCTGCAGCTTCAGCACGTGGTTGCGTGCCGCGATCTCGACGAGATTCGCGACGTTTCTGCCGAGCGCCACCGGCATGCGGATGTAGGGACAGGGCGTATCCAGGATGCTGAACACGGTTTCGTCCAGACCGAGGCGATCGTAGACCTGGCCCTCCTGCCACGGTTCGAGCTCGACGACGAGATCGATCGGCTTGCGCTCGCGGATCGCCGCCAGCCCGAAGAGGTCCTTGACGTTGATGATGCCCAAGCCCCGCAGCTCCATGTGATGCCTCAGCGTCTCCTCGGAAAAGCCCACCAGCTCGCCGCTCGGGTAGCGCTTGATCGTCACGCGGTCGTCGGAGACGAGACTGTGGCCGCGGGTGATGAGGTCGAGCGCCGCTTCGCTCTTGCCGACGCCGCTCGATCCGATGAGCAGCACGCCCAGGCCGTAGATGTCGATCAACACGCCGTGGAGGCGGGTCGACGGCACCAGGTGGTCTTCGAGGAAGTAGGACAGCTGCTTGATCACCACCGAGGACAGCGCGGTCGACGACAGCACCGGGACATGGCGTGCCCGGAACGCGTCGAGGAAGTCCTGGCCGGGTGCGAGGCCCTTGGTGATCACCACGACCGGAATCGGCAGCGCGGCGATGTTTCGCAGGCGCTCACCGCGCTCGCCCTCCTCCACCGTCTCCAGATACGCGAGCTCGCTTTCGCCGACGATCTGCACCCGGCCCGGTTTGATGTAGGCGTAGTAGCCCGCGAAGGCCAGACCGGGCTTCTGCACGCGTGGGTGGATCACCGGATTGTCGAGGTGGTTCTCGCCCGTGAGAATGGAGAGCTTGAGGTCGGCGAGCTCGTCGCCGAAGAGCTCGCTCACGCGCACGTGCTGGGCCTCGTGGATTTCAGACATGAGCGCGATCCTCCTCCTTGGCAGCAGCCCTGCCCGCGAGGACAGCGAGAAGCTCCGCTCTGCCCAGCGCTCCCGCGACAAGTCGCCGGTTCTCCGGCGCGCGGAGAAAACGGGCGATTGCGCCGAGTGCTTCGAGATGCACGGAGGCATTCGACTTCGGCGCCACCAGGGCGAAGAATACCTGTACCGGCTTGCCGTCGAGAGCTCCGAATTCGACGCCGACCGGATGCTTAGCCACCGCCAAGTGGAGACTCGAGACGCTCGCCAGACGGCAGTGCGGGATGGCAAAGCCGTCTCCGATGGCAGTCGTACCGAGCTCCTCGCGCTCGCGAAAGCCGAAGAGTACGGCGCTGGCCGAGACCGCGGGTGCCGCCCGCGACACTCCTCCCGCGATCTCCTCGAGCACTCCGTCCGCAGTCTGCGCAGCGAGCTCGGGAAGAATCATCTCGGGCCGGATCCAGCGCGCGAGAGTGGTGTCCGGAACGCTCACGATCGGGAGTCAGAGCTCGGGAACAATGAGACCGTAGTCATCGTCCTTTCGCCTGTAGATCACGCTCACGCGCTCGTTCTCCGAATCGCGGAAGACGACGAATTCGTTGCGCGAGCTCTCCAGCCGGAGCGCGGCTTCGTTGATCGACATCGAAAGAATCGTGAGATGGCTCGACTTGACGACGATCGGCGGCTCGCCGCGACGCACGCTCTCCCGGGTCAGGACCTCCACCGGCCACTGCTGCGCGCTCGAGTGCACTCGGTCCCGGCGGCGCGGCTCGTCCACTTCGCGCTTGCGCGCCCGCTTCGCCTGCTCCTCGATCTTCTCGGCCGCGAGACTCAGCGCATCGTGCAGGTCGACGGCCTCCTCGCGCGCGATGAACTCGCGCGCGCCGCAGCGGACCTTGATCTCCGCGGCATGACGGTGCTTCCCGGCCTCGAGAACGACGTGCGCGGCGATGGGCTCCGCGAGGAACTTCAGCAGCCTCTCCAGCTTGTCGGCGGCCAGCAGCCTGGTCTTGTCCTCGATCTGGAGATGTCTGCCGACGTATTCGATGTTCATGTTTGTCCCCTGCTCAGAAGATCCGCTTGCGATCCGAAGACGAGGGTACGTTGAGCTCGTCCCGGTACTTGGCGACTGTGCGGCGCGCGATCTGGATGCCCTCGCGATTCAGAATGCGCATCAGTTCGCTGTCCGAAAGCGGATGGCGGGCATCCTCGGTCTCGACCAGCTGCTGAATCTTGCGCTTCACGGTCAGGGAGGATATGTCCTCGCCGTAGTCGCGGTCGATTCCGCTGTGGAAGAAGTACTTCAGCGGGAAGAGGCCGCGGGGCGTGTGCATGTACTTGTTCGAGACCACGCGGCTCACCGTGGACTCGTGCATGCCGATGTCCTCGGCGACGTCGCGCAGGACCATGGGCCGAAGGTGATCGAGCCCGTGGTCGAGGAACTCGCGCTGCTGGCGGACGATCGAGGTCGCCACCTTGTAGATCGTCCGCTGCCGCTGGTCGAGACTCTTGATCATCCACAGGGCCGAGCGCATCTTCTCGGAGATGAACTGCTGCGCGTCCGCCTGCCGGCCCTCCGTCCGCATATTCTTCAGCATCTGGCGGTAGGCCCGCGAGATCCGGAGCTTCGGCAGTCCGTCGTCGTTCAGCTGGATGACGTAGTCGTCGCCGACCTTGAGAACGTAGACGTCGGGCTCGATATAGAAGGTGCGGTCGTTGGTGAATTTCCTGCCGGGCCGCGTCTGCAGCGTCTTGATGTCCTCGATCACCGGCTCGAGGTCGGCGAGCGTGACTCCGAGCGCGCGCGCGATCACGACATACTGCCGGCGCAGGAAGAGCTCCCAGTGCTCGGCGAGCACCCGCCGGGTCAGCGAGTCGGCGGGCTCGCCGCGCAGATCGAGCTGCAGCAGCAGGCTCTCCTGCAGGCTGGCGCAGGCGATGCCCGGCGGATCGAGGTGGCGCACTCTATCGAGCACCGCTGCGACGTGCTCCATGGTCAGCGGCTCGTCATGGCCCGAGCTCGCGAGATCGCGCAGCTCCTCGAGGGAAGCTGCCAGGAACCCGTCCGGATTCAGATTGCCGACCACGAGCTCGGCGATCTCGCGGTCGCGCGGCGGAAAATCCGCCATGTGGATCTGCCAGAGCAGGTGGTCGTAGAGGTCGGGCTCGCGCGTCAGCGTGTTCTCGAGCGGCGGCGCCTCGCGATTCTCGGTCTCGCCGTAGCTCCCGCCATCGTCTCCCGAGGCATCGTCGAGGTAGGCCTCGAACGCCACTTGCTCGAGCCGTTGGCGCTCGATGACCTCGGGCGTCGGGGGCTCCTCCACCACCTCCTGGGTGGCCGCCTCGAGCGGCGATCCGTCCTCCTCCTCTTCGAGCTCTTCCGCCTCCTCGAGCACCGGGTTGATCTCGAGCTCCTGCGCGACGACCACCTCGAGCTCGAGCCGGGTCATCTGCAGGAGCTTGATCGCCTGCTGCAGCGACGGCGTCATCACCAGCCGCTGCGAGAGCTTGAGTGAGAGTTTCTGCTCGAGAGCCATGCCGTTTCGGGAGCGCTTGAACGATCTAGAGCTCGAACTGCTCGCCGAGGTAGATCTTGCGGACTTGCGGGTCGGAGGACAGTTCCAGCGGAGTGCCGGCGCGCAGAATGCCGCCGTTGTTGATGATGTAGGCGCGGTCGGTGATCTTCAGGGTCTCTCTGACGTTGTGGTCGGTGATCAGGATGCCGATTCCCATCTGCCTCAGGTGCTGAATGATACCTTGAATATCGAGCACGGCAATCGGATCGATGCCCGCGAACGGCTCGTCGAGAAGGATGAACGACGGCGAGAGCACGAGCGCCCGGGCGATCTCCACGCGGCGGCGCTCGCCCCCCGACAGCGTGTATCCCATGCTCCTGCGGACTTTCTGCAGCCGGAAGTCCTCGATCAGGCGGTCGATTCGCCTCTCCTGCTCGGCGTGCGTCAGATCGAGGGTCTCGAAGATCGCGCGCAGATTGTCCTCCGCGGAGAGCTTGCGGAAGATGGAAGGCTCCTGCGGGAGATAGCTGATGCCCCTCTGCGCGCGCAGATACATCGGAAGATCGGTGATCTCGTCGTCGCCCAGGAGAACGCGGCCGCCGTCCGGAGGAGCGAGACCGACGACCATGTAGAACGTCGTCGTCTTGCCGGCGCCGTTGGGTCCGAGGAGGCCGACGATCTCGCCCGGTGCCACCTCGACCGAGACATCGTGCACGACGGTGCGGCCGCCATAGACCTTGCGCAGGCCGACCGCGTTGAGGCGCGGGCCCTCTCTCACTTCGCGGCTCCCGCGAGGTGCGCCGAGCCGGAGGCGAGGTCGTAGAGCAGGCGCTTGCCCGAGAGGGTGGCGCCGGTGTCGTCCTTCATCGTCACCGGATCCCCGGAGAGCTCGATGCTTGCCGCCGCGACATCGTAGACCGCGGCGCTCCCCGAGATCGAACGGCCCGCGGTCGAGTCGCGCAGCAGGATCTTGCCGCTGCCGCTCATGCGGCGGACCTGCTGCGTGCCGTCGAGCTCGGCGACCAGCTCGTCGCAGGTCAGGGTGCGCGCGCCCTGGGAGAGGCGCACTCCTCCGGTATAGATCACGGTCCCTGCGCTCTTGCGATAGGTCAGGAGATCGGAGATCACTTCGGTCATCGGGGCGGGCGGCGGGACCGGCGGAGTCCCCGACGCGGGCCCGGCCGCCGGACTGCGCGCCCCCTGTTGCAGCGCGACGAGAGTGCGCACTCCCCCGGCCGCGGAGAGCCTCTCCTCGGCTTCGTCGCCGTGCAGCTGCCCGGCGAGGAGGAGGTTCTTGCCCTGCCAGGCGCGCACTTTCCCCTTGAGCAGAAATCTCCGCGGCGCATCGGCGAAGATCGCCTCGTCGGCCTGGAACTCGACCGGCTGGTCGCCGCGGAAGCCCGCTCCCGCGACGGCACCGACGGTGCCGCCGGCGCGCTTGAGAACGCCGCGCACGCCCCGGTCGGCGGTCAGGAGGCCGGTCTTGCGCGCGTAGACGATGTGGGGCGCGGCGAGCTCGCCGCTCTCCCCCTCGGTGCGCGCCGGTTCGCCGACGAGCTCCGCGCGCCCTTCCGCGAGGTCGAACAGCGCCTGCTCGCCCCAACCGCGGAATTTCGGATCGGTGAGCGTCACGCCGCCGGCCAGGACGACGCGCGTGAGGCCGCCCGATTCTCCGAATTCGGCGTCCGCGCGGTCGGCCCGGCCAGTGCGATCCGGTTGGTCGACGCCCCGGCGGTATTCCTCGAAGTAGACCGGCGCGGTGCTCTGGGCACTCTTCGGATGGCCCTCCGCGAGCTCCATCCGCAGCTCCCGGGAAGCGAGACTGTGGATGACCTCGCCGGCCGTCGACTGGAGGTGCGCGAGAGCCTTGCCGCGGCCCGCGAGGCTCATTGCGCGCGGTTCGGAGATGCCGCCGGCGCCGAATTGCACGGTCAGGTTGGCGCCGCGAAAATCGACCACCTCGCCGGGCTTGTCCTCGCGCGCGCTGGCGTAGGTGCCGGTCAGGGCGCCTTCGAGAACCAGCATCGCAGGCGTTTCGCCGTCCTCCGCCAGAAAGAGCTCCGCCTGTTTCGACTCGAAGTGGCTCGCGCCCTGGCTGGCGCTCACCTTTCCTCGGGCGCGCAGCACTCGGCCGGTGCGATCGAGCACGATCCTGCGGGCGTGCACCGCGATCGGGTCGGCACCCGGGGGTTGGCCCGAGATCGCGACCGGCCCGCGCATCGTCAGCAGGTCGAGGGCGACGTCGAAGGTGAGCGCCGTCGCCGTGCCGCTCCAGAACTCGCCATGGTGCAGCGCGATCGGACCCTCGGCCGAGAGGTACTTGCCGCCGCGGGAGAGCTGGAGCCGGCCGCTCTCGATCTTCATGCCGCTCCCGGCGAGCTTCACGTTCCCGGTCAGGAGCGCCTCCTGGGAGTTGGAGTCATAGGTGGCGGCGTCGCTCGCCACCGAGTAGGCGACGGCTTCGCGGAAGACCTCGAACCGCACGCCCTCGAGCTCGACTTTGCCTTCCTTGGTCGTGCGAAAGCGATCGCCGTGCACGCTGAAAACCGGCTTGCCCTCGATGGATTGCGTGTAATCGAAAGCATCGCTGGAGGCGACCACGTCTTCGGCTTGCGCCGCGGCTTTCGCCGCCGCCTCGGACGGCGATTTGGATCCCATACCGGGGACCGGCGTCTCCTTGCCGGGCGCCCCCTGACGACCCAGGAGATAGAGCCCGGCGAGTCCCCCCAGAGCGACCAGGAGGAGGGCCAGCAGGCCGCGCCGAAGGCCCTCGAAAGAGCCCGAGCTCTTGCTCTTCATCCTCTTCATTCTACTTGGTTGGATCGACCGCCGGTCGGCAATCCACGAGGCGCAGGCGCGGCCGGTTGCGGAAGCGGTCGAGCTCGACCGCAGCGAGCATGTCGAACGGGCCACCGGAAAGATGTTCGGCGAGACCGTCGAACGCGCCGCCGTCCGCGCCGTTCCAGGCTACGACCTCCACGGTCGACCCGTCGCTCGCGCGCGCGGGGAATCCGAGGTGGCCCGCGCCGAAGGCGCGCGTCGGTCCGGCCAGGCGGCAGCGCCGGAAATGAAAGACGGGCTCGGGGTTCCCCACGCCAAATGGCTCGAGACGGGCCAGCCGGTCGAGGAGGCTCGAAGTCACCGCGGAGATCTCGAGCTCCTGGTCGTACACGACCTCGGATGCGAGAGTTGCCGGCGGCCACTCCGCCGCCGCAGCTTCCCACTCCTGGGCGAGAGTCGCGAGCGCCGCTTCGCGGACCGTCAGTCCCACCGCCTGCGCGTGCCCCCCGAAACGCTCCAGACGGGGCCCCCAGCCGCCCAGGAAACCGTGCAGGTCGATGCCCGGAAGACTGCGTCCCGAACCGACGGCGATCTCCTCGGCGACCGCGAAGAGGAGGGCCGGCCGGTGGTAGCGACGGGCCAGCCGCCCGGCGGCGATCCCCACCACGCCGCGATGCCAGGCCGGACTCCATGCCACGAGGACGGCGGGAAGAGCTCGGCCGGCGAAGCGCGTCTCACAGTCGGCGAGGACCTGGGCTTCGAGCGCGCGGCGTTCCGCGTTCAAGCGCCCGAGTTGCGCCGCGAGCTCCACTGCCCGCGCCGGATCGCGGGTGAGCAGAAGCTCGAGCGCCGGATCGGCTGCGCCCAGGCGGCCGGCGGCATTCAGACGCGGGCCGAGGCGAAAGCCGACGTCGTGCGCGGAGACCGGCCCGCGCACCTCGGCCTCGACGAGCAGCGCCCGCAATCCGACGGAGGTGGTCGCCGCGAAGGCGGCGAGGCCGCGGCTCGCCAGGACGCGATTCTCTCCGGTGAGCGGCGCGGCATCGGCGATGGTGCCGAGACAGGCGATCCGGCACAACGCCGCCCAGGGAATCTCCCGCCCGAAGCGCGCCAGCAGCGCGGCCGCGAGCTTGAGCGCGAGACCGACTCCGGCGAGCTCCTTGAAAGGGTACCGGCATCCTGCCTGGCGGGGGTTGATCACCGCGGCCGCCCCCAGCGGACGGTCGCCCGCCCCGACGCCCGGCAGATGGTGGTCCGTGACGATCACGGGCAGAGCGCGGCGCGCCGCTTCCGCGATCGCCTCGTGCGCCACGATGCCGCAGTCGGCGGTGACCAGCAGCCGGCACCCGAGCTCGTCCGCCTGGACGACATGCTCGGGCTGCAGGCCGTAACCTCCGGCGTGCCGATTGGGCAGAATGCCATGGGCCTCGAAGCCGAGCGCCCGGAAGACGCCCAGGAGGAGCGCCGTCGCGGTCAATCCGTCGACGTCGTAGTCGCCCACCACGGCGACCGGTTCACCCCGCCCGCGCGCCGCCACCAGGAGGTCGAGCGCTTCGCTCATGCCGGAAAGCAGCAGCGGGTCGTGCAGGTCCTCGATCCCGGGGGCGAGAAAGGCCGCGGCCTCCTCCGGAGTCGTGACACCGCGCACGGCGAGCAGCGTCGCGAGGTCGCTCGCCAGACCGGAGGCCACCAGCAGCTCGGCCTGCGCGACCGGATCGAGGGTCTCTCCGCTCTCGACTGTTCCGCGGGGGGAGAGGGTCGCCTCGCGCTCCAGGTCGCGCGCACCCGCCGTCAGGATCCGCTGCCGACGCCGACCACACCCAGCGCGCGGAAGCGGCGATACCTGGCTTCGAGAAGCGCCTCCGGGGAGAGCGCCTCGAGAGACTCGAGGGCGCGCTCGATCGCATCGCCGAGCCGGGAGGCTCCGGCGTCGGGATCGGTGTGCACGCCTCCGGGAGGCTCCCCGACGATCTCGTCCACGACCCCGAGCTTGAGCAGGTCGGGCGCCGTCAGGCGCATCGCTTCGGCCGCCTGCGCTTTCATCTCCTGGTCTTTCCAGAGGATCGCGGCGCAGCCTTCGGGAGAGATGACGGAATAGACGGCGTACTCGAGGATCAGGACCCGGTCGCCGACGCCGAGCGCCAGGGCGCCACCGCTCCCGCCTTCACCGGTGATCACGACCACGATCGGCACCTTGAGCCCCGCCATCTCGAGGAGGTTGCGCGCGATCGCCTCGGCCTGACCGCGCTCTTCGGCGTCGAGGCCGGGATAGGCGCCCGCGGTGTCGATCAGGGTGAGAACCGGCAAGCCGAAGCGTTCGGCCAGCTTCATGATCCGCAGCGCCTTGCGGTAGCCCTCGGGTCGCGGCTGGCCGAAGTTGCGCGCGATGCGCTCCTTCGTGCCGCGCCCTTTGTGATGCCCGATGATGGCGATCGAGCGGCCGCGGAAGCGCGCCAGGCCGGCGACGATGGCGGCATCGTCTCCGAAGGCCCGGTCGCCGTGCAGCTCCACCCACTCCTCCGTCATCCTGCGGACGTAGTCGAGCGTGTAAGGCCGCTCGGGGTGGCGCGCGAGGAGCGCCTTCTGCCAGCGCGAGAGCCCCGCGAAGATGCGCTCCGTCTCGCTGCGCAGCTCCTTGCGCAGGGCGCGCAGCTCCCCCTCCCGGCCGCTCCCTTCCGGGTAACCTTCGAGCTCCTCGATCTTGCGCCGCAGCGCCACGAGGGGCTCTTCGAACTGGGCGTTTTGTCCGCCCGCGCCGGCCGAGATCGGGACGGTGGTCGGGCCGGCGGTTTCTTGGGCGGTCACGAAGGCGGACAACGTAGCAGAGGCGCGGGAACGAGGTCAAACGGCGAGAATCTCAGAGCAGATGGTACGGGTCGACGTCGACGGCGAGCCCGGCATGCGGCTTCTCGCCCAGCGCCGCGCGCACGACCTGGCGCAGCACGCCGCCCTGGGCTCCGCGCACCAGGAGCTGGAGCCGCCACTCGCCGCGCAGGCGCTCGAGCGGCGCCGTGGCCGGACCGGTCACCCGCAGCTCGCCGGAGCGCGGATGGTGCGCGATGCGGCCGGCGATCTCCGCGAGGCGCGTGAGGCCGCGCTCGCGACTGCGGTCGCGCAGCAGGAGCTGGACCATCCGGGTGTAGGGCGGATAGTGGAAGATCCTGCGAAAACGCATCTCCTGCTCGGCGAAGGTGGCATCGTCCTGGTGCAGGGCGGCGCGAATGGCGTAGTGCTCGGGCAGAAAGGTCTGGATCACGACGCGGCCCGGACGCTCGCCGCGACCGGCCCGGCCGGCGAGCTGGGTGAGCAGGGCGTAGGTCTTCTCCACCGCGCGGAAATCGGGAAATCCGAGGTAGCTGTCCGCCGAGAGCACTCCGGTGAGAGCGACGCGCGGAAAGTGATGCCCCTTGGAGACCATCTGGGTGCCGACCAGAATCTGGGTCTCGCCGCGCTGGAAGCGCTCCAGAATGGCCGCCGGACCGCCGCCGCGGCGCGCCGCGTCGCGGTCGAGAACATCCACGGCGACCGCCGGGAAAAGGTCGTGGAGGGCCTCTTCGATGCGCTCGGTGCCGGCTCCGATCGCCTCCAGCGTCTCCCCCCGGCAGCGCGGGCAGAGGGCCGGCGCAGCGAGGCGGGAATCGCAGTAATGGCAGACGAGCTCGCCCGCCCGGCGATGATAGGTGCGCGGCAGACCGCAATCCGCGCAGCGGAAATCTTCGCCGCAGGCGCGGCAGAGCAGGAGCGGCGAGTAGCCCCGGCGATTGCGCAGCAGAATCGTCTGGTCGCCCTCGGCGACGGCGCGCTCGATCTCGACGATCAGGCGGGCAGAGAACTGCACCTCGCCGGGCAGGCGCCCCCGGTGCTCCCCGCGATCCGCCGGCTCGTTGCGCAGGTCGACGAGGATGCCCTCGGGGAGGGAGCCCTGTCCGGCGCGCTCGGTCAGGGTGAGCGGAGCGATGCGCCCCGACTCCACCGCCAGACGGGTCTCGAGGCTCGGCGTCGCCGAGACCAGCACCGCGACCGCGCCCGAGATCTTGGCGCGCATCAACGCGAGATCGCGGCCCTGGTAGCGCGGCGAGGAATCCTGCTTGTAGGAGAGATCCTGTTCCTCGTCGACGACGACGAGGCCGAGGCGCGAGACGGGCGCGAAGAGGGCGGAGCGCGGCCCGACGACGAGGCGGGCCTCGCCGCTGCGGACGCGGGCCCATTCCTGCTGGCGTTCGGCGGCCCCGAGCCCTGAGTGCAGGACGGCGAGCTCGTGCGGAAAGCGCTGGCGCGCCGCCGCCGCGAGCGCGGGCACGAGAGCGATCTCGGGCACCAGCAGCAGGACGCTGCGGCCCATCGCGAGCGCCGCGGCGGCGGCGCGCAGGTAGACCTCGGTCTTGCCCGAGCCGGTGATGCCGCGCAGGAGGAAGCGCTCGAACCTGGCGCTCGAAAGCGCGCGCTCGATCGCGTCGAGCGCACTCTGTTGATCGCTGCGCAGCGCGAGAACCGGCGGCGCTCCGGCCTCTCCCGCCAGCAGATGGCGCTCGAGGCCGAGCCGGCTCGGCTGCGAGAAGCGCAGCAGGATGCCGAGCCTGGCGAGACGGGAGAGCACCGCGGTGCTGCAACCGACTCCCTGGCGGAGCTCGTGGGCGAGCGCGGGCCGGCCGAGCGCGACCAGGAAATCGACTACCGCCCTGCCGGCGGGCGACCTGCCGGCGCGCTCGCGCAATGCTGCGGGCTCTCCGGGGGCGAGTCCGAACGCCGCGGCGTAGCGCTCGCCGCGCGCGCCGGCTTCGTCCCAGGCGAGGCCCCCTGCCGCGATCTCCTGCACCAGGAGAGCTTCGATCTGCGGATCGTCGAGCTCCTCCTCGATCTCCGAGATCCGCATCTGCCCGCGCTCGAGCAGCAGGGCCTGGAGCGCGCGCGCGCCGGCGACGTGGTGAAGGGCCAGCGCCCCGCGGTCGGTCAGGCGCACCCGGCGGTCTCCCCAGGAGTCGGCCTCGGCGGGGATCATCGCGGCGAGCACGTCGCCCACCGGCGTCAGGTAGTAGTCGGCGGCGAAGCGCGCGAGCTCGAGGAGCTCCGGGGGCAGCACCGGATCGCGATCGATGAGCGCATCGATCGCCCGGGTCTCGACGCCCGCGGGGGCTTCGACGCCGGCCGCCACCACGTAGCCGGTCATCCGGCGCTTGCCGACCGGCACCCGCACCCGGGCGCCCGGCTTCACCCGTTCCTGCTGGTAGGGGGTGAGGTGATAGGTGTAGGTCTGGCCGACCGGGAGAGGCAGGGCGATCTCGACGAACGCTGGCTCCCTTGGCTCCGATGACCCCGGAGGTTGCGGATCAGTCCCTGACCGGCCGCCTCGACTCACTCATCCTCCGTGGGGACAGATTGCAGAAAGAGAAACGGCCGCCCCCGGGGAGGGAGCGGCCGTCGAACTGCGGCCGGCAGCGCGGATCAGCTCGCGAGCAGGTCGCCCTTCTTCTTTCTTTCGATGCTGGAGGTCAGGGCGCGCTCGACCTGCTGCTCGGCGTCGCGCTCGGTCAGCCCCTTGACGTGGGCGACTTCGCTGACGATGAAGCTCTTGGCGCGCTCGTACATCTTCTTCTCGCGAAACGAGAGGCTCTTTCTCTGGCTGACGAAACGCAGGTTCTTCAGGACTTCAGCGACTTCGGTGATGCGGCCGGTCTTCATCTTTTCGACGTTCTGCTTGTAGCGGCCCTTCCAATCTTTCTGCGCCTCGATGCTGCCGTTCTCGAGGATGGTGAACAGTGTCCGGATCTCGCGCGGCTCACAGAGCGGACGCAGACCGACCAGATCGAGATTGTCCTTCGGCACCATCACTTTGGAATTTCCCGACAGCAGTCGGAGGTGATAACAGGTGCGCTCGGTACCATCGATCCGGCTCGGGGCAATCTCCTCGACCACCGTTACGCCGTGATTCGGGTAGACGACCTTCTGACCGACCTTGAATGTCACGTCCTCTGCCCCCTTCTGTAACTGTTGTGAGGCTGGGTACTTACGATACGAGAGCCACAAGTGCCGACGCCGAAGAGTAGCCGAAAATCGGGCTTTCGTCAAGCCCGGAGCGACAGCGCAAGAGAGGCGGAAGCGACCTCTCCGGGGGACGGTTTTCGGCGACTTTTCCACAGATTGACAGCTGCGGACGCTGCTCGTAGCATCCCCGTCCTCGCCCATCCCTCGCCGGAGTGGCGGAATGGCAGACGCAGGGGACTCAAAATCCCCCACCCTCAAGGGCGTGCAGGTTCGACTCCTGTCTCCGGCACCATTTAGAATCAAACATTTAGGACCAGGCGGCGCGGCGCGCTCTGCCGGCACCCGGACCGTCGACCGCCGAGTCCTTGCGGCCGGGGCTCGCCTCGGCCGGATCTTCGATAGGATCCGCCTCCTCTTTCCATGCGGACCTGAACGAAAGGAGATCGCAATGGCTACGCATCGGTTCTGGATCTCGCGCTTCGCTGTCGGCATTCTTCTCGCGGCGCTCGCGAGCGCACCTCTCGCGGCGGGCACCTACTTGAAGAGCAGCGACTACAAGGACGGCGAGGAGGTCGTCAAGGTCTTCCTGCAGGACGAGGACTACGCCAAGATGATCGACGACGTCGAGCGCAACGACACCGACTTCGACTGGCTCTGGGTGAAGACCCCCGACGGCAAGATGAAGGACAAGGTGAAGGCGCTCGGGTTCGACATTCACTCGGCGAAGACCGTCTCCATCCCGGAGGTCAGGAAGTTCGCCAAGGGGATGGTGCCCGACGACATTCTGAAGGCGGTACGCGACTCCCTTTCCGAAGCTTTCAAGACGCTCGGGATCGAGACCGTCAAGAGCGGCGGCGATCTCTCCTTCGAGGCCGTGCTCGTCGACTACAAGAAGGACTCGACCTATGCCGTCCTGGCCATGGTCAAGCCGTTCGTCGAGATCGAAGCCCGGCTCAAGGACAATCGCTCCGGCGATACGCTGATGCTGATTCGCGAGCAGGAGCACGGCGACGACCCCGCGGGCGCGGCCTTCAACTTCGCCGACGAGCTCGTGCGCTTCCTGCAGTAGTCGAACCGAAGTCGTCGAACCGAGGCTCATTCTCCGGTCTGCGGAGCTGAGGCGCGCCGGGCACGCCGGCTGGTGACGACGATCAGCGTGACCAGAATCGCCGCGAGGATCGCGGAGGAACCGATGGTACCGAAGTCGAGGCCGCCCTTCTCCGGCGATTTCGTCAGCAGGTCGCCGAACGTGGCGCCGAACGGACGCGTCAGCACGAACGCGATCCAGAACAGCAGCACGCGGTCGAGCCGCGTGAGTAGCGCGGCGAGCGCGACGAGACGCGATGAACGCCGCCGATCAGCGCGGCGCCGCCGAGAAATCCGAGGCCCGAGTCGTCGGCCAGGTAGTCGCCCAGCGCGGTGCCCAGCGTGTTCGAGAACCAGGATCGCGATCCAGTAGAAGAGCTCGGCGCGCGGGGTCTCGATCTGGCTGACCGAGAGATTCGACTTCGCGTGCACGCGCCACGCCGCGAGCACCACCGACCAGGCAGGTCGACCAGGATCAGCGAGCCGCGCGCGTAGCCGAGATCCAGCGTGCGGTCCATGAAGTCCGACATCGTCGTGCCGGCGGTGCTGGTCGTCAGGATCACGCGTCCAGATAGAGCGCCGGATGGAACGCGCGCGACAGTCAGCTGCGCCACGAGCGAGATCAGGAAGAGCCCGAAGAGAACGATCGAGCTGATCGCGTAGCCGACGTTCAACGTCATCGACAGCAGATCGCCCGCCGTTTCGCCCAGCGTCGTCGCGCAGATCTTCATGACCCAGAAAGCGAACGTGACCTGCGCGACCTTGTTCAACCAGCTTTCCCCTTGCGCGCGGCGGCTCTACTGGGTCAGGGCGATCGAGGCTTTCTGCTGCGCCACCACCTTGCCGGCGTCGCGCAGCTCGGCGCTGTAGCTCGCGCTCTTTCCGGACGCATCCACCTGGATCGTGAAGCGGAACTCTTCTCCGCTGTCCAGCTTCGCCGTGGCGATGGCCGGCTCGCCCTTCATGAAGGCGATCTTGGGAGCGGCCAGGACCTCGTTCGAGACCAGGTCGCGAACCTCGACCGTGGCCTGATACGCCCCGGGTTTGGCGAGCGGCACCAGGGTCACGTCACTTCCCAAGGCACGGACGGCGGCGAAAGCGGCCTGCGAACAGCAGAGGCAGAGGACTGCGGCGAGCGCGAGACGGACGAAGCGGTGCTTCATTTCGCACCTCCTTGGAGGAGGCTGGATGATAGCGCTCCGGGAGCGCCGGCACGTGCGTCAGCGGAAGGGCTTGTAGCCGACCTTCAGCTGGCGCTCGAACTCCTGTTCGTCGTAGTGCCCCAGGGACTTCGCGATCAGACCGTCGGCGTCGAGGGTCCACTCCTCGTAGCCGCTGATCCGGACCGCTTTGCCGGTCCCTCCCGGACCGGTGTTCTTGCCGTTCAGGGTCCAGTGATAGACGGTCTCACCTTTGAAGAGACTGAGCTCCTCCATCTTGACGGCCATGTCGGGGAAGTCGGTCATGAATCTTCTGCACCACGGCGGCGATCGCGACGCGTCCGACCGCCGGTACGCCTTCGTTGATCTTCAAGGAGCCGTTCGGAGCGAAGAACTTCGCCACCTTGGTCGCATCCTGGCTGTTCCAGGCCGAGGTGTAGTTGGCCGCGAACTCCTTCAGCTTCTCGACGTCCAACGGCGTGGGTCCCGAATCGCAGGCGGCCAGCATGCCCAGCATTCCCAGCATGCCCAGCGCCAAGGCCATCGCCATGGTCGCACCCACGGCCCTGTGCTCGTGCCGGTGTCCGATCATCGATCAGCACTCCTTTCGACTGGAGGCAGTTCCTGGTTGTGAGTGTCACACAACTCGACTCTAGCTCCGACACGCTCGCGCTACCCCGCCTCGAAGGGCGGTGCCGGGAGGGCAAGCTCGGCGAGCGCCAGGGTGTGAACGCGCACGTCGCGCGGCCAGGCCGCGCTGTGCTCGCGCAGGCGGTCCGGCTCACCGGCGAACAGGGCGCGCGTCGCCTCCTCGAAGCCGGGCTCGTCGCCCGCCATGGCGTGCATGAAGCGGTAGGCGGCCTCTCTGGCTTCGCGGATGCGGTCGATATCCCGGTGGTCGCGCAGCGCCCGCTCGACGAGCTTGCGCAGCGCGACGGAGGCGCCGCCCGGCTGCCCGGCGAGCCAGGCCCAGTGCCGCGGCAGGAGGGTCACTTCGCGCGCCACGACGCCGAGGCGTGGGCGCCCCGGCCCGCGCGGAGCGGAAGGATCGGGCACGGTCGCCTCGCTGCCATTCGCGGGCGTCGCTCCCCCACTTTCGCGTTCGAGCTGGCCGAGCACCTCCTTCACCGACCCGCGCAGATCGAGCTCGACCGGCCGGCTGGAGAGGGCGTCGAAGATGAGGAGCTGCGGCCTCGGGACTCTTGTCGGCAAAGGCCTTGGCCCGCGTCGCGACCTCCTCGGGGGGGCCGTTGGCAATGCGTCGCTTGGCGCTGAAGGCGATCCAGCGCGGGGATGCAGGAGAGCCCAGGCTTCGGGCGGAAAGGTGGGTGTCCATGCACGATATTCTACCCGGGTAAAACATTCGCTGTCAATAGCACCCGGATGAAACGTCTTCGCCGCCCCGCGCCGCCCTCCCCGGGCGGCGGCTCCAGGGGTATGCCAAGATTTTGCTGGCTTCCCCTTCCGAGGTGCGCCATGAAAACGAAATTCAGCGTTCTCGCATCCGTCTCGCTGGCCTGCGCTCTTTCGGGCTTGGCTCAGGGGCAGGCGCCTCCTGAAACGGTGAATCCGAAGTTCGACGCCGCGCTCGCGGCCCAGGTCGGCGCGGACGAATACGGCATGCGGAACTATGTCCTCGTGATCCTGAAGACGGGGCCGACGAAGATGCCGGACGGCAAGGAGCGCGACGCGATGTTCAAGGGTCACTTGGCGAACATCCAACGCCTGGCCGGGGAAGGGAAGCTGGCGCTCGCCGGTCCGTTCGACGACGAGGGCGGCTGGCGCGGTCTGTTCATCTTCGCGGTGGCCGACATCGAAGAGGCCCGGAAGCTCGTCGCCACGGACCCGGTCGTCGCAAGCGGCGAGATGGTCCCGGAGTTCCACAAGTACTACGGCTCCGCCGCCCTGATGCTGGTGAACGAAGCCCACCAGCGGGTGCAGCAGAAGAGCTTCTAGCTGGCGACGAGCGCCTCGTAGCGGAACATTCGCATCAAGGAGGCGGGAGAGCGCGCAGGGCGGCGGCGAGAACCGGGTCTTCGCCGGGGAGCGTCCGGCTGGGGTCGGCGGTGGAGGTCGACCAGCATGCTCGGACGAAAGGCCTCCCGCGGCGTGCCGTTCACGTGGTAGAGGCGTTCGGCGGGCAGGTTCAGGCCGATGCCGCTCCCGGGCAGCTGCACGTGGTAGGTGGCGCCCAGCAGTCCCGCCATCGGCGTTCCGATGACCGCCGTGTGGCCCGTCGCGTCGAACCCGATGGCCAGCCCCTCTCCCATGCTGCCCGTCCAATGGCCGACGAGGATCGCAACCGGTTGTTGAAAGGCGAACTCGCCCCGCGGCGAGACCAGCTCCAACCAGCTGCGCCGGATCCCCGTTTCGCGCTCCTCCGCCGGCAGGAGATGCTTCTGGTAGGGCATCTCGCGGGCGACGAATCGACCGAGGATTCCCGGGCGACGCTGCTGGTGCCGCCGCTGGGCGTGTTCCGGAGATCGATCAGCAGCCCGGGCGCGTCGCGCAGTCCGGCCAGCGCCTGATCGAACGCGGCGACGGTCGCGGGGTTTCCGAGCGAGTCGTTGAGGACCACCAGCGCGACTCCGGAGGCGAGCGCGAGCCGAGACGGTGAGGGGCGCTGCCTCCGCGGCGGAAAACTGGTCCGGCGCGGGCAGCTCGACCGTTCGATCATTCTGCTCGCTGCGCTCATCGCTTCCGTTCCTCGTCCGCAAGAGCAACCGGCGGGGGGTGTTGTGCGTTCCGGCCAGGACGGCGCGCAGCGCCCAGTCGCGCGCCGCGCTCACGGTCGGGGGATAGGACCGTCCAAGTCGCCGGGCAACGGCGTCGGCGATCGGCACGCCGTTGATCGCGACGACGATCGAGCCCGGCCGAATGGCAGCGCGCTCGGCGTCGGAGCGCGCCCGGACATCGGTGACGGTCGCCCGGTCGCCTCGCCACTCGGCCCAAAGGTCGGTCCCCGAAGGCACCAGCCGAGGCGACGCCGCGGTGTTGACGGTGAGCTGGGCGTGCGGGTCGTAGAGCTCGTCGAGCACCTTTTCCATGAGCCCGATGAATTCGTCCCGGGTGCTGACGCGCGCGAGATCAGGAGCGTAGAGCTGCGGAATCTCGCTCCACTTCGTCGCTTTGAGGTCGAAGTAGGCGTAGGTGGCGGCCACCTCCCGCCACGCGGTCGCGAAATCCGTACGGTAAGTTTCGCCCGCAGGCTGCGCATGCAGGGGGACAACGGCTGCGAGCCCGACCAGCCAGAGCGCCGCTGCCTGCGATCGCATCCCGGCTCAGCTCTTCTTTCTCGACATGAGAAAGAACCCGAAGCTGCAGAGGGCGGCCCCGCAGGCCGCCCCGCCCCCGGACAATCCGACGACATCGACCATGCGCACGTTCTGAGACAGGTGAAAGAGATTCTGCGAGAAGCGGATCAGGCTACCGACTCCAATGATGAACAGCACGGCTACGGTGGCGAGACTGGGTCTGGGGCGCTCCATGAGGACTCCCTCTCTTTGGGTGCTCAGAGCTCGAGCTTACTGCCCTGGCTCTCGCGGCTCCTGCGGATCACGCGGCGGACGAGCCCGCCGAAGGTCCTGACGGCGAGGTAGTAGATGTGGCGCAGGCGAAAGCCGGTGTCGTTCATGAGCGCCAGAAAACAGCCGTCGGCCTGGGCGCGGGTGAGCGGCAGGCCGTCGGGGAGGAACTGGTAGAGGGCATCGTGCACCAGGGAGGCGAAATAGACTTTGGGGCGCCCGGTGGTCTTGTCGACGATGCCGTCGGGAGTGCCGATCGTGAGGTCGAAGAGGCAGAAGAGCGGCGAGCAGCCGTTCCACGAGTAACCGCGCGTGACGGTGATCCGGCCGCCCTGCTCGAGAATCAGCCGCACCTTTCCCGTCTTGTCCTTGAAGGCCAGATCCTCGGCGATCGGCAGATTGGACTGCCAGGTGAAGCTCGTGCTCAAGCGATAGAGCCAGCTGACGTGCGGGCTGCAGAAGGGCATTTCGGTCGCCGAGTATAGTGACTCGGGAGATGACCCCGCGCACAGCTTCCGGCCGCGGCCGAGCTCTACGTTGCGCCTTCGCTTTGGCGGCGCTGGGGGCTCTCGCTCTGCGCTTTCCGGCGCCGGCCTTGGGCGAAGCAAGCTCGATCCCCTGCGCCACGAGCCGTGCGGTCGAAGAGATCGACACGGTCGCGGCGGCGATGTACGCCTGGCTGCTGGACGTGACCGGGGGGCTCGCGTCAGCGACTCCGGCGGCTTCGATCGCCGGTGCAGTCTGTCCCGGCTCTCCGCCGGTGGACCTGACGCAGGTCCCGGTGATCGCGCTCGCCGACCTGCGCGCGCTCCTCGTCCCGCTCTACATCGCGGCGATTCCTGCGAAGGACCCGTGGAAGCATCCGTACGAGTACCGCCTGAACGTGGCGGATCCGCTCTCGGCGCACTTCATCGCCCTGCGCAGCGCGGGCGCGGACGGTCTGTTCGAGGGCACGACGTACGACGTCGGTACCACGAGCGGACCCAAAGGAGACCTGGTGTTCTACAACACGACGCGGGTGCGCCAACCCCCGCGCCTCGACCCGGTCGCGCGCCAGCTGGTCACGGTCGAGGAGGTGCACCGCCTCGGTGATGCGATGCTCAGCTGGTTCATCGACACCATCTCCGGCGAGCCGCCCTCGACACCGGCCGGCGGCCCCACCGTCGACCTCTCGCTGATCGCTCCGATCTCCCCCACCGACCTCGCCGCGCTCCTCACGCCCTTCTACACGCTCTGCGTCCCCGAGCTCGACGGCTGGGGCAACCCCTACGACCTCCGCCTGAACGACAATCTCCTGGGTTCCCCCGTGATGTCCATCCGCAGCGCCGGCTCGGACGGCACCGTCGAAGGCAACCTCTACGACATCGAAACCTTCCCCGCCGACGACCTGACCCGCGACCTCGTCTGGGCCGACGGCACCATCTTCCGCGAGCCGACGACCGCGCGCACCCACCTCTTCACCGACGGCTTCGAATCCGCCACCCTCTGGGGCACCTGGAGCTGCGGACCGGAGTTCTGAGCTGCGTAGAGGATCGCCCTAGTGCGGAGGAAACCTGAGTTCCAGAAGGGTGCAAGGGCGCTCCAGTCCCGCCCTCGGTGCCAATTGGAAATTTACTCCACGGGAGCGACTAGGTCCGAGACAAACCGGCGATACACCCAACCAAGTTCCGATGTACCCTTTTCAAGGTTGAATACATTCACTTGGATCCAGTTCTTCCTCCGCGCTCTCAACTCAAGTGGCGTGCCTGGAAGAATTTGTCGCAAGGACCTCGAAGCGGCAGTCGGCTTCACATGAAGCTGCACGCGTCGCGATACCGTCACGAACTTCGAAGGCACTGAGTCCGCCGATATGGTTTGGAGGGCATCAACCAGCCTGGTTTCTGACGATGCAATCCGTTGGAGAATCAGTTCGGTCGCCTTTTCACTGTCGATCTTCTGGTACAAGAAGATGAGCAGCATCAGGACGAGCGTTAGGAATGCGACTCGATCTGCTTGGCTGAATTTTGGAGCTGGCGCCCTGGTTGCGACCCACGAGTTTGCTTCGTCTATTGCATCGACTACTTCGTCGTCGGCTGTTGCCGTCGCGATCCTCGAGAGTCTCGAAGAGTTCGCCGCCAAAGTTCGAGCTGAGATTGCCTGCCGAGCTGAGTCGAGAAAGCTCGACTTCACGAAGCCCTTGGCGAAGATCGAGAGCGGGGACTGCACCAGCTCGAAGGAATGCAGAACATTCTGGATGGTTGAAGCGGTGCTGGCTTCCGCCAGGATCGCCTGATGAGAAAGTGCCTCCCCTTGCATAGCAGCCAAGGCAAGCGACGTAACGCCCCAACGAGTGTTGCTTCGAGCTCAGTAAGATAGGCTGGTTGAACGTATTGGTTGGCAATCAGATTCGCCTGCCTCGCGGCATCAGCAACGAGCCCAGCGCTGAATGCTGGACCGATCGGAATCGCAAGAGCGCTCCCAAATTCGACTATTGGGATAGAAGCCGCGAATTTCGAAACTGAGCCGAAAATCTCTAGGTTCTCATCGAGTTGCTTCTTCAGTTCTCCCAACGGGCCTGAAAGCCTGTCGTATATTCGCCGCATTTTTTCAAGTGGATCGTCCACAGAACCCCCCGAAATGATCTCTCCTCTGAAGATGGGGACAGGCACGAGTTCCCCAAGAGGTGCGGTGCGGGATGCTCGCCAGTAGAAATTGGCTTCCTGTCACCATCTTCAAGATCCCCTAGAATGGGATGTCGTCATGGATGGAATCGGGCGGCTCGGGTTCGGCAGCAGGGCGAGACAGATCCAGTTCAAGAACGGTTAGGAAGCGTACGGTACTCGCGATGTGGTTGAAGATCAGCAAGCTCTCATTGTGATTCAGAACAGCGTTGTCATGAGCTAAGCTCTGATCGTTGCGCACTCGATTGAAGGCTTCGAGCGTGGAGATGGACGACTTTAGAATGCGCTCCGTCATCTCGGACTCGAGGTGCCCCGCGCTGCGAAGTGATTTCACGTACTCTCCGACCAAGGAGTGCAGCGGCTTTTCACGCACTGTTGAGATGCCTCTGCGAGCACAGAGCCCTCGAATGAACTTGACAACGAAGGTGTGCAGACGATCTAGACCAAGTTCTGGTTCATTGCGATCGATTGCGTCGCGGACGGTGCGAGCAACCAGCTCAAAAGCGCGATCGGCGTTGGGTGGGGAGGTGCAGTCGCCTCGTCAACCGGCCCAGATTGCAGCAGGCGACTCGCAATCCGTCTGCACTCTTCCAGAAGCGCACCTTCGCCGTCCTGCATGCATTCCGCTTCGTAGTGATCGAGCAGGTCCGAGAGCAGCTTTCCGACAATGTGATTGGGTTCCTCTGCCCAGAATGCACGTAGGCGGTTCGCCTTGGAGCCGGATGCCTTGGCGTACTTATCATCGTAGATGTTCTTTCCTACGCTGTCGAAGATGCACTCTCGGAAGGTGCTGTTGAAGAAGTCGAGCACATATCCGCTCCCCATTCCAAAGATCCTCTCGAGGCGAGTCTTTTCAGGAAAAGTGAGATTAGACATGGAGGGTCGACAACTCTAGAACAGGTTGCTCGTCTGCGTGTTTCGGCAGAGTTCGCCCGAGGGAGCTTGAGTTCGTCTACCGTTGAGAGGGAAGACCTGCACAGTACTTAACAGGCTACTACGACTCTCTGTGCCGCCTAGGGTAGATAGTGCCTGTCCCCATTTTCATGGCGAACGTTGTTGCAGCTTCTAGAAGCTCACGCAGGAAGGCCTGCCTATTCGAGAGGTCGATGTTCTTGCGGGCCTTTAACATAGGTTCATACTCTTCGGGCAGTGCTCTTGAGGAGGTCCGGGTGCTGAAGAAAGCACCACTTCTCGAAGGCTCGAAGCAGGAGAGGTTGCTCTCCCGTAATCTGAAGGTACTTCCCAATCGCATCGAGGAGCATTATCTCAGACTGAAACGGAGAGAACTCGATTGCGCTCTCATCGCTGTTGGCATGCTTGAAGAAATTCTGCGGTGCCCGAAGCTGGGCTCGCACTATGCGCGCAAGTTTTTCGCTCAAGGTGGCGACAAGGCTTCTCTCGATCCACATCGTCTCCGTTCGCTTCGCCGCCAAGTCCTGGAGGATTTCATATGCAGCAGCAATAAGCGTGTGCACTGCAACTGAATCGGCTCCATTGAAATACAGGAGCGCTGCCGCCTCCATTTGCGCGCCGAGCAGCGTCGACTTTGCCGATTGTCTGGAAACGAGAGCTATCTGTGCATCCTGGCAACCCACAGCAAAGGAGAGGCTCATCTTCGCTTGGCCTCGGCAAGCTCTGCGCCGCGAGAATCATGGCTGGCAAAAAGCAGCGGGCCGGCGGAGACAGAAGATTCAGAACTGAGGCAGAACTTTCTTCATCAGCCACTTCAGCCTCGTTGTTTCTTGATGGCAGATCGATGCCTCCAAGTGAATCCGGAGCCCAACGCGGTTCGCTTCAGGCAACGTACTGCGCTAGCATCAGAAGTTCGTCGCGCACGAGTTGACTCAAGAAGCCAAGCGTCATTCGACTGGGTCATTGCGCAGGTAGGCCAGCGGATCTGTGACTACATTCAGGGACGTCTGGAGCTCGGTAGAAATACATGCGGCCAGCGCGAAGAGCCCCCATGGGCCATCTTGAACGAACGCTTCGCTGACAAAAATGCCAGACTCCAGGCACACGGCGCCAAGCGGCGACAGTGCGTATCGGTGCCCATCAACCTGCGCTTCAGTCCATTCGTCGACTTGAACCCCCTGTAACCAACGGCGAAGAACGGGATTGGGTATTCATGTGCACCAACAACGGCCAAGTCGCCCCCACGGCTGAGCATAGTGCTACTCCAATTGCGCTTGACGTGGGAGAGCTTCTCGAGTTCTCCTTCGACCTCTTTCCACTGACTCGACAAATTCGACTTCACGGAAAGAACCGCCGCAACGGATCCGGCTAGATAGAGGCGTTCCTCACTCGAGGGCATGGGAAAGCTGGGTAGCATTGGGTACTCGATTACGATGTCAAGTTGGCCAGAACGGTTGCCCAGGGGATCCGTAATGGCGCCCGTGCCGAAGCGAAACGTCGGAGGAAATACTTGCTGTAGGAAGTCGCGTAGGAAAGTCTCCCTCTCGGAACCTCGGCTCGCAGCGGGAAGGGTGACTCCCCCGCGATAATGAGCCATGAGCGATTGTTGGATAGCCCCGAGACGCTCACGCAAGCAAGGATTGGGCAAGAGCGAACCTCTTCGGACTAGCAGATCAAGAGCTTCACTAGGTCGACCTTGATGCGGAGACCTTACCCTCAAGTTGGCAGAACTTGCTTTCTAGGTCCCGCATTCGAGTGTTCAATCGTTCCTCTAACAGGATTTCGTGAAGGGATCCGAAGTCCAGTCCAAGAGCCGCAAGCTCCATGATGAAGACCTCGAGATGTGGAAGGTTATAGCCCTCCTCGTGCTTTGAAACGGCTTGCGCGCTAATCTTCGCCCTCGAGGCTACGGTTTCAGCCGAGAGCCCCGCGCGTTGGCGCGCTTCTCTCAAAGCTCCAGGTACGGATTCCTTCATCTCCTTCGAAGTCATTGCCATGGCTGCTGCTCCATCTTCCATCGTTCGAGCTTACTGCAGACTACCGGGCCGCGTTTGCATGAATCTATTATATCGCAGATCGTAGGTCAGAAACGAGGCTTTAGTTGGCGCCAAGGGTATCCCCTCACACCAACGAAGCAAACGACGACCTGATGCAGTGCTCTGTTAGTCATCCGGAGCAGCTCCGTTTGGTCGCCTATGAAATCTTGGAGGGGTTTTGCGACAGCATAGGCGATGTACTCCTGGGCCGCGGCGTCGGCAAAATAGAAGCGGGCAGAGATTAGATTGGCGCCGCGCGAAAGCAAGAGGTAGCTCTGTCGCAGGGCTACCGAACGCGCGGTTGAAGCCACGCATGATTTCCTTCGTGTCGTAGTGAAAGCCCACCTTGTTTCCGCGGATGAGAAGCAAGGCCTTGGTGAGGGGATCTCCAGTCGGTTTGCTGGCTGCGGCATCTTGAAGGGCACGCCAAGACTCGCGGCCTGGTTTGGGGAGCTGCCGGTCAAGCCGCACAAAGATCGGTTCCTTCAGCAAATCCAAGTTCTTGGCGATGAGATTCAGAAGTTCATGCAGCGTCGCGAACTCGGTTCGAAGCAGCGACGTAAAGAGCCCGCTCCAGAGTCCAACTGCTCGATCGCGTACCGACAGATCCGGCGGTTGGACACTTCGCAGAAGGCCGCGAAGCAAGACCGCGTCGCGAATGTCGTTGTAGGCGAGCGCGAGAGCAAGTACGAAATCGCAGGCTTCTTGTGAGGTTGTCGCGTCCTCTGAGAACGCCCCGGCGTCGATGCCCTCCAGCTCCGCGAGTTCTTCAACGAGTTCTTGATATTCCACTAGCCTGTCACGCGCGCCTAACCAGGAGTCTCCGACAATTCGGACATTGCTATTCCGTGTGCCAGTGATCGAAGACTAGTGTCGCACACTTCGATTCGCGAGCCAGCACGTTCCCTCGAATGCCTCAATTGGGCGAATTCGGGCCCTTGACCGGCGAGAGGTGAAGGTGACTGAGTGGATGAGATAGGCCGAGCTTCCATCGTCGCCGGCCGGAGTGCCCGGCTTCCCTCCCCCTACTCGTACCGCAGGGCGTCGATGGGGTCGAGGCGGGAGGCTTTGCCGGCGGGGTAGATGCCGAAGAAGATCCCGACGATGGCACTGAGAAGCCCACGGCCAGGAGGATGGCCCAGAAGGGGACGTGGGCGGGGGGCCAGTCGCCGGGGAGGAGGCTGGCTACCAGGGCGCCCAGGCCCCAGCCGGCAGGAGGCCGATGCCGCCGCCGACCAGGCTCAGGGTTATGGCTTCGATGAGGAACTGGACCAGGACGTCCTGGCGGCGGGCGCCGACCGCTTTGCGGACGCCGATCTCTCGCGTGCGCTCCGTCACGCTCACCAGCATGATGTTCATGATGCCGATGCCGCCCACCAGGAGGGCGACGCCGACCACCGCGCCGACGACCGTCGTGATCATGCCGAGGATCGAGCCGACCGTCTTCAGGATCTCGTCCTGCAGCATCACGTCGAAGTCGCTCGGCTGGCCTTCCGCGATCTTGTGCCGCTGGCGCAGGAGCTGCGTGATGCCGTCCTTCACCTGGTCCACCACCGCGGCGTCCTCCGCCTGCAGCCGGAGCTGGATCGCCTCGCCGGCGTTCCGGCCGAGGACCGTCAGCGCCGTGTCGAACGGGATGAACGCCAGGTCGTCCACGTCCTGGCCGAGCGATTGGCCGCGCTTCTCCATCACCCCGATGATCGAGACCGGCAGATCGCCGACGTAGATCTCCTTGCCGATCGGATCCCCGAGCCCGAGCTCCTCGACGACCTTGCGGCCCACCACGGCGACCTTTCGCCGGTGCTCCATATCCACCCGCGAGAAGAAGCGCCCCGTCTCCACCTCGTGGTTGTTCACCTCCGGCCAGTCCTGGTTCACCCCGAGGAGGAACGTCGAGTGCTGGCGCTCGCCGTACTTCACCACCTGCCCGGGGGCGGCGATGAGCGGCGTGATCAGACGGATGCCGGGGACCTGGTCGCGGATCGCCTGCCCGTCCTCCCAGGTCAGCTTGACCTGTCGCGCCACGACTCCGGGCCCCTGATTCTGGTCGTGCTTCGGCAGGACCATCACGTACGTCGCCCCGACCCCCTGCAGCTCCTTCGTGATCATGAACTGCAGGCCCTGGACGATCGAGACGACCGCGATCACGGCCGCCACGCCGATGATGATTCCGAGCGTCGTCAGCGTCGAGCGCATCTTGTTGGCGCGCAGAGCGCGGAAGGCGATGCGGATATTCTCCGAGACGACCATCGAGGCTCCTCGATACGGGCGGCGCTCAGACCGCCGCGGGCGCCGGCTCCAGGACGTCCGAGAGCACCTTGCCGTCGCGCAGCACGATCTTGCGCTCGGCGTGGGCGGCGATCTCCGCCTCGTGCGTCACCAGGATGACCGTGTTGCCCTGCCGGTGGAGCTCGTCGAAGAGCTGCATGATCTCCGTCGACGTCGCGGTGTCGAGGTTCCCCGTCGGCTCGTCGGCGAGCAGGATCGACGGGTCGTTGACCAGCGCGCGCGCGATCGCGACCCGCTGCCGCTGCCCGCCCGAGAGCTCGTTCGGCAGATGGTGCGCGCGATCCGTGAGGCCGACGCGCGCGAGCGCCCGCGCGGCGCGCTCGCGGCGCTCCTTGCGCGACACCCCGGCGTAGATGAGCGGCAGCTCCACGTTCTGCAGCGCGTCCGTCCGCGCCAGCAGATTGAACGTCTGGAAGACGAAGCCGATCTCCTTGTTGCGGATCGCCGCGAGCTCCTGGTCGTTCAGCTTCTCCACCGCCGTGCCGTTCAGGATGTAGCTCCCGGTCGAAGGCGTGTCGAGACAGCCGAGGAGATTCATCATCGTCGACTTGCCGCTCCCCGACGGTCCCATGATCGCCACGTACTCGCCGTGCCCGATGGCGAGATCGACGCCGTTCAGCGCGTGGACCTTCTCGGCGCCCATGTCGTAGACCTTGTGCACGTCCTGCAGCTCGATGATCGACATCAGTCGCTCTCTTCCTTTTCGCTCTTGTCGGCGCTCTTCTTGTCTTTCCCTTGCTCCTCGGCCTCGGGAGTCGTCACCTTCACGGCGGCGCCGTCCTCGAGCTTGCGCAGCGCGCGGTACGGTCCGGTCACCACCTGCTCGCCGCCGGTCAGGCCTTCGACGATCTCGACCTTCGTCGCGTCCGAGATCCCGGTCTTCACCGGCACGCTCTTCGCGTGGCCCTTCTCGACCACGAAGACGACCGAGATCTCCTTCGGCGCTTTCGCTTCCTTCTCCGGGCTGACTTTGCCGTCGTCGGCCGCGACCCCGGCCGATTTGCCCGATTTGCCGTTGCCGGCCTTGGGCTTGCGTTCGACGACCGCCTGGATCGGCACCGCGAGCGTGTCGGCGTGCGTCGCCACCTGGATCTCGGCGCGGGCCGACATGCCCGGGCGCAGGGCGTCGTCGGGGGCGTCGAAGAGGACCTTCGCGCGGAAGAAAGTCACGTCGGGCTGGGCCGGCTTGGCGTAGCCCGAGCTCCCGATCTCGACCACCTTGCCGGTGTATTCCCGGTCGGGAATCGCGTCCACCTTGAGGGTGACCTGCTGCCCGCTCGCGAGGTGCACGACCTCGGTCTCGTCGACGTCGATCTCGGCCAGGATCTCGGACAGGTCGGCGATCGTCCCGATCACCGAGGCCGGATTGTTCATCGTCCCCGAGACCACGACCTCGCCGACCTCGGCGTTCAACGCGATCACCCGGCCCGCGATCGGGGCGTAGATCGTCGTCTTGCGCAGGTCGTCTTCGGCTTTCACCAGCAGCGCCTGGGACTGCTTGACCGCCTCGCGCGCCTGCTCCACCCGCAGGTCGGCCGAAGTGCGGCGCAGGCGCGCGGCGTCGCGGGCCTCGACCGAGGAGATGCCCTGGCGCGCGATCTCCTCCGCCCGCGCCACCTGGACGCTTTCGTCGGCGGCCGAGACGATCGCCTGCTTGAGCTCGGTGCTGCTCATCGCGACCTGCGCCTTCGCGGTGTCGCGCGCGGCGAGAAACGCCTGTTGCTCGAGCTCCAGGAACGGCGCCCCGGCCGCGATCGTGGCGCCCTCGACGACATAGAGCTTGTCGATCTTGCCGATGACGTGGGCCGAGATGTTGACCTTCACCCGCGGCTGGATCTGGCCGCTCGACTTGACGCTCTGGGTGAGGGACTGGCGGATCACCTTCTCGGCGTAAACCTTCTCCCCGGACTTCTCGCGCCCGGAGACGATGCTCGCCACCAGGATCGCGGCGAGCGCCAGGACGCCGCCGGCGATGAGCAGATTGCGCTTCATCTCAGAAGATCGACGCCAGCGCGACCTTGCAGGCGACGGCGACCGCCCAGAGCGTCAGCACGACGCCCAGAGCCGCCGCCTTCGAGACCCGCCCGACGACGCGGTAGCCGATCGCGAGCAGGACGATCGTCCAGATCGAGAACAGATCGACGCTCGAAAGCAGCGAGAGCATCGCCTTGCCGGTCGACTCCGGGGCGAACGCCGCCAGGTTCGAACGCAGGAAGCTCGAGCTGCGGACCTCCTGCATGCTGATCTCGGCGCGCGACAGCACCACCGGAATGGTGAGGAGCGCCGCCAGGGCGAACGGCATCATGCCGTGTACGCAGACCGCGAGACTGCGGCGGAAGTCGATCTCGCTGCCCACCAGGCGGAAGACGACCAGGAAGATCGCGGCGGTGAGCAGGAGGACCGCCGGCTGCAGGACGACCTGCGCTGCCGTGCCCACCCACTTGAACTTCTCCGCCATCTCGACCTGCTTGTCGAGCTGCTCGGCGGAGACCTCCCGGCCGCTCTTTTCGACCGCCTCCCGGATCACCTGCGTCATGTCGAGCCGGGGTGTGACGAGGATCGAGAGGGTGAGCGCCGAGGCGACGATGAGGAGCAGCGCCGGCAGCCAGCGCGGCCGCGCCGCGAGAGCTTGGAAGGTCCTCTCCGGGGAGAGCAGCACCCCCCAGATCGACTGCACGGAGCTGCCTTCCGGCGCTGCCGTTTCCGCGCCTGCGTCTCGGTTGCCATCTTCACTGAGCCTTTCTTTCGCTGACCGCGGAAATCCGGGGAGGCCGCGGCGGCGCGGCGTCGCATCCGGGGCGCCTCAGTTGGCGATCGTCACGTTGGAGCTCGCCAGCAGGCCCCCGGTGGCGCGATAGTACTCGACCAGCGACTTGCGATAGCCGGTCACCGCCGCGACCTGGCGGTAGCGCGCCGCGGTCAGGTCGTCCTGCACCTGGAGGATCTGATAGGCGGTCGAGAGCCCGTTGTCGTACTTCTTGCGCTCGGCGTCCAGGTTCTTCTCCGCCAGCCGGGTCGAGACCTTGGCCGATTCGAGCTGTTGGCGGGAGGTTTCGAGCCCGCGCACCGCCGCCCGGACCTCGGTCGTGACGCGGAGCTCGAGCTGGCTCGTGGCGAGCTTGCCGGCCTCGACCGCGAGGTCGGCGATCGCCTGGCGCGCCCGGGCCGAGCGGTTCTGGAGCGGGATGCCGAGCTCCAGGCCGACCGACCAGCCCGGGAAGTCGAATCCGGTCACCTGGTTGAAAGCGTCGTTCCACCCGCCCGGGATCGTCGAGGCGACCGTCCCGTCGGGGTTGCGCAGCACCACGTCGCCACCCAGGCCGGAGAGGCCGTAGGTCGCCTTGAGGTCGAGGCGTGGGCGGGTCTCCTGCGCCAGGAATGCCTGGTCGAGGGCGAGCGTCTTCAACTGCAGCTGCTGGCTCAGGATCTCGGGCCGCGCGGCGAGCGCCGTCTGGATCGCCTCGTCGAGCTCGACCTGCGGGTGCTCGAGGATCGCCTCGGTGTCGGGGACGATCGCCTTGGACCAGGCTTCTCCCTGGTCCACGTTGAGATAGAAGAAGAGCAGATCCTGGGCGTCGCCGACCACCCCGCGCGCCCGGATGATGTCCTCTTCGCGGGTCGCGATCTGGGCCTCGCTCTGCACGAGCTCGAGCGGCGCGAGCGTCCCGACGTCGACCCGCACCTTGTTGTTGGCGTGCAGCTCTTCGGCGAGCTTCTTGCTGTCCTCGGCGACGCTCAGGGCATAGCGCGCCGCGAACAGGTTCCAGTAGGCGTTCTCGACATTCTGGATGGTGGCGATGACCTCGCCGATGAACGCCTGCTGCGAGAGGTCGCTGCCGACGCGCGCCACCTCGATGCCGTAGCTCGTGGCCGATCTGCCGAAGCCGCGCAGCAACGGCTGGGTGAAGGAGAGGTCGAGGGCGCTCGAATACGACGGATTGAGCAGCGAGAAGCTCGAATTGGTCTCGAACCGGCCGTTGGGGAGGCTGATGCCGGCGACACCGCCGGTGGGAAAGAGCTGCGAGCCGCCCAGCGAGAGGCCCAGGCGCTTCTGATTCTGGATCGTGGCGCCGTCGAGGTTGGTCGCCGAGGGGCTCTCGCTCTTCGAGGCCGAGATCGCCGCCAGCAGGTTGAAGTCGTAGATGCCCATCGCCTGGTCGATCCCGAGGCGCGCCTCCTCGCGCGAGAAGCGCTGCGTGCGCAGCGAGAGGTTGCGGGTGAGCGCGAGCTCCACGGCCTCCTCCAGGGTGAGATGGATCTCGCCGCCCTGGACGCGCAGATTCGCCATCCCGATCTCGGCGCCGGCGGCGGCCCCGACCGTGATCGCCGGTCCCGGACCCGGAGCGCTTGCCGGGGCGAGGCTTTGTGCACGGACTCCACCAGCGCCCAGCACGACCAGGGCGACTCCCACCGGGATCGCCCTCATCCGGCGCAACATAGCTTGCTCTCGAATCTGAATCATCACGCGTATCCTCTCCATTCGCGAAGTTTACGTCACTGGTTTCTACGTCATTGCGGAAGAAAAGTTCCGTTTTCACGGGCCGGATTTCCGCTGGTTCCCGCAGTACCTGGAAAGGGACCGGGGAAGTGGCAGGCGACCCGGCGCGCCGGACCGGCCGCAACGAGGAGCGGACGCTCGCGCCGGCAGAGCTCCCGGGCCACCGGACAGCGCGGGTGGAACGGACAGCCGGAAGGCGGATGCGAAGGGCTCGGCGGCTCGCCGGCCGGCGCGCGCCCGAGCTTCGGATCTCCCGCCTTGCGCACCCGCGGCACCGCGGCGAGGAGGCTCACGGTATACGGATGGAGGGGCGCGCCGAGGACCGCCGCCGCGGGCCCCTCCTCGACGATCCGGCCGAGATAGAGCACCGCGATGCGATCGGCGATCTGCTCGACCAGCGCCAGGTCGTGGGCGATGAACAGCATCGCGATTCCCCGGTCGCGCTGCAGGCCGGCGAGGAGGTTCACGATCTGGGCGCGCACCGAGACGTCGAGCGCCGAGACCGGCTCGTCGGCGACCAGGAGCTCCGGTTGCGAAGCCAGGGCGCGCGCGATGCCGATGCGCTGCCGCTGACCGCCCGAGAACTCGTGCGGATAGCGCTCGGCGGCCTCGGCGGGCATTCCGACCTCGTCGAGCATGGCGGTGACCCGGCGCGCGCGCTCCGCGCGACCCCTGCCAGGGACCAGAGAGTGGATGAGGAGGGGCTCGAAGAGCGCCTCGCCGATGCGCATGCGCGGATTCAGCGCGCCGTACGGATCCTGGAACACGACCTGGAAGTGGCGCCGCGCCCGGCGCAGATCACGCCCGCCGAGCTGCAACAGATCCTGCCCGCGGAAGCGGATCTCGCCCCGGGTGGGCTCGGTGAGCCGCATGATCATCCGGCCGAGAGTGCTCTTGCCCGATCCCGACTCGCCCACGAGAGCGACCGTCTCGCCGGCCGCGACGTCCAGATCGACGCCCTCGACCGCCGCCACCGAGCCGAGCTTGCGGCGCAGGAAGGGGGAGAGGATGGGGAACTCCTTGCTGAGGTCGCGCACTTCGAGGAGCGCGCTCATGCGCGGCCCTCCTCCCGGAAAAGCTCGGGCAGCCGGAGACAGCGCGCGCCGTGCGGCGCTTCTCCACCGTTCTCGAGCCCGCCTCGGGTGCTTGCGAGCTCCACCCAGGCCGGGCGCTCGCTCGCGCAGCGCTCGATCCGGAAGGAGCAGCGCGGATGGAAGGCGCAGCCTGCCGGCAGCTGGTCGGCCGACGGCACCTGCCCCGGGATCGCGGGCAGCGCGCCGCGTGGCGCCGGACTCCCGAGCACCGGGATGGAGGCCAGGAGGGCGCGCGTATAAGGATGCGCCGGATGCGCGAAAAGAACGTCGGATGTCGCAGATTCCACAACCTCGCCGGCATACATGACGAGCACGCGGTCGCAGCTCTCCGCGACCACGGCGAGGTCGTGGGTGATGAGCAGGATCGCGAGCCCGAGCTCGCGGCGCAGCCGTTCGAGGAGCTCCAGGACCTGCGCCTGCAGGGTGACGTCGAGGGCGGTGGTCGGCTCGTCGGCGATCAGCAGGTCGGGCCCCGCGGCGAGCGCAATGGCCAGCATCGCCCGTTGCCGCTGGCCGCCCGAGAGCTGATGCGGGTAGGCGCGCAGCCGGCGGACCGGATCGGGAATCGCCAGCAGCTCGAGCAGCTCGAGCGCGCGGGCGCGGGCCGCGCGCGCCGTGACTCTGCCCCCGCCGGCGTGGCCCGCAACTCTCGCCGGATGCGCCCGGACGGCTTCGCAGATCTGGGTCTCCAGAGTCAGCACCGGATTCAGGGCCGCCATCGGTTCCTGGAAGACGAGCGCGATGCGGCCGCCGCGCACCGGCCGCAGGTCGCGCTCTGCGAGCTCCAGGAGATTCTCGCCGTCGAGGCGCACCGACCCGCCGACGATGCGGCCGGGCGGCGGCACGAGCCCGAGGATGGCGAGCGCCGTCAGGCTCTTGCCCGAGCCCGATTCCCCCACCAGGCCGACGAACTCCCCGCGCTCCACGGTGAGACTCACGCCGCGCACCACGGAGCAGGGCTCGCCGGCGCTACCGCCGGACGTTCCGGGGAAGCGGATCTCCAACCCTGAGACCTCGAGCAGCGGCGGGGCCGGCATCGGGCTCCTGCTTCAGCGCCGCTTGCGGCGCCTGCGGGCGCGCGGCGGCGCGCTCGGCCGAACCGATTCCTGCGCGCGCAGCCAGTTCACCGTCAGGGCGACCCCGAAGCCGGTCGCCCCGCGTTTCGTCCGCCCGTCGCCGCCCCTGCCTCCCCCGCCTCCCCCACCTCCAACATAGGCCGGACCGGCGATGTCGAGATGCGCCCAGCGCGCGACCTCGCCCACGAACTGGGAGAGAAACGCCGCCGCCATCGAAGCGCCACCCCAGCGTCCGCCCGAGTTCCTGAGATCCGCGTGGCCGCTCTTCATCTCGTCGAGGAACTCGGGCCAGAGCGGCAGCCGCCAGAGGCGCTCGCCCGCTTCCCCCGCCGCGTCGAGCAGACCCGCGGCGAGCTCCGGCGAAGGCGTGAAGAGACCGGCTCCGGTCGACCCGAGCGCGACGACGCAGGCGCCGGTCAGGGTCGAGTACTCGACCAGCGCGTCGGGGCGCTCGCTCGCCGCCCAGGAGAGCGCGTCGGCGAGGATCATCCGGCCCTCGGCGTCGGTGTTCGTGATCTCGACCGTCTTGCCGTTGGCGCAGCGCACGATGTCGCCCGGCCGGTAAGCGTTGCCATCCGGCATGTTCTCGGCCAGCGGCAGGTAGGCGCGCAGCCTCAGGTTCAGCCCCAGCCGGCTCGCGGCCTCGAGGATGCCGAGGACGGCGCAGGCGCCCATCTTGTCCCACTTCATCTCGTCCATCTGCGCGGCCGGCTTGATCGAGATCCCGCCGGTGTCGAAGGTGACGCCTTTGCCGACCAGCGCGATGACCGGTCCCTTGCTGCCCAGCTCGATGCGCACCAGGCGCGGCGGGTGCTTCGAGCCCGCGCCGACCGCGAGCAGGCCGCCCATCTTGCGGCGCTTGAGCTCGGGTCCGGCGAGCACGCGGATCCGGGCGTGCCAGCGCCGCGCGAGCCCGCGCGCCTGCCGCGCCATCCACTCGGGCGAGGCCTCGTTGGGCGGGCTGTTGCCGAGATTGCGCGCCAGGGCGACGCCCTCCGCGATCGCGCAGCCGAGGGTGCAGCCGGATTCGTAGGCCCGGCGCCAGGCCGCCGGCATCGCCACCGTCGCCGACTTGAGGTGCACGCCGGGGCGGCGCGCGAGGTAGCGGTCGAACGAATAGTCCGCCAGGGCGAGGTGGCGGGCGATCCTCTCCGCCGCCGCCGCGCCGCGGAAGGCGTCGTGCTCCGGCACGACCAGGCCGAGATTCGCCGCCCGCGTGGCGCCGGCGAGCTCGATCGCTCTCTCGACGAAGGCGCGCGCCCGCTCGGCCGTGAATTCAGCGCTCTTGCCGAGGCCGACGAGGGTGAGCGAGCGCCCCGGGCCGCGCAGCAGGGTCTCGGCCACTCGCCCCTCTTCACCCTTGAAGCGCAGCGCCTGCGCGAGCGCCTGCGCCGCGCGCGCGCCCTCGGCACCCAACCGGGCGAACCCCGGATCCGCGTCCGCGAAGACGCCGTGCACCAGCTTGTCGCCGGCGACTCGGCGCCCGGTAGAGAGCTGCACCTGTACCAGTCGGCTCGTCACTCGCCCGCCTCCCCCTTCTCCGGAGCTCGCCCCGCCAGCTCCTGCAATCGGTCGCGCACGAGCTGCATATCTTCCCATGTCGGGCGCTTGTACGCCGCGTTCCGCAGCAGGGCCGCGGGGTGATAGGTCACGCGCAGCGGGATCCCCCGCACCTCGTGCCAGTCGCCACGCAAGCGGGCCAACGAAGAGTCATTGCCGAGCAACGTCTGCGCGGGGACCCGTCCAAGAGCGACCAACAAGTCCGGCTTCACGAGGTCGATCTGGGTCTCGATGTAAGAGCGGCAGGCCGCCACTTCTTCCGGCTTCGGATCGCGGTTGCCCGGCGGGCGGCACTTGATCACGTTGGCGACGTAAACCTGGTCGCGCCGCAAACCGATCGCCGCCACGATCTTGTTCAGCAGCTCGCCGGCACGTCCCACGAACGGCAGCCCCTGCTTGTCCTCCTCCGCCCCGGGCGCTTCGCCGACCAGCATCAGGCGGGCCCGCGGATCGCCGCTCGCGAAGACCACCCGACTGCGTGTCTCACAGAGCCCGCAGCGCCGGCAAGTCGAAGCGGTCTCGGCCAGAGCCTGAAGCGCCGCGAGGCTGTCGCTCGGGTCGCGCGGCGCGAAGACGATCGGCGAAAACTCTTTACCCTTACTGGCAGTTTTTTCTTTGCTGAAAGCCTTTTCCGAAGGGGAAGCCGGCGCCTGCGGCGCGGAACCCTGGGGCGACGCCTGTGGCGAAAGATAGAGCTCGCTCCAGCCGAGATCGGACAGGTACTGCAGCGTCTCAGCCTCGGCCGGGCCCGGCTTCACGGTTCGCTCCCGACAGCGCAGCCTCGAACTCGTCGAACAGGGCCTCTGCGACCGCCGTCTTCGGGCGCCGGGAAATGACCATCGGCGGAGCGCCCGGACTGTAGATCGTCACTTCGTTCTGTTCCGAGCCGAAGCCGATGTCGCGGCGCGAGATGTCGTTGGCGACGAGCAGATGGGCGCCCTTGGCGGCGAGCTTGCGCGCCGCTTCGTCGGCGGAGAGGGCGCTCTCGGCGGCGAAGCCGACCCGCAGGGCGCGCGGCGCGACGCTCGCTAGAGAGGCCAGGATGTCCGGATTCGGCACCAGCTCGATCTCGGGTGTCCCGCGCTGCCGCTTGATCTTCTCCGCCTCGTAAGTGCGGGGACGAAAGTCGGCCACCGCCGCCGCCATCACGATGAGGTCCGCGCCCGCGGCGCGGGCCAGGACGGCCTCCGACATCTCGAGCGCCGTCTGGACGTCGTGGCGCTCGACGCCCGGCGGCGTCGCGAGGGCGACCGGGCCGGCGACGAGGACGCTCTTCGCACCGCGCTTCGCCGCCTCGGCGGCGAGCGCGAATCCCATCTTGCCGCTCGAGCGGTTGCCGAGATAGCGCACCGGGTCGATCGGCTCGTGGGTCGGCCCGGCGCTGACCAGCACGATCCGGCCGGCGAGAGTGCGGACGGCGAAACAGGCCTCGCAGGCGGCGACGATCTCGGCCGCCTCCGACAGGCGTCCGACGCCGACCTCGCCGGAGGCCAGAGGGCCGGAATCGGGGCCGACGACGCGCACGCCCGCGCGCCGCAAGCGCTCGACGTTCTCCGCCAGCGCCGGCTTCTCCCACATGGCGCTGTGCATGGCCGGAGCGACGACGACCGGCCCCTGGAACGCCAGGGCGAGAGTGGAGAGGAAGTTCGGCGCCAGGCCGAGCGCCATGGCCGACAGCATGTTCGCCGTGGCCGGAGCGATGCACAGCAGGTCGCCCCAAGCGGCGGCGGCGATGTGCTCCTCCTGCCCCTGGCGGCCGGGCTCGAGGTACTCCTCGCCGTAGACCGAGTGACCGGTGAGCACTTCGAGGGTGAGCGGGCTGACGAACTTCCCCGCCGCGGGGGTGAGGACACAGCGCACTTCGTGTCCGTGCTCGCGCAGCCGGCGCGCGAGGTCCGCGGCCTTGTAGGCGGCCACGCCGCCGCAGACTCCCAGCAGGACCTTGAGCGGGCGGCTGGCGCTGCGAGCAGCGCCCGCCTGGGTCGGCGATCCGCTGCCCGACGGGCTCACTCCGGCGTCTCTCCGGGCTCTTCCACCGGCTCGGGAACCGGCGCCGGACCGTAGTCCCAATCCACCAGGTTCTCGACCACCTCGCGCATCGCCACCTTCGCCGGTTTGCGATTCGGCATGTCGAGGCGCGGCTTGGCGCCCCGGACGAGCTGCTCGGCGCGTTTGGCGGCGATCAGAATGTAGCGGAACGTGCTGTCGATCCGGTCGGGAATCTGCTCCATGAAGGCTCCTCGGCGACCCGCCTCCTGCAAGGGGGGGCGCGCACTGCACGACTGCGTCAGGACTTTGGGACGCTGGAAAAATCGGCGAGGATCGCATCCACGCGCCGTTGCATGCGCGCTAGGCGACACCGCTTCTCCAACACGATTGCCGCGAGCGCCTGGCTGGCACGCTCAGCATCGTCGTTGATAATAACATACTGGTAGCGGTCGAAGCGCTTGATTTCCCAGAGAGATACGGCCAGACGGCGGGAGATTTCCTCGGCCCCGTCGAGGCGTCGGTTTTCGAGCCGCTGCACGAGATCGGCATAGGACGGCGGCAGGATGAAGATGCTGTAGGCGGCGGGAAAGCGGTGCATCAGGCGTTCGGCGCCTTGCACGTCGAGGTCCACGACGACGTCGCCGCCCTGCTCGAGGAAGGGCAGCACCGCGGCGGCCGAGGTGCCGTAGTAGTTGCCGTGGACCTCCGCCCATTCGAGGAAGAGATCGTCGGCGATCATGCGCTGGAAGGTCTGCATCTCCACGAAGTGGTAGTCCTTGCCGTCGATCTCGCCGAGGCGCGGCCGGCGGGTGGTGTGACTGACCGAGTACTCCAGGCGTCCGGAGTCCGCCAGCGAGTCGATCAGATGGCGGATCAGCGTCGTCTTGCCGGCACCGGACGGCGCCGAGAGCAGGAAGAGCTCTCCCCTACCTCGTTCATTCGACATTTTGCACCTGCTCCCGGATCTGTTCGCACAGCAGCCGGGCGTCCAGGCCGAGCTGTACGACGCGCGTATCGCGACACTTGGCACAGAGAGTATTGAGCTCGCGCAGGAGCTCCTGGGCGAGGAAATCGAGGTGCCGCCCGATCGGTCCGGAGCGCTGGACCACCTCCTGCAGCTGGTCGAGATGCGCGACCAGGCGATCCATCTCCTCCTGGACGTCGCTCTTCTCCGCCAACAGGGCGAGCTCGGAGAGCAGCCGCTCCTCGTCGACGCCGGCAGCGCTCGTCCACTCGCGCAGCCGCAGCCGCACGTTCTCGGCGATCGTGGCGCGCGCTTCCGGAAGGCGTTCGTGCAGGGCCGCGGCAACCTCGAGCAGCCGTCCCAGGATCGCCGTGAGCGCCCGCGCGATCCGCGCGCCCTCCTCCACCCGCGTCGCCTCGAACAGCGCCAGCGCGCTCTCGAGGGCCTGCCGGACCGCGGCCTCGTCGGCGGTGCTCGAGGCGGCCGCGCTCTTGTCGACGCGCAGGAAAGCCGGACTGCGCGCGAGGTCGCCGATCGTCAGCTGGCCGGTGAGATCGCCCGTATCGACGAGCGGCTGGCAGGCCGTGATGAACCGCCTGACCGCCCCGAGACGCAGCTCCACCTCGACCTCGGTCGCCGCCATGCGGCGCAGGCCGACCGTCGCTTCGCAGCGCCCGCGCCGCACGACCGCATTCAGGCGCTCGCGCATCGCCGCCTCGAGGACGCGCAACTCCTCGGGCAGCCGGATCACGAGGTCGAGATAGCGGTGGTTGACGCCCTGGAGGGTCACCGACACCTGCAGACCCTCGACTTCGAGGATCGACTGTCCGAAACCGGTCATGCTCTTCATTTCTCGCCTCCGGCGCCGATCGCGCCGTCTCCGCCTGCCGCCAGCTCCTCCGCCCGCCTCTCCGCCGCGAGCAGCGCCTGCTCGACGAGCTCGGCACCGGCCGCGAGCGGGATTTTCGCGGACAGGGTGAACGGCGCGCCGTAGACGACGTCGACCCTGGCGCCGGGCAGCGGAAGGAGCATTCTGTCCCAACTCCGCAGGAGCTTGTGGCGCGTCGCGCCGACCGCCACCGGAACGATCGGAAGCCCGGAGAGGACCGCTGCGACCACGACGCCGGGCTGTACCTTGCGCAGCGGACCGCGGGGTCCGTCGGGCGTGAAGGCGAGATCCGATCCGGCGCGCGCGCGCCGCAGCAGGTCGCGCAGCGCCGCCGCTCCGCCCCGGCTCGAGGAGCCCCGGCTCGTCTCGATGCCGAGGTGGGCGAGTGTCTGCGCGGTGAGCTCGCCGTCCCAGCTCTGGCTCACCAGCACGCTCATGCGCGCGCCGCGATAGGCGTAGCGCATCAGGATCAGGTGCCGGTGCCAGAAGGCGAGAATGAACTGCCTCCCCTCGACTTCCCAGGAGCGCACCGCCCGGTCGTCGTGGAAGCGGAAGTCGACCGTCGCCGCGAGCGCGCGAATCAGGCCGGAGAGCGCCAGGCTCAAGGGGCCGATGCGCCAATCGTCCGTCGGAGCCGGGCGCTGCCGGGACCCTGACGAGCTCAACGTCAGTCCCGGAACTGCAGGTCGTAGAGCCGGCGATAGAGCCCGTCGCCGGCCAGGAGCTCGCTGTGCGTTCCCTGCTCGACGATGCGGCCGGCCTCGACGACGAAGATGCGGTCGACCATCGTGATCGTCGACAGGCGGTGTGCGATGACGAGGGTGGTGCGGTCGCGCATCAGGTTGCCGAGCGCCCTCTGCACCAGCGACTCGGACTCGGTGTCGAGCATCGAGGTGGCCTCGTCGAGAATCAGGATCGGGGCGTTCTTGAGCAGCGCGCGCGCGATCGCGAGCCGCTGCCGCTGCCCGCCGGACAGCCGCACGCCGCCCTCGCCGATGATCGTCTCGTAGCCCTCGGGCAGCTCGAGGATGAACTCGTCGGCATAGGCGGCGCGCGCGGCTTCGCGCACCCGCTCGAGCGGCAGGTCCTTGCGCCCGTACGCGATGTTGTTGCGCACCGTGTCGTTGAAGAGCACGGTCTCCTGGGTCACCAGGCCGATCCGCTCGCGCAGGCTGGCCAGCCGGAGGTCGCGCAGGTCGATGCCGTCGATGAGGATCCTGCCGCCGGTGACGTCGAAGAAGCGCGGCAGCAGGTTGCACAGCGTCGTCTTGCCCCCGCCGGACGGGCCGACGAGCGCCACGGCTTCCCCGCTGGCACCGAGAAACTGACGTCGCGCAGAACGTCCTTCTCGTCGTAGCGGAAGGAGACGTTCTCGAAGCGGATCTCGCCGGCGAGGTCCGACGCTCGCGATCGCCCCCGGCCGGTCCTGGATCTCGATCGGAATCGTCATCAGGCTGCGGATCCGGTGCGCCGCCGCCATCGACTGCTGGACGACCAGGTTCACCTTGTTGAGCTTGCGGATCGGGTCGTACATCACGTAGAGCTCGATCAGGAAGGTGACCAGGACCCGGGCTCCATGGTGTCGGCGTGAATCGCCTTGCCGGCGAAGACGAGAAAGGCCCCCGCGCCGACGACGCCCAGGGACTCGATCACCGGACCGAGAGATTGACAGCAGCTGGCCCCGCAGGTTGGCGCGCAGGTGGCGCCGCGTCGCCTCCCGGAAGCGCGCCTTCTCGAAGCCCTCCATGCCGAAGGCCTTGACCACGCGATGCCCGCGGCAAGCCTCCGAGACCAGGTTGGCGAGGTCGGCGGTGCGCTCCTGGGTGCGATGGCTGGTGCTTGCGCATGCCCTTGCTGAAGCGCACGATCGGGTAGAGGACCGGCGGCGCGGCGACGACGCAGAAGAGCGCCAGCCTGAAGTGGATCGAGAACAGCAGCAGGAGCAGCGCCACGAGCGTCACCGACTGCTGGACGAGATCGACCAGCCGGGTGGAGATCGCCGACTGCAGCACGCTGACGTCGTTGACGATGCGGCTCACCAGCTCCCCGGAGGGATGCTCGGCGTGGAAGCGGCTGGTCTGCTCGAGGGTCCGGCGGTAGAGGTCGTTGCGCAGGTCGTTGGTCGCCCCCAGGCCGATGTGCTGGAAGGTGTAGCCGTTGAGGAAGTCCGAACCGCTGCGCAGCACGAAGACGAGGACGAACAGCAGGGGCGCGAAGTAGATGACGTTGCGCTCGTCGATGCCGAGCGGCGGCTTGGTCCACAGGTAGCCGTCGTTGAGGATGCGATCGAGGAAGACCCGTGCCTGGCCGGCCGGCGGGCTGGGCGCCGGCGCGGGAGCCTCGGGGCGTCCGGGCTCGCGGGCGCGGGCGACGGTTCGGAGCGCGACCAGGGCCGCGGCCTCGCGCGGGAGCCCGCCGCCGTCGTACCTCAGCACCTCGCCGAAGATCGCCGAGACCAGCTGCAGCAGCATCAGCGAGGCCGCCGCGTAGCCGAGGGTGGCGACCGCAGCCACCAGCGCCCAGCGCCAGTAGCGGCGCAGGGCAGAGGAACGGAGAGGACTTCAAGCAGCGCGGCTTCACGCCGGGGCCGGGACCCCGCGCAGCCAGGAAGGCCCGCCACCGCGTCGGCGGCCCGCGCCGAGGCGCCGGGGCGCCCGAGAGCCGGGCGCAGCTCGGCGAGGTCGCGGCGCATGACGGTGATCGCGGCGGCGAACCCAGGAGCTCGAGCGGCCGCGCCGCGACGCCTCCGGGCCGTCTCGCGCTGCAGCAGCTCCGGCACCGCGCCGCGCCGCAGGACGAGGTTGACCAGGCTGTAGTACGGCAGGCGCACGAGCGCCCGGGCAGCGAGGTAGCTCCAGCCCCCAGCCGATAGAGGACGATCATCGGAGTCCCGAGGAGCCCGATCTCGAGCGTCGCCGTGCCCGAGGCGCAGAGCGCGAGGTCCGCGCCGGCGATGGCCCGGAAGCGGTCCCCGCGCACCACGGTGAGCCGACATCCCTCCGCCGCTCCGACGGGGCCGAGGAAGGGGGCCAGGAATTCGTCGGTCACGGAAGGCGCCTGGATGACGGCGACTCGACGTCGACCTCGCGTCGCAGCAGGCGAACGGCAGCGAGCATGCGCGGCAGAAGCGCCCGCGATCTCGCTGCGCCGCGAGCCCGGCATGCAGGGCGAGGCGGAAGCGCTCCGGCCGGGCGCGCGCGCTCGGACCGTCAGGGCGTCCCGGCCTCCGCCAGGCGCCGGCACCTCGTCGACCAGCGGATGGCCGACATGGGTGACCGGCACGCCGTGGCGGCGGTAGAAGTCGGGACCTCGAACGAGAACAGCACGAGCATCCGGCCACGCACTCGGAGATCGTCGCGCACCCGTCCTCGCCGCCACGCCCAGATCTGCGGGCTGATGTAGTAGACCACCGGAATTCCGAGCCACTTGAGCTTGCGCGCCAGGCGCAGGTTGAAGTCCGGGAAATCGATCAGAACGGCGGCCGCCGGGCCGGCGCTTCTCGCAGGCCGCGACCAGCGAGATCGCAGGATCTCTTTGGCGCGCGGCAGGATCTCGAGATCGCCTCGGAGATGCCGACGACCGAGATCTCGTGGCTGTCCGCCAGGAGCTCGACACCTTCGGAGGCGAGCTCGTCCGGCCCCGAGGCCGAACGTCCTGAGGCCGGGTCGCAGTCGTTGAGCTCGCGCAGCATTCTCGCGCCGTGTTGATCCCCCGAAGCCTCCCCGGCGACCACGAGAAGGTCGCCGGCGCTCATGGAATCGGAGCGGCGGGCCCGGTCGGGAAGAAGTACATCAGCCATCCGAGCAGGATCGCGCCGATCATCATGCCGAGGAAGATCTGCAGGAAGAGCTTCACCTGCGCGCCGCGCCCGCGCCGCCAGAGGAGGGCGAAGAAGACGCCGACCAGGGCCGCGTAGGGGACCATGAGCAGGAGATGACTCATGCCTCCTCCTTCCGGCCGCAGGCCAGGTCCCAGACGTCGAGCACGAGCAGGAGGTTCATCAGGCCGGCGGAGAGGAGAAAGACGGTGCCGTACTCGTAGCCCTGGGCTTCGGGCTTACCCTCGTAGCCGAAGCCGTAGCGGGCGACGAAATAGGGCGCGCCGACGCCCATGGAGCCGAGCGTCGCGAGATAGGACAGCGGTTGTCCCGGCAACGATCGATGGAGGTTCGCCGTTCAGGCGGAGACCGAGGCCGAAGGCGCACAGCAACACGAGGGCGAAACCGAGCGCCCGCAGTTCCTTCGCCGAGCACGAGATGCCCGGACGCCGGCAACAACCAGGCGAGGATCGCGAGCATCAGCGCGCGCACCGGAAAACTCGACTTGACAGCCTCGGTCACCGATCTCGCCTCAGGAAGCCGTCTGGTTGAGCTGCTCTTTGAGCTCCTTGCCCGGCTTGAAGTACGGAATCCGCTTCGGGCGGAACTTCGACTCTCTCCCCCGTCTTCGGATTGCTGACCCAGCCGCGCGCCGCGATTCCGGATGCGGAAGCTGCCGAAGCCGCGCAGCTCGATCTTCCACCCGTCTGCGCAGCGAGTCGACGATCGTCCGAAGACCGAGATTGACGATCGCCTCGGCCTGCTTCTTCGTCAGCTGCGCGGCTTTCGCCACCTCTTCGACGAGATCGGCCTTCGTGAGTCCTTCGTTCGCCGGTACCACGGGTTACCCCCTCACCGCTCAGGCCCGGCTCGCCACTCGCCGACTCCGCGGCTTCGCCGGAGTCGATCACGCTTCGCGGCCGACGATTCCAGCTCGGCGATCTCCTCTTCGCTGGGCTGCGGCACGCCGCGGATCGTCAGCCCAACCTTCTTCTCGTCCTGCTCGATCCGCAGAATCCGGGCCCGCACCCACTTGCCGCGGGAAGGTGGTCGTCGAGCTTGCCGCCGGCGAAGTCGATCTCGCTGATGTGGGCGAGACCCTCGAGACCGTCGAAGATGTCGATGAACAGGCCGAAGTCGGTGACGTTGACCACGCGGCCGGTGACGATGTCGCCGACCCGGTTGTTCTCGACGAACTCCTGCCATTCGTTGGGCAGGAACTCCTTGATCGACAGCGACACGCGCTGATCTGTCGACGTCGATGTTCGTGATCCGTGCCCGGACCGTGTCGCCCTTCTTCAGGACTTCGCTCGGATGCTTGATGCGTTTGGTCCAGCTCATGTCGGAGACGTGCACGAGACCGTCGATCTCCTCGGTGATCTCGACGAAAGCGCCGAACTCGGTGAGGTTGCGCACCCGGCCCTCGATGATCGAACCGACCGGGAAGAGATTCGCCAGGCCTTCCCAGGGATTGCGCTCGGTCTGGCGCAGGGAGAGGCTGATGCGGCGCTGCGCGAGGTCGAGCTCGGTGACGACGGCGGAGAGCGTCTGTCCGGCGACCAGGAGCTTCGCCGGGCTGACGACCTTCTTCGTCCAGGACATCTCGCTGACGTGCACCAGGCCCTCGACGCCCTCCTCGAGCTCGACGAAGGCGCCATAGTCGACGAGGCTCACGACTTTGCCCTCGACCCGCGCGCCGACCGGGAACTTCTTGTCGACGAGCAGCCACGGATCTTCCTGACGCTGCTTGTAGCCCAGCGAAACGCGCTCGGACTCGCGATCGAACTTGAGGACGATGACATCCACCTCGTCCCCGACGTTGAAGTGCTCGGAGGGGTGGTTGACCCGTCCCCAGGAGATGTCGGTGATGTGGAGCAGACCGTCGATGCCGCCGAGATCGACGAAGACGCCGTAGTCGGTGATGTTCTTGACCACGCCCTTCAAGCGCTCGCCCTCCTGGAGGCGTTCGAGCGTCTCGCCCTTCTTGCGCTCGTACTCCTTCTCCAGCACGGCCTTGCGCGAGAGCACGATGTTGTTGCGCCGCCGGTCGAGGCTGATGACCTTGAACTCGAGGTCGCGGCCCTTCAAGCTCTCCAGGTTCTTCACCGGCTTGATGTCGGCGAGCGAACCGGGCAGGAAGGCGCGCACACCGACGTCGACCGTCAGGCCGCCCTTGATGCGATCGATGACCCGGCCCTTGATGATGCGGCCCTCCTTGAAGCTGTTCTCCACGTCGGTCCAGACGCGCATGCGCGCCGCCTTGGCGTAGGAGAGCAGGATATGTCCTTCGAGGTCTTCGGTCTTCTCGAGGAGCACCTCCACGTCGTCGCCGACCGCCACGGTCAGCTTGCCCTCTTCGTTGTGGAACTCCGCGACCGGAATCAGGCCTTCCGACTTGTAGCCGACGTCGATCACCACCGAGTTGTTGGTGATCGTGACGACCCGGCCCTTGACGATCTCGCCCTCGGCGAGGTTGCGCATGCTCTGGTCGTACATGCCGATGAACTGCTCGTAGGCGCGCTGGTCCTCGGCGCTCATCTCCTCATCGATTTCCGCGCGCTGCTTGCCCAAGGTCATTCCGGTACTACCTCCTGGATTTAGATTTTTCAGGCCTTCGCCTGTCGCCCCTGGGAAGGGGACTCGACATTCTAACCTCTTGAGAATTCGAGCTTTTGGAGTCTATAGGTCGTCCCCGCCAGGTGTCAAAGGGTGGCTTCGATGGCGGCTTGGAGCTCGCCGCGCACCGCCGCATCCGCCTCGGTGCCGAGCGCCGCGCGCAGCGCCGCGAGCGCCTCCGGGCCCCCGATCCTGCCCAGCGCCCAGGCGCTGTGCCTGCGGACCAGGGGAGAGCCGCCGGTGAGCGCCGCGACGAGAACGTCAAGATAGCGCGGATCGCGGCGATTCCCCATGGCGATCGCCGCATTCCGCTTCAACCCCTCCGCCTTGGGCCGGGAGAGCGGGCTGGAGCGCATCGCGGCCCGGAGCACCCCCTCCTCGGCGCCGAGCACCGTGCGGAGGTCCAGCGCGAAAAGCTCCGGTAAAGGAGAAAACTCGGCGTGCAGCTCCCCTACCGGATCGCCGTTCCAGGGGCAGACCTCCTGGCAGATGTCGCAGCCGAAGACCCACTCCCCCATCGCCGAGCGCAGCTCGGCCGGAATGGGTCCGCGGTGCTCGATCGTCCAGTAGGAAATGCAGCGCGAGCTCTCCAGGCGATAGGGCGAAAGCGCGCCGGTCGGGCAGGCCTCCAGGCAGCGCGTGCAGGAGCCGCAGAGGTCGGCTAGCGGAAGATCCGCGGCCAGGTCCAGAGAAAGCAAAAGCTCGGCCAAGAGAAAAAAGAGCCGCCTTCCGGGTGAATCAAGTTGGTGTTCTTGCCGAAGGATCCGAGGCCGGCTCGCGCCGCCCACTCGCGTTCGAGCAGCGGCGCCGTGTCGACGCAGATCCGCGCCTCGACTCCGGCGAACTCCGCTTCGACGGCTTCTCTTACTTGACCGAGCTTTTCGCGCAGAAAATCGTGGTAGTCGTCCCCGCGCGCGTAGCGCGCCACTCCGGGCCAGAAGTCACCTTGCGGCGGCGGAGCGCCGGCCGGCGGCGCGTAGGACAGCGCGACGCAAAGCACGCTGCGCGCGCCGGGAAGGAGCTCCCGGGGATCACGGCGCAGCTCCGCATGGCGCTCGAGATAGGCCATGCCGGCGTGGCCGCCTTCGCCGATCCAGCGCGCGTAGGCGGCGCCGGTCGCGGCCTCGCCGAGCGTCGCGATCCCGGCGCGATCGAAGCCCGCCGCGAGCGCGATTTCGCGGATGCGCGCGGCGTCTTCCCGGCGGCTCATCGTCCGATTGTACGCAGTCGGTGCGCTAGACTCCGCGGGCGCCGCCGGATGGCACTTTGACGCCGGAGGCAGGAAGGCGAGGGGATTCGGCATGGATGCATTCGTCGAGATGCGGGAGATGGGTCACGAGCGGGTTCTGCTGTGCTCGAATCCGGAAGCCGGCCTGCAGGCCATCATCGCCATCCACTCGACTGTCCTCGGCCCAGGCCTGGGAGGCACGCGGATGTGGCCCTACGCCGACTTCGACGCCGCCATCACGGACGCTCTCCGGCTCTCGCGCGGCATGACCTACAAGGCGGCCGCGGCGGGAATCAACCTCGGGGGCGCCAAAGCGGTGATCCTCGGCGATCCGAAGAAGGACAAGTCGGAAGCGCTCTTCCGCGCCTTCGGACGCTTCGTCGACTCGCTCGGCGGCCACTACATCACCGCCGAGGACGTCGGCACGGACACCGCCGACATGGAGCTCATCGCGCAGGAGACCCCCTGGGTGACCGGCGTCTCGCCGGAGCTCGGCGGCGGCGGCGACCCCTCGCCGGTGACCGCGCTGGGTGTGATGCAGGGGATCCGCGCGGTCGCGCAGATACTCTGGGGCAGCGTCGAGCTCGATTCCCGCACCGTGGCGATCCAGGGCCTGGGCAGCGTCGGGGGTTTCCTCGCCGCCTACTTGAAGGAGGACGGGGCGCGCATCGTCGGCTGCGACATCGACCCGGAAGCGATCGCCCAGGCGCGGGAGCTCGGGGTCGAGATCGTCGCGCCGGAGGAGATCTATGGCGTCGATTGCGACATTTTCGCTCCCTGCGCGCTCGGCGCCATCCTCGACGACGACACCCTTCCCAGGCTCAAGGCCAAAGCGGTCGCCGGTGCCGCCAACAATCAGCTGGCCGACCCCGCCCGGCACGGGATCGAGATCGAGCGCCGCGGAATCCTCTACGCGCCCGACTTCGTGATCAACGCCGGCGGGCTGATCAACGTCTTCCAGGAGTTCGTCGGCTACGACCAGGAGCGCGCCCTGCGCCGGGCGCGCGGCATCTACGACAATGTCCTGCGGGTCTTCACCATCGCCCGTCGCGACGGCATCCCGAGCGCCGTGGCCGCTGATCGCATGGCCGAGGCGCGGATCGCCGACGTCAAGACGCTCGGCCCGCGGCACTGGGAGCGTGCGGTCATCGAACGTCTCGGCGCCGGATCTCGGCCAGGATGCGCTCCACCACCTCGTCGGGCTTGAGCGGGCCGGTATCGATGCGAAAAGCATCGGGCGCGACCGAAAGCGGGGACTCGCTGCGTGAGCTGTCGCGCGCGTCGCGATCGGCGAGCTTGTGGGCCAGTTCGCCGGCGTCGGAGACCGACCCCTTGGCGACCAGCTCGGCGTGGCGGCGGTCGGCGCGCACCTGCGGTGCCGCGTCGAGATAGAACTTGAAAGGGGTCTGCGGTACCACGACCGTGCCGATATCGCGCCCTTCCATCACTCCCCCGTGTTGGCGGACGAACTCCTGCTGCAGGGCGACCATCCGCTGCCGGACCTCCGGGTGCACCGCGATGCGGGAGGCGAGAACACCGACCTCCGGCCGGCGCAGGCTCTCTCCCGGCGCCCGGCCTTCGAGCTCGACCTGCGCGCCGCCGTCGAGCAGGACCAGTCCGAGCGGCATCGCCGCCACCGCCGCCGCCACGGCCGCCCGATCTTCGGGAGCGATCCCCCGGGAAGCGAGATAGAGCGCGGTCGCCCGGTACATCGCGCCGGTGTCGACATAAGGGACACGCAAGCGCTTGGCGAGGCGGCGGGCGACGGTGCTCTTGCCCACCGCTGCCGGGCCGTCGATGGCGACGATGACGGGTGCGGTCAACGCGCGCGAGCCGCCCGCGGCGGACGCTCCCGGGCGTGCACGCTGCGACCGGGCGAGCGCTTGGCTTCCGGCCGCGCAGGACGCGCCGGACGATCTGCCGGCGAGCGCTTCGTGGGACGAGCCTTGGTCGGCTTCGTCACGACCTTGTCGGTGGCGCGCCGGAGGATGGCGAGCTCGCGATCCGAGAGCTCGCGCAGCGCGCCGACCGGCAGCTCCGCGTCCCGGAGCGGGCCGATCGCGACCCGCCGGAGCTTTTGCACCGAGTGCCCGATGCGGAAGAACATCTCGCGCACCTGCCGCGTGCGACCTTCCGAAAGCTCGACCGCGAACCAGGTGTTGCCCCCCTCCTCGTCCCGGCTGCCGGTGCTCTTCATCCAGGTGATCCGACAGGGAGCGGTCCGCTTGCCTTCGAGGACGATGCCCTTGCGCAGGCGGTCGAGCTGCGCCTCGTCGGGGGTTCCCTTCACCTTGACCTCGTACGTCTTGTGGCAGCCGTAGCGTGGATGAGAAATGCGTTGCGCGAACTCGCCGTCGTCGGTGAGCAACAGCAGCCCCTCGGTCTGATAGTCGAGTCGCCCGACCGGAATCAGCGCCTTCCGCCAGTGCTGCGGAACGAGCTGCATCACTGTCGGCCGCCCGGCCTCGTCCTCCACCGCGGTCAGGTAGCCGCGCGGCTTGTTCAGCAGCAGGTAGCGGTGCGACGTGGCGCACTGGATGCGCTTGTCGTCGACTTTGATCGAGTCGCTCGCCGGATCGGCCTTGTCGCCCAGCACGGCGAGGCGTCCGTTGATGGTGACCCGCCCTGCGCGCATGAGGTCTTCGACTTTCCTGCGGGCAGCGACTCCGGCCCGCGCGAGAATCTTCTGCACCCTCTCGACGGTCACGAGTCCTCCACCATTCCCGAGTCGACTTCGACGACGGCGCGCGCCTCGACCTGCCCTGCGCTCTCTGCCGGCTCGCCGCCGAATGTCTCCTCGAACTCCTCGAGAGGCGGCAGCTCACCCAGGCTCTTGAGACCGAAATGCATCAGGAACTCGCGGGTCGTCGCGTACGAGAAACGGCCGGCCGACCACTTCCTTGCGGCCCGAGATCCGCACCAGCCGCTTCTCGAGCAGGTTCCGGATCACCGCCGCGACTGCTTGCCGCGCATCTCCTGGATCTCCGGCACCGTCACCGGTTGGCGATAGGCGACGATCGCGAGCGTCTCGATCGCGGCCATCGACAGCTTGTTCGCGCCCGGCGGCGTCGAAGAACTTGCTTCAGGTAAGCATGGTACTCCGGTGCGGTCACGATGCGAAGCCCGCCGGCGACCTCCTCGATGGAGAGTCCGCGCCCCGGCTCCGGCTGTAGCGCGAGCGCAGCGCGGCAAGAGCGTCCGCGAACTCCTCGGGGTAGACACCCTCGAACAGACCGCTCAGCCGCTCCACCGGCACCGGCTGGGCGGCGACGAACAGAATCGCCTCCAGGGCGGCTTCGAGATCGGCTCGACTGATCATGCGTCCATCGCTCTCCAGGTCTTCCGCCGCGAGATCGCGGGTCGTCCGGTAGAGGACGATCGCGCCGTCCTCCGTCTGATGCATCCGCACCAGCTGCAGGCGCGCGAGCTCGAGCACCGCCAGAAACGCGGCGATCGCTTCGGCGCGGCAGCTCCGGGTCCGCAGATCGTGAAGGAAGTCGAACGGTGCCCCGGCGGAGAGGATCTCGAGCAGGCGCTCGAACTGGCCGCGCACCGGGAAGCTCTCGCCCGGAAGTCGAACGGGCTCGGGGTTCTCGCGATCGTAGCGCTCGAGGACGCCGCGGAAAGCGCTCAGGAGGTCGAACAGGGAGACCTCGTCGAGGTCCAGCTCCTCGCCCGCGTCTTCCTCCCAGGCCGGTTTCCGCCGGGCCCAGAGCCCGTGGCGCATGCGATCGACCTCCGCCAGCGCTTGCGCCGCCTCCTTGATCCGCCGGTACTCGAGCAGGCGCTGCACGAGCTCATCGCGCGGATCCTCGTCCACGAGCTCGCCGTCGGTTCTCTTCGGGCGCGGCAGGAGCAGCTTCGACTTGAGCTGGATCAGCAGCGCCGCTTCGTAGATGTACTCGCCGGCGATGTCGAGATCCATCTCCTCCATGAGCTTGAGGTACTCGTGGAACTGATCACAGATGGTCGCCACCGGAATGTCGGTGATCTCGACCTCGTTGAGCTTGATGAGGTGCAGCAGGAGGTCGAGCGGGCCGTCGAAGACCGGCAGATGCACGCGCCAGGCATCGGGCAGGAGGCTGGCGACGTCGGGGCGGCGCTCAATGCAGCTCCGATCCAGCAGGCGGTCGTAGTCGAGGCCGAGGGCCGCCCGCACCAGAGCCATCGTCTCCCGCGCGCGCTCGCGGGCGCGCTCGGAGCCGTCACGCAGCAGCGCGAGCAGCGCGCCACGCTCCCGCAGCAGAGCCTGCCGCCGCTGCTGCAACGGCTCGAGCAGGGCGATGATCTGCTCGGCGAGCAGCTTCTTGTCGTCGACGCATCCGATCAGGGCGAGGCGGCACTCGGACTCGACGCGCGCGATGAGCTCCGGCGGCGACACCAGGCGGTGGAACTCGAAGAGGTTGCAGCTCTCGGGATGACCGGGATCGCTCCTGCGCGGACGCGGGTCGGGTCGGTGAACATGGACATGCACTTCTGCGCGTATCACGGCCGGCGGATCCGAGAGATTGATGGCGTTGTCGTAGGACTTCGACATCTTGCGCCCGTCGAGTCCCGGAACCTTCGGGCTCTTCGTGAACAGGGCGCGGGGCTCCGGAAAGACCTCGCCATAGAGCGCGTTGAACCGGCGCGTGATCTCCCGCGACACTTCGAGGTGGCTCGCCTGATCTTCTCCAACCGGTACGAGGTGCGCCCGGTAGAGGACGATGTCCGCGGTCTGCAGGACGGGATAGCCGAGGAAGCCGTAGGTATTGAGGTCGCGGTTCTCGATCTCGCGGATCTGGTCCTTGTACGTCGGGACGCGCTCCAGCCAACCCAGCGGCGTGATCATCGACAGGATGAGATGGAGCTCGGCGTGCTCGGGGACCATCGACTGGACGAAGACGACGGAATTCTCGGGATCGATTCCGGCCGCGATCCAGTCGGCGAGCATCTCGACGGTGTTCTCCGTGATCCGGGAGGGGTCGGCATAGTCGCTGGTCAGCGCGTGCCAGTCGGCGGCGAAGAAGAAGCAGCGATGCTGCTCCTGCAGCTCTACCCAGTTGTGCAGGGTGCCGAAAAGGTGCCCGAGATGCAGTTTCCCGGTCGAGCGCATTCCCGACAACACGATTCGCGAGTCCGACACAGAGGCTCCTTCGGGTTCCGGCGTCGCTTCGCCGGCGCCGCTTCTTCGAGCTGTACGACCGGGGGACGAGGGATCAAGACGAACAGCGCGCAGTATAGCAGCAGCGAGCGCTCAGGAGACGCCGCGGACGGGCTTCCGATCGAGCTCGCCCATCGCCGACTGGTCGGCGAAGAGCGCGCGCCGCTCCAGGGAGAGCGCCACGATCTGCAGTCCGACAGCGAGGAGCCCGGTGGCGGAGTGCGCGAGCGGGCTCGCGTGCCGGACGAGAATCGCGCTCGCGAGGGCGAAGGAGCCTCCCAAGCCCGCGAGCGCGAAAAGCGCGGCAAAGAGGGCTTGGCGCTGGTGGCGCTTCGCGAGAGCCGCCACCGGTCCCCCGGACGGGTCCTTCCCCTTACCGTGCAGTTTTTCGCGGCCGCGCGCGGCGAGGAGCAGGTAGGCGATCGTCCACAGGCGCGGCAGCACGCACAGGGCCGCTGCGGCCAGGGCGATCGTGCTGTGGCGCGCGAGCGCTGGTGCGTCGTCGCGCACGACGAAGCCCTGCGCCCAGACGACGGCGAGCAGACCGGCTCCGAGCCAGCCGACGCCCTGCATGATCTTCGCGAATCGGTTCAAGTCGGTCTCCGCTTCTCGAGTGCGTCCGCGATGATCGACTCCCAGAGCTCGGCCACGCGTGCCGGACGATAGCGCTCCTCGAGCCGGATGCGTCCGCGTTCGCCGCGCCGCTGCCCTTCCTCCGGCCGCACGGCCAGGTCGAGCAGCGCCAGGGCGAGCGCTGCCGGGTTCTCCGGCGGCACGAGCCAGCCGGTCTCCGGCTCCAGCACGACTTCCGGAATCCCGCTCACCCGGCTCGCGACCACGGGAACTCCGGCGACCATCGCCTCGAGCACCACCAACGGCATGCCTTCGTAGATCGACGGCACGACCAATGCCGAGGCGTGCTCCAACAGCCAGCGGATCTCCGCCGGCGCGCGGCGCCCCAGAAAGTCGACCTGGTCGGTCACCCCGAAACGCGCCGCCGTGTGCTCGAGAGCCGCACGGTGCTCGCCGTCGCCGGCGATTCTGAGCCGGAGGAGAACTCCTCCCTCCTTGAGGATGGCGAGCGCCCGCAGGAGAACCTCGACGCCCTTGCGCAGGCGGAGCCGGCCGACGAAGAGCAGAGCGGGCTCGCCGGAGGCGGCCTCGGGCACCGCCCGAGGAGCCACGAGCAGACCGCCGGAGGCGTTGGGCAGGACCGCGGTGGCGCGCGCGCCATAGTCCCGGACGAGCTCCGCGGCGGTCGCCGCGCTCGGCGCGAGCACCAGGTCGGCGGCGCGCGCGGTGCGCCGGCCGAGCGCGATCTGCAGCGGCGCCTTGAAGGCGCGGAAGCGCCTCTCGGCCCGCCCCGGTTCACCGAGAATCTCGTCGCCGAAGGTGAGCGGACGGATCGCGCGCCGCTCTTCGACATAGCTCACCTGGAGGAGGGCGACGAGGAGCGGCCGGGAGGAGCCGCGCAGAAGCCAGGGGGCGAGCAGACCGCCGTCGGACTCGTGCAGCTGAACGACGTCGGGACGGAAGGCGCGGATCTTCTCGAGCGCGGGGCGGATGACGGCGAGCGGAAAGAGGAGCTTCGGTCCCGGCGCGCCCTCGCCGCCCCGGCCGAGCACTTCCACGGCGTGGCCGCGCTCCCGCAGGCCGGTCGCGAGCTGCAGCACCTGCTCGCCGACCCCCGAGAGATCGTGCGGCGGCAGCGTATTGACGATCAGCAGGACGCGCATGTTCTAGCCCCCCGCCAGGTGATCGCCGAGGTGGCGGGCACGGGCTTCGACCCGGGCGCGCAGGCGCGCGAGGTCCGGATCGCTGAAACGCGCCAGGAGCTCGCGGGCGTCGCCGCGGGCGCGCTCGATCCAGGCGAGGTGGGTCGCCAGGTCGGCGACGCGAAAGCGCGGCAGACCCGCCTGGCGGGTGCCCAGGAGATCGCCCGGTCCACGGATGGCGAGATCCGCTTCGGCGATCGCGAAGCCGTCGCGGGTCGAGGCGAAGACGTCGAGCCGTCGCCGCCCCTCTTCCGAGAGCCTGCCGTGGATCGCCAGACAGCGCGACGCGCCGCTCCCGCGCCCCACCCGGCCGCGCAGCTGGTGGAGCTGCGCCAGCCCGAAGCGCTCCGCGCTCTCGATGATCATCCAGGTGGCGTTGGCGACATCCACGCCGACCTCGACGACCGTGGTCGCCACGAGCACCCGGAGCTTGCCGGCCGCGAACTCCTGCATGATCCGTTCGCGCTCCGGCGCCGGAATCCTGCCGTGGAGAACGGCGCTCGGGAAGTCGGCGAGATAGCTGCGCACCTTGTCGCCCAGATTCGCCAGCGAGGAGGCGGCGACCTCGGGACTCTCGTCGATGAGCGGAAAGACGACGTAGCCCTGCGCGCCCGCCGCGAGGGCGGCACGCAGCCGCCGGTAGCACTCCTTGCGCTGCGTTCCCGGAAGCACCTCGGTCACCAGCTCTCCCCGGCCGGGTGGCATCTCGTCGATCTGCGAGACGTCGAGATCGCCGTACAGGGTGAGGGTCAGGGTTCGCGGAATGGGCGTCGCGGTCATGACCAGGATGTCGGGCTGGTCGCCCTTCGACTGCAGGACCTTGCGCTGCTCCACTCCGAAGCGGTGCTGCTCGTCGATGATCGCGAGGCCCAGGCGCGCGAAGGAGATGCCGCGCTGGATGAGCGCGTGCGTGCCGACGGCGATCTGCACCGACCCGTCGGCGAGCCCGCGCCGCACCGCCGCGCTCGATCCCGTGGAGCTCACGAGCTCGATCCGGTAGCGCTCGCCGAGGAGGCGCCGCAAGCTCGAGAAGTGCTGCTCCGCCAGGAGCTCGGTCGGCGCCATGAACGCCGACTGGAGTCCGCTTTCCGCCGCCAGCAGGAGACAGATCGCGGCGATGATCGTCTTGCCGCTGCCGACGTCGCCCTGCAGAAGGCGGAGCATCGGCTGCGGACGTTGGAGATCGTCGACGATCTCCTTGAGGACCCGTTTCTGGGCGCCGGTGAGCGTGAACGGAAGGATCGCCCGCGCCGCGGCGCGGGCCCGGTCGTCGATGCGATAGCGATGTCGCTTGGCGCTCGCGGTCTCGAGCGCGCGCCGGCGGGCGAGCTGCAGCTGGAACTCCAGCAGCTCGCCGTAGGCCAGGCGCGAATGCGCCGCGCTCTCCGCCCGGTTCAGGGCGTCGACGTCGCTCTCGGCCGGCGGCCGATGCAGCAGGCGGAGCGCCGTCGCGAGCTCGGGCAGCGCGTAACGCCGCAAGAGGTCGGGCGGCAGAATCTCGACGGCATCGGCGGTCTCGAGCGCCGGCAACGCCTGCTCGAGGAGCCGGCCGAAAAGTCCCGAAGGCAGGCCGGCGACCCGCGAATAGATCGCCACGATGCGCCCGCTCCGTTCGGGGTGATCCGCATCGACGACCTCGCAGGTCGGGTTGGTCATCTCCCAGAGCCCCCAGTCGACGCCCTTCACCGTGCCGTGCAGGAGCCAGAGCCCACCTGCCTGCAGGCGGGTCACGAGGTAGGGCTGGTTGAACCAGGCGACCGGCAGCGAGCCGGTCTCGTCGACCAGCCGCGCGCGCACGATCACCAGCCCGCGCCGCCGGGTGCGGATCGCCCGCAGATCCTCGATCCGCCCGGCCACCGTCCACGCCCCGGGAGCATTGACTTCCGCCACCCGCGCCACTCGCCGCCGATCCTCGTAGCGCAGCGGCACCGAGTACAGCAGATCCTCCACCGTCCGCAGTCCAGCCGCAGCCAAACGCTCCGCCCTCCCGGGCCCGACCCCGCGCAGATACCGCAACGGCGTGTCCAGTCGGATGGGTACAGAAGAGGCTCGAACGGATGAGTTTGCGGGCTCCACGCTGCCCAAGAGCTTAGCGCGATGAGTCACAGGCGGGCTCCGGCACTCGGGAGATCGGGGCGCCTCCTAGTGAGGCTGGGAGCTCACCCCGATCTCCCGAGCGCCGGAGCCCGCCCACCACGGCAGTAGCGAGCTTCGACCCGATCTCCCGAGTGCCGGAGTCCGCCCACCACGGCAGTAGCGAGCTTCGACCCCGATCTCCCGAGTGCCGGAGACCGCCAATGCAGCGGATCGTTGGGTTACTCGGCGCGGAACCTGAGGCTGACGAGACCGCAGCGCAATTCGTCGCCGTACTTGATCTCGGTCGGGACGCCGGTCTCGATGCGGACGCCGTTGACGAACGTGCCGTTCATCGTCCCGATCTCCTCCGCGACGAAGAACTTCGCGCCGCGGCGATAGACCTTGGCATGGCGCCGGCTGATCGAACGTTGGGTGTCGGCCGGGGTGAGATCGATGTCCGGATCGATGCCGGTGACCGGATCGCGCCGCCCGATCATGGTCTCGGAACCGCGCGCCAGCAGAAACTCCATGCCGGATTTGTCGTGGACGAGGCACTGCGGCCCGCGGACCATGCCCAGCTCGAGGGCGGCGGTGGGAGTCGGCGGCGGGGGCTCGTCGAGCGGCACGGCGGCGGCGCCCGGCGCTTCCCTGAGCAGCCGGTCGGTTTCGCGCAGGCGACGTGACAGCTTGCGCATCATCCGGACCGCGATCTCCGGATTCGAGCGCAGCATCTGGTCGAAAGTGGAGCCGTTGATGAGCAGCAGCTTGACATCGGAGAGGGCGCGCGCGGAGGCGGTGCGCGGGAGATCCTCGAGAATCGACATCTCGCCGAAGAAGTCGCCCTTCTCCAGCACCGCGAGCTCGCGCTGGTCGGCCTGGACCTGCTTCAGGATCGCGATCCTGCCCTCGTGGATGATGTACATCTCCATGCCGAGGTCACCCTCGCGGAAGATGAACTCCCCTTCGCTGAACTCCACGGTGTAGTTGGGGAGATTCGGCCTCTTGCTCGTGGTCTTGAATACCGGCTTGCTGGTGGCCATACTCAACCGGGCTCGACGACCAGCAGCGAGCGCGCGAGGTCGATTCGGGCCGTGCACCCGAGCGGCAGCGTGAAGTTCGGAGTCGTGTGCCCGGCGGGGAGTCCGCACGCCACCGTCACGTGGCCCGCGCGCTCGCGAATCAGCAGCGCTGCCTCGTCGTCGAGCTCGGAAAACATGGAAGCTCCCAGAATCATGGCGCGAATCGAGGTCAGACTACCGGACAGGTACAACTGGGTCAACATGCGGTCGATCCGGTAGAGCGGTTCGCCGACATCTTCCAGAAAGAGGACGGAGTCGTCGATCGGAGTCGCGAACGCCGTCCCGCAAACCCCGGCCATCAGGGTGAGGCAGCCCCCGAGGAGAGCGCCGCGGGGCTCGCCCTCGCCGGCATTTACGAGCGTGAGCGCGAGCTCGCGATGCGGCTCTCCACGGAGAGCCGAAAGCAGGCTCGTGCGCTCTTCGGTGGAGAGACCCCGGGCCATGTCCACGGCCACCATCGGACCGTGAAAGGCGACCCGGCCCAGCCTCTCGACGACGTTGAGGAGAAACGGCGTGACATCCGAGTATCCGACGTAGGCGCGGGGAACCGCGGCGAGACGCTCCCAATCGAGCAGGGGCAGAACGCGCAGGAGTCCATGTCCGCCGCGGGCGAAGAAGATGGCGGCGATCGACGGATCGTCGGCGAGATCCTGGAATGCCGCCGCGCGTTCCGCGTCGTCACCGGCGAAGAGGCCGGTGCGCAGCTCGAGGTTGCGCGCCAGAACCGGAACGAATCCGAGGCGGGAGAGCTCGGCGATCCCGTCCGCGAGCCGGACCGGGTCCAGCGGACCGGAGAGCGCCGCGACGCCGACGCGGTCTCCCGGACGAACAGGTGGGGGAAGTGCCGGGGTCATGGGAAGAAAGGGTCGAAGAGCCCCGTAAGCCGAGTTCTGTGTCCGGCCATCTTGCGATACCGGTCACGGTCATTCCTCTGGGACCGGCGTTGCCGCCGGCCGCAAGCGACCTACCCGGGGAAGTCGTCCCGGCGAACCGGAACGGGCGGGACGGGCGGCCCGCGCGACCATCCCCCTATTTGGTCTTGCTCCGCATGGGGTTTGCCGTACCCCGGACCGTCACCGGCCGGGCGGTGCGCTCTTACCGCGCCGTTTCACCCTTACCTCGCCCCGAAGGGCCAGGCGGTCTGCTTTCTGTTGCACTTTCCGTCGCATCACTGCGCCTCGCCGTTGGCGAGCATGCTGCCCGTTGGAGCTCGGACTTTCCTCTCCACGCGTACGTGGAGCGACCGTGCCGGGCTCTTCGACCGCGGCGAATATAGCATTCATCCGTCCCGGCGCCGGAAGATCCTGCTGAACAGGCCGCCCTCGTCCTCCGTCCGGGCGGTCTTCGCCGTGCCGAGATTCCTCACTTTGGCGTTGGCCTGGACGTGGCCGGGGTCCTCGCGAGCCGCGGCCGTGTACTGGGCGCGGGCGCGTTCGATCTCGCCCAGCTGCTCGTAGATCTCCCCCAGCTGGTAGCGCACCTCGGCGCTGTGGGGTGCGAGCTCGAGCGCCGCCCGGCAGCTGTCGACGGCCCGCGGCAGCCACTTCGGGTTCTTGACCTGGACGCGCGCCAGGGCGAGCAGGTATTCCGGCCGCCGGTCCATGCTCGCAGCGAGCTGCAGAAGCTCGACGGCGAAGTGGAAGTCCCCGCGCGCGAACAAGGCGTGCGCCTGTTCGGCGTACTCCCGCGCCAGCTCTTTCGCCTCGACTTCCCGCTGCACGCCAGTGACTTTCGACGACGCGAGATCGATGACCTGAGTCTCGTTGTACTGCCGGCGGCGCTCCGGATCCGAAAGCACCAGGTAGCCGTGCGTGGCGCGCTCGAACAGCAGCGCCAACATCGGCTTCAGCCCGGTCAGGCCGTAGGCCTCTTCGTTGGCCGGGTGAACCTGCCGGGCCAGGGTCTCGTACTTCGACTGCACCTGGTCGACTGTGGATGCGGGGTCGACGTCGAGGAGCTCGTAGAAGTTGAGCGCGCCGAGTTTCGCTAGCAGCTCCGTCACGCGGGACCGGAACTCCTCCACCGAGAGCTTGAGCGGATCTTCTTTGAGATCGCGCTCGAACCGGCCCGACAGGCGCTGGACGAGCGTCGCGTCGAGGGCGGCCTCCGACGGAGCGGCGGCGTCCGCCGCACGCTCGAGGATCCGGATCTGTCTCCCGGCCAGCAGCTGCGCCAGTCTCTTGAGCGTCGTTTCGCGATCGATCGGGCTCTCGGAGACGACATCTCCCAGGGTCATCGGCTGGCGCAGCCTTTCGAGCAGGAACTGCTCCTCGGGTCCGAGCCCGAGGAGGTCCGCCGGATCTTCGGGCAGGTCGCTCAGGGGCACCGCCACGAGATGCACGCGCTCGCCGCCCATCTTCGCCGCGAGCTCCGCCGTCGTGGCGCCGATCGTCGAGCCGACCATCAGGAGACGCAGTGTCGGCAGCGGTCCGACGAGATCCGCGGCCAGCACGGAGGAATCCTCGACGAAGCGGAACCTGCCCTGGCGCCAGTCGCCGATCACCTGCGCCATGCGCTGCACGAGGTCGAGACAGCGGGTCCGGGCCGCCGCCGTCGCCGCGTCGTTCGAGCGGTCGGAGAGGGATTTCACGAGGTCGCCCAGCCGGTGGGCGAGAGGATGACTGGCGGCCAGGTAGAGGCTGCCTTCGCGCAGAAAGAGACGGCGCTTGTGCTCGCCGCCGTCCACTTCGAGGATTCCGGTCGATCTCTGGAAGTGCAGCTCCTGGAGCACCTCGAGGATCGCTCTCTTGGAGAGATCGCCCAGCATTTCGCCTGCCAGTCCGCGCATATCGTGGAAAGTCTAGTTCATATCGCCAGGAGCGCCCTGGACGTAACGGTGCACGCTGCTCCCCACGACATTCCCCAACAGACTGCGCAGGTCGTCGAGCGGCGCCCCGCGCAGCAGCTCCCAGGTTCCGTAGCGCTCGGCCAGGAGCTTCCTGCGCGCCGGCCCGACTCCCGGGATCTCCTCGAGACGGCTGCGCAGCGAGCCGGTCGACCGTTGCCGCCGGTGGCGTGAAACGGCGAACCGGTGGGCCTCGTCGCGCAGCATCTGCAGCAGCCGCAGGCCCTCGTCCCGTCGCGGCAGCCGCAGCGGCTCCGGCTCTCCCGGCAGATAGAGCTCCTCCTCCCGCTTGGCGAGCGCGACCAGGGGAAGGTCTTCGAGCTCGAGGCGGGCCAGGGCGGAGGCGGCCGCGGCGAGCTGGCCTCTTCCGCCGTCGATGAGGACCAGATCCGGGAGAACTGCCGACTCCTCCCGAAGCCTGCGGAACCGCCGCTCGACCGCCTCGCTCATCGAGCGGAAATCGTCCTGACCGGCGAAGGAGCGGATGTTGAAACTGCGGTATTCGCCCTTGCGGACGCGCCCTTCCCGCCAGACGACCAACGAGGCGACGACGGCGGTGCCCTGCAGGTTGGAGATGTCGAAAGCCTCGATCCAGCGCGGCGGTTGCGCGAGGTGCAAGTGGCGCTCGAGCGCCCGCGGCGCCGCGTCGCGCGCCGGATCGACGCGGAACCGCCGGCGAAACGCGAACTCGGCGTCCTGCGCCGCGATCCGCAGGCGCTCCGCTTTCGGCCCGCGAGACGGATGGCGCAGGTAGACGCGCTCGCCCTTCCTCGCCGTCATCCATTCGGCGAGGGCCTCCTCGCCGTCGACCTCGAACGGCAGGTGCAGCTCCTTGGGCAGGAAGGTCGTCTGATCGTAGAGCTGCGGCAGCAGCTCGGAGACGAGCTGCGGAGGGGTCACGGCGCGCTCGCCCTCCCAGAAGATCTCACGCCGGTCGAGAACCTGGCCGCCGCGCATCACGAGAATCGAGACCGCCGCCTGGTTGCCGTGGACGGTGGCGCCGAAGAGGTCGATATCCTCTTCGAGCACCGAGGAGAGCGGCGACCGCGCCGCCTGGCGTTCGATCTCCTGCAGCAGATCGCGCAGGCGGGCCGCGCGTTCGAAATCGAGCCGCTCGGCGGCGGACTCCATCTGAGCGCGCAGATTGCGACAGAGCGGCGCCGTCTTGCCGCTCAGGAAGAGACGCGCGCCCTCGACGGCGTCGGCGTATTCGGCGGCGGAGGTCAGCCCCGCGACGCACGGTCCGAGGCACCGCTTCATGTCGTGGTACAGGCAGGGGCGCGGCAGCGAGCCGTCGATCTCGATCCGGCAGACCCGCACTCCGAAGAGCTTCTGGACCAGTTTCACGGCCCTGCGGGCCAAGCCGCCGGGAAGGTAGGGACCGAAGTAGTCGGCGCCGTCCTGGCGGATGCGGCGGGTGAACACCAGCCGCGGCCAGGCCTCGCGGGTCAGCTTGAGATAGGGGTAGGTCTTGTCGTCCCTGAGGAGAACGTTGTAGCGCGGCCGGTGGCGCTTGATCCAGTTGTTCTCGAGCATCAGGGCCGCGGCCTCGGTCGCCGTCGCCACGCACTCGACGTTCGCCGCGAGCTCGATCATGGCCGCGAGACGGGGCTCGAGATCCCGCCCGAGGTAGCTCGGCACGCGCTTGCGCAGCGACTTGGCCTTCCCGACGTAGAGCGGGTCGCCCCCGGCATCGCGAAAGACGTAGATGCCCGGCGAGTCCGGAAGCTCGGCGATTTGCCGTCGCAGATCGTCGTTCATCAGCCGGCGTAGATCTGCAGCTCGCGCAGCTCCTTCAGCTTGTCGCGCAGCTGGGCGGCCTCCTCGAACTCGAGGCGCTTGGCGGCGGCCTTCATCTCCTTCTCCATCCGGGCGATGCGCTGCGCGAGCGGCACCTCGGGTGAGTCGGCCACTTCGAGCAGGCTGCTGCTGAAGCCGGTCGAGTAGTCGAGATTGCTCATCGCGACCAAGGGGCTGTGGATGTCCTTCAGGATCGTCCGCGGCTCGATGCCGTGCTCGCGGTTGTAGGTCTCCTGGCGGATTCTCCGGCGCTTCGTCTCGCTCACCGTGTTGCGGATCGAGTTGGTCTCGACATCCGCGTACAGCACGACCTTGCCGTTCAGATTCCTGGCCGCCCGCCCGGCGGTCTGAATGAGCGCCGTCTCGCTGCGCAGGAAGCCCTCCTTGTCCGCGTCGAGAATCGCGACCAGCGAGACCTCGGGCAGGTCGAGTCCCTCGCGCAGGAGGTTGATCCCGACCAGGACGTCGAACTCGCCGCGGCGCAGCGAGGTGATGATCGCGGAGCGCTCGAGCGTCTCGATGTCGCTGTGGAGGTAGCGCACGCGGACGCCGCATTCCATGAGGAACTGCGTCAGCTCCTCCGACATGCGTTTGGTCAGCGTCGTGACCAGCGTGCGCTCGCCGCGTGCGGCGACCTCCCGGATCCGCGCCAGCAGATCGTCGACCTGTCCGCGCGCGGGCCGGATCTCGATCTCGGGATCGAGCAGCCCGGTCGGGCGGATGAGCTGTTCGGCCACCACCCCGCCGACGCGCGCGAGCTCCCAGGGCGCCGGCGTCGCCGAGACGTAGATCCGCTGCCCCACCCGGGCGTCGAACTCCTCGAAAGTGAGCGGCCGGTTGTCGAGCGCCGAGGGCAGGCGGAAGCCGAAGTCGACCAGCGTCTGCTTGCGCGACCGGTCGCCGTGGTACATCCCTCTCACCTGCGGAATCGTCTGATGGCTCTCGTCGGCGATCAGCAGGAAATCCTGCGGGAAGTAGTCGAGCAGAGTCGGCGGCGGCTCCCCCGCTTGCCGTCCGGAAAGATGCCGGGAGTAGTTCTCGATGCCATGGCAATAGCCGGTTTCCTTCAGCATCTCGAGATCGAAACGGGTGCGCTGCTCGAGGCGCTGGCGCTCGAGGAGCTTGCCCTCGGCCTCGAGCTCGGCCAGGCGCTCGCGGAGCTCGTGCTGGATCGACACGATCGCGCGCTCGAGATTCTCCTTCGGCGTCACATAGTGCGTGCGCGGAAAGACCGCGACCCGATCGAGCACCTCGAGCGCCTCGCCGCGCAACGGGTCGAAGCGGGTGATGCGCTCCACCTCGTCGCCGAAGTACTCGATCCGGAGGGCGGTGTCCTCGTACGCCGGGAGCACCTCGAGGACATCGCCCCGGACCCGGAAGCTGCCGTGGAAGAGATCGAGCGACGTCCGCTGGTACTGCATGGCGACCAGACGGGAGAGCGCCCGGTCCATCCCGCTCTGACTGCCGCGCTCGAAGAACTCCAGCATGCCGAAGAACGCCTCCGGCGAACCCAGTCCGTAGATGCAGGAGACCGAGGCCACGAGCAGGACGTCGCGGCGCTCGAACAGCGCTTTCGTGGCGCGCAGTCTCAGCCGGTCGATCTCCTCGTTGATGTTGGTCTCCTTCTCGATGTAGGTGTCGGACTGGGGAACGTAGGCCTCCGGCTGGTAGTAGTCGTAGTAGGAGACGAAGTACTCGACGGCGTTGTGCGGGAAGAAGCTGCGGAACTCCTGGAAGAGCTGGGCGGCGAGCGTCTTGTTGTGCGACAGGACGAGCGTCGGGCGATTGAGCCGCTCGACCACCTTGGCGATCGAAAAGGTCTTGCCCGAACCGGTGACGCCGAGCAGAACCTGTTCCTTCTCGCCGCGTTCGAGGCCCTCCGCGAGCTGGCTGATCGCCGCGGGCTGGTCACCCTGCGGGCTGAAAGTGGAAACGAGCTCGAAGCGGCTCAAGGCGCGGGCGGCCTCGAAGTTTCGTCCGGCTGGGCCTGGGGAGCGGCCGGCTCCGTTGCCGCGTCCGGGGCGGCCGGGGCGCTCCCCGCCCGGTTGAACTTGTCGAGCGCCGAGATCAGCCCGGTGAGCTCTTCCCTGCTCAGGCGCCGCGAGCTCGCGGCCGAAGCCACGGCGACGAGCTTCTTCTGCAGTTCCTGGAGAGCGGCCGGATCGATCTTCCCGGTGCGGATGCGGACGAGCGCGGCGTCGAAGCCCGCCGTGAGCTCGCGGCGCTCGCCGGCACTCGCATCCTCGGGCAGGTGCGCGACGACCTCCGCCTGGAGCTCGTTCATGGCGTAGGCGAGCACGTCCTTCACCTTGACGAGGAAGACGACCGCCGCGACGCCGAGGAGCAGCGCCACGAGGCCGCAGCCGATCAGTATGGGCTTCTGGCAGCCGGTTCCGCCGCGCATTCGTTCGGGCTCGAAGGGCTTCGGCTGGGGCAGCGGCAGCGGCGGCAAGTCGTTCATCGGTCGCTCCTCCATCGTGCGCAAGACTATAATGAGCGTCGTGCCTTCTTCGTCGGTACCGCCTGACGAACCCTCACGCGCGTCGATGAAAGCTCCGGGAACCGCCGGCTCGCGGATGCGGCCCCGCAGGAGCCGTTGGAGCCTGCAATTCCTCGCCGCCGTGGTCTGCGGCATCGCCGTCGGAGTGGGCATCGCAGCCGCCATTCACGTTCCGCGCGTCGAAGCGATCACGAGCTTCAGCCCGAAGCTCGTCACCCAGATCTACGATCGCGACAGCAAAGTCGCGTTCGCCTCCTATGCGCGCGAGCGGCGCCTGATGCTGGATCAGGGTGAGATTCCGCCTCTCCTGCGCGATGCCCTGCTCGCGGCCGAGGACGCGAACTTCTTCCATCACGGCGGTATCGACGCGCTCGGCGTCGTCCGCTCCGTGCTGGTGAATCTCCGCCGCGGCCGCCACGCGCAGGGCGCCTCCACGATCACCATGCAGCTCGCCCGCAAGCTCTTCCTGACCGACGAGAAGAGCTGGCGGCGCAAGATCTCGGAGGCGTTCCTCGCCGTCCAGCTCGAGAAGCAGCTCTCCAAGCAGCAGATCCTCGCGATGTACCTGAACGTCGTCTTCCTCGGCCATGGCAACTACGGCATGGAGAGCGCGGCGCGCTCCTATTTCGGCCACGGCGTGAGCGACCTGACGCTTCCCGAGGCCGCGGCGCTCGCCGGGATCGTCCAGCGCCCGAGCCAGTTCAGCCCGTACCGCCACCCCGACCAGGTCGTGGCGCGGCGCAACTACGTGCTCAATCGCATGCTCACGGAGGGCTTCATCTCGGAGGCCGACTATCGCAAGGCGGTCGCCAGTCCGCTCGCGGTGACGCGGCATCCCCGCCAGGCGGAGATCGGTCCGTTCTTCGCCGAGGACGTGCGCCAACATCTCGAGAAGGCCTATGGCATCGACCGGCTCTACCACGAGGGTTTGCAGGTTCAGACCACGATGGATATCCGGATTCAGACGGCGGCCGAGACCGCGCTCAGGTCCGGGTTGCTCCGATTGGATCATCGCCGCGGCTATCGCGGACCGATCCTGCGCGCGCAGAAGCTGGACCTCGAGGGGGATGCGATCGAGGCGCTCGCCGGCAGGAACCCGGTTCCCGAGGCCTGGCTCCCGGGCCTGGTGCTCGAGGCCGGTCTCAACGAGGCGCGGATCCGAACGCCCGAAGGCGACATCGTCCTGGAGCGGCCGGGTATCGCCTGGACGCGACGAGCGCTCGCCCGCCGAGCTCCTGCACGCTGGCGATATCGCCTGGTTTCGCCAGCACCCGGACGAGAAGAAGCCGGAAGTGCCCTACTGGATGCTGGAGCAGGAGCCGGTCGTCGAAGGCGCCGCATTGGTGCTCGAGTCCGGCACCGGCGCCGTGCGCGCGATGGTCGGCGGGTGGGACTTCGGTCGCAGCAAGTTCAATCGCGCCAACCAGGCGCTGCGCCAGGCGGGTTCCTCGTTCAAGCCGTTCGTCTACGGCGCCGCGCTCGAAAACGGGTTCACCCCTGCCGACACCCTGTTCGACGCGCCGGCGCTCTTTCCGGGCGCCGAGGGCTTGCCAACTTACAGCCCGCGCAATTACTACCGGCGCTACTACGGCGTGCTGACCCTTCGCCGGGCGCTCGAGCTCTCGGTCAACGTCACCGCGGTGAAGCTCATGGATCTGGTCGGCGCCGAACGGACGATCGACTTCGCCCGCCGCTGCGGCATCACCTCTCCTCTGCCGCCCTACCCCAGTCTGGCTCTCGGCGCTGCGGACCTCGTGCCGCTCGAAGTCGCGGCGGCCTACGCGAGCTTCGCCAATCAGGGCGTGCTGGTGAAACCGTACCTCGTCGAACGGGTGCAGACCGGCACGGGGTCGGTGCTCGAGCGCCACGCGCCGGAGGCGACCAAGGCCTTCGAGCCCGCGACGGCGTTCGTGCTGACTTCGATGCTCGAGGGCGTCGTGGACCGGGGGACGGGAGCCAGGCTCGCCGACCTCCCGCTCGACATCGCGGGCAAGACCGGAACGACGAACGACTTCACCGACGCCTGGTTCGTCGGTTACACGCCCAGGTTCACGCTGCTGGTCTGGGTCGGCTACGACCAGAAGCGCTCGCTCGGCAACAAGATGACCGGCGCCGAGGCCGCCCTGCCGATCTGGCGGGAGCTCGCCGAGAGCGGCCTGCGCGACGGCTGGCTGCACGAAGGCGAGCACTTCGACGTGCCGCCGGGAGTCGAGTTCCGCACCGTCGAATACCGCACCGGCCTCGCCGCGACTCCCGCCGCCGAGCGGACGATCCAGGAGGCGTTCCTTGCCGGCAGCGGACCGGATCGCCCCTACGAAGCGCGCTGGGCCAGGATCCTCGACCTGCCCTGGGCGCAGCAGCGCCCGTTCTACACCGCGAAGGATCGCGAACGCATGCCCGACGGCCTGACGGCGGACAACTTCCCGACCGAGAGCGCGGACGAGAACGGGGAGGAGAACTAGCCCGGGCTAAGGCTGGGGCTTCCGGGCGATCATCGCGTAGTCCTGACAACCGAAGAGCAGGTTGTCGATGCGGTCGCGCAGGGAGTTGATCTCGAAGACCAGGGCGCGGTGCTCCGCGGCGACGGTTTCGACGCGAATCTCCGGCAGCCGCGCGGCCTCCGGGAACGGCCGCAGGTCGATGCGCTCGACCGGGTCGAATCCGGCGAGCTCCAGGCTCAGCTTCAGGCTCTCGGGATGCACCGGCCGGCGGTGGGTCGGATCGAGCCAGAAGTTGCGCGCCGCGACGACGAGCGAGAGCGCGTTCGGCGTTTCGAAAATGAGCACGCCGCCGGGTCGCAGAGCCCGCCAGCAGAGGCGCGCCAGGCGATCGAGCACTTCCGGCGGCAGGTGCTCGATGACGTGGAACGAGACGATTCCACCGAAGCGGCCTTCGGGGACGGCGGCGAGGTACTCCAGCAGGTCGCCTTCCTCGGCGACCAGGCCCTTGCGCCGGCATTCGGCGACCATCGAAGCCGAAAGATCGACGCCGCGGGCCGGGATCTCGCGCCCGCGCAGCACCGCGAGCGCTTCGCCCCGCCCGCAACCGAGGTCGAGCACCTCGCCGCGTCCTTCGAGCTCCGGCAGGAAGCGTGAGATGCGCTCGGCGATCTCCTCCTCGGTGCCGCGGAACCGGCGCTCGAGCTCGATATAGACGTGCTCTTCCTGCGCCCGGACGATCGCCGGCAGCCCACCTTTCTCGGCCAGCGCGAGGGCCGCGCCCAGCCTCCCCCAGATCGTGCGGGTCTCGCGGCGCAGGAAATCGAGCTTCTGATCGACGCGGGCGAAGAGCGCGTCGTTGTGCTGCATGACCTCGTTCAGCCCTTCGCGATAGATCGCATCCAGGTGGTTGATCCGGTGCTCGTGCACTTCGGTGACCTGCTTGCGCACGTCCTCGCCGCGCTGGAGATACTCGAGCAGGATCAGATTGAAGACGCGCTGCCGATCCCAGAGATCGCGCTGTGGCGCCTCGACCAGCGGACGGACGAGGCGCTTCCAGAACACCACCATGCGCCCGAAAAAGCCGCGATGGCTGCGAATCGGGAAGGCTTCGTCCCCGGTCCACAGCCATCGCCAGTCTTCGATGCTTCGGGTCGGATCGCCGAGAAAGCGCTCGATCGACGGCCCGGAGTCGCCCGCACCAGGTTCAACTTCGCGTCGCGACCCGCCCGCCTTCACGCAACTAGTCTTCGGCGGCGACCGCTACGGCCAACTCCGCTACGACGTCGGCATGCAGGTCGATGCGGACGACATGATCGCCGACCGACTTGATCCCGCCCGCGAGATCGATCTGACGGCGATCGACTGCAATCCCGCGCTCTTCGAGGGCGGTCACGATATCGGTCGCCGAAACCGAGCCGTAAAGCACCCCGGACTCCATCGCGCGCTTGCGCAGCTCGAGCTTGACCGCGGAGATCCTGGCGGCCTCCGCGGTGGCGACTTCGAGGGCGGCATCGTGGCGGGCATCGATCTTTTTCTTCTCGTGCTCGAAGCGCTTGATGTTGCCCGGCGAAGCCACGAGGGCCAGGCCCTGTGGCAGGAGGAAATTGCGCGCGAAACCCGGCTTCACTTCGACCACCTGCCCGCGCCGGCCGCGGTGACGCAGATCGCTCATCAGGATGACTTTCATCTCCGGCTCCTAGTCGGTCGTGTAGGGAATGAGAGCCAAGTGCCGCGCTCGCTTGATGGCGGCCTGCACCATGCGCTGGTGGCGGGCACTGTTGCCGGAGATCCGCCGAGGCAGGATCTTGGCGCGCTCGAGAATGTACTGCTGCAGGAGCTTCACGTCCTTGTAGTCGATGTACTCGATGTGCTCGACCGTGAACCGGCAGACTTTCTTGCGGCGGAAGAAGGTCTTCTTCTTCGCCGCGGGCTTGCCCTTGCCCGGACCCTTCTTGCCGCCGCGCGGACCCGACTTGAACGGTTGCATGGTCAGGCCTCCTCGCGATGGACGTCAGGAAGGGAGTCGGACGGCACGGGGAGCTCGGCGGCTGGAATGCCCACCGGTCCGGCGACGGCCTCGGCGAGATCGGAGCCCGGGGAGCCAGGTGCGCCAGGGGAACCGGCGGCCGCGGCTGCGGCCGCTGCCGGATCGACGTCGTAGTAGCCGCCGGTGCGCGGCGGCGCCTCACCGGGCTTGGCCCGGCCGGCCGCGCGCTTCAGGTCCTCGTCGGTGCGGATGGTGAGATAGCGCAGGATCTTGTCGTTCTGGTTGAGCCGCAGCTCCACTTCCCTGAGGAGTCCGGCCTTGGCCGGCTCGATCTGAAGAAACAGGAAGAGGTAGCGACCCTCGGTGAGCTTGTGGATCGGATAGGCGAGCTTCCGCCGGCCCCAGCTCTCTTCGCGGAGGACTTCTCCTCCCCGACTGGTGATCAGCTGCTTGTATTCGGTGGAGAGCGCCGTGACATCGTCGTCCGAGAGTCTCGGATCGGCGACCAGCGCAATTTCATACGTTCTCACTCTAGACCTCCCTATGGCCGTTGAGGTCCCGCGCAGCTCGCGGAACAGGAAGGAACGGCGACGCGGTACACCCATGTCGCCGGCGGTTGGAAGCTCCAACCGCTGGGTCATTCATTCTATTCGCTCTTCGGGACGTCCGGCAAGTGCGGCAAGTCCGGCGCCGGCGGGTCCGGAGCGTTGGCGAGGTTCATCGCGACGTCGATCCCCGACCGCAGCCATGCGGTGGCGGCGCGCGCCGCGCGCTCGACCATCTCATTCACCTCCGCGCCCTCCTCGGCGAGAAAGGGCGACAGAACGTAGTCCGAGAGGCCGGAATCCCCGGCCAAACCCAGAGCCGGCGGGGGGGCTCCGATTCCGAGGCGCAGCCGCGGCACCGCCTCGGTCTGCAGCGCCTCGATGATCGATTCGAGACCGCGGTGCCCCGCGGCGCTGCCACCGGAGCGTAGGCGTAACCTGCCTAGCGGCAGGTGGATGTCGTCGTAGACCACGAGGACGGCCGCGGCTTCGAGCCCGTAGCGCTCGCACAGGCAGCGCACGGCGCTGCCGCTGCGATTCATGTAGGTCTGCGGCTGGCAGGCCAGCCAATCGCCCTCCGAGCGGACCCTGGCTCCGCACTCTTCGCGTTCCCCGGGCAGGGCATGCATCTCCGCCAGGCGATCGACGACGCGAAAGCCGACATTGTGCCGGGTCCGGCGATAGGACTCTCCGGGGTTGCCGAGCCCGACGACGAGCCGCAGCGAGCCTAAGGGGCTTACGACTCCTTCTCCTTCTCCTTCTCTTTCTCCTCGTCCTTCTTGCCTTTGGCGATGACCTCGGGCTCGACCGCTTCCCCTTCGGCCACGACGGCGCCCGCCACCGGCTCCTCGACCTCGATCTTGGCGTGGGCGACGGAGACGATCACGCGATCCGGATCCTCGATCAGCGTGACCCCCTCCGGGAGGGTCAGATCCTTGACTTCCAGATGCTGGCCGATGCGGACCTCGGAGACGTCGACCCGCAGCTCCTGTGGAATGGCGGTCGGCAGACACTCGACTTCCACCTCGCGCGTCACGAAGTCCATGAGTCCGCCCTCGGTGCGCACGCCGTAGGCGACGCCGTCGAGCGCGATGTGAACGCGGACCCGGATGCGCTTCGCCATGTCGATGCGCATGAAATCGACGTGCTCGACCTGCCGGCTGACCGGGTTCACCTGCATGTCGCGGATCATCGCGTGCCGGCTCTGGCCGGTGTCGGCGAGCTTGAGCAGGAAGATCCGGTTCTCGCTGCCACCGTCCTTGAACAGGTCGATCAGCGTCTTGCGCGGCACCCGGATGGAGATCGGCTCCTTGCCGCCGCCGTAGACCACGGCCGGAATCATCTCCTCGCGACGCAGGCGGCGATTGGCGGACTTGCCGGTCTCTTCCCGGCGGTGCACTTCGATGGTCAAGTCGTGAGTCATGATCATGATCCCTTCTCGTCTAGACGAACAGCGAGCTGACCGAGCTGTTCTCGTGGATTCTGCGGATGGCCTCACCCAGGAGCGGCGCGACCGAAAGTGAACGGAGCTTCGAGCTCTTCTGGAGCTTCTCCGCGACCGGAGTGGTGTTGGTGATCAACACCTGCTCGAGCGGGGACTGCTCGATGCGCTGCAGAGCCGTGCCGGAGAGCACACCGTGGACGCCGGCCGCGAGGATCCGCTGCGCACCCTGGTCCCGCAATGCTTCGACCGTCTTCGAGAGGGTGCCCGCCGTGTCGATGATGTCGTCGAGGATGAGGACGTGCCGGCCCGCGACGTCGCCGATGATGTGCATGATCTCGGCGACGTTGGGGGCGGTCCGGCGCTTGTCGACGATCGCCAGGCCGGCCGAGAGCCGCTTGGCGATCGCGCGCGCGCGTTCGACGCCACCGGCATCCGGAGAGACGATGACGAGATCGGGTATGTCCAGCGCGCGGATCGCTTCGAGCAGCACCGGGGCGGCGAACAGATGGTCGACCGGGACGTCGAAGAAGCCCTGGATCTGCGGCGCGTGCAGGTCCATGCAGAGCACGCGATCGGCTCCGGCCCGCGAGATGAGGTCGGCCACCAGCTTGGCCGTGATCGGCACGCGCGGCTGATCCTTCTTGTCCTGGCGGGCATAGCCGTAGTAGGGCAGAACGGCCGTCACCCGCGACGCCGAGGAGCGCTTGAAGGCGTCGAGCAGAATGAGCAGCTCCATCAGGTTCTCGTTGACCGGACTGCAGGTCGGCTGGACGATGAACACGTCGGATCCGCGCACGTTCTCGTCGATCTGGCAGAAGGTCTCGCCGTCCGAGAAGTTGTAGGCCGTGGAGTTCCCGGCCGGCACCTCGAGGTACTCGCAGATCTCCTGCGAGAGCGCCGGATGGGCGCGCCCGGTGAAGATCTTGATGCCGCCGTAATGGTCGCCGTCGCTCTTCGGTGTTCTCATCGGGGATTCGATCTCGAATTCGATATTTTCGGTCCAGAAGATCCATCCAGGTCGAACCTGGTTGGGGCGGGAGGATTCGAACCTCCGAATGCGAGATCCAAAGTCTCGTGCCTTACCGCTTGGCGACGCCCCAGAAAGTGCACGCTAGCTACTGCAAGTACGCCAGTCTATCGCCGATCTCAAGTCACTCCCCAGAAGGAGTCTCCGAATTGCACGCGCTCGACCTCTTCGAGCGACCGCGCCCTGACTTCCTGCGGACCCCCGGCGACCGCGGGCGGCTGCGGCGAAGGCGTCCGGTCTTCGCCCGGCGCGAGGCCGTCGAGGCTCGCCTGATAAGCCCCCAGAATCCGCTCTTCGACCCACTTCCGCGTCTCGGAGTTCAGTGGATGAGCGACGTCCTTGAACTCGCCGCTCTTGCGTTTGCGGCTCGGCATGCTGACGAACAGGCCGTCCTTTCCCTGGATGACCTTGATGTCGTTGATCATGAAGCACCGATCGAAAACGATCGAGACGAAGGCCCGGACTTTCTCGTCCCGCACGGGGTAGACCCGCACGTCGGTGATTTCCACGTCAAGTCCCTCCCGCCAGAGCGTCCCATCCACTCCGGCGACGCCACTCTTCCCGACTCAGTGTCTTGACGGGCAACCAGATCGTGTCGTTTCCGAGACGATCCCCTACTGCCTGTCCCGCCGCTCGATCTGCGAACAGGGCGAAGACCGTCGAGCCGCTACCGGAAAGGCGAACTGCCAGTGCCCCCGATTCGGAGAGCCGATTATACACGTCGCGCACCACGGGATAGAGCGCGAGGCAGGTCGCTTCGAGGTCGTTCCAGCCCAGCAGCGGCTGCCACGCCGCGGCAAGGCCCGGCACGATTCTGCCGCGCCGAGCGTCGCTCGCGCCCCCGGAGCCGCTCCCCGAGGAGTGCGCTGCGAACACCGCACTGGTGGCCACGGCCACCGGTGGGACGGCGAGCCAGAGCTCGAGCGCTTCCGCGGCCGGATCGGGCAGCGGCTCGATGCGTTCGCCGCGGCCGGTGCCGAGGGCAGACCCGCCATGGAGAAAGAAGTTGACGTCCGAGCCGAGCTCGGCAGCGAGCGCGTCGAGCTCCCCCGCCGGCGGCGCGACGCGGAACAGGGCACGGAGTCCCAGCAGAACGGTCGCAGCGTTCGAGCTCCCGCCGCCCAGGCCGCCCCCCACCGGAATCCGCTTGGTCAGACGGATGCGAACGCCTTCGCCGCGCTTTCCCCAGCGGGCGAGGAAACGCGCTGCCGCCCGCCAGGCGAGGTTGGACTCGTCCGCCGGCAGGTCGGGATGGTCCACGATCGCGAGCTCGATACCGCCACCGGTCCGGAGGAGCTCGATTTCGTCGGCGAGGTCGATGGTCTGGAAGATCGTGCGCAGCTCGTGGAAGCCGTCGTCGCGGCGGCCCAAGACCTCGAGGTGCAGATTCACCTTGGCGAAGCTATGGAATCGCATTGTCGGGGCAGGCGATCTCCCGGGCGCTCGCGGATAGGTCGCCGGGTAGCAGGAGGAATGCGGATTCGCCGAGATTGCCTCGGGCAGTGACCCGCCAGCGGACCTGGACTGCAGGCTGGCGCACAGAAAGCAGCGAGTCCGCGCCGAGCCGCTTGAACCAGACGAGGGGCTCGGCGCCCTCCCACAAGGTCCAGCTCGCCCATTCGTTTCCGGCCCGCTCGCCGGTGAAGTGCCGGCTCGCTGAGACGGCTGAGGAGGCGGCGACGCCTGCGACACCTGCGGCGGACGAGGACGCTGGCGACGTGGAATCCGGCGGCGTGGACAGAGCGCCGTCCGGAGGCCACTCTCCGGTCAGCAGTCCGGCAATGTCCGCAACCGAGATGGTGGAGACCCACTGCGGCGTCCGCAGGGCGACGCGCGCCTCCAGGCGACAGAAACGATGACCCTGGGGTTCGATCCAGACGGCTTCGTCACGATCGCTGCGGATCTCCCACCGCGCCTGCCCGAGCGCATCCGCCGCCTCCAGGGTAAAGCGGGCTGCGTCGTAGCGACGTAGCACGAGGCGCAGGCTGCCCGCTCCTTCGGCGCTCGAAACTTCGGCCCGGAAGAGCCACTGGCCGGAGATCCCGCCGCCGGCGGGCGGACCGGCCGCAATGCCCGCGACGGCCGGCGCTCGCGGAACCCTGGCCGGCGTCGCGCAGCTCGAGATCGCGAGACCCAGGAGACCGAGGGCGAAGCAGGAGCCGGCGCGCAGCCTACGAGGCTCCAGGAAGCCCTGCCAGCTTCGCGGCAAGGCCGCCCGAGCGGTCCGGTGCGAGCGCCAGAGCACGCCGATAGGCGTCGCGGGCCCGATCGACAGCGCCCAGCGCGCGACAGGAGTCGCCCAGGTGCTCCAGCACGGTCGGATCGTTCGGCAGCAGACGGGAGGCCCGTTCGAGAACCTCGGTCGCCTCGGCTACCCGCCCCAGTTTGAATAGGCCCCAGCCCAGGGAATCGACATAGGCGCCGTTGTTGGAATCGAGCCGCAGCGCTCGCTGCACGAGCTCGAGACCCTGTCCGACCGCGCTCCCACGCTCGATGCGCATGTAGCCCAGGTAGTTGAGCGCCGTGGCGTTGTCGGGCTCGCTGGCGATCAGGTTCTCGAAGATCGTCTCCGACTCGGCGAAGCGCCCGGTGCGCTCGAGCGCGGCGGCCTGGCGGAAGCGGATTTCGCTCGACCCCGGCTCGAGGGCGAGGGCGCGCTCGAGCACCGGCAGAGCTTCCCCGAAGCGCTCCAGCCGCTCTTCCGCGGTCGCCAGGGCCAGCAGGTCCTCGGCGCCGCCGGCCTCCAGTCGGCGCCGCCACTCCGCCGCGCCGTCGGGGTCCCCCGCGCGCATCGCCAATTCGTACCGCTTGCCGATCAGCGGCGCGGAATCCGCGCGCTCCGCCTGGCCGAGCGCGGCGATCGCCCGCGGCAGGTCGTGGCGGCTGAACTCGAGATCGGCGGCGAGGAGCCGCAGCTGCAACACGATCTCCGGATCCGCCGGCGGTTGTGCCTGGATCAGCTGTGCGGCGAGGTCCAGCGCGGCCTCCACGCGATCGTTGCGCGCCGCCAGAAACGCTGCGCCGGCCTGGACCATCAGCGCCTCGTTCCGGCGGCCCGCGCCTTCCAGGGCCTGCGCACGGTGGGCGAGAGAGGCGAGAGCCTCTTCGATTCGACCCAGGTGCTCGAGCGCGCGCACCGCGAGGACATTCAGTTGCTCCTGGAGCGGGGACTGCTCGGCGGAGTCGCCGATCAACTCCAGGACGCGACTCCAGTTTCCATCGGCCTGCTCGATCGTGGCGAGCAGAATGCGGATCGAATCGTTGTCCGGGAGCTCGGCGCGGAGAGCCCGCGCCAGGTCGCCGGCGTTCTTGAGATCCCCTGCGAGATAGAGCTCTACCGCGCGCCGCCGACGCAGCTCCGGAGAGCGCTGCTGCGCCTCCGGCGCCTCGGCGAGGAGAGCCGCGGCGTCGGTGTGTCTTGCCTGGTTCGAGAGCAGCTCGGCCAGCTCCAGCCGGCTCTCGAGACGATCCGGATTGGCGGCCAGCACGGCGCGCTCGACCGACTCCGCGGCCACGAGGTCGCCGGCCTCGACGAGCGCCCGGGCACGCAACGCCTCGATCATCGGTTGCCCGGGCCGCAACTCGGCGGCGCGGCTGAGCTTCTCGACCGCGCGCTTCGAGTCGCCTTCGCCGAGGTAGATCTGACCGAGCGCGACCAGACTCTCGAGGTCGTCGGGCTCGGCGGCGAGGACCAGTTCGAAGGCTTCGCGCGCCTCGGCGCGCGCGGCGTCGTCGCGGTCAGCCAGAGTCATCGCAATCCGCGCTTGGGCGCGCAGTACTTCCGGATCGGTGGGCGCGAATTGACGCGCGATCTTGGCCTGCGCGGCCGCCTCGATCATCCTGCCGGAGCGTGCCAGCACGTTGGCGTACTCGAGGTGCACATAGGGATCTTGCGGAGCGAGAGCCGCCGCCTCGGCATACGAGGCCAGGGCAGCCGTGCTCTCGCCGTCCGCGAGCAGCGCGCCGGCGAGCAGGAACGGATAGGCGGCCGCGGCGCTCGGGACCTCGTTTGCGGCGGTCGGGACCGCGGCCGGGGGCGTCGGGACCTCGGCCGCGGCGCAAGTGGCGAGGAGGAAGGGGAATACGAGGAGACGGACGGGAATTCTCATGCCAGGCACATGCGGATCATAGCCGGACTGGGACTTTTCCCGCCGAGCCCAGTCTGATATCTTGTTCGAGGATAGAAGTCCTTTTTGATTCTTATAATTAGAGGTCAAGTTGCCGATGGCTCCAGCCCGCCTGGGTGAGCTTCTCGAGACGCGCGGCCAGATCACGCGCGAGCAGCTCATGCGCGCGCTGCGCAACCAGAAGGTGCTCGGCGGCCGTCTCGGGACCTGTCTGCTCGAAATCGAAGCGCTCACCGAGGAGCAGCTCTCGAGCGCCCTCGCGGAGCAGTACGGCGTTCCGTTCGCCACGCCGGAGGACCTGCGTGGCATTCCCGACGATGTCCTCGAGCTGCTGCCCGCGAAAGTCGCCCGGCGATGCCGCGCGATCGCCTTCCACTCGAGCTCGACGCAGGTGAAGGTTGCGCTCATCGAGGCCCGCAACCTCGCCATCCAGGACGAGATCTCGTTCGTGATCGGCAAGCGGATTCGCTGGCATGTGGCACCGGAGCTGCGGGTGATCGAGGCGCTCGAGAAGCACTATGGAGAGGAGTGTCCGTCGAGGCTCGCCAAGTTGCTCGACAAGATGAACCGGTCGCGATTCCTCTGGGCGCGGGAGAGCGCGGCGATATCGCCGCCAGCCACCGGCGCGAAGGGCCGGCAGGATCAGCTGTCGTGGGATGCGCGGATTGCCGGCGTCGCCTCCGAAAGCACGGAGGCGCCCGGACCCGCAGGCGCGCCTGACTCGGCCGCGGTCGAGCTGACCCCGCTCCAGCTGCCAGCGCCCGAGATGCCGGCAGCGGTAGCTCCGCCTTCCCCGCCTTCCGCGCGCCTCCCGTCGCCGAGTCCGTCGCTTGCGAAGGCGGGCCCGCCGGGGAGCCCAGGAGCTGCAGTCGCGAAGCCCGCGGAGCTCACCGTCGCACCTCACCACAGACTCACTGTCCAGGAGACCGAACAACGACTCCTCCGACCGAGCGAACGCGACGACGTAGCGCGGGCGCTGCTCGACTTCGCGGCGGGACTCGCGCAGAAAACGGTCCTCTTCGTCGTGCGCAAAGACGAAATAGCCTCTTGGTTCTGGTCGGGCGAGGGGATCGACGAGCCCAAGCTCGCCGCATTCCGCCTGCCCCTTCGGCAGCCGTCGGTCTTCGCCGGACTGAAACAGAGTGGCGCGATGTTCCGCGGGCGACTCTCGCCGATGCCTGCGCACCTCGCTCTCGTCGGGTCTCTCGGCGAGCGGGCCCTCTCCGGCAGCGTGCTGGTGCTGCCGGTGAGAGTCAAGGACCGTCTCGTCGCCGCGCTCTTCCTGGCGTCCGACGAATCCGGCGGGCTGGAGCTCACACCAGAGGACCTCGCGGAGCTCGAGCGCGTGATCGCGAAGGCGGAGATCGGCTTCGAGCTTTGCATCATGCAGTCGAAGCTGCGCCGAGCGTGAGCTCGACATCCTCCGCCATCGTCCGCGTTGACACACCCGGCGGTTGCGGCTAGATTTCTCACGAGGCCAAGCCGGAGATGATCAAGGCAGATATCGTGATGAAGGTGTCGGACGTCTCCAACGTTCCGCGGATCAAGGCCGTGCAGGCAGTCGACACGATCATCGACGCCATGAAGGATGCGCTCTGCGACGGTCGCCGGATCGAGCTCCGCGGATTCGGCGTCTTTCAGGTGCGGGATCGCAAGAAGGGCGTCGGCCGCAATCCCAAGACCGGTGTCGAAGTGGCGATCACCCCCGGCAGAACCGTGCGCTTCAAGCCCGGAAAAGACCTGAAGAACCTCTGAGCCGAAACGACCCGGCCTTGCCGGAACCCATCCCAGCGCCCGGCCAGATCCCTCTCCCCGCGCCTTCATCGGCCCTAGCACAGGACATTTCCGCCTCGGCACCGCTGCCGGTAAAGAGAAGCACAGTCCTGCTCGCCTGCGTCCTCTTCCTCCTCACGCTCTTCACCGGCGTCACCGTGGGAGGCGTGTTTCTCGTCAGTGCGCGCACTGATATCGCCACCGATCTGGTTCCATGGCTGCTGCCGGAGACCGTGAGTCGGGTGTGGACCGATCCGGACCTACTGCGGTGGGGCTTCGCCTACGCGCTTCCGATGCTGGCGATCCTGCTCGCGCACGAGCTGGGCCACTACGTCGTCTGCCGGCGCTACCGGCTGCCGGCGACGCCGCCCTACTTTCTGCCCTCCCCCATTCTCATTGGGACGTTCGGCGCCTTCATCCGGATCCGCGGCATCATCCGCACGAAGCGCGAGCTGTTCGATGTCGGAGTCGCCGGGCCGATCGCCGGCTTCATCGCGCTCCTGCCGTTCCTGGTCTACGGCGTCGCCCACTCGAGCCCCACCGCGGTGGTGCGGAGTCCCGCAGGGGCGGCGGAGATGGTCCTGACGCTGCCGGGGCAGAGCCTCCTCTTCCGCGCCCTGGTCTGGCTCTTCCACGGCCCCCTTCCCGAATCGGTGATTCTCAACCCCCATCCTTTCGTGCTCGCGGCCTGGGTGGGGAGCTTCGCCACCATGCTCAATCTCCTGCCACTCGCCCAGCTCGACGGTGGGCACCTTCTCTATGCCGTGCTCGGGCGCTGGCAGCGCCGCATCGCCCGGTTCCTCTGGATGGGACTCCTGGCCGCCGGATTCCTCTGGCCTGGCTGGTTCGTCTGGAGCGCGATCGTGCTCCTGATCGGGCTCGAACACCCTCCGGTCCTGGATGAAGACGAGCCGCTCGACCGCCGGCGCAAATGGCTGGCGGTCGCCGCCGTGGCGATCTTTCTGCTCTGTTTCATGCCGGTGCCGATCTCGCAGGTCGATATCGGCTGGCCCTGATCCGCCCCTGATCCCGGTCGATCGCCCGCTCAAACCGCGACCGGCGGAGCTTGCGGAGGAGAGCCCGGGAAATCGAGCACCAGCGTCACCGGTCCGTCGTTGACCAGGCTCACCTGCATGGGCGCGCCGAACCTTCCGGTCGCGACACTTAGCCCTTCCTGGCGCAGGCGCGCCACGAAGAGGTCGAACAGGGGTTCGGCGACTTTTCCAGGCGCCGCCTCTTCGAACGAGGGCCGGCGGCCGCGCGCGACATCCGCGAGCAGCGTGAACTGCGAGACGACCAGGAGCTCGCCCGCGACGCTCGCGAGGTCGAGATTCATCCTTCCGCCCGGATCGTCGAACAGCCGCAGGCCGGCGATTTTGCGCGCCGCCTGCGCCACGACGCGCTCGTCGTCACCCCGCGCCATGCAGACCAGGAGAAGGAAGCCTTTGCCGAGGCGCGCCACTTCCGCACCGTCGATTTCAACCGCCGCCCGGGTCACCCGCTGCAAGACGACGCGCAAGAATTACGTCCTATCTCCGTAGAAAGGAGTTCGGTTGGGTCCGCGATGCGTATGATACCGTCCCGGCCACGCCGAGAGGGAGCACGCACATGGTCAACAAAGTGATTCTGGTGGGAAATCTGGGCCGCGATCCCGAGATGCGGTCCACCCAGGGCGGGCAGCCCATCGCGTCGTTTTCCGTGGCGACGAGCCGCAAGTTCAAGGACAAGGAAGGCAACCGCCAGGAGCAGACCGAGTGGCACAACGTGGTCTGTTTCGGCCGCCAGGCCGAGATCGCCGGCCAGTACTTGACGAAGGGCAAGATGGTCTACGTCGAGGGCCGGCTGCAGACGCGCTCGTGGGACGACAAGGAGAGCGGCAAGAAGCAGTACAAGACCGAGATCGTCTGCGACAATTTCCAGATGCTCGGCTCGCGCGGCGACGGCGGCTCGGGCGGCACCGGCTCGGGTGGTGCCCGCGACAGCGGCCAGAGCGCTCCCGCCGGCGACACGCGCGACGCCGGCCACGAGTTTCAGGACGACGACATTCCGTTCTAGCCGGTTTCTAGCCGGCACTGGACGAAGTCCGCCGGCCGCGGACGCTTCGGCAGGCGCCGCGAGGCGGCGGCGGATCGGCTCGAAAGGTCCGGCGGCCGGGGCGCTTCGCCGTTTCAAGGTCGCGAGCTTCCGGCGCAGGCGCTCGAGGCGCGCCGCGGCCTCATCGAGGCGCCCGCGAAGCGCCGGCTTCCCGAGCGCCGCGGCGATCGCCGGCGCTTCGGTCGAGGCGACGACAGAAGAGCAGGCCGTCGCAACCCGCGGCGAGCGCCAGAGCGCCGAGCTGCGGCAGCGATCCGAATTCCGCGAGCGCCCCCATTTCGAGGTCGTCGCTGAACAGCGCACCCTTGAAGCCCGTCTTTCCCCTTACCAGCGCTCTTGAGATCGCCGGATTCAGGCTTGCTGGGAGTTTCGCGGTATCCCATCCGGGATAGGTCGCGTGGCTGACCATCATCGAATCTGCGGCTTTCAAAAGCTCGGTAAAGGGGGTCAGGTCACGGGCTAGCTCGCCTCCGGATGCGGCGATGCTCGCTCCTCGCAGGTGTGTGTCGGCGCTTGCGCGGCCCAGGCCTGGGAAGTGCTTGAGACAGCCGCCGATTCCTGCGCTGTGCAGGCCGTCGAGAAACGCCTGCGCTCTGGTCGTGACCTTTCGCGGTGTCGCGCCGAGGGTGCGGCCGTCGAGGGCGTTGCCGGTCTCTCCGTAGTCGAGGTCGACGACGGGGGCGAAGTCCAGGTCGAAGCCGAATTGGCGGAGCGCCGCGCCGATCCATCTCCCGGCTCGGCGCGCGAGCGCGGGGCGGCAGCGTGCGAGATCCGCCGCCGCTGGGGCCGGACCCACCACATCGCGCAGCCGGTCCACTCTGCCGCCTTCGGCGTCGAGGCAGAAGATCGCCTGCGGCGCCGCGCTGCGCAGGCCTGCCATCAGGATTTTCAGCTGCTTCTCGGATTCGATGTTGCGGGTGACGAGAACGATTCCCGCGGGATTCACCCTGCGCAGGAGCCTGGCCTCTTCCGGCTCGAGGGCCATGCCTTCGATGCCCAGGAAGAGGACTCCCCCGCCCCCGCCTTCACCGTTCATTTCAGCCGGTCCTTGAGGCTGGCGAGGAGGTTGAGCGCCGCCAACGGGGTCAGCCGCTCGAGGTCGAGCTCGCGCAGGATTCCGGCGACGACCTCTTCCGACGGCGTGAAGAGCGGCAGCTGAGCGGCCTTGTGCTCCGCGGGCACGGCACCGTGGGCGAGACGCGGACGTCCCTCGGGATCGAACTCCTTGGCCTCCAGATTCCGCAGCACCTGCTGCGCCCGCTCGACGACCGATTCCGGCAGCCCGGCGAGCTTCGCGACATGGATGCCGTAGGACTTGTCGGCGCTACCCGGCGCCACGCGGCGCAGAAAGATGATCCGGTCCTCCCACTCCTTGACCGCCATCGTTCGGTTCACGACGCGCGGCAGCAGATCGGCGAGCTCGGTGAGCTCGTGATAGTGCGTGGCGAAGAGGGTGAGCGGCCGCACGCGCTCGTGGAGATGCTCGACGATCGCCCAGGCCAGCGAAAGACCGTCGAAGGTCGCGGTCCCCCGCCCCACCTCGTCCAGAATGACCAGACTCTCGGCGGTCGCGAAGCGCAGGATGTTCGAAGTTTCGATCATCTCCACCATGAAGGTCGATTCGCCCCGCGCCAGGTCGTCCGAGGCGCCAACCCGCGAGAAGATCCGGTCCACCACTCCGATGGCGGCACTTCTCGCCGGCACGAAGCTGCCCGCCTGCGCCATGAGCACCAGCAGAGCGGCCTGACGGAGATAGGTCGACTTGCCGCCCATGTTCGGCCCGGTGAGCAGAACGATCTGGGAGCTCTCCGGGTCGAGCTCGAGATCGTTCGGAACGAAGGCATCGCCGAGTGCCGCTTCGAGCACCGGATGCCTGCCCTCCTCGACGTGGATGCCGCTCCCGGCGGGCAGCATGGCCGGACGGACATAGCCGCGACGTGCCGCGACGTCGGAGAACGCGCCCAGGAGATCCACGGTCGCGATCGCCTGTCCCAGTTTCTGCAGCCGGGCCGCGCTCGCGGCGATGCGGGAGACGAGCTCCGCGTAGAGGCGGCGCTCGATCTCCAGGCGGCGGTCCTCGGCGTGGAGAATGCGCTCCTCGAGCGCCTGGACCTCGGGAGTGACGTAGCGCTCGGCGTTGGCGAGCGTCTGGCGACGGACATATTCGGGCGGAACGGCCGACTGGTTCGCGCGCGTGATCTCGATCGAGTAGCCGAAGACCCGGTTGTAGCGCACTTTCAGGGAAGAGATCCCGGTGCGCTTGCGCTCGCGTTCCTCGAGCTCCAGGATGTGGCGCTTGGCATCCGAGGCGAGAGAGCGGTACTGATCGAGCTCGCCGTCGACGCCTTGGGCGATCACTCTGCCGTCGTCGAAACTGGCCGCGGGAACCTCTTCGAGCTCCGCGACCAGGCTGGCGGAGAGGTCCCCAGCCGGATCGGTCGCGACCGCCGCGGCGATCAACCGGCTCCCGGGGAGAGCGAGGTCCGCGAACAGGGGCGGGATCGCGACCAGCGTGTCGCGCAGCGCGGCGGCTTCGCGCGGGGTCAACGAGCCGACCACCGCCCGCGTCGCCAGACGCTCGAGATCGGCGACGCGCCCGAGAGCGGCGCGCAGACGCGCCAGGCGGGACGGGTCCGCGGCGAGCGCCGCGACGCCGTCATGGCGATCGCCGATCGCCCCCAGTTCCTTGAGCGGGCGCCGGAGCCAGTCGCGCAGGAGCCTGCCGCCGGGCGCCGTCACCGTGCCGTCGAGAACCGCGAGCAACGACGCCCCACGCTCGCCATCGCGTTGGCCGCGCAGGACCTCCAGATTGGCGAGCGTCGTGGCGTCGAGGACCAGGCGATCGCTCGCCGCGCGCAAGGTGATCTCCGTGACCTGGTCGAGCCGGCTCTTCTGAGTCGACTGCGCATAGGAGAGCACCGCCGCGGCGACGCGGACCCCGGGCTCGCTCTCCTCCAGCCCGAAGCCGCGCATGGTGCCGACGCCGAACTGGCGCGCCAGGAGTTCGCCCGACTTCGCCGGCGACTCGAGGAGGCCGTCGAGCCCGGTCCGGCACGCGACATCGCGCTCCGCCCAGGCCCGGACCGCCGCGGGAAGATCCTCGGGCGCGCAAAGCAGCTCCCGGGGTCGCAGCACCTCGAGCTCCGCGACCGCCTCGGACGGATCGCTCCAGCGCCGGAGAAAGAACCGGCCCGTCGAGACATCCAGAAACGCCCCGGCGCCGTCGCTGCCCTGCCAGAGAAGGCCCGCGAGAAGATTCTCTTCCTTGCTCTCGAGCAGAGCGAGCTCGGAGATCGTTCCGGGGGTGACGACCCGTGTCACCTCGCGCCGCACCAGACCCTTCGCCTGCGCGGGATCCTCGACCTGATCGCAGACCGCCACTTTGAGACCGAGGCGGATGAGCCTGCCGATGTAGCCGGCGACGGCGTGATGCGGCACGCCGCACATCGGAGTCTCGTTCGCGGTACCCTTCTGCCGCGCCGTGAGGGTCAGGTCGAGGAGCGGTGCGACGCGCAAGGCGTCGTCGAAGAAGAGCTCGTAGAAGTCCCCCATGCGATAGAAGAGAACCGCGTCCGGGTACTCGTTCTTGAGCTCCAGGTAGTGCCGGAGCATCGGCGTCACTTCGACCCCTGGGCGCATGGGCCGCAAAGTATAGCTGCGTGCCGGCGAGCTAGACTTGAAGCTCGAGATGCCCACCTGCCTCGCCTTCGACGCCGGCTCCCCGGTCACCAGCGCCGCGGTGGCGCGCGACGGCATCGTGCTCGCCGAATGCTCGGGCGAGAGCCGCTCCGGCCCGCCGCTCCTGCGCCATCTCGCCGAGGCCCTGGCCCGTTCGGGCGTCGAGCCGTCGGACCTCGACGGAATTCTCGCCCTCCGCGGTCCGGGGAGCTTCACCGGTATCCGCGTCACACTGGCCACCGCGATCGGGCTGCGGGGCGCTCTCGGCGTGCCTGTTTGGGCGCTTTCGAACCTGGCGGCCCTGGCGGTCTCGGCGCTGCCGCACGGCGGCGAGCCCGCTGCGGGCGGCCGGATCCTCGCGCTCGTCGACGCCTTGCGCGACGAGTGGTTCGCGCAGGAGTTCCAGTACGGCGCGGGCGGTCTCGCCGCGCTGGCCGAACCGACCCGCGTCGCGGCAACCGCGATCGCCGCCGCCGCGGGAGTCGTCCTTGCCGTCCATGGCGGGCAGGCTCTGCCGCAGCACCTGGCGCGCTCGCCGGTGTGGCGAGCGTCGGCGCTCTCCGCCGCGGTCGCGTCCGCCGGCTCCGCCGCCCGCCTCGGCGGCCTGGTCTCGAGCGCTCTGGAACCGCTCTATCTGCGGGCCTTCACGATGCGGGGAGCCTCGCCGTGAGCTTCCCGGTCCGCCTGCGCGCCGCCTCGGCCGCCGATCTCCCCGCGCTCGTCCAGCTCGAGGCGAGCGCCTTCGGGGATCCCTGGACGGCGGAGGAGGTCGCGCAGTTCGCGTGCGCCCCGACCGGGCGCGCCTGGCTCGCCGAGGATGAGGAAGGCCGCGCGGTCGGTTTCGCGCTCTTTCGGGAGATCTGCGCCGAGGCCGAGTTGCTGCGCGTCGCGACGCATCCGGCCTGGCAGCGCAGGCAGGTCGCAAGTCGGCTTCTCGCCGCGGCTCTGGCCGAGCTCGACCGCGCCGGAGTGGACTGTTTCCTGGAGGTGCGCGCCGACAATCTCGGCGCGCAGAAGCTCTACGAGCGCCTCGGTTTTGCGCCCAGCGGGCTGCGCCGGAGCTACTATCGCGACGGCTGCGATGCCCGGCTCTATGCGCGGCGGGCCGCCCGATGAGCGCGCTTGAAGGGCGCAAAAGCCGGGTGCTATCCTCGATCGCGTCCGATCCTACCGGGAGAAAGGAGATCTTCTCGATGCCGAACTTCGACGCTCTCAGACAGGAGTTCCTGCGCACCAGCGCGGCTTTTCGCCTCCTCCATCAAGAGCATCACGAGTGCGAGGAGCGCCTGGCCCTGATCGCCCAGAGAACTCTGCCCTCGCAAGAAGACGAGGCTGAGGAGAAGCGTCTCAAGATCCACAAGCTCGCGCTCAAGGATCGGATGGAGGCCATGATGCGCGACCATCAGGAAAACCAGGTCGTCGTCTGAATTCACCGCAGAGATCTGCTTGCCGTTCCCGGGACGGTCGCGAGTGAGCTTCGCGAAAGAGGCCTGGGCGTTCGTCCTTCCGCTGGTCGTCGTCGCGCTCGCCCTCTACTTCTTCGAGCGCCGCGTGGCCGCCGTCGCCGTCGCAGTTCTGAGCCTCCTGGTCATGCTCTTCTTTCGCGATCCGCGGCGCCGCTACGACGGGCCGGCGGGCGTGGTTCTCGCCCCCGCCGATGGTCTCGTCACCGCCGTCGAGCAGGTCGTCGATCCGGAGATCGGGCCAGGCCCCTACTCCCGGGTAGTGACCTTTCTCTCGGTCTTCGACGTGCACGTGCAGCGCTGCCCGGTGGACGGCGAAGTGGTCTTCTCCGCTCTGCTGCGCGGCAAGAAGCTAGCCGCGTTCCGCGCCGACATCGCCGACAAGAACGAGCGCTACACCAATGTCTTCGAGCGCCCCAACGGCGATCGCATCGGCGTCCGCCAGCTCGCCGGCCTGATCGCCCGCCGCGTCGTCTCCTACCTCGGTCGCGGCGACCGGAGAAAGCGGGGCGACCTCCTGGGCGTGATCAAGTTCGGCTCGCGCGTCGATCTCTACGTCCCGGCCTCCTATGCGATCCTGGTGAAGAAAGGCGACCGCGTCCGGGTCGGCGAGACTCCGATGGCCGATGACCGGAGGGACGCGGCGCACTCCGCAGCGCCGGTGGTGCGATGACCGCTTCCGACGCCCGAGGGTCCAGGGAATCGGGCGTGCTGCGCCACACCAAACGGGCCGCCTTCCTGCTGCCCAGCGCCTTCACCATCGGCAACATCTTTCTCGGCTTCTTCGCGGTCATTTTGGCGTTGCGGGGCCGCTTTCTCTGGGCCGCCGGCTGCATCCTGATCGCCGGCGTCGTCGACAATCTCGACGGGCGGATCGCCCGTCTGACCGGCACGGAGAGCGATTTCGGACGAGAGTTCGACTCCCTCGCCGACGTCATCACCTTCGGGGCCGCTCCGGCCCTCGTGGCTCACCTCTGGGGCCTCTCCGTCTGGAGCCGGCTCGGCTGGCTCGTGCCGCTCTACTTCGTCGTCTGCTGTGCCATGCGCCTGGCCAGATTCAACGTCCAGACCGTGCGCGCCGACAAGCGGTACTTCGTCGGGCTTCCCTGTCCCGCGGCGGGCGGCGGAATCGCCTGTATTCTGCTCGTCGCGCCGCATGCCGAGGGTCGCCGCTGGCTGCTCGTCGGCATGGCCGCCGCACTCGCTATCCTCGGCAGCCTCATGGTGTCGACGTTCCGCTACTGGAGCTTCAAGTCGCTCGACTTCCGGCGACCGCACAGCTACCGCATGGCGTTGCCGCTCGCGGCGGTGATTCTGCTGCTCGCCTTCTACCCTGAAGCCTTCCTGCCGGTCATGGCGATGACCTACGCGCTCTCCGGCCCGCTGCTCTGGCTCGCCAGCCGCGCGGGATTCGGCCGGTCCGCCGCCCCGCCACCGGCAGGGGCCGGCACCGCGTGAGCCGCATCGCCCTAGTGCACTCTCTCTCCCTGCCCGGGAAGGAGGTTGCGGAACGTCTCGCCCAGCGACCGGATCTGTGCTCCGAGCTCCGTCTCTTCGCGGTCGACGAGTCGATGGTCGGGACGCTGACCGAGGGCCTCGACGGCGCGGCCCTGGTCGCTCGGGTCGACGAGGGCTGCTTCGACGCCATGGATCTCGCGATCTTCTGCGGCGAGATCGAGCTCGATCGCCGGGCTCTCGCCCTGGTGCCTGCGCGGCGACGCGCCATCGTGGCGTCGCAGGGCGCGACCGTGGCCGACGGAGTCCCCGCGGTCGCGGGAGTCGAAGAGTCCTCGTGGATGGGCCAGGATCGCCTGCTCAGCCCTTCTCCGGCGGCGATCGCACTCAGCCGTCTGCTTGCCCCGCTGCGCGCTTCGGGGTTGCGGCGCGCCGTCGCGACCGTCCTGCTGCCGGTCTCGGAACGCGGCGCCAGCGGAATCGACACCCTCTTCGACGAGACCCGCGCGCTGCTTGCTTTCGCCAAACCGGCGAAGCCGACGGTCTTTCCGGGGCAGATCGGATTCAATCTCCTCCCCGGGGGCTTCCCGGGTCGCGAGATCGCGCTTCAGGTCGAGCGCGCCCTCGGACTGCAGGGATCGGTCTTCGTTCAGACCGCGCAGGCGGGGGTCTTTCACGCCCACACTCTCAGCCTGTACGTGGAGCTCGAGCAGGCGATCGAAGCGCCGGCGCTGCGCAAGCTCCTGGGGCAGGGCGGCGTGGGTACCCTTGTCCGATCACCCGGCGCGCTCGGTCCGGTGCAGGCCGCCGGCGAGGAAGAGCTCCTGATCGGTCCGGTGCAGTCGGCCGGCGGCAACGGTTTCTGGATCTGGGCGGCGATCGACAATCTGACGGTCGGCGGCGCCGGCAACGTCCTCCGCCTCGCCGAAGGAGCTCTCCGCGCCGGTGCGGCGCTCTGAGCCCGGAGCGCTCGCCGGGAAATGAACCCGGCTTCGCGATTGTTATACTCGGCACCTTCCGGGATCGGCGTCCGGAAAGCCGTTCGACGCGTATCTCCCCCTGAAAGGAGCCCTTCGGTCGCATGACCAACGCAGCGCCATCCGCAGATGCGCATTTTCGCGTCGCTATCCTCGGATCGGGACCGGCCGGCCTCACCGCGGCGCTCTACGCCGCCCGGGCTGGCCTCGAGCCGGTGGTCTTCGAGGGTGAGCAGCCCGGCGGCCAGCTCACCATCACGACCGAGGTCGAGAACTACCCCGGCTTCCCCAAGGGGATTCAGGGCCCGGAGCTCATCGAGCTGATGCGCGAGCAGGCCCAGCGGTTCGGCGCCCACGTGAAGTTCGAGCGCGTCTCCGAAGTCGATCTTGCCCAGCGGCCGTTCCACTTCCGGAGCGACGAGCAGGAGTACGTCGCCGATGCCCTGATTCTCTCCACCGGCGCGAGCGCAAAGCTCCTCGGTCTGCCCTCGGAGCGGGACCTGATGGGCTACGGTGTGTCCGCCTGCGCCACCTGCGACGCCTTCTTCTTCAAGGGCAAGGAGGTCGCGGTCGTCGGCGGCGGCGATACCGCGCTCGAGGAGGCGATCTACCTCACCCGTTTCGCGTCCAAGGTCACCGTGGTCCATCGCCGGCACGTGCTGCGCGCCTCCAAGATCCTGCAGGAGCGGGCGGAAGGCAATGAGAAGATCGCCTGGATCTGGAACTCCGAAGTCGTCGAGATCCTCGGCAGCCGTGACGCCGGCGTGCGCGGCCTCCGGCTGCGGGATCGCGAGACCGGGGTCGAGACCGTTTTCGAGACCCAGGGACTCTTCGTCGCGATCGGTCACCAACCCAACACGAAACTGTTCGCGGAGAAACTGCCGATGAATGCCACCGGCTACCTGCTCGTCGAGGAGCCGACGACGCGCACCGCAGTTCCCGGAGTCTTCGCTTGCGGGGATGTCGTCGACCCGATCTACCGCCAGGCGGTGACCGCCGCCGGCAGCGGCTGCAAAGCGGCGATCGACGCCGAGCGCTGGCTCGAGGCGCAGACCTCATGACCGCCCGCGCGAGGACTCTCGGGGAGCTCAAGCGCGGGAGCTACCGGCCGCGCACAGTGCGGTCCGAGGTGCGCTCCAACCTGAAGCGCAAGCTCGCCGCGAAGCAGGAGCTCTTTCCGGGCATCGTGGGCTACGACCGGACGGTCATCCCGGCGATCGCCAACGCGCTGCTCGCCGGCCACGATTTCATCCTGCTCGGCCTGCGCGGCCAGGCGAAGTCCCGTCTGCTGCGGCAGCTCACCACGCTGCTCGATCCCGAGATTCCGGTGCTCGCCGGAAGCGAGGTGAACGACGACCCGTTGGCGCCGATCTCCACCTGGGCCGCGCGGCGGCTCGACGAGGCCGGTGACGACGCCCCTGTCGAATGGCTCGGACGCGAAGCGCGTTACAGCGAGAAGACGGCGACGCCCGACGTCTCGATCGCCGACCTGCTCGGGGACATCGATCCGATCAAGGCGGCGACGCGCCGCCTCACCTACGCCGATCCGGAGGTCATCCACTTCGGAATCATTCCGCGCACCAACCGCGGGATCTTCGCGATCAACGAGCTGCCCGACCTCGCGCCACGCATCCAGGTCGGCCTGCTGAACCTGCTCGAGGAGCGCGACCTTCAGATCCGCGGCTTCCCCGTCCGCCTGGTGCTCGACATGCTCTTCGCGTTCTCCGCCAATCCCGAGGACTACACGAACCGCGGCTCGATCATCACTCCGCTGCGCGACCGGATCGCGTCTCAGATCCTCACCCACTATCCACCGAGCGCCGCGTTCGCCGCTCAGATCACCGCCCAGGAGGCCTGGACCGAGCGCGACGATTCGCCCATCGTCCTCACCGAGGAGGCACGCCTCCTGGTGGAGGAGATCTCGATCGCGGCACGCGAGAGCGAGCTCGTCGACCAGACCTCGGGCGTCTCCGCTCGCGTCGCGATCTCGGCCATCGAGCTCCTGGCCTCGAATCTCGAGCGCCGGGCGCTCTCCACCGGGGATCGCCCGGTCTATCCGCGGCTCTGCGACCTGCCGCCTCTCCTGCCGGCGCTCACCGGCAAGCTCGAGATGGTCTACGAAGGAGAGCAGCAAGGTCCCGAGGTCGTGGCGCGCAGGCTCATCGGCACAGCGGTCAAGAAGCTCTTCGAAGCGCATTTTCCCGAGCTCAGCCGCGACCCGGCCGGCACCGGGCCCGAAGATCCGGGCCCTTATGCGCCGATCCTCGCCTGGTTCGCGGCCGGAAACGCGGTCACCCTCTCGGACGAGATGCCCTTCGCCGAGTACGAGGCCGAGCTCGCGCGCGTGCCCGGCCTCGCTGAGCTCGTCGGGGCGCAAGGCAAGTCGCGCGAACAGATCGCGTTCTGGTCGGAGCTGGTGCTCGACGGCCTCCATCAGAGCGTCAAGCTCGCGCGCCACGACCTGGACAGCATGGTGAGCTACAAGGAGCTGCTGAAATTCCAGCTGCTCAAGCCGCCGCGGCGCGGTCCGCGCCGCGGTACCGGTGAAATCAACTAGGTGCGCCACCGCTACTTTCATCTCGATCCCGACCTGCTGCGCCAGATCCTGGCGGGAATCGACCTCACCCGGCTCTTCAACCAGCTGCTCCTCGCCTCGGCGGGCGACGCTGGGGAAGCGATGGATTGGATGCGGTATCTCCAGGAACAGGGCTATATCGACGAGTCGGTCGATCTCGAGGCGTTTTTCGCGGAGCTCGAGAAGCAGCGCATGCTCGAGCGCGATTCCGAGGGTGGGCTGGTGCTCTCCGGCCGTGGCGAACGGCAGATCCGCAGGAGCGCCTTCGAACAGGTCTTCTCCAGTCTCGCGAAGGGCGCGCCGGGCTACCACGCCGTCAACGCCAGCGGAGAGGGCGTCGAGACGCTTCCCGAGACCAGGGCCTACGCTTTCGGAGACGACCTCGCCCGGATCGATTCCGTGCGCTCGATCTCCAACGCCCTGAAACGGACGCAAGGCGACCTGACGCTCGCCGAAGAGGATCTCGAGGTCTTCGAGACCGAGCACCAGACCGCCTGCGCGACGGTGGTCGCGATCGACATCAGCCACTCGATGATCCTCTACGGCGAGGACCGCATCACGCCGGCGAAGACCGTGGCACTGGCGTTGACCGAGCTCATCACGACGAAGTATCCGAAGGACCATCTGTCGGTGATCACCTTCGGCGACCGCGCCGAGAGAATCGCGCTCCGCGACCTGCCCTACCTCGAAGCGGGCCCGTTCCACACCAACACCCGCGAAGCGCTGCAGCTCGCGCGCGGCCTCCTCGCGCGCCAGAAACAGCCCAACAAGCAGATCATCCTGATCACCGACGGCAAGCCCTCGGCGATCACCGAGAACGGCCAGATCTACAAGAATCCGTTCGGCCTCGATCTCCGCATCGTCAACCTGACGCTCGAGGAGGCGGACCAGTGCCGGCGCCAGAAGATCGTCATCACGACCTTCATGATCGCCACCGACGGCCTCCTGCAGCAGTTCGTCGACCAGCTCACCAAGATCAACCGCGGCCGCGCCTACTTCGCCTCACCCGACAACCTCGGCGAGTTCCTGCTCGCCGACTACATCCGCAACCGCAGAAGCCGCGTCCACTAGGAATTCGCAAGCCCTTCAGGAGTCCGCTCGGGGTCCTGTCCGGCCCGTATCCCAGGCGGGCTCCGGTGCTCGGGAGATTGGGGTGAGCGCCCGGCTTGACTAGGCGGCACCCCAATCTCCCGAGTGCCGGAGACCGCCCACCACAGCCGAGACGAGAATGTGTGCCTGTCCCTCTTTTCTGCGTCAGGCGGCGACGATGGTCGGGCGGTCCTCGACGATGCGGCCGTCCTGGAGCTGGACGATCCGCCGCGTGCGCTGGGCGAGAGCGTTGTCGTGGGTGATCAAGACCATCGTGTGTCCTTTGGCGGCCAGGTCCTCGAAGAGCGACATGATGTCCTTGCCCGAAGAGGAATCGAGGTTCCCGGTCGGTTCGTCGGCGAGGACGAGCGCCGGCGAACAGGCGAGGGCGCGGGCGATCGCCACGCGCTGCATCTGGCCGCCCGAGAGCTCGGTCGGCTTGTGGTGCATGCGATCGGCGAGCGCGACCTGCTCGAACAGGTGCTCGACGCGCTCCCGGCGCTCGCGCGCTGCCGTGCCGTGAAAGAGCAGCGGCAGCTCGACGTTCTCGTAGGCGCTGATCTGGGGCAGCAGATTGAAGCTCTGGAAGACGAAGCCGACCTTGCGGTTCCGGATGTCCGCGAGCTCGTCGACGTCGAGCTCGGCGACCTCCTCGCCGTCGAGCCGGTAGGAGCCGGCGCTCGGCGTGTCGAGACAGCCGACGATGTTGAGCAGGGTCGACTTGCCCGAGCCCGAAGGACCGACGATCGCCACGAACTCCCCGGTCTCCACCTTGAGGTCGATGCCCTTGAGCGCCTCGACCTGGATCGCGCCGGTGTCGTAGGTCTTGCGCAGCTCGCGCATGTCGATGATCGCCGGGCTCGTTTCCATGGCGGCGATCTTCCTGCTATTCCGTCCGACGAACAAGTTCATGAGCCGTCACCTCACTCGTAACGCAGTGCGACCGCCGGCTGGATGGTGACCGCGCGGCGCGAGGGAAAGAACCCGGCGAGAAATCCGATCGTGCCGAGGAGCGAGACCGTCGTCAGGGCGACACCCAGCGAGAACGTCGGCGCGCCCAGGAACTCGAGCGCCTCGCTGTTGGCCCTGGCCTGGACGAAAGCCAGGAGCTCGACGAGGCCGACTCCGACCACGATGCCGATGATCCCTCCCATCGCGGTCAGCGCGAGCGATTCGACCACGAGCGGTCCGATGACGTAGGAGCGCCGCGCGCCCAGGGCCATCTGCACGCCGATCTCCTTCGTTCGATGCTTGACCACGGCATACATGATGTTGGCCACGCCGATCCCGCCGATCAACATCGTCAGCGCTCCGATGATGCCGAGGAAGATCTCGATGCCGACCCCGATGTTGCGCGTGACCTTCTGCGATTCGACGGTGTCCCACATCGCCAATGCCCGTTCGTCCGACGGATCGAAGCGGTACTTCGCGCCGAGAATCTCGTAGAGCCGCTTCTTCACCGCCGCGTTCACTTCGGGTGAAGTCGCCCGAACCACGAGGTCCGAGACGTAGCGCCGTCCGAAGAGAGCGCGAAAGGTCGAGAGCGGCACGACCGCGTTGTCGGCGTCCGGACCGCCGTAAGTGCCCATCTGGATCTTCTTCTGCATCACGCCGACGACGGTGAACGGAATCTGATTGATGAACATGGTCTCGCCGACCGCCTCCTGGTCGGCGAACAGGTCCTTCTTCAGCTCGTTGCCGAGGAAGACCACCCGGCGCTTGAGCTCCTCGTCCCGGTCGTCGAGGAAACGGCCTCCCGCCTGGGGAATCTGGTTGCGCAGCTCGCCGTAGGCCGGCTCCACGCCCACCACCGGCTTGGTGAGGGTCTTGCGTCCATAGGTGACCGTGATCCCCCACCGCCTCATCTCCGCCGAAGTCAGGGCCAGCTCGGGGATATTGGCCTCCAGAAGGTCGGCGTCCTCGGGAATGAATCGCAGATTCCGCCCCTGCGGAAAGCCGCCGAACGCCTTCGAGGTCGCTCCCGGCCAGATCACGATGATGCCCTCGCCGAGGCCCCGGCTGCCCTTGGTGAGATTCCGCTTCAGCCCTTCTCCGAACGACAGCAGCAGGACGATCGACAGCGTTCCCCAGGCGATAGCGGCGACGGTCATCACCATGCGCTTGCGGTTGATGCCGGCGCTGCGCCGGAAGAGCTTGAGGATCAGTGAGAGCCTGAGCATCGTCACATCCTCAATGCTTCGACCGGACGAAGGTTGGCCGCGGTCCGGGCCGGAAAGTACCCCGCCAGCAAACCGATGGCTCCGAGAATCCCGGTCGTGATGGCGGCAACCTGCAGCGAGATCCGCGGGTCGCCGATGTACTGCTGAAATCCGAAGCGCGGAAAGACGGCGCACACGCTCCACGAGATCAGAAAGCCGGCGAGCCCGCCGACGACCGTGATCAGCAGCGTCTCGAACAGGAACTGCCCGACGACATAGCGGCGCTTGGCGCCGAGGGCCATCTTGATGCCGATCTCCTTGGTGCGCTCCTCCACCACGACGTTCATGATGTTGCTGACGCCGATGCCTCCGACGACGAGAGTCAGAGCCCCGACGATGCCGAGGAAGCTCCGGAAGGCGAGAAAGAACGTGTCGAGGAACTTCAATCCCTCGGTCGTGTCCCACATCTGGATCGCCTCGTCGTCCGACGGATCGAATCGATGCCTGTGCGCGGCGGTCGCGATCACGGCCTTCTTGACGCCGGCGATACGCTGGACATCCTTGGCCTGGAAGATGAAGTTCTCGATGTACTTCGAGCCGTAGATCGCCTTGAACGTGGTGGAAGGAATCGTCGCCTTGTCCTTGTCGCGACCGCTGTAGGACGAGTCCTGCTCCTTCTGCACCATGACGCCGATGACCGTGAACGGCGAGCCGTCGATTCGCACCTGCTCGCCCACGGCATCGACACCCACGCCGAAGAGGTCCTTGGCGAGCTGGTCGCCGATGAAGACGACCCGCCGGCGCTCGTCGAGGTCGAGCTGATTCAGGAAGCGCCCGCCCACCTGGGGGTTCATCGCGCGCATGCCGCCGAACTCCACGTTCGAGCCCGAGATGTCCACCGACAGCGCCTTCTTGCCGTAGCTGATGCGCGCCCCCTCCTGCGAGTACTCCTCGCTGATGCTCTTGATCCCCTCGACCTCGGTGCGCAGCAGCGTGATGTCCTCGTCGGTGAGCTGCACGCTGCGGCCGCGCGGCAACCCCTGCCAGGGCTTGCTGGTGCGCGCCGGCCAGGCGATCACGATCGCGTCGCCGAGCCCCTTCTGCGCGATCATCACCTGACGATGCAGCCCTTCGCCGAAGGCGAGCATCAGCGTCACCGCGGTGGTGCCCCAGACGAGGCCGAAAACGGTAAGGAAGAGGCGCAGCTTCTGGGCGCGGACGTCCCGCAGGAACTGCCGCAGATAGTTGCGCAGGTACATCGGGCTACTCGACTTCCTTGGCCGGGCGTTGAATGACCTTGTCGCCCTCCGCGAGACCGGCGATGACCTCCAGGTTGAGCCCGTCGGAGAGCCCGACCTGGATCTCCTTCTTCACCGGCTTGTCGTCGGGCCTGGCGCCCGGAACCTCGACCGAAGCCTTGTCCTTGGCCATGGTCACCAGGCGTTCGGGGACGAGCACGACGCCCTTTTTCTCCTGGATGATGACGTCGGCGTTGGCCGAATAGCCGGCGCGCAGGGTCACGGTCGACTTCGTGGTGTCAATCGCCGCCTCGACGTCGAAGATCGTCGCGCCCTCCTTCTCGCGTGCCTTCGGCGCGATGCGCGTCAGCTTGGCGAGCACCGAGCTCCCCGGCAGCGCGCCGATCTGAATGCGGACCTCCATGCCTTCGTGGAGCTTGCCGACGTCGATCTCGTCCACGGTACCCTTGAATTCGAGCGTCTTCATGTCCGCCAGGGTCATGAGCACCGTGCCCTCCTGGAAGGAGGTCAGCGGCACGACGGGATCGCCCGGATTGACCTTGCGCTCGAGCACCGTGCCGGCCGCCGAGGCCCGGATCACCGAGTCGACGCCGTTCACCTTGCGCACGATCCGTCCTTCCTTGAGGAGCGCGAGCTTGTCCTTCTCCTGCTCGAGGGTGATGCGGGCCTGATCGAAGTCCCGCTGCCGGGAGTCGTAGGCGTCGCGCGCCAGAATGCCGCCGCTCCAGAGCGTCTTGGTGCGCTCGAGATCCTGCTGCGCGCGGTCGTAGGCGACCTGGGTGAGCTGCACGCGGCGCTCGGCATCCGCGAGCTCGAGCGGCGTCGGATCGGGGCTGACCGAGAAGAGCGGCTGACCGATCTCGACCCGATCACCGACCTCGACGAAGCACTCGTCGATGATGCCGGAGATCTGCGATTTGACCTGGATCTCCTGGTCCGGCACGATCTGTCCCACCGCCAGCGCCTTGTCGATGATGTTGCCGCGCGAGATGTCGATCGTCTTCAGCCCCTCCTGCTTGGCCGCCGCATTCCGGCTGTAAAGCAGGAGGCCGACCGCCGCGACCCCGACCGCCAGCGATCCGACCACGATTTTCATCGGCCTGCCCATGGTCTTCTCCTCGTAAGATCTTCCCGCTCTCCACTACGACCTCAAGGAAACGGAGGTTTCATGTCCCGCCTTCACGTCGCGCTCGTCGCGCCGGAAATCCACTGGAACACCGGCAACGCCGGCCGCACCTGCCTGGCGGCCGGCGCCCAGCTCCACCTCGTCGAGCCGCTGGGCTTCGCGCTCGGCGAACGCCAGCTCCGCCGGGCCGGGCTCGACTACTGGGAGCGCGTCAACCTCCGGCGCTGGGACTCCTGGCCGGCCTTCGAGGCCGCGCTCCCGGGACTCGGCCGGCCGTTCTTCTTCTCCGCCGATGCGAACCTCGACTATTGGGACGTCGACTACCCCTCGCCGGTTACATTGGTCTTCGGCGGCGAGAGCCGGGGGCTCCCGGATGAGCTCCGGGAGCGCTATCGCGCGCAGATGGTCGCCCTGCCGATCACCGATCCGGAGGTGCGGTCGCTGAATCTCTCGACCGCCGTCGGCATCGCAGTCTACGAAGTGCTCCGGCAGTGGCGCGCGACCGGCCTCTTCCCGCGCCGCGCGGACGCGCGCGGTCCGGCTCAGCCCTGAAGGCGGCGCGCGAGGTCGTCCACCCGCGAGCTCTTCGGGTCGAGCCGCTGCGCCTTGCGCAGCAGGCGCTGCGCCTCGCGCGTCTTGCCGGCGGTGAGCGCCCAGTTGCCCAGCGCCGCATGGCTCTCGGCCAGCGTCGGATCGAGTCGCACGGCGCGGCGATAGAAGCGTCCGGCCTCCTCCAGACGGCCCAGGCGCAGGCTCAGATCGCCGAGGGCGAGATAGCTGAACGGGTTGCGGTTCCCGGTCCGATCGACCAGCCCGAGCAGATCCTCGGCCTCCTGTTCCCGGCCCGACATGCGCAACAGAGCGGCGAGATTCTGGTATCCCGTCACGATCGAGGAGTCCACTTCGAGCGCCTTTCGATAGGCTGCCTCCGCGGCGACCGGATCTCCCGCGCGCCGCTCCGCCACTCCCAGGTTGACCCAGGCTTCGGCGAGCTCGGGATCGAGCCGGACCGCGGTCCGCAGCAGATCGAGCCCACCGTCGGTCTTGCCTTCACGCAACTCTTCGGCGCCGCGATTCGAGTAGTAGAGGGCCACGGCGGTCAGATCCGAGATCGCTTCCACCCAGTGGTATTCCCGCACCGGCCGTTCCGTGAAATCGAGGATGCGGCGCTGGTCCGGCGTTCCGAAGGCCGCCGTGATGTGCGCCGAGGCGACGATGAGGTCGCCGTCCCTTTCGAAGCTCTGCAGGTCGGAGACGCGCAGCATGTAGACCGGCAGATCGAGCTCGCGGGCGAGCGCTACGAAGAGCTGGGAGAACCCGAGGCAGTTCGTCCTCCCTTGCACCCAGACCTCCGCCGCCGTGCCGGTATGACCGGCAGCGTACTTGAGAGGCGCCGTGGAACGGTTCATCAGCGCCTGCAGCAGCCAGTTGAGCTGCGTCTCCCTGGCGTTGGACCGCGGGACCTCGGCCGCGATCCACTTCCGCATGTCGTCGTTGGGCGTGAACGGAATGACCACGGTGGCGGGATCGAGTCCCCGCGCCCGGATCTGATCCTGCAGATTGTGCTCGAGGCGCGCTCCGAGTCCCTGCGACGCGCATCCGCTCGCGGCGAGAGCGCAGAGGAGGAGCGTCGCGGCCCCGAGTCCACCTCTACCCCGTCCCACGATCATCCTCTTCTCCCTCGCAACCGCGAGATCCAGGCCACAGCCGGCGCCTCTCCCGCGGCACCGGCGATTCCCAGGTAGACCGCCGCAAAGACCGTCAGAACGAGCGCCGCGCGCAACGTCGGATGGGCCTCCCATCCGCCGGTCGCGAGCGCGAGGAGTCCGGCTGGTGCCGCGGCGCCCAGAGCGTACAGCGTGAAGCGGAGAAACGCGCGCGCCGGCCAGACCAGGCTCGGCAGCCGGGTGCGCGCGGCGTGACGCAACGCCGCAAGCTCGCACCAGGCGGCCAGCGCCGCCGCCAACCCGAGGCCCACGGCCCCGAGGCGCAGGATGCTTCCGGGCGCCCCGAGGAAGGCGTAGTCCGCGAGGCGCAGGCGGTCGAGCCAGAACATCGCGGGCAGTCCCACCGCGAGGCTGATCGCGACGCGGAAGGCCGCGATCCGCGCCGGCGTACGGGTGTCACCCCGGGCGTAGAAACCGGACTGCAGGACTCGCGCCGAGGTCGCCGCCGGGAGCCCGATGGAGTAAGCGGCGAGGACGAGATAGACCAGGCGGCTCTCCGCCGCACCGAATCCCTTCCCGAAGAGCTGGAAAATCCCCTCCACCAATGGCAGCCCCAGCAAGAGATACGCCAGCGAGCTCGGCAGGTTCAGAAATGCAGCGGTCGCCAGGGCGCGCTCCGTCCCGGCAGCGACATCGCCTTCGGATCCAACGCCGCCGCTCCTCGCCAGCCTGGGCAGCGCCGCGGCGGCGATCGACATCCCAAACAGGCTCACCGGCAGCAGGTAGAGCGTCTGGGCATAGAAGAGCGCGGCGACCGCGCCGGCGGTGAGCAGCGAGGCCAGGAGCTGGTCCAGGTAGGACGACAGTTGCACCACACCCCGCCCGGCGAGCGTCGGTGCGAAAGCGGCCAACGTCTCGCGCACCGGAGCGGTCCTGAGCCCGAACGAGAGGCGAAAACCGTCAAGATCCCGGACCAATCCAGGAAGTTGAACCAGGAACTGAATTCCACCGCCGAGCAAAGCTCCGACACAGGCGGCTTTCAGCAGGCGATCGGAAGCGCCGAAGCTGCCCGCGGCGCGCTCCGAGAACGCCGCCCAGGCCACGGCGCCGATGATCGAGACGTTCCAGAAGACCGGCGAGAAGTACGAGAGGAAGAACTTGCCGTGGCTGTTGCGAACCCCCAGAGCCCAGGCCGAGAGCACCAACAGCGCCGTCATCGGGAAGATCCAGCGCACCGCGGCGACGGCCAGCTCGTAGCGGTCGACGCTCGCCTGCCCGAGGGCGATGAGCTCGCGGTCGCGCAGGAAACCGGCCGCGAACAGGGCGACGATGGGGCGCGCCAGCAGGATCCCGAGAGCGGCCGCGCCGCCGGCCACGGCGACCAGGAGAGCGAAGACCGAGCCCGCGAGACGCCCCGCTTCGGCCTGCTTTCCGGCCGCGAGCAGGCGCGAATAGACCGGGATGAAGGCCGCCGAGAGAGTCTGTTCTCCCAACAGGTTCTGCAGCAGGTTGGGCAGCCGCAGCGCCGCGCTGAAGACGTCCGCATGCGGCCCGACGCCGAAGTAGGCACCCAGGGCGCTGGTGCGCAGCAGACCTGCCAGCCGGCTGCTGAAGATGCCCGCGGCGACGGAGAAAGCTCCGCCGGACGGTTTCTTTGCGAGCTTCGGCGGCAAGCGGACCTCTCGGGACTTCAGGAGCCGGCGGGGTTCTTCGCCAGCCAGGCCGCCGCCAGGGGACGCACGATCACCGATTCGGAATCGAGCCCCGAAGAGCTCGCGAGCGCTTTCTCGTACCAGCTGCGGGCGTTCGCGCGGTCCTTGGAGCGCGCGTAGGAATCCGCGAGCAGGTACTGAACATAGGCGCGATCGGTCTCCGACTGCATGAGCTGTTCGATCGCCTCCGGGTAGCGCTTCTCCTGCCAGCGCAGATACCCGATGAGATAGGGGTAGATCCACTTGTAGTGGGCGGCGTTGGCGGCGTCCGAATCCATCAGGACCTTCGCCTCGTCGGCGATCGCCTGGGCCTTGCGGACCTCGTGGCGCTGGGCCCCGACCCGCGCGGCGCCGTGCAGCTGGCGTACCTGCCAGATCACACGCTCCGCGGGTTTCATGGTCGATGTCTGGACGATCTGCCAGCCGCGGTTGTACCAGTCGAGCGCCGGGGAGCTGCTCCCGGTCTCCAGGAGAACCCGGCCGGTGGCATTGCATGCCGCCGCCGCCATGTCCGGACGCCCGAGCCCTTGCCACATCGCGACCGCCTGCTCGGCCCGATCGAGGCCCTGCGGGAGACGGCGCAGGTAGGTCTGGGCGTAGACGATCCCCATGAGCGCCCGATAGCGGTCGTTGCCGGGGGGAGCACTCTCGACGGCTTTGGCGAGGTCCGCGAAGGCACCCTCCTGGTCTCCGAGATAGAGGCGCGCGGCGGCCCGCCCGAGGAGAGCCGACACCGGCCGCCCCTGCTCGTCGAGAGCGTGGTTGTAGGCGTTGTAGGCCGCCGTGAAGTCGCCGGCGGCTCGCTTGAGATCGCCGACGCCGGCCAAGGCCGCGGAGTAGTTGGGGTCGATGGCGATCGCCGCGTTGTAGGCCGCCAGTGCGCCGGCGGAATCCTCCGCCGCACGCAGGGCATCGCCGAGGAGCTTGCTCAGCCGCTTGTCCGGTCCCCGGACCGTCTGGGCCTCACGGAGCTTCGCCACCGCTTCGGCCGCTTTTCCCTGATCGAGCAGGGAGAGACCGGCACTCGCCGCGCGGACCCAGTGACCCTCGGGCGAGAGCGCGGCAGCGCTCGCGAGGTCGCTGGCTCGCGCCTCGGCATGCTCGGCGAGAGCGAGCTCGAAGACTCCTTCCGCCGCCGCCGCCGCCAATCCGGAGCGCGCTGCATCGACATCGCCCCGGTCGAGCGCGGCGCGCGCCTGGGTGAGTCCGCTCCCATGCGCCTGCGGCTCCGCCGCCGCCGGAGCGATCGCGCTCGCTGTCGCGAGCAGCCCTCCACCGACGACGAGAACCGTCCTCGCCAGGACCGCCGCCTTCGACGCCTGCCTGCTCCGCCACCGAGATGGCACCGATCGCATCGATCGCAGCTTTCTCATCATTCGCAGCATTCTCATGATTCGAGCTCTCCTCAGGTGTCTGCCTTCGAGACCGCCATCCCTGCGTGCAACCCTTCCGCCCTCAGCCTGTCCTGCCGGGAGCTGGCTTCGCGCTGCACGGCGAGCAGCATGCCCGTGAGCCCGAGCGACTTGCCCAGGGAGAGCTCGCGCCCGAAAAGCCTTTCGACCAGCTCGCGCGGGACTCTCGTCACCGCTTGGAGGGGCTCGCCGGAGAGCGTGCGGGCGAGGATCGCCGCGAGCGCCTTGGCGGAGATCCCCTGTGGATTCTCGACCGCGAAGTGGAAGTCGAGCGTCCCGTCCGGCCGGGGCTCCGCGAAGACGTAGGCCTGCGACTCGCAGGCCGGCACCTTGTTCACCTCCGGGAACGGTCGCCGCGCCAGGCGCTCGGGCACCTCGTGAAAGCTCTCGGCGAGGGCGATCAACGCTTCGATGCGGCCGGCCCTGTCCAATCCGGAAAGCGTCTCCACGAGATTGGCGAGCTCTCCCGGAAGCTCCGCTTCAGCGCTCAATCGGCACGCCCACCAGATTCCCCCACTCGGTCCAGCTGCCATCGTAGTTGCGGACCTTGGGGTGTCCGAGGAGGTAGGTGAGCACGAACCAGGTGTGGCTGCTGCGCTCGCCGATCCGGCAGTAAGCAACGATCTCTTCGTCGCGTGGCAGGCGCTGCTCCTCGAAGTAGATCCGGGAGAGCTCCCCGGCGGTGCGGAACTCGCCGGTCTCCGGGACGATGGCGCGCGCCCACGGCACGCTCTTCGCTCCCGGAATGTGTCCGCCGCGCAGCGCCCCTTCGTTGGGATAGGCCGGCATGTGCAGACGCAGCCCGGTAAACTCCTCGGGGCTGCGGACATCGACCAGCGCCCGCCCGGCAGCGACATGCGCCAGAACCTCGTCGCGAAAAACGCGGATGCGGGAGTCGTCGCGCGCGGGCGCCGAATACTCGGCTGGCGGGATCGACGGCACCACGCGCACCAGCGGCCGCCCTTCCAGCCCCCACTTGAGGCTTCCCCCATCCATCACCCTGGCTCGGCGATGACCGAAGAGCTGGAAGATCCAGAAGGCGTAGCAAGCCCACCAGTTGTTCTTGTCGCCGTAGAAGACGACCGTCGTGCCGTTCCCGATGCCGCTTTGCCGCATCAGCGCTTCGAAGCCGGCCCGGTCGAGATAGTCGCGCCGCAACGGATCGTTGAGATCGCGCGCCCAATCGATCTCGACCGCCCCGGCGAGGTGTCCCGCAGGATAGACGAGCGGATCCTCGTTGGATTCGACGAGCCGGACTCCGGGGTCCGACTGATGCGCCGCGACCCACTCCGTCGACACCAGGACTTCCGGATGAACGTAGCCGCGCGCGGCGGGATCGGTCATGAACGCCTTTCTCGAAGGAGGGCAGTATATTCCCTGCGGCAGGCGACCGGGGCTCTCCTGCCGATAGACTCGGTGGCTCGTGCAGCCTTCGGAAAAAGAACCGTCCGCCGCGGCGCGCCGGCCTCGACTCTACGTCGTCGCCCTCGCGCACCTCGACACGCAGTGGCGCTGGACCGTGCGGGAGACGGCGCGGATCTTCCTGCCGCGGACGGTAAGGGACAACGAGCGCCGCTTCCGGCGTTTCCCGCACTACCTGCTGAACTTCGAAGGCGCCTACCGCTACCGTCTGCTCGCGGAGTGCCACCCGACCCTGTGCGCGACCGTGCGCGCCCGGGTCGCCGAAGGCCGGTGGTTTCCGGCCGGCGCCGCCTGGGAGGCCTTCGACACCAACCTGCCGGCGCCGGAATCGATCGTTCGCCAGATCCTCTACGGCACCCGCTATCTGGAACGGGTTGTCGGAAAAACCGGCCGGGACCTCTTCCTGCCCGACTGCTTCGGCTTTTCGCAGGCCTTACCCACCCTCGCCGCGCACTGCGGCATCCTCGGTTTTTCGACCCAGAAGCTACGCCGGGGCGAGGAGATGCGCTCGGCCTTCGGCGTGCCCTTTGCCCTCGGTTTCTGGCTCGGCCCGGACGGCTCCCGACTGCTCTCGATGCTCGATCCAGGGGAGTACGGCGCGCAGGCGTCGTCCGACCTCGCCGCGGACCCGGAGTGGATCCGCCGCTTCATGGAGCTGGCAGCCGCAGGCCGGCCGGAGCGGCTCATGACCTACCAGGGGCTCGGCGACAAGGGTGGCGCTCTCCCACCGTCGGCGATCCGGTGGCTCGAACGCGCCACGAGCTCACGCGGTCCGCTCGACGTCGTGTTGGCCGATTCCGAGCAGATCTTCCGCGAGCTCGAAGCGGCGGAACGCGCGCGGCTTCCGGTCTACGACGGCGAGCTCCTCCTGCGCCAGCACGCCACCGGCTGCTACAGCTCGCGCGCGCAGCTCAAGCGCTGGCATCGCAAGGCCGAGCAGCTCGCCCATGCCGCGGAGCGCGCGGCGGCTATCGCCCACCTCCTCGGAGTGCATGTTGCCGACCGCTACCGCCTCCGCGAGGCCTGGTTGCGGATTCTCGCCCACGAGATGCACGACGACCTGACCGGGACGAGCCTGATCGAGGCCTATCGCTACACCGCCAACGATCTGGCACTCTCCATGAATGAGCTCAGCCAGGAGCTCGACGCGGCGGTGGGCGCCGTCGCGTCGAGCCTCGACTGTACGCCGGCCGGGGCTCCGCTGGTGGTCTTCAACGCGCTCGCTTGGGAGCGCAGCGATCTCGTCGAGGTCGAGCTGGCCGGAACCGACGACGGACTCGAACCGCAGGCCGTCTTCGCCGCCAACGGCCCCGAGGTCCCTTCCCAATGGCGCCGCGAAGGAGAAGTCTGGCGCGGCTGGTTCTTGGCACACGCTCCTTCACTGAGCTTTTCGTCTTTCGAATTGCGGTCAGGGACGGTGCCCGGACCGAGGACGTCCACCGAGCTCTCGGCCGGCGAGAGCTTCCTCGAGAACGAGCTCCTGCGAGTCGAGATCGACGGGCACGGCGACGTCGCCAGCATCCTCGACAAGCGGAGCGGGCGAGCGCTCCTCGCCGCGCCGATCGGGCTCGAGATCTTCGACAACACCTCGATCCGCTTTCCTTCCTGGGAGATCCGCTTCGAAGATACGGCGCGGCCGGCGCGGGCCCGCCTGGCGGGACCGGTGCGGGCACTCGCCATCGAGCGGGGCGCCGCCCGCGTCGCGCTCACGCTCGAGCGGGAGGTCGAGGGTTCCCGCTTCGTGCAGACGGTCGCGCTCGCCGCGGGCGCGGCGGGCGATCACGTCGTGATCGAGACCGAAATCGACTGGCGAACCGATGCCGCACTGCTCAAGATGGTCTTTCGCCTCTCCACCCCCGCAGACCACGCACTCTTCGACCAGGGAGTGGGCGCGGCGCGGCGGCCGGTCGCGGGCGCCGAGCTCTACGAGGTGCCGGCGCAGCAATGGGCGGCGCTGCGCGATGCGACCGGCGCCGGCACGGCGATCGCCAACGACTGCAAGTACGGTTGGGATCACCCGGCAACCGACATGCTCCGGCTCACGCTGCTCCATACGCCGCGCATCGGCCGGCGCTTTCGCTATCAGGCGCGGCAGGATTTCGGCAGGCACCAGGTCCGGGTGGCGCTCGCTCCGATCCGCTCCGGCGACTCGCTCGCCTCGATCGTGCGCTTCGCGGAGCGCCTCAATCAGCCGCTGCGCGCATTCGCGCTCGCGCAGCCCGGTCCGGACTCTCGCCCTCCCGCCGCAAAGAGGCGGAAGAGCTTCTCCTTCCTCGCACTCGACCAGGAGGAGGTGGCGGTGCAGGCGCTCAAGATCGCGGAAGATGGGGAAGAGATCATCCTGCGCCTGCGCGAATGCGCCGGCGAGCACCAGGAGGTCGAGATCCAGACGAACCTGGCGCTACGGTCGATGCGCGAAGTCGACGGCTGCGAGAGGTCGCTCGAGTCCGCACCGCGTCCGCCAGCGGTTACGCGAAAAGCTTCGCTCAAGGGCTTTGGTCTGAGCGCTCTCGCCTTGTCCTTCGACCCTCCTTTACCGAGCCTTCTGCCCCATTCACCTCGACAGGTCGCCTTCAAGCTGGAGTGGAATCTCTTCGGCGTCACTTCCCGCGGCGAACGGACAACGGGGGGCGGACTCGACGGACGCGGCCGCGCGATTCCTCGCGAGCTTCTGCCGCATTCGATCGCGCGTGCCGGAGTGCTCTTCGACCTCGCCCACGCCCACCGCGCCGGGTCGCCCGGGGCACTGCTCTGTTCGGGGCAAAGGATCACCGTGCCGGCAGGCTTCTCCCGTCTTGTACTCCTGGCGGCAGCCTTCCCGGACGCTATGGAAGCCCAGTTCCTCGTCGACGGGATTCCGCTCGCGCGACGGGTCGCCGGCGGATTCGCTCCTCTCGGACGATTCGACGAGCTCGAGCGCGGCTTCCTTGGACGTCCGACCGGCGGAGTCGTCCCCGGCTTCCTGCGCGAGGAACCCGTGGCGCTGGCGGTGGCGCATCGCCACGACCGCCGCGGCGCGATCGATCCTTGCCGGCCGATCCTCTTTTTCTCGGTCGAGGTCGCGGTTGCGCCGGCGGGCTCGGAGGTCGTGCTGCCGAATGCCGGCCGCGTGGTTGTTCTGGCGGCGGCGCTCAGCGACTCAATCGCACCCGCCGCACGCTCCGTGGCGCCGGCGGGCCTTCTCTAGCGCGTCCGAGGCCGCGGCGCGGTCAGAAGAAGATGCCGGAGCTGTCGAGCACTTCGAGGAGCTCGAGCTCCTGGATCCGCCATTCGCCGGCGTCTTTGCGCCAGGCGAGGCGCAGACGCAGGCGCTCGCGGCCCGGTCCGCCCGGCCGGATTCCGAGCGCTTCGACCACTGCCGTGAGCTCGGCGGTCGCATTCGGACGCAGCTTGAGCTCGACTTCGGAGTCCGAGACCGTGATCCGCTCGGCGCTTGCGCGATAGCGGTCCACGACCGCCATCAGCTGCTGGCGGTCCTCGATCGTCCCCTCGTACGGCTGCGCGAGGATCAGGAATCCGTCGGCGAAGAGCTGGGCCACGCCCCGGGCATGAGACAGGCGGTCGAGCGTGCCCTCGTGACCCGATTTCTCGAGCTCGCCCTGCAGCGCTTCGAACTGCGCCAGGATCCGCCGGCGGTCGCTCGTCCACCAGAAAAAGAGAGCCGTCAGGGCCCCGGCCAGAGCGAGGAGCGCGAGGGCCCTGACGAGACCCGACTTCACGTCAAAGGAGCCGCGCCGCGAGAACGACTTCGATGTCGGGGGAGAGCGCCTTCGAAATGATGCAGTTGGCCTTCGCCGCCTGCGCGTGCTGCGTGAAAGTGGCAGCATCGAGACCCGGCACCTCAGCCTCGCAATCGAGCTCGATGCGGGTGATCGCGAGACCGGCTTCGGTCTTGAGCATCTGCACGCGTGCCTCGCTCGCAACGCGCTTCGGCGGGAAGCCCGCCCGCCCGAGACCGGCGGCGAGCGCCATCGTGAAACAGCCGGCATGGGCCGTCGCGAGGAGCTCTTCGGGATTCGTTCCGGCCCCTTCTTCGAAGCGCGAGGCGAACGAATATCGGCCCTCGAACGCGCCGCTGCCCAGCCTCACCGTGCCTTTGCCGTCCTGCAGTCCGCCGTTCCACACGGCACTCCCCTTGCGAATCGCCATGGATCTCCCCCTTGTTCCTCAGAAGCCGACGCGAACCGTCGCACCGAATGTGATCGTGTCGCTGTCGTAGTTGTCGATGTCTTTCCACTTGAGAAAACGATAGTCGGCGTTGATGTCGAGATGGAGCTTCGGCAGCAGCAGGAAGTCGACGCCGGCTTTCGCGATGTAGAACGGGTCGGACCAGCTACCGTGCGCGAAATCGGAGTAGGTCACTCCCACCCCGACCCCGCCATAGACGCCGCGCCCCGCGAGGATGTAGACCTGCGGCGCGACCGCCCGGGCGGTCGACCCCTGGAAGCCTTTGTCGAAATACTCCGCGGCGGCCTCGAAGCGGATGAAACCCGCGATGTACTGATAGGAGACGACCTCCGAGACCCCGTCGTCATGGATGGCAGTATCCGGGAAGTCGTTGCTCAGCTGGTCGAGGCTCCTCCAGTAGTGCACGCCGCCACCCAGTCGATGTTCTCCCGCTGCGAGAGGTGCGGCAAGGCCGGCCGCAAGCAGGAGCAGCATGGACGTTCGCATCAGAGCTCGCTTCATTCGGGTCGGTCCTTTCTCGTGCAATCGGTGCGCCCGCGGGTGCGACCCGCGACCGCCAGAGCCTACCAACAAGCTGCCCGCGCAGACTGTGGAGCGATGCGCTCGGGCGTCGCCGATGTCTCGGCTGATGACCTTCGCGCTCGCCGATGTCTCGGCTGATGACCTCAACGCTCGCCGATGTCTCGGCTGATGATCTCAACGCTCGCCGATGTCTCGGCTGATGATCTCAACGCTCGCCGATGTCTCGGCTCGCGTAGCTCCGCCGCAGGCGCAGCAGGCCGCCGTCGCGGACGCGATCGAAAGCGGCAAAGGCGCCGAAATACGGACTCTCCGCGGCGGGCTCGCCGTTCACGGTCTCGATGTCGATGCTGCGTTCCGGATCCACGGCGCGCGTCAGGGCCGAGCGCAGAGGCTCGATGAGCCGCGCGAGGTCGGGATGGTCGGCTGGGAGCATGAAACGAATCTCGCGTCCACCGCGCGCGAAGACCGCGCTCAATCGGCTGCCGCGGTAGGCGATGCGCGTCGAGGCCGACCGTCGTGGCAGGGTCCCCGAGAAGCCCGGCAGGTCCAAGCCGCAGGGCGAAGCCGGGTCGAGCGCCGAGCACCACCAGACGGCTGCGGATGGCAGACCGTCGCGCAACCGCCGCACCGCCGAGGGCATGGCGAACTGCAGTCCCGGAAGACCCTCGAAAAACCTTCCGGCGACGACCTCCCCCGAGAGCTCGAGACCGCGCAGCGCGCGCCCGATCCGGCTCCACGCCAGCTCCGGGATCTCGGGAGAGAGCAGCTCGCGGAAGAGCACACCGTAGCGATCGAGCAGCAGCCGGGCGCGCTCGCGGTCGCGCTCCTGCTCGGCGATCGGATCTCCCTCGGCCGGCGCGGCTCCTCTCCCGGCGGAGAGCGCACGCCAGCGCCCGGCAAAGGGCCGGCTCCCCTGCCAGCGCCTGAAGATCCGCCGCCGCCCGGAGCGCCCGCCGCTCCCACCGAATCCCTCCGAGGTCACCTCCGGCGCCAGGCCCCCGACTCGGAATCCGCTCTGAATCCCGTGCCGCAGAACCCGTAGCGAGTCGCAAGTGACCTCGCCCCGCCAGGCAAGGCCCCAGAGCGCCTCGGTCGTAGCTCCCGGGGAGAGCCCGGCACGCTCTGCGATCTCGCTGGCCTCGAGACCCCTGGGCTCCGCGACGAGGAGCGCACGCGCCGCAACCGCGGCGCCATCGACCTCGGCCCCCTCGGCAGGCGCCTCTGCTGGCTGAAAAAGGTCCAGGTCGGGCGCGAAGGCGAACGCGATCCGTTCGCGTCCCGTGCCGAACCAGACCAGCTCGCTCTCCTCGCTCAGCGTGTCGAGCCAGGCCGGGAAGTACGGCTCGAGCCGCGCGGGAAAGAGGTCACTCTCCCAGAGGTGCGCCGGGAGAGAGAAACCGAACAGCCGCTCGAGGGCCGACTGCAAACCCTCCCCGCCGGTGCTGCGCTCGGTCAATCCCTGCCAAGCGGCGAGAAAGAGCGGCAGCTCGGCGAGCGGCAGCGATTCGAACGACGGCCGCGCGGCGGCGCGGCGCCAGCGCAGCAGGGTCTCGACGACCGCGACCGTCGCGACCGTCGCGATCTGCGGCGCACCCGCAACAGTCTCGAGCAGCTCTCCCACGACTACGCGCTCGGACGCCGTCAGGTGGGCCAGGGCTTCGTTCAGCTCCGCCGGGGTTACGCCCCAGACCGCCGCGACGAAGTCGACCGCCACGGGCGGATAGAAGCGCAGCCACTCCTCGAGGACAGGCGCGAAACCGCTGCGCAGTCCGCTCAGGCGCGGCAGGTTCTCGCGGGCGATGATCGCGGTGCTCTCGCCCGCCGCGTTGGCGCGGGTCACCAGCTTTTCGCCGGCGGCGAGCTCGGCGAGCATCTCCACGCCGGCTCCAGGCCGGTCCCGGTCGATCGCGGCCAGGAGCTCGTTCCACTCCGCCAGCGGGATCCAGAGCCGCTCTTTCGCCCACTCGAGGAGCTCGCTCGGGGTCTGCGGCGGATAGCCGGGCAGGAGGCGCTGCACCTTCCTTCGGAACTCCTCCGCCAGGGGCGCGGCGATTCTGGGCCGTTCGCCGCCGAGCGCGATCTCGCGCAGCAGGTCGCCCCGGACGCTCGCCCCGCGCCGCGCCGCCGGCACGTCGTCTTCGTACATGAGCTCGTTGGTGCGCCGCCAGACGAGACCCGCCGCGAGCGGCGAGGGGCGCTCGCTACGCACGCTGCGCACCAGGATCTCGCCGCGCTCGACCTCCTCCAGCCGCTGGCGCAGGTCGTCGAGGTCGAATTCGTCGTGCAGGGAGCTCCGCCAGGTCTCGAGCGTCACCGGAAAGTCGTCGAAGCGTGCCACGGCGGCAAGCAGCTTCTTGGCGTTCTCGCGCGAAACCCAGAGCGGCGTGCGGCGGCGCGGCCCGGCCCGCGGCAGGAGCAGCGCGCGCTGCGCGTTCTGGCGGAACTGCGCGCCGAAGAATCCGGAGGCCTCGAGCCGGCTCCGCAAGAGCTCCTCGAGGCGCTCCGGCGTGACGCGCGCAAGCAGCGCCCGGGCATCGGCTCCCGCCGGCAGCACGAGGAGCACGGCGTCATCGTCCGCCAGGGTCTCGATGGAGCTCCCTTCCGCCTCCTCCCAGGCCGCAGCGAGGGCGAGCGCCAGCGGGCGATTGAGGGTTCCGCCCCAGAAGGTGTAGAGCACGATCTGGCGCCGACCGTCCGGCGATTGCGCACCGCGTTCGCTGGTCTCTTCGAACACCAGCCGGTGCCGATGCGGCAGGGCGCCGCCGAGCGCCGAGCGCGCCTCGCGCAACTGGCGCACGAGCTCTCCGGCCGCGGCGCCGTCGAGCGGGTAACGCTGCGCCAGGGTTTTCTCGTACTCCGGCCGCTCGAGCTCGCCATCGACGCGTTCGAGCAGCCGCCCGATGCGCTCCGAGAAGACCGCTCCGCGGTCCCGCCCGTCGGCCCGCCAGAACGGCGCCAGGGCCGTTCCGCCGCGCGCCGGCGCGACGAAGACTTCGTTGGCGGTGATTCTCCGGATGCGCCAGGTCTGCGTCCCGAGCAGAAAGGTATCGCCGAGCGAGCGCTCCCAGACGAACTCCTCGTCGAGCTCGCCGAGCCGGGCATTGGACTCCTCGATCCGAAGCTGGAAATAGCCGCGGTCTGGAATGGTGCCTCCCGACTGGGCCACCAGGCGCGCCGAGCCCGGGCGGGCCGCGATCGTCCCGTCGAGGCGGTCGAAGGCGATCCGCGGCCGAAGCTCGGCGATCCGGGCGTCGGCGTAACGCCCGGCGAGCATCTCGACCACGAGATCGAACTGGCGCCGTGGCAGCTCATGATAGGGCTCGCTCGCGCGCAGGACCGCGTAGAGATCGTCCGCGCGCCAGCGCTCGTGAGCGACCATCCCGACGATCCATTGCGCCAGGAGGTCGAGCGGCGAGCGTACCGGGTGGATCGGCTCGATTTCGCCGTCGAGCACCGCGCGGGCGGCCACCGCGCATTCGAGAAAGTCGCGCGCATGCGAGGGATAGAAGCGCGCCCGGCTCACCTCGCCGACCGCGTGCCCCGCGCGCCCGACGCGCTGCGCGGCCGATGCGAGCGAGCGCGGCGCCTGTACCAGCAGCACCTGATCGAGGGTCCCGATGTCGATCCCCAGCTCGAGGGAGCTGGTGGCGACGAGCGCCGGCAGCTCGCCCGCCTTCAGCCGCCGTTCGATCGCGCCACGCAGCTCGCGCGACAGCGAGCCGTGGTGCGACCAGGCGATCTCCCGGGTCCCCCCGTCGTTGATCAACCGGGTGATCTTCTCGGCGAGTCGCCGGCTGTTGGTGAAGACGAGGGTCGAACGCACTTCGCCGATGCGGTCGCGCAGGTCCGCCGCGAGAGCGGTCCACAAGGCATCGCCTTCGCGCTCCTCGCCGGGCAACGCCGCGAGCGCGGGCGGAAGCCGCACCTCGACGTCGTAGCGTTTCGGCTGCCGGGAGTCGATGATCGCGACCGGTCGGCGCACGTAGACCGGGGCGTCGTCGGCGCCGCGCTCCAGACGGAATCCACCGACCCAGCGAGCGATCCGATCGAGCGGCCGCACCGTCGCGGAAAGCGCGATGCGCTGAAACTCTCCCGCGGAGAGCACCAGGCGATCGACGGCGGTGATCAGATGCGTGCCGCGCTTCCCGGCCGCCACGGCGTGGATCTCGTCGAGGATCACCGTCCGCAGGCCCGCGAACAGAGTCGCACCCGCCTTCGAGTTGAGCAGCAGGTTGAGACTCTCCGGAGTGGTGATCAGGATCTCCGGGCGCTGGCGCACGATCCTCTGGCGCTCGGCGGGCGGCGTGTCGCCGCTGCGGGTCGCGACGCGGATCCGCGGCAGCTCTCCGCCTGCGGCCGCGAATGCTGCCGCGATCCCGGCCAGGGGTTCGGCGAGATTGCGCTCGATGTCGGCGTTCAGCGCCTTGAGCGGCGACACGTAGAGCACCCGGGTCGTTCCCGCTTCCCACTCGCCGGTCGCGAGCTGCTGCAGCGCCCAGAGGAACGCGGTCAGAGTCTTGCCGCTGCCGGTCGGAGCGCTGAGCAGGACGTGCTTGCCGTCGGCGATCGGGCCCCAGGCCAGGCGCTGGACCTCCGTCGGCGGACCGAAGCGACTTTCGAACCAGGCGCGAATCCGGGGATCGAAGCGGTCGAGGCTCACAACCGGTGAGCTTAGCCGACCGTCGGGTCCCGGAGATCGCCCGATCGACCTCGAGATCGCGTCGAGACGCTAAGATGGTGCGCGGGCAAGACCCGGGAAGGATTCCGCAATGACGACGCTTCGAGGAAAGACGCTGTTGATCTCAGGCGCATCGCGCGGCATCGGTCTCGCCATCGGACTGCGCGCCGCGCGCGACGGCGCCAACGTCGCGATCCTGGCCAAGACCACGGAGCCTCACCCACGCCTGCCGGGGACCATCTACTCCGCCGCCGAGGAGATCGAGCGCGCGGCGGGAGGGCGCTCGCCCTGAGATGCGACATTCGGGAGGAGGCCCAGGTCCGCGACGCCGTGGCTGCCGCCCGGGAGCGCTTCGGCGGCATCGACATCCTGGTCAACAACGCCTCCGCCATCAGCCTGACCGGCACCCTCGAGACCCCGATGAAGCGCTTCGACCTCATGTTCTCGGTCAACGTCCGCGGGACCTACCTCTGCTCGCAGGCCTGCCTGCCGGATCTCAAGCGGGCCGCCAACCCGCACATTCTGAACCTCTCCCCACCGCTCAACATGGATGCGAAGTGGTTCGCCGGGCACGTCGCCTATACCATGGCAAAATACGGCATGAGCATGTGCGTCCTCGGTATGGCGGAAGAATTTCGTCCTGATGCAGTCGCGGTCAACGCCCTCTGGCCGCGGACCGCGATCGACACCGCCGCCCTCGCCATGCTGGGCGGTTTCGTCTCGCCCGCGAACAGCCGCAAGCCCGGGATCCTCGCCGACGCGGCGCACTGGATCCTCACCCAGCCGGCGCGCGAGTGCAGCGGGAACTTCTTCATCGACGACGAGGTCCTGGCGCGCGCCGGCGTCACCGATCTCGACCGGTACGCCGTCGCGCCGGGCGAACCGCTGGTCGCGGACTTCTTCCTGTGAAAGTCCTCTCGGCCTGTCCGCTCGACTGCCCCGACGCCTGCAGCCTGGAGGTGACGGTGGAGAACGGCCGCGTCGTCAAGCTCGACGGCGCGAGCGACCGCAATCCGCTGACCGAAGGCTACATCTGCGCCAAGGTGCGCAAGTTCTCCGAGCAGGTCTACGGCAAAGCCCGCGTGCTCGAGCCGATGCTCCGCGTCGGCGAAAAAGGCGAAGGCGTCTTCGAGCCGCTCACCTGGAAGCAGGCGCTCGCGCTCGCCGCGAAGCGCCTCGTCGAGACGCGCGACAACTTCGGCGGCGAGGCGATCCTGCCGTACTCCTATGGCGGCTCCAACGGCTACCTGTCGCAGGACACGACCGACGCCCTGCTCTTTCACCGCCTCGGCGCCTCCCGCCTGGCGCGCACGGTCTGCGCCGCGGCGACCGGCCGCGCTGCGACGGGCCTCTACGGCAAGATGGAGGGCGTCGCCTTCACCGACTACCCTGCCGCGCGCCTCGTGGTCGTCTGGGGAGCCAATCCGTCCGTGTCGGGCATCCACCTCGTGCCGCCCATCCAGGCGGCGTGCGACGCCGGCGCGAAGCTGGTCGTCGTCGATCCGCGCGCCACGCCGATCGCCAAGCAGGCGCACCTCCATCTGGCGCTGCGCCCGGGCACCGACCTGGTCGTCGCCCTGGCCGTGATCCGAGAGCTCTTCGCGAGCGGTCGCGCCGACCGCGCGTTCCTCGCCGAGCACTCGACGCGCTCCGACGAGCTCGAGCGCCGCGCCGCGCCGTGGACCCTCGAGCGCGCCGCCGCCGTCGCGGAGATTCCGGTCGCCGACCTGCAGCGCTTCGTCGAGCTCTACGCCACGATCTCACCCGCCGTCGTGCGCTGCGGCTGGGGGCTGGAGCGCAATCGCAACGGCGGCTCCGCGGTCGCCGCGGTTCTCGCCCTGCCCGCCGTGGCCGGAAAGTTCGGCGTACGGGGCGGCGGCTACACGCTGTCGAACTCCGCCGCCTGGAAGATGGACGCGGGCCAGATTTCCGGCCCCGAAGCGCCGACGCGGATCATCAACATGAACCGCCTCGGCGCCGCTCTCACCTCGACCACCGAGACGCCGATCCGGCTGCTGTTCGTCTACAACTCGAACGCGCTGATGACGACGCCGAATCAGACGCTGGTGCGCCGCGGCCTCGAACGCGACGATCTCTTCACGGTGGTCTTCGACCAGGTGCTCACCGACACGGCGCGCTACGCCGACCTCGTGCTCCCTGCGACGACCTTCCTCGAGCATCGCGAGCTCGCCCGCGGCTACGGCGCGTACGCGCTGCAGTCGATCTCGCCGGTCATCGAGCCGGTCGGCGAGGCGCGGTCGAACTACAGTGTCTTCGCGGAGCTGGCGGTGCTTACCGGGGTCGTGCCGGCGGAGGAGATTCCGAGCGAGGAGGCGGCGGTCTCGCAGATCCTCGACTCGAGCGGACGGGGTCCGGCGCTGCGCGCCGAGCTCGCCGCGCACGGTTATGCGCGCCCGGAGGCGGGGGATCATCCGGTGCAGTTCGTCGATGTCTTCCCGAAGACGGTCGACCGCAAGATCCACCTCGTCCCGGTGGCGCTCGACGCCGAAGCCCACGAGGGGCTCTATACGTTCCAGCCCGATCCGGCGTCGGCGAAGACGCCGCTCGCCCTGGTCTCACCGGCGAGCAACCGTACGATCAGCTCGACCCTCGGCCAGCTGCGCAAGGGACCGGTGGCGCTCGAGATGAATCCCGGCGACGCTGCGGCGCGCGGGCTCGTGAACGGCCAGCGGGTGCGGGTCTCGAACGACTACGGCGAGGTGATCTGCGGCCTGCGGATCTCGGCGGATCAGCGCCCGGGCGTGGTCGAGCTGCCGAAAGGGCTCTGGGCGCACAACACCGAGAACGGGGCCACGGCCTGCGCGCTCGCGCCCGACACCCTCTCCGATCTCGGCGGCAGCGCCTGCTTCAACGACGCCAGGGTCGAAGTCTCCCCGGCCTGACCGCCTATTTCTTGCTGTACGTCGAGTAACCGGCGACCAGCGCCCGGCGGAGATCGGGTGCCGTGCTTTCGAAGCCGACCAGCAAGATGGTGCGATTTCCGACCACGCGCAGAACCGGATCGGCGGGGAACCGGCAGGCACCGGCCGGACAGGCGCGTCCGGGAAGACAGTCCGCGCTGACTCCCTGGCTCTGCGCCTCGTAGCGGAAGCCGGTGAAGCGCGCCCCCGCCGGAATCTCCACCCGCACCACCCGGCAGCCCGGGCCGAGCTCGGCCGAAAGCTGCGCCACGCCATCGAGGGCCACGTTCTGCAGGCGCGCCGCGAGATCTGCCGGACAGCCGGTCGCCGCGCCACCTTGGATCGCCGCCTCGCCCCAGGCAGCGCTCTCTCCCGGGGGGCACTCGACACAGAGGTGCGGCCGCGCCGGCGCCGCGGGCTGCGCCGGCACCGCCGGTGGCGGTTGCGGCGTCTTTTCCGGCAAAGGTGCGGGGGGCGTTGTTGGCGGCTTCGCCGGCACCGCCGGTGGCGGTTGCGGCGCTTTTCCGGCAAAGGTGCGGGGGCGTTGTTGGCGGCTTCGCCGGCACCACCGCAGGCTGCTGCGGCGCTTTCTCCGGTAAGGGCGCGGGCGCCGGTTTCGCCGGCTGCGCCACAGCCGGTTGCGTAGGCGGAGCTGGAGCTGGAGTCACTTCCCTTACTGGAGCCTTTGCCGCGGGCGGCGCAGGTATTGCGGCTGCAGGCGCGGGAGGCGCCGCCGGGATTGCCGGCGCTCGCGGTGCGGGCACCGGTTCCCGCGCCGGAGGCGCCAGCGCAACAGTTGGCGCGGGTGCCCTGGCCGGCGCGACCGGCACCGCGCCGCCACGGCCGCGCGAGAACTTGACCTTCATCGTCGAGGTGGCTCCGGGCGCCATCTGGTGCGCCGCTGACTCGACGACCGGCTTGCCATCGGCGGAAAGGGCCAGCTCGGCGCGGAAGCTCATGTGGCCCGCATGGCGGATTTCGACCGTCCAGCGCCCGGCCGCGAGGCCGCCGATATTCGCCTTGCCGTGGGCGTCGGTGAGGATCGAAGGGAGCGACCCGCCGCCTTCCGGGGAGAGGTAGACGAGCACGATCTCGGCATCCGCGAGATTCTTGCCCTTGGCGTCCTCGACCTGGATCTCGAGCGCCGCCGGCCCACGCCAGTCCAAGCTATCGGCAGCGGCGGGCAGCGGTGCTTGAGCGCCGGCGGCGACCGCCGGCAGCAGAGTGGCCGCGAGGAGAAGTGCCGCACGTCGCATGGAATTTCGGCAATCCTACCGCAGGCGATCCGTCAGTGGGGAGCTCAGAGCCGGCCCGACGGCGTCACCGCCACCACCGGCGCAGCGCCCTCGGACACGGGCGGCGTGAAGTCCTCGCCCGGGTTGATGAAACGATCGCTTTCCAGGCGGTATTGGCGATCATGCAGTTGCTTGTAGCGGCCCGCCCGCGCGATCAGCTCCGCGTGGGTGCCCTGCTCCACCACTTCGCCCGCCTCCACTACCAGGATCTGATCGGCGCTCCGGATGGTCGAGAGCCGGTGGGCGATGACGAAGGTCGTCCGCCCCGCCCGCAGCTTCGCGAGCCCGTCCTGGATCATTGCCTCGCTCTCGCTGTCGAGGCTGGAGGTGGCTTCGTCGAGGATCAAGATCGTCGGGTCGGCGAGAACGGCGCGGGCGATCGCCACGCGCTGGCGCTGACCGCCGGAGAGCTTCACGCCGCGCTCGCCGACGATCGTCTCGTAGCCCTTCTCGAACGCGTTCACGAACTCGTCGCAATGCGCGACTCTCGCCGCGGCGAGAACCTGATCGCGGGTCGCCTGGGGACGGGAATAGGCGATGTTCTCGGCGATCGTGCCGTCGAAGAGAAAATTGTCCTGGAAGACCGCGCCGAGGTGCCGCCGATAGTCGCGCAGACGGAGATTCGCGAGGTCCTCGCCGTCGACGCGTATCCGCCCGCGCGTCGGACGATGAAAGGCCATCACCAGACCGATCAGGGTGCTCTTCCCCGAGCCCGAGGACCCGACGAGCGCGGTCGTCGAACCGGCGGCAGAACGGAACGAGACTCCGCGCAGAACCGGCGTGTCGGGCTGGTACTCGAACCAGACGTCTTCGAATTCGACCTCTCCCCGCAGCTTCTCGACCGGCCGCCGCTCTGCGTCCTCGTCGTCCTCGGTCGTCTTGCCGAAGATCTCGCGGATGCGGTCGAGTCCGGCAAAAGCTTCGGAGAGCTGGGTGCCGATCGCGGCGATCTCGGCCACCGGCGCGACCAGCATGCCGCTGAAGAAGATGTACATGATGAAGTCACCCAGGGTCATCGTGCCGGCGAGGATCGCGTGCCCGCCGACGATCATCATGATCACCCCGACGATGCCGAGCAGCGCGGTCGAGGCACTGGTCACTCCGGCGACGCCGCTCATCGTGCTGCGGATGTTGCCGAACAGGCGGTCGATGCCGCCACCGAAGACCTCTTCCTCGAACTTCTCCGCCGTGTACGCTTTGACGACACGCACACCCCCGAGCGATTCGCCGAGCCGGCCGGTGATCTCGGCCTGGATCTTGTTGCGCTCGCGGAAGATCGGCCGCAGCCGCCGGAAGGCGTAGGACAGCATGCCGGCGAAGAGCACCAGAACAGCGAGGATCGCCGAGGTGAGACGCCAGTTCAACCAGAAGAGAACTCCGAGCGCGAGAAAGGCCGTGACCAGCCCGCCGACGAGCTGGACCAGCCCGGTGCCAACGAGATTGCGGATCCCTTCGGCGTCGGTCATGACGCGCGAGATCAGCTCGCCGCTCCGGGTGCCGTCGAAGTAGCTCGTCGGCAGGCGCAGGACGTGCGCATGAAGCCGCTTGCGCATCTCGGCGATCTGCTTCTGCGCAGCGATGCCCAAAAGCTGCGCCAGCCCCCAGCCGGTCGCCGCCTGGACGAGGGTCGCAGCTCCGGCGGCGAGCGCGAGTGGGAGCAGGAGTCCGCGGTCGCCTTTGCCCAGCACGTCGTCGATCAGGAACTTGGACGACGCCGGCAGGACGAGTCCCGCGAGCCGGCCGACCAGCATCAGGAGCAACGCCCAGCCGAGCCGGCGCCGTTGCTGCCAGACGAGGAGCTTCGCCTCGCGCCAGACCGACTCGAGCTTCAGTTTCCGCTTCTCTTCACTCATGCACCCTCGATGGCACGTAGGATCTGCGCGCCGGTCACGATCGACAGGACGATCGACACCGCCGTCAGCGCCAGGCAGACGAGCGCCCAGAGCATGTGCCGCGTCCGTTCCGGTTTCAACGGGTCGAGCCCGCGCGCCGCAGCGAAGCCGCCGACGAAGCCGCCGAGGTGGGCCCAGTTGTCGACTCCGGGCATGACCAGTCCGAAGACGAACATCGCCACAGCCCAGGTCCAGACCTGCTTGTGCATGGCGCGCTGCCCGGTGCGGCGGCCGTAGCAGACCAGCGCCCCGAGCAGGCCGAAAATCGCCGCCGAGGCCCCAACCGTGAACGGGGCGCGCGAGCCCAGGAACGGGAGCGGCGGCAGGAAAGCGCTCGCTGTCGAGCTCAACCCGAAGCCGACGATCGAGGCGGCGGTCCAGATGAGGATCATTCTGCCGGCGCCGTAGAGCTCGGCAACCGGAGCCGCGAGCTGTCGTACCCACATCATGTTGAAGACGATATGCAGCAGGCCGCCGTGCAGCCAGGAGGCGCTGAGCACCGTCCAGACGTGACCCAACGCGAACACCGGCAAGGCGCCGCTCGCTCCCAGCAGAAAGAGCGTGCGCGTGTCGGGAGCGAAGAGCTGCAGGAGTCCGCGCATCTGCAGCGCGCCCGGCGACATCAGAACGCTCACGATGTAGAGCACCGAGCAGCCGCCGATGAGCAGCTGCACGAAGCCCAGGTCGGCGCCGAGGCGGCGCAGGAGCGGCGCGAACCCCCAGAGCGCGGGGTTCCGCCGCCCGCAGTTCAGGCAGCGTTCGTCCTTGACCCCGACCAGTCGCCCGCAGGAGGCGCAGACGACCGAGCCGCTGGTCTGTCGTGCGAAGAGGCTCAGAGCTCGCGACTCAGGGCTTCTCGTCGTACGTCACGAGCGCCTGGGTTTCGCCGTCCTGGGCGGCGGCGGTGATCGAGAGCTGGCGCTTCTCGCCGGTGGCGTTGAGCGTGCCGGTCGGGGCGCCGTTGAGGTTCAGGCTCGCCCTCTGGACCTCGAAGCCGGCCGCTTTGAGCTTGGACTCGAAGTAGGACAGGACCGCGTCCGGTGCATCGGCGGTGCGCAGCGTAAAGGTGCCGCTCTTCTCGCCCTTGGCCTCGATGTTCGCCAAGCCTTCCGTGCGGCCGCCGGGATAGGCCGGAATCCACTCCGGCGCCTTCCCGCCGCCGGCGCCGAAGACCGCCGTGCCCTGGTCGGTCGTCACCTTCATCTGGCCGCCGTTCTCCGCCGAGGCGTCGACGTCGACGCTCGTCTTCTTGCCGCCTTCCTCGATCGAGAACTTGCCCGCCTTGATGTCCTCGAGATTGAAAGTGACCTCCTTGCCGGTCTTCTTCTCGCGCACCGTGATCGTCCCGGCCTCCGGATCCGACGCCACGACATCGAGGTCGGGGTTGGCGCGCAAGGCGAGCTCTCCGAGCTTCACCGCCGCGGCGTTCGGATTCGACTCCATCTCCTTGGCGAAGTCCGAGACCTTGTTGACTCCCTTCTTGAGGAAGTAACCGGAGACCACGACGCAGCTTCCGATCAGCAGCAGCAGCAGGACGCCGCAACCGAGGAGGACCTTGACGACCGTGGACATGCCCTTCTTGGGAGCCGCTTCGGGGGTTGCTGGCTGGTTCATTTTCGAGCACTCCTTGCCGGTGAAAAATCAGATTAGCATGGCGCGCCGGGCGGATGCTCGCGCCGAGTCCGGCCTAGCGGAATTCCCCACGCACTTCGTCTGCAAGCTCGTTGCGGTCGTCGGCTCGTCGGGCGAGACCGCTGGCGACGAGGATCTCGCCGGCCCTGCGGACTGCCGCGAGCAGGGCCGGCCCCGGACCCGAATCCCGTACCGCGGAGGCGGTCTCGGCGGCCAACCGGTCCCAGGTCCCGGCCGGAACCACCGCGTGCAGCCCTGAGTCCGCGATGACCACCACCCGGCGCTCGAACCCGGAGACGGCCACCAGGATTCCGGTGCGATCGCGCGTCTTGAAGACCTCGTAAACTAGAAAGGCCTCGCGAGCCCGCTGCTGCAGCCTGCGCTCGAGCAGCGCTGCACCGCAGAGCCAACGCCGGACCGGCGGGATGGCCAGGGTCGCCAGGCCACCAGCGAGCATTCCGCAGACCACGACGAGCGCCATCCAGGCCGGTCGAGAGACCCAGAGCGGACGCACCTCGTCGGCAATGGCGGCGAGAGCCGCAGTCGCGAATCCGCTCAAGGCAGCGCCCTTCCAGTAGGCGGCCTGATAGTCGTCCGCAGTCGCCAGCGCCAGCGCTACGATCTCTCCGCCGGTCTGGCGCTCGGCCTCCACCACCGCGTCGCGGATGGCTGCCGCGTCCGCGGCGGAAATGGCTTTCAGGAAGAGACTGTCGGTCGGGGCGCTCACGAGCAGGAGAGTCTAGCGCGGCCGGGGTGGGGAGAGGCGGCGAGGCGGCGCCCCGGCGGCTGCCGCCGTTGACAGGTCTCGGCGCACATCCCTAGACTCATGCCGCCTGCGCATAGGCTCCCTCCCCCAATCCATGCCCCGCCGCATTCTGCCCGCCTTGTTTCTCGCCCTCGGTGCAGCCGGGCCGATCTGCTCCGCCGTGTCGGCGCAGCAGATCGTCCTCCTCGCATTCGGCGACAGCATCACGCAGGGCTACGGCGATACCTCGGGCCTGGGCGGCGGGTACACGCTCCGCCTCGAGCACTGGATCGACCAGCAGGGCTACGACAGCGTCGTGGAGAACTTCGGGGTCGGCGGCGAGAGAACGGCGCAAGGCCTGTCGCGGATCGACAGCGTCCTCGCGGGCGGTGGCGATTTCCTGCTGCTGATGGAGGGGACGAACGACATCTCTCATCACGTCAGCGTCGAGTCGATCCGCTTCAACCTCGACGAGATGGCGAACCGCGCCGAGGCGCTCGGCATGGTCGCGGTGCATGCCACTGTCATCCCCCGCATTCCGACCGCGCCCGTGGACCCCGACAACAGCGCCACTGCCGCGCTCGCCAGCGCCATCCGCAGCCTCGGCCTGGAGAAGAGTCGCGCCGTGGTCGACAACTTCAGCGTCTTCGAAGGCCTGCCGAGCGTCTTCGACAATTACTATTACTACGATCCCAATACGAACGACCCGGTCGGGCATCCGAACACCGATGGCTACATCCAGATCGCCGGCACCTTCCTCGAGACTCTGTTGCCTCTGCTCGCTCTGCCGGTCATCCAGATCCTGCCCCCTATCGGGACCATCGACGCAGGTGCGCTCATCGCCTTCGGTCTCAGCGATGTCAGCGAGTTCGTGCGCATCGAGTGGGAGTTCGGCGACGGGGGCTTCGCGGTCTCCTCCCCGCCCAGCGATCTCTCGCCGCCCTATTTCTATCTGCAGGCGGGAACCTACACCGTCAGAGTGCGGGCGTTCACTGCCGCCGGCGAGGTGGCGCAGGACTTCGTCTCGGTGCTCGTATCCGGCGCCGAGCCCGCCTGGGCGACGCGCACGGCTCTCCTGCCGGCGGTCGACGAATCGAACGACGGTCTCATCGTCTCCGATCTCCGGCTCAGGAACTCCGGACCGTTCTACGGCATCGCCGAAGTCACCTTCGTGCCCGAGGTGAGCTACGACACCGCGCCGCCGGTGCGCCGTCTCCTCGTGTCGCCGCAAGGCGACACGACGTTCGCGGATGCCCTCGCCACCGTATTCGGAGCGGACACCGGCAGGGGTGCGCTGAAGCTCACCTTCTACGTCGATCCGTCCGGCTCGACCGGCGCTTTCTCGGCCGTTGCCATCGTGCGCTCGCCGAGCGATCCCGATGGCAGCGACGGCACGGCGGTTGCCGAGATTCCTTCCGCAAGCTGGAGCTCGTCCGAAAAACAGATCCTCGGTATTCCTCATCGCCCCGGCGCGCCGGCACTTCTCGACGTCGCCAATCTCGACGCCACTGCGGGCTCGATCCGCCTGGAGCTTGCCGACGCCGGCGGCGGCTACATCGGCTCGGGCGTGCTGGCTCTCGCCGCCGGCTCGGCGCGTCTGCGGTCCCTGTCCGACCTGTTTCGCGATCTCGACGAGCATCCCGCGCCGTTCACGGCGACACTCGCAGAATCGAATGTCCGCTTCTCCGCCGCGGCGCTCGTCGCCGATCCGGCCAGCAGTGAAGTCCTCGTCCTTACCGGCGCTCCCTGAGCGGCGCGGCGCGCTTCAGCTCCCCGCGACCAGCGAAAAGATGATGCTAAAGTGCCGCCGGTTCTCGGACCGGGCTGCGCTCTGTGAGCGTAGGAGGGAGTAGATTGATCACTCTGAATCACCGCAAGTGGACGTTCGAGGACTCCCTCGACCTGTACAACATCCGCCAGTGGGGCAATGGCTACTTCTCGGCCAACGAGAAAGGCAACCTCGTGGTCCAGCCTGGCGGACAGGGCGCGCCGGCGGTCGACATGAAGGACCTCGTGGACGAGGTTCGTCAGCGCGGCATCGGCGCCCCGCTGCTCATCCGCTTCTCCCAGATCCTCAAGGCCCGCGTCGTCGAGCTCAACGAGGCTTTCCTCAAGGCGATTTCGGAATACGGCTACCAGGCCACCTATCGCGGGGTCTTTCCGATCAAGGTGAACCAGGAGAAGTACGTCGTCGAACGTCTGCTCGAAGCCGGACGGCCCTATCACTTCGGCCTCGAGGCGGGATCGAAGCCCGAGCTGCTGGCCGTGCTCGGCATGCTGGAGGACGAGGAGGCGCTAGTCATCTGCAACGGCTACAAGGACGAGGAGTACATCGAAACCGCTCTCCTCGGCTCGAAGCTGGGACGGCACGTGGTCCTGGTGGTCGAGAAGTTCTCCGAGCTGCAGCTCATCGCCGAAGTCGCCCAACGCACCGGGGTCCGGCCCGCGCTCGGAGTCAGGGCGCGCCTCTCGGCGCGTGGCGCGGGCCACTGGGAGGCCTCCGCCGGCGACCGCTCCAAGTTCGGGCTCGGGGTTCGCGGCCTCTTCCAGGCGATGCGCTTCCTGCGCGAGCACGACCTCCTCGACTGCCTCGAGCTGCTGCACTTCCATCTCGGCAGCCAGATATCCTCCATTCGCAACGTAAAGGAGGCGCTGCGCGAGGCCGGGCGCACCTACGTCGAGCTCTCGAAGCTCGGCGCACCGCTCGCCTATCTCGATGTCGGTGGCGGCCTCGGCATCGACTACGACGGCTCGCAGACCAACTTCTCGTCGTCGATGAACTACACGCTGCAGGAGTACGCCAACGACATCGTGTTCGGCACGATGGAGCTCTGTGACGCCGGCGGCGTGCCGCATCCGATTTTGGTTTCCGAGTCGGGCCGTGCGCTCGTCGCACATCACGCGGCGCTCATCGTGGAAGTGCTGGGGGTCGGCGAATTCAACGTCGATCCACTTCCCGACACGCTGCCTGAGGGGACGCCCGCACCGGTGCGTTATCTCTTCGACACCTTGCGCGAGGTGTCGCGCAAGAACCTCCTCGAGGCCTACCACGACGCCGCCGGCTATCGCGACGAGGTCCTGAGCCTGTTCAGTCTGAATCACGTCTCGCTGACGCAGCGGGTGCTCGCCGAGGACATCTTCTGGACCCTGGCGATCAAGATCCTGCGCCTCATCCGCGAGCTCCCGGAGGTCCCGGAGGAGCTCGACGGGCTCGAGCGCGCGCTCGCCGATACTTACTTCTGCAACTTCTCGATCTTCCAGTCGCTGCCCGACTCGTGGGCCATCGACCAGCTCTTTCCTGTGGTGCCGATCCACCGCCTCAACGAGGAGCCGCTGCGGCGCGGCGTGCTCGCCGACATCACCTGCGATTCGGACGGCAAGATCGACCACTTCATCGACCGCCGCGACGTCAAGAGCGTCCTCGAGCTCCACCCTGTCGGCGACGACGTCTACCACCTCGGCGTCTTCCTGGTCGGCGCTTACCAGGAGATTCTGGGCGACCTGCACAACCTCTTCGGCGACACCAATACACTTCACGTGTCGCTCGGAGAAGACGGCGGCTACCACATCGATCATGTCCTGGCCGGCGACACCGTGGCCGACGTGCTCAAGTACGTGAGCTACGACCGCAGCGACCTGGTGGCGAACGTCCGCCGGTTCTCCGAGATCGCCCTGCGCGCGAAGAGAATCACTCTCGAGGAGTCGCGCAATCTCCTGCGCGTCTACGAGCAGGGACTCTCGGGCTACACCTACCTCGAGCGCGAGTGAGCAGGACGGCACAGGCCCGCTTGGCGGCGCGCCCGGCGCGCGCTGCCGGGCTGCTCCTTCATCCGACGAGCCTCCCCGGGAGTTTTCCGATCGGCGATCTCGGTCCAGGCGCGATCGCGATGCTCGACTGGATGGTCGGGGCCGGTTTCACGGTCTGGCAGGTCCTGCCCCTCGGCCCGACCGGCCTGGGAGATTCGCCCTACAACTCCCTGTCGGCGTTCGCCGGCAACCCGCTGCTGATCTCGCCCGAGGGCCTCGTGGCCGACGGCCTGGTTCCGCCGGAAGCGCTGGCGCCCTGGGAGGAGACTCCGGGCTCCGCGGTCGACTACGCCGCCGCCGTGCGCTGCAAGGAGGGCCTTCTCCGCCAGGCATTCGAGCGCTTCGAATCGGGCGAGCTCCCGGCCCTTGCAGCCGAGCTCGAACACTTTGCCGATGCCGCGCGGCGTGCCTCCTGGCTCGACGACTGGGCGCTCTATGCCACTCTCAAGCGTGCGCACGCCGGCGCCTCCTGGATCGACTGGGAGCCCGATCTGCGCCGCCGGGATGCGCGCGCCCTGCGCCGGGCGCGGCTGGAGCTCGCCGGCGAGATCCGCTTCGCCGTTTTCTGCCAGTTCCTCTTCTTCCGGCAATGGGCCGCCCTGCGGCGCGCCGCCGAGAGTCGCGGCATCCGTATTCTCGGCGACGTTCCGATCTACGTCGCGCCCGACAGCGCCGACACCTGGGCGAACCGGGCTCTCTTCGAGACCGCCGGCAACGGCACGCTCAAGGCGGTTGGCGGAGTTCCGCCGGACTACTTCAGCAGCGATGGCCAGCGCTGGGGAAATCCCCTCTATCGCTGGGAGGTACTGCAGGCGGACGGCTTCTCCTGGTGGATCTCCCGGCTCCGCGCTCAGCTCGAACTCGCCCACTTTCTCCGCCTGGATCACTTTCGCGGTTTCGTCGCCTACTGGAAGATTCCGGAGCGCCACAAGACCGCCCGGCGCGGCAAGTGGGTAAACGGCCCGGGTGAGGCTTTCTTCCGTGCCGTCCGGAAGGCGTTCGGAGGTCTACCGCTGCTGGCGGAGGACCTCGGAGACATCGACGCCCGCGTCCGCACTCTGCGGCGCAAGCTCGATCTGCCGGGAATGCGTGTCCTCCAGTTCGCGTTCGCCGAGCCGGACAGCGACCACTGCCCGCATCGCCACGAGCCGCGCTCGGCCGTCTATACCGGCACCCACGACAACGACACCACCCGCGGATGGTTCGAGAGCGCCGGCGAGGACGAGCGCCGGCGGGCCCTGACCTATCTCGGGGCGACGCCGGAGACGATCACCGCCGCCATGATTCGCGCCGCATTCGCATCGGTGGCCGAGCTCGCGGTCGTCCCGCTGCAGGACCTGATGAACCTCGGCAGCTCGGCCCGCATGAACACCCCCGGGAAAGAGACCGGCAACTGGGTCTGGCGCATCCGCCATGCCGATGTGCCCGACGATCTGCCGGGCCGGATGCGGGCGCTTTCGGAAGTCACCGCGCGGCTTCCCGGCGTCCCCTGAAGTCCGCGCGGCCGTCCGCTTCCCTGTTTTCCTGGATGGCGCTGCGCAGCCACGGCGTAGAATCCGCCTCGTGTCTCGACTGCGCGTACTCGGCCCCGAGCCCGCGGACCTCCTGGGGCGTCCGCTGGGAGATCTCCGCATCTCGGTCACCGATCGCTGCAACTTCCGCTGCGTCTATTGCATGCCGCGGGTGGTCTACGGCCCCGACCACGCCTTCCTCGCCCGTGCGGAGCTCCTGACCTTCGAGGAGATCGAGCGCCTGGCGCGCATCTTCGTCCAGCTCGGCGTGCGGAAACTCCGCCTGACCGGGGGCGAGCCGCTCCTGCGCCGCGATCTTCCCGAGCTCATCCGGCGTCTCGTTCCCTTGGGCGTCCCGATCGCGTTGACCACCAACGGCTCTTTGCTCGGCGCCCAGGCGGTCGCCTTGCGGGCGGCCGGGCTCACGCGCCTCACGGTCAGCCTGGACACGCTCGACCCCACCGTCTTCCGGCGCATGAACGACGCCGAGTTCGGGCCCGACGATGTTCTCGCCGGCCTCGCGGCGGCCGAGGCGGCGGGCTTCGGATCGATCAAGATCAATGCGGTCGTTCGCCGGGGAGTCAACGAAGATGGACTTTCCGACCTGGTGCGCAAGTTCAGCGGCAGTGGGCACGTCCTGCGCTTCATCGAGTACATGGATGTGGGCGAATCGAACGGCTGGCAACTCAAGGACGTCGTGCCCGCGGCGGAGATTCTCCGGAGGATCTCCCTCGACCGAACGCTCGAGCCCCTTGCCCCCCTGGCCCGGGGAGAGGTCGCCAAGCGTTTCCGCTTTCTCGACGGTTCGGGTGAGATCGGCATCATCGCCTCGGTCTCGCGACCTTTCTGCGGCGATTGCGTGCGGGCGCGCCTATCGGCCGACGGCAAGATCTTCACTTGCCTTTTCGCCGCCGCCGGCGACGACATCAAGACTCCTCTGCGCGCTGGCGCGAGCGACGAAAGCCTCGAGCGGCAGATCGCCGCGATCTGGCGGCAACGCGAGGACCGCTACTCGGAGCTGCGTTCGCAGGCGACGGAGGGAATGCGCCGGGTCGAAATGTCGTACATCGGCGGCTGATCGAAGTGGTGCGGACTCCTTCAGGACTTGAACAGGGCGTCGAAAGCGGCGCGCGGATCCTTGGCGGCAGGCGCGGCCTTCTCGACGGCGAACTCCTGCCGCTCGCGCGGCGAGAATTCGGGACAGGCGTTCGCGACGGATTTTCTCGCGATTCTCTCCACTACCGGTTGTCTGCACTGCCCCGGCGCGCCGGGATCGAAGTGCGCGCAATTGGTGCAGGTGTGCAGATCCGATGCGCAGCCGGTGCAGCGCGCCGCGAGCGCCATGGCGGCGGCGAGGCTCTGCAGCTCACCACAGCTCGCGCAGCGAAAAGCGCTGGCCGTCGGCGCGCCGAGACCGCGCCCGCGCGGGGCGTCACGCGGATCCCGCGGCGGTCGCGCCGCGCCCGAAGGCCGATCGGACTGCGGACGCGAAGAGTCCCGCGACGATGATCCCGAATCCATGTAGCCGCTCTGCTTGTACTTGCGGTCGCTCATGAAAGCAGTATACCGGCAGGCCCGCCCGCGGTCTGCTCCGATCCTCGCTGGACTGCTGATCGCCCTTGCCGGAGGCTGCGGGAGGGGCCCTCGCGAACCGGTCGCGAGCTCCGCGCCAGTTCTCCGGCCCAGACAGTACGAGCTGGCCGACTTCCTTTCGAGCGCGCCGACCGCAGTCGACTCGCCGTCGGCCGTGCAACGGCTCGCCGCGATCGGCCAGAGCTGGGTCGCCGATCCCTCACCCTCTCTGCGCGAGCAGGGGCGCTTTCTGGGATGGTCGTTCGACGGCGCCGGGTTCTACCTCGTCCGCACCCAGGAGTCTTCGCAGCAGGAAGAGCTCGCCCTGGTGTCGGCCCACGGCTCTCTGCCGCAGACCCTGTTCGTCGCCCAGGCCGGTTATCGCATCGCGGCGGTCTCGGCGCGGGGAGATCGCATCGCGCTCGTGCGAGAGCTCGATCCGGACGCCACGGAGGTCCTGCTTCACGACCGCACGCGCGCGGAGACGAGACTGCTCCTGCCGGCCGACCGGGATGGCCGGTTCCTGCCGCAGGCCTTCTCCCGGAACGGCAGCCGCCTCTTCCTCTTCGCCGACGATGGCGAGGACCGCATGCAGCTCGAGGTCCTGAAACTCGACACCGGAGAGCGCCAACGCCGCTCGCGACCGGGCTGCGAGGCGACCGAGGTTGATCTCGGCGCGGACGGCGTCGTCTATGCCCTGCAGTGGAACTGCGCTGGAGCCGCGGGCGCCGGCCTCTTCGCCGCCGACTCGGGCGCCGCGCTCGCGACCCTGCCATTGCCCCGGTCGGCGCGGGTCGTGCGGGCTCTGCCCGCCGCAGGATCGCAGGGCGTGCTCTACGAGATCGCCAGCGGTCGCTTCCCGCGTGATCTCATGTTCGTCGAGCGCGCCGACCCGGATGCCCTGGCGCGCCCCCTCACGTTCGGACTCGCTCCGGCGATCGCCGCGGAGGATCTCGTCGAGCCCACCCAGATCGAGGTCCGGAGCGCCGAGGCTCCCAATCTTCCGGCGGAGCTCTGGTGGCCCCGCCTGGCGCCGGCGCATCCGCCGGCGCTCGTCTGGCTCGAAGACGATGCCCGGCCTCCGGCCTGGCTCGAATTTCAACCTTTCCTGCAATTCCTCGCCAACCGCGGCGTCGCGGTCCTGCGCATGCGACTGCGCGGCGCCCAGGGCTTCGGGAATCGTTTCCGCCACGCCGCTGACGCGCGGCTCGTCGATGCGGGACTCGAGGATCTCGACTCGGCGCGCGCCGAACTGGCCCGCCGGGGCGTCGACGGCGAGCGGATTGCGCTCCTCGGGGAGGGAACCTGGGGCGGCGCGCTCGCAGCGGCAGCGCTGGTCGAGCGCGCCGGACGCTTCGTCGCTGTTGCCGATCTGGGGGGAGACCCCGACCCGCTGCGTCAACTCGACCTGCTCCCGGTGCTCGCCGAGCCGGCGCGGACGTGGTGGATCGCGCGTCTGGGCGATCCCGCGGCGGAGAGTGCGCGCCGGGATCGACAACGCATGTTGTTTCCCGCCCGCGCCCCGGGAAAGCAGCTCTTCGTGGCGGTGGATCTCCAGGCGACAGCATGGAGCGAGGAGGCCTCCGCCGCGCGCCTCGCGCTCGACGCGGGTCAGCGTCCCGAGCTCGCGCCGGGGACGCAGAGCTACGCCGGATTGGGCCCCGCCGGAGTCGCCGCGCTGTGGACTTTTCTCGACGCGCCCCTGACCGGCGCGCACTGAAGCGCTCCCGCGGCCCGTCCCTCGGGCCGACCCCATGTTACGATCCCGATCCCCGCCCATGGAGACGCTGGACAAGTACCAGATCCTCGAGAAAATCGGAGTCGGCGGCTTCGGCGTCGTGTACAAGGCCTACGACCCGTTCATCAAGCGCCACGTCGCGATCAAGACCTGCACGTCGGAAGACACCGAGACCCGCGAGCGCTTCATGCGCGAGGCCGAGATCGCCGGCAACCTCCACCAGCGCAACATCGTCACGGTCTACGACTTCGGATTCCAGGACGGGGTCCCCTACCTCGTCCAGGAGTATCTCTCCGGCGAAGATCTGGACCGCAAGATCAAGCGCCGCGAGTTCCTGAGCCTGCCGGAGAAGCTCCTCTACCTGGTGCAGATCGCGCGCGGTCTTCAATATGCGCATTCGCGCGGGGTCGTGCACCGCGACATCAAGCCGGCGAATATCCGCATTCTCGACGATGACACCGCGAAGATCATGGATTTCGGCATCGCCAAGCTCGCCCAGCACCAGGAGTCGCTGACCCAGGCGGGGATCACTCTCGGAACCGCCGCCTATCTCGCCCCCGAGCAGATCCGCGGCGGAGCGTTCGACGCGCGCACCGACATCTTCTCTTTCGGAGTGTTGGCCTACGAGCTCTTCGCAATGGAACGGCCCTTTCAGGGAGCGGAGATCTCGGCTGTGTTCTACAAGATCCTCAACGAGCCCTCGCCTTCACTGCGGGAGAAAGCGCCCGACTGCCCCGAGGAGCTCGACAGGATCGTGCGCCGCTGCCTCGAGAAGGAGCCCCAGAACCGCTACGCTGGCTGTTCGGAGCTGCTGCACGACATCGAGCAGATCGCCCATCGCCGTCCGATCGCGGCTGCAGGCGGCGTCGCAACGGAGAATGAGATCAGAGCGACTGCGGCCTCCGGCCCGCTGCCTCCGGAGGTCACGCGCGCCGTCGCCGTAGCAGCGCGTCCCGTGAGCCTGGGCGATGTCGAGCTCGACTCCCGTCAGGCGGTGGCGCATTCGTCGAGCGAGGGGCTCGTGACCCACGCTTTCGCGACGCGCCGGAAAGGGCGCGGCGCGCTCGGTTTCGGCTTGCTGCTCTGCGGTCTCGTCGCGGCCGGCTGGGGAGGTTGGCGCTACTGGCAGGAAACGCGGCCCATCCTGCAGTCGCCGGCGGCGCACAAATCGGCGGCCGACAGCGGCCCCGCCATGGCGCCGGCGGCGCGCGTGCCGGCGAGCCCCGCGGCACCGGCGACCGACGGCACCGCTGGGCCGGGCCCGACGACGCCGATCCCGGCGGCCGCCATTTCACCGGCCGCCGCGCCGGCAGCTCCGCAGCCGGCGACCCTGACGATTCCGCCGGCCTGGGACTCCACGATGACGCTCCGTGTCGGCAGCAAAGTCTGGACTCTCGACCGCGAGCGCCGGATCGAGCTTGCTCCCGGCACCTACAAGCTCAGGTTCGCCATCACGACACCGGTCTATTCCCGCACCCAAGAGACGACCGTGCGCCTGCAGGAAGGCGAGAAGCGACAGTTCACGTCGCCGATCGACAAGCCGGGCAGACTCACCGTGCAACCCCACATCAATGCGCGCCAGGCTTTCGTGCGCCTGGATGGCGCGCCGGCCGTCGCCACTCCGCTGCGCGGGAGATGGGTGGCGCCCGGTCCACACCTCGTCGAGGTCGTCGCCTCTCCGGATCCGGCGTCGCCGGTGCTGCTCAAGGAGAGCGTGACCGTCCGCAGCGAGAGCGAATCGATCCTGACTTTCGATCTCGATGGCCGCAGCCCGCAACGCATCTCCGAAAAGCCGATCCTGCCGAACTGAGCCTCTGTTAGAGTCGCGGGAAGGTTCTCCCGCCGATGCGCTCGCCGTCGTTCCTCCCAGCACTTTCGATTTTCCTCCTCGCTCTTCATCCCGCGGCGGCCCAGGTCGCGCCGCCGGGCGGAGTGACCAGCGAGGACCTTCTCGAGCCGGCGCCGGCACCCCAGGAGACCCAGGATCCACTCGCCGCCAAGGAGTCCTCGGCTGAGCAGGCCTTCGCGGAAGGCGATCTCGCGCGCGCCCTCGAGCTCTATCGCGAGCTCGGCGCCACGCATCCCGTGGCAGCAGAGCGCTCGCGCTTGCGGGTAACTGCCGCCTGGCTGCTCCTCCAGCAAGGCCATCCGGAGGAAGCCTCAAAGGAGCTCGCGGCGGCCCTTTTCGAGGATCCCGGATATCTGCCCCGGGCGGAGATCTACAGCCCGGAATTCCTCGCGCTCTTCGAGAATGCGCAGCGCGATGCGATGCTCGAGCGCCAGCGCACCGCAGACCGCAAGCTCAAGCAGGGCAACGACGCGCTCGCCGCCGGCGACACCGGCGCGGCACGCGGCCTGCTCGAGGCCAGCCTCGCGCTCGTTCCGGGCTCGCCGCGCGCCGTCTTCGCCCTCGCCGAAGTCGATCTCAAGGAGCAGCGCACCGACGCAGCTCTGGCTGGATTCGAGAGAGTCCTCGCCCTCGAGCGCGGCGCACCGGAGAAGCTGCCGCGCGAGCTCAAGGCGCAGGCGCTGAACAACGTCGGGGTGATCTTCTTCGGACGCGAGCAATACGAAGACGCCGTGCACGCCCTCGAAGAGGCGACCGGCCTCGCCGGCGGCGATCCGCGCGCCTGGTTCAATCTCGGTCTCGCCCGGCAGAAGCTGGATCTAGCAGGCGCGGGCCTCGATGCCCTCCGCCGGGCCCACGAGCTCGATCGCCGCGACGCCGAGATCGCCGGCGAGCTCGGACGGGCTTACTCCGGCGCCGGACGCTGGATGGATGCCGTGGCGGTGCTGCTCGAGGGTACCCAGGCGCACCCGGAGTCGGCTGCACTCTGGCTCGAGCTCGCCGAGGCGCAGCGCGGCCTCGGCAATCTGGAAGGCATGACGGCGAGCTTCAACAAGGCAATCGAGCTCGACTCCGCCAACACCCAGGGTGCGGGTTTCCGCGCCGCGATGGAGCTCGCGCAGTCCGCTCTGACCGCGCAGAACTTCGGCCAAGCCGTCGCCGCAGCCGAGGTCGCCGCTCGCCTGCGACCCGAGGACGGCAGCGCCTGGGCGCTGCTCGGTCTTTCCCAGCAGGCCTCGGGGCGCCTCCAGGAAGCCGCTTCCAGTCTCGAGAAAGCTGTCGAGGTCGCACCGGAGCGCGCCGACATCGCGCATAACCTGGGCACCGTCTATCTGGCGCAGAAGCGCTATCCGGAAGCGGAGGAAACCTTCCGCCGGGCGGTGACCCTCGATCCCGCCGCCACGGAGTCCGCTGCCGCGCTGGCGCGCCTCCAGGCACAACGAACCGGGAGCGCCGGCACGGCGGCCCGCAACGTCGCGGGACCGCCCAAGGCCACGAAGCGAGACCTGGGCGCCACGCTCGCCGCCGTCGACTACGCGCCGCTCGGCATCCGCGGACTGCTGGTCCAGTCGGTAGCCGCCGGGAGTCTCGCGGAGCACGCCGGCCTGCTGGTGGACGATCTCGTTCTGCGCGCCGACGGGCAGCCGTTGGCGCAAGTGGCGGCGCTCCTCACGCTGCTCGAAAATCCGCGGACCAAAGCAATCGGACTCTCGATCCTGCGCGCGGGCAAGCCCGTCGCGGTCGAGCTTCGCCTGCGCTAGTCCGCTCCCGAATTCGCCGAATCTCCCGAATCGTCCAAACGCCGACGCGCCGCGACGTAGGCCTCGCGGTAGCGCGCCGCAACGGCGTCCCAGGAAAACTCCCGCTGCGCGCGCCGGCGGGCGGCGACGCCGTAAGCGGCCAGGCGCTGAGGGTCTCCGAGCGCCAGCGGCAGGATCCGGCGCAGCTCGTCGACATTCCCTTCTTCGATCAACCAGCCGTTCACCCCTTCGCCGATGGCGGTGGGCAACCCGGAGACGCGCGACCCGACCACGGCGAGTCCACTTGCCATCGCTTCCAGGATCACGTTCGGCAGACCGTCCACATTGCCCTTGGCGTCGTGAACCGCGGGCAGCACGAACAGGTCGGCCGCCCGATAGAGATCCGGCAGCGTGTCGTGCAGGACGGGACCCGGTAGATGCAACCTGCCGCCGAACGGCTCCGACCGCGCCCGGAACTCGTCCAGACGGTCGCCGCCGCCGGCCAGGACCACGTGCGCCTCGGGCTGCAGCGCGAAGAGGGCCGGCAGCGCCTCGATCAGGAGATGAAAGCCTTTCTTCGTCGCCATGCGCCCGACGCCGAGGAGCACCGGGGCAGCGGCGGGAATGCCCAGCTTTCTGCGCCACTGCGGACGCCGGGCGGGATCGGGCGCGAAGAGATCGCTGTCGACACCGTACGGAATCACGCTGGAGCGCTCGGCGGGGAAACCGATTTCCTGCACCCGCGCCGCGAGCTCCGGCGAACAGCTGGTCAGACCGTCCACCCGGCGCAGCGCCCACCTCACCCACGGTCGCAACGGCATCTTCTCGGCCAGGAAGACATCGCTGCCATGGACACCTACCAGCAGTGGCACTCGGCCGCCGCAAAAGGACGCCGCGAGGAGATTGGGCACGACCCAATGCGCCTGGACGACATCCACCTGGCGCTCGCCGAGCGCGGAGCGCATCGCCCGCCGCGCCCCCAGGAGATAGAAGGGCGCCACCATTGCCGCGGCGAAGGCCATGCGCTCGTCCGCATGCAGCGAGCGGCCGTAGCCGAGCCGTTCCCAACTTTCGGGCGCGTAGCGAAAGGTCCGGACTTCGACGCCCTCTTCCGTCCAGGATCCGGCCAGTCCGCGGGAGTGCGGCGCCAGCACGCGCACGCGGGCGCCACCGCGGACCAGGGCGCGCGCCAGGTCGCGAATGAACGGGCCGGCGCTGTCATGAGCCGACCGTGGATAGGTCTGGGTGAGGAAGAGAATCTCGAGCGCGCGCTCGCCGGCGGGTGCGGCTGCGGCGCTAATCGAGCGTCTCCTTGACCGAGTAGCTGTCGGTGTGCCGGAACGTGCGATGGGTCATCATCTCCGCGAGCAGTCCGGTCATCAGCACCTGCAGCCCGAGCAGCATGAGGAGCGAACCGAAGAGCAGAAGCGGCCGGTTCGACAGGGCTTCACCCTGAAACCAGCGCACCGCGAGGTACAGGTTGATCAGCAATCCGGAACCGAGGCCGGCGAGCCCCATGGCCCCGAACAGATGCAACGGGCGGCGGGTGTACTTGGTGATGAACAGCACGGTGAGGAGGTCCAGCAGGCCCTTGTAGAAGCGATCCCAGCCGTACTTGCTCACGCCGTGGCGGCGCGGGTCATGCCGCACGGCGAGCTCACCCACGGCGAAACCGCGCCGGCTGGCGAGCACCGGGATGTAGCGGTGCAGCTCACCATAGATCGGCACCTCTTCCAGCACCTCGCGCCGGTAGATCTTGAATCCACAGTTGAAGTCGTGCAGGTCGACCTGCGCGAGCTTGCGGGTGACCCAGTTGAATAGCAGCGAGGGCAGCGTCTTCGAGAGCGGATCCTGGCGCTCCTGTTTCCAACCCGAGACGAGATCGAATCCGCCCCCTTCGAGAGTCTCGAGCAGGCGGGGAATCTCGGCCGGGTCGTCCTGGAGGTCCCCGTCCAGCGTGACGATCAACCGGCCGCGAGCGCTGTCGAAGCCCGCGGTCAGCGCCGCCGCCTTGCCGAAGTTGCGCCGCAGGCGCACGAGCTTGACTTGGCGGTCGAGCGCCCGCGCCTCCCGGACTTTCTCGCAGGTCGCGTCGCGCGAGCCGTCGTCCACGAAGATGAGCTCGTAAGAGAGACCCAAGGGCGCGATGGCCTCCCGCACGCGCCGGGCAAGCTCGAGGACGGTACCGGCCTCGTCGAGGACCGGAACGAGAACCGAGCAGTCGAGATCGATGCTGCCGGGACCCAGACCGGCGGACTCGGGGGCGAAGGAAGAGGTTGTGCTCATCGGTGAGCCGCCCCATGGGCAGCCGCGATATTGTAGCAATCAAAACATGTTCCCCGCTCTGCAAGCGCTTTCCGGCCCATTCAACTTCCTCGGCAAGAGCTCCCAGGAGTTGCGCCAGCTGGTTCCGGACGCGGAACAGGTTCTGCCGGCACCTTTGCGCATCTACCAGGAGGACGAGAGCGCGACTCCTCTGCTCGGCTATCCCGTGCTCCTGACACCGGAGCTGGCGGCGCTGGATCGCGCCTTCGAGGGCTACCTCTCCCAGGAGGAGGAGGTCGAATACGCCACTCTCCAGCGGCTCGCTTTCGACTCCTCGGCGTTCGCCGGCGCCTGGGAGCGCTACCGGCTGCTCCTCACAAGGGCGACGGAGAACGCCATCACCGCGAGCTACGGCCGGAGCTTCCCCGGGATTCTCTGGCTCTATCATTCGGGCGCCATCGCCCGCGGCTTCAAGGAGACCACGAAGCGCCTCCTGCGGCGCGATCTCGTCTGGGGCAAGCAGAACGGCGACGAGTTCCGATACCGCGTCTACCATCGCGTGCTGGACCGGCTCTCGAATCTCACCTACGACCTCGTCAACCGGCTCTCCACCGACACCGAGGAAATGGAGCAGCAGCTCTTCCCCACCCTGCTCACCCGGATGAAGGACAACGTGCTCATCTTCACCGAGGACCACATCAGCCCCAACCTGGCCGAGCTGGCGGGGTACTTCTCCGGCTGTCTGAGACTCGACGGGCGCGACTTCCGCTTGCGCCTGATGCGGGTGCACGAGTGGTACTCGGAGCTGCTGCGCCACGATTCCGAGCTCGTCCACCTCTCCCGCCTGCTCGGCGAGGAGGCGGGTGAAGATGCCCGGCTGCATCTCAATCGCCCCGGATACATGACTTTCCTCTCCGGGCGCCCGTCCTACGACAATGGCCGGCTGCTGCCGCCGGCATGGATCCAGGTCTGGGAGAGCCTGCTGGTGAAGCTCAAGGAGTTCGAGCTCTTCAATGCCCTGCGCAGGAGCATCGTCGGCGTCGAGCGGGACGGCGACCATATGCTCGGCCGCGAGAAGTTCTCGACCCGCGTCGGGGGCACGACGACGCCGCTCCGCCTGTCGGCGAGCACGCGCCCGCTCGACTTCATGGCGCCCTGGGTGGTGGACCCGCTGGTCGCGCGGTTCGGTCTGATCTACGACATTTCCGATTTCACCGAGACGGTCTCGCTTCTCCGACGATCGGGCGCCCTCGAGCAGGACCGCTCGTTTCGCATGATGTTCCGCTACCAGCGCCGGGTGAATCGGCTCGCCTCCCAGCACCGGGCCAAGCTCGAGAAGTATCTCGGCGACGGCGCCTTCTATTCGAGCCGCGAGGCCCACCATCTCCTCATCCTCGCGGTGCAGATTCAGCGTGCCTACCGCGAAGCCCTGGCCAAGGGCTTCCCGTTCTCGAACGGACTCCGCATCGCGCTCAACCACGGGCAGTACCGTCTGCTTCCGATCCAGATCGGGGGCAAGGAAGAGGGCGGCGATCGTTACGAATTCTTCGGCCACGGCGTGGTCGAGCTGACCCGGCTGACCTCGGGCAAGGCGTCGCGGGAGATCGACGAGATCAAGACGCTGCTCATCACCCTCGGCTACCCCGAAGCCGTGGTGAATCGCTTCTTCGCGCCGATGACGCGCCAGAATCTGGACGTGGTAAACAAGCGCGAGGAATCGCGCGGCTTCTATTCCTACATCAATCCGAACGGCTCGCTGGTGAACGAGGGTATCGTCGCCACTCTGGACTTCATCGCGCTCCTGGAGAAAGAGGAGGCCGGCGGCCGGATCTTCCGCCTGCTCGACGGCGACCGCACCTACGTCGCCGTCAAGATCGACGATTCTGCCGGAAGTCTGCTCGTCGGCGTCCGCAAGCTCGGAGTCGCCCACCTCAAGGGACTTGACCGATTGCCGGTCTATGAGATCGTCGACGCGTCCCTGTGGGGCGACAACACCCTGGTCGAGTTGCGCGGCGGTCTCATGGAGCTGATCGAGCGCGAGTTCAACTCGGCGCTGAGTGCCTGAAGGTGTCGCAGATGTCTGATTGCAGGTTCGAGGGAGGGCGACGACATGACTTCTGCAGAGAGCGGCTCCGTCTGGCAGACCGACCTTCCCGGCTTGCCGGCGCCCCGGCGCGGCAAGGTCCGCGACATCTACGACCTCGGAGACCGGCTTCTGCTGGTCGCGACGGATCGCCTCTCGGCCTACGACCACATCCTGCGGCCGGCGATTCCAGGGAAAGGCAAGATACTCACCCAGCTCACGACTTTCTGGATGGAGCGGCTCGCGAGATCGTTCCGAATCACCTCCTGGCGACCGAGGTGAGCGACTTCCCCGCGCCTCTGCGGCGCCACGCCGCGGCCCTCGACGGCCGGGCGGTCTACGTCCGCAAGGCGGCCGTGGTGCCGTTCGAGTGCGTGGCGCGGGGATTCCTCGCCGGGCAGTGCGTTCCGCGAGTATCAGACCGCGGGCTCGGCCTGCGGCATTCCGTTGCCACCGGGCCTCGAGCGCGCGAGCCGTCTCGCGGCACCGATCTTCACCCCCGCCACGAAGGCGGAGTCAGGGCACGACGAGAATGTCCCTTTCGCGACGCTCGCATCCGACCTGGGCGCTCCCACCGCGAACCGGTTGCGCGACCTCACCCTCGAGCTCTACCGGGCCGGCGAGCGCCACGCGGAGTCCGCCGGCCTCCTGCTCGCCGACACCAAGTTCGAGTTCGGAACGATCGCGGGCGAGCTGGTGCTGATCGACGAAGCGCTCACCCCGGACTCCTCCCGCTACTGGCAGCGGAGCGCCTGGAAGCCTGGCTCCGAGCCGGCCTCTTTCGACAAGCAATTCGTCCGCAACTGGCTCGACGCCTCGGGCTGGGACCACGAATCGCCGCCTCCCGAGCTCCCGGAAGAGGTCGTCCTCGGCACCCGCGAGCGCTACATCGAGGCCTTCCGCCGCCTCACCGGGCGCGAACCCAGGCTCTGAGTCGCCCCGAGGAACTGAACCGAGTGATGCTTACCGCCGAAAAGATCCGCGCCGTCCACGATCTCGTCGATGGGGCAAACGTCGGCATCGTCTTCCAGCCGATCGCGGACATCCACAAGCGCCGGATCCTGGCCTACGAGGCGCTGGCGCGGAATATCAATCCGATTTTCCAGAGCACCCCCGACCTGTTCGAGGCCGCGGTCCAGGCAGGGCGCGTCGCGGAGCTCGGATTCCTGCATCGCGATCAGGCCGTGAAGCTCTGTCCGCATTACCCGCTCTACCTCAACATCGACCCGCACGAGTTCGACTACGGTTGGCTGGTGCGCCCCGACGACCCGATGTTCCGGCACCGGCATCCGATCACCGTGGAGATCACCGAGTCGGTGCCCATCAAGTACTTCACGCAGTGTCACAGCGTGCTGGCGGAAATCCGCCAGAAGGGCATGTCGCTCGCCATCGACGACCTCGGAGCCGGATTCTCGAACCTGAAGTACATCGCCGACCTCCGGCCGGAGATCGTCAAGCTGGACCGCGAGCTGATCATCGGTTGCGCTCCAGGCAATCGCCCGTTCAAGCTGCTGTGCTCGATCGTCTCGCTCTGCCGGGAGATGAACGCCAAGACGATCGCCGAGGGCATCGAGACCACGACCGAGTTCTTCGCCGCCGTCGAGGCCGGCGTCGACTACGCCCAGGGCTACCTGCTGCGGCCGGCCGGCCTTCCCCGCCCCCGACCTCATCTGGCCCGGCACCTCGCGGTAAGCCGCACCTCCGAACCCGCTCAGGAAGGCAGGCTCTCCGCGAGCTCCTCGAGGGTCGAGATCTGCACGAGATCGAGGTTCGCCCGCCGCGCCTGGCCTTCCACGCGGGGCAGAAAGGCCTGCTTGAAGCCATGCGCCGCGGCCTCGCGCAGTCGGGCTTCGACCTGGCTGACCGGGCGCACTTCGCCCAGCAGGCCGATCTCGCCGAAGAAAACGGCGTCGCTCGGGAGCGCCGCGCCGCGGTAAGCGGAGATCAGAGCGGCGGCGACCGCGAGGTCGGCGGCGGGCTCCTTGAGCGCCAGGCCGCCGACGACGTTCAGGAAGACGTCGCGGTCCGCTAGCCCCAGGCGCGCGAAGCGCTCGAGGACGGCGACCAGGAGGATCACCCGGTTGGCGTCGAGCCCGACGCTCATCCGCCGCGGTGACGGGAAATTCGTCGGACTCACCAGCGCCTGTGTCTCGACGAGCAGCGGCCGCGTTCCGGAGAGGGTCGGCAGCACCGCCGAACCCGGTGCCCCGCGGCGGCGGCGCGCCAGCAGCACCAGCGAGGGATCGGAGACCGGCTCGAGGCCCGACTTCGCGCATCTCGAACATGGCGATCTCGCCGGTCGGGCCGAAGCGATTCTTCGCCGCGCGCAGGATCCGGTAGTCGGACTCGCGCTCGCCTTCGAAATTGAGCACGGTGTCGACCAGGTGCTCGAGCGACTTCGGGCCGGCGATCGCTGCCTTCCTTGGTCACGTGCCCGACCAGGAAGAGCGTCGACTCCGAGCGCTTCGCGAGGTCCACCAGCCGGTTCGCGCAGTGCCGCACCTGGCCGATCGAACCCGGAGGGCTCTCCAGCTCGTCGCTGCGCGACGGCCTGGATCGAATCGACCAGCAGCGCCGCCGGCGCGCTGGCGCGCGCCGCGTCGAGCAGCGACTCCAAGCGCGTCTCCCCCACCACCAGCACGTCGCTCGCCGCGCAACCGAGCCGTTCCGCGCGCAGGCGCAGCTGCCGGGGCGACTCCTCGGCGCTGGCGTAGAGCACCTTTCGGCCCTGGCGCGCGAGGCGGTCGGCCAGCTGGAGCAGGAGCGTCGACTTTCCGATGCCCGGCTCGCCGGCGAGCAGCACCGTGCCGCCGGCGACGATGCCGCCGCCGAGCACGCGATCGAGCGCCGGCAGGCCGGAAGGGGTGCGCAGGACCTGCTCCTGATCGATCTCGGCCAGGGCGACCGGCACGGCGGAGACCTGTGCGTCGCTGCCTCACTGCACGCTTCGGACTCTCGCGCAGCTCTTCGACGAACGAGGACCAGGTACCGCACTCCGGGCAGCGGCCCAGCCACTTGGTCGACTGGTAGCCGCAGCTCTGGCAGGCGAAAAGCGTGCGCTGGGTCGCCATCCTCAGAGCTTCGGCATCGAGCCCATCAGGTACTTGAGATCGTCGTCGGTCCAGCGGATGCCGATGCCGATGAAGGGCGTCCGCCACTCGGCGACCAGCGGATCGTCGTAGCCCGCTCTGAGGTAGAGACTGCGCAGGAGATTCCACTGCCCGGTCAGGCGAAGGTGTGGATCGAGATCGCGCTCGCGGCCGAAGTCGAAGGCCTCGAACGACAGCGCCAGGCGCCGCTCGGGCAAGCTGTAGTCGACCTGCACCCCTCCCGAGTTCTCGATGATCCCCGCCCAGAGCGCTCCCCGCCGTCCGGCGAAGGGGAACCCGAACAGCGCCGGACCAGTCGTTGCGGCGCGTTTCGCGCGTCAGCTTGTCGGTCACCGTCGTCGCGACCGACCCGTCGGGCAGGGTGACGGTGACCGTCTCCTGCCTCTCGGAGACGCGGCCGCGCGGGTCGGAAACCAGCTCGAAGCGATAGCAGGTGCGGACTCTCGTCGCCGTGCGGAAGGAGGTCCAGCCGGAAGGCGGAGCGCGAGTCCTTGAGCTCCGAGAGGTAGGCGCTCTCCAGGCCGACATGGATCTGGAGGTCGCTCACCCGGCCCAGCGTCTCGCCGAGCGCGTTGACTCCCTTCTCGACGCTCCCGAGAGCGCTCATGAGCTGATCGTGCGCCTCGTCGCTGTTGACGAGCTTGCCGATCGTGCCCTCGCCGCTCGCGATCTTGCCGGTGATCTCGTTTAGGTTGTCGACCGAGGTCTGGACCCGGGCGGTGACCTCCTTGAGGTTCGCCATCGAATCCTTGAGGTTGACCCGGTTCTCCGCCACCACGCTGTCCACCTGGTCGAGCATGTGGGCGATCTGCTCGGTCAGGCGCGGCAGCTGCTCGGCGAGCGTCGCGCTGAAGCGCTCGAAGTTCTTGACCGTGCCGCCGAGACCCGCCCGGTTCTCGGCGATCAGCGCGCGCAGCTCGTCGGAGGTCGACTTGGCGCTCGCGATGAGCGCCGAGATTCCCCCGGAGCCACCCGCGCCGCCCCGGCGCCGCCCTCACCGCCGCCAGGTCCACCGCCCATGAAGCTCTGGATCGACGTGGCCGATCGTCGTCGACCTTCGCCATGGCATCGTCGAACGAAATCGGCGTCTTGCCGGGCAGGACCGCTCCGCGAGGCAGAAGCGGCGCGCCCACCGGCCCGAGCCGGAGCTCGATGAACTTGTCGCCCAGCAGACCCTGATTCGCGATCGCCGCGTAGCTGCCTTCGACGAACGGAATCGTCCTGATCGAGGAGCAGCGAAACGCGGGCCTTCCGCCCCTCGAGCCGGATCCCGTCCACCCGACCGACTCGGACGCCCGCGAGCCGCACCGCCGCCTTGTCGTCGAGGCCGACGACCGAATCGAACAGCGCATCGACGCGCGTGCCCGCCGAGCCCCAGAGCTTCCAGTCCTCGACGCGCAGGATGAGCCACCCCAGGAGCACGAGGCAGATCGCCATGAAGATCCCGACTTTGACTACCTGGGAGGTGTTCGACATCTGGGCTCCTTCGTGGGCGTCGGTCGCCGCTCAATCGGTGAGCGGCCCGGTAGCACGTCCCTGGATGAACTGCTGCACCCGCGGATCCGGCGAGGCACGAAATTCCGCGGGTGGCGCGTAGGCGATGATCTTCCCCTGATACAGCATCGCGATCCGTTCGGCGATCCGGAAAGCACTGTCCAGATCGTGGGTGATGGAGACTGCAGTCGATCCGAGCTTCTCCTGGAGCTCCTGGATCAGCTGGTCGATCACCGCCTTGATCACCGGATCGAGGCCGGTCGTGGGTTCGTCGAAGAGCAGGATCTTCGGCTCGAAAGCGATCGCCCGCGCGAAGCCGACGCGCCGCCGCATTCCGCCGGAGAGCTCGGCGGGCATCTTCTGGTCGGCTCCTTCGAGGTGGACCATCTCGAGGCACTCCGCGACGCGGGCAGCGATCTCGTCTTTCGGCCGCTTCGCCCGCCGCAGGGCGAAGCCGACGTTCTCCCGGACCGTCATCGAGTCGAACAGAGCGCCTTCCTGAAAAGCCATGCCGAATCGACGGCGAAACCCGGTGATGGCGCGGTCATCGAGCGTGGCGAGGTCGACGCCATCGACGATCACTTGCCCGGAATCCGGCCGCAGGAGGCCGATCATGTGTTTCAGCAGCACGCTCTTGCCGCTCCCCGATCCGCCGAGGATGACGACCGACTCGCCTTCGTAGATGGCGAGATCGAGGGCGTCGAGGACTTTCTTGTCGCCGAACGACTTGGAGACCTTCTTGAGGTCGATCTTCGTCTGCAATCCCGGTGTCGAAGCCGGGCTCGCGGCTTGGGCACGGGGGAGCGCTCCTCCCGATGACCCGGTCGGGTCAGCGCTTCCGTCGAAGAGGTCCGGCTTTCCAGGCGGCATCGTCAGAACAGGATCTTCGTGAGGAAGAAGTCCGAGATCAGAATGGCGATCGAGGCCAGGACGACCGCCCGGGTCGTCGCCCGGCCGACCCCTTCCGCTCCACCGCTGGCAAAGTAGCCCTTCTGGCAGCCCACGACGGCGATGATGAACCCGAAGACCGCGGCTTTGATGAGCCCCGAGGAGAGGTCGTCGACATCCATGTAGCGAAAGGTGTTCTCGACGTAGGTCACCGGATTCGCGCCGAAGTAGACCACCGAGATCACGTAGCCGCCGACGATGCCGACGACGTCCGCGACGACGATCAGCAAAGGCAACGTGATCACGGTCGCCCAGACCCTGGGCACGACGAGAAAATGCACGGGATCGGTGGCCAGGACCTCGAGCGCATCGATCTGCTCGGTGACCCGCATCGTCCCGAGCTCCGCCCCCATCGCCGAGCCGCAACGTCCGGCGATCAACACGGACGAGATGACCGGCGCGAGCTCGCGGACCATGGACAGTGCCACCAGCGAGCCGACGAAGCTCTCGGCGTTGAAGCGCTTCAGGGTCGAGAAGGTCTGCAGCGCCATGACCATCCCGGTAAAAAGCGCCGTCAGGAGCACGAGCGGCAGCGAGTCGACGCCGATGCGCACCATCTGACGCAGCAGCTCCCTCGCGTCGTAGGGCGGGCGAACGGTCCAGGTGAGGGTTCGCCAGGAGATCTGGAAGAACCTGCCGATTTCGGTGAAGAAACCCTCGAGCGGGACGACAATCCGGTTCATGCGCCCGAGACTATCCGCTGGCCGCTTGGCATTCTTTCCTTGCCCGCCGGCATCGCTTCGCGAGCTCGGCGCGGGAGACGCAGGCCGAAAAGACAAAGCAGCTGGTAAGGGATCGTGTCAACGTCTGCGGCGAGCTCCACCGCCGAGATCGCTTCGCCGCCCTGACGGCCGAGGAGGGTTGCGCGGTCACCGACCTCCGCTCGACAATCCGTGATGTCCAGCGCCAGGAGGTCCATGCTGATCGACCCCACCACTGAAACCCGCTGGCCCCTGACCAGCGCCTGCGCCCGGTTGCCCAGGCGCCAGGAGTAGCCGTCGGCATAGCCGACCGGCACGATGGCGATTCGGCTATGGCGGGTGGCGGTCCAACGCCCGCCATAGCCCACCCGCGTGCCCTCTGGAATCTCCTTGATCTGGACGATTTCGGCCTCGACCGAGAGCACCGCTTCGAGCTCGCCCGAGAGCCGTCCCGCTGAATCGTAGCCGTAGAGGGCAATGCCGAGGCGGACCCAGTCGTAGCGCGCCGCCGGCAGGTGAAGCGCCGCCGCGCTGTTGGCCAAATGAAGCTTGATCGCCGAGCGCTCGCGGTCGGTGAGCAGAGCGAGGACCTCCTCGAAGCGCTCCTGCTGCAGCCTGTTCGACTCCGATTCGGGCGTCTCCGCCTCGGCGAGGTGTGACATCACACCCTCGAGCCGCAGGCTCTTCGCGGACCGCACGCGCTCGATCACGGTGGCCGCTTCCCGAAAATCGATCCCGAGCCGCGTCATCCCGGTATCGAACTTGAGATGCAGAGGCGCGACCCACCCGCCCCCTCTAGTGGAGCTTTGCAGCGCGGCTAGGCCTTCGAGGCTGGAGATGACAGGCGTGAGATCGTACCGATGTAGCGTCTCCGCGGCATCGGGCGGCAGCGGCGAGAGCACGAGGATCGCCGCAGCGACGCCGGCCTGACGCAATTCGATCGCCTCTTCGGCGGTCGCGACGGCGAAGCCCGCGACCCCTTCCGGTTCGAGCGCGCGAGCGACCGCCACCGCACCGTGTCCATAGGCGTCGGCCTTGACGACGGCGAGGATCCGGGCCGGCGAGACGCGATCGCGCAGGCGCCCGTAGTTGCGCTTCAGCGCCTGGAGATCGATCTCGACCCAGGCTCTGCGGAGAGCCTGGGTGCCGGTCTGCGTTTCAACCAACTTCACTCCCGGCGTAGCTCGGATCGAAGCTGTGAAACCGCGTCGTCTCGCCCTTGAAGACGAGCGGCACCATGCCGGTCTCGCCGTTGCGGTGCTTGGAGATGATCAGCTCGGCGAGTCCCCGCACGGCCGGGTCCTCCTTGTTGTAGACCTCGTCGCGATAGATGAACGCGACGATGTCCGCGTCCTGCTCGATGGCGCCCGACTCGCGGAGGTCGGCGAGCTGCGGCCGGTGGTCGCCCCCGCGGCGCTCCGGGGCGCGAGAGAGCTGCGACAGCAGGACGACCGGAATCTCGAGCTCTTTCGCGAGCTGCTTGAAGGCGCGCGTGATCGCCGAGATCTCGAGGTTGCGGTTCTCGAAACGACCGCCCGCCTGCATGAGCTGCAGATAGTCGACGACCAGCACTTCGAGGCCCTTCTCGGCCCGCAGCCGTCGCGCTTTGGAGGCCACTTCGAGGAGGGTCGGCGAGGCCGAATCGTCGATGAACATCGGCGCCTTGCCGATCTCGGCCATCTTCTGTACGACCTTCACCCATTGCGCCTGCGACAGGTGGCCCGAGCGCAGGCGCGAGAAATGGACGTCGGCCTCGGCGCAGAGAATCCGCAGCGCGAGCTCCTGCTGGCCCATCTCGAGCGAGAAGATTCCCACCGTCTTGCGCTCGCGGATCGCGACATGCGACGCCATGTTCAGGGCGAAGCTGGTCTTCCCCATGCCGGGCCGGCCGGCGATGATGAGCAGCGTCCCCTTGCTGAGCCCGTGGGTGATGCGATCGAAGTCGACGAATCCGGTGGGGATGCCGGTCAGGGCCTTTCCGGGATGCTCCTCGAGCATCTCGAGGGTCTCTTCGATGATGCGATCGAACGGCACGAAGCCGCGGCGAACCGCTTCCTCGCCGAGCGCCATCACCGCGGATTCGGCGCGATCGAGGGCTTTCTGCGCGTCGACGCCGCCGTCCAGGCAGTCGCGGGTGATATCGCGGCAGACGTCGATCAGCCGGCGACGAACCGAGCGCTCCTTGACGATCTCGACGTACTGCTCGAAGCGCCCGAGGTCGGGGAGATCGACGTCCAGGCCGGCGAGGTAGGCGAGTCCGCCGGCGCTTTCGAGCGTGGCTTTCTGCTCGAGCTTCGCCTGCACGGTCCGGAGGTCGATCGTGACCTGGTCCTCCTGCAGCTCGAGCATCACCGCATAGAGCAGCCGGTGGCGCTCGGCGTGGAAGTCCTCGGTCTTGAGCCTCCCGGAGACCGAGGGCAGCAGGCGTGGATCGAGCAGAACCGCCGCGAGCACGGCGCGCTCCGACTCCTCGCTCTGCGGCATCGATGTCGGGGGTTTGAGGAGCTCGAGCATGGTGGAGAACATCTATCCTAAACCGAATCCGGGCTGCGGCGGGCGAACGACCTCCGGCGCTCCGTGACGCCCCTTCCTCCATCCGGAGCCCGCTCTGGTGCTAGCGTCCGCGCATGCAGACGGCCGCGGAAGCGCCTACTTTCGTAGCCGAAAGCCGAGCTTCCCAGGGGCGCCGGTGGCCCGCCCGGCGCATCGCGGTCGTGCTCTTTGCCGGCATCGCGCTCGTCCAGCTGGCCTTTTCTCCGCTCGACCTGCGCGGGATGGGTTACTCGGATGAGGAGGTCGCCGCCTCGTTCCGCCTGCTGTCGTGGATCTCCGGCGAGCCGCAGCCGGCCTCCGCCCCTCCGTTGCTCTCGCCGCAGGGGATCGTCACGCGGCACGGCATCCTCGAACCGTTCATCAAGTTGCCGTTCGCCGCCGCCGGCAGGGTGATCGCCCCGCTCTTTCCCGATTCACCGCGCTTCGCCGAACGTTTCGTGGCCGTCTTCCCGATTCTCGAGACGGCGCTCCTTGCCATGCTGCTCTTTCTCTGGGCCGAGCAGCTGACGGGAAAGCCGCTCTGGGGCCTGACTCTCGCCCTGGGCGCCGCCTTCTGCACCATGCTCTGGCCGTACGCTTACATCGGCCTCGAGCCGACCCAAGCGCTCGCGCTGCTGCTTGCGGGCTACTGGGCCCTCGCGCGCGACGCCGGTGCCGGCGGGCGCAGCGCGAGCGCCCGCGGCCGGACGCTCGGTTTCGTCGCTGCGGCGAGTATCGCGGTGGCCGTCAAGAGCACGGGGCTTCTTCTGCTGCCCGCAGTCGCCTTTCTCGTCCAGCGCTTTTTCCGCCGCCGCGGGGCGCTCGGCGCGCTCGGCGCGAGCCGGCGGCCGATCCTCGCGGCTTCGCTCACCCTGCTCACGGTGCTCGCCGTCGTCTCTGCGAACAAGGTCCTCCGTTCGTACTCCATCCCGACCGCCTCGGAGCTCCAAACGTTGCGAGAGTTCGTGACCACCGACCCGTTGCGCGTGGCCTCGAGCATGCTCATGCTGCTCTTCTCCGGCAACAAGGGCGTCATCGTCTACGCGCCGCTCGCTGTCCTCGGCCTCGCTGCGCTCTCCGCCGCCTGGAAGAGGCATCGCGAGCTCGCGATCTTCACCCTGCTGGTCTTCGCGAGCCTGCTCGGCGGCTTCTCGGTCGTGGGGATCCCGGCGGAGGAGACCTGGGGGCCGCGCTACCTTTACTGCGCGCTGCCGCCGCTCCTCCTCTGCCTCGCCGCCGCCTGGGGAAGCGAGTCCTTGCCCTCGTCGCGACGGCTTGTGCTCGCGGCGGCACTCCTCGCCGGCTTCGGCGTCTCCGCGCTCGGCTCGCTGTTCTACTACGGACGGCTCCTGCAGACGGCACGAAGCGTCGATCAGGCGACCCTGGAAGCGCTCTGGGGCGATCCGGTCTGGAATCCGGTGGCGCTCGACCTTCGGCTGGCGCGTCTCTGGCTCGCTCCGCGAGGGACCCCCACCTTGTGGACGCCCAAGCACCTGTGGTGGTTTGCCCGGCCGGCCGGATTGCCGCCGGATCGGAGCATCGATCTCGCCCCGATGCTCGAGCCGCAGCCGGTCCTGCTGCGCAGGAGCACCCGCGGAAGGCCGTGGCTCCTGAGTGCGCTGGGCGCCAGCCTGGTCGCCGGCCTCGCCGCGCTCGCCGTCGCCGGCCACGCCGCCGCCCGTCCGGGCGGCGCTCCATCTCAGCGCTCCGGACCCCTGCTGAGCGCGATCGCGCGGCGGCGCAAGATCGCCCACTTCCTGGCGCCGATCCCCAAGGAGGCCGCGATCCTCGAGGTGGGCAGCGGCAGCGGCTGGGTGGGTGACTACCTGCGGCGCAACGGCTGGACAGGCTACCGCGGACTGGACGTCGTCGGTCCGGCAGACCTCGTCGGCGACATCCGGCAGTGGCGGAGCCTGGGGCTCCAGCCGGAATCATTCGACGTCATCGTCGCATTCGAGGTGGTCGAGCACGTGGACTGCTTTCGCGAGTGCCACGACCTGCTCAAGCCCGGGGGCCGGCTCCTGCTCACTTCGCCGGTGCCCCGTCTCGACTGGGTGATGAAGGTCCTGGAATTCGTCGGGCTGAACCAGCGACGCACGAGCCCGCACGATCATCTCGTGTCCTTCGCCGATCTGCCGTGGTCGGGAAGCCGGGAGATTCGAACGGTCGGCTGGCTGGCGCAGTGGGGCACCTTCACCAAGCGGCCCTGAGTCCGGCGGCGCCGGCTACTCGGTCTGCGACGTGCGCAGCGCTCTGGACACGATCTCGCGCTTGGCTTCGTGGTAATCGGTCTCGGTGTTCACCGACCAGATTCCGGACTTATCCGTTACGCCCTGGAGGATGTTGTCCACCGCCACCATGGCGGTCAGCATCGAGTGGTCCTGGTTGTTGTAGCGGTGTTGGCCGTTGCGCCCGAGCAGGAACAGGTTCTCGATCCGATCGCAGTGCTCACGGACGACGTGCAGGCGATCGTAGGTGCCGAAGTACGCCGGGTAGGCACCCGCCATCCGAACCACGGTGTGGTCGAGGACCTCGGCCGGGTCCACGAGACCGAGGCGGTCCATCTCCGTCACCGCCAACCGGCGCAGCTCCTCGTCCGAGGAGACCCACACCGGATCGCCGACATTGCAGAAGTACTCCAGGCCCATCCAGACGAGGTCCGGATCGCGCACCATGAAGGGACTCCAGTTGTTGAAGATCTGGATACGCCCCACCTGGACGTCCGAGTCCTGGACGTAAATCCAATTGTCCGGCACCAGGCCGCCGTCGGTACGAATCGAAGTCTCGTTGCGCACCCGCAGCTTGCGGACGAGCAGACCGACGGTGAGGAAATCGCGGTAGATCAGGCCGTCGGCCACCTCGCGCACCTCCGCCGGCGGCTCGGGGCGGGTGGCCCGCACCAGATCGCGGATGGGCATGGTCGAAAACACGAAGTCGCCCGCCAACTCCTGCGTGCGGCCGTCGGCACCGGTGGCGATGACTCGACGCACTCGCGCGCCCGCGATCTCGATCCCGGTGACCCGCATCTGCCTCTGGATGGTGCCGCCGCGCGCGAGGATGCGCTCGGCAACCTCTTCCCAGAGCTGTCCCGGGCCGCACTTGGGATACAGAAACCTCTCGACCAGGCTGGTTTCGGTGGCGGAGGGAAGAAGGCCGCCCTGCCTCCGCCGCGGCAGCATGCCGCGGACCGCGTGGGCGACCGCCCTGCTGATCGACAGGCCCTTGACGCGCTGCACTCCCCACGCGGAGGGGATCTGCGAGCACGGCACGCCCCAGACCTTGGCCGTGTAGTCGCGGAAGAAGGTCCGGTAGAGCTCACCCCCGAAGCGGTTGATGAAGAACTCTTCCAGGGTGGCCTCGGGGCGGATCGGAAACAGCCGGGCGCGCAGGTAGCTCGAGCCGATGCGCAGCGTCCCCGCGAGGCCGATGTTGCGCAGAGTTCCCGCGCTCAGTGACAGCGGGTAGTCGAAGAACCGGCGCTGGAACAGGATGCGCGAGACCCGCTGGCGGATCAGCATGGTCTTGGGTCGGTCGGAGTAGGTCGTCGCCCGCAAGCGGTCCCGCCCCTCCGCGGCCTCGGCCATGGCGTCGAGCGGCAGGATGTTCAGCCACCATTCGACGACCCGGTCGCTCTTCGAGAAGAATCGGTGCCCGCCGATGTCGATGCGGTTGCCGTCGTGCACGACGGTCTTCGAGATGCCGCCGATGTCGCCGCTCGCCTCGAGGACGATCGGCTGGATGTCCGTGCGCTGCAGCAACTCGTAGGCAGCGGTGAGTCCGGCCGGTCCCGCGCCGATGACGATCGCGGTGCGCTGCGCCATCCGCCGTCAGCCGGCAGGTCGGCGCGGGCCGGCACCGAGACTGCGGCGCCGGCCGATCTGCACGCCGCCCGCCGCGAGCAGCGCGGCCGCGAACAGCAGCAGCGCGCGGCCGCCCAGGGTGGGAATCTCGACGATCGACGGCGCGGTGCCGGCGACGGTGAAATCGTGCACCCGCCGCGTGCCGCCCGCACTGCCGAGGAGGGTGGCCACTCCGGACAGGCGGTCGACGCGGTAGATCGTATTGCCCGGCACGCCGGTGCAGCACTCCGACATGTAGAAGGTGTCGTCGCCGGCGTTGCCGAGGCCCAGACCGCCCAGGCTCGGTGTCACGATGACGGTCGCCAGAACCGCGCCGTTGCTCTTGTCGATCTGGTAGAGCTCCGGCGCATTCTGGACCTTGCCCCACAGCGTGCCGTCGTTGGTGAAGGCGATCGCCATGAAGCCGCCGGTGAGACCGGCCGGTGTGCCGACGAAGGTGACGACCGCGGTGCCCGGGTCGACGGTGAAAATGGCGTTGGTGCTGCCGGCGCCTTCGAGCGCCCGAACAGCGCCCACCGAGATGCCATAGAGGACACCCGTGGTCGGATCGGCCGTGAGGTCGTGGAGCTCGAGCGGCCCAGCATCATCGGTCAACGGTCCGACCACGTCCAGCAGCACTCCGGTTTGCGCACTCACCTCGATGAGCTGCGCCGGCCCGGTGATGTCGGAGGTCGAAGCGTAGACCCGGCCGTTGGGCAACGTGGCGATGCCGGTGAGACCTTCGCCGGGCATCGGAGTCGCGAGCGGCGTGGCCGCCCCCGTGGACGGATCGATCTCGACCACGGCCCCCGCGTCGTCGGCTCCCACGGCGCCGCCTCCCAGCACCCCCAGCACGTGAGATTGCGCCAGGGCGGGCGCAATCGCAGCGAAAGCGAGCACCACGAAACCGCGGATCGTCGAACGCATGCAGGTCTCTCCTCGGCAATCCCGGCAGGCCGTGAGCGGCCCTCCGGCAAGTCAGAGTTTGCGTGCAAGCGTACTACGAGCCCGGTCCTCACCTGCCGACGGCCGGGCCGTCCGTTTGGGTGTGGACCGCACCTCCCCGAAGCTCCAGACTGAACCCGCGCGTGCCGTCCGCCGGCTCCGACCGGCGGGAGGTCCTCCCTTGGCGGCGAGGACGTTATGCTTTCGCTCGCGGTTCGCTGGGGGGGCAATGTCGAAGAGAAGGCCATCGTGGCGGCTGGCACTGCTCGCCTGCGGGATCGCCGCCGGCTGCGGCGGCGACCACGAAGCCGCAGCTGGAGGCCGGCGGGCCACCCAGAGCCTGCCGGTCCGCGTGGCGCCCGTCGTGGCGCGCGACGTCGTCTACAAGGTGGAGGCGCTCGGCGCGCTCGAGCCGGCCGAGCTCGGACAGATCACTGCCGAGGTGGCTGGCGCCGTCACGGAGGTCCGCTTTCAGGCCGGCGACCGGGTGACCCCCGCAACCGTGCTGGCGCGGATCGACCCCGATCGCTACCGACTCGAGGCCGCCAAGGCCGAGGCCACGCACCGCAAAGCGGTGGCCGATTGGAAGCGCGCCGAGGCCGATCTCGCGCGGCGTGAAGTGCTGGCGCGCGACGAGCTCGTGGCCGTCGAAGAGCTCGGTCGGGCGCGGCTCGAAGCCGAGCGCCTGGCAGCCGAAGCCGCCTCCGCCGAGGCCGCGCTCGACCTCGCGCGGCTGGACGAGAGGCGGTCCGAGATCCGGCCCCCGCGCAACGGCGAGATCAACACCCGGACGGTCGATAGCGGACAGTTCGTCCAGATCGGCACCGTGCTCGCCACTCTCGTCGACCTTCAGCGCCTCCGCTTGCGCTTCAAGGTCTCCGACGTCGAGTCGCTCCAGGCCGACCGGAATCCAGTCGGTCGCTTTCCGCGTCGCGGCGCTCGGCGATCGCGAATTCACCGCTTCGGTCTACCACATCGGGGCGGTCGCAGACCCCGCCACCCGTCAGGTCGAGGTGCTCGCCTGGGTGGATAACCCCGGCCCTCTCCGGCCCGGCTTCTTCGCCGAGGTCTCCCTGGCCACCAAGACGCGGGCGGCCGCCCTGGTCGTCCCGGAGGGCGCGGTGCTGGCGAGCGAGCGCGGCTTCGTCGTCTACGCCGTCGAGTCGGGCACTGCCCGGCAGCGACAGGTGCGGATCGGCCTGCGCACGGGCGACGGGGCGGTCGAGATCCTCTCCGGGCTCGCGGCCGGCGAGCAGATCGTCACCGAGGGCTCCGACCGGCTCGCCGACGGCATCGCCGTCCATGCCGTCGACGGCGGCGTCGACGCCGGCGACGGTAGCGCGGCCCGCCCATCCCCTAGAGCGCTTCCGCCCGGCGGAGTCTGACGATGGGCGAACCCAGAGACCTCCCGCCGGCCAAAGAAGACCCGGCGGCGATCGCCACCGGAATGACGCTCGCCGACATCTCGATCCGCAACCATGTCTTCGCCTGGATCCTGATGGTGGCCCTGATCGGTTTCGGAATCCTCTGCTACACCGGCGCGGGCGGCGTCTTTCGCGGCCTCGGGATCAGCCAGAACCCGGACGTCGACTACCCCATCGTCAACGTCGGAGTCGCCTGGGAAGGCGCCTCGCCCGAGATCATGGAGTCCGACGTCGTCGACCCCCTCGAGGACGCCTGCTCCACCGTCGAGGGCGTGGTGCAGATGTCGTCGACCGCCCGCCAGGGCTCGGCCAGCATCACGCTCGAATTCGAGATCGGGCGCGATATCGACGCCGCCCTGCAGGACGTCCAGTCCAAAGTCTCGCGGGCCATGCACGACCTGCCGCGCGAGTTGGATCCGCCGAACATCTCCAAGACCAACCCGGAGGACCAGCCGATCATCCGCCTCGCCCTCGCCGGCGACCGGCCGCCGATCTTCCTCGCCGACTACGTGCGCAACGTCGTCCGCCCGCAGCTGCAGATGATCGAGGGCGTGGGCGAGATCTTCGTTTTCGGCTTTCGCGACCGCAACGTCCGCGTCTGGTACGACGCCGCGCGGCTCGAGGCGCAGGGCCTCACCGTAATCGACGTCAACCGGGCGATCGCCCGCGAGCACCAGGAGGTGCCCGCCGGGCGCATCGAGAGCGGCGAGCGCGAGATGAACGTCCGCGCCCAGGGCGAGGCGATCGACATCGACTCGTTCCGCGACCTCGTCGTCAGCTTCACCCATGGCTCGCCGGTGCGCCTCAAGGACGTCGCCGTGGTCGAGGACGGCCTCGAGGACCGGCGCCGACTCAACCGCACCATGGGAGAGACCTCGGTCGGCTTCGGCATCACCAAGCTGCGCGGCGCCAACGCCGTGCAGGTCGGGCGCGCCGTCAAGGAGCGTTTGGCTCTCCTCGCGCCCCAGCTGCCGGAAGGGCTGAAGCTCGACGTCAACTGGGACACGACGGTCTTCGTCGAGCGGTCGATCCGCGAGATCCTCTTCACCCTCCTGCTCGCCGCGCTGTTGACCGGCTTCGTCTGCTGGCTGTTCCTCGGCTCCTGGTCGACGACCGTCAACATCCTGCTCGCCATCCCGACCTCGATCCTCGGCACGTTCATCGTCATCTACTTCCTCGGCTTCACGCTCAACACCTACACGGTGCTCGGCCTCACCCTCGTCGTCGGCATCGTCGTCGACGACGCCATCATGGTGCTGGAGAACATCTACCGCCACCGCGAGATGGGCGAGGGAAAAGTGAAGGCTGCGTCGGCTGGAGCGCGCGAGATCACTTTCGCCGCCGCGGCAACGACGCTCGCGATCGTGGCGATCTTCCTGCCGGTGGCCTTCATGAAGGGGATCATCGGCAAGTTCTTCTTCCAGTTCGGCGTCACCATCTCCGTCGCCGTGCTGATCTCGCTCCTCGAGGCCCTCACTCTGGCCCCGATGCGCTGTTCGCAGTTCCTGGAGGTCGAGCACCGCGGCCGACTGGGCCGGACGATGGACGGTCTCTTCCGGCATCTCGCGCGCATCTACTCGCGCGCCCTCGCGCCGACGCTCCGCCATCGCGGCCGGGTGCTCGCTGGGCTCGCTGCTCTTCTTCGCCCTCTCGCTCGGGACGATCGCCCTGCTGCGCCAGGAGTTCATCCCGAGCCAGGACATGAGCCGGTTCACCCTGAGATTCCAGACCCCGGTCGGCACCAGCCTCGACGCCACCGATCGCTACTTCCGCCAGATCGAGTCGTACATGATGGCGCGCGGCGAGGTCACGCTCTTCGCCGGCAGCGTCGGCGGCGGCTCCGACGTCAATTCCGGCTAGGCCTTCGTCAATCTCAAGGAGCCGCGGGACCGTCCTGTCGACCCCACGACCGGCCACCGGCCGAGCCAGCGCGAGATCATGGACGACGTTCGCCGGCACCTCGGCGAGTTTCCGGGCGGGCGCGTGATGCTGCAGGACATCTCGCAGGCCGGGTTTTCGCCGTCACGCGGCGGCGGCTTCCCGATCGAGTTCAACTTGCGTGGCCCGGACTGGAACGTGCTCGCCGACTCGGCCCGGGAGATCGCCGAGCGGATGCGCGCCTCGGGTCTGCTGACCGACGTCGATACCGACTACCGCGTCGGCATGCCCGAGGTGACCGTGGTCCCCGACCGCAACCGGGCCGCCGACCTCGGGGTGAGCATGGCGGCGATCGGCGAGACGGTGAACGCCGCGATCGGCGGCGCACAGGTGGGCAAGTTCAAGGACCAGGGGCGGCGCTTCGACATCCGTGCCCGGCTGCTCGCCCAGCAGCGCGAGCGCCCGGAGGACATCGCGCGCCTGCTGGTACGGACCGCGAGCGGCGAGCTGGTGCGCCTCGGCGACCTCATCCGCATCGAGCAGGAGCCGACGTTGCAGGCCATCACCCGGCGCGACCGCGAGCGCGCCATCACGATCTTCGCCAACGTGGCGAGCGGCGTCTCCCAGGCGGTGGCGGTGGACCGTTCGCTGGCGATCGCGCGCGAGGTTCTGCCGGACGGCTACCGCGCGGTCGTCGCCGGCAGCACCAAGGCTTTCCGCGACTCGTTCCAGTCGCTCTGGTTCGCCTTCGGGCTCGGCCTGCTCATGGCCTACATGGTGCTCGCCTCGCAGTTCAACTCGTTCTGGCACCCGGCCATCATCCTGCTCGCTCTGCCGTTCTCGGTCAGTGGCGCGCTCTTCGCCCTCTGGCTCGGCGGCCAGAGCCTCAACGTTTACAGCATGCTCGGGCTGATCCTGCTGGTCGGAATCGCCAAGAAGAACTCGATCATGCTGGTCGACTTCACCAACCAGATGCGCCGGCGCGGGATGGACCGCCACCAGGCGCTTCTCGAGGCCTGCCCGATCCGCCTGCGACCGATCCTGATGACCTCGACCGCCACCATCGCCGGCGCCCTGCCGCCGGCCCTCGCCATCGGGCCCGGCGCCGAGCTCCAGCGCCCGATGGCGCTCGCGCTGGTCGGCGGCATGGCGGTCTCGACGCTGCTGACGCTCTTCGTGGTGCCGGCGGCTTACAGCTTGCTCGACGACGCTCTCGAGCGCTTGCGCTCGGCCCGTCGCGCCCGCGCCGAAGCCCTGCGCTACGAGTGACGCTCAGCCGCCCGGAGCGTTTTCAAGGCGAGGTCGAGCTCCAGCGCTGAGTTCCCGCCGACTCGAACCCGTCGACGAAGATCGTCGTCGAGCCCGCCAGGCGCAGCAGCGCGCCTCCCCCCATGCGCAGGATCTGCTCCGCCAGAAGCGGGTTCAGATACCCCGGCAGGTCGTTCTGCGTATGGTAGTTCGGGTTGGACGGATAGTCTGCCTCGATCGCGAGCACCGCCGGCCGTCCCTGCCAGAGGAACGGCGCGTGGTCCGAGCAGCAGACGCCATACTCCATCACGATGCCCAGCGTCGTGAAGTCAGCCGCGGCGTCGGCGAAATGGTCGAGCCAGGGCTGCGCGAACGTCTCGGTCTCCAGGATGCAATCGAGCTGGGCGCCCGCCGTGAAGGCGATCATGTCGAGCACGTAGGCGCCCTGGACGCGCCCGAGCTGGCCCGCGGCGGCGAGGTCGGCGACATAGTCCTCGCTGCCGTAGAGCCCCTGCTCCTCACCCGAGAAGCAAACGAAGAGGATCGTCGCGTCGGGCGGGTGGGCCGCGAACAGGCGCGCCAGCTCCAGCACCCCGGCGCAGCCCGAGGCATTGTCGTCGGCGCCCGGTGCGGCGAACGACGGATTGTCCGACGTCGAGTCGTAGTGTCCGCCGACCACGTACCACTCGTCGGGGCGGAGCGTGCCAGGCAGAGTCGCGATCACGTTCCAACCGGTGCTGTAGCTGACCGGGAAGCTCGCGGTGGCCACCGAAAAGCCGTCGAGGCCCGAGAACTGCGTCACCAGCCAATCGCGCGCCGAGAGGACCTCGCTGCCGCGCGTCCATCGGTTCCACGCCGCCAGCGTGCCGACGTCGGCGAGCCAGCGATTGCGATCGATCTGGTCGAGCAGGGCGGCAATCTGGGGGTCGGTGAGCGCCTCGCCGACGCCGTGCCTGTCGCGCGCCCAGCGACGGGCGAGCACCCGGTTCGGCGCGAACGGGAAGAGCGCCGGCCCTACCCGACTCGGGCCCGGTCCGCCACTTGCGCCGTCGGCGCGCCGGAGCTCCGCGAGCCACCCAGGCGGCACCTCGGGCGCGAGCTCCACCACCGCCCAGCGCCCGCCGCGCGCGAGCACCCGGCCGAGCTCCGTGGCGTCGAAATCGGGCGTCCCGTGCAGGAAGGCGAGGCGGGCGGGATCGACTCCCGGGAAGCTCTCCACGGAGAGCGCGCCGGCGGCGCTCGCCGCGGCGGCCAGCGCGCTCGTCGGAGAGCGCGCCGCCGCGCGAGCACAGCAGGAGGTCGCGGTCGGCCTCGACCCAGTAGTCGGCGCCGGCGAGCGCGCGCAGGCGCTCGGCCGGCGCCTCCTCACCCGAACGAAGGGTGGCGACCACGCATTCGTCGTGCGGCGGCGGTGCAGCCTGTCCGACGACGGCGCCGCCGAGCATTGCGACCGCGAGCAGGAATGGGGTGAGCGGCGGCAGTCGCCGCTCCGGCCAGCGGGCCGGTTCGATCCTGGGAGACATGCGCGCAACGTAGCGCCGACAGCGCCTCTCCGCCCCGTCCGGTCGGGTGGGCAGCTTCGAGCGCGAGCTGACAGGCGTCGAGCTGCGCCGCGGGCAGCGCAGCCGGGGCGGCGCTCAGGTCGGCGCGGTCAGGGGACGATCACCGACCAAAGGGTCGTGTCGCCGCTCTCGAAGCCGTCGGCGAAGAGCGGCTCGCAGGCGTCGCCGACGCCGTTGTCGTCGGCGTCGAGCTGATTGCGGTTGGGCACGAGTACGCAGTTGTCGATCGCGTCCACCGCGCCGTCGCCGTCGCTGTCCGCCTGGCAGCGATCGGGAATGCCATCCAGGTCGAGGTCGGTGTCGAAACCGCCGGTGATGTCGGTCGCGTCGCCGACTCCGTTGTCGTTGCAGTCGCGGTCGCCGATGCGCAGGTAGTAGATGTCCTGCTCGCCGTTGAAGGTCGCGGCGTAGACCACGTCCGCGCCGACCCGGTCCGAGACCATTCCGGAGTAGTCCCCGATCTTGTTCTGGTTGGGCCAGCCGAGGAGCGGATTGAACGGCTGCCCGACCTGCACGTTGGGCGACCAGGTGACGCCGCCGTCGTCCGAGGAGGAGTAGAAGAGCTCCGAGGTGACGCTCGCGGGATGGTTGCGGGTGTCGTTCCAGACCGCGTCGAGCCGGCCGTTGGGCGCCACCGACATCGTGCCGAACCACTGCCAGGCGCCGTTCGTCGTGGAATCGTCGTTGACCCGCACCGGCGCCGACCAGGTGTTGCCGTTGTCGGTCGAACGGATGAACATGACGTCGTTGGGATCCGCGCCGGGCGGATCGACTGTAGCGAGGACGTAGATCCAGCCGCTGCGCGGCCCGCCCGAGCGGTCGATCGCGAGCCAGATCTGCCCGAGGAGCCCGCCCGGATTGGGTGAACTGGGGCTGGAGTAGATCAGGTTGCCTCCCAGGCTGAAGCTCGCGAAGTGGTCGAAGGTGGGAGTCACGGCCGGGTTGTGGGCATTCGCCGAGTGCGCGGCACCAAAACTCGTCGGTGGGCCCAGGCTGGTGATGCCCGCCACCCAGAGCCCGCCGTCGGGGGCGACCGCGAGCGTGCCCCAGTAGGGATCGGAGAGCAGCGGCACGGGCGCCGCCCAGCTCGCGCCGGTGTCGATCGAGCGGTCGAACCAGTTCGCGCCGTTGTCGCAGTTGGCGTAGTCCCAGGTCTGGTAGACATGGCCGCGGCCCTGCCCCTGCCGGGTGTCCACCGTGAGCCACTGCTTGTCGCCGCCGTAGGAGTAGATCGGGCTGCCCCAACTCGCCAGGTCGTCGAGGGACCGGTAGATGTCGGTGCAGAAGGAGTCGTGAAGGGTCGAGTAGAGGAAGGTGCCGTCGGCGGCGGTGACGAGCACTGGGTCGGAGCCGAAGGTGCCGGCGCCGAGCACCCCCTTGGCCTCCCAGGTGCGCCCGCCGTCGAAGGAGACGTTGACGCCGGCCTGGCGAAAGTTGCTGGCGATCGAGTCGAACTGCCGCCAGCCGACCGCAATCCGCCCGCGGTCGAGCCGCGACACCGCGAGCGACGGCTCGTTGGCGGCGTCGCCGACGACGTTGCTGCTCCCGGCGGCGACGTTCACCTGCACGCTCACGAAGGTGTCCAGGATCGAGATCCAGCCGGGCGAGGTGGCGGTCGGCAGCTCCCCGGCAGGGACCGGCGGTTGGCCGGCATCTTCCAGGGGCTCGCGCTCCTGCGCCGCGAGCGGCGTTGTCGGAGCGACCAGAGCGAAGCCGAGCAGGGAAACGGCGACCGCCGCGGCCAGAGCCGCAGCGGTCCATCTACCACGGGGCAAGAGTCGAAGCCGGGAGCGTTCAATCATGTCATCACAATAGCAAGCAGCCGGCTCCTCGCGGAAGATGACGCCTTAGAGGCGCATCTGCCCCACTACGGCACCACCGACGACCAGTTGCTCGTGTTGCCGGACTCGAAGCCGTCGGCGAAAATCAGGAGCGTCTGGAGGTCGAAGAACTCCGGCGTCGCGAGCACCGTCGTGTCGGCGAGCTGCCGCCCGCCCCAGATCCACATGCCGGGATTCCCGCCGCTCCCGGGCCCGGTCGGGACCAGGGCCGCGGCGTGGTTGCGCCGGGTGAGGTTGAAGACCGGGAAGCTGGTGCTCCAGGTGTTCAGGGCGACGTCGTAGATCATCGACTGGGCGATCTCGTTCGGCCACTGGCCACAGCCGGCGACGACGATCTTGCCGGCCAGCGTGAAGGGCGACGCAGTCCCGAAACCGAACGCCCGCGTCTCGTCGCAGCCGAAGTCGGGACCGGGGCCGACCGGCGGCATATCGGCGACTCCGGCGTCGTTCCACGCCACCGGGTTCGACGTATCGAGCTTCTCGGCGATCGACACCGCGTGCAGGGCGGCACCGTCCCAGGAGGCGCCACCGATGGCGTAGACGAAGCCGTCGACGACCGCGGTGGCGATGTAGCTCCGCGCGAGGCCGAGCGCCGGCCCGGCGGTCCAGCGTGACCCGGCGGCGGCGACGATGTCGAAGATGTTGGTGGTGGCGGTCATCGCCGCGGCGTCGAAGCCCCCGAAGACGTACGCTTTGTTCGCCACGACGGCGACTCCACCCGGCGAGGTCGCCAGCGGATACGGATCGCTCGCAAAGGTGGTCGTCGTGTTGCTCCCCGGGAGGTAGCCCTGAACGGTCGTAGTCACCGTTCCGGCAGCGGTCCGGCCACCGAAGAGGACCAGCACCTCGTTGCCGCCGTTGTCGACGAGGCGGGCGATCTCGTAGTTGGAGACCGGGACAGGCATGGCGGCGCCGGTATTGGTATAGATGCCGGTCGCGGGGTCGAACGACCAGACCGTGCCATCCGTCGAAGCGTCGAACAGGCGGCCACCCAGGAAGTAGACCAGGCCGGTAACCACCGAGTACTCGGCGTCGAAGCGGGTGAAAGCGAACGGCGCGTCCGGCGCCGTCTGCCAGGCCTGCGCACGCGCCACGGTGGTGCCGGCGCTTCCCAACATCGCGACCAGGCCAGCCAGCGCGAAGAGCGCGAAACCGGCACGGCGAGTCCTGCGGGTGTTTTCGTCCATGGCTACCTCCGGGTCGTACTGCTGCCTCGAGCCCGGAACGGCCCCGCAAGAGAAGCTCCCCGAAAGAAACGGCGCGCCCGTCGCTGTGGCGTCCGTCCCGGCCCTGGGAAATCCGCATCGAACGTACGCTTCGTTCGACCGAAAGTCAACCGAAGTTGACTGGTGCGCCGCGGTCTACGGGACCCGCGGCGCAAAGCAGCCTCCGGCACGAGCGACCTCCAACTTCCACCGATCCTCTTGCCGGTGCCGCCCGAAAGTAGCAGACTGGCCCCGGACCGTCGCTTCACAGCGGCACCAGTCCTCGGCCAAAGGAGGTACCGATGCGATCTCTCGCGCGCGCTTGCGGGTTCACTGTTCTCGCCATCGTCACGGCCTCGCCGGCTCTCGCCCAGGGAACCCTGACTCTGAACTCGATCCAGTTCGTACGCAATGCCGCCTGCTGGAGCACCTCACCTTCGGCCAACCTGGTCGGCGTCAGCCTGCCGCTGACGGACGACCACCTCTTCGAGGTCGGCTGGTGGTTCCGCGTCGCCGGCGACAATCAGGAGACGGCCTTTCCCGTGCCCGACTCGCAGCAGTATGTAGGCAACCATTCCTCCAACGACTGGAACGATGTCGGAGGGCGCGGCCTCTTCTACGCGCAGGAGACGGTGGAGCTCTTCGACTACAGCAGCGGCTCGCCCACCGGTTTCGTCTCGCTGACGCTGACGGTGTACAACATGAGCGGCGCCAACCCGCTGACGCTCGATATCTTCAACATGGCGGACTTCGACGTCCTGCCGAACGTCTCCAACGACACCGCCCAGCTCGTCGAGTGGACGCCGAATCGCATTCTCCAGATCGACGACCCCGCTGGCAACTTTGCCCAGTACGTCGCGCTCCGCAACACCGGGATCACGAATCACTACCTGGTGCGCCCCTTCGGCGCCACGGACGTCGGCGCCGTGCTTTCGGACGCCGCGGTCACCAACTTCGACGACAGCGGCACCCCCTTCGGCCCGGGCGACTTCACTGCCGGCTGGCAGTTCGCGATGACCCTTCCACCCAGTGGCGTCCAATCCGCGAGCATCTTCCTGAGCGTCAACGTCGGCAGCAACTGCTACGTCGGGTCCGGCATTTTCTGCGACGGGCTCGAGAGGGGCAACACGTCGCTCTGGAGCGCGGCGGTGCCTTGAAGGACGTGCGCAAGAGGCTTCTCCGCCCGGCAGTCGCCTGCATTCTTCTCTCGAGTCTCGCGCCGCCGCTCTTTGCGGGCGAAGCCACCGGCAAGTTCACGGTCGACAAGAAGGCGATCACCCCGAACGTAGCGACGGCGTACGAGGTGCGCGACCAGACCAACCCGCGCAGGAGATCGGTAGAGATCATGCTGGCCGCGGCGCCGCTCGACCTCTCCCAGATCGCTTCAGCGCTCGACCCGCACGTCTACGCGATCAACTCGGAGGCGGCGAAGGGCGACTACATTCTGCTCTGGGTGAAAGCGGATGGCAGCGTCTCGATGAACGCGACCTTCTCCGAGACGATGAGTCAATATCTGGACAACACGCACGGCGGCCTGAAGGCGGAGCTGACCGAAAACACGCCCCAGCGTCTCGCGGGCCGCGTCTGGACAGCGCAGCCCGTGAAGTCGATGTCGGGTGAGACCTGGTCGGTGGACGTCAAGTTCTCGACCGCGGTGACGCGCCCGCCCGCCGGGACGAAGCTCGCCGTCGACGGCGGTGCGCCCGGGAGCGCGCTCGAAGCGCTCTACCGCGCGGTCGCGAAGAAGGACTGGGCAGGCATCAAGGCCGGCGTCTCGCCAGGCAAGATGGGCTCACTCGAGCACGACTACAACTCGCCGGCGGACAACCTCAAGGAAGCCGTCGAGCTGTTGGACCGCAGTTGGCTCCCGAAAGAGCACAAGACGGCCGGGGGCGAGCTGCGCGGCGAGGTCGCGATTCTCGAAGTCGAGGGCGAGCTCTTCCCCGGCGCGAAGTGGCTCTTCCTGGTGCAGATGGTGAAGGGCGCGGCGGGTTGGCAATACGCCGAGAGTTTCCCGGTGGGGAAGCTCAACGGATGAGCTGCCGTCGCCCGGGCGACGGCAGTTTCCGCCACTTCTTCTCCTGTCGGGTGGAGCTCACTTCAGGGTGAGGAGAACCTCCGGGAAGAGGCCGTCGTCCGCCGCCCTGTAGCCGCACGACTCCTTGGCCAGAATGCGGATGGTCTGCCCGGACTTCACCTTGAGGTCGGCATAATCGAACCCCCCCTGCACGACCGTGCCGGCGATCGCCACCTGCGCTGAGGCCTTGCTGCCCGGGAAGCCCATCGAGTCGACCACGGTCTCCTTGTCGTACTTGTCTGAGCTCTTGTAGCGCTCGAGGTTGACGGCGGCCCAGTGTCGCTTGACCTTGCCCTTGGTCGAGCCGCCGGCGCAGGCGGAGGCGCCATCGGTGTAATCCGCGCACGCCTGCAGCTCCGCCGTGTACTCGAAGCCCTTCGCCTTGATGTAGCCGAGATCGACGCCGGTCTGCGGATTGTTGTCGGTGTCGATGTAGAGCTCGACCGCCGAGCTCGCGAAGACGCCGGGAGCGTCCTTGAGGGTCGCCGCGATGCTGAGCGTCTTGCCGTCGCTCACCAGCGCGAGCTTGACGACGTCGAAGCCGGGGTAGTCGTGGTCGCTGGTCGTGATCGGCGACGCGTCGCCCGCCGCGTCGGGGAGCTCGATGCTCCCGACCGCTTTCTTGACCTCGGCCCCGGCGGCGAGCGCCGGAGCAAGGATCGCGAGCGCCAGGCTCAACAGGGTCGCCAGAGCTTCTCTCCGCTGATTCTTCATGTCCGTCCTCCGGGATGGATGAGAGACGCCGAGCCGGTCCGGAGCCCAAGCTCCCCCATCAGGGGCGATCCTAGCCGAACTTCCAACCGAACGACGGGTGGACTACCCGCGAGGCGTGCCCGGCCGTTCGCGGAAGAGGAGCCAGAGGGCGGCGGGGAGGATCGTGAAGTCGGCGATCATGGCGAGAACGAAGGCCGCCGAGGTGACGGCGCCGAACTGCCGCATGGGGGGCAGGTTCGACAGCACCAGGGCCAGGAAGCCGCCGGCGTTGATCAGGGTGGCGAAAAGGATCGGGTGACCCGCCACCCGGATGGCGTGCGAGAGCGCCTGCTCCGTCGTCGTGCCCTCGCGGTTCTCCTGGAAGTGGTAGAAGAAATGGATCTGGTCGTTCTCCGTCGCACCGAGCACCGTGGTGGCGATGAGGATCGTCGCGACGTTCAGCGGAATGCCCGCGATCCGCATGAAGAGGAACATCACCAGAATGGCGAAGAGCGACGGCAGCATCGCGGTCAGGCGGGCGGGACCGCTCCGGAAGACCAGGAGAAAGGTGACGAAGATGACCGCGAAGGTGATCGTGAAGCTCTGCACCAGGGTCGGCACCAGGTGAGCGGCGATCGTCGCCTGCAGGACGCCGCTACCGACGAGACGCCAGGTGAACTGCTTCAGAACCGGTGAGGCGGCGGATGCCCTCGCCCAGGCGGCCTCCACTCCTGCGCTCAGGGCGGCGAGGCCGCCGCTCGCGCCGGCGCGCGAGGTCACCGTGAGATAGGTCGCCTGAAGACTGGTCGTGTCCACCCACTGCCGCAGGCTCGGCTCGACGAGCAGGAGCTGCTCGAGATCCGCCGCGACCGCCGCGAGCCCGGCCTCGTCCTTCGGCAGCCGATCCCCCTGCCCCGCGGCGTAGCGCCGCAGGCGAAGCACGGCCGGGAGTCCCACGACCGAGCCCACCGCCGGTTCGGTCTTGAGCTCGTCGCTCAACGCGTCCAGCGCCGCGAGGGTCGGGGGCGCGAGCACTGCACCGGGCGGCGTGGTCACCAGCAACGAGACGGAGGTGAGCCCCAGGACGTGGTCGCCGAAGTCGCGGGTGTCGCGGGCAGCAGGAAGCGCGGGATCGACGTAGTCCAGGGCGTCGATCTGCAGCCGCATCGGCGCGACGAGATCGGGGCGGCCCGGGATGCCGAGGAGAGCCACCAGCCCGGCAAGGGCGAGCACCAGGGCCGACGAGAGAATCACCCGGCGACGGGTGTAAGACCAACGCGGGACGAAATCGGCCGCGCGTGCCACCCAGCCGCCCGAGACCGCGCGCTCGCGGCGGGTCGGCGTGCGCAGAATCACCTGCAGCGCCGGATAGAGGGTGAAGCAGACGACCCATCCGAGGAGCAGTCCGACGGCGGTCCAGATGCCGAGCTGCCGGATGGGCCGGATCTCCGAAACCGCCAGCGCCGCGAATCCGACCGCCGCCGCGAAGACCGACGCCGAGACGGCGAGGAACTTGTTGGCGAGCGCGAACACCCGGTGCGCGTCGAGATCCGATCCGCCGCCCTGGTCCACGAATCGGGAGTGGAGGTAGACCAGGCTCGCGGTGGCCGTGACCATCATCGTCAACGGCACCAGGGAGGAGACGATCGTGAATCCGAATCCGGCGAGGCCCCCGAACGCCACGCCGAGCAGCACGGCCATGCCCAGACTCGCCAGAATGGCGGCGAGAGCCCGGAAGGAGCGGTAGAGGCCCAGCACCAGCAGCACGACGAAGAGACCGAAGAGCGGGAAGAACCGCAGCGTCGCCGCCCCCGTCTCGCGCTCCAGCCAGGAGTCCATCCAGGGCGCGCCGACGCGACCGACACTGGTGATGCGCCCGTTCCCGCGCCCGATCCGCGCTCCCGGAGAGCGACCTCGCGATGGCCTCCTCGATCCCTCCGAGCGCCGTGTCCCGTTCCGCGGAGCCGACCACGTCGAGGGCCACGATCACGCCCCAGAAGTCGTCGCCCGCGAGGCCCTGAGCACGGAAGAAGTCGGTCCCCCGGACGAAGCGCCGCAGCTCGTCGGCACCCGCCTGCCTCGCGGTCGAACCCGGGTGCAGACGCTCCCAGACCGTGAGCACCGAGTAGGTGGTCACCTTCGGCACCTGTTCGAGATTGCGCTGCAGCGCCGCGAGGTCCGCGGTGGCCGCGGCCGAGTACGGATCCGGAGTCCGGGCGACGAGAATCACCAGCGGCTTCTCGGGAAAGACGCGCTCGAACTCCCGGGTGGCCGCGACATCGGAGTTCCCTGCGACCACCATGCGCTCGAGCGCGTTGTCCCGGGGGATGCGGAGCGCGAGGCCCAGAGCGCCCGGGAGCAAGAGAGCGTAGAAACCGACGATCCACCAGCGTCCGCGGAGGAGGCGCCTGAACAGCGACTCGAGGCGCGCGCCCGGGGTTGGTGTCATCATCGGCCGGCATCTTACCCGGCAGGAGCGCGGCATGCGTGAGCAACGCGGTGGAGCTTCGAAGAGAACGGCCCTCTCCTCCACCGTGATCGCAGGAATGATCCTGGCCTGCGCTGCAATCGGCGCGCGGCCGTCCGCCGCGCAGACGAAGCCGGGCGCGCCGCGACTCCTCGTGGTCTGCGCCCCCGGTTATCCGGGCTCGACCGTCGAGGCGCAACCGGCCATGGACGCGCTCGCGGCTGCTCTCGGCGCGGCCGCGGGCTTCAAGGAGGGGGAGCTCGCCGCTATCTACCTCGAGACCGAAAAAGCCGGCCTCGCCCGTCTGGCCGAGCCGAGCGCGATCCTCGCCCTCGTCCCGCTCAACTTCTGGCTCGAGCACCGCGCTGCCCTGCAGCTCGTGCCGCGCTTCCAGGCGATCGAGCAGGGCGGCGAAGCCGCCGAAGCCTGGAGCTTGGTGGCGGCCAAGGGTGCCGTGACCGGTCCCGCGAGCCTCGCCGGCTTCGAGATCCTGAGTCTCGCGGGCAATACGCCGCGCTTCGTGCGCGGACCGGCTTTGGAGGCCTGGGGAAAGCTGCCGGCGGAAGTGAAGATCGTTTTCTCGGGTGCGCTCCTCACCGGTTTGCGCCGGGCGGCCGCCGGGGAGAAGGTGGCGGTCCTCCTCGATCGCGCCCAGGCCGCGGCGCTCGCGACCCTGCCCTCGGCGGCGCAACTCGAGGTCGTCGCGCGCTCCCCTCCCCTGCCCGTCTCCGTGCTCTGCACGGTCGGAAACCACCTCGCCGCCGCCCGGCTGAAGGGGCTCCTCGCCGCACTCCCCGGCCTGGGTTCTACGCCCGGCGGCGCCGACGCCCTGGCCGGCGTTCGCCTGGCCCGCTTCGTCGCGGCCGATCCGACGTCCCTCAACAGCGCGCGCGCGGCCTACGAACGCGCTCCGAACTGACCTGTCGATGCGGCGCGCCCGGGCTCTCATCGTGGCTGCCGCCCTCCTCGCAGGGTGCGTCCCGGCCCTGCGAACGCCTCCGCCGGTGCGGGAGATCGGAGCCCGTGGAGCGAGCGGGAAGGGCATCGCCCCCGCTGCCCCGTCGTCGGATGCGACGGCGCACCTGGGTGCACCGACCGAGCTCCTCGCGCAGGCGGCGGTCGCCTTCGCGCGACGCCCCGATGCCGCTGCGGTGGCGCGAGCGAGAGAGCTCTATCTCGCCGCCGCCCGGGCCGATGAGAGCGCAGTGCAAGGTCTGCTCGGCGCGGCTCTCGCCGGAGCCTGGCTGGTCGAGCACGAGACCGACCGCGCCCGGCGGGCCGCGCTTGCCACCGAGAGCGTGCAGACCTGCCAGTGGTGCGTCGCGAGAGCTCCGGATCGCATCGACTGCGACTACCGGCTGGCGCTCGCCCTCGGCCAGCAGGCGCGGGAGCGCCCTGCGACTGCGGCGGATGCCCTGCCGAGGATCACCGCGCTGCTTTCCAGGGTCATCGCCCAGGCGCCGGAGCTCGACGAAGCGGGGGGACACCGCGTCCTCGCCCTCCTGCTCCTGCGCGCCCCGGGATGGCCGGCCGGTCCCGGAGACCCGGAGCTGGGTCTCGAGCACGCGCGCGCCGCCGTCAGGCTCTCCCCCACTTACCCTCCGAACCTTCTGGCGCTCGCCGAAGCTCTTGCCGGCCAGGGAATACGGGACGAAGCGCGCGGGACCTACGAACAGGCGAGGGCGCTGGCGCGGCAGCGACTCGCCGCGGGCGATCCCGATGCTGGCGAATGGATAGACCAGGTCGCACGAGCCGAGGCCGCCCTGCGCTGATCCGAGAGCTCCGGTCGAGCCGTCCCTAGAAAAGGAACGGCACGAGAGCGCGACGTGCGTGCGGATAGTCCGGGAACGCGGTGCGATACCAGCGATGGTGCTCGAGGGCGCGCGGCACGAGGTTGGCCGCGGTCCAGGCCAGGAAGGCGAACCCGGGCAGAGCCCACATCCCTAGGGCGAAGCCGGTCCATTCCACGATCTCGCCGAGGTAGTTGGGACAGGAGACGTAGCGGAAGAGCCCGCCCACCGGCAGCTGGTAGCCGCCCGCCCCCGCATGGCGCTCGCGGCCGCGCAGGCGGCGCAATATGGCGTCGGATTGCAGGTTGATCGCCGAGCCGGCCAGGAAGAGGCCCAACCCGATCGCGGTTCGCGGGCCGGCGAACGCAAGCGGCGGCGGCGTCGGCGCGAGAGCGCCCAGCCAGAGTCCCTGGATCGAGCCGTTGATCAGGTTGAAGCAGAACCCCGAAACGACGATCGCCAGCGGCATCGGATGGGCGGCGCTCGACAGCCGGAGCGGATAGACGAGCGCGCGATTCGCGTAGTGCGCGAGAAAGAGCGCGCCGAGGAGGATCGAGTACCGATCGAGCGGCCGCGAGCCGAGCGCCAGCGCCAGAGCCGACGACCAGCAGCGCCGGCGCCTCCATCAGCATCCAGCCGAGCCGCGCCGAAACCCCCGGCCCCCAGCCGGCGCGCAGGTGACGCCCATACGGCGCGGGGACGAACAAGAGCGTCGCGAACACCGCCCCCGCGAGCCCCACCCAAATCCAGACGGCGAGCTCGAAAGTTGGGAGACGGATCATCGAAGCGCTCGCCTAGTCAGGAGTGGTGCCGGAGCCCGGGGTCGAACCGGCGCCGCAGACGGATTCTACGTGCAACCACCGCCCACCGCCGCGCTCCAGGCGCAGGCGTCGCCGGACTCGAAGCCGTCGGAAAAGATCGCGGCCACCGCGCTGAGCCGCTGCCCGAACACGCCGTAGCTCGAGCCGTCCTGACCGTCACTGGGCCAAGCCACGGGGACCTACCGCGGAGGGCATCGAATTCGCGAGCTCCAGCGCTCTTGGCCCCCCGCTGTAGGTCCCCAGGGGGAGCTGCTGGCCCAGGTCGAGAGCCTGAAAGCGGCGGTCGCGGAACTCCGCGCGCAGCCCGCCATGGCGAAGGAGACCGCGGAAGAGCAGGCCGCCAGGGCAGCGGGATTCGAGGCGGGGCTCGGGAAGGCCGTCGTCGTCTGCCGGAAGGTTCACTCCCGCGGTGCTAAAATCAACTGGAGTTGTCGTTCGCCGGCGAGCGAGGGGGGGCTTCGATGACCCGAAAGTGGTCCGTCCGCTTCGCGAAGGTGATCGTCGGTGTGCTGATCTACTCCGCTCCGGCTCCGGGCGCCATCGAAACGGAAATCTTCATCAACACGTTCGATCTCGCGGAAATGTGCGCGTGGAGCTCCCTGAGCACGCCGTGCGTGCCGGAGACCGCGATCGAGGCCTTCTTGAACAGCGGTGACTCGATCCCATTCTGTGTGCTGTCGACTTCGGCGGGCTTCGAGGTTTGTACCACCGAGATGTGCGCGGGCTCGCCCGGTTGTCCGGCGACGATGAACCTGGTGGCAGGTAGCGCGGGATTCTCCTGGCCGCATTTGTCGCTCGATGTGACGTTCGACGATCTGGACGCCCCAGTGATCATCCAAGGCCTTCCGTGCACCGTGCAGATGCGAGACGCCACCGGGACCTCTGCACGCGATCTCGGAGGGCTGATCTGCTCGAATGCGTTCCCCGGTGAGATCTTGATCAGCGATGTCCCTGCAGCGAATCTGTTCGCTGCCGCGACCCTCTCGATGACGGGATCTCCTGCGTGTCCCCTCCTGAACGGCTGGCAGGGTCCTTGGATCAACGTGCTGGAGACCTCGGCGGAACCTGCTCTGGCGCAGTACCTCCGGGCGAATTCCTTCGGAGAGTTTCTCTGTCAACCGGCGCCTTGATCTGAGTTGCACCACGCACCCTCGCCGACGTGCGCAAGGCCACCCTGGCGAGCGGCCCTAAATTATTCATTCTATTGGTGCCGGAGCCCGGACTCGAACCGGGACGCCTGTTAGGGCCGAGGATTTTAAGTCCTCTGCGTCTGCCATTTCGCCACTCCGGCTGGAGGGGATTCTAGGGGATTCCGCAAGGCCTTACGGGCTCGCCTCGGCGGCTGATTGTCCTCGATCGGGGACGATTCCGGGCTGCGTCCGGATCTCTGCGGGCTCTGCGGGGGGAAGGGGAACGTGGAGGCGACGGCCGGGATCGAACCGGCGAATGAGGGTTTTGCAGACCCTTGCCTTACCACTTGGCTACGTCGCCCGACAGCGAAGGCCGCCCGAGAGCGGCCTTCTTTGAATCGAACTGAAAACAAAGAATTGGAGCGGGAAACGGGACTTGAACCCGCGACCCCAACCTTGGCAAGGTTGTGCTCTACCACTGAGCTATTCCCGCCCGGGCCGCTGGACGATAGCGAACGGCCGCTCGGACTGTCAAGGCGAAAGCACGGGCGCGTCGAAGGCGTTCTTCACCAGCGTGAAGCTCCAGGCGCCGTCGCGGCCGCGATCGAGGCCCAGGACGTCGAAGCGGCAAGGCCGCTGCGACCGGTTCTGCGCCAGGAAGAGCAGCGCGGCGTTCGCCAGGCGGCGCTGCTTGTGCGGACCGACCGCTTCGATCGCCCGCCCGAACTCCGCCGTGGCGCGCGCCTTGATCTCGATGAAACAGAGCGTCTCGCCGTCGAGCGCCACGAGGTCGAGCTCGCCCACTTTCGTGCGCACGTTGCGCGCCACGATCCGGTAGCCGGAGAGGCGCAGGAACTCCGCCGCCGCCGCCTCTCCCGCCGTGCCGCGGGCGTGCGTATCCGGCAGGTCGGTGAAGCCCTTGAGCCCGCCGCTCACCGCCGCTTCCAGCGCGTCCCTTGCGGCGAATCCTCGAGCACCACGCCGCGCGCCGCGAGGTCGTCGCGGATGCGATCCGACTCGACGAAGTTTTTCGCGGCGCGCGCCGCCTTCCGCGCCGCAATCGCGGCTTCGATCTCGGCTTCGCCGATCTCCGCGCCGCCGCCCGGCGACTGCCCTCCCCACTCCATGAAGATCACCCCGAGCACCTCGTCCACCCGCCGCAGCGCGTCGAGAATCCGCGCGCCATCGCCCGCCCCCAGCTCCCGTCGGTCGATCGCACTGTTCACATCGCGCACAAACTCGAAGAGCTCCCCAAGAGCCGCCGATATGTTGAGATCATCGCCGAGCGCTCTCGCGAACTCCGCAAGAAGCGTCTCTACCCTTACCAGCAGCTTTTCAGAGCTCTCCGAAGCACTACTGACCTGCCGGACCCGGTGAACAAAATCATCGAGCCGCGTGAGAGCGCTCTTCGCCGCGTCGAGACCGGCAAAGGTGAAGTTGAGCTTCTGCCGGTAGTGCACCGAGATCAACAGGAAACGCAGCGCGCGCGGCGAGACGCCGCGCTGGAGAAGATCGCTCAGCGTAAAGAAGTTGCCGAGCGACTTCGACATCTTCTGGCCGTCGACGATCAGATGCTCCGAGTGCAGCCAGTAGCGGACGAACGGGACGCCGTTCGCCGACTCGCTCTGGGCGATCTCGTTCTCGTGGTGCGGGAAGAGATTGTCCACGCCGCCGCAGTGGATGTCGAAAGTCGCGCCGAGGTAGGCGGCGCTCATCGCCGAGCACTCGATGTGCCAGCCCGGCCGCCCCGGTCCCCAAGGCGACGGCCACGACGGCTCTCCGGGCTTGGCCCCCTTCCAGAGCACGAAGTCGCGGACGTCCTCGGTCTCGTACTCGTCGTTGGCGACCCGCTCCCCTACCCGCGCGTCGTCCAGCTTCACGCCGGAGAGCTTGCCGTAGTCGGGGTCGGCCGCGATGCGGAACCAGACCGAGCCGTCGCTCTCGTAGGCGAACCCCCCCGCGAGCAGCCGGCCGATGATCGCCTGCATCGCGGGAATGTGCTCGGTGGCGCGGGGGTAGACCGCTGCCGGCACGACGTTCAAGGCCTCGAGGTCGGCCTAGAACGCTGCGATGAAGGGCGCCGTGAAGAGATCGAGCGCGACGCCCTGCTCCTCGGCGCCGCGGATCGTCTTGTCGTCGACATCGGTGAGATTCATGATCTGGGTGACTGCAAAGCCGAGAAAGCGCAGGCTCCGGCAGAGCAGGTCCTCGAAGAGAAACGTCCGCAGATTGCCGATGTGCACGTGGTTGTAGACCGTCGGGCCGCAGGTGTAGACGCCGGCCGCACCCTCGCGCAGCGGCTCGAACGCCACCAGCTCGCGCCCGAGCGTATTGAAGAACTTCACCGCTGTCGGCTGCACGCGATTCCTTTCCCGGAGCAGAGCCCGCTAGCGGACCGCTCCCGCGGCGATCGTCTCCTTCGCATAACCCAGCCGGGAGAGCTTGCGCATCGCGAGCTGCCGGCGCAGGCCCCGCAGGTGGTCGATGAAGAGGATGCCCTCCAGATGGTCGATCTCGTGACAGAACACCCGGGCGAGAAAGTCCTCGGCGACGATCTCGAACGGCTCGCCGGACACCCCCTGGGCAGCGACCTTGACCACGAGCGGGCGCTCGACCCGCTCGGTGAATCCCGGGATCGAGAGACAGCCCTCGATCTCGGACTGGGTATCGGAACGCTCGAGAATACATGGATTCACCAGCACGTGCAGTTGGGATCGAGGGCCCTGAGGATCGAGGTCGATGACGGCGACGCGCCGCAGATCGCCGATCTGTGGTGCCGCCAGGCCCACTCCCGGTGCGCCGTACATCGTCGCCGCCAGATCGTCCACCAGGCGCGCCAGGGCGTGGTCGAAGGAGCGGACCTCCTCGGTCTTCTGACGCAGGATCGGATCTGGGAACAGGACGATCGGGCGCCCGGTCATGCGTTCGGCGCAGCCTCGATCTTCGCGACCGCGACCGCCACCGCTTCGTCGCTGCGCTGGGAGCGCAGCGCATCGAGGAGGGCGCGTGGATCGGGATTTCCGGTGAGCGCGCGCTCGAGGCCCAGCGAGCCGACGCGGACGAACTTCGAGCGCTCCGTCACACGGTAACGGGCAGGCCAGGACTTGTGCTGCAACAGGGCGCCCTCCCCGAAAATGTCCCCCGGAGCGAACGTCCGGAGCTGATAGCTCTGACCGCTTTCGGTCGAGAGCACCGCTTCCGCCGCGCCCGTGATCAGGATCAGCAGGAACTCCTCGCGGCTGCCGCGTTGCGCGATTTCCGTGTTCGCCTCGGCGGTCCAGAGCTCGCAGCCCGCGAACAGACGCTTCAGCTGGTCTCCCGAGAGCCGTTCGACGACCGAGGTGCTCGCCAGACCCTGCCAGATGCGCTCGACCTCGACCGGCGAGGTCCGCGTCAGGGGATCCTGCTCGCGCTGCGCCTGGACCAGACCCTCGATCGCCAGCACCCGGCTGTGCTCGAGGGCCTTGAGACGCTGGATGCGCTCGATCTTGGCGCGTACAGTGTCGTCCGCCGGGGCCAGGCGGGAGACCTTGGAGAGCTGGGCCAGGGCCTTGTCGTAAAAGCCGTCGTCGGTGTACATGTCGGCGACGTACAGGAACGCGTCGAGCGCCTTCGCGCCCTTGCCGACCTGGGCATAGACCTCGGCCAGGCGCAGGTGCGAATGCAGGTCGTTCGGACTGTCCTTGGTCTTCGCTTCGAGACGCTCGATCGCCTCTTCGTAGCGCTCGAGGACCACCAGGTCTTCGATTGTCAGCTGGCTCGTCGCGGGCTCGGCGCTACCCTTGCCGAAGAGTTTCTTCAACATTTTCCGGAATTCCGAGGCGCAGTCTAGCAGCGGCGGGCCGCGCCTGTCGCCCCCCGCGGGCCTCGCCGCGTCGCCTCGTCGCTTCCGGCGCCCGAAGCGGCGGCAGGGTGGCCCGTACCTTGCTTTAACCTCTTGCCGAAGGGCAGCAAGGAGGGGAGAAATGACCTACAAGCACCTGCAACAGTCGATTCTGGAGCGCCTCGCACCGGTCGTTGCGACCGCGTTTCTGTTGGGAGCTCCGGTTCTGGCAGTGGGACCGGCGGACGGTTCTGACGACGGCGCGCCGCTCGGCGACGAGCGCGCGAGCTACTCTTTCGTACGCACGCTTCAGGGCGACGCGACCGTCGCCGCGGCCGGGCAAGGGGTCGGCGAGGAGCTCGAGGCGAATCAGCCGCTGCAGACCGGCGACCTGGTGCGCGTCGGACCGCGCTCCCGACTCGAGCTCGCGCTCTCGGACCACAACCGCCTGCACCTCGACGCCGGCTCGAGCCTCGTTCTGGAGCGCATGGCGTTCTCGGGCGACAGCGAGGACAAGATCACCGTCCTCCGGCTCGAGGAAGGCGAGCTGCTCATCGAGGTCTCGGACGAGGCGCTCGGGGACGAGCTGCCACATGTCGTCACCGGCAATGCCACGGTCTATTTTCAGGAGCCAGGGGAATACAGGATCGAGGCCGATACCGGCGAGTGGACGCGCGTCGTCACCCGTCGCGGCTTCGCGGAGATCGTGACCGATCGCGGCTCCTCGATCGTCCGGGCCGATGAAGCCATACTCGCGCAGGGCAACCGCTGGACCAGCCTGGAGCTCGCCGCCGCCGATGCCCCTGACGCCCTGGAGCGCTGGAGCGCCGAGCTCGCCGAACGGGCGCAGGGTTCCGCCAGGAGCTCACGTTATGTCGAGCCGTATCTCGCCTACAACGCGGCGCCGCTCGACGACGCCGGCGACTGGATCGACGTCGAGAGCGTCCGCTATTGGCGCCCGCACGTCGCGGAAGGCTGGCGACCCTATTGGGAGGGCAGGTGGGCCTGGACGCCCAGCGGCTACACCTGGGTCTCGTACGAGCCCTGGGGATGGGTGCCCTACCATTACGGCCGCTGGTGCAGCCTGCCGGGCTATGGCTGGGCCTGGCGGCCCGGCGGAATCTACTCTCCGGCCTGGGTCTACTGGAACTGGACGAGCGGCTGGGCGGGCTGGGTCCCGATCGGCTACTACAGCCAGTTCTACGATCCCTGGTACCACGACGGCTTCCGCTTCGGCGTCTACGGCTGGGCGGGCGGTGGCTGGGACATCTACTCCAGCTGGAACTTCGCTCCGGTGCACTGCTTCCGCGACCGCAACTTCCGCGGCCACTTGCGTACCGGCAACGACCGACGGCATGATTCCGGCGGGACCGAGCCGCCCCGTGGCCTGGTGACGACCGATACCCGGGACTTCCGGCCGGAGCGCATCGACCGGACCGAAGATCTCCTGCACCAGATCCGGACGCGTCATCTGCCGCCCGCGGGGGGCGACCTGCCCGATGTCACCGACTTCGTCGGGCGCAAGGGCAAGCTCCCACCCGCAGTCGCCCGCGCCGTCATTCGGACCGATGAGCGCCCGGGCGGCAAGGAGCGCGGAGCGATCCGCGACGTCCCCGAGCTCTCGGACCGTCTCGGCGCGCGCAAGGTCGCCGAAACTCCGGCGTGGCAGCAGCGCGACCGCTCCGGAGACGAGAAGCGCCTTCGCCTCCCGGGCGGGAAGGAGTCTCCGACTTCTGCCGTCGGGCAGACCCGGAAGGAGATCCCGGAGCCCTCTCCCGGCAGGTTCGCCGACAAGCCCCATCCGGCGACTCCGCGGGGACTCCCGCCGGTCGACTCGCGCGGGACCGAAGGGAAAGCGCGCGCGCCCTGGACTGCGCCTCAGGAGCCGGGGAAGAAGGTCTACGGTCCCGGAGGCTCGTCCGGAACCGGCCAGGACCAGCAGCGCTGGAAGGAGAAGAGCGGTCAGAGCGAGCCGGTGCAGCGGGTCGTCGGCAGCGTTCGGCGGCCGGCGCCCGGTGTGGAACCGAAAGCGCCCAGTTCCGGATACGCCAAGCCCGCGGAGCGATCTGAGCCGTCGGAGCGCTCGGAGGCATGGAAGCGCTCGCCGAGCTCGGTGCCGCAGACGCCGAGGATGAGCTCGCCGCCGCCGTCGTCAGCTCCCAAGTACGGCGGAGCGCGCACTTCGGCGCCGCCTCCTCCCCCGCCGCAGGTCAAGTCCGCGCCGCGTACCTCTTCGACTGTGCAGCGCGCGCAGCCACCGGCGAAGAGCCCCGCCGCGTCGTCGGGATCGAAGAGCAGCTCCCGGTCCGGACAGAGCTCGCCGCCGCCGGAGAAGAAACCGCCCGGCGCGGTCTAGATTCGGCGGCAAACGGGTCGCATCCCGGGCGGGTGGACTACAATCCACCCGCCGATGCGTTCCGAGTCGATTTTTCGCGGAGTCTTTCTCTTCTATTGCGCCGAGGCCGGCCTTTTTCTGCTGCTCGCTCCCTGGACGCGTGCCTGGAATCATGCCGCTCTCCTGCTCCCTTTCGGTGCCTTGCGCGATCTTCTCCTCTCTTCCTGGACCCGGGCCGCGATCTCAGCCTTCGGTCTCCTCCACCTGACCTGGGGTCTCCACGACCTCGATCTGCTTCTTCGCCGCAACGCGGGTTCTGCGCTTGAGGATTCCGAGACTGCTCGCCGTCAGTGACCCGGGTGCGAGGCCCGGCCCGGAGTGGCGGCGCTGGTGCGAGGAGCTCGCGGCCGCCTCCGTCGACGGACTTCAGGTCCGGCCCCGGGAGTGCGCCGACCGCGACCTCCTCGCCATGGCTGCCGAAGCGCGCGACGCCGCCGCCTTCTCCGGCGCGCTGATCCTCAATCGGCGAGCGGACCTCGCTCTGGCGGCGCGCGCCGACGGCGTCCAGCTCCCTGCCTCCGGCTTTCCCGTCGCGGCGGTCCGGCACGCTTTCGGAATCGACCTGCTCATCGGCCGCTCCACGCACTCGATCGAAGAGGTTCGGCGCGCCCGCGAGGAGGGGGCCGATTTCGTGCTCTTCGGTCCGGTCTTCGACACGCCATCGAAGCGCGGGCGCATTCCGGCACGCGGAACGGCCACCCTCGCCGACGCGGTGGCCTGCGGCCTGCCGGTTCTCGCCATCGGCGGCATCGACGAAAGCAACGCGCCGGACGTCGTCGAGAGCGGCGTGTGGGGCCTCGCGGCGATCCGCTGGTTCGCGGATCCGTCCGCCGGCCGGCCTCATTTCGAGTCCCTGCTCCGAACCTGGTGCGAGTCATGACGAGAATGCTGGGCATCGGCCTCGACATCGTCGATCGCGCGCGCATCGAGAGCCTCCTGGACCGCTTCGGCGAGGCTTTCCTGCGTCGCATCTGCCGCGCCGGCGAGGTTCGCATCGCGAGCGGTCCGGGCCGCGCGGCCCATGTCGCCGGACTCTTCGCGGCGAAGGAGGCTGCCATGAAGGCGCTCGGCACCGGTTGGAGCGCGGGTGTCGGCTTTCTCCAGATCGAGGTCCTCCGGCGGGACACGGGCGCCCCGGCGCTCAGGCTCCACGGCGAGGCAAAACGCCGTGCCGAGGCGCTCGGCGTCGAGGATCTCTGGCTTTCCATCAGCCACGACGGAGCGAGCGCCGTGGCGGTCGTCGTCCTCGAGGGCCTCGAACCATGATCGCTTCCGCCGCGGCGCCGGGGGGAGCCCAGCCGGCGCATCCTCGGACGAAGACCCCGTTTCTCCTTCTCGCGCTCGCCGTTCTCACTCTCGACCAATGGACGAAGTGGCTCATCGAGACGCACCTTTCCGAACGGACCTCCCTCGAGGTCATTCCCGGCCTGCTCTACATCTCCCACGTTCGCAACACCGGAGTCGCGTTCGGCCTGTTCGCGAATCGGCGCGGCGGGGACGGTTCGTGGCTTCTCTCTCTGTTCGGGCTCGTAGCGCTCGGATTGATCGCCGGACTCATCCGGCGCACCCCGGCGAAAGACCGGCTCCTGCTCAGCGCGCTCGCCCTGGTCCTCGGGGGCGCGATCGGAAACCTCCTCGACCGGATCTGGAGCGGCGCGGTCACCGACTTCATCGCCGTCTACATCGGCAGCTATCGCTGGCCCGACTTCAACCTCGCCGACAGCGCGATTTCGATCGGATTGGCGCTGATTCTGCTCGACTCGTTCCGCAGCCGAAAGTGACTCCCGGCACCTGGTGCGTCGGCGAGGGCGAGTCGGGGCTCCGGCTCGATCGCGCCGTCGCGGCCCGTCTCGCGCTGCCGCGAAACCAGATCCAGGAGTGGATCCGTGCCGGGCATCTGACGGTCGACGGTGTCGCACAGCCGAAACCAGGTCACCTGCTGCGCGCCGGCGAACGACTCGCCTGGAACCCGCCCGCGCGGGCCGAGTCCCGCGTCGTCCCGGAAGCGGGCGATCTGCAGTTGCTCTTCCTCGACGACGACCTGATCGCGCTCGACAAGCCGGCCGGTCTCACGGTTCATCCCGGAGCCGGCCAGTCCGTGGGAACGCTGGTTCACCGGCTTCTGGCGCGCTTCCCCGAGATCGCCGGCGTCGGCGGTCCGGGACGCCCCGGGATCGTCCACCGCCTGGACAAGGGCACGAGCGGCGCCATGGTCGTGGCGCGTACCGCCGAGGCGTATCGCGCCCTGACCGCGGATTTTGCCGCGCGCCGGATCGAGAAGCGCTACCTCGCCATCGTCCACGGCACGCCGAAACTGTCTCAGGGCGTGATCGAGGCGCCGATCGGCCGCCACGCGGTCGAGCGCAAGCGCATGACCGTGCGCGCCGACGGGCGGCCCGCGATCACCCGCTACCGGACGATCGCCGCGGCGGCCGGCCTGTCGTTGCTCGAGCTCGAGATCCTGACCGGCCGGACGCATCAGATTCGCGTCCACTTGAAGTATCTCCGGCATCCGATCGTCGGCGACTCGACCTATGGCGAGGCTCGGCATCGCGAGCTGGCGGTGGGACCGGGTCGCATCGCGCGGAGCTTCGCGAGGCCGGCGTTGCATTCGTGGCGGCTCGGTCTCGAGCATCCCCGGTCGCGCGTTCCGATACGCGTCGAGGCGCCGCTCGCCGAAGACATGCGCGCGCTCTGGCGCGCTCTGGCCGGAGCCGAGCCACTCCTGCCCTTGGCCGAGATTTGAAGGCAAAGAAAACGGGCCCGCCACTCCATCGCTGGAGGGACGAGCCCGGGTTCACTGCCGGCGAAACGATCGGACCGGGCGTCAGACGCCCGATCCGATGGAAAAATCAGTCGCCGATGAACGGATCCGGCGCCGTCGCAGGATCGGTCACGTTGCCGAGCTGAATGGCATCGTAGCCGACGCTGAAGCGGCCGTCCGCATCCATCACCACCGAGACCCAGTTCTGCATCAACGGCTCGAACGGCACCTGGGTTCCGACAACCGCGCTGTTCAGGTTGAGGAAGATCCAGCCGAAGTCCGGAGACGCCGGCAGGTCAGGACCACCAACCACCGTGCGCTGCGCCTCCCAGGGGAACGGAGTGATGCCCTCGGTCGGCGGGCAGGGCGAAATCGTGCAGCCCTGCGGCACTTCGAAGTTCTCCTCTTCGTCGAACACGACGACCTGGTTCTGGCCGAGCGGGAACGGCGCCGGGTACGAAATCGAGCAGCTGAACGGACTGATGCTGCGCTTCGCATCACGCCAGACGAGCAGGCTCGAGCCACCGTTGAACAGGCCGCCGTTGATGTAGCGCACGGCGAAGACGTTGCCCAGACCTTCACGGTTGTCGGCGCCCGGAACGCCATTGGCGTTCGTGTAGCGGTAGTAGAAGGTGTAGTTCGCCGCGCCGAGCAACGCATCGGCCTCGACATGCACCAACGTCTCGCCCTGCGCGAAGTTCTCACCCGGGTTGACGTAGAAGTAGTCGCCCCAGAGGACGTTCTGGTTCGTCGCTACGCCGATGCCGCCGTTGAGGAAGTAGCCGACCGAATCCGGGAAGTCGATGTTGCACTGGTTCACCGTGTCGACCGTGATGTAGCCACGGGCGATGCGGTCGCTATGGTCGATTCCCGAGCACAGACCGCTGAAAATGACGTCCGAAGCCTGGCCGGTCAGCGCGCTCTGCACATGGTCGATGAGAAGATCGCTGAGCGCCGGATTGCTGTACGGCAGAACGCCCGTGCAGCTCGCGAAGTTGATGTCCTGCGACGCCGGGCCCTGGGGGCTGATGGTGTCAGCCGGGTCCTGGCCCGCGGAGGCGGTCAGCGGCAGGTTGCCGTCGACCAGGATGTCGCGCAGGTTGAGCGACTGCACGTCATAGCCCGTGAGGTAGATGTCGAAGTCGAGAACGTGGACCGAAAGATCCGTCCACAGCACCACGTGCGCGAGAACCGCGGTCGCCGAGGCGTTGTTGATCGACATCAGAGTCGTCACGCCGTTGGCGTCGTCGAGATTCACTTCGAAATAGGGCAGCAGCAGCGTCGCCGCCGGGACATCGTCCACCGTCCCGATGACGGCGAATGCCGGCGCCGCCAGCACCGCCAACAAGCATGCAACCAACAGTCTCTTCATCTTCGTCTCCTTTTGCGTTGCGTTGATGAAAACTGCACCGATTCCTTGTATCGAAGCTGCGAATCCGCGCCTTTGCGGGCGCGTTGAACGATCGGTCTGAAGCTCAGCCGAGACAAGATAAGTTCCACTGACGGTGGGATGGTAACAGAGTCTCCCCGCTTTCGCCTACCCCCCACCCCGCAAGGCCCCTCCGGTCCCTTCCCTGACCCCGGAAGAGGCACCTCGCGCCGCCGGATTCGATCCGCATCAAGGCAGCTCGATCAGGTCGTCGGGGGCCGTTGCCGGATCCGTGACGTTGCCCAGCCGGACGGCGTCGAATCCCACGCTCAGGATGCCCTTGGCATCCATCACCACCGAGACCCAGTTCTGCATCAACGGCTCGAACGGCACCTGGGTTCCGACAACCGCGCTGTTCAGGTTGAGGAAGATCCAGCCGAAGTCCGGAGTCGCCGGCAGGTCAGGACCACCAACCACCGTGCGCTGAGCCTCCCAGGGGAACGGAGTGATGCCTTCGGTCGGCGGGCAGGGCGAAATCGTGCAGCCCTGCGGCACTTCGAAGTTCTCCTCTTCGTCGAACACGACGACCTGGTTCTGGCCGAGCGGGAACGGCGCCGGGTACGAAATCGAGCAGCTGAACGGACTGATGCTGCGCTTCGCATCGCGCCAGACGAGCAGGCTCGAGCCGCTGCTGAACAGGCCGCCGTTGATGTAGCGCACGGCGAAGACGTTGCCCAGACCTTCACGGTTGTCGGCGCCCGGAACGCCATTGGCGTTCGTGTAGCGGTAGTAGAAGGTGTAGTTCGCCGCGCCCAGGTTCGCGCTGGCCTCGACATGCACCAGCGTCTCGCCCTGCGCGAAGCTCAGCTCCGGGTTGACGTAGAAGTAGTCGCCCCAGAGGACGTTCTGGTTCGTCGCCACGCCGAGGCCGCCGTTGAGGAAGTAGCCGACCGAATCCGGGAAGTCGATGTTGCACTGATTCACCGTGTCGACCGTGACATAGCCACGGGCGATGCGATCCCCGACATCACCATGGTCGATGCCCGAGCACAGACCGCTGAAAATGACGTCCGAAGCCTGGCCCGTCAGCGCGCTCTGCACATGGTCGATGAGAAGATCGCTGAGCGCCGGATTGCTGTACGGCAGAACGCCCGTGCAGCTCGCGAAGTTGATGTCCTGCGACGCCGGGCCCTGGGGGCTGATGGTGTCGGCCGGGTCCTGACCGTCTGAGGCGGTCAGCGGCAGGTCGCCGTCGACCAGGATGTCGCGCAGGTTGAGCGACTGCACGTCATAGCCCGTGAGGTAGATGTCGAAGTCGAGAACGTGGACCGAAAGATCCGTCCACAGCACCACGTGCGCGAGAACCGCGGTCGCCGAGGCGTTGTTGATCGACATCAGAGTCGTCACGCCGTTGGCGTCGTCGAGATTCACTTCGAAATAGGGCAGCAGCAGCGTCGCCGCCGGGACGTCGTCCACCGTCCCGATGACGGCGAATGCCGGCGCCGCCAGCATGGCCAACAAGCACGCAATCCAGACCCTGTACATCGCTCGATCTCCCTTGCAGCGCAGGATGCGCCGCCGTCCGTCTCGGTTTCTGTCGGGAGAATATCCCCTGCCCCTCTCCACACCAACTCGCAGGGTAGCGATGCAGCGACGTCCCAGAAGGCAAAGAAAACGGGCCCGCCTCTCCATCACTGGAGGGACGAGCCCGGGTTCACTGCCGGCGAAACGATCGGACCGGGGCGTCAGACGCCCGATCCGTCCGCCGCGAGACTCAGTTAGGAATGATCGGATCCGGCGCCGTCGCAGGATCGGTCACGTTGCCGAGCTGAATGGCATCGTAGCCGACGCTGAAGCGGCCGTCCGCATCCATCACCACCGAGACCCAGTTCTGCATCAACGGCTCGAACGGCACCTGGGTTCCGACAACCGCGCTGTTCAGGTTGAGGAAGATCCAGCCGAAGTCCGGAGACGCCGGCAGGTCAGGACCACCAACCACCGTGCGCTGCGCCTCCCAGGGGAACGGAGTGATGCCTTCGGTCGGCGGGCAGGGCGAAATCGTGCAGCCCTGCGGCACTTCGAAGTTCTCCTCTTCGTCGAACACGACGACCTGGTTCTGGCCGAGCGGGAACGGCGCCGGGTACGAAATCGAGCAGCTGAACGGACTGATGCTGCGCTTCGCATCACGCCAGACGAGCAGGCTCGAGCCACCGTTGAACAGGCCGCCGTTGATGTAGCGCACGGCGAAGACGTTGCCCAGACCTTCACGGTTGTCGGCGCCCGGAACGCCATTGGCGTTCGTGTAGCGGTAGTAGAAGGTGTAGTTCGCCGCACCGAGGTTGGCACTGGCTTCGACATGCACCAGCGTCTCGCCCTGCGCGAAGTTCTCACCCGGGTTGACGTAGAAGTAGTCGCCCCAGAGGACGTTCTGGTTCGTCGCTACGCCGATGCCGCCGTTGAGGAAGTAGCCGACCGAATCCGGGAAGTCGATGTTGCACTGGTTCACCGTGTCGACCGTGATGTAGCCACGGGCGATGCGGTCGCTATGGTCGATTCCCGAGCACAGACCGCTGAAAATGACGTCCGAAGCCTGGCCGGTCAGCGCGCTCTGCACATGGTCGATGAGAAGATCGCTGAGCGCCGGATTGCTGTACGGCAGAACGCCCGTGCAGCTCGCGAAGTTGATGTCCTGCGACGCCGGGCCCTGGGGGCTGATGGTGTCAGCCGGGTCCTGGCCCGCGGAGGCGGTCAGCGGCAGGTTGCCGTCGACCAGGATGTCGCGCAGGTTGAGCGACTGCACGTCATAGCCCGTGAGGTAGATGTCGAAGTCGAGAACGTGGACCGAAAGATCCGTCCACAGCACCACGTGCGCGAGAACCGCGGTCGCCGAGGCGTTGTTGATCGACATCAGAGTCGTCACGCCGTTGGCGTCGTCGAGGTTCACTTCGAAATAGGGCAGCAGCAGCGTCGCCGCCGGGACATCGTCCACCGTCCCGATGACGGCGAATGCCGGCGCCGCCAGCACCGCCAACAAGCACGCAACCAACAGTCTCTTCATCTCTTCATCTCCTTTGAACTGCGTTTGTCAAAGCTGCTCGGACCCTGTTGAATCCTATGTAATCAGACCTGTTCGACCCCTCGTTCCAGGTCACTCCGACAGGTTTGAAGGCAATCTAGGACAATTCTAATGCTTTGTCAACATTTATTTGCCCGATTCCAGAGTCCAGGCCGCGACCCCTCCCCCCCCCGGACACCGGTGCGGATCCCACAGGGCGTCGGACTCGCCGGCGTAGGAGGCCACGATCTCCGCCTTGCCATCCCGGTCGATGTCGAGCATGCGCAGCCCGTAGCCCCGGCAGGGCCCCCGCGGCTGCTGCGCTTCGGGGCTCGCCTCGAGCACGAAGCCGCCCTTGCCGTCCCCCAGGAAGAGGAAAAAGAACCCGTCATGGTCGGTCGCGACCAGATCCGTCAGCTTGTCGCCATTCAGATCCCCGGCGTCGAGCGCCGACAAGGCCAGGCGCCCGTCCCGGACGAAGACCGGCCGGCGCTCCCACTGGCCGCCCCGGCGCGAGAGATAAAGGTCCAGGCCGACGCGTGCCACGCCGAGCTCGAAGCTGGTGTAGGTCAGGGCGATGTCCGGACGGCGGTCGCGGTCGAAATCTCCCACCGCCAGGGCATTCACGTAGGCTCGCGGCCGCAACGGCAGCTCGACCGACGACCAAGGCCCGCCGACGGCCTTGCCCTGCAGATAGAGCAGGTCCTCTCTCCCCATCGCGTTGGTGGAGGTCAGGAAGTCCGGGCTGCCGTTGCCGTCGAAGTCGGCGACCGCCAGATCGTCGCCGAAAATCTCCTGCCGCGCCACGGTCTCCCGCAACGCTTCCCAGGTTCCGTCTCCCTTGTTGAGGAAGAGCTTCGGGCCGAACACCTCCTGCCGCAGGTCCGCGCCGGTCACCTTGGAGCTCTTGCCGGCGCCGACGACCGTGATCCGCGGCCCTTCGCTCAAGGCCAGGAGATCGGGTCGACCGTCCTTGTTCCAGTCCAGGACCTCGATCCGCCGGGAAGAGAAACCGGATCCGTCGTAGCCCGCCTTGGGCACCACGAACGGCAGTCCTTCGCGCCAGGCGGAGAACCTGCCGGTGCCGTCACCGACGAAGACCGCGACTCCCCGAAGATGACTGGCGAAAGCCAGGTCGGCCTTGCCATCGTGGTTGAAGTCGGCCACCTTGACGTCGCCGTAGTCGAGCAGCCCCGGAGGTACCGTCGCCCTGTACGGGCGCCAGGAGCCATGGCCGTCGCCGAGGAAGATCTTCGGCTGATCGCCACCGCGGCGCATCGGTCCGTGCACGAAGTCGATCTCGCCGTCGCCGTCGATGTCGGCGAGATCGAAACCGTTGCGCCACAGGCCATGCGTCGGCAGACCGGCGTCGAAGGCCTTGAGGTGCAGCCGATCCACCGTCGAGATCGGTGCCTGAAACGTCGCGGCCGAAGCGGCGAGCTCCGCAGGCGTCGGTGGCGGCAGGGCGTCGGGCCGGCTGGCCCGATCCTCGAGACGATAGATCTTGAGCCACAGGTTCTCGTCATCCTCGCCTGCGAGGTCGAATTCGCCCCCGTATACGATCATGATGCGCCCAGTGGCGAGGCGCTTGTAGGGCTGGCTCTTCGGGCGTTTCTGGATGAAATAGGACCGGCCGGAGTCGTCGACGAGCCACTCCACGTCCTGAGGCTCGATGGCGGCCTTCAGAGCCGCCCGCCGGGCCTCTCCTGGGCTCTCGCCCGCCTTCTCCGGTACCAGGGCGGGGGGCGCCTGCGGTTCCCCGGAATCGGTCGCCGCGACCGGCGTCGGGGGTGCCGCGGGTGCCGCAGAAGGAGCCGTAGGCGCCGGTTGCGTGGCGGCCGGCTCCTGGGCCAGACAGAGAGCCAGGCCCGGGGCGAGAAGCGACAGCGACAATGTTGCAAGCGAGAATCGAATCATGGCATGTGGGGTGCAGGGAAGTGCGAGCAGGTATCGTTCGCGGTGATTTTGTCATAGATCGACGCGGGCACAGGACAGTTTGGCATCGTCGCCTGCACCCGCAAGATCCACACCAACCCAGAGGAGAGTCTCCAGATGTTCCTTTTCAAGACCCGTCGACCGGCGGCGCGCCCGAGAGCGAGCTCGAGCGCGATCGCTCCCCTGCTCACGAGCGCAACGCGTCTGCTCCTGCTCGCCGTCCTCGTCGGAGCACCATCGTCGGCGCAGGCGCAGGACCAAGCGCTCAAACAGCCCAAACTGACCATCGACGAAGTGCTCTACGACGCGGGTGAGGTCGCGCGCGATCAGGTGGTCGAGCACACCTTCAAGATCCGCAACTCCGGGGACGCGGCGCTCACGATTCTCGACGTCATCCTGCCGCCGAATCTCGAGATCGTCAGCCGGCCGACCTCTCTCCGGCCCGGCGAAGCGGGCGAGATTCACGTCCGTGTGCCGCTGCTCTACGACAAGCCCGAAGCGCTGATCAAGCAGATCCAGCTCCTGACCAACGACCCTGCGCTGCCCTCGGCCGGAATCCAGTTGCGGGTCAAGTCGACGGAGTACGTGACGGCCAAACCGGGCTATGCGCGCTGGATCTCGGTACAGAAAGAGAAGCCGGGCACGATCTCACAACTCCTCGTCGCCAGCGATGGTCAGGACTTCGACGTCTTGCGGTCCAGCGCCCTCCCGGCCGGCGTCACTTCCACCGTCTCCTCCACGAAGAAGGAGGGGAGCGGCAAGGAGTGGAAGCTCGACCTGACTTTGGGTGAAGACGCGCCGGTCGGCGCGATCGTCGGCACCTGGCTCGTCTACGTGAATCACCCCAAGCAGAAGGTCGTGCCGATTCCGCTCTCCGGATTCATGCGACCGGTGATGGCGGTCACCCCGAACAAGCTGAGCTTCGGCGAGCTCACGCTCACCGAGAAGCGGTCCCAGGCGTTCACGGTCAAGAGCTTCTCCACCGAGCCGATCCGGGTGACCAAGGTCGAGCACGACCTCAAGGGCTTCCTGCCGGCCTCCCTCGAGACCCGGACACTGGGACGCGAGTACCGCATCAAGCTCGACTTCGACCCGGCGACGATGCCCAAGGGCGCGCTCAGCGGAACGCTCAAGATCTACACCGATAGCGCCAAGATGCCGTTGCTCACCGTGCCGATCGACGGCACGATCCACTGATCAGAAGTCGATGTCGATCTCGCCGTCGAGCTCGGAACCTGCCGCGAGCGCGACCCGGGCCGCGACGATATCGCCCGCGACCGAGCCCCCGCGCACGATCTCGACCCGCTCTTGCCCGCGTATCGGACCGCGCACCTCGCCGGCGACGGTGACGGTGCGCGCTTGGAGCGGGCCTTCGACGCGCGCACCGGGGGCGATGGTCAGCTCGCCACGGACGGTGATCTCGCCGGTCATTCGACCCGAGAAATGCAGGTCGGAATCGGCCGTCAGGCGCCCGCGGAGCTCGGTGCCGGCGGCAATGACGGAGGACTGGGCCAAGGATCTGCCTTTCTCGACCGCCGTCGCGGCGACCGCGGCCGTGGGGGCTCGGGAATCATGGAGCGGGCAACGGGATTCGAACCCGCGACATCAAGCTTGGGAAGCTTGCACTCTACCAGCTGAGTTATGCCCGCCTGCACGGCGAATCGACATCAATTTACAGAAGCCCCTCCGGCCCGTCAAGCGTTGCACCGAAAATTGATGCCGCTATACTGATGGCAGAATGCACGCCACCGGCACCAACTCACCGGAAACCGAGCGCGGCGGCAAGCTCTATTTCTTCCCTGATCAGCCGGTCAGCGCTGACGAGCTCCGCATCCTGCTGCGCGACGGGTCCGCGGAGAGGCAGGCCTGGGCGATCTCCCACCTGTTGCGCTACGCCGACTGGGAGGACATCTGGAGCTACACCACCCGTGAGCAGGTGCGGACTCATTTCTCCGACCTCGACCTGCCGGCGAGCCTGCGCACCGCCTGGGCGCGCATGCTGAAGGTCGAGGCGGCCGAAGTCCCCGGCAAGTAGTCGACGCAGCCGGCCTCATGCCAGCGCCTCCGATTCTCCCGCCTGCGGCGACGCCGTTTCGCCCGGTTCGGGCTCTCTTCGCCGTCCTGCTCGTGGCGGCGGCGGCCCTTGCCGTCTATCTTCCGACGCCCGGTAACTACTGGATCCAGTACGACAACGAGGCGTTGATCCGCAACAGCCCGCAAGTGAATGCGCTGGCGGGCGACGACAAGCTCGGCGCCTTGTGGACGATCTTCACCAGCACCCATTACAGCCTGTACCAACCGTTGTTCACCCTTTCGGTGGCTCTGGATCACGCGCTCTTCGGTTGGAACCTCAGCGGCTTTCACGCGCACTCGGTTCTCCTGCACGTTCTCGTCGTCGCTCTTCTGGTCCTTCTGCTCTACCGGCTGACCGCTTCCTGGCTGGCCGCCATCGCCGCGACTCTCGTCGTGGCCGTCCATCCGGCGCTCGTCGAAACCGTGCGCTGGGCGATCTGTCGCAACTCTCTGGTGGCGGCGGTCTGGCTGTTGCTCGGCGCCCACCTCTATCTCAGATACTTGAGATATCTCCGCTATCCCGAACGTCCCAGCCAGACGGCCCTCTGGGGCTCGCAAGTGGCCCTGGGTCTTTCTCTGCTCGGCAAGGTCTCACCCGCCATGGCCGCAATCCCCTTCGTGCTCGACCTCTGGCGACACCGGCGAATCGACCGCCGCGCGATCCTCGAGAAGGTGCCGCTCCTCGCCCTCACCGCCTTGTTGACGGTGGTGAACTACCGCGCCACGTTGGCCCACGTCGGTGACGATCCGCTGCGCCGGCCCTGGTCGGAGATTCTCGGCTACCTGCCGGGATCGGTCTCTCTGATGACCGCCAACGCTCTCGCGCCGGCCAACCTCGCGATCCTCTACTCGCCCTCGGGCATGGGGAACTTCCTCGGCTGGCGCTGGATCGTCGTGCTGGTCGCCACCCTGGCCGGGCTCGGCGGCGGCATCTGGGCCTGGCGTCGCGGGAACCGCGGACTGCTGCTCGGGCTGGCTGCCTGGCTCGTCCTGCTGCTGCCCAACGTCGCCGCCGGCCGGTTCCGCGCCACCATCGCCTCCGACCGCTACCTCTATGTTCCCATACTGTTCCTCGCTGCCGCGCTGGCCGCGGTGCTGGCGCCGGTGTTCCGCGTCCAGGCCGAACCGGCGCTCGCCGGGTCGAAGAGCGGTGTGCGGACCGCGGCGCGGTGGATGGTCGCGGCTGCCCTGCTCGCTGTCTGCGTGGCGCTCGCCCTCGCCGCCCGCACCGAGACCCGCCGGTGGCAGGACGAGCACCGGATCTGGCAGCGGGTGAACGAGCTCGCGCCGCACTACATGGCGTACTACATGCTCGGAAATCTCGCGGCCCGGGAGGCGAAGTGGCCCGAAGCGACCGCGCTCTATTCGCATGCGCTCGACCTGGCGCGGCTCGATCCGTACGTGAAGAGCGATCCGGTCTATTCCTCGGCCTACGTGCAAGCCAGCCGCAAGGCGGCGAGCGAGCTCGAGAAGCTGCCGCCGACCGAATCCCAACAGCAGGAACGCACGGCGCTGCTCGAGCGCGCGGGCGCGGCCGCACAAGCGGCCGCGGCGATCCTGCCGGCGGACGCCGAAGTCCAGTTTCAGCTCGGCAAGACCCAGTACAAGCAGAAGAAGTACCGCGAAGCGGTAGCCGCGTTCGATGCCGCCATCGCGGTGGACGCGCAGCACTATCAGGCCTGGACCTACAAGGCGATGAGTCAGTATTTTCTCGGCGAGAAGGAGTCCGCCATCGCCAGCTTCCGGAGGTCCCTGGCCATTCACCCGCACTGGATGGCCTACTCCAATCTCGGCAAGGTCTACGTCGCGGAAGGAAGGTACGCCGAGGCGGCGCAGACCGAGCTCGACTGGTTGGCGTTGGAGCCCAAGAGCGAGGAGGCGCAGAAGCGCTTCCTGCAGACGATGGGCGAGATGGTGCGGCGGGGCGTGGCGGGATCCGCCGTGGGGCAGCTCGAAACCTATCTCGCGCGCTTCCCCGACTCGGCACCAGCGCGCACGCTGCTCGCTCAGGCGCGCGAGCAGCGCTCACGCAACTGAGAGCAGCTCGCGGTACCGGCCAGCGCGCTAGTTGCCCTGGCGGGCAGCGGAGGCGCGCTCCGCCAGAAGCTCGCGAGCCCGCACGCGCGCCGCCGTGACGAGCTCCTTCACCCTCTCCCCCGGCAACAGAAAGACCCCCAGCGGGCCGTTCTCCATCCGGCCGCGACCGAGAGCGAAGTAGCTCATCATGTCGCCGCCCTGGGCCGCAGGCTCGGAGACCCGCGACAGCACCGTCGCGACGGCTCCGACGGCGTGGCCCTCGAGATCGAAGACCGGCAGACCGAGAAGCGCCGGTGAAGCGTCGAGGATGAGCGCTTTTGCCGGCTTGGCGATCCGGCCGGCGATCCGGCCGGTTTCGAGGAACGGCGCCCGGTCGAAGGCGGGAGAGAGACGCGAGACTCCGAAGACCGTGTCGCCGATGCGCGCGGGACGCGACTTCCCGAATTCGATGCTCGCGAGAGGCCGCTCTGGTTTCGCCTCGAGCTGCAGAAAAGCCAGGTCGAGCTCGGAGTCGGAAGCGGCGAGAAAGGCCCGATACTCCGCGGTCTCGCCATCGATGGTCACGCGAAAGTCGGTGGGCGTCATCTTGAGCTTGAAGTCCTCTCCTTCGCCCATCTGGCGCACGGCATCCATCAACCGGGTCGCCGAGAGCTGGGAGTTCCAGAGCAGAATCAGACCGTCCGGATCGACCACCGCGCCCAGCGCGTCGAGCACGGACTCCTGCTCCTGCATCGACTCGCCCGTGTTGAACTCGGTCTTGAGCACGACTTTGACGCTGACGATGGCGGGCGCGACTCTGGTCAGGAGCTCATCGTACGGCAGCGGTCGCAGCGCAGCGGCGGCCGTGGCGGCCCCCGTCGCGACCCAAGCGGTGGCACAGGCGGCGGCACAGACAGCGGTTTGCATCCGGCGGTGATTGTTCACTTGTGCTTTCCTTCCGGCCACTCGGGCTCGATGAAGACGAAATGCGTACCGGAGCCGCGGCGAACGAACACCTCGACGAGCTTCGCGCGCGCTGTGGAGATCTCTTCGAGGCGACGCTCGAAGCTTCCGACATCGGAGACGTTGACGCCGTTCAGCGAGAGGATGAGATCGTCGATGCGCAGGCCCGCCATGTGCGCCCATCCCCCGCTCGTGACGTCGGTGACCAGCACACCGCCCTGATCGCGCGGCCAGTGCCGATCGCTGCGATCCAGCAGGGTCAGCTCGCGGACCGCGAACTCGAACTCCTCCTGCCGTGATCGCCGCGTCTCGTCGGAAGCCGCCGGCCTGGACTCGAGCTCGACGGCGATTTCGCTCGCGCGGTTCTCGCGCAGGAGCGAGAGCCGGACGGTGTCGCCGATGCTCCGCGCCTCGACGGCCCGTCGCAGATCGTCGGCATCCTGCGGGCGGGAGGCGCTCAAGGCCTCGCCATCGAGCGCGATCAGAAGATCTCCGACGGCGACACCGGCCTTTTCCGCGTTCGTCCACGGATAGACTTCGCTGACGCGATAGCCGTGGAGCTCGGGCCGGCCCAGCGCCGCGGCGAGCTCCGGCGTCAGAACCTGGGTAAGGACGCCCAGCCAGGCACGTGGGAGCTCTCCGCCCCACCTGCCGGTGCGCGCCTCCGGCAGACGCACGAGCGCGAGAATCTCCTGATCTCCGCGCAGCAGCTTGAGCACCATGCCGCCGCCCTTGCCCCCATCTCCGACACCGCCGCCGGTGGAAATGGCGAGCTGATCTCTCATCCCAGCGAGGGTCGTGACCGGTTGGCCGTTGGCGGCGATCAGGACGTCCCCGATCTGCATCTGCGGACGCGCCGTGGCCGCCGCTTGTCCCGGCCGGAGGCCGGTCACCAACAGTCCTCGCCGGACACGCAGGTTGCGCGCCAGCGCCCGGGGTCCGGTGAGCTCCTCGGCCGAAATTCCGAGCGCCCGCAGCTCCCCCTCCTCGCCCCGCAGGCGCTCCATCTCTTCGGTCTTGGCGACGATCTCGCGCTGCTCGCCCTGGCGCTCGATCCGCAGTCTCGCGGTCGCGCCGATCGGCAGCTCGGCCACCCGCCGGTAGAGCTCCGGGACCTGCTCGAAGAAGCGCGCTTCCACGCTCTCGCCGTTGAGCGCCAGCAGGATATCGCCCGCCGCGAGACCGGATTTCTCCGCCGGCGACCCCGGCAACACGGACGAGACGAGAGCGCCGGTCTGGCGGCCGAGCTTGGCGACCGGGAGCGCCGAGAAGCCGAGGGAGCTCCGGCGCACGGCACCCTCAGCGAGCGCATGGCGCAGCACATCGGCGGCGACGCGTGCGGGAATGGCGAAACCGATTCCGCCTCCGCCGAGCTCGTTGATGCCGATCACTTCGCCCGCCAGGTTCACCAGCGGACCGCCGGAGTTTCCCGGCAGGATCAGGGCGTCGTGCTGGATCCACTGCGTCAGCCAACCGGTTCTTTCGCCGCCCTCGAGCTCCACGTCGGAGAGCTCGGAGCCGGTGAAGTCGGTGAACACGCGATGTGCATTCGAGACGATTCCGAGGGTCACGGAAGAGGAGAGGGCGAACGGATTGCCGAGGGCGAGAACCGGGTCGCCGATCGCCACCACGGCATCCACCGCGAGCGCGGCCGGCCGCAGTCCTTCCGGTCCCGCGCCGCCCGTCGCGGCAGCGGAGCCTGCGGCTTCCCGGGCGCCCGGGATGCGCAGTTTGAGCACCGAGAGATCGGTCAGCGGGTCGTGCGCGACGACATCGGCGTCGAAGATCCGCCCGTCGGTGAGCGTGCAACGGATGCGTGTGCTGTGGCCCGCGACATGGAAATTGGTCAGAACATGACCCTCCTTCGAGACCAGCACGCCGCTGCCGGCGCTGGGAAAACGCATCGCTCTGCCTTCGGCGAAGTCGCTCGACACCGCCGAGATGTTGACCAGCGCCGGATAGACCGCGGCCACCGCGACCTCGACTTCGCGCGCCGTGGGCTGCGCGAGCGCTCCCGCGGGCGCACCCTCCCCGGCTGAGAGCGCTGCCGAGACCAGAGCTCCGATGGCCGCCAGGGCCAAGAGCTCGGCGACGCAGCACGCTCTCGACCGCTCTCCCGCACCCGCAATTTCCGTTCGACCCATTTCTCTCCTTGCCCCTTGCGGCGCGCCAGTGTATCGGCCGCACTGCGCGGAAACAAGGCGACTCCCGGCGATACACTCCCCGCCATGGCGATCCGGCGGGAGCTCCTGAGCGGCGGGCGCGCGGGAGTGCCGGAGGATCTGTTCCAGGACGCCCTGGCCCTGTTGACGCGGCTTGCAAGTCAGAGCTCCGCGAGCGACGACCCGCCGGCACTCCAGCGCATGGCCGAGATCCTCGCCGGAGAGCTGCGCGCGCGGGGCCTGACGGTCGAGATCCGGCTGGAACCCGACGAGCACGACCTCCTGCTGCCGGTCGTCGCGGCGTCGAGCCCGCCGCACGACGCGCCGCGGCTCCCCGATGAACGCCGTTCCCCTCTGCTCCTGATCGGCCATTTCGACACCGTGCTCCCCGCCTCGCCGCCGCGCCTCGACGGCGATCGCCTGGTGGCGACGGGAGCGATCGACATGAAGGGCGGCATCGTGGTCTTTCTGAAGGCCCTCGATCTCGTCGCGCGGCGCCGCCGGCCGCTGCCGGAGCTGCGCCTCGTTCTGGTTCCCGACGAAGAGGTCGGAGGAGCGATCTCCCGCCGCGCCGTGGCGACCGAGGGCGCCCGGGCGAGAGCCCTCTGGGTGCTCGAGCCGGGCGAGCGCACGGCTTCCGGAGAGACGGTGGTGACGGGCCGAAAGGGGATGTTCCACTGGCGCCTTGCGGTCGACGGGCGATCCGCGCATTCCGGCGTCGAGTTCTGGCAGGGTCGCTCGGCGAGCGTCGCGACCGCCGAATGGGTCTCTCGGGCCGCGGCGCTCGCGCGCCCGGACACCGGGGCGACGGTCAATGTCGCCCGGCTGGTCGCGGGAGACCGCTCCTTCGTCGACCATCTCGAGAGCGCCGCCGCGCTGCTCGGCAGCGCGCATCGTCTCAATGTGGTCCCCGACCGCGCCGTGGCCGAAGGCGAAGCGCGCTTTCTCCGGCAGGGAGAGGATGCTCGCCTCGAGCAGGAGCTGGCGGCGCTCGCGCGTGAGATCGCCATCCGGCACGAGGTCGCGACCGACTTCCGGCGCGGGGCGTCGATTCCGCCGGTCGATCCCGCGGGCCTGCCGAGCGCGCAGGCCGAGCTGGCCGTCGACCTCGCGGCCAGGGCGGGCTGGGTCCTCAGCCGCGAAGCGGACCGCGGCGGCATCTCCTTTCCGAACTTTCTCGATCCCCCGGGGCGGATTCCTGTCCTGGACGGTCTCGGGCCGGCGGGCGGCGGCATGCACACACGCGCGGAGTACATCGAGCTCGAGTCCCTGGCGCGGCGCATCCGGCTCCTCGCCGATCTGCTGCAGGCGGAGGCGGATCTTCCGATTACCGGCTGAGGCCGCTCGGCTTCGTCGGCGCGGGCGTTCGGATCGCTACCGCGAACAGTTTGGGCCAGTACTTGCCGGTCAAGAGAAAGAGACCGCGTTCGGCGTCCCACGCGATGCCGTTCAAGACATCGCAACGGCGGCGCTCTTCGGGCGCGAGCAGCTGCGCAGCATCGACCGAGCCGGTCACGCGGCCGGTCGCCGGATCGATGCGCAGAATTTCGTCGCTCTGCCAGACGTTGGCCCAGATCTCCCCCTTCACCCATTCGAGCTCGTTCAAGTAGAACTGCGGCTTGCCGGCCCGGGTCACGGTGAGCTCGCCGAGCGGCGAGAAATCGGCGGGCGAGCGAAAGGTCAGGCGGGAGCTGCCATCGCTCTGGATCAGTTGGGATCCGTCGAACGTGAGGCCCCAGCCCTCGCCCCGGTAGCGGAAGCCGCGCAGCTGGGTGAAGCTCGCGAGATCCCACACCCAGCCGATCTCGGCCTGATAGGTCATCTGGAAGAGCTCTCCGCCCGCCAAAGCCAGGCCTTCGCCGAACTGCTGGGGATCGAGGTCCTGGCGGCGCAGGACCCGGCCGGTGGCGAGCTCGACCTCGCGCAGCGACGAAGAGCCGTACATTCCGGTGCTCTCGTAAAGCTTGCCGCGATGCCAGAGCAGTCCTTCGGTGAACGCTCCGGGGTCGTGCGGATAGGTGGCGACGACCTCGAGCTCGAGGCGGACCTCGGGAGGCGCGGCGCTCGCGGCCACCGGGCCCATGGCATTCGGCGCATCGGCCGCCGAAGGCTGGGGCGAGCCACAGGCGACAATCGCCGAAACTGCGGCAGCGATCAGCGCGGTGGAGAAAAGTCGCAATCGTCTGCCTGTTCGACGGCGAAAGTATCGGCCCCCGCGGTGGACAGAGGTCCGCTGCCGATCGGTTCGCCCGGCGGCTCGGCGGGAGCGACGCGCGAGAGCGGGGTCGACGCGGCGGGCCGCGCGAGATGCCTGCCGATCTCGGCGGTCACAGCGGAGAAATGCGCCTTCTCCGCCGGATCGAGCGGCACGAGTTGATCCATCCGCTGCAGCAGCTCCGCCAGGGCGCCGTCGGTCCGCGATCGCACCGAGGCGGGAGCCGCGCTGTCGGCCGAGAGCTCGATCAGCCGGTCGACCAGGACCCGCTGCTCCACGCGTGCGATCTCCGCCTCGCGCGGCTCGAGCAGCGCGCTGTCGAGAAAGACCTTGTCGCACAAAGCCTGCAAGACCTCGACGAAGTCCGGCTGCGCCGCATTCCGGCGATGGAAGTCGACCATCCGCGCCGCGCGCGCCGGCTGCAGGAGGAGTCGGATGGCGAGATCGGCCGCCGTCGCCGCGGCGCCGAGCGCGTCGAAGGCCGGCGCCGTCTTGGAGGCGAACATCTCGCGATTCGCTTCGTACCCGTGCGGGCGGGGCAGGAGCTTGCGCAGGAGCTCCTCGGGGAGGTCGAGCGCCGCGGGGCTCAGGGTCTCGAGGAGAACGGCGAGAGCGCGCCGCTGCCGGTCCGGCGAGACCGGCCGGGCGAACGCTCCCGGTGACGAATCGCCGTTGAGCGCGTAGCGATAGTCGAGTCCACCCAGCACTTTCGCCGCCGCCTGGAGCTCGAATCGATGATGGAAATAGACCGGCGCGAGGGTCTCTTCGAGCAGGGCCAGCGGCTCACCGGCGCGCAGGTTGCGCTCGCCGAAACGCGCCAGCGCGATGCGCCGTACGCGCATGGTCTGCTCGAGGGCCGCCGCCGGATCGTCGCCGTTGTCCCAGAGGCTCGCGCGGGGATTCGCCGCCCCGGCAGGTCGGGCATCCTCGTCGGTGAGAAAGAGCAGGTTCCGGCGCAGACCCGACTGCACGATCGCCTCGAGCGCGCTCGCCTCGTCGACTCCCGGCGCGACCTCGCCATAGGCCCAGCGCACGGCGTGCAGATCCCACTCCCCCAGGCCGACGGCGTAAGCCTGCGAGAAATCGAGATCTCCCTGCGGCGAGATGCGCACCAGCGGAGCGGGATAGTCCATCACGGAGGCGCGGCCGTAGGTGCTCGCGGCGAAATTGTGCGAGAAGCCGAGTGCGTGGCCGACCTCGTGCGCGGCCAGCTGGCGAATCCTCGCCAGCGCGAGCACGATCGGATCGTCGGGAAGGCCGCTGCCGGTTTTCTCCGCGCCGGCCAGACCCTCGAAGAGAAGTCGGTCCTGGCGCACGCGGAGCGATCCGATCGTCACGTGCCCCTTGATCTGCTCTCCGGTCCGCGGGTCGACGACGCCGCCGCCGTAGGACCAGCCGCGGGTCGACCGGTGCACCCACTGAATCACGTTGTAGCGCACATCCAACGGGTCGGCTCCCTCCGGCATGAGCTCGACGCGGAAGCCGTCGTCGAAACCGGCCGCCTTGAACGCCTCGGCCCACCATCCCGCACCCTCGAGGAGCGCGCTGCGGATCGGCTCGGGAGCGGCGCGATCGACGTAGTAGACGATCGGTTTGCGTACCGCCGAGTGTTCGGCGGCTGGATCGAGCTTCTGCAACCGGTGGCGCACGATCCAGCGCCGCTCGACCGAGCTTCCGAGCGGTACGGCGTAGTCCTGGAACCGGATGGCGAACGAGCCCATTCGCGGATCGAACTCGCGCGGCTTGTAGCCGTCGTCCGGGAGTCGAACGAGTGACTGGTGCTGGACGAAGGAGAGCGCGCCGGGCTCGACTGCCACCGCACGCACCAGCTCACCCGGCTTCGCAGCGGTGAACGTGAGCAGCGACTCGAACTCCAGATTGTCGGGGAAGGCGAGACAGCGCGCGACGTCGATGGCACTCCGGTCGCGATCGAGCGCAAAGCCACCCTGACCCGCCTCCGCAAGCTGCGCCGCCACGCCGTGCGCGTCCTGGAGGAGAAAGGGCCCGAGGTCGATGAGCAATCCCCCATCGGCGTCGCGGGCGGCGATCTCGGCGCTCCAGATCACCGAGGTGGCGAACGACTCCTCGACCGCCCGCACTTCGTCAGGAGAACCGGCGAGCGCCCGGAAGCGGAGATTCTCGAGCTCGAAGAGCACCCTCCCGCCGAGCTCGCGGAGGCGAAGGATCTGCGGCTCTCCGACCTGCCCGCGATCGAGCCCGACGGGGTTCGAGCCCAGTCCGGAAACGATGCCCTCGTAATAGATGTACTCCCCGATGATGCGCTTCACCCCGCGTGCCGGCGGGAGCCGTACCAGCACCCTGCCCAGATCGGCGTCGACGAAGAGGTCCAGCAGTCCCGCACGGGGCGTCAAGCCAGCGGTCTTCGCGGCGATCGGCGAACCGGCAGGGTTGCGGCGCGCATCGAGCGCGGCGGTCGCTTTCCCTGGCCGTGCCGAAGCGCAGCCGAGCCCTAGCGCCGCCAGGGTGAGAGTGAGGGAGAGGGCGAGGGCGATGCCGGCGGCCCGATCCTGGTTGGTCATCCTCTGCCGGGCTCCGCGAACATGGTCGATTCTCCTCATCCTAACGTGATCCCGCCCGGCACCGGGGTGGATGCCCGCCGGGCCGCGAGGGGCGGCTCGCCCAGCCGGGTCGCGAGAGCGCGGGCGAGAAAGATCCAGAACATCGCCCAGAGCAGGCCGAGCACCGTGGCCACGACCACGCCAGTCAGCAGTCCGGGATCGGAGAGGCGCAGAACCTCGACGAGCTTCGCCGCCAGGTCGTCACCGATCAGCACGCGTCGCTGCTGCCACGGCGGCAGATGGACGACCGCCAGCGATCCCATCTCGAAAGCGTCGCCGGCGAGCGCGAGCAAGGGGGCGAACGCCACCGGCAAAGCGGCTCCGAACGCGATCGGCCTACCCGCGCGCGCCGCCCTGCGCAACCACCAGAAACCGGGGAAGAGGGTCAGAGAGAAGGGCGCCAGGTCGGTCATCCAATAGATCCAGTCGCTGCCGTGGGTGTCGAATCCGGACAGCCTGCCGGCGTACTCCCCTCCGGGCGCGACGAACGGGAAGAGGCGCGCCAGCCAGCGCGCGCCGTAGATCGGGTCGATCTCGAGCCGCGAGACCTCCCCCCCGCCGCCCAGCAGCCCAGCGCATGCAGAAGCTCGTGCGCCGGGACATAGAGCCACCAGCCCGCGAGCAGCCCTGCGGCGACCAGGAGGAGGGAGGCGAGACCCGAGAGCAGCACGGCATCCAACCCGTGGAGGAGCTCCCGGAAGGGGCCGACCAGGAAACCGAGCCGCGATTCCTGCGCGACGCTCAAGGCTTCTCGAACTGCCAGTCCTGGGGCGCGATCGCGAGCGTCCGCCCATCGGCGAGCAGGAAGTTCGCCGAGATCGTGACCACCGGCACTCGCTGCGTGAGCTTGAGCTCGATGGTCCCGCTCGCCGCCTCGCGGTGCTCCTCCACCAGCGGCAGGAAGAGGCGCAGCGTGTCGGCCTCGCGAAAGGCTCGCATGGTCCCCTTCTCCCCGTCGGCCAGGAGCTCGAAGCGCTGAAACTCTCCGGGCTCGACGTCGCCGATCGTCGCGCCGGCTACGGCAAGCTGAACGAAATTGCTGTCGAAGAACGCGAGGTCGGTGCTCTCCGAGCTGCGGTTCGCGAGATGCACTTTGACCAGCCAACGCCGATCGGCAGAGGCGACACGCTCGAGGGCGATGTCCAGTGCCGGCGCGGCGGCATCCGGCGCCAGCACGTCGACGAGGTTGTCGACGGAGAGCGACAGCCGCTCCCCTTCACGGGGCAAGCGATAGAAGACCTCGCCCAACTGGCTGGGCGACTCCCAGGCGCCGACGCGGCGGCGGAACTCCTCCATGAACGGGGTGGCGCTGCGCACCACCCGGATCGACTCGCCGGGTGCGAGCGTCCACTCTCCGGCGTGCGCCCGCCCGCGCGCCACGAACTCCCAGACCTGCCGGTCGATTCCCAGCAGGCTGAAACCGGGCGTGAGCTCGAGATTCCTGGCCCCGACGAGGTCGCCGAGCGCGAGCATCGTCGTGAAGCCCTTGTTCTTGCCGTCCCGCCCGCGCCAGGTCGCGGTGCCCAGGATCACGGCGCCCGTGAAGTAGGGCCGGTCGAGCGCCTCGAGCCGGCGGAAATTCGCTTCCACCGCTTCGAGATCCCAGGCGGTCGGATCTTCGGCCTCTCCTGGCCGCTGCCCATAGAGCAGGCTCACCACATAATCGACACCGTTCGCGATCGCCTTCGCGCCCGGCCCCTCCAGCGTCTTGCGCCCGAGGCTCGCGGACAGGAAGAGGTTGTTGGCCAGGGTGGTGCGCAGCCGCGCCAGCGTCTTGCCCAGACTGTCCGCGTTGTCGCCCGGCTCGACCGCGAAGTGAAAGCCGGTCACCAGCAGGCCGTTCTGCTCGGCTTCGATGCGCAGCGAGCTCAACTCGGAGAGCAGCGCGGTCGCGAGCTGCTCGGGCGGTCGATCCCCGGGGAGCCAGACACCGGAGACGACCAGGGTCGTCGGCGTGCGCCGCGGAATTGCCGGCGCCTTGATGCGCCGCAACCGGACGCCGCCGTCCCAGTCGACCTCCGCGGCGTCGAGATAGATCTCCTTGAGTCCGAGCGCCGCCAGGCGAGTCTGCGCCGCGGCGGTGAATTCGCCGGAATCCCGCGTCAGCCAGAGGGCCGAGCCCGCCGCTTTCTCCGGCCGCGCTCCACCCAGGCAGCCCCCGACGGTTCCGGCAAGCAGGGCAAGCAGGGCAAGCAACGGCGCGCAGCGAACGCGGCTCATGACAAGGGGATTCTAATCGTGACTTCGAGGCCGCCGGCGGGAAGGTTCCGCGCCCGGATCGAGCCGCCGTGTTCCTCGGCCACCCGCTGTGCGATCGAAAGGCCGAGGCCCGTGCCATCGACCTGGGTCGAGAAATACGGTTCGAAGATGCGCGCCAGCATCTCCGGCGGCACGCCGGGTCCGCGGTCGGCGACCCGGATCTCCGCCGCGTCTCCAGCCCTCTCCGCCGCGACGACGACCCTGCCGCCGCCGGCCGAGACGCGGATCGCGTTCTCGAGCAGGTTGCGCAGGGCGCGTCCGAACAGGCGGGCGTCGAATCGCGCCGGGAGGCGGGCGTCGACACCCAGGACCTCGATCTCCACTCCGGGCGGCGGCGCAGCCTTGTAAGCCTCCACCACCTCCCGCACGGTCGCGGCCAGGTCGCCCGGCAGGCGCTCCGACTTCGGGATGTGACTGAAGGTGGAGAACTCGGTCGCGATCGCCCGCAGCTCCTCCACCTGGCGCAGGATGTTCTCCGTGCAACGATCGAAGACCTCCTCGAAGTGGACGCGATCCCGTTTCCACACTTCTCGCAGGTGTTCCGTCGAGAGGCGGATCGGGGTCAGCGGATTCTTGATCTCGTGGGCGATAATCTGAGCCATCGCCGCCCACGCTTCCAGGCGCTGCGCGCGCAGGACCTCCGAAATGTCCTCGACCACGAACAGAGCCGCCGGCTCGCCCTCTCCGGCAAGCGGCACCCAGACCAGGGACCAGTCGCGCTCCCTGCCTTCCGCACCCTTCGGGCCTCCGAGCCGGATCGTGGAGCGGGCGAAATCGTCTTGCCGCGCTGCCACGAAGCGACCGGCCGCAGCGAACTCCGGCCGGCGGGCGAGACGCTCCGCGATGGGTTCTCCGGGAGCCACTTCGAGAAGCTGCCGCGCCACGCGGTTGGCCAGCAATACCCGGCCCGACCGATCGAGATAGACGACGCCGGAGGTCACGTTCTCGATGATTCCTTCGACCAGGCGCTTCTCGCGCAGGAGCTGGTCGCGACCCTCGGCGATCCTGCGCGCCATGCGGTCGATCGCCTCGGCGAGCGCCGCGAGCTCGAGCACCGACGACTTGACACCGAGCGCCGAGGCGCCCGCGGCGATCCGCTGCGTTCCTCCGACGAGCTCCATGATCGGGCGCGTGAAGGCGCGCGCCAGCCGCGTGCCGAGGCCCGCGAGCAGGAGGAATACGGCGAGCGTGGCGAGCAAGGTGCGGCGCCGGATCAACGCGGTCTCGGCCGTGGCCTCTTCCTGCTGCGCGAGCAACGGCATCGACAGGAAGAGCCTCGTCTGCCGCGAGTCGAACCCGGGCACCGCGAGCGGCGCGTAGAGCTCCAGATACTCGGCGCTGCCCGTGCGGGCAGTGCGCGAGGCTTCGTTCTCACCGGCGAGCGCCATCCGCGGCCAGACCTCGCCTGGGATCCGGCGCGGGAGAAGCCCGGCCGAGAAGAGCTCGCGCTTGCTCGACGCGTAGACGTCGCTGCCCCAGTAGAGGCTGATCTCGTGTCCGATCACCCGTGACAGCCAGACGAGAATCTCGTCGTCGATGGCCGTGCCGAGGCCGAACCCGGGCTGAAGAGTGAGCACGTATTCCCCCAGTACGCGCTGGGCGGAGGAGAGCGCGGCCTCGGCCGCGAAGCGCTGCTCGCGGGCGACGCGACTCTCGAGCGTGCGCGAGAGCAACGTGTAGAGCAGCACGAGCGGCACCAGCAAGAGCGCCGAGAAGAGCAGGATCAGGCGGTTCGCGTACGAGCGCGTCATGCGCGCGAAAAGGTCCCGCGCCGTCGCGCGCGGCAAGGCAAGGAGGAACCCGATCGCGAAGAGCGTCGCCGCCGCGAACAGCGCGCCTGCCGCGTGCACGCCGACGCGCTCCAGCGCCGCGAGGGGCGGGAGCTCGCGGGAAAAGAGGGCAACGGCGGTTCCGCCGGCCTCGCGCAGCAGAAAACGGGCCTTGCCGTCGGGCGTAGGGATCCATTCCGCGCCGCGCGCCACGTTCGCGCGCAGCAGAGAGAGCGGCGGCGTCGCTTCGCGCCAGGGTGACGACAAAACCTCGCCGTCCGGCGAGTAGAGCGCCTGTGCGGGGCCGCTCCCGGGGAGGCCAGCGAGTCCTCCGGATCCCGCGCTTCCCCCGAATCCGATACCGGATCTCGCTGGGCCGCCGCGCAGCAGAGCGGCAGCCAGGTCGCCCGGAGCCGCGGCGTCGGCGCCGAAGCCCGGCCGCGGAACCAGCCAGTAACGCACCTCGCCCGCCAGCCGGCCGGCCGAGCGCAGTGCCGTCCGGCCCTCGATCCGCTGCGCGCGCCAGGCGGGCGGGGCGAGCCCGCTCCAGCGCGCCGGCGCGAGGTCGAGGTCGAAGGCATCGGTCAGCGGCAGGCCATAGGAAAAGCTCGACGGGCGCACACCCGGGCGCTCGATCACCAGCGCTGAAATGGCGTCGAGCCGCGCCAGAGGCGAGCGCCGCCAGAGCACGTAGGCGAGGTCGTCCTCGTCCGTCGTGGGCAGATTGTCCGGCAGGACCTCGGCGACGTCGAGTACCGCGAAGAACGACTCGAGCTCCGCGGCGAAGGCTGCCTTGCGATCCTGCGCCGGCGGTGCCAGCGCCGCGAGCGGCGCAGCGAGGCCCGAGAAGGCGCGCAACCTGAAGCCGGTCTCCCACGCCGTCGCCGAAACCGAGACGGCGACGAGGAGGAGCGCGATCGAGCTCGAAAGGCTGCGTCCGGGCGACCAGCGCAACGAGCGCGTGGCGAGCGCCGTGCCGGCGACCAGCGGGGCGAGGGCCCAGGTTCCGTGATCATGGCCGGCGGCGGCGAGCAGGAGAAGCGCTATCGCCGCGGCGAGCCGGACCGGACGCGCATCCCCGGGCTCGTCCGCCCTGCGCACCGCGAGGATCAAGACTCCGAAGAGCGCTGCGGCGAGCCCCAGGCGCGCCGCCCCAGGCGCGCCCGCGAGCGTGAAGTCCGCCCCCAGGTCCAGAGCCGGGAACGGCGAGAAGCGCGCCAGCAGGGCGATTCCCGGGACGGCGACGAAAACCGCCAACGTCGCCTCTCCCCAACCCTGTCCGCGGCTCCAGACGAGGAACCAGGCGAGCCCCGCGAGCGCGAGCCCCGCGACGAGAAGGAGAATCTCGCTCGCTGGAACGGCGAGGCCCATGGCGAGGAGCGCGACGCCCGAGAGGGCCAGAGAGGAGACCTCGAACAGCCGCAAGGGGCGCTTCAGGACCGTCCCAGCCAGCACGGCGAGGGCGAAGCCGCGCAGCGCGGCGAGACCGAAGAGACCCAGACCGACGGCGACGGCCGCGCGGTTGCTGCCGTCCCCGTCGCTCGATGCCGTTCCGCGCGCGACTCCCCATGGCACGGTGAGGAAGAGCGGCGGCAGCCCGGGAGAGCGAATCGAGCGCCCGGTCGGAGAGTTCAGGCCGCCGAAGCCCCAGATCCAGTCCGTCCCGGTGCCACCCGTCGCGACCGGCCGCGGCGAGCCCCGCGCCTCGCCCATCGCCCCGCCAAGCAAGGGTGGAGCTGCGAGACGCGAGCGGCTTTCGCCGGCGATGAGCAGGAACGGGGCGCCGTCCCGGCCGTGGAGGGCGCGCAGCACCAGGGCGGTCGCGGAGGCTGCGCTCTGGCGATAGAGCCGCTCCGGTCCAGCGACCGCGGGGGCGCCCGCGCCGGCGGACGGGCCGAGCTCGTGGAGCAGGCCGGCACCTCCCCAAGCGACCGGTTGGCGATCGCCGTCGAGCAGCAGGTAAGTGAGACCGGGAAGAGGTGAGCCCTTCGCCAGCCGGCCGAGCTCGTCGAAAGCGGTGAGCCGGGCGGCCGAATCGTACGGCAGGCTGGGCAGGCGCGTGAGCGCGCGCTCGGCGCTCGCGGAGAGCTCGTTCCAATAGGCCCGATACTCGCGCGCCAGACTTTCGTCGGACGGATTCAGCGCCGAGCTGCGGAGGAGATCGCGACCGGCAGCGAGCGCCAACAGCACAGCGGCGACTCCGCCGCAGACGACCAGCAGCCAGCGCTCCCGCGGCGGCGGCGGAGTCCGCATTCCCCAGATCAGCCAGGTGGCGAGCGCGCACAGAGAGAGCAGCGGCCGGCCGGCGACGAGCGCAGCTCCCGGCGCGAGCAGGAGCGCGAGCTCCAGGATGTCGGGTCTCTTGGCGGCTCTCACCGCGGCGCTTCGGGCCCGCGCATCGGCAGATCGACGCCGAGCTCGGCCGCGCAGGCCAGCGCTTCCGGATAGCCGGCGTCCGCGTGTCGAGCCACCCCGGTCCCCGGGTCGCTCGCCAGGACGCGGGCGATGCGCGTCGCGGCGGCGCGCGTGCCGTCGGCCACGATCACCATGCCGGCGTGCAGGGAGTTACCGATGCCCACTCCTCCGCCGTGGTGCACGGAGACCCAGGTCGCGCCGTTGACGCTGTTGATCAGCGCATTGAGAATCGGCCAGTCGGCGATCGCATCGGATCCGTCCCGCATCGCTTCGGTCTCGCGGAAAGGCGAGGCGACCGAGCCGCAATCGAGATGATCGCGTCCGATGACGATCGGGGCCTGGACCTTGCCCGCCGCCACCAGGTCGTTGAACAAGGCTCCCGCCCTGTCGCGCTCGCCGTATCCCAGCCAGCAGATGCGCGCCGGCAGGCCCTGAAACTCGACCCGCCGCTGCGCCATGCGAATCCAGCGCTCGAGCTTGCGATCCGCGGGAAAGAGCCCGAGAATGGCTTCGTCGGTCACCCGCAGATCCTCCGGATCGCCCGACAGCACCGCCCACCGAAACGGCCCCTTGCCGGCGCAGAATAGCGGCCGAATGAACATCGGAACGAAGCCTCCGATGTCGAAGGCGTTCGCGACTCCCGCGTCCCGCGCCTGCCCCCGCAGATTGTTGCCGTAGTCGAAGGTCACGGCGCCTCGTTTCTGAAGCTCGAGCATCGCCCTTACGTGCGCCGCCATCGAGGCCATCGCCCGTTCGACGTAGGCAGCGGGAGACGCGGCACGCAGAGCCAGGGCTTCCGCATAAGGAATGCCGTGCGGAACGTAGCCCTGCAGATTGTCGTGCGCCGAGGTCTGATCGGTGACGACGTCGGGGAGAATGCCGGCCGCGAGCAGGTGCTCGAGCAGATCGACGGCGTTCGCTTCGACGCCGATCGAGACCGCTTCCCGCGCGGCCATGGCCGCGAGCGCTCGCGACAGGCCGGTCTCGATCGACGGCGCCAGCTCGTCGAGGTAGCGCTTGTGCAGCCGTTTCTCGATGCGCGCGCGATCGACTTCCGCCACCAGACAGACGCCTTCGTTCATCGTCACCGCGAGAGGTTGCGCGCCGCCCATGCCGCCGAGACCGGCGGTCACCGTCAAGCGCCCGGCGAGCGTGCCGCCGAAGTGGCGACGGGCGAGCTCCGCCAAGGTCTCGTAGGTACCCTGGAGAATTCCCTGCGTTCCGATGTAGATCCACGAGCCGGCCGTCATCTGGCCGTACATCGTGAGACCGAGCCCCTCGAGGCGGCGGAACTCGTCGATCGTGGCCCATCTGGGAACCAGATTCGAGTTGGCGATCAACACCCGCGGCGCGTCCGCGTGGCTCTTGAAGATCGCGACCGGTTTGCCGGACTGCACCAGCAGCGTCTCGTCGTCCCGCAGCCGTCGCAGCGCCGCGACGATGGCGTCGAAGCAGGCCCAGTTGCGCGCCGCCTTGCCCGAGCCGCCGTAGACCACCAGATCCTGGGGGCGCTCGGCGACCTCCGGGTCGAGATTGTTCATCAGCATGCGCAGCGCCGCTTCCTGCAACCAGCCGCGACAGGAGATCGTGCTGCCGCGCGGGGCGCGTACGAGGCGGCCAGCCTCGCCCGGAGTGTCGCTCATGCGCGGATTCTAATCTCAGACCGGAGCCCGACGCAGGCGCTCAATCCTCGGCGTTCGCATCGCTGCGGCTGCGCTTGCGCTCGGCGTGCAGCTTCTTGTCGCGCAACCTGCGGGCGGCAGCTGCTTTTCCCGGCCGGGTCGCGCGCCGCCTCCGTGGAGCGACCAGCGCCCGTTCTACGAGCTCCCCGAGCCGGGCAAGGACGTCCTGCCGGTTCTTTTCCTGCGTGCGATGCCGCTGGCCGAGCAGGACGATCTCCCCTTCCTTGGTAGCCCTGCGGCCGGCCAGGACGAGAAGGCGCTCCTTGACCTCGGGGGAGAGAGCTCGCGAGGCGCGGACGTCGAACCTCAACCGTACCGCGGTCGAGACCTTGTTGACGTTCTGGCCGCCCGGTCCCGACGCGCGGATGAACTCGAACGCGAGCTCGCTTTCCGGGAGCGCTGGCATCATCCTGCGGCCGATTCTGCCATCGGTCGTTCCTCACTCCCCCATCAGGGCCTGGCTGCGCGGCGAGCCGGCCGGCGACGCGGGCGCGATGCGGAAGGGCAGGCGCAGCCTGAAGACGGAGCCGCGGTCGGGCTCCGACTCGAAGTCGATCGCCCCGCCCATCTGCTCGGCGAGCCTCCTCGAGAGCGCCAGGCCGATTCCGGTCCCACCATAGCGGCGGGTGCTCGAAGGATCGATCTGACTGAAGCGCTCGAAGACCGCGCCGCGCTGTTCGGGGGCGATGCCGATGCCGGAATCCTGGACCTCCACGGCGAGCTCCACGATCTCGTCCGATTTCCGCGCCGCGGTCGGGCGCACGCGGATCTCGCCGGCTTCGGTGAACTTGATCGCGTTGCCCAGGAGGTGACGGAGAATCTGACGCAATCTGCGCCCGTCACCGAGGACCTGCAGGTCCGGATCGATGCCCTGTTCGACCACGAAGCGCAAGCGCTTGCGTTCGGCCGCGATGCGATGCCCCTCGGCCACCGCGGTCAACATCCCCGCGAGCGGAAAGAGCACCTCTTCGATCGCGGCCTTGCCGGCTTCGAGCTGCGCGAAATCGAGCAGATCGTCGACCATCCCGAGCAGCCCTTCGGCCGAGCGCTGTGCCGTTTCGGCATGCTTGCGCTGGCGCTCGTCCAGCGAGGAGGTCAGGAGCAGCTCGTTCATGCCCAGAAAGACGTGCAGCGGCGTACGCAGCTCGTGGCTGACGCTGGCCAGAAACTGGGATTTGGTCCGGCTCGCGGCGAGGGCGGCGTCGCGCGCCGCTGCGAGATCGATATTGCGCTGCTCGGCTTCGGCGGCGGCTCGCCGCAGGCGCGCGACCGAGACCAGCGCAGTCAGAACGACCGCGAGACCCGCGACGAAGACCGCCAACGCGTCGCGCCGGCTGCGCGCGATCGCGGCGGTCCACAGGCGCCCGTCGTAGTCGACGCCGAGCACCGCTTCGACCCGGCCGTTCCGGTCGTGCATCGGCGTGAAGCTCGAGATCCAGGTGCCCCAGCGGTCGGTGAGCGGCATGTCGTCGAACGCGACCTGGTCTCCGAAGGCGCGCTCCAGAGCGGGAATGTAGTTCGGATAGGTCTCGCCGATGCCCGTGCGGCTCTCGCGCTCGCCGGTGAAGCGGCCGTCACGATCGTAGTCGGTCTCGGAGTCGACGACCAGCACGGTGCGGCCGTTGTCGAGCCTGCGAAAGGTGTAGATATCGCTGATGTTCGGGTTGTTCGCCAACCACCGCTTCTCGGCCTCGATCATCGCCAGATAGCGCGGGTCGTCGGGCGGCGTCGCGAGCTGGAGGTACTCGTGGCCCATGAGCTCGAGCTCGCGCGCATAGGTCGGCGCCATGGCGGAGATCAGACGCTCGAGATCGCTCGCCGCGCGCCGTCCGGCGGCTTCGACATAAAGGTAGCCGACGGCGAGAGCTGCGAAGAGAGTTGCGAAGGCGAGAATGCGACTGCGCTGCAGGTGCGCCCGGCGAGCGGCCACGATCGTGGCCGCGGTGGCGAGAACAGCGACGAGGACGAAATCCCAGGGTGGGTTCACGGCGGCCGGATCCGGAGACCTATTCGAGTCGCTCGATGCCGGGGATCTTCCCGGTCGCGAGCAGCTCTTGCGCGGCGGCGAGATCCGGGGCCATCTCTCGATCCTCGTCCCAGACCGCGACGGCGCCGCGCACCCAGAGGTGCAGCTCCTCGAGTCGCGGGCTGGAGCGCAGCGGCCGCAGCAGGTCGATGCCCTGGGCCGCCGCCAGGAGCTCGATGGCGAGAATCTGGCGCACGTTGGCGGCGACCTGCCGGCATTTGAGCGCCGCTCCCATTCCCATCGAGACGTGGTCCTCCTTGTCGGCCGAGGTCGGAATCGAGTCGACGCTGGCCGGATGGCAGAGCACCTTGTTCTCGGAGACCAGAGCCGCCGCGGTGACTTGCGCCATCATGAACCCGGAGTTGAGGCCGGCGTTCGCCACCAGAAACGGCGGCAGACCCGAAAAGGTGTCGTTGGTGAGCTTCTCGGTCCGGCGCTCCGAGATCGAACCGAGCTCCGCCAGGGCGATGGCGAGAAAGTCCGCAGCGAGCGCCATCGGTTCGCCGTGGAAGTTCCCGCCCGAGAGGGCCTCGCCCTCGGCCGCGAACACCAGCGGGTTGTCGGTCGCGGAGTTCATCTCGACGAGCAGCCGGCGCTCGGCGTCCGACAAAGCGTCGCGCACCGCACCGTGAACCTGCGGCATGCAGCGCAGCGAATACGGGTCCTGCACCCGCAGGTCGTTCGTCCGGTGGGAATCGCGGATGCCGGAACCCTGCAGCAGGCGCCAGAGGTTGCGCGCGCTGGCGAGCTGGCCGGGATGCGGGCGGAGGGCGTGGATGCGGGCGTCGAAGGCGGCGTCGGTGCCGCGCAGCGCATCGGTCGAGAGCGCGCCCACGAGGTCGGCGACACGCACCAGCCGCCGCGCCTCGAGCACGGACAAGGCGAGCAGCGAGGTCATCGCCTGGGTACCGTTGACCAGTCCGAGCCCCTCGCGCGGAGCCAGCCGGATCGGCGCGATGCCGGCTGAGCGCAGGGCCTCGCCGGCGGCCACGAAGCGTCCGGCGCGGCGCACCCTGCCGCGCCCGAGAAGCGGCAGCGCGAGGTGCGCGAGCGGCGCGAGATCGCCGCTCGCGCCGACCGAACCGCGGCTCGGCACTTCCGGCAGGAGGTCGTGGTTGAGCAGGTCGAGCAGCCCGTCGACGAGCAGCGGCCGGACGCCGGAATGACCCTTGGCCAGAGTGTTCGCCCGCAGCAGCAGCATGCCGCGCACGGCGACGTCCGGGAGCGGCTCACCGACCCCCGCGGCGTGCGAGAGCACCAATCTCTCTTGCAACGTCTCGAGATCCGGGTCGGCGATGCGGACGTTGGCGAGATTGCCGAACCCGGTGTTGACGCCGTAGACCGCCGCGCCCGAGGCCACCGCCCGCTCGATGACCGCGCGGGCCGCCGCGACCGCCTCGCGCGCCCGAGCGGCGAGCACGACGCGCTCCCCGCCCGCCACGACGGCGGCAAACTCTTCCAGCGTAAGTGTTCCCCCGGTCAGCTCGATCAATCCAGCCCCCAAGAATCCTTTCGTCGCTGCAAGCCTTCCTTTACTGCAAGCTTTCCTTTACTGAAAGCCTTTACTTACTGAAAGCTTTTTCTTGCTGAAACCTTTTCTCTGCCGCTCCAGCCTACTCCCACTCGATCGTCCCCGGAGGCTTCGAGGTCACGTCGTAGACCACGCGGTTCACGCCGCGCACTTCGTTCACGATCCGGTTCGCCACCCGGCCCAGGAGCTCGTGCGGCAGATGGCTCCAGTCGGCGGTCATGAAGTCGTTCGTATCCACGCTGCGCAGAGCGAGGACGTTCTCGTAGGTGCGGAAGTCGCCCATCACGCCGACCGCCTTGACCGGCAGCAGGACCGCGAAGGCCTGCGACACCTTGTCGTACCAGCCGCTCTCGCGCAGCTCGCCGAGGAAGATGGCGTCGGCCTCCTGCAGCAGCGCGACACGCTCGGCGGTGACCTCGCCGAGGATGCGCACCGCGAGGCCGGGGCCGGGGAAGGGGTGGCGTCCGATGAACTCTTCCGGCAGTCCGAGCTCGCGGCCCAGCTGACGCACTTCGTCCTTGAAGAGCCACCGCAAAGGCTCGACGAGCTCGAAACCGAGGCTTTCGGGCAGACCGCCGACGTTGTGATGCGACTTGATGACCGCCGAGGGGCCGCGCACCGAGGTGGACTCGATGACGTCCGGGTAGAGCGTCCCCTGGGCGAGAAACTTCACGCCCGCGAGCTTCCTCGCTTCGCGCCCGAAGACCTCGATGAAGACCCGCCCGATCGCTTTGCGCTTGGCTTCCGGATCGGTCACGCCCGAGAGCGCGGCGAGGAAATCGCCGCCCGCGGCGGCGGTGACGATCGGGATCCCCAGACCGTCGGCGAGGCTCGACTCCACCTGCTGGCGCTCGCCCTTGCGCAGCAGGCCGGTGTCGACGAAGACCGAGACCAGGTGATCCCCGATGGCGCGCTTGAGGAGCGCCGCCGTCACCGCGGAATCGACGCCGCCCGAGATCCCGCACAGCACGCGCTCTCCCCGCGTGCGCTCCCGGATCGTCGTCGCGGCCTCGTCGAGATAGGACGCCATCGTCCAGTCGCCGGTGGCGCCGCAGGCCTTGAAGAGGAAGTTGTGCAGCACCGTCGCGCCGTGCACGGTGTGCGAGACCTCCGGATGGAACTGGATGCAGTAGATCCCGCGCCGGCTGTCCTCCATGCCGACGACGGCGGCATCCGCGGTCCTCGCGGTGCGCGCGGTCTGGACGAATCCCGCCGGCAGGCGGGTCACGTGATCGCCGTGGCTCATCCAGACCGTCTCGGTCGCCTCGAGGCCGGCGAACAGCAGGCCAGGCTCGGCGCGGGCGACCTCGGCCCGTCCGTACTCCCGGCGCGCCGCGTTCTCGACCCGTCCGTCCAGCAGGTGGGCGACGAGCTGCATGCCGTAGCAGATGCCGAGCACCGGGATTCCGAGCTCGAGGAGGGCGCGCTCGGCGAGCGGCGCGCCGGCATCGTAGACGCTCTGCGGGCCGCCGGAGAGGACGAGGCCGATCGGCGCGCGGCGGCGGATCTCGTCGATCGGCAGCGAGAACGGATGCACTTCGCAGTAGACCCGGTGCTCGCGCAGGCGGCGCGCGATGAGCTGCGTGAACTGACTCCCGAAGTCGAGAATGAGGACGGTCTGGTGGGTTGCCATGCGGAAGTCTATCGAATCGCCGGCGCCCTGCGAAGCGTCGTGCGCCGCAGAAAGGTCCCGCCGGGATCGGTTTCAGTCAAGGCGAGCTCTCCGCCGGTTTCTCACAATTCGGCCTCGTGCTTCAGGTCGCGCGTCATGAGCTCGTACAGAGCCGCCTTGGCTGGCTTCCCTTCGTACATCACCGCCACCATCTGCTCGCTGATCGGCATCTCGATCCCGACGGCGCCGGCGAGCTGCAGAATCACTTGCGAGTTCCTGACGCCCTCCGCCACCTCCGTGGTCTCCCTGAGGATCTGCTCGAGCGTCTTGCCCTGGGCGAGCTCCATGCCGGTCCGGCGATTGCGCGACAGGCCACCGGTACAGGTGAGCACCAGGTCGCCCAATCCCGCGAGGCCGGAGAAGGTCTTCGGGTCGCCGCCCTGTGCGAGCCCGAGCCGCGTGATCTCGTGCAGGCCTCTTGTGATCAGTGCGGCGAGGGTGTTGTGCCCCATGCCCAGGCCGGAAACCACCCCGGCGCCGATGGCGATGACGTTCTTCGCCGCTCCGGCGAGCTCGACGCCGACGACATCGCTCGAAGAGTAGAGCCGCAGCGTGGGACTGGCGAGGGTCTCGCGGAGCTCGGCGGCGAGCGCCATGTCCGCGCTTGCGACCACCGCCGCCGAAGGGACCGCGCGCGCCAGCTCGGCAGCGAAGGTGGGGCCCGAAAAAGCGGCGAACCGGGCCGGTGTTCCGGCCCGCGCGCACTCCTCGGCGGAGACCCGGCTCATGCGGGCGAGCGATTCCGCCTCGATCCCCTTGGTCGCCGAAACCACGGTCAGCGGCGCGCGCGAGCTCCGTGCCGCGAGGAACTCCCGCAATACCGCGCGATAGCCGTGGGATGGTGCCGCGAGCACCAGCGGCTCGACGTCGGCGAGCGCCACCAGATCGTGGGTGATCGCCAGGCGCTCGGGAAAGACCACGCCCGGGAGATAGCGGCGATTCTCGCGCGCCGCCTCGAGCTCCGCGGCGGCCTCCGCGCGGCGCACCCAGAGCGTCGTCGCGTGTCCGGCGCGCGCCGCTTGGACGGCGAGAGCGGTGCCGAAAGAGCCCGCACCGAGAATGCCGATCCGCGGCACTACCTTCTGCCCTCCCCGAGACGGCGCTCGGTTCCGGCGAACAGGCGCTGCAGGTTTCCGGAGTGGCGCAGGATGACCAGGCCCGAGCAGGCGCAGGCGAGCGCCAGCGCGCTCGCCGGCACGGCGCGCGACCATCCGAGGCGCGAATAGAGCAACGCGAAACCCGGCAGCGTCGCGGCCGAGAGCACCGAGCCCAGCGAGACCCAGCGCGTGCTGATCACGGTGAGCGTGAAGACGACCAGCACGGTAAAGCCGGCGAGCGGAAAGAGCGCGACGAGCGCGCCGAATGCCGTGGCGACTCCCTTGCCGCCGCGGAAGCCGAAGAAAAGAGGGAAGACGTGTCCCACGACCACCGCGAAGCCTGCAGCTGCGACGACCGCGGCGGGCGCGCCGAGCGCGCGCGCCACGAGCACCGGCACGATTCCCTTCGCAATATCGAGCAGCAGGACGATCAGGGCCGGCCCTCTCCCCGCGGCGCGCAGGACATTGGTGGCACCGGCGTTGCCGCTGCCCAGCTTGCGCACATCGGCGCGCTTCAGGAACCAGACGACGACCAGGCTGAAGGAGAGCGAGCCCAGCAGGTAGGAGGCCGAGACGAGCCCGAGCCAGCGCGGATTCAAGGCTCCTCCCGGTCCTGCACAAGCGCGGTCGCGGCGCTCGCGGCGAGCGCGGCGAGCAGGCGCCGGCGCAGCATCTCGAGGGCCATCTGGGAGGCGAACATCCGAATCCGCTCGCGGCTGCCGGGAAAGCGCGCCAGCCGGTGTTCTTCCTGCATGCCGGGCGGTCCGGCGATCGCCAGGTGAACGGTGCCCACCGGTTTTTCCGCCGAGCCGCCGCCAGGACCGGCGATGCCGGTGATGCTGACGCCGAGATCGCTTCCCAGCCGTGCGCAGACGCCGCGCGCCAGCGCTCGCGCGACCGCCTCCGAGACCGCGCCCTCGCTCTCGACCAGCGCGGGCGCGACATCGAGCAGCGTGCTCTTCGCCGCGTTCGAGTACGCCACGACCCCGCCGACGAAGACCCGGCTGCTGCCGGGTACGCGGGTGATGCGTTCGGCAACCAGGCCGCCGGTGCACGATTCGGCCGTGGCGAGGGTCCAGCCGGCCTCGGCGAGCAGCGCCACGACGACCGCTTCGAGGGTCGTCTCCGCGCCTTCGGCGAATACGCCCTCCCCGAGCAGCGCGAGAACGCGCTCGCGCATCTCGGCGAGCCGGCGGCGGCGTTCGCGGTCGGGGCCGACCGCGGTGAGGAGCACACGCACCTCCCCCGGGCCGGCGAGCACGGTGATCGACTCCCGCCCGAGCTCCTCGTAAGCCGGTCCGAGCGCCTGGTCGACCTCCGATTCGGGGCGCATGGCGACCTTGATCGTCCAGGTCTCCCGCGCGGCGCCGGCCGAATGCGCCTCCAGCCACGGAACCAGAGCGTCCGCGGCGATGCGGTCGAGCTCGAACGGGACGCCCGGGAAGAGGAAGAGCACCTTGCCGTCGCGCTCGAAGAGCTGGCCGGGAGCCGTGCCGTTGGGGTTGTCGAGGGCTCTCGCCCCCGCCAGAACCGCGGCTTGCCGGCGATTGTTCGGCGAGGCCCGGCGTCCCATCGCGGCGAAGCGGCGCTCGATCGCGGTCACGAGCGCCGGGTCCTCGCGCAGCTCGACCCCGAGCGCCGCTGCCGCCGCCTCGCGCGTCAGATCGTCCGCCGTCGGGCCCAGCCCCCCGGTCACCAGCACCAGATCACTCGCTTCCCAGAGCGCTCGGACTTCGTGCGTGATCTCGGCCGCGAGGTCGCCGACCACGCACTTCTTCACCAGCTCGACGCCGTATCGTTCGAGCAGCGCGGTCAGGCGCAGCGAGTTGGTATCCAGCCGCTCGGTCGAGAGCAGCTCGGATCCCACGGCCAGGATGCTCGCGCGCATGGGCGGCATGATAGCAACCGAGGGCGGCCGCGCCGCCGCTTTGCGCCGCGATTTGACTCTTTGCAGAGCGCCACCTACGATCCCGCTCTGCCATGTCTTTCCGCGCCTTAGCCGCTATCTCGCTCCCCCTCGCCCTGACCCTCGGGGGCGTGCCTTCTCAGGCCGCCGAGCCCGGATTCTGGAGCGCCGGCGGCAGCACGATCCGCGCCTCCGGCGCCGATTATCTGCTCCAGACTTCGTCCGGCGAACGCCGGTTCAGCTTGCCCGCAGGCATCGAGATCGAGGATCTCTTCGCCCTGCGCGGCGCCACTTTCCTGAGCGCCCGCGGCGCCGGCCCGGACCGCGGCGATCTCTACCTCGCTCTCGCGGACGAGCTCGGACTCCACCCGATCGCTTCTCCCGAGCGCTCCGCCGGCGGCACCCGCGAGAACGCCGTGCCCCTGGCCTCCACCCGGGGTGAGCTCGAGGGCGTGGCCTGGCTCGAAGGGCCGGATCGGCAGTCGTACGGCGTGCGCTACGCGGCCTGGACCGGAATGGGTTGGTCGGCGCCGAACGTCGTCGCGGCGGCGGCGCCCGGCAGCCAGCTCGCGCTTTCCGCGACCGGCCTCGCCGACGGATCGAAGCTCCTCGTCTGGAGCCGCTTCGACGGCCACGACGACGAGATCGTCGCACTGCGGTGGGTCCACGGCGGGTGGAAAGAGGCGCAGCCCATCGCCGCGGACAACGCGGTTCCGGACATCACGCCGTCCGTCGTCGCCGTCCCGGGAGGCGCCTTGGCGGCCTGGAGTCGATACGACGGGCACGAATACCGGATCGTCGTCGCGCGCTTCGACGGCCAGACCTGGAGTCAGCCCGCCTGGGCAGGCCCGGTGGGATCGACCGAGCCGATCCTGACGCGTTCGGATAGCGGAATGCTCGGAGCCAGCGGCGCCAGCGGCGGGAAGAGGACCTGGCTGACCTTCGCCAACGCCCATCCCCGGGGTTGGGGGGTGCTCGAGCTCGACCCCGCTGGGCGCGTCCTGCGCCAGGGATCCGTGGCGACCGACCTGGACAGCCGTCCCGCGCTCGCCCTTCTCACCTCCGGCGAGCTCCGGCTGCGCTGGGCGACGGCGCACAGCGATCTGGATTTGAAGTAAGGACGGACCTGAAATAAAGGCGGGCGCGGGAGCGCCAGCTCAGCCGGGAGCGACGGGAGCGATGGGCACCCTGGAAACGATGCGCTCGACGATGAGCTTCGGTGCGGTCCCCTGCTCACCGATCTCGAAACAGCCCGCGAAGCGCGCCGCGAGCTCGGGGTCGCGCCGCCGGAGGTAGACCCGGGCCAGCTCGTCGCCCACCGCCACCCGGCGCCCCAGCCGCGTGCGGTAGTTCAGGGCGATGCCGAGATCGAGCTCCGCTCCGATCGTGCGCCGGGCACCTCCGGCCTCCGCGAGCAAGAGGCCGAGCTGCCGGGTTCGCACCGCGGCGACGAAACCGGCCCGTTGCGCCCGGATCACCGTCTCCTCGGGCGCCAGGGGGAGCTCCGGCCGGTCGAACCACCGTTCCGCGGCGCCTTGCGCCACCGCCCAGCGGACGAAGCGCTCTCGCGCCGCGCCCGATGCGATCAGCGCCCGCAAGCTGGCGTCGGTCCAGGCGGCGCCGATCTGCCGGCCCAGCGCCAGGGCGAGGGCGATCGTAAGGTCGATCGTCTCGCGCGGACCGCGGCCTTCCAGGCAGTCGAGCACCTCGCGAATTTCGCTCGCGTGGCCCGCCCAGTCGCCGAGCGGCTGATTCATGTCGGTGAGGAGCGCTTCGGCCTTCATGCCGAGCTCCGAGGAGATGCCGGCGAGGAGGCGCGCGAGCTCTCTCGCCTGTTCGATGCGCGGCAGGAACGCGGCGTCGCCGACCTTGACGTCGAAGACGATCGCCGCCGCGCCGGTGGCGAGCTTCTTCGACAGGATCGAGGCGACGATCAGGGGCAGGGAGTCGACGGTGGCGGTGCGGTCCCGCAGGGCGTAGAGCTTTCTGTCGGCGGGCGCGATGCCGGCGGTCGCGATGCCGAGCGCGATCCCGCAGCGCTCGAGCAGCGCGAGCGCGCGCGGACGGTCCAGCTCCTGCCGGAAGCCCGGAATCGCCTCGAGCTTGTCCGCCGTGCCGCCGGTATGTCCGAGCCCCCGGCCGGTGAGCATGACGACCGGGGCACCCGCGGCGGCGACGAGCGGAGCGAGCACGAGGCTCGTCTTGTCCCCGACCCCTCCGGTCGAATGTTTGTCCACCAGACGGGGAAGCGCGTGCGAGAGATTCCAGCGCTCTCCGGAGTCGAGCATGCCGGCGGTGAGCTCGCGAGTCTGTTCGAGGTCGAGGCCGCGAATGGCGACCCCCATCAGAAAGGCGGCCAGCTGCGCGTCGCTCCAGCTGCCGTCCGCGGCGCCACGGGCGACCTCGGCGAGGTCACCGGACCGCAGCGGTTCGCCGGCGCGCAGCCGCGAGAGCACCTCGTAAGAAGCGCTCAGACTTCAAGTCCCTTTGGGCGTCAGCCCGGCCTCCCGCTGGGCGTCGGCGACATAGGGCGACTGCGGATACTCGTCCACGATGCGGCGGTAGGTGGCCTTGGCGTCGTCGCCTTTGCCGAGCGCGTCGTAGGAAAGCGCGAGCTCGTAGAGGATCAGGTCGGCTGGCAGCGGCTTGTCGGCCTGCTCCAGCATCTTCTTGAGCTCATCCGCCACTTCCCCCGCCCGGCCCTGTTCGCGATCCAGCTTGTAGAGATTGACCCGCGCCGCGGCCGAGAAAGCGCCGTCCGGCTCGGCGTCGAGGAACGACTGCCAGAGCTGCTTCGCCTTCTCCTTGTCGTTCTCCGCGAGCGCGATCTGCGCCAGATAGAGCTTGGCGACGCGTCCGGTCTTCGAGGAGCCGTAGCGGTCGTCCAGCTGCGTAAACAGCTCCTTCGCCTTGGCGCGCCGCGCCGCCTCCGTGGGGAAGGTCGGATGGACCGGATCGTCCGGCTTGGCGCCGCTCGCCACCACCTCGCCGCCGTCCGCGCGCAGCGCCTGGACCAGGAGCTCGTTCACCCCGCTTTGGCGGCTCGAGATCCAGAAAAAGATGCCCGTGGCGACGAGCGCCGCGCCCACGACTCCAGCGACGCTCCAGAGGAGGATCCGCTTGTGGCCTTCCGCGTAGTGAATGCCCGCCCCGATGACCTCTTCCAGCTCATTGCGCTTCAGATCTTCCCGTGTCGCCGAATCCATGTGCCGCAGGCCTTTCTCTACGTTGTTTCAGTGAGTTGCATCGCAGTCCGCCGCGATCGCCGGTAGAGTCTACTAGCGGCGCGTTTGGCGCGCCACCGAGCTCATCTCCTTCAGCCCCTCGCCCACCCAATCGACGCCGTCCACCGCGAATCCTCCGGTCGAGCGCGCCACCCGTCCCGAGGCGTCGACGATCCAGGTCTGTGGGACCCCCTCGACCGCCGCAGAGAAGGCTCTCTCGCCCAGGAGCACGGGGAAGGTCCAGTGGTTCTTGGCGAGGAGAGGGGCGACGAGCTTCGGGTTCTCGTCCAGGCTGATCGTGATCACGCGGAGATCGGGTGAGGCGGCGGTCCGTTCGTGAAGTGCCTGGATGTAAGGCAGCTCGGCGAGACAGGGCGCGCACCAGGTGGCCCAGAAGTTGACCAGCACCGTCTTCCCGCGCAGCTTCGCCGTGCTCCATTCGACGCCGCGAAGATCGAAGACCTTGTCGAGCTCGAACGGGCGATCCACCTTCGTCCACTCTGAATAGAGAGTCGTTATCGCCGGTGGAGACTCCTGGAGGAGAGCGGCCTGCGACGAGGCATCGAGCTCCGACCAGAGATCGCGTTCGCGGCGTCTCAGCAGCGGGTCGGGGAAGCCGAGGGCCAGCGCTCGACGGTAGAGGCGGGCGGCTTCGATCCGAGAGCCACTTGCCTCCATCAGCTCGCCCCGCAAGGCGATGAGCTCGACCTGCTGGTTGTCGTGCAGCTTGCGAGTCGCTGGATCGATCGACCTGTCTCGGGACCCGGCCGCCGAGAGCGCTGCCTCAACGGCTTCGATGCTCTTGCGCGCTTCGCCCAAGGCACCGTGGGCGATCGCGAGGCGTATCGTCGCCCGGTCGAGCAGCCAGCAGAACTCATCTCGGTCCTTGCGGCACTTCTCCGCTGCCCGAGTCTCGGTTCGAACCGCGGTGAGAATCTCGTCGGCCTCCGCGAAGGCGAGATCCCGAGACGCCATGAGCTCGACGATTTGCAGCTTCAACCCGGGGGCCGTGCAGAAGACTCCACCTACCCGCCCGCAGACCGCGAAATACTCATGGAGCTCGGTCAGGACTTGAAGGTCTGGCACATCGGGCACGGCAGCCATCGCACGCAGCCGCCTGGCGCGGGTCGTGACGTTCTCGGGACAGGCCGCGACCCACGGCAGGCTCTCCGCCAGGTACGCGCGCTCGCGCGCTTCCCAAGCGTCCAGGTCTCCCTCCAGCACCAGCGGATGGGCGGCGTCGAAGGCGGCCTTGTGCGCCTCGCGCGCTTGGAGACCGCAGGGGTCCGCCGCTTTCTCGTCCGCGCAGTTTCCAGGATGGGCGAAGGAAAGCCCCGCGAGAACGATCCCGAGGACTACCAGGACGACGACTCCTGAGGCTGGGTGACGACGACTCGGCGCTGAAGATTCCTCTGCTGCCATTGGGACTCCGCATCCCACGCCCGAAGAGAGTGCTGGTGCGGCTGGGAGGAGTCGAACCCCCGACCTTGAGCTTAGGATGCTCCTGCTCTATCCAACTGAGCTACAGCCGCAGTGCTGGCGATTATAGCCGCCTGCGAAATCGCGATCAGCGGATCTCTGGTCGGAGCTCAGGGCGAGTGCGGCCGCGACGGGTCCTGTCTGGCCCGTATCCCATGGGGTCCTCGCGCTGAGGAAGCGCGCTCCGGTCCCCATGGGAGCCCTCGGTCCAGCCACCCCTCGCTCCCATATTGACCGGTTCAGCGAACACCGCCGATGATAATCGGTCCAATCCAAGATTCGACAAGATCCCTTTACCGAGCCTTTGTTTTTCGCGACCCAACTTGCGAGTGAGCCCGCTGCTGCGTGTCAATACTGGATGAGCGATTCGACTTCGTAGTTGGTGAGGCTGGCCCGGCCAGGGAGGAAGGTCAGCTCGATGATGAAGCCGAAACCGGCCACGGTGGCACCGAGGCTCTCGACCAGCTTGGCGGTGGCGCGCGCCGTGCCGCCGGTCGCGATGACGTCGTCCACGATCAGCACGCGTTCGCCCTTGCCGATCGCATCCTCGTGCATCTCCAGCCGGTCGGTGCCGTACTCGAGCTCGTAGGTCTGCGGAGACCGTCTTCGCCGGGAGCTTGCCCGGCTTCCGCACCGGCACGAAGCCCGCGTTCAGGCTGTAGGCGAGCGAGGGCGCGAACATGAAGCCGCGCGACTCGATGCCGACGACCTTGTCGATCTGCGGACGGCGCGAGAACAGCCAGGTGAAGCGGTCGACCGTCATGCGCAGCGCGAGCGGGTCCTTGAGCAGCGTCGTGATGTCGAAGAAGTTGATCCCCGGCTTCGGGAAGTCCGGAACTTCGCGAATGTAGCTCTTGAGATCATCCACCGGCTCAATCCTCCACTTCGAAAACCGATCTCTCGGAAATGTCCGACGTCCTCGACCGCGATCGCATCCAGCGTTTCGACGCGCGCTCCCGGCGGACCCATTCTGAGTCCGGCGGCGAAGGCGAGAAGCGCCGCGTCCGTTCCCGTCGCCTCGGCCCGCACCGTACCGTCGGGCTGATTGCCCACCCATCCGACGACGCCGCAGTCGCGCGCCAGGCGCACGGCGTAAGCGCGGAAGCCGACGCCCTGAACCCGGCCGGTGACGCGGTAGCTCATCGTTCTCACTCGGCACGCTCGTCCGGATCCCGCCAGCCGAAACGACCGACGAGCGGCACGAAGGCGACCGCCTCGAGCTCGCGCCGGCGCAACCCGCGCGCCAGACGTTCGTAGAGCACCAGCCGCTGGCCGCTCCGGTCGCCCTCCGGCACGAGGAGCTTGCCCTTCGGCGCCAGCTGATCGAGCAGCGGCTTCGGAACGATCGGGGCACCGGCGGTGACCAGGATCCGGTCGAACGGAGCGACTTCGCTCCAGCCGACCGTGCCGTCGAACGCCTGGATCTTCACGTTCAGGATCTCGAGCTGGCGCATCCGGTGAATCGCCTGGTGGGCAAGCTCGGGAATCCGCTCGAGACTGTAGACCCAGCGCGCGAGCCGCGCCAGGATCGCGGTCTGGTAGCCCGTACCGGTGCCGACCTCCAGCACCTTGTGCGCGGGATCCACCTCCAGGAGCTCGCTCATCCGCGCGACGATATAGGGTTGGGAGATCGTCTGAGCGTCACCGATCGGAAGCGCATGATCGCCGTAGGCCTGGCTCCGCAGGTGGGCGCGAACGAACAGATGCCGCGGCACTTCGCGCATCGCCGCGAGGACTCTGGGGTCGCGCACGCCACGGGCCTCGATGAGCTCCCGTACCATCTGCTCCCGCGAGTAGGTATCAGCGAACATTCTCGGCGTCGGCACGGACGGTGCGGCCGAGGCGGGCGCTCAGGTCGGCATACTCCTCGAGGCCGCGGTAGTCGGTCAGGTCGAGATGCAGCGGAGTCACCGAGACGCGGCCGGCCGCCACCGCCTGGTGGTCCGTGCCGACGTCCGATTGCCACTCCGGCGTACCCGCAATCCAGTAGTACTTGCGCCCTCGCGGATCTTCCTTCTCCACCACGACCTGGTGGTAGACCCGGCGCCCGAGGCGCGTGAAGGAGAGCCCGTGGTGCTCGCCCGCCGGGAGATTCACGTTGAGCAGCAGATCCGGGCGCAGGGCGGCGCTCAGGAGCTCGCCGACGAAGCGGCCGGCGAACGCCGCGGCGCGCTCGAACGAATAACCTTCCGCGATCTCCTGGCTGAAGGCGATCGACGGAATGCCGAGCAGCGTCCCCTCGAAGGTCGCGCTCACGGTTCCGGAATAGGTGACGTCGTCGCCGAGATTGAGGCCGAAGTTGATCCCCGAGACCACGAGGTCCGGCTTCGTGTCCTTGAGCAGCCAGAGCACCGCCAGGTTGACGCAGTCGGTGGGAGTGCCGTCGACCGCGTACCAGTTCGCCTCGATCTTCTGCAGGCGAAGGGGGCGGTTCAACGTCAGGCTGTGCCCGGTGGCGCTCTGCTCGCGATCCGGCGCGACGACCGTCACCTCTCCGAGCGGCGCCAGAGCCCGCGCCAGGAGGCGCAGGCCCTCGGAGTAGACGCCGTCGTCGTTGGTGATGAGGATGCGGGTCATCGTCCGGTCGTCCGCGCCCACCGGGCGCGGATCAGCGCCGCCAGGCGAGCTTCCCGCCCGTGCGATCGAGGTACTTGCCGACCAGGGGCTCCAGGATCCGCAGCGTCTCGGCCGGGACCAGGTCGGGGTCGGTGATCAGCGACATCGCGAGCGCGCTCGCGCAGTCGTTGGCGACCTCGGCACCGAGCCCGGCGATGGCGCGGCGCACGACCCGTTGCGCCAGCGCGACGTTCTTGCGCAGGACTTCCATCACGCCCTCTCCCGTCACCGCCTCTTCCTGCTCGTGCCAGCAGTCGTAGTCGGTGACCATCGAGAGCGAGGCGTAGGCGATCTCGGCTTCGCGCGCGAGCTTCGCCTCCTGGAGGTTCGTCATGCCGATGATGTCCATGCCCAACTGGCGGTAGACCAGCGACTCGGCGAGAGTCGAGAACTGCGGTCCCTCCATGTTGACGTAACAGCCGCCGCGATGCACCACGGCACGTTCGGCGTCCGCGGCGTCGGCCAGGATCTCGGCCAGAGTCTTCGAGACCGGGTGGGCCATCGACACGTGTGCCACGAGACCGTTGCCGAAGAAGGTATCCGGCCGGTGCCGGGTGCGGTCGTAGAACTGGTCCGGGACGACGATGTGGCCCGGAACGTACTCCTTCTTGAGCGAGCCCACGGCCGACACGGAGATCAGGAACTCGACGCCCAGCGACTTGAAGCCGTAGACGTTGGCGCGGAAGTTGAGCTCCGTCGGCAGGATGCGATGGCCCCGGCCGTGGCGGGCGAGAAAAGCCACTTTCCGGCCGTCGAGGTCACCCAGAATGTAGGCGTCCGAGGGCTCGCCCCACGGCGTCTCGATGCGGCGCTCCGCGGTCACCGCCAGACCCGCCATCTCGTAGAGCCCGCTGCCGCCGATCACACCGATCCGAACGTCACTCATCTTCTTCCTCCGAAATCCGCATGTCTGGAGCTGGAATTGCGTTGGGCCGTCAGCTGGAACTGCGGCCCCGGGAGATTAGCACAGGCCTGCGGAAGCGCTCCGCGTGTCGGCCGCCGGGGGCGGCCGCAGCAACGACCTCGAGGGCGGTCGCGAGCGCGCGACGCCCCGCCCGTCCGTCCACCGGCGCGACCGCCTCGCCTCTGCAGGCGGCGATGAACGCGGCCAGCTCGCAGCGCAGCGGCTCGGCCTTGTCGACCGGCGGATGCTCGGGCAGAATCGAGCGCTGCGCCGGCGCTCGACGCTCGAGCCGGTAGCCCTTGATCTCCTGCGCCTGATAGTCGAGCGAGAGGTAACGGTCGGGAAAGAAGGCCCGCAGCTTCCGCACCCGTTCAGCGGAAATCCTCGAGGCGGTGACGTTGGCCACCGGCCAGAGGCGAAGGCGAGGCGCGCGTTGGCGATGTCGATCCGCTCGGAGAGCACCGGGATGCCGATCGCTCGCACCTCGACCACCGGCGACGGATCCATCGCCTGCAGAATCTGCAGATCGTGGATCATCAGGTCGAGGATGACGTCGACGTCGAGACTGCGCGGCGAGAAGGTTCCCAGGCGCTCGATCTCGATGAATCTCGGATTGGAGCCCGCGTCCAGCAGGGCCTGGACCGCCGGGTTGTGGAACTCCACGTGTCCCACGGCGAGAACCCTCTGCCGCCGGTCGGCCGCGGCGATCAGGGCGTCGGCCTCCGCGAGAGACGACGCGATCGGCTTCTCGACCAGCAGGTGCAGACCGCGTTCGAGGAGCGCCAGTCCGAGCTCGCCGTGGAGCGAGGTCGGCGCCGCGAGCACCGCTGCGTCGATCCGTCCGGCGAGCTCCTCGAAGCTCGTTGCGACGCGCGCCCCGTGCTCGGACGCCACCGCCGCCGCCACATCGCCGCGGGGATCGAAGATGCCTTCCAGAACCACGCCATCGAGACTCGAAAGGAGCCGGGTATGGTGACGCCCGAGCGCGCCGATACCGAAGACTCCGACTCTCGTCGGACGCGAAGCGCTAGTCGCCACCGGTCTCCCCCGCTCCGCGGTGGCTCGGCAGCGCCCTGACCACGCCGCGCCGTGCACTGCGAACGAAGCGGATCAGATATTCGACGTCAGGCTCGCCGGGCAGCTCCGATTCCAGCCGCTCGAGAGCTTGCGTCGTATTCAGCCCGGAGCGCAGGAAGATGCGAATCGCTTTCTCGATGGCGCGGATCCGACCGTCGTCGAGACCCTTGCGCCGGAGGCCGATGCGATTGACGCCAAAGACCGCCGGACGAAGCCCGACCGTCTTGACGAACGGCAGCGCATCGACGAGGAGCCGCGTGTAGCCGCCGATATAGGCGTGATTGCCCACCCGGCCGAACTGCTGCACCGCGGAGAAGGCGCCGATGACCGCGTCGTCGCCGACCTCGACATGACCCGCCAGGGTCGCACAGTTCGCGAAGATGGTCCGGCTGCCGACATGGCAATCGTGGGCGACGTGACTGTAGACCATGAAGAGACTGTCGTCGCCGACCGTGGTCAGGCCTCCGCCCTTGCCGGTTCCGCGATGAAAGGTCGAGAACTCGCGGATCGTGTTGCGGCTGCCGATCTCGAGCCGCACCGGCTCGCCGGCGAACTTCAGATCCTGCGGATCCATGCCGAGGCAGACGCTCGGATAGACGCGGTTCTCGACGCCGAGGATCGTCGGGCCCTGAATCTGCGCGTGGGCGCCGATCTCCGTCCGGTCGCCGATCGTGACTCCCGGACCGATCACCGCGAACGGGCCGACCGTAACCCCGTCGCCGATCGTGGCCCCGCTGTCGATCACCGCGAGCGGATGCAATCCGCTCATCGCACGGCGTCCCGATCGACCGTCGTCGAGAGCAGCTCCGCCTCGGCGTGGACGACGCCTTCGACCAGCGCGCGCGCCGCGAGCTTGCAGTAGTTCGGCTTGAGCCGCAGGACGTTGGCCTCGAGGTGCACCTGGTCCCCCGGCACCACCGGGCGGCGGAAGCGCGCGCGTTCGATGGACATGAACAGGAGGAGCTTCTTCTCGCGCTCCGGGTCGTCGTGCATGAGGAGGATGCCCCCGGCCTGCGCCATCGCTTCGACCAGCAGCACCCCGGGGACCACCGGGTGCTCCGGGAAGTGGCCGGCGAAGAACTCCTCGTTGATGGTGAAATTCTTGAGCGCCACGATCCGCCGGCGCGGTTCCATCTCGAGGACCCGGTCGATGAGCAGCATCGGATAGCGATGCGGCAGGACCGACATGATCCACCGGATGTCCCAGTTAGGTTTCTCCATGATTTCCGGGGTTTCCGGCGTCTCCGGCGTCATCCTCGTCTCCGACATCTCTCGACCCCACCCTCCGCTCGAGTGCCCTAAGCCGTTTCCACAACTCCGGCAGTCGGCGGACGAGCGCTTGCTGACGCCGCCAGCCCGCGATCGGTCCGGCGGGGATACCCGCGACCGCGGTTCCCGCCGCCACCGATTCCAGCGCCGCCGACTTCGCGGCGACCTGCGCGCCGTCGCCGATCTCCAGGTGCCCGGCGACTCCCGCCTGTCCCGCCAGCACGACCCCGGCGCCCATGCGGGCGCTTCCGGCCACTCCGGCCTGGCCGCAGAGGATCGAGCGCTCGCCGACGACCACATTGTGTCCGACCTGGACGAGGTTGTCGATCTTGCTTCCCTCCCCGATCGAAGTCGAGCCGAGGAGAGCGCGGTCGATCGCGGTGAGCGCACCGATCTCCACGTTCGCCCCGATCTCCACCCGTCCCACTTGCGGGATCTTGTGGTGCACACCGGCGACCGTGGCGTAGCCGAAGCCGTCGCTCCCCAGCACCGCGCCGGCATGGATCTCGACGCCGTCCCCGAGAACGACCCCCGGATAGAGGACGACATGGGGTCGCAGCACGACGTGCGCTCCGATCCGGCAGCCGTCGCCGACGACCACATGCGGGTGCAGGACCGTACGCTCGCCGATCGTCACGCCGCGCCCGAGCACCACGAAGGCGGCGAGAGCGGCGGACTCTGCGATCCGGCAGTCCTCTCCGACGACCGCCGTCGGGTGGATGCCCGGTGGATGGGTCGCAGTGGGATGGAAGAGCCGCAGAATCTCGGCCAGAGCGAGCTGCGGATGGGCGCAGCGCAGCAGATCCCTGCCGGCGAGATCCACCTCGCGGCCGACCAGGATAGCTCCCGCGGAGCTCCTGGTGGCCTGCTCCAGGTACTTCGAACTGGTCAGGAAAGAGAGGTGCGACGGGCCGGCCTCCGCGAGCGTCCGGACTCCGTCCACCTGCCGGGCCGGCGAGCCCCGCACCTCTCCCCCCACCCGCTCGGCGAGCTCCCCGAGCGCGAAGATCAAGCGCTAGTTTCCCTTCTGCGTCGCCGCGCCGTCGAAGCGCTGAATGATCTGATCGGTGATGTCGGTGGCATCATCGGCATACAGCAGGCCGCTCTGGAACTTGTTGAAAATGAAGGTGTATCCGCCCTCTTTTCCGACCTTCTCGATGACCGGAAACACCCGGCGCTCGATCTCTCCGAAGGTCGTCTCGCGGCTCTTGTTGAAGTCGCGCTCGGCATCCTCCTGAAAGCGCCTGAGACCGGTCACTTTCTCGTCGAGCTGCTTCTCGAGATCGGAGATCTTGTCGTCGGCGAGCGACAGCCGGCCATCGTTCAGGCGCTTGCGCAGGCTGTCGATCTCGTCGTTCTTGGCCTTGCCCTCGGCGATCTTGTCGTCCTGCAGCTTTTTCAGGCGCGCCAGCGCGTCCTTCCCCGCCACGGAGTCGGTCACCAATCGTTGCACGTCGATGACCGCGATCTTCCCGGTCTGCGCCAGCGCCGCCGACGACGGAACCAGGGCGAGAACCGACAAAGCCAAGCCGATGCGCCCCGCCACTGCGTTCGATACCCTCCAGAGACTCGTCCCCATGAACTCACTCCTTCTGCTTCAGAAAGTTGCGCCGATGCTGAATTGGAAGCTCTCGAACCGGTCATCGGGCAGTGGAGCCAGGTTCGAAGCATAGATGAATCGAAGCGGGGCCCCGAAAATCGGCACGAAGATCCGCAATTCGCCGCCGGCCGAATAGCGCAACCGGGAGACGTCGATGCTCTGGTTGTCGTCGTAGACGTTGCCACCGTCGGCGAAGAGGATCACCCTGAACGGGCCCCCGACCAGCACCTGAAACTCGGCGTTCGCCTGAAAAAACTTGTTGCCGCCCTTGAAATAGCCGTCCTGCAGGACTGGAACATCGTTCTTGTCGCGCACGAAGAGCGAGCGGAACTGGAAGCCGCGGACGCTGTTCTCGCCGCCCAGGAAGTAGCGCTCGAGCGGCACGACATCCCGGCCGCCGAACGGCTTGACCAGACCCGCTTCGATGTTGAACGCCGCGATCGTCTTGGCGGGTGAGCGCGAAAGCGGCCGGAACCAGCTCAAGTGAACCTCCGGACGCCAGAAGTAGTTGTCGCCGCGGAGGAATCCTCCGGCGTACTCGAGCGACCCGACGAGGTTGAAGCCGCGGGTCGTCTCGAGCCGGCTGTCCCGGCTGTCGAAGGTCCAGACCGGCTGGATCGACGAGTTCGCGATGTTGTAGCTCTGCTGGACGAGGGTGTTGTCCGGTCCGGTGTAGGACAGCACGTCCTCGGATTTCGAGCGCGTATAGCTGATGCTCCCGTTGCCGAACAGCCCGAAATTGCGGCCGTAGGTCAGCACGGCACCTTCGCTCTTGCGCTCCGATTGCTGGGTCGCGATCTGCGAGTAGTTCAGGTTGCTCTTGAAGACCTGCAGCCCGATGCTCTGCGGCCGGTCCAGCCACCAGGGGACGTAGTAGGAAACCGAGTACTCATCCTGATAGCGGCCGGACTGAAAGGAGATTCCCGCCGTCTCGCCGCGGCCGAGAAAGTTCTGGGTGCGCACCGAGAGCTGTCCGAAGAAGCCGTAGGTCTCGCTCCACCCGGCTCCGACCTGCAGCTCGGTGCGATCGCTCTCGACGCCCTTCACCTTCACGTCCACGGTCTTCTTCTCGGTGTCGAAGTTCTCGAAGGCGATCGGATCGTCCTCGTTGAGCTTGAAGTATCCGAGCTGATTCACCTTGAACAGGCTGCCTTTGATGGCGCCCATGTTCAGAAGCGTACCCTCCTGGATCCGAAACTCGCGGCGCAGCACCTTGTCGCGCGTCCGCGTGTTGCCCTCGAACTCCATCCGGCCGACGCGGTACTGGTCGCCCTCGGTGATCTTGATGTCGAGATCGGCGACGTCGCCCTCCCTCTCGACCATCTGGGTGTCGATGTTCGCAAAGATGTGACCGTAGTTCTTGTACGAGTCGCGAATCGCCTCCGTGCCCTTGGTGACCATGGTGGAACGGAGCCAGCCGCCGCGCGGTCGGGAGAACTGCCCTTCGAGAAACTTCTGGTTGAACACCTGGTTGCCCTCGACCTTGATCACGCCGAGCTTGAAGCGGTGCCCTTCCTCGACCGGGATCTCGATCCTGAGCCGGCGCTTGCCGCTGCCGCGCTCTTTCACGCCCAGGATCGGATCCTCCAGGGCGACGTTCTTGTAGCCGGCGCCGCGGTAGAGGTCCTTGACCTTGACCAGGTCTTCGGCGATCGTCGCCGGGTTGTAGATGTCGCGCTTCATGATCCGCCAGAGCAGATTGGTTTCCTTCGTCTTCGTCATCGCCCATTTGAGGCGCCAGTCGCCGTAGACCTTGTTGTCGGCGAACTTGATGTCCCCGATCCTGACCTTCTCGGCCTCGTCGATCGTGAAGATGGCCCGGCGCTCCGTGGGAGTGACTTCCTCGAGCTTGAACTCCGCCTTGGCGAAACGGAAGCCCTTCTCGCGATACATCTCCTCGATCGTCGCCTGCAGGCGATTGATCTCGCCGAGCGAGATCGGCGAGCCCTCGCGGACCGAAATGGATTCTTTCGTGATGCGTTCGGTGATATCCGAACGGGAGAGGCGCTTCAGACCCTTGAAATCGAGGGACTTCAGGATCGGCCGCTCGCTCACCGTGACGACCAGCTTGACGCCGCCGTCGCTCTCGACCTTGTCGATTTTCAGGTCGTCGATGAGATTGCGCCGCCAGAGCTCTCCGATGTTGCGGTTCAGGGCCGCCTCGTCGAGCTCCTTGCCGTCCTCGAGTCCGAGGTAGTACCTCATCGTCTCTTCGGCGACCAGGCGAAGGCCCCTGAACTCGACGCCGCGCAGAGTCTCCCCGCGAGCGCTCGCAGAGAGCAGAAGTAGTGCGACCGGCAGCCAACGCTGAACGTGCCTCATAAACTCTCCGCACGCTGCAAGACGAGTACCATGCTCGGCGGCCGCGGTCGCGGCCGGCCAGGAACCGCTGGATTTTCAGACCCTGCTCGGCGAAAGCTCCCGGGGCCGAGCCCGCACCGTAAGCTCCAGACCTTCCACATCCACCTCGACGACCTCGAATTCCTGCTTGCTCGAACGGATCAACAACTCCGAGATTGTATCCTGCACGTGTCGCTGAATCGTCCGTCGCAGGGGTCGGGCTCCCGTCGAGGCGTCAATTCCAGCCCGGCGGAGCAGCCATTCCTTCCCCTCCGACGTCACTTCGACGCGAAGATTCCGCTGCGCCAGCGTCAGGTTGACGTCTTCCAGCAGGAGATCGACGATGGCGCGCAGCTCGGCCTCCCCCAGCGGGTGGAAGACAATGACCTCGTCGACCCGGTTGATGAACTCGGGACTGAACGAGCGCCGGAGCTCCGAGAGAATCTCGTCCTCCACCCGACGGAAGGCCTCGTCCGCATCTTGACTTCCGAATCCCATCCGTCCACCGCGCAGGACCAGTTTCGAGCCGATATTCGAGGTCATCAGGAGGAGGGTGTTCTTGAAATCCACCTGATTGCCGTAGGAATCGGTCAACGTGCCGTCGTCGAGAATCTGCAGCAGAAGATTGGCGACGTCGGGATGCGCCTTCTCGATCTCGTCGAACAGCACCAGGGAGTAGGGCTGGCGGCGAACCCGCTCGGTCAGCTGGCCGCCCTCCTCGTGCCCGACGTAGCCGGGAGGCGAGCCGATGAGCTTGGATACCGCGTGCTTCTCCATGTACTCGCTCATGTCGAACCGCACCAGCGCCTGCTGCGATCCGAAGAGGAACTCGGCGAGCCGCCGCGCCACCTCGGTCTTGCCCACTCCGGACGGACCGAGGAAGACGAACGATCCCATCGGTCGCTGCGGATTGGCGACACCGAGCCGCGAGCGCCGGATGGCGCGCGAGATCGCCGAAATCGCCACATCCTGTCCCACGACGCGCTTGCGCAGCGTTTCCTCCATGTGCAGGAGACGGTCCACTTCGTCCTTCTGCAGGCTCGACACCGGAATCCCCGTCCAGGCCGCGATGACCTCTTCGATGTCGCGGGTCGTGACCTCGAGCTCCGCATCGTCATCGGAGACCGCGCCCATGCGCTCCAGGTCCTCGCGCAGCTCGATCTCACGCTCGCGCAAGTAGACCGCCGTCTCGAAGCTCTTCTCCGAGATGGCGCTCTTCATCTCGCGCACCACCTGCCGGATCTCCTGCTCGAGCCGGCGGAGATTCTGCGTGTCCTTGACCTTGCGCAGCTTGACCTTGGCCCCGGCCTCGTCGATGACGTCGATCGCCTTGTCAGGCTGAAAGCGGTCCGTGATGTAGCGCGAGGATTGATAGATCGCCCGGCGCAGCGCTTCGCCGCTGTAGCGCACCTTGTGAAAGGACTCGTAACGGTCCTTGACGCCGTCGAGGATCTGCAGGGTCTCCTCCTGGTTCGGAGGCTGAACCTGGACCGACTGGAATCGTCTGAGGAGCGAGCGGTCCTTCTCGATGAACTTGCGGTATTCCTTGATGGTCGTGGCGCCGATGCAACTGACTTCGCCGCGCGACAGGGCGGGCTTCAGGATGTTGGCGGCGTCGAGAGAACCTTCCGCCGAGCCCGCCCCGATGAGCGAGTGGATCTCGTCCACGAAGACGATGATGTCCTTGGTGTCCTTGAGCTCCTTGAGGATGCCCTTGAGTCGTTCCTCGAACTGGCCACGGTACTTCGTCCCGGCCACGATGAGCGACAGGTCGAGCGCCAGCACGCGCTTCTGGGCGAGGAAGATCGGCACGCGGCCTTCGACGATCCTGAGCGCCAGCCCCTCCACGATCGCGGTCTTCCCCACCCCGGGCTCACCGAGCAGGATCGGATTGTTCTTGGTGCGGCGCGACAGAATCTGGATGATGCGCTCGACCTCGCGCTCGCGGCCGATGAGGGGGTCGAAACCTCCCTGGGTCGCAAGCGCCGTCAGGTCGCGGCTGTACTCGGAGAGGAAGGGCAGCTCCTTCTTCTGCAGCGAGGCCTCGCGCTCCTTGGCGATCGCCAGGACCTCCTCGCGCAGGGTGTAGACGTCGAAGCTCTGCTGCGTGAGGATGCGCATCGCGATGCACCCTTCGACGCGCAGGATGCCGACCAGCAGGTGCTCCGACCCGACTGCGGGATGGAGCATCGACTCCGCTTCGTGCGCCGCGTAGGCGAGAATCTTCTTGGATTCCTCGGACAGCGGCAGCTCGGCGGTCGACGAGATCCGCTCGACGAAGACACGCTCCCCTTCGATCTCGCGGCGGACATCCTCCGGCCGGGCATGGAAACGCCGGAAAAGCTCGGTGACCGTCTCTTCCCCTTCGCGCAGTATGCCGAGCAGCACATGCTCGGACTCGATCACCCGGCTGCCGAGTTTGGAGGCTTCGTAGCGCGCGAAAAACAGCGCCCGCCGCGCCTTCTCGTTGAACTTCTCGAACACTCTCGACTCCTTGAGGAAAGGCCTCGAAGTGCTTGAAAATCAGACACTTTCGAGGTGCAGCGTGCCCTCCTCCAGACGCAAAATTCTATCACACCGCCGGGCCAGCACCGGATTGTGGGTGACCACGATGGCGGTCATCCCCCGCCCGCTCTGCAGCGCCTCCAGAAGCTCCACTACCGCGGCCCCGGACGCCGGATCCAGACTGCCGGTGGGCTCGTCGGCGAGAAGCAGCGGCGGGTCGAGCAGGAGAGCCCGGCAGAGCGCCACGCGCTGCTGCTCGCCGCCCGAAAGCTGCGCGGGGAAATGATCTTCGCGCCCCTCCATGCCGACCTGCGCCAGCAAGACTGCGCGCCCCCACCATGAGCTCCGAAGAAGCGAGTCCGGCGATCCGTCCCGGAATCAGGACGTTCTCGAGGGCGGTGAAGTCCGCCAGGAGCTGCTGAAACTGGAAGATGAAACCGATCGTCCGGTTGCGGAACGCCGCCAGGTCGGCGGCGGAGAGCTCGGCGAGCGAGCGCGCGCCGACCACGATCTCGCCGGCGTCCGGGCGATCCAGACCGCCCAGCAGATGCAGGAGCGTCGACTTCCCCGACCCGGAGGGACCGACGATCGCCAGTCTCTCCCCGGCTTCGACCTCGAGGTCGACGCCGCGCAGAACCTCCACCGTCCGCGCCGCATCGCGGTAGCTCTTGTCGACTCCGCGCACCGAGATGGCGATCGTCATGACCGCCCCGTCATGATCTCAAGGCCGCCATCGGATCGAGGCGCGCGACGCGCGCGGCGCCGAAGTACGAGCAGGCGAGAGCCCAGGCGAGCGTCACCGAGACGATCACCACCAGGTCGCGCACCGGAACGGCGAAAGGAAGGTAGTCGAGGAAATAGACATCGCCGGGCATGCGGATGACGCGCGCGCGATCCAGAACGACGGCGGCCAGTGAGCCGACGATCGCCCCGGCAAACGTCCCGATCCCCCCCAGCATCGCCCCCAGCCAGCAGAAAGCGGCGCGCAAAGTCGAGACGCTCCCCCCCATGGCAACGAGAAGCCCGATCTCCCGCCGCTTGTTGGCGGCGATCAACGACAGATCTGCCACCAGGGCGAGGGCCGCCACGACGACGATCAGCGAGACGGCGACGAACATCACGCTCTTTTCCAGGCGCAGGGCGAAGAACAACGGCCGATTGAGCTCCTGCCAAGTCGAGACCCGCCCCCCTCGAGGCAGCGTGGTCGCGAGCCGCTCGGCGACGCTCTGAGCGGCTTCGAGGCGGGTGAGGCCGAGGAGGAGGCGCCGCGGGCGATCGGCGCCGAAAAGGCGCTCGGCGCGATCGATCGGCAGCGCCGCGCGCGCCCGCTGCTCCGACCTGCCGGATTGAAAGAGCCCCGCCAGGCGAAGATTGACCGTCCTCGGTTGCGGCCCGAAGGGGGTCAATGTCGGTCGCGGCGAGGCGATGGTGACGATGGTCGCCGGGGCGATGCCGAGCCGGGCCGCCTCCCGGTCCCCCAGATAGAGACCCGGCGACTTGCCCGCTGGCGCCGGGAAACTGGGCCGGAACCGGGCCCTCGAACCCGGTCAGGTCGACGGGCAGGACGCGCCCGCCGGCCACGATCCAGCCCTTGCCGAACAGGGCTTGCTGCACCGACGTCACATCGGGGTCGGCGCGGATGAGTTGGGCGAGGGCGGCCACGGCGGCCGCGTCGAGGTGCGCCGGCAGCTGCACTTCGACCGCCGGCGTTCGCGCCAGGATCTCGCCGGTCAGGGCCTGCTGCATCCCGGTGAGCGCGGCGAGCGCCAGAACCAGTGCCGCGACTCCGAGACCGATTCCGGCGGCGGCCACGAGGGAGAGAAAGCTCACGAAGGAGTCCTTGCGGGTGCTGCGCAGATAACGCAGGGCGAGCGCCAGGGAAAACGGCAGATTGGCGGCGCTCACTCGGGGCGCAGGAGCGGAAAGAGGATGACGTCGCGGATCGATGCGCGGTCGGCGAAGATCATCGTCAGGCGATCGATGCCGATGCCCTCGCCGCCCGCCGGCGGCATGGCGTGCTCGAGCGCTCGCACGTAGTCGCTGTCGAAGCGGTGCGCTTCCGCGTCCCCGGCGTCGCGCGCCGCGAGCTGCTGCCGGAAGCGATCGGCCTGGACGTCCGGATCGTTGAGCTCCGAGAAGGCGTTCGCGATCTCCATGCCGCCGATATAGAGCTCGAAACGCTCGGTGAAGCGCGGATCCTCCTGCTTCTGCTTGGACAGCGGCGAGATTTCGACCGGATGGTCGATGATGAACACCGGCTGGTCGAGGTGCTCCTCGCACAAGCGCCTCGAAAAGCGCGCTCAGGAGCAGACCATAGCTGGCGCCTCCTGGTGCGAGCGCCGCCTTCGGCGGCTCGATGGCGCGCTCGCGGAAGACGTCGAGCAAGCCAGGGGAGCTCGAGGTCTGTGCGGCCGTCAGGCCTGCAAACCTCCCCAGTGCGTCTCCCATGCTCAGCCTGGGCCACGGAGGCGCGAGATCCAGTTCTTTACCTTTGAAAGAAAGCTTCTTCTTTCCCAGAACCCGTTCAGCGAGCTCGCTCAGCAGTTCTTCGGTGACGTCCATCAGATGCCTGTAGTCGCTGTACGCCCAATAGAACTCGAGCATCGTGAACTCGGGGTTGTGCTGGGTCGAAAGGCCCTCGTTGCGGAAGTTGCGGTTGATCTCGTAGACCCGGTGCATGCCGCCGACCAGGAGGCGCTTCAGGTAGAGCTCGGGGGCGATGCGCAGGTAGAGATCGAGGTCGAGAGCGTTGTGGTGGGTGACGAACGGACGCGCCACGGCGCCGCCGGGAATCACCTGCATCATCGGCGTCTCGACCTCGAGGAAGCCGCGACGGTCGAAGAAGGCGCGCATGCCGCTCACGATGCCTGCCCGGATCTCGAACACCCGCCGCGACTCGGGATTCGCCACCAGATCGAGATAGCGCTGGCGGTAGCGGCTCTCGGTATCGGCGAGGCCGTGCCACTTTTCGGGCAGCGGCCGCAAGGCCTTGGCGAGCAGCGTCAGGCGCTCCGGCGCGATCGAGAGCTCGCCGACGCGGGTGCGCAGGAGCTCGCCCTCGGCGAGCAGGTAGTCGCCGAGATCGAGCGCGCCGAGCAGCTCGTTGGAGGGCACGTCGAGGAGATTCCGCCGGATGAAGAGCTGAAGCTTCGCGGAGCCGTCGTGGAGGTCCACGAACAGGAGCTTCCCCTGCTCCCGGATGGCGCGGATTCTCCCCGGCACGCGCAGCCGGACTTTCTCCGCCGCGAGCTCCTCGGCGCTCTTGGCGCCGAACCGTGCCTGCACAGCCGCCGGCTCGAGATCGTAATCGCAACGCGCGGGAAAGGCATCGACGCCCCGCACCGCCAATTCGGCGCGTTTCCTCCTGCGATTGGCGATCTGCTCGTCGAGCTCCGACATCGGACGCGAAGAATACCCGAAAGCTGCTGCTAGGATCGCCCGACATGCGCCATTGGCACGCCGAGCTCGAGCAGGCCGTCGCCCGCTGGCGCGAGCGCGGGAGGCCCGCTCCCGACGTCGCCGTCGTCGCGGGCTCCGGGCTCGCCGTCGATCTCGGGACACCGATTGGCGGGCCGGAGCCGCTCGCCGAATGGCTGCCGTTCCCGGTGCATCCGGTCCCCGGGCATCGGCACGAGGTCGAGCTTCTCGAGCTCGCCTCCGGCCGGCGGGTCCTCTACCTCCGCGGACGCATCCACGGTTACCAGGGCTACAGTCCGGGAGAGGTCGTCTTCCCGGTCCGTTTCGCCGCCCTCCTGGGCGCGCGGGCTCTCGTCATGACGAACGCCGCGGGGGGCGTCCGCCCGGACTGGCCGGCAGGGACGTTGGCCGCGGTCACCGATCAGCTCAATCTCACCGGCAGCAATCCCCTGCGCGGCGAGCTGCCGGCGGCCTGGGGAGCACGGTTCCCCGACATGCTCGACGCCTTCGATCCCGGCCTGCGGGCGCTCGCGAGCGCTCGGGCGCAGGAGCTCGGCTTCGCGCTCGCGGAGGGGGTCTACGCCGGGCTGAACGGACCGAGCTACGAAACCCCCGCCGAGATCCGCATGCTCCGCACGCTCGGCGCCGACCTGGTGGGCATGTCGACCGTGCACGAGATCATCGCCGCACGCCATCTCGGACTGAAATGCCTCGTCCTGTCGCTCGTGGCGAACCCCGGCGCCGGTGTGACCGAGGCGCCGCTGCATCACGACGAGGTTCTCGCCGCCGGCTCTGCTGCGGCGTCGCGGGTGCAAGCGCTGCTCGCGGCTCTGCTTGCCGACCCCGGCCTCTGCTGAATCGCGGCGCACCGATCGCGCGCCCGCGGTTCATGCCGAAGTACGGGTCGCCGTTCAGGTCGAAGCCGGCCGGTTGACCAGCAGCCAGAGCCCCGAATAGTCGCGGATCAGGCGCATGCGCAGGAGCTGCAGCTGCTGCGCCTCCGCGAAGTTGCCGTCCTGGACGGCGACGTCGATGATGCTGCTGAAGCGCTGAACGTAGGAGTCGGCGGCGCGCGTCGTATTGCGCGCGCGCTCGAAGACCGGCGCGTCCTTGGTGACCGAGCTCTCGTCCAGGAGCTCGGTGATCTCGGCGGCCTCCTGGTTGATCCGCAGCCGCAGAGCGGCGGCCTCGAGCACGAAGCGCTCGACTTCGGCGTCGCCGCCCGGCGCGACGTGCAGATGACGGTAGGCGACGATCTCCCGCGGCTCGAGGCGCAAGTGGTAGATCTCGCGTGTCACCGCCACCGCCTTGGGATCCGCCTTGTTGTCGGTCGACTCGAGCGCGTCGACGATCTCCTGCAGATGGCTCGCGCCCATGCCTCTGGCCTGCGCCGTCGCCACCTCGACGGCGGCCGCGCGACCCGAGGGCGTTCCGCTCCCGGACGAAGCGGCGCCTTCCTTCGCCACTCGCTGCTCGCGGCGGGCGGCCAGGCGCGGAGCGAGCTCCCCCACCTGGCGGCGCAGGAGATCGAGATCGTCGAGTTTGACGTTGTCGCGCTGCTGACTGCGCTCGAGCTGCTCTATCGACTGGCGCAGGTCGGAGATCTCGGCCGCCAGGGGCGCGTCGCTGCCGACCTCGCTCTCGAGCTCGAGGATCCGGTTCGACTCGTCGAGGATGCGCTGCTCCTCGGACCGGTAGTATTGGCGAACCTTGTTCTTGACCGCGAGATTGGTCTCGACGACCGCCATCATCAACTCCGGATGGAAGAGATGGCGGCCCATCTCGTGCTTGAGATCGCGATAGCGCTGGACGAAGCCGCTGCTGGTGAGCGCCTCGAAGCTTCCGAGTCCGGCGAGCTCGCGCCGGTATTCCTCGACCTGCGCCCGGCGCTGCGCCAGGGTCGAGGCGTCGATCTCCAATTCCGGGAGCGCTGCCCAGAACCCCTCGTAGAGCTCGCGCAGCCGGGTGCGGTCACGCAGAACATAGAGCGAGCTCACCCGATCCATCTCCTCCGAGAGTTTGGAAACCAGGAAGTCGAGCTTGTCCTGGCGCTCTCCGGTGAGGCTGCCTTCGGGGGCGTTGGTCAGATAGAATCGCACCATCTGGGCGAGGATCTGTTCGTCGAAATTCTTGACGCGATCGAAGAACTGGCGCAGGAGAGAGGCGGATACGCGGGAATCGGTGGCCGAGAGGATGCCGGTCATCTGAGCGAGCTGGCGCTCGACCTGGTCGAGCTCGCGGACCAGACGGTCGCCGTCGCCACCGCTCAGGTTGTCGGCGATCGATTTGAGGGTCCCGTGGATCTCCTGGAAGTCGGACGGGTAGCGGCCGATCTCGACCTCGGTGAAGAACTTCTGGATCCCCTGCAGAAACTGATGGAAGGTCCAGGCCGACTTGAAGCGGCTCGCCAGGTCGACATAGCGTCGATGCAGTACGGCGATGTCGGGAGTCGTCACAGGCTCACGGGCTTAGTGCGAGGATTGTAAAGCATGGAGAGCCAGAAGGATAGCCACACAATTAGGGTACTGCTCGACGACCAGACGATCGCCCGACGCGTCCTCGAACTGGCGAGGCAGATCGACGCCGACTTCGCCGGCAGCGAGGATCTCGTGGCGATCGGGGTCCTCAAGGGCTCGGTTTTTTTCTTCACCGACCTCGTGCGGCGCCTCGAAACGCCGCTGCGCATCGACTTCTTTCAGACCACGAGCTATGGGTCCGGCACGACCGCCGGCGAGATCCGCATCAAGCGGGACATCGATCTTTCCATCCGCGGCAAGGACGTCATCCTGGTCGAGGACATCATCGACACCGGCTGGACCCTGCGCACCATCCTCGACCTCTTCCGTTTTCGCGGCGCCCGCAGCGTCAAGCTCTGCGCCCTGCTCGACAAGCACGAGACCCGCGAGGTCGAGGTTCCCATCGACTACTGCGGCTTTCGCATCGGACGCGAGTTCGTGGTCGGGTACGGGCTCGACTTCAACGAGCGTTACCGCAACCTCCCCTATATCGGGGTCGTGGAGATGAATCCCCAATGAGCCCTTTTCCGCGCCTGCACGTCAACGAGAAGATCAGCACGTACCACTCCGCAGCGGCACCGGCGGCGATCGGACCCTACAGCCAGGCCGTGTCGGTCGCCGGAATCCTCTACACCTCCGGACAGGTCGGACTCGATCCGGCCACCGGCAATCTGGTCGACGGCGGCTTCGAAGCCCAGGCGGAGCAGGTCTTCCGCAACCTGTCGGCGGTCCTGGCGAGCGCCGGCGCCGGCTTCCCGGACGTGCTCAAGACCACGGTCTTCCTCGCGAGCATGGCCGATTTTCCCACTCTGAACCGGATCTACGCCACGGCGTTCGGCGAGCACAAACCGGCGCGCTCGACCGTGCAGGCGGCTGCCCTGCCCAAGAACGCCCTGGTCGAAATCGACCTCGTCGCCTGCCTCCCTTCCTAGGGAGAGCCCGGCGGCGGGTAGCCCTTTTCGGTCAGTCGCGTGCGCAGGCGATAGGTCAGGTCGGCGGCCCACTTCTGGCCGGCCTGGCCGCTGGCGCGGAAGATCTCCGGCTGCTTGCGCAGGAGCTTCTCTCCGACCGGCGAGTGGTAGAAGTCGAGCATGGCGTCGAGCTCCGCGGCAGTGAAGTTCGCCAGATAGAGCGGCACGATCGCGTCCTCGAGCTCGCGCGGATCGCACTCGGAGCGAAAACCCGTCCAGATCTCCTCCGGCACCTTCGGCATGGCGCGCCTGAATGTGTCGAGGATCTTGTCCATCATCTGCAGGCCGACGTTCAGGGAACCGGTGAGCCGCAGGAGCTCCCGCACCCTGGTCTCCTCCGGCGTCGGCCGGGCGACGAGCTGCGGCGAGGCCGGCGCCGGAACGCTGGGACGCGACAGGCGCCAGCTCCCTGGGTCCGCCAATCCCCGACGCCGGCGGCAAGGTCGACGAGGAAGAAGCGTTCGGCGAAGGGAAGAACGTCAGCGTCAGCGCGACCAGGACGGCGGGTACAAGCCTGGAACGCATGCACGGTCTGCGGTCTCGCGACAGCGCTCGAGTCATCTCGTCTCCCTTTACCGAGCTCTTGCTTTTCACTCTTCGAATCAACCCATCCGGTGCACGATCTCGACCGCGCGCTCGATCGCGGCGCGATCGAGGTCGCGGTGGGTCACGAAGCGCACGTGCTCGGCGTCCATCTCCGACGCGAGAAGGCCGAGCTCCTTTGCGGCGGCGATCCACGCCAAGGCCGGGGACGAGACGGGCGACGCACCCGGCTTCTGCCGCGCCCTGAAGATCACGATATTCGTCTGCACCGTGTCGAGGTCGATCTCGACTCCCGGTGACTCGGCGATCGCTTCGGCGAGGAGGCGGGCGTGAAAGTGATCGTCCGCGAGGCGCTTCGGGCCGTCGCGCAGCGCGACGAGCCCGGCGGCCGCGAGCACCCCTACCTGCCGCATCGCCCCGCCGAGCAGGCGCCTGAGCTCGCGCGCCGCGGTGATGAAATCGCGCGTGCCGCAGAGCACCGAGCCGACTGGAGCCCCGAGACCCTTCGAGAGGCAAAAGCTCACCGAAGCGCATCCGGCGCTGAGCGCCGCCGGCGTCGTAGCGAGAGCGACCGCAGCGTTCCAGATCCGCGCCCCATCCAGGTGCACCGGCACGCCGGCACCCTCGGCGAGTGCCAGGACCGGCGCGAGGCGGTCGCGGCCGAAGGCACGGCCGCCCGCGAGGTTGTGGCTGTTCTCCAGCTCGAACCCGCCGGTGGGCACGCGGAATTCGCCCTCCGGCACCAGTGCCGCGCGGAAGCTCTCAACATCCGGGAGACCGTCGGCGGACGGCAGCGGCCGCGCTTGCAGCCCCCAGAGGGCCGACATTGTCCCCATTTCGTAGTGCAGGACGTGCGCCCGGTGGTCGCAGAGGACCTCGCTGCCGCGCCTGGCGTGCACGCCCAGCGCGATCGAGTTCCCCATGATGCCCGATGGGACGAAGAGCGCCGCCGCCATGCCCATCGCCGCCGCGCCCTCCTCCTCGAGCCGGCGGACGGTCGGGTCCTCTCCCCAGACGTCGTCCCCCACTTCGGCCTCGGCCATCGCCCGGCGCATCGCGGCGTCGGGCTTCGTCAGGGTGTCGGAACGCAGGTCGACCGGGGGCAGCGACGGCACGGCACTCATTGGAAGATCCTCAGAAGAAAAGCTCCGTAAGGACGGGGTTGGAGACGACGCGGCCCTCGGTCGTCAGCCGAACCCGGCCGCCGCTCTCGCCGACGAAGCGCTCCAGACGGTGAAGGCGCTCGGCGAGCGCGCTCGCAGTCGCGCTCGAAGCGGCGAGGAGCGTTGCGACGTCGATGCCCTCCTCGAGGCGCAGACCGAGCATTGCCTTCTCCAACGCCATGTCGGACTCGAGCGGCTCGATCGCCATCGGGTCGGCGAGCCAGGCCCCGAGATCAGCGGGATGGAGGAAGCGGCGGCCGTCGACGAACGAATGCGCTGCGGGACCGAAGCCCAGCCAGGGCTCGAGATGCCAGTAGCGCAGATTGTGGCGGCTCTGGCGGCCGGGCCGGGCGAAATTCGAGATCTCGTAGTGCTCGTACCCGGCGGCCAGAAGGCGCTCGTGCATCCTGAAGTAACGCCGCCGCTCGGCCTCTTCGCCGGGGAAGAGGCCCGGCCGTTCGCGGCGCAGGAAGTCCATCTCCGAGCTCGCGTGGACCTCGAGCAGGTAGAGACTCAGGTGATCGGTCGCGAGCTCGACAGCGCGCTCGAGCGAGCGCCGGAAGCTCGCCTCGGTCTGCCCGGGAATCGCCAGCATGAGATCGATCGAGAGATTCTCGAAACCGGCTTGGCGGGCCTCGCGCACCACGCGTTCGGCGCGGGCCGCGTCGTGGCGCCGTCCGATCAGCCGCAATTCGCGATCCGAGAGCGACTGCACGCCGATCGACAGCCGATTCACTCCGGCCTCACGCAGCGCTGCAAGCGTCGGCAGGTCGAGATCGGAGGGATTCGCTTCGACGGTGACCTCGGCGTCCGCCCGCACCGGAAATACCGCCGCGATATGCCGCAGGACGCCGCCGACGTCGGCGGCGCTGAGCAGCGACGGCGTGCCGCCGCCGAGAAAGACCGTCTCCACCTCGCGGCCGTGAAGGGTCGTCCAGCCGTCGATCTCGCGGTGCAGGGCGGCCAGGAAGAGCCCGATCTTGAGACGGTTCTCGCCGACGCGGTAGAAGTCGCAGTATCGGCACCTGGTGCGGCAGAACGGGACGTGGACGTAGAGACCGAGGGTCGCGCTCATGACGAGCCAGCCTCGCCGGCCGCATACTCCGCGCGCAACTCGACGAGGAGCGCCACCGGCGGCGTCGCCGTTGAATGCCGCGCGGCGCTGTCGACGACCGCGAGTGCCAAGGGCGAGAGAAATCCCAGGTGGGCGAGATTGCCCTCGCGCGAGAGGGCCGCGAGATCGAGCCCGGCGACCGCGGCGCTCTCGAAGTGGCGCGCGGCGGCGAGCAGCGCGGCGGCATCCGCCTCGCTTCGCCCGACGCGCAGCCAGAGCTCGCCGCACTCGGCCAGCAGCGTCGCCAGCGCGCGATTGCGCGCCAGCCGCGGAGGCAGCGGAGCCGGCGGGCGCGCCGCGAATGCGGGCAGCCCGGCGCGGGCGACCGCGGCGGCGAACGCGCGCTCCAGCCGCCGGTCGGAAGCGCCGTCCGGAGGGGCATGGTGGAACGCTTCGAAATGCTCCTCGCCGAGCCTGTCGACCAGCCGCCTGCGGTCGAGCGGCGAGAGCTCCGGGGCGACGCCGACGACGGCGAGCGGCTGCCGCGCTGCCACCCGTCGCAAGACCTCGGCCCAGCTCGCCGGACTGTTCGAGAGCACCGGCAGCAGCGGCAGGACGACCCAGGCCTGCTCGGGAAAATCGTCGATCGCCGCGAGATTCCGTTCGAGCAGCGCGCTCAACAGGTCGACGGCCAGAAGAGCGCCGGGCACCGCGCTGGCGTCGTCCGCCGAGGAGCACTGATCGAGCACCGGCACGCGGGCGGCGACGAGGTCGACGATCAGATTGGCGCGCTCCCTTGCCAGGTCCTGACGCACCGGCGGGACCAGGGCGAGATCGGCGAGCGCCGCGAGAGCCGGCAGCCGCTCCCCCGCCGGCTGCCGCTGACCGGGAGCCGGGGGCCAGACGATCCGATGTTCGAAGAGATCCAGCCGGGGCTCCTCCGCCTCCGGCCAACGCCGCGGGAGATGCCGGATCCAGAACCGCGACGGCAGCGGAACCACCTCCCGCCAGGTCAACTGCGCTCCTCGTCCGAGTCTGCGGCCCGCACGAGACCGCGCAGGAGGAGCATGCGTTCGACGTACTTGGCGAGCACGTCGGCTTCGAAGTGAAAGCGACTCCCGGGCCGGGCGACGCCGAGCGTCGTCACCACCAGGGTGTGCGGAATGAGCGCGACCGTGAAGCTTTCGGCTGTCGCATGCCGCCACGGTCAGGCTGACACCGTCGAGCGCCACCGAACCTTTCTCGACCACATACGCCGCCATGCCACGCGGAATGGCCACCGTGAACTCGCTGTGCGCTTCGCGATCGTCGCGCCGCAGAAGCCTCGCCAAGGTATCGACGTGCCCCTGCAGCCAGTGTCCCCCCAGGGGGTCGCCCACGCGCAGCGCCGGCTCGAGATTGACCCGGTCGCCCAGGCGCAGGCTTCCGAGCCGGGTCCGCGCCAGCGTCTCGCGCGACAGCTCGACTTCGGATTCGACTGCGGACCTCCCGCCGGGCCCCGCTACCACGGTCAGGCAGACTCCGGCGACGGCGAGACTCGCCCCCGTCGGCAGCTCGGCGCCCAGCTCCGCGGAGTGACCGATCCGCAGCCGCACACCGCCCTGCCCCGAGTCCTCGGGATCGGCGGTCAGAGACCCAAGTTCGCGGACAATTCCCGTAAACATTTCGCGTTGAATCCTGACAGCACCAGGTCGGAACCGCACTTCCGGGCCTTGAGCCGCGCGACGGTCGGCGCCTCGGCGAGCCTCTCCGCGCCGCGGCCGCCGAGCGGTCCCGGTGCCAGGTGCCCGCCAAGGAGGCGGGAGGCGAGCGCAATTTCGAGCCGGTCGTAGAGAGCGGCGTCGAAGAACGCCGTCGCCACCTCTCGTCCGCCCTCGACGAGAAGGCTCGACAGGCCGCGCCCGCCGAGATCGGCGAGAGCGGTCGCCGGCGATACTTCGGGCAGCAGCACGACCTCGGCCCCGCGCCCACGCAGGCGTTCGGCACGCTCGCCGTCGTGCGATTCGGTATAGACGAGAACGGGGCCCGGCTCCGCGAAGAGCCTGGCCGCGAGCGGCGTGCGCAACCGGCGATCGAGCACCACGCGCTGGATCGGCGCAGCGGAGAGCTCTCCGGGCTCCACCGTCCGGCGAACGCTCCGGCGGTTCAGCCGTGGGTCGTCGGCGAGCACCGTGCCCACGCCGACCAGAATGGCGTCATGTTCCTCGCGCAGGGCGAGTGCCCAGCGCCGGGCGGCCTCGCCGGAGATCCACTGACTCTCGCCCGCGGCGGTGGCGATCTTGCCGTCGAGACTCATCGCCCACTTCAGGGTCACCTGCGGGCGGGCGAATGTCCGATTCACCAGGAAGCGGAGATTGAGCTCCACCGCGGCCTGCGCCAGGGCGCCGATCTCGACGACGATGCCCGCGGCGCGCAGGCGATCGAAACCCCGCCCCGAAACCCGTCCATCGGGATCGCGGTGGCAAGCCACCACCCGCTCGACCCCGGCGGCGGCGAGGGCGTCGACGCAGGGCGGCGTTCGTCCGTGGTGGCTGCAGGGCTCGAGATTGACGTAAAGCGTCGCCCCCCGGGCGCGCTCGCCGGCGGCGGAGAGCGCCAGCACCTCCGCGTGCGGCTCGCCCGCGCGGACGTGAAAACCCTCGCCCACGACGACGCCGTCGCGGACCAGCACCGCCCCGACCATCGGATTGGGCGCCGTCGTGGCCCGCCCGAATTCGGCGAGCCGCAGGGCGCGGCGCAGAGGATCAGGCGACGAGGGCAGCGGCGAACTCCCCGGGCTCGAAGTCGACCAGATCCTCCGGCGCCTCGCCGACTCCGAGGTAGAGCACCGGAACCTTGAGCTCGCGCACGACCGCGACGACCATTCCGCCGCGTGCCGTGCCGTCGAGCTTGGCGAGCAGCACCGCGTCCACCGCGGCGACGCGCAGGAATTCGCGGGCCTGCACCAGGGCGTTCTGCCCGGTCGTGGCGTCGAGAACCAGCAGCGTCCGCACGGGCCAGCCGGCGGCCTCGCGCTCGACGACGCGGCGGATCTTCGCCAGCTCGTTCATCAGATGCTCCTTGTTGTGGAGCCGCCCCGCGGTGTCGACGATGAGGTGATCCACCTTGCGTGCACGCGCCGCCAGGATCGCGTCGAAGACCACGGCGGCGGGGTCGGCGCCCGCCGCCTGACGGATGACCTCGATGCCGAGCCTCTCCCCCCAGATCACGAGCTGCTCGATCGCCGCGGCGCGGAAGGTGTCCGCCGCGGCGAGCAGGACCTTCTCACGACGGCGCTGGCTGCGCCGGGCGAGCTTGGCGATCGAAGTCGTCTTGCCGGCGCCGTTGACGCCCACCACCAGGGTCAGGCGCGGCCCCGGCAGGTCGTCGAAGGAGCCCGGCGAGCCGGTACCCGCGGCGGCGGCCACTCCCCGGGACGCCGGAATCGCGCGCACGGCGTCCGCCGCGCCCTCGCGCAGAAGGGCCTCGATCTCTTCCGCGAGCATCTGCCGCAGGCGGCCCTCGCCACCCAGGTCGGCGCGGCGCACGCGCTCGCGCAGACGGTCGAGGAGGAGGTTCACCGTGCCCACCCCGAGGTCGGCTCCGAGCAGGGCCTCCTCGAGACCGGCCAGCGTGGCCTCGTCGAGCCGCGGTTTGAGATCGAGGGTCGCGCCGAGGCGCTCCGAGATCTTCGCCTGGGTGCGCGCGAGCCCGCTTCGGAGCCTCTGCCAGAGCCCCTTCGCCTCCGCCGGCTCGCCTCCCGGTGCCACTTTCATCTTGGATTCGATCAGCCTTGAACGAAGAGCGCGCGCTGCAGCTGGTCGCAGGCGACTTCCATCGAGCGTTTCGCCAAGGCGACGAGCGCCGGTCGCCGCTGCACGAGCACGAGGTAGTAGCCGTCCGGCAGCGGCATGGTGTAGAGGTGAAGCCCTTCCTTCTCGACGTGCAGGAAAGTCGCCTTGCCCAGGTTCGTCGAAGCGAGAAAGATCTCGGTCTGGCGCAGGTAGATCCCGACGTAAGCGCCGACCACGCGCATCTGATACGGGCTGTAGTCCGAGCAGGCGAAGTCGACCGTCTCACCGGTGTCGTCGAGAAACAGAACTCCGACTGCGCCGTCGTTCTGGGCCAGCAGGTTGGCGAGAATGTACTGGAATGGCAAGGGAGGTCTCCGGTCGAATCAGGGTCGGTTCGCGATCCAATTAGATACTAGCCGCGATCGGCAGCTCGATCTCGAGCCCCGGGCGGGTCAGCTCGTTCAATTCTGCCATCAGCGAGCCGCCTTCGAAGGCGCGCAGGAACGCGGTCACCACCATGGCGTCGAAGCGCGAGCCGGCGAGCTGGGTGATCAGTTCCGCCGCATACCGGGGTTCGTAGGCCGCCTGGTAGGGCCGGCTGGTCGTGATCGCGTCGAAGCAGTCGGCCACCGCCACGATGCGCGCCATCAGCGGGATGGCCGCGCCCCGGAGCTTGTCCGGATAGCCCTTGCCGTTCCAGTTCTCGTGGTGCCATTTGACCACCGGCAACATCTCGTGCAGCTCCTCGATCGGCTGCAGGATCTCGGCGCCGATCGTCGGATGGGCTTTCATCGTCTCGAATTCTTCGGGCGTCAGCACCCCGCTCTTGTTCAGCACGCGGTCTTCGATCCCGATCTTGCCGACATCGTGCAGCAGGGCACCGATCCAGAGCTTGTGCTGGAAGTCCTCGTTCTGGCCGAGCGAACGCGCGATCATTCGCGACAGCTCGGCGACGCGCTCGGAATGGCCCCGCGTGTAAGGATCCTTGGCGTCGATCGCCGCGGCGAAAGCGCGAATCGAGCTGATGAACAGCTCGCGGTTCTGCCGCGCCGCCTCCTTGAGCTTCGCGACGTGGTCCTCGACATAGCCGGCCATGAGGTTGAAATCAGCCGAGAGGTCGGCGAGCTCGGCGACGATGCGCTGCTCCGGGAGGCGTTCGCCGAAATTGCCGGAGGCGATGCTGTGCGCGGTCTCGGAGAGCTGGCGAATCGGCTGGCCGATCCAGCGCGAGGCATAGGCCGCGAACAACACCGCGAGCAGGAGCAGCAGCAGCGTCGCGAGCAGCGCGTTGATGACCATGCGGCGCGCCGACTCGAACGCCGCGGAGGCCGGCCGATGCACGACCACCCCCCAGCCACTCTCGACGACCGGACTCACCATCCCCAGCATCGTCACCGATCCGCGCTCGGTCTCGAGCGCGTATTCCGCCGTCAGGTTGAGCGGCTTCTTGGTGAAGTCCCGCACCAGGTTGGAGCTCGCGAGCGCCCGCTGGATCGAAGGACTCGCGCCCTCGGACCAGAGCAGTCTCCCGTCCCGGTCGATGAGGAAGACCTGCGCCTGTCCCCGCGACTCGCGCTCGAGCACGGCCTCCATGAGCCGCAGCCGGACCAGGGCCTCGACCACCATCGAGGTTTCACCGCGCGCGTTGGCGATCGGAACCGCCAGGGCGGCCACCGGCTCGTTCGAGCGCGGCAGAACGGCGAAGCGATAGACGGCCACGCCCTGTCCGCGGGCGGCGGCGGCGAACGCTTCGTCGAGAGCCTGTTCCGGGGAGTCGCCCAGATCGGGCAGGGAAAATCTCCAGCCGGTGCCCTCGAGATCGAGGACGCGCACGGCGAGCGGTTGGCTCGCACCGCGTACGAAGCGCTGCAGATAGCTGGTCACCCAGGGTTCGCGCAACCGCTCTTCGACCAGATCGGGTCCGGGCGGCGCGAGCGTGCCGGCGCCCATCTGCTCCAACTCGCGCCGGACTCCGCCCAGGTACTCGTCGAGCTCGCGCGACAACGACTGCGCGGAGGAGGTGAGAAAGCTCTTCTCCTCGGTCACCAGGAGCTCGCGGTTCTGGGCGATCAGCAACCAGTTGGTCATCGCGAGCGGAATGGCACCGGAAAGCAGCAGCAGAAGAAATGCCACATGCCGGAGCTTGAGTCGTCGAGTCAGTCGCGGTAGCGAGCCCATGCCTTTGAGGGGCTTCGTCGGCGGCCGCCCGGCGTTGCTCCCGCGGGCATTATACGGGCCCGGACCCGCCGCGGACGGTCGCCAGGAAAAGGTCGAGCTCGGCGGCGACCTCCGCGTCCGCGATGCCCCTCGTGCGCTCGAGAACGCCCGCCGCCATCGGCAGGATCCAGACCGGTCCCGATTCGCGGGCTTTCTTGTCGCGTTTCAGGATCTCGAGCAGCACCGTGGCGGCGACCGGCGGCGGAAGTGGCACGCCGAGCCGGTCGAGGAGACGCTCGACCCGGGCGAGGAAGGCGCCGTCGGCGCCCCGCCGCAGAGCCAGCCGGTGGCAGAAGCGCATCCCCCACGCGACAGCGTCGCCGTGAAGCATGCTGCCGTAGCCCGCCGCCGCCTCCAGGGCGTGCCCGAGGGTGTGACCGTAGTTGAGCAGCTGGCGCTCGCCGGCTTCGTACGGATCGCGCTCGACGACGCCGACCTTCGCCGCCGCCGCCCGCCGGACGACCGCCGCGAGCGCCGCCGGCTCGCCGGCGAGCAGGCGTTCGAGATCGCGCTCGATGAGGGCCAGGAGCTCGAGATCGAGCCCAGCCGCCATCTTGATCGCCTCGACCAGTCCCGAGCGCAGCTCCGCCGCGGGCAGCGTCGAGAGCACGGCGGTCTCCGCGACCACGAGCTCCGGCTGGTGAAAAGCTCCGACGAGGTTCTTGCCCGCCGCGATGTCGATCGCGGTCTTGCCGCCGATCGCGGCATCGATCTGCGCCAGCAGAGTGGTCGGCAGCTGCACGAGAGCGACCCCGCGCAGGAAGGTTGCCGCGACGAAACCGGCGAGATCGCCGACGCTGCCGCCCCCGAACGCCACCACGACGCTGTCCCGTTTTCCGCCGGCGCGCGCCATCTCCTCCCAGACTCGGGCCGCGACGTCGAGACGCTTCGCCGCCTCACCATCGGGCACTTCGAGGGTGACGAGGGATCCCGCAGCCGCCCGGAGGGGAGCGAGGGCCGGCCCCTGGAGACGCAGGACCGTCGGACTCGTGATCACGAAGACCGTCCGGCCCGAGAACAGCTCTCCGGCGTCGGAGAGGCCTCCGGGAAGACAGCCTTCGCCGATGACGATCCTCGTTTCGCCGCGCGAGTGACGCAGGGCCAGCGCTTCGCCGCGGTTCATCCGGGACTCAACTCTTGGCGGCCGGGGCGAGCAGCAGGCCGAGATCGCGCAGCTGGCGGGCATCGACCACCGACGGCGCCGCGGTCAGCAGGCAGCTGGCCGAGGCGGTCTTGGGGAAGGCGATGACGTCGCGCAGCGACGACGCTCCGGTCATCAGCATCACGATGCGGTCGAGGCCGAGCGCCAGACCGCCGTGCGGCGGCGCGCCCAGCCGCAGAGCGTCGAGGAGGAAGCCGAAACGCTCCCGCGCCTCCTCCTCGCCGATACCGAGCAGACGGAAGACCTTCTCCTGCAGCTCGTAGTCGTGAATCCGGATCGAACCGCCCCCGAGCTCGGTGCCGTTCAAAACCACGTCGTAAGCGCGCGCCCGCAGGCTTCCCGGATCGGCCGCGAGGGACTCGACTCCGGCGAGATCGGGAGAGGTGAACGGATGGTGCATGGCGAACCAGCGCTTCTCCTGCGCTCCCCACTCGAGAAGTGGAAAATCCGTGACCCAGAGGAACTCGTAGCGCTCCGCCGGAACCCAACCGAATTGCCGCGCGAGCTCGAGCCGCAGAGCCCCGAGCGCCGGCGAGACCACCCCTGGCCGGCCCGCAGCCAGCACCGCGATTTCTCCCTCCTGCACCCCGAGCGCACCGGCGATCGCCTCCATCTCCGCCGGCACGAGCCCCTGCTTGACCGAGAACGTGAGCTCGCCGCTCGCCCGCTTGAGCAACAGCACTCCCGGAAGATTCAGCTTCTTGACGAAGTCGCTCCACAGATCGGTCTGGGATCGACTGATGGCCGCGCCGCCCGGAACCACGATCGCGCGCACGACGCCGCCCTCGGCGGCGGCCTTCTGGAAAACCTTGAAGGAAGAAGCTGCGGCGAGCGCGGTGACGTCAGCGATCTCGACCCCGAACCGCAGATCGGGCTTGTCGCTGCCGTAACGCGCCATCGCGTCGTCATAGGCGAGGCGCCGGAACGGCGTTCGGACCTCGATACCCACCATGGGAAAGATGCGCGCGAAGAGCCCTTCGATGAGCGCGTAGATGTCGTCCTCGGTCGGAAACGACATCTCGACGTCGATCTGGGTGAACTCGGGCTGGCGGTCGGCGCGCAGATCCTCGTCGCGGAAGCAGCGTGCGATCTGCATGTACTTCTCGAAGCCCGCGATCATGAGCAACTGCTTGAACAGCTGCGGCGACTGCGGCAGGGCGTAGAACTCGCCGCGATGCACCCGCGACGGCACGAGGTAGTCGCGCGCACCCTCCGGGGTCGACTTGGTCAGAATCGGAGTTTCGATCTCCAGGAAACCCTGTTCGTGAAAGTAGGCGCGGACCGCGTGGGTGATCTCGTGGCGCAGAACGAGGTTCTTCGCGAGCTCCGGCCGGCGCAGATCGAGAAAACGGTACTTGAGCCTCGTCTCCTCCGCGACCTCGGCGCGCGAGTCGACCGGGAACGGCAGGGGGTCGGACTTCGAGAGCACGACGGCGCGGTCGGCGAGAACCTCGACCTCACCGGTCACCATCTTCGGATTCACCGCCTCAGGCTCGCGCGCGATCACGGTGCCTTCGACCTCGACGACCCACTCCGAGCGCACCGGGTCGAGGGCCGCGAGCGCGGCCGCTGACTGGTCGGGCTTCGCCACTACCTGCGCGACGCCGCTGCGGTCCCGGAGATCGAGGAAGAGCACGCCGCCGTGGTCGCGCCGGCGCTGCACCCAGGCCTGCAACAGAACTCTCGCGCCGATGTCGGCGCGGGACAACGTCCCCGCTCCTCTGCGCTTCATTCCTCCACCTCGCGCCCGTAGGGCCAGCTCACTTCTCGTCCTCAGTGACCGCGTCCGCGGGCAGCGCGCTCGTTGAAGCGCCGCGCTGCAAATTGCCGGTCAAGGGATAGAACTTGCGCAGCTCTCGCACGAGGCCGGCCTCATCGAGCTGCAGGCGCTCTCCGGTCGCCAGCGCGCGCCACGAGAAAGTGCCAGAGGCGACCTCCTCTTCGCCGATGAATACCACCGCCGGCGCCTGAATCCCAGCGGCGCGCTCGAAAACTCGCTCCTGCTTCCCGGCCGCCTCCACCGCCGGCAGGCCGAGCCGGCGGAGGCGTTCCACCAGGCTGAAGAGCGGCGAAACCTCGCCCTCCTTGACCAGCAGCTTTCCTGCCGCCGCTACCACCACTGGGCCGCGCGCGAGGAAGAGAGCCTCGCCCCTCGCCGGCGAGTCCGCGCGGCAGTACCTCGATCAACCGGTCCTCGCCGATGGCGAAGCCGACACCGTACGTCGGCTGCCCGCCGAGCTCCTCGACCAGCCCTTCGTAGGCGCCGCCGCCGCAGATCGCGTTCTGCGCGCCCAAGCCCTCGGAGACGATCTCGAACACCGTGTCGGTGTAGTAGTCGAGCCCGCGCACCAGTCGCGGCGAGATCTCGTAGGCGACTTCGAATCGCTCGAGCGCCCCGCAGACGGCAGCGAAGTGCGCCCGACTCTTTTCGGTAAGTGAGCTACGCAGCTGCGGCGCGCCCGCGAGCAGCACCTGCTCGGCCGGACTCTTGCTGTCGAGAATGCGCAGCGGGTTACTGGCGAGCCTGCGCACACTCTCTTCACTGAGCTCTTCGCGCCGCGCCTCGAGGTAGCTCACCAGGCGCTCACGAAAGTCCGCGCGCGACTCGCTGTCCCCCACCGTGTTCAGCATGACCTTGAGATCCTTGAAGCCGAGATCCTCGAGGAAGGCGACGAGCATCAGCAAGACCTCGGCGTCGGACTCCGCGCCGCGGCCGCCCAAGAGCTCCGCGCCGATCTGGTGGAACTGGCGGAAGCGACCTTTCTGCGGGCGCTCGTAGCGGAACTGCGGGCCGATGTAGTAGAGCTTGACCGGCTGCGGTTGTTGCTGCATGCCGTGCTCGATGTAGGCGCGGACGACCGAGGCCGTGCTCTCGGGGCGGAGCGTCAGGCTGCGCTGCCCCTTGTCGACGAAGGAGTACATCTCCTTGCCGACGATGTCGGTCGACTCTCCGACGCCGCGCGCGAAGAGCTCGGTCTCCTCGAAGATCGGCGTCCGGATCTCGCGGAAGCCGTAGAGCCCGAAGACGCGTCTCGCGGCCGCCTCGACCGCGGCCCACAGGGCGGTCTCGGGAGGCAGCAGATCGCGCGTGCCCTTGGGGGCCTGGAAGCGCTTCGCCATCGTCAGTATCCTCTGCCGAGCGAAGCGAGATAGTCGTCCTTGACGCGCACGTATCGCCGCGCGATCTCGCCGATGGCATCGCGCTCCGCGTCGGAGAGCGGCCGCGCGATTTTCGCCGGAATTCCGAGCGCGAGCTGCCCCGCCGGAACGCGCATGCCGGGAGGCACGACCGCCCCGGCGCCGACCTGCGCGCCACTCTCGACGACCGCGCCGTCCAGCACCCGGGCGCCGATGCCGACCAGGCAGCCATCCGCGAGCGTGCAGCCGTGGATCATGCAGCTGTGGCCGATGACGACGTCGGCGCCGATGAGCAAAGGGAATCGTTCGTGCGTGACGTGCAGGATCGTGCCGTCCTGGACGTTGGTCCGCGCTCCGATGCGGATCCAGTTCACGTCGCCGCGCGCCGCGGTATGAAACCAGAACGAACAGTCGTCCCCGACCTCGATCTCCCCCACGAGATCGGCCGAGGGGGCGAGAAACACCGCCGCCCCGAGCGCTGGCAGCTTGTCCTGGTAGGGGTAGAGGGGCATGGCAGGCTCGGGAACGGTGGCGCTCGGTGCCGGAAACGGTAAGGATATCGAATTCCGCAGCTTCCCGGCGCCGGTGCCGTGCTAGATTTTCGCCATGTGCTCCGCCCTCGGAATTCGCGCTCTCCTGCGTCCCTCCCTGATCGGTCTGGTCGCCGCAGCCGGGTGCGCCGCCACGGTGCTCGCCGCGACTCCCGACTCCACCCCGGCGACCGGCCCCTCCTGGCTCGACAAGCTCGGGCGCAACTTCGACAAGTCTTCGCTCGGACGCGTCGGAGCCCTCGGCCCGAACGAGCAGGATCCTGAATTCTCGGCGCCGATTCCCAAGGACGGCAGCTGGCTGCGCAAGGGATTCCAGGTGCGCGGAGCCGACCTCTTCCGCTTCACCTGCCGCGCCTGCCATGGCGCCGGCGGACGGGGCATGCCGCCCGAGATTCTGCCGCTGGTGAACCTCGTCCGGGCCACCTCGGCGGAGCTCCAGCGCCAACAGGGGGTGGAAGGTGCCGACGCCGCCGCCAATCGCGCCAAGCTCGCGGACAAGCTTCTGCACCACCAGATCAGCTCGGGCGGGCGCTCGATGCCGAGCTTCGCTCTCCTCACCGGCGAAGAGGCGGAGGTCCTGCTCGCCTATCTCGAGCGCCTGTCGGCGATTCCGGATCCGAAACACAACGACAGCATGCTCGACCTGCCGACCGACCGGGTCGGGGAGGTGATCGTCAAGGGCACCTGCCAGACCTGCCACGAGGCCTCGGCCGCGACCGGGAAGCGCCCGACCGAGTCGACGATTCCACCGCTTTCGGGCATGACTGCTTCGCATTCCGCCCAGGCCTTCGTCGCCGGATCCCGCCATCGCGGTCAGGCCGGCCTCAAGGGCAAGGGTCCCGAGGTCACCTACCTGCGGGACCAGGAGCTCGAGGCGGCCTACTTCTACCTGACCGCCTACCCGCCGCACTGAGGCCGTCCTGAGCCACCGCCTGCCGGCCCACCACGTCGATCTCGACATCGAGGTGCGCTATGTCGAAACCGACCAGATGGGCGTGGTGCATCATGCCAACTACATCGTCTGGTTCGAGCTCGCGCGCACCCGCCTCTGCCTCGAGGCCGGCTTCCACTACGCCGAGATCGAGAAGCGCGGCCTTCTCCTGCTGGTGACCGGAGTCCACCTGTCGTACCGCGCACCGGCACGCTACGGCGACACGGTCCATGCCGCCTGCTGGGTGGAGCGCGTCGGCACCCGCGGGGTCACCTTCGAGTACCGCATCGAGCGCGACGGCGCGCTCCTCGCCACCGGCGCCACCGAGCACATCTGGGTCGATGCCCGCACCCGCCGGCCGACACGGTTTCCGGAGGAGCTCAAGGCGCCGTTCGAACGCTATCTGCCGGACACCGGAGCTGCGGCCGCGGTAGACTGAAGCACCTTGTTGCGCCGTCTCTCTCTCACCACCGCCGGCGAAAGCCACGGACCGGGTCTCACCGCGATCCTCGCGGGTGTGCCCGCCGGACTCACGGTGGACACCGCGCTCCTGGCGCGGGATCTGGCGCGCCGCCAGCACGGTTACGGGCGCGGACGGCGTATGCAGATCGAGCAGGACGTCGCCCAGATCCGCGGTGGGGTCCGCGGCGGCGAGACCCTGGGCTCGCCGATCGCACTCTGGATCGAGAACCTCGACTGGCCGAACTGGCAGCGTGCGATGGCGGCCGAGTCCGACGGCATCGATCCGGCGTTCTCCGAGCTCCGCCGCATGAAGAGCCCGCGGCCCGGACACGCCGACCTTGCCGGCGGCCAGAAATACCTGCGCCGCGACCTGCGCGACATTCTCGAACGTGCGTCGGCGCGCGAGACCACGGCGCGAGTCGCCGCGGGGGCGTTTGCCCGGATGCTTCTGCGGGAGCTCGGCGTCGAGATCGCGAGCGGCGTGGTCGCGCTCGGTCCGGTCGGAGCCGGACGCGCGACGCCCGATTGGGCCGAGATCCGCCGGGTCGACGATGCCTCTCCTCTGCGCGCGGTCGACGCCGCCCTCGAAGCCGAGATGGTGCGCGCGGTCGACGAAGCGAAGGCTCAGGGCGAGACTCTGGGTGGTGCGGTCACGGTCATCGCGCACGGCGTGCCGGTCGGACTCGGATCGCATGTCGCCTGGACCGAGAAGCTCGACGGACGGATCGCGCAGGCGATGATCTCCGTTCCGGCGGTCAAGGCGGTCGAGCTCGGCTGCGCGATCGCCGCCAGTCGCGGTCCCGGAAGCGCCGCGCACGACGCCATCCTCCGGCGGCAAGCGGACGGCCGCTTTCCGCGCGCCACGAACCGCGCCGGCGGGCTCGAAGGCGGGGTCACCAACGGCGAGGATCTGATCGTGACTCTCTACATGAAGCCGATCGCGACGCTGCGGGACGGATTGCCGAGCGTCGATCTCGACCATCTCGAGAGCACCGAGCCGCATCTCTCGCAGTACGAGCGCAGCGACGTCACCGCCCTCCCGGCCGCCGGCGTCATCGGCGAGGCGATGCTCGCCCTCGTCCTCGCCGACGCCTGCCTCGAGAAGTTCGGCGGCGACTCGATGGCCGAGCTCCTCGCCCACCACGCCGCGAGCCGCGACCTCGCCGCCCGCTGGCCGCGGAGCTGAACCGACTCAGCCGGTCTGGGTGGCGTTGCCGCCAGCCCGCTTCGCCCGATAGAGCCCTTCGTCGGCTCTGCGGAAGAGCTCCGCGGGATCCTGGTCGACGGTGGGAATGAGGGTGGCGACGCCGCAGCTCACCGTCACCACGCGGCTCGACTTCGAGGCCACGGTGGCGATGCCTAAGCGCTCCACCCGCCGCCGCAGGTGTTCGGCGACGAGCAGCGCGCCGGCGACCTCCGTCGCCGGCAGAATGACTCCGAACTCCTCTCCGCCGTAGCGCGCGATCGCGTCGCCGCTGCGCACCAGTCCGTCGGCGAGCGTGAGCGCGACCGCCTTCAGGCATTCGTCCCCGACCTGGTGACCGAACGAGTCGTTGTAGCCCTTGAAGCTGTCGATGTCGATCATCACCAGCGAAAGCGGGGAACCCGTCCGCAGGCAACGCTTCCATTCCTCCTGGAAGAGATCGTCGAAACGGCGGCGGTTGGGCACCGAGGTCAGGGCGTCGACATAGGAGAGCGCGACCAGCAGCTCGTTGGCGCGTTGCAGGCGGCGTGTTCGGGCGTCGACCAGCTCTTCGAGGGCACGTTCGCGTCGCTGGTGGGCACGGGAGCGCGCGCGAATCGCGAGCAGGCCAGCGCCAGCGACAGCGCAGAGGCCCAGGATCTGCGCCCAGCGCGTCTGCCAGGGAGCGGGCCGGATCTCGAAGGCGAGCGCCTGCGGGCCCGAGATGTTGCCCGAAGCGTCCCGGCCCCAGACGCGAAACTCGTACTTTCCCGGCGCGAGCGCCGCGACTTCGCGGCTGCTCTCGTCGGACCAGGCCGAAGGGTTGACGTCGTAACCCAGGAGCTGCGTGCGATAGCGCGTCAGCGGTTCGCCGAAGAAGCTCAGCAGGGCATAGTGGAAGTGCACCCTGTTCTGATCGTAGGCGAGAGCTCCCCGGTCGAGCAGGCTGCAGTCCGGGCAATCCACCGGCCGTGCCGTGAGCCGGAGCCGCTTCGGGCGGTGATCCCGGAGCTCGGTCGCAGGGTCGAACGCCGCTGCTCCCCCGACGGTGCCGACCCAGACCCGGCCGCGATCGTCGACCATACCGGCGCCGCGGTTGCCCTGGTTGAGCGGCAGCCCGTGCTCGGTGGTGAACTCCTCCGCGCGAAAACCGGCGCTCCCCGGAGTGAGGCGCGAGACTCCGCCGTTGGTCAAGACGTAGATCCGGCGCTCGCGATCCTCGAGAATCGAGTAGACCGAGGCGTTGGCGAGAGCGGGCGAGCCGGCCGCCGACAGCGGCTTCGGCTCGGGTGCAGGATCGTCCATGCCGAGCAGCGCCAGACCACCGCCATCCGTCCCGATCCAGAGCGTCCGCCGGCCGTCCTTGCCGACGCTCTCGTGCAGCGACTGGACCGCGGAGTTGCGCAGCCCGGCGGGCTCGCTCCAGTTCTTCCAGATCCCGCCCGAGAAGCGGAAGAGACCGTTCGTGGCGCCGACCCAGAGCTCGGTTACCCCGGCGCGATCGTGCGAGCCCAGGAGCGAGAGGATCGAGCTCACTGGAAAACCGGGCACTTCTCCGCTGCGCCGCCAGCGTTCGCCGTCGAAAGCGGCGAGACCGTTGCGCGTCCCCACCCACAGGGTTCCGCGGCGCTCGGAGTCCTCGGTCTCGACCAGGGCCTGGACGAGATCGCTCGGCAGAGCGCCGCCCGCCCGATCGTAACGCCGCCAGCGCTCGCCGTCGAAGCTCGAGAGCCCGCCGTTGCGGGTTCCGACCCAGATCCGCCGGCGGCCGAGCGCCCGCGTCTCGGCGAGCGCGAGCACCGTGTTGTGGCCGATCGCTCCCGAGCCGGTATCGATGCGCGTCCAGGCGCCATCGCGCCAGAGCGCGATGCCATAGCCGTCCGTGCCGAGCCAGAGCGAAACCGAGCCGTCGGGCTCGGCGCGCTGCAGGATGGCGGTCACCGGCACGTTCGGCATCTCCGGAAAGGGCTGAAAGGTCCGCCAGAGACCCTCGGTCATGCGGATCAGCCCGCTGTTGCGCGTCCCGAGCCAGACCGCCGCTGCACCTTGCTCGGCGCGCGTTTCGAGCACCCTGTAGACGGCGCGCGACGCCAGCATCGGACCGAGATCCAGGGTCCGGATGCGTCCATTCCTCCACTGCGCGAGGCCGCCACCGTCGGTGGCGATCCAGAAAGTCTCCGCTCCGCCGGCCGGGCTCGCCGCAAGATCGGTGAGAAAGAGATTCGGCAGCCCGTCGGCGCGCCCGAAACGGCTCCAGACGCCACCACTCCAGCGCAGCAGGCCGCCGCCATAGGTCCCGGCCCAGACGGTCTCGGCACCTTCGGGCGAGACGGTCGCCAGGAGACTGCTCACCGAGGTGGTCGGAGCGCCGCTGGGGACCTCGATCTTCCCGTCGGAGAGGCGCAAGGTCGCCGGCCCTTCGGTGGTTCCGATCCAGAGCCGCCTCCCCTGCGTGCCATCCGTCTCGAGCAGGGCCCAGATCTGCGGACTCGGCAGGCCCGCTGCCGTGCCGAACCGGGTCCAGCTCTCTCCGTCGAAGCGCAGGAGCCCGCTCTCCGCCGTCCCGGCCCACAGATCCGTGCCCCCACCGTCCCGCTGGGTTTCGAGAAGCACATTGACCCGCTGCTCCTCGAGCCCGGTCGCTGCGAAATCGGGATCGTCCCAGCGTCCGTTGCGGTAGCGCGAAAGCCCGCCCGCCTGACGGGCGAACCAGAGCGAACCGTCGCGCGCCTCGAGCATCGAGCGGATGAAATTCGACCGGTCCGGGTGCGGCAGATCGAGCCGTTGCCAGGCGTGGCCGTCGTAAGAGGCCGCGCCATCCTGGGTGCCCACCCAGAGCGCACCCTCACGGTCCACCAGCAGCGCATGCACGGTGTTCTGCGGCAGCCCGTCGCCATCCTGGAAGAGATGGCAGTAGGGGCGTCCGGCAACGATCGGATCCCAGGGCTCGAGATGCCCCGGCCGCGCGGCGTTGACGGCAGGCACGGCGAGCGCCGACGCCGCGAGAGCCGCCAGAGCCGCCAATGCCGCCAACGTCGGCAGCAGGAAGCGAGCGTTCGGCCCGGCAACGCGGCCGACGGAAGCGAGTTCCACTCTCACGGTACGGGCTGGATTATAGAAGAGGGTCGGCACCTGCCGCCGAGATCGTGGCGCTCTAAAGGACGACGAGGGCGACTCCGATCGTCATCAGGGCCACGGCCGCGAGCTTGGCAGCCGAGACCGGCTCGGCAAAGCATGTGCGCCCCCAGACCACGGCGAGGATCCCGCCGACGCCTCGCTTCACGGTTTCGAGAAAGCCCACCGGCACCGAGCCGAGCGCGACCAGCTGGCTGCCCAGAGCGATCGCCCCGGTGGCGACGGCGGCCACCAACAGCCAGCCGCTGCCGCGCAGATGGGCGAGATTGCCCAGATCGCGCCGGACCCCGAGCACCGCCAAGGCGCCCAGCGCGACGCCGGCGTTCAGGACGAACGCATGCAGCTGCGGCGTCGCGAAGCCAAGCGCCCGCTTGTCGAGCAGGAGCGCGGCCGACCAGAGAAAAGCGACTCCGATCATGAGGCGGCTGCCGCGTTCCTCGACGAGCCCCGCGAGGAGTCCGCGCGCGCCCCTGCCCGGCGGAAGCGTGAGCAGCAGGGCCCCCGCCACGACCATCACCAGACCGAAGACCGCGCGCCCGGCCAGGCGTTCGCCGAGGAAAGCCGCCGCCAGCACGGCAGCGAACGCCGGAGTGAACGAGAGCATCGGCAGAGTCTGCGAGAGCGGCGCGATCTGCAAGGCGCGGAAGTAAGCGAAGTTCGCCAGCAGGTTGAGCCCCACCGATGCCATCGCGGGCAGCCAGTAAGCGGGTTCGATCTGCTGATGGCGAGAAGTGAGCGCCCACCAGAGCGCCAGTGGCGGCAACGCCCCGAGAGTGACCCAGGCGACGAGCGCCAGCGCCTCGACCCGCGTCGAGAGGAAGCGCCGTTCGAGATCGAAGAGGGACCAGCCGAGCGCCGCGACTAAAGCGAGCACGACCGCGGCGGAGAATCCGGGCATGGTGAAAGTCTACAGGCCGGGGTGAATGGCGCTCGCGACGACACGGTTCGCGGGCACCGGTCGCGTTGGTGAACTGCGCCTGCGGCGCTCTTCCGGTACACTGTTCCGGTATGGCGCTCTCACCGCTTTTCGTGGCCGACGTCCTGCTGCGCCAGGGCCTCATCACCGCCGCGCAGGCCGACGAGGTCAAGCGCGAGGCGCGGCAGTTGCCCTCGCGCACCAAGGCCCCGTCGACCTACGAACAGAAGGCCGTCGCCTACGAGCTCGTCTCGTCGCTGCGCTATCCCAGTTTGCGCGACCCGGCGGTCACGATCGGCGAGCAGGAGATTGCCAATGCCATCGCCGCCGACTCCAATCTGGAGTCGGTACGCATCGACACGCTGGCGCTCGATGCCGACCTCATCGAGTCGAAGATCTCGCGGCCTTTCGCCAAACGCCACCGGATGATCCCGCTGTCGATGACCAACGGCAAGCTCAAGGTCGCGTGCGCCAATCCGTACGACATCGAGGGCATCGACGCCTTCCGCCGCATCGCCGGCCGCGATCTGCAGCTCGTCGTCGCCTCGGAGCCCGACATCCTGCGGGCGATCACCGAGTTCTACGGCCTGCGGCACTCCGTCAAGCGCGCCGAACGCGATCTTTCGGCGGGCATCGACCTCGGGAACCTCGAACAGCTCGTCCGGATGAAGAACGAGGCCGAGATCGAGTCGAGCGACCAGCACATCGTCAACGCGGTCGAGTTCATGCTGCAACACGCTTTCGACACCCGCGCCTCCGACATCCACGTCGAGCCCAAGCGCGAATTCTCGCTGATCCGCTTCCGCATCGACGGCGTCCTGCACGACATCCAGTCCATCCCCAAGATCGTGCACGCGGCGATCCTGTCGCGCCTGAAGACGCTGTCCCGTCTCGACATCGCCGAGAAGCGCCGGCCGCAGGACGGCCGCATCAAGACGACGCGGGCCGGCAAGGAGATCGAGCTGCGCGTCTCGACGCTGCCGGTCGCCTTCGGCGAAAAGGTCGTGCTGCGCATCTTCGACCCCGACGTCCTGATGCAGGACCTCTCCGGGCCTCGGCTTCTACCCCGAGGAGACGCTCGTATTCAACGAGTTCATCACCCGGCCGCACGGCATCATCCTGGTCACCGGCCCGACCGGCTCGGGCAAGACGACGACGCTCTATTCGGCGCTCAAGTCGATCGCCACCCGCGAGCTCAACATCACCACGATCGAGGACCCGATCGAGATGGTCCTCGAGGAGTTCAATCAGACCGCCGTGCAGCCCAAGGTCGGAATCGACTTCGCCGGCGCTTTGCGCCACATTCTGCGCCAGGATCCCGACGTCATCATGGTCGGCGAGATCCGCGACGGCGAGACGGCGCAGTATGCGATCCAGGCGGCGCTCACCGGCCATCTCGTCTTCTCCACCCTGCACACCAACGACGCTTCGACGTCGATCATCGCGCCTGATCGACCTCGGCGTCGAGCGCTTCCTCATCAGCTCGACGCTGATCGGCGTCATGGCGCAGCGCCTGGTGCGCAAGATCTGCACCAACTGCGTCGGCGAACGCACGCTCACCGTCGAGGAGGCAGCCACGCTGCACCTCACGGTACCGCCGGGCAAGAAGATCAAGGTCAAGGAGGGCCAGGGCTGCCACGACTGCCGCGGCACCGGCTACCTCGGCCGCTGCGGCATCTTCGAGATCCTGCCGATCGACGAGTCGATCAAGCACCTCATCGTCGAAGGGCGGGACGCTCCGGAGATCAAGCGCGAGGCGGTGAAGAACGGCATGCGCACCCTGCGCCAGTCGGCGCTGCGCAAGCTGGCCGAAGGCATCACGACGTTCGAAGAGGTCGTGCGCGTCACCGGGCTCTAGCGGCCGTGCCAGGCGACCGCGAGCAGCCAGGCGCGGTCGATGCCGGGATGGGTCAGGGCCTGAATCCCCGGAAAGGTCACCGTGGTCCCGAGATCGATTTCGAGTCCGGTGACCCGGTCGCGGAATCCCGTCCCGAGGGTGAAAAAGCCGTCGCCGATCTTGCCGCTGCGCGCACCGCTCGAGGCGGTCGAGATGTCGAAACCGGGACCTGTCAAGCGGGTATCGAAATCTCCCGGGGGCAGCGGCACTCCGAGCTGGCAGCGCGGCAGAGCGACCCAGCGGCGGCCGAGCGGAAGGGCGACCTCGACCCCGGCGTAAGGCGTGACGAAGTCGTTCGAGCCGCTCTTGTCCAGCACTCCGGCGGCGCCGGCGTCGGCCCCCCCGAGGAGCTCGTAGTCGAAGCGATAGCCGGCGAGCTCCAGGCGCTCGAGGAGGAGTCCTCCGAGGAGAGTCCAACGTCGGGCGCCGGAGCTCGAGCGCGCGACGGCGATTCCGAGTCCCGAGTGGCGGAAAGAGCCGCGGGGATGGCTGAATCGCGCGCGCTCGGGCAGATCGAGGGGCACGCCAGCCACTGCCGACTGCCGGAGAACATTCTCGCCGGGTCCCCCACGGACCTCGAACTGACCGTAGAAGCCGAAGAGCTCGAGAGCCCAGGTCGAGCTCCAGGCGTGGCTCGCGCCCAAGGTGAGGAGGCCGCCGCGCGCGCGCGCGAAGTCGGCGCCGATATCGGCGCCGCCGAGCCCGACCAGCGGATGCCAGCCTCCGGGCGCGAGCGCGCCGTCCGGCCAAGGCAGGGAGAAATAGCGCGCCTCCTCGGCGGCCTCCGGCAAGTGCTCGGCGAGGAAGAAGACGTCCTTGTGGGGCGGATTCGCGATCGCTGCGCGGGCTGCCGGAGCGAGCGCGAGCGCCGCGGCGAGAGCGGTCGCGACGGTGAAGGGGAGACGAGGCGCCATCGTGGAATGCTACTCCTCCAGGAGACGCCCATCGAGTTCGTATACTCTCGCCCCTCATGTTTCCTGCGACTTTCTCCAGCGCCCTTCGAGCTGGTCTCGCCGCCCCTCTTCTCCTGGCTCTCTCCTGTGCGGGGGATTCCCCTGCCCCGGGGAGAGCCGGAGCGGCTTCGATCGCGAGCTCGGCGACCTCGGCGATCTCGGCAAACTCCGCCAGCGACGGATTCGTGGTCTGGGAATCGAATCGCTCTGGCGAGTTCCGCATCTGGCGACAGGATCTCGGCGACGCAGCGCCGCGCCGCATCTCCGCTGACGAGCCGGGAAGAGACCACTGTTGCGCGAAAATCTCGCCGGACGGGGGCCGGCTCGTGTACCTCAGCCTCCCGGGTGGCGCACGCAAGTACTCGCTGGCGCCGGGAGCCCTGCACCTCGTCGACGCCGATGGCGGACGCGACCGCGTTCTCGTCGCCGAAGCCCGACACTACGGCGAGCATCGCGCCGTGGTCTGGTGGGGCGAGGACGAGCTGGTCTATCTCGACGGCCGCGGCGTGACGCACGAGCTTCACCTGTCAACCGGCGCAACCAGTGAGCTCGCGGCTCCGGCCAAGAACGGCGAAGGCTGGCTGATAGCCCCCGGTGGGCGCGTGGCGACAGGGGCCACGCCGACCTTTTCCGACTACGCCACGGGGAGAGGCGTGAGCCTCCGCCCTACGCTCGGCGGCTGCGCGCCCGCCTTTTCGAACGACGGCCGGTTCGCCGTCTGGTCGGCGGGTGCCGGCGGGCCGGTCGACGCCCTCGACCTCGCCACGCGGCGGAGCTGGACGGTTCTCGAGAAGGGAGATTCTCGCTTTCCAGCCGATCGCGGTTACCTCTACTTTCCGATGCTCTCGAACGACGACTCGATGCTCGCGGTCGGAGCGTCCGCCGGCGCGCACGATCACTTCCGAGCCGACTACGACATCTACGTCCTGGAGCTCGATCCGCAGACCCTGCTGCCGGCGGGCCGAGCGCTGCCGGTCGCACCGCACCCCGCAATCGATCGCTACCCTGATCTCTTCCGCCCGGGGCGGCGCACCGGGAATGCCGCTACGAGCGCTGCAGCAGGCGGACCGTCGCCAGCCGGAGCTCCGGCGAAGGGAGCCGGCCTTCCCTCCGCGACCGCGCAGATGCAGCGCGGACTCGTTTTCGTCTGGCGAAACGCCGAGGACGAGAATCGCGTCGCCCCCGGGAGCGCCAGCGAGATCCTGCAGGCGCATGGCCTGGCCTGGTTCGACGCCCATCGCGCCCTCGCCCTGGGCGGCGGATTCTTCTCCGCCGAAGCCGAGACCGGTCGCCGTCTCCACGGCGCGCTCCTCGCGAGAAATCAGCTGACCGTCGCGCTCCTCGTCTCGCCGGCCTCGCTCCACGAGCTGGGTGCGATCGCCGCCTTCTCCGACGGCGCGCGAGCCCGGAATTTCGTACTCCGCCAGGAGGGCGATCGGATCGTACTCACTCTGCGCACCTCGGAAACCGCGAAGGAGGGCACCTCGGTGCCGATCGCGCGGCTCGACTCGACGGCGCCGCACTACATTCAGATCACCTTCACTCCCGGCCGCCTCAAGGCTTTCGTCGACGGCGCCCAGGCCGGCGAAACGACCCCGCTGGTCGCCCTGCCCGGCGACTTCTTTCACTGGCGCCCGCGCGCTTTGACCTTCGGCTCGGAGGAGCAGAACGAGGAGCGCTGGCACGGGACGCTGAGTGAGATCGCGATCTGGAACCGGCCGCTCGACGACCCGGAGATCGCCGCCGAGGCGGCACGGATTCGGACCCTCCTCGCAGCGCGGCCCGCGACAGCACGAGCGATCGTCGAAGTCCGGCTGCGGGCAGCCTCGCCCGCGCCTTCCCTCGACGAGATCTCCCCGTACCGCGAGGCGCTCGCGCTCGACGAGCTCGAGGTTCTCCGGCAGATCTCCGGTCCGCCCCTCGCCGGAACGCGGATCCGCGTCGCGCGCTGGGCGATTCTCGACACCCAGGTCATCGCAGCGCCCAAGGCCGGCGAGAGCTACCGCCTCGTCCTCGAACCGTTCGCGGCCCAGCCGCAGCTCGAGCAGTTCTTCCTCGCCGATCGCTTGCCGTCGAGTCCAGGTCTGCCGCTCTTCTTCGACCTCGGGGCGACCGCAGCGCCTTGAGCGATGGTCTTCAGCTCCCAGCTCTTCCTCTTCTGGTTCCTGCCGGCGCTCTGGCGGGCTACTACCTTGCGCCCCGGCGCCCAAACACTTCGTGCTGACGCTCTTCTCCTACGTCTTCTACGGCTGGGCCAATCCCGCCTTCTCGATCCTGCTCCTGCTCTCGACCACCATCGACTGGGTGGCCGGCCTGGTCATGGCCGGCCGACGCCGTGGAGCCGGACGCCGCTCGCGCCGCTGCCCAAGGCGGGTCGGCGCGCAATCGCCGCGAACGTCTGGCGCTGCTGCTCTCGGTCACCTCCAACCTCTCCCTGCTCGGCTTCTTCAAGTACTTCAACTTCGCGGTCGAGAGCTGGAACGGCCTCGCCTCGGTGCTCGGCGTCGAAGCCGCCACGATCGCGACCGCGCTCAAGGTGACGCTGCCGCTCGGCATCAGCTTCTACACCTTCCAGTCGATGAGCTACGCCATCGACGTCTATCGCGGCGACGCGAAGCCGCTGCGCAACTTCATCGACTTCGCCTGCTTCGTCTCGATGTTTCCGCAGCTCGTGGCCGGGCCGATCATCCGCTTCTCCGAGGTCGCCGACCAGCTCGCCAACCGGACCCACACGCTCGCCAAGTTCGCGCGCGGCGTCGCCTTCTTGCCGTCGGCTTGGCGAAGAAGGTCCTGCTCGCCAACCCATGCGGCAAGATCGCCGACACCGTCTTCGACGCCGGCTCGCCCAGCGTTCTCGACGCCTGGCACGGGGTCGTGGCCTACGCCTTCCAGATCTACTTCGACTTCTCCGGCTACTCGGACATGGCGATCGGGCTCGGCCTGATGCTCGGCTTCGTCTTCGCGCAGAACTTCGACTCGCCCTATCACTCGCAGTCGATCACCGAGTTCTGGCGCCGCTGGCACATCTCGCTCTCGACCTGGCTGCGCGACTACCTCTACTTCCCGCTGGGCGGAAACCGCAAAGGAGTGCGCCGGACCTACATCAACCTCGGTCTCACCATGCTGCTCGGCGGGCTCTGGCACGGCGCGTCGTGGAACTTCGTCCTCTGGGGGGCCTTCCACGGAACGCTCCTGGCGATCGAACGCGCGGTCGGTGTCGAACGGCTTTACGGCTGGATGCCGAAGGCGCTGCGCGTCGCGACCACCTTCACCCTGGTGCTGGTGAGCTGGGTCTTCTTCCGGGCCGCCGATCTCCCGGCCGCCCTCGCGTACCTCGGCAGGATGCTCGGCTTCGGCGAAGCCGCCGCCGCCGCGCCGCTGCTCTCGGGCCTGCTCGCGAGCCCCTATCTGCTCCTGAGCTTCGCCGTCGCGGCGGGAACGGTCTGGGGAGCGCAGCAGAGCTGGACCTGGACGCGCGAGCTGACGCCGATGAAGATCGGGATCTCTCTCGCGCTGCTCATCGTGGCCATCGCGGCGCTTTCGACGCAGGACTACAATCCGTTCATCTACTACATCTTCTGAGCTCCCATCGGATGAGCCTTCCCTATCAGCAACCGACCCGTGAAGCCCAGGCGCTCGCCGAGATCGCGACCACACGGATTTCGCGCTCCGGCAGCTGGGTGCTCACGGTCGCTCTGCTGGCGACAGTCGCAGTCGGCCCGTGGATCGAGGCCGCGCGAGCCCGGCGCGGCGAAGCGACGGCCTTCACGGGCGGGGCACAGATACCGACGCCGCGCGCTTTTCTCGGGATCTGGGAACGCGACGGCGCTCTGGCCGCCAATCGCGAGCTCCAAGCCGGTCTGCTGGCGCTCGAAGACCGCCTCGGACGCGACTCGGGAGTTTCGGCCGTGCTGCGCCCGCCGGCACAGACGGCGCTTTCGCGGGGATTGGGCTACGGCAACAGCCAGGTTCTCGTCGGCCGCCAAGGCTGGCTCTACTTTCGCACGGAGTTCGACTACCTCACCGGACACGGCTTCCTCGCACCGCGCGAGCTCGCGCGACGCCGGACCTTCGGCAAACGCAACTACGCCCCACAGCCCGATCCCGTACCGGGACTCGTCCAGCTCCGCGAGGAGCTCGCGGCGCGGGGCATCCAGCTCGTCTTCTTTCCCGTCCCGGCCAAGGCCCAGGTCCACCCCGAACCGCTCGTCCGGTTCGGACGAATCGCAGAGCCCCCCGGAGAGAACGGGGCTGGGGCGCTCCCGATTGCGAACCCTTCGTTTCCGGAGCTGGTCCAGCGCCTCACCGCGGCGGGAATTCCGGTCTTCGACGCCCTGCCCGATCTGCGGGCGGCCGCCCGGGCGGGCGAAACGCTCTATCTCGCCACCGACACGCACTGGAACGCGCGCGGAATGCGCATCGCGGCCGACGGACTGGCGCGCTTTCTGACCCGCGAGTGCGCCCTGCCGAAGCACCCGCCCGCCGGGCTTCAAGCGCCGCGGCTTTGCGCTCGACTTCGAGGGCGATCTTGGCGCGACTCCTCGGCGTGGGCCTGGACGGCCCGATCTACCCCAGCGAGAGAGTCGAGCTCGACGAGATCCTGGGTTTGGGCGACGCCCCTTTCAGCGCGCCTGCAGCCTCCGACGCCGACGTTCTCCTGCTCGGCGACAGCTATGCGCTGGTCTTCAGCGTCGATACCGGCGGCAGAAACGCCGGCTTTGTCGAGCAGCTCGCCTTTGCCCTCGACCGGCCGGTGCAGCGCAGCGCCAGACTCGCGGCCAACGTTCTCGCCGACCGCGTGCACTGGCTGCGCGCGGACCCGCAACTGCTGGCCGGCAAGCGCCTCGTCATCTACGAAGTCACCGCGCGATCGCTTTCTTCGGCCGATTGGTCTCCAACCCCACTCCAGCCACGACACCACAAGAGGAGGAAGCCTTGAACGATCTCCGTTACCCGATCGGCAAGTTCACGATCCCGCGCGTCTACACGAGTGAGTCGCGCCGGCAATATCTGGCGGAGATCGCCGCCTGCCCCGCCGAGATGCGGCGGGCGGTCGCCGGGCTCTCCGCGGAGCAGCTCGATACGCCTTACCGGGACGGCGGCTGGACCGTGCGGCAGGTCGTGCATCACGTGCCCGACAGCCACATGAACGCCTATATCCGCCACAAGCTCGCCGTCACCGAGGAGCGGCCCACGGTGAGGCCCTATCAGGAGGCGGCGTGGGCCGAGCTCGCCGACGGCAGGAGCGGCGACATCGAGGTCTCGCTCAACCTCCTCGCCGCGCTCCACGAGCGCTGGAGCCGCTTTCTGGGCTCGCTTCCGCCCGCGGCCTTCGAGCGCTGCTTCCTCCATCCCGAGATTCCCGCTCCGGTGTCCCTCGACAAGAGCGTCGCCATGTACGCCTGGCACAGCCGCCACCACGTCGCCCACATCGACGCCCTGCGCCGACGCAACGCCTGGTAGCGCTGCCAGAGCCAGTGCACCGATACAGGCTTCAGCCAGTGGAGGACTGGGGATCGTTTCTCAGGACACGCTGACTCGGCGCAGCCGGCGAACGAATGCGCGGCCGCTACTCGACCTTGAAGTGGGTCAGCTCGACCGGCGTGGTGCCGTCGAAGTTCACCTGGTACGGGAAGAGAGCGGCGTTGGCGAAGGAGCTGACCACGATCACCGCGGTGCCCGCGACCGGTATCGTGAACGTGATCCGGCTGCAGTTGCCCGGTCCAAGGTCGTCATCGGCGGCGACGCAGCCCGTGAGCGGAGCACCCGGATTGAACGTCGGCTCATAGGCGGTCAGGAAGGTGTCGATGGCCGCGCAGACGCCGGGCGTCCCCTGGTCGCTGGTCTCGGCGATGAAGCTCGCGATGCCGGCGGTGTTGTTGGTGATGGTAATGGTGTCGTAGGAGACGGCGGTGCCCACGCCCGAAAGTCCACCGCAGCCAGTGAGCACGCGGTTGTAGGTGGAGTCATCCTGGTCGAGGGCTCCCATGACCGGGGCCGGCACCGCTCCGGTGTAGCTCACCGGGGTGTCCTCGCTGGCGTCGGGAACGGGCGGAACCGGCGGCCCCGTTCTGAGGAAATCGTGCTTGACCTGAGCCGCGGCCATACTGACGAGCACCAGGCCCCCAGAGGCGATCATGACGAGCACCGTACGAATCATCTTGGCCATCTCCCCGTCTCCTTTCGCTTCTCGTGCCGTCGACGAGCGGCGTCCCGTCCGGAACGCTTGCGCTAACCGACTCTCGACTGTCCTAGTAGCACGATAGGCGCGGCTTTCGCAAGTACAGGTACTGGACGGGCAGCGCCAACGACTCCGGCCGTAGAATGCGCGCATCGTGTTCCTTCAGCCTTCCCAGCTCGCCGGGCTCGCCGCGCTCGCCACGGTCCAGCTCGCCGAAACGCCGTTCCCGGTGCTCCTCCTCGCCCACCATGCCGCGGAATCGACGGGGCTCCTGGTGGCGCGCCGGGGGCCGATCGAGAAACGCGTGGTGCTCGTCCGCGGGGTGCCGGTCGACTGCCGCTCCAACCTCGCCCACGAGACCTTCTCCCGGTTCCTCGCCGCGAGCGGACGACTGAGCGAGGCGGAGGCTCACGGCGTCCTCACCCGCTCCGTGGCGCGCGGAGCCCTGCTCGGCGAGGTCCTGGTTGCCGAGGGACTGATGGACGCCGCGGAGCTTCATCGTCTCCTGCAGCAGAGCCTGGCGCGCAAGCTCTTCGACCTCTTCACCTGGCGCGACGGCGAAATTACCTTCGAGGCCGGAGAGTTCGCGACCGCGGCGGCGCTCAAGGTCAAGGTGGCGCGCCTCGTCCTTACGGGCGTCGAACGGTTCGTGCCCCAGGAGACGATCGACAGCGCCATCGGCCCGCTCGCCGGTACGCTCCTCGCCCTGCCTCCCGATGCCGCGACCCGCGTCGAGGAGCTGCGACCCAGCGAGCGCGAAAAGGCGCTCCTCGGAGCACTCGTCCAGCCGCGCCGGCTCGAGGAGCTGCTGCCGCTCTGCGCGCTTTCGGTCCCGGAGCTCTCCCGCACGATCTGGGGCCTGGCGCTCCTCGGTCTGGTGGTTCCGGCCGACCGTCTCGCGGCGCCTGGCCGCAGTCCGGCCGCGTCGCCCATTCCTCCTGCTGTCGAGCCAGTCCTGGCGCCGCCCGCGGCCTGGATCGAGATCGAAGATCCCATCGCGAGGGAGTCGGCGCGCCTGCAGGAGGAGGTCGCGCGCGCCTTCGCGAGCTTCCGGGGACAGGACGCCTTCGAGCTGCTCGCGGCGAACCGGGACGCGACCGACGACGAAATCCGGGCGTGCTTCCTGGCCTTCGCCCGGCGATTCGCACCCTGGCAGTTCGAGCGCCGCGAGCTCGAGCAGGCCGCGCCGGCGGCGCGCGAGCTCTTCATCGCGGGTGCGCTCGCCTTTGCGCGCCTTTGCGACTCACACGAGCGCGCCGCGCTGCGCTCGCCGCATCCACTGAGCGCGCCCTCCCCGGTGTCCCCATCGACTCCCGCGGCACCTTCGCCTCTTGCAGCAGCCGTACCCCGGCCGAGCCCGTCGCCCTTGCGCATCGAGACCGACCTGCTCGACGCCGCGCTGCAGTACAAGAAGGGGCGCGCGCTCAAAGAGGCCAAGCGCTGGGTGCAGGCCAGGAAACAGTTCGAATTCGCCGCCGACTGCGATCCCCAGAACGGCGCCTACCGCGCCGAGGCGGCACACTGCGGCTTCCTGCTCGCGCCGACAACGGCCGGAGCGAAAGCGCTCGCGGAGCTTGAGGAAGCGCAGCGCATCGATCCGGAGTCGATCACGCCCTACCTCTACGCCGGAGAGATCGCGACGCAGCTCGGGAGATTCAGCGAGGCCGAGACCTACCTGCGCACGGCGGCGCGGCGGCTCGGCCCCGAGGACCGCCGCGCCCTCGACGCGCTCCGCGAGCTGGCGAAGAAGCGCAAGAAGTAGACGGCGCCCCGCCGCGCGGTGAGACGTTTTCCCGGCCGTTTGCGCGGCTCTAATCGAGGCCGGGATGCCGCTTCCCCCCTGGCCGAGGAGCGACGATGTCGACCAGAGCCCAGATCGTCCGCGGCATGCACCTCGCCCGCATCCTGCTTCTCGCCGGCCTGATCGGCGCGAGCGCTGCCCGGGGCCAACTGACCGACCTCGGCAGCGCCCAGCTCGACCAGTGCTCCGGCCCCGACGCCTGCGAGGCCGAGGACCAGCTCGGCTCGGCCCTCGCCGCGGGCGACTTCGACGGCGACGGCTTCGCCGACCTCGCGGTCGGAGTGCCCGGCGAGACCACGGCCGGTGTGGCAGGCGCCGGACTGGTGGAAGTCTTCTACGGCTCGGCCGCTGGTCTTCAGGCGAGCACCGGCGTACTGTTCACCCAGGAAACCAGCGGCATCTCGGGGAGCTCGGAGACCGACGATCATTTCGGCGCCGCTCTCGCGGCCGGGGACCTCGACGGCGATGGCTTCGCCGACCTCGCGATCGGCGTGCCGGACGAGAACATCGGCAGCGTCGTCGACGCCGGCGTGGTCTACGTGCTCTTCGGCTCCGCCTCCGGCCTCTCCGGTGCCGGCGCTCTCGAGTACGACCAATCGAACCTGCCGGCGCGCGATTTCGGTTGTTTCGGCGACGTCCGCGAGTCGCCCGAGGCCGGCGACCGCTTCGGATTCTCGGTCGCTTTCAGCTTGCCGCCTACGACCAGCCTGACGCGCAAGCTCCTCATTGGCACACCGGGCGAGGACGGTTTCCTACCAGGTCAGACCGACGCCGGCGAGGTGACCGTGTTGAGCTTCTTCGACTTCGTCGGTGAGCCGCGGGGCGAGAGCTGCAACCGTTTTCAGGATGCCTTGCAGCTGTGCTCCGGGACGGACGGCGTCGAGAGCGGCGACTCGCTGGGCCGGGCGGTCGTCGGGCGGGCCCTCGCCGCCGCGGATCCCGAGGAGGTCGTCGGGGTTCCGTTCGAGGAGACCGCCGCCGGGGTCACCAATTCCGGCGTCGTGGTACAGAACGGCCTCTGCTTGCAGCAGAACGGTCCGTTGGCTGGCGGCGAGGAGAGTGGTGACCGCTTCGGCGGCGCTCTCGCGGCCGGCGACTTCGACGCCGACGGCTTCCAGGATCTCGCGATTGGCGTCGCCGGCGAGTCGCTCGGAGCGGCGAGCGACACCGGCGCCGTCGCGATCGTCTTCGCCGACGCTGCCGACCACCTGGCTACCGCCGGCAACCAGTTCTTCGACCAGGACAATTTTCAGCCCGATTCCGCATCGGAGACCGGCGACCACTTCGGGGCGGCGCTCGCCGCGGGCGATTTCGACGGCGACGGGCGGGCCGACCTGGCGATCGGGGCACCGGACGAGGACGTCAACGGCCATGGCGATGCCGGAGGGGTCAATGTGCTCTATTCGGGCGGCGCCGGAGGTCTGACAGCGACCGGTGGTCAGACCTTCGATCAGGATTTTCCACCGGCGATCCCGAGCATCGCGGAGAACGGCGACTTCTTCGGTGAAGCGCTCGCGGCCGGCGACTTCGACGGCAACGGCACGGCGGACCTCGCGATCGGCGTGCCGGGAGAGTCCGGCATCCAGGCGCATGTCGGCGTCGTCGATCTGCTCTACGGTCTCGACCGGGCTACCGGCGCCTTCGGCACGGTCAGCTTCACGTCCCAGCTGATCACCGTGAACGAAGGCACCAACTTCACCTTCGTGGTCGCCGACCGCAACGGCGGCGCGGTGCTTTCGGCCTTCGTCGATCACTCACGATTAGGCGGCACCGCCACCCCCGGCGTCGATTTCAACTACACGCCAGGGACCTTCACCTGGACCACCGGAGACCTCTCCACCGACATCAGGACGATCGACATCGTCGACGATACGACCGACGAGCCGGACGAGACGATCGTCCTTCACCTTACCAATCCGAGCGCCGGTCTGGCTCTCGGAGCGCACCCGACGATTACCATCATCATCGTCGACGACGACCCCGCGGGGCAGCTCTTCGTCGACGGCTTCGAGACCGGCAACACGACGAAGTGGTCGCTGGCGGTTCCGTGAAGCTTCGTCGGTTCGGTGCCGCGCGCTACTTCGCGTCCGCGGCCGCCGGCTTGAGGTACTTCCCCCACCAGGAGAGGAAGCGCTGCAGCCGGTCGCGCTGATAGCTCGGGGTCGTCAGGCCGTGATACTGCCCGGGGTAGATCACCAGCTCGGTATCGAGCTGGAGGCTGCGCAGCGCCTGGTACATCTGCTCGACGCCGGCGATCGGCACGTTGAAATCGCTCTGGCCGCAGAGGAAGAGCGTCGGGGTGCGGATCTTGTCGGCGCGCCAGAACGGATAGGAGACCCGCGTCCACAGGTCCTTCGATCGCCAGGGCTGTCCCATCTCGTTGTCGTACTGCACGATGTACTGGTCGAGGCCGTACATCGTCGTTTGCAGCGCGCTGCTCGCGCCGGAGACCGCGGCCTTGAAGCGCGGATCGCTCGCGATCGTGTAGTCGGTCAGGATGCCGCCGTAGCTCCACCCGCCCAGGCCCAGCCGGTCGGGGTCGGCGACCCCCAGGTGCACCGCTTCGTCCACGGCGCCGAGGAGATCCACGACTTCTTTGTCGCCCCAGTTGGCGTAGATCGCCTTCTGGAAGGCTGCGCCGCGCCCGCTGCTGCCGCGGTAGTTGACCTGGAGGACGGCGTAGCCGTTGGCGGCGAAGAGCTCGCGGTCGAAATCGAACGCATAGTCGTCCTGGCCGTTCGGGCCGCCGTGGATATAGAGCAGAGTCGGGAGCTTCTGCCCGTCCACCGCGCCCGCCGGACGGGCGAGCAATCCGTGCACCACCGTCCCGTCTTTGCTCTTCGAGCTGAAGTCGGTGGTGGTCGCAAACGCGAGCTCGTCGCGCAGAGCGTCGTTCTGGTGCGAGAGCGCCCGCATCTGCCCGTTCTCGAGGGCGAACAGCTCGCGCGGCTGGGCCGGCGACGAGACCAGGACGGCGATCCCGCCATCGCTGCCGCCGAGACTCGGCGCGCCCACCACGCGCTGCCCGGTGGTGAGAGCTTCGACCGCGCCGCCGGCGGCTGAGATGCGCCCGACGTAAGCTGCGCGATCGTCCTCGACGGTGAAGATCAGCGCCTGGCCGTCCGCCGTCCAGACCGGGTCCGACACCGGCCGGTCGAGAGCCGGCGTCAGGATCGTCGGGGCTCCTCCGGCGGCGGGCACGACGGCGAGCTTGGCGAGGTCGTAGGCGTAGAACTTGTCCTCGTCGCCGACCAGAATGGCGATCCGCGTCCCGTCCGGGCTCCACTCCGGCCGCCCGGTCTCGCTCTCCTTGGTCTGGGTGAGCTGCACCGGCAGCGCGCCCGCCCGCGCTTCGATGGTGAAGAGATCGCTGTTCTCCGTGCGGTCCGGCTCGGCGTGGCCGCGCTTGCTGCGAAAGGCGATCGTCTTGCCGTCGGGCGACCACGCGGGGTCCAGGTCATCCACCGCGCCCGAAGTCAGCGGCATGTAGCTCTTGGCCGCCAGATCGAAGATCCCGATGTGGGAGTAGAGCCCCTTCAGGTAGCCGTCCCGGTCCTGCTTGAAGTGGTAGCGGTCGAGGACGATCGGCGGCGCGGTCTTGCGCTTCCAGCCCTCCATCTTCTCGGGCTCGTCGGCGGCGTCGAAATCGTTCACGACCAGCGCGAGACGCGAGCTGTCGGGAGACCAGGCGAGCGCGGAGACGCCGCCCTTGATGTCGGTGAGCTTCAGCGCTTCGCCGCCGGCGCGACGGAGCAGCCAGACCTGGGCGCCCTTCTTCTTCTCGTCCTCGTCGCCACGCGACGCGAGGAAGGCGAGGTACTTGCCGTCGGGGCTGAAGCGCGGATCCGACTCGTTCTCGGGCGAAGAGGTCACGCGGATCTCCTCGCTCCCGTCCCAGCGCGCCATCCAGATGTCGTTGTCGCGCTTGTCTTTCTCGACGTCGACCGAGCGCACCGTGTAGGCGACCCAGTCGCCCTCCGGCGAGCGCTGCGGGTCGGCCACCTCGCGCACTCGCGAGAGATCGTCGATCGTGATCGCCCGTTTCGCCCCCTCGGCGGCGAACGACGCGGACTGCGATCCAACCAGGACGATCACCGAAACGAGCAGCACGATTCGACGCATGGAGAGCCTCCATGGCGATCATACGATGCGGAGCGCTGGACCTCGATGCTATAGCCGGCCACGCCGCTTGAGATCGCGCACGACCGTCTCGAAGTCGACGACCGGCTCCGCTTGCGGGCCGCCAAAGCCTCGAGGTCGGAAGCGTCCTCGGCGAGCGCGAGCCGCACAGCGTCGTTGACCATCTCCGAGATCGAAACGTCCGACTCCGCAGCCCGTAATCGCAGCGTCCGGTGCAGTTCCGGGTCGAGGTAGACGGTCGTTCTCCTGGGCTCGCTCATCTCGGTATCCTGACCTCAGGAGATCTTGGCGTCCACCACTGACGACGCTGGCGCTGGCGCGCTCAGCACTAAGCGGGATTCTCAGCGGAGAAGAAAAGTTGGTAGGCCCAACGGGATTCGAACCCGTGTTATCGCCTTGAAAGGGCGGTGTCCTGACCAGGCTAGACGATGGGCCCTGGATTTCCGGCGCTGCGCGTGCTGCGGGTGCTGCGAGTCTTGCGGGCACTGCGCGTGCTCGCTTGCCGATCTGCTCGATCTTTGGTGGGCCCTGAGGGGATCGAACCCCCGACCGTCTGGTTAAAAGCCAGCTGCTCTACCGACTGAGCTAAGGGCCCGGCGTCGCCGCCATTCTATCGGACGGCGAACGGCGTTGTCGAAAACCGATCGCCGGGACGGACTCGAGGAAGCGCTCAAGCACCGCGCTGCGCGAGCACGCTCGGCAGGCGACCGGAGGTCCACTTCTCGAGCCGCGCGCAGGCGGTGAGAATGGTCTCTTCGCGTCGCGGCCCGGTCGAGATCAGCGCGACTTCGGCGCCGATCTCCCCCTCCAGGAACGCGATGTAGCCCCGTGCCGCCGGCGGCAAGTCCGCTGCCTGAAGCGTCCCGACCGTGCTCTGCCGCCATCCCGGCAGCGTCTTGTAGACCGGTTCGGCGTGCTCCAACCGGTCGAGCCGCGACGGCAGCTCCTGCGTCACCTCACCGTCAATGCGATAGCCGACACAGACCGGGATCTCGGCGAGCTCGTCGAGCACGTCGAGCTTGGTCAGCGCAACGAGCTCGGCGCCGTTCAGGCGCTGCGCGTAGCGCACCGCCACGGCGTCGAACCAGCCGCACCGGCGCGGACGGCCGGTGACCGTACCGAACTCGTTGCCCCGCTTGCGCAGATAGTCGCCCTGCTCGTCCAGGAGCTCGCCGGGAAAAGGACCGCCCCCGACGCGCGTCGTATAGGCCTTGACGATTCCGAGCACGCCGTCGAAGGCCGTAGGGGGAACGCCGCTGCCGGTGGCGGCGCCGCCCGCCGTCGGACTGGAGCTGGTCACGAACGGGTAGGTCCCGTGGTCGACGTCGAGGAGCGAGCCCTGCGCGCCCTCGAACAGCAGGCTCTGGCCCTCCTTGAGCCAGCGGTGCAGCAGATGCTCGGTTTCGCACAGGAACGGCTCGAGGCGCTTCGCCCAGTTCCGGCACTCGTCCTCGAGGCGCTGCGGATGCGCGAGCGCGCCACCCCCCAGCGCCTTGAGCTCGGGCTCGATCCGGGCGAGCTGCGCCCGGAGACGGCCACCCACGCCGTTCGCGGCGAGCTCGCCCAAGCGCACGCCGAAGCGCGCCACTTTCATCTCGTACGCCGGACCGATGCCGCGCCCGGTCGTGCCGACCTTGCCCGCGCCGAGCGCCTGCTCGCGCGCCTGGTCGAGCACCGCATGCTGCGGCAGGAGCGCCTGGGCGCGATTCGAGACGAAAAGCCGCCCGTCGACCTCCACTCCCGCGGCTTGCAACTGGTCGAGCTCCTCGAAGAACGCCTCCGGCGAGACCACCATGCCGTTGCCCATGACGCAGCGCATTCCGGAGTGCAGAATGCCGGACGGAATGAGGCGCAGGGCGAAGTGGCGGTCCCCGAACTTCACCGTGTGTCCGGCGTTGTGTCCGCCCTGGTAGCGCACCACGGCATCGAAAGCCGGGCAGAGAAGATCGACGATCTTCCCCTTGCCCTCGTCTCCCCACTGCATTCCGACCACGACTACATTCGCCATACCGCTCCCGCTCCGCGAAGCCGTCGGATGCTAACATGCGATGGCGCGCAAACCGGCTTTGCAATCTCCGCAAGAGACCTCTCCAGGAGCGCCTCGTGAGCCCGAATTCCAGCCTCGGTATCCCGCTTACCCTTGTCCTCGCCCTGACCCAGGGTTCCGCTCTCCCGGCACAGCAGGAAAAGTCGGACCTGGTGGTGCGCCACGCGCGGATCTGGACCGGGATTCCCGGCCTCGAGTCGGCTGAGCCGACGGCGCTCGCCGTCCGTGGCGAGCGCCTGATCGCTGTCGGCTCGGAGGCCGAGATCGCGCCACTCATCGGACCCACGACCCGGGTCATCGACGCCGCCGGCCGCCGCCTCCTGCCCGGCTTCATCGACAGCCACACGCACTTCTTCGCCGGCGGCGCGAGCCTGCTCGCGGCGGACCTCCGGCTCGCCGCGAGCCGCGAAGAGTTCGTGCGCCGCTTTGCCGAGCACGCCGCGCGAGTCCCCGCCGGACGCTGGATCACCAATGTCACCTGGGATCACGAGCGCTGGCCCGGCAGCCCGCTTCCGACGCGCGAGTGGATCGACGCCGCGGCCGGCGACCATCCCGTCTTCATCTCCCGCCTCGACGGCCACATGGCGCTCGCCAACTCGCGGGCGCTGGCGCTCGCCGGCATTACGCGCGATTCGAAGGATCCCAGCGGCGGAACGATCGTGCGCGACGCGGCGACCGGAGAACCGACCGGCGTGCTCAAAGAGGACCCCGCGATGGATCTCGTCTTCCGGGTCGTGCCGCGACCGTCGCCGGACGAGCTGCGGGAGTTTCTCGACGCGGCGATGGCCGAAGCGGCGCGCTACGCCGTCAGCTTCGGTGCGTCACTTCGGCAACTGGCCGGAGTGGCCGATGTCAGCGAGTGGCCGGTCTACGGCGCCGCCCGCCCGCCGGCGAGCTCACCGTCCGCGTCTCCTTCCGCACGCCGATCTCGCTCTGGGACGAGCGCAACGCGACCTCGTCGCGCGCGCGCGGCGCCGGCGACGCCTGGCTGCGCGCTGGGCGGGTTGAAAGGCCTACGCCGACGGCTCGCTCGGCTCCTCGACCGCGCTCTTCTTCGAACCCTATTCCGACGCGCCGGGAACCTCGGGCCTCTCGGCCGACGACATGTTCCCCGAGGGCGTCATGGAGCGGCGCGTGCCGCCGCCGACGCCGCCGGTCTCCAGGTCTCGATCCACGCCATCGGCGAGCAGCGCCAATGCCCGATTCTCGACATCTACGAGCGGGTGGCGCGCGCCAACGGCCGCGCGACCGCCGTCACCGCATCGAGCACGCCCAGCACCTGCGCGCCGCCGACGTCGCGCGCTTCGCCCGTCTGGGCGTGGTGGCATCGATGCAGCCGGTCCACGACGCCGACGACGGCCGCTGGGCCGAGAAGCGGCTCGGACCCGAGCGCTCCCGCGACAGCTACGTGCTTCCGCTCCCTGCTCGACGCCGGCGCGACACCTCGCCTTCGGCACCGACTGGCCGATCGCGCGCTCGACCCGATGCTCGGCGTCGCCGCGGCGGTCACCCGCCGCACCCTCGACGGCAAGAATCCCGGCGGCTGGCATCCCGAACAGAAGATCACCGTCGCGGAGGCGCTCGCCGCCTATACCGCCGGCTCGGCCTACGCCGAATTCGCCGAGGGCGACAAGGGAACTCTCGCCCCCGGCAAGCTCGCCGATTTCGTCCTGATGTCGGACGATCCGTTCGCGGTCGCTCCCGGAGAGCTCGAGACCGTTCACTCGGCCCTTACCGTGGTCGGCGGCCGGATCGTCTTCGATCTCGCGGGTTCGCGCTGAAGCCGCTAAGCTTGCCGGCGGCGCACGGGCAACTGGAGGAGCAGGCATGTTTCTGAAGATCCCTTCGCTGATCCTGAAGCAGCTCTACACTTTCGGCAGCCTCGCCAACACCGGCGAAGGGGTGCGCCTGACGCTCAAGAACCGGCTGAGCGACGCCACGGTGACGCGCATCACGGCGCATCACGATCGACGGCCACACGGTCCCGCACGGCGCGATCGAGATCGACCTCGGGGACGGCGAGCGCCTGCGCGCCGCGGCGATCTCGAAGTCGAGCGCCCTCGCATTCCCGCTCAAGAAGACGGTGCTCATCCACCTCGTCGGCTTCGGACCGCTCGCGATCGGCAATCACGAGGTCGTGGTGAAGTTCGAGGCCCAGCCGTTCGGCGAGCTCGAGCTCAAGGTCACCGACGCCATCGCCGAGGAGACGCCCAAGCGCATCCAGATCCCCTACGACAAGGAGGACGACCACAATCAGCGCATGGCCGAGGTCCGGCAGAGCTTCCTCGCCGAGTACACCGGCAGGAAGCTCGAGCACGTCAATCGCTACTCCTTCGACCCGGAGACGACCCGCGGCAACGTCGAGAATTTCGTCGGCGTGGCGCAGATTCCGATCGGCCTCGCCGGCCCCCTCCTGATCAACGGCGAGCACGCGCAGGGCGAGTTTCTGATTCCGCTCGCGACCACCGAAGGGACGCTCGTCGCCTCGTACAGCCGCGGCATGAAGGTCCTCAACCAGTCGGGCGGCGTCACCGCCACCGTGGTCGGCGATGCCATGCAGCGCGCGCCGGTCTTCGTCTTCGACCATGCCCGCGACGCGCGCGACTTCGCGCACTGGATCGATCACAACCTGATCGCGATCCGCGAGCAGGCCGAGGCGACTTCGTCGGTGGCGAAGCTGCTCGACATCGAAAGCTTCCTGGCGTCGAAGTTCACCTACCTGCGTTTCAACTATTCGACCGGCGACGCCGCGGGGCAGAACATGGTCGGGCGCGCCACCTTCGCCGCCTGCTCCTGGATTCTCGAACAACAGTTCCTGAAGGAGCGCTGCCGCAAGTTCTACCTCGAGTCGAACCTCGCGACCGACAAGAAGGCCTCGCACGTCAACGTCATGCGGACGCGCGGCAAGCGGGTCACGGCCGAGGCGACGATCCCGCGCGAGGTGCTGATCCAGAACATGCGCGTCGAGCCGGAACAGCTCCACTACCACTCCCAGGTGGCGAACGTCGGCGCTTTCCTCTCGGGCGCCAACAACAACGGCGCGCATTCGCCGAACGGCATCACCGCCATGTTCATCGCCACCGGCCAGGACGTCGCGAACGTCTCCGAGTCCTCGGCCGGCATCGTCTACACCGAGATCACGCCGAGCGGCGCGCTCTACATCTCGATGACGATTCCCTCGCTGATCGTCGCGACGCACGGCGGCGGCACCGGCCTGGCGACGCAGCGCGAATGTCTCGAGATCCTGGGTTGCACCGGGCGCGGCAAGGTGCGCAAGCTCGCCGAGATCGTCGCCGGGGTGGTGCTCGCCGGCGAGATCTCGCTCGCTTCGGCGATCTCCTCGCTCGACTGGGTGTCGAGCCACGAGAAGTACGGACGCAATCGCTAGTGCAGAGGGCGCTCCAGAGGCCACCGGAGCCTCGCGGGCAGACGGTCCGATGAGCGAGGAGCGCGTCGGCGATTTCCCGTTGCTCGTCGAGACGCCGCCCCCGGGTCTCGTCGGGCGCTACATCGGCACGCAGAAGCACGTTCTCGGCCTCATCTTCGGCGGCCTATCCGCCTGGGTGCGCAGCCGCCATGCCCCTTTTCCGCGCGGCTACGGCCTGGCGCGCTTCGCCGCTTTCTGCACCCGGCCGTTCCTCGACAAGGAGCTCCTCGCGTTGCCGTTCCCGGTGCAGCTCCGGCGCCGGCTCGAGATCCTCGGTCCGACGTACATCAAGCTCGGGCAGGTGCTGTCGATGCGCGAGGACATCCTGCCGGTCGAGATCACCGACGAGCTCAAGAACCTCCTCGATCGCCTGCCCGCCGTGCCGCTCTACCGCTTGCAGGAGATCATCGAGAAGGACCTCGACCGTCCGGTGATCGTGATGTTCTCGTGGATCGACCCGAATCCACTCGGTTCCGCTTCGATCGGCCAGGTACACAAGGCGCGCCTCCTCGACGGCAGGGAGGTCATCCTCAAGGTCGTCAAGCCCGGAAACCGCGAGCTCCTGAAGCGCGACACGATCCTGCTCAACCTCCTCGGCCGCTTCCTGCAGACTTTCCTCCAGCGTGTCCAGCCGAAGAAGGTGCTGAAGGAGTTCACCGACTACACGCTGCGCGAGCTCGACCTCACCCGCGAGGCGGACAACGCGGAGACCTTTGCCGCCAACTTCCGCGACATGCCGGACGTCGTCTTCCCGAAGATCTTCCGCGAATTCTCCGGCCGCGACGTGCTGTGCATGGAGTTTCTCGACGGCTTCAAGCCGACCTCACCCGCGGCGCAGGAGCTCACTCTCGAGGAGCGCGCGCGCCTGCTCGACCTCGGCGCGGCGTCGATCATCCGCATGCTCTACCGCGACGGCTTCTTCCACGCCGATCTGCATCCCGGGAACCTGATGATCCTCCCCGGCCCGAAGATCGGCTTCATCGACCTCGGCATGGTCGGACGCTTCACCGAGGAGCTCAAGCGCTCGCTGATGTACTACTACTACTGCCTGGTGATGGGCGACTCGGAGAACGCGGCGCGCTATCTCTCGATGGTCGCGCAGCCGGGGCGGAAAGGCGACGTCGCCGGCTTCCGCCGCGAAGTCGAGGAGATCTGCCGGCGCTGGGCGACGTCGTCGAATTTCAAGGAGTATCCGCTGGCGCACCTGATCCTGCGCTCGGTGGCGCAGGGCGCGCGCTACGACATGTACTTCCCCGTCGAGACCGTCCTGATGGTGAAAGCGCTGGTGACCTTCGAAGGGGTCGGCCAGATCCTGAATCCGGGCTTCGACGTCAAGGCGGTCTCGCAGAAGCACGTCAACGAGATCTTCCTGCACCAGTTCTCGCCGTTCAGGCTCGCGAAGGAGGGCATGCGCGGCGCGCCGGAGCTCATCGAAGCGCTCTCGAAAGCTCCGATGCTCATCACCGAGGGCCTGCGCCTCCTCGAATCGCCAGCCAGCCGCGCGAGAACCCGTTCGCCGGCCTGCACACCACCCTCCTCGGCGGCGCCTGCATCATCGCGCCGCCATCCTGATCGCCTTCGGCGGCCCTGCATCATCGCCGCCGCCATCCTCACCTCGCCTTCGGCGCTCCCGCGAGCCCTGCGTACCGTCCACGTCGCGCCAGCTGCGTAGACCCGAAATGGGTCCCGATCCGGTCCTCGCCCTCTGGCGAACCAGACAGAGCTTCCAAGGAAGGGGACAGCCGGTCGGCGCTGCGGCTGGCGGCGGCCGGAGTGCCGCCTCTCGGGCTGCGGGTTGCGCCTGCGGCGCGGGGCGGCCGGCCGAGCGTGCGCCCGACAGTCTTCCTTTCAACAGAAAGTCGGTCGCGCGGTGGCCTACAGCGGGCGTCAGCAGGGCGTCGAATCCGTCCACGTCCGCTGGGGGTCGGGGACGAGGCCGGCGTCGGTGCCGACGCCCATGCGGACGTTGCCGTCGTAGGAGAGGATCGAGACACCCAGCCCCAGATGGCCGGCCTGCGGAACCCAGACGAAGAGATCGCGCAGCGTCTGGCCGGCGAAGTAGAGCGTCTGCCTGGGGCCCGGGACGTTGGTGAAGACCGCCGTCGCCTTGGTGGCGAAGATCGCGATCAGGGCGCTGTGGACGAACTCCGGCAGCGCTCCGGCGGCCTGCAGCAGCGAATAGACCACCAGCGGTTCCGCGGACCGTTTCAGTGCCGTCGAGCGCCGCCGGAACTCCTCCAGCCGGCGCAGCGGGTCGGCCATGCCCACCGGCATCTTGAGGAAGATGAGACCGAAGCGGTTGCCCATCTCGGCCATCTCTTCGAGCGGGCGCAGATTCACCGGCATCGCGGCGCGCAGGCCGAGGGACTCCGGCGGCGTTCCGTACTGCATCAAATAGCGCCGGAGACTTCCGGCCATCGCCGCGTTGAGCACGTCGTTGATCGTGCCCCCCAACTGGCGCCCGACCTGGCGCACCTCCTCGAGTGGAATGCGCTCCGTCCAGGCCACCCGCTTCTCGACTCCGAGCTTGCCCTTGAGCGGCGTCATGGGATCGCTCGGGCGGCGCGATCAGGCGCCCCAGGGCGCCGGTCGCCGCCACGCCGCGCAGCAGCGGATTCACGCGCGCGAAGCCTTCGACCGCCGAGAGCATCAGCCGGAGCGTCTCCGGCATCACCCGCTCGAGCGCGGCCTGCACCGCGGCGAAACCCCCGGCGGCCGGCCGCAGCAGGAGCTCGAGAAACGGATTGGCGATGCCGAATCCGCGATCGGCGCCCGGATCGCGCGGCAGATCGAGGGTCGCCGGGCCGTGGCGCGTGAGATCGGTCAGCGCGAGGATGACCAGCATCAGCGCGACGCCGTCGCCGATCACGTGATGCACGCGCCCGAAGAGGACGGTGCCCCCGCGGTGGCCGTGCAGCAGCCGGAACTGCCAGAGCGGATGGGCGCGATCGAACGGGCGCGCGAGTTGGCGCTCGATCGCCGCCGCGAGCGCCGCGTCGTCGCCCGGCTCGGGGAGACGCTCCTCGACCAGGTGCCGATGGAGATCGAAGTCGGCGTCTTCGGTCCAGACGAGGCGGTCGCCGTGCGCCTCGTCGCGCGCCACCCGCTGGCCGAAGCGGCGGATCTTCGCCAGGCGCTCGGCGAACGGCTTCGCCGCCTGCTCCCAGGTGACCTCGCCCGCGAGCGGCAGCACGCCGTGGATGTGCATCAGGTTGGTCGGGTCGTCCATCCTGAGCCAGGCGATGTCGACCGCGGTGAGCGGCGTGCCACTCTCGCCTGCTCTTAGCGGGAGTGGTCTTTCCTGGAATTCCTCAGACATTCTTCGCCAAGTCTAAGCTCGTTTCCGCTTCGGAGGTGCGTGTCAGCCGGGCGATGCGGACGCAAAGATCGCTCCTCGCTTGCCGGCCCCCACTGATCTGATCAGATGCTGGAGGAGTGGGTCCCCCAGCAATGCGCGGAGCGATCTTTGCGTCCGCATCGTCCGGCTTCCTGGGCCCGTCTGTGACTCTCCGGAGAGTCCAAGTAGGATTGCTTCATGACCTCTACCTCCGCTAGACACCAAGGAGCGCTTCTCCGGGCGGGTGGACGACTATGTGCGGGCCCGGCCGGGGTATCCGGACGGCGCTCGTGGACGACCTCGTCGCGGCGGGAGCGCTCTTTCCGGGAGCCGTCGTCGCCGACATCGGCGCGGGCACCGGGATCTCGTCCGAGCTCTTCCTGCGCCGCGGGTACTCGGTCATCGGGGTCGAGCCGAACGCCCCGATGCGCGCCGCGGCCGAGTTACGGCTCGCTCGCGAGCCGCGGTTTCGCTCGCAGGCAGGTTCCGCCGAAGAGACGGGGCTGCCTGCCGCGAGCGTCGATCTCGTCGTCGCGGCGCAGGCTTTCCACTGGTTCGACGCGTCCCGGACGCGCACTGAATTCCGGCGCATCCTGAAGGAGAGCGGCCAGGTCGCCCTGATCTGGAACGCCCGTCGCGCCGCCGGGACGCCGTTCCTGGCGGCTTACGAGGCGCTCCTCCTCGACTTCGGGACCGATTACGGCCAGGTCGGGCATCGCGGCATCGGTGCGGAGCGGCTGGCCGCCTTCTTCGGCGGGCCATTCGTCACCCGCCGCCACGAAAACTCCCAGGAGCTCGACCTCGCTGGACTCGAGTCGCGCCTGCTCTCCTCTTCCTACATCCCGGCCGCGGGCACGCTCGCCCATTCCGCGATGCTCGAGCGGCTCACGACGATCTTCCACGAGCACGCCGCGCGGGACCGGGTGCGCATCGAATACGACACCGAGCTTTACGTCGGACGGCTCTCCCCGGCTCCCTGACAGCCGGATCAGTCGCGCGGGTGGGAGAGCGCTGCGGCCCGACTTGCGCGCTCGGCTGCAACCTCCATGCGACCCTGTCGCCGCGCGACCTCGGCCCAGACCTTCCAGGCGATCGAGAACTCGGGAATGAGGCGCGTCGCTTCGCCGAGGTGACCGTCCGCAGCTCCGAGATCGCCGCGCGCGAGCTCGATCTGCGCGAGGCGGGTGAGCAGGGAGACGCTGGACGTCCCCGCCTCGACCGCCTCCCGCACCACCTGCTCCTCCGCTGCCGCGCGCCCGGCCTTCCCGAGGAGCTCGCCCAGCGCGAGCGCGGCCTGGGCGAAGCGCGGATTGCGCTGGAGCGCCCGCCGCCATGCCCCCTCCGCGTCGGCCTTCCGGTCCGCGGCGGCGTAGGCCTCGCCGAGCCGGAGATCGAGAAAGTCGAGCTCCGGGTTCAGGCGCTGCCCCCGCTCCAGCGAGATGACCGCGGCAGCGAAGCGCCCGAGAGCGCGCTCGGCGGCACCGCGCTCCATCCAGAACGGCACGCTCCCGGGACTCGTGACCGTCAGCTGCTCGTAGGTCGCCAGCGCTCCGGCGGCGTCGCCGGCCGCGAGCTGCCGCTTGGCGCTCATGAACCGTTCGAGCAGGACGAGCCCGTCGGCCGGATCGATCCTCGGCGTCCGGACGGACCCGCCGGAGGCATCCGGAGTCGATTGCCCGGACAGATAGCCCAGGTTCTGGAGCGTAGCGGCGAGCTCCGCGTTGGGCTCCATTTTCGCCGGCGGAAACAAAAGCTTCCGGTGAAGGAGGGCTGTCAGTTCCTTCTTCAACTTGCGGGCGACGCCGGCGCCGGCGGCAAGATCGCTCCGGAGCTCGCCGGGATCCGCGTCCCGATCGAAGAGCTGCGGCCGTGGGCCGAGGACGAATCGAAACTCTCCCTCGGTGACCGCGAAGAGCGGCGCCCAGCCAAACGCCGAGAGCGGAAAGAGCGTCTCGTGATAGATCGGTTCGGCATCGGCAACGCCGCCCACGAGAGACAAGGGGACGCCACCTACACCCTTTACCGGGCCTTTGCTTTTCGCTGAAGAAGCTCCCGCAGCGCCCGACTTGTCGATCAGGCCGAGTAGCGTGGCCGCAACGCGCCGGGTCGCGACCGGGCCACCGATCGTGCGTCCCTGCGGGACGCCCGGTCCCGAGAGGATCAGCGGCACGCGCAGGACGGCGCGGCTGAGCAGGAGCCCGTGCTCCTTCTCGCCGTGCTCGCCGAGGGATTCGCCGTGATCGCCGACCACGGCGATGAGGCGCGGCTGCGCCGCGCGGGGCCCGGACCGGAGCCCTGCGAGCAGGCGCCCGAGCTCGCGATCGACGGATTCGATCTCGCCGAGGTAACGCTCGCGGTCGCTGCCGGCAGCGCCCGCTGCTCCATGGCCGAGGCCTGCGGGCGGCAGGTACGGGGAATGCGGATCGTAGAAGTGCACCCAGAGGAAATGCGGCCGTGCCGCGTCGCCACCCCTCTCCCGGGCGAGCGCCGCGTCGACGACCTGCGCCGCCGGGCGCTCGGGGTAGCCATACTCGCCGAGCCGCTCGGCGGCCATGGTCTCGTCGTAGAGATCGAAGCCGCGATCGAGACCGAAGCGCCGGTCGAGCACCCGCGAGGCGATGACACCGGCGGTCGCATAGCCACGCGCTCGAAGCGCCCCGGCGAGGGTCGGGATCTCGGGCGCCAGCATGCCCGCGCCGTTGTCGCGCAGCCCGTGCTCGAGCGGATCGAGGCCGGTGAAGAGCGTGGCATGCGCCGGCAAGGTCAGCGGCACCGCCGTCAGGCCTCCTCGAAACGCACGCCGCGCGCGGCCAGCGCATCCAGCGTCGGCGTCCGGCCGTTCCGCCGTAGGCACCGAGCGCATCCGCGCGCGTCGTGTCGAGCGTGACGAGAAGAACGTCCGGGAGCGCGACGTCTCCCTGCCCGCCGCGGCGCTCGCCGGGCCCCGCAGGAGGGTGCAGGCCAGAAAAAGACAAGCCCCTGAGAGCACTCTCCCGGGGGCTCGAAATGAGGCGCGGCTATTCAACTGCAGTCGGCTGCGGTCAGGGAAGCGCCGCCGACCACTCCTGGGTGTTGCCGGTGCCAAAGCCGTCGGCGAAGATCAGGTTCGATGCCGAACAGGTGTTCGACTGCGTGTCGGCGACCTCGACGTCGACGTTGGTGAGCGTCAGGTCGTCGAAGCGAAAGCCGGTGTCGTTGGCCGCCGCATCGGTGCCGTAGCGCATCTCGAGCCGGATCGGCCGGCCGGCGAAGGCCGGCGCCTGCAGCGCCGCCGCGGTCCAGCTGCTCGCAGCCCAGGTCGGGGAGACCCCCGCCCAGCCGGCCTGCCCGGTAGTGCCGCAGACGCCGTTCGCCCCGCTCGCGTTGTAGGCCCGGCCACCCGACGGAGTGACGGGCGTCCGCAGGTTCGTCGAGGCGTCGACGAGCCCCAGGTTGGCGCGATCCTACCAGACTCCGCGCTGAACGGCTCGATGCGGAAGTTGGTCGAAAGCGCGAGAGTGGAGCTCGCCGAGAGGCGCACGATCGGCGAGTGCACGACGTCGCACTGATCGTCGAGGTTCGCCGAGGACTGGAAATAGAAGGTCCCCGCCCCGCCGGCACCGCCGCCGTTGGCGTTGGTGCGGTTGAAGGTCCCCTCCTGAACCGCCCAGCTCTCGGCATCGGCCTCGAACGTGAAGGGCTTGGTAGCGAAGAACTGCAGGTTCCCCTCGAGCAGATCGAAATCGACGCTCACGGTCTGCGGTGCCGCGAGCTCGTCGGCGTCGAAGGTGATGTCGATCGAGAAGGTCTCGCCGGCATCGAGGCCCTGCGGGATGAGCTCGAGCGTCGCGACGGCGCTCTCGCAGGTGACGAAGCTCGGGTCGACGATCTTGGGGAAGCTGGTGAGAATCGTCGTCCCGCCATGTCCGGCGGAAGTCACCGAGGCGCCGGTGATTCGGACGTCGGTGAGCGGCAGCGTCCCGATGTTCGCCAGCGGCACCTGGACGGAGCCACCTCGCAGTTGTCGAGGAACGGGTCGCCGTCGCCGGCGATCACCGACAGGCTCGCCTGCGTCCCCAGCACCGTGAGTATCGCGCTCGAGCCGGAGCTCGTCGGCGTCACCGGCGTGCAGCTCGAGATCACGCTGCCGAAGCAGGCGGCGGAAGTGCCCATCGGCTCGACCTGGTAGGAGTACGTGCGCCTGTTCTGGAGACCGTTGTCGGTGTAGGCCAGTCCGGCGACCTCGGCGACCAGGATCTTGCCGAACTCGCAACCGTAGAGGCCGTCCGTCCGGTAGACGCGATAGCTGCTCGCTCCCGCCACGGAGGTCCAGGCGAGGTCGACGCTCTTGTCCTGGGCCGTCGGCGTCACCGTCGGCGCGGTCGTGGGACTGCCCGCGCAGCCGGCCGTCGTCACCGTCGGTACGGTGCAGGCGATCTGGTGCCGGTTGAAGGCATCGAAGATCGCCTTCATGTGCGGCGTGCCGTCGGCGAGACTGCCGTTGTCGTCGTCGGCGATCAGGTAGTTCTGTAGCCGGGGTCGCGGCACAGCCACCGTTGGGCGCCGCTCCCGACCACCAGTTGTTGACCGCTCCGACGCCATAGTAGGTCAGCTGCGTCGCGATCTCCCGCGCCAGGTTCCGCGAGTAGTTGAAGGTGCCGCCGGTCAGGTCGCGGTTCCAGAGATCCCAGACCGTTTCCCCGTTCAGGAAGCCGACGCAGTGCGGTTCGCCGCCGCAGGAGGCGATCGAGGTCACCGTCGTCGGGGTATTCAGACTGCGGTGCGCCCAATCGAAGTCGCGCACGCCGGAGCAGATGAGCAGCGGTCCTCCACCGTCCGGATCGATGCACGGATTGCCGTAGCCGTTGCAACCGGCGTTCGCGGCGTCGAAGCCGCGCCCGACACAGCTGTCGCTCAAGCGCAGGTTGGCGTAGATGTCGGCGATGCCTTCGGAGCCGGTGCTGAGGATGACCCCGTTGGCGTCATTGTCGTCGAGCCCGTGGCCCCACTCGTGGTCGAAGATGCCGGCGATCTCGCCGGTGTTCCGGCAACCGCCGCCGCTTCTGAAGAAGTTGACTTCGACGCCGTCCCAGAAGGCGTTGCAGGTGTCGACGATATTCATGTTGGCGGTGAGCTGCGCCTGCAGCCAGGCGTTGGCGGGCAGCTGGCCGCGGCCCATGGCCTCGAGCTGGCCGAGCTCGAAGAAGCCGGTGCGCGAGGCGTGGGTGTTGCCGGCGCCGCCGAAGCCAGGGGTCGTGCAGTCGGTGCCGGCGCTCACGCCGAAGTCGAGATCGCCGGTGCTCGCGAGGCTCGCGGTGCCGCAGGTGTCGGTCATCCGCAGGTAGGGCCCCGAGAGCCCGGCGGAGATGCTGCCGTCGGCGCACATCTCGAGGTTGCCACCGGGATCGGTGTTCGTCGTCACCGTGCCCACCGTGACCGTCGTGAACGGCATCGGCCAGCCGGCCTGCTCGACGCCGTCGGGGATCCCGTTCGGGCTGAGCCCGTCGTTCGAGAGCGGGAAGACGCCTCCCCTGACCGTGCGCTGTGTCGCAACGTACTGCTTCGTATCGCGCAACGCGAGCACTTCACCGTTGCGCGCGTCGACCCAGGCCTCGAAGCGGCCCTCCGCATCTCCTAACGCGGGGCGGACGACCCAAACGAGCCGGTAGTCGAGGCCTGTTCCGATCGCCGCGGGGGCGAGCTCGGTTTCGTGCGCGACCGGCAGCCAGGCGAGATTCGCTCCCTTCCAGGTCGGACCGACCAGCGCGGGCGCGATCCGGGCTGCGACAGCCTCGAGCGCCTGCTCTGCGGTGAGCGCCGGAGCGACTCCGGCATCGACGTCACCCCAGTTGAGCGCCCCAAACAGCGCCAGGTTGCCGAAGCGGATCGAGGCCTGCAGGAAGCTGCCGAGCACCGGGTGGCCGCCGACGAGGCGCGGCGCGTAGATCTGGATCAGGTCTTTGTCGATGACCGCGACCCGGCTGGGATCGGCGACTTCGGCAAGGTCGATGCCGAGCTCCTCCGCGTGGCGCGCGAGGTAACCGCGGAACGCCTGTGCCGCCGCCAGTTGGAGCTCTCGGCTCGTCTGGGGGGCCCGCTCTCCGAGCGCTTCCCAGGTCAGTCGATTGCCGACCCCGCTTCCCGGCAGCAGCGCTACGCCAGGGTAGAGCGTGGCGAAGCGGCCCGTGCGCAGGTCGACCTGGGTCGATTCCGGACGAACACCGAGCGCAGCGAAGCGGCCGGAATCGATCTGGCTCGCGAGGCGGTCGCCGGTGAGATACAGCTGTCCGAAGTCGACGTCGGGATGGCGGAAGAGCAGGCTCTGCTGCTCGGAGTGCGGTACGACAACTGCCCAGGTCGCCGCGGTCGAGGCGAGCGTCCAGAGCAGAGCGGCGGCGATCGAATGCACCTTCAGGAAGCGTGTCGTCACTGCGATCCTCCTTGGGCGGTTCTGTGAACGGGGACGAAATGCCGGATTGGAGAGAGCAGGCTAGCAAGTTGTCCCCGCGCCGGCAAGGGCGAACCGTCACCTCCCGGTCGCGATCCGGCGGTCGACCGGTCTAGACTCCGCCGCGAGCGCCGACGCTCTCCGGAGCTGGAGACAGTGCCATGGACTCGATCGACATCAGGGGCATCTCGCAGATCGCCTGCTCGGTGAAGGATCTCGGGCGCTCGATCGCCTTCTACCGCGACACGCTCGGTCTCCGGTTCCTCTTCGAGGCGCCGCCGGCGCTCGCTTTCTTCGACTGCGGGGGCATTCGCATGATGCTCACGGCGCAACCGGACGAAAAGGTCGAGAGTCATCCGATCGTCTATTACAAGGTGCCCGACATTCATGCCGCCGCGGCGGAGCTCCGCCGGCGCGGCGCGCCGGTCGCCGCCGATCCCCATGTCGTCGCACGGCTGGGAGCGGTCGAGCTCTGGCTCGCCTTCACCGAAGATCCGGATGGCCACGTCGTCGGCCTGATGAGCGAGCAGGCGCCGCAGCAGGCATAGCCTGCCGCGCAGCGCGGCGCCGGCGGAGTCCTTCGCCAGGGACGGGAGTCAGCTCTCGAGAACGGCCTGGAGCCGGTCGAGGGCGCCGTCGAGACGCTCGAGAGTGTCGTGACTCGAGCCGAGGCCACGCCCCTCGCTCACGCGCTGGCTCTCGAGACCGACGCCGCGCCAGAGATCGAGCCCGGTGTTTTCCAGGACGTCGCGCCGCAGCTCGAGGCCGTGGCGGGCGAGGATCGGTGCCAGGAGCTCATAGCGGGCCAGGAGGTCGCGCCGCGTCGATTCGTAGGCGTGGGCGCAGACCGCGCGGCGCTCCGAGAAGCTGAAGATGTTGCTGAAGAACATCGAATAGTCGTCGCGGTCGGGCTCGAGGAGAACCACGTCCGCGTCGCGGTACCTGGTCTCGTAGCTCTTCATGCCCACGGTGAGCCGCGAATGGATGAGGGTGCGGAAAGTCTGCGAGATCACCGACGGCAGCCCGCGCCGCACGAGCTCGCCGTGTCCATACTGCCCGGCGCCCTTGCCGGTCGAAACGTCCACGGGCACGATCGGATTGAGACCGAAGACGAGCTTGGCACCGGCGTCGAGCGCGACCGAGGCGTGCACGGTCCGGTTGAGCACGCCATCGACGTAGAAGTGGCCGTCGATGTCGACCGGCGCATAGAGGCCCGGGAGAGCGCTCGAAGCCTGCACCGCGCGCGAGATCGGCACGTGGTCCCGTCCGGGCTTGCCGAACACCACCGAGCGCCCCGACTCGAGCTCCGCCGCGACGATGTAGAGCCGGCGCTCGAGCTCGCGGAAATCGTCGGTCCGCCCTTTGATCGTGTAGATGTTGCGCAGGTAGTGGCGGATCGGCTCGTTGTCGAAGATGCCGACCGGCAGAGCCTGGGCGAGCCGCGTGAGCGACTCGACCAGGGACAGGTCGCGCGGATTCATGGCGAAGTTCCAGACCGCCTCGAACGCCAGACGCGGCACGGTGAGCCCGCGGCGCGTCCACTCCGTGAAGGCCGGCGTGAAGAAGGTCTCGGGCACGAACGGATGCTCGCCCGGCGCGTGCTTGACGATCGCCCGGACCATCTGGGAGGGCGTCAGCTTGTTGGCGAGGTTCGCGGCGAGGAATGCCCCCGCCGAGACTCCGACATAGATGTCGAGCGCATTGAGATCGAGCCCGCCGATCGCCTCGTCGAGCGCGCGCAGGGCTCCGATCTCGTAGACGGCGCCCGCCGGCCCGCCACCGGCGAGCGCGAGTCCGATCGAGGTCCGCCGGACGGCTGCGCCACGCCTGCGCCGGTCAGCCAAGCTCAGCCCTTCCGGCGGAGGGTCGTGGACTTGCGCGACTTCGCGGTCGCGGCCCGCTTGCGCTTCGCCGTCCGGGTCCGCGTGAGCTTCTTCTCGACCAGCACCGTGAGCTCCTCCACCCGGCGGGTGAGGGCCGCGATCTCGTTCTTGCTCGGAACGCCGATCTTGCGCAACACCGCGACCACCCTGTCGTCCCAGAGCCCTTCGACGTCCTCGACCCGCTCTCCGACCTTCTCCCAGGCCTCCCCGGCGCGATCCTTGGCGGCTTCGGCGGCGCCTTCGACCTTCGACTTCATGGTCTCGAGATGGGCGAGGCCCTTCTTTTCGTACGTCTCGCCCTTCTTCACCAGGCCGCGGAAGAGCTTGCCGCCCTGCTCTTCGGCCGTTGCCAGGGCGCCGAGCCCCGCCAGCCAGACCTTCCCCGCGTTGGCTTTGATCTCGTCCTTGATGTCCGTTTCCGGCTGCTTTCTGCTGGTCATCTCTCTATCCTTCCTCGAGCGCGCTCGAGCGCGCTCAGGCGCGATTGTTGGGGGGGTTCCGAAGCGACGCTATGTCGCTCCGGTCAGCTCAGCTTCTGGCGCAGCGTTTCGACACGACGGGTGAGCTCGCGGACGTCGGCGCGGCTCGGCAGGCCGAGCTGACCGAGCACTTCCCCGATCTGCTTCTGCGCCATCCTGCCGGCGTCGCTGGCGAGCTTCGCGAGCTGCGAGCCGGTCTCGGTGAACGCCTCCTGGGCATGCGCGACCGTCGACCGGCGGCGCCGCCGACCTTTCTCGACGAGAGTTTCGAACAGGGCAATGCCGGTTTCGCTGGCGGAAGCCGCGACACCGAGGCTCAGCAGCCAAGCGGTCCGGCCGAAGGCGAGAGCGCGCTCGCCGGCGGTCTCGAGACCGCGCTCGGCCATCTCCCCGGCTGACTTCTGGATGTGCTTTCTCACTTGTTCTCTCCTTTTCCGCGCCGCAGCGGGCGCGCAGCAATTGGTTTGTTCGCTGACTTGTTCGGCGGCCTCTTCAACGGTTTCTCGTGCGGCCGGCTCCTGCGGTCCTTCTCCAGCTTGGTCAACGAGCCCTCGAGCTCCTCGAGCCGCTCGCGCAGGTGCTCCATCTCCTCACGCGCCTTGCGCACCGGTCCAAACTTGTCGATCGAGGCCTGGAAGAACCGGTCGACCTTGTGCTGGACCTGCTCGACACCGTTCTCGACCGCCTTCTGTCCGGCGCGCACCAGCTCGTGCAGCAGCTCGCTGGGCAGGAATCCGGTCCCCCGCCGTCCCTCGTCCAGGATGATCTGGGTCAGCATCTGGGCGGTGACGTCGGCCCCCGAGCCGTTGTCGACGACCTTGACGTCCTTGCCGGCACGGATCCACTCCGCGAGCTCGTCGAGCGAGACATAGCGGCTCTCCTCGGTGTCGTAGAGCTTGCGGCTTTCGTAACGCTTGATCAGACGGTACATCGCGGCTCCTCGCTGTGCGCCGTTTGCCGCATTGCGGCATCGACAGCTGATTTATACCGCAGTGCGGCAAAACTGTCAAGCCTCCAATGCCGCATCGCGGCATGCCTGCGCGCCGGGGTCCCCCCTCGCACCGGCATCCTGCAAGCCGCTAGAATGCGCCGGAGCGCGAACGATTCGTTTCATCCACTGCTGCGCCGAAAGGACCCGGGGGAATGCCGCACATCATCACTGAGCCCTGCATCGGAGTGAAGGACACCTCGTGCGTCGATGTCTGCCCGGTCGACTGCATCTACGGCAAGAACGAAGAGCTCGAGATGCTCTACATTCATCCGGAAGAGTGCATCGACTGCGGCCTGTGCGTCGACGCCTGCCCGGTGCAGGCCATCTTCCCGGTGGAAGAGGTGCCGGAAAAGTGGAAAGAGTTCATCGCCAAGAACTACGTGCACTTCGCGCTGCAAGCGCCCTGAGGACCCCCCTTTCCTGCACCACCAGCTCCAAGACGCGCCGCGGCGCGTCTTTTTTTGGCACGCGAGGAATGAACCGGGCGGTGCCGCTGTTTGAAAATGTGATCTTCTTGCACTCAACTTCGAGGACGGGGGGAGGGGGCGGGTGGACTTCAAGGACTACTACAAGGTACTCGGCGTCAAGCGCGACGCCTCGCAGGAGGAGATCCAGAAGGCGTACCGCAAGCTCGCCCGCAAGCATCACCCGGATGTGAGCAAGGAGAAGGGTGCCGAGACCCGCTTCAAGGAGGTCTCCGAGGCGAACGAGGTGCTCAAGGATCCCGAGAAGCGCGCCAAGTACGACCAGTTCGGGACGGCATGGAAGCAGCGCGAGCAGGGCGGACAGTCCTCCGGCGGGCCCGGCGGTGCGGGCGGATTCCCCGGTTTCGAGGGCTTCCAGGGATTCGGCGCCGAGGGCGCGGATTTCGGCGGCGGCGCCTCGGGCTTCTCCAACTTCTTCGAGATGCTCTTCGGCCAGGCAGCGCGGGCCGGTTCTCCGGCCGGCGGGAGCGGGCCCCGGGGCGGCTGGGCCTCCTGGGAAAACGAAGGCCGCGGCGGCTGGGCGCGTCCGGGGGCGAACCAGGAGGTGGTTCTTCCGCTCTCCCTCGAGGAGGCCCTGGCCGGCGGGGTGCGGGAGCTCAGCCTCGCCGACCGTTCGGGAGGGGAAGCGCGCCGCATCAAGGTCAATTTCCCGCGCGGCGTCCGCCCCGGCCAGACCATCCGGGTCGCCGGCAAAGGCGAGGAGGGACGCGCCGGAGGGGCGGCGGGCGATCTCTTCCTGAAGGTGGAGATCCTCCCCCATCCCCGCTTTCGGCTCGAAGGGCGCGACCTCCTGACCAGCCTCGAAGTGACGCCCTGGGAGGCCGTCCTCGGCGGCGAAGCCGAGATCCGCACTCTCGACGGTCGCGTGCGGGTCAAGGTCCCCCCGGGCACCTCCTCGGGCCGGCGCATCCGGGTGAAGGGGCGGGGCTTTCCCGCCGGCTCCGGCGCCACCGAGCCGGGCGACCTTTACGCCGAAGTTCGCATCGTCGTTCCGGAGAGCCCCAGCGAACGGGAGCAGGAGCTCTTCTCCGAGCTGCGCACGGTTTCGAGCTTCCATCCCCGCGGAGAGGGGGTCTAGACCATGGATCTCAATCGTCTCACCCAGAAATCCTCCGAGGCCTTGAGCGCCGCGCAAACCCTGGCGGCCGAGCGTGGGCATCAGGAGGTCGATGTCGAACATCTGCTCGCCGCCCTCCTCGCCCAGCCCGAGGGCTTGGTGCCGCGCCTCCTGACCCGTCTCGAGCTCGCGCCGCAAGCTCTCGCCGCGAGCCTCGAAGCCGAGCTCAGCAAGCGCCCGAGGGTCGCCGGCAGCGGCGTCGAGCCGGGCAAGATCTACATCACGCAGCGCCTGCAGAAGCTGCTGGGCGCGGCGGAGAGCGAGGCCAAGCGGCTCAAGGACGAATACGTCTCGGTCGAGCACCTCGTCCTGGCGCTGCTCGAGGAGAGGCCCCGCGGGACGCCTCCGCGAAGCTCCTCAAGCAGGAAGGCGTCACGCGGGAGAAGCTTCCTGCAGGCGTTGACCGCCGTGCGCGGCAACCAACGGGTGACCTCGGCCGAGCCCGAGACGGCCTACGAAGCGCTCTCGAAATACGGCGTCGACCTGGTGCAGCAGGCGCGCGCCGGCAAGCTCGACCCGGTCATCGGGCGCGACGCCGAGATCCGCCGCGTGATCCGCATCCTGTCGCGCAAGACCAAGAACAACCCGGTGCTGATCGGCGAGCCGGGCGTCGGCAAGACGGCGATCGTCGAAGGACTGGCCCAGCGCATCGTGCGCGGCGACGTGCCGGAGTGGTTGAAGGACCGCGCTCATGTTCTCGCTCGACATGGGATCGCTCCTCGCCGGCGCGAAGTACCGCGGCGAGTTCGAGGAACGCCTCAAGGCCGTGCTCAACGAGATCAAGCAGAGCGAGGGCCGGATCCTGCTGTTCATCGACGAGCTGCACAACATCGTGGGCGCCGGCAAGACCGAGGGCTCCACCGACGCCGGGCAACCTGCTCAAGCCGATGCTGGCCCGCGGCGAGCTGCACTGCATCGGCGCCACGACGCTCGACGAGTACCGCAAGAACATCGAGAAGGACGCCGCCCTCGAGCGCCGCTTCCAGCCGGTGATGGTCGAGCCGCCGACGGTCGAGGACACGATCTCGATCCTGCGCGGCCTCAAGGAGCGCTTCGAGGTCCACCACGGCGTGAGGATCCAGGACAACGCCCTGGTCGCCGCGGCGATGCTCTCGAACCGCTACATCTCCGACCGCTTCCTGCCCGACAAGGCGATCGATCTGGTGGACGAGGCCTGCGCCATGATCCGCACCGAGATCGACTCGATGCCGCAGGAGCTCGACGAGCTCACCCGCAAGGTCCTGCGGCTGGAGATCGAGGAAGCGGCGCTAAAGAAGGAAAAGGACAAGGCAGTCCAAGAGGCGACTCGACGACTCTGCGCAAGGAGCTCGCTGACCTGAAGGAAAGGCACAACGAGCTCAAGGCGCAGTGGGATGCGGAGCGAGAAGCGATCGGTAAAGTAAGACAAACTCCGGGAGGAGATCGAGCAGCTGAAGCAGGGCGTGGAGGCCGCCGAGCGCAGCTACGACCTGAACAAAGCGGCCGAGCTCCGCCACGGACTTCTTCCTTACTGGAAAAGAAGCTTGCAGACGCCGAAAGCGGTGCCGCCGGCGGGGCCGGCGCCGGCCCCGCCGGGCCGCCGCCGGCGCGGCTGGTGAGGGAAGAGGTCACCGAGGAGGAGATCGCCGAGATCGTCTCGCGCTGGACCGGGATTCCGGTCACCCGGCTGGTCGAGGGCGAGCGCGAGAAGCTGCTGCGCCTCGACGAGATCCTGCACGAGCGCGTGGTCGGCCAGGACGAGGCGGTGCAGGCGGTCGCCGACGCGGTGCTGCGCGCGCGCTCGGGGATCAAGGACCCGCGCCGGCCGATCGGTTCCTTCCTCTTCCTCGGCCCCACCGGCGTCGGCAAGACCGAGCTCGCGAAGACGCTGGCGCAGGCGCTCTTCGACACCGAGGAGAACCTGGTGCGCATCGACATGTCGCGAGTACATGGAAAAGCACACCGTCTCGCGCCTGATCGGCGCGCCGCCCGGCTACGTCGGCTACGAGGAGGGCGGACAGCTCACCGAGGCGGTGCGGCGCAAGCCCTACTGCGTGATCCTCTTCGACGAGGTCGAGAAGGCGCACCACGACGTCTTCAACGTGCTGCTGCAGCTGCTCGACGACGGCCGCCTGACCGACGCCCAGGGGCGCACGGTCGACTTCAAGAACACGGTGGTCATCCTGACCTCGAACATCGGCTCGCAGTTCCTGATCGAAGGGGTGACCGACCGCGGCGAGATCCGCGCAGCGGCGCGCGAGGCGGTGCTGCGCGGAGCTGCGCGCCCACTTCCGTCCCGAGTTCCTGAACCGGGTCGACGACATCGTGCTCTTCAAGCCGCTCACTCTGGCGGAGATCGAGCGCATCGTGGACCTGCTCACCATCGAGCTCCGCAAGCGTCTCGCCGAGCGCGGGGTCGCTCTCGAGCTCACCGACGCGGCGCGCAAGCTCGTCGCCAGCGCCGGCTACGACCCGGTCTACGGCGCGCGCCCGCTCAAGCGCTATCTGCAGAAGCAGCTCGAGAGCCGCATCGCCCGCGCTCTCATCGGCGGCGAAGCCGTCGAGGGCTCCGCCGTCCGGGTCGGCGTCGCCGACGGCGCGCTCAGCGTCGCGATCACGCCCGCGGCCGACCGCGCAACGGAGCGTGCGGCTGAGGTGACTGCAGCAGGCTAGACTCGGCGGGCGACCTGCGATCGCAAGGAGCCCGCCGTGATTCGAACGCAGCGCTTCATCCTGCTTCTCACCCTGCTTGCCGGACCAACTGCAGCGCTCGCGAATCCGGTCTCCGCAGAGGCTGCAAATCCGCTCGCCGAGGCCTATCGCGCGCTCGCGACACCGGCCGCCGGCGAGCTCTTCGATCTCCCGGCAGAAGGCATACGTATCGGGAGGGCGGAGCTCAAGCCGACCGCGGGTGTGCGCGCCCGGGCGCTTGTCGCCGAGGGCCGGGTGTGCGGTTTCTTCGTCGAGGGCAGCGTCATCCTGACGTACCATGTCGATGATGCCTTTTCGGTCCCGGTCGCCCGGCGCAATCTCAAGCAGGCGTCAGAGATCGTGCCGCGCGTCGAGGGCAAGGGTCTTGTCTTCTCTCTGCCGCTCGCCGGAGCTGCCGTGTGGGGCGCCGACCCGGCGCTCTCAGCTGTTACGCCGGTATTGGCGCCCACCGTACGCCTCCCCGCTTGGCTGAGCGCGATCCTCGCCGACAAGATCGACGGCAATCCGGCAGAAGATTTCCTCGCTTCGGAGCGCAACGGCGAACCGGGCTACCGCTGGGCCGCTTTTCATGGCGCGGGCGACGACTACGTTCTCGATGTCGATCCCCGCCGTTCGCTGCGCGTCGAGAGCTTTGGCCGCCTGCGGCGAGTCGATCGGGATGTCCGGATCTACGGCGGTCGCCTGACCTGGGACGAGCTCGCCACCCAGCCGGTGCAGGCCACCTGGTGGGATTCCCGCCCGCTCGATCTGGTTTCGATCACGACCGAGGTCGATCTCGTCAACGATCGCGCCGACCATGCCACGATCGGCTCGCGGATCAGAGTCCAGGCCCTGCGCGATGGCATCCGCCTGTTGCAGTTCCGCCTGATTCACGACTTCACCGATTCCGATGGCCGCGCTCGCCACCTCGAGCTTCAGTCGTTGAATGTGAACGGCGCTCCTGCGATCTACATTCAGGACGAGGCGAGTGTTCTCGTCGAATTGCCCAATGCGCTCGCGGCCAAGCAGACCGCCGACCTCGACTTCCGCACCCAGGGCGACATCCTCGATCGGCCGGAAGGCAACAGCTATTGGATCCTGCGCACTCAAGCCTGGTATCCGAAACTGGCGGACGGGGGCGGCGAGTACTCGACTTTCAAGATGAGTGTCGAGTCCGCCGCACCTTTCGTACCCTTCGCCTCGGGCGAGATCGTCAAGCGCGAGAAGACCGAGATCGGGGAGCGAGTGACGACGTCGATCGCCGTTCCGTCGGAGCGCGCGGTTGCGATCGCCGGGAAGTACGAGACCTTCTCGCGTGAGCTCGACGGCCTGCGCATCCATGTCTCGACCTACGCCGCTTCGAGAGCGGTCGAAGCCGAGCGCATCTCCGGGATCGTCCTCGGGATCCGCGCCTGCATGGAGCACTGGCTCGGGATCCCCTACCCGTTCCAGGATCTCGAAGTGGTGGAGGTCAAGGACTGGGGCTGGGGTCAAGCTCCCCCGGGCGTGATCTTCATCACTCAGGAGGCCTTCATGACGCCTGCGCGCTCGTCCGGCGACGATGAGAACGCAATGTTGGCGGCATCGTACTTGCGCGGCGTCAACGAACGCATCGCGCACGAGGTGGCGCACAGCTGGTTCCCGCACGTCGCCAAGATCTACCGCGCAGAGGAGAACTGGTTATCGGAGAGTTTCGCCGATTACACCTCGGCCGAGTGCCTCCTGCGCTCCATGCAGGACAAAGCTCATGCGGAGTACTTCTTCAACCGCAAGCTCTCCGCCTGGAAGTTCGAGTCCAAGGAGATCGGCGAAGGTGCGAGCATCTTCCTCGCGCCCCACATCTCCGGCGAGAAGGACTCGGACGCCCTAGCTGTGCGCTACCTCTGGTACTCCAAGGGCCCGCTCGTCCTGCATGCGCTGCGCCAGGAGCTCCAGCGCCAGGAAGGCAGGGAAAAGGGCGAGAAGGACTTCATGGCCTGGATGCGGGCGTACGCCCAGAACTTCAAGTTCAAGACCGGTGAGACGCGGCACCTGGTCGGCATCCTGAACCAGATCACCCAGAAGGACTGGCAGCCCTGGTTCGAGAGGTACGTCTACGGCACCGAAATGCCGAAGGTGAAGTAGCGCCGGCTACTTCCAGTTGCCGATCAGGACCTCGATGCCGAGGCCGACGGCGAAGGAGCCCTTGCGCGCGTCCGCGCGCTCGAAGCGCGGCCAGCTGTAGCCGGTCACGACTTCGCCCGCCAGCCACTCGCGGTGCAGCAGCTGCTGGCGGTAGATCACCCGCGTTCCCCACTCCTGGAGCGGGACCTGGTTCGCCGACTCGCCGCGGATGAAGACCTCGTAGCCGATCGCCCGCGCCTTGGGCAGATTCTGGTACATCAGCAAGGCCGACCGCCAGTCGAGGCCCTTCGTCGCCTCCGAGAACGTGCCCGCGGTGCCCCAGCGGAGGAGCAGCGCGTGAGTGACGACGTGATCGAAGTCGAGGCTCGTCGTGCTGCCGAAACCGTCCCGATTCGTCCAGAAGACGGTCTCGCGAAAGTGCCAGAGGTTGCGCTCGTTGAGCACCCAGTTCCGCCGGTGGCGCGCCTGGAGGAAGATCTCCGGCGTCCGGCTGAGCCGGCCGCCGACCCGGAAGTCGGTGCGCTGCTTGTAGGAGCCCGGCAGGGCATAGCCCAGGCCCGCCAGCCAGCGCTCGCTGGTCTCGAGGCGGAGAAATTGCGAGCGCAGCGCCAGACCCTCGTTGCGGTCGCGGATGAAGTCGTCCTGATCGTCGCGCCCGAGAAAGGCGTTCACGCGGTTGTCGAGATTGGGAAAGTCGACGCGCACGCTGCCGCGCACGCGCACTTTGGTGCCCTCGTATTGGGAGTCCAGGCCGGAGATCTCGAGCCTCCCGCTGGTGCGCCGCGCGGAGGCGAAGTTGTTGTTCTCGCCGAACAGGCCGTCGAACCAGAGCGCCGCGCCGCACAACGTCTCGTAGAGCTTGCGCCGCGCTTCGTCGATGAACGGCTCGCCCGGCGACGCCGAGTCCCGGCAGGGACCGATGGCATGGATCCTCGCCGGCTTCTTCGCCGGCTCGGCCTGCGGTGCAGGTGCGACCGGCTCGGAGACCGGTCCCGCGGCCGGCTGCGGCACCGGCTCCGGCACCGGCTGCGGGCGCGCCGGCTTCGCGCCGACACTCGCGGACGCGGGCGGCGTTGGAGCGGGAGCGGCGGCCGGTGCTGTCGCGGCCGCTCCGGATGTCTTTGCTTTCCGCGCGCTCGAAGCGCAGCCCCCGGTCGCGAGGAGCAGCGACCCGCCGACCACCACGACCGCCACGACCGCAACGTTGCGGAAGAACATATGCACCCTCTCCGCCGAAAGCCTAGCAGGCCGCCAGCCGAAAAGAACTCCGTATTTGGATGCGGTAAAACACCTAGAAATCAGTACCAACCTGCATAGGACACCCCAGCGCAGGCGTCAGATGCGGGGGCTGGAACGCGCATTGCAGTGTCGGCTCTCGCGGTCGCACGAAGCTCGCAAGCGACCGCAGGGAGTGACCATGAGGAAGTTCGCGCTGAGTCTTCTTACTGCCGCACTGTTCGCCGGTTTCGCCGGCGCCGCCCAGGCGCGCGAGGTCTATGCCGGCTACGTCCTGCCCAACAGCGGGAGCCTGCCGCGCGTCGGCGCGCAACGGCTGGAAGTGATCGTCAACGAATTCACCTCCGCCGCGGAGACCGAGCGCCTGGTCGGCGTGCTCAAGGCGAAGGGCCAGCGGGCGCTCGAGACCGCCATGGGCAAGCTCGATATCGGCCGGGTTCAGATCGGCGGCAGCCCGAGCTACCCGATCGCCACCGCGCACGTCTTCGAGGACAAGGAGCTCCAGACCCGAAGGCTGGTGCTGATTCTCTCGCGGCCGATCTCCTTCGCCGAGATCTTCCGCGGCGACCGCTCCAGGAACTACCCCTACACGCTCGTCGAGCTGGCGCTCGACGGCCCGGGCATCGACAGCGGCGGCAGCGGCGAGATGCTCGCCGCCGCCAAGATCCGCCTCGAGAAGGACGGCAAGGTCGACATCGAGAACCTCGAAGCCCAGCCGCGCCGCATCCTCAAGGTCACGCGCAGCGAATAGCGCGCACTCCAGCCGCCGCCGGCTTCAGGTCCGCAACGCCTTGATCTAAGAGGACGGGCCCGGTGTCCGCTCCGCGATCATCGGATAGACCCTGGCGAAGGCCGCATTCACGTTGCGCACCGCGGTGAGCGCCGCCTCGGCTTCCTGCGGCGCGCCGGAGCGGTCGAGCGCGACCGCCAGATTCAGCAGGTTGAAGAGCTTGAGGCGCCCCTCGGCGGCGCCCCAGTACGAGGCGCGGGCGTCGGCGGCGCGAAAGAGCTCGACCGCGCCCTTCGCATCGCCCTCGCCGAGCTTCCGCACGCCCCGCTCGTGCAGCGCCACGACTTCGAGCATCCTCGCCTTGCCCCTGCCATAGCCCGCCTTGCGGCTCTCGGCGACCGCTTGCGCCACCGCCGTCTCCTCCGCGAGAGCTTCGTCCTTCCGACCGGCGAGGAGCGCCAGGCGATAGAACAGAATGCCGCGCTCGCCGACCTTCCCACCACAGGAGGCAAAGTTGTCGCGCCAGGGAGCGCTGAAGTCCTTGGCGATGAAAGCCGAGAAGAAGCGCGCCTCGCAGTCGAACGCCACCTTCATCTCGGGCGGACAGTTCTGCGCCACCCGGGCCACCAGAGGAGAGATCTCCTCCGGCTTGCCTTCGAAGACCGCGATCCCGGCGAGATGCTCGTAGGAGGCGCAGAAGTCCGGACGAATGGCCAGCGCGCGCTCGAGCTCCGCGCGCGACTCGTCGTACCGCCCGACGAGACTCAGCAGCTCACCCAGCGAGTCGTGCGGATTGGCCTGGTCCGGAGCGACGTAGGCGTAGGTGCGGAACTGCTCCTCCGCCTCGGCGAAACGCGCCTGCGCCATCGCCAGATAGCCCAGGTTGTTGCGCGCCAGGACCCAGTTCGGGTCGACCTGAAGAAGGCGGGTGTAGAGCTTCCCGGCGGTCTCCCAGTCCTCGCGGTCCCAGCTCTGACCCGCGGCGACGAACAGCGCCCACGGATCCTCCGGGTGGCCCGTGAGATAGCGGGCGGAGAGCTCCGGCCGCTGCTCGGGTTTGGCGCGGAAGAGCTCGACGAGAAAGCGCTCGCGTTCTTTGAGCCGGGAAGTGTCGATCGCCTCGAGCTCCTCGTGCAGACGCTTGCGTTCGTCGGCGTCGCGGGAGAGGTCGCAGAGTTGGACTTTCGCGGCGGCGAACTCCGGGTCGAGATCGAGCGCGCGGCGGAAGCTCGTCGCGGCATCGACGAGGTAGAAGCGCATGCGCGCGTCGAGACCGGCCTGAAATGCCGCCAGAGCCTCCGGCGACTTCGTGGTCCAGTTGCGGGAGCGTTCCCTCACCCACTGCGGCACGGTCAGCGCAGCCACCACCAGCGCGGCCGCGACCAACGCGAAAATCAGAGTGCGACGTCGCATGCTGCTCCTCCTCCGTCCCGTGCGATGGCGACCAGAGTGATGTCGTCGTAAGGATCGGCGCCGCGGGTGAACTCCGCGATCGCGCTCAAGACCTGTTGAATGATCTCCTCCGGGCCGCCGCGCGCACCGGCGAGCACCCGCACCAACCGCTCGTCACCGAAGAGCTCACCGTCGGGGGCCTGCGCTTCCGTGACCCCGTCCGAATAGCCGAGGATGAGATCGCCCTGCGACACCACCGCCCGGCTAGACAGGTACCGCCCCTCGAGGAGCGCCCCGAGCGGCAGCCGATGCAGCGGCAACGGCAGCTCGCGCACCTCGCCGGCGCTCGAGCGCACCAGCAGCTGCGGCTGGCCGGCGAGGAGATAGTCGATGCCCTCCCCGTCGTCGGTGGCGGCGACCCAGCCCAGGGCGACGAACGACTTCTTCGCGCCGAGCCCGTAGAGCCTTCGGTTGGCGAGCGCGAACAGCGTCTCCGGGTCGCGGTGCGAGAGCGCCAGGGTCTGCAGCGCCTCGTGCGCCGCCATCATCACCAGGGCGCCGGCCACCGACTTGCCCGCCACATCGCCGAAGACGATCGCGCGGTTGCCGTTCTTGCCGGCCGGCAGCTCGGTGTAGAAGTCGCCGCCGACATGCCGCGCGGCGCGGCAGACCGCGGCCACCGACCAACCGGCTCCGAAATGGAGGACGCGTGGCAGCAGCTCCGACTGGACGCTCGAGGCGATCTCGAGCTCACGTTCGAGCTCCGCCTGCTGGGTCCGCTCGGCCACCAGGCGGCTGGTCTCGAGCGCCAGCGCCGCCTGGCCGAAGAGGCTGCCGAGCAGAGCCCGGACCTCGTCGCCGATCTCGATCTGGCCGGTCGTGCCGGAGAGCAGGACCAGCCCGATCTTGCGTCGCGGCGAAGTCAGGTCGCCGACCGTTTCGACGCCGGCCGGTTCGAGCTGCGACATGAGCTCGTGGACCGGCGCGGAGCCGGGGACGAGGCGAGCGAGCTCGCCGAGCGGCACCGGCTCCCCTTTCGCCGCCAGGGCGTCATGGAGCGGCGCGAGGAGCGGCAGCGACGCCGGAAGATGCTCCGCTCCCGCGGCACGCACGAGAGTGCCGTCCTTCTCGAGATAGAGAGCTGCGAAGTGGAGGCCGAGGATCTGCGGCAACCGCTCGACGACGTCGCGGACGACCGGTTGCGGATCGACCTCGGCGGCCACCGCGCGGCCGAGCTTGCGGATCGCCTCCTCCAGGCGCCGGAGGTCGGCGTGGACGAAGCGGTCGATCATCCCCTGCACGCGGTGGCGCAGCGGCTCGAGCAGCAGCAGGACGCCGAGCGCAAAGAGGATCGGAAAAGTCCGGGTCGCGGAGAGCTGCGAGCCCAGGGCGAAAGTGTTCACCAGGGCGAGCGCCACCGAATAGACCGCCGCCACCCCGATGGTCACGATCGAATAGACGAGGCTCCTGCGGACCATGACGCGGATGTCGAGCAGGCCGAACCGGATGATGGCGAAAGCGAAGGTGAGCGGCACGAGCGCGAGCGGACCGAGGAGCGCGAATGCCTGGGGCTCACTGTAGAGCCAGGCCGGCCGCGCCACCGCCAGTCCCAGGAACGGCAGCAGCCCGAACAGCGACCCGGCGAAGACCAGCGCGATACCGCGCCGCTGGCGCGGGTCGCGCGTCTGCCTGGCGTTCCAGCCGAGCGTCGCGAGGCCGAGCAGCATGTAGACCCCGAGCACCCACCAGCTCGCCGCCGGAGCGCCGGTGATCAGCCGCGGGGTGATGCCGGCGTGACGCCAGAGAGCGATGGCGGCGACGAAGACAATCAGGGGCGTGAGGTAGAGCGTCGCGAGCAGCGCCAACCAGCGCCGCCGCCGGCGGGCGAAATCGGGATCGCCGGGTGAAGGCCGGAGCGCGATCGGGCGCGGGAAGACGAGGAAGAAGTGCAGGAAACAGGCCGGGAGCAGGAGCAGCGCCAGGGCGCCCGCCTCGAGCACGAGGCCGTCGATCCAGCCGTAGGAGGCGGGGCGCAGCCGGCAGACCAGAAAAAGCAGAAAGAGCGCCCCGACGAGATGAAAGATCTGGGCGGCGCGGAGCTCCGGCTGCCTGCTGCGCACGAAAAGGGTGATACCGAAGAAGGCGAAGCCGAGTAGGCAGGCGAAGAAATAGGGCGCGCTGCCGATGAATCGGCGCCCGAGATGGACGCGGACCTCTTCCAACCCCTGCGCCCGGCGCAGGAGATAGGGCACCTCGTCCCCGATCTGGCGACGGGCGAGCAGCGCGCCCGCGTGAGCGCTCGACGCGAGGACGGTGCGGTCGATGCCGGCGATCTGGTCCCCCGCCCGGATGCCCGCGAGATCGGCGCCCGAGCCCGCGACCACCTCCCGGACAGAGAGCGTCCCCCATTGATCGGCCTCGAGAACGACGCCGTCGTAGGGGCGCGGCACCAGGATGTCGACGATCGACAACAGGGCGAAGGCGAGCGCCAGACCGCCGAACACCGCGACCATCTTCGCCAGACGCCACCGCCTCATGCCGTTCCGCCCTCAGGACTACTATACGGACAGAACGCGACTTGGATCTCGCCGACGCCCCGGAATTGCGGCCGCTTGACGGAAGATGCCCCGCCAGAGAGACTGCCGGAATGAGCGCAGAGGTCGTCACCCGGTCCCTGATCGTCAACGGCGAGCGCCGGACGGTCGCTTTCGCCGTGAACCACACGCTTCTCGAAGTGCTGCGCGAGGAGCTCGCCCTGACCGGTACGAAGCACGGCTGCGAGCTCGGCGAGTGCGGCACCTGCACGGTGCTGGTCGACGGCCAGCCGGTGCTCTCCTGTCTCGCGCTCGCCGCAGAGCTGGAAGGCCGCGCGATCGAGACCGTCGAGGGCCTGCAGCAGCGAGGCAAGCTCCACCCGTTGCAAGAGTGCTTCGCCGATCTGGGAGCGGCCCAGTGCGGCTACTGCACGCCCGGGATTCTGATGGCCGCGAAGGCGTTGCTGGCGGAGAACCCGCGGCCCGGCCGCACGGAGATCAGCCAGGCACTCTCGGGGAACCTGTGCCGCTGCACCGGCTACATCAAGATCCTGGAGGCGGTCGAAGGCGCCGCTGCGATGTTGCGCGGAGAGAGCTGGACGGCGCCCCGCGACTCGCTCTACGGCGCGCCGGAGCCCGGTGCATCGGCGCCGACGCTGGAGCGGCGGCCGGTCAGGCCTTGACGCCGAGCAGGCGGGCCGGAAGGTAGAACAGGCCCTTCACGAACGCCAGCACCCCGCCGACGGCGAAGCCGAGCAGGCGGAACGGCAGAAGCAGCAGCCAGACGAGCGGATAGAGAATGATCGCCAGGATGGCGAGCGGCCAGCAGACGAGGCAGAGCAGCACCCAGACGAGAAAGGTCAACATGGCGGCGAGCTCCGGTCGAGAAAAAAAGCTTCCCACAATGGAATACGGACGGACCGGATGCGAGTTTATCGTCCCATTGCTCTTTCTCTTCCTTCCTATGCCGGTCGCCGCCGCCGGCGCGGCGGCGGCGCCGGGTCTCCCAGCCGACCTCGTCCTGCGCCATGGAGCGATCTACACCGTCGACGCCGCGCGCTCGTGGGCGGAATCCGTGGCGATCCGCGGCGACCGCCTGGTCTTTGTCGGCGCAGACAGCGACCTTGCCCCTTTCATCGGACCGCGGACGCGGGTGGTCGATCTCGGCGGGCGCTTCGTCCTGCCCGGCTTCCACGACCGGCATGTGCACCCGGTTTCGGGCGGCGTCGAGCTCACCCAGTGTGATCTCAACGCCAGCCGCGACCGGGAGGAGGTCCTGGAGCGCCTCCGGGGCTGCGCCGCGAAGCTCGGAGACCGCCCCTGGCTTCTGGGCGGCGGATGGGACCTGACGCTCTTCGCCGGCGGGGTCGCCGACCGCCGCGATCTCGACGCCATCCTCCCCGACCGCCCGGCGCTCCTCGGTTCGGCGGACGGCCACTCGAGCTGGGTGAACTCGAAAGCGCTCGCCCTCGCCGGAGTCACCGCCGCAACAGCCGATCCCGAGGGCGGGCGGATCGAACGCGACGCGAGCGGCGCGCCGATCGGCACCCTGCGCGAAAGCGCCGCCGATCTGGTTGAAAAGCTCCTGCCCGAGACGACCGCCGCCGAGCGCCTAGCGGGCCTGCGCCTCGCCGTCGCGCAGGCGCATCGCTTCGGCATCGTCGCGCTGACCGAGGCGAGCGCCGGGCCGGAGACGACCGCGGCTTACGACGCCCTCGACCGCGCTGGCGAGCTCGGGCTGCGGGTCGTCGTCTCGCAGCTGCTCGGACCCGAGGAGGGCGCCGGCGGTATTCCCGCCCTGGTGCGTGAGCGCGCCGCCCGGCACGCGCCCCACGTCCGGGCGACGGCGGTCAAGCTTTTCGCCGACGGCGTCCTCGAAGGCGGCACGGCGGCCCTGCTCGAGCCTTACATCGGCGGCCGCACCGGCTCGGGCATCCCGAACTGGAGCACGGCGGCGCTCTCCGACGTGATCGTGGCCCTCGACCGCGAACGCTTCCAGATCCATGTGCACGCGATCGGCGATCGCGCGATCCGCGACACGCTCGACGCCCTGCAGGCGGCGCGTACCGCGAACGGGGCCCGCGACGCCAGGCCGCTTCTCGCCCACATCCAGCTCTTCGCGCCGTCCGACATTCCGCGCTTCCGCGAGCTCGGCGTGGTCGCCGACTTTCAACCGCTCTGGGCTTACCAAGACGCCTACATCCGCGACCTCACCGAGCCGTTCCTCGGGCCGGAGCGCTCGCGCTGGCTCTATCCGATCGCCTCGATGGCCGGGACCGGCGCCGTCCTCGCCGCCGGCAGCGACTGGTCGGTCTCGTCGATGAATCCGCTCGAGGCGATCGAAGTGGCGATCACCCGCTGCGCTCCGGAGCTTCCGGCCTGCAGCGAACCCTGGATTCCCGAGGAGCGCGTCGATCTCGCCACGATGCTCGCCGCCTACACCATCGGCGGCGCCTACGCCGGCTTCGAGGAGCGCGATAGCGGCTCCCTCGAAGCCGGCAAGCTCGCCGATCTCGTCGTGCTCGATCGAAATCTCTTCACGATTCCCGCCGGCGAGATCTCGGATTCGAAGGTCCTGTTGACTCTGTTCGAGGGGCGCGCCGTCTTTGGCGCGCTCGACGCGGTGCAAGCACAGGCTGCTGGTAAAGGGGGTTCGTGATGGCGGAACCGGGTCGCTTGGGCGGGACTGCCTCGCCAGCCGTTCCCGGTCGCGATCCAGCGGCGCCGATGGCTCCGACGCCGCTGCCGGAGCGTGAGCTGAAGCTCATCGGGACGCCCTTTCGGCGCGTGGACGGCTGGGCGAAAGTCACCGGTGCGACGCGCTTCGCGGACGATCTCGCCTTTCCGCGCATGTGTTTCATCAAGCTGGTTCGGTCGACGGTGCCGCATGCCCGGCTGCTTGCGGTCGACGCCTCCGCGGCGCTCGCCATGCCGGGAGTGCTCGCGGTGCTCACCGGCAAGGACCTGCCGGTCACTTTCGGCATCCTGCCCGTTTCGCAGGACGAGCATGCGCTGGCGCTCGACGTCGTGCGGCATGTCGGCGACCCGATCGCGGCGGTGGCGGCGACCTCCGAGGATCTCGCGCACGAAGCGGCGCTCGCCGTTCAGGTGAAGTACGAGCCGCTGCCGACGATCTCCTCCGTCGAGGAGGCGATCGCTCTCGAAGAGCCGCAGATCCACGACTACGCCGACCGCGGCAATCTCCACAAGGTGGTATCGATGGAGTTCGGCGCGGTCGAGGCGGGGCTCGCCGCGGCGGATCGCATCTTCGAGGACACTCTTCTTCTACGAGGGCAACACCCATCTGCCGATGGAGCAGCACTGCACGGTGGCGCTGTCCGAGGACGAGGGCCGCGTCACCGTCTGGTCCTCGACCCAGACGCCGCACTACCTGCATCGCGCGCTCTCCAGAGTCCTCGGCATTTCCGGCTCGCGCATCCGCGTCATCGCGACTCCCAACGGCGGCGGCTTCGGCGGCAAGAGCGACCCTTTCGGACACGAGATCGTCGCCGCGAAGATGGCGCTCACGCTCGGCCGGCCGGCGAAGATCACGCTCACCCGCGAGGAGGTCTTCTACTGCCACCGCGGGCGCCATCCGGTGCTGATGCGCATGAGAACCGGCGTCATGAGCGACGGCACGCTCACCGCGCAGCACCTCGAGACCACGCTCGACGGCGGTGCCTACGGCAGCTACGGCGTCGCCTCGACCTACTACACCGGCGCGCTGCAGACGGTGACCTACAGGCTCCCCGCGCTATCGCTTCGACTCGATCCGCGCCTTCACCAACAAGCCGGCGTGCGGTCCGAAGCGCGGTCACGGCACGCCGCAGCCGCGCTTCGGCTGGGAGGTGCAGCTCGACAAGATGGCGGTCGCTCTGGGCCGGAATCCGGCCGACCTGCGGCTCCAGATCGTCGAGCGAGCCCGACACCGTCACCGCCAACTGGCTGAAGATCGGCACGATCGCTCTGGCGCGCTGCATCGAGGCGGTGGTCGCCGGCTCCGCTTCCGCGAGCGCTGGAGCAAGCTCCCCGAGGGCCGCGGCCTCGGCCTCGCCTGCGGCGCCTATCTCTGCGGCGCCGGCCTGCCGATCTACTGGAACCACATGCCGCAGTCGGGGGTGCAGCTGCAGCTCGACCGCTCGCGGCGGCGTCGCTGTCTTCTGCGGCGAGACCGAGATCGGCCAGGGCTCGGACTCGGTGCTGGCGGCGATCGTCGCCGAGGGGCTCGGCCTCGATCTCGCCGACATCCAGCTCTGCGTGGCGGATACCGGCTTTCACGCCGGTGGACCTCGGCAGCTACTCTTCGCGCGTCACGCTGATGATGGGCCACGCCGCGCGCGAGGCCACCGAGCGGGCGCGCGAGCTCGTGGCGAGCGCGGTCGCGCAGCAGCTCGAGGTGCCGCTCGAGCGGCTGGTCGTTCGCCGACCGCGGGTCTTCGACGCAGCGCTCCGGCGAGAGGGCTCGCCTGGGAGGAGGCGGTCATCGCGGCGGAGGCGCGTTTCGGGACGCTCGCCACGACCGGCTCCTACATCCCGCCGCGCTCGCCGGGCAAGTACCGCGGCGCCGGCGTCGGCCCCTCCCCCGACCTACTCCTATTCCGCGGCCGTGGTCGAGGTCGAGGTCGACTCCGCGACCGGCATCTGGACTCCGCGTCGAGTCTGGATCGCGCACGACATCGGCGCGCTCGATCAATCCGGCGCTGGTCATGGGCCAGGTCGAAGGCTCCGTTTACATGGGGCTCGGCGAAGCGATGATGGAGGAGTCGGCCTTCCGCCGGCTGCCGCAAAGCGCGCTCGCAGGCGCTGGTGCACAAGTTCCCCGTCGATGCTCGAATACAAGAGTCCGACGTTCGCGGAGATGCCGCCGGTCACCACCTATCTCATCGAGGCGCCGGAGCCCAACCGGCCCGTTCGGCGCCAAGGAGGTCGGCCAGGGCCCGCTCCTGCCGATGATGCCGGCCTGCGCCAACGCGATCTTCGACGCCGTCGGCGTGCGCGTCGATCAGGTGCCGATCCATCCGCACATGGTTCTCAAGGCACTCGCGGCGAAAGCGCGCGGCAAGGAGCCGCGCTACGGCCCGGCCGGCTTCCCCGAGGTCGATTTCGGCTTCACCCTGAAGGTGCCGACCCCCGCCGAAGGCGGCGACGGCACGGCGACGAACGAGGCCGAATGGAAGCTCGCCACGGGTCGCAAGTCCAGGGCCGCCACCATGTCCGAACGCGACGAAGCCCTCAAAGCCGGCAGCGTCCAGGCGCTCACCACCGAGCTCAAAGGAAAGAAGGGTGATTGAGTGAGTGCCACCGGCGGCACCTCGCTGCGCTCGATTCGCCGCAGTCGAGCTGCCAGCGTGGTTTGCTGGTCAAGGGAGTGTGCGTCTGTCACCGCAGGTGCCTCGCTGCGCTCGGCCGAACCGCTTCGGCGAGAGATCTTCCCACGCGCAACGCGGTCGGTCGCAGCCACCTTTGGCCCGCAAGCCACCCCCCTTTACCGAGCTTTTGCTTTTGCTTTTGCTTCTAACCTAGCCTCTTTCTTTTCTCTGTTCCTGCGTCGAGGATTTTTCCATGCTGCGATTGCCTAGCTTCCGCCTTCTTCAGCCCGCCTCGCTGCCGGAGGCGGTGACGATGCTCGCGGATTCGGGCGCCGGCGAGGCCGGCGCGGGGGTCGTGCGCGTCGTTGCCGGCGGCACCGACCTGTGGCCGAACATGAAGCGGCGGCACCAGAAAGCATCGACTGTGATCTCGCTCGCGGGCATTCCAGAGCTGCGCGGCATCCATGCCAATGGCGAGGTGCACATCGGGGCGATGGAGAGCTTGACCGCGGTCGAACGTTCGGCGGCGGTGCGCGGACGCTACCCGGCTCTGGCGCGCGCCGTGGGTTCGATCTCGTCGCCGGTGCTGCGCAACATGGGGACGATCGGCGGCAACCTCTGCCTCGACACCCGCTGTACCTACTACAACCAGAACGAGGAGTGGCGGCAGTCGATCTCGTACTGCATGAAGGCCGCAGGAAAGATCTGCTGGGTGGCGCCCTCCTCGCCGCGCTGCTGGGCGGTCAACTCCTCCGACTCCGCGCCGATGCTCTGGCGCTCGGCGCCAGCGTCCGGCTGGACTCGTCCGCCGGCGAGCGCGAGATCCCGGTGCGCGGCGCTCTTCCATGACGACGGCATCGAGTACCTGACCAAGCGGGCCGACGAGATCGTCACCCGGATCGTCCTGCCCGCCGAATCGGCGGCGGACTCCTGCAGGTCGGCGTTCGTCAAGCTCCGCCGCCGCGGCGCGATCGATTTCGGCGTGCTCTCGGTGGCGGTGGCGCTCTGGATGGAAGGCGGGATCGTGCGCGAGGCGCGCATCGTCCTCGGCTCGATCGCCTCCTTCCCCACTCCCGCGACCGACGCCGCGGCTCTCCTCGTCGGCAAGCCGCTCACCGGCGAGACGATCCGCGCCGCCGCCGCGCAAGCCGCGCACCGTCTCCACCCCGATGGACAACACCGACCTCGACCCGCGCTGGCGCGGTCAGATGGTCCCCGTCCACGTCGAGCGCGCCCTGCGCGAAGCGGCGGGGCTCCCGACGGCGGGCTGACGATGAGACATGCCGCGCTCGCCCGGCGAGCGGTCTTCCTCTCGATCGTTCTCCTTGCGGGTTGTGCGACGCTATTCCGGGAGGCCAAGCAGGATCTCATCCTGGTCAATGCGGCGCTCTCCGCCGACGACGTCGAGATCACGCTGCAGAACGCCTTCATCACCACCTACATGAACCGGGCGACGATCGCTTTGCGGCTGAAGGTGGAGAAGGCCGACCCGGAACCCCACGCGGCATTCCTGGACGGCGACTTTCACCTGGCTGGGCAGTCGGCCGCGATCGGCCTGCCGGTGGTGGCCGAGATGGTCAACGCGGCCTCCGAGCAGCACGTCATCGACCGGATTCGTCTGGCCGCAGCATCGGGCAGACCGATCCGCGCCGCCGGCGCCTGGCGGCTCTGGAGCGAGCACGTCGGGAAGGCCGAGGAAACCCAGGGGGCGGCGATCGCGGTGCTTCAAAACGCGAGTCCCGGCCATGTCTTCGAGCTCCATCCCCTGACACTCATCGAGGACCACGACCTCCGGAGATCGTTTCATCCGATTGCCGGTTACCGCCCCGGACGTCCCGAGACGGTCTTCAGGAGCCTCGAAAAGGTCCCCTGCCGCATCGTCCCGAAAGGCCCGACGACCGCGATCGTGACCCGGACCCGGCAGTTTAACGACGTCGAGTTCATCCTCGAGCTCGCCGCCGGCCGGCAGCTCGAGGTCGAGGACGGCCGGTTCGTCCAGGCCGCGGCATTGGACCTGAAGGGAAACCGGCTCGTCGACCGGCTGCGCATGGTCTTCGTCAGGGGCACGCCACCCGAGAGGATCGTCAGGAGGCTGAAGGCCGGCGATCGTCTGCACGTTTTCGGCTTGCCGAGAATCGACCTCGCGGAGGTCGAGCGCCGGCTTCAGCAGGGTGTCCGGAACCCCGCGGCGCTCGACCAGGACCTGCCCTACGAAGTCGTCGTCATCGGCGCCTACCCGGACGACCCGCGCTAGTCGCGCCTCAGTCCGGCGTGTGGACCGGAAGGCCCATTTCGCGCAGGAGGTTGTGCGCCTTGTCGACCTCGTCCATGATCCACCGGATGTAGACCGCGTCGACGTGGATGGTGCGCACCGTCGCGGGATCGAAAAGGTAGTCGGAGACCACGCCCTCCCAGTTGCCGTCGAAGGCGAGACCGACGATCTCGCCCTTGCCGTTCAAGGTCGCGCGAGCCGGAGTTGCCGCCGGTGATGTCGCAGGTGGAGAGAAAGTCGACCGGCACGCTGGCGAGCTGCGGCTCGAGGTAAGCCGGCGGCACCGACTTCGCCGCCGCGACGAGCGCAGCGGGAGAGTCGAAGGGGCGCTCGCCGGTCGTTTTCGCAACCACTCCGGCGAGCGACGTCTGCGGCGTATAGACCACGCCGTCGCGCGGCACGTAGCCGGTGACCTTGCCGTAGGTGAAGCGCAGCGTGCCGTTGGCGTCCGGGTAGAGCCGGCCTCCGGCGAGCTTCTCGAGCCCCCGCATGTAGGCCGGACGCGCGCGCAGGGTCGCCCCGTCGAAGGCGCGCTCGGCCCCGCGCTGCTCGGCGGCGAGCGCCGCCAGAGAGCGCGCCAGGTCGAGCATCGTGTCGCCGCGCTGGGCGAGCTCGGCGGAGGACTGCTCGGCGGCCTCTTTCCGCGCCGCGAGGTCGGCCATCTTCGTGCCGCCGTAGAGCTTGTCGAGAAGGGCCTCGATCCGCGCCGCGTCGTCGCCCCTTCCGGTCGCGGCGAGGGCCTCGTCCACCGCCACGATGCGCTGATCGGCGGGCAGCGCGACCGCCTGCTGCAGGGCGTAACGCAGCGTCGCGCGGTCGCTCGCCGGCTCGATCGAGCGCTGGGCGCGAGCGATCCCCTGGCGGTAACGGCCGAGATCGCGGTCGCGGTAATTGTCCTCGCGATCGAGGTCGGGCTTCGGGCGCTCCTCCGACATCCGCCAGATGGTCATCGCCTGGCCGAGCATCGGGGAGGAACGCGAGAGCCAGGCGAAGACGTCGTCCCTTTGCCGCGTCTTCTGGCGCTCGGCATTCAGCCGGCCGAGCGTCGCGAGCGCGGAGCCCGCGGGATCCAGCCGCGCTTCGCGCGCCGCGCGCTGCGCTTCGACCGCGCCTCCGCGCATGGCAAGGAGCTGGCCTTCGTATTTCTTCATGCCGTTCGCCATGCCGCGGACGCGACCGTAGTTGGCGAGCTCGACCTCCTTGCCGCGCAGGTCCTCTTTCTCGAGGAGCGCGATCTCGTCCTTCGACCAGCGCACGGACCGCGGCAGGACGACATCGTGAGCCGTTTGCACCTCGTCGAGCGTGCGGTAGCGGAAAGTACGCCCGGGGTAACCGGCGAGCCAGACGAAATCCCCCTCCTTCACCCCTTCGGTCGCCATCTTGAGCCAGTGCTGGGGGCGGTACGGCACGTTCTCGCGCGCGTAGGCGGCGGGTCGGCCGTCCGGCCCGACATAGGCCCGGAGGAAGCCGAAATCGCCCGTGTGGCGCGGCCACATCCAATTGTCGATCTCGCCGCCGAAGTTGCCGATGCCCTCGCCGGAGGCGTACGCCAGGCGCACGTCGCGGATCTCCATCTGGGTGATCTCGAGGAAAAGTGAGCCTTCGTAGAACCGCGCCACGCTGCAGCGCAGACCCCCGGGCTTCTCGCAGGCGTCCACCAGGACGCGAATGCGGCGCTCCACCTGCCGCGCGTAGTCGGAGTCGGAGAGCTTGACCAGCGGATTGCCCAGCACTTCCTGGGTCACGTCGCGGATCCCGGTGGTGACGTAGACATAGGTCCCCGGCGCCGCCGGCAGCTCGTCAGCGGGGCTTGCGGCCAGAAAGCCGTTCGCGATCAGGTCCTTCGTGCTCGTCGAGTTGAACTGCAGCGAGCCGTAGACGCAGTGATGATTGGTGATGACGAGGCCCTGCGGCGAGACGAAGGAGGCCGTGCAGCCGCCCAGCGAGACGACCGCGCCCATCGGATCGCCGGTCAAGTCGACGAGTCTCGCGGGATCGAGCGCCATCCCTGCCGCCTTGAGCTCCGGCGCGAGATCGGGGATCTGGCGCGGCATCCACATGCCCTCGTCCGCGCCCAGGGCGCCGCCGAGGAGCAGCGCGCAGACGCTTGCAAGTCCGATTCTCATTTTCATCGCTTTCTCCTTGGGCGCATCTCTCTCGCCTGCCAGTCTAGGCCGCAACTCGAGCTCGGGGGCCTGTCCAAACGGGTGGGAGCGGCCGGGCGCACGCGGCGCGCATGCTAAATTTCGCCTGCCATGACATCCGCGGAACGTGAGACTCTCGACATCGATGTGCTATTCGTCGGCGCGGGCCCGGCGAGCCTCGCAGGCGCCTATCATCTGGCAAAGCTTCTCGCGGCCCACAACGCACGCGCGGTCGAGGCACGTTCCAGGATCGAGCTCTCGATCGCGGTCCTCGAAAAGGGCGCCGAGATCGGCGCCCATGCCCTGTCGGGCGCGATCGTCGATCCCCGGAGCCTGCGCGAGCTCTTTCCCGAGAAGTTCTCCTCGATCCCGTTCGAGGCCGAGGTCGGCCGCGAGCATCTCTGGTGGCTGACCGAGAGCCGAGCCCTGCGCCTACCTGAGCCGCCACAGCTCAAGAACCACGGCAACTACGTCGCGGCGCTCGGCAAGCTGGTGAAGTGGATGGCGAAGGAGGTCGAGGCGCTGGGCGTCGACATCTTCTGCGAGTTTCCCGGACGGTCCCTGCTCTATGACGCCACCGCGGCCGGTCCCGAGACCCGGGTGGCCGGTGTGCGTACCGGCGACAAGGGGATCGGCAAGGACGGCCAGCGCAAGAGCAACTTCGAGCCCGGAGTCGACATCCGCAGTCAGATCACCCTCCTGGGCGAGGGCCCGCGCGGCACCCTCGCCAAAGAGCTCGACGCGCGCTTCGCCCTCTCGGCCGGCAAGAACCCCCAGGTCTATGCGCTGGGCCTGAAGGAGGTCTGGGAGCTGCCGGCGGGACGCTTCGCAGCGGGCGAGATCTGGCACAGCATGGGTTGGCCGCTCTGGCCGGATCACTTCGGCGGCGGCTTTCTCTACGGCATGCAGGACAATCTGCTCATCGTCGGCCTGGTCTACGGCCTCGACTACGAGAATCCGCTCGACGAGCCGCACCTCGAGTTCCAGCGCCTGAAGACCCACCCCGCGATCGCTCGGCTTCTGGCCGGCGGCACGATGGCCTACTACGGCGCCAAAGCGATTCCGGAGAGCGGCTATTGGGCGATGCCGAAGCTCGGCGGCGAGGGCTTCTGTCTGATCGGTGACACCGGTGGCTTCGTCGACGGGCAGCGCCTCAAGGGCATCCACCTCGCGGTGAAGTCCGGGATGCTCGCGGCGGAGTCGATCTTCGCCGCCGCGAGAGCCGGCCGGCCGCTCTCCTCCGCCGGCCACGACTTCCCCCAGCGCTTCGAGGCGAGCTGGGCGAAACAGGAGCTCTGGAAGAGCCGCAACTTCCATCAGGGCTTCGAGCGCGGCGGCTTCGACGCCATGGTCAACGCGGCCCTCGGCACGGTCACGGGAGGCATGGGCTTCGGCCTCTTCGACCGCCTCTCCGCCGAGGCTGGGCACGAGCGGCTGCGCCGGCTCGACAGCGAGCGCGCCGACTACCGCCCGGCCGCGCCCGTCACTCCGGACGGCCAGTTGACCTTCGACCGGCTGGCCGACGTCTACAACTCCGGGGCCGCGCACGAAGAGGACCAGCCGGTGCACCTGCTCGTCGCCGACACCTCGATCTGCGTCGACCGCTGCGTGCGCGAGTTCGCGAATCCGTGCACGCGTTTCTGTCCGGCGGCGGTCTACGAGATGGTCGCCGACAGCACGGTTGCCGCCGGCAGGCGCCTGCAGATCAACGCCTCGAACTGCGTGCACTGCAAGACCTGCGACATTTTGGATCCTTACCAGATCATCGACTGGGTGCCGCCGGAGGGTGGCGGCGGCCCGAACTACGGCCGGATGTAGCGCCCGCTCCGTTTCCTTGCGTTACCCGCCTCCCGGAGAACCCGCGATGAGAAGACTCGCCCTGCCGTTGCCCTTCTGCCTGCTCTTCGCCGTCGCGCTCCCTGCCGAGGAGCTCTCATTCGAGAAGATCTTCGATCCGGAGGCTCTGCCGAGAGTGAGCCAGACCGCCTGGCGCCCGGACGCCCGGATGCTCACCCAGCTTTACAAGGACGGCGAGAAAGCCGAGCTCCGCGGACTCGATCCGGCGACCGGCAAGGTCACCTGGACGCTGCCCTACGCCGATCTCAAACCGGCGCGCGCCCATTCCTCCGCTCCCGCCATCGCGCCCTCGAGCTACAGCTGGTCGCCGCAGAGCGATGCCCTCCTCTTCTCCGCCGGCGACGATCTGTATCTCTATCGTCTCGCCGGAAGATCGTTGCGCCGCTTGACCGACACGCCCGCCGAGGAAGAGGCGCCGGCGTTCTCGCCCGACGGCAAGCTCCTCGCATACGTGCGCGACTGCAATCTCTTCGTCTACGACCTCGCGACCGGCCTCGAGAGTCAACTCACTGCGGACGGCCGGGACAACGAGATCCTGAACGGCAAGACCGACTGGGTCTACTGGGAGGAGATCTGGGATCGTCACCCGACCGGGTTCTGGTGGAGTCCCGACAGCCGGTACCTCGCCTACTACCGCTTCGACGACAGCGCCGTCCCGACCTATCCGCTGCTCGACGAACGCGAGACCCAGCCGAAGATCCGGCTGCAGAAGTACCCGCGAGCCGGCGATACCAATCCGACCGTCCGGCTGCGCGTGATCGAGCTCGCGACCCGCGTCGCGCGCGAGCTCGCAACCGCCGACTCACCCGCCGCGGGCGAGGCCTATCTCGCCCGCGTGCACTGGCGGCCGGACAACGCGAAGGTCGCGGTCGAACGCCTGAATCGCGAGCAGACCGAGCTCGATCTCCTGCTCTGCGACCCGGTCTCGGGCGCCTGTGAAGCGATCGCGCACCAGCGGCGGTCGACCTGGGTGAACCTTCCGATCGCCTTCCATTTTTTCGCCGACGGCGGCTTTCTCTGGTCGAGCGAGGAGAGCGGCTGGAGCCGGTTGCAGCGCTACGATGCCGGCGGGACGATGACCGCCACGGTCTCGCCCGAGGATTTCGCGGTGACCTCGCTCGACGAGGTGAGCGACGACGCCGGAGTTGCGATCGTCACCGGTTTTCGACTGCAGGGTCTCGGCCCCGCGGACCGGCAGGTGATGCTCCTCCAGCTCGCCGGCTCTCGAGGAGGCGAGCGCGCAGAGGACGCCAAGGCGGGCAACCGGATGCTCGCCAGCGAAGCGGGAACGAACGCGGCCGACGTCGCTCCCGGGGCGGCCTTCTGGATCCACCGCTGGAGCGACGCCAACCATCCGCCGCGTGCGACGTTGCGCAGGATCAACGGCGAGACGGTCGCGCCGCTCCCGGACGGCGTGAGCCTTACCTACGATCCGGCGAAGCTCCCGCAATGGGAGTTCTTCAGGATCCCGGGCCCCGGCGGAGCGCGGCTCCCGGCGCGCTGGCTTCAGCCGGCGAACTTCGACGCCAGCAAGCGCTATCCGGTCATCATGTATCACTACGGCGGCCCGGGTTCGCAGGTGGTGACGAACGCGTGGGAGGCGCGGCGCGGGCTCTGGCATGAATGGATGGCCGAGCGCGGCTACGTCGTATTCATGGTCGACAACGAAGCTTCGCTCTTCTTCGGCAAGGCCGGCGAAGATCGCGTCTACCGTAACTTCGGACCGCTCGAGCTCGCGGGCCAGCTCGCGGGAGTCGACTATCTCAAGTCGATACCCTGGGTCGACACGCAGCGCATCGGCCTCTGGGGCTGGTCGGGCGGCGGCGCCAACACTCTCTGGTCGCTCTTTCACAGTCCCGGCACCTTCAAGGCTGGCGTCGCGGGCGCACCGGTCTCGGATTGGCGCTTCTACGACTCGATCTGGACGGAGCGCTACATGGACACGCCGCAGGCGAATCCTGAAGGGTACAAGAGCGCCGCTGCGCTCACCGCAGCGACCGCGCTCAGGGACCGCCTCCTCGTCGTGCACGGCACCGGTGACGACAACGTGCATCCACAGAACACGATCGCCCTCATCGACGCGCTGATGAATGCCGGCGTGCCCTTCGAGGATGCGATCTATCCCCGCGAGAAACACGGTTTCAAGCCGCCCGCCTCGAAGCACTTCTATGCCCGCATGACCGAGTTCTTCGACCGGCACCTCACGCCGGGCAGCTGAATCGCGCCGCGGAGACCAGGCGCGGGAGTCAGGCCGGAGTCACACCGGAGTCGGGCCGCGCTCGGCGAGCCAGATGGCCAGTTCGTCGGCGAACGCGCCGACACTCTCGAAACGCGCCGCCGGATCGGAGTCGAGCGCCCGGGCGACGATCGACCGCAAGTCGCGATCCGCCCACTGCAGCCGGGGGACGCGCTCGCGGTCCACCTCGCGCAGCACGCGCGAGATCGGCCGACCACCGCGGTCGAACGGCCGCTCCCCCGCCAGGAGCTCATAGAGGATCACCGCCAGACTGAATTGATCGGCGGCCGGGCCGGGCCGGCGGCCGAGAATCTGCTCCGGCGCCGCGTAGTCGAGGGTGAACAGCCAGACGCCGCTCGCCGTTTCTCGCCCCGTCCCCTCGGCATCGAGGAGCCTGGCGATGCCGAAGTCGAGCAGCTTCGGCCAGCCCGACTCGGACACCAGGATGTTCGATGGCTTCAGATCACGGTGCAGAACGCGCTGGCGATGCGCAAACTCGACGGCTTCGCAGAGCCGCAGGAAGAGACGCAACCGTTCGAGCTCCGGCAGCGCGCGCTCGGCGGCGAAGGAGACGATGTCGCGCCCTTCGACCCACTCGAGAACGAGGTAGGCGCGCCCGCTGCGATCGCTTCCGGCGTCGAGGAGGCGGGCGATCGCCGGATGGTCGAGCCCCGTCAGGATCTCCCGCTCGCGCGCGAAACGGCGCTCGATCTCGGTGCCCGCGAAGCCGGGCAGCAGTCGCTTCACCGCGACCCGGCGACCCTTGCTCTCGGCTTCGAAGACCTCTCCAGAGCTCCCGCGGCCCACTTTCCTCAGGATCTTGTAACGACCGATGATGCGCGGCAGGGCGGCCTCGGCGCGCGGGGCCGCACCGGTCGAGCCGTCGTCGACCGCGGCGACCAGAAGCGCCGCGTCGAGATCGAGGGCGCTGCGCTCGACGTCGTCCGCGGCGAGCAGCTCACCCACGGCGTTGGCGAGCTCGATATCGTCGACGGCAATCGCGGCGAGATGCGTGAGCCTGGCCTCCGGGTCGAGGTCGGCCAGGTCCTCGAAAGCCGACTCGACTTCGACCCACCGGTCGCGAATCGGGAAGCTCACCCGCCCAACCCCTGGCGCTCGAGCTCGACATGGAGGAAGGCGCGCGCTTTCCGCCAGTCGCGCCTCACGGTGCGTTCGGATTGCTCGAGCAGGGTACCGATCTCGGTCTCGTTCATGCCGACGAAGAATCGCAGCTCGACGATGCGCGCGAGGCGTGGCGCCAGGCGCTCGAGCTCGGCCAGCGCCACGTCGACGGCGACCAACTGCTCGGCCTGCCAGAGGGCCGGCGCCACGAGCTCTTCGTCGAGCGGCATGAGCACCGCGCCGCCGCCGCGCTTCTGACGCCGCAGACTGTCGGCGTGACCGATGAGGATCTGACGCATCGCCTTGGCCGCGAGGGCGAAAAAATGGCCGCGGTCGGCGAGGGAGAGCGATTCCGATCGCACCAGCTTGAGATAGACCTCGTGCACGAGCGCGGATGTATCCAGCGAGGCCGCCGTCCGGCCGTAGCGCAGTTGCGAGCGCGCGAGCTTCTTCAACTCCGCGTAGAGGCGGTCGAAGATCCGGTCGAGAGCGGAGCGGTCCCCCTCGCGCACCGCCGCGAGCAGCAGGGTGATCTCGCCGGCGGCCTTCCGTTTCGCGTCCACTGGCGCGGCATCATAGCCCCAGTGCCTGCAGCCCCAGCGGCAGGACTCCACAAGGAGAATGGGGACTGTGCCGAGGCGAGCCTCGATCGCGGTTGACGGCGATCGGGCTCCGAGCACCGCAGAGCGCGAGGAGGGACTCTCGGGGACCCCCGAGCGTCGAGGAGCGCACGAGCCCGATCGCAATAAGGAGGCTGTCGGGAAGCGAGCCCTCAAGGAAACTGCGCAAGTCCGCCGCGACGGGTCCTGTCTGGTCCGTATCCCAGCGAGAACCGGGGACACAAAGCGCGGGCGACAGCGTGGGCTTGGCACACGAAGGGTCGCCCGCGCATTGTGTCCCCAAGGGTGCGCCCAGCGACCCGTCGCTACCGTAGGAGGTGGGAGGTCAGCCGGGGCGGCGCATGAGGAGGGCGCCGTTGGTGCCGCCGAAGCCGAACGAATTCGTCAGGCCGACGTCGAGCTTCGCTGGGCGGGCGACGTGCGGGACGAAATCGAGATCGCAGCCCTCTCCCGGGACGTCGAGATTGAGCGTCGCGGGCAGGATCTGATCGCGGATCGCCAGGGCGAGGAGTCCGCACTCGAGTCCTCCCGCCGCGCCGAGGAGATGTCCGGTCGAGGACTTCGTCGAGGAGACGGCGAGACGGTCGGCGTGCTCGCCGAAGACCGCACGGATGGCGTGGACTTCGGCGGCGTCGCCCAGGGTCGTCGAGGTGCCGTGCGCGTTGATGTAGTCGACCGCCTCGGGCGCGAGGCCGGCATCGGCGAGCGCGCTGCGCATCACCTGGGCCGCGCCCCGTCCTTCAGGATGCGGCGCGGACATGTGGTACGCGTCGGCGCTCATGCCGTAGCCCACGATCTCGGCATAGACCGGAGCGCCCCGCCGCAAGGCGGAGTCGCGCTCCTCCAGCACCAGGATGCCGGCGCCTTCGCCCATCACGAAGCCGTCCCGGTCCCTGTCCCAGGGACGCGAGGCGCGCTGCGGCTCGTCGTTGCGCGTCGAGAGGGCTCGCATCACCGTAAAGCCGGCGACCGCGAGAGAGGTGATCACGGCCTCCGCTCCGCCGGTGATCATGGCGTCGGCATAGCCGTGCTGGATCAGGCGGAAAGCGTCGCCCACCGCATGGAGACCCGTGGTGCAGGCCGTCGCGGGGGCGCTGTTCGGGCCGCGCGCACCGGTCAGGATCGACACCTGACCCGCTGCGAGATTGACGATCAGGCCGGGAATGAAGAACGGCGAAACCCGGTGCGGGCCGCGCTCCATCATCGCCGAATGCGTGCGCTCGATGAGCGGCAGGCCGCCTATTCCGGATCCGATCACCACGCCGACGCGCTCGGCATTCGACTCGTCGACCACGAACCCCGAGTCGCGGATCGCCATCTGGCTGGCGGCGAGCGCGTAGTGGATGAAGGTGTCGCACTTCTTGACGTCCTTCTTCTCCATCCAGTCTTCCGGGACGAATCCCTTGACCTCACCCGCGATGCGGGCATCGAAAGCCGAGGCATCGAAACGGGTGATCGGCCCGATGCCGCTCTCGCCGGCCAGAAGCGCCTTCCAGGTCGCTTCCGTGCCGACGCCGAGCGGCGAAACGAGACCTATGCCCGTGACGACGACTCGTCGCCGGTCACGCAGGGAATTGTTGGTCAGATGCGCTCTCGCGAGTTGTCGGAAGAACCGCTGCGACGGCAGCGATCAGTTCTTTTCCGCGGCGTGCTTCTCGATGTAAGCGACCGCTTCCTGGACCCGGCCGATCTTCTCCGCGTCCTCGTCCGGGATCTCGATCCCGAATTCCTCCTCGAATGCCATGACCAGCTCGACGATGTCGAGAGAGTCGGCGCCCAGATCCTCCGTGAAGCTGGCCTCGGACGTCACTTCGTCGGCTTCAACGCCGAGCTGCTCCACGATGATGCTCTTCACCTTCTCGGCAACGGACATGTCGAAATTTCCTCCATGGAAACCTAAGATGCAGGGTGGATTTCTAACACAAGTTCGAGAATCGAGTCCAACCCCCGGGGCGAGTGTCAGATATAGAGGCCGCCGGAGACGTTCAGCACCTGGCCGGTCACGTAGCTCGCCTCTTCGCTGGCGAGGTATGCCACCGCGCAAGCGACGTCCTCCGGTCGTCCGAGCTTCCCCAGAGGAATGCGGTCGAACATCTCGGCGCGCGTCGTCTCGGGCAGCGATTCGGTCATCGCGGTCTCGATGAAGCCCGGCGCGACGACGTTGGCGGTGATGCCGCGGCTCGCGAGCTCACGGGCCAGGGACTTGCTGAATCCGATCAGCCCCGCCTTCGCAGCGGCGTAGTTCGCCTGTCCAGCGTTGCCCATCAGGCCGATCACCGACGACACGGTGACGATTCTCCCCCATCGGCGGCGCATCATGCCGCGCACGACCTCGCGCGTCACCGCGAATGCCCCGGTCAGATTGGTGTCGAGCACCGCCCTCCACTGTTCCAGACTCATTCGAGCGAGGAGATTGTCGCCGGTGATTCCGGCGTTGTTGACCAGAATATCGATCGCGTCGAATTCCTGGGGCAGGTCCTTCAGCCGCTCGCCGATCTCCTCCGGGCGGGCGAGATCGAGGGCGAGAGCGCATGCGCTTCCGCCCACCGCTGCGATCTCCGCGCGAACCCGCTCGAGATTCTCGATGTTCCGCGCCGCGAGGACGACGTTCGCACCGCGCTCGGCGAGGCGCCGCGCGATCGCCTCCCCGATCCCCTGCGATGCGCCGGTCACCAGCGCGGTCTTGCCGTCCAATCGGAACATTGGCCTCTCCTCAAGCTTCTTTCCGGTCGGCGATGGGGATCGCTTCTCGCGCCCCTCCCTCCAGGCCGGCGAGCGCCGCGGGTTCTGAGACCGAAGCCGTCTCGGCCCCGGATACGATGCGCTTGACGAGGCCCGAGAGCACGTTTCCCGGCCCCACTTCGACGAACCGCCGCACGCCCATCTCGTCGTACAGCCAGCGCACCGACTCGACCCAGCGTACCGGCCCGTCGATCTGGCGCCGCAGTGCATCCCGCAGCGCGTCGCCGGCGCTCGCTGGCCGGGCGTCGATGTTGACCACGACCGGCACGCGGGCGTTCGCGAATGCGGTCGACGCCAGGAGCGGCGCGAGCCCCTCGCGCGCCGGGCGCATCAGCGCGCAGTGAAAGGGGGCCGAGACCGGCAGCGCCAGGGCCCGCTTTGCGCCACGCTCCTTGGCCAGAGCCATCGCGCGCTCGACCGCCGCCTTGTGACCGGCGAGCACCGTCTGCTCGGGCGAGTTGTAGTTCGCGACCGCACAGATCTCGCCCCCGGCTGCATCCTCGACTTCCTGGGCGAGAGCGCGGACCGCCGCGGAATCGAGACCGAGGATCGCCGCCATCGCGCCGACCCCCACCGGCACCGCCTCCTGCATGAGCTCGCCGCGACGGCGCACCAGCCGGACGGCATCGGCGAGGCTCAGAGCTCCCGCAGCGACCAGCGCCGAATACTCACCCAGGCTGTGCCCGGCGACCGCCGCCAGCGTCGTCGACGCGAAACCGTGGGCGGCGAGCACCCGTTGGATCGCCACCGAGGCGGTGAGAATCGCCGGCTGCGTGTTCGCGGTCAGCTGCAGCTCGGCCTCGGGTCCGTGCCAGCACAGCGCCGCAACATCGAAGCCGAGCGCTTCGGACGCCTCGTCGAAGGCGGCACGCGCGACCGCGTAGCCTTCCGCCCACGCCTTCCCCATGCCGATCTTCTGCGAACCCTGGCCGGGAAAGAGGAAAGCGGTCCGCGACACCAGTCCGGTTCTCCCGTCCGCGCTCACTGCGCCGGGTCCGCGGCGCGCGCGGTCGTGGCGACATCGGAGGTTGCGGCAGTCGCGGCACTCGCGGCGCCCGCTCGCCGAGGCGCTCCTCGGCGGCGTGCAGCTCCTTCACCTTGTCGCGGATCTTGACGTGCAGCTCCGCGGCACTGAATTCGACCGCGCGCCGGATCGAGCTCCGAATCGCCTTGGCGTTCGAGCGGCCGTGGGCGATGAAACAGCCTCCCGCGACTCCGAGAAGCGGCACCGCACCGTATTCGGCATAGTCCGTCCGGCGCTTGAAGCCCAGGAACGCCGGGCGCGCGAGCCAGCCGCCGAGCCGCGTACGCAGCGTTCGCCGGAGCTCTTCGCGCATCATGGAGACGATCAGCTCGGCCATCGATTCGGCGGACTTCAGCAGGACGTTGCCCACGAATCCATCGCAGACCACGACGTCCGCCTCGCCGTTGAAGACGTCGCGCCCTTCGACGTTGCCGATGAAATTGAGACCGGTCGCCTTGAGGGAACGAAAGACCTCGCGCGTCAGACCGGAGCCCTTGGCCTCTTCCTCGCCGATCGACAGGAGGCCGATCCGGGGCGCGGTGATGCCGACGACCTCCTGGGCATAGAAGTGCCCCATGACGGCGAACTGGCGCAGGTGCTCGGGCCGTGAATCGACGTTGGCACCGACGTCGAGCACGACGGTTCGCCCGCGGGGATTCGGAAAGACCGCGGCGAGCGCCGGACGATCGACACCCGGCAGAGCGCCGAGGAAGAGCTTGGCCGCCACCATGGCCGCTCCGGTGTTGCCGGCGCTGACCATCGCCTGAGCTCTTCCCTCGCGCACCAGGCCGGCACAGACGACGAGCGACGAGTGGCGCTTCTTGCGCACCGCCGTCGGCGGCTCGTCCATCTCGATGCGCTCTTCCGCGTGGACGATCTCGATCCGCCCGCGGGAATCTCCGAACCGCCCCAGCCGCGCGAGCTCGCGCTCGAGCCGCGGCTGGTCGCCGACCAGGAGAATCGAGACGCCGTCCTGCACGGCGCTCTCGAACGCTCCGCGCACCGCGGCGCGCGGAGCGAAGTCGCCTCCCATCGCGTCGACGGCAATGCGCATCGATGTACCGGGGCTCGGTAGGACCTTAAGTGCGGGCCTGGACGTCGACCACGTCGCGTCCGCGATAGGTGCCGCAGGACGGACAGACGCGATGCGGCAGCTTGCGCTCCCCGCAAGTCGCGCAGATGGACGACGCCGGCAGGGTCAGTGCGTCATGAGCGCGGCGCTTGTCGCGCCGGGCCTTGGAGTGACGTCGTTTCGGATTCGGCATCTTCGCTTCCCCTCTTCAGATTCCTCTGCGGAAATCAGTTCCCGCTCGCGGCGCCGCGATATCGGTAGGTTCAGCCGGCTCCGCCGGCTCGCGGTTCCTTGAGCATCGCGAGCGCCGCCCATCGCGGATCCACTTTCTCGTGGACACAGGCGCAACGCCCTTCGTTCCAATCCTGCCCGCACTGCGGACACAGGCCCGCGCAATCCTCCCGGCAGAGCGGCTTCATCGGCAGACCGAGCTCGACCTGCTCCTCGATCAGCGGGCGACTTTCGAAGCCGCCCCCTTCCACTTCGACCAGTCCGAGCTCCTGCGCCTCGAGCTCCTCGGCGTCCGGCCCTTCCCGGCGCCGGGTCCGCTCCACGACGACGAGATCGATCCGATTCTCGACCGGCTGGCGCACCGGCTTGAGGCAACGGTTGCAGGCCACCGTCTGGTCGTAGTGCAACTGCAATTGCAGCAGAAAATCCGGTGACGTGTGGGTCAAGCTGCCTTGACAGCGGATCGGGCTGATTTCGACGAGCTCCAGGTCCCGTTTCTCTTCTTCTTTGAGCTCGATCGACTCCTGCCAGTAGAAAGGCTCGTAGCGGGCAGCATCCAGGCGGATCAACATCCCTCGTGCCCCCAAAGAAAGCCGACGAAGACTAACGGATCGAGGGCTTCCCGTCAATTTCTCCGTCCTCTCCCGAGGACGGACTCGAGATTTCCGGCTCCCGCTCGGGGAGTCGGGAGCAGAGCCGCAAACGCACGCCCTCCGGCTCGTGCCAGACCTCGAAAGCGATCGCCGCGCAGTCGTGGAACGGCGCGAGGAGGCGCGCCCCCGCAGCGAGCCGCTGGACTTCCGAAGCCGGAACCAACGGCAACTGCCGGAGATTCCGCGCCAAGCGCTCCAGCGTCCGCCGGCTCGCCGCCGGCACGAGCCGTCCGGCGAGGCCCAGCCAGGCAGAGCGCCCTCCGGGGCGCGGCAGATGGCGCTCGAACCAGGGGACGAGGAGCAAACCCTCGCGCCGCGCGCTCTTCTGGGTCGCGCGCACCGACCAACCGAGTCGATAAGCCGGCTCTCCTTCTCTTACCAGGCGCAGCAGCGCCTCGCCCGGCAGAGTGAACGTGCGCCCCCCGCCGCGTTGCAGCACGGCGACGCGGGGAATCATCCCTTCCGCCGCATCCCAGAGCAGAAAGAGCCCGGGGCCACCGATCGGACCGCGATCCGTGGCGCTCAGCCAGAGGGCGACGCCGGGAAAGCTCGCGTCCGAGGCCGCCTGCAAGCCTGCCGGCAGCTCTCCCGCACGGACTTCGAGACCGTCGGCTCCCCGCGCGAGCACGAAGCGTCCGGCCGGCATCGGCCCAATCCCGCTGCGCAGGACGAGCTGCGCGATCGCTGCCGGCTCCGCGTCGCGACGCTCCACTCCCGCCGCCCGGGGCGGCGGCCAGACGAAGCCCGCCGGCAGACCGCTAGCGACGATCCACAGCCCCCCCTGCCAGCGCACCTCGACCGTCCGTCCGGAGGCCTCCACGCGCCCGCCAGCGAGCCAGGGGTTGCCGGCGAGCCGGCCCGCGAGGCGTGCGAGGAGAGCGATAGCCGGCTCGATTCTCGCGACCCCCAGGAAGCTCTCGCCGGAGCCGTTCCAGGCGAGCGCGATCTCGCGCCCTGGCGGCAGCGCGAACGGCCCGAACGCCGGCATCCGCGGACGGGAGACGCCGGCTAGGCGGGAGAGCTCCGCGAGGTAGAGCTCGAGATCGCCGACGCGCTCGTCGAGGGCGCCGAGGTTCTGCTGCGGCGAGGCGATCCACAGCACACGCTCGAAGCGCGTGTCCGCAGCGAGCAGGTCCGCGAGCTCGGGCGAAGCGACGCGCTCCTGCTCCCGCGGCGCAAAGACGAGAACGAGGTAGATCAGGGCGGCGGTCGCGACCGCCGCGACCGCCGAAACGACGCCCCAGCGCCGCATCGCCGGCCAGCGCGCCACTACCGGGCCCCGTCGGGCGCGAGCTCGTCCAGGCGCTCGGCGAGCACCCGGAGCAGGCTCTCGTCAACCTCCCCGAGCCCCAGATCCGCGAGCTCGCCGCCAAGGACCGCGAGCAGCGCCGGCCAGGGATCCGACGCCGGATAGGGTGCGAGGGGCGGTACCGCGACGAACGGCGGCGGGCCTCCCGCGATGGCCTCCTCCAGGCGCTCGAGATAGGCGCGAGCGGCCGCACCGGCGTCGTGCTGCGCGACGGCCCAGGCCCGTGCCTGCTGGCCGATCGCGGTCCGCAACGGCGCCCGGTCGGCGAGCGTGCGCAAATAGGCCACCAGGGTCGCCTCCTCGAATCCGTCGAGCGGCAGATGCAGGCAGGCGCCCTCCGGAACCTCCGCAAAGGCGCCCACCGGATTGACGATCGTGGGGCGGCCGAAAGCGAGCAGACGGACGAGCGACGCCGAGGTCTCGCCGCCGGTCGGATGGCGCAGATTCACCGCCACGTCGCAGGCGCGCATCCAGGCGTCGAAGGCCGGCGCTTCCGTCCGGCCCAGCACGCGGACGCCCGCTGACCCGAAGCGCTCGAGAGCGGCGGCGAAATCGTAGTGCGGCGAGACCTCGCCGACGATCACGAACCCGGCATCGGGATGGCTCTCGCGCAAGCGCGCGAAGGCCGCCAGGGTGACCTCGAGACGTTTGTGCGGGGTCACGAATCCGAACGAGGCGACCAGAAACGCCGCGGGGTCGAGGGCGAGATCGCTCTTGAGCGCGCGCTGCTCGTCCGCCGAGGGCGGCGCGAGCTCTCCGGTCTCGACCGGCATCGGTATCGTGCCGACGCGCGCGAGCGGCCGGCTCTCGAGCACTCTCCGGCGGGCGAACTCGTTGTGCACGACAACGGCGCGGCTGCGATCGACCAGGCGTTCGAAGAGCGGGAAGTTCCAGGTGTCCACCGGGTAGTGGGTATCGAGCAGACGCCGCGCCGCCATCTCGCCGCTGCGGCCGGCCGCGTACCGCATCTCCTCGAGATAGCCCGCGGTATCGCCTTGCGCCAACGTCAGGCCGCGCACGAGATGGTGCAGCATGTATTCGTGCAGCACCACGACCCCCGGCAGCGCGAGCGCGGTGCGGTAGCTCGCGGCATGATGCGGCGCGCTGTTGCCGATCTGGTAGACCACGAGATCGAAGCGCGCCGCCGCGCCGGGGAGGTCCCCAACCGGGCGGCATCTCCACCGCTTCGCGATCGCCGCGATCGGGGCGACGTCGCCGTCGTAGAAGAGCTCGATCTCGTGCCGGTCGGAAAGGTGCGGCAGGAGCTCGGCGCTGTAGTCGGCGATGCCCGACGACGCCGGCGGCAGGGGGCTGACCCAGGCGATCCGCAAGGCCCGGACCTCAGTTGAGCGGCGCGAGCAGGCGCTCGACGACGCTGTCCCAGTCGAATCCCCGCGACCTTCTCCGCGCCGGCCTCGCCGAGGCGGCGCGCCAGCCCGCGGATCGTCCCGCCAGCCGGTCGATACGGGAGCCCATCTCGCGATGCGCTCCCGGCGGGCAGACGAAGCCGTTCACGCCGTCGACCACGAACTCGAGGACGCCGCCGCTGTCGCCGGTCGTGAGCACCGGCCGCCGCGACATGAAGGCCTCCACGGTGACGTAGCCGTAGTCCTCGTCGAACGGGGCGTAGAACACGGCGAGGGCGCCGGAGTAGAGCTCGATCAGGCGCTCGTCGGAGATCCGACCCGGCAGCTCGACCCGCTCCGCGATGCCGAGCTCGCCCGCGAGTTGCCGCGAGACGCTCGCGGTCGGGGCCCTCGCCGGCGATCACGCATCTCACCGGGGCCTTCGCCGTCGCGACCGCGCGCAGCAGGAGGTCGAAGCGCTTCATCGGGTCGAGCCGGCCGACCGAGAGCACGTAGTCGCCGTAGGCGCCGGAGCGATAGCGGCCCGTGAGACCGGGCGGCGGATAGAGCGCCTCGGCCTCGAGCCGGTTGAAGTGCGCGAGGCGCCCGGCGGTGTTGCGCGAGATCGAGAACCGTGCCCGGGCCTCGCCCAGGCCGCGCTGGTCGAACTGGCGGAGAATCCTCTCGGTCTCGGCGTCCTCGGTCCGTTCGCCGAAATCGCTGTAGCGGGTCCCCTTGAGCTCGTAGATCTGCCGGAACTGGTGGATCAGCCAGACCACCTTGCGCGGATGGCGCACGAGATAGGAGGGAAAGCGGGTCGCGATCACCAGGTCGATCGGCTCGCCGGCCGACGACGCCGAGATCGACCAGACGCCAGGCGAGGGCGCTCTGAATGATGTTGAGGCGCGACGACCAGTTGAACGGCAGGCTGACGATCTCGGCCCGATGCCCGCGCCGCTCGAGCTCGTCGCGCAGACGTCTCGTAGAGGACTTCGGCACCACCCCGGACGAAAGGAACCTGAGCCGCGCAGATGGCGATCCGGGCGCTCACCCGGCCGCGCTCCCGGGATCCCGGTCGTCCGCCGGCGGTTCGAGCGCCCGTTCCAGGCGACCCAAGCGTTCCTCCAGGCGGGCGCTCGCTTGTGCGGCCCGGTTCTGGCGCTCCGCGAGCTCACCGAGCAGGCGGCTCGCACTCTGGTTGAAACCGTTCTGCTGCGCGAGCACCGCCCGGGCATGCCACTTCATGAACAGGTGGTAGAACGCCTTGCGGACGAACACCAGCAGCCGCCCGTAGACCGGGCGTGGCGACACCGGAAAGGGCTCCTGCACGAACTCGTGCCGCTGCAGCTCGAGGAGCAGCCCGTGCAGCTCGTCCGCGCCGGTGCGGATCGTGGCCGCCTCTCCCTGGCGCTGCCGCACGGCCGCGCGCAGGCCGCCGATCGTCGCGGCAAGGCGGGCGAGATCGGCGCTGGCGGGAGGACCGCTGGCACGGCTCGAGTCGGGGGATTCGGGGTCGCTGGGCATCGTTTCGTGCGGCCGGACTTTAGCACTGGCGCCCCGGACTCTCCGACACCGCAGAGAGCGCTGTCGTACACTCCGGTGTGGAACACGCTTCCCGGTCCCGACTTCGAGGAGAGCCCTAAATCGCCCCTTCCCGGTATCCGCAAGATCGGAACGATCGGCAAGAACGGTCCGATCGGCGAGACCGGTCCGCTGGGCCGCGGGTCGCGGCCGATCTGCACGCTCGCCCCAGAGTCGCGGTCGATCTGCGCGCCCTCGTCCCCCGACCCACCGGCATCGGGGTCTATACCGAGGCGCTCCTCGCCGAGCTCTCCGCGCCAGCGGGAGTTCGAGCTCATCGGCCTCTCGCACGCCCCGCTCGCATGCTTCGGTCCACCTGGCCGATCCGGGCGTGACGATCGAGGTGCACCCCGCACCGCTCGGGGTTCTCTGGCAGCAGCGCTACCTGCCGCGACGACTCGCACAAGGCGACATCGATCTCTTCTGGTCGCCTCTTCTGACCCTGCCGCGGGGCCTCGCCGTGCCGGGGGTCGTGACGATCCACGACCTCGCGGTGCTGCATCATCCCGATTCCCTGACCTGGCGCGTGCGCCTGAGCCTGCTGCCCTTCCTCGCGAGCACGGTGCGGCGGGCGACACGAATCGTCACGGTCTCCCACTCGGTGGCGCGCGAGATCGCCCAGCAGTGGCCCGAGGCAGCCGGCCGGACCGACGGTGGTCTGGAACGGAGTCGGGGACGAGTTCGTGCCGGCCTCCGAGCCGGAGGCGATCGGCGCGATCCGCGCGCGCCTCGGCCTGCCCGAGCGGTTTTCTCTTCTTCGCCGGGACGATCGAGCCGCGCAAGAACCTCGATCTGCTGCTCGACGCCTGGGAGGCTCTGCGCAGCGAGAAGCTCCGAGACCCCTCCGCTGCTCGTCGCCGGTCCCGACGGCTGGGGCTCGCGCGCCACCCACCGGCGGATGAAGCGACTCGCAGGGCGCGGCCTCCGCCGCCTCGGGCATCTCGAACGTTCCGACCTCGTCGCGGTGCTCCAGGCCGCCACGATCTTCGTCTTTCCGTCGCTCTACGAGGGCTTCGGCCTGCCGGTCGCCGAAGCGATGGCGTGCGGCGTGCCGGTGATGGTCTCCAAGCGCTCGAGCCTCCCCGAAGTCGTCGGCGAGGCCGGCCTGCTCTTCGACCCCGAGGATCCGGCCGAGCTCGCCGCAGCACTGCGCCTCTGGCTCGCCTCGCCGGAGCTGCTCTCCCGGGCGCGCGCCCGCGGCCTCGAACGCGCCCGGCTGTTCACCTGGAAGCGCTCGGCAGAGGAGCATGCCCAGGTCTTCCACCAGGCACTTCGGAATCGCCCCGGGGACGCTTGAGCACTTCTCCCTCCCCACGCGTCCCGACGATTGCCGTCGACGCCCGCAAGCTCGCGGACTTCGGCATCGGCACCTACCTGCGCGGGCTCCTTCTGGCGCTCGCCCGGATCGACTCCGCGTCGCGCTACCTGCTGCTCGCGCCGCGCTCGGCGCGCGATCTGCTCCCCGGCCTACCCGGGAATTTCAGCTGGATCGACGAGGACGCGCGCGGCTATTCGCTGCGCGAGCAGTGGTCGCTCTCGCGCCATCTCGCCCGGGTGCGGCCCGACCTGTTTCACAGCCCGCACTATGTCCTGCCGGCGAGGATCCCGGCGCGCCTGGTGGTCACCATCCACGACCTCATCCACCTCGCGTTTCCCGAGTTTCTCCCACATCCGCTGGCGGTCTACTACGCGCGTTTGCTGCTGCGGCGCGCGGTCCGCCGTGCCGATCGCATCGTCACCGTCTCGGCGGCCACCGCGGCCGACCTCGGACAGCGGCTCGGCGTCGCACGCGAGCGCATCGACGTCATCTGGAACGGTGTCGACGACGGCTTCCGCCGCCGGCTGAAGGCGCCGGAGCTCGAGCGGGCGCTCGCCGCCTTCGGCCTCGCTCCCGGATACTTTCTCTTTCTGGGCAATCCCAAGCCGCACAAGAATCTCGAGCGCGTCGTCCGCGCCTTCGCCCGGCTGCCGCCTGGAGAGCGTCTGGTCGTCGCCGGCGGCAGCGCCGTGGCGCCCGATCTGCGCCAGTGGGCGCGCGAGCTCGGGCTCGGCGAGAGCCTGGTCACTCTCGGCCGGATCGAACCGAAGCGACTCCCGGCGCTCGTCCAGGGGGCCGTCGCCCTGGTCTTCCCCTCGCTCTATGAAGGGTTCGGGCTCCCGCTCGTCGAAGCCATGGCGGCGGGGACGCCGGCCATCGCTTCGACCACCCCGGCGCTCGCGGAGATTGCTGGCGGCGCGGCGGAGCTCGTCGACGCGCTCGATGTCGGCGCCATCGCTGCGGCGATGGCGAGGCTCGCCGCCGATCCGGCGCGCCGCAGCGAGCTCACCCGGGCCGGACTGGTGCGCTCCGAGGCCTTTCGCTGGGAGACCTGCGCCGCGTCGACCCTCGCGGTCTACCGGCGCGTGCTCGCCGGGCCGGCGCAGGGTGAGCCGCCGGGGAGGCCGGCATGAGCTCCGCGATCGGCCTGGTCCACGACTGGCTCACCGGGCAGCGCGGCGGCGAGCAGGTCCTCGCGGCGATCGCCCGCCTTGCGCCGCGGGCCCCGGTCTATACGCTCTTTCACTTTCCCGGGACGGTCTCGGCGGAGATCGAGTCGCACCCGATCGTCACCAGCTTTCTGCAGCGCGCGCCTGGGCTGCGCGAGCAGCTACCGCAACTACTTGCCGCTCTTTCCGGCCGCCATGCGAACCCTCGACACGACCGCCGTACCGTCTGCTGGTGAGCTCGAGCCACTGCGTCGCCAAAGGCGCCCGGCGGGCACCCGGCGCCTTCCACGTCTGCTACTGCCACACCCCGATGCGCTATGCCTGGGACCAGCGGCGGGCCTATTTCCCGCTCGCCGAGCGGACCGCTGGGCTGGCTGCGGGAGCGCATCCTCGATCGCCTGCAGACCTGGGACGTCGCCACCGCCGGGCGGGTCGATCTCTTCCTCGCCAACTCGCAGCTTCGTCGCCGACCGGATCCGCCGCTACTACGGCCGCGCCGCGGAGGTCCTCGCTCCCCCGGTCGACGACCGACTACTTCCGCGTCACGCGAACAGCGCGCGAGAGGTTCGTTCTGGTGGTCGCAGCGCTGGCGCCATACAAAAAAGTGGATGTCGCGATCGAGGCCTGCCGGCGAGCCGGCACCGCTCTGGTCGTGGTCGGCGACGGACCGGAGCGCGAGCGGCTGCAGGCGGCCAGCGGCTCGTCCACCCGGTTTGCCGGTCGGGTCGGGCCCGAGGAGCTACGCCGATCTCTACTCGAGCGCCATCTGCTATCTCCAGACAGGGATTGAGGATTTCGGCATCGCCACGGTCGAGGCACTGGCCTGCGGTACGCCGGTTCTGGCGTTCGGCGCGGGCGGGGTGCTCGACATCGTCGAGAGCGGGCGCCACGGGCTCCTGGTCGCCGACCCGGGCGTCGACTCGCTCGGCGGACGGAATTGACAAAATCCTGCGGATGCAGTTCAATCCCATGGACCTTCGAAGCCGGGCGGAGGAGTTTTCCGCCGAGCGGTTTGCGACCCGCCTGAAGGGGTACCTGCGCCCCTTCTGGCCCGAATCCGAGGGAGAGCTCAGTTGATCCAGCAACGATTTCGCATCGCGGCGGCGGCGCACCTCTTCGGAGACCTGGCTGCCACCGCGCTCGCCTTTTTCGGCGCCTGGGCCCTCCGATTCGAATCTCGAAGTCGTACCGATCACCAAGGGCATCCCGGAGCTCGGCCGATATCTCGACCTGCTGTTCTTCGCCTGACGCTCTTCCCGGTCGTCTTCTACTTCCACGGGCTCTACCGCCGCCGCCTCTACCGCGCCGGGTGGACGAGGCGGTCTCGGTGCTGCTGGCCGTCATCCTGGCCACGGTTCTGCTCTCCGGCCTCATCTCCTGGTATCGCCCGGCGCTCGCCCCCGGGAGCCTCGAGTCCGTTCACCTACAGCCGCGCCTTCCTGGCGCTCTTCGCGACTCTCGAGCTGGTTCTCGGTCGTCACCCTCCGGGTCGCGATCCGCTGGCTTGCTGCGCAGCGCCAGCCTGCACGCCGGCAAACCGGCAGCGCATCCTGGTCATCGGCGCCGGCGAGCTCGGCATCGACATCACCGAGAAGCTGCAGCGCCCATCGCGACTTCGGCATCGAGGTCGTGGGCTTCCTCGACGACGACCTCGGCAAGCGCATGGCCGACTTCTGCGGCGCTGCCGGTGCTCGGCGACGACCGCCGACCTCGAAGCGAGGTCCTCGAGACCGGGCACAGTCGACCAGGTCTTCGTCGCCCTGCCGCTCGAGGCGCACAAGAAGATGATGCAGGTGCTGCCAGACGGTCGGCAGCGAGTGCGTCGAGGTCAAGCTCGTCCCCGACATCCTGCAGTACGCCACGATCAAGGCGACCCTCGAGGAGCTCGACGGCACGCCGGTCATCAACCTCTCGCAGGTGCCGCTGCAGGGCTGGCACAGCCTCGTCAAGCGCGTGCTCGACCTCGCGTTCTCCGCGGCCGGGCTGCTCGTCCTGCTGCCGTTCTTCCCGCATCGTCGCGCTGGTCATCTGGATCGAGGACCGCGGTCCGATCCTCTACTGCCAGGAGCGCATGGGCCTCGACGGCCGCCCGTTCATGATCTGGAAGTTGCGCTCGATGCGGCGCAACGCGGAGGCGCGCACCGGACCGGTCTGGGCGGTCGAGGACGATCCGCGGCGGACCGGCTTCGGCTCGTTCCTGCGCCACTGGTCGATCGACGAGCTGCCGCAGCTCTGGAACGTCCTGGTCGGCGACATGTCCCTCGTCGGTCCGCGGCCGGAACGGCCGACTTTCGTGGCCGAGTTCCGCAAGCGCTTGCCGCAGTACATGGTGCGCCATCGCGTCAAGTCGGGCATCACCGGCTGGGCGCAGGTCCACGGCTGGAGCGGCAACACCTCGATCCGCAAGCGTCTCGAGTTCGACCTCTACTACATCGAGAACTGGTCGCTCGGGCTGGACTTCAAGATCCTCTGGATGACGTTGCGGCACGGCCTGCGACTGAACGCGCATTGACCAGCGCCACCGACGACACCGCCAGCAAGAAACCCTACCCTCTGCTCTTCCCTCTCGCGCGCTCTGCGACCCGCTCCGGCGCAGCGCTGGATTCGCCCTCCTCGAGCCGGATCAGGATGCGGCCGCAGCGCTCGCAGGTCTCGAATCCCCTGCCGCCATAGGCCATCGAAGTCGGCCGGAGGGTGAAACATCCGAGGCAGGTACCATGACTGGTCCGCACGACCGCCTGCGGGTGGCGATTGCGAACGCGCTCGTAGTAGCGCAGCAGCTCGGGGCGAAGACTCCGGGCGATGGCACTGCGCTCCGCGCGCAGACGGGTCACCTCCTTGTGCGAGGATCCGCGGCCATCCTCCTGCTGCTGCGTCTCCGCCTTTCCGAGCTCGTCCAGCCGCGAATCGAGCTCCTGCAATGACATCAGGTCCACAAGCTGCATCTTCATTGTGCGAGCACCTCCATGACGTGAAGCGAATCAGCTGGTTGTCGGCGAATCCTCCAGGCGGCCCAGGAGCCGGAGTAGTCCGTCGAGAATCGTGAGCGGATGCGGTGGACAACCTGGTACATAGAGATCGACGGGAACGACCGAGTCAGCGCCGTCGTGGGCCTCCGGGTGGCCGATGTAGGGCCCGCCGGAGATCGCGCACGCGCCGACCGCGATGACGATCTTCGGCGGCGCCACCGCGTCGTAGGTCTTGCGCAGCGCAAGCCGCATGTTTTCGGTGACCGGGCCGGTCACGATCAGGCCGTCGGCATGACGCGGCGAGGCGACGATCTGGATGCCGAAGCGGCCGATATCCCAGACGATCGTCTGCAGCACGTTGACGTCGGACTCGCAGCCGTTGCAGCCGCCGGCGCTCACCACGCGGCAGCTTGAGCGAGCGTCCGAACAGCCGCCGGGCCTTGTCGTCGAGCGCCGCGGCCAGACGCACGGTCGCGCGCTCGTCGACTGCGAGATCGGCGCGCGTTCGCGCCGCCAACCGGTAATCGGACCCGTAGGTGATCGCCCCGGTCGGACAGGCGGTCGCGCAGTCGCCGCAGAACAGGCACTTTCCGAGGTCGACTCCGAGCCCGGGCTCGAGCCGGATCGCGCCGGTCGGGCAGGCCTCGGCGCAAGCCGCGCAGCCCTCCGCGCAACCCTCCGTGGCGATCACCGGGAGCCCGCGGAAGCGCTCGGAAAGGGCAGGTGGCGGCCCGTCGGGATAGCGCAGCGTCCGGTACTTCTGGTGCAGTCTGGCGCGTAGCAGGTTGATCATCGCTCGGGGCTCCAGCGCTCAGAGATCGTGCCCGCAATAGGACAGGTTGAAGCTCTTGTTGCAGAGCGGAAAGTCGGAGATCTGCGCGCCGCGCAGCGCCCAGGCGAGCGCGCTCCAGTTGTGGAACGAGGGATCGACGATCTTGTAGCGCGCGAAGCGGCCGCGCTCGTCGGTGAGCGCGACGTGACAGAGCTCGCCGCGCCAGCCCTCGACCAACGCCGCGGCCAGGCGCATCGGCTCGAGCGCGCCGAGCCCGGCGCTCACCGGTCCCGCGGGCAGCGTCTCGATCTGCTCGCGCACGAAAGCCGCGGAGCGCTGGATTTCGATCCAGCGCACGTAGGCTCGGGCGAAGACATCTCCCGACTCGGCGAGCGCGACCGGCACGTGACAGAACCGATAGATGCCGCCCGGGTGGTCCCGGCGGGCGTCGCGGTCGAGACCGGAGGCGCGCGCGCTGGGCCCTTTCAGTCCGAGGGTGGCGGCGATCTCCCGCGGAACGATGCCCGTCTCCTCGAAGCGCTCCATCACGGAGGCAGAGCCCCAGAGCAGGTCGACCGCCGAGTGCGTGTCGGCCAGAGCATGTTCCAGGCGCTCGAGCAGCCGGCTCGAGAGAGCGTCGTCGACGTCGATCCTCGTGCCGCCGGGGCGGACCAGCCCGCGTCCGAAGCGGCTGCCGCAGAGCTCCGCCGTCAGGTTCAGGTAATCGCCGCGAATCCGGCCGCAGTAAGAGGACGTCGGCAGGAAGCCGACATCACCCGCGAGCGCGCCCAGGTCGCCGACATGATTGGCCAGGCGCTCGAGCTCGAGGGCGATTCCACGGAGGGCCGCGCCCCGCGCCGGGACCCGCGCGTCGGCGAGCGCTTCCTGAATCTCGCAGTAAGCCGTGGCGTGTCCGATCGTCGTATCCCCGGCCGCCGTCTCGGCGTAGTGGATCGACCGGCGATCCGGGCCACCCAGGAGCGCGCGTTCGACACCCCGGTGCTGGTATCCAAGGCTGATCTCGAGATGAAAGACCCGTTCGCCGTGGCACTGAAAGCGAAAGTGCCCCGGCTCGATGACGCCGGCATGGACGGGCCCCACGCCGACCTCGTGCACCTGCGCACCCTCGACACGAAAGAACTCCGCCAGCCCGGGGATGCCGGCCGGGCCGCTCGCCGGAGACCCACCGCCGGCGCCGAGGCGCGGCGCGAAGCGCACCGGCTTCAGCCATGGATGGCCGTCGGGGCGCGCTCCGAGCTGTTCCGCGATCTCGCGTTCGAAGAGTTGGACCTGCGGGCAGATCTGGGCGACCGACGGGAAGCTCCCGCCCGCGACCTGGGCCGTCCCCACCGCGAGCTCCGAGCGGGCGTCGTCGGCCAGGACGAGATAGAGCCGGACTCCGGCGCCGTCCGCAGCGCCGAAATAGGCCACGACCCGCAGGCCGCTTTCCACTCCCGCAACGAGCGCGCTGGTGAGCTCCGCGGGAGAGAGCTCCGGCACTGCCGTACGCGGCAGCGAGGCTCCCGACTGCATTCGCGCCAGCCTCGCCTCCACGGTCATCGACCCACCTCGAGCGCGCCGGCCGCGTCGCCGATCAACGCCCGCACCGGTTCGGGGAGGTGCGTGCCGAAGAGCAGCACGAGTCCGAGCATCAGGATCGCGGGCGCGACGGTCGCGAAGCCGTCGCGGTAGTCGGAGGCTCGCGCGCTCGCCGGAGGGCGGCCCTGGAGCGCCGCGAACGAAGTCGCGCCCATGCCGGCGAAAACCACGAACAGGAAGACCAGGAAGAGTCCGCCTATCAGCCAGCGCTCGGCGCCGAGGATCGACTTCAGGATCAGCATTTCACTCACGAAGAGCCCGAACGGCGGCGAGCCGGTGACCGCGAAGAAGCTCAGGAGAAAGAGCGTCCCCGAGATCGGCAGCCGGTGGAGCGCCCCGCGCACCTCCCCGGTGGTCTTGCCGCCGAAGGCCCGGTGCACATTGCCGATGGCGAGAAAGAGCGCACCTTTGCCCAGGGCGTTGTTGACCAGATGCAGGAGGGTGGCGAACGTGGCGCCGGCGCCGAGCCCCGTCGCGAGGGCGAGGACACCCATCTGCTCGACGCTCGAGTAGGCGAGCATGCGCTTGAGATCGCGCTGCCCCAGGAGAAGCGCGCCGGCGACGCCCATCGAAGCGAGCCCGATCATCACAAGCAGCCGGTTGGCGTATTCGCCCTCGCCCGCCGCCGCGGTGATCTGGGTCAAGCGCGCCAGCGCGAGGAAGGCGCAGCTGGTCACGCCGCCCGCCAGAATCGCGCCGATCATGCCTGGCGCTTCGCCGTAGGCGTCGGGTTTCCAGGTGTGCATGGGCACGAGACCCATCTTGGTGCCGTAGCCGACCAGGAGCAGCGTGAAGCCCGCGCGCAGCCAGGGTCGCGAAAGATTCGCGGCGCCGGCCAAGAGATCGGGGAACAGGAGGGAGGCTGCGCCCCCGCCGTGGAGGGCCGCATAGGCCATGAAGAAGGAGCCGAAGAGCGCGAGCGCGATGCCGACCGAGGAGATGACCAGGTACTTCCAGGTCGCCTCGATCGAGCGCGGCGTGCGGTTGAAGTAGATCAGCGGCGCCGTCGCCAGCGTCGTCGCCTCCATCCCGACCCAGAGCAGGCCGAGATGCTGCGAGAAGGCCACCAGGCTCATGGTGCCCAGGACGACCAGCAGGCAGGCGCAGAACCGGCGGTTGGCACGCTCGACGCGGTAGCGCAGGTAGCCGACCGAGTAGATGGCGCAGCAGAGAAAGAGCAGGCTGACGACCCCCAGCAGTAGACGACCTGGGGCATCGAGCCGCAACCACTCTCCGGCGCTGGCGGGCGCGGGCGCGGCGAGCGCCGAGACGGTCAGCGCGAAGTGTGTTGCCGCGGTCGCCGCCAGCAGGCGGGGGCGCCAGCGCTTGGACGGCGTAAAGAAGACCACGACCGCCATGGCCAGAGGAAGAAGCACCGGGAGCAGAACCATCGCCTATTCCTTGAGCAGCGACAGCCGCCGCGTGTCGAGCGACGAGAACTCACGGTTGATGTGGTGGATGATGATCGAAAGGACGAAGATGCCGACGAACAGGTCGAGCAGCACTCCCACCTCGACGAGGAAGGGCATCGCTTCGACCAGCAGGAGCCCGAAGATGAAGATGCCGTTCTCGAGCAGCAGGAAACCGAGCACCTGGCTGATCGCCTTGTGCCGCGTGGTGATCAGGATGAATCCCGCGGCTACCGTCGCGAACGAGGCCGGCACCAGGAGCGGCGCCAGGCGGGTCTCGGCGAGCGGCAGGCGGTTCGACGCCCCCACGGCAAGCACGGTCGCCAGGGCGCCGAGCAGGAGAGACGGCAGCAGGCCGAGCGACGGCTCCACTTCGCGCTTGATCGCGACCTGACGCAGAGCCCGGAACAGAATGATCGGGATCAACCAGCCCTTGAGCAGGATGCTCGCCACGGCGAGCACCACGACGCGGTTGCTGACCTCGCCGTGCGCGGCCACCGCGAGGATGCCGAGCAGGACACCCTGCAGAGCGACGGCGCGCACCACGGTCCCGATGCGGCTCGACCCGAGCGCGACCAGGTTGATCAGCAGAAGTCCGGCGACGAGGGAGCTGAGGAGCGAGCTCATGGCGATCAGCGGTTCAACAGGAGGAAAGCGAAGCCGCAGGAGAGGACCGCGGCGATGAGGAGCGTCGGCACGTGCAGGAGCCGGAGGCGAGCCATCACGGACTCCACGATCCCGATTCCGACGGCGACGCCGAGGAGCCCGAGCAGGAAAACTCCGAAGCCCGGCCAGCCCGGAACCGACGCGGTGGGCGCCATGACGTGAAGGAGCATGGCCTCGAGAACGAACAGCTTGACCGCTGCGCCGTACTCGATGAGCCCGAGCAGCGGTCCGCTGTGGTCGAGAACCATGACCTCGTGAATCATCGTCAGCTCGAGATGGGTGTTGGGATCGTCGATGGGGATCCGGCTGCATTCGGCCAGCAGGACGATGAGCAGCCCGGACGCAGTCAGCAGCAGAGGCGCCGTGCGCTCGAGCCACAGGCCACCCTCCGTCGCGCGCAGCATGACGTCGAAACGCAGCGAGCCGGAGATGCGGGAGAGCGCCAGGAAAGCAAAGAAGAGCGCGGGCTCGGTCAACCAGGCGAACCCGACCTCGCGCGCCGCGCCCATGCCCTCGAAGGGCGATCCGGTGTCGAGCGCCGCTGCCGCCGTGAAGAATCGGCCGAGCGCGAGCAGGTAGGTCAGGAGAACGAAGTCCCCGGCGAAGGAGATCGGGGAGGAGAACGGCCCGAGCGGCACCAGCAGCCCGGCGAGGACCGTAGCGACGACGACGACCACCGGCGCCGCGACGAAGATCCAGGTCGTGGTCTGGCTCAGGGCGACCTCTTTCCGCGCCAGCTTCCCGAGATCGAAGTAAGGCTGCCAGACACTGGCGCCCTGCCGCCCGGCGGCAACCGCTTTGGTCCGGTTGACGACACCCAGGAGCAGCGGCGAAAGGAGCAGCAATGCGGCGACCTGCGCGAGCGCCTCGATCACGGCACGCTACCCTGGAGCGATGGTGGACTCAGCGGTCGCATCGCGCGCTCACCCGCCTCCGCCGACCACGGCCCAGACGAGCAGCGGGACGAGGACGGCGAGAATGTAGAGAATGTAGCGTTGGAGCTGTCCCTGCGGCAGGGAGCGGAACCAGGCCGTGAGCTCGTGCGCGACACGACCCGCCGGCCGGAGGATGCCCTCGAGGACCGCGTCGTCGACGTGGGAGTCGAATCTCGCCGCCCCCGGAAAAAGGCGGTCGACCTTCGGCAGATGCTGCTGGGGGCGCAGCGCCCAGGCGAAGCGCGCGGTGATCAAGGCGGCGAAGGAGGAGGCGGTGTACTGCAGGCGCGGCGAGCTCGCCGCGAAACCGCAGTCCCAGGTCGGCAGCGCCGGCTGACGGAGGCGGCCGCGCCGGCAGACCGGCAGGACGGCGAGGAAGCCGAGCCCGGTGAGCGCGACGAGCGCAAGGGCTCCGGCGCTCACCCAGCCGAACGGAACCAGCGCCGCGAGGGACGCCGTGGAGAACGGAGCTCCCGCCCAGACCGCCGCGACGCGCTCGAGCACCGGCGCGACCAGCCCGGGCGCGACGCCGAGCAGCGCGCAGGCGGCGGCCAGCACCACCATCGCCGCGAGCATCGGCTGAGGCGACTCGTGCGCCTCCCCCGCCGCCGCGGAGCGCGGCGTACCGAGGAACACGATCCCGACGACCTTGACGAAGCAGGCGACTGCGAGCGCTCCGGTCGCCGCCAGCACAGGCGCCGCCAGCGCCACCCATGCCGCCCCGGGGGCTCGGAGCGATCGCCGCGCGCACGAGGCCGAGGTAGACCAGCAGCTCGCTCACGAAACCGTTGAACGGCGGCAGACCACAGATCGCGATCGAACCGACCAGGAACAGCATCGCCGTCGCCGGCATCCGGCGCGCCAGACCACCCATCTGCTCGATGTCGCGGCTGCCGGTCGCATGCATCACCGAGCCGGCGCCGAAAAAGAGCAACGACTTGAAGAGCGCATGGTTCCAGACGTGGAACAGGCACCCCGCCATGCCGAGCAGCACCCAGTCCGGCCGCCCCACCGACCGCCCCACCATCGCCAGACCCAGACCCAGCAGGATGATCCCGATGTTCTCGATGCTGTGATACGCGAGCAAGCGCTTCAAGTCGTGCTGGCTGAGGGCGAAGACCACGCCGAAGAAGGCGGCGACGGCTCCCAGAGCGAGCACGGTCATGCCCCAGGCGAGCGGCAGGTCGGCGAACAGGCCGGTCGTTCGCACCAGACCGTAGATGCCCATCTTGATCACGACGCCGGACATGACGGCCGAGACGTGGCTCGGCGCCGAGGCGTGCGCCGACGGCAGCCACGAGTGCAACGGCATCACTCCCGCCTTGATGCCGAACGCGAGGAGCGCGAGCAGGAAGAGCGCCGTGCCCGCGGGCGAATGCGCCGGCGCCGAAATCCAGCCGAAACCGAGCTCCCCGCCCACCTGCCGCTCCAGCAGGAAGAAAGCGAACAGTCCGAGGATCGAGACGTGACTGTAGAGGAGGTAGAGCCAACCCGCCCGGCTCACCGCCGGATCGTTCTCTTCGATCGTCACCAGGAAGAAATTGGAGAGCGCCATCATTTCCCAGGCAATCAGGAAGGAAGCACCGTCGCGCGCCAGGAGGATGAAGACCAGGCTTGCGAGAAGCAGGCCGTAGCAGAAACGGAGGCGACGGCCGTTGCGCGGATGGCGCCGCGCCGACCAATAGGCACTACTGTAGATCGAGCCGAGTGCGCCGACGACGAAGACCGGCACGGCGAACCAGGCGGAGAGCGCATCGGCCCCGAGCACGGCTCGCAGGCCGGGAAACGGCGAGGGGAAGCCGAGCGTCACATCGCCCGTCGCCGCGAGCAGCGGAACGACCCCCGCGAGGCCGGCCACGCAGGCTGCGACAGCGAGGAGCGTCGCCAAGCGCTCTCCCCAGGCCGAGCGCCGGCTGAGCAGCAGGCCGGGAACCCCGCTCAGCGCCAAGAGACCGCCTGCGCCGATCAGCAAGGCGAGGGCTACGGGCAGCCCCTGGGCACCAGCGAGGCTCCTCATCGTGGCGCGGCCGCCACGAGTCTTCGGCTGGGATCCGCCTGTTCCGCCGCCGCCAGGATCTCCTCGCGCGCCAGCTGCCGCAGCGTTGCGTCCTTGAAGAGGCGATCCCGCAAGGCGAAGCTCAGCCTCGACAGCAGATGGAGATGGGCACGCACCGTCGGGCTGATCAAGGTGAACAGCGTATTGACCGGTTCGCCGTCGAGAGCCCCGAAGTCGACCGGCCGCTCGAGGAAGCAGAGCGTGATCATCGGGCGCTCGAGGTGGAGAATCACGGGATTCCGCACGTGTGGAATCGCGATGCCGTCGCCGATCGCCGTCGATCCCAAGGCCTCCCGGGCCAACAGCACCTCGAAGAGAAACTCGCGATCGACCTCCGGCGGCAGGCGCAAGGTCTCGACGACGTGGTGCAGAACGGTCGCCTTGTCGGTGCCGCCGATGCGGTAGTGGATCCCGCCGGCCTGGAGCGCCTCCGTGAAGTCGGGCAGCGACGCGGCCTCGGACTCCTCTTCGCGGAAGATCTCGGGCGAGATCGAGATGCGGCGCGCGGTCGCCCACTCGAGCAGCTCGGCGCGGTTGAAGCGGTATTGTTCGTTGAGCCGGTAGGCCGGAATCGAGCCCTGCTTGATCCAGCGGTAGATGGTCTTCTCGGAGACGTCCAGGAGTCTCGCAGCATCCTTGACCAAGAGCTTCATTTCGGTCTTCCCAGTCGGGCTAGATTGACAACCATGGACAGAGTACCACCAAAGTCCATCTATGACGAGCCCTCACCATCAGCAGAGCCCTGCAGGGACCCGGGAAACCGCCATAGTCCATAAGGAATCGAGGAGTAGAATGAGCTCGTGAGGACCCGTCCCTCTTGTCCATGTCTGCGACGATCGTCGCCATCCTCTGTCCAATGGTCCCCCAACAGACCCTTGCATGAGATCCCTTCCCCCACGAGTCTCGGACTGCCCCGCGCGCCAGGCGGTGGCGCTGCGGCGGCGCAGGGCCGGTCGTCATGGTGATTGCGGCCGGCTTGCGCAAGGGCATCGTTCTCTCGCCGGGTATCTGCCGGGGCACGGCCTTTCTGGTGGGACGGGGTGCGGGCGAATCTCCAGTGCGCGGCGCGGCGGAGGGCAGCGGACCGGAGGACGAGGTCGCGCGCTTCCGCCTTGCCTGCGAACGCTCCGAAGCGGAGCTGGTCCGGCTGCGCAATGCTCTGACCGGACCGCTGACCACCGTCGCCGCCGGAATCCTCGGAGCGCAGGAGCTCTTCCTGCGCGATCCGACTTTCGTCGATCGCGTCGTGCGCAGAATCCGCGACAGCGGGCACTCCGCGGAGGCTGCTGCCCAGGAGGTCGTGGACGAGCTCAGCGCCGCACTGGCTTCCGCCGCAGACCCCTACCTGCGAGAACGCAGCGCCGACATCCGTGACATCGGCCAGCGCGTCCTGGTCGTGCTCGGCGGTGGCGAGCACGACCTCGAGATTCCGCCCGGAAGCATTCTGGTCGCGTCCGAGCTCAGCCCTTCGCTCGTCGCCTCCTTCTCTCCCGAGAGAGTCCGGGGCGTCGTCACGGAGCTCGGCGCCAAGGCGTCACACGCCGCCATCCTGTTGCGCTCCGCGGGCATACCCGCAGTGGGTGGAATCGCCCGCGTCATGCATGCCATCGCGCCCGGAAGCGACCTTCTGGTCGACGCCGTCGCTGGGCTCGTCTTCGTCGAGCCCAGCGCGTCCGTCTGCGCCGAGTACGAGCGCCTCGAGGCGGACCTCCGGGCCCACGATGCCCTGCTCGCTGGCGAGACTCGTCTGCCCTCGACGACGCGGGACGGCGTCTCCATCCAGCTGGCTGCCAACCTGGGCAAGGCCGCCGACACGGAGAGCGCGGTGCTCTGGAACGCCGATGCCGTCGGCCTCTACCGCACCGAGTTCGCCTTCGACATCCGCGGCAGCTTCCCGACCGAAGCGGAGCAGGCGGCGGTTCTCGAAGGCATCGCGGAGCGCCTTCACCCCAGGCCGATCGTCTTCCGGCTCTTGGACCTCGGCGCCGACAAGACCCTGGACTACTTTCCCCTCCCCGAAGTCGCCAACCCGGCCCTCGGTCTGCGCGGCACGCGCCTCCTCCTTGCGCATCCCGAGGTGCTGCGCACGCAATTGCGCGCAATCTTGCGGGTGAGTGTCTCCCACCCGGTCTCGATCCTCCTGCCGATGATCGGCGGCGTCGAGGAAGTGCGCGCGGTCCGGGTCTATCTCCGTGACGCGATGCAGGAGCTTCTCGCCGAGGGAGTGTGCGTCGACGAGCGCCTGCCCCTGGGCGTGATGATCGAGGTCCCCAGTGCCGTGCTCGTGGCGGGGGATCTGGCGCGCGAGGTCGACTTCCTGAGTCTCGGCACCAACGACCTTGCGCAGTATCTGCTCGCCGCCGATCGCGACGACGCCGCGATGAACCACTACTATCGCATGCTCCACCCGGCGGTGCTGCGCGCTGTCCAAGGAGTCGTCCGCGCCGGAGAGCGGGCGCACAAGAAGGTGACGATCTGCGGCGAGATGGCCGGCGATCCCTACTACACCGAGCTCCTGATCGGACTGGGACTGCGCAGCTTCAGCGTGGCGCCGCGGCAGATCGGCGAGCTCCGCCACGAGATCCGCCTCGTCGATGCCCTTCGGGCCGGCGGGCTCGCCAAGCGCCTGCTCCGGTGCCCGACCCGGGACGAGATCCGCCGGATTCTCGACCGCCGGCGAGCGCGTCGCGACGGCACCCGCCGCGGCGCCGCCGGCCCACTTCACGGAGCGCCAGGGGAACCGGACAGCTAGGCGATCCAAGGGGCCGCGAAGACCATATAGTCCGGCGATGCCTACCGGTCGAGAACGCTTTCTGGTGGCGCTGGCCGCGAGCTCTGCGGCGGCGATGGTGCTCTATGTGGGCCTGCGCGGCGCAGGTGCACCTGCCTGGCTCGGCGTCGCGGTTGCGGCGCTGGCGGGCGTCGCCGCCTGCCTTCTCCTGGCGCGCCGCCTGCCGGCGGATCTCGACGGCCTCGCGCGCACGAAACGCTGGTGGTGCCTCGCCTGGCTGCTGGTGACGATTCTCGCCCTCGGCCAGACGGCTCGTGTTTCGGCTTTCATGCTCGATCCGGCGGCGAAGGAGCAGTCGCTCTCCCCCAACGACCCTTGGTATGTCGCCCACTCCTGCCTCACCGCTTACACGGAGAGCGCTCGCTTTGCCATCGAAGGCGAGCCGAACATCTACCGCCCCGAGCTCTACGTGGATCGCAAGGTGGGCCCTTTCAACGTCGACGCCTATCACTATCCTCCCCCTTCCTGCTCCTGCCGCTCGCGGTGAAGGCGCTCGCCGGAACGGACTACCTGCATATGCGAATGTGCTGGTTCGCGCTCTCCGCTCTGGCGCTCCTGCTCGCGATGGGGACCGTCGCCGCCGCGCTCGATCCAGGGTCGCGCCGGCGGGCGATCGCCGCTGTGCCGGTGATCTGGATCTCGGTCCCGGTGCAGATGGGTTTCCAGATGTCGAACGTCCAACTGCTCGTCCTGTCGATCGCGGTGCTCTCCTGGGTGGCGTTCCGCAGGTGGCGGCCGCTGGGCGCGGCGCTCCTCGCGCTCGCGACCGTAGCGAAGATCTTCCCCGGCGTTCTGGCGCTCGACCTTCTTCTCCGCCGGCGGTGGCGCGACGCCGCTTCGACGGCGGCATTCGGGCTCATCTTCTGCGGCGCGATCTACGCTGCCGTCGGAGCGACACCGTTCCGGGCTTTCGTCGGCTACGAGCTGCCCCGCCTGTCGAGCGGCGAGGCGTTCGCCCGGCCGTTGTCGCGCGTCTTCGCCGTGGCGCACAACATGTCGCCGTTCGGAATCCCGCTCAAGCTCGAAAAACTGGGCGTCCCGGGCTTCACGTTCGCGAGCGGCCGGCTCTTCGCCGCCCTCTTCGGTCTCGCGATCGTCGCGCTCGCCGCCTGGGCAGCCTACCGGGCGGCGCGCCAGTCGCTGGCCTCCGCCAGCGCGACGAGCGAGATCTCGGTCTGGCTGGCGCTGCTCTCGCTCGGCACTCTCGCGAGCCCGTTCGCGCCGGCGAGCTACGTCCTGGCCTCCGTCGTCTGGTTGGCGGCGATCGATCGCGAGCACTTCTCGCCGGCTTTCGCCGGCATCGTCTGGATCGCGACCTCGGCCCCGTTCCTGCTGCCGCGCGAGGGCGACTTCCTGCTGCGCACCGTCGCCTACTTCCCCGCCCAACTTCTCGCCCTGGGCGTCCCCATCTACGTTCTCTGGCGCGCCATTCCGTCGCCCGTCGTCCGGCCCGCGACGGGTCTCTAGTCTTCGAGCTCTTTGCCGCGCGTCTCGACGACCCAGGGCAGGAAGAGGAGGCCGGCCAAAGGGACGAAGCCGACCGCAAAGAGAGCGTGCATGGTGCTCTCGGCGCCGCGCGCGGCGATACGTCCGACCGCAAACGGCCCGAACGCCGCGAGGATCCGGCCGGCGTTGTAGCAGAAGCCGGCGCCGCTCCCCCGCAGGCGGGTGGGAAAGAGTTCGGGAAGATAGTAAGTAAAGCTCCCGAATACCCCGAAGACGGTGAGCCCGATCCAGAAGTACATCGCCAGCCGCGCCGCCGGAGGCAGATCGAGGCCGAAAGTGCAGAAGATCGCGGCGCTCGACGCCAGAAAGTAGATCCCGAACATGAAGCGCCGCCCGAGCCATTTCGCGGCCGGCACCGTGAGCAGCGTCCCGAGGAGCCCTCCCCAGTTGAAGTAGGCGACGGCGCGGGATTTCCAGGCCTCGGTGAGGGCGAGCGCGGCGTCGCGCTCGAGCCCGCGCGCCGCCGCTGCGGTCTGGGCGAGTCCGGACGCGACGACAGGTATGAAGACGTTGCAGCTCCACCAGGTGAGCAGAGCGACCAGCGCCATGAGGAAACCGCTTGCCGTGCGGCGGCGGTTCGCCGGGGCGAAGAGCTCGACGAAGCGGGCGCGCCGCGCGATCGTCGTCGTCGCCACCCAGCGTTCGGGCTCGCGCACGAACCGGCGCACGAGCAGGGCGACGGCGGCCGGCACGAGCCCGGCGAGGAAAACGATCCGCCAGGAGAGCTCGGGCTGGCCGGCGAAGAGACGCCCGGCGACCAGCGAGTTGACGAAGCTCGCGAGCGCGAGTCCGGCCGGCGCCGAGGTGTAGAGCAAGGCCCCGGCTTCGAGTCGGCGCTTCTCCGGCACGACCTCGGCGACCATCGCGGCGCCCGCCGCCCACTCGCCTCCGATGCCGAGCGCGGAGACCAGCCGGAAGAGGCCGAGTACCCAGAGATTCGGCGCGGCGGCGCAGAGCGCCGTGCCGCCGGCATAGAGGAGCATGGTCAGCGTGAGGGTGCGCGTGCGGCCGATCCGGTCGGCAAGCCTTCCGAAGAGGATGCCTCCCGCCGCCCAGCCGAGGAGCAGGAGCGAGCTGTACGCGCCGGTCCAACGCAACGTCGCGGCCCGCGCCTCCGGCGAACCGATGGCCAGGCCGAGCAGCGTCGGAACGCAGTTGGGCGCCACGAAGTTGAACAGCAGACCGTCGAAGATGTCGAAGCCCCAACCGAGCCAGGCGGCGAAGATCACCGCCCAGTGGTAGCCGGTCATCTCCCAGAATCGCCGCTCCGGCCTCGCCGCTCCCGCCTGGGTCTCAGCCGACATTCGCTGGTTCGGATCAGGCGGTCTGTCGGCGCCCCTGCAGGGCGCCGAGGCCGACGGCCAGGAGGCCGACGACGATGAACCCGAGCCCGACCAGGGAGCGCAGGTGATCCGAGGACGCCGGATCGCTCGCCTCGGCGATCAGCCGGCCCAATCCGGCGTTGTGGGGAATGACGAACAGGCCGATGCCGCTCGCGAGAAAGCCGTAGGCCATCCAGGTCATGAATGCCGGGCGCCTCGCCGGCCGGCCCGCTTTGCGCCCGAGAACGCTCGAGCTGTAGCCGTACGCGGCGTAGATCGACGCTCCGAAAACCAGCCAGCCGATGAACCGCCACCACGAGGCGGGCGGCAGGTAGACCATGAGGAAGATGCAGCAGAGCGCGCCGAGCGCCGGGACGAGATAGGTCCCGCCCGGCACCCGGAACGGGCGATGCCGGCCCGGGTCCTTGATCCGGAGGACGCTCACCCCGATGCAGACCAGGACGAAAGCAAAGAGCGTTCCGATGTTGGTGAGCTGCACGATCTCGTCGATGTTGGCGAGGCCGGCGAGGATCGCCACGAACCAGCCGGTGATCCAGGTGGTGATGTACGGGGTGCGGTATTTCGGATGGACGCGCGCCGCCCAGGACGGCAGCAGACCGTCACGGCCCATGGAGAAGAAGATGCGCGGCTGCCCGAGCTGGAAGACGAGGAGTACCGATGTGGTCGCGAAGACCGCGCCGAGCGAGATGACCAGCGCCGGCCAGTTCATGCCGAGGCTCGAGAAGGCGGTGGCGAGCGGCTCGGCGGTGCCGAGCTGGTTCCAGGGCAGCATGCCGGTGAGCACCGCGGCGACCGCGATGTAGATCACCGTGCAGACCGCGAGCGAGCCGAGGATGGCGATCGGCATGTCGCGCTGCGGGTTGATGCTCTCTTCGGAGGCGGTCGAGACGGCGTCGAATCCGATGTAGGCGAAGAAGATGATCGCCGCCGCCCCGGCGATGCCCTGGAAGCCGTTGGGGGCGAACGGCGTCCAGTTCTCCGGCTTGACGTAGAAGGCGCCCATGGCGAGAAAGAAGGCGATGATCGTGAGCTTCAGACCGACCATCCAGCTGTTGAACGCGGCGCTCTCGCGGATGCCGCGCACCAGGATGACCGTGATCCCCATGACGATCAGGAAGGCCGGCAGGTTGAACACGAAGGCGAACGAACCGAGGTGCGGCGCGTCGGTGAGCGCCTGCGCCATGCGCATCGTGGCGGCGCCCACCTCGGTCAGCGGATCCTTGCCGGCCGCGACCGCCGCGGCGACGCTGGCCGCCGATTGCGCAGCGGTGCGGTAGTCGAGACCAAGCCAGAGCGGCCAGTGGATGCCGAAGCCGCGCAGCAGCTCCTGGAAGTAGCCCGACCAGGAGATCGCAACGGCGATGTTGCCGACCGCGTACTCGATGATCAGATCCCAGCCGATGATCCAGGCGACGAGCTCGCCGAGCGTGGCGTAGGAGTAGGTGTAGGCCGAACCGGAGATCGGCACCATCGCGGCGAGCTCGGCGTAGCAGAGCGCCGCGAAGCCGCAGGCGATGGCGGTCAAGACGAACGAGAGCATCAGGGCCGGTCCCGCACCGAGGTGGTCGGCCCCGCCGGCCGCAGCGGTGCCCACCGCGGAGAAGATGCCGGCACCGATCATCGCGCCGATCCCGAGCATGGTCAGGCTGAAGGCCGTGAGATTTCGCTTCAGGCCTGGTCCGTGGACCTGGTCGGGCGCCGCCAGGATCTCGTCCAGACTCTTCTTGCGCATCAGGTCGGCTAGCACGCGGGCCTCCTTCGCAGGCTGGATTCGTCTCGGAAGTCGGGGCGCAGTCTCTCACGGCGACCACAGCCCGGCAAAGTCTCGCCGGGTCCGTCGCAGGCTGCTCAGGACCGGCGTGGCTCGAAGCGGTAGCCCTCGCCGGACGCGGTGAGGATGTAGCGCGGCGCCGCCGGCTCCGGCTCGACTTTCTGTCGCAGGCGATGGACGAGCTGCTTCAGGAGCTGGCGCTCGCCGGCGCCGCGCGCTCCCCAGATGTGCACCAACAAGCGTTCGATGGCGACCGTTTCCCCCGACGAGGCCACGAGGAGCTGGAGAAGGCGGAGCTCGAGCGGCGTGAGGTGCACCGGCGCCGCACCGCCGACGCGTGCCGTCCGGCGTTCGAGGTCGAGCGCCAGGTCGCCGGCGACGAGAGGCTCCGCACGCTCGCCCCCCGCGAGCCGCGCCCGCCGCAGAAGCGCCCGGATGCGCGCCAGAAGCGTTCTCGGGCTGAACGGCTTGGTGAGGTAGTCGTCGGCACCGAGGTCGAGGGCGCGCACGACATCCTCCTCGGCGGAGCGCACCGACAGCACGAGAACCGGCGCAGCGGTGCGCAGCCGCAGTTCGGGGAGCAGGGCCAACCCGTCGCGCACCGGAAGGTTGAGATCGAGCACGATGAGCGCCGGCTGCTCCGCGTCGACGAGAGCGAGCGCCGCCGTCCCGTCTCCCGCTTCGAGGACCAGGAAGCCCCCTTGCCGCAGCGCGAAGCCGACGATGGTGCGCAGCTCGTAGTCGTCGTCGACGACCAGGATCTTCATGCGGACGCCTTGAGCGGCAGCTCGACCGAGACCGACGTCCGCTCCTCCCGCCGGTCGAGAGCCAGAGCTCCCCCGTGTCGCTCGACGATCGAGCGCGAGATCCAGAGGCCGAGGCCGGTGCCGGCTTCGGCCGGCTCCTGCACCGCCCAGCGGTCGAATCTGGCGCCGCTTCCGGGCTGCATACCCGGCGGGAAACCGGGACCTTCGTCTTCCACCCGTACGCGCACCGTCCGTCCGGAGAGCTCGCCGGAGACCCGGATCGTGGAGCCCTCGGGAGCGAACTTGGAGGCGTTCGAAAGCAGATTGACGAAGACCTGGGCGAGCCTCTGCGGATCCCCGGAGAGCACCGGCATCGGGAACGGCAACGCCAGGTCGAGAATCTGACGGCGCTGCGCCAGCAACGGGCGCGTCATCTCGCTGGCCTCCTCGAGCACCTCGTCGAGCTCGACGTCGAGCTTGCGGATCGCAAGCTGACCCGATTCGATCCGGATGCTCTCGAGAAGATTCTCGATCAGGCGCCGCAGGCGCAAGGTGCCGGTTTCGGCGCTGGCGGCGAGCTCGGCGAGCTCGGGGTCCGATCCGCCGAGCCGGTCGCGCAGCAGCTCGAGCGACGCCGCCTGGGCCGCAAGCGGCGTCTTGAGCTCGTGCGCCAGATCGGCCACTACCAGATCGCGCGCCCGGTGCGCCGCCTCGACCGCGGTCTCGTCGCGCATCACCTGGACCTGGATTCCCGCCGACGGCGGCGAGCTGCGCAGCACGATGGTGCGATCGCCCGCGGATCCCGCGAGCCGCTCGGTGACCTCGGTGGAGCCGCGAAAGCGCGCCTGCAGGATCGGACAGCGTTCCTCACACGGCAGGATGCCCTGGTCGGCCTGCGGCTGCAGCAGGTCGCCGCAGAAGCGCCCGACCGCTTGCTCCGGAGCCAGGCCGAGCATCTTCGCGGCCGGTGGGTTGAGGTAGAGCACACGCCGGTCGCGATCCACCGCATAGACGCCTTCCGCGATGCCTCCCAGAACCGCCACCTGCTCGTCGCGCTTGCGGGCGAGCTCGGTCTCGGTGCCAACCAAGCCCCGCCGCATCTGCTCGAGACTCCCGGAGAGCGCCCGGATCTCGCGCCCGCCGGCGAGCGGCAGCGGCGAAGCGAGATCGCCGTTGCCCATGGCCGTAGCGCGCCGGGCCAATTCGGCGATCGGTCGGGCCAGCCGTCGGCCGAGGAGAACCGAGAGCGCCACCGCCAGGCCCACGATGATCGCTGCGGTGCGAGCGGTCCGCGCCACGAAGCGCGTCACCGGCTCGAGAACGCTTGCCGCGGGAATCGCGGCCTCGACCACGGCGGCGACCTCTCCTCCCCCACCCCGCAGAGGCCCGGCGGCCACCGCCTCGCCGCTCGCCGAGAGGATGGCGTCCGTGGTGCTTCCCGCGAACGCCTCTCGCCATAGGCTCGCGCGCTGCTCGGAGAAATGCGTCTCGGCCTCGTTCGCCAGGACGAGCCGCACCCTGATCGGATAGCCGTCCCGGGAGGCATCGAAGTCCGCGATCTCGCGCTGCAGAGCCCAGAGCGAAGATCCAGGCAGCCGGCCTTCGAAACGCTCGAGCACCCGCGCCAGCTCGCGCTCGGCGCGGGCGCGCGCCTCCTCCCGGCTCAGCCGGCCGAGCTGCGTGTAGGTGGAGAGCTCGAGAGCGACGACAGTCGCCAGGACCAGCCCGACCGTCACCAGCATGAGCAGGCCGCGAAATCCCCAGCGCCGCATGGATGGGAGGTTACCGCACCGGAGCTAACGCGCGGAGCGGGCGGCGAGCTTGCGGCGCAGCACCGCCTGAGCAAGCAGGGTGACGAGAGCGAGGAGGGTCAGGAGCGAAGCCACCGCGAACGCCGCGGCGAACTGGTACTCGTTGTAGAGAATTTCGACGTGCAGGGGGATCGTATTCGTCCGGCCCCGGATATGCCCGGAGACGACGGAGACTGCGCCAAACTCCCCCATCGCCCGGGCGTTGGTGAGAATCACCCCGTAGAGCAAGCCCCATCCGATCCCCGGCAGCGTGATCCAGCGGAAGAGCTGGAAACCCGACGCGCCCAGCGTGAGCGCCGCCTCTTCCTCGGTGCTGCCCCGCGCCTCGAGGAGAGGCAGGAGCTGCCGGGCCACGAACGGCGCGGTCACGAAGAGCGTGGCGAGAACGATGCCGGGGAGCGCGAACAGGACCTTGAAGCCGTGCGCCGCGAGAACGGGGCCGAGCAACCCCTGCGCCCCGAAGAGCAGGACGAAGAGCATTCCGGCGACGACCGGTGAGACGGAGAACGGCAGATCGAGCAGCGTCACCACCAGGCCTTTGAAGCGGAAGCGGAAATTCGCCAGCCACCAGGCCGCCGCCAGCCCGAAGAGCGTGTTGACCGGCACCACGATCGCCGCGACCAGGAGCGAGAGCCGCACAGCCGAAAGCGCCACCGGATCCCGGATCGCGGCGAGGTAGACCGTCCAGCCCTTCGCGAATGCCTGCGCGAAGACGACCGCGAGCGGCACCAGCAGAAAGAGGGCGAGAAAACCGACGGTCAGCGCGACCAGCACGAGCCGGAGCCAGGCCGGGTCGGCGCGCGGATCCTCGAAGCCCGGGCTGGCCGCGCGCACGCGGCTCGCCGGGCTCATCGCGCCGCCCCTGCGCGCGCCTCGCGTCCCTCGCGCCCCTCGCGCCAATCGTGGGCTGGCGGGCGGCGCCGCGCAGACAGCCGGTTGAGCGCGAACAGCAGCAGAAACGAGGCGAGGAGAAAGACCGACGCGATCGCCGTGGCCCCGGCGTAGTCGTACTCTTCGAGGCGCACCATGATCAGGAGAGCGGTGATCTCGGACTTCATCGGCAGATTGCCGGCGATGAAGATGACCGAGCCGTACTCTCCGAGTCCGCGCGCCAGCGCCAGGACGAACCCGGTGGCCGCCGCCGGCAGAACCTCGGGCAGCACCACCCGGCGAAGGGTCTGCAGGCGAGTCGCGCCCAGCGACGCGGCGGCCTCTTCGATGGCGGGCTCGAGATCGCGCAGGACCGGCTGCAGCGTGCGCACCACGAACGGCAGCCCGATGAAGGTGAGCGCGACGCCGATTCCCAGCGGCGTGTAGGCGACCTTGAGGCCGAGCGGCTCGATCAGGGCGCCGATCCAACCGTTGGGAGCGAATGCCGCCGCGAGGGCGATGCCGGCTACCGCGGTCGGCAGGGCGAACGGCAGGTCGATGAGCGCATCCACCAGCCGGCGGCCGGGAAAGCGGTAGCGTTCGAGGACCCAGGCGGCGATGCTGCCGAAGACCAGGTTCACCAGCGCGGCCGCGGTCGCCGAGCCGAACGTCAGGCGATAGGAGGCGAGTGCCCGGTCGGAGCCGACCAGGCGAACGAAGTCGCTCCACGAGAGCTCCGACGCCTTCACCACCAGGGTGGCGAGCGGCAGCAGGACGAGAAGCCCCAGGTAGAGCAGGGTGGTGCCCCCGGCCAGTCCGAAACCGGGCAGGGGGCCGCGCTCGCTCCGGTAACTCATGCCGTCCCGGGATCCGTCATCGCGTCCTCATCGTGGCAGCCGATCGAACTCGCCCCCTTCGGCGAAATGCCTCTCCTGCGCCTTCTTCCAACCACCGAAGAGCTCGTCGATCGTGAACAGCTCGATCGCCGGGAAGGAGACCTTGGCGGTGGCGAGCGCCGCCGCGTCGTGCGGGCGATAGAAGTTCCTCGCCGCGATCGCCTGCCCCTCCGCCGTGTAGAGGAACTCGAGGTAGCTCTCCGCCAGTTTGCGCGTCCCCCGCCGGTCGGCGACCTTGTCGACCACCGCCACCGGCGGCTCGGCGACGATCGAGCGCGGGGGCGCGACGATCTCGAGCTTCTCGGCGCCGAACTCCTTGAGCGAGAGCAGAGCCTCGTTCTCCCAGGCGATGAGCACGTCGCCGATGCCGCGTTCGACGAAGGTCACGGTCGACCCGCGCGCGCCGGTGTCGAGCACCGGGACGTTGCGGAAGATGCGCGCCAGGAGAGCGCGCGCTTGCGCCTCGTCGCCGCCTCGTTTCAGCACCGATCCCCAAGCCGCGAGATAGTTCCAGCGCGCGCCGCCGGAGGTTTTCGGATTCGGAGTGATCACCGAAAGGCCGGGCTTCCCGAGATCGTCCCAATCGCGGATTCCCTTCGGATTTCCCTTCCGCACCAGGAAGACGATCGTCGAAGTGTAAGGCGTGCTGTTGTGCGGCAGCCGTTGTTGCCAGGCCGGCGGCAGGAGACCGGCGCGGGCGATGGCGTCGATGTCGTAGGCGAGCGCGAGGGTCACGACGTCGGCCTCGAGCCCGTCGATCACCGACCGGGCCTGCTTGCCCGAGCCGCCGTGGGACTGCTGGATCGTGACCTCCTGCCCCGTGCGACTCTTCCATTGCGCGGCGAAGGCGGCGTTGACCTCCTGATAGAGCTCGCGCGTCGGGTCGTAAGAGACGTTGAGCAGCGTCACCGCTCTGTCAGCCGGGCGCGCGATCGCGGGGAAGACGGCGAGCATCAGCGCCAGAATTGTCGGGATCTTCATGATCGTGCATCTCCTCGCAGAGCTCATTCTCAAAAAGCCACCTGGAAGCGGGTAAAGAGCACCTTTTCATCGGGCCGGTCGGCCCCGCCGGCGGCGCCGCCGGCATAACTCACCAGGCTGTAGTCGACAATCCACCGCAGGCCGCGCATCAGATTCCACGACACCGCGGCGCCGTAGAGCCTCGCCTTGAGGGCGGAACGCGCCGGATCCGCGTACCACGGAAAGGTCTCCGGATCCGCCTCGAAGCCGCTCGCGCGGACGGCCACGATCCAGGCTCCGGGCCCGCCGCCCTGCGGCGCGAAAGGCCGGCGCGGCGTCACCCCACGGAAGGAGCTCGTCTCGCCGGTCAGCACCCAGGAGAGCTGAAGCTGCCAGGCCTCGTTCCGGAGCTCGGCCAGATTCGTGTCGCGGCGGACGCGCGCGGCGCTCGACACCCATTCGGCGAGCGCACCGAAGCGTCCGATGTAGAGGAAGCCTTGCGGCGCCAGACGCCGGCGCGTGCCGGCGGCGCGCGCGGTCCCGGCGGCGGTCGCGTCCGAGCGATAGGCGAAGAAGTTGGACGAACCCGGGATGCGGAACGACGGCAGGCCGGTCGCGGTCGGCGTGCCCGCCTCGTCGCCGCGCGTCGCCGCGAGGCCGATTCCCAGGTCGACGCGCGGCACACTCCCGTCTCCCGGCTGGAAAGGCCGCCAGAGCAACCGCGCCGCGAGCTCCTTGCCGTCGGCGCTGTCCTGATCGGCGAGGCCGCCGTCGACGACGCCATTGAAGAGCCCGGCCTGGTATTCGAGCTTTCCCCCGCGAGCTCGCCGCCGAGCTGGACGCCGATGTCGCGGCTCGGAACGAGATTGGTGGGAAAGGCCCGTTCGACGAAATCGAGGTCGGTGGCCGACTGCAGGCGCTCGAGGCCGACCGGCGGCTTGAACTTTCCAACCCGCAGGCGCGCCGCTTTGGCTAAGCGCGCCTCGATGTAGGCGTCATAGAGCGTCGTCGCGCCGCCGCCGAAGTCGGGCATGAACCGGAAGTCCACGAACTTGAAGAGCGTCCCTTCGACGATCGGCCGCGCGCGCCGGATCACCCAGGAGTCGGCGGCGGGGAGCTCCTCGTCGTCGAGGAAGAACCGTCCATCCACCTGCAGGTAGCCGCGCAGCTTCAGACGAAAGGCGCCGTCGGGCGACCTGAGCTCGAATCCGTCCTTGCCGGCCACGGCTCGGGCTTCACTCTTGGCCGCGGCCTCGTTCTTCTCGGCCTCGAGCTCGAGCTTGCGCTCGAGAATGCGGATGCGCTGATCGAGCTCCGCCGGCGTCGCAGGCTGGGCGTGCAGCGTGGCAGCGAGCCAGAGCCCGCCAAGGGAAATCAGCAACGCTTTTCTCATGCTGGACCTCGGGATCGGTAGTTCGAAGCTCACTCGACGTCGCCCGCCGGCTCGAGCCCCTGGCCACGCGCCGAGCGCACGACAAGCACTGGCACCGAGTCTCCTGAATCGAGCAGACCGCGCAGAGTCCGGCTCCATATGCAGCGGCCCTCTGAGTCCTGGGGCGGCGCGCCGAGCACGAGCAAGTCCCCTGAGTCGTCGATCCGCGGCCCGACCGCCGCCGCGAGCTCGCCGCGCAGCACTGCGGTCTCGGAGGGAACTCCGAGCGCCGCAAGAGTGCGCGCACAGGCGGCGAGAAAGCGCTCGGCGGACTGGAGCTCGCTCGCCGAGGCATCGACGCCGAGAACCGAGAGGACCGTCGCCGAGGCGCCGAGATGGCGCGCCAGGCGTCCGGCGAAGGCGACGTCCTCCTTTCCTGGTTCGCCCACCGCGACGGCGACCAGGAAGCGGGTCGGCGGCATGGGGGTCGCGCGACGGACCAGCAGGAGGTGGGCTGAAGTCACCGCGAGCAGCTTCTCGGCGAACGCCGCGACCGACCCCGCGGGCGTCCCCGCGATGACGAGATCGGCCGGCTCGGCGAGATCGACCCGGTCGACCTCCTCCGCCGCGCCGGTGGCCGCGAGCGCGGAGTCGAGCGCGCGCCGGACCAGCCGCGCCTGAGCGAGGCGGGCAATCTCCGTCGCGCAGAGCCGCGCCGGCTCTCCAGCCGGACCCGCGACATCCGCGAGCAGAAGAGAAAGTCCGGGGTGCAGGAGCACGTGGAAGCGGCGGATGCCGACCCGCACCCGGTCGCCGGGGACGAGCCTCAGTCGGCGCGCATCGTGCTGCGAGCGCACCGCCTCGACCGGCAGGTCCGGGTCGCCGAAGCGGCGCGGCGGGTGGATCACCCGCACGCCCGGCGAGGTCGGAAGCTTGAGCCGGAGGCGCTCCTGCGCTCCGACGAACGAAACCTCCTCGACGTCACCCTCGCCGAGCGGCGGCGAGGCGAGCTCCTCTCCGATCGCGGCGACCTCGACATCCTCCGGGCGCACCAGCAGTTGGACGCGCTGACCCGGACCCTCCGCCGCGATCCCGCCGGCGAGCGGCACCTCGACGGTGCCGATCCGGATGCCGTGCTCGTCGCTGCGGCCGACGAGGAGATTGGCTCCACCCAGAAACGTGGCGGCGAACTCGGTCTGGGGGCGCAGGTAGAGCTCGCGCGGCGGACCGTCCTCGATGAGCCGGCCCTGCGACATCACGGCCAGACGATCGGCGAGCTCGAAGGCCTCTTCCTGGTCGTGCGTCACGAAGAGCGTCGTCACGCCGAGCTCGCGCTGGATCCGCGCGAGTGAGCGCCGGAGCTCCAACCGGATGCGGGCATCGAGCGCCCCGAATGGCTCGTCGAGGAGCAGCACCCGGGGGCGGTGCGCGAGCGCCCGCGCCAGGGCGACGCGCTGCTGCTGGCCACCCGAGAGCTGCGCCGGCAACCGCTGCCCCAGGCCCGCGAGACCCACCAGCTCGAGCAGCGTGTCGCGGCGCAGCCGGCGCTCGTTCGCCGGGCTGCCACGCACCCGCAAGGCGAACTCGACGTTTTCGGCAACGGTCTGATGCCGGAAGAGCGCATAGCTCTGGAAGACGAATCCCAGGCCCCGCTTCCGCGCCGGCACCGGTGCCAAGTCCTGGCCGTCGAGGAGGATCCGACCGCCATCGCAAGGAGCGAGACCGGCTACCAGGCGGAGGATCGTGCTCTTACCGCTCCCCGAGGGACCCAGCAGGACGCAGAGCTCCCCGGTCGCCACCTCGAGCGTGACGTTCGAGACGACGGCGCGCCCGTCGTAGCGTTTGGTGAGTTGCTCCAGCCGGATCGACATGCCGGCGTCGAGGTTACTCGCCAGGTGGTTTCGAAGTCAGTCGCGCGGCGGTGACATTTTCGACGATTCCTGGAACCGGGCCGCCGGCCCCGCAGCCGGGCTCGACTCGCCGCGCGCCACGACGACCGCCAATGCGAGATCGCCCGAGACGTTGAGCGTCGTGCGGCACATGTCGAGGAAGCGGTCGACGCCGAGGATGATCCCGATGCCCTCGACCGGCACGTTCACCTGGCCCAGGATCATCGCCACGACCGGGATCGAGCCCGCCGGGACGCCGGCCGTGCCGATTCCTCCGAGGATGCAGATGAAGAGCACCACGACCTGCTGCGGCAGCGCAAGGTGAACACCGTAGAACTGCGCCAGGAAGAGCACCGTGACGCCCTCGAAGAGCGCCGTGCCGTTCTGGTTCGCGGTCGAGCCCAGCGTCAGAACGAAGCGGCTGACGTGCACCGGGAGCTTCAGGTTCTCCTCGGCGACCTTGAGCGCCGTCGGCAGCGTGGCGTTCGAGGAGGCGGTCGAGAAGGCCGTGATCATCGCCTCCTGGATGCCGGCGAAGAAGAAGCGCGGGCTCATGCCACCGATGAACTTGACCGCCGCCGAGTAGACCACGAACTGGTGGATCGCGAGCGCCAGCACCACGACGCCGACGTAGCGCGCGAGCTGGAGCAAGATCTCGAGACCGAGCTCGGCGGTGAGTGAGAACAGCAACGCTGCGACGCCGATCGGCGCCAGAGAGATGACGACTCCGATGAGCCGCATGGTGACGTCGTAAAGGCCCTCGATCGCCTCCTCGAGGCGGCGCGCCGGTGCGGTACGGGTGAGCGACAGACCAATGCCGAAGAGCAGGGCGAAGAACATCCAGGCCAGAAGGTCGCCCTCGACCGCCGCCTTCAACGGATTCGCCGGCACGATCTCGGTCACTAGATCCAAGCCCGACTTGGGCGCTTGCGCCTTGGCGAGCACCGCGGAGCGCTCGGCGGCACCCGCCATCAGGCGCGCCCGGGTTTCGCCGGAGAGCCCCTCGCCGGGCTTGAGGATGTTGACCAGGGTGAGACCGAGAAGGACCGCGATCGTCGAAATCACGACCGTATAGGCGAGCGTCTTCAAGCCGATCCGCCCGAGGCTCTTCAGGTCGCCGAGGCCGGTGATCCCGAGCACGAGCGCCGAGAAGATCAGCGGGATGACGAGCATGAAGAGCAGGCGGAGGAAGACCTTCCCCACCGGCTGGGAGAGATGCGAGAGGAACCAGGCAAGCCGTGGATCGCCCGCGAAGAAGCGGTGCGCGAGGAGGCCCGCGACGATGCCGAGCGTGAACCCGATGAACATCCGGGTGTGCAGAGGCAGACGACTCCTCCGCTTCGGCACCGGAGAGTCGAAGCTCGTCATGGGCGGACGAGGATACCGGCCGCTCGTCGCCGGGGTCAAACTCGGCGCACGGTCCTTGCTGCGTCGTTCAGTCGAGCGCGAGACGCGCGACCACCGGATCGTGATCGCTGACGCGCTCCGAGTCGGGGCAGTCGGTGTCGAGGTGCACGATATCGGCTGCAGCGCCGGCGGCGAGTGCCGGGCTTACGACGATGTGGTCGATGAGCTCGGAGTTGCCCTCGAAGTTGAAGCTGTAGCGGTCGGCCTCGGCGATCCGGGCCGCCAGGTCGACGAGCGGCGGCGCGCCGAGAACGGCGGCGCCCGCTCCGCCCTCGGGCTCGTTGAGATCGCCCAGCACGACAACCCGTGCCCGGGGCGACGCGGCGAGCAGGCGGTCGACGAACGCGCGCACCACTCTGGCCTGCGCCAGGCGCCGCTCGGCGGTCGGCGTGCGCGGCGGCTGGCGCGCGCCGAAGGCGCGGTCGTCGTCCCACTTCGAGGTCCAGTGGTTGGCGACGATGAACAGCGCCTTGCCGCCCACCCGGAACTCGGCCACCAGGGACTTGCGGACACCCTCGCCCTGGCGCAGGTCGAAGGCGCTCGAACGTGGGGCCAACCGGGCGGGAGAAAGCGCCAGTGCCAGCGTGCTGCCGCGACCGACGATCTCCGCCGTGTCGTTCGCCCGTGCCGCGCCGCGGCGGACGAGCTCCACCCGCGCCGGGTCGAAGAGCAGCGCCACGCGGATATTGCCGCCCGGCTGGCCGCCGTCGCGGCCGTCTTCGGGATCGATCTCCACCGGCTCGTAGCGCGGACCGCCGGCGGCGGTGACGGCGTCGGCCAGAGCCGCAAGCGTGGCGCTCGCCGCGACGACGCCGTCGTCCGCCGGTCCGCTGTCGTCCTGGACCTCCTCCAAGGCGAGGATCGCCGGCGCCGCGAGCGCTGCGACGACGCTCCGCCCCAGGCGCTCGATCCGCGGACCGGCAGTGGCGACCGAAAAGTTCTCGACGTTGAAGGTCGCGAGAGTCATGTGGTGCGCGTCGCCGGTGAGCGCCGTGCGTTCGGCGCACGGCCGGGCGCTGGACGATACCGTTGGCGGCGCGAGGATCTGCAAGCGATAGTTCGAGAACGCGTAATCGACGATGCCGACCATCGGCGCACTGATCCGGTCGCCGACACGGAGGTCGGGCATCCTGCCGAGGATCCTCCGGCTCACCAGGACGCGCTCGAAGGTGCCCTCTTCGCCCGCCGGCCGGACACCCCCAGCGAGCGTCCGCCGGCCGCCGAACAAACTGGCCCCGTCCGGGAGCAACGCAAAGTCGCCGAACGAGCGCGTCGCGCTGACCACCGTTCCGGCAGGCACGGAGACCCGCATCCCTTCGAGGCTCTCCCAGAAGTCGATGGCGTCGCTTTCGGGCTCGAACTTCGTGAGGCCGTCATCGTCGACGCGGGCCGGGATGCGGAGATCCTCGATCAACCTCACCGGTGCCGGCAGGGGCGCGTCGTTCGCCCCGGCGTCGAGCTTCTCGAGCGCCCCCACCCGGAGGGTCGTGACCGGCAGAGCTGTCTCCGTGGCGGCACGCTCCTCGACCCTGCCTCCCACTCTCACCCGATCCCCGACCTGCAGGGTGAAAGCGCCTTCCCAGGCGGCGTAGATGCCTTCGGAGGTCGCCGGGTCCGCATCGGGCTGCGCGCTTTCCATCCAGAATCCCTTCTGTCGCTTGCCGTCTTCGGTCGCGGTCACCACCCCCTCGATGCCGGCCACCCACCGGCCCGCGAGCGGCGAGCGCTGGTCCCGCCCCTGCACGGCGGCGATCGAAAGCGGCTCGAAGCCGACGGCGAAGGCGAGCACGAGGGTCTTCTGGAGGTCGGGATCGAAATTGTCGTCGCTCACCAGAAAGAGCGTCCGCCGGCCATCGGGCAGCGGCGGCCCGAACGTCATGCCCTCGAAGTTGTCGAGCAGCAATCCGAGGTCGGCGAAATTGAGCAGCAGAGTCTTCCGCACCGTGGCCAGCGACAGGCTCGCCGGCGGTTCGATGCGGCTGACCTCCGGCGAGCCTGCCACGGAAACTTCGTAGAGCTTGATCTCGACACCCACGCCGGGCACCCACTGGCGCTCGAGCGTGAGGAGGCGGTCACGGTCGAGCGCGATCGCCTCCACCAGCCCGTTCATGACCAGGTCGCCGGGCGAGGGTGGCGTCACGCTGACGCCTTCCACGCGATAGAGAAACTCCGCGGGTGCGCCCCCGAGCTCGAGATCCCAGCGCAGCAGCCGCGAGAGACTCGGCACGCCTGGCGCCGCCGCCGCGCTCTCCTGGGCGAGCCCGTTCTCCGCACCGCTCCAGAGGTAGCGACCGTCGGGGGTGAGAGCGAGGGCTTCGAATCCCATGTTGTCGCGCACGCCGACCTGGGCGCCCCCCGATGCTAATGCTGGCCGGTAGCGCTCGGGGAGCGGCAGCTCGCGCAAGAACCGCCCCGCGAGGTCGAATTCGGAGACGAAGGGGGATTGGCCGACCTTGGCCTCGCCCTCCGAGGAGATGAACAACCGGCCGTCCCCGAGGGCGATCCCTTCCGGATCGAGGCTGCGGCGCGGGAACTGGGCGCCGGAGCCCGTCCGCAGCGTCGTCGCCGCCTCGACCTCGACCACCGGCGCTCCAGGGGCGAGGGTGATCGCCAGCCGGTAGAAGCGGGCGGGGCCGATCTCGCTGCGATCGTCGGAGAGGGCGAAGAACTTCCCCGACTGCGCGTCGAACGTCAGGCCGGAGAGTCCGCCCACGGGTATGCCGTCGACGCGCGCGGTCCCGGGCACCGTGGTCTCGCCGAGGACCTCGAGCGAGGTGGGCCCTGCCGCGAGCCCGACCGAGACTCCCCAGGCAAGTCCCAGGCTGCCGATCCAGAAAAACCGTCGAAGCATGCCCATCCCCCAATCCGCCGGCAGAGCTTATCGAACGGTGCGCGGCTTTCCGCGCCGTCCGAGCTTTTTTCCACCGCTCCTGTCGCAGGCAAGGGCAACTCCCGAGCGCGAGCGACGTAAGATGAAATCGTGGGACGCAAATCCTCGCGGGCGCGCCGGTCTTCCGTCTGGGGAAGGGCCCGGACTTTCCTCCGTGAGTACACCCAGGGGCTCTCCGCTGAAGAGCTGCGGCGGCTCGTCGACCGCGATGCCAAGGGCGCCTATTCGGTGCTGATGCGGGACCGCGAAGGCCAGGTAGACAAAGTCACGGGCCTGAAGCGCCTCTTCCTCGAGGCCAAGCTCCTCTTCCTGAGCGTCTCGGAAAAGCTCTCGCCGCGCCGCCGGCTGCTCTTCGCGGTGGCAATCGTGGCCAGCGCGCTGGGGGTCGTCAATCCGCGGCTCGTCTGGACGGAGGGCAACGCCCAGGTGACGCTGGGCGGCTCACCGCTGTTCTTCATGGTGGCGATCCTGGCCCTGCTTGCCCTGCTCGCCTTCGAGATGGTCGACCGCGTCCTGGTGCGCGACGAGATCCAGATCGCGCGCCAGTTGCAGCGCGACCTGCTTCCCCAGGCCAGCCCGGAAGTGCCGGGCTACGGCTTCGCCCACACCTCGCGTACCGCCAACGATATCGGCGGGGACTACTATCAGTTCCACCGCCTGCCCGACGGCCGACTGGCGATCGTCGTCGCCGACGCCAGCGGTCACGGCATGGCCGCCGGGCTCCTGATGGCGATCGCCAACGCCACACTCCACATCGCGCTCGAGCTCGATCCCGCGCCGGTCCCCGTCGCGACCCTCCTGCATCGCGCTATCTGGCGGACCGGCGACCGCCGGTCGTTTCTGACCCTGTTCTACGGCCTGCTCGATCCGGCGACCGGCGAGGTCGACTATGTCTGTGCCGGGCATCCTTTCCCATTGCTGCGGCGCGCCGACGGCACCATCGAGGAGCCCGCTCTCGGCTCGTTCCCGCTCGGAATGCGCGAAACGCTGCGCCCTGCCACGGGTCGCCTGCGCCTTGCGCCCGGCGAGCTCATGGTGCTCTTCACCGACGGGCTCTTCGAGGGGGTCAACCGCAGCGGGCAGGCTTTCGGATTCGAGCGCCTGCGCGGCGCGCTCCAGCCAGACGGCGACGCAAGGCAGGCCCACGAGCGCGTCCTCGCCGCCTTCGAGAGCCATGTCGAGTCGGAGCCGCTCGCGGACGACCTCACCCTCGTGGTCGTCGAGCGGCTCCTCCTCGCCGCCGAATCGCAGTAGATTTCCCCTCGCATGCATGCTTTCGTCGCGCGGCTCCGCGACTCCGAGCGGGTCTGGAGCGCAGCGCTCTACTGCGGTCTCTGCCTGGTTCTCGCCTCGGGCAGCCCGGTCGGAGCGCGCCCAGTCGTGCTCGTGGCGCAAGCCGAGACCGCCGCGCTGGCCGCGCTGCTCGCGATCTGGGTGGCGCGCATCTCCGGATCGCGCCGCCGCGGCCTGGCGCTCGCGCTCGCCACCCTCTTCACCACGCCCCTGCTGCCTTACGCTTTCGCCGAGCACGAGTCGACGCAGTCGCTGCTCCTTTTCGCGGCGGCCTTCCTCGCCATCGGGCCGACCAGACTGCGCTTTCCGGTCCGCGACCTGGCCTTCCTGCTCGCCTCGGCGGGGGTCCTGCTGGTGAAGGGCGGTGGCCTCTTCCTGCTGCCGCTCCTTCTCTGGCTCGCCTGGTGCGGTGCCGAGCGCAGCGGCATGGAGCGGCGCGCCGATCCGCGGGCGGGCTTCTCGGCCAAGGTCGCGCTCCTCGCTGGAGTCGCTGCGGCGAGCGCCCTCGTGCTGCACTCGCCGCCGCTCGGCCTGGAGCTCCGGGATCACGTCGCCTGGACGACGGCGGCGCGCGCCGCGCTGGTCGAATCCCCGGTCGTCTGGCTCATCCACCTGCACGGTTTCCTCCTGTCGCTCAACAAGGGCCTGCTGCTCTTCGCGCCGCTCGCCCTGATCGGCCTCTGGCGAGCCTTTCGCGGGGCGGTGGACGACCGCCGGGTCGCCGCCTTCGCGCTCCTTGCCGCCTCGAGCCTCGCCCTGCCGTATGCAGCGCTCACCCAGTGGAGCGACGCAAGCTGGGGGCCGCGCCACTTGCTCGCCGCCCTCGCGCCGGCGCTCCTCGCGCTCGCGCTGTCGCGCGCCGAGCGGGCGCGGCGTGGCGGTCACCGCCGCTGGATTCTGGGCGCGGTCGCCGTGGGGCTCGCGGTCAACACGCTCGGCACCGCGGTTCCGCAGGAGGCGCTCGCCGGCCTGTCGCCCCTCGCTTCTCTGCCCCAGGCAGAAAAGAGCCTGGCGTTGCAGTTCGATCCGCGCTTCAACCACCCGCGGGTGAACGCCGCCCTGCTCGGCGAGTGGGTGCGCGCCACTTACAGGGCAGAAAGCGCGAGCGCCGTGCGTGGCGCCGAGGACGCTCCAACCCTCGTGCGCCCGGCTCCCGTCCTCCTGCGGATGTTCGACGCCGCGGAGCGCACGGCGCTTCTGCCTCTCGCCCTGCTCCTGCTCCTCGCCGGCGGAGCGGGTTGGGCGCTGCTGATACTCGCCCGCCACGCCGCCGAAAGCTGAGCGCGCACAGCGCGTTGTCCCGACGTTCGTGGACGAGCTCGACGACTCAGAGGTAAGCGGCTTCGCCGTGGATCGCCTGGTCGAGGCCCGCTGCCTCCCCCGCCTCATCGACTTTAACCACCGTGATCCGGTCGATCAGCCAGAGCATGCCGTAGGTGAAGACGAACGCCCATGCCGAGGAAAGCAGCACCGCGCCGCACTCGACGAGGAAGAAATGCGAGTTGCCGCGGAGCAAGCCGTCGACGCCGGCGGGATTGAAAACCGTGGTGGCAAAGATGCCGCAGAGGACGATGCCGATGAATCCTCCGACGCCGTGGACGCCCCAGACGTCCAGCGCGTCGTCCCAGCCGAGCTTGTTCTTCAACGCCACCGCGTAGAAGCAGACCAGGCCGGCGATGATCCCGATGAGGGCGGCGGTGGCGGGAGAGACGTAGCCGGCGGCCGGCGTGATCGTGGCCAGGCCCGCGACGGCACCGGTCAGAAGCCCCAGGAACTTGGGCCTCTTCGTGGTCATCCAGTCGATGCAGAGCCAGGCAATGGCGGCGAAGCTGGCCGCAATGTCGGTATTCAGGAAGGCGACGCCGGTGACGGAATCGACGCGGAACTCACTCCCCGCGTTGAACCCGTACCATCCGAACCAGAGAAGGCCGGTGCCCAATGCTACGAGCGGGATGGAGTGCGGTCCCCGGTCCGCGACCTTACGCTTTCCAACATAGAGAACCGACGCCAGGGCCGCGATGCCGGCGATGTTGTGGACCACGATGCCCCCCGCAAAATCGAGCACGCCCCAACTCGCCATGATGCCGCCACCCCAGACCATGTGGACGAACGGGAAGTACACGAAGATCAGCCAGGCGGTGAGAAACAGCATGTAGGCCTTGAAAGTGACGCGATTCGCAAAGGCTCCCGTGATGAGGGCGGGCGTGATGATGGCGAACATCATCTGATAGCCGCAGAAGACGATCATGGGGATCGTCGGGTTGATCAGGGCTGGCGTGTCGAGCGTGATCCCCCGAAGGAACGCCCAGTCGAAGTTCCCGATGAGGCCCGCGAAGTCCGTCCCACTCTTCAAATCTCCGCTGAAGCAGAGCGAGAAACCGAACGCCCACCAGAGAACAGTCGTCCAGCCCATGGAGACGAAGCTCTGGATCATGATCGCCAGGACGTTCTTGCGGCCGACGAGGCCGCCGTAGAAGAACGCGAGCCCGGGCGTCATGAGCATGACCAGGCTCGAACAGAGCAGCATGAAGGCGGTGTTGCCGGTGTCGATCGTCATCGGAATCTTCTCCTCGGCTGCTCCAGGTTCATGGGTTCAGTTGCGATTTGAGTCGAAATCTGAGAATCCAACTCCTTGGCGAATGCCCACAGGCGGGCTCCGGCGCTCGGGAGATCGGGGTGAGCTCCCGGCTTCACTAGGAGGCGCCCCGATCTCCCGAGTGCCGGAGTCCGCCACCACAGAGCCGAAGCCTGTCCGGTCACTGAACAGCGAGCGGCGGAAGGGCCGGCACGAGCTCGAGATGCGCTCCCGCCAGCGCCGCACGATAGGCCTCGACCTCCTTGGCGTAGAAAGCGTTCAGGTCGGCCAGCGCAGATTCCAGTTGCGTGTGCGCCTGGCGCAGGTACTCGAGGTGGGTCGGATTCGGGCGGTTCCAGGACGAGGCGAGGTATCCGCGCACGTAGCCGACCCGCGACAGGATGTCGATGTCGGGAGTGATGCCCACCGTGTCCTGCGGCCACCAGAAGCGGAGCTCGAGCTTCTCGAGCCCCTCGCGCACGCCCTTCGCCTCCTTGGCGAGCGGCAGATCGGCCTCCTTCACTGTCTCGTTGCGCAGCGCCTCGGCGTTCGCGAGGCGGATGCGCTCGGCCACGGCGTCGAGATCGCGGCGAGTCGCGCGGATGCGCTCGATCGCGGCGATCGCCGAGTCGTTCAGTCGGCCGGCCTCCAGGACCGCGGTCCACCGCACCTGCCAGTCCTCGGCGCTGTTGCCCGAGGTCGGATCCGCGAGCACGTTGAGCGCTGCGCGCCGCTCTTCTTCCCCGAGCTTCAACACGACCTCATACCGACCGGGTGGAACCTGGGGACCGCCAGGATTGAAGTCGGGCTCCTCCGGCTTGTCCGTCGGCGGGCGCTTGAAAGCGTCGCGCGAGAAGTCCCAGATCACCCGATTGAGCCCGCGCTTGGCTTCGACTTTCCATCTGCGCACCCGATTGCCAGCCGCATCGAGGATCTCGAGAGTGGCCTTGGCGGCCTCGGCCTTGGCGCTCTTCGCGGCCTCGTCGCCCTTCTCGGCTTCGGCTCCCGCCGCCCCTGCCTCCGGCTTCTCCTTCCCGGGGTGCGCGCTGCGCTCTAGTGCGGCTTTCTCCGCCTCCTCTCGCCGCTGCGCGATGCGGCGCTCGCGATCGCGATCGTGATCGGCGATCGGCAGCTCGTCGCCGTTGGCGATGAAACTGATCGCGGCGCCGTAGGGACGGCTCGTGCCGCGGAATTCGGTCGCGCCGAGACCGAATCCGCCGTCTTCCGGGAGCTGCCAGTGCTCGGCAGCGTCGGGCACCGGAAAGAGCCGCAGCTTTTCCGTCAGGGCCTTGGCTCCCAGGCTGCGCAAAGGGGAGATGTCGTCGATGATCCAGAGCGCCCGGCCGTGGGTGGCGATGATCAGGTCGGATTCGCGCGGCTGAATCGCCAGGTCCATCACCGAGACGGTCGGGAACCCGTTCGACCACCGCGTCCACTGCCGGCCGCCGTCGAGGGAGAGCCAGAGTCCGAATTCGGTGCCGAGAAAAAGCAGCTCCGGATCGACTGGATCCTGAACGATCGCCAGCGCGTATCCACGCAGCGCCGGCGTCGCGAGACTGTGCCAGCTCGCACCGTAGTCGTCGGTGCGGTAGACATAAGGCGTCCAGTCCGAGCGCCGATGGTTGTCGAAGACGGCGAAGGCGGTCCCGGCGGCATGCGTCGAGGCAAAGACCGCCGGAATCCAGGTATTCGCCGGAACTCCCTGGACATTGCCTTCGACGCTCGTCCAGCCCGCGCCGCCGTCGCGGGTGACCTGCAGGCGGCCGTCGTCGGTGCCGACCCAGATCAGGCCGCGCTCCTTCGGCGACGGCTCGATGGTGACGATCGTGGTGTGGTTCTCGGCGTTCGAGGCATCGCGGGTGAGGCCGCCACTCTCGTCGGCCTTCTGCCACTCGGGGTTGTTCGTGGTCAGATCGGGCGAGATGATCGTCCAGCTCTCGCCCCGGTCGGTCGACCTGTGCAGAAACTGGCTGCCGAGGTAGACCGTCTTCGGATCGAACGGGTCGAGCGCCAGCCCGGCGTTCCAGTTGAAGCGCAGCCGAACGCCTTCGGGCGGTGCCGGCTTGATGTCCTTCGACTCGCCGGTACGCCAGTTCCAGCGCGACAGATTGCCACCCTGCCACATCGCATAGCCCTGCAGCGAGTCGGTCGGATCGGGCAGAGTCTCGAAGCCGTCGCCGCCCCCCACGGCCTTCCAGAAGTGATTGCGGATGCCGCCGTTCTGGTTCACCGAGGAGGGGCCGCGCCAGGAACCGTTGTCCTGCAGGCCACCGTAGACGTTGTACGGCACGTCGAAGTCGAACGCCACGTGGTAGAACTGCGCGAGCGGCAGATTCGAGACGAAGCGGTTGCTCTTGCCGCCGTCGTGGCTCACCGCGACTCCGCCGTCGTTGCCGGTGATGAGATGGCGGGGGTTCGCGGGGTCGATCCAGAGCGCATGGTGATCGCCGTGGATCTCGTCCCAGCGGACGAGCGTATTGAAGCTCTTGCCGGCGTCGCTCGAGACGCGCACCGTGTAGTCGACGCTGTAGACCCGGTTCGGGTCCTGCGGATCGACCCGCAGCTCGCAGAAGTAGAACGGCCGCGGATTGACGTTGGGCTCGGAGTTCACCGTCTTGAAGCTCCGCCCGCCGTCGTCCGAGCGCAGCAGGGCGCTCTTTTTCGCTTCGACCAGCGCGTAGACGATCTCCGGGCGCGAGCGCGAGAGGCCGAGCCCGATCCGTCCGAGCTCGCCTTCGGGGAGTCCGTCCTCCGTCTCGAGCCGCTTCCAGCTCTCGCCGCCGTCCTGGGAGACGTAGAGCCCCGAGCCCGGACCGCCCGACTTGAACGAGTAAGGCCAGCGCCGGAACTGCCACATCGAGGCGAAGAGCCGGTTCGGGCTTCCTTCCACCATCGCGACATCCGAGCCGCCGGTCTTGTCGTCGACGTAGAGCACCTTGCGCCAGCTCTTGCCGCCGTCCGTGGTCTTGAAGATGCCGCGCTCCGGGTTCTCGCCCCACTCACGGCCGAGGGCCGCCACCCAGGCGATGTCGGGGTTGTCAGGGTGCAGCACGATGCGGTGGATGCGCTCGGTGGCGTCGAGGCCGAGATGCGTCCAGGTCTCGCCGCCGTCGACCGAGCGGTAGATGCCGTTCCCGACCGAGGCGCTGTTGCGGACGTTGCCTTCGCCGGTCCCGACCCAGACGATCGCGGGATTGCGGCGATCGATGGCGATCGCGCCGATCGCGGCGACCGGTTGGTCGTCGAAGATCGGTTTCCAGGTGAGGCCTCCGTTCTCCGACTTCCAGACCCCGCCGGTCGCCGCCCCGACGTAGACGATGTCGGGATTCGACTCGACCGCAGCGATCGCCGCCACGCGGCCGCTCATGCCCGCCGGGCCGATCAGCCGCGGCGCGCAGGCCCGAGAGCAGATCGGCGTCGAGGCCGGCTGCCCCCGCGGTCGCGGCCGCGGCCGGCGACGGTTTCGATGCGGCGGGCGCGCTGGGCGCCGGCAGGAGCACGAGCAGAGCGGAAGCTATCCAGAGCCGACGGGGAACCAGGAAGTCCGAAATCATGCGCATCTTCTCTCCTTTTCTTGCCATCCTACGAGAATCGGCGCAGCCAGGCGCGCCGGCCCGCGGCTAGAATGGAACGGTGCAGCGCAACACGCAACAGCGGGCGGCGATCCGGCGGGCGTTCGAGCGCGCCGATCGCCCCCTGTCGCCGGCCGAAGCGCTGATCGTGGCGCAGGAGACCGTCCCCGGCCTGGGGATCGCGACCGTCTACCGCAACGTGAAGGCGCTGGTCGAGCGCCAGTGGCTGGCTGAGGTCGTCCTTCCCGGCGCGCCGAGCCGCTACGAGGTGGCGGGAAAGCTCCACCATCATCACTTCCGTTGCCGCATCTGCGACCGCGTCTTCGAGGTCGAGGCCTGCCCGCCCGACTTCACGACCCTCACTCCGCGCGGCTTCCGGCTCGAGAGCCACGACATCACTCTCTTCGGCCGCTGCGCCGACTGCGCCCGGCGCTAGACATCCGCTCCGGGGCGGGCGCTCCATCTCGTTTAGAATGTCGCGGGATTCACTCTCGATGGACTCTCTTGCCCGTGCGCTCGCCGCCCAGGCGATCCTGCTCGTCGCCTGCGCGACCGCAGCCGCCGCGGACGAGAGCGTGACCGGCCTCGTTCCGGGCGTGGAGCTCGGCCGCGCCGCCGCGCCCGGCGAGACGCAGTCCTTCGTCGTCCCGCTCCTCGCCGGGGAGCTTCTCGAGGTCCGGGCCGAAGAACGCGGCGCCGATCTCGAGCTGGTTCTCCTCGGCCCCGACGGCGCCGGCCTCGCCCGGATGGATGGACCTCTCGGCGGCCAGGGCGGAGAGACCCTTTCCTGGGTCGCGGAGGCGGCCGGCGACTACCGTCTCGAAGCGCGCATCCATGCCGCGCCCGCTGGCGCCTCCTTCACTCTCGCAACGTCGTTCCTGCGACCGGCGACGCCGGCGGACCTCGAACGGATAGCCGTCCAGACCTCGTTCGCCGGCGCGAACGAGCACCTGGCGCCGAACGACGCCGCTGCCAAGGCCGCAGCGCTGCCGCTCTTCGAGGCGGCTCTCGCGGCGGCGCGTGCGGCCGGGGAGCGCTGGCTCGAAGCGCGCGCGCGGCTCGCCGTCGGGTGGCTGGAGAGCGAGACCGGACGGCCGGAAGCCGCCCTCGGAGAGCTCGAGGAGAGCGCCCGTCTCTGGCAGGAGCTCGGCGAGACCCGTTTCGCGGCCCGCGCTCTCGACCAGGCCGGCTACGCGACGCCGCCGCTCGGGCGCCATCGCGATGGTGCCCGCTTCCACCGCCGCGCGGCCGAGCTCTGGCGCAGCGCCGGTGCGCTCGCCGAAGCCGCGAGCTCGCTCGTGTATGCCGGCTATTGCACTGGATTCGACAGTGACTTCGTCGGCGCCATTCCAGACCTCGAGGAGGCGGCGCGGCTGGCGCAGGAGATCGGCGAGAAGGGCACGGCGGCGAGCGCGCTCGACAACCTCGGACTCGTTCAACGGGGCGACGGCGAGCTGCGCGAAGCGCTCGCCTCGTTCGACGCCGCGCGGCCGTTGGCCGAGGCCGCAGGAGATCTCGCCCTGGCCGCAGAGCTGCACGCCAACCGGGGCAACGTCTTCGCCGACCTGGGCGAGCTCGAGAGGGCGCTCGGCGAGTATCAGCTCGCGGTCGAGGGCTACCGCGCCGCCGGCAACCGGCGCGGCGAAGGCCAGGCGCTCTCCTACATCGGCGGCGTCTGGGCGCTGCTCGGGGAGCAGGAGAAAGCTCTCGCCGCCTTCGAGCCTGCGCTCGCCGCGTTGCGTTCGATCGGGCACAGCTACCAGGCCGCGGTGCTCCAGCGCATGGGGACAGCGCAGCACAAGCTGCGCCACCTCGACGCCGCCGAGCGCGATTTCAACGCCGCGCTCGCGATCTGGCGCGCGAACCACCTGCGCTGGGGGGAGGCGATGACGCTAGCCGAGCTCGGCGCCGTGCAAGCCGAGCGCGGCGCGGCAACCGCAGGTCTGGCGCTTCTCACCCAGGGTCTGGCCCTGAGCCGCGCCGAGCACGACCGCCCCCGGCAAGCGACGGCGCTCGACTTCCTCGGCGAGATCCAGCGCCACCAGGGTGACGCGGCATCGGCGGCAGCGACCTGCCGCGAAGCCGCCGCCCTCTGGCTCGAGCTCGGCAATCCCCGGCGCCAGGCCTCCTCGCTCGCCGGTCTCGCCCGCGCCGAGCGCGCCGCGGGCCTGCTCACCGACGCGCGCTCGCACATCGAGGAGGCGCTGGCGATCCTCGAACGCCTGCGGCGGAATTTCTTCTCCGACGAGCTGCGCACCACCTATCTCGCGTCGGTGCGCGATTTCTACGAGCTCTACCTCGACCTGCTGCTCGAGCTCGATCGCCGGCAGCCTCGGGCCGGCCACGCCGACGCGGCTCTCGCGGTGAGCGAAGAGAGCCGCGCGCGGGTCCTGCTCGACCTGCTGGCGCGCGCCGGCATCGACCCGAGCGCGCACCTGGAACCCGTCCTGCGAGCTCACCGCGACGCCAACGCCGCGGCGATCGCCACGGCGCAGAGCGCGCTCCTCGCTCTACGCTCCCGCGCTGCGCCGGGCTCGCCTCGCCTCGCCGACCTCGAGCAGGAGCTCGGGCGCCTCGAGAGCGAACGCGACCGCCTCGATGGCGACATTCGCCGCTCCGCCTCCGTCTATGCCGACCTCACCCTGCCCGCGCCGCTGTCCGCGGCCGAGATCCAGGCCCTCGTGCCGCCGGATGCGGCGCTGCTCGAGTACTTCCTCGGCGAGGAGCGGTCGTTTCTCGTCGTCGCGACGCGGGCGAGAGTGCGCCTCTTCGAGCTTGCACCCGAGGAGGAGATCGCGCGCGCGGTGACCAGGCTGCGGCGCGACCTCGAGCAGCCCGGGCGACGGCATCTCGCCGCCCTGCTCACCGACGCCCGAAGCCTGTATCGGCTCCTCCTCGAGCCGGCGGCGGCAGCGCTCGCCGCATCCCACCGCTGGCTGGTGGCGCCAGACGGGGCCCTTTACGGCCTTCCGTTCGAGGTCCTTCTCGCGCGCCCGCCCGCCGCCGACCTCGCGGGCCCCCAGCCGTACCTGCTACGCGACCGACTGGTGAGCTACGTCCCTTCCGCGAGCATTCTCGGCCGCCTGGATGAGCCCGCGGAGACGGCTCCGCCAGTCGATTCGCCCGCTCTGCTCGCCTTCGGTGACCCCGACTACGGCCCGTCCGAGAGCGACGAGGCCGCCCCCGAGACCGGCGCTCTGGGCGCGCTCGTGCGCGGCGCCGAGCAGGCGACGCGCAGTTGGCACTTTCGCCGCCTGAGCGCCACGGGGAGCGAAGTCGCTGCGATCGCCGGTCTCTTTCCCCGCGCCTCGACGCACGTCTTTCTGCGCCGCGAGGCGAGCGAGGAGAACGTCAAACGCGAGGTCGCGGCAGTCCAGGCGAAACGCTGGCATTTCGCGGCCCACGCCGTGGTCTCCGACGAGCGCCCGCAGGACTCGGGGCTGGTGCTCGCCCTCGACCGGGACCCGGCCGAGGACGGTGTTCTTCAGGTGTCCGAAATCTTCGGCCTGCGCATGCCGTGCGAGCTCGTCGTCCTCTCGGCTTGCGAAACGGCGCTCGGACGGAAGGTTCGCGGCGAGGGCGTCCTCGGTCTCACCAGAGCCTTCTTCTTCGCCGGCGCACGCGCGATTCTCGCCAGTCTCTGGCAGGTGGAGGATCGCTCCACCGCCGAGCTGATGGTGGACTTCTACTCTCGCCTCCAGCGCGGAGGCGGTTCAGCCGCTGCGCTGCGCGAGGCGAAGCTCGAGCTCCTCGCAAGCCCGCGTACCGATCATCCGTTCTACTGGGCGCCTTTCATCCTGTCCGGCGCGTCCCCCTAGCGCGGCGCTCGGCGGCTCCCGCCGCTCCTCTCCGCCCTGCCGTGCCGCACCTGGAAGCGGTAGCGCGCGCTGGCGGCCTCGCTCTCGTCGGGGGGGAAGAGGCGGATCTCGGCCGGGCCCTCGGGGAGGAGCTCCGCCGGCAGGCTCAAGGAAAACTCGCCGAGCGCTTGGCGCTCCAAGCCCCGGGCCGCCCACACGACCCTCCCCTGTGCGTCGCGCAGCTCCACGCCGTACTCCCCCTTCTCCGGTCCCGCGGGCGGAGCGGCCAGCAGGAGTGTGATCCGTCCGGCGGCCGGCACCGCGAGCACGGGAAGCGGCGTCGCGGCACCGCGCAGGACGAGCTCCACCGGCATGAGCTCCGCGAAGCCGGCGTTGAGCTGCGGCTCCTGGAGCCTGGCCACTTGCGCCTCGGCGGTCGCTCGCCCCCGCCGGGCCTCATCCGCCGCCCGGCGGGAGCGCTCGACCTCGGCCGCCTGCCGAGCCTGTTCGCCGGCGGCCTGCAGTCGCATCTGCCAGAAACCGAAGCCGCCCAGGATCATCCCCGCCAGCGAGGCCGCCAGCGCCAGCGTGCGCCAGTCCGACTTCGGTCGCGGGCGCGGGCCGAAGGCGAGGTCCGGGCGCGCGAGCTCGCTCCGGCCGCCAGGGAGCTTCGCCGGCACCGTTTCCGGAGCCTCGAGCTCCACCCAGCTCTGTCGCACCAGCTCGAGCTCGGCGGCGCACGCCGCGCAGCTCGCGAGGTGAGCCTCGATCTCCACGCGCTCCTCGGCGGGCAGTCTCACGCCGGCGGCGAGATCCAGCAGACCCCCCGCCGGCACATGATGCGCCGCGAGGTCGGCGACCCAAGCGGTTTCGGCGCGGGCCTCGCGGCAGGCGGCGCACCGGGCGAGGTGCTCGCGCACCCCCGCGCTCTCCACGGCGGGCAAGGTTCCGTTGAGGAGCCAGGGCAGAAGCTCCTCGACGTGGGCGCAGTCCATCGTCTCCGCTTCCACGTCTCTAGAGGGCCTCACCGGCGGCCGGCGTTACGCTCTGCACACCGCCCGCCGCCCCCAGAGCGCGCTGTGCCGCCACGGCGCGCTGGCGGCAGCGCAGGACGCGCACCCGCAAAGTGCCCTCCGCCACCCCGATGGCGCCGCTCATCTCCTGGTAGGACAGACCGTCGAGAATCATTCGCCAGAGCTCGCGACAGTTCTCCGGTACGCGCGCGAGGACGCGCAGCAGGAGCCGCGCCGCCTCTCTTCCGCTGGCGCGGTCAAAGGGTGAAGGCTCACGGGCCGCTTCGAGGTCGAAGTCCGTCTCCTCGAAGCGCCAGCGCCGCTGGGCGCGCAGCCGGTGGAGACAGGCATGGTTGACCACTCGCCAAATGTAGGTCTTGAGGCTCGACTCGCCGCGAAAGCTGCCGCGGCGCAGCAGGCGCAGGATCTCGAGCCGGACGTCCTGCAAGAGGTCTTCCCAGTGCGCCCCGAGCCGGCTCCGGAAGGCGCCCGCGGCGCGCGCGATCCAGCCGTCGATTGCCACGCTGGCCGCCGCGTCCCCGCGCAGGAACCCGGAAATCGTCTCGGAATCGCTTGCGGCCATGATTCTCCGCCGCATCGTGCCGAACTGGCGCGACAAAGTCAAAGAAGAGGAAGCTGACTGCTTGCCTGTAACGCGCCGGCGGCGCCAGCCCCTATGCAAGACAGTCGGTTCAAACCCAAGAGGGAAAGGAGACTCGTATGCAGCGCAAGACCTTGAGACTCTGCTTCACCGCGGCCATCGTCGCCGCAGCATTTCTGCCGCATCCTGCCGCGGCCGGGGTGTTGACGAACAACTGTGTGGTCGGGGATCGGCCGGCGGCCACCCTCCTCTTCCCCTACTTCGAGGTCGACCTCGCCAATCCGGCCGGCCGCACGACGCTGATCTCGATCAGCAACCGGGACACCTTCATCTTCCCGGTGCTCGCCCGCGTCACCATCTGGACGGACTGGGGGATCCCAACCGCAGCCTTCACTCTCTTCCTGCAGCCCAACGACGTCCAGACGCTCAACCTGCGAGACCTCTTTACCACCGGCCTGTCGCCCATCACCGGGCCGAATGCCGACCTCTATGCCGGCTGCGACGGAACTCTGGGAGGCAGCGTCGGCTCGCCCGTATTGCTCCAGCTGGCGCACACCGGCCAGAACACCCTCGGAAGCTGCTTCTCGAGCGGAATTCAGGGACCCAACATCGCCACCGGCTACATCACGGTCGACCACGCCCTGCGGTGCAGGGACGCCGCCGGTCTCGGCTCGGACACGCCGGTCGACGGCGACTATTTTGCCGGAGCGACGCCGCTCGCCGGCACCGACAACGTGCTGTGGGGCGATTGGATGCTGGTCACGCCGAACGAGGCCTTCGCCTCGGGCAATCCGGCGGTGCACATCCAGGCCGACCCCGACTTCTTCGGCGCCGGCGACTACACCTTCTACGGCCGCTACCACGGCTTCGACGGCTCCGACAAGCGCCGCCCGCTGCCGAGCAGCTACAACGCCCGTTTCTTGAACGGTGGCGCCTTCACCGGCGGCACCAAGCTCATCGTCTGGCGCGATACGCGCAGTGCCGACACCAGCATCGTGAGCTGTGCCTCCCATCCCGACTGGGTGCCGCTTGGGCGAACGCAACATCGAGGCGCACTCCGAAACGCCCGGCTTCACGGATCTCGGATCGACCTCGATCTTCGACCTAGCGACGCAGCGGATGGATATCAGCGCCGTACCCCAGCCCTACACCTTCGGCTTTCTCGAGATGAACCTCAACCTGCCCGACAACACGACGGCGCAGGCCTGGGTCGGCGTCGAGGCGAACGCCTCCGGGCAATACTCGGTCGGCTTCGCAGCCACCCCGACGAACGACCTCTGCTCGCTGGCGCCCTGACACGCTCGCAGGTCGCAGAAGCGATTCGCCAACGCGCCCGGCTTCTCCGCCGGGCGCGTTCGTTTTCGCGCCGGCCCGCGCCGCATCTCCCATCCTCGATACAGTAGCGCCGCCATGCTCCGGCTTTCCCCGCCGTCCCGCCGCGGCGAGCTGCTCGTCGTCCTCCTTGCCTTCGGCCTGTCGCGGCTCGTCTATGGCGCGCTCGGGGTGCGCTTCGACGCCGGATCGCTCGCGTGGTACTGGCAGTTCGTCGACCCCGTGCTTCTCGCGACCCGTCCGCTCGAGAGCCTCGTCCATCTGCACGGACAGCCGCCGTTGTTCAACGCCTATCTCGCGGCCGTGCTGCACCTGCCCGCGGCCTGGCAGAGCCCGACGTTCGCGCTCTCTTTCGCCGGGCTCGGCGTGGCGATCGGAGTCGGTCTGCTCGCGCTGCAGCGCGAGTTGGGCGTGCCGCCGCTGCTGCGGGTCGCGACCACGGTCCTGTTCGTCGCCTCGCCGGCGGCGGCGCTCTACGAGAATCATCTCTTCTATACCTACCCGGTCCTGGCGGCGCTCGTCTGGGTGGCGTTGCTGCTGCACCGGTTCCTGGTGATCGCCGGGACTGGCGGGAGCGGCGGGAACGGCGCGCTCGCCGGCAGCTCTTTGCTCCTCGTCGGAATCGTCCTCACGCGCAGCCTCTTCCACCTTGTCTATCTCGCGGGCGTGATGCTCGGCGTGGCTCTCGTTGCCGGCCCGGCTCGGCGGCAGGCCCTGCGCTGCGCGGCGGTTGCAATCCTCCTCGCGGGGGCCTGGTACGTGCGCAGCTGGGTCCTGTTCGACAGCTGCAGCGCCAGCACCTGGATGGGGATGAACCTGTCGCAGGTCATCGTCCGCCTGGCGACCGACGAGGAGCTCGCGGCCCTCGTCGCCGCCGCGCCGGAGGAGCGCATTCTCGCCGTGCCGCCCTTCTCTCCCCTCTCCGCTTACGCCGGATTGGTGCCGCCACCGCGCGCCACGGGCGTGCCGGTCCTCGACCAGGTCTCGAAGAGCACCGGCGCCCCCAACTTTCACCACCTCGGGTTCGTCGCCGTCGGCCGGAGCTACCAGCGTGCCGCACTCTGGTCCCTGTTGCATCGCCCGCGGCTCTACCTTCGCGGGCTCGGGGTCGGCTGGCGGCTGTTCCTGCGCTCGGGCGCCGACAGCGCGTGGCTCGAACCGAACGCCGGGCGGGTCGAGCCGGTCGAGCGCTGGTTCCGCGCCGCCCAAGGCCAGCGCCGGCGTATGCGCGGCGAGGCGGGCGCCGGGGAGCTCGCCTGGCTCCTCGCCGCCGCCCTGGTGGTCGCCGTGACGCACGGCCTCAGGCGGTTGCACCGCGAAGGTTGGCGCCAGCCGCGCGCCGCTACCGTCGCGTTCATGCTGTTCACCATCGGCTACGTCGCGCTCGCCGGCAACGCCCTGGAGCTCGGCGAGAACAACCGCTTCGCCTTCCTTCTGCAACCCTTCGTCTTGTGCCTTCTCGCGCTGCTGGCGGTCCCCTTCGCCGGGCGCCCTTCGACAGTCCGCGCCGGGATCGCGGCTCCTCTCCTTCATAATGCTCGTGAATGCCCCCCCGAGATCCGCGGAGACCCAGCCCGCCAGCGCCGCGCTGGCTGATGATCGCGGCTCTCACCGCGGTCTCGTGCAGCCCACGGAGCCTGCCCTCGCCGACGTTTCGCCCACCGTTCCCGGGCGATTCGGCAGGCACGATCGTCGACCTCGCGCGCGTCCGCCATGACGGGATCGGGATTGCGGCCGGTGCGGCTCTGACCTGGCCGGTTCCGCAAGCGGTCTCCGGGAGGCTGCGTTTCGGCTGGGGAGCCAAGGCCACCGGCCCGGTCGCCCTCACGATCACGATCGCGGGCACGATCCCGGACCGGCCGATCAGGAGGACCTTCACGGCCAGCGCGACCGGATCCGACTTCTACTACGAAGATCTCGCGATCGACACGCAGGCTCCTGCCGTCATCCGCATCGCTCCCGATCCAGCGGTCGAGACGGTGATCTCGGATCTGCGGATCGTGCGACCGAGCCGGAACAACGACGCGCTGATCGTCGTCCTGCTCGACACGACGCGACGCGACGCCGTCGGGCTCTACGGCAGCCGGCGCCCGACGACGCCCGCGCTCGATCGCATCCTCGCGCACGGGTGGAAAGCGGAGCGCGCCTGGGCGCTCGCATCGTGGACGACACCTTCGGTCGCCACAGTGCTGACGGGGATGGTGCCCGGCGCCCTCGAGGACGACTCCGGAGCGCCGCTCGGAATCACGGCGAACGTGCCGACGATGGGTCACGACTTCGCCCGCGCCGACTGGTCGACGGCCCACTTCAACGCGAATCCGGCGCTCAACGCGGACAACGGCTTCAACCGCGGCTTCACGACTTTCTACACGCCCCCCTTCGCGGTCGCCTCGATGGCGTTGCCCGGAAGCGACATGCTCGCGCGTGTCCCCGCGTGGATCCGCGCGCACGAGGGGGAACGCTTCTTCCTCTACCTCCAGCTCATCGAGCCGCACGAGCCCTATGGACCGCCCGACCGGCCGAAGGGCAAGACCCCGTTCGATCCCGACTACACCGGTCACTACCAGGGCGACGAGAGCCACTTCGCGCTGAGCTTCGACCCCGCAATCCGACCGGGCGACGTCGCGCATCTGCGGGCGCTCTACGACGACGATGTCCGCTACGCCGATCTCCTCATCGGGCAGTTCTGGAACGGGCTCGACGCGGCCCTGCGCGACCGGGCGACGCTCGTCTTTCTCTCCGACCACGGCGAGGAGTTTCTCGAGCACCAGGGGTGGAAGCACGGCCCGTCGCTCTACGACGAGGTTCTCCACGTGCCGTTCATCGTCCGGCCCGGCAACGGGCGGAGCTTTCGGGCGGTTCCGCCCGACACCCTGGTCTCGCTCGCCGATCTCCTGCCGACGATCGAGCACTTCCTCGACCTCCCGGCCCGCCGCAAGGTGAACGGAGTCGATCTCCTGGACGAGAAGAACTGGACTCGCGACGCGCTGCCGGCGATCCACATGCTGACCGGTGGCGCGGCCCGCGCCGTGGTCGTGAGGAGAGAGCGGAAACTGTTCTTCTTCGATCGCTTCGGGACGCGCGGCGTTCCCGACGAGCGGGCGGATCCGATGGCGCATCGCGTCGCGCTGCACCTGCGGGAGTTCATGCCGTCACTATGCTCCTTCGACCTCGTCGAGGACCCTCTCGAGCGCCACGAACAGCCACCTGTAGCGCCCACCGAAGGTGCCGACTGGCGCGCCATCGAGGAATCGCTGGCGCACACCCGGCGCGGCCTCGAAGTGCGGGCGATGGGCGCGGCGACGACCGGCCGGCTGCGTTTCGCGATCGAAGCGGGTTCGCCGCAGGTGGAGAGGTTCGCTCTCGAGCCCGACGACCTCGTGCAGCTGGATGGGGCCGCAGCGCAATTCGATCTCCACCTCACCCCCGGCGACGTCGACGGCGCGCTGTTTCCGGCCTCGGAGGCGGGACGAGTGCGGGTCACCATGATCGAAGGTTGCGCGCGCTGGAACACCGTGACGATCGCACCCGGAGAGACCCGCGCCCTCGAGCCGATCGGGTACGCGATCCCGCGCATCGAGGCCGCTGCCGACTGTGCCTCGGTCTTCGTGTGGAGAAACCGGGGCGGGCAGACCACCCGCAGCCCGCAGGAAGAAGACGAGGCGCGCGCCAAGCTGCGCGCGCTCGGCTACATCCACTGATTCCGGGCGCGGTCAGGGAACGACGACGGCCGAGCCGGTGAAGCGTCCCGCGCGCAATGCGGCGAGCGCCTCCTCCGCGCGCTGGAGGGAGAAGATCTCGACTTCCGGCGAGAGCGGAATCCGCGCGGCGAGCGGCAGGAACTCCTCGCCGTCGCGGCGGGTGAGGTTGGCGACCGAGCGCAGCACGCGCTCGCCCCAGAGCCGCTCGTAGGGAAAGGCCGGGATGTCGCTCATGTGAATGCCGGCGCAGACGACGGTGCCGCCCTTGCGCACCGCGGCGAGCGCCGCGGGGACCAGGGCTCCCACCGGCGCGAAGATCAACGCGGCGTCGAGGTCCATCGGTGGCCGCACGTCGGAGCCCGCGACCCAGACGGCACCCGATCGGCGGGCGAACTCCTGCGCGGCGTCGTCGCCGCGGCGCGTGAAGGCGTAGACCTCACGCCCCTGGTGAACGGCGACCTGCGCCAGGAGGTGGGCGGCGGCGCCGAAACCGTAGAAGCCCAGCCTGCGGCCGGAGCCCGCCAGGCGTAGCGCGCGGTAGCCGATCAGGCCGGCGCAGAGCAGCGGCGCGGCGGCGACGTCTGCGAAGTGGTCCGGGATCGGAAAGCAGAAGCGTTCATCGGCGACGCAGGCTTCGGCGAAACCGCCGTCCCGTGTGAAGCCGGTGAAGACGGGTCGGTCGCAGAGGTTCTCCTCGCCCCGCACGCAGAACTCGCAATTCGAGCAGCTCCCGCCCAGCCAGGGCACCCCCACCCGCGCGCCGACCGCGAAGCGCACTGCCGCTCGCCCGCGGGCTTCGACCACACCCACGATCTGGTGCCCGGGAATGAGCGGCAGCTTGGGTTGGGTGAGCTCGCCGTCGACGATGTGCAGGTCGGTACGGCAGACCGCGCAGGCCGTGATCCGCAGCCGCACCTCGCCCGCCTCGGGCTCCGGCCGCGCCACCTCGGCGAGCCGCAGCGGCACGCCCGGCCGTTCGAACACCATCGCGCGCATGACTGGGACCCTCCCGCGAAAACCTGGGTGCGCCGCGCCACGCGTCAGCTTATCGCGCGCCTCAAAAGGCGGGCCAGGCGCGATCGTCGCCGGTCTCGAAGCCGTCGCGAAAGATCAGCTGGTTGCTGAAACGCAGAAGGAGCCAGTTGGTGTTGTTGACCGGGCGCCGGTTCGTTCCGACGAGCACCGGTCGCCCGCCGGAGAGCGCCGCCGAGGCGACGTCGATGCCGTCTCCCCACCCGGCCGCGCTCGGCGAGCAGGAGGCGGACCCGAAATTGCCCCAGAAGATGTCGAGCGGACAGCCGTCCAGGCAGGGGGCCCGGTTGACGTCGAAGACCGCGCCGCTCGCGCTCGTGTGGTAGCCGACGACGAGCGCCGCGCCGTCGCTCTGGAAGAGAATCCGGACCGGGTAGTTCTGCGCCGAGTAGTCCCAGGCGCCGGTGTATTGGCCCACGCTCACCTGACCCGCACCGTCCACCATGTAGGTCGACTCGGTGCTCGTGCCGTTGGTGGCCCCGAGGAAGTTCGCGACGCCGAAGCGTGTCCCGGCGCGCAGGTCCAGCTCGACCGCCGCCTCCCAGGAAGTGGGCGTCTGCGAGGACGACGGAAGCACGACTTTGCCGCCGCTCCCGAATCCGAGATCGAGATTGCCGGCGGCGGTGAGCTTGGCGAGCACCGCGATGGTGTAGATGGTTCCGCCCTCGGCTTCGCCGGCCAGGAGGATGCCGCCGTTGACGTCGACCGCCATTCCGTGCAGCACGTCATAGCCGGTGGCGGCGAAGTTCCATGGGATGACGCGCAGGCCGAAGAAGCCGAAGTTGGAATCGACGTGGCCGGTAGAAGTGAAGCGGGTGGCGAAGAAGTTGCGGTCACCGGACTGGTTGAGCGTCCCGGCGACGATGAAGCCGCCGTCCCCGGCACGCGCCAGTGCCACGACGTTGACGATCTGCCCGGCGCCGTAGTCGACCTCCTCGCAGCCGAAGGCGGTGCCGAAGGCCGGGTCGTAGGCGAGCGTCGAGGTCGCGAAGCGGCAGAGCTCGAGATGATTGGTGCCGGTGTCGTCCGCGATCCCCGCCACGACCAGGCCGCCGTTGCCGTCGAGCACCAGGGCTTCCGCCAGGTCGTCGTGCGTGCCGCCTAAGTCGAAGTACTTCTGCAGAGTGAGAACCGCTCCCGCGGGATCGATTCTGGCGATCTCCCAGTCCTTGTCCGAGGTCTGGGACGCGCCGTAGCCGACCACGAACAGATTGCCGGCGGAATCGGCCGTGATTCCCGTCGCCACGTCCTTGAGGTCGCCGCCCAGGTCCCAGGCGATCTCGATCACCCCGCCGCTGCCGAAACTCGGATCCGGATCGCCATCGGCGGCGAGCAGGCGGCCGGGCGACGCGGCGAGGAGCGTGAGCCAAAGAGTGGCCGCAACTGTCTGGGGCCAGAGGGACGGCAGAGAAAGTCGGGTGGAGACCATGGGTGCGCTCCTAGGGGGCCGGTGGGGCCTTCACCAGAGATATCGGATTTGCCGGCCGAATCCGGGCGGAGCGGTCTCCTAGGGCTGCACGGCGCTCCACTGCAAGGAGTTTCCCGGCTCGAAGCCGTCCACGAAAATGCTGGCGTTCTGCAGGCGAATCACCATCCAGTCCCGATCGGGGTTCATGAAGTTGGCGAGCAGGACGACCCTGCCGGCGTCGAGCGTCGCAGCGCAGACGCCGGCGCCCGTCCCCCAGCCGCCGGGATCGAAGATGGCGTCACCTGCGCTGCCAAAACTGTAGTCGGTCGTCAAGAGGCCACTGCCGTGGACGACAAATCGAGAAGCGCGGAAGATCGTCCCAAAATCCGAATTCCCCGGCTGGACCAACTTGCGATCACTCTGGAGGAGAAGCCCCTGTGGCAGATCCAAACCGCTACTCCAGCCATACACCGTACTTCCCAAGGGGGGACCGTTAGAGGAGTCGAAGTCGTTCAAGAAAAGCAGGTTCTGGATGCCCGGTGAACTCTCCACAAAACCGCTGACCCGATAGTCGTTGCCGATCGGATCGCGGACCACCGCTGTGCCTACCGTCGGGTAGCCTCCGTTGCCGTTCGGAATAACCCACGTATGCATGCCTCCGAAGCCGAAGCTGAGGTCGAGACTGCCCGCGGCGTCCAGCCGGGCCAATGCGCCGAGTGTGCCGACAGGCTCGGGATACTGCGCCGATCCGACCAGTGCGATCGAACCGTCGATGGGATCGATCGCCATCCCCCAGAGGAAGTCATGGCCGAGTGAGACGAAGTTGAAGGGCAGGACCCGGATGCCAAACAAGCCGAACGAGATGTCGACGACCCCGGCGGCGTCGAGCTTCAGGACGAACCAGTCGAAGTCCTGGCCCGAGCCGTGGTTCAATCCGACAGTGCCGGCGACGAGCACGCCCAAGTCAGGCGCCTCGGCCACGGCTTTCACCTGGAATTCCGATTGGGCGCCGCCGTCGAGGGCCAGGCAGCTTTCGCCGTTGAAGGTCGGATCGTTGCTGAGATCGCCCGGCAGCAGACGACAGACGCGCAGCTCGTTGCGGTCGGCATTGGCCGCATCGCCGGCGACGAGCAGGCGGCCCGAGCGGTCGAGAGCGACTGCCTGCGCGCGATCGTTCCGCGAGCCGCCCAGGTCGAAAAAGAGCCGACGCGTTAGCGGGGCGACTCCCTCGGTGAGCTTCGCGACCGTCCAGTCGAGATCGGTGGTCTCGGATTCGGAATACCCGACGGCGAAGAGCGTGCCGTCCGCGGCCGCCACGATACCGGAGCAATAGTCGTTGAAGCTGCCGCCGAGATTGAAGGCGACGGTGCGGACACCGAACACGCCGAAGGTGAGATCGACGTCGCCGTCGGCGGCCAGCAGCGGGGCGGGCGAGGCGACCACGAACGCGAGCAGAAGCGCGGCGGCGAGCGGTCGGATCAACAGGGATGACAGGGAGAGTTGGGACGAGACCATGGATGCGCTCCTCGAGGGCCGGAAGGGGCCGTCACTGGAGATATCGGATTCGCGGGCTGAATCCGGGCGGAGCGCGGGAATCTGGCTAGGGCTTGGGGGCGGGCGGGCAGGCGGCGAGCTCTCTCTCGACCGCCAGGCGCTCGGGATGCGCGGGCGCGAGAAAGCGCGCCAGGATCGCGGCCGCCTCGCCGAGCAGCGGCCGGCAGCGCGCCGAGCGCTCCGGCTCGTCGAGCGCCATGGCCAGTCGGGCCAGGGTGCGCGCCGACGAGCGGCTGCCGTCCGGGGTGCTGCTCCGCCAGAGGGCGAGCGCCTCCTCGAACTTCTTTCTCGCCAGATCGCGCTCGCCGCGGCGCAGGGCGAGGTCGCCGAGGTAGTGGACGTTCTCGGCGTGAAAGGCGCCTTCGTTCTGACCGGCCGCGCGTTCGAGCGCCGCGGCCTCGGCGAGCAGAGCCGCCGCTTCATCGAGCTTGCCGCCTTGCAGCAGGACGCCACCTAGGATGCTCAACAACCAGGACGACCGCTCTCCGGTAGCCGCCTGGAATGTCGCGACAGCTTCGCGGCCGGCGGCCTCGGCGGCGAAGAGATCGCCCGCCGCCAGCGCCACCGTGGCGACCTGGTTGAGCGTGTAGGCGAAGTTGGTGCTCGCCGCCGCGGTCCGGCGCTGGACGGCGACCACCTCGGCGAGGGTCTTGAGCGCGCCCGCGAAGTCGGCGTCACGTTCCTGCTGCCTGGCCCAGAGGCGCAGGGCGGCCAGGGTGTCGCCACGCTCGGGTCCGAAAATGCGCTTCTCTACGGGCAGCACCTCGCGCAGGATCTCGCTGACCCGGGCGCCGTGCCCGAGGTTGCCTTCGAGGATGGCGAGATTGTTGAGCGCCACCAGCGTATCGGGGTGCTCGAGACCGTAGAGCTTCCGCCAGAGCTCCGCCGCCGTGGCGGCGAACGGCACGGCATCGGCGTAGCGACCGCGGCGCAGGAGTGCCGCCCCCAGGCCCTGGCAGGCCTCACCGAAGGCCTTGCTCTCTTCGCCGAATACCCTTCTGGTGCGTTCGACCAACTGGCGTTTCAGCCGCACCTCTTCGGCGCTGTCGCCCAGCACCCCCGTCGCGGTCGCCAGGCCCCCGAGCGCCGTCAGGTAGTCCTCGCTACCTTCCAATCCGGCGCGCTCGTAGGTGGCGAGGGCGGCGCGGTAGAGCACCCGCGCCGGCGCCGGCTGGTCGGCGAGCCAAAGCAGGTTCGCCAGAAGGCTCCGGCTGCGCGCCATGTCGACGCTTGCCGGGCCTGAAAGCCGCAGCTGCAACCCGACCTCGCGCCGGGCGAGCGCGATGCCCTCGGCGTACTCCCCGCGCTGCATCCGAATCGACGCCAGCTGGTGCAGCAACGGCGCCTGCAGAGCAGGTTTGCCGGCGAAGTCGCGATCGAGCCGTTCGGCGGCCAACGCCAGCAGCTCACGGTCGGTGAACGAGCGGCCTTTGGCCTCGGCGGGATCGGAGGCCGCGAACAGGTCGGCGAGGAAGGCGAGGGCGGCGGCGCTGCTCTCGGCCTCGTGGCGCGCGATCACGGCCTGTCCCTCGGCCCGCCGTGCCTGCCAGGCCGTCGCGACGAGACCGACGGCGAGCGCCAGGAACGTCGCCGCGCCACCGGCGAATGCGAGACGATGGCGACGGACGAACTTCCACAACCGGTAGCCGAGCTCGTCGCGCCGCGCCTCGATGGGGCGGCCGTCGAGGTGCCGGCGCAGATCGCCGGCCAGCGCCTCCACCGAGCGATAGCGCTCCCCCGGCTGCTTGGCCAGCGCGCGCAGCACGATGCGGTCCAGGTCACCGCGCAGGCGGCGGGCGAGTCGCGCGCCCTCGGGCCGGCTGGCGTCGACGACCGCGGCGGAGCTCGGCCGGGTCGGCGGCTGATCGAGGATCGCGTGCGAGTAGCTCTCCGGGTCCCGGCGATCGATGCTGTAAGGGAGCCGCCCGGCCAGAAGCTCGTGCAGGAGAACACCGAGCGCATAGACATCGGTCGCGGTCGTCATCGGTGCGCCCGCGATCTGCTCGGGGGCGGCGTACTCCGGCGTGAGGGCGCGCGCCAGCGGACGCGCCTCGTCGGCGGTTGCGTCGGGATCCTCCTCGGAGCGCAGGACGCTCGCGATCCCGAAGTCGAGGAGCTTGGCGTGTCCGTCGGCGGTCACCAGGATGTTGGACGGCTTGAGGTCGCAATGGACCACCAGATTGCGGTGCGCATAGTCCACCGCTTCGCAGACCTCGAGAAAGAGCCGCAGCCGGTCGCCGATCGGGATCTCGTTCTCGGCACAGTAGCGGGTGATCGGACGCCCGTCGACGACCTCGAGGGCGAAGAAGGGTGTGCCGTCGGCCGCAACGCCGCCGTCGAGGAACCGGGCGATGCCCGGATGCTCGAGGCGGGCGAGGATGCGGCGCTCCTGCCGGAAGCGTTCCTGCACCTCCGGCTGCAGCCATCCGCCCGCAAGCAGCTTCACTGCGGCGCGCTGCGCGAAGTCACCGGTCGTCCGGTCGGCGAGAAAAACCTCGCCCATGCCGCCGCGTCCGAGCGGCGCGACCAGCCGCCAGACGCCCACGTTGTCGCCCACCGATGGCGCCGGCTCCCCTCCCTGGACCCGGTCTCCGAACAGCGCGCCGAAGCGGACGTCGATCGGGGTATCGAGAGCGCCATGCGCTGCTTCGCTCGCCGCGAGCAGCTGAGCGACCTCCTGGAGGAGATCCGCGGCGTCGCCGGCGCTCTCGCCGGCAGGGGCCCCGGCCGCAGTCTCGGCGAGCCAACGTCGTCGCGCCTCTCCGGGCGCAAGGTCGAGGCCCTCCTCGAGCAGGGCGCTCACCCTGCGCCAGCGCTCGCGCGCGGCGTCGGCGGGGTCGGCGGGACCGGACCCGGGCGCGGTCATCCGGCGGCCGCGGCGCTCGAACCGAGCTCGCGCACCAGGAAGGCGCGCGCCTTCTCCCAATCGCGGCGAATCGTTCGTTCGTTGCGCCCGAAGGCCGCGGCGAGCTCGCGATCGTTCATGCCGCCGAAATATCTCCATTCGACGAGGCGCGCCAGGTGCTCGTCGAGCTCCTCGAGACGGCCGAGCGCGCGATCGAGTGCCAGCATCTCCTCGGCGACCGCCGGCGATGCCATGAGATCGGGGTCGAGGCCGTCCACCGCGTGGTCGGCGCCCCGCTTCTGCGCTCCCCTGGCGCGCGCTGCGTCGACGAGCACCAGCCGCATGGCGCGCGCCGCGAGCGCCATCAGGTGTTGATGATCCTGAACCGCCAACGGCCGGCCCTGCGAGAGCTTGAGGAACGCTTCGTGCACCAGCGCGGTGGTCGACAGCGTGGCGCCGGAGCCGAGAGCGCGCCGCTGGTGGTGCGCCAGCCGGCGCAGCTCACCGTAGACCTCGGCCAGAGCTTTCTGGAAGGCGCCGGTCTCGCCCTGCCGGGAGGCGGCCAGGAGCTCGAGCAGCGTTGTCTCGGACACGGTGAGCGCAACGTAGCTCTTTCGTGGAACCTTGGCAAGAAAGACGACGTTGCGCCCGGGAAGGAAGCTCTCCGATTCAGTCCTCCTTGCTTACGCCCTCCGCGGCGGCGCTCCCCAAGGGCATGCCGCCGCCGTCGACCAGTGCGGTAATCCCCAACTCGTGTACGAGCCGGCCGCCATTGTGGGCCGTGTTCGCGAGCAGCACCGCACCCGCGGCGTAAAAGACCAGAAAGGCGACGGTGAGCGCGGTGCTCACTCCCCGACCGAGGACGGTCTTGAACAGGCGAGGAGCGAAGAGGATCGCCGCAAGGGCCAGGGTCAGCCCGGTGAAGACGGCCCGCGTCGATTCCGCGAGCTCTTCGTGATGCTCGATCACGGCGCTCGACAGCTCGGTCCGATCGGCGAGCTTGCCGGCAGCTTCGCCGGTCGCCGCGGCGACGAACGTCCCCACCGTTCCGGCCACCATCAGAGTCAGGGCCGCGAGCTGGAAAGGCCGGCCACGTTGTGACCCGAGCAAGACGCCGACGACTATGAAGAGCGGTGCGAACAGCAGAAGCGCGATCGGGAAATGGACGACCAACGGGTGCAGCGCGTCCCAGGACGGGATGGGCGGAAGTTCGATCACTAGGGCTCTCCTCGAGAAAAGAAAGCGCCGCTATCCGATCCGGACAGTGGCGCGCAATCGGGTCAGGCGACGGCGACGTACTTCTCCTTGGGCGTGAAGCACGATGGGCACTTCTTGAAATTGACGTTGGTCGTGGTCATGCCACAGACCTGACAGACGTAATAGGTCTGTCCCGGGCCCTTCATCGACGCGAGATCGGCGAGCGCGGCCTTGTAGAACTTGGCATGCTCGGCTTCCGCGGTCTTGGCATAGTTGAGAGTCTGCAGAGCGTCGCGCAGTCCGCCGGCCTTCGCCGTGGCGATGAACTCGGGATACATCGTGTCGCGCTCATAGGTCTCGCCGGCGAGGGCCGCTTCGACGTTCTCGCGACTGCTGGCGACGACCGGCGGCAGGATCTCGGCCTTCGGCTCGCCGCCCATCTTGCGGATCACGACGGCGTGATTGTCGGCGTGAACCTTTTCGGCCGCGGCTGCGGCGCGGAACAGGCTGGCGAGCTTGCCGTAGCCCTCCTCGTCGGCCTTCTTCGCGAACGCCTCGTACTTCGCGTTGGCATTGCTCTCGCCGTTGTATGCGGCCTGCAGGTTCGCCAGCGTCTTGCTGGTCAGCTCGGTCGTGGGAATGGCGGCGGCCGGCCCGGCCAGCGTCAAGAGGGTGGCCGCCGCAGTGAGGGCGGCGCCGAGGCGGAGGTTGGTCTTCATGGTCTCTCCTTGGAAGGCGGGGCTCCGGGAACAGCCCGGCGCTTGGAAACCGTTCGATCGCAAGCCGCAGGCCAAGCGATCGCTCTCGAGTCAAGGCTCTCTCCCGCAAGGACTTGGGCCTTTTTCGCACCCATTCGACGAGGCTTTCGCCGTTCGAAAGTTCGTACAAAGGCCACCGTCTGTTCGAAGATTCGAACGCCTGAGCCGAGCGCGACCTGGACTGAATCTAGTGTCGGCGCAGCTTGTAGGAGAGGTCGCTGCGCGACAGACCGAGACGGCGGGCGGCCTCGGCCTGAATGCCGCCCGCACCGTCCAGAGCGCGCTCGATCAGGCGGCGCTCGGTCTCGAGCAGCGTGGCGCGCAGGTCGATGCGCTCGGGCAGAGCCGCGAGCCAGCGCTCGGCGGCGTCGAGGGAACGGGAGCTCTCGACCACTGCGTCCTCTTCGAGCACCGGAAAATCGACCGCCTCGAGCGTCCGGCCGCGGGTCAGGATCATCGCCCGCTCGATCAGGTTGCGCATCTCGCGCACATTGCCCGGAAAGGAGTAGCGGGAGAGCTTGTCGATCGCCGCCGCAGTCAGCGGTCTGGGGGACAGGTTGAGCTCGCGCGCTACCCGGGCGACCAGGTGGGCGGCCAACGCCGGCAGATCCTCACGTCGCTCGCGCAGCGGCGGGACGCGAATCGGCACCACTGCCAGGCGATAGTAGAGATCCTCGCGGAAGCTCCCATCGCGCACCCGCTCGGCAAGGTCCCGATGGGTCGCGACCAGCAGCCGGACGTCCACCACGCGGGGTGCCGTCGAGCCGACGCGGACGACCTCCCCGCCCATCAGCACGCGAAGGAGCTTGGCCTGGAGCGGCGCCGTCATCTCGCCCGCTTCGTCGAGGAAGAGCGTGCCGCGATGGGCGGCCTCGAACACGCCCGGTCGCGACCGGTCGGCGCCGGTGAAGGCCCCGCGCTCGTGCCCGAACAACTCGCTCTCGAGCAGCGAATCCGTGAAGGCAGCGCAGTTGACGGCCACCAGCGGCCGTCCGGCGCGCGGGCTCGCGTCATGAAGCGCGCGCGCCACGAGCTCCTTGCCGGTGCCGGTCTCGCCGGTGACCAGGACCGTGGCGCGCGTCGGCCCGACGCGCGCGACCGCCTCGCGCAATTCGCGCATCGGCGCGCTGTCGCCGACCAGATCGTCGTCGCTCTGCCGCCCTGCCGCCGCGCGCAGCAGGGCGTTCTCGCGCTTGAGCTCGGTGTGCTCGAGCGCGCGGTCGACTACGGCGCGGACCTGTTCGGGGAGGAACGGCTTCGGGACCACGTCGAAGGCCCCACGGCGCATGGCCTCGACCGCCAGCTCGACCGTGGCGAACGCGGTGAGCAGCACGACGGGCAGGCTTGGGTCCGCCTCGCGACAGGCAGCTACCAGGTCGAGGCCCTCGCCGTCGGGCATCTTCTGGTCCGTGATCACCAGATCGAAAACGGCGCTACCCAGCGCGGCACGCGCTCCGACCACGCCGCCGCTTCGACCGCCTCGTGTCCCGCTCCGCGCAGGATGCCGCCGAGAACGCGTCGAAGGTTCGACTCGTCGTCGACGATCAGGATGTTAGCCATGGGCCACCGCCATGGACGACCGGCCCGGCACGAAAGGAAGATCGAGCGTGAAACGCACCTTCCCGGAGCGGTTCTCCTCGAGCAGCAGCTCGCCGCCGTGGGCGCGCGCAATGTTGCGAGCGATCGCCAGGCCGAGGCCCGTTCCGGAGGGGCGCGTGCTGAAGAACGGCTCGAAGATGCGCTCGCGGTCGGCTTCCGCGACCGCCGACCCGCCGTTCTCGACGAACAGCCGCAGCCGGCCCGCCGGCGCGCGCCGCGCCGAGGCGGATCACCGACCCCGATGGCGCCGCCGCGATGGCGTTGACGACCAGGTTGAGCAGCGCCTGGTGGATCTGGAAAGGGTCGACCTCGGCCTCGAGGCCGGGCTCGACGTCGATCGCGACTTCGAGCCCGGCGGCGAGCAATTGGGCTTGGGCGAGACCGGCGACATAGCCGATCGCGACCTCGACATGGGTCGACTCGAGGGCTGGCGGACGCTGGCGCGCGAAGGCGAGAAAATCCGCGGTCAGGCGCTCCAGTCGTCCAGCTTCCTGCTCGACCAGGGCATCGAGCTCCGGGCGTTCATTGCGCTCGACTCCGCCCGAGCGCGCCATGGCGAGCGAGCTCACGATCATCGCCACCGGATTTCGGATCTCGTGCGCGAGGGCGCTGGCAAGGCGTCCCACGGCGCCCAGGCGCTCCTCGCGCACGAGTTGGTCTCGCGTCGCCTCGAGGTTGGCGAGAGTGTCCTGGGCGGCGTTGCGCTGCGTCCTCAGACTGCTCGCGAGCACTGCGACGACCACCGCCGCCACAACGTACAGGATGACGACGCTGGCGGCCTCGAAGTACTCGCTCAGGCCCCTGCCTGGATTCGGCAGGAGCGCCACCTGGGCGAAAGTGATCGCGCCGGCAGTCGCCACCACCGCCGCAATCGCGAGGCGGCCGATAGCGGAACGCCGCGGCGACGACCGGCACCATCGTCAGCGCCACGTAGTGGCTGTCCGGCAGGCCACCCAGCCACGACAGCAGAAAAGCGAAGGCGAGATTCGCGACAATCGAAGCCTGGCTGTACTGGTTGAGCGCGCGACCTCGGGCCCACTCCCTGTTCTGCAACCAGAGCAGCTCGACGAGCAGAAGTCCAAAACGCGAGAACAGAGCGACGAAGAAGAGACCCGACGGCGCCCCGATCGACGAGGCGAAGAGGGCGTGAACGAGCGCGATCCCGGCCAGCACGCCGAGATTGAGCAGCACGACGCCGGCCTCCTGGCGGCGGAGAGCGTCGAGATGGGAATCTGTAGCTGGGCTGAGCACGGCGACTCGCGAAGCGGCGCGATCAGCACGGGAACGCTGTGCGTAGTCTAACAGCGACTCCCGACTTCGGCGACCGGAGATCCGTCGGCGCGAGAACGCGCCTATGCGGACCGACGTGTTCGCGGCACCGGCCGCGCGGCGCGCAGAGCGCGGCGCGGCAGGAGCTGCACCAGCCCGAGAACGCCGCCGCCCAACAGGATGATCGTCGGGCCCGCCGGAGTGGCGAGACGCGCGGCGAGCGCGAGACCGCCGACGCCGAGCAACAGACCGACCGCGCAGCCGCCGGCGACGATCGCGGGCAGGCTGCGGAAGAGACGCAACGCGACCAGGGGCGGGATGGCGAGCAGAGCGATCGCCAGTACGATACCGACCAGGGAGAGGAGCGCCACCACCGCGAAGGCCACCACGAGCAGCAGCACGAACGACAGCATTCCGACCGGCAGTCCCTGCAGGCGGGCGTGCTCGTCGTCGAAGGCGGTCGCGACGAGCTCGCGGCTGAAGAGGAGCAGCACAGCGATCATCGCGAAGACGATGCCCGCGAGCAGCGGCAGGTCTCCCGACTTCACCTGGGCGAGATCGCCGAACAGAATCGACTCCACCTGCGTGTCGTTGTTCGCCGCACCGGAGAGCAGCAGCATTCCGACCGCCATGCCGACCGCCCAGAGGACACCGATCGCCGCGTCCTGGCGCGCGCAGCCGCTCGCTGCGCAGGGGCGAGAGCGCCGCGGCGGCCAGGGCGGCCACCGCACCGGCTCCGAGCCGTGGATCGAACCCGAGCAGGAGAGCGAGCCCGACGCCCCCGAACGCCGCGTGCGCGATGCCGCCGCCGAGCGCCACCAGCCGGCGAAGTACGACCACCGTACCGACGAAGCCACATAGGAGACTGGCGAGGAGCGCCGCCGCGAGCGCCGCGGGCGGCACGCCCAGCCACGTCGCCAGGGCCGCGATGAGCACTCTCATCGCCGGTTCCCGGGACGGTCAGCCGTGCCCATGGCCGCAGACCAGCGGGTGCGCGTGCAGATCCGCGGGAACCAACGACTCGAGCCGGCGGTCGACCAGCGCGGCGCGTCTGCGGGCTAAAGGTCTCGGGGGCGAGATCGTGGGTGGCGAGGACGATCGCGGTGGACGGCGGAAGCCCCGCCAGCAGCTCCCAGAGCGCGCGCCGCGCCGGCTCGTCGAGCGCCGCCGTCGGCTCGTCGAGGATCAGCAGATCGGGTTCGGCAACCAGGGCGCGAGCCACCAGCGCGCGCTTCAGCTCGCCGCCGGAAAGCTCGGTGAGATAGGCGCGCCGCAGGTCTTGAAGCTCGAGGCGCGCGACCAGTTCCTCCACTTTGCGGTGGTCCGCGGCGGCGAAACGACGAAAGGTCCGGCGATCGCGCAGGCGGCCCTGCAGGATCATCTCCTCCACGCGCACCGGAAAGTGCCGGTCGAAGGCGGGGGACTGCGGCACGTAACCGAGGCGCAGATCCGGCCGCCGAGTGAGACTCCCCGTCGCCGGCCGCAGGAGACCGAGGATGAGCCGTACGAGCGTGCTCTTGCCGCCGCCGTTCGGCCCGAGGAGAGCCAGGCGCTCCCCTTCGTCGAGGGCGAGATCGATCTCCTCGAGGACGACGTCGGCGCCGAACCGGAACGAGACCCGGCGCAGCTCGACGAGGGTGATGGAGCCGGGCACCTGCTGATGATACCGCTTTCTCATTCAGCAGAAGCGCACTTCTCCTGCCCCTTCGGTCTACTGGACGAAGTGGAAGAACTCCACGAAGTTGCCGGCATTGAAACCGGCCCTCGCGACGAACTCCTGGGCGAGGAAGTTGATCACCTCGTTGTCCATCTCGAGCACGATCGGATCCCCCGCCGCGTCGGTGAGAGCGGTCGCCGGCCCAAGCGATACGGTCGAGAGCGTCCCGGCCGGTATGTCGGCACGCGACGGCATGACGACGGTCAAGATCGCGCCGTGCAGCGTCGAGTTGTAGACCGCGCCGTCGGAATGGAAGGTCACGATGATCTGCCCGGGCTGCGGCTCGGTGAGAGAATCGATGACCGCCAGGCCGTAGCGCGGGTCGAGCGAGACGACCGCCGGTCCGTCGGCAAGACTGGCGTCGTAGAGGACCTCGATCGTGCCGCCACCAATGGCGTAGGGGCGGACCGTCATCGCGCCGATGACCATCTCGCCGCCCAGGAAGACCTCGCCGCCCAGGGCACCGAGGGCCTGAGCCGGATCGACAGCGATGATCCGCAGGCGGCCGCGGCTGACGAGCGTCGTGACCGGGGCGGCCAGCGCGTCGACGACGACCGTGTCGGGATCCATCGGGATCTCGAAGCGGTCGCCGAGTTGGACTCCCGGCGCGAGGGTGAAGTGCAACACCGCCAGCGGACCGAAGAGCTCGTTGAGCGTCGCCGTGGGCGACGCAACCGTGACATCGACTCTCTGCGTCACCGGGTCGAACTGCGCATCGATCGTCGCATCCCCGGAGCCCCCCGCCGTGCCGGCGAATACGGTGGCCGACTCGAGGCTCGCGAACGCTGTCGCGGGGAAGCCGTTGCGGTCTCGCACCTCGAGCCCGAAGCTCGCGCTGGCGAGGGCTCGCGACTCGACGGTGCGGACGATGATCTGAACGTCGTCACCGAGCTCGACGCGCGATTCGTCGACCACAAGCTCGAACGGCAACACCTGGGCGATGGCCGGTCCGGCGAGCGCGAGCACAAGCCCGGCGAGCAACATCGGCAGGCCGGCGGTCGGAGACTCCGAAAAGCGGGGGCAGTTCTTCGATCGCATGGAAACCTCCTGAACCATTCAAGACAGTAAGCAGAACTACCTGGGGGGCCGGCTGAAGACCAACCTTGACTGGAATCGCTGGCTTGTCGCCGCCCTGCCGGATAGGACAGTCGAGCGCCGGCAGTGGAACAGCTCGCATCCACGGGTGCCCGCCGAAACCCCTCGCCCCCCATACCCAGGACTGCGACATCCGGTCCGAATTTCGCACCCGGCTAGAATCGGCTCGTGACTCGCTCCCCGGCCGAACGTGGCCTTGCTCTGGCCGCAGTCCTCGCGGCGGTCGCGGGAACGACCTTCGCCGGTAACCTGCTGGGCGCGAACGCCGCGACCGCCGGCTTCTTCTTCCTGCTCGCAGTGCTCTTCCTGACTCTGCGCTTCGGGCTTCTCGCCGGCGCTCTCGCCTCGATCGCGAGCACTCTGGCGTTCAACTTCTACTTCCTGCCGCCGCTGCACACGCTGACGATCTCCGATCCGGCGAATTGGGCAGCGCTCGCCGCCTTTGGCATCACGGCACTGGTCACCGGCCGGTTGGTGGCCGCCGAACGGCGGCGCGCCGAGGAGGCCGAGGCCAAGCGGCGCGATACCGAGATTCTCTACGATCTCTGCTTCGGCCTGTTCACCGCCACCAACCGGCCCGGACGGCTCGACGAGGCGGCCGCGCACACGCTCGCCGCGCTGGGCGCCGCGCGCGGCGGGCTCGTCCTCGTCGAAGCGGAAGGAACGCGCTGCGTCTGGTCGACCGGCGAGACGGAAGCGATCATCGACGAGCCCGGCGTCCAGCAGGCGATCGCCACTGAGGAGGTCGTCGAGCTCGAATCCCGCGGCGGAGCGCGACGCCAAGCAGCGCCGCTCGCGGTCGGCGGACGGCTCTCCGGCGCCCTGGTCGTCTCCGGCGGGCGGACTGATCCCGAGCTCCTGGCCTCGGCGGCCCGCCTGCTCGCTCTCGCCATCGAGCGCGACCGCTTGATCGAGCAGTCGACACGAAGCGAAGCGCTGGCGGCAAGCGACCGTTTGAAAACGGCACTGCTCCGGGCCGTCTCGCACGACCTGAGATCCCCGCTGACCGCCATGGCGCTCGGCCTCGAAACGCTCCTGCGCGTCGCCCCGGAGACCTCCCCGGAGCGCGCGCAACTGCTCGTCGTGGCGAGAGAGCGCGAGCGTCTCGGGCGCCGCGTCGATCAGCTGCTCACCGCGGCGCGCCTCGAAGGCGGTCTCCTCCGCCCTCACCTCGAGCCGATTCCGCCGGCCGAGCTCTTTCGTTCGGCGCGCGAGAATCTGGAGCTCGTCCTCGCCGACCGCAGGGTCGAGATCGAGATCGCCCGGGGCTGCCCAGAAGTCCTCACCGACGCCGCGCTCGCCGTCGAGGCGCTGGTCAACCTGATCGAAAACGCCGGGCGGGTCTCGCCGCCCGATTCGAGTCTGCGCTGCGCCGCGCGGGCCGAAGGCGACCTTGCGGTCGTCCTGGAGGTCGCCGACCACGGACCTGGCCTGCCTCCAGGACTCGCCGATCGGCTGGCGGGAGCAGGTTCCGGCCGCAGCGCCGCCGGCAGCTCCGCCGCGGCCGCGCTGGCCGAGGGGGGAAGAGGCGGGCTCGGTCTCATGATCGTCCGCCAGCTCGTCGGCGCGTGCGGCGCCACGTTCGAGCTCGCCGACCGTCCGGGTGGCGGAGCGATCGCCCGGCTGCGCCTGCCCGCTTACTTGCCGCACGCGCTCGAGCCCGTGCTCAAAACGCAGAGCGACTTGCCCGCGGGGGCAGCATGACCCGGCAGGCGCCGCTCCTGCTCGTTGTCGACGACGACGCCGCCATTCGCCGCGCGGTCGCGACCGAGCTCGCCGCCGCCGGATTCGTCACGGTCGAGGCAGCCGACGGCGAAGAGGGGCTCGAGCGCTTCCGGGAAGTGGAGCCCGACCTGGTCATCACCGATCTCGCGATGCCGCGCCGCGACGGCCTCGCGCTCGTGCGCGAGCTCCGCCGGAGCTCGTCCACGCCGATCCTCGTCCTCTCCGTGCGTGGCGAGGAGGAGGACAAGGTGCGGGCGCTCGACGCCGGCGCCGATGACTACCTCACCAAGCCGTTCTCGATGCGCGAGCTGGTGGCGCGCGTGCGCGCTCAGCTCCGGCGCGCGGGACCGGCGGCGCCGGCGCTGCGACGATTTGCAGGCCTCGAGATCGACCTCGACCGCCGGCGCGTGCTCCAGGGAGAGCGCGAGGTTCACCTCACGCCGACCGAGCTCGCTCTTCTCGACCTGCTCTCTTCTCATCCCGGGCGACCGCTGACCTTTCGCCAGATCATCGCGCGAGTCTGGCGCGGCGCCCCGGCGACCACGCAGGACACGGTCCGGGTGCACGTGAGCTCGCTGCGGCGCAAGCTCGAGCCTGATCCGGCCGAGCCGCGCTATATCGGCACCGAGCCCTGGGTCGGCTACCGCTTCCTCGCCGAACCGATCGACCTTTAGAGATTCTTTCGCACTCCCTCCGCACTCCCTTCGCCCACTGGCGGGAGACTCTTCCCGGCGCTTCTGCCGTAGACCCACTTGGCGCCGGGAGGCTTCGATGCAAGATCTGCTTTACCTCACCCTGACGGTCGTGTTCTTCGCCGCCTGCTGGGGCCTCGTCCTCTTCTTCGAGCGCCTGGAGCCGAAGCCATGACCGGCCTGCAGACCCTGATGCTCGTTCTGGCGGTCGTCCTGACCGTCTACCTCTTCGTCGCCCTCTTCGATCCGGAGCGTTTCGGATGACCGCCAACGGCTGGCTGCAACTCGCTTTCTACATGGTCGCCTTGCTCGCTCTGGCCAAGCCGCTCGGCGAGTACATGGCGCGGGTGTTCGAGAACCGCCCCTGCGGGCTCGACCGCGTCCTCGGCCCAGTCGAGCGGCTGATCTACCGCCTCTCGGGAGTCCGGCCGAATGAGGAGATGACCTGGAAGGGCTATGCCCTCGCCATGCTCGCGTTCAATTTCTTCGGGCTATTGGCGGTCTACCTGTTGCATCGGGTCCAGCATCTCTTGCCGTGGAATCCCGCCGGCATGGCGGCGGTCGCGCCGCACAACGCCTGGAACACCGCGGTGAGCTTCGCCACCAACACCAACTGGCAGGATTACGGCGGCGAGACGACGCTCTCGTACTTCACGCAGATGGCGGGTCTCACGGTGCAGAACTTCGTCTCCGCGGCCGCCGGAATCGCCGTCCTCGTCGCTCTGATTCGCGGTTTCGTGCGCCACTCGAGCGACAAGATCGGCAACTTCTGGGTCGACCTGGTCCGCACGAGCCTCTACGTCCTGCTGCCGCTCTCCCTCATCTTGGCGCTCGCGCTCGCTTCGCAGGGCGTCGTACAGACGATGAGCCCCTATGTCAAGGCCACTCTGGTCGAGCCGCTCGCCGGCGCCGACGGCGCCACGACCACCGAGCAGACGATCGCCGTCGGCCCCGCCGCTTCGCAGATCGCCATCAAGCAGCTCGGCACCAACGGCGGCGGCTTCTTCAACATCAACTCGGCGCATCCGTTCGAGAATCCGACGCCGGTATCCAATTTTCTCGAGGTGCTGGCGATCCTGCTCATTGGGGCCGCCCTTTGCTTCACCTTCGGCACCATGGTGCGCGACCGAAAGCAGGGCATCGCTCTCCTCGCGGCGATGACCATCATTTTCCTTCCCCTCCTCGGGCTCGCCGCCTGGTCCGAGCAAGCGGCGACACCGATCCTGCACCACGCCGGGGTCGACCTCGCGGCTGGGAGCACTCAAGCCGGCGGCAACATGGAAGGGAAGGAGGTGCGGTTCGGCATCGCCAACTCCGCCCTCTGGGCCACGGCCACGACCGCGGCCTCCAACGGCTCGGTGAACTCGATGCACGATTCGTTCACGCCGCTCGGCGGGCTCGTCCCGATCTGGATGATGCAGCTCGGCGAGGTGATTTATGGCGGCGTCGGCTCCGGGCTCTACGGCCTGCTCATGTTCGCCATCGTCGCGGTCTTCGTGGCCGGCTTGATGGTCGGTCGCACGCCGGAGTATCTCGGCAAGAAGATCGAAGCCCACGAGATGAAGGCGGCATCGCTCACCCTGCTGGTGCCGCCGATCGTCGTCCTGGTCGGAACCGCGGTCGCAGTGGTCTCGAAGGGCGGTCTCGCCGGCCTCGCCAACCCGGGCGCGCACGGCCTCTCCGAGATCCTCTACGCCTTCTCCTCGGCCGGCAACAACAACGGGAGCGCATTCGGCGGCCTCACGGTCAACACGACGTACTACGACACCTGGCTCGGGTTCGTGATGCTCTTCGCGCGCTATTTCCTGGCGGTACCCGTGCTCGCCATCGCCGGCTCCCTGGCGAGGAAGAAGCTCGTCCCGGCCGGCGCCGGGACGCTTCCGACCGACAACACGCTGTTCGTCCTCCTGCTCGTCGGCGTCGTGCTGGTCGTCGGCGCGCTCACCTTCCTTCCCGCGCTGGCGCTCGGACCGATCGCCGAACATCTTCAGATGTTGGCCGGACGTTGAGCTCCCGAAAGGAATAGAGGCTAATCCATGTCCCGCAAGAAAATCTCCCTCTTCGATCCGACGATTGCCGGTCGTGCCGCAATCGACGCCTTTCGCAAGCTCGACCCGCGGCACCAGCTGCGCAATCCGGTCATGTTCGTCGTCTTCGTCGGCAGCCTCCTCGCGACCGCGCTCTGGGTTCAAGCCCTGGCCGGCAAGGGCGAGGCCCCGGCGGGCTTCATCCTCGCGATCGCGCTCTGGCTCTGGTTCACCCTGCTGTTCGCCAATTTCGCCGAAGCGATGGCCGAGGGGCGCGGCAAGGCGCAGGCTGACGCTCTGCGCAAGTCGCGGCGCGAGATCATGGCGAAGGAGCTCGCCACCCCGGACCGCGGAGCTCCCCTGCACGTTGTGCCGGCGAGCCAGCTCGAGAAGGGCGTCTTCGTGCTCGTCGAGGCCGGCGACCTCGTGCCGGCCGACGGCGAAGTGGTCCAGGGCATCGCCTCGGTCGACGAGAGCGCGGTCACCGGCGAAAGCGCTCCCGTCATCCGCGAGAGCGGCGGCGACCGCAACGCGGTGACCGGCGGCACCAAGGTGCTCTCGGACTGGCTCGTCGTGCGCATCACCGCCGAGCCGGGCCACTCGTTTCTCGATCGCATGATCGCCCTCATCGAAGGAGCGAAGCGGCAGAAAACTCCGAACGAGATCGCGCTCACGATCCTCCTCGCCGCCTTCACGCTCATCTTCCTGCTCGCCACCGCGACGCTCCTGCCGATGTCGATCTACAGCGTGATTGCGGCGGGCCAGGGCACGCCGATCACTATCACGGTGCTTATCGCGCTCCTGGTCTGTCTGATCCCCACGACGATCGGCGGCCTCCTGTCCGCCATCGGGATCGCCGGCATGGACCGGATGATCCAGGCCAACGTCATTGCGACCTCGGGGCGGGCGGTCGAAGCCGCGGGGGACGTCGACGTGCTGCTGCTCGACAAGACCGGCACGATCACTCTCGGCAACCGCCAGGCGACCCGGTTCCTGCCGGCACCGGGAGTCTCCGAGGCCGAGCTCGCCGACGCCGCGCAGCTCGCTTCGCTCGCCGACGAGACGCCCGAAGGCCGCAGCATCGTCATCCTCGCCAAAGAGAAATTCAACCTGCGCGAGCGCAAGGTCGAGGAGCTCGGCGCCACTTTCATCCCGTTCTCCGCCCAGACGCGGATGAGCGGCGTCGATCTCGAAGGCCGCAAGATCCGCAAGGGCGCCGACGACGCCATCTTCGATTTCGTCGAGTCCCAGGGCGGCAAGGCCTCCGACAGAGTGAGGAACGAAGTCGACGCGATCGCGAGATCGGGAGGGACGCCGCTGGTGGTCGCCGAGGGCGGCCGGGCTCTGGGCGTCATCCACCTCAAGGACATCGTCAAAGGCGGGATCCGCGAGCGTTTCGCCGAGCTGCGGCGCATGGGCATCAAAACGGTGATGATTACCGGTGACAATCCGCTCACCGCGGCTGCCATCGCCGCCGAGGCCGGGGTCGACGACTTCCTCGCCCAGGCGACGCCCGAGACCAAGATGAAGCTGATCAAGCACTACCAGCAAGGCGGTCGACTGGTCGCGATGACCGGCGATGGCACCAACGACGCCCCGGCGCTCGCCCAGGCCGACGTCGCGCTGGCGATGAACAGCGGCACCCAGGCGGCCAAGGAAGCGTCGAACATGGTCGATCTCGACTCCAATCCGACCAAACTGCTGGAGACCGTCGAGATCGGCAAGCAGCTCCTGATGACGCGCGGCTCGCTCACGACCTTTTCGATCGCCAACGACGTCGCGAAGTACTTCGCCATCCTGCCGGCCGCCTTCGCCACGACCTATCCGGCACTCGATACGCTCAATCTGATGCGCCTCGCAAGCCCGCAGAGCGCCGTCCTCTCGGCGGTCATCTTCAACGCCCTGATCATCATCGCGCTCATTCCCCTCGCCCTGCGCGGCGTCCAGTACCGGCCGCTCGCGGCGGCGCTCCTCCTGCGCCGCAATCTGGTCGTCTACGGAATCGGCGGCCTCATCGTTCCGTTCATCGGCATTAAAGCCATCGACCTCCTGCTGGTGGCTCTTCGACTCGTCTAAGCACTACAGAAAGGGAGAAGGAAATCATGTCTCTTCGCAGCAACACCTTCGGCGCCGTCTGTCTCATCGCTCTCTTCTCCAGCGTGCTGGCCGCGCAGGAGGCGGTGGAGGCTCCGGCGGTCACTCTCTCGGGAAACGTCTCCATCACGTCGGACTATGTCTTCCGCGGCCTCACCCAGAACTGGGGCGATCCCGCAATCCAAGGCGGCCTGGACCTCGCTCTTCCGCACGGCTTCTACGCCGGAGTCTGGGGATCGAACGTCAGCGCCAAGTCCTACTCCGGCGGCTCGCTCGAGGCCGACCTCTATGCCGGCTGGAGAGGAGATCTCGGCGGGTTCGGTCTGCAGCTGGGAGCGATCGAGTACTTCTATCCCGGGACGGACTACGGCTTCGACACGGCCGAGGCGCTCGTGGGCCTTTCGCGCTGGGGGGCCGAGGCCAAGGTCTCCTACTCGCTGACCAACTACTTCGCGCTGGATCGGAACCTGGGCTATCGCGATGACAGCTCGGGCACGCTCTACTTCGAAGCCAACTACTCGCATGCCTTCGAGTCCGGTCTGACTCTCGCCCTGCACGCCGGCCACACGGACATCTCGACGGAGCTTTCGAGCCCGCTCGCGACCGGCACGAGCGACCCGGACTACGACGATTTCTTCGTCAAGGTGGGCTGGGACTTCAAAGGACCGCTGGCGCTGACCGGAGCCTGGTCCCGTGCGACGAATAGCGACTTCTACGATGGCACCGCGAGCTTCCTCGATCCGACCGACACCATCGACCCCGGAGCCGATCGCTTCGCGTTGACCCTCACGTACAGCCGTTGAGCAGGAGGAGGACGATCATGAAGTCGACACTTGTCGTTGCCGCTCGCGCCCTGCTGGTCCTGACGCTGCTCTTGGGCCTTGCCTATCCGCTGGCGATGAATCTCCTGGCGGGCCTGCTCTTCGCCGACCAGGCGAAGGGCAGTCTCATCGAGCGCGACGGCAAGATCGTCGGTTCGAGTCTGATCGGCCAGCCGTTCTCGGGCCCGCGCTACTTCTGGAGCCGTCCCTCGGCCACCGGACCGGTCCCCTACAACGCCGCCGCCTCCAGTGGCGCCAACGTCGGTCCGACCAACGCCGCGCTCGCCGACCGCCTCACGGCCTCGGTCGCGGCGATGCGCGCCGCGCATCCGACGCAGAAGGGACCGGTCCCGGTCGACCTCGTGACGATGTCGGCGAGCGGCCTCGACCCGCACATCTCGCCGGCGGCGGCGTTCTATCAGGCCGATCGCGTGGCAGCGGCGCGCGGCCTGTCGCCGGGCGCGGTGCGCGCCTTGGTCACCAAAGCGATCGAGCCGCGGCAGCTCGGCTTCCTCGGCGAACCGCGTGTGAACGTCCTGGAGCTCAATCTGACGCTCGACGCGGCGTCGTCCGCGAAGCCGTAGGACGAGGAGCGGCCAGGCGCGGGCCGCGACCTCGCGCCGCCCGAGAAACTGCGACAAGATCGCACCCGTGAGCGATCGCCGGCCGTCTCCCGAGCGCCTCCTCGAGCGCTGGAAGTTCGAGGAGGGGCCGCAGGAGCGCGGGCGGCTCAAGCTCTTCTTCGGCGCCGTGGCGGGGGTGGGCAAGACCTTCGCCATGCTGCAGGCGGCGCACGAGCTCCGCGCCCGAGGGGTGGATGTCGTCATCGGGTGGGTGGAGACCCACGGTCGCAAGGACACCGAGGCGTTGCTCGTCGGCCTCGAGCGCCTGCCGGCGCGCACCCTCACCCACCAGGAGAGCGCCCTCGCCGAGTTCGATCTCGACGGCGCCATGGCGCGCCGGCCGCGGGTCCTGCTGGTCGACGAGCTGGCGCACTCGAATGTCCCGGGCTCGCGGCACGCCAAGCGCTGGCAGGACGTCGAGGAGCTGCTCGAAGCCGGGATCGACGTCTTTTCGACCCTCAACGTCCAGCACATCGAGAGCCTGAACGACGTCGTGGCGCGGGTCACCGGCGTCTCCGTGCGCGAAACCGTGCCCGACGCCGTTCTCGAGCGTGCCGACGCCGTCGAGCTCGTCGACCTGCCGCCCGAGGAGCTGATCAAGCGCCTGCAGGAGGGCAAGGTCTACCTCGGTGAACAGGCCCAGCGCGCCCTCGAGCGCTTCTTCACCGAAGGCAATCTCATCGCCCTGCGCGAGCTCGCGTTGCGCAAGACCGCCGAGCGCGTCGACGCCCAGATGCAGGCTTGGCGCGAGCGCCACGAGGTCGAAGAGACCTGGCCGATCGCCGAGCGCATCCTGGTCGGCATCGGCCCCTCCCCCTCTTCGGCGCGCCTGGTGCGCGGCGCCAAGCGCCTGGCGGAGCGGTTGCGGGCGCAGTGGATCGCGGCCTGGGTGGAGCTGCCCGAAGATACGCGTCTGTCGCAGGCCGATCGCGACCGGATCTGGCAGACGCTGCGCCGCGCCGAGGAGCTCGGCGCCGAAACGGTCCAGCTCGCCGGCCGCGACGCCGCGGCCGAGCTCATCACCTACGCCCGCCAGCGCAACGTCTCGAAGATCGTGGTCGGCAAGCCGCACGGCGCGCGCTGGCGCGAGATCCTCTTCGGTTCAGTGCGCGAGAGGCTGCAACGGGCGGACGCCGGTATCGACATCTATGTGCTGGCCCGCGAGGAGGACGAGCGCACTGCGGAGCGCCCGGTCGAACGCGAGTCCCGCCGGCGGAGCCGGCCCCACGGCTACCTCGCGGCGCTGGCCGCCATCCTCCTCGCCACCGGTTTCGGCCGGCTGCTCGCTCCGTCCGTCGAGCTCACCAACGTGGTCATGGTCTTTCTCCTGGCGGTGGTCGGGATCGCGTTGCGCTTCGGGCGCGGACCGTCGATCTTCGCGTCGATCGTGTCGGTCGCAGCGTTCGACTTCTTCTTCGTACCTCCCCAGCTGACTTTCGCGGTCTCGGATTCGCAGTACCTGATCACCTTCGCCGTCATGCTGCTGGTCGCGATCGTGATCTCTACCCTGACGGTCCGCCTGCGCGAGCAGGCCGAGGGCTCCAGCCGAAGAGAACGCCGCACCTCGGCGCTCTACGCCTTCGGGCGCGACCTCGCGCAGGCTGGAGTCCGCCAGGATCTCCTCGCATCGGCGCTCGAGCACCTCGCGCAGGTGTTCACGTCCCAGGTCCTCATCCTCCTCCCGGACAGTTCGGGCAGGCTCGAGGAGATCGCCAGCGAGAGCGTCACTTACCGCTTCGACGAACGGGAAAAGGTGGTCGCCCAGTGGGTCTTCGACCACGGCAAGATGGCGGGCGCCCACACCGCGACGCTGCCGGCGGCGAAGGGGCTCTACCTGCCGCTGCGCAACGCCGGCATCGTGCTGGGGGTGATCGGCCTTCACCCGGCAACTGGCGACCGGGTCGTCGAGCCCGAACAGCTGCACCTGCTCGAGTCGTTCGCCAATCAGCTGGCCATCGCCCTGGCGAGGCCCAGCACCTGACCCCTCGCCGATTCGGCTCGACTCCGGCGCCAATCCAGCGCCCGCAGCCCGATCCGCTCTAGAATCCCCTCCTCCGGCCGCGTTAGACGGGGCTGGTTGAGGAGCTCCGCCTGCCTACGTCCAGCTTGCCCGCGGAAAAACAGCACAACTCCCCCTTGCGCCTGCTGATCCTCGGCGCGCTGGGCGTGGTTTACGGAGACATCGGAACGAGCCCGCTCTATGCGCTGCGCGAGTGCTTTTTCGGCGACCATGGCGTTTCCGCCAGCCCCGGAAACGTCCTCGGCGTGCTGTCGCTCGTCTTCTGGTCGCTGGTCATCATCGTCACCCTGAAGTACCACGTCTACGTCATCAAGTTCGACAATCACGGCGAAGGCGGGATCCTCGCCCTGATGGCGCTCGTGCAACCCCAGCCGGGCCGCGGGCGCCGGCGTCATTGGCTGCTGATCGCCCTGGGCCTCTTTGGAGCGGCGCTGCTCTACGGCGACGGCATGATCACTCCGGCGATCTCCGTTCTCTCGGCGGTCGAGGGGCTCGAAGTGGCGACGACCTACTTCACGCCGTACGTCATCCCCATCACACTAGCGATCCTGATCGCGCTGTTCGTCTTCCAGCGTCGCGGCACCACCAGAATAGGTTCGATCTTCGGCCCGATCATGCTCCTCTGGTTCGCCACCCTGGCTCTCCTCGGCATCCTCGGCATTCTCCGCGATCCCTCGGTGCTGGCTGCGCTGAACCCCATCCATGGCGTGCGCTTCTTCGTGCACAACGGCTGGCAGGGATTCCTGGTACTGGGTGCCGTCTTCCTCGTAGCAACGGGCGGCGAGGCGCTCTACGCCGATCTCGGGCACTTCGGCGAGCGGCCCATCCAGATCGACTGGTTCCTCATCGTCGCTCCGGCTTTGATGCTCAATTATCTCGGCCAGGGCGCGCTGGTCCTGCACGACCCGGCGGCGGCTTCCAATCCGTTCTACCGGCTGGCACCGTCCTGGGCGCTCTACCCGTTGGTCGCGCTCGCCACCGCCGCGACCGTCATCGCCTCGCAGGCGATCATCTCCGGCGCCTTCTCGCTCACCCGTCAGGCGGTACAGCTGCGTTACCTGCCGCGCCTCACCATCATTCACACCTCCTCGGGCGAGATCGGCCAGATCTACATTCCCTCCGTCAACTGGTTGCTCATGGTGGCGACCGTGGCCCTGGTCGTCGGCTTCCGCGCCTCCACCAACCTGGCCGCCGCCTACGGCATCGCCGTGACCACCACCATGGTGATCACCACGATCCTGGCGTTCGTCGTGGCGCGCCAGCGCCGTTGGCGAATGTGGATCCTCATTCCGATTACCGCCGGCTTCCTCTTCGTCGATCTTGCCTTCTTCTTCGCCAATATGGCCAAGGTCGTGCACGGAGGCTGGGTGGCACTGCTGGTGGCCGTGGTCGTCATCACGGTGATGCGCACCTGGAAGAAGGGCCTCGACCTCGTGGCCCATCGGATGGAGACCGACGCCCTTCCGATCGCGACCTTCGTGGCCAGTGTCCTACTCCACCCCACCCAGCGCGTGCCAGGAACCGCGGTCTTCCTGGTCAGCGATCCAGACGGAACGCCGGCTGCCCTGCTGCACAACATCAAGCACAACGGGGTGCTGCACGACGACAACGTCATTCTCACCGTACTGACCGAGGAGGTGCCGCATGTCCAGGCGGCCGACCGCCTGCGGAGCGAGGTGCTGGGTCCGGGCTTCCGGCGCATCACGTTGCGCTACGGCTTCATGCAGGACCCCAACGTGATGACGGCACTCGACAGCGTCGAGGGGAGGGCCCTCGGCTTCGACCCGCAGCAGGCGACCTATTTCCTGTCGCGGAACACTCTGCTGCCCACCCGCACGTCCGGAATGGCACTGTGGCGCCAGCGGCTGTTCGTCTTCCTCTCGCGCAACGCCTTGCGGCCCTCGCAGTTCTTTCACCTTCCGCCGAATCGCGTCGTCGAGCTGGGGATGCGCGTCGAGCTCTAGGCCGGGCGCAGCCGCTCTGCGCGGCAACCGCGGGCCGGCCTAGAGCTCGACCTGGGAGCCGAGCTCGATGACGCGGTTGGGGGGGATGCGGAAGAAGGCGTCGGCGGGGGGGGCGTTTCTCGCCAGGAAGACGAAGATCCGCTTGCGCCAGGCGGCCATGTCGGTCTTGCCCGTGGTGAGCAGCGTCTCACGTCCGAGGAAGTACCGCACCGATTCCAGATCGAGGTCGAGGCCCCGCTCGGCGGCGCGGCGCAGCGCTGCCGGCACGTTCGGGGTCTGCATGAAGCCGTAGTGCGCGATGACCTCCGCGAAACCGTGCGTGAACTCCCGCATCTGGATGCGATCCCGCTTGGCAACCTCCGGGACACCTTCGGTCACGATGGTGAGCAGGATGACCTTCTCGTGCAGCACCTTGTTGTGCTTGAAGTGGTGGAGCAGGATCGGCGGCGTGACTCCCATCGTCGAAGTCATGAAGACTGCCGCTCCCTTCACCCGGCGGGGAGCGAATTCTTCGAGGCGCGACAGGAAATAGTCGATCGGCAAGCTCGCCTCCGCGAGGTGCTTGCGCACCGCCCTCCGGCCGCGCTTCCAGGTCGTCATCAGAACGTAGGTCGCGAATGCCACCACGAGCGGAACCCAGCCGCCGCTCACCAGCTTGACGATGTTGGCGGCGAAGAACGGAATATCGACCACCATGAACAGACCGCAGAGCAGGAGCGCCTGCCAGAGTGGCCAGCGCCAGATTCGCCGTTCGACCGAGAAGAGCAGGATCGTGGTGATCACCATCGTCCCCATGACCGCGAGACCGTAGGCCGACGCGAGGTTGCCCGACTTCTTGAACATCAGCGTCAGCGCGAGACACGCGATCATCAGAATCATGTTCACTTCGGGGACGAAGATCTGCCAACTCGCTTCGCCGGAGGTGTGGACAATCGTCATGCGCGGCGAGAAGCCGAGCTGGATCGCCTGCTGCGCGAGCGAGAAGGCGCCGGAAATGATCGCCTGGGAGGCGATCAGGGCGGCGGCCGTGGCGAGCGCGACCAGCGGGTACAGAAACCAGGCCGGCGCAAGGGCGAAGAACGGATTCTCGACCACCTCGCGGCCCCGCGCGAGCAGCAGCGCCCCCTGCCCGAAGTAATTCGCGAGCAGGGCCGGGAAGACGATCCAGAACCAGGCGATCCGGATCGGCCGGCGTCCGAAGTGCCCCATGCCGGCGTAGAGCGCCTCGCTGCCGGTGACGCAGAGCACCACCGCGCCGAGAACCAGAAAGCCGTGCAGCCCGTTGGCGCGGAAGAACCGCAACGCATGCGTCGGATCGAGCGCCGCGAGAACCTCCGGATGCCGGACGATCGCCGGAACGCCGAGGGCGGCGATCACCGCAAACCAGACGAGCATCAGCGGACCGAAGACCGCCCCGATGGCCGCCGTGCCGCGGCGCTGCACCAGAAAGAGCGCAACGAGCACGACGAGCGCGAGCGGTACGACCCAGGGGCGGAAGACCGGCGTCGCGAAATCGAGGCCTTCGAGCGCGCCGAGCACCGAGATGACCGGTGTGATCATGCCGTCGGCCAGGAGGAGCGCCGCGCCGAAGAGTGCCAGGCCGACCAGAGTGATCCACCTCCGATGTCCGGTCTCTCCGGGCTTCTGGTGGCTGCGCTGCTCGGTCACCAGCGCGAGGAGCGCCAGAATTCCACCGTCGCCGTGATTGTCGGCGCGCATCACGAAGGCGATGTACTTGACGACGACGATCAGGGTAAGCGCCCAGAAGACCAGCGACAGAATCCCGAGGACGTTACCGGGGCTGATCGCGACGCCGTGCGCGAGCGCGAAGCACGCTTTGATGGCGTAGAGCGGCGAAGTTCCGATGCTGCCGTAGACCAGTCCGAGAGCGCCCAGGGAGAGCCGCGCCAGATCCTTCGGTGAATGGATGATCGGGGCGTGGGAAATTGCTTGCAGGTCGACGCCCGTCGTCGACTCGGGTTTGGGCATGACGGGAGCGGAGCCTAACACGCGACAACTCCCCGACCGCTGCCGCGGCGTTCCGGCAAGTCCTTGCAACGCGCCGCACAATTACAACAAGATCAAATGCTTATCATGACGCCGTCGGCTCTTCCCCTGGTGCTCTTCGGAGCCACGTACCTGCTCCTCGCGGTCGGCCGGATTCCCGGCCTGGCGCTCGACCGGACGGGGTTCGCGGTGCTCGGCGCGCTCGCTTTTCTGGCCACCGGCGAGATCTCGCTCGCCGAGGCCAAATCCGCCGTGGACGCGCCTACGCTCACCCTGCTCTTCAGCATGATGCTGCTCTCGGCGCAATACCAGATGTCGGGACTCTACGGAGCGATCGGACGCCGCCTCGCCCGCGTCGCCAAGCCGCGCCACCTGTTGGCGGGCGTCCTCCTGGTCTCGGCGCTCCTCGCTGCGGTGCTGACCAACGACGTGGTCTGTTTCGCCCTGACGCCGCTCGTCTGCGCGGCCCTCCTCGCGACGCGGCTCGATCCGCTGCCCTATCTCCTCGCCATCGCCTGCGGCACGAATCTCGGCAGCGCCTTGACGCCGATCGGCAACCCCCAGAACATCCTCATCACGCAGCAGCTCGGGCTCGCCTTTCTCCCTTTCCTTCTCGCCTGCGCGCTGCCGGTGACGCTGGCGCTCGCCTTCGCGTTCTGGTTCCTGGCACGACGTCTCGGCGAGCGCCGAGTGGACCGGATCGACCGCCCGCATGCGGACACCGCATCGATTCCGGCTCCTCCGGCGCTCGACCGTCGCGAGGCCGCGAAGGCGATCGTCCTGACAGCCGCCGCGATTGCCCTCTTTCTGACGCCGGTGCCCGCCTACTTGACCGGCTGCGCCGTCGCCGGGGTAGTGCTGACCAGCCGCAGAATGCACAGCCGCACGATGCTCGGCCTGGTGGACTGGCAGATGCTCGCGCTCTTCGTGGCGCTCTTCATCGTGACGCGCGGGCTCGAGATCTCTGGCTGGACCGCGGCCGGGCAGCGGGCGCTCGCCGCAGCCGGCCTGCCCCTCTCGCAAGCGGGAGTACTGGTCCCGGTCGTCGCGCTGCTCGGCAATCTGGTCGGGAATGTGCCGGCGGTGATGGTGCTCCTGCGCTTCGTGCCGCAGGAACCGCTGATCGGCTATGCCCTCGCGCTCGCCTCGACGTTCGCCGGCAACGCCTTCATCGTCGGCAGCGTCGCGAACCTGATCGTCGTCGAGCAGGCCAGCCGGATGGGCGTCCGCATCGGCTTCCGCGACCACCTGCGCGTCGGCCTGCCGGTCACGATCGTCTCCCTGGCTCTCGCCACTCTCATGCTCCTCTGGCTGAGCCGGTGAGCGCAGTCGCATCAGGCGCGCGGCAGGTCGGGTCCCTCAGCGCGCCTGTACGTCCCCCGGAGGGTGCGTTCAGCCGGCCTGGCCTGGCGCTCCAGGGGCGGGCGGGTCCTGTCGCGCTTTGCTCTCGCGGTCGATCTGCCGGATCCGCAGATAGAGCAATCCAGCCACCAAGCTGACGATCAGGGTCGAAACCAGGAGCCCGACCTTGCGGAAGCCGTACTCGCGAATCGCCTCGGTGGTCGTCGTCCGCGCCGCGTCGAGAGTCGAGAAGCCCGCCTTGGCGGTCTTGTCGAACTCGGCGCGATTGAAGGCGTGAATCTTCGAACGGGCGTCGACGAGCACGTCGCCCACGCCTACGAGCTCGAAGCGGACATCGGAGAGGTCGAGGCCCTCCTCTTCGGCGGAGACGAGCGCGGCGCTGGCCGCGGTGCGCTCCACCTCGAGCCGCCCGATCTGGTCGTGGAAGTGCTGCGCGGTCTCGTTGCACTCGGGCCGCCCGAACTTGTCGTGACAGTCCTTGCAGACGTTGCCGGGGCCGGTGCCGAGCATGGCGTCCGAGGTCTTCGTGATGTCGTGCTTGCCGTGGCAGACCTCGCACTCCGGCCAGCCGTGCTTCTCGAACGCCGCCTTGTGCGGGCTGCCGTCGAATAGCTTGCCGTTGTTGACGTGGCAGTTGCGGCAGATCTGCGACACTGCGGCGACCGCCGGCGGCATCGCGGCATGATTGCCATGACAATCGTTGCACGCCGGTGCTCCGAGGTCGTTCTTCTCGAGCAGGGCCTTGCCGTGAACGCTCAGCTTGTACTTCTCGAGCTGGTCCGTGGGCAGCGGGGTCTTGCCGTCGTCGCTCAGAGCGCCGCGCATCGTCGCAGGATCGGCGTGGCAGTGGCCGCAGGTCGCGGGGATGTTCGCCGGATAGACCTTGGATTTCGGGCTCGACGGGCGGCGGATGCCGTGCACACCGTGGCAGGAGATGCACTGCGCGGCGCGGTTGTTGCCGCGGGTGAGTAGAGCGTTGCCATGCCGGCTCTCGCGATACTTGAGCATCTGATCGACCGGCAGCGCCGGATTGAAGCGCCGCATGAAGCCGGGCTGGCTGTGACAGGCCTCGGTGCAGAATCGTGGAATCCAGCTCCGGTCCACGATGCGCTTCTCGCGCTCGGGCCAGCGCTTGTAGATCTCGTCCGACATGTCCTCGTCGGTGGGCTTGCCGCCGTGGCAGCCCGAGCACGAGAGCCCGCGCCGCAGGTGGACGTCGGAGACCACTTCTCTGATATCGAGGTGGCGGTTCGGGTCGTCGGGCTCGCGGCGCTTGAAGAGCGTCTCGTCGGACTGATAGTCGGGGTTGGTGTGACAGAGCACACAGTTGTCGGCGACCAGCAGCTCGACGTTCTCGTCCGAGATCTCGAGCTCGAGCAAGGCGTTGAGCTGCTCCGCGTTGTCGAGCATCCCGCGCTTCTGCGCCGCGAAGAACTGCTCCTGGGCGTAGGACGGCAGCTCGCCGAAGTGGCGCCGTGCGAGCTCGGAGACGACCGGATGCCCGCCGCTCTCGACGGCGAGCAGGCTCTGAAACTCGGCCGGCCAACTTGCGGGCGGCAGAGAGCCCGACGCCGGGGCCTCTTCCGCCAGCACTCTTCCGCCGGCGCCGAACAGGGCCAGAGTCACCAGGAGCGCGGTCGTCGCCGCCCGCGAGCGGCGCCAGGTCGCGGCGAGGACGACGACCAAGAGAGCGAAACTGACGGCGCCGGCTGCGAGATAGGTCAGGCCGGCGAAGCCGTGCAGCACGGCCAGGAGCACGGGCAGGGCGCTGATCCAGAAGTAGCGATGGCGCCGGAACAGAGCCCGTCCCAATGTGATCGCAGCGGCGCCGGCGACGAGCCAGGTCGCTGCCGTGCGCGCCACGAGCCGCGCGGCCTCGGGCGTCCCGGTCGGATCCATGCCGTGCGCGACGTGCGGGGCTCCGACATCCCAAGCCTTGAGCATCAGGAAGCCGAGAAAATAGAGAATGGCGACTCCGAAATCGGTGAAGGCGCGACCCTTCTGGTTCTTCGCCGAGCGGCGGTCGAGGAATGGCACCAGCGCCCAGATCGCCATCAGCACCGTGGCGAGCAGCAGGCAGGCCTGCGGGCCCTCCATGCCGAAGAGATGCGCCGGAAACTCCTTGAGCAGCTGGTACATCCAGAGGAAATACCACTCCGGCTTGATCCCCGGGTAGGCCGGCATCAGCGGATCGGCTTTGAGACCGAGCTCCCACTCGAAGCCGGGGATGCCGGGTCCGTAGGGCAGCAGCACCGCCAGCAGCGCCAGCACGTTGACCGCGAGAATCCAGATCAGCAGGTCGCGCAGCGCGAAGTTGGGAAAGAACGGCATGCCGCGGAGGGCGCCGGATCGAGGCTTGCTTTCCTCGCGCTCGGCGGCGGGAATCGGCGGGGCCATGCCCTGCTTCTGGACGAAGAGCATGTGCAGGCCGACCACAGAGGCCGTGGCGATCGGCAGCACGCAGACGTGCAGGGCGTAGAAGCGGTAGAGCGTGCGGATCGAAACCTCGTCCCCGCCCCGCATCACGCGCAGCAGCCACTCGCCGACCACCGGAATCGCTTTGACCGAGTCGGTGCCGACCGCGGTCGCGAAGTAGGAGAGCTCGTTCCAGGGCAGGAGATAGCCGGAGAAGCCGAAGGCGAGAGCAAGGCCGAAGAGGGCGATGCCCGTAAACCAGGTCAGCTCGCGCGGCTTACGGTAGGCGCGCTGAAAGAAGATGCTCCACATGTGGAGCAGAAGGGTGAGGATCATCAGATGCGCCGACCAGCAGTGGATCGAGCGCACCAGCCAGCCGAACGGCACCTTGGTGACGATGAAGCGCATGCTCTCGTAGGAGGTCGATTCGCCCGCCTGGTAGTACATGAGGAGCAGGATCCCGGACAGGATCTGCACGATGAAGAAGAAGAGGGTCAGCCCACCCAGGAAATACCAGAACAGCGAGTGCTCCCCGACCGGCACCTCCTTGTGCCGGGCGAAGCGCTCGACCGCGGCGAGATCGAAGCGCTCGTCGAGCCAGCGCCAGAGAGAGCTTCGCCCAGCGGAGGCGTCGAGAGCGCCGGGGGATGCGGTTCGGGTCATCGGAGTCATCGGAGCCATCGGAGCCAGGGGATCATCGGTCATCGCTCAGCTCGCGGTCTCGCGGCTGACGACGACTTTGGTGTCGAGACTGCCGCTCGTCTTGTAGAGGGCGAGCGCCCGCGGCGGAGGACCGGAGAGCACCCGCCCATCGAGGTCGTAGCGGCCGTTGTGGCAGGCGCACCAGATGATCGACTCGTCCCTCTTGTACTGGACGGTGCAACCTTCGTGCGTGCACTTGGCCGAGGTGGCATGCAGCTTCCCCTGCGGGTCACGCAGCACGATGACGCGCTCGGTACCGAGGGCCACGATCGAGAAACCGCCGGCCGCGATATCGCTCTTCGCCTTGTCGGCGAGCTCGACTTCGTTCGCATTCTCCGTCAGATGGAGCGGGCTCAGGTAGCGCAGGATCGGATAGAGCGCCGTGGCGATCCATCCCAGCAGGCTCGCGCCCAGCAGGCCGGTCAGCAGTCCTCTTCGGCTCACGCTGTCTCCAGAATCCTGGAGGCCGGTGTGCGGTGTGTCCATCGCGGTCCTTTCCGATGCCCGGAACGAAACGGGACAGCAGGCAACGGCTCTGCGCCGGACTGCGCGCTGCCGCGGCCCCACTCGTTCCGAATCTTAACTTAGGGAAGAGAATACTCGACCCCCAGCGGTTCGTCACGCCCGTTCGGGTAGGACTCGGGCGTAGGATTCCAGAGACTCGCCAGTCGGACAGTGTGACCACAGCATGAGGTCCTCGGGAGCCGGCCGAACGAAACCCAAGGCGATGTCGCGAAAGGAGACACCTTGTCCGCAACTCTGTTTCCGAAGAACGAAGGGACCATCGACCGCACCCTGCGGGTGCTGGTGGGGCTCGCGATCCTCTCCCTTGCCTTCGTCGGTCCGAAGAGCCCCTGGGCCTACCTCGGGCTGCTGCCGATCGTCACCGGACTGCTCGGCTCCTGCCCGGCCTATACGCTCCTCGGGCTCTCCACCTGTCCGATGAAGGGGCGCTCTAACCTGGCCAGCGCGCACGCGGGCGCGAGGCGTCACGCGCCTGGAAGAGCGGCTCCCGTCTCCGCGGAGACGACACGGTTGCGCCCGCTGCGCTTGGCCTCGTAGAGCGCGGCATCCGCGCGGCGGAGCGCGGATTCGTGGGACTCCTCGCCGGCGTGGTAGAGCGCCACGCCTACCGACACGGTGGCGTGAACCGTGACCCCGTCGCCGACCTCGATCAGCGTCGCGGCAACCTGCGTGCGCATTGCCTCGGCGCGCTCGACCGCGACGGCCACCGAAGCTCCCGGGAGCAGGACCACGAACTCTTCGCCCCCGATGCGACAGACGAGGTCCGAGTCGCGCACCCCGGCGGTGAGGATCCCCGCGAGCACCCTGAGGACGAGGTCGCCCGCAGCGTGCCCGTGCTGGTCGTTCATGGCCTTGAAGTGGTCGATGTCGATGGCGACGACCGAAAGCGGCTCGCCGGTGCGGACGGCGCGGGCCGCGTCGCGCGCCGCACTGTCCTCGAAATAGCGCCGGTTGTAGAGGCCGGTCAAGGCGTCGCGGATCGTCTGCTCGCGCAGCTTCTCGTTGAGCGACTCGATCTCGGCGACCCGCACGGCGAGCTCCCGGTGGGCGCTTGCGAGAGCCTCCTCGGCCTGACGGCGGGCGCTCACGTCGAGCTTGATGGCGACGAAATGAGTGACCGCTCCGGCCGCGTCGAGAACCGGCGCGATCGTCTGTTCCTCGTAGTAGCGGCTGCCGTCTTTCCGCCGGTTGACGATCGTGCCGGACCAGGTCTCGCCGCGCGTCACGGTCCGCCAGAGCTTGGCGTAGAAGCTCGGCCCGTGCTCTCCCGACTTGAGGAGTCGGGTGTGCTGCCCGACGAGCTCGTCGGCGTCGTAGCCGGTGATCGCGCACGCGGCGGGATTCACCCAGACGATGACCCCGGCGCGATCGGTGATGACGATGCCGTTGGCTGCGGACTGGAGGGCGGTCGCCTGAATGCGCAGGGAGTCGGGGCCCGCGGAGCGCCCACGCAGGTCGCGCAGCGCGGCGGCGGTCCAGACTCGATCGCCGATCCGGAGCGGCGTCAGGGAGATGTCGACCGGGATCTCCCTGCCGTCGGCGTGGCGCGCGCTGAGCGACAGCCCAAGTCCCATCGGACGCGGGCGCGGATCGCTCATGTAGCCGGCGCGCAGAGCGGCGTGGCGCGGAAAACGCCCTGGAATCAGCATCTCGAGCGGCTGCCCGCGCAGCTCGGCCGGTTCGCGTCCGAGCAGCCGCCAGCAGGCCGCGTTGGCGAGCGTGATCCGTCCTTCGCCGTCCACCACGACGATCGCGTCGGCGGAGGCTTCGAAGAGGACGCGGGAAAGCGCCCTCGGATCTCCTCCCCTGCTCATGGGCCCTCCAGCGGACGGTACCATGCGATGGGCGGCCGTCCCTTGACGTTCTAGTTGACCAGCCCCACGAGCCAGTCGGCGATCTTCAGCCAGCCGTCGGTCTGCGCCAGACCCAGGCGCAGGGGGCCGCTGAGGACGACGAGCAGGCCGCCCCAGAGGGTAACGGGATGGAGGCTCTTGCGCGTCTTCAGATCCCAGATGACGAGCGGGACGACGAAGAGAGTCGAAAGGGCGAGGACGACCGCCGGGCCGAGGCCGAGAAGGAGCACCCAGCGGGCGATCGCCGGCGGCAGCAGCGCGATCGTGCCGAGCAGCATCAGGCGCTTGTGGCTCTGCGCGTCGCGCCGTTTCACGACGGCGGCAACGAACGAAGCCCGCAAACAGGTAGATGGCGAAGAGCGGCACGATCAGGAAGCGGCGCGGGTCCATGCCGAAAGGCGCCACACCGCGCACGACGCCGTGGAGCGCCGTGAGCGTCCCGACGACGATCATGGCCACCGCGAGCACCGCGCCCGCGACACCGAACCTGCGATGGAGATCGATCCGCTTCGCCGCTACCAACCTCACCTGGGCGAAGAGCAGAAAGACCCAGCCGGTGAACAGCGCGCCATGCAGGTGGATGAGCGGCGTCAGCCCCGGCGGCGGGGGCGTCGGAACGGGAAGCAGAGGCCTCAGGAAGTAAGTGCGCGCGAAGCCCGCGATGGCAGTGAACAGGATCGCCACCGCCATGCCGCTGAAGAACCTGTGCTCCGCGCGCCGATTGTCTGGTACCGGGCCCTCCGCCGTCATAACCGATCCTCTCGAGTGCGCCAAAAGTATGTCAGCGATTGGTGGCCAGCAGGGCGAGTGTAGCCTCGCCGGCGGACGCCGTCGCCGGCCCTCAGGGCTCCAACTCATAGCTGCTCGAGATGCCGACGCGCTCGAGCAGGTTTTGCAGAATGCGTGCCGTGACGCCCCAGATGAGGAAGCGACCGACGTGATAGATGCGCAGCGTCCTCTTCTGGCCGTTGATCAGCACTTCGCGGTCCTCGACGAGCTTCGGATTCGCGAGCTCGGCGAGCGGTGCTGCAAACGTGTCGTCGATCTCCCCTGGATTCGGCTTGAGCTCGAACGGAAACGGGATCGCGCCGACACAGGGGACGATGCGGAAACCGGAAGGCGTCGCGACTTCGTCGAGCTCCCCCAGCCGCAGGACGCGCTTCGGAGCCAGGCCGATCTCCTCGTCCGCTTCGCGCAGCGCGGCGCCCCAGGAGTCCTCCCCCATCTCCTTGCCGCCACCCGGGAACGCGACCTGCCCGCGGTGGTGCGGCAGGCTGTCGGTCCGCTTGGTGAGCAGCGTCCAGAGCATGCCGGCATCGACATAGAGCGGCACCAGCACCGCGGCTTGGCGGGCCTCACCGGGGACCAGCCTCCGCGGCGGCGGTGTCTCCAGGCGCGCTCGGACCTCGAGGATCCAAGGGTGGGCCGGACTCATGGATGGGCCGCCTCCGGCAAGGCGATGCGCGCCAGGCCGAGGTCGAACGTCACCGGTTCCATCGCCGCGCTCGGCGGCATCCTGGCCTCGGGGAGCGCCAGACCGAGAAAGTAGATCGCCACCGGCGCGCGGCTCCACCAGAGTGGATGCCGCCGCGCCGGACGGCCCAGCGCGATGTCGAAAGCGACCTCACCGTTGGGCCGGAAGGTCGTGCTGCCGGCGGTACCGCCCTCGACCGCGAGCGTCGCGGGCGCGTTCGGACCGAAATCCAGACGCACTGAAGTGAGCGCGCGATCGCTCTCGACGAGGAGCGCCGTGCGCCGCTCTCCCCGCCCCTGTCCGGCGTGTTCTGCCTGCCATGCCAGGCGGCCTGCTGCCATCTGCACCGCGGGTCCGACGCCGCGCAGCCGGACACCGGCGCGCGCGATCTCGAAGCTCCCCGGCAGCGCGCGCAGCGAGGTCTCGAACGGCAGCCGCTCGCGGATCTGCGACGTGAACCTGGCGAGCCCAGGCGGCGCCTGCGTGCCGTCGGAGAGCGGCGCCAGCCAGAACGGCGCCAGGAACGGTACCGTGGCGAACGCCAGCGGCAGCACCCAGCGCACTCTCAACTCCGGACCGGCGCAGAACCAGAGCGCACCATAGAACGGCAGAAACCAGGGATTGCCGACAGCCGAAAGGTCTCCCGCCCAATCGAACGGCGACCAGGCGAGCTGCGCGAGCACGGCGACGAGGACGACGAGCGGCAAGAACCGCCGCCCGCCATCCTGCCGTCGGGAGGCGAGGAGCGCGAGGACCGGGAGGAATCCGACCAGCAGGCCGGCGTTGCGCCCGGCGACGAGGTAGAGCACGTTCCAGCCGAAGAGCCCGGCGTCGAAGAAAGTCGCCGGCGTCTCCCAGGGGGCACCGTGCACCGCGAGAACGAAGCCGAGCGGTACAAGCAGCGCCAGCCCGAAGAGGGCAATCACCACGGCCTTGCCGCCGCGCTTCGGTGACCGCGGAAGATCGAGCAGCATCGGGAGGGCGAGCAAGAGGTAAGCCGGGTGGCGCACCGCCGCGGCGCCGAGCAGGAGACCCGCGAGCGGCCAAGGCCACAGCGCCGTTCGCCTCTCGAGGTCGCCGCCGTAGACCTGATCGGGACCGCGATCGACGACCGTCGGAACCCCCCGCCCCCAGATCAGGGCGCCGGCGCAGACGACGGCGGCGAAGACGAGAATCTCGCTCTGCCAGCGAAAGACATAAGTGAAGGCGACCGAGCCGAACAGGAAGAGCGCGATCCAAAGGGGCGCCGCCGCGCCGAGTCCCGCGCGGAGTGCCCGGCTTCCCGCGACGGCTGCCAGGAGGAGCGCCAGGGCATTGAGCACGAACGGGCCGCGCTCGCCGCCCAAGGCGAGCGCCCAGCTCCAGGCCCGAGCGGCGAAGTAGGGCGCCGCCAGCCTGTCGCTGCGCGTTTCCGTGCGCACATCGCGGGGCGCTTCGGCGAAGGCGGCACGAAAGCGTGCCACATCGGCATCGACGAAGAGCTCATCGTGATCGAAAGCGAGACTGTGGGCCGCAAGCCAGAGCGTCGTCTCGGCACCGGCCGCCGGAGCGCGTCCTGGCGCCGCGGTCGCCGCGAGCCATGCGGTCGCGCCGAGCAACAGGCCGAGCACCAGTCGGCCGGGGATTTTCAGATCCACCGGTCCCACTCCCAGGCGCCGAGCGGCCGATGCCCCTCGACGAGCTGCAGCGTCGGCTTGATCAGCAGGCGGGCCGCCGCCTCCGGGCGGCGCAGCTCGAGCACGAAGTGGCGCGACTCCCCCGGCTCGAGCGCTTCCGGCAACGACAGCCAGCGCCGCCCGCGGTAGAGGTCCCGCCCCTCGGAGAGAAACTGCACCTCGAAGATCACCCCGCCCGGCAGCGCATGGCTCGGCAGCCAGCGTATCCGGCTGTCGTTCAGAACGTCGACCGCGAGCTCGCGGCGCTCGCCGGGCAACCAATTCTCGGTGCCGGCGACGACGATGCGGCCGGGGACCCGCGCCTGGATTGCCGTGCTGCGTGGAGCGGCGAGCGGCGGACATTCGGCGAGTGGCGACCGTTCCGCGAGCTCCGCGATCGCGGCGACGAGCTCGTCGGCCGCGGGCTCGGGGGCATGATGCTCGGCCACGAACCGCCGCGCCGCGCCCCCCATCCGGTCGAGCGCGCTACGATCGGAGAGCTGCCGTGCCAGCGCCGCCGCGAGCTCCTCGATCTCCCCTGCGCCAGGCGGGATGTGGAGCGCCAGGTCGTTCGGCAGGTCGCCGAAATCGGCGTAGTCCGACACCACGACCGGCCGACCGACTGCGAGAATGCGCAGCAGCGAAGCGGAGGTCTCGCCGGCGGTGGGATAGCGCAGGTTGACGCAGAGGTCGCTGGCGGCGATCGCGGCGTCGAGCTGCTCGAAGGGCAGGAAGCCGGTGACATGCACCCGGTCCGCGACCCCGAGCTCAGCGGCGAACAGGGCATAGTTCGAATAGGGCGAGAGCTCGCCGGCGATCAGCAGGTGAACGCGCTCGAGACCGGGCGCGGCAAGGGCGCGGATCGCGACATCCGTGCGCTTGATCGGCGTCTGAAAGCCGAAAGAGCCGAGGAGCAGCGCCTCAGCGGGGATCTGCCACGCCTCGCGGAAGGCGAGGCCGACCTCGCGACGCGCCGGAGCCGGCAGGGGAATCCCCATCGAGACGACCCGCACCGCGAGCTCGGGATCTTCTTCGCGTAGCACCGAGGCCGCCCACTGTCCGTGCACGAGGACGCCCCGCTGACGTCGCAGGAGGGTCCGGTTCGCCGGCAGGAAAAACTGCGCGGCGCGGCCGAAGGCGCCCCAACGCACCGGGCGCGCGGCGGCGTCGCCGATCCAGCCGTGATCCAGTTCGAGCGCCTGGCGGTAGGGCTCGAACTCCCCCTTCCCCACCGTCCGGTCGAGCAGGAAGTGGTGCAGCACCAGATCGTGCAGCACGAGCACACCCGGGCGCTCCATGGCGAGCTCCCAGACCGCTGCATGGTAGCTATTGTTGCCCATCTGATAGAGCGGCAGACGCCCGCCCTCGCCGGCACGCGCGGCCTCGACCGGCCGGAATCGGGCCGCGATCTCGGGGTCGAGCGGCAGGTCCGGCAGCCGCAGGACCCGCACGTCGGCCCGTTCCGCAAGGTGCGGCAGGAGCTCGAGGCTGTAGTCCGAGATCCCGGAACGCACTGGCGGCAGGGGCGAGAGGTAGTCGAGCGCGAGCACCGCGCCATTCTAACGGCCAGCCAGCCGAACCGGGCGGCGACCTGGAGCCGGCCGGGGCCGGCCGGCTGGCCCCGGTCAGTTTCTTGCAGAGCTCCTGCGGTGTCTCACTCTTCGCAGCGGAATGCCCCGGAGGGGCGGGAGGTCGCGATGTTCGAGATGCAGAGCGTGCTCGAAGGACCGGCACCGTCGAAGGCTCGGTTGGCGGCGCTGGCGGCGTTCTTCCACCTGACGGTCGCCACCGTCCTGCTCGTCGGACTCGCCTGGCGGATCGACGCCGTCGATGCTCCCAACCTCATGGAGGCGTTCCTGCCGGTCGCCTTCCTGCCGGCCGAATGGAGCGCTCCACTCCCCCATCCGGAACGGCCGCAGGCCTCCACACCGGCCGGGAGACCGGCCGTCCTGTCCCAGCCGCACGAGGTCACGGACGCGCCGGCGGCTTCGTTGAGCAGCGAGACCCTCGCGCCGATCGATCCGGCGACCGCCGGCAGCGAATCCACGGACGTCGTGATCCCGGGAATCGCCGCCGTCGGCCCGATCGGCGGCAGCGGTCCGTCGACCGGCCACACGGTCGTTTATACCAGCGACATGGTCGCGCCGGCCGTGCTCTACCGGATCGATCCGCGCTATCCGGACGCGGCGCGCCTCGCCCATCGCCAGGGAGTCGTCGTGGTCGAAGCGGAGATCGCGACGGATGGGAGTCTGCAGTCGGCGCGGGTGGTGAGCAGCCCGCTCGGCTTCGGCCTCGAACAGAGCGCGCTCGACGCCATCCGCAGCTGGCGCTTCACCCCGGCGCGCCACGGCGAGCGCCCGGTCGCGGTCTATTACCGCTGGAACATCCAATTCAGCCTGCGCTGAGTCAGGAGAACGCTGGCGACCGCGGCGCCGCCGCCGCGATCGGCTGCCGACGGGCGAAGCGCAGCAGGAGCCAGTGGGTCAGCCCATAGGCGACGCCGGCGAGGGTCATGAAGACGATCGCCAGATGCAGCGCCGCTGGTTCGAACGCCCGGCCGAAGAGCGGATCCCGGAAGGCGAAGTTGATGTTCTCCATCGGCGCCGTGAACAGACGACTGACGACCAGCGCGACGGCGGCGATCGCGGCCTGCAGCGGCCAGCCGCGCCGGTCGTAGCCGGCGCGGAGAACCAGAGCGACGACCAGGACCGGCCAGGCGAGGTGGTAGAGCGAGAGCAACCGGGTGAACAGCGGGTACTGCGGATCCCACATGTACTCGGTGCCGCCGTAGAGATGATGCCCGGTCGCGACGCGCCAGCCGGCGTCGAGCGCCCAGGAGATGCCGATCACCGGCGCCGCCACCGCCTGACTCGACAACACCAGCCGGCTCCCGAACACGAGCGCCGCCGCGGTGAGCATCACGCCCAGGTTGCAGAGAAAAAGGAAATTGGCGAGACCGTAGGCCGCCGAATAGGTCGGCAGATAGACCGCGAGCCAGACCAGCCCGAGCCAGCGCAGGCGGGGAAAGAGCGGTTCAGCGGCCATGCGGCGCGGAGTCTACAGCTTCGTTCGCCGGGGAATAGCTAGCTGCCGCCGACGGTGAGCGACCACGCTGAAGTGCCGCCGCTCTCGAGGCCGTCGACGAAGACACCCTCGACTACGGTCGTGGTCTCCGCGTCCGCGGCAAGCTCGCCGCTGTGGCCGGGTGCAGAGGTCACCACGGCGGAGAGCCCCACTGCGTCCGGCCCGCCCGCCGTCCCGAGCCCGACCGTGAGCACGTAGGTGAGCGTGGCGTAGTCTCCGCTGGCGAGGGCGGCAAGACTCCAGTCGCTTCCGTCCCAGGCTCCGATGGAGGGCGTCACTGCATCCAACGTGGCTCCGGCGGGAAGCAGCAGGGCCGGAGTCACGACGACAGCCGTGGCGTCCTGCGCGCCGACGCTCGAGAGCGCCACGGTATAGGTTAGATTGCCTGCGCCCGAGCCACCGTAGACCGGATCCGCTGACTCGGCGACCGAGAGCCCGAGATGAATCTCCGCCAGCGGCGCGTCGCGCTCGTAAGCGCCGATATCGCAGCCGTCGCTGCCAGGGGCGTTGAGAACGCCCGCTAGGTCCAGCGGACGCACCGCCCCGCGCGCGTCGATCTCCGTTCCCGCGGCGCTGCACAGGCCGGCATCGAGCGCCGGGCTGGTCGCCGCGAGCGCGACGGTCGCCAGACAGGCGCCGCCCGGCAGCGGAATCGTGCAGCCGTTGTCGGCGAGCGGCTCGACCTGCGGATCCACCCCGACGATGTCGCTGGCGGCGAAGAAGTGGCAGGAGCCGTCGGCGGACTGCGCCAGATTGAAGCCACCCGAAAAGAAGGGAACGCTCGACCAGCAGTCCGGGGCGCCGTTCGCTTCGTTCCCGGCCAGCAGGCTGCCGACAACCGTCACGGGAGGAACCGACACATACCAGGCTTCGAAGTCGGGCGAGGTGTAGATTCCGCCTCCCTGAAACATGGCCATGAAGGCCGACTGCGGACAGCGATTGCCAACGAAGGTGCTGGAGACGATTCGCCCGATCTCCCCCACGTTCGCGAGGCCCCCGCCGAAGCTATCCCCGCCTGTGATCTCGATGTCGACGCCGCCCTGAGCGACGTTGCCGGTAAAGGTCGAGGAGACAATCGCTCCGATCCGTCCGCGGTTGTCCAGGCCTCCCCCGCGGCCTTCGCCCATCCCGTAGCCCAGAGCCTGATTGCCCGAGAATGTGGTGCGCAGGATGGATTCGATGATGCCGAAATTGGCAAGCCCACCGCCGCGGCCGGCAAAGGCCCACGGTACTCCAGTGTATCCGGCCTGAGCGACGTTCCCGGAAAAGAAGCTGTCTCGCAACTCTCGGACTCTCCCTCCCAAGACCTCGATTCCACCGCCGCTCGCGGTACCACTGACACCAAGTGTGTTTCCGGCAACGACCAGGTAAGCCAGAGTGCCCGTTTGCGTTTCGCGGAGCGAAATGGCGCCGCCAGCGGGGTCGCTCTGAGCCATTACGGCTGGATCGAGCCCGGCATGATTGTTGGCGAATTCGCTGGTCACAAGCTCGGTCAGCTCGCCCCCTTCGATCGCTATCGCACCTCCGTGAGGCCAGATTCCAGTGGCCTTGTTGTCGGTGAAAGAGCTCGCGGCGACCTGTAGCTTGCCGGCCAAGACCGCGATCGCACCACCCCGCGCCAAGCCCATGGCACGGCTGAACTCGATCCCCCGCGCTTCGTTGCCCTCGAATTGGCAACCCAGAATGCGCAGATCGCCTCCCGATCGCACGAGAACAGCGCCTCCAGAGGACCATGACTCCAGGCCGCCGCCTGCGACACAACCGTTCCGAAGCGACAGGCCGCTCAGCGTCAGAACTCCGGACGAAGCGACCTCGAACAGTCGAAATGGCGTCGAATACTGGGCGCACTCGAGCGCGCTCGAGCGCTCGATGACCGTACCCGCACCGGCGGCGATCGACACTTGGCTGGTGATCGCCGGCAGGCCGCTCGGCCCGCCTTCGACATCTGCGGTGACGGGCGTGGTCAGAACGACATCCGCGCCGAGGACCAGAGTGTCGGCGCCGGTGCCGGCGGTGCAACCGCCGACTGCGGCGTCCGTGTTGGCGGAGAGGATGGCGTTGACGAGCGTGCAGGTCGTGCCGTCGACCGCGATGACGGCTGCCCGCACCGCACCAGTTTGCAGGGCCAAAGCCAGAAAAGCGCCCCACAGAAGCCGCAGCGTGGACCGGTATCTCACAACCGGACCTGAGGCGGTTCCGCCACCCAGATCCTCATGAAGCCATTGTACGCCGCCCGCCGAGGGCGCCTGCGGGCCCCCGGACTCGCGCCCTTCACAGCCTCTAACTCTCGCCGTGCTCGTGGCGATGGAGATGCGGGTGCGCGTGGTGGAGCCCAGAGCGATGGGAGTGGCGGTGGCTGTGAATGAGGCCGGTGCGGGTCAGCAGGTCGAGGTCGGCGAGGATTTCGCCCGGAGTGCGATCCGCGACCAGGCGGCCTTCGTGCAGGACCAGGCAGCGATCGGCGATCTCCTCGATCACGCCGAGGTCATGGGTGGCGACCACCACGGTGCGCGCGCTCGCTTTCCACTCGACGAGCAGATCGATCACCCGGCTCTGGCTGCGTGGGTCGAGGCCGGCGGTCGGTTCGTCGAGCAGGATCACTTCCGGGTCGAGAATCAGCACCGAGGCGATCGCCACCCTCTTCTTCTCGCCCATCGACAGGCGAAAGGTCGGGCGCTCGGCGAGCGCTCCGAGCTGCATCAGGTCGAGCATGCGTTCGACCTCCTGCCGGATGCGCTCCTCGCCCCAGCCGAGTTGCAGCGGCGCGAAGGCGAGCTCGTCGCGCACCGTCGGGTTGAACAGCTGCACCTCCGGGTTCTGGAAGACGAAGCCGACCCGGCGCCGGAACTCGTCGCTCACGCGCCGCTCGCGAAGCGCCGCCGCCGAGAGCTCGCGACCGTCGAAAAATACGCCCCCCGAGCTCGCCTGCTGCAACGCGTCGAGAAGGAGAAGGAGAGTCGACTTGCCGGAACCGTTGGCGCCGAGCAGCGCGACGCGCGTCCCCGCCGCGATGGCGAGCGAGCAGGCGTCGATGGCGACGATCTCCTCGTAGCGATAGCTCACGTCGCGCAGCTCGAAGAGCGCGGCTTTGACGGAGCTCATCGACCCGCCCAGATCGCTGTGCCGGCGAGGCCGAGGCTCACCGCGAGGGCGCCCCAGTCACGCGCGCGCATCGCCAGCGGATCGAGCAACCGGACCTCGCCGGTGAAGCCTCGCGCCACCATCGCCAGGTAGACCTGCTGACTGGTCTGCATCGTCCGCGAGAGCAGGACGCCGGCGGTGCGCGTGACGAGCTGCCGGGCGTCGTGCGGCGCTAGGCGCCCGACCGAGCGGCTCCGCCGGGCGAGGAAGAGATCGTGCGTCCCGGCGAGGAGCAGGAAGAGAAAGCGGTAGGTCATGCCGAGGATCACCACCACCGTCGCCGGGACGCGCAGACTCCGCAGCGCGGCGAGCAGGCGTGCCCACGGCGTGGTCAAAACGAGCAGTAGCGAGAACGAGGCGAGGGTCTCGACCCGGAGGAGGAGAAAGCCCACCGAGCGGGCCCCGGGAGCGCTCACCCCGAATGCCGCCGGGAGGCCCGCGAGCGGCGGACCCGCGGTGAGGAAGAGCGCGGGACCGCCGACCAGGGCGGTGAACAGCAGCGCCGGCAAGAAGACCCGCGCCGCGAGCTCGCGCAGGCGCAGCCGGGAGAACAACGCGAGCAGGAGAGCGAGTCCGAAGAGAGCGCCGAGAACGGCGAAGCTCCGCGCCAGCCCCGCCGCCAGAACGAGGCCGCCGAGGCCGATCCACTTCGTGCGCGCGTCGAGCGCCTGGAGCAGTCCGCCCCGGCGTGCGGTCTCCTCGGCGTGCAGCGAGCGCTCGGCTACCCGCAACAGCTCCGCGAGAGTCCGTTCGACCGGCGACCGGCCGAGGAGGCGAAAACCGGGTGAGGAGATCGCCGCCAGGGCGTCGGAGCGCTGCCGAACCATCAGCAGCGGGTGCGCGGCGCGCGGCCCGCCGCGCCGCGTGCGGTCGACGAGCAGTTGCAGGGCGACGACCGCGAGGACGAGGATCCCGAGCCCGAAGAGCGCCGAGAGCAGGTAGCCCATCGCGGCGCTGCGCAGGAAGGCCGGCGCATAGCCCGGCAGCGGCGCGGTCCAGAAAGCGGCCAGGCGGACGAGCCCGCTCGGAGCCGCGGCGGGGAGCGCGGCTCCGCCGCTCGCTGCGGCGATCGCGGCCCGCGCCGCCGGATCGCCGAGCTCCGCCGGGCTCCACTCGGCCCAGGCGCTACCGGCGGTCCGCAGGCCCAGCGGAGTGAGCACGAGAAGGAGTCCCAGCGCCGCCCACAGGCTGCGCGTCGCGCGCGCCGCTGCGGTCACGAGCCCGACGCCTCCGCCACCGAATTCGAGCAGCGAGCGCTCGCTGTGCTGCAGGTAGCGGACGACGCCGGCAGTGAGGAGCGCTTCGGCGCAGCCGGCGAAGGTCAGATGGCCGAGCATCATCGCCGGCAGCGCCACGCCCAGCGGGTAGGGCGCATAGAGCGCCGCCCCGGTCGCATCGTGAAACAGCAGCGGCTGCACTCCGAGCTCGACCGCGGTCAGCAGCGCCGCGACGTTGATCGCACAGTAACCGGCGAGCCCCGCGACGACGACGCGCCGGCGCGCTTCGAGCGCGGCGCCGCGCGTCCCCAAGCGGTAGACCGCCGCGGCGACCCACGAGCCGGCGACGCCCATGTTGAAGCAATTGGCGCCCAGAGCGAGGACGCCACCGTCGCCGAAGAGCAGCGCCTGGATGGCGAGCGCCACCGAGATGGCGAGCGTCGCGCCCCAGGGGCCGAGCACGATCGCCGCCATGCCGATGCCCACCGCATGTCCCGTGGTGCCGCCGGGGAGCGGCAGGTTGAACATCATGACGACGAAGGAGAACGCGGCGAAGAGCGAGATCAGCGGCACGAAGCGGGTCGCGAGCAGAGCCCGTACGCGCCGCAGGGCCACCGTCCAGAACGGCAGCGCCGCGGCGTAGAGCACGGCGCAGGTCGAGGGGCTGAGATAGCCGTCCGGAATGTGCATGGCGAAGGCTCGAGAGAGCCTAGCACCCGCTCTGCGGCGCGAAAGCCATTCGCGTGGAAGGGAAGGACCCCAATCCTAGAGCGAGTCGTCGGCTTCGGTGTCGGAGCCAGGGCTGGCGATGCGGCCTTTGAGCCAGGCGGCGATGAACGGATCGATGGCGCCGTCGAGGACGCCGTCGGCGTCGCCGACGGTCTCGCCGGTGCGGTGGTCCTTGACCATGCGGTAGGGCTGCAGAACGTAGCTGCGGATCTGGCTCCCCCAGGCGTTGTCCATCTTGGCGCCCTCGACCTTGTCCTGCTCTTCCTTGCGCTTGCGCAGCTCGAGATCGTAGAGCCGCGCGCGCAGCATCTTCATCGCCTGGGCGCGGTTCTTGATCTGGCTGCGCTCGTTCTGGCACTGCACGACGATGTTGGTCGGCAGATGGGTGATGCGGATCGCCGAGTCCGTCTTGTTGACGTGCTGGCCGCCGGCGCCCGAGGAGCGGAACGTGTCGACGCGCAGATCCTTGTCGTGGATCTCGATTTCGATCGTGTCGTCGACCTCCGGGTAGACGTAGACCGAAGCGAAGGAGGTGTGGCGGCGCGCTTGCGAGTCGAACGGGCTGATCCGCACCAGGCGGTGCACGCCGTTCTCGCCGTTCAGGAAACCAAAAGCGTTCGCCCCGCGCACCGCGAACGTCGCGCTCTTCACCCCGGCCTCCTCGCCGTCCTGTTGATCGAGGAGCTCGAGCGTGAACCCCTGCTTCTCCGCCCAGCGCACGTACATGCGCAGCAGCATCGCCGCCCAGTCCTGGGATTCGGTGCCGCCGGCGCCGGCGTTGATCGCCACCAGGGCGTTCTTGTCGTCGTCGGGACCCGAGAGCTTCAACTGCAGGTCGAGCGCGCCGATCTCGCGCTCGAGCCGACCGACGAAGGCCAGGGCATCGGGATCGGCATCGCCGGAGCTGCCCAGGAGCTCCTGCCAGGTCGCGATCTCGTCGGCGTCCGAACGCAGCGCGCGCAGATGCTCCACCTTGCGCTCGATCTGGCGGCGCTTCTGCATGAGGCCCGCCGACGCGGTCGGCTTGTCCCAGAAGCCCGGCATCTCCATCTGCCGGTCGATGTCCTTCAGCTGATCTTCGACGCCGGCTTCTTCAAAGATACCCCCGGATCGTAGCGAGCTCCGCGCTCAGACGGGCGAGGCGCTGTTGGAGTTCGGAGGCGAGCATGGCGCGGCAGAGGATACCAAGCCGGCGGGCGGACGTCGATGCAGCGCGAGCGCAAGCAGCGCGAGCGTCACCAGCGCGACGCAGAGCGCCGGCCCCACCCAGGGTGCGCGCGCGAAAGGGGCGAGGTCCGAGCGCCCCTCGAAACGCGCCGGCAGGACGCCGCTCTCGCCGACCCCGAGCTGGGCCTGGATCGACCCGTCCGGCGCCACGACCGCCGAGACGCCGGTGATCGCGGCGCGCAGGAGCCAGCGTCGATTCTCCGCCGCGCGGAATCGCGCCGCCGCGAGATGCTGCCAGGGCGCCGAGGTGTCGCCGTACCAGGCATCGTTGGTCATGCTGACCAGAACGGTCGCCCCGGCGCGACTCAGCTGCGCGACCTCTCCCGGGAAGACGACCTCGTAGCAGATCGCCGGACCGAGGCGTTCCCCCTCCCAGTCGAGCAGCCGGAGCTCGGAGGCCGGGGAGAAATCGCCGGCGTTTCTCGCCAGGCTCGAGATGAAGGAGAAGACGCCGGCGAGCGGCACGTACTCGCCGAAGGGGACGAGATGGCGCTTGTCGTAGCGCTCGATCGCCCGGTCGGGCGACACCAGGAGCGCCGAGTTGTAATAGCGCTCCCCGGCCTGCGAAACGGAGTTGAAGAGCACCGAGCATCCGCGTGCGGCGAAGCCGGCGAGGTCGGAGACGAGCCGCTCGTCCCGACCGTAAAGCAGCGGCCAGGCCGCACTCTCCGGCCACAGCACCAGAGTTCCCGGACGGCAGGCCTCGCGGGTGAGCTGGAGGAGACGGTCGTAGTCCTCCTCGAAAACCCGGGCATCGAAGGCGACCTGGTTCGGCGTGTTCGGCTGCACGATCGCCGCGGTGCGCAAGCTGCCCTGAGCATCCCTGCCGCCCGCCCAGCGACTGGCGATCGCCAAGACGAGCGCGGCGACGAGCACGCCGAGCGCGGCGGTCTCCCACCGCCGGGTGGCGATGCCGCGCGCGACCCCGAGACTCAGCAGGACGACGAGAAACGAGACCCCCCAGGCCCCGATCCAGGAGGCGAGAGGCAGCGCGCCCGGGAGACCGGTCCACGCGTAAGCCGCCAGATTCCACGGAAAGCCGGTGACCAGGATCCCGCGCGCCACCTCGAGCAGCACCCACAGCGCCGGCAGGGCGAGCAGGCAGAGGTAGCCGCCCCGCCGCCAGAGCCGGCTGCCCAGCGCCGCGAACACCAGGTGATAGAGACCGAGAAAAGCGGCCAGACCCAGCAACAGGAGCCCGGCGAGCCAGCCCTCGATCGCGCCGTAGGTCGTGAGCGTGCCGACCAGCCAGGAGAGCGCAACCGCCCAGGTCGCGGTGCCGTGAATCCAGCCCAAGAGCCAGGCCCGCCGCTGTGGAAGGAGCAGAAGGAGGGGTACCAGCCCGACCAGGCAGAGCGGGAGAAATGGTCGCGCCGAGAAGCACAAGCCCCAGAGAACGCCACCCGCGAGCGCCGCGAGACTGGTGGCAGCGAGCGGACCGACCGCCACCGGGCCGCTAAGGCGAATCGGTCACCCAGGTTTCGAGCCGGAACTGGCGCCGCAAGCGGGAGGCGGCGGCGGTGGCCTTGGCGCGGTCCGCGTAGGGGCCCACCCGCACGCGATAGCTCGTGGCGCCGTTCTTCGGCGTCTCGGCGACCGCGACGGCGAAGCCCGCTTTCTTGAGCTCCGCCAGGATCTCCTTGGCCCGCGCGGCGTTGGTGGACGAGTAGACCTGAACGAAGGTCTTGCCGCTCGCGGCGGGCTTCGCGGCCGGCGGCTGCTTCGCCGTCGGGGCACTGGCCGCGTGATCGGCGCTCGCCGGAGCCGATGGGGTGCCGACCCGAGTCCCCGCCGGCGACGGACTCGCGGGGCTCGCGGCCGAGCGCGCCCCCGCAGTGGGCGCGGGGACTGTCCGGTTCGCCGCCATGGTCGCATCGAGGTTCTGGCGCATCGCCTCCGTCGCGCTGGCATCGGCCGGCGCCTCCTCGGGCTTGAGGGCGGCCGCAGGCGTTTCCCCGGGTCTTGCAGCGACTGCTGGCGCTCCGGAGGCCACGGGCGCTTGCCGGCGGGCGCCGGCATCCTTGCCATTGAAGAACGTCAGCTGCTCGAGCGGCGCCTCGACGGTCGCGGCGGCATGGTCGCTCACTCCCGGCGGAGTGCGGGCGACCGAGCTTCCGCCCCGCCCGATCCAGACCCCGGAGAGAAAGGCCGCCACGATGCTCGTCAGCAGCACCACGAAGGCGATCAGAACCTGACGGTTCGTGAGCGCGACTTCGTAGTAGCTCGGCTCGTGTGATTCGCTCGATTCCACGGCTTCCTCCGCGTCCCTGCGCTCTCTTGCCCGGCGTCGATCGGCGGCGTCGCTACTTCTGCGACGAATTCGGGAAGAACGACTTCAGCAGCTCGATCGGCAACGGGAAGATGATCGTCGAATTGTTCTCGGCGGCGATCTCGGTGAGCGTCTGGAGATAGCGCAACTGCAACGTGACCGGATTCTTCGAGATCGATTCGGCCGCTTCGCCGAGCGCCTTGGAGGCGTCGAGCTCGCCCTGCGCATGAATGAACTTGGCGCGCTTCTCGCGCTCGGCCTCGGCTTGACGAGCCATGGCGCGCTGCATCTCCTGCGGCAGGTCGACGTGCTTGACCTCGACCATCGAGATCTTGATCCCCCAGGGATCGGTGTGCCGGTCGATGATCTCCTGCAGCCTCTCGTTCAGCTTGTCGCGCTCGGAGAGCAGCTCGTCGAGCTCCGCCTGGCCGAGCACGGAGCGCAGCGTCGTCTGCGCCAGCTGGCTGGTGGCGTAGAGGTAGTTCTCCACCGAGATCACCGCCCGCACCGGATCGACGACCCGGAAGTAGAGCACCGCGTTGACCTTGACCGAGACGTTGTCGCGCGTGATCACGTCCTGAGGCGGCACGTCGAGCACGACCGTCCGCAGCGGAATGATCACGATCCGATCGAGCGGCCAGAAGATGAAGATCAGGCCCGGGCCCTTGGGCTCCGCGAGCACGCGTCCGAGGCGGAAGACCACGCCGCGCTCGTACTCCTTCAGTACCTTGATCCACAGGCGGAGGAGCGAGATTCCAAAAACGACGACGACGAGAATCACCGCGAACTGTTGGGGCACTAGCTATTCCTCTCTTCCGGGCGCACGTTCAAGCGCAGCCCATCGACACCGACCACACGTATGTTCTGATCCGACCGCACTGGTAGATCCGAGTCGGCATTCCAGATCTCGCCGTGCACGAAGACCCGGCCGGAGGGGGCGAAATCCTCGATCGCCCGGCCGACCTCGCCGATCAGGCCGGACTTGCCGGTGAGCACCGGCGTGCGCTGGGCACGGGCGGCGAGCACGGCGAGAAAGCCGACGACCAGCGCCGCCATGACGGCGGTCGCGGCGACGAGCCCACGGGAGAGCCGCAATGCCGGATCGAGGTCGCGAAAGAGCAGCAGCGAGCCGAGCACGAGCGCGATGATACCGCCGACCGCGAGCAGGCCGTAGCTCGTCACCTTGATCTCCGCGACGAAGAAGACCAGGGCGAGCAGAATCAGCCCGACTCCGGCGAGGTTCACCGGCAGCACCGAGAGCGCGTAGAGGCCGAGAACCAGCGCGATCCCGCCCACGACGCCGGGCAGCACCGCGCCCGGGTGGGCGAGCTCGAAGTAGATTCCGAGCAGGCCCACGGTCATCAGCAGATACGCGATATTCGGATGGACGAGCGCCGCGAGCAGACGCTGGAAGCGCCCCATTTCCACCTCGGAGATGCGCGCCCCGCCCAGGGCCAGCGTCCCTTTCCGCCCCGCTTTCTCCCAGGCCCGGCCTTCGAGCGCCGAGAGGAGATGCGCGAGATCCGGCGCCACGACGTCGACGAGACCGTTCGCGAGCGCCTCCTGATCGGTGAACGAGCGACTCTTGCGGACCGCCTCCTCCGCGAGCGCGACGTTCTTGCCGTGGCGCCCGGCGAGGGTCCGGATCGTCGCCGCCGCATCCTCTTCCACCTTCTCCCCCATCACGCCTGCGATCGTCTCGCCCTGTCCTCCGACCGGATGCGCGGCGCCGGTATTCGTCCCTGGAGCCATGGCCGCGAAATCGGCCGCCATCAGGAGAAAGAACCCCGCCGACGCCGCCTGGGCACCGCTCGGGGAAACGTAGACGGCGACCGGCGTCGAGGCCCCGAGCATCGCGGTGGAGATCTCCCGCGTCGAGGAGAGGAGTCCGCCCGGCGTGTCGAGCTCCATCACCACCAGCGCGGCGCCGGTGCGGTCGGCCTCCTCTAAGGCGTCGACCAGGAACTGCTTGGCGACCGGATGAAGGATGGACCGGAGGTGAACGTAGACCACTTCGGGTGGCGCCGCCGGCTCCGAGGCGGGTTCCGCTGAGGCGTCCGCCGGGCGGCCACCCGCGAGGAGCGTTCCCGCGAGCAGAGCGAGGACGGCGAGCAGAGCCCGGGGTGCGGGGCGGCGGAGGTCGGCGGGAAGAAACCTGGGCGGGAATTCGCGCATCAGAGCAAGGAGAGCATAGACCACCCTGGGCCAACCCTCCCTGCGGCTGCGGGCCCGGGCTTGACCGGCGGGTATCCGGAACGAGATCATCCACCTTTCCATGGTCACCCTCTCGCCGCTCATCGCGGCCAACCTGCACTGCCTCGAGCAGGCGATCGAGCTTCTCGGTCGGCTGCCGGAAAGAGCCTACGTGCGCATCGGGGAACGCCACGCCCGGACCGTCGGCCCGCATCTGCGCCACGTGCTCGATCACTACGCCGCCTTCAGCGCCGGCCTGCCCGGCCTCCGCGTCGACTATGACGCGCGTCAGCGGGAGCCACGCCTCGAGTCGGACCTCACCTTCGCCGCGGCGCGGATGCGCGAAATCATCGGCGAGCTGGTCCTGGTGGAGGAAGAGCTCATGGATCTGCCGATCGAAGTTCGACTCGAAGCCGGCGGATCCGAAGCCGAGCAGTGGAGCCACTCGACGGTGCGGCGCGAGCTGCAGTTCCTGCTTTCCCATACCGTGCACCACTTCGCCCTGATCGCCGTGCTGCTCGAGCGCTTCGAGATCAGCGTGCCGGAGGATTTCGGGGTCGCGCCCTCGACGCTCAAGTACTGGCAGGCCCAGCCCCAATGTGCACCGCTTCCTGGCTGACCGAAGGCGACCGGTTCCACTTCTTCTTCAACCGCGATGAACGCAGCACCCGCTCCCGCGGGCTCCCGCCGGAGCGGCGGCAGAGCGCGGGCGGCCTCAGCCTCTCGCCGATCGACCCCGACTCCGGCGGCACCTGGTTCGCCGCCACCGACCGCGGGCTCATCCTGGCGCTGCTCAATCGCGCCGTCGACGGACAGCCGCCGGCCGCGGGCCGGCGGAGCCGGGGAAGCCTGATTCCCGAGCTGGTCGACGCCCGGGATCTCGCGGCGGTCGCGACGTTGCTCGGCCGCCTTCCGCTCACCGAGTGCGCGCCCTTTCGACTGTTCGCGGATCTGCCCGGGAGCCCCGCTGCGCTGGGCGCGGTGTGGACCGGGCAAGAGCTCCTGACGCAGGCGATCACGACCGGCGCGGGACTCCTCTGCTCCTCCTCGCGCGGCGACCAGCAGGTCACCGACGTGCGCAGCGGCCTATGGCGGGCAGGCGCCGGCGCGCGCGCCGCGGACGGCGTCCTGGAGCTGCGCCGCTTCCATCGCAGCCACCTTCCCGAGCGCTCCTTCCGATCGGTCTGCATGCACCGCGAAGACGCGGAGACCGTGAGCCATCTCGAGGTCCTGCGCGAGCCGCAGACGATCCGGGTCGACTATTTCGACGGCCCCCCGTGCAACGCCACCGAGCCCGCGACGAGCCTCCTCGCGATCGTCCGGACTTCCGGAAGCGGCTGAGGAAGCCGGAGCGGGCATGGCCTTCCCCGTCGTCCGTCGGACCTGCCGCGCGCTGAGCGCTGCCGCCTTGCTGTTGCTCCTCCCTGGCGTCGTCCCCGCCGGCACCGCGCAGGCGGCAACGCCCGTACCGCAGCGAGCGCCGAATCCCCCGGGGAGCCCGCGCCCGGCGGCGGAGCGGCCGGCCCCCACGCCGGCCCCCACGCCGGCGCCGGCGCGGCCCGCCGACCGGCCGGGCGGAGCCTGGGAGCGCCGCATCCTCGGCACGCTTGGCCGGATCGATCCTCACGCCGAGACCGCCACCCCCGGGCCGCTCCCCTGGCGCCAGCAGCTCCTCCTGTGCGCTCTCCTGGCGTTGGCGACGCTGGTGAGCGAGGACCTCACCTGCGTCGCCGCGGGTCTCCTCGCTTCGCACGGCAAGCTCTCGCTCACCGCCGCCATGGTCGCCTGTCTCATCGGAATCTTCATCGGCGACCTCCTGCTCGTCCTCGTCGGCCGCCTGCTCGGCCAGCGGATCCTCGAGCGGGCGCCGTTCCGCTGGGTGCTGTCGCCGCAGGCGCTCGAGCGCAGCGAGCGCTGGTTCACCGCCCAGGGCACCAAGGTCGTGCTCGCCTCCCGGTTCATCCCCGGCAGCCGGCTGCCGCTCTTTCTCGCCGCCGGCATTCTGCGCGCGCCGTTCGGGCGAGTCGCGATCACCCTCTTTCTCGCCGGCGTGGTCTGGACCCCGATCTTGGTCGGACTCTCGGCCTGGACCGGCGGCGCCGTCCTGGCGCGCTTTCGCTCCTACGAGAGCGTCGTGCTGCCGGCCGTTCTCGCCGCTCTCGCGGCGGTGCTGCTCTTCACCCATGTCGTCGTGCCGCTCTTCGCTTGGCGCGGGCGGCGGCTCCTCCTGTCGCGCTGGCGCCGCCTCACCCGCTGGGAGTTCTGGCCGGCCTGGATCTTCCAGCTGCCGGTCGTGCTGCACGGTATCTGGCTGGGCTTGCGCCACCGCAACCTGACGCTCTTCACCGCGGCGAACCCGGGGATCCCGTCAGGGGGATTCGTCGAGGAGTCGAAGAGCGGCATCCTGGGGAACCTCGCCGGCCCGATCACCCCAACGGACCCACCGAGCCCATCTCACCCGCCGGATCCGCCGGATCCATCGCTCGCCGTCATCGCCAGATACGCGGTCGTCGATCTCCAGGCCGGTTCGGGGTCACGCCTCCTGCAGCTGGAGGCCGCGATGCAGCAGGCCCGACTTCACCTGCCCGTCGTCCTCAAGCCCGATGTCGGCGAGCGTGGCCGAAGCGTCGCCGTCGTGCGCACCGGCGCGCAGTTGCGCGAGTACCTGGCTCGAGCCTCCGGCCGGCTGATCGTTCAGGAATACGTCGCAGGTGAGGAGTTCGGCGTTTTCTACGTCCGCCATCCCGCTCACGAGAGGGGTCGGGTCATCTCGATCACCGGCAAGCGCTTTCCGGTCGTCGTCGGCGACGGCCGCAGACGTCTCGAGGAGCTGATTCTCGCCGACGAGCGCGCTGTTTGCTCGGCGCGCTCCTACCTCGCGGCGAACCTCGCGCGACTCGACGAAATCCCCGCCGCCGGAGAATCCGTGCAGCTGGTCGAGATCGGCAATCACTGCCGGGGCGCGATCTTCCTCGACGCCCGCGAGCATCTGACGCCAGAGCTCGAATCGGCCATCGACGCGATGGCCCGCGGCTTCGAGGGCTTCTTCTTCGGTCGCTTCGATCTCCGCGCGCCTTCCCTCGAGCACTTTCGCGCCGGCCTCGGCTTGAAGATCCTGGAGCTCAACGGCGTCACTTCCGAAGCGACCCATATCTATGCTCCAGGCGCGAGCCTGCTCGCGGCCTATCGCACGCTCTTCGAGCAGTGGCGCCTGGCGTTCGAGATCGGCGCCGCGAACGTCGCGCTGGGCGCGCGGGCAACCGGCCCGCGCGGCGTCCTCCGCCTGCTGCGCGACCGCCGCCGGCGCTTTGCTAGCATGCGGCACGCCGCCTTGGAGTGACCTGATGATCCCGATGATTCCGCTCACCCCCAAGAACCGATTGCGCAGAGCTTGTCGACGCAGCTGCACCGTGAGCCTGTGGATGGGGACCCTGCTCTGCTGCGCTCTGGGCGCCGGCGCGCGGGCTGCCCATGCGGGAGAGACTCCGACGCCCCTGGCGGCGGCCGCCTCCGCGACGCCGCAGCTGCGAATGCCTCAAGGCGAGCCGCAGAAGCTGGTGACTCCCCCGCCCGCGCCTGCCGCGGCAGGCGCCGCGGCGCCGGCGACGGCGCGCGGCGAGGGAAGAGTGGCCGCCGACCGGCCGCTAGCCTTCCTCTTCCAGGCCGCGACCACCGGTCTTTACTCGATCGGCGTCTCGTCGCCCCAGAACGCGGCGCGCATCGCGATCTTTCTCGGCGACTCGAAGAAGCCAGAGTCGGGAACCGCGCTGTCCGACGGCGCGATCCGTTGGTCGAGCGATCTTTCCGCCGGCGCCAAGGTGAAGATCGTGGTCTACACCGCCGGAGGGGAGATACCCTTCCGCGTCGAAGCCAGCGGCGGTCCGGGCGGGCTCTAGGCGCGGTCTCGGGTCAGCCGAAGAACAGCCGGCGGGCGCGCGCGGAGAGCGCTTCGACGTCGAAGAGGATGAAGAAGTCGATCGTCTTGAAGCGCCGATCGATGACCGGCGGACCGCAGGTGCGGCCGGCGAAGCGCAGGTAGATCTCGAACAGCGGCGGCAGCTCGATGCGCTCGCCCTTAGCCGGTTCCGGGTCCTCGCCCTCCCAGGTGCACTCGAAGCCGGGAATCGCTCCGACCTCGACATCGTGGCGCACGAGCCCCTTGCTCTCGAGATGGTCGAGCACCCGCTTGCCGTCCCACGGATCCTGCGAGGTGAGCGAGCACGGCCCGAAGAGAAAGCGCTTCTGGTTGTGCGACATATACAGCGCCAACCCCTTCCAGAGCAGGAAGAGCACCGGCTTGAGCCGATGCTCTACGGCGATGCAGGCGCGCCCGACTTCGACCGACTGCACGACGATCTCCTCGGGCAGGTGCGTGAGATCGAACTCGGTGCCGGTGTAGAAACCGCGCCCGCGGAGCGCCATCGCGGCCGTCTGGATCCGGTAGGTGCCGATCACCCGGCCGCTCGGCCGGTGCTCCACCAGGAGATGGTGGCATTGGGAGTCGAAATCGTCCTGGTCGCGGCCGGTGGCGAAAGACTCCTCGAGCCCTTCCTGGAGCTCGACGTTGAAGACGTCGAAGCGCAGCCGCAGAATGGCGTCGAGGTCCTCGACCGAGGCGGCGTAGCGCACCGCGTAGGCGCCTTCGACGATCTCTCCCGGCGGCAGCGACTCGCGCGCCGCCGGATAGCCCGCGAGCGCGGGCTGCGCCACGGCCAGGTTCAGCAGGGGAGTCTCTCGGGAAGGGTTCAAAGCGCCTCCAACGAACCGGGACGGAGTGCCAGTCGATCGTGAATGAATAATTCTACTGCAGCTGGCTTCCTCCGGGTGCGGCAGCGGCGAAGCGACCGCGTAGCGATGGTGCGACGGGAGCGAGCTACTTGCGGTACTTCCACATGCGCGGCTTGCCCTCGGCCAGCCACTCGATCGAGGTCGCGATGCGCTTGTCGCGGGTCGCGTCGATCTTCGCCTCGGTGATCCACTCGAGATACTCGCGCTGGCGGCTGGGCGGAAAGCCGTCGAAGACCTTCTTCGCGGCTGGGGACTTGCGCAGCGCGGCGGCGAAATCCTTCGGCATCGGGATCGGCGCCCGGGCCGCGCGCGGGCGCGGCGGAGGCTTTTCGCCGCTGCGCTTGCGCTTCACCGCCTCCTTCACCAGGCGAACGACGACGGCATCCGCTGGCAGATCGGCGAGCGTCGCGAGGCGGCCGAACTGACCCATCGCCTCACCCTCCTTGCCCGTCGGCTCCGGTTTGCCGCCGCGCCAGAAGCCGAAGGCGCAGTGTGCCTTGAAGGCCGCCATGCTGCAGACGATTCCATCGAGCTCGAAGAACGGCATGCCCCACTTGATCGTCTCCTGGATCTCCGGCGAGGCGCGGTGCACCAGCGCGCGGAGCTTCTTCAGGATCGGCTGCGCGAACGGCGCCGCCTTGGCGATATAGACGTCGACTCTCGGGTCGGCTTTCGGCATGAGGGTCTCTCCGTGACAGCAGTCGGTTTCAGCCGTTCGGGTCGTGCAGTCCGGCGAGGCGGTCGGGACCGAACGCCTTCCGCCCGCCGCGCATGAGCTTTCGGTCCTCGATCGCCGAGGCGGTCAGGATGCGCGACATGTCGACGGCGCGCGCCGCGAGCTCGCGCGCGGCGGCGTGCAGCTCGGGCGAATCGCGCACCGAAGCGACGTTACGCTCCATGTCCTCTGCGTCCCAACCGCGCGAGTGGGCGATGTACGGATACTGCGGGAAGACGCAGCCGATCTCGGCGAAGAAGCCGAGCATCTGGCCGGCGACCGCCTGGACGTTGTCCTGGCCACCGGTGACGATGAATGCGGCGACCTTGTTCTTGAGCAGGACGCGGTTGTGGAGCGTGATCTGGTTCTGGATGCAGTTCATGCGTTCGACCATCTTGTAGTAGAGCGCCGAGGCGGCGCCCCAGCGGATGGGCGTCGCCACCAGGATGACGTCCGCCCAGTGCACGATCGCCTCGTAGACCCGATCGAGCTGGTCTTCGCCATCCATCTGGGTGATCGAGCAGGGCCAGGTGCAGGCCCGGGCGCTCTTCGAGTAGTAACCCTCGCAGGCACGGAAGGAGAGATCGTTCAACTTGATCATCCGATGCTCGCAGTCGAGCTTCTCGCCGGCATGGCCGAGCGCCGAAGCGAGGAGCTCGTCGGAGGTCGAGAAGCGCGGCAGGTCCCTGTTCATCACGGTGGTCGAGATCCCGACCACGCGGATCGGACCCGGCGCGCGCTCGGGGGTGCGGGCCAGCGGATGCGGCTCGTGCGGCAGCCGGCCGCGCTTCGACTTCGCTTCGAGGTTGAGGAAGAGATGCCCGTCGCGCTCCTCGACCTCGTAGGCCGGCACCTGGTCGGCCTCGAACCCCGGCTCGCCCTCGCCGGTCGTGCAGTGGAACTTCCAGCCGTGCCAGGGGCAGACGACGTAGTCGCCGGCGAGCGTGCCCTCGCCCAGCGGCCCGCCGACATGGTTGCAGATCCCCGAGATCGCCCCGAACTTGCCGTCCTTGTAGGTCAGGGCGATCCTGACGCGCTCGACTTGGAGCGCCCGGACCGGACGGTCCCTCAACGCGCTGCTCGCTCCCAGGTCCACCCACTTGCCGTCGCTCATGGCTCCGCCCCCGCTTTTTCCAAGTTTACCCGTCTCGACCTAGGCGGGCTCCGGCGCTCGGGAGATTGGGGTGAGCTCCCGGCTTGACTAGGAGGCACCCCAATCTCCCGAGTGCCGGAGTCCGCCGACCACCACTGGAGAAATGCGTGCCTGTCCCTCTTTTCTCGATCGCCGCGACGATGGGTGGAGCACCACAATGTCCCTTGAACCCATTCTTACGCCTTACCGATGATCTCGAGGTGGGCCAGGTGGTGAAGATCGTGACCCGCCAGGGTGCTCAGGATCCAGTCGACGGATATCTGACCGAGAATGGGATGCGAGATCGGGTCCGCTGACCCAAGGTCGTCCGCGTAGAGCAGTGGGGCAATCATTGGCTGCCTCTCGAGAAACAGGATGGGTACAGAACGAGAGCCTATGCTGTCCTACCGAACAGAAGTTTGGATGCAACCAGGGCACGCGACAGCCAGCTCTGTCGTCCTCTCAAGTGAGCGGTCCGGGGCCAGGACGCGAGCCACTCCATTCAGCCCAACTCCAGCGAACGAATACGGCGGCCAGGAGAACGATGCACCAGTAGAAAGCGAACTCCGGAGCCGACACGACGATGGCCGCAACCGGACTTGCACCCTTGAGCATCGGCGGTACCTCGACGATGCCGCGCCAGACCGCCAGAAGATGGGTCGTTGGGCCGAGCAGCGACCCTAGCCCCACAAACGCCACCACCGGGTGAACGCGAACTCGGACCGCGCTGAGCCAGAGAAAACGCGCGCACACAGCGAAGAAGGCGCCGAACGCGAGGGGCAGCAGCCACCGCGACCAATCCGGAAAGAAAAAGCTGTAGACGGGTTTCCAATACAGCGAGACCACGACAAGCCAGATGCCCGCCCAGATGGCAAGCGCCGAGATCATGACAGCAGACTTGAGCGTGACGAATCGAGACCGCGGAATGAGGTGAACGACCCAGGGAAGCACACAGACGTCGAGAGCCACAAGGAGCGCCGCACCGAGCCACAGGATTCGCGTGGTGACGACGCTCTCGGCTGCAGCATTCAAAGTGAAGCTCCGACTCGCGCTGGCAGCAACGAAGTCCAGGATCTCGCTGGTCACGCCGAGCACCTCACCTGCTGCGCCGGGAGTCTCACCGGCTCGGGTCGTTTCGATCATAGCCCTCGGGCGCGAGCTCGCAAGCGCGGGCCGAGCGGCGACCCTGCGCGGTTCCCGGGTTTCTTTCTTCGCCGCCGCAGGGTCCAAGTAACATGAAACCGGCGCTCGCCTGGAAGGAGTACCCGATGAACGAGTCCAGTGCCGACTCGGAGGACAGCTCCCAGGGGCCGAACAGCCCCGACGCTGCAACCGAAAAGCGGCTGCTCGAGGCGCTCAAACAGGGCAGCCGCGTAGCCGCCGAGGAGCTCGTGCAGGCGACCTACGCCCGGGTCTACGGCGCGCTCTGGCGTCTCTGCGGCGACCCCGACCTCGCAGCCGACCTGACCCAGGAGACCTACCGCAAAGCCTGGCAGTCCCTGGCGGGCTTCCGCGAAGCCTCTCAGGTCTCGACCTGGCTCTACCGGATCGCCTACAACACCTTCCTGAACTCGCAGCGGCGGCCGTATCGCATCGTGCCGCTCGAGCCCGCGGTCGAGGCCACGGCGGTCGACCCCGATCCCCCACCCGACGAAACCGCCGCCGCGAGTGAGAGCCGCGAGCGGCTGCGCCGGGCCGTGCTCGCCCTGCCGGAGGAGCTGCGCTCGGTCGTGACCGCGCACTACTGGGGCGACGTGCCCGTCGCCGAGATCGCCAAGCTGGAAGGGATGACGCCCCCCGGCGTCCGCAAACGGCTCGCGCGCGCCTTCGCCGCCATCCAAGTCGCTCTGGAGGGAAAGTGATGAATCCCAACGAAGAGAAGCTCGATCGCGAGTTGCGCGATTTCCCCGTTCCCCCGCCGCCGGCGGGCCTGCTCGAGAAGATCCAGGCCGAGATCCCTGATGCCACGACCCTCGCCGGCGCCTCGCCGGCAGAGTCCTCCGGCCCCCGGCGCTGGCCGCTCCGTCTCGCCGCCACCCTCGCCCTCGCCGCCCTCGGCGGCACCATCGCCTGGCAGGTGGTGAAAACGAACCAGCAGAGGGAGTTCGACCGTCAGGCCGCGGCGTTCGCAGGCGGACCCGCGCCGCAAGGCGCCAGGTTTCACCAGGCTTCCCCGCCGCCTCCGGCGGCAGCGAAGGCGCTGCAACCCAAGCAGGCAGCTGGCGCGGCCGTCATGACCTCTTCACCAGAAAGCCTTCTGGTAAAGGAAAGACGAGGGTCGGAAACCACTCAGCCGGTCGCGGTGCCGGAAGCGGTTCCAGAAGCGGCTTTCGAGGACCGGGCAGCTCAACGCACAGCGGCCGAAGGTGGCGAGGTCGCCGGTAGCCGACGCGGTGTCGAAGGCGGTATCGCTGCAGGCGTCGTGGGCGGTGTTTCGGGTGGCGTCGCAGGTGGATCGCCGGCCGGAAGCCCAGCGGCGGCAGCTCCCAAGCCGGCGGACTCGATCTCCACCTGGAAATCGGAGGTCGCAGCCGGACACCGCTACTCCATCGCCTATGACGCGATTCAGCGCGACAACCCTGCGACTCGGCGCGACGAGGAGCGGGAGCGCAGCAAGCCTTCCTCACCCGACACCATGATCTTTCGCGAGACGCCCGCGAACCGGTTTGTGGACACGGCGGAAGACCGGCTCTCGACCTTTGCGCTCGACGTCGACACCGGCTCCTACACCCTGACACGCGGCTACCTCGACCGCGGAATGCTGCCGCCGCCCGCGGCGATTCGCGTCGAGGAGTTCGTGAACGCGCAAGGGTACGACGATCCAGCGCCGCGGCATGGCGACTTCGCGCTTTTCGCCGAGGGCGCGCCGTCACCCTTCCTGCCCGGTGAGCAGACCCGCCTGCTGCGCTTCTCCGTCAAGGCGCGGGAGATCGATGCACGGAATCGCAAGAGCGCCGTCCTGACCTTCGTCGTCGACGTCTCGGGCTCGATGGACCGGGAGAACCGCCTCGGCCTGGTGAAGCGCGCACTCGGGCTCCTGCTCGACGAGCTGCGTCCGGACGATCGCGTCGGCCTGGTCGTCTACGGCACGAACGGACGGGTTCTTCTGCGTCACACGCGTGACCTCGAGGAGATCCGGCGGGCGATCGCCGAGCTCCGGCCCGAGGGCTCGACGAACGCCGAAGAGGGGCTGCGCCTCGCCTACGACCTCGCCGATGAAGGCTGGCGCCAGGGGGCGATCAACCGGATCATCCTCTGCTCCGACGGCGTCGCCAATGTCGGGGCCACCGGGCCCGAGTCGATTCTGGCGCGCATCGGCAGCGAGGCGCAGCGCGGCATCGCCTTGACCACCGTCGGCTTCGGCATGGGCAACTACAACGACGCCCTGATGGAGCAGCTCGCCGACCAGGGCGACGGGACCTATCACTACGTCGACGGGCTCGACGAGGCCCGGCGCGTCTTCGTCGACAATCTCACCGGAACGCTCGAGACGGTGGCCAGGGAAGCCAAGGCGCAGATCGAGTTCGATCCCGAGTCGGTCGTCCGCTGGCGGCTCCTCGGTTACGAGAACCGCGACGTCGCCGACCGCGACTTCCGCAACGACCGCGTCGACGCGGGCGAGCTCGGCTCCGGCCACCAGGCGACGGCGCTCTATGAAGTCCGGCTGCGCGACGGACTCTCCGGCGGGGACCGGATCGCGACGCTCCGCTTGCGCTGGAAGAGCGTCGCGGCGAGAGAGGTCGACGAGGAATCCCGCGATCTTCGGGCCAGGGACCTCGAGCGCGACTGGGAAGGAGCTTCGGCGAACTTCCACCAGGCGGCTCTCGCCGCCGCTTTCGCCGAGAAGCTCAAGGAGACGCCGGCGGCGGACGATCTCGCCTGGCGGACTCTGCGGCGCGAAGCCGGGCGCCTCGACTCCGAACGGTCCCGGAACCGCTCCGCCCACGATCTCGCGGAGTCGATCGAGCGCGCGGCGAGGATCGCCGGAAGCACGGACGACCGCCGCCCGCAGGACGGCGACGAGCGCGAGCGCAATCCGCGGCTGGACGAGGAATAGCGCGGGTCGCCTACTTGAAGCGATCCAGCGGCGTCCGGAGAACCCGCGGCAACGCCTGCGGGTTCTCCACTTTCAGGCGGCGGAGGCGCTCGATCTCCGCGCGCTCGACGAGCGGCTCGAAGCGCTCCGCCACCTCCGCGTGCAGCTCGGCAGCGAGGCGTTTGCGGTCCTCACCGCTCTTCGGTCCCTCGCCGAAATGGATCGACGCCTCGACGCGCGACAACCAGAGGAACTCCTGGAGATGCGCGCCGAGCGGCATCTCCCCCCACCAGGCGACGGCGAGATGCGTCGGAGCTTCGCCCTCCGGCGTGCGGTAGCTGATCGTCGCATGATGCACGCCGCCCGCGAAGCTCATCGCGAATTCGAGCAGCGGAGAGCGGAACGGCATGACGCAGTCGCCGGCCCCCGAGGTGCCCTCGGGAAAGATCACCACCCCCTGCCCGGCGGCGAGCGCCTCGTCGATGCGGGCGAGGATCTGCGGCAACTTCCGCTTCGCTCTCCGGTCGATGAAGATGGTGTTGACCGAGCGGCACATGGCGCCGAAAATCGGCCAGCCGTCGATTTCCGCTTTGGCGACGAAGACGCATGGCAGCGCGGTACCGAGCACGAAGATGTCGACGTAGCTCAGGTGATTGGAAACCAGGAAGAAGGGCGGCTCCGGCACCTTGCCGCGAATCGTCACGTGGACTCCAAGCAGGGCGCACAGGGCCCGTGACCAGACCTGGTAGGCCCACCCCTGGCCGCGGACCGCGAACCGCCGCGAGAAAATTCCGCAGGCGCGCGCCGCGAACGCCACGAGCGCGCAGCTCACCGTGACGACGGCGACCGCGGCGATTCTCCACCCGGCGCGCAGCGTCCGATAGAGCCTCGTCACTCGGTGATTCTACGGATGCGTTGCGGGATCCGTCGAAAGCACCAACTGATCGCCGAGCCGCGAAACCTCGCCCTCGATCTCGACCGGCTCCGCGACGAGATCCAGAATCCGGTTGGCGATCGAGCCGCCGTCGGCACCGACGAGCAGCAGGATCAGGGTGCGCTCTCCGGCGGCCCCCGCCGACCGCACCACGAACGCCGGCGGTGCGCCGCCCGAGATGCAGCGCACCGCGCAGTCGCGATGCGCCTTGCCCTGGCCCGGCTTCATCACCCCGAAATAGCACTTCGAGTCGACGATCTCGCCGCGCAGTCGCTGCCGTCCCCAGAGCGACCGGCGCCGGCGCCGGCCGGCGCGGTGCGCCACCGGCGGCCAGCGGCCGAGAGTCCGAGGTGACCTCGATCAGCTTCCTGCCATAGCGCTCGATCAGATGCCCCTGAAGAGAGAGATCCCGGTCGCCCGCGGCGAGGAGCGTGGCGGACGGCCCATGCTTTCCTGTCCCGACCAGGGGCGAAAAAGCGCCGGTAAAGGAAGTGGCTGCCGGGCCGGTGGGGGCTGCGAGCCACAGTCCCGGAATCGGAGCCGTCTGCAGCCTTCCGGAGAAGGTCGACTCGGTCGCGTATTCGAACCTCCCCTGTCCGAGCGGGCGCTGCGAGACCGCGAGCGCCGCACCGACGGCCGCGACGCCGACGATCGTGGCCACCGCGACGCCGCGCGCGAAGCGCGCCAGACCGGGCGGCATCGGGAGATAACCGACGAAGAACTCGTCGTCGAATCTGATCTCGCCCGCGCCGCGCGCGTCACCACCTTCCTCTACCGAGCCTCTCTTGCCAAATTCCACCGGCTCGACGAACGTCCCCGCTGGCAGAGGGCGCGGATCGACGAAGATGCGCTCGCCTTCGACGAGCCGGAGGCGAAAAGTCGGCACACGTTCGGTGAATGGCGGAGGCGAGGCACCATCCGCGGGGCGATACTGAAAGCCGTGCCAGGGACAGGTGATGCAGCCGTCGAGGATTCGCCCCTCGCCCAGTGGGCCGTTCTGGTGCTGGCAGACATTCGAGACCGCCGAGAGCCGGCCGTCGTAGCGGAAGATCGCCACGCGCTCGCCGGCGAGCGTCACGATGCGGGCGCGTTTCTCCGCGATCTCGCCGACCCGGCCGACCTCGACGAATCCGTCGGCGGCGAACGAAGCGAGCTCGCGGTCGAGCGCGCGTCCCTTGGCCGCCGCCGCGAGATGCAACGCGATCAGCCCGAGCATGCCGCTGGCGAGGATCGCGAGCGGGAGAAGGCTCGCATCATCCTGGAGCGCACCCAACGCCACGTGCCCGACGAGCAGCGCGTAGGCGAAGTAGACGCTCATGTGCAGCCTCTTCCAGACCGGCGCCGTGAGGTTCGCGAGCCAGAAGTCGTGGCTCGTCGCCGCCATCAAGAAGAGGATGGCGAGCGCCGCCGCGCCGAGCTGCTGGAACGGAAACTGCGCGATGCTTCCCCACCGCCCGTTGCTCGTCAGCAGGCTGACGAACGGATTCTCGTTGCCCAGGGCGTGGAACTGGAAGAGCGCCAGGCTCCCGTGGACGAGGGCGCAGAGAAACATCGTGACCCCGAGGTGGCGCCGATTCCACAGCAGCGGCAGAAACCGCCGGTCGAGCCGCGCGAGCGGCCCGATGGCGAGCACGACGTGCAGGAGAGTGATCGCGAGCGAGCCGAAAGCACGGATCACCAGGGTTTCGGCGGTCCCTTCGGGACGCGTGGCGAGCGAGGCGCCGGCGAATACCGCGAGGTAGAGAACTACGGCGCCGAGAACCACGGCGTCGTAGCGCTTCTTGCCCGGCGACCAGCCGACGGCGAGGTAGCCGGCGCTCATCTCGGCGACGTCGCTGCGTCGTCCGACGCCGATGCATCCCGAGCCAGCGCCGGGGGCAGATCCTGTCGCGGGACCGCGCGCCGGTAGAGGACCGCCACGGCGAGGAGCGCCGGCAGGGCGAAGGCGAGGAGAAGCCAGACGAGGCGATGCCGCCGCCGGAGGGAGCGGATCATGCGCCGCCCTTCGCTGCCCGGACCGGCGGCGCGCCGGTGGGCATTCACCTCGACGGGCAGTCCCCCACCGCGCAACCAACGCGACAGCAGCAAAGGCCAGAACGCCACCGTGCCAGGAAGAACGATCAGCCGAAAGCCCCAACCCGCGCCGTGCGCACCAGGGTCGACGCGCTCGATGCCGCGCGCGACGAACGGCAATGCGAATAGCAGCCCGAGCGCGAGATAGGCGCCCACCGCCCGCACCAGCCAGGTCGCGACGAGAATCCAGGTCATCCCAGATCCGGAAAAGAGATCGACTTCTCTGCCGGGGGCAGACAACGCCGCTCGTCGCAGGCCTGGTATGAAAACTTCAGCCGCGGCTCGAGACCGGTTCCCTGCGCGCTCCGCGCGCGGGCAACGATTTCGAACTGTCCACGAAAAACTTGCTGGTAACGGGGGGATCCCGGAGCGCCGGTGGCTTCGGGCCGCGGATACGCAATCGAAGCCTGGTCAAGCTCGCAGTCGATCGCTTCGAGGCCCAAGTTCGCGTCGAGATGCCAGCCGTCGGCAACGGAAGCAGCCAGGACGAACGACTTCCAGCCTTCGCCGTCGCGAGCTCCGGGCCGCAGCTCGAGTTGCACCACCTTCTGCGCGAGAGACCCGAGGTCGTCGAGAGCTCCACTTCCTTCCTTTACCGAAAAGAGCGCCTGGCCAGCGGAAGTGTCACCCGAGCGAAGCGAGCCGTCTCCGCGCGCGAAGCGCGCCAGGGCCAGAGCCATCGTCTTCGCGCCCTCGGGGTGGCGCTCGACGAGCGGCGCGAAGGCGCGCAGAGTCCGCTCGGCGAGCTCGCGGAAGCGGCGCTCGCCGGTCGCGGCGGCGAGGTCGAGGAGGTTGTGCGCCGCGACGCCGTTCGCTCCCGGCAGCGCGCCGTCGAAGATCTCCTTGCCGCGCACCAGCAGGTCGAGCGCCTCGGCGGTGTTGAAGAAGCCGCCGCGCGGCGAGCCGAGACGACGCTCCTGCTCGTCGGTGAGGCGGATCGCCTCTTCGAGATAGCGGGCCGAGGCCGTGGCTTCGTGAACGCGCAGCAGCCCGCGCACGAAAAAGGCATAGTCGGTGAGTCCCGCCTGAATTCTGCCCACGCCGCCACGCCAGGAGTGCAGCAGCGTGCCCTCGGGGCCCGGGGCACTGCGCAGATTCGCGAGCACGAACTCCGCCGCCCGCTTCGCCTGCTCGACGAGCCCCCTCTCGCCCAGGACCGAGCCCGCGACGGCAAGCCCAGATATCGCGATGCCGTTCCAATCCGCCAGGATCTTGTCGTCGGTCGCCGGCCTTCTCCGGCGCGTGCGGGCGGCGAGAAGCCGGGTGCGCAGCGGCGCGATCTCCGCGAGCAGCGCCGCGCGCGACAACCGGCGTTCGCGCGCCTGCACGTCGAGCGGACGCGGTAGATGGAGCACGTAGCGCTTCTCTTCGAAGAACGGCTCGGCGTGGAAGCCGAAGATCGGCGCCAGGAAGGTCGCACCCTCGTCCCCCAGCGCGAGCTCGAGCTCGTCGCGAGTCCAGACGTAGTAAGCGCCCTCGCGCCCGCCGGTCTCGGCGTCGATGGCGCTCCAGAACGACCCCCCCGCTTCTTCCACATCGGGAGCGGTCATCTCGCGGGCCAGAAACTCCGCCGTCTCGCGCGCGATCCGCGCCGCCTCGGGGCTGCCGGAGCGGCGATGCTCGCGCGCGTAGACCTCGAGCAGCAGCCCGTTGTCGTAGAGCATCTTCTCGAAGTGCGGCACTCTCCACTCGCGGTCGGTGGCGTAGCGATGGAAGCCGCCGGCGAGCTGGTCGTAGATGCCTCCGCGCGCCATGCCGTCGAGCGTGGCACCGAGCATCATGGCCGCCTCCGCCGCCTGCACTCCCTCGGCCTCCTCCGGCGCCGGCGATGCCCCCGGCTCCGCGAAGGCGAGCAGGAGGAAGAGGTTCGCCGGCGTCGGGAACTTCGGGGCTCCGCCGAAGCCACCCCAGGTCGGGTCCAGCCGCTCGCGCAGGGAGGCGAAGGCGCGCTCCGCGGGCTCCCGGCCGGGAAGCTCCCCGGTGAAGGGTTCGATCTCGGCGAGATGCCGCCGGATCGCCTCTCCCAATTCCTCACTCTGCTGCAAGACGTCGGCGCGGCGCTCCTTCCAGGCGTGGATCATCGATCGCAGGACAGTCGGGAACCCGGGCATGCCGCGGCTGTCGAGCGGCGGGAAGTAGGTGCCGGCGAAGAACGGTTTCAGATCGGGCGTCAGGAAGACCGAATTCGGCCAGCCACCCTGGCCGTGGAGGATCTGCGTCGCGAGCATGTAGATCTCGTCGAGATCGAGGCGCTCCTCGCGGTCCACCTTGATGTTCACGAACGCCTCGTTCATGAGCGCCGCGACCGAAGGATCCGAGAACGACTCGCGCTCCATCACGTGGCACCAGAAACAGGTCGAATAGCCGACCGAGAGGAAGATCGGCTTGTCCTCGGCGCGCGCCTTCGCGAGCGCTTCCGGACCCCACGGATACCAGTCGACCGGATTGTGCGCGTGCAGCAGCAGATAGGGCGAGCTCTCCGCGGCTAGGCGGTTCGTTCTGGCCGATGAATCGCTCATGGGAGTCGAATCCTAGCTGGTCTGGGTACGTTCGCCGCTGGCGGCACGAAGGGAAAATGCGTTCTCGTGTTTTCCATCTCCCCAGATTTGATTGGATTCTTTGGGTTTGGGGCCCCTGGAAATACACGAAAACGTATTTTCCCTTCGTGCCGCCATCGGCTCGGCGACCGGTCCTGGAAGATGCCTGTAGCGGCGGGGGACGATCGTTCGGGCAAGGTCTCGGAGCGTATTTCCAGGGGCCCCAAGCAAAAAGAATCCAATCAAATCTGGGGAGATGGAAAACGCGGAGAGGCCTTGCCCGAACGATCGTCCCCCGCCGCCGCGAAGATGATCCGCTAAGACGAGCCAGAAGCTAGGTCGGAGTCGGCTCGGGCGCGTCGTCGGACTCACCCTGACGCCGGCGCTCTTCGATCCAGGCGGTCATCAGAATGACCCCATTCCAGAGGTTCCACCACCCGACCGTCGTCCAGCTGGGCCAGCCGACCACGGCGAGGTAGTTGGCGATTCCGACGAGGAGCATCGGCGTGACCGCCGAGTTCTTCTGCATCTGTGGCAGGCGGACGCGCGAGACCATGAGAAGCGCCATCGCCACCAGGATCGCCGCGCCGGCAAGCGGAGTCAGATGATCCCGCATGAGCGCCACCGCCATCGCATAGCCCGCCGCGACCGGGATCGGCACGCCGAGCGTCCGCCGGTTCTTGCCGTGGGCGTCCGCCGTGACATTGAAGCGAGCCAGGCGCAGGACACCCGCCATCAGATAAACCAGCGCTACCGCGATGCCCCAGGGCCCGAGTGGACGGAGCAGTGCCTCGTAGACCAGGAAAGCCGGCGCGGCGCCGAACGAGAGGGCGTCCGAGAAGCTGTCGAGCTGCTGCCCGAAGCGGCTGGTCGCCTTGAGGCGGCGCGCCAGCTGGCCGTCGAACAGGTCACAGAAGATTGCGGCGACCAGAAGATGGACGGCGCTTCCGTACTCGCCCTGCGCGGCCGCCAGCATCGAGCAGAAGCCGAAGACGATGTTGGCGCCGGTCACCAGACTCGGCACGATCTTGCGCAATGGGATTGCCGGCTGCGGCACGATCCGGGAGCTTAACCGAATCGGCTGTAACTTCCGAGCGCGGGCCCCGTAATGCCGAGAGTAGCGCCTGCGCTTTCCGGAGGAGACCGACATGCCCGAATCTCGCCATTCCGAGCCGTCGTCCCGGCGTACCGTACGTATCCTGGCCATCGCCGGCCTCGCCGCCCTTGCCGCGCTGGCGCCGGCGGTAGCCGCCGACGCCCAGCGTCAGATCGACCGCACGCTCGCCGTCGGCCCGAATCCGTCCAACTTGCTCGTCGAGCTGCACAATCTGGCCGGCAATGTGAACCTCGGCCCGGCGACCGGCGGGGAGGTCCGCGTCTCGGGTACCGTGCACGCCGCCGCCGCGAGCGCCGCCGAAGCCGAGCGCATCGCCGGCCTCCTCCAGCTCACCGCCGAGCAGATCGGTGACCGCTGGGTGGTGAAGGCGATCTATCCGCTCGACGAGAGCCGCAAGTACTGCTATCCGCGGCGCGGCGAGGCCGAGGAGCTCCCCTGGTTTCTCGCCTGGCTCGACCTCGGCGGCTCGAGCTTCAGGTACGACGACCGCGAAGTGCGGGTGGTGAGCCAGCCCGGCAGCGGCGCATTGACGCTCTATGCCGACTTCCGCATCGAGCTGCCGGCCGGAGTCGGCGTCAAAGTCAAGGACGGCATCGGCGTGATCAGCTCGGCCGGCGTGCACGGCACGCAAACGCTCGACATCGCGACCGGCGAAGTCACGGTCCGCGACGGCGAAGGCATCCTTTCCGCCGACACCGGCTCGGGGGATGTCCAGATCCGCACCCAAAAGGGTGACGTCAAGGTCGATACCGGGTCGGGCGATGTCCGGCTGGAGCAGGTTGTCGCGGAGAAGGTCGACGTCGATACCGGTAGCGGCGACATCCACCTCCAGGATGTCGCGGGCTCGTTGCTCGCCGACACCGGCTCGGGCGACATCATCGGCCGCGGCCTCAAGCTCGGCACGGCCCTCGCAGCGGACACCGGCTCGGGAGACGTCAGCCTTTCGGGAGATTTCTCCGCGGTGGCGAAGATCGACATCGATACCGGCAGCGGCGACGTGACCCTCGAAACCAGCCCGGCATCGGCCGTGCCGCAGGTCCGCATGGCGATCGGCACCGGCTCAGGCGGCATCACGCTCGACCTGCCCACGACCCGCGTCACGCGCTCGGGGCACAGTGATCTCAAGGCCGAGATCGGCGCCGCGACGGGTGTCGGCACGATCTCCACCGGCAGCGGCGACGTCAACCTGCGCGCAGCGCACTGACCGCCCGCGGGCTCGGCGCCGAGGCCACGGAAACTCGGATATTCTCAGCCGCCATGGCGGCGCGAGAACGACTGGTCGACTGCGACACCTTTCGGCGCCTCTGCCGGTCGCGCGACCTTCTCGCCGCGCGCTCGCAGATGCGCACGCTGCTCGCGGAGCCGGCGGCGGTCGCGGGCTACTCGCCGTTCCACTATCACCGCCTCTTTCAGCGCGTCTTCGGTGAGACTCCACACGAATTCCTGACCCGGCTGCGCCTCGATCGCGCCAAGGCCCTCCTCGCTCGCGGCGAGCTTCCGGTCACCGAGATCTGTTGGGAAGTGGGCTACGAGAGCCTGGGCTCTTTCAGCTCGCGCTTCAAGGAGGCGACCGGATACTCCCCTTCCGTTTACCGTCGGAGGCTGCGCGCGCAGGTGGTCGTCCCGGCCGCCTGGCTGCGCGCCGCGCCACGCTTCTTCCCCGGCTGCTTTCTGCGCCAGTTCGCCGGCCCCGGCTGAGGCACCTCGGCCAAGAGACGGAGAGCAAGATCGGAGAAGCGGCGGCCCGCGGGAGCGTGCGACACTGCGGCGCAGGAGGAAGGAAAATGATCCAGCGGCTCTCGCATACCTCGATCTACGTGCTCGACCAGGACAAGGCCTACGACTTCTACGTCGGCAAGCTCGGTTTCGAAGTACGCACCGATTCGAAGATGGACAACGGCTTCCGCTGGCTCACGGTCGGCCCCAAGGGGCAGCCGGACTTCGAGATCATCCTCATGCCGACCCGCAGCGCGATGTCCAAACCCGAGATCGCCGATCTCCAGGAGACCCTGATCGCGAAAGGAGCGATGAGCTCCGGCGTCTTCCTCACCGCCGACTGCCAGCAGACCTACGACGAGTTGAAGGCGAAAGGGGTGGAGTTCACCCAGCCGCCGACCGACCGCTTCTACGGCCTCGAAGCGGTCTTCAAGGACCCGTTCGGCAACTGGTTCAGCATGAGCCAGCCAAAGTAGCCGGCCGCACGGCCGCGCTCACGGCGCCGCGAGGCAGACGCGCAGACTCCCGGTCTCGAGGAGCGGGGTGAACGGATGGCCCTGCGGGTTGTCGTGCGTGACGACCTCGCCGGTGAGGGTGTCGCGCACGCTGAGGTGGACCTCGACGTCGGTCAGGCCGCCGGCGAAGAGCCAGAAGTTGTCGAATCCCGGGTATCCGCAGGCATCGACCATCTTCACCAGCACCTCGACGATCGACGGCGCGAAAAACCAGAAGTAGCCGCTGTCCGAGGAGATCGCCACCGCCTGCCCGTCGCCGGTCGTCCCGTCCAGCTTCGCCCAGGTCGCGGTCGCGTCGAAGCGGCCGTCGAGGAGCGGCAGGATCCCGGACGGAGCCGCCGGCGGCAGTACGCGCGCCGCCGCGCGCGGTGGCGTCATGCCGCCGCCGTCACAAACGTGGAACGAGCCGCTGTCGAAGAGCGGACCGTAGGCCTCGCCGAGCGCGGTGCGGACGTTCTGGCGCTCGCCGCTCCAGGTGTCGACGACCTCGAGCTCGACCTCGACGTTGGTGAGCCCGGTCGAATAGGCCCAGAAGTTCTCGAAGCCCGGCAGCCCACAGGCGTCGACGATCTTCAACATCACCTCGGGATTGCCCGGCGCGAAGAACCAGAAGTAGCCGCTGTCGCCGGTGAGCGGCACCGCCTCCGCCACGCCCATCTCCCCGGCGAAGTCCCGCCGCACCGCCCGCGCGCGGAAACGCCCGTCCGCGAGGCAGAGCGTCGTCGGCGACGGAACGCAAGCACCGACCGACGGCCGGTCGACCTCCCAGATCCCGCGCCCGACAACGCCGTCGTCGGCCTCAAAGTAGAGCACTTCATCGGAGGCGACGAGCACGACCGGCGAGGAACCCTCCGGACCAGGATAGAGGTCCGCCACGAGCTGGGGCGATGAGAATCCGCCGTCCACCTGCCAGAGCTCCGCACCCGACGCCGAGGGGTAAGCGGTGAAGAGAACCTGATCGCCCACGGTCTGGAAAACCGACGGATAGGAGCTCTCCGAACCCGGCTCGAGGTCGGCCGCGAGGCCGGTCCCCGCTGCGGTCCCGTCACTCTTCCAGAGCTCGAGTCCATGCTCCAGATCGCGCCATGGAAAGTAGAGGTCCTCGGACCCTCGTGCGCCGAACAACGGCGGCAAGAACGCGGGCTGAGTCGACGGCAGAGCCGCCACCTCGACCGTACCTGCCGGGGTTCCGTTCGTCTTCCAGAGTGCGGACTCCCAGTCGGGGCCCGGGCCGACCTGGCGCGAGCTCAGGAAGAAGAGCTCACCGCGAAAGCGGAGGCCGCCGTCCACGACGCCGATCCTGCGATCCGGGAAGGCGCCCAGAAATCTGGTGAGCTCCGCGCTGCCATCGCTGGTCCAGAGCTCGCCCGAGGGAGCGCAAGAGGTCTGCACCGCGAAAAGTGCCGCGCTCGGTCGGGTCGTCGCCGGCAGCTCGATTCCCACACAAAGGAGATCGTTCGGCCACTGCGCGCGCGCGAGAGTCCCGGCAGGCGTTCCATCGCTTTGCCAGAGCTCGATGCGATTCTCTCCGGTCGGGGAGGACCAGGCCACCTCGATCAGAGCCCCGGCGGTGAGCGCGACGGCCCGGCGCACATCGGCCTCGCCGAGGTCGGCCACGACCACGCGCGTTCGGCTCTCGAGGTGGAAGACCACCAACCGGACGCCGTCTTCGAGCAGGAACCAGTCGCCTCCACTCCTCCCGACCGATCGAGCGCGTTCCGCCGGGAGATCGATCAGCTTCGAGATCGCTGCCGACCCCGACCGCAGAAGATAGATCGCCGGCCGCAGCTCCGCGTCGCGCGAACCGAGGAACACCGAGTCGGCCCGCGAGGGAAAGAGGTCGTGCGCCAGCGCGCCGATGCCGGTCGCCCACGGATCGTCGAAGAGCGCGTCGATCCCCCGGGAGACCGGGTCGTAGCGCCAGACCTGCTGCGCGAAACCCGACGAGCTCTGCTCGCCGTCGAAGTCGCTCTCGAAGAAGAACCAGGCGCGGTCGGCTTCCCGCAACGTCGGGGCCGGATTGGGGCTGCCGTGAACACCACGGCGAATCGGCAGGTCGAGGACCGGCTCGACGCCCTCACCGCCGTTCTCGTGGCGGTAGAGCGTCCGAGTGTCGAAGTCTCTCGGCACCGCAAACAGGAAAGTCGAGCCGACGATGCCCACCGACTGGGCGGGCGACGAGGATGTCGCCAGGTCGGTGACGAGCCGTGGCGCGGAGACTGCGAGCGCAGCGGTGGAAGGAAGCAGCGCGAGGATCGCGAAGGTGCCTTGCAGCCAGCGTCGCATGGGGTCCTCCTGACCGATCCGGCCACCCGCCGCGATCGATCGGACCTAGCTTGGCATACCACCGCCGGTCTGGCCGCGCAGCCAGGCGAGGAGCTGGGCGTGCAACCCTCTCGGCCCGGGCCGGCCGAGGTCGAGGTCGCGCGGCATGCCGACGTGCCCGCCGCGCGGCGTCCAGGTCACTTCGGTCGTGGCAGAGACGTGCGCGAGGGCCGGTTCGAGCGTCCAGACCGGCACCATCGGATCGTTCTCCGACTCGATGATCCAGGCGGGCAGGCGGATCCGGTCGAGAAGCGGTGCGACGCTCGCCCGTTCATAGTACTCCTCCGCCGAGGCGAAGCCCCAGCGCGGCGCCACGATCAGGCCGTCCCACTCGCGAATCCCGCGCACGCGGGCGCGGCGGGCGCGATCGCAAGGCACCGGACGGAGCCGCTCCACCGCATCGAGATGGCTGCGGAGGCCAGGCAGGAGGTACTGGCGGTAGAGCCAGCCTCCCGGCGCATCGAGCGCCGTCGCGCCCCGGTCGAGGTCGAGCGGCGTGCAGACCGCCGCCACGCCCACGAGCCGCGGGTCGGTCGCCCCCGGCCGCTCCGCGGCGTAGCGCAGGGCGACATGCCCGCCGAGCGAGAAGCCGACGATCGCCACCCGCTCGAACCGCGCGAGCTCGTCGGCCGCGAGCGCCGACGCGAGGTCGACCGTGAGTCCAGCGTGATAGTAGTCCGATGCCCGGCGCTCGGCGCCGCGATGGTTGAGGCGCAGGCAGGCGAAACCACCGGCGACCGCCGCCTGCGCGAAATAGCGCATATAGGAGCTCTCGGCGCTGCCGCCGAGCCCGTGCAGCGCGATGAGGAGCGTCTTCGCCGCCGCCGGCGCGTGCAGCGCGCCGGTGAGCGTGAGCGGTCCGACCGCGGGGTCCTCGATCGGAAGACGGAACGGCACCTGCGGCGGAACGCCGGGCAATCGGACGAGCGCCAGCGCGGCCGGCCCGACCGTCCAGAACTGCCCGGAGAGACGCCCCTGAACCGGCAAGAGACTACATGCGCCGCGATTCGCCGAAGACGATCTCGACCTCGATGCGCTTGCCGTTGCGCAGCACGATCGCTTTCGCCTTGTCCCCCGGCTTCGCCTGCCGGAGCAGGAACATGAAGTCGTTGATGTCGCCGACGTCGCGTCCGAGAAGGCCGATGAGAATGTCGCCGCGCTGGATACCGGCCTTCTCGGCCGGGCCCCCGGGGCGCACCCCGGCGAGCAACACGCCACTCTTGCCTTCGCCCGGCCCCGCGTAGTCCGGAATCGTTCCCAACGACGCTCCGAACGAGCGCACGTCGCCGCGCGGCGCCGGATCCGGCACCGCGCGCAGCGTGAGCTTTTCCGTGCTGGCTGCCGCGGCCGCCAGATCGGCGGCGAGCCCCGCGACGGTGACGCCGCCGGTGGCGTTGATCTTGTCGCTGTCGTCGCTCGGCCGATGGTAGTCGTCGTGCGTGCCGGTGAAGAGATGGAGAATCGGGATACCGGCGGCATAGAACGGCGTCTGGTCCGAGGGCCCGTAACCGTCTCCCGTAGTCGTGCAGACGAGGCCGTGCTTGACGCAGAGCGGCTCGGCCAGCGAAGGCCACTCTTCCGCAGAGCCCCCACCCAGGATCGCCAGCCTGTTCTCGCGCAGCCGCCCGACCATGTCCATGTTGATCATGGCGCGCACGCTCTTCAGGTCGAGGCCGGCCGGGGGATGGCGCGTGAAGGCGGTCGAGCCCAGCAGGCCGCGCTCCTCGCCCGAGAATGCGACGAAGATCAGGTTCTCCGCCAGCTCGGACCGCCGCTCGCCGAGGATCCGCGCCGCCTCGAGCAGCGCTGCGGTGCCCGAAGCGTTGTCGTCGGCGCCGTTGTGAATCTCGTCGGAGCCCGGCGCGAGAGAGTTCGCTCCACCGTGCCCGAGATGATCGTAGTGCGCCCCGATGACGACGAAGCCTGGGCGGGCCGTCGGGCTGGTGCTCTTCAGGCGGCCGACGCACGTTCGCAGCCGGCTTGTGCTCGGCGACGAGCACGACGTGCAGCGTCGCCTGATGATCGCCCTGCAGGAGAGCCTGAGCGGTCTCGCGCTTCACGGCCGCGACGAGAATCCCGGCGTCTCCGGCCTCTTCAGCGACAAGCTTCGGTAAAGGGGCTTCATCTGGCATCGGCGCTCCGGCCAACGTCTCCGGAAGGTCAACGACGAGCAGCGCCACGGCGCCGTGCTCGCGGGCGGTGAAGGCCTTGTAGCGCAGGTCTGAGTAGCGGCGCTCGTCGGCGTCCTTGAACTTGTCTCCGGGCGGCACGAAGCGACGCACGAGGACGACCTTGCCCTTGGCATCGAGCCCGGCGTAGTCGTCCTGCCGCTTGTCCGCGGCCACGATGCCATAGCCGGCAAACAGGACCTTACCGCTCGCTTCTCCACTCTTCGAGAAGGCGAGGGGGACGAACTGCTCTCCAGCCGCCGCGGCGCCGTCGAGCGCCAGCGCAGTCGCCGGGCCGGAGGTGAGCGCGACCGTGACGTCGAACTCCTGGCGGTAGGTGCCGTTGTCTCCCGCCGGTTCGAGACCGAGGGCGCGGAAGCGCTCTTCCAGAAAGACCGTCGCCGCTTCGATGCCGGGAGTGCCGACGCCGCGTCCGTCGCGGGCGTCGTCGGCGAGCCAGGCGACGTCCTCCGAGTAGCGGTCCTCCGGCCGGCGCTCCGTGGCGACCACCGGAGCATCCGTCCAGCGAGCGACATAGATGTCGGTTTCGCCCGGCGCCGCCTGGTGCCGGTTCGAAGCGAACACGAGCTGCTTGCCGTCCGGCGAGAACATCGGGAAGCCGTCGAAACCGGCAAAATAGGTGATCCGTTCGAGATGGCTGCCGTCGACATCGATCGCCCAGAGATCGAACTCCCTCCCCTTGGGATCGCCGTAGTTCGACGAGAAGATGATCCGCTTGCCGTCGGGGTAGAAGAAAGGTGCGAAGGAGGCTGCGCCGAGGTCGGTCACCTGGTGGGCGTCCCGCGCACCCTCCGGGGTCATGCTCGCCACCCAGATCTCGAGTTTGCCTGGGCGGACAAGATGCTGCGCCAGGAGCTTCTGGTAATCCTCGAGCTCGGCCCCGGTCGGGCGCGACGCGCGATAGACGATCTGTTTGCAGTCGCGGGAGAAGAAGGCGCCGCCATCGTAGCCGGGAGCGTTCGTCAGGCGCACGACGTTCTGGCCGTCGGCGTCCATGCGGTAGAGCTCGAGATCGCCATCGCGCGCCGAGGTGAAGACGATCGAGCCGTCGAGGGGGCAGATCGTCGCCTCGGCATCGTAGGTGTCGTTGTGGGTCAGCTGCGCGAGCTCGCAGCTATCGGGCTTCTTCGCGGCCCCGTCGTCCGAGCCAACGGCGCCGCAGGCGGTGTCTCTGGCGAAGATCTCGTAGCCGCCGTCGATCGCCCAGGTATAGCCGTGCGAGCGATCCGGCGGCGGTGGGCAGTCGGGCGAGGCGAGGTGGGTCGAGGCATAGAGGAAGCGCTTGCCGTCGGGAAAGAAGTAGGCGCAAGTCGTCTTGCCCTTGCCCGTCGACAGCAAGGTCGGAGCCGAGCCGTCGACCGGCAGCGAGTAGATCTGGTCGCACTCGTACGGCGGCCGGGTGGACTGGAACGAGAGCTTCAGCCCGTCCTCGGCCCAGTAGGCCTCCGCATTCTCGCCGCCGAAGGTGAGCTGGCGGATGTCGGCGAGGTGCGCTTCGCGCGCGTCGTGGAGCTGGACGGGAGCGGGTACAGGTGCGCCGGATGGCGCGGGCGTTTGAGCCCGCGCGCCGGCGGCGCCGCAGAGTGCGAGGACGAGGCTGGTGCCGAAAGCGATTGCAGGTCGACTCGAGGCTGTTTTCGTGGTCATGAATTGGGGAATCCTTCCGGTTGCGAGACGTTGAGTCTACGGCAGGCGATCTAGGGCGCGCCGGACAGAGCGCTCTCCGGCGTTCCGAGCACCATCTCCTTCAACCACTTCCAGGCAGCCCTGAAGCCGCGGACGATGCGCCCCTCGAGCACCTCGCCGACGCCGAGCTTCCGGGCGAGCTCGGCCTCGCGGCTGCGGAACCGCGGCGGGAAGCGCAGCAGGGTCTGGGCCCGCAGCGCACCCTGGCGCACGAGAAGCGGCGAGACCGCTCCCCTGAGCACCGCCATCTCGCCCGCGGGCAGCGGCACCGACCGTCGCGGCAGGATGAGCCAGGGCCGATAGCGAAAGATCCACGGGTCGGCCCCGGTCCAGACGAGCCTCCCGTAACTGCGCACCTTGACGCCCTTCAAGCCGCGCTGCGAGAACGCCGCGAGCGGCGCGCTCGCCGGATCGGCGGCGCCGTCGCGGCCCGTCAGGAACTCCCACGACAGGACGCTGCCGAAGACGGTCAGCCGGAACGACCATCCGGCGATGAGCCAGGCGACGAAGAGAATGGCGAACCCGAGCGTCGCTCCGAGGTAAGGGTGGATCCAGGTGGAGAGCCCGAGGAGGCCGAGCAGCGCCAACCGGAAGCCGCGCAAGAGCATGTCGAGGAGCGCCGAAGGCGAGAGCGCGATCATCACCTGGATGGCATGGAACGCGATGAAGACGAGGAAGAAGCAGGCCGCGTACAGGATCCCGAGACCGAGATCGAGAACGACCTTGGCCACCGCGTCGAGAGGCAAGCGCGGCGCGACGAGCGCCAGGCCGGATCCGGCGAAGGAAGAGACCGACGCCACAGCCGGCTCGGCGAAGGTCGGAAATCCGAGTCCGAGCATTCGCTTCACCTCGAGCAGGACGATCGGGCTCGCAATGAGCGCCGAGAGCTTGTTCTCGTGCTCTTCGACGAAATCCATCGGCTTCTTGAGCCCCGGAACCGCCGCGCCGATCGTGGTGTTGGCGGCGAACAGGAAAACCAGGAAGATCCCCGGTCCCCAGAACCAGGGCCGTGCATACCAGGGTAGCTCCGCGCGCGCGAACTCCGGCGTCCGCCACCAGCGCCAGGCGCCGAGCGCCGAAACGCCCAGGAGCGGCGAGATCGGCACGCCCGTCGTGAGAGTCACCGTGCGCGCGATCTCCTCGCCGGCCGAGAACTGCGCCCGCTCCGCGCCGCCTTCGCCTGATGCCCTTGGAGCTCCCGATCCTGTCGCAGCCGCAGCGCGGTCCGGCAGCGCGAGCGCCGCGCTCGCGAGCAGAAGTGCCGCCAACCATCCTTTTCCCTTGCTGAGCTTCTTTTTCATCTTGCTTTGATTCTACGGCCATGGCGCGCTCCGCGCGCGGGCTAAGATCCCGCAATGACCCCCGGCTCCCGCAAGCTCGCCTGGATCGCGATGCTCTACGCCGCGCAAGGCCTGCCCTACGGAGTCGTGCACAAGATCTGGCCGGTCTACTTCCGGGCGCACGGCGTGTCGCTCAAGGAGATCGGACTGATGAGCCTGCTCGCGCTCCCCTGGTCCTGGAAGCCGCTCTGGGCGCCGCTCATCGACCGCTTCGGCCGGCGCCGGGCCTGGATCGTCCCCTGTCTGGGCGCGCTCGCCGCCATCGCGTTCGTCATGCCGCTCCTGCCGGCGGAGAAGGTCGGGCCGCTCCTCGTCGCTTTCCTCCTCGCCTTCACGCTCGCCTCGGCCACCCAGGACATCGCGATCGACGCCTGGGCGGTCGACGCCGCGACCGGGCGTGATCTCGGGGTGCTGAACGGCGTGCGCGCCTCGGCGTTCCGCGTCGCGGTGATCGCGACCGGCGGGCTCGCGCTCCTGGTCGCCGACCGCAGCGGCTGGCCCGCCGCCTGGGGAGTCGTCGGCGGCCTATTCGCGGTGCTCGCCGTCGTCGCGCTCTTCCTCAAGGACCAGGATCGATCGCTCTCGGGCGCCGGAGTGGGCGGCCTTCGCCGGTCGACGCGCGAGCTGGTGCGGTCGTTCCTCGCCTGGCTGCTGCGCAAGGAGATGCTGCCGGTGGCGCTCTTCGCGCTGCTCTTCAAGCTCGGCGATCAGGCGATCGCGCGCATGACCGAGACCTTCTGGGTCGACCGCGGCATGGCGCTCACCGAGATCGCGCTGGTCGCGAACACGCTCGGCCTCACCCTGACGATCCTGGGCGCCTTGCTGGGCGGCTGGTACCTGTCGCGGGTCGGTCTCTTCAAGGGCCTGCTCTGGATCGGCATCGCGCAGCTCGCTTCGAACCTGGTGTACGCCGCGGTCGCCGGGTTCGACCTGCCGCGTTCGAGCCTCTACTTCGCCTCGGCGTTCGAGAACTTCAGCCAGGGCCTGGGCACGGCCGCCCTGCTCTCCTTCCTCACCGCTTGCTGCCGCAAGGAGAACGCAGCGACCGAGTACGCTCTCCTTTCGGCGCTCTTCGCCTTCTCACGCGAGATCGCCGGCGCGGCTTCGGGCTTCGGCGCCGAACGCATGGGCTATGCCGGCTTCTTCGCCTTCACCGCCCTCCTCGCGGTACCCGCCCTGCTCCTCCTCCCCTGGCTCCGGCCGCAGATCCTGAGCGCCCAAGCTCCCCCGCTGCCCCCGACGAGCGTGACCGCGGAGCCTTGATAAAGTCCCCCGGCTCCCTTCGAGCAAGACTTCCCGGAGATTCTCTTGCAAGCGATCCGCGACTTTCTGCACCTGCTGTTCTCGATCGAGGGTCTGACCCAGCTCATCCAATGGGGCGGGCTGGTCGGCCTGATCGTGATCATCTTTGCCGAGACCGGGCTCCTCATCGGCTTCTTCCTTCCCGGTGACACGCTCCTCCTGACCGCCGGGCTCCTCTCGTCGGCGACCGGCAAGCCCGATCTCGTGCTGATGATGATCGCGCTCTCGATCGCGGCGATCCTCGGCGACTCGACGGGCTACCTCATCGGCAAGAAGGCGGGGCCGGCGCTCTATCGCCGCGAGGATTCGCGCTTCTTCAAGCAGGCACACCTGCAGCGCGCCAAGGCGTTCTACGAGCACTGGGGCGGGATCACGATCGTACTGGCGCGCTTCGTGCCCGTGGTGCGCACCTTCGCGCCGATGGTCGCCGGCATCGCCGGCATGAACTACCGCCGCTTCGTGCTCTTCAACATCGTCGGCGGCATCGGCTGGATCGTCTCGATCAGCCTCGTCGGCTACTTCTTCGGTCAGATCCCGTTCGTCCAGAAACACCTGGAGAAGATCATCCTCGGCGCCCTCCTCGCCCACGTCCTCATCATCCCGGTCGTCGCCACGGCGCTCAAGAAGATCCGCATGCGCAAGGCGAGCTGACCGGCGCGCTCAGGGAGTCCGGTTGTGACCCGTTCGTCGAGAGGTTTGCTTCTTGGGCTCGGGACCCTCGTTCTCCTTCGGCTGGCACTTCACGCGCTCTTCAACCCGGTCTACGAAGGACCTGACGAGCCGTTTCACCTGGCGCGCGCGCGACAAGTGGTGGAGCGGCCCTTCGCTGATGTCTTGCGTGGCGACAGAGTCGATCCTGAAGTCGTGCGCTCGATTCGGGCGTGGCCCTGCGGGCCGTCCCTGAACGCAGCGTTTGGCTGTCCGACGTTTGGAGGGGAGCCTGCAGCGTTCAATATTCTCGGTCCGGCGCGCGCCGCAGGCGCGGGCGGGCCGCAGGAGAACTATCAGGCCCATCAGCCGCCCATCTACTATCTGGCAGCCGGGTCCCTACTGAAGGTCTTTTCTCTTGCAAAGGTAGGCGCTCCGGAAGCGCAGCTTCTCCTCCTGCGACTGGTGTCAGTCTTTCTCGTCGGCATCGCACTCCTCCTGCCGGTGAGAAGGCTCGGTAAAGAGAATCCGCTCTCCGAGACGATTCTGCTGCTGGCGCTCCTCCTCCCCGGTGCGGCGGAGTCCTTGGTGCGCGTTGCCAACGATGTCGGCATTTTCGCCTGGTCCGCCCTCTTGGTCTCGCTTGTCTTTCGAAGGGATGCATTCAAGCCAGGCCTGATTGCTTGCCTCTCCGCACTTGGGCCACTACTGAAGCTCACCGCTTTGCCGGTCGTCGCCGTAGCGGCCATAACGGGATGGCGGACCCGGGGCTGGCGATGCGGGCTTCTCGTGGCGATCGCCGGACTCACATTTCTACCGGTCCAGTGGCTGCGCGGCTGGGCATGGGGAGGGACGCTCGAGGCGAACGTCCCTCTTTCGGCGAGCGAATCCTTCCAGATGATCCTCGTGGGACTGGCCCACAGTGCCTACACCTTCCTCAAGACCTCAGTTTGGCTCGGAGGATGGGCCGTCTTCCGGCCTCCGACCTGGCTCTTGGTTGCCGCCCCGCTCTTTGCCCTGTTGCTGGCCATCCGAGCGTTTCGATTCAAGCCGCGAATCGAGAACTGGCCCGCTCACGCTGCCGGCGTGGCGGTTGCCGCCCTCGGCTTCATCGTCTTCGCGGTCGGCAAGCACAAGCTCTTCGGCGTCTGGGGCGCCGTCGGCGGCTGGTACGCCTGGGGTTGGGCTCCCTGGCTGGCGCTTCTTGCCGCCGACTCCGTCGAGCTCCGCGCCGGCCGCGGCCAGGAAGCGATCCTCGGAGCGCTCCTGGGCGCGACGCTGCTCAACCTCGTGTGGTTCGAGGTCGCCTTTCGAACTTACGGCTGAGAAGACCGCTCATGGTACCCAGGCGCTCCAGGCGTAGAGGTCGTCCTTCTCGAAGTCATCGCTGAACAGGGCGCCGCGCTCGAGGGCGCCGAGGTCGACATTGACGCCGACCACCCGCGCGCCGTGCGCGGCGTCGAACGGGCCGACGGAGAGGAACGACTGATTGCCGGCATTGGCGGCGACCGAGGTCGGGCCGAGACGGAAGTCACCCCCTGCCGCGTTCACGAACTGCGGGTCGACGCCGATCAGGTTTTCTGCCGAGACGTCAGGCGTGCCGTTGAAGAGGTTCACGTTCGAGCCCGACGAAGTGGCGTTGCCGAAGGCGATCGAGTTCTCGACCCGCAGAGTCCCCCCGTTCTCGGCCAGCACCAGTCCGTCGTCGGCGTGGCCCGCGACGGTAAGATTGCCGGCGAGGAGATTGGCGGTGTTGCTGGTCGCCAAGAACAGCCCCCAACCTTCTCCATTGCCGACCAGGAAATCCGAGACGGTTGCCTGGGCGGCTCCCGAGACGTTGATCGAGCCCTGGCTGCGCGTCGTCCCGCCGGGGTTCTGCACCAGCCGGACCCGTCGTGCGGAGACCGTTCCTCCATCGGCGGTGAAACTCAGGCCGACGTCGCTGTTCGAGCCCGCGAAGGTACCGAAGCTGTTGTTCTCGAAATCGAGGTCCTCGAGGTCGACCCCGCCCGTGACCTGGTTGGTCAGACTGATGCGGGCGCCGGCGCCGATGGCGAACGACGGCGCGGTGATCATGTTGCCGAAGAAGTCGAGGTGACGCAGCTCGACGGTCGCGGGTGCGAACGACTGCAGGTAGAGCCCGGCGCCGGCGCGCGAGAAGGTGCCGCTCACCGAGAGATTTCGTTCGAAAGGAAGCTCGAGGCGACGACGCGCACCGTCCCGCCGGCCTGCAGGTCGATGAAGAGCCCGCCACCTTCGGACTGCCCGGCCTGGATGCTGTTCTGCTCGAAGCTCGCCTCCGCCACGTCGAGCGTCTTCCCTCCGTGCGAGATGAAGGCGACACCGCCGCCGTCGGTCGCGCCGGAGAACTTGATCGCCATCCGGCGCAGCGTGAGGTCGGAGTCCTCGGCCAGGACGACGCCACCTTGCGCCGCGACGAAACCGTTGATCACGGTGAAGTTCTCGAGCGTGAGGCTGGAGTTTCCCAGAACGTAGAGGAGGCGCTGGGCGCCTCCCAGGTTGACGACGTAGGACGTTCTGGATTGCGCCCCATCGCCCCGAATCGTCAACTGTCGATTGGCGCTGGCGATGGGGCCGGCCAGCAGGCTGTAGGTCCCGACCGCCTGGAGAACGATCGTGTCCGGCCCGACGTCGCCGATGCACAGGTCGTTCGTCGAGTCGGTCGAAGCAGCGAGCAGCGCTTCGCGCAGCGTGCAGTTGCCGTTATTGACGGTGTCCTCGGCTAGCGTCGTGATGTTGTAGGTCGCCGCCTGCGCGAGTCCCGAAACGAGCGCGAAGAGCGCAGCGGCAGCGGCCAGGACGCGCGCACGCGCCGCGAAGCGACGAAGGTGCAAGGACGGCATCGAATCCTCCTGTTCTCCTCGGCCGGGCTCCGGCCTTGCGCCGGCGCACAAACAAAACGGGCGGCCCAAAGGGCCGCCCCGAAGTCCATGCGGGCCACGCGGCCCGCGCTCCTTCGCTTCATGCCGCCGGCGAGGTCCTCCGCACGAGGAGGAAACCCGCCACAGCCAAGAGCGCGATCAGGGCTGCCAGGCCGGCCGTCGACAGAGTTGGAACCACTTCCAGCGGCGCGGTGGAGCCCGTGAACGAGACGCCGGTGCCGATCGTGAGGCCTGCGCCCGGTTCGAGCGTGCGGCCCGTCCACTGGACTGCGGCCCCGTTGTCTTCGCAGACCGAGTCGATCACGTTCGAGAGGTTCGCGGCCGAGATCTCGTCCCAGATCGTGCCGTAGAACTCGGCGGCCCAGCGATCGGCCGGCGTCGGCGTCAGGAGAATGATCGTGTATTGCAGCTGGGCGCAGCTGGTGTCGGCGGCGCGACCGCCGGCCGAAGTGCCCTGAATGGTGCCAAACCCGCTGTCGTTGTCGGCGAGATAGAGATCTGCGCCGTGGAACGTGTCCCACGTCAGCGTCGCGTCGGAGGTGTTCGAGAAGGCGAGCGCCGCGTCGAAGAGCGGCGCGCCGTCGACGTAGGTGATCGTCTCGGTCAGGCGCAGGCCGGTCGTTGCGGCGTCCACGACGATCACGACGGTGTACGGATCGCCAGCCGTCCCGGTCCCGGTGACCGGCGTCATCGAGACGGCCGTCCACGGCGTGTAGCTATTGGAGGCCGAGCCGCAAGGGTGATTGTCGAAGTCCGGACCGTAGACGAGGCCTCCGAGAGACACGAACACGCCGTTGTCCGCCGTCTCGCCGGCCACGCAGTCCGGAGGATAGAACTGGCCCGTTCCGGGCACGTTGCTGTTGTAGACCTGCGTGGAGGTATCGTCTCCGATGACGACCGTCAGCGGGGTGCCACTGATCGTCACCGTCGTCGGTGCGCCGAGTGGCGACGCATGGCGCGGAACCCTCCGGGTCTTTTCCGCGTACGCCGCAGATGCCACGAGCAGACATACAGCCGCAATGAGCAATCGCTTCATGATTTCTCCCTTTGAAGTTCTTTCGCCAATGGCGGGTGAGGATACCGACACCCTGCCGGCCTGTCAACAAAGGCGGGATCCGCCAGCCGCTCAGCTCGCCTTGCGCACCGCGCGGAGGGGGGCGGGATGGGGGGTGAGTGCCGGCGTGGCGGGAACGAGGGCGAAGCGCTGGAGCACCTGCTCGAAGCGCTGCGCAACGGCCTTGGCGCCGCGCGCGTTGGGGTGGATCTCGTCGGCCCATTCGCCGCCCACGGCGCCGCGGGTCTCGACGCGATGGAAGCGCGTCGGGACCTCGTCGCTCAGCCGGTCCAGCATGCCGCAGAAGCGCTCGAGGAGGAGGCGCGGGACCTCGCGCTCGAGCGGGCTTCCGGCGGGATAGCCCTTCGCCGCGAACGCCGGACTGAGCCAGGGCCCCGGGCTCCTGCCGCCGAGGAGCTTCGCCTCCTCGTTCGAAGGCAGTGGAGCGTCATACGAGTTCACCAGGACCTTCAGATCCGCGCCGTCGTCGAGCACCATGTCGACGAGCTCGCGGTAGCAGTCCTCCACCTGCCGCAGGCGGCGGCTGCAGCGCCTCTCGACCAGGCAGTCCGCCGCCGCCATGCCGGGCACGTGGCGCTCCAGGAGCGCTCCCAGATCGGCGCCGATGAGGTCATTGCCGCCGGCGGAGAAGAGAAGCGCGTCGATCTCGTAACGATGCAAGAGGTCGTTCAGGAAGGCGCGCTCACCACCCGACATGACCGAGAGGATCTCGTCCGCGGTGCGCTCCAGGCGCAGCAGCGACCAGGCACGTTGGGAGCGCGACTCCACCGGGTTGCCCTGGCCGGGAACCGGATCGTCCAGCAGGTCGACGACGTTCCTCTCGTGCGGGTAAGAGAACCAGGAGTCGCCCTGGCTGACCACTACCGGCCAGTCCGGATGCTCGCGGATCGAACGGTCGAAATCCCTCTGCCAGGAGCGCCGGTAGGCCATCGCACAGATCCCCCTCTACATATGTAGTTGCTCGAACCCCCTTCAAACGTGACAAAAAGGTCCAAAAAAGAGGCAAAAGCTTGCTAGTAAAGAAGAAAAGGGGCTCAGACTGGGTCGGTTTTCAAGAACTTGGCGGCCGCCTGGCGGAATTCGTCGGTCCACTCGTGGCCTCCGGCGAAGGTCAGGAGTTGCGGTTGGACGCCCTTTGCTTGCAGCAGTTGGACGTCGGCGGCAAATTTGTGTGCGTCGTACCACTCGTCCTCGGCACCGCGCGCGAGCAGGACACGCTCGGGGAAAGGGCCGGCATGCCGGGCGAGCTCGGGCGGGATGTCGCCGCCGAGCGCGACGACGGCGGGGCGCTCCGCGCCGCCGTGCCCGGAGAGGAGCGCTGCCCGCCAGGCCATAGAGGCGCCCTGCGAAAAGCCGAGAAAGGCGAGCGGCACCGTCCACCCGATCTCGGGGCGGACCGCATCCAGGATGCGCCGCACGTAGGCGACGTTGTCCTCGATCGCCTCCTCGCGGAGGTCGCGCGTCATCCAGCCGCGGAGCACCTCCCCGGTCGAGCCCGCATAGAAGGCGTGCAAGGCGTCGATCGCCACCAGCGCCCATCCCGCGGACCCCGGGATCCGCTCGAGCTCGGCGAGGTGCCTGCCCGCGTTTTCGCGGTAACCGTGAAAGCCGATGAGGAGGAGCGCCGGAGCCTCCGTCGGGCGCTTCCACAGGTAGCGCCCGTGGGTCGGAGTCGCGACGACACGGATTTCCGTCTTACTCGCGACCTCCGCCGCCGCGTGGCTCTCGGAAGGCGGCATCAGCGGCGCTTCGTTCCGAGAGCGAGATCGCGCGCTTTCTCGAACACGAGCGCTTCGAGATCGGCGTTCCCCCCCTGCTCGCCGATCAGGCGTACCAGAGCACTGCCGACGACGACGCCGTCGGCGAGATTCGCCACCGCCGCCACTTGCTCGCGCGTCGAGATGCCGAAACCGACCGCGAGCGGCAGCGCGAGCTTCTTGCCCAGCGCCTTGGCCTCGCGCGCCAGCGCCTCCGGCAGCTCTTCCCGCTCGCCGGTCACACCGGTGCGCGAAACGTAGTAGACGAAGCCGCTCGCGGCCCGCGCCACGGCGCGCACGCGATCGCGCGTCGAGGTCGGCGAGAGCAGGAAGATGGCGTCGATGCGGTGCGCGCGCAGGGCGTCGAGGTACTCGCCTTCGGCCTCCTCGGGCGGCAGGTCGACGCACAGAACGCCGTCGACCCCCGAGGCCGCGGCGTGCTCGGCGAAGCGTGCGACGCCGTAGGCGTGGATCGGGTTGAAGTACGTGAAGAGCACGATCGGAACGCCGAGCCGCGGCTGCAGGCGCGCGACGAGGGCGAGAATCCCGACCAGAGTCGTGCCGGAGGCCAGGGCGCGGGCCGCGGCGGCCTGATTCACCGGCCCGTCGGCGATCGGGTCGCTGAACGGCACTCCGAGCTCGATCAGGTCGGCGCCCGCCGCCGCGAGCACCAGTGCGAGCCTCTCCGTCGTCTCGAGATCCGGGTCGCCCGCGGCGATGTACGGAATGAACGCTGCGCGGCGCTCGGCTTTCGCGCGCGCGAAAGCCCGCGTCAAGGCGCCCGCGAATCCGGCGGCGCTCACGACCTCCTCCGGGGCTTCTCGAGGGGTACCGGTGCGCCAGCATGGGAGGCGTCCCAGGCGATCACCGACTCGAGGTCCTTGTCGCCGCGCCCCGAGAGGTTGACCAGGAGCACGTGGCGGCGCGAAAGACCGGGAGCGCGCTTGATCGCCTCCGCGACGGCGTGGGCGCTTTCGAGAGCCGGCAGGATGCCTTCGGTTACGGCGAGCCGGTGGAAGGCGGCGATCGCCTCCGCATCGCTCGCCGTGGTGTATTCGATCCGGCCGAGCTCGCGCAGCAGCGCATGCTCGGGTCCAACCGCCGGATAGTCGAGACCGGCCGAGACCGAATGCGTCGGGGCCACCTGACCGTCGGCATCCTGGAGCACCATCGTGCGCGTGCCATGGAGCACTCCGAGCGCACCGCCATCGCGCGCGAAGCGCGCCGCATGCTGGCCGAGGCCCTTGCCGCGGCCACCCGCTTCGACCCCGATCAGACGGACGGCCGGGTCCGCGAGAAAGGCGGTAAAGAGGCCGAGCGCGTTCGAGCCGCCACCCACGCAGGCGATCGCGGCGTCGGGCCCCCGGCGACCGGTGCGTTGCCGGATCTGGCGCTTCGCCTCCTCGCCGATCACGCGATGGAAGTCGCGCACCATGCGCGGGAACGGATCGGGTCCGAGGACCGAGCCGAGAATGTAGTGCGTCGTGCGCACGTTGGTCACCCAATCGCGCATCGCTTCGTTGATCGCGTCCTTGAGCGTCTTCGAGCCCGAGATGACCGCTACCACCTCGGCGCCGAGAAGTCGCATTCTCTCGACGTTCGGGTGCTGGCGGCGCATGTCCTCCTCGCCCATGTAGACCACGCACTCGAGCCCCAGGAGCGCCGCCGCGGTGGCTGTCGCCACGCCGTGCTGCCCGGCCCCGGTCTCCGCGATGACGCGCTGCTTTCTCATCGCGCGAGCGAGCAGGGCCTGACCGAGCGCGTTGTTGATCTTGTGCGCTCCGGTATGCAGCAGGTCCTCGCGCTTGAGGAAGATGCGAGCCCCGCCCAGCTCGCGCGACAACCGGTCGGCGAAGGTGAGCGGCGTCGGGCGACCGGCGTAGTTCCTGAGCAGCTCGTCGAGCTCCGCGCGGAAGCGCCGGTCGTGCGACAGCTTGTCGTAGGCGCGCGCCAGCTCCGCGAGCGGCGCCATCAGGGTCTCGGGCACGAAGCGTCCGCCGAACGGGCCGAAATGGCCGCGCTCGTCGGGGCCGGTCGACGATCTCTTTCTAGCTCCCAGCACGTTTCAGCTCCTCGAACAGCATCTTGAGTCTCCGCGCATCCTTGACCCCGGGGCCGACCTCCACGCCCGAATTTACATCGACCCCGTCGGCGGCGCTTTCGGCGAGCGCCCGCCGGACGTTCTCGGGCGCGATGCCGCCGGCGATCAGGATCGGCTTCGCCGACCGCACGTCGCGCAGACCCCGCCAGTCCCACGTGATGCCGGTACCGCCGAAGAGCTTGGCGCTCGGCGTGTCGACGAGGAATCCCCAGACCGAGCGGTGACGCGCGATCTGCACCGCGGTCACGGGAAGGCTCCGGAAGACCTTGATCGCCCGGTTGCCGAGCGCCGCGACCTCGTCCGGCCATTCATCGCCGTGGAGCTGGGCGAAGTCGAGCCCGATCGTGTCCATGATCGCCATGAGCTCGCGCGTTGGGGTGTTGACGAAGACGCCGACCGTGCGCACCTGCCCGCGCACCGCGTCGGCGATCTCGCGCGCCCGGCCGAGTGAAAGCGATCGCGGGCTGCGCGGAAAGAGATTGAGGCCGATGAAGTCCGCGCCGAGCGCCGCCGCGAGCATCGCGTCGTGCACGCGCGTGATGCCACAGATCTTGACCAACGTCCTCATCCGCAGAGCTCCCGGAGTTTCTCCTCCGGATTCTCGCAGAGAAGCAGACTCTCCCCGACAAGGTAGGCGTCGAAGCCGGCGGCGCGGAGCCGCGCGACGTCCGCGCGGCTCGCGATGCCGCTCTCGGCGACCGCGAGCGCGCCCGGCGGAAGTTGGGGTCGTAGCGCGATCGAGTGTCCGAGGTCGACGAGGAAGGTGCGCAAGTCCCGGTTGTTGACCCCGACCAGCTCCCACTCGCGCCCCACGAGAAGCTCGAGGTCGGCGGCGTCGTGGGTCTCGACCAGGGGCACGAGCCCGCGCGCGCGCGCCGCGCCGGCCCAGCCGCCGAGCTCGTCGCGCGAATAGAGCGCGGCAACCAGCAGGATCGCGTCGGCCCCGGCCGCGCTCGCCCAGTCGAGCTGACGCAGATCGACCACGAACTCCTTGGCGATCGTCGGCAACCCGCAGGCGCTCTTGCAGGCTCGAAGCAGCTCGTAGCTGCCGAAAAAGAAGTCGGGCTCGACGACGACCGAGAGCGCCGCGGCGCCCGCCGCGGCGTAGGCGGCGGCTTGGACTTCCGGATCGAACCGGCCGGCGAGCGAGCCCAATCGGGGCGAGCCCATCTTCACCTCGGCAATGACCGCCCGCCCCCGCCGCGCGGCCAGCGCGGCGACGAATGGATTCTCGGACGCAGCGTCCAAGGAAAAGCTTCCGGTAAAGGTGGGTGGCGCCTGCGGCGCAAGCGCCAATCCCAGCCGTTGGCGGCGGGCGGCGACGATGCGATTCAAGATATCGGCGGGCGGCACGCAGATTTCCCTTTACTGAAAGCCTTTCAGCGCATCGAGTTTCGCACGCGCCGCACCGGAGGCGAGCGCGGCTCGCGCGAGCGCCACGCCTTCCGCGATCGAAGGAACGCGTCCGGCGACATAGAGCGCGGCGCCCGCATTGAGGGCCACGATGTCGGTGAGCGCTCCCGGCGTGCCGGAAAAGAGATCCAACAGCCGCTCGGCGTTCTCCGCGGGTGACCCTCCGGCCAGAGACTCGGGCGCGCCTCTGCGTACGCCGAGAGCCTCCGGCTCGAGGGCGTAGGTCCTCACCTCTCCGTCCCTGACCTCGGCAACATGGGTGGTGGTCGTGGTGGTGATCTCGTCGAGGCCGTCGTCGCCGTGCACGACCAGGGCGTGCTCGCAGCCGAGCGCCGCGAGGACGCGCGCTACCACCTCGACGCGGTCGCGGGCGTAGACCCCGACGAGCTGCCGGCGAGCGGCGGCCGGATTGGTCAGGGGTCCGAGGAGATTGAACAGCGTCCGCACGCCGAGCGCGCGCCGCACCGGCACGACGGCGCGGGTCGCGGGGTGATGGGCGGGAGCAAAGAGGAAGGCGATGCCGATTCCCTCGAGCTGCCGCCCCGAGGTCTCGGGCGCGACCTCGACCGGCAGGCCGAGCGCGGCGAGGAGATCCGAGCTTCCCGATCGCGACGAGACCGCGCGGTTGCCGTGCTTGGCGACCGTCGCGCCCGCCGCCGCGGCGACGAACGCCGCCGCGGTCGAGATGTTGAACGTCCCCCGGCCGTCGCCGCCGGTGCCGCAGGTGTCGATGACCTCGGGGAGATCGTGCGACACGGCGCGCACCCGCGCGCGCATCGCGTCCACCGCGCCGGCGATCTCGTCCGTCGTCTCGCCCTTCATGGCCAAGGCGACGAGGAGGGCCGCGATCTGGCTCTCGGCGAGCTCGCCGTCCATGATCCGTCCGAAGAGCGCTTCCACCTCCTCGCGCCGCAGGTCTTCGCGGTCGAGAAGGCGCTGCAGGAGCTGCGCCGGCCCGTTCATCGGCCGACCTGGACGCCGGGAGAGCCCCCGGCGGAGGCGTAAGCCGCGCACTCGGTGAGGAAGTTCGCGAGGATCTGCGGCCCTGCGAGCGTCAGCACCGATTCGGGGTGGAACTGCACTCCCCAGTAGGGCAGCTCCCGGTGCCGGAGAGCCATCACGATGTCGTCGTCGCTCCAGGCGATCGCTTCGAGCTCGTCGGGGAGCGTCGCCGCGCGCACTTCGAGCGAGTGGTAGCGCGTCGCCTCGAACGGATTCGGCACGCCGGCGAAGATCCCCTCGCCACTGTGGCGCACGGCCGAGGTCTTGCCGTGCATCAGCACCGGCGCGCGGTCGACCGTGGCGCCGAACGACTCCCCGATCGCCTGGTGCCCGAGGCAGACGCCGAAGATCGGCAAGCGTGGCCGACGCAGGAGGAGCGGGACGCAGATCCCCGACTCCGCCGGCCGGCCGGGGCCGGGCGAGAGGAGAATCCCGGCCGGGCGCATCGCGAGGAGCTCGTCGACGGTCGCGGCATCGTTTCTCACGACGACCGGATCACTGCCGGCCATCGCCAGAAGCTGCACGAGGTTGTAGGTAAACGAGTCGTAGTTGTCGATCACCAGGATCATCGTTCCAGCTCCTCGGCGAGGGCGACCGCGGCCAGGAGAGCCGCGGCCTTGCTCTCGGTCTCCTGCTCTTCCCGCCCGGGATCGGAGTCGGCGACGATGCCGGCGCCGGCGCTCACCGAGACCTCGGACTTCCCCTCGACTCGTCGGGCGACGAGCGTGCGAATCGTGATGCAGGTATCGAGGTCGCCGGAAAAGGAGAGATAGCCGGTAGCTCCGGCGTAGAGGCCGCGCGACTCGGGCTCCAGCCGGTCGAGGATCTCGATGGCGCGGATCTTCGGCGCGCCCGAGACCGTCCCGGCCGGAAAGGCCGCGAGCAACGCGTCGAGAGCGCTCATGCCCGGCGCGAGCTCGGCCTCGACGCTCGAGACCAGATGCAGGACGTGCGAGTAGCGCTCGACTTCGAGGAAGCTCTCGACCCTGACGCTCCCCGCACGCGCCACGCGTCCGAGGTCGTTCCGCCCGAGATCGACCAGCATGACGTGCTCGGCGCGCTCTTTCGGGTCGGCGAGGAGCTCCGCCGCGAGCGCGCGGTCGGCCTCCGCGTCCACTCCCCGGCGGCGGGTGCCGGCGATCGGGCGCGTGACCAGCCGGTCGCCGGTCTTCTTCACCAGCATCTCGGGCGAAGCGCCGATGAGCGCCACCTCCGGGAACTCCAGCAGGACCATGTAGGGGCTCGGGTTCACCCGCCGGAGCGCGCGATAGAGCGCCTCCGGTGTCGCCGCGGAGGCGAGGCGGAAGTGCCGCGCCAGCACGACCTGGAAGATGTCTCCGGCCACGATGTGCTGCCTCGCCGCCTGCACCGCGCGCCGGAAATCGGGCCCGGCGAGACTCACCTCCGGGGCGCGATCGAGGACCGGCTTCGCCTCGGGCAGACGGATCGCGCGTACCCGAACGTCGCGCGCCAGCGCGCCCTCCAGACGGTCGAGGGCGCGCTCGGCTTCGGCGGCGGTCGTTTCGCCCTCGATCTCGTTGGCGATGAGCAGCAGGCGTTGCTGGGCGTGGTCGAAGGCGATGACCTCGTCGAAGCGCCCGAGGATGGCGACCGGCAGACCCCACGGATCGGGCGGACGCGAAGGAATGCGCTCCACCAGGCGGACGAGATCGAAGCCGAACGTGCCGACGAAACCGCCAGCAAACGGGACCGGCAGGGCGGGCGTCGAATAGCCCTCGACCAGCGCGCGGAGCGCCGCGAGCGGCTCTCCGGGAAGATCCGCGCGGCGGCCGTCGCGCTCGACCTCCAGACGGTCCGGATAGAGGCGATAGATCTCGCGCGGCGCCGCGCCGAGAAAGCTGAAGCGCGCCACCTGCTCGCCACCGGTCACGCTCTCGAAAAGGAAGCGTACGGGCGAGAGCGCCTGCAGGCGCTGATAGACCGCGAGCGGCGTCACCGTCTCGGCCAGAAGCTCGCGCAGATGCGGCGTGACCTGTCTCAACACCTCACCCCCCTGGCTCCCGGCTCGGCCCCGTCGCGCCGCGCCCGGAGCCGGTGGCCGACGGCTCGTCGAGCCCCAGGACCTGGCGCGCCAGGGCGAGAGGGAGCTTCTGCCCGGTCATCGAGCGAAACTGCGGGATCGCCTGGTAGAGCAGCACCTCGCGCCCGTCGATCGCCAGCAGGCCGCGCCGGCGCGCCTCGGTGACCAGCGGCGTCGGAGCCTCGCCGTAAACGAGATCGACGACGACGGCATCGGAGGCGAGACGCGCCACGGGCAGCGGCAGCTCGTCCGCTCTGCGGCGGCCGAGCGGCGTCGCGTGAACGTAGACTTCGAAACCCAGGCTCTCTCCGGCAGACTCCCAGAGCTCGGCGAGCGGCCGGAACGGCAGGCCGAGGGACTTGGCCGCCGAAATGCCGCGCTCGGGGCCCCGATTCGCCAGCACGACCTTGGCGCCGGCGGTGGCGAGACCGAGCGCCGCCGCTCTGCCGGCGCCGCCGCACCCGATGACCGCCACGCGGCGACCGCGGGGCTCCACTCCCCGCGCGCGCAGCGCTTCGACCACGCCCTCGGCATCGGTCGACTCGCCCTCCCAGACGCCCCGCCGTGGTGTCAGGGTGTTCACCGCCTGCAGCCGCTCGCTGAGTGGACTGGTGGCGCCGGCAACCGCGAAGGCGACCTCCTTGTGGGGGGTCGTGATCGAGAATCCTCCCAGCGTCAACCCCAGTCCTGCGATCGCCTCGCTCTCGACGATCTCCAGCCAGAAGTCGCCGAACTCGTCGACCTCGAACGGAACATAGAGCGCCGGGATGCCGAGCGCGCGGTAAGCGGCGTTGTGCAGCCGCGGCGAGAGCGACGCGAGCGCCGGCCGGCCGACCAGTCCGAAGAGCGCGCGGATTCTCCCGAGCTCCGGCAGTCCGTAGTCGCTGCGCAGTCGCGCCACGGACGGTTGTCCGGGTGCCGCCGCACGCTCGTTCGCCGAGCCGAAAGCGATCGGAGCGCCGAGGCGCGGAGCCAGGATCCGCGTCCAGAAGCCGCACTCACCGCTCGCGAAAGCGATGACATCCCGTCGCGTCGAGCCGGCCAGAAGCTGCAACGGAGCGAGCTCCTCGCCGGCGTTCGTGGCCCGCGGCACCAGCTTGTAGAGCGCCGCGGACACCGATGACAGATGTTCCAGGCGGGCCGTGAGCGCCGGCAGGTCGATCGGCGCACCATGCCAGGAGACGATGCGCTGGGCGGCGGGGATTCGCGCCAGGAGCTCCGGCACGAGGTCGCGCTCGCCTTCGAGGTCGACCTGATCGAAGCGCGGCCCCGCTTCGCCGATCCGCCGCAGACGCGACTCGCGCGAACCGGCGAACGCGCCGCCCTCGGACGCGCTGCGCAGCGTGTAGAGAAGTCGACCAGGAAAGTGCTCGCGCAGCCAGTCCGGATCCAGATCACCCACCAGGTCGGCGCGCACCTCGAGCCAGTCGGCGAGCTTGCCGAGCGCGGCGAGATCGCGGCCGTCCGCCGCTGGCGGCTCGGTCAACGACGCGACGAGAAGCGCTCGATCCATAAAGCAAAACCTCCTCCCGGGTTCCCGGAAAGAGGTCAGCGGAGGTTTCTGCAGAGTCTCGGCTGGTCGTCCCGGGCCCGATGGGCCGGGACACTGCGCCCCAGCCTATCTAACGCAAGCGATGATGACAGAGCTGCGCCAGCAGCCGGCGAACGGCGAGGTGGCGCTGGCGGAGCCTGAACCGGTCATGAGGCGGGGATTCGAGCACTGCGCGCGCGGCCTGTCAAGTCAGCCGCGCGCAGCGCCAGGTCCGCCCTCAGATCTCGCCGCGCAGCCAGGCGGCCTTCTCGATCCGTCCGACGATGCGGGCGACGCGCCGGCGGTAGACCTGGCTGGTCGATCCCGGATGCCAGCTCGCGGGCTTCGGCAGGCCACCCGCGAGCGCCGCCGCCTCGTTCCGCGAGAGCTCCGCCGCCGGCTTGCCGAAGAAACGCCGCGCGGCAGCCTCCGCGCCATAGACCCCGGGCGCGAACTCGACGACATCGAGGTAGAGCTCGAGAATGCGGCGCTTTTCCAGATGCTTTTCGAGACTTCGGGTCAGCAGCGCCTCCTTCACCTTGCGCACGGGGTTCCGCGACGGCGAGAGCCAGAGGTTCTTCGCCAGCTGCTGGGTGAGGGTCGAGGCACCGCGCGGCATCTCCCTGTCGTCCCAGGCATCCTGGACTGCCTTCTTCATCTCCGCGACCGCGAAGCCCTGATGGGAGAAGAAGTCGATGTCTTCGGCCACCAGCACCGCCATCTTGAGCTCCGGCGAGATGCGCGCGTAGGCCACCGGCTGCCAGGCGACGCGATCGTTCTCTCCGGCCGCTCGCCGGCGCTCGCGGTAGCGCTCGATGAACGCCGTCGACTGCGGCATCTCGCGCGCGAGGCGCGCGACGTCGGGCCACGTCGCCCACTCGAACATGAAAAAGCACAGTGAAGGGAAGACGATTGCGGCAGCTGCGAGCAGTGCGATGCGTCTTCGCCGGCGGGATCTCCCGTCCTCAGCCGTTGCCAGGCTCATGTCGCCGCGTCGGCCAGCTCCCCGGCGGCGATCGTGATCGCGCACCCGGCCAGGATGACGCGCTCGCCCTCCAGGCGCACCTTTACCGTTCCGCCGCGCGGCGATACCTGAAGTCCCGTCATCTCCCCCTTGCCGAGCTTCTCTCCCCAGTACGGTGCCAGGCAACAATGAGCGGACCCCGTCACCGGATCCTCCGGCACGCCCACACCGGGAGCGAAAAAGCGTGAGACGAAATCGAAGCCGGTGCCGGCGTCGGCGCGCGCGGTGACGATGACGCCGCGCACCGGGAGCTTCGCGAGCGCGGCGAAATCCGGCACGAGCGCGCGCACCTCGCTCTCCGTCGCGACCTCGACGAAGTAGTCGTAGGCGTTCTTGCCGAAGTAGACCGGCGCGACGCCGAGGGCCGCGAAAAGCTGCGGCAGATCGGCGTGCGGGCTCTCCCGCCGCTCGGGAAAATCGAGCTCGATCCAACCGCCTCCTGCCGCGGCGCGCCGCGCCGTGAGCCGACCCGAGAGGGTGTCGAACTCCGCCGGGGAATCGAGGGCGAGCCGGCCCGCCTGCCAGAGCACGTGAGCCGAGGCGAGGGTCGCGTGGCCACAGAGGGCGACCTCGGCCTTGGGCGTGAACCAGCGCAGGCTCCAGGCTTGGGGTCGCTCGGAGGGGCGCGCGAGCAGAAAGGCGGTCTCCGAGAGGTTCATCTCGCCCGCGAGCCTCTGCATCCAGCGCGCGTCGCGCTCGCGGTCGAGCAGGCAGACCGCTGCCGGGTTGCCGGCGAACGGCCGGTCGCTGAAGGCGTCGACGGTGTAGAGCGGCAGGGTCATGGCATGGCACTCCTCAGAACTGTGCGCTCACCTTCCCGGCAAGGTGTCTGCCGATCGCGAGCGCCGCCGTCGCGGCGGGCGACGGGGCGTTGAGGACATGGAGCTGGCGCTCGCCTTCGGCGAAAGCGAAGTCGTCGAGCAGCCTGCCGGAGCGGTCCATCGCCTGGGCGCGCACGCCGCAGCCCGCCGGACGGACGTCCCGGAGAGAGATCTCGGGCACGAGATTCTGCAGCGAGCGCACGAAGAGGCGGGGGCTCCACGCCCGCCGGAACTCCGCGAGACCGACGCCGGCGTAATGCGGCGCCATGCGCCAGAATCCGGGGAAGGCGAGCGTCGCCATCGTGTCGCGCAGCGAGAAGCTCGCCCGGGAATAGCCCTCACGCTTGAAGGCGAGCACGGCGTTCGGGCCGGCCTCGATCGACCCGTCGACGCGGCGCGTGAAGTGCACCCCGAGAAAGGGCAGGTCGGGATCGGGCACCGGGTAGAGCAGGTGGCGCACGAGGCGGCGCGCTTCGGGCAGGAGCTCGTAGTAGTCGCCGCGGAACGGCACGATGCGCACGCGCGGGTCGAGCCCGGCGAGCCGGGCCAGGCGATCGCTCGCGAGTCCCGCGCAGCCGACGAGGAATCGGGCCTCGATGCGCTCGCCCCGGGCTTCGATCTCGACTGTCGTCGCAGCCTGGCGGATCGCGGTCACGCCCGCGCCCGTGCGCACCTCGCCGCCCGCCGCCCGGATCTCCCCGGCCAGGACCTCGGCCACCGCGACGTAGTCGATGATGCCGGTCTCGGGCACGAACAGACCGGCGATGCCGGCGGCGTGCGGTTCGTGCTCGCGGAGCCCCCGGGCATCGAGCCGCACGATCCCGGCCAGACCGTTCTCGTGCCCGCGGCGCGCGAGCTCTTCGAGGCGCGGCAGCTCGCGCTCAGCGACCGCCACGACCAGCTTGCCACAGCGCTCGTGGGCGATGCCGTGCTCCTCGGCCAGGCGGAAGATCGCCTCGCGGCCTTCGGCGCAGAGGCGCGCCTTGAGCGAGCCGGGCTTGTAGTAGAGGCCGGAGTGCACGACCCCGCTGTTGTGCCCGGTCTGATGAAAGGCCAGGCGCTCTTCGGCCTCGAGCACCAGGCAACGCAGACGATGGTCCGTTGCGAGAGCCCGCGCCGTGGCGAGACCGACGATCCCTCCACCCACCACCGTGACATCGAAGGCCCGCATGGTGGTCGAATCCTCGCACATCGACCGCGCAGCGATCACACATGCGGGCGCACCTCCGGGCCGCGCATACCGGCCGCGACCCGGCGTCTTCAATGCAGTGCTCCATTGCCGCGCACGGCCGAATCCTCTGCAATGATCGCTTCCTGTCCCGGCCGTTTCGCCCGGGACGCTTCGCAGAGGAGCCGCACCATGTGGAAGCGTGAGAACGAACCCGCCCCGCCGCCCACCCCGGCCGCCGCGCCGCAAGCCGCCGCCCGCACGGATCGTGGTGATCGGAGCGATCGGAGCGATCGCCCCGAGCGCAACGAGCCCGAGCTACCGGCCCACCGCCCGGCCGAGAGCACCTCGCGCGCCGTGATCGGCGCTTCGCTCGATCTTCAGGGCGAGCTCACCGGCAACGAGGATCTGCTCATCGAAGGGCGGGTGCAGGGACGGATTCAGCTGGCGCAGAATTCGGTGACGATCGGCGCCAAGGGTCGGGTCTCGGCGCAGGTGCTCGCCCGCCTGATCTCGATCGAAGGCGAGGTCGACGGGAACCTGGTGGCCGAAGAGCTCATCATGTTGAAGAAGAGCGCCCGCGTGCGCGGCGATCTGGTGGCGCCGCGGGTCGTGATCGAGGACGGCGCGCGCTTCAAGGGCACCATCGACATGGAGCCCGCGAAGCCGTCGCAGGCGGCCGGACCGCGTCCCCTCGCGGCCGCGCCCGACGCGGCCGCCGTGTCGAAGAGCATCCTGCCCGCGGCGCCAGTTGTCGGTGGCGGCAGCAAGGTGAGTTGAGAGCCGAGCATCCAGCTCCGGGGTTGAAGTCGGCGCTCGAACGCCTGCCGCGCCCGGGCGCCTCGGTGCTCGACCTGGGGCCGGCGCTGTCCGCGAACCTGGCCTTCTTCCACCCGTTCGGCGTGCGCCTGCGGATCGCCGACTTCGACCGCACGGTCGACGAGGAGGAGGCGCGCGACGCCATCCCCGCGCTCTGGGAGCGGCGGCTGCCGCACCTGCTCCCGTTCCATGCCGGCGAGCGCTTCGATCTCGTGCTCGCCTGGGATCTCGCGAACTACTTCAGCCGCGAGCGCTGGCTGGCGGTGGCCCGGCGGGTGACCGAGCGGCTCACCCCCGGCGGCTCCCTGCACATGCTGGTGCGGGTCGGCGCCGAGATGCCCCAGCACCCCTGCATCTACCGGATCGTCGATCCGGGGACGCTGTCGGAGGAGATCCTCTCCGGAGCGCTGATGGCGGCCCCCCGCCTGCCGCACGCCGACGTCGAGAAGCTCCATCCGGGTTTAGTCGCGCCGCGCAGCCACCTGGGCAAGCACGGCGTGCAGGAGTATGTCCTCGAGCATGCCGCCGAGCACAACCTGCCTCCCCGCCCCACCGCCCAGCTGCGGAAACGTACCCGCTAGATCGAGCCCCTTTGTGGCCCGGGTGAAGCCGGACCGCAGCACCCTTGACTTACGCTTTATTTACGTCTCATGATCGTTCTCCGGCGCCCTCACGTCGGAAACGATCCCGATGGCCAAAGCGTTCGCAATCCTCTCCCCCCCCCTTCCCGCCCCTCTCCCCCCCTTGCTCCCGCGCTTGCTCCAACGTCTGGAGGGGCCGCTCGCGAGCCGCCTGCGGAGCGGCCGCGAGCTCGCCGCCGCCGCGACCCACGACGAACCTCCGCCGGCCCCCTGGAGCACCGCGCTCCCGGGCCTCGCGCACCTTCTCCCCGGGGGACTCCCGCGCGGCGCGCTCGTCGAGCTCACCGCCGGCCGTTCGAGCGGCCGTTTTGCCTGCGCGCTCATGCTGCTCGCGGCGGCCACCTCGGCGGGCGAGAACGCCGCATTGATCGATCTCGGGGACGCTCTCGATCCCCAGTCCGCCGCGCACGCCGGAATCGACTGGCCGCGCCTCCTCTGGGCCCGGCCGCGCGCCGTCCGCGAGGCGCTCGCCGCCACCGAAGCTGCGGTCGCCGGCGGGTTGCCGCTCGTCGTCCTCGATCTCGGCCTGCCGCCGCTCCCGGGCGGACGCGGCGCCGAGGCGATGTGGCTGCGCCTGGCGAGGAGCGCCCGCCAGCATGGCGCGCTGCTCGTGGTCGCCTCGCCCTACCGCGTCGCCGGACCGGCCGCCTCGACGGTGCTCGAGCTCACCCGTGGCCGGGCGCTGTGGACCGGCGCCAGCGGCGCTCCGCGCCTCCTCGCCGGGGCCGACGGGCGACTCACCCTCGCCAAAGCCCATCGCCTCCTCGCCCCCCACGGCGAAGCGCTCCGGCTGGCGCTGCCGGCATGAGCCGTCTCGCCTGCCTGTGGGTGCCGCTCTTTCCGCTCGCCGCCCGTCTGCGCGCCGAGCCGGAGCTCACCGGGGAGGCGCTCGCCGTGACCACCGGCAACGGCGCTGCGGCCCATATCGTCGCCGCCACCCGTGCCGCCCGCCGCCTCGGCGTCACGGTGGGCATGACGCTCCCCCAGGCGCGAGCGCTGGTGCCGAAGCTCGCCGCGAGGAGCCGCGACAGCGCCTGCGAGCGCGCCGCCCAGGAAGCGCTCGCCGAGCTCGCCGAGCGTTTTTCGCCACGCATCGAGGTGGCCGCCCCAGGGCTGGTCTATCTCGACGCCGACGGCCTGGCCGGACGATTTCGTCCCGACTCGCATTCGACGCCGGAGCGTGAGCTCGGCCGCGCGCTCGCCGCCACAGCCCGGCGCGCCGGGCTGTCCGCGCGCGTCGGTATCGCCGGCAGCAAGCTCGCCGCGCAGGTGGCGGCCCAGACCGCCGCTGGCTCCCCTGGCTCCGCTGGCTCCCTTGGCTCCGACGTCGCTGAACCGTGCATCGTCCCGACCGGCGACGAAGCCCGGTTTCTGGCGCCCCTGCCACTCGGGCGCCTCGCGCCGGAGCTCCGGCTGAGCGAGACCCTGGCCCGCTGGGGGCTCGCGTCGATCGGCGACTTCGCCCGCCTCCCCGCCGCCGAAGTGGTGAGCCGCTTGGGACCCGAGGGCGCCGAGCTCCACACCATCGCGCGCGGGATCGATCCCCGGCCGCTGCTGCCGCGCGAGCCGCCGCGCGATCTCGCCGAAGGGAGCGCCCTCGAGTGGCCGCTCACGACGCTCGAGCCGTTCCTCTTCCTCGCCCACGCCGCGCTCGATCGCATCTCGCGGCGGCTCGAGATGCGCGGCCTGGGCTGCGCGCGGCTGGCGCTCGAGCTCACCCTCGAGCCCGCCGGGCGCGACGCGCGCGCCTGGGAGCTCCCGGCTCCGACCCGCGACGCGCGGACGCTCCTCACCCTCGTCCGGCTCGAGCTCGAGGCGCGCGCGCCGGGCGCCGCGGTCGCCGCTTTCCTCTTCGTCGCGACTCCCGATCGCACGCGGCCGGAGCAGGGCACGCTCTTCGGCCCGCCGGCGCTCTCGCCCGAGCGGCTCGCCACGACGCTCGCCCGGCTCTTCGCTCTCCTCGGCCCCGAACGGGTCGGCTCGCCGCGGCCGGTCGACGGTCATCGCCCCGAGCGCCTCGCGCTGGTGCCGTTCGCGCCGCCCGCGGCACCCAGGACGTTCCAGGCGGCGGAGCGCGCCGGCGCGTCGCTGCCGGCCGCCGCCGGCAAGGGCCTGCTCGCGGTACGCACGCTCCGTCCGCCGATCGAGCTCGAAGTGCTGGTCGAGCCGCGCCCGGCCGATCGCGAGCCCGCGCCGACTCACGTGCAGAGCACCGCCAGCGAGAGCAATGAAAAGCGCCCGGCGATCGGCGGCGCGGTGCGCGTCGCCGCCGGCCCCTGGCGGCTCGAAGAGGGCTGGTGGAGCGATGCCCCGGTGGCGCGCGAATACTGGGACGTCGAGCTCGACGCCGCCGGACTCTTTCGCATCTACCGCGATGTCGCGACCGGCAAATGGTGCGCCGACGGCATCTACGATTGAGCTCACGGCCCGGCGCCATGTCGCGAAACATCGCGAACATCGCAAAACATCGCAAAACATTGCAAAATATCGCGCCAGCTCGCAAATTGTGGCGCACGTCCTCGCCGCACTCTCGACCCTGTGATACCTTCCCGGCCCGATCGTGAGTGACCTCGCCAACCTGCCCGAGCAGGTCCTCGAAACCCTCGACGACGCCGCCGTCGTGATCGATGCCGAGGGCACGATCCTGTGGACGAGCTCGCGGGTCGAAGCGCTCTGGGGTTACTCCGCCAACGAAGTTCGGCGCAAGAAACTGCAATTCCTGATCTCCTTCGAAACCAGCGACTTCCTCGCCGAGTCGGGCGGCGACGAACGCGGTGACGGACGCCGTGAGGGCAACCGCCTGCGCCCGCTCGAGGCCTACCACAAGAACGGCAATACCTTTCCCGTCGGAGTGGCCCAGATTACGGCGCTCGGCGGCCGCGACCGGCGCATCCTGGTGCTGATTCGCGACCTCTCCGAGATCCGCCAGGCGCGTGAACGTCTGCGCCAGCTCGAAAAGGCGCTCCAAACCGCCCAGGTCGGCGTCGCCATCACCGACCGGGATCTCGCCGTGCGCTGGGCAAACCCGGCTCTCGCCGAGATGCACGGCGTGAAGAGCGCGGACGTGGTCGGCCAACCGCTCGCGAACTTCCTGCCGGCGGAGCTCCACGGGCTGGACTTTCGCAACCTCGCCGGTCTGGGGAGCCACCGCCGCGAGGGCGAGAGCCACCGGCTCGACGGCTCGGCGTTCCCGGTCGAGGTGCTCTTCGACCTGGTGCTCGACGATCAGAACGATCCCGAGGGCGTGGTCGCCGTCTGCCAGGACATCAGCGAACGCCGGCGGGCGGAGGAGGCGCTGCGCGACAGTGAGGAGCGCTACGCCCTGGCGGTCCGCGGTGCCAACGACGGCATCTGGGACTGGAATCTCGAAACCGGCGAGATCTACTACTCGAATCGCTGGAAGTCGATGCTCGGACTCGACGACGATGAGATCCCGCCGACGCCCGAGTCGTGGTTCTCGCGCGTGCATCCGGAAGACCTGCCCAAATTGCGCACCCGCCTGGACCGGCACCTCTCGGGAGCGACCGAGATGTTCGAGGACGAGCACCGCCTCGAGCATCGCGACGGCAACTATCGCTGGATGCTGGCGCGGGGGCTGGCGCTCCACGGCAAGAGCGGCACGCCCTTTCGCATCGCCGGCTCGCAGACCGACATCACCGATCGCAAAGTCCACGACCCGCTCACCGGGCTGCCGAATCGCGCCCTCTTCCTCGACCGCCTGGAGCGCGCGAGAGCTCGCGCCAAACGCGGCGGCCGGAACCTCTTCGCGGTTCTCTTCCTCGACCTCGACCGCTTCAAAGTGGTGAACGACAGTCTGGGGCATCCGGTGGGCGATCAGCTGCTGGTCGCCGTGGCCGGGCGCGTCGAATCGTGCCTCCGCCCCGGCGATACCGTGGCGCGGCTGGGGGGCGACGAGTTCGCGGTGCTCCTCGAGGAGATCTCCGAGTTCGACGAAGCGATCGAGGTTGCGAGCCGCGTCCATTCCGCCTTCACGCATCCGTTCGTGGCCGGCGATCACGAGCTCTTCGTGACCGTCTCGATCGGAATCGCCCTCGGGAGCTCGGAGAGCGAGGACCTGTCAGGTCTCCTGCGCGACGCCGATACGGCGATGTATCGCGCCAAGATCGCCGGGCGCGGCCGCTCCCAGGTCTTCACCGGCGAGATGCGCAGCGAGGTCCTGGCGCAGCTCCAGCTCGAGAACGACCTCCGGCGCGCGATCGAGAGGCGGGAATTCGAGGTCTACTATCAGCCGATTCTGGCCCTCAAGAAGGCCGAGATCATAGGATTCGAAGCGCTGGTGCGCTGGCACCATCCCGAGCGCGGGCTCGTCGAGCCGGCCAATTTCATCGCCGCCGCCGAGGAGACCGGGATCATCGTGCCGCTCGGCATGTGGGTGCTCGAGCAGGCCTGCCGGCAGTTGCACGCCTGGCGGGAGGCCGACCCGGCCTGGGCGGAGTTGACGATGAGCGTCAACCTCTCCCCCAAGCTCTTCGCCCAGCTCCATCTGGTGCGCGACATCATCGCGACGCTCGAGCGCTCCGGGCTGCCGCCCCGCTTGCTGAAGCTCGAGCTCACCGAAGGCATCCTGGTGCACAACCCGCAGGCCGCGAACGCGATGCTCAAGGAGCTGCGCGCGCTGGGCATCGGGGTCTGCATCGACGACTTCGGTACCGGCTATTCGTCGCTCTCGTATCTCACCAACCTGAACGTGGACGTCCTCAAGATCGACCGCTCCTTCATCAACAACCTCACGAACAGCGGCGACGGCAACGAGATGGTGCGCAACATCGTGCGCATGGCCGCCGGCCTCGGCCTCGCCGTGGTGGCCGAGGGGGTCGAGACGCTGCATCAGCGCGAACAGCTCGAGGCGATGAACTGCGAGTTCGTCCAGGGATTCCACTTCAGCCGGCCGGTCGACGCCGACACCGTCTGGCGCACGCTCTTGAGCCACGGCTGAGTCAGCGCACGTGCTCGCGGAGCGAGACTTCGCGGAGCGCCAGGTTACCGGGCGAGAAACCGCCGCACGATCCAGTCCCCGGGAACGAAGAGCAGCAACGCGGCGATCGGCACTGCGACGACGGCGAAGAGCACCGGAGCGAAGAGGGTCTGCGGAACCCCGAACGGAGCGTACATCCAGTTCAGATTCTGCTCCCGCGTCCCGGCGAAAACGCCGAGCGGGAAGAGCACTCCGGCGACCGCGGTCTGCAGGCGCCAGCCGCGCCGGTCGTAGCCGACCCGGCGCACCAGCCAGACGAGCAGCGGAACCGTCCAGAGGTGGAAGAGCGAGAGTCCGCGCAGCCAGAGCGGCTTCGCGGGATCGAACATGTACTCGGTGCCGCCGACCGGATGGACCTTGAAGAGCAGCGCGCCGCCGAAGTCGATCGCCCAGACGAGCTGAATCAAGAAGACTCCGGCGAGCTGCGAGGAGAGCAGCAGCGGGCTCTCGAGCCAGAGCCCCAGGAAGACCACCCAGTTGGCGAAATCGCAGATCCAGAGGAAGTTCGCCGGCCCGTCCTGCTGCCAGTAGAGCGGCACCCAGACCGCCATCCAGACGGTGTAGGCGACCTTCGCGGCGAACGGGACGCGGCTCGACGCCATGGTCTCTCGCGCGCGAGAGAAGGAAAGGGCCGGAACCCGTGAGGATTCCAGCCCCGAAGACGCGCTCAAGCCGCCTCGGTCAGAAGCGGAAGCCGACCTGGCCGACGACCTTGCGCGAGATGATGTCGCCGAAGTAGTGCTGCTGGACTCTCTCGTCGAAGACGTTCGAGCCGATGACCTGCAGCGTCATGCGCTCGTCGAGGAGGCGGAAGCCGACCGCGAGATTGACCGCGGTGAAGGCCTTCGTCGTTCCGACGCGCGAGCGGCACGTCGGCCCAGAACGCTTCGCCCTGATAGTTCACGTTGGTGTTGGCGAAGAAGCTGCCGCTGTCGTAGGAGAGCCCGAGGTTGCCACGCCACTCCGGCGCCCGGTTCTGTGACAGGTTCGGATCATCGTCGAGGCCCTTGAAGGTCGGCTTGGCCTGCCACGATGCGTTCGCGAACCAGGACCAGGCGCTGCCGACGCGCTGCTGCAGGGTGAGCTCGACACCTTTGTCGGTGGTCTCGCCGATGTTGCGGTAGCTGAAGCTCCGCGGGAAGAGTCCCGCGAGGCCTCGGTTCGGGCAGCTCGCCGGGCCGGTGCCGGGCGCGAAGAGGAAGCAGAAAGCGAGCGACGGCGGCAGCCCCGGCGGGATGAGGCCGAGCGGGAGGTGCTGCGCGTCATAGACGCCTGAAGTGTAGAAGTCGATCGAGTCCTTGGTCTTGTTGCGATAGGCGGCGAGGGTCAGCGTCATGCCGTTGTCGAACGAGCCGACGTAGCCGACCTCGTAGGCGGTCAGATGCTCCTCCACCAGGTCGACGTTGCCGGTGGCGTGCGCCGGCAGGACGAGCGGCGGGGCGCCGACGAGAATCGTCGCGTCGAGGTAGTCGTTGATCACCGACGGCGTGCGGAACGCCTCGTTGTAGGAGATGCGGAAGGTGTGGTTCGGGTTCGGGGCGAAGAGCAGGCTCGTCCGCGGCGTGAAGACGCCCTTGATCGGATCGACGTCGTCGTAGCGTCCGCCGAGCAGCCAGCGCACCTTGTCGCCGAGCAGGATCTCGTCCTGCAGGAAGACTCCCCACTCCTTCTTCTTGGTCCCCCGCGGGGCGATCTCGAGGTCGAACTTGCTGTCGCGGTAGTTCGCGCCGTAGGTCAAGATGTTGTGCGCCCCGGCGACCGTGGTGTTCGAGGCGTCGATGTTGTAGGTATCGGTCGAGAACTTGAAGCCGAGGGGCAGGCCGTCGGTGCCGACGCTCACCAGGTTCGTGGAGTCGGCATCGAGGAAGTTGGCGAACAGTCCGACCCGGAGGGGCCCATGGTTCCAATCCACCTTGGCGTAGGAGAGATCCGAGCCCTTCTTGATGTCGAACGGTCCGATGCCGGTGTGAATGATGCCGTCGGTGCCGGCGTAGCCGGCGCCCACCGAGAAAGCGCTGTCCTCGGCGAGGTCCCAGTCGAAGCGCAGGTCACCCTTGGGCTGCGAGGTACCCGAGTTCGGGAAGTTCGCGACCCCGGGAATCACCGGCCGTTCGTAGGCATCCTGCGTGTAGTAGCCACCCGAGAGCTTGTAGCCGAAGTTGCCCGAGACGCCGGCATGCGAGAGGCTGCCGTAAGCCGTGCCGAGCTCGCCGCCGCCGAGCAGGATGCTGGTGCCGACCATCTCCTTCGGCTTCTTGGTGATGACGTTGACCACGCCGGTCATGGCGTTGGCGCCCCAGACGGCGCTCCCCGGACCGCGCACCACTTCGATCTGCTTGATCTCGGCGGTATTCACCGGCAGGAAGTCCCACATCACGAAACCGAAGAAATCGAGGTAGAGCGACCGGCCGTCGACCAGGACGAGCTGCGAGGTCGACAGGGTGTTCGTCGAACCGCGCGCCGTCATGTTGATGTCACGGGCGCTCGACTGCGAGACGTTGAGGCCGGGGATGTTGCGCAGCAGCGAGCCGTAGTTGTCGGCCGGGATCGACTCGATGTCCTTGGCCGTCAGCACCGAGATCGCCGCCGGGGCCTCGTTCAGCGGCTGCTCGGTTCGCGACGCCGTGACGACGATCACTTCCTCCACCTGATCCTGGGGATTCTCCGCCGGCGGCTGAGCATCCTGCTGGGCCATTCCCGGAGCGGCGACCAGCGTCAGCGCGGTGACTATGGCTGACCACAAGCGTTTCTGATCCATGACTGCCTCCCTCGTACATGGTTAGGGCCGCTTCAGACGGTCCTGATTCGAAAAGTTCGCTGTGTGCCATCGTAACTCAGGAAGGGTCATTCTGCTACCATGAATTCGGAGAATCCTCGAGTGTCAGCGCCACTTGTCCGCCACATCGTGATCGGGTTCGACGGCCTTGAAGACGGCCACCGGGCGACGCGCTGGGCTCGCGGAGTGGCGCTCGCCTCGCCGGGCACGGTCCTGCACTTGACCCACGCCCTGGCGCTGCCCGCGATGCCGATGCACTCGCCGGAGTTTTCAGCGGAGGAGATCCTCTCGCACGCCGAGCGCGCAATGCGCAGCGAGCTCGAATCGGTCCGGGCCGAGCTCACCGCGGCCGGCATCACGGTGGAGATCCACATCCGCCGCTGGCTCCCGGCCGACACGCTGATCGAGCAGGCTGAAGCTCTCGGTGCGGCGGCGATCGTGGTCGGCCAGCACGGCCAGCGGCGCGCGCGCCGCCTGTTCATCGGCTCGACGAGCGGCGAGGTGTCACGCGGAGCCCGGGTACCGGCGGTCGTGGTGCGCGGCGCGCTGCGTCCGAGCCCACCGCGGCGGATCCTGGTCGGCGTCGACGGCTCGGCTGGGAGCCAGGCCGCGCTCACCGCCGCCCGTGCGCTCTTTGCGAACGCCCGATTCCTGCTCGCGAGCCTCCGCGACCGCGACGAAGGTCTCACGGAGAGCGCTCTCCTGCATCTTGCACAATCCTCCGGACTCGAGCCGGCGAGAGTCGAGCTCCACGCCGGCGCAGGCGACCCGGCGGCCTCTCTCCTCGAGCTCGCAGGCAGCGCCGAGGTCGACCTGCTGTGCGCCGGCCGCCGCGGGCGCGGGGTTCTCCTCGACCTGCTCTTGGGGAGCGTCTCCGAGAAGCTCCTGCAGCTCGCCCCTTGCCCACTGCTTCTCGCCCACTGAGCCGGGCATCGCATTTGCTCCGGAGCACATCCATGCGCCGCTTTCGACCGACCCCGACCCTGCTCGCCTCACTGTTCTGCTGCGCGGCTCTGCTCGCGCCTCCCCTCGCCGCGCAGAAGCATCCTGCGGCGCCGCCCTTCACCGAAACGATCGAGGTGCGTGAAGTCGAGGTGCGCGTCGACCTCTCCTCACTGCCGCTCTTCGAGTCGATCGGCCGCAAGGGGCGCGAGGACTTTCTCGTCGTCGAAGACGGCGTGGCCTTTCCGCTCACCGAGCTCGGACCGGCGGCTGAGTCCCAGTGGATCTTCGTGCTCTATTTCGATTCGACCCTCGCCGGCCCGGAGACGCGCCAGAGCGCTGCGATCGCGCTCGCGCGGCAGGCAGGACGGCTCACCGCCGGAGGCCTCGCCGAGATCGTGGTCGCGGATCCCCAGCCGCATACCGTACTCACCACCGGATCGGCCGAGATGCTCGGTCATGCCCTCGACGAGCTCGCCGCGGCTGCGGGCAAGGAGCCGGCGCGGCCCGAACCGCCGGTCCCCGTCGCAACGGCGGCCAGGATCGCGCAGCTCGACCGCCTGGCGGTCGAGATCGCCGCGCGCGGCGGCGGCGGCTCCCGCGCGCTCCTCCTGCCCGCGGACGGCTGGCAGATCGATCCGGAGACGCTCGAGCAATTGACGCGCTCGAAAACCGACTCGCTCGCCGAGCGCCCGCAGTTCCGACCTCTGTCGGAGACGGCCCGGGTGCTCGCCGGCTACGGTTGGGTCACCCTGCCGATCGCGCTCCGCGCCGCGCGCGAGCAGATTCCGCTCTCTGCCGCCGAGAAGCGCCTGCAGGTCTCCACCGGAGGCTCGGGCGACCGGCGGCAGAGCGTGCCGGTGGTCTCCATCCCGGCCCGCGACGCTCATCCGGACGAAACGACCGAGACCCAGCTCGACGTGGTTACCGACTTCGCGCTGATGCCGCTGGCGGAGCTTGCGCGCGCGACCTCGGGCGCTCTGGTCGGACAGGCGGAACGGCTCGAGAGCGCGCTCGGTCAGCTGGTGCGCCGCCGCCAGTTCACCTATCGCTCTCCTTTCCCCACGCCGGGGCGGCTGCTGGCGCTCGAGGTGCGTTGGAAGGGCGGCGACGGCCGCCTCCTGCAGGCGCCGCGCTGGCTGCGCTCCTCAACCCCACCCGAAGTCGCCGCCGCCCGCCTGCGGCGTCTCCTCGCCGGCGACGCCGCTCCTCCCGGCACCGGCATTCGGCTCGGCCTGGCGACCAACGGGGTCTGCTTCTCGGGCGACGGCGACAAGCACTGGGTGCGACTGTCGACCGCGACGGTAAAGGAAGGCGAGGTCCAGATCACGACCGGAAAACCGCTCCAGCTCGAGCGCGGCCCGAACGGCTTCTGCGCCGACGTCCCGGCGCCGCCCGACGCGGCGGTCGGCGGCCGCACCGCTCTCCTCGCGGAAGACCTCGACAGCGAATCGTGGACCGGAGTCGTCGAGTAGGCGGAGCGAAGCCCGGGCTGCCGGTGAATTCGTCCGGCTGAGACATTCTTTTTACGCCTTGTTTGCGCTACTCTTCTGCCATGGGCGGCAGAGGGAAGCACGACATCGCGCGGAATCTTCATATGGGCGGCGGGCGGCCGTATCAGTCGCCGGGGGCGCGCAAGGAGAAGCTCCTCGAGCGCTCCTTCCGCCGCAGCGAGACGCGCCCGCCGCTGCCGTACACCGAGCTGCGCGTCGCCTCGGCCTTCTCCTTCCTCGACGGCGCCTCGCTGCCCGAGGATCTCGTGGCGCGCGCCGCCGAGCTCGGCCTGCCGGCGATCGCGCTCGTCGATCGCAACGGCGTCTCCGGCGCGCCGCGGTTCTACAAAGCGGCGCGCGCGGCGGGCATCCGGGCGCTGGTGGGGGCGGAGGTCGTCGTGGACCCCCACCTCGACACCCGACTCTCCTTGCTGGTCGAGTCGCCCACCGGTTACCGCAATCTCTGCAAGCTGATCACCGCGGCGGCGCGCGGCAAGCCGAAGGGCGCGGCGGTGGCGAACTGGCTGGAGGTCGAGGAGTACAGCGCCGGGCTGCACGTGCTGACCGGCGGCGACGAAGGACCGCTGGCGCACGCCCTCGCCCCGGGCGGAGGGAATCGCGTCGAGCGCGCGCGGGCGGAGCTCGAGCGGCTCGCGCACCTCTTCCCCGGGCGCGTGCATGTCGAGCTGCAGCGCCACGGCCGGCGCGAGGAGGAGCACCGCAACCAGGCGCTGGTCGATCTCGCCGCGCGCCTCCGCCTGCCCCTCGTCGTGACCAACGGGGTGCGCTATGCCCGGCGCGAGGACAAGCCGCTGCACGACATCCTGACTTCCATTCGACTTCACACCACGCTCGACGCGGCGGGGTCGCGCCTCGCCGCACATCGAGAGCGCCATCTGCTCTCCGCCGACGAGATCGCGCGCCGCTTCGCCGACCTCCCGGGCGCGGTGACGCACGCGCACGAGCTCGCCGGACGGCTCGACTTCACGCTCGCCGATCTCGGCTATCGCTTTCCCGACTTCCCACTGCCCGCCGGCGAGACGCCGTCGTCTTATCTCCGCGAGATCACCTGGAATCACGCCCGCGCCCGTTTCCGTCCGCTCACGACCCGCGCCCAGGTCCAGATCGGGAAAGAGCTCGCGATGATCGAGAAGCTCGACCTCGCCGGCTATTTCCTCATCGTCTGGGACATCGTCGAGTTCTGCCGCCGCGAGAAGATCCTCTGCCAGGGGCGCGGTTCTGCGGCGAACAGCGCGGTCTGCTACGCGCTCGCCATCACCGCCATCGATCCGGTGAAGATGGAGCTGCTGTTCGAGCGCTTCCTCTCCGAAGAACGCGGCGAGTGGCCCGACATCGACCTCGACCTGCCCTCGGGCGAGCCGCGCGAGAAGGTGATCCAGTATGTCTTCCGGCGCTATGGCGGTGAATCGGGCGGCGGGGCCGGCGGATGCGGCGCGGCGATGACCGCCAACGTCATCACCTATCGCGACCGCTCCGCGGCGCGCGAAGTGGCCAAGGCCCTCGGCTATTCGCGCGAGCAGGAGGACAAGCTCGCGGGTCAGCTCGGCCACTTCCGCTACGACCTCGAGCGCGGCGACGCGAAGTTCCTCGACCGCGAGCTCGCCGCCGCCGGCTTCGACCCGGAAGAGCCGCGCAACCGCCTCTTCGGCGTCTACTTCCGGAAGATCCAGAACCTGCCGCGGCATCTCGGGCAGCATTCGGGCGGCATGGTGATCGCCGCCGGCCGGCTGGACGAAGTGGTGCCCCTGGAGCCGGCCGCCATGCCCGGGCGGACGATCGTGCAGTGGGACAAGGACGACTGCGCCGATCTCGGCATCATCAAGGTCGACCTCCTGGGGTTGGGCATGCTGAACGCGCTCGAGGAGGCGATTCCGATCATCCGCGAGCACGAACGGAAGAACGTCGATCTGGCGCATCTTCCCGCCGACGATCCGCAGGTCTACGCCATGTTGCGCGCCGCGGACACCGTCGGCGTCTTCCAGGTCGAGAGCCGCGCCCAGATGGCCTCGCTGCCGAGGAACGCCCCGACCCGCTTCTACGATCTCGTCATCCAGGTCGCCATCATCCGCCCGGGGCCGATCACCGGCGGCATGGTGCATCCGTTCTTCGAACGCCGGCGGGGACGCGAGCCGGTGACCTACTTCGATCCCTGCCTCGAGCCGATCCTCAAACGCACCCTCGGCATCCCGCTCTTCCAGGAGCAGCTCCTGCGCATCGCGATGACCGCGGCCGGCTTCTCCGGCGGCGAGGCCGAGGAGCTGCGGCGCGCGATGGGTTTCAAGCGCTCGGTCGAGCGCATGGTGGCGATCGAAGCGCGGCTGCGCTCCGGCATGACGGCGCGCGGCATCACCGGCGCCAATCAGGACCAGATCGTGCAGTCGATCACTTCGTTCGCCCTCTACGGTTTCCCCGAGTCGCACGCCGCCTCGTTCGCGCTCATCGCCTACGCCTCGGCCTATCTCAAGTGCTACCACCCGACCGCGTTCCTGATCGCGCTCTTGAACGCCTGGCCGATGGGTTTCTACCACCCGGCGTCGCTGGTCAAGGATGCGCAGCGCCACGGCGTCGCTGTTCTACCGATCGATGTGAACTTTTCAGGGTGGCGGTGCTTGTGGGAGGAGCTGAAAAGCAAAAGCGCACACAAGGAAACCGCGCTGTCGTCGGTGCGTGCTGCGGGCGCCTGCCGGATCGGCCTGCGCTACATCTCCGGGCTGCGGCAGCAAACCGGCGAGCGCATCGCGGCGGAGCGCCGGGTGGCGCCGTTCCGGGAGGTCGAGGAGCTCCAGGCGCGCGCCGCTCTGCGCAGTGACGAGATGGCCCGGCTCTCCGAGGTCGGAGCCCTCGCCTCCCTGGGCCTCAGCCGCCGCGCGGCGCTCTGGCAGGCGGCGCTCGCGGTCCGGCCGAGGGGCGAGCTCTTCGAAGAGCGGACGGACGGACCTCGAGCCCTCGCCAGTCCTCTGCCGGAGATGTCCGCCTACGAGGAGACCACGGCCGATTTCACCGGCACTGGGCTCACCGTGGGGAGGCACCCGGTCGCCTACGCACGGGCCGCGCTCGTCCGGCGCGGGGTGGTGACGGCGGCCGAGGTGCCGCGTCTCCCGGCCGGAAGCCGCACCCGGATCGCCGGGGCGGTGATCGTGCGCCAGCGCCCGGGCACGGCGAACGGCACCCTCTTCATCACCCTCGAAGACGAGACCGGCATGGTGCAGGCGATCGTCAAGCGGGCGTTGCTCCTCGCCCACCGCACGACGATCGTCGGCAACCCCGGCCTGGTGATCGAAGGGGTCGTGCAGCAGCGCGACGGCAGCGTTTCACTCCAGGCCGAGAAGTTCTGGCCGCTCGCCGAGCTCGCCGCGATCCCCAGCCACGATTTTCGCTGAGCCGGTTTCACTGCGCCCGTTTCACTGAGCCCGTTTCTGAGCCGGCCGGGAGCGCGGCGACGATGCGCCGCGCCACCTCGGCGTAGCCGCCGCCGAAGTGGTGGCCGCCACCGAGAAGCGCGACCTCCGCGGCGCCGGCCGGGAGCTTGCGACAGAGCCCCTCCGCGTCGTCCTCGCCCTGGATGCAGAGCACTCGCAGGCCGGAGAGACGCTCGACCTCGGGCGCGGTCGGGCGCGCGTCGCGCGCGGTCGAGCCGAGCCACTCGCTGACGTGAAACTCGAACTGCGCCGAAGTCGACGGCGCGATCAGAGTCACGAGATCGACCCGCGCCCGCCAGCTCTCGGGCAGCCGCGCCACCAGGAACGGCAGGACGTCGGCGCCGAACGAGTAGCCGACCAGCAGCACCCGCTCCCGCCCCCAGGCTGGAAGGTAGTGCGCGAGGATGCGCGCCAGGTCGTCGGCGGCGCCCTCGGGTGTGCGCGTCTTCCAGTAGTACTGCAGGGAGTTCCAGCCGACGGTCGGAATTCCGAGCCCGGCGAGCTCGCCCGCGACCTCCTTGTCCATCCCGGCCCAACCGCCGTCTCCCGAGAGCACGACGGCGAGTGTCGCCGCCTTCGTGCGGTCGGCGGGAGACCCGGTCGCGGCGACTTCGACCAGCGGCAGGTCGGCGGGCGCCGCCTCCGAAACCGCCGCGGCCGCCGCCCCGGGAGATTCGGACGGCGAAGGCGCGGTCGCAGCGGCCGGCGCGGCATCGGTCGCGACCAGGCGCGAAAAGGCGCCGCGGAACTGGGGCAGCCAGTTGCGCGGCACCGAAAACCCGTGCCCCACTTTGGGCAGTGCGACGAGCTCGCCGTGCGGAACCCGGCTGACGAATCCGGCCGTGGCCGCCGGCTCGCAGACCTGGTCGATGTCGCCCTGGAAGACGATCCAGGGCGTCTCGAGCCGGTTCGCAGGCGCGAAGAGCACCCCCTTGGCCGCCGGATTGCCGCTGAACTCGAGTCCGTGTCCCTTGCAGAAAGGCTTCACCGTCCAGAGATCCGGACAGAAGCCCAGGCTCATCGCGCCGCGAAAAGTCGCCGGCGGCGCCTGGACCTGGAGCGCATAGACCAGCGTCGCCCCGGAGGAGTAGCCGACCAGAATCGGCGTGATATAGCGCTCGAATCCGAGCTCCTTCTCGACGAACTGCGCGAGCTCCTCGAAGTCGGCGGCCGGATAGGCGCAAGGCTCGGACCCGGCGTCGACCTGCCGGAGAAAGTGCACGACGTCGATGCCGATCACCAGAGCGTCGAGGGTCGCGAGCTCCCGCGCCATGTCCACCACTCCGAGCGCCCATCCACCGTCGCCCGACGCGAAGAGAACGACCTGCTTCGCCGTGGCCGGATCGCCGTAGAGGTGGACGGTGCCGAAGCGCCCGAACGAGAGGGTGCGCTCGGCGGGCCCCGCCGACGCCGCCGCCACGGGCTTGGAACGCTCGTTCCGGGGAGTTTGCTCCGCCGCGGGCTCCTGCTGGAGCGCTGGCGCCAGCCCTGAGGTCGCTGCGGCGAGGCCGAGCGCAAGACAGCAGATTCGCCGGTTCATTTCGCGATGACTCCTTTGAGGCTGCCCCCGATCAGGGCGGTGAGGTGGGTGATCACCCGGGGCAGGGCGAGCCCGCTGGGCGACGCGAGATAGCGCGGCTCCCAGACCGGATCGAACTTCTCCTTGTACTGGCGCAAGCCCTGGAAGTTGTAGAAATGCTCGCCATGCCGGAATGCCAGCGCGCCGAGCCGGTTCCAGAGCGGCGCGAGATGCCGGTCCTCGAGCCCGGCGAGCGGAGCCATCCCGAGGTTCAGCCATTCGTACCCTTCCTGCCGGCCCCAGAGCGCCAGCTTCGTGAACAGATAGTCCATCACTCCGGGCGGCGCGGACGGCAGGTGGCGCATGAGGTCGAGCGAGAGCTCCCGGCGGCCGCCGCCCAGCCAGAGATTCGCGAACGCCACCAGGCGGCCCGACACCCGCACCAGAGCGGCCGGGCACCGCGCGAGGTAGTCGCGCGAGAAATAGCCGATCGAAAATCCCTTCTCCCGTGTGCTGCGCGACTCGAGCCAGCGGTCGGAGATGAACTGGAGCTCATCGAGGAGCTCGACCACTGCGGCGGCGGGCACGACCTCGAATTCGCACGACTCTTTCTCGAGCTTGCGCTCGATGTGGCGCAGGCCTTTGCGCGCCGCGCCGGTGAGCGCGAAGTCGGCCAGCGGGACGCGCGCCTCCTCGCCGATCTTGAGCAGGTTCAGGCCGAGGTCGAGATAGAGATGGAGATTGACGGGCCGCACCTGGTAGAAGACGGTCCAGCCGTCGTGGCGGTCGACGAGCTCGCGGAACTGCCAGGCGAGATCGCGCCGTTCACTCTCGGAACCGATCGGGTCGCCCATGGCGATCCAGCTCCGGCGCTCGACGCCGTACATCAGAAACGCCGCGCCTTGCTCGTGCCAGAGCAGGTGCTTGTCACCGAGCAGCGCCAGGTAAGCATAAGTCCCGGGGGCCGTCGCCGCGACAGCTGCCGCGCGGTCGATTTCGGCAGCGCCGGGGGCCGGCGGCTCCGCGGGCGCTGGGCGCAGAAGGCGTCGCAGGGCGAACGACATGACCACCACCAGCGCGCCGACCGAGGCGCGCAGGAAGCGTGGAGCGTCGCCTCTGAACGCGAACCGCCACCAGAGCTCATGCGAGTAGTCGACATGCTTGTGGGCGAAGAGGCCGAGCCAGGTCGAGCCCAAGAGCACCAGCGCGATGGCCGCCGTCCAGCCCGGAGTGAACGGTTCCGCGATGAGCGCCGAGCGGCGATAGAACTGACGGCGCGCCGGCAGGAGCGCCGCGAGAAGCAGGGAGAGGACGATGGCCTCTTCGTAATCGAAGCCTTTGAGGAGACTGGCGACCACCCCGACGCTGAGCAGGGCGGTGGCGAGCATCCAGGCGGCGTCGAGACGGCGCTCCAGCCCGCGCGCCAGCAACAGCAGCCCTGCCCCGGCGAGCGAGCCGGCAAAGTGCGAGAGCTCGACGACCGGGAGCGGAATCAGTTCCCGCAACAGGGTGAGGCGCTCCGGGACGACTGGCGTCGCGCCCGAAAGCAGCAGGATGGCGCCGGCGATCAAGGCGCCTACGGCGAGCGCTGGCGGCGCCATCGCCGGCAGAATGCGGCCGAGCACGCGGCCGGCGCGGAAGAGGCGCTCGCGGCGCTCGGCAAGTCCCCTGGCAAGGAGCAGCGCCAGAGCCACGGCGAGCGGCAGCAGGTAGTAGACCAGACGGTAGAGCACCAGCGCGCCGACCGCGGCCGCCGGCTCGGCGGGTGCCGCGAGCAGGAGGAAGACGGTCTCGAAGACGCCCAGCCCGCCGGGGATCTGGCTCGCGATCCCGGCCACCTGCGCGAGCAGGAAAATGGCCAGGAACGCGGGCCAGGACAGGTTCAGGGCGGCCGGCAGGAGCAGGTAGAGCACGGTCCCCGCGAGCGTCCAGTCGGCGGCCGCGACGGCGATCTGCGCCAGGGCGAGCGCCGGTCGGGGCGCCCGCACCTCCCAGCCGCCGACCGCGAACGGCCGCCGCCAGACGAGTGGCAGCGCCAGGTAGGCGCCAAGGACCGCCAGAAAGAGAAAACCGAGCGGGCGGGCCGAGGCGAACGGCAGATGCAGCGCCGCGGGAAGGGCGAACGGCTCGACGACGAACACCACCCCGGCGAGCGCGAAAAAGCCGATCCAGAGCGTGGCGGAGGTGAAGGCCACCAGCTTTGCGACATCCAACGCCGAGAGGCCCCAGCCGGAATAGAAGCGGTAGCGCGCGGGCGCGCCGACCAGCAGGGAATGTCCGACGCTGTTGCTGAAGGCGTAGCCGACGAACGAGGCGAGCGCCACCTTGCGGTAGGCGATTCGACGCTCGAGGTAGAAGAGGCCGAGGAGGTCGTAGAGCGTCAAAGCCGCGTAGCTCGCGAGCGTCAACGCCAGGCCGCCGGCGAGGCGCGGCCACGGTTGCGCCTGGACCTCGCGCACGACCTCGGGCAGGTGGACCTGGGCGAGCTCCCGGTGGAGCGCCGCCAGGGCGGCGACGAACAGCGCCACCGACAGGAGCGCCGGACCGCTGCGCTTCAGCGCGCGGACGAATCCGGAGCTCGGCGCGGCTTCGGGCTCCTCCGCCCGCCCCACTTCGGGAGCGGGTGCCTCTGAACTGCCGGATGCTGGAGTGGGAGTTTCCATGGGCAGGAAAACCGGCATCATCTTGGCACGGCGCGGACGGATTGCCACGTCGCCGAAGGAATAGACTCGCGGCGGTGACGAGATGAGCGCCCGCGAGCGCGGCTTCACGCTGATCGAGGTGCTGGTCGCTCTGGCGATCGCCGGCGTGCTGATGCTCTCCGCCGCCGGCCTCTATTGGCAACAGAAGGAGATCGGCGAACGCCTGGTCGCCGAGCGCGCCGCCGACGAGGCGCTCGAGAACACCTACGAGAGCCTGCGGGCGGGCGAGCTGCCGCTCGAATCGGCGATCCTCCCCGGCTCGGCCGGCAGCGGCGTCATGCTCACCGTCACGGTCGCCGACGGCACGGTTCCGGCGACGAAGTCGATGGACATCGTCGCCACCTACCGCGTGCACGGTCAACCGTTCCGGCGCTCGCTCCAGGCTCTGATCCATATCCTACCCACGCCATGAGTCCGCCCACCCGCCGCGAGAGCGGTTTCACCCTCATCGAGGTCGTCGTTTCGACGCTCGTCTTCCTGCTGGTCCTGCTGGTGACCAACGGCCTGCTCGTCGAGTCGCTGCGCATCTTCTCGAACAGTGGCAGGGAGTTGCGCGAGCCCGGTACCGAGCTCGCCCTGCGCCTGCTGCGCGAGGACCTGCACGCTTCGGTTCCGATCGGCGCTGGCGTCTCCACGCATCTGGGACTTCGTTGCCGAAGACCCGACCGTTCAGAGGTCTGGGAGATGGACGGCAACAGGTTGGTGCGCAGGACTTACGACCTGGACAACAACCTCCTCGGAACCCGCCCGATGCTCGACGGCATGATCGGCTTCGAGTGGTGGACCCTTGTCGACGGCGCCGTGCATGTGAATCTGACCCGCCGCAAGCCGGCCGGCGCGAGCGCTCTCCGCGTCGCCACCGCCGCCTGGAAGAGCGTCGGCGAGACTCTCGAACAGGTTGAGGTCGTCGCCGGCAGCCGCATCCAGCCGGTACCTCCTCCCTGATGCGCGACCGCTCCTCCGAGCGTGGCTCGGCCCTCCTGTTCGTGCTCTTTCTGCTGGTGATTGCGACCACGGCCGGGCTGCTGCTCTCGGTGGCGCTGGTCGTCGACCTGCGCGAGCAGAAGACCGATGCCCGGCGGATGCGCCTCAGCGCGCTGGTCGATTCGGCGCTCGAGGAGGCGCTCGCCGAGCTCTCGACGAACCCCGACGCCGGCGGCTACGCGGAGCATTCCTTCGGCGGCGGCACGCTCGAGAGCCGCATCGTGACCCTGCCCGACGGCCGCAAGCAGGCCACGGCGCGGGCGACCTACGCCGGGCTCGAGCGCAGCGTCGTGGCCGAGATCGTCTTCGCCCCGGAGCCGCGAGTCCTCACCTGGCATCCCGGAAGAACCCACCCGGCAGGACTTCCGTAGATTCTCTCTCATGGGAGCGACTCGACCGAGGTTGCACGGAAACGCGCGGCCAGGCACCACCCTTGCCGCCATCCTGCTGGCTCTCGCAGCTGTCGCGACGGCGAGACACGGGTCGGCGGCGGATCTTCCCGACAATCTGGCGACCCTTTCCCCGGGTACCCTCACCTCGGCGATTCCGACGCTCTCCGACCCGACGCAGACCTGGGAGCTCTACCTGCCGCAGGGATTCACCGCGTCCCGCAAGTGGCCGGTTCTCATCCTCTTCGATCCCCGATCGCGCGGCCGGCTCGCGGCGGAGCTCTTCCAGCCCGCCGCCGACGAGCTCGGCTGGATCCTCGCGAGCTCGAACAACACCCGCAGCGACGGGCCCGGCGAGCCCAACGCGCGCGCCATCAAGGCGATGATTCCAGACGTCATGAAGCGTCTGCCGGTCGACCCCCGGCGCATCTACGCCGGCGGCTTCTCGGGCGGCGGCGTCCTCGCCTGGATCCTGGGGCTCAAAGGGGGCTTTCTCGCCGGCGTGATCTCGATCGGCGGCCGGCCGGCGCCCGAGTACCTGTCGCTCGTGCCCAAGTTCGCCCTGTTCGCGGCGGCCGGGGAGGCCGACTTCAACTATCAACCGACGCGGGAGCTCGACCGGCTGGCCGCGAAGGCCGGCGTGCCGCATCGCCTCGAGTTCTACCCGGGCCCGCACTCGTGGTGCCCGGCCGAGTTGGCGCGCACGGCCGTGACCTGGCTCGAGATCCTCGCGATGCGCGATGGCCTCGCTCCGGTCGACCGGGAGAGAGTGGCGCGAACTCTGGCCGCAGAGCTCGCCGCAGCCGAGGCGCTGGCGGGCACCGGCGACGCGCTCGCGTCCGGGCGAAAATTCCAATCGGTCGCCGAGACCTTCCGCGGCATCGGCGACGACGCAGCGGTCCAACGCGCCGCGCGGCGCGCGGCAGAGCTTCTCTCTTCCACCGCCGCGAAAAGCTCAGTAAAGGAGGAGAAGAAGGCAGAAGAGTACGAGAGCCAGGGTTTCCGCAGGATTGGGGAAGCGGCTGGACTTCTGCGATCGGCCGAGAATCCGATCGCTCGTGGCGAGCTGCGCCATCTCCTCGGCGTGGACGAAACCCTCCGCCGACGCGACGCCGGCGGCATCGCGGGAGCAGCCGCGAAGCGGAGGCTCGCGGCCATCCAGGTTCATCTCGGCTTCTACCTGACGAACGAATTCTTCGCTGCGGACGACTATCGCCGGGCGGTGCCCGGCCTCGACCTGGTGTCCGACCTCTTCCCCGAAGACGCCTTCGCGCTCTACAACCTCGCCTGCGCGCAAGCGCGCTCCGGCGCGCCCGACGCCGCCCTGGCGGCGCTCGAGAAAGCTCTCGCGCACGGTCTCAAACAGCCGCTGCAGATGGAGACCGACGCCGATCTCGCCTCCTTGCGCGGCCGCCCGGAGTTCGCCCGGCTCCTCGAGCGTGCGCGGCGCGGCCCGGGTTAGCCGGTCAGAAAGCCTGGGTCGGCTCCCAGTCGAGCCCGAGATTGACGATCCGCTGCAGCAGGTGGCCGTAGTCGAGCCGGGCTTCACGGGCGGCGTTCGCGAAGTCCTCGTCGCGCGCGATCTGCGGGTTCGGATTCGCCTCGATGACGTACACCTGCCCCGACTCGGTGAGACGCAGGTCGATGCGCGCGTAACCGGAGAGGCAGAGGACGCTGTAGACCCGCTTGCAGAGCTTCTGGATGCGCGGACCCAGCGCTTCCGGGAGCTCGCGGGCCGGGCCGCTCGCGATGCCGTGCTTGCGCTGGTAGGTGAGGCTCCACTTCAGGCGCTCGGTCGCGATCTTGCGCGAGGCCTCGGGCATGTTGTCGAAGGAGAGCTCCCAGATCGGCAGGGCCTTCAACCGGCGATTGCCGAGCACGCCGACGTAGAGCTCGCGGCCCTCGATGTAGCTCTCGACGAGGGCATCCGTCCCGATGCTCTCGTGGATGAAACGGACCCGCTCTTCGAGCTTCTCCTCGCTCTCCACCACCGAGGCCTGCGAGATTCCGATCGAGGCGTCGAAGGTGAGCGACTTGACGATCAGCGGAAAGGCGAGCTTCTTCGGCCGGCGGAAGACCCGGCCGCGCGGCGCGATGGCGAATTCCGCCACCCGGATGCGGTGATACGAGAGCAGCTTCTTCGCGAGCGCCTTGTCGCGTCCGAGGAGCAGCCCCCGGGCGTTGCAGCCGCTGTACTTCATCTTCTGCAACTCGAGGTACGCGACCACGTTCTGGTCCCACTGCGGCACGTCGTCGAAACCCTCGAGCAGGTTGAAGGAGAGATGCGGCCGCACCTCGCGCACGGCGCGCCGGATCGGATTGAGCTCGCTTCCGACCCCGAGCGCGTGCACCTCGTGTCCGAGCTCCTTCAAGCAGGAGACGACGTCGTACTCCGTGCGCCAGGGTGCGGCTACGACCTCCTCCGCCGTCGCCTCCGCCGGCGGCACCAGACTCTCCTGGACCAGTGCCAGGATCCGCAGCGGCTTCACAGCGCCACCCGGTGACGGCCGCTGTGCAGGTAGTTCATGGTCTGCACGGTGACGAGCACCGCGAACTCGCGCTTGGCATGCTCGGGAGTCGTGGCGAGACGCAGGTTGAGCTCGCGGCAGCGGGCGATCATGTCGCCGAGCACCTGATCGATCGTGTACTGATACTCGTTGGTCCAGCGCGCCACGAGAAGGCGGATCTCGCGCCGGTAGCGCGCCAGGAATGCCGCCGCGGTCGGCTGATGGGCGTGCGCCGGCGCGTCCGAGAAGAGCTTGCGCAGATCGCGATCGTAGAACTCCGGACGGTTCACGCCGTAGTGCGCGCGCTTCTCCGTGTAGTGCTGGCGCAGAGTCTTGCTGATCGTCGCCAGCGGATCGACCTCGGCGCTCGACTCGACGAGCGGCCGGCGGCCGGCGAGGCTCGTCATGAGCTCGTTCATGTACTCGAGCTTCCTCAACGCCGGCCAGCCCTGGTAGCGCTCACGCCATTCGGACTCCGGATGCAGCCAGACGGCGAAGGTCTCGGCGAAATCCTCGTCGGGATGACTCTGCGCGTACCACGAGTCGAGGTGGATGACGAAGCTCTTGCTGTACGGCCGCGGGGCGTAGAACTCGGGGTAGGGCTCGCGTGTGCTGCCGAAGAGCTCGTGCCGGCGCCGCCGGCTGCGCAGTTTGAATGCGTTCTCGATGGCATGCCCGGCTTCGTGGCGCAGGATCTTCATGCACCACTCGTGGGTGCCACCCTCGATCTCGAACATCTGATGGAGCTCGAGCCGCGCGAGGCGAGGATGCGCGAGGTAGAAGGGAACCGCGATCCCCGGGACGCCGTCGGGAGTGAACCACTCGTTCGACAGCCAGCAGTGCGGCCGGAAGAGCAGGCCGCGCTCCGCGAGCTCGGAGTGGAGCTGAGCGAGCCGCGGCTCGAGCTCGCTCCCGGCGATCGGAAGCTCGAGCTCCGAGATCTTGAGCCCGAGCAGCTGCTCGTCGTCCCATGACGCCCAATCAGACGCCGGCCGGTTGCGCGGGCGACGGGGCTTGCGGGGCGCGCGCTGAGAGCGCCGCTCTTCCTCCTGCGCCGGCGCCGCGCTCCCGGTTGCCGGAGAAGCCGGAGAAACCTCGGCGGTCGCCGCCGGCGGCGGCACGGCAGGCTCAGATACTTCGGTCGTCCCGGATTGCGGGCGCTCGCTCACGCGCGCATTCTGCCACTCGCCGCGGTCAGCCGGTCCCTGGCCTGCCGTCGAGCCAAGCGGTGAGCGCCCTCATGGCGTCCGCGAACCGGCCGGGCTCCTCTCTCTCGACCCAGCCGATCCAGTCGGCGGCCGCGCGCTCGACTTCGCGGTAGACGCGCTCCGAAAAGCGGTTCGAGCGCTGAATCTCGTAGTACAGCTGCGGATTCTCCCGCACCACGCTCTCGGTGGTCAGGAACTGCGAGTGAAAGGTCGTGGAACCCACCGCGGTGAGCTCGGCGAAGGAGAGCCCGCTCCTCGCGATTACCCGGGCGAAGAGCAGGTTCAGGAAATGCGACAGGCCGAGGACGTAGGAGGCGATCTCGTCGTGGCGCTCGAGCGACAGCGGCACGAGCGTCACCGCGGTCTCCCGGAAGAGGGCGGCAACGCGCTCGGTCGCGGCGGGCACGCCGCAGTCGCAGAGACAGATGACCTTGTCGGAGAGCGTCCGCGCTCCGGCTCCGAACATCGGATGGATGCTGGTGACCGCGACGCCGCGCGCGCGCGCCGCGTCGAGCGCCGGCCGGAGATGCTCCTTGACGCTCGCCACGTCGCAGAGAACGCCCGCGAAGGCCAGCCCGGCGATCTCCTCGACCGTGGCCGCCACGCGGTCGAGCGGCACCGCGACGAACGCCATCGAGGCCTTGGCGAGCCCGGCAGCGAGCGTCGGCGCCACCTCGACCTCCGCAACCCCCCGGTTTCGGGACGCCGGGTCGAAGACCAGGACCTTGTGGCCCTGGGTCTCGAAGAACCGCACCAGCCAATGGCCCATCTTCCCCGCCCCGCCGACGACGAGGATCGATTCGGCCTCGCCGGAGTAGGTCGAGAAGTGATCGACCTCCTGCACCCGGCAAGCCTCCTCGACGAGTTGCCGCATGACGCCGCGCGCCAGCTCCGGGGCGAGTCCGAGCGTCTCGGCGCTCGCGGTGGCCCGCGCGAGCACGCGCTTCTCGACTTCGAAGTCGCGCAACGGAATCCCGGCTTCCCTCTTTTCCTGTCCGACCTCGCGCGCGAGCTCCATGCGCTCCGCCATCAGACCGAGCAGCGCGGCGTCGAGGTTGCGGATCCGGCGCCGCAGGCGATCCAGACGATCGTCGTTCATGCCGCCTCCTGGAGAGGAGCGTAGCAAGGAGAGCGCTCCGGCGCAGGCACGATTGGGGATCCCGGCCAAAGCCGGTAGAATGGAGTGTCCAATCATCCTCCCGGAGCTCACGATGCCCGACACTCTCGACAGCCCGGCAACACTCTCCTCGCGGGACCTGATCGCGCTCGAAGACCGCCACGGCGCCCACAACTATCACCCGCTCGAGATCGTCGTCACGCGCGGCAAGGGAGTCTGGGTCTGGGACGTCGAGGGGAATCGCTATCTCGACTGTCTCGCCGCCTACTCGGCGGTCAATCAGGGACACTGCCACCCCCGTCTGCTGGCCAAGCTCGTCGAGCAGGCGGAGCGGCTCACCCTGTGCTCGCGCGCCTTCCGCAACGATCAGCTCGGCAGGCTCTGCCAGGAGATCAGCGCGCTCTCGGGTTTCGACCGCTTCCTGCCGATGAACAGCGGCGCGGAGGCGGTGGAGACCGGCATCAAGCTCGCCCGCAAATGGGGCCAGACCGTCAAGGGTGTGCCGGCGGCGCAGGGCGAGATCCTGGTCTTCGACAACAATTTTCACGGCCGCACGACGACGATCGTCGGCTTCTCCTCCAACGACCAGTACCGCGAGGGCTTCGGTCCGTTCGCGGGCGGCTATCGCATCCTGCCGTTCGGCGACGCCGACGCGGTCGCGGCGGCGCTCAACGAGCTCACGGTCGGAGTGCTGGTCGAGCCGATTCAGGGCGAGGGCGGCATCATCATTCCGCCGGCCGGATATCTGCGGCGGCTGCGCGAGCTCACCGAGAAACAGCGCGTGCTCCTGCTCGCCGACGAGATTCAGTCTGGACTCGGCCGCACCGGGGCGCTCTTCGCCTTCCAGCACGACGGCATCCGGCCCGACCTGGTGATGGTCGGCAAAGCGCTTTCCGGCGGCTTCTACCCCGTCTCGGGCATTCTCGCCGACAATGCGTTGATGGAGGTCTTCAAACCGGGTGACCACGGCTCGACGTTCGGGGGGAATCCCCTGGGAGCCGCGGTGGCGCGCGAAGCGCTCAAGGTGCTGGTCGAGGAACGGATGATCGAGAACTCCGCGAAACAGGGTGCTTACGCTCTCGAGCGCCTGCGGGCAATCCAGTCGCCCCATGTCCAGGAGGTGCGCGGTCGCGGCCTGTGGATCGGGATCGAGCTCAAGGTCGAGGCCGGAGGAGCGCGTCGCTTCTGCGAGCAGCTGGCCGCCGAAGGCATCCTGTGCAAAGAGACGCACACCCACGTCATCCGCGTCTCCCCGCCGCTGGTCATCTCGCGGCAGGAGCTCGACTGGGCGCTCGAGCGGTTCGAAAAGGTACTGACGCGTCCATGAGGCTCTCGAACGCCTGAGGCTCGAGCGCCCGGCTGAACAGGAAGCCCTGCATCTTGTCGCAGTAGAGCATCTCGAGGAGCACCATCTGCTCCTCCTCCTCGACGCCCTCGGCGACGACTTCCATCCCGAGACCGTGGGCGAGCTGGATGACCGCGCCGACGATCTTCGAATCCTCGCGCCGGCGCCCCAGCTCCCGGATGAACGACGAATCGAGCTTCACCGTGTCGATCGGCAACTCGCGCAGGTAGGAGAGCGAGGAGTACCCGATGCCGAAATCGTCGACCGCGACCCGCGCGCCGCGACTTCGCAGATCGGCGAGCATCGAGACCGGACCTCCGCCATGCAGCAGCGCCATCGTTTCGGTGATCTCGAGCTCGAGCGCTTCCGCCGGCAGACCGGTCTCGCGGAGAATCTCGTCGATCGTGGCCGAAAGCGCGGGATTCTCGAAGGCACGGGCAGTGAGGTTCACCGATACCTGCAAGTCCTGTTGGTAACGGTCCCGCCAGCGCTTGACTTGCGCACAGGCCTTGCCCAGGACCCAGTGACTGAGCGATTCGGACACGCCGGTGGCCTCGATCAAGGGCAGGAATTTGCCCGGCAGGATGAGGCCGCGCTCGGGATGGAGCCAGCGCACCAGGGCCTCGACGCCCACGATCTCGCCGGTTCCGGCGCGCACGATCGGCTGATAGTGCACCACCAGATGATCCTCTTCCAGGCCGGCGCGCAGCGCGGTCTCGAGGACCAAGCGCTCGCGGCTCACGTCCGACATTTCGTCGTTGTAGATCACGAATCGCCCGCGCCCCGCTTCCTTGGCGCGATACATCGCGGTATCCGCCTTGCGCAGCAGCGTCGTCGGATCCTCGCCGTGATCGGGAAACAGCGTGATGCCGATGGAGGCTCCGGCGAACAGGGAGAAGTCGCCCATCTCGAGCGGCAGCGCCAGCCGGTCGAGGAGCTTGCGAGCGATCGCAGCGGCGTCTTCGGCGCTTCGAATGCCCGGGAGGAGCAGAGTGAACTCGTCACCGCCCTGCCGGCCGACGGTGTCGCCTTCGCGCACGCTGTAGCGCAGGCGCTCGGCAACCGCGCCCAGCACGCGATCCCCGGCCTCGTGTCCATAGGTGTCGTTGACTCGCTTGAAGTTGTCGAGATCCAGGAAGAAGAGCGCTGCATTGCAGTCGGCGCGCCCTCGGCGGTCGATCCACAGCTTCAAGCGGTCGAGAAAGAGCTTGCGATTCGGCAGTCCGGTCAGACCATCGTAGTAGGCCAGCTTCTCGATCTGCTGCGACGCTTCGACGAGCCGGAAGTGCTCGTCTTCGAGGAGCCAGACGACCGTCGCGATCCCGAGCACCGCGACCATCAGCAGATCGAACGGCACGATTCCGTAGCGCAGCCCCGTCCCGCTCGGTCCGATCGTGACCCAGAAGAACAGAGTCAGCTGTTCCGCGCCGTAGAGGAAGAAGGCGATACCGACCAGGCGCGGACCGGTCGCCGTGCTCCCCCGGTAGGCCCGCATCAGGACTCCGGCGGCGAGCAGGAATGCCGCGGCGACGACCAGCGCGCGCAGGCTGACCCGCAGGAAGGTGCGGCTCGCGACAGCTTCGGGCGTGAAGGCATAGGCCAGAGTCGAGACCAGCGCGAGTCCGGCGAGCGCCGCGAAGATCGCGAAGGTCCCCCGGCGCGAGGTCGCGCGTCCGCTGGCGAGCTCCGTGGTACCGAGAATCAACCAGCCGGCCTGGTAATAGGCGCCAAGCTGGGCGACGAACGTCGCCACCAGCCGCAACGGCTCCGACGCCGGCATCGAAGCCGAGTAGTGGAAGGCCGCCATCGCCCCGAGCTGCCCCACGCAGAGCGCCCACCACGAGAGCGCCCAGTGGCGGAGGTACTCGCGCTTGCGACTGCTGTGAAAGCGCAGCAGCAAGACCGCGAGCAGCGCCGCGAGCAGCGCCTGGGCCAGGAAGTTGGAGACCGTGAAGGCGCTGATGTCGCTCATCGCAGATTGGGCCCGCCGGCGATTCTAGCCGCATCCGGCACGAGGAAGTCGAGGTCGGACAGTCGATTCACGAGAGTGCGCACCCGCCGCCCGGCAAGGTGTCGAGACTGCTTCATGCGCCGGAGAGCGGATCGCGCGGTGTGACAAAATCCGTCCCATGACGAGCCCGGCATCCGCGTCATCCGCGCCACCCCCGTCATCCAGAGCCCCCAAGATCTTCGTTCTCGACACCTCGGTCATCCTCTACGACGCGAACGCGATCTACAACTTCAAAGAGCACGATGTCGCGATTCCGATCACCGTCCTCGAAGAGCTCGACCATTTCAAGAAGGGCGACACGGTCATCAACCTGCAGGCGCGGGAGTTCATCCGCCAGCTCGACAAGCTCACCAGCCACGACATGCTGCACAATTGGGTGGCGCTCGACGGCCCGGAGCTCGGCCGGGTCCGCATCGTCGCGGAAGAGGAGTCGTCGACCGACGCCCGGCTCGTATTCGGCTCGGGGAAGAACGATCACCGGATCCTGAACACCGCTCTGGCACTCAAGGAGCGCGAGGTCGGGCGTGACGTCATCCTGGTGTCGAAGGACATCAACCTGCGCGTCAAGGCGCGCGCGCTCCACCTCCGCGCCGAGGAGTACGAAACCGTTCGCATCAAGGATGTCGACCACCTCTACAAGGGCAAGAGCGAGATCGAGGTCGACGACGCCGCGCCGATCCAGAAGTTCTACGAGGTTGGGGGCGTCTCGCCAGAGGACGTCGGCCTGGAAGCGCCGTTCCCGAATCACTACTTCATCCTGCGCAGCCCGTCGCATTCAGCGCTCGCCTGGTTCAATCCGACCTCCGGCCTCCTCGAGCGGGTGCAGAAGCTGCCGGCCTACGGCATCACACCGAGAAACGCGGAACAGACCTTCGCCCTGCACGCGATCATGAATCCGGCGGTGCCGCTGGTCTCTATTTCGGGCAAAGCCGGCACCGGCAAGACGCTGCTCGCCCTGGCCGGCGCCCTGGAGCAGCGCAAGGCGTTTCGGCAGGTCTATCTCGCCCGGCCGCTCGTACCGCTCTCCAACAAGGATATCGGCTACCTGCCCGGCGACATCAAGTCGAAGATCAACCCCTACATGCAGCCGCTCTGGGACAACCTCAACATCATCAAGCACCAGTTCGACGAACGCGACCGGGAGTTCAAGCGCATCGACGAGATGGTCGAGATGGAAAAGCTCCACATCACTCCGCTCGCCTATATCCGCGGCCGCAGCTTCTCGAACATCATCTTCATCGTCGACGAAGCGCAGAACCTGACGCCGCACGAAGCGCGCACGATCATCACCCGTGCCGGCGAGGGTACGAAGATCGTCTTCACCGGCGACATCTTCCAGATCGACACGCCCTACCTGGACGCACAGTCGAACGGGCTCTCGTATCTGATCGACCGCATCAAGGGACACAAGCTCTACGCCCACGTCTCGCTCGAGAAGGGCGAACGCAGCGAGCTCGCGAATCTCGCGAGCATGATGCTCTAGCGCGGACTTCTCGCCGCCTTTCGTTGCGAGGCGGCGCAGCTGCCTGTGGCTGCAAGGCGTCGCGATCGAGGCCAGCGCAGACGTACTTCACAGTACGTCGAGCAGGCCGACCGAGCGCAACGCAGCAGACGCGGGCAGATGCGGCGCCGCAGTAGGAAGTCGGCGAGGAGTCCGCGCTCGCCTACTTGACGACCAGCTTGCCCTTCATGCCGCCGATGTAGTGGCCGGGGAAAGTGCAGATGTACATGTACTCTCCGGGCTCCTTCGGCGCGTTGAAGACGACTTCGACCGTCTCGCCGCCGCCCGCGAACTTGGAGGCGGCGAGCACCGACGACATCTTCGCCTTAGGCATGTAGCCGTTGTCCCGTGCCATGGCGGCTTCCATCGCGAACGCGTCGGCATTCGTGCCCTTGGCGAGCAGCACGAAATTGTGCGACATCTCGGCCTTGGCCATTGCGCTCACCGCGGTCAGCGTCACTTTCAGCGCTTCGCCGGGCTTGGCCTCGATCAGTTTGACGTCGTACTGCATGGCGTCCGTCGCCTTGAGCTTGACGAGCCTCGGTTCCGCCGCCGCGGCGGCTCCGGCCGCTGCCGCCCAGCCGACCGCCAGCATCGCGGTCAGCACTCCACCGGCCACTGCACTGCGTCGATGACTCTTCTTCATCTCTCGCTCCTCGAGGTTGGGTTGGTTGTCAGTGTCCATCTTTCGCGCCCGGGCCGGGGTGGCCCGCCCGGAGTCTGCCGAGCGCACCCTTCTGCGCGTCGGCAAATTCATGATCAACGATAACGTAATCGCCCTCTTCCGGCACGATGAATTCCATCACGGCTCCGTTCGAGGCGCCCAGCAGCACCGTCTGCATGCCGCGCCACTCGTTGTGCAGATTGCCCTCGTACCAGACACGGTCGAAAATCACCCCGACGACGTGAAAGCTCGAGGTGTCGGTCGGTCCGGCATTCAGGACGTAGAACCGCACCCGCTCCCCGGGCAGGGCCGCGAGGGGAGCGTCGATCAGCGACCGCTGATGCCCGTTGAAGGCGACGATCATCGGCTGCTTGTGCATCGCGGCGTCGAAATCGACCTCGTAGAGGACCTTGCCGGCTTCCTTGAACTCGGTCTGGTCGCCTTCGTGGGTCTGCGCCTCGGACTCCTTGAGGTAGAACTCCGACTGCACGATGACGTATTCCCGGTCGACATCGCCGTCGGTCGGGTAACCCTCTTTCGGCGAGACCACGACGACCCCGTACTGGCCCTGGGACATGTGCTGCAGGATCGGCGGCGTGCCGCAGTGGTAGAGGAAGACGCCCGGGTAATTGGCCACCCATTCGAAGTGGATCGCCTGACCCGGCTCGATCCCCCGCCACTTGTCCGAAGCAGCGACAGTGCCGGCGTGAAAGTCCATCGAGTGCCGCATCGGCTGCGCGATCGGCTCCGCTTTCTGCGGGTTGAGCGCCGCCAGCTGCTGGAGATAGGGCGAGCCGGCAATCTCGGGCGCGGTGATGGCGACCACCTCGGCGGACCGGTTCTTCATCGTGAAATCGACCCGGTCGCCTTCGCGCACGTGGAGCACCGGGCCGGGGACCGTGCCCCCGAACGTCCAGGCGCGATAGCGCACGTCGGGCGCCACTTCGATCTCCCGGGCGATGATGTCGAAGCGCACCTTGTGGGTACGGTTGCCCGGCGGCAGCGGCGCGAGATTCGGCAGCATCGTGACGTACTCCCCGACGACCGGCGGGCCGGTGTAGGGATCCTCGAAAATCTGTGCTTCGGGCATGCCGAAAGTGCGGCCGTCGACCTGGAACTGCGGGACGGTCGCGGCGCCGGCGAGAGTCGATGCCCAGCAGAGCAGGGCGGCACCGCGCAAGGCGAGGCGCAGCGCAAAGGAGTGGCGGGGTGTCATGGAATTCTCCCTGGGTGGACGGGGGTCCGTCGCGGACCGCCGACACCGCCATCAGAACGTGTTCCGCCCCGGGGAAGGTATGACGCGAGTCAGGTTCGGGAAGAAGTCGGCCCTGTTTACACCATGGTTGACAAATTACACCTTACACCCTATCCTCGCTCCATTCTTCGGAAGGAGTGCGGCATGGCGTTGAACATCAAGAACGCATCCGTCGAGAATCTGGCCCTGGAGCTGTCGGAGTTGACCGGCGAGACCAAGACCGAGGCGGTCCGCCGGGCGCTCGAAGAGCGCAAGCAGCGCCTGGCTTTTCAGGTCGTGCGCGAGAATCGCGCCGACGAGCTGCGCTCCTTCCTGGAGCGCGAGGTCTGGTCGGTGATCCGGGCGCGATCGGCCAGCCGCCGCCTCGAGAAGCACTGACTCCGACCGCCGCCCAAGGCCGCTCTCGACGTGATCGTGGACGCTTCCGCCGTCACGTCGATCTTTCTTCGCAAGGCCGGCTGCGAACGACTGATCGACGCCCTCGCCAGCGCGCATTTCGCCGGCATCGGCGCCCCCACGCTCGCCGAAGCGAGCCTCCTCCTGGCGCGCGAGGTCGGACGCGACGTCCACGGCATGCTCGCCCGGTTCGTCCAGGAGTTCGACCTCCAGATCGTGCCGTTCTCGGACGCCCACTTCCGCGCCGCGCTCGACGCGCACCAGCGCTTCGGCCAGGGGCAGCACAAAGCGGCGCTCGACTTCGGCGACTGCCTCTCCTATGCCACCGCCCACCTCGCGCGCCAGCCCCTGCTCTGCGACGACCGCCGCTTCGCGTGGACCGACCTCGAGATCGGATGACCCGGAGGAGATCCGAGGCGCGGCGCCGGCGCGCTACCAGTCCACCGGCACCTTGATCCGGCCGCTGCGCTCGGCGATCACCACGTAGCCCTCGCGCCGGCCGAAGAGGTAGAGGTCGCGCAAGAGCTCGACGTCGCGCCGGCAGTACTCCTCGATGAGGTCGTAGCGGCCCTCCTTCACCCACTGCAGGCTCTGCAGGCCGTCGGCGCTCTTGCCGGCGCCCAGCGTCTCCTTCGTCAGATGGTCGAGGCTCACCCGTCGGCCGAGGCGCTCGACCATGCTGTCGAGCAGGTCGAGCGTCGGCAGCGTCCGGGCGTAGTCCTCGCCCGTATATCCGGAAAGCACCGCGTAGTCGAACCGCCGGCTGTTGAAGCCGACTACCAGGCCGGCCGACTTGAGCGTCGCCGCGAGCTCCCCGGCGCGCGGCTCGAGGAAGGTCTCCAACCTCCCCTCCTCCAGATGGCAGACCACCGCGAGAGCGATGCCCATCTTGTGCGCCCGGTCCCAACCCCCGACATCCGCCGCCGAGCGCAGCGTCTCGATGTCGAATAGAACGGTCTTACCTGCCCGACTGCCGCCGCCAGTTCCGCGCTCCGCGCGGCCGGCGGGGGCGCCTTCCACCGAGGTCTTTCGGTAAAGGGAGATCTCCGACATTGCGACACCGGCGACTTCCGGCGGCAGCGCAGGCAGGTCACCACCCTTTACCGAATCCTTTCGGCGGAAGCTCTGGGATGCCGCCCTTGTCGTCCCCCGCGCCGCAGGCGCAATCTGAGAAGGAACGGCGACAACCAGCGGCGCCCGCGGGCGCGCGGGGGACGGCCGGGCGGGGTCGAGCATCATGGCGAGCAGCTCCACCGCGCCGCGCTTGTCGAGCGGGCGATTGCCGTTGCCGCACTTCGGGCTCTGGATGCAGGAGGGACAGCCGTCGTCGCAACCGCAATGCGCGACGTGGTCACGCACCTTGGCGAGCAGAACGTCGAGCTCGCGGAAGCCCTTTTTCGCGATCCCCATCCCTCCCGCGTGGCCCTCGTAGATGAAGACGCCGGCACCGTCGAGCTGCGGGTGGAAGGAAAGCGAGATGCCGCCCAGGTCGTTGCGATCGCAGAGCGCGAGGAGCGGGAAGAGCCCGATCGTCGCATGCTCGACAGCATGGAGGGAGCCCAGGAGATGGCGGCCCCTGGCGGCCAGCTCTTCCACGATCTCCGCCGGCGTCCGGAACCAGAGTCCCACGCATTCCATCTCGGTCGGCGGAAGGTCGAGCGGCTGCTGATCGATGACCTCCTGCCCCTGGGTCCGCTTGCGCTCGAAGCCGGTGACCTGTTCGGTGATCTTCAACCGCCCGAGGGCGGCGGAGAGCCCGCCTGCCTCGCGCTCCGCGAGCACCTCGAGGATCTCGGTCTCCTTGCGCGCCAGCGGCGCGGTGAAATAGTCGACCTCCGCCGGCTGCACGAGCACGCGCCGGCGGTCGAGATCGAGCTCGGCCACTTCGTACTGGCGGCCGAAGTGCAGGTAGACCGCTCCGGGGTGACCCTCGCTCATGACCCGTGCGCCGTCGAGGGTGCCGATCGTCGCGCCACGCGTGCGGTCGACGAGGACGAACGTGGCGCCGCTGCCGCGCAGGTTGACGTCGCGCTGCGGCCGCCGCCGCCGGGCCACCAGACCGCCGCCGTCCATCGCCTCGGCGATCACGCCGTCGCGCAGCAGGTCGCCGACCACTGCCGCGTGGCGTTCGAGGTAGCGCGCGTCGGCGGTCCGCGAGAGCGGGCTCTCGGCCGCGGCACACTCGAGGTGGACGCGCGCCACCGGCTCGTTCTCGGGATCGAAGAGCAGCGGCTCGCAGGGACGGGCGAGCAGCTCGTCGGGGTGCTCGAGCAGGTACTGGTCGAGCGCATCCGGCAGGGCGACCAGCGCGGTGAGCGATTCCCTCCCCCGCCGCCCGACGCGGCCCGAGCGCTGCCAGGTGGCCATCATGCTGCCTGGGAAACCGACGAGCAGACAGGCGTCGAGCCCGCCGATGTCGATCCCGAGCTCGAGCGCCGAGGTCGAGATCACGCCGTCGAGCTCTCCGGAGAGCAGCCGCGCTTCGATCTCGCGCCGCTCCTCGGCGAGAAAGCCGGCGCGGTAGCAGGCCACCCGTTTCGCGATGGTGCGGTCCTTGCGCTGCAACCAGCCGTAAAGCAGCTCCGTGATCCGGCGCGCCTTGGTGAAGACGATCGTCTTCTGTCCCTCTTCGACGAGCCCCGTCAGGATGTCGAGAGCCAGCGTGTAGGGGCTCGTTTCGGCGCGCACGAGAAAGATCCGGCGCGCCTCCCGCGGCGCCCCCGACCCGGTGACCTCGACGAACGGTTCGGCCGCGAGAAGCTCGGCGAACTCGCGCGCATTCTGCGCGGTCGCCGAGGATGCGACGAGGACCGGGTCGGCGCCGTGCAGGCGCGCCAGGCGCAGCAGGCGCTGCAGCACGTGATGAAAATGGGCCCCGAAGAGCCCGCGGTAGACATGCAGCTCGTCGAGCACGATCCACTTCAGGTTCGCGAGCAGCTCGGACCAGTTGCCGGGATGGGCGAGGATTCCGAGATGCAGCATGTCCGGGTTCGTCACCAGAACCTGCGGCGGCCGGCGGCGGATCGCCGCGCGTCTCGCCGCCGGAGTGTCCCCGTCGTAGATCTCACAGCGGAAGAGCTCCTCGGAAAGACCGGCCGCTCTCGCCAATGCCAGGAGCTTGCCGCGCTGGTCCTGGCCGAGCGCTTTGAGCGGGAAGAGAAAGATGGCGCGGCCCGGTCCCCGAGCGAGCGCCTCCTCCAGCACGGGCAGCTGGAAAACGAGTGACTTTCCCGACGCCGTCGCGGTCGTGACGAGAACGTTGTCTCCGGCCCGGACGGCGGAGATCGCCGCGACCTGGTGGGACCACAGGCGCTCGATGCCCTGGGCGGCGAGCGCCTCGACCAGAGCCGCAGGCGGGGCCGGCGCGAGCTCGCCATAGCGGGACGGCTCCGGCGCCAGCCGGCGTTCGGCGATCAGGTGCCCGCCCAACCGTCCGCGGAGCCTCTCGAGCGCCTGGTCGAGCGACCTCTTCGGCGATGGCACCATGGCCGGCGGAATCAGGCGTGCGCCGGCGGCGGCGGCGCAGGAGCCGCCGGCGACTTCGGCTCAGCGAGCGGCGGAGCCTTGCGTTCGCCGAGGATCCGGCGGCGCTTGGGCACGAGGCGAAGGTGGGCGACGTTCCGCGCGTGGAGCTCGACGATCGCAATTGCATCTTCGGGCGAGTCGGTCAGCTGCAGCCGCGCGAGGTCGGCGGCTTCGATCGTCCCCTCCTTCACCATCCGGTCGCGCAACAGCTCGAAGAGGTCCTTCCAGTAGTCGCTGCCCATGAGCACCAGCGGAAAGTCGGGGATCTTGCCGGTCTGGATCAGGGTCGCGGTCTCGAAAATCTCGTCCAGCGTGCCGATGCCGCCGGGCAGGACGATGAAGCCGTAGGAGTACTTGACGAGCATCACCTTGCGGACGAAGAAATAGCGGAACTCGAGGAAGAAGTCGACGTACGGGTTGGGCTTCTGCTCGTGCGGTAGCTCGATGTTGCAGCCGACCGAGCGCCCGCCCGCCTCGCGCGCGCCGCGGTTCGCCCCTTCCATCACTCCCGGACCGCCGCCGGTCAGCACCGTGAAACCCGCCTCCGCCGCGAGGCCGCCGACCTGCCGCGCCAGCTCGTAGTAGCGATGCCCGTCGGGAAAACGCGCGGAACCGAAGACCGTGACGCAAGGACCGACGAAGTGCAGGCGGCGAAAGCCGCGCAGGAACTCGAAGAAAATGCGCACGAGCCGCTTGAGCTCGACGAGCCTCCAGGTGGGCCCGGCCAGGAATCCGCGCTCTTCGACACTGCGGGTGAACTTGCCCCAGCGGGAGGGTCGCTGCACTGCGGGAGCTTAGCAGCGCGCCCGCACCCGCGCCCTAGCTCTCCCCGCCCATCGCCTGGGCGATCTCCGCGAGGTCGAAGAGCGCCATCGCACGGTCACGGAACAGGCCGTCGGCGAGGGAGCTCTCCTCGAGCAGCACGCTCTTCGGCTCCGGCAGGCAAAAAGGTGGGCGACAGAGCTGGATGGCTCGAAAGTCGCCGGACTCGATGTCCGGGTTGTCGACTCGGTCGCAGAAGTGGCTGGTGAGCAGCAGCCGGGACCGGCTCGCGACCAGGTTGCGCAGCACCGCCCGCACGTCGCGATCGCCCAAGTGCACGAACAGATCCCGGCAGAGGACCAGGTCGACCTGGGGCAGAGGATCGCGAGTGGCGTCGAGGACCACGAAGCGCCGATTCTCCGATCCGTGGAGGCGCTCGTTCGCCGCGATGATCTCGGGCACGATGTCGGCGCCGGTGTAATGCCCGGCGAAGGGGACTCTCCGCATCCAGGAGAAATCTCCGCACGGAATGTCGAGCATCGTCGCCACTCGGTGCTCCGCGATCCATCCGGGCAGCGCCGCACGCAATCGAGCGGTCTCGCTGAGCGTCGAGGCAGCGCCGGAAACGGTCTCGGCATGGTGGTAGACGCCCAGCCGGTGCAGCAACTCGAATCTCTCGCGCAGCGCGAGCGACGGGATGATCTGGCGCAGCCGCTCGTGCAGCTCGGCAGGCGGCAACCCGCCGAGCCTCACGACCAGCTCCTGGACGGAATCCTCCATCTCTGTGGGTGACATGAATCGCTGCGCCATTGTATGCCGACGCCGGGTCACGGCATTCTGCGCGCGCCGCTCCAGCCGCTATGGCGCTTCTGGCGATTGATAGGCTTCCACGATGCGCCGACCCCTGCGAGAACTCCGGATCGCCTTCGCACTACTGGCGGCCGCTCTGCTCGCTTCTGCGGGCTGCGGTGCGCCGCCCGAAGCCCCGGCAGCACCTGACGGGAGCTACGACATGCGCGGCGAGATCGTGCGGCTCCCGGCCCCGGGTAGCCGCGAGATCACGCTCCGGCACGAGGCCGTACCCGAGTTCCGCGACGAGGCGGGGAAGGTCGTCGGCATGGAGGCGATGACCATGCCGTTCACCCTCGCCGCGCTCGTGCCGCGGGCTGCGCTCGACGGCCTGCAAGCCGGCGACCGGGTCGCCTTCACGCTGGAGATGCGCTGGCGGGACCCGCGGGCGTTCGCCGAGATCTCCCGCATCACGAAGCTCCCCCCAGGAGCACGGCTCTCCTGGGAAGGGACTCCTCCCGCCCCGTCCCGGGCGCCGCCCGCTCCAGCCGGAGAGCGCGGCCCCGCGCCGCATTAGAACCGGTCATGAAATCGATTCCGCTCCACGAGCTCGCGGCGCTGCCGCGCTCCGAGGCCGTCCAACGCTGGCGCGACGAGCGCAATGCGGCGGTGGCGAAACCGTTCTTCCTGGGCTTCGCGACGGTGGCGATCGTCATGACGATCGTCGAGCTCGCCCAGGGCGAGGTCTTGCGCGCCGCAGGCGCCGCGCTCGCCTGCGCGGTTCTCGTCGCCGGGATCCTGGGGCTGCGCCAGGACCGCTGGCGCCAGGCCTTCCACCCCACGCTATTGGCAATCCTCGCCGTCGGCTTTGCGCTCTGGATGGCGATCACCACCCTCTTCCCGATGGTGATGCTCGCCGCGATCTTCTTCTGTCCGCTCCTCCTGCTCCTCCTGCGGCTGCGGGGCAGCGATGCGCCACTGCTCGCCGTCGGCGCGATCGGAATCGCCGGTATCCGGATGCTCGCCGGCGGGCTCGAGGAGGGCCCGGAATCGTTCTGGGGCCCGCTCGTGGGAGTCGTCCTGGTCAACGCCGCGGCGGCGTTCTTCGGCTGGAAACTGACCCGCCGCCAGCTCGGCCGCTTCGTCGCCGAGTGGAGCGTCGCCGCGTCGCGGGAACGCGAGAGCTCGCGCATGCGCGAGGAGCTCGAGGACGCGCGCGCCATCCAGCTCGCGATGCTGCCATCCACGGCCCCCGAGATCGGCTGGCTCGATCTCCAGGGATTGAGTCTGCCGGCGACCGAGGTCGGCGGCGACTACTACGACTTCCTGCCGGTCGACTCGGACCACGTCGCGGTCGTCATCGGCGACGTCGCCGGGCACGGCGTTGCGAGCGGCCTGCTGCTTTCAGGCGTGCGCGCCGGCCTCCATCTCCTGCGCGCGGATCTCGTCGATCCGCGTGCCGTCGTCGAGCGACTCAACCTTCTGGTGCGCGACAGCGGCGTCTCGCGCCTGTTCATGAGCCTGCTGGTCGCTTTGTTCGACCGCACGAACGCTCGCGTGCAGGTGGTGACCGCCGGTCACCCGCCGGCGCTGCGCTTCCACGCGGTCTCCGGCGAGGTCACGATCCTCGAAGCCAGCTCGCCACCGCTCGGAACCCGCCTGCCGGCGAGCTTTCCCCTGCGCGAGGAGCGCCTCGAAATCGGGGATCTCTGGTTGTTCGTCTCCGACGGCCTGCTCGAAGCTCCCGACCCGCGCGGCCGGCCGTTCGGCGAGCAGCGTCTGGTCGAGGCGTTCGCCTCGGCGGCGCGCCGCGACCCCCGTCCCCGTGAGGTCGAGCAGGCCGTTCTCACCCAGCTCGCGCTCTTCCGCGGCGACGCCGAGCTCCAGGACGACCTCACCGTCGTCGTCGTGCACGTCGCGGGCTGAGATGCGGCGCAGACAAAAAAAACGCCCCCGCCGCGAGCGGCAGGGGCGTGGATTGAAATTGAAGTGAGGGGATGGCTTCAGATGCGGACGACGTTCCGCGCCTGAAGACCCTTCTGGCCCTCGACCACTTCGAAGGAGACGCGGTCCCCTTCGTTGAGGGAGCGATACCCCTCGGCGAGGATCGCGGTGTGGTGGACGAAAACGTCCGGGCCACTCTCACGCGAAATGAAGCCAAATCCCTTCTCGTTGTTGAACCACTTGACTGCGCCCTGCTCGGTCATGCCCTGCTCCTTACACCTACTGGGTTAATGAGGCTCGGCCTCGCTTCGAGGCCGATCTTGCCGCAGGCCCGCTGTGGGCCCGCGAATTCGAAAACTGCACGGCTCGCCCGGAACTTCCGGCTCGCCAGGATAGACGTCATGAGATCAATGTTCTCGCTGCTCGCCGGAGACTCAGATGCGGACGACGTTGCGGGCCTGGAGACCCTTCTGACCCTCGACGACTTCGAAGGAGACTCGGTCACCTTCGTTGAGGGAGCGGTAGCCCTCGGCGGTGATCGCGGTGTGGTGGACGAAGACGTCCGGACCGCTCTCGCGCGAGATGAAACCAAAGCCCTTCTCGTTGTTGAACCACTTCACTGTGCCTTGCTCGGTCATGCGTAACTCCTTACTGCAACTGCATGTGGATAAGTCGCGGTCCGCGGAAGCGGAACGCTGATGCGAGGTCCGCAATGGACCTCTAAAACGGAAAGATGATGGGTGTGCTGGGTCAAATGGGGGGGAGGGAAATAATTCTGTCCGGCTTGTATTGCGGTGCAGTGTCTCACGGCTTGGCCGGAAATGCAAGCGGAATCTTGCACCCGGCGAGGACGCCGGCGAAATCGGCCGGCAGCGGAGCCTCGAAAGACTCGGGCTCGAGACCGGGGATCGAGAGCCGGTAAGCGTGCAGAAGCGAGCGCCCCGGCGAGAGGGTTGCCCGCAGCGCCGGCGGCCGGACCCCATGCTCGCGCGGACCGCCGTAAAGGTCGTCGCCCACGATCGGATGACCGGCCGCAGCGAGGTGCACCCGCAGCTGATGCGTCCGACCCGTCCGGGGCCGGAGCTCGACCAGGGCGACGTAGGGCGCTTTCGCCAGCACCCGGTACTCGCTCAGAGCCGGCCGCCCCTCCGGATCGACCCGCATCCGGCGCCGGTCCTTCCTGTCGGGCCCCAGCCGGGCGTCCCAAGTCCCCACCGCCGGGCGCGGGTGCCCCCAGACCAGGGCGAGGTAGCTCTTTTCCGCCAGCCGACCGGCGAACCGGGCGACCAGCTCGCGGTGGATGTCGGGGTCGAGAGCCACCAGCACGATGCCGCTCGTCGACTCGTCGAGCCGGTGCACGAGCCGGGGCTCGCGGCCCGCGAAGAGCTCCCGGTCACGGAAGCGGAGCGCATCGACCAGGCCGCGCGCCGCGCCGTGCGGGTCGGCACGCGAGGTGCGCAGGGACAGGCCGGCCGGCTTGTCGATCGCGGCGAAGCGGTCGCCGAGGAAGAGCAGGCCGGCGGGCACTTTCCGGGTCACTCTGCGAACCTTCTCATCGTGGCGAGATCCCCCTTGCTGCCGAAGAAGAGCACGAAGTAGCGCCGCTGCTCGCTGCGGTCGGCGCTGACGAAGCGCCGCGCCGTCCAGGCGGCGAGCGCGCTCTCGGGCGCGTGCGCCGCGAGCCAACCCGCGGCGTTGCCGCCGACCGGGTTGTGGACCAACATCGCGACGGGCTGGCCCGACGACTCCTGCTCGAACGCCGGCGGCCATGGATGGTAGGCCCCGAGCGCGGCGAACAGCACAGAAACCGGTAGCGCGGCGGCGAAGAGCCGACGCGGCCAGCCGCGCGGACGCGCGAGCGCCAGGGGAGCGAGAAAGAGCAGGAGAGGTTGCATGGGAAGGAGGTAGCGATACCCGTACGACCAGCCGCCGTACGAGCCCGCGACGGCGGCGTGCCCGGCGATCTGCAGCGCGATGCCGGCAGCGAGCGCCCGCCATGAAGTCACGTCCTGGACCGTTCCGCCCGGGCTCGGCCGGCGGCAGGCGAGAATCAGGCCCCAGGCACCGAAGAGCAGCACTGGCGAGACCGCGAAGAGCCCGTGGCCTCCGAAGAGGATCTCCACGGGATAGAGCAGGTTCTGCGGCAGCACCACTCCCCCCACCGCCCGACCCGCCTGGGCCGAGAGATCCACCGCGCCCGGGACGAGCTTCGCCGGCAGCAGCGAGCCATGGGTTCCGAGGTTCGCCAGGGCGGCGACCGCGATGCCGCAGGCGAGACCCGCCGCAAACCGGAGGACCGCCGCGCGCGATCGCTTCCGCCAGAGCATCCAGGCGAAGGCCGGAGCTAGACCCAGTCCGGGCAGGAGGTCCACCGCCGCTGCGAGACCGACCGCGAGGCCGCTCGCGAATCCGCGACCGTCGAGCGCTGCGATGCAGGCGGCGAAGAGGAGGGCCGCCGCCACGGTGTGGTTGTTGAAGGTGGTCGAGAAAGTGAACAGGAGCGTCCCGGCACCCAGAGCCGACGTGAGCAGGATCCGCCATCGCCGGTCGACCTGCGGAAAGCGCTCGAGCTCGGCGAAGAAGCGCGCCACCAGCCAGGCGCTGGGCACGCCGACCAAGAGGAGGGTCACCCAATAGAGAACCGACGCCGCCCCAGGGCCGGAGAGCGACCAGCCGAAGAGCGCCTGGAGAGCCGCGTAGATCGCCGCCCCGGCGAGCGCCAGCAACGGCGGCTTGTTCGAGTACTCGTGCGCACCGATGCGCACGCGGTCGATGTTGGCGGCGAATCGCGAGCGCTCGACGCTCGAAGTCCCGTAGTCGACCAGGGACTCGATCGCCGCCCAGCGCGAGGCATCATTGCCCGCGATGAAGACCCGGCGGTGGGTGGTGGCCGCATAGAGGCCGAGGGCAAGGAGGAAGACGACTGCGGTCGCCTGAAGGCGCTTCATGAGAGGGGGCAAGCATAGAGCCCACCCGCTGCCCGCCGATAGGCGCACGATAGAGGGGCGCTCCGCCGCCCACGAACGGCGGCCCGCCGGCGTGCCCAGCGGCCCACCCTGGATCTCGGATAGACTCTATAACTGGCTTTCGACTTGCATCGGAGCCGCCCAACGCCATTCCGGCGGTCCGTGCCCCCAGCGGACCCAATCCAGAGGAGAAACGCCACAATGAATCACTTTCCGCAATCGATGAAGAAGCCCCGCGCGGCAGTCGCCATGGCGTCGCTCGCCATTCTCGGTCTGGTCGGCTTCGTCCTGCCGGCCTGCGCCGGCGAGAAGAGCGTCGCCGCCAAGCCGGCCGGGGTCGTTGCCGGCGCCGACAAGAACGCGCCGGTCGCCGAGGTCAACGGCAAGACGGTGACCATGGCCGACCTCGAGACCATGCTCGCGCCGCAGCTCGCGAAGATCGAGCAGCAGCGCCAACAGCTGCTGGAGCAGGGCCTGGACCGTCTCGTGGAGCAGAAGCTGATGGAGACCGAAGCGGCCGCCCGCGGCATCGACCTCCTCGCCCTGCAGCAGGCGGAGATCCAGGGCAAGATCACGGAAGTTACCGATGCCGACGTTTCCGCCTGGTACCAGGAAAATCAGGCGCGAATCCAGGGCCGCCCCCTGGAGCAGATCGCGCCGCAGATCAAGCAGTACCTCACGCAGCAGCGCGGCCAGTCGGTGCAGGAGGCCTTCATCAAGTCGCTGCGCGCCAAGTACAAGACCCGCATCCTCATGGACGTCGCGCGAACTGAAGTCGCCGAAGCCGGCTCACCCGCCAAGGGCGGTCCGGTCGGATCGCCGGTCACCATCATCGAGTTCTCCGACTTCCAGTGCCCCTTCTGCGGCCGGGTCAATCCGTCCATCGCGCAGGCGAAGGAAGCCTACGGTGACAAGCTCCGCATCGTCTTCCGGCAGTTCCCGTTGAACATCCACCCGATGGCGCCGAAGGCGGCCGAGGCGGCGCTGTGCGCCAACGAGCAGGGCAAGTTCTGGGAGATGCACGACGCGATGTTCAGTGACCAGCAGAAGCTCACGGTGCCCGACCTCAAGGCCTCGGCGGCCAAGATCGGAGTCGACGCGACCAAGTTCGACGCCTGTCTCGACGGCGGCAAGATGGCCGAGATCGTCGCCCGCGACATGGCGGACGGCCAGAAGGCCGGGGTCACCGGCACACCGGCGCTGTTCGTGAACGGCCGGTTCATCAACGGCGCCGTCCCGTACGAGGAGCTCTCCAAGGTGATCAACGACGAACTCTCCCGCAAGGGAATCGAGCCTCCGGCGACGAAGTGACGCGGGACGCCTCCCTCTTCGACGCCGCCCCGCCCGCCCCGGAGCTCTTCGGTCCGGCTTGGGCGGAGCGCCTCGAGCGCGAGCTCGGGGCGAACGAGCCCTACCGCGCCGCCGCGGCGTCGTGGAAGGGCTCGTTGGCTTTTGCATTGCAGCCCGACGGTACGCCCGGTTTCCCGGCGGGCCGCGGGCTTTTTCTCGACCTCGCTCACGGCAACTGTCGCTCTGCGCGGCCGGCGCTCCCCGGCGATCTCGAGAAAGCGAATTTCTGCCTCACCGGCCCGGCGGCCGTCTGGCTCCGGCTGCTCGGCGGCACGCTCGAGCCCGGGGCCGCTCTCATGGGCGGGGGATTGAGGCTCACCCGCGGCTCGTTCTTCGCGCTCTTGCCGCACCTCAAGGCGGCGCACGCGCTCCTCGAATGCGCCCGCCTCGTGCCGACCCGCCTGCCGAGCAGGTCTGATCGATGGCGAGCTGATCCGGCGCGCCGTCCGCGCCCGCAACGCGTCGCGATGAGCACCTATCTCGTCACCGGCGCCTGCGGCTTCATCGGCTCGAACTTCGTCCACGACGTTCTCGCGCGCGAGCCCGGCGCCACGGTCGTGGCGCTCGACAACATGTCGTTCGCCGCCAACGAGGCGAATCTCGACGGCGTGCGCGATCGCGTGCACCTCGTGGTCGACGACATCTGCAACTTCACCGGCCTGCTCGCGGTCTACGCCGAGTTCCGCCCCGACTTCGTGGTGAACTTCGCCGCCGAGAGTCACAACGACCGCGCCGTCGTCGATCCTTCTGCCTTCGCGCGCACCAACGCGCTCGGTGCCCAGACGCTGCTCGAGGTTTCGCGCCGGCACCCGGTGCGGCGGCATCTGCATGTCTCGACGATCGAGGTCTACGGCGAGCTCGCCCACGACGCCGCCTGCTTCACCGAGGGCAGCCCGCTGAACGCCAAGACGCCCTACAGCGCCGCCAAGGCGGCCGGGGACCAGTTCGTGCGCGCCTACATGCAGACCTATCGCGAGATGGACATCGCGATGACTCACTGCGCGAACAACTACGGCCGCTTCCAGTTCCCCGAGAAGCTCGTACCGTTGATGATCACCAACGTGCTGCGCGGCAAGAAGGTGCCGGTCTACGGCGACGGCCTGCAGATGCGCGATTGGCTGCACGTCTCCGATCACTGCGCCGCGATCTGGACGATCCTCCACGCGCCGCGCGTGCCGGTAGGCAATGAGGCCGCCACCCGTCCGGAGCTGCTGCCGATCTACGACGTCTCGGCGCGCAACGAGCGCACCAACCTCGAGATCGTCGAGCGCGTGCTCGGCCTGCTGGGCAAGCGCCCCGAGGCCTGGATCGAGCACGTCCCCGACCGCCCGAACCACGATCGACGATATCTGATCGATCCCGCCAAGCTCGAGACCGCGCTCGCGTGGAGACCCCGGGTCGCCTTCGACGAGGGGATCGAAGAGACCGTGAGGTGGTACGTCGACAACCGCGCCTGGTGGGAGGCGATCCTGGCGCGCACCGGCAACCTCGCCTTCGACTGGGCCGGCGGCACCGCTTCACCCTCGCCGACCCCGAGTCGATAGGATCCGCCGGCGATGACCGACACGGCACCCCTCTCCGTCTCCGGCGGTCGCGAGCTCGTTCTCAGCCGGGCGAGCGTCCTCGCCGACTATCGCCTGGCCTGGGAGAGCCGGCATGCGAGCTTGCTCGGCCGGCGGGAAGTCCTGACCGGCAAGGGCAAGTTCGGCATCTTCGGCGACGGCAAGGAGCTCGCGCAGCTCGCCATGGCGCGCGCCGCGCAGCCGGGCGATTTCCGCTCCGGCTACTATCGCGACCAGACCTTCATGATGGCGGTGGGAGAGCTCACCCTCGAGCAGTACTTCGCTCAGATCTACGCCGATACCGACCCGGTGCGCGAACCCTCCTCGGCGGGTCGCCAGATGAACGCCCATTTCGCGACCCGCCTGCGCGCCGAGGATGGCTCCTGGCTCGACCTCACGGCACGCGTTCAGAGCGCCGCCGACCTGTCGCCGACCGGCAGCCAGATGCCGCGCCTGGTCGGCCTCGGCCACGCCTCGCGGCTCTATCGCGAGCTTCCCGGACTCGCCACCGGATTCGAGAAGTTCTCGCGCGGCGGCAACGAGATCGCCTTCGGCACGATCGGCAACGCTTCGACCGCCGAGGGACATTTCTGGGAGACGGTCAACGCCATCGGTGTGCTGCGGGCTGCGGTGCTGCTGTCGATCTGGGACGACGGTTATGGCATCTCGGTGACCAACGAGCACCAGATCTGCAAGGCCGACCTCTCCGAGATGCTCTCGGGATTCGAGCGCAAGCCGGGCGGACGCGAGGGTTTAGACCTCTACCGCGTGCGCGGCTGGGACTACCCCGCGCTGGTGGAGACCTACCTCACCGCGGCCGAGCGCGTCCGCCGCGACCATGTGCCGGCGATCATCCACGTCGCCGAGCTCACGCAGCCGCAAGGGCATTCGACTTCGGGCAGTCACGAGCGCTACAAGCCGAAGGAGCGTCTGGCTTTCGAAGTGGAGTTCGACGGGCTCAAGCGGATGCGGCTCTGGATGCTCGCCGCAGGCGTCGCCGGCGAGGCCGAGCTCGACGCGATCGAGTCGGAATCCGCCGCGACCGTGGGTGCCGCGCAACGCCGAGCCTGGGATGCCTGTCAGGGCGAGCTGCGCGGCGAGCGGCAGACCTTCACGCAATTGGCCTCCCGGGTAGCGGAGCGTGTGCGCGCGCCTGGATCAGGGATCTCCGGACCCTCCGGCAGCGAGTCCAGCGACTCGATCGCCGCGGCACTGGCCACGCTCGACCTCATGCAGCCGCTCCACCGCCGCAACCTCGAAGTCGCGGCGCTCGAGATCCTGATCGCGACCCTGGGCGACCCTTCGCCCGAGCGCGCGGCACTCGCGCGCTGGACCGAGGCGCACCGGCGCGAGAATGAGGAGCGCTATGGCTCCCACCTTTATGCCACGGGCGCGCGCTCGGCCCTCTCGGTTGCGCCCGTCGCCGCCTCCTACCTCGCAGACTCTCCGAAGGTGAACGGCTTCGAGGTCCTGAGAGCCTGCTTCGACGAGGCGCTCACGCGGATGCCGAATCTCCTGGCCTTTGGTGAGGACGTCGGGCAGCTCGGCGACGTCAATCAGGGCTTTCTCGGGTTGCAGGAGAAATACGGCCCGATGCGCGTCGCCGACACCGGCATCCGCGAGCAAACGATCATCGGGCAGGCGATCGGTCTCGCCCTGCGCGGCCTCCGCCCGATCGCCGAGATCCAGTATCTCGACTACATGCTCTACGGGCTGCAGACGCTTGCCGACGATCTCGCGACGCTTTCCTGGCGTACCGCCGGCGCCCAGGCGGCGCCGGTCATCGTGCGCACCCGCGGCCATCGCCTCGAAGGGATCTGGCACTCGGGCTCGCCGATGGGCGGCCTCCTTCACCTCGTCCGCGGCATCTGGCTCTGCGTGCCGCGCAACATGACGCAGGCGGCCGGGATGTACAACACGTTGCTCGCCGCGGATGATCCGGCGATCGTGGTCGAAGTCCTGAACGGCTACCGCCTGAAGGAACGACTGCCCGCGAACGTCGCCGCGATGCGCGTTCCGCTCGGCGTGCCCGAGACGCTGCGCGAGGGTGGCGACGCCACGGTCGTCACGTACGGCGCCTGTTGCCGGATCGTGCACGGCGCGGCGGAGCTCCTCGCGAAAACCGGCATCGAGATCGAGGTCGTCGATGTCCAGACGCTCTTGCCGTTCGATCGCGAGGACCGGATCCTCGCGAGCCTGAAGAAGACGAACCGCCTGGTGATCGTCGACGAGGACGTCCCCGGCGGCGCTTCGGCCTGGTTGCTGCAGCAGATCGTCGAGCGCATGGGCGGATTCGGGTGGCTCGACGCTCCACCCGTCACGGTCACCGGCCGCGAGCACCGCACGGCCTACGGCTCCGATGGCGACTACTTCTCCAAACCTTCACAGGAAGAGATCTTCCGCGCCATCTACGACCTCATGCGCGACGCCGCGCCGAACAAGTTCCCGGCCCTCTTCTGAGTCGGGCCGAGGTGACCGTCAGCTGACGGTCGCGCTTTCGAAGCGTCCTCGCGCCCAGCTGAAATAGGGCCAAGCGGAGATCGCAGCTACCGCCGCGAGCGCAAACGCCGGGGCGAAGCCGGCGTGCGCGATCACCGGGCCGAAGAGAATGGAACCGCTGCCGATTCCGGTGTCGAATGCGGCGATGTTCGCACCGAACGCCGCGCCCCGGCGCTCGGGGGAAACCCGCCCGATCACGTAGGTGGTGAAAGCCGGGCCGATAGCCGCGAATCCCAGGCCGTAAAGTACCGAGCAGGCGACGATCGTGCCCCGCGTCGCGGCGAGGGGCAGCAAGGAGAGCGCTGCGGCGACCGCCACGATCGAGGGCTTGAGCGCCGCGAAGGCCCCGACCCGGTCGATCCAGCGACCGACGAAGGGTCGCAGCGCGAAGATGGTGCCGGCGAAAGCGACGAAGAAGAGTCCACGCGGTGCGACGCCCCGATGCTCGGTATAGAGCGCGATGAAGCTCGTCAGTCCGCCATAGCCAAACGAGACCAGGAAGAGGCCGATCGCGAAGCGCAGCACCGGACGGGCGAGGCGCTCGGCCGGAGGCGCGAGCCCGGCGCGGCGCGAAACCTCCGCGTCACCGGCGGCGAAGCGCAGCGCGAGCAGGGCGATGGCGCCGTTGACCAACGCGAGTGCCGCGGTGAGCCAGCGCCATCCGAGGCCGAAGAGCAGAAAACCGACGCTGGGCGCGAGCGAGATGGCGAGAATCGTCGCCATGCCGTGGACCGCGAAGCCCTCGCCGCGGCGCGACTCCGGAATGAGCCGCACGGCGTAGGCGCCCGAAGAAGTCAGCAGCGCCGACCAGAAGACCCCCTGCGCGCAGGCCAGAGCGACGAGCAGCGGCCAGGAAGTGACCAGGCTGTAGATCGCGAACAGGCCCGCGATCGCCGCCGCGGCGACCGCGAGCACTCTGCCCTGCCCGAGCCGGTCGCCGAGCGCGCCGGTGAACGGCGCCGAGAGCGCCGAGGCGAAAGTCAATCCGCCGAGGAAGAGCCCCGCCGCTTCGGTCGGTCCGCCGAGGTCGTGGATGCGATAAGGCGCCACGGGAAGCAGAGCGAACACCGCCGCCGAGGCGGCGAAGTTGAACAGGCAGAGCTCGAGGAAGGCGAAAGAGAGCAGGGGCTCCCGGCGGCGGGCCATGGAGCGGCGCACTCTAGCAAAGGGCGCGGAGAAAAAAGGGGCAACGCCGGGGTCTAGGTTGACCCCGGCGTTGCGGGGGATATGTGAAGGAGGGTGAGGAGAGAATGCGCCCGCGCGAGCGCTTCACCTGTAAGACCCTGCACAGTTGACGAGTGGTCTTTCACCGCCGAGGCCGCAGGGGGAGGCGAGACCGACGGTCAGGGGGCCCGCGGGCTCGCGGGGACCGGCTGCGCGGCGAGCCGCTCGGCCCGGCCGGCGAGCGCGCCGCAGCCCGCGCCGCGCGCCTCGACGGCAAAGCGCTCGAGCTCCCCCCGCGCTGCGGGCAGGCCAGCAGCGCGATCGACGGCAAGCATTCCGAGCCGCGCCTCCAGCACGGCGATGCGGTGGCCCGCCGGCTCGGCGGCCGCGAGGTCCGCGGCAAGCGCCTTGCGCGCCCGGGGAAAGCGGCCGAAGGCGACGTCGATCTCCGCTCCGACCAGCCGGCCGAGGTGGCGCAGCCAGGCCGCGGGGTTCTCTTCCGCCGCCCCGAGCGCGTCCGAGACCAACCGTTCTGCCGCCGCCGACTTGCCGGGCTGCGCGAGCAGGCAGCGCGCCGCCTCGAGGTCGGCCTGGACCTTCTCGTCCGCCTCTCCCCGCTCGCCGAGCTCCTGCGAGAGCGCGACCAGCGCGGCGAACGCCTGGGCCGGATTCCCCGCGTCGCGCTGGATCCGCGCCTGGGCCAGGCGCACCGCCGCGGCACGCGGCTTCTCGCCGCCCGCATCGAAGATCGCGAGCGCCGCCGCGAGCTCGCGCTGCGCCGCGCCCGCGTCGCCCTGCAGAGCGCGGTTCTCGCCGAGACCCAGAAGGGCTTCGCCTTCGCCGGCTTTGTCACCGGTGGCCCGCGCCAGCTCGAGCGCCTGCTGCCAGAGTCGGTCGGAACCGGCAAAATCTCCGCGCTCACGCCGGATCTGCCCCAGATTGGCGAGCGCCACGAGCTCCCGTGAACGGTCCCCGAGCTTGCGGAAGGTCGCCAGGGCCTCCTGGTGGCGTTTCTCGGCGCCGAGGAGATCCCATTGCAGATAGAGCATCGTGCCGAGGTTGGCCTCGGCGGCGGCGGCGGCACGCCGGTCCCCCAGCTCCGAGAGGGTCGCCTCGGCGCTTTCGTACAGCCGCTGCGCCCGCTGGAGGTCACCGCGCTCCGATGCGACGAGTCCGAGCGACAGCTGCGCGCGGGCAGCGCGCCGGCGGTCGCCGATCGCCTCGAACGTCGCCCGGGCCTCCTCGAAGAGCCGCTCCGCGCGCGCAAAGTCCCCGCGCGCACGTTCGAGATTCGCCAGCGACTGGGCCACGACGGCCACGAAGGAGCGGTCGCCGAGCTCGCCCGCGAGCCGGCGGGCGACCTCGAAGCTCTCGGCGGCGCGGACCGAGTCGCCGAGCTTGCGTTGCGCGGCTCCTTGCTCGAATCGGGCCCGCGCCAGAATCGAACGGGAACCGGCCGCCTGCGCTCGCGCCGCCGCGCGCTCGGCCACCGCGAGCTCACGATGGAAGTCCGAGAGCGCCGCAGCGGCACGCGCTTCGACGAGATCGATCCGCGGATCCTCTCCGGAGGGCGAGGCGAGGCGTCGCAGCTCGGCGACGGTGGCGAGGGCCGGCGTGGATTCCCCGGCCTCGAGCTCGACCTGGGCCAGGCGGAGTCCTTGTTCGAGATCGTCGGGATAGAAGCGCCAGAGTGTACGGGCGATCTCGATCGCCCGCGGCCAGTCCCGCGAGAGCCGGCGTTCGAGCCCCTCGACCATCAACTGATCGCTGCGCGAGAGCTTCCCCGAACGCTTGCGGGCCTCGCCGGCGGCGGCGAGCGCCTGCTCGTCGTAGCCGAGATCGGACCACGCGGCGGCGAGCGCCGCCCGCGCCAGCGGATAGTCCGGATCGGCCGCGATCGCGCGCTCGAGAAGATCGCGCGCCTTGCCGGGCTCGAAGGAGCGCAGGGCTTCGAGACCTCCGGCATAGAGGCGCACCGCTTCCGGGCTCGTCGGGTGCGCGGCGTCGAGGGATGGTTGAGTCCGGTCTTCCACCTGAGCGAGTCCGAGCTCGCGGCGCAGGCTCTCGCCCGCCCGATGGACGAGGGCGAAGATCTTCGCCTCGCTCCCCTCGACCGACAACGGTCGGGTGAAGCTGCCGTCGGTCGCCTGCAGGCGCAGGTCGATGCGCAAGGGCGCTTCGGCGCCGCCCTGGGCGGTGAAGCTTCCGAGCAGCACGAGGTCGGCTCCGAGAATCCGGCGCAGGCGCGCCAGCGTCTCCGCGCCCAGGGCGCTCGACAGCGAAAGTCCCAGATCCTGCCGCGCCTGAGCCACCACCTCTCCGGGAACCGCCCGCACGGCGTCGCTCGCCGCGAGCTCCGAGGTGAGCATCTCGGAGAGGGCTGAGGAGAGCCACAGGGCTTCGGGACGGCCGGTCGCATTCGCGAAGCCGAGCACGGCGATGGCGCGACGCGGCGCCTGGACCACGGCAGGGAGCGCCGCGCTCGGTTTGCTCTTCTCGGATACCGGCCGCCCTTTCCAGAACGCGCCTGCGAGCGCGAGCGCGGCGAGAGCTCCCAGACCGGCGGCAGGCCAGAAGGCGCGCCACCGCCGCGGGCGACCGGCTCCGAGCAGCAGCGTCGGCGGATCGAGATAGCGGATCAGCGCATCGGCGCTCGCCAGGCGCTTCTCCGGCTCGCGCGCGAGGCAGCGCTCGATCGCTTCCCGGAAGCGCGCGGAGATGCCCGCACGATAAGTCGCGAGCGGCTCCGGCGGCTCGCGCAGCCGCTTGACCGCGACCTCGAGCGGCGACTCGCCGTGAAAGGGCAGCTGGGCGGTGAGCATCTCGTAGAGCACCACGCCGAGGGCGTAGAGATCGCTCGCCGCCGTCGCGGGCAGGCCCGCGACCTGCTCCGGCGCCATGTAGGCCGGCGTGCCGAGCAGGCCGCCGGCCTGGGTGAGAGCCACTCCCTCCGAGCTCTGATGGAAGCTCCGCGCCAGACCGAAGTCGGTGATCACCGCCCGTTCGCCGTCCGCGCCGGGCACGAGCAGGATGTTGGAGCTCTTGAGGTCGCGATGCACGACTCCGGCCGCGTGCGCCGCGGAGAGCGCGCGACAGAGCTGGCGCACTAGATACCCAAGGCCGGACCCTCGTCGAAGGCCCCCGCCTCCTGGATCCGCTGCGCGAGAGTCTCGCCCTCGAGCCACTCCATGGTCAGGAAGAGGAGCTCGCGGTGGGCGCCGTCTGCGGCGTCGCGGACCTCGTGCACGCCGAGATCGAAAATACGACAGACGTTGGGATGGCTGACCCGGCGCGCCAGCAGGATCTCGCGCTTGAAGCGCTCGATCGAGTGCGGATCACGACTCGTACCGGGGCGCAGGACCTTGAGCGCCACGCGACTGCCGAGATGCAGGTCGTCGGCGCCATAGACCTCGCCCGCGGCGCCCTGGCCGAGGTAGCGCGTGATCCGGTAGCGCGCCGAGACGATCTCGCCGGGCGAGAAGATCGGCGCTTGCGCGGGCTCGCCCATGGTCAGCGCTCGCAGTCCACGATGGAGCGATTCTAGCGGCTAGCCAGGTCGCTTTCCGTCGCGGTCGCGGCCGGTCCCGGCGCTGCCGGCACCCCGGCGAAGTACGGCGAGCTCCGCGGGCGTGTTGACGCCGAGAAAGGCCCCGGCGAAGCGGCGAGGAACCTCCGCGATGCGCACGTCCGGATGACCGGCGAGCGGCTGCAGGCTGCCTCCTCTGCCGGGTCGCGCGGCCGGCGCAGATTCCGCAGCCGCTGCAAGCGCCTCGAGCTCTGGCAGACAGCGGGGCTCGTAGATGCCGGGGAAGGGCTCGATGCGCTCCGCCGTCAAGCGTGGCAGGACGGCGATCCGGTCTCCCCGGCGCTCGCCGATCAGCCACGAGAGCGTCCGCGTATCGAGCCGCGGTTGATCGCACGTCAGCATCAGCCAGGCCGCCCCGGGTCGCAATGCGAAGGCCGCCAACAGGCCCGCCAGCGGGCCGCTCGCTCCGGCCGCATCCGGCACGACGGCATATCTCGCGAGCGTCGCCGGCATCTCGACGCCGGATCCGAACAGAAAGAGCTCGGGCACCGTCGCCGCGAGGGCACGCGCGATACGCTCGACAAAGGTCTCCCCCGCCCACTCGAGGAGCGCCTTCGCGCTGCCCATTCGGCGGCTCGCGCCGCCGACCAGAATGCCGCCGAGGAGCGGTGGAAGAGGGTCCAGCTGCCGATCGGCGCTCATCCGGCTGCTATCCTTCCACGATCGTCGCATCTTGCGGCGGGTCGACTCCCGGAGTCCGAAGAACCGATGCCATTCGCTCCCCTCGCTCCCGACACCGATACTCTGCGCAGCCGCAGCCGGCGGGCGCGCCTGCGACTGGTCTTCTGGACGCTGGTGCTTCTGGCGGCCGCGGTTCTCCTGCTGGGGGGACTGCGGCGCGGTCCGGCGCCGAAAATCTCGATCCGCCCGGAGCGCGCGGCGATCGGGCGCCGAGCTCCGATCGAAATCGAAGTCGACGAGCCGGCGCGCGGCTTCGCCAGTGTGGAAGCGGAGCTCGTCCAGGGCACGAATCGAATGCCGCTCCTCGCGGAGAAGTTCGCGACTCCGCCGGGCTGGAAACTCTGGAGTCATGGCCTGGCGGCGAAGGTCTGGAAGCTCGACATCGGCAAGGGGGCCGAGCCCGGATTGGTCGAAGGGCCGGCGACGATCCGGGTGACGGCGGCGCCCGCCCCAGCCTGGTTCCGGGCCGGAGAGCCCGCCTCCGCCGAGCTCGTCCTGCCGGTGCGCCTCCTGGCGCCGGCGCTCGGAGTTCTCTCTTCACAGCACTACGTGACGCAGGGCGGCTCCGAAGCGGTCGTCTACCGGGTCGGAGCGACCAGCACTCGGGACGGCGTCGAGGTCGGCGCCCGCTTCTTCCCCGGTTTTCCGCTCCCGGGCGGCCCGCCAGAGACCCACTTTGCGCTCTTCGCCATGCCCTACGACGCGAGCGATCCGAGCTCGATCCGCCTCGTCGCCGCCGACGAGGTCGACAACCGGAGCGCGCTCGCCTTCGTCGACCAGTTCTTCCCGCATCCGCCGAAGCCCGACGAAATCCAGCTCGACGACAAGTTCCTCGCCAAGGTGGTGACCGAGATCCGCGCCCAGACTCCCGACGCTCCGGACACCGGAAACCTCCTGCAGAACTACCTCTGGATCAACCGTGAGCTGCGCAAGAGGAACGCCGCCGAGCTCGCGGCCCTGGGCGCGAAGAGCCAGCGCAGGTTTCTCTGGAAAGCGCCGTTTCTCGCCCTCCCTGGCGGTCAGGTGATGTCGTCGTTCGCCGACCACCGCACCTACATCTACGGCGGCCGCGAGGTGGATCAGGAGGATCACCTCGGTTTCGACCTCGCCTCGGTCGCCCGGGCCGACGTTCCGGCCGCCAACGACGGCGTCGTGGTGCTCGCAAAGTACCTCGGGATCTACGGCAACGCCGTGGTCGTCGACCACGGCTATGGACTGATGAGCCTCTATGCCCATCTCTCGGCGATCACGACCCAGGAGGGCGCGAGCGTCCGACGCGGCCAGAAGCTCGGCCAGAGCGGCGCCACCGGGCTCGCCGGCGGCGATCACCTCCACTTCTGCTTTCTGCTCCAGGGCCTGCCGGTCCGCCCCGCCGAGTGGTGGGACGGGCATTGGATCGAAGACCGCCTGAAGCGCAAGCTCGGCGCGGCGCTCCCCTTCGGCAGCCCGGCGCCCTGAAGCGGCCGCAGCGGACGACAGAGGAACGACGAGCCGACAGCGAGCTGACGCATGCGCGAGCCGACATTTCCCGACCTCAGGGCCTTTCTCGACCACCTGCGCCGCGATCGCGACCTGGTCGAGGTCACGGCGCCGGTCGATGCGCGCCTCGAAGTCGCCGAGATCCACCGCCGCGTCATCGCCGCCGGCGGACCGGCGCTGCTCTTCACCCAGGTCCGGGGCGCCGACTTTCCACTCGTCACCAATCTCTACGGCACGCCGCGTCGCGCCGCGCTTGCCTTCGGCCGGCGGCCGCAGCAGCTCATCGCGCGCCTGGCTCGCCTCGCGCGGGAGATCCTGCCGCCGACGCCGGCCAAGCTCTGGGGCGCCCGCGATCTCGCCACCCAAGCGCTCCGGGTCGGCCTCAAGCACCGCCGCCGGGGACCGGTCACCGAAGTCGTGACGCGCGACGTGCGGCTCGACCGGCTGCCGGCCCTCACCTGCTGGCCTGAGGACGGCGGTCCGTTCATCACGCTGCCGTTGGTCTACACGGAACATCCGGACGGTCACGCGGCCAATCTCGGAATCTACCGCCTGCAGATCCACGATCCCTCGACCACCGGCATGCACTGGCAGATCGGCAAGGGCGGCGGCTTCCATTACGCGGTGGCGGAGGAGCGCGGCGCCGCCCTGCCCGCGACGGTCTTCCTCGGCGGGCCGCCCGGACTGACCCTCGCCGCGATCGCTCCCCTGCCCGAGAATCTGCCCGAGCTGCTGCTCGCCTCGCTCCTCGCCGGCGAGCGCTTGGGACTGGTCCGCGGACCCGGAGCTCCGGACGGCCGGTCGCTGGTCGCGACCGCCGAGCTCGCGCTCATCGGCAAGGTCCCGCCGCGGATCCGGCGTCCCGAGGGGCCGTTCGGAGATCACTACGGTTCCTATTCGCTGCGCCACGACTACCCGGTTTTCGAAGTCGAGTGGCTGGCGCGCCGCCGGGACGCGATCTTCCCGGCGACCGTCGTCGGCAAGCCCCGGCAGGAGGACTTCTTCCTCGGAGACCTGCTGCAGGAGCTCCTCGCGCCGCTCTTTCCGCTGGTCATGCCGACGGTCGAGTCGCTCTGGTCTTACGGCGAGACCGGCTACCACTCGCTCGCCGCGGCTGTGGTGCGCGAGCGTTTCGCGCGCGAGGCGATGACGTCGGCCTTCCGGATCCTCGGGGAAGGGCAGCTCGCGCTCACCAAGTTCCTCTTCCTGACCGATTCCAAAGTCGACCTGCGCGATTTCGCCGCTCTCTTGACGCACGTCCTCGAACGGACGCATCCCGAGACCGACCTCTTCGTCTTCGCCGACCTCGCGATGGACACCCTCGACTACACCGGTCCCGAAGTCAATCGGGGCTCGAAGGGGGTCTGGCTGGGGCTCGGTCCGGCGGTACGCGAGCTGCCGCGCGAGTTCCGTCCAGCGATCGCGCCGCCTTCCGAGGTGACCGACGTGCGCCTTTTTTCGCCCGGCTGCCTCGTCGTCGGCGGACCGGCCTTCGCCGCCGACCCCGGGGCCGCCGGCCGGCTGGCCGCGCACCCAGCCTTCACCGGCTGGCCCCTGCTGGTGCTCACCGACGAGCCCCGCCGCGCCGCCGCGAGCGCGATGAACTTCCTGTGGACGACCTTCACGCGCTTCGAGCCGGCGGCGGATCTGCATGCCGCGAACGTGCGCGTGGCGCGGAATCACCTCGTGCGGACGCCGCCGATCCTCATCGACGCGCGCCGCAAACCGGGCTATCCGGCCGAGCTCTTCGCCGACGAGACGACGGCGGCGCTGGTGACCAAGCGCTGGCGCGACTATTTCCCCGGCGGCCAGGTCGAGATGGGCGACTCCGCCCTCGCGCACCTCGATCCACCGCGCTGAGGCGACGCTCTTGGGCTTTGGCGCCGCGGCAGCTATGATTTGCGCCGTCGGACGATTCTTCACCGGCTGCGCACGGCATTCCCCCGCCGAACGGACTCAAGCGGAGTTCATCGGTCTCCATCCATCTCGATACCGCGGGCACTCGCCCGCTTGAAGGCAGGCAGCATGGAAATTCGCGACGATATTCTGGGGACTCTCGGCAACACGCCGCTGGTGGCGCTCAGGCGCTATCACCCGAGCGGAGCGCTGCTCGCCGCCAAGCTCGAGTTCTTCAATCCCGCGGCGAGCGTCAAGGACCGGATCGGCATCACGATGCTCGAAGCCGCCGAGCGCGCGGGCAAGCTCACGCCCGGCATGACGGTCGTCGAGCCGACCTCCGGCAACACCGGCCTGGGACTCGCTCTCGCCTGCACCCTGCGCGGCTACAAGCTGATCTGTACGGCGACGACGAAGATCTCCAAGGAGAAGATCGCGCTCCTCGAGGCGCACGGCGCGCGGGTCATCATCTGCCCGGTGGACGTCGCAGCCGACGACCCACGCTCCTATTACAAAGTCGCCGAACGGATCCGCGACGAAGAGGGCGCATATCTCCCGAACCAGTACCACAACGCGGCGAACCCCGAGACCCACTACCGGACGACCGGCCCGGAGATCTGGCGCCAGACCGACGGCAAGATCACCCATTGGGTGGCCGGAGTCGGCACCGGCGGCACGGTCTCCGGCGTGTCGCGCTATCTCAAGGAGCAGAATCCGGCGATCCGGACGATCGGCGTCGATCCGGTCGGCAGCGTTTACGCCTACTGGCACGAGCACGGACATCTGCCGCCGCCGGAAGAGCTCGGCTTCTACCTCATCGACGGCATCGGCCAGAGCTACATGCCCGACTCGTGCTGGCCGGAGACCATCGACGAGGTGATCACGGTCAGCGACCAGATCGCCTACGATGAGGTCTTCGCGCTCGCGAAAAGCGAGGCGATCTTCACCGGCTCCTCCGGCGGCGCCGCCGCCTGGGCGGCGCGCGAAGTCGCGCGCAAGCTCCCCGACGGACGCTCTCGTCGTCACCCTCTTCCCCGACTCCGGCGAGCGCTACCTCTCGAAGCTCAACCCCGAGTGGATGAGCGCCAAAGGCCTCCTCGGCGCCGAGGAAGGGCTGTCGTAGCCACGACAGCGAGGGGCAAGCGCCTCGATGGGGGACATGATGCCGGCGCAGCCGGCTTCGTGTCCCCCTGCGACGTCGGCGGGGCAAGCGACCAAGCTCACATTCCCTCACCGCTTGTAAGCGGAGTCGTGGTCCGGGTGCAGCGAGACGAGTCGCAGGATCTCGCCGTCACGGAAGCCGACGGCGCGGATCCTTTGACTCAGGCGTAGGGAGCAGACCCTGGCCCCGCCGGGACCCTGCAGGTGCTCGATCGCCTCCCACTGGAATCCCGTGCGGCGATAGAGGTCGGTCCACTGGAGACCGAGGAGGCGACGCAGGCCCGCGACGACCTGCCGGAGCTCTCTCGCTTCCAGGCGAAAGAAGACCTCCTGAAACTCAGGGCTGTTGAGGTCGAGCTGCACCGTCTCAGGAGCGCCGCGCGGGAGTCCGACGGGCAGGCTTGGGCTTCTTGCCTGTCAGGATCTCGATTCCGGTGGCCTGCGGCTCCGTCGCGGCAGCCCACGCGAGGCCGCGCGCGATCCGCGAGCGATCGGGCTCGGCAACCGTCCAGAGCTGGCTTTCCGGCACCATCGCCACCGCAGTCAGCACGACCGTGCCGTCGTCGCGCCGCTCGAGCTTCAACGTCTTGCCCGCATACCGCTTGCCGAGCGAAATCTGACCGCTCTTCCCGACAACCTTGATCTCGAAGGCTCCGTGCGCTGCATCGGCGGTGACTCGCATGCCATCATGCTATAGCGTATTCATGCCGTCATGCAAGAATTCGCCCCTGCGCCACCTCAGCCGCGCCAGTTCTCCAGCCGCAGACCCGCGACGCGTTCGAACTCCGCGACGTTGGCGGTGACGAGGGCGAGATCGTGCGCCAGCGCCTGCGCGGCGATCAGCATGTCGTTGGGACCGATCGGGGTTCCCCGCGCCTCGAGCGCAGCGCGCAGCCGTCCGTAGGCGGCACCCGCGTCGAGATCGAACTCCAGCGCCGGGAGGTCCGCGAGCAGGAGGTCGAGGCGGCCGTGATTCTCCGCCGGACGCGCGCTGCGCTCGGCGCCGTACCGGAGCTCGGCGACCGCGATCGAGCTCACCGCCACGGCGTCCGGGTGGAGGCGCAGCAGCTGCTTCGCGACCGCGGGGTAGCGCCCGTTGAGGTAGTCGACGCAGACGTTGGTGTCGAGCAGATAGCGCAAAGCGTCAGTCCAGCTCGGGTCCCGGCTCGACCTCCGGCGGCTCGTCCGGATAGGGGAACTCCGCGGCGCTCCCGGCGAGACGGACGAACCGTTCGCTCCACGCGGGCTGGCGCGACTCGAGGACGACCCGATTCCCCTCGCGCGAGATCAGCACCTCGTCCTCGTCCGGGAAGCGGTACGCCTTCGGCAGCCGCACCGCCTGACTCCCGCCCGACCTGAAGAGCTTCGCCACGTCCGCCACGTTCGCACCCTCCGGAGAGAAGTATATACGAACTATAGCTACTTTTTACTTTGCAAGGTCGCTGCAGGCGGTCTCGACGGTCGCGTAGCGCGCCCAGATGCCGGCCTTCTGCTGGCGCGCCTGTTCCTGCTGGCGCGCGAGAGCCGGATCCGGCGCGCGGGCCGGGCAGTAGGCGGCCAGGCCATCCTGGAGGAGGTCGAGGCGGACATCCCGCTTCTGGAGGTACACATCGCCCCGGACCAGGCGGTCCGTCTTGGCGTCGGGGTCCTCGAGACGGATCCCGACGGTCTGATGCTCGAGGAGCTGCTCCATTCGCTGCTGGCCCTGCTGGCGGATCGGATCGCCCTTCTTCGGAATCTGCAGATCGACCAAGCGAAGGTGGACGAGCTTGCCGCTGTAAGCGATCGAAAGCTCTGCCACCCGGGTCACCTGCGTCACCTGACCCTCAAACTGCTCCGAGGCCTCCAGGAGCATGGGATCCTCTTCGTCCTCCTGAGCTCGCGCGACAGAGACGGAACCGACCAGCCACAGACAGGCGGCGACGCCCAGAATTCGCGTATCGAGCAAACAGCCGAATCGACGAAATGACATCTCCTCTCCTTCTCCGGAGCTCCTCAAGCTGAGCCCGCCAACTACCCTTCTACTGCCGCTCTTCCCCCTCGTCAAGCTGCGCCCCGCAGCGCCGACTACTTCGCCGACTGCAGGTAGCAACCCTGCAGGGCGTGGGCGAGACGGGTCGACCAGGCGACGTGTTGGCCATCGGCCCAACCGCGTGAGCTCTTGCCCCCGGAGCCGGAGACATAAAAGGTCGCGCCGAGCATCGCCTCGCAGCTCGACCAGGAGTCGGAGCTCCGCGCCTTGGCGCCGGCGCCGAAGCTCAGCAGGTAGTCGTCGTCGCCGGGCATGTAGGTGAGAATCCGCTCCGCTTCGTCGAGCAGGCGCTCGCTTCTCTGGCGCACGAGATCATTGGTCTGGGTGACCTTCCAGGCCTCGTAGTCGCGCTTCGTCTTCTCCCAACCGGCCGGATAATCCTCGACCCGGCGCTTGTTCCACGCGGCGCGCTTCGCGGCGCCGGCGTCGTCGAAGAGGTCGAGCACCGCGGCGACCGCCGCGAGCGCCTTCTGGCTGTCCTTCTTCACTTCGCGCGGCAGCTCGAAGTTGAGCTGCACGCGGCAGCGGCGCTGGTCGTAGACCGTGAACGGGCCGTCCTGAAAGGAGAGGAGATAGGGCTCGACGAGGGTCAGGTTGACGTTCAGGCCGGCCAACAGGCCGATCTTGACATTGTCGATCCGCGAGAGCTCCCCGGAGTCGAAGCGGGTGCCGGAGCCGCCCGTGAGGCGCCCGCCGACGACTTTCATGTCGGTGAAATGGTCGGTGCATTCCGAGACCAGAGCGCCGCGCGACAGGGCGTAGCGCCCGACGAGAGCGGCCCGCAGGTCGCCCTCGACATCGGCGCTGAGCGGCCCGGCGAACGCGACGACCGCGAGAACGAAGCTGCTCCACAGAATCCGTGACATACGCCCCCCTTTCCTCCTATCTTCTCTCACGTGACCTGGATCCGGGTGGGGACAAGCGCGGATTTCCCGCCCGGGCCGTTGCATGTGCGCCACCTGCTCGGACGGCCGGTGGGCCTCCGATGCGGCGCCGACGGCGCCATCACTGCCGTAGAGCTCGCCTGCCGTCACCAGGGCGGCGATCTCTCGGTGGGCCAGCGCGAGGGCACCCTCGTGACCTGCCCCCGCCACGGCTGGCGCTACGACCTCGCAACCGGCGCCTGCCTCACCGAGCCCGCTTTGCCGCTGCGCGCCCTCGCGGTCAAGTCGGAGGGCGGCAGACTGTACGTCGATCCGACGCCCCCGCTGGACGAGTAGGGACCGGCGGCTTGCGGACGCAGCCCAGGCCGATCGCTACGCCCGAGATGGATACTTGACATGTCAATCATTTACTGATAGCTTTTCTTCATGCCGGCGAAAAGCAGGATCCAGAGCGAGCTCCGGCAGACCAAGCCGTTCTCGACGCCGTTCGAGGAGGCCGGAGTCGCTCTCCTGCGGACGACCGACAAGCTCCAGCGGCGGCTCGCCATGACGGTCGAGCCGCGGGGCATCACGGTGCAGCAGTACAACGTTCTCCGGATCCTGCGCGGCGCCCAGGGCGAGCCGGTGCCGACCCTGGAGATCGCCACCCGCATGATCGAGCAGGCACCGGGCATCACCCGCCTCCTCGACCGCCTCGAGGTCAAGAAGCTGATTCAACGCGTGCGCTGCAGGAAGGACCGGCGACGCGTGCTCTGCACGATCACCGCGCCAGGGCTCGCGCTCCTCGCGGCGCTCGATGCGCCGATGCTCGAGACGCTCCGCGACTGCTTCGCCGCACTTCCCGCCGACAAGACGCGGCAGCTCACCCGGCTCCTCGACGACCTGCGCGAGGGGCTCCAGCAGACGTCCCAATAGCCCGACACGAGTCCAGGAGAATCACCGATGAAGAGAATTTCCGCAGTTGTCGCCTTCGCCACCACGCTCGCATTCGCTCCGCTCGCCGCTCCGGCCGCAACCACATATGTCGCCGACAAGCCGCACACCCAGGTGACGTTCGTCATCCGCCACATGATGTCGCAGGTGCGCGGCTCGTTCGGCGACTTCAGCGCCACCATCGTCAAGGACGACGCCAATCCCGCCGCCTCTTCGGTGGACTTCAGGATCCAGGCGGCGTCGATCAACACCGGCAACCCGTCGCGCGACGAGGACCTGCGCAGCGACAACTTCTTCGCGGTCGGGAAGTTCGCCGAGATCACTTTCAAGAGCTCGAAGATCGAGAAGGTCTCGGACAGCGAGTTCAACGTCACCGGCGAGCTCACCATGCACGGCGTGACCAAGGTCCTGACCCTGCCGGTGACCTTTCTCGGCGAGATGAAGGGGATGGACGGCAAGCCGCGCGCCGGCTACTCGGTCACTACCAAGCTCAACCGCAAGGATTTCGGGATCAACTGGAATCGTCTGCTCGACAACGGCAGCATGCTCCTGTCGGACGACGTCACGGTCGAGATCTCGATCGAAGCCAAGCAGAGCTCCTGACGGGAGAGGCGCTCCCCTGCTAGCATTTCCCGGCATGAAGAGACCTCTTCTCGTCGCCGGCCTCATGCTTGCAATCGCACCGAGCGCGTTCGCGGCTGCGAAGCCCGCCAAGGATGCGCCCAAGAAGGATGAGGGACCGCTTTCGAGCACGACCTTCGCCGGCCTGGCGCTGCGTTCCATCGGACCGGCGCTCACTTCCGGCCGGATCTCCGACCTCGCGGTCGATCCCACCGACCCGAAGATCTGGTGGGTCGCCGCCGCTTCGGGCGGTGTCTGGAAGACGACGAACTCCGGCACGAGCTGGACTCCGGTCTTCGATGGCGAGGGCTCCTACTCGATCGGCGCCCTGGCGATCGATCCAAAGAATCCGAGCGTCGTCTGGGTCGGCACCGGCGAGAATAACAACCAGCGCAGCGTCGCATACGGCGACGGCCTCTATCGCACGCTCGACAGCGGCAAGTCCTGGAAGCGCATGGGGCTCGAGAAATCCGAGCACATCGGCAAGATCCTCGTCGATCCGCGCGACTCGCGTGTCGTCTGGGTCGCGGCTTACGGACCCCTCTGGAGCGCCGGCGGGGAGCGCGGTGTCTACAAGACCACCGACGGCGGTGAGTCCTGGACGCAGGCCCTCAAGGTCAGCGACGACACCGGCGTCGCCGACCTCGTTCTCGATCCGCGCAATCCGGACACGCTCTACGCGGCCGCCCACCAACGCCGCCGCCACGTCTGGACTCTGATCGGCGGCGGACCCGAGTCGGCGATCCACAAGTCGACCGACGGCGGCAGGAGCTGGCGCAAGCTCGAGTCCGGACTGCCGAAGGGGGACATGGGACGCATCGGGCTCGCTCTGTCGCCGCAGAATCCGGACGTTGTCTATGCCGTCATCGAGGCGGAGGAGGACCAGGGCGGCTTCTTCCGCTCCACGGATCGCGGCGAGAGCTGGGAGAAGCGCGGAAAGCACGCGACGAGCGGCAACTACTACTCCGAGATATTCGCCGATCCCCACCAGTTCGACCGCATCTACTCGATGGACACTTTCCTCCAGGTCTCCGACGACGGCGGCAAGAATTTCCGGGCCCTGGGCGAGAAGGCGAAGCACGTCGACAATCACGTCATCTGGGTCGATCCGCGGGATGCCGATCACTATCTCGCGGGTTGCGATGGCGGCCTCTACGAGAGCTTCGACCGCGCCTCCACCTGGCGCTTCTTCGACAACCTGCCGATCACCCAGTTCTATCGCGTCGGCGTCGACACCGCGCTCCCGTTCTACAATGTCTGCGGCGGCACGCAGGACAACTTCTCGCTCTGCGGCCCCTCGCGCACGCCGCGTTTCCAGGGTCCGGCCAACGAGGACTGGACGGTCACCCAGGGCGGTGACGGGTTCTGGACCGTCGCGGACCCGACAGATTCCAACATCGTCTACGCCGAAGCGCAGCACGGCGCGCTCACGCGCTTCGATCGGCGGAGCGGAGAGAATCTCGACATCCAGCCCCAGCCCGGCGCCGGTGAGCCGCCGCTGCGCTGGAACTGGGACGCGCCTCTGGTGCTCTCGCCGCACTCGCCAACCCGGCTCTACTTCGCCGCCAACCGGCTCTTCGAGAGCGACGACCGCGGGGACAGCTGGCGGGCGATCTCGCCCGATCTCTCCCGGCAGCTCGATCGCAACCTGCTCAAGGTCATGGGCCGGATTCAACGGCCCGAGGCGGTGGCCAAGAACGCCTCGACCTCGATCTACGGCAATATCGTCGCGCTCGCCGAATCCCCTCTCGCCGAGGGCCTGCTCTATGTCGGCACGGACGACGGCCTGATCCAGGTCTCGGAAGACGGCGGCGCGCTCTGGCGGCGCGGCGAGAGCTTCCCTGGCGTGCCCGAGCGCACCTACGTCTCGCGACTCGTCGCTTCGCGCCATGACGGCGCGGCCGTCTACGCCGCGTTCGACAACCACAAGATGGGCGACTTCAAGCCCTACCTGCTGCGCAGCGGCGATCGCGGTCGCACCTGGACTTCGATCGCCGGGGATCTGCCCGAGCGCGGCACGGTCTACGCCCTGGTCGAGGATCCCAAGGAGCGCGACCTCCTCTATGCCGGCACGGAGTTCGGCCTCTTCTTCACCCTCGACGGCGGCAAGAAGTGGATTCGCTTGAAGGGCGGCCTGCCGACGATCCAGGTGCGCGATCTCGCCATCCAGGAGCGCGACGACGCTCTGGTCCTCGCGACCTTCGGCCGCGGCTTCTACATCCTCGACGACCTCGGCCCGCTGCGCGGGCTCTCCGCCGAGAAGCTCGCGGCCGACTCGCTCCTCTTCCCCGTCCCCAAGGCCCTCCTCTTCGTGCCCGGCTCGCGCATCGGAGATCGCGAGCAGGGATTCCTGGGGGCGACCTACTTCACGGCCTCCAACCCGCCGTTCGGCGCGACCTTCACCTGGTATCTGAAAGAGGAGGCCAAGACCCGCAAGGCGCTGCGCTCGGAGGCCGAGAAGAAAGCGATCGCGGACAAGCATGAAATCGTCTATCCCAGTCTCGAGACGCTGCGCACCGAGACCGAGGAAGAGGAGGCCGTCGTCGCTCTGAGCGTCTTCGACGAGGACGGCGGGATGGTCCGCCGCCTCGAGACCAAACCCGCCAAGGGCCTGCAACGGTTGACCTGGGATCTGCGTTATCCGGCGGCGGACCCGGCGAAGAAGGGCCCCGCCGAGCCAGCGCCGTTCACCCCTCCGGCGCAGGGTCCGCTCGCCGCCCCCGGACACTACCGGGCGCGCCTCGAGCTCGTCGCCGACGGCACCGCGAAGCTTCTGGGCGAGACCGACCTCGAAGTGGATGCGCTCGCGAACGCGACCCTGCCGGCGAAGGACCGCGCCGCCGTGCTTGCCTTCCAGCGCAAGACCGCGCGGCTCCAGCGCGCCGTGCTCGGCGCCGAACGGCTGGTCGCCGAGCTCAAGGAGCGCCTGGAGCTGCTGCGCATCGCGGTCGACGCGCCGCAGGCCTCCGGCGCCGCCGCGGCAGCGGCGCCCGGCCTCGATATCCGACTGCACGCCATGCAGCTCGCGCTCGGCAAGATCGAGATCGCGCTCTCGGGTGACAGCTTCCTGCGCCAGCGCAACGAAGCCGACTTGCCGTCGATCTCCGAGCGCGTGGTGAATGTCGTGAATTCGAGCTGGACCTCGACCGCGGAGCCGACCCTCACCCAGCGCGACGCCTACCGTATTGCCGGCGAGGCGTTCGCCAAGGAGCTCGCGCAGCTCAAGCAGTTCGCCGAAGTCGACCTCGCGGCGATCGAGCGCGAGCTCGAGAGCTCCGAGATCCCCTGGACGCCGGGAAGGCTGCCGGTTTGGACGATCGAAGATTGAGCGGGCACTGGTGAACGAGACGCCTCGGAGTCGCACCTTCACCTGGCACGACCCGGCCGAGATCCGGGAGCTGGCGCGCGGCAAGAGCGGCCTCGAGTTCCTGCAGGCGATGCTGGCCGGCGAGATTCCACCACCGCCGGTCGCCGCGCTCATCGGCATGGATATCGAGGCCGTGGAACCCGGCCGGGTGGTGTTCGCTTTCGATCCCGCGGACTTCCACCTGAACCCCAACGGCGTTCTGCACGGTGGCATCGCGGCCCTTGTCTGCGATACCGCGTGCGGCTGCGCGGTGAGCTCCGAATTGCCGCCGGGCGAGACCTGCGCCACGCTCGAGATCAAGGTCAACTACATCCGGGCGGTCGGGCTCGGTGGCTCGCGCCTCGCTTGCACGGGCACGGTGCTTCATCTCGGCCGGCGCTCGGCGCTCGCCGAGTCGCACCTGCGCGACAGCCAGGGCAGGCTCGTCGCCCACGCCACCTCGACGCTGATGCTTTTTCCTCCGGAGGAGCCCCATCGCAGGTAGCTCACCCGGGGCGCAGTAGAATCGGGGACGAGATGCCCGATCGGGAGCCTCAAGTCATGATCGAAGAGCTGCAGCACGTCGACGTTTCCATCCTCAACTCACTGATCGATCTGCGCCGCGAACGCGACGCCCTGCGCCAGCGCCTGGCGCGGATGAAGGAGTCGGCCTCCCAGGTTTCCGAACAGGTGCTCGCCCGCGTGCGCGACGACTACGAAGCGCGCATCGCAGCGCTCGAGGCCAAGGCCGCGCCGCTCAAGGACGAGGCACGCGCCGCTTACGGGCGCCTGAAACCGCTCCTGGACGGCGCCAAGGAGGCCTTCAACACGCTACGGCTCGACCACGAGGAGCTCGATCTGCGCCATCGCCTCGGCGAATTCGACGACGAGGAGTACCGCAACCGGGTCGCCCAGCTCGGCGAGAATCTGCGCGGCGCCGAGAGTCGGTCCGCCGAGATCTCCGAGCTCGTGGCCCGCTTCGTCGGCGCTTTCGACAGCCCCGACGAACTGGCGCCCGAGGCGGCCTCGCACGACGACCTTCCTGCCGCCCCGGCGCCCGCGGCTCCGGGCGGCGAGCGCCACGAGGAGGAGGGCACCCTCATGCTGCCCCCCGAGCCGCCGCCGGCGCCCGAGCCGCCGCCGCCGCAGCTGGCCCCGGCCAACGAGGATCCGTACTGGAGTCCGCCGGCCCGGTCCGAGGCGGCGGAGCCGTCCGCGCCGGCGGAGCTCTCCGAACCCGTGGTCACGCGCGGAATTCCGGCGCCACCCGAAACCGGACCGCGGGCCCGCCTCGAAGCGCTCGACAGCGATCTCGATCCCCAGGCGCATTTTCTCGAACCGTTGACCTTCATCGGCCGCACGCCGGAAAACCAGGTCCGGATCTACAAGCCCGCGGTCTCCCGCCGGCATGCCCAGATCACCGAGACCGCAGCCGGCTGGCTGCTGCGCGACCTCTCCTCCGAGAACGGTACTTACGTCAACGGCCAACGGGTCACCGAGCGACTGCTCGTCGAAGGCGATCGCGTCCAGTTCGGCACGTCGAGATTCGTCCTCCGCACCACTCCCTGAGGCCCCGGACCGCTTGTCCCCCGGTGAAGCCGCCATCCTCTTCGCCGCCGCGACGGCGGCCGGAGGGATGAACGCGCTCGCCGGGGGGGGCACGATCCTCACCTTTCCCGTGCTCCTCCTGCTGGGCGAATCGGCGATCACCGCCAACGCCACGTCGACCGTCGCCCTGCTGCCCGGCGCGGCGGCGAGTCTCGCCGGCTATCGCCGCGAGGTCGGCACGCACCGGCAGTGGCTCTCGAAGCTTTTCGTCCCGAGCCTTCTCGGAGGCGCCGCCGGTTCGCTTCTCCTGCTCGCAACCCCCGAGAAGCTCTTCGCCCACTTGGCACCTGGACTCATCCTGTTCGCGACGCTGCTCTTCTTCCTGCAGTCCTTCTCGCGCTTCCGCGACCGTTTCACCGCGCTGCGACCGGAACCGGCTGCGCCGGGCGCCCGGGGCGCGGTGCCCGGCCTCCGGGTCGCATGGATCGCCCAGCTCGCGGTGGCCATCTACGGTGGCTACTTCGGGGCGGGCATCGGCATTCTCATGCTGGTCGTCCTGGGGTCGCTCGGTCTCGAGAACATCCACGCCATGAACGGACTCAAGAATTTCTTCGGCATGTGCATCAACGGCGTCGCGGCGGCGATCTTCATCTTCGCCGGTCGGGTGGACTGGCCGGCGGCGCTGGTGATGCTCGCCGGAGCGATCCTCGGGGGCTTTGCCGGCGCCAACTTCGGCCGTTTCATCGGCCAGGCCAAAGCCCGCGGCGCGGTGATCGTGATCGGCGTCGTTCTCGCGGTCGTTCTCTGGTGGCAGCAACATTGAAATTCGGCCTGGAATAAGCCCGCCGGCCGGGCGGTTTTCAACGCCGATGACGGGAGTTTCCGCAACGTCGCGGGCTCACCGTCGCGGGAGACTCGATGAGCGAACAGCTGATGATCCCCGTCCTGCCGTTGCGGGACGCCGTTCTGTTTCCAGGCATCGCCTTGCCGATCGGCGCCGGGCGCCCCAGCACGCTGCGCGCCATCGAAGCAGCCTTGCGGGCGCCCGAACCGCTGGTGCTCGCGGTCGCGCAGCGCCAGAACGTCGATGACGTGACCTCCGAGGGTCTTTACAGCGTGGGGACGATCGCCCGCCTCGGCCAGGTGCAGCGCAGCCTTTCCGGCATGCAGCTCGTGCTGCACGGCGAGCGCCGCGGAGTCGCCCTGCGTTATCAGGAGCGCGACGGCTACTTCGTCGCGACGACGCTCACCGCCGCCGACCAGAACCCCACCGACCCCGGCAACGCCGCTTTCGTCGCCCTCTTTCGGGAAGCCCGCGAGCGCTCCATCGAGCTCGCCAAGCGCGCCGGCCTCCCCGAGGAGCTCGTGCAGCAGGTGATCTCGATCGCCGCCGAACCGTCGCGATTCGCCGACCTGGTGTCGGCCTATGTCGAAGTCCCGACCGCCGAGCGCCAGAAGCTCCTCGAGATCCTCTCCGTCGAAGAGCGCCTGCGGCAGGTGCTGATCCAGGTGCAGCGTCAGCTCACCGTCCTCGACACCCAGGAGGAGATCAAGAGCAAAGTGCGCGAGGAGCTCGGGGATCGCCAGCGCGAAATGGTCTTGCGCGAGCAGATGAAGGCGATCCAGAAGGAGCTCGGCGACGGCGACGACACCAACGATCTCGACGAGCTCGCCGAACGCCTGGGCAAGCTCGATCTCACGCCCGCGGTGCGCAAGGAGGTCGATCGCGAGGTCGGACGCCTGCGCCGCATCGGGCGCGAGTCGATGGAGACCCAGGTCATCCGTACCTTTCTCGAGACCGTCGCCGAGCTGCCGTGGAGCGCCCGCAGCGAAGAGAAGCTCGACATCCAGGAGGCGGCCCGCATTCTCGAGGAGGACCACTACGGCTTGAAGGACGTCAAGGACCGCGTCCTCGAGTTCCTCGCCGTGCGGCAGCTGCGTTTGGAGATCGAGAGAAAAGAAAAGGCTGCAGTAAAGGAAAAAGAAGATCAGGCGCTTGCTGAAGCGGCACTCGATGCCGACGAGCGGCCGACTCCAATGGAGTCCGTTCGCGGACGCGAGGATGGTGGCAGCGAGCGGGCTCAGAGCACCGCAGGGCGCGAGATGGGAGGAGAGGGCCCCACGAGCGCCGCGAGGAGCGCAGGAGCCCGCTCGCGATCGCGACGACTCCGAGGGCGAGCGCACGGGCGAGAAGAAGGCGGCCAAGAAGAAGGACAAGCAGTCGAAGGGCCCGATCGTGCTCTTCCTGGGCCCTCCGGGAGTCGGCAAGACCTCGGTCGCGCAGTCGATCGCCCGCGCGATGGGGCGCGAGTACGTGCGCATCTCCCTGGGCGGCGCGCGCGACGAAGCCGACATCCGCGGCCATCGCCGCACCTACGTCGGCGCGATGCCCGGCCGCATCCTGCAGGGCATGAAGCAGGCCGGCACGAAGAATCCGGTCTTCCTGCTCGACGAGGTCGACAAGCTCGGAATCTCGTATCAGGGAGACCCGGCGTCGGCGCTCCTCGAAGTGCTCGACCCGGCGCAGAACGACAGCTTCACCGATCACTATCTCGGTGTGCCCTTCGACCTCTCGGAGGTCCTGTTCATCTGCACCGCCAACTTCGCCCAGAACATCCCAGGCCCGCTTCTCGATCGCATGGAGACCGTCGAATTCTCCGGCTACACCGAGTCGGAAAAGGCGGAGATCGCACGCCGTTATCTCCTGCCGCGCCAGCTCGAGGAGAACAGCCTCACCGCCGGGCAGCTCGCCATCACCGATGCGGCGCTCGCCGAGCTGATTTCGAACTACACCCGGGAGGCAGGCGTGCGCCAGCTCGAACGGGAGCTCGGGAAAATGTCGCGCAAAGTGGCGCGCAAGATCGCCGCCCGCGAGTTCGAGCGCGCCGAGCTCGGGCCGGCGGAAGTCCGGGACCTGCTTGGCCGGCCCCGGGTTCACCCGGAACGGGCCAGCCGCCAGGATCAGATCGGTGTCGCCACCGGCATGTTCTACACCCCCGTCGGCGGCGACATCCTCTTCGTCGAAGCGCAGACCATGAAAGGCAAGGGTGACCTCGTCCTCACCGGGCAGCTGGGCGACGTCATGAAGGAGTCGGCGCGCGCCGCCTGGAGCTATGCCCGCGCCCACGCCGCCGCGCTCGGGATCGAGGAGGTCGCTTTCGAGCGCGATCTGCACATCCACGTGCCGGCCGGCGCGATTCCGAAGGACGGCCCCTCCGCCGGTGTCACCATGGCCTCCGCCGTGGTCTCGGTGCTTTCCGGCCGGCCGGTCCGACACGATCTCGCGATGACTGGAGAGATCACGCTCTCCGGTCGCGTGCTGCCGATCGGCGGTCTCAAGGAGAAGATCCTCGGCGCGGTTCGCGCCGGCATCGCCGAGATCCTGCTGCCCAAGGACAACGAAGCCGATCTCGAGGATCTGCCCGCCGAAGTGCGCGAGCGGATCCGCGTCCATCCGGTCGAGGAGCTCGGCGAGGTCCTGGCGATCGCTCTTCGGGGCGCGAGCTTCCGCGAGGGCAGGTTGCACTTCTCGGACGCTCCCGTCGATCCCATCGCTCCCATCGCTGCGACGCTGGGAGAGATGCGGCACTAGAGCCGCGGCACTAGAGGAGGCGCTGGGCGACGAGGAAGTCGCGCATCTCGCTCCAGAGCTCTTCCTTGCGGCCGTTCAGGCGGTGATCGCCGTCGTCGAACAGACGCAGACGGAAGAGTCCTCCGGGCGAGCGCGCCACGAAGCGCGTGACCTCGCGGTAGTCGACCGTATCGTCCAGCATCCCCTGCAGGATGAGGGTCGGCGTGCGATAGGCCGCGGAGAGCACCTCGAGATCGAACCGGCGCAGGTCCGAGATCAGACCCCAACCGAGATCGGCCTCGACCACGGGGCTGGAGTAGCGGATCGTCCCCTCCCGCCGCCAGCGCGCGAGGCCCGCTTCGCCCGCCCAGCGCTCGAGACCGCGCCCCATGCCCACGGCCGGGGCGATCAGCAGACTCGCCAGCACCTGGCCGGGCCGGCGAGCGGCATGCCAGAGCGCCGTCGCGGCGCCCATGGACGAGCCGATCAGCACCACCGCACCGAGCCCCAGGTCGCAGAGGTGGTCGTGCACGCAGGCGACGTCCTCGAGGTTGCGCGTGAACGTGAGCTCTTGCAGCCCGCCGCCCGACTCGCCGTGTCCCTGGAAGTCGAAGGAACAGAATGGAATGCCTTCGGCGAGCGCCCGGGTGCGGAAGAAGTCGGCCTTCTCGCCGCTTTGCGTGGATCCGAAACCGTGCAGATAGAGGAAGGCGAATCGCGACCTCGCCTCCCCGGCCGGCCGCGCGAGCCGCACCGCGAGGAACGACGCCTCGCCATCCTCGCGCGGGAGCGGCAGTCGCATGCGGACCTCCTGGAGCTCCCGGTCGGGCACGGAACGGACAGTCTGTCAGGGCGCCGGGCGCGTCGCCAAGCGCATGACTTCGGAGCTAGACTCCCGGCATGGCATCGGGACCGGGTGCGCAGTTCGTCGAAAAGACCGTTTCGCGGCTCAAGTTTCCGCAGGCCTTCGCCTTTTTCGTGGCGCTCTTCATCTTCGACGTGATCATTCCCGATTTCATCCCCTTCATCGACGAGATCCTGCTCGGGCTGGCTGCCGCGATCTTCGGCATGTGGCGCGAACGCGCGAACACGAAGGTGCCCGAGCGTTCCGGCGACCCGGCGAAGCCGCCGATGAAGAACGTCACTCCCGGCGACTGAGCGACCGCGCGGCTCAGAACTTGGCCGACGCCCCGCCGCCGCCGAACTCGCCGCCACCCCCTTCGAAGCCCTTCGCCTCGACCGCCCGCGCCGCTGGCGAGAACACGGCGAGCGTCGCGGCGACCTCCAGGGTCCGAAAGCTCTCGCGATCCTCGGCAAGCGGCAGTCCCGTGAGACCGCGCCATTCCCCGCCCACGCGCCGCGCCAAGGCGCGCCGAACGTAGAGCGCGAGGACGCCGAGCCCTGCACCCTCGAGGATCAACCGGAGCCAGAGGGGCGCCAGACTCCAGCGCACGGCAAAGGTCACGCCCGTCGCTCCAGCGAGCAACAGCCCGAGATCGATCGCCGGCCGGAAACGGCGCCAAAGGCCAGCTAAGAGAAGAAGCAGCGGCACCGCGACCATTGCCGCGAGGCTCAGAGCGACGATCGCCGGCGACACCCCATGCCCGAGGTTCGCTGGTCGCCCGCCGTCGCCTAGCCGGATCTCCGCAAACAGGCGCCCTTCGACCACCACAACGTGCACCGCGACGTAGAACATCAAGACCACGACGAGGAACGCTTCGCCGAAGCGCCGCCGGTGTTCGGGGGAGATGTGCGCGGCCGTCGCGAGCAGCGCAAGCGGTGCGGAGGCGACTCCCGCGACGAGCAGGCAGAGCAGCTGATTCGCCGGCAGCTGCGACAGGGCGAGAAAGAGCGCCAGCGCCGCGACGGCGCCCATTCCAGGGGTCGCCCACCGCCACGCAATCAGCGACGCGAGCGCGGCTGCGGCCCAGGCTCCGGTGATCAGCAGGGCCTCGAATCCGAAGTCGAACCCTTTCGCCAGCCACCAGAGTCCGCCGCCGAGAAGGTAGCCCCAGCCGATCCAGGCGCAGGCCTCTTCGATGCCGAACCGCCGCAACCGCCGGCCTCCGGTGAGCCACTCGGCCGCAACCAGGGCCGTGACGCCCGCGAGCATGTGCAGGAGCGCGAACGCGGTGCTGCGCTCCCAGCCCATCCCGGCGGCGGCGAGAAAAGCCATGCCGGAGCCGTAAGCGGCCGAGAAGCCGAACCAGGTGAAAACGAAGAAAAGCGCCCGGAAGATGGGCGAGGTCCGCACCCGGTCGTCGGCGTAGGCAGCGACCAGCGCCGGCTCGGCCGAGAGGTCGACAAGCCCCGCCTTGCGCCAGGCGGCGATCGCGCGCCGCACTTCGAACCGCCGGTCGGCGGCGGCGATCTCGCCTCTCATGGCGTCTCCACCCGAAAACGACGCTGCACGATCCAGAGCAGCGCGAGCATCGCCACCGAGCTGCCCGCGAACCAGAAGCAGCCGAGGCCGGCGTCGTCGACGAGCTCGAAAGCCAACCGTGAGATCCCCGCGTAGACACCGAGCGCTCCCAGCGCGAAGAGGCCGAAGCGGCGTGCCCGGAGGGCCATCGCCGCGAGGCCCGCCGCGGCAGCGACGAAGAAGATCGCCCAGAGGATCCATGCTTCCCGCGGGTCGAGGGCGAAGAGTCCCAGGCCGGCAAGGAGAGCGAGGCAGCCCAGAAAGGTCGTGAGCGGCTCGAAATGCTGCTTGCGGTCGAAGCGCCGCATGCCGAAACCGAGGGCCACGAAGAAGAGCCCGCAAAAAAACAAGTTCCAGCGCAACGAGATATTGGAGCTATCCCCGATTCCTCCGACCACCTTCACCGCGACCACGCCGCGCCAGGCAGCGAAGGTCGAGAGCGCGAGCGACCATGCCACCCGCGAGTCGCACTTGACCGCCAACGCGCCGGCAACCAGGCTCATGAACAAGAGGTGGTAGCTCCACGCCCCCCCGAGTGGGGTGAATTTCACTTCGATGTACGCGAGATCAGCGCCGAGAAGGAGGAGCCCCAAGAGCAGCAGGTAATCGAGAGTCCAGTCGCTCGGCTCCGCCTGTTTCCAGCTGAACGGCAACACGCCGCGAAGCACCCAGCCGAGACAGGCGGCGGCCGCGAGACCGATCGCGAGGGCGACCGTCAACGGTCCGATCCGCTCCAGGTTCTCTTTCACCAGCAGAGAGACCCCGGCGACGACCGCAATGACGCCGACGTAGAAGATAGTCCGCAGTTCTTCGCGGATCGACAGCAGCTCGCCGCGCGCCTCCCGGAGCAGCGGTGCGGCGGTCCCCGGAGCTAGGATCCCATCCTGCACCCACTTCGGGATGGCTTCGGCGACCTCTGGCGAGCGCATCGCGACCGGCATCCTACCGCCCGCGCAGGTGGGAGCCCAAGGGAAGGACGCTCTGCTACCATGCGCGCGTGCTTCTTCCGCGCGCGCTCCTGGCGTTCTCCGCTATCGCCGGCCTGCCCCCAGGGAGGTCCTCGCGGTTCGCTCGCCGAAGCGCTTCGGCGGTCGGAACGATCGCGATTGCCGGCCTGGTCGCCTTCCATGCCGCGCTCCTCTTCGAACATCTCGCGGATGCGAGCATCGCGCACCCGCAGGTGCTCGCGCAGTGGGTCGGCGCACTGCTGCTCGGCGCCGGCGCCGGCGCCCTCCGCCGGCAGGGCAGATCCCTGCTGTCGGGACGGAGCGCGCTCGTCTTCTGGCTGCTCGTCCTCCTGCTCCATGTCGGTTTCGGCAGCGGCATCTCGGTCACCGGAGGCGAAACCGGGAGCTCGCGGGAGCTCCTGCTCCTGCTGCCGCTCGCCACCTTCGCCACCTTCGCCGCGGCCTGCGGCAGCGGCGGGAGGGCGAGCCGGCGACTCGCGGCGGCGCGCGACCCCGGCGCACTCGGCCTCCGTTCCCTCCGCTTCAGCCCCACTCCCGCGGCGAGCTCCGCGGGCGCTGGACCGCACCGCTTCTCGCCCCGCCCGCCTCCGCTCTCCTGAGCACGCCCGAAGTACCTCCGGCTTCGCGGCCACCGGGCGTTCCGGTGGCGTGATCCCGCCGGACGTTGGCTGCGCCGGATCTCCGGCGCTACCTCGAGGAGAGCATCATGAGACCGTCCAGAATTCTTCCCGTCGCCCTCGCGACGCTGTCGTTCGCCTTTCCCGCACTTTCCCAGGAGACCTCCCGGGAGAGCCCGGCGCCGGTCCCGCCGTCACCCGCGCCAGCCGCCCCGGCCGCGGATCCCGGCCCCGAGGCCACCGGTCCAGCCGACCAGCCGGAAGCTTCCTTCTTCGAGACCACGACCGTCACCGCTCTCGGTCGCGAGAAAGATGCCTTCGAGGTCTCGACGCCGGTCACCGTCATACAGGAGCTCGAGATCAGCCGCCGCCTGCCCGACAACGCCGCCGATCTTCTGCGCAACGAGCCCGGGGTGGACGTCAACGGCGTCGGCGTCAATCAGGCGCGACCGGTGATCCGCGGCCAGCGCGGCCTGCGCATTCTCTTCCTGGAGGACGGGCTGCGCATGAACAACGCGCGGCGCCAGACCGATTTCGGCGAGCTCTCGGCGCTGGTCGATGTCGATGACATCGCCTCGGTCGAGGTCGTCCGCGGCCCGATGTCGGTCCTCTACGGCAGCGACGCGATCGGCGGCGTGCTCAATCTGGTCACCAAACCGGCGTTCGGTCCGGGCGGGCGCAACTTCGGCCTCGACGCCGACCTGCGCTACGGCTCGGCTGGTGATCTCGCCCGCGGGCATGCCAGCGTGCGCGGCCAGCAGGGGCGCGCGCGGTTCTCGCTTTCCGGCTCCTATCGCGACGCGGCGGACTACGAGTCGGCTGCCGGTACCTATGGCGACATCCATCTCGCCGACAAGGCGACCGTCCTCGATTCCGGCGTCAAGGATGACAGCCTGTTCGGCGTCTTTACTTTCGACTTGAACGACCAGCAGTCGCTGACCGCGAAGCACCGTCGCTACCACGCCGGAAAGACCGGTTTCGGCCTCGTCGATCCCGCCCTGCTCGGCGGCGAGGAGGCCTTCCAGATCCGCATCACCTATCCCTTCCAGGATTTCGACCGCACGACTCTCGCCTACGCCGCATCCGGTCTCGACACTTTCCTGGTCGACAACCTCGACGCCCAGGTCTACCTGCAGAACAATAAGCGCGAGCTCGCCAACGACATCGCGATCGACATCGGACCGATCTTCCCGGGAGCGCCCAACTCCTCGGTCGATTCCCAGACTCTGAATTCGACCGATCTCCAGTCGCTCGGCTTCCGCGCCCAGGCGGTGAAGATCATCGCCGACAAGCAGATCCTCACCTGGGGAATGGAAGGCTTCCGCGACGACTCCAGGAATACCGATCACTCGGTGACGACGACCCACATCCGCTTCCCGTTCCCGCCGTTCGAAGTGGTCGACGTCGCCACCGACAGCGTACCCAACGCCCCGAACGCCAAGAACAGCTCCTATGGGCTCTTCCTGCAGGACGAGGTTCCGGTCGGCGACCGGCTCAAGATCGTCGCCGGAGCGCGTTGGCAGAAGGTCGAGACCCGCGCCCAACCGACGCCGGGATGGGACATCTCCGGTCTCGACTTCTCGGACGACAACCTGGTCGGCGCGGTGAACGTCCTCTTCCAGGCGACCGACACGCTCAATCTCCTCGCCTCCTGGGGGACCTCGTTCCGCGCCCCGAACATCATCGAGCGGCTCTTCAACGGCGTCACGCCGGAGGGCGCTGGCTATCAGATTCTCAACCGCGATCTGACTTCCGAGAACGGCAAGAACATCGATCTCGGCTTCAAGTACCGCCGCCAGGATGCCTGGATGGAGGCGGTCTGGTTCCGCAGCGACCTCAAGGACGGCATCATCCAGGACTTCCTCTCGCCGGAGGAGATCGCCGCGCTGCCCGCCGACGTGCAGCAGGCGATCGCAGCGAGCGGCGCGCAGTCCGTCGTGCAGCAGCGCAACGCCGACCAGCTGCGCTACGAGGGCGTCGAGGTCGCGCTCGGTTATCGCTCGCCCTGGGACTTCACGGTGGGCGGGAACTACACCCATCTGAACGGCAAGCGCGCCGGCCATGCTGCCGTGCCGGTGGACGATCAGTACACCGACAAGGCGAACGCCTACTTGCGGTACGAGCCGAAGGGGAGCCGGTGGTGGGCCGAGTACGACATCCGCCGGAATTCGAGCGCCGCCATCTCTCTCGAGCCGGGCGAGCCGGCGCCGCCCGTAGGGAGAACCCTGCCCGCGTTCACAATTCACGGCCTCGCGGGCGGCCTGATCCTCTTCCAGCGCGGCTCGCAGGAGCACTCGTTGACGCTCGCGATCGACAACCTCACCGATGAGCTCTACGCGGAGTTCTCGAACGTGAGCTTCTTCCGGCCGGAGCCCGGCCGGCACTACACGGCGAGCTATCGCGTCAGGTTCTGAGAGTGCTCAGGCGAGGCAGTCGCGCAGGGTGAGCAGCAGACCGTCGCCCGGCAACAGCCGGGCGGCGTAGCCGCCGTCGCCGGGCAGGAGATAGGCCGGCGCGAGATCGTCGTGCTCGGTCCGAGCCGCGGCGCCGCTGCGCGGCAGGTAGGAGGCGCCGGGAGCCTTGGCTTTGAGCTCCGCGACCAGCGCCTCGACTCGTGCGGTCACCTGATAACCCTCGAAGTGGACGAAGATGGACTGCAGCTTCGCGCCCGGCTTGGCGCTTGGAAAGCCGAGCGTCAGGCGCAGCGTGCCGCGCTCCACGGACACCGTATAGGTCTGACAGGTGGGCGGGGAAGCTCCCTCCGCGGCCCGCATCGCCAAGGTCTCGCCGGCGCGGCGCTCCGCCTGCACCGACGACATGCCGAGCGTGATGCCGTCCCATCCAACTTTTCCGCCGTCGACCTGCAGGCGCTCGAGCGGGGTTTCCGTGGGCTGTGCCGAAAGCGCGCCGGCCAGAAGCGCCACACCGACGCCGATTCCCAACCGAGTCGTGGCCATCATCCCCCCCATCCTTCGGGACAGTCCCGATCCTCGAGCTTCCAGGGCGACATCCGCAGGTACGAATCAAGGATATTCCTGTTTCATTCCGGTTGATTGCCGCGACGCGGCATGCGTCGCGATAGACTGCCGGTCAGAGCACGGGAGGCTTCGCCGGCATGCCGCAGATCATTTACACGATGAAGAAGTTGCGCAAGACGACCCCCCAGGGCAAGGAGATCCTGAAGGGGATCTGGCTGTCCTTCTACGAAGGCGCCAAGATCGGCGTCCTCGGACACAACGGCGCCGGCAAGTCGACGCTGCTGCGCATCATGGCCGGGCTCGACAAGGACTACGACGGCGAGGCCTTCCTTTCCGAGGGCTACACGGTGGGATTCCTGCAGCAGGAACCGCCGCTCGATCCGGCGAAGAACGTGCTCCAGCAGGTGGAGGACGCCGTCTCCGGGAAGAAGGCGATCCTGGCGCGCTACGAGGAGCTGTCGATGAACTACTCCGACGAGGTCGCCGACGAAATGTCGCGCCTCCAGGACCGCATCGAGCACGAGAACCTCTGGGAGCTCGACCGCCAGCTCGAGATCGCGATGGACGCCCTGCGGCTTCCGCCGCCGGACGCCGACGTCGCGAAACTCTCCGGCGGCGAGCGCCGCCGGGTGGCCCTGTGCCAGATTCTCCTCCGTCAACCCGACATGCTTCTCCTCGACGAGCCGACAAACCATCTCGACGCCGAATCGGTCGCCTGGCTGGAGCGCCACCTCGCCGAGTACAAGGGGACCGTCGTCGCCGTCACCCACGATCGCTATTTTCTCGACAACGTCGCGGGCTGGATCCTCGAGCTCGACCGCGGTGCCGGCATCCCATGGGAGGGCAACTACTCCTCCTGGCTCGCGCAGAAGGACGCTCGCCTCGCCCAGGAAGAAAAGGAATCGTCCTCCCGCCGGCGCACTCTCCAGCACGAGCTCGAGTGGATCCACCTCTCGCCCCGCGCCCGGCACGCCAAGGGCAAGGCACGCATCCACGACTACGAGAAGCTGCTCGCCGAGGAACAGGCGCAGGAGTCGCGCCGCGACCCCAACGAGATTCACATTCCGCCGGGCCCCAGGCTGGGCGACCTCGTCGTCGAGGCGCAGGCGCTGTCGAAGGCCTACGGCGACAACGTGCTGATGGACGGGCTGTCGTTCATCCTGCCGCGGGGTGGCATCGTCGGCGTGATCGGGCCCAACGGCGCCGGCAAGACGACACTTTTCCGCATGATCGTCGCGCAGGAGAAGCCCGACTCGGGCGTGCTGCGGATCGGCGAGACCGTGGCGCTCGCCTACGTCGACCAGAGCCGCGAGACGCTCAACGGCAACAACACGCTCTGGGAGGAGCTCTCCGACGGCGGCAAGGACCTGATCCTGATCGGCAAGAAGGAGGTCAACTCGCGCGCCTACTGCGCGGCATTCAACTTCCGCGGCGCCGACCAGCAGAAGAAGGTGCGCGATCTCTCGGGCGGCGAGAGAAACCGGCTGCACCTCGCCAAGATCCTGAAGAGCGGCGGCAATCTCCTGCTCCTCGACGAGCCGACGAACGATCTCGACGTCGACACGTTGCGCGCGCTCGAGGAGGCGCTGCTCGAGTTCTCGGGCTGCGCGGTCGTGATCAGCCACGATCGCTGGTTCCTCGACCGCATCGCCACTCACATTCTGGCGTTCGAGGGGGACTCCGAAGTCGTCTGGTTCGAGGGCAACTATCAGGATTACGAGGCCGACCGCAAACGCCGACTCGGCGCCGACGCCGACCAGCCGCACCGGATCAAGTACCGGAAACTGGTGCACTGAGAGAAACCCGCGGCGCCGCTTCCCGGCCGGCCGGCCGGAGCGCGCGCGACGGCGGGACACAATCCGCTAGGATCGTGCGTTGTCGATGATCGTCGCCGTCATCAGCCGCAAGGGCGGGGTGGGCAAGACGACCAGCGTGGTCAGCCTGGCGGGGGCCCTCGCCCGCCTGGAAAAGCGCGTTCTGGTGGTCGACCTCGACTCCCAGGCCTCGGCATCGCTCAGCCTCGGCGTCGCACGCGGCGACCTCGCGCCGTCGATCTACGACGTGCTCTTCCGCGGCGTGTCCGCGGCCCAGGCGATCCGTCCGACTCTGACCGCGAAGGTGGACCTCATCACCGCCTCCGCCGACCTGATGCACGCCGACGTCGAGCTCGCGCCGTTGCGCAATCGCGAGGCGAAGCTCGGAGAGGTGCTGCAGCCGGTCGCGGAAGCCTACGACTGGGTCCTGCTCGACTGTCCGGCGTCGTTCAACACGCTTGCGCAGTGCGCCTTGATCGCCTGCGACCACTACATCGTGCCCGCAGTGCCGCACTTCCTCGCCTTCGACGGGATCCAACCGCTGATCGAAGCGTGCGCGCGGCTCGTTGGCCGGTATGGCCGGAGCAGCGGCTTTCTCGGCGTCCTGCTCACCATGGTCGACAACCGCACGAAGTCGGCCCGCACGCAGGCCTCTCAGCTGCGCGAGAAGCTCGGGGACAAGGTCTTCGACTGCGAGATTCCGGTGAACATCCGGCTCGCCGAGGCACCGGAGCGCGGCCAGACCATTTTCGACTGGTTTCCTCAGGCCGCCGGCGCGCACGCCTACCGCTTGGCAGCGGTCGAGCTTCTCCACCGCACCGGCCAGGAACCGGAGGACGAGCCCGCGCCAGCTCCTGCCGAGGAAGCGACTCCCGAGCCCGGACCGGCGCCGGCGCCGGTCCCCGACCCGCTCTGAGGCGAGGGGCGCGAGGCGCTCTACTCGAGGTCCTCGGCTTCGATCGGCTGCTTGAAGAGCACGCGCGGCAGGTCGAGCGCCCGCGCCTGGTGTTCGAGGTCGGCGAGGTCGCCGCTCTTCAAGTCCGCGAGCTGTCCCTCGAGGGTCGCGAGCTCCGACTTGAGCTCCGCCTGGACCTCACGCTCCCCCTGCGTCGGGGCGCCCTGTCCCGAGGTCGCGGATACGTAGAGAAACACCAGCCGTGAATGCAGCTGCGTGCCGCCGCGCTGCGCGAGGATGTCGTAGACGACCTCGGCTTTGGGGTTGTGGAACCTCGACTCGAGCGCCGCCGCGGCCAGGCTGGCCCGCTTTGCGGAGCCGACGAGGCCGGCCGCGCGCGCGTCGCCGGCCAAGCGCTCCGCGAGCTCCGCCGCCTGGGCCTGGATGGCCCGCAATGCTCCGACGTCGGCCACCACTCGGTCGAGGTCCGCGCGCACCGCGAGAGCGAAGACGAGCTGCGCCTCGAGGTCGGCGGCAGCGGCCTGCGAGCGCGGATCGGGAAGCACGGTCAAGGTGGTCTCTTCCGTTCGCCCCTCGGCGGTGAGCCTGACGCGATAGACCCCCGGAAGCGCCAGGGGGCCGATGGTCGGATCACCGAGGTCGACTTTGGCCTTCTCGAGGCGCTCGGCGCCCTCCCAGCGCAGGTCCCAGACCGCGCGATGGAGGCCCGCCTCGGTCGCGAGCTCGGCTTCCGGCGGCTTCATCGGCTCGTCAGGATCGTCCTCCGGGTAGATCTGCGGCCGCGGCAGGCTGGAGAGCTTCCTCACCCGCCGCCCTTCGCCGTCGAAGATCTCGAGGAGCATCTCTCCGGCGACTTTGCTCGCCAGCGAGTAGTGGATCGTCGCACCCCGGGGCGGATTCTCCCCCGCCGCCTCCGCGCTCCAGCTGTTCTGGATCTCGAAGCGCCGCACCGCCCGGGTCGGGAAGAGATGCAACGGCTGCGCCGCGCTCTCCGCGCTCCAGGCCCGGACCGCCGTCAGATCGTCGAGAATCCACAGCGAGCGCCCACTGGTCGCGACGACGAGGTCGCCGCCTTTCACTTCGAGGTCGGTGACGGCGACCGGTGGAAGGTTCAGCTTGAACGCTTCCCAGCGATCGCCGCCGTCGCGCGAGATGAAGATGCCCGAGCGCGTCCCGGCGTAAAGCAGACCGGGGACTTCGGGGTCCTCGCGCACTGCTAGAACGTAGGACGTCGCGGGCAGGCCCTGGACGGTGAGCTCCCAGCTCGCGCCCCCATCCCGAGTGCGCAGGAGGTAGGGCCGAAGATCGTCGAGCCGATGGGCGTCGACGGCAATCCACGCCGTGCCGGCGGCGGTATGGGAGAGCGCGATCGACTCGACCGTGGCCCACTCCGGAAATCCCTTGGGCGTCACGTTCGTCCAGGTCGTGCCGCCGTCGCGCGTCACGTGCACCAGCCCGTCGTCGGTTCCGGCCCACAGCTCGCCCCCGGCGAGCGACGACTCGGCGAGCGAGAAGATCGTGTCGTAGATCTCCACTCCGGTGTTGTCACCGGTGATCGGTCCGCCCGACCACTTCTGTTTCTCCTTGTCGTTGCGGGTGAGATCCGGCGAAACCTGCTTCCAGGTCTGTCCGCCGTCGGCGGTGCGCAGGAGAACGTTCGCGCCGTGGTAGAGCACTCCCGGCTCCCGGCTCGACGCGAGCAGCGGCGCCGTCCACTGGAACCGGACCCGCAGGTCCTCCGCTCCATGCCCCGAGGGGTTGGTCGGATAGTAGGAAACGTTGCGCTCGTTGCCGGTCTTCTCCTCCCACCGCGTCATGATGCCGCCGTACTCGCCGGCATAGACGACGCCCTCGGCGGCGCGGTCGAAGACGAAGTCGCCCGCCTCTCCCCCGCCAGCCGTCCGCCAGTCGCCGAGCACGATACCTTCCGAGCGCAGCGAGTCCGACGGTCCGGTTGCCGTCCCCTCGTCCTGCACCGTGCCGCCGACATGGTAAGGAACGCGATCGTCGGCATCGACGTTGTAGAACTGCGACCAGGCGAGAGCCGGCGCGAACCACTTCCGGCCGCCGTCGAACGAGAGATCGACGCCGCCGTCGTTGCCGATGATCAGACGCTCACGCGCGCGCGGATCGATCCACAGGTCGTGCACGTCGCCATGGTGAATCTCGCCCACCGATTGGACCGTCCGCCCGCCGTCGATGGTGCGCAGCAGCGCCACCTGCGGGAACCAGACGACGTCCGCGTCGATCGGATCGACGGTGAGCGTCGAGTAGTACCAAGGGCGCTGACGCAGCGCGTGGTGCCCGCTCGCGAGACGCCAGTTCGTCCCGCCGTCGTCGGAACGGTAAAGACCGCCGGCGTCGGCCTCGATGAGGGCATAGACGCGATCGCTGTTCGACGGCGCCACGGCGACCCCGACCTTGCCCCAGATCCCCTCTGGCAGCCCCTTGCCGGTGAGCCTTACCCAGGACTCGCCGCCGTCGGCCGAGCGGTAGAGACCGCTCCCCGCGCCGCCGCTCGTCATCCCCCACGGGAAGCGACGCGCCTGCCAGAGTCCGGCGAAGAGGATGTGCGGATTGGACGGATCGAACTCGACGTCAGAGGCCCCGGTGTCGGCATCGACGAAGAGCACCCGTGCCCAGCTCTTGCCTCCGTCCAGGGTGCGGTAGACGCCGCGCTCCGGGTTGGGTCCGAAGGCGTGACCGAGAACGGCCGCGAAGGCGATGTCGGGATTCGCAGGGTGGACGACGATCTTGCCGATCTGCCCCTCCTGGTCGAAGACGTGCCTCCAGGTCTTGCCGGCATCGACCGAGCGGTAGATGCCGTTTCCGGGCTGGACGTTGCCGCGGATATTGGCCTCGCCCGTGCCGACGAAGATGACGTTTGGGTCGGACGCGGCGATCGCGATCGCGCCGGTCGAGAGGAGCGGCTGCTCGTCGAAGATCGGCTTCCAGCTGTGCCCGCCATCGATCGACTTCCAGACCCCGCTCTGCGCCGTCGCGGCATAGAACGTGAGCGGATCGCCGGGGACCCCGGCGACTCTGGAGACCCGCCCGCCGATCGCCGGGCCGAGCGAACGGAATTTGAGGAGATCGAACTCGCCGGCGGCGTGGGCCGCCGAAGCGGCCAGAGCGAGCCCCCCCAGAATCCTACCCAGCCGGCGTCGCGACCGGCGACCGAAACCGAATCTGCGCATCTTCCGGATCTCCCTCGAAAGCCTGCTCCGGCACGATATGTCGGCGCGCGCGAAACGGTCAAACCGGGGCGGGGATTTGATACCCTCGGCAACTGAGCTCATGCCTGCGTACGGCAAAGATCCCCGCATTCTGGTCCGCCAGGAGAGCCCCTTCAACGCCGGTCCGCCACCGCACGAGATGCGCGCCAGTTTCCTGACGCCGAACGGGCTCTTCTTCGTCCGCAACCACGGTGAGGTCCCCGCGGTCGATCCGGCGGCGTTCCGGCTCGAGGTCAAGGGGGCCGTGACGCGCACGCTCGCGCTCGCGCTCGCCGATCTCGACCGCTTTCCGCGCCACGAGGTCACCGCGACGATCCAGTGCGCCGGCAATCGGCGGAGTGAGCTCGAAGCGTTGAAGCCGATTCCGCACGAGCTCCCATGGGGGAGCGAGGCAGTCTCGAACGCGCGCTGGTCGGGAGTCCGCTTGGCCGACCTGCTGCGCGAGGCCGGTCCCACCGAGCACGCCCGGCACGCCGCCTTCTGCGGTCTGGACGAGACCGAGCGTCACGGCAAGCGATTCCATTTCGGGGGCTCGATTCCGCTCGACAAGGCTCTTGCCGGCGAGGTCCTCCTCGCCACCCGGATGAACGGCGACCTTCTGCCCCCCGTGCACGGCTATCCCCTGCGCGTCGTCGTGCCGGGGTGGATCGGCGCCCGCAGCGTCAAGTGGCTGCACAAGATCGTCCTTCAGGAGCAGCCCTCGGACAACTACTTCCAGGCGGTCGCCTACCGCCTCTTCCCGGCGAGCGTCGGGCCGGAGAACGTCGTCTGGGAGGAGGGAACGATGCTCGGGGAGCAGGCGGTGAACGCCGTCGTGACCGCCCCGCACGCCGGCCAGGCGCTGCGTGCCGGGACAGTGCGGGTCGAAGGCATCGCTCTCGCCGGTGGCGGGCGGCGGGTCGAGCGCGTCGAGGTCTCGATCGACGAGGGCCGGCACTGGGCGAGCGCGACCCTGCTCGCTGAAGAGGCGACGTGGGCCTGGCGCCTCTGGGAGGTGGAGCTCGTGCTGCCGGCCGGCGAGTGCGCGATCGTCGTCCGCGCCTGGGACTCGGCCGCGCAGACGCAGCCATCGTCGGTCGACCAGGTCTGGAACTTCAAGGGCTACATGAACAACGCCTGGGCGAGGGTCCCGGTCGTCGTCCGCGCAGCCTGAACCGGCGAGATAGCATGCGATCTCGGCGCACGCCTCGTCACACTCTATGAACCGTCTGCTCGTCGGCCTGACGCTCACCGGACTCGTCGCCGGCGCGGCCGCTTGGGCGCTCGAGCTCGTCATCACCGCCGACGTGCTCTGGGCGGCGACGACGGCCGTCATGCTGGTGCCGCTCACGCTCTCGGTTCTCCGCGATCTCTCCCGCGGCAAGCCGGGGGTCGACGTCATCGCGCTGCTCGCCATGGCGGCGGCGCTCATCGTCGGCCAGTACGCGGCGGGAGCGATCATCGCCCTGATGCTCTCGGGCGGCCTCGCCCTCGAGGCCTTCGCCGATGCGCGCGCGCGACGCGAGCTCGACGCCCTGCTCGCCCATGCCCCGCGGGTCGTGCATCGCTACGTCGACGGCTCGCTCACCACGCCCGAGATCCAAGATGTCCGCCCCGGCGATCTCCTGCTGGTGAAGACCGGCGAGATCGTGCCGGTCGACGGCTTCGTCGCCAACGGCGCGGCGGTTCTCGACGAGTCGACTCTCACCGGCGAGTCCCGCCCGGTAACCCGTGTGGACGGCGATCCGGTGCGCAGCGGCGTGGCCAATGCCGGCGGACCGTTCGATCTCCGCGCAGTGGCGAGCGCCGACGAGAGCACCTATGCCGGCATCGTCCGCCTGGTGCAGGAGGCGCAGTCGTCGAAGGCGCCGTTCGTGCGCCTCGCCGACCGTTACGCCGTGATCTTTCTGCCGCTGACGCTCGTCCTCGCGGCACTCTCGTGGTGGTGGAGCGGCGATCCCGTGCGGGCCCTGGCGGTGCTCGTCGTGGCGACGCCCTGTCCGCTGATTCTCGCCGCGCCGGTGGCGATCGTCGCCGGCCTCTCACGGTGTGCTGCGCGCGGCATCATCGTCAAGGGTGGCGCGCCGCTCGAGGCGCTCGGAAGGGCCACCGTCCTGCTGCTCGACAAGACCGGGACCCTGACCACCGGACGACCCGCCCTGCGCGACGTATATGTCTATGGCGAGCGCTCCGCCGACGAGATGCTGCGCCTCGCGGCTTCGCTCGATCAGGTTTCGCCGCACGTCTTCGCCGCGCCCCTCGTGGGAGCGGCCCGCCATCGTGATCTCAAGCTCTCTTTCCCGACCGCGGTGCTCGAGCATCACGGCGAGGGTATCGAAGGTGAAGTCGATGGCCTGGAAGTGGCACTCGGCAAGCTCGCCTGGGTGGCAAGAGACAAACCGCTCACGCCGGCCATGCGCCAGGTCCGGCGCAGCACCGCTCTGGAGGGCACCTCGAGCGTCTGGATCGCGATCGCCGGCGAAACCGCGGCGACCCTCGTCCTCCACGATCCGATCCGCCCCGATGCACGCAGCACCATCCGCGCCTTGCGCCGGTCCGGGATCCGCCGGGTGGTGATGATCACCGGCGATCACCCGGAGGTGGCGGAGACTGTCGGCTTCGGCATCGGCGCCGATCTCGTCCTCGCCGAACGCTCGCCGTCGGAGAAAGTCGACGCGGTGCGCGACGAATCCGGGCGCGGCATCACGGTCATGGTCGGTGACGGTTTGAACGACGCCCCGGCCCTCGCCGCCGCCAATGTCGGCGTGGCCATGGGGGCGCGCGGCGCTACCGCCTCGGCCCAGGCCGCGGACGTCGTCCTGACCGTCGACCATCTCGGACGCCTCGCCGAAGCGATGGCGATCGCACGCCGCGCGCGCGGCATCGCTCTCCAGAGCGTCGTCGTCGGCATGGGCCTGTCGCTCGCGGCCATGCTGTTCGCCGCCGCGGGCCACCTGCCGCCGGTCGCCGGCGCGCTGCTGCAGGAGGCGATCGACGTCGCCGTCATTCTCAACGCGCTCCGGGCGCTCTCCGGCGGGCGGCGCCCGCAGGCGGCGCCCGAAGGCAGCCGCGACCTGGGCGTGCGCTTCCGGGAGGAACATGCGTCGCTCCTGCCGCGGGTCGAGACTCTGCGCTCTGTCGCCGACCAGCTCGACACCCTCTCTCCTGAAGCACTGCGCGCCGCACTGGACGGACTGCGCACGTTCCTCGATCACGACCTGATCCCGCACGAGCGCCAGGAGGACGCCACGGTCTATCCAGTGGTCGCGAAGCTGCTCGGAGGCGACGATCCCACCGGCACGATGAGCCGCGCCCATCTCGAGATCGCGCATCAGGTGCGCCTGTTCGGACAGATGGTCGACGAGCTTCCGCCCGGGCCGTTGAGCCCGGAGGACAAGACCGACCTGCGCCGCATTCTCTACGGTTCGCACGCCGTGCTGCGGCTCCACTTCGCCCAGGAAGAGGAGCAGTATCTCTCCCTTCTGGCCGCCGGCAGCGAGCCGGCGAAGGGTCCAGCCGCCTTGGCCCCCGCGAGAAGCTGATGCCGATTCCGCAGATCTCCGCCACCCAGTTGCTGCTCGCTCTCGAGTCGCCCGAGCCGCCGCAGGTGCTGGATGTGCGCGCCCAGGAACGCGCGGCCCAGGGGCACATCGAGGCGCCGGTCTACGTCAACCTGCCGGGCTCCCGCCTGGCTTCCTTGCCTGACGCCGCCGTTCTCGGCCTCGACCGCCGAAGGCCGGTCGCCGTGGTTTGCGACCGCGGCATCTCCAGCCGGCCGCTCACCCAGCTCCTCGTGCGGCAGGGATTCGATGCCCGCTCCCTGGCCGGCGGCATGCTCGGCTGGACGGGCGCCGCCGCTCGCCGCTCGGTGCCGGAGCTCGCGGGTCTCGACCGGCTCTACCAGGTCGACCGGGTCGGCAAAGGGGCGCTCGGCTATCTCGCGACTCGCGCCGGCGAAGCGCTCGCCGTCGACCCGGGGCGAGAGCTCGCGCCCTACCTCGAGCTCGTCGCGGAGACCGGTGCCCGGCTCGTCGGCGTCGTCGACACCCATTGCCACGCCGACTATCTCTCCGGCGGACCGGCGCTTGCCGCGGCACGCGGCGTCCCCTACTACCTCCACCCGTCCGACGCGATCGATCCCTATGCCGGGAGGAAAGCGCGCATCGTCTATTCGCCGCTTGCCGACGGCGAGAGGATCGACGTCGGTGACGCGTACTTCACGGTCGAGCATCTCCCCGGCCACACCGCGGGCAGCGTCGCGCTGCGCCTCGGCGACGAGCTCGTCCTGACCGGCGACTTTCTCCTCGTGGCGTCGATCGGGCGCCCCGACCTCGCCGGTCGAGCCGCCGCCTGGACGGAGCTCCTCTGGAGCAGCCTCGGGCGGGCGAAGCGGGAATGGAGCCCCGGTCTGCGCATCTTCCCGGCGCACTACGCCGCCGCCGGCGAGCGCCGGCCGACACGCATCGTCGAAGCGCGGTTCGGCGATCTCCTGACACAGAATCCGGCGCTCGGATTCGCCGACCCGCAGGAATTCGCCGCCTGGGTCGCAGCGCGCACGACGCGCTTCCCCGACGAGTACCGCCTGATCAAGCAGGCCAATCTCGGCCTGATCGACGTCGACCCCGGGCTCGCCGGCGAGCTCGAGGCGGGGAAAAACCGATGCGCCCTCAGCGAATGATCGACCTGCCCGACCCCCTTTCGAACGCCGGATGCAGGCAGCCGCCCGCGGGGAGACCCGCATGCCGGTGATCCGCAGAAATCTCACTCTGCCGGTCGCCGTGGGCCGCGTGACGGTCGGCGGCGCTGCCCCGGTCGTCGTGCAGTCGATGGCCAATACCGATACCGCCGACGTCTCCTCGACCTTCGAGCAGTGCCTGGCGCTCGCCGAAGCCGGCTCCGAGATGGTGCGGGTCACGGTGAATCTCGCCGAAGCCGCCGCCGCCGTACCGGAGATCAAGCGGCGCCTGCTCGGCGCCGGCTGCGACGTGCCGCTCATCGGCGACTTCCACTACAACGGCCATCTTCTGCTCACCCAGTTCCCGGAGTGCGCCGCGGCGCTCGACAAGTACCGCATCAACCCGGGCAACGTCGGCTACGGCAGGAAGCGCGACGAGCAGTTCGCGACTATCGTCCGGATCGCCGCCGAACGCGGCAAGCCCGTGCGCATCGGAGTCAACGGCGGCTCCCTCAACCAGGAGCTGGTGATGGCCAAGATGCAGGAGAACACCGACCGCGACCTCGGGCTCTCGTCCGAGGAGGTCCTCAACGAGTGCATGGTGCTCTCGGCGCTGCAATCGACCGAGCTTGCGGTGGCGAACGGCCTCGCCGAGGATCGGATCATCCTCTCCTGCAAGGTCTCGCGGCCGGCCGACCTGATCGCGGTCTATCGCGAGCTCGCACGCCGCACCCGCCAACCGCTCCATCTCGGGCTGACCGAGGCCGGCATGGGCATGAAAGGCCTCGTTTGGTCGGCGACGGCCATCGGTGTGCTGCTCGAGGAAGGCATCGGCGACACCATCCGGGTGTCGCTCACGCCGCGGCCCGGGGGGGACCGGCGCGAGGAGGTCTACGCCGCCTGCGAGATTCTGCAGTCGCTCGGCTTGCGCTCCTTCTCGCCGCAGGTCACCGCCTGCCCGGGTTGCGGGCGGACGACTTCGACCACTTTCCAGGAGCTCGCGGAGCGCGTGCACGGGCACGTCCGCGAGCGTATGCCGGAATGGAAGCTGCGTTACGAGGGCGTCGAGGAGCTCAAGCTCGCGGTCATGGGCTGCGTCGTCAACGGCCCGGGCGAGTCGAAGGCGGCGAACATCGGCATCTCGCTCCCCGGCACCGGCGAGACACCGACCTGTCCCGTATTCATCGACGGCGAGAAGTTCGCCACCCTGCAGGGCACCTACGCCGAGCTCGCGACGCGCTTCATCCGCATCATCGACGACTACGTCGACACCAGGTATCCACGCCGCACCTGATCCTTCCCGGTCTCCTCAGTCGGCGAGAGCTCTCGGCAGAGTGTCGCGGAGGACGAAGACGGCGAGCAGAACCAGCGCCACCGCGAAAGCGCGGCGGAGCGCGCGATCATCGAAGCGCCGGGCAAGGCGGCGGCCGGCGAGGCTTCCCACCATGCCGACCGAAGCGATCACCCCGAGCACCGGCCAGTCGAGGGTACCGGCCAGCTGCGGCCGGGCCACGAGGCTCCAGGCGAACCCGCTCCCGGCATTTACCGCGATCACGACGAGGCTCGTGCCGGTCGCGAGAACCATGGGAAGCCCGCCGAGGAGAGTCAGCGCCGGAACGATCAGAAATCCTCCGCCGACGCCGACGTATCCGGTGAGCACCCCGACCAGGAAGCCGTCGATCGCCATCTTTCCCGCGGAGCGCTGGCCTGTCGGCTGGGCGCCCGGCTGGGTGCCTGCGTCGGGAGCTCGACGGAAGGCCATCGCCAGGGCGGCGGCGAGCGCTACGAAGCCAAAAACGGCGATTTGCGTCGCGCCGGCGGAGCGCGCGCCCACCAGGGCTCCTACGCTGCTTCCGGCGAGGCCCGCAACGGCAAACAAGCCCGCCGCACGCCAGGCGACAGCATGGCGCACGGTGGCCTCGATCGCGCCCGCCGCAGCCACTGCCCCCACCACGGCCAGGGAGCCGACAATCGCGGTCTTCTCCTCCTGCCCCAGCAGGTAGATCAGGACAGGCACCGCGAGAATGGATCCGCCCGAGCCGAGAAAGCCGAGAGCCAGGCCGATAGCGAGCGCTCCGAGGCCAGCGGCGATCAAGACCCTGTCCCGGCTCTCTCCCAGGCCGAGATGTCCTGGAAACTTCCGAGGGCGAAAGGGAAGAAACCGCGCGCTGCGAGGTGGCGGGACCAGGTGGCCCGCAGGTAGGTCTCCGAATGGAAGGCCGACTGCTCGTTGAACGGTCCGACGCTCGGGCGGAAGAGAAATCCGCGATCTGCGAGCCGCGCGAGCTCCATTGCGGTCACGCCCGGACTGGAGCGGGCGATCTCCGGCGCGTGGGTCGTCGCGAGCAGGAGCCCACCCGGGCGCAGCAGGCGCGCGAGCTCGGCGAGCCAGGCCTCCTGCATCGGCTCGTCGAGGTGGGTGAAGACGGAGATCGAGAAGATGACATCGAACGACGCCGGCGCGAAGGCCGCGGGGGGCGCGGGAGGGGTGACCTCGAAGCGCCCCGGTAGGTGGCGCTGGGCCCAGGCGATCTGCCGGCGATCGACGTCGACTCCGGTGTAGTCGGTGATCGGCTCCCGGCGCTTCTCGCCGCCGACGAGGTGGCGCGCGACGCGCCCGCAGCCGCAGCCGAAGTCGAGCCAGCGCCGATCGCTTTCCAGGCGCCGCCCGAGCTGGGCGTAGACCTTCATCAGGTCGTCGGCGCAGAGCGCCCCGACGTGCAGAAACTCGGCGCGCGAGCTGTTCGGGCCGACGCGGTGGCGCAGGCCCGCCGGCGGCAGCGGGATCCTGGACGAGCTGGAGACCCGGTCCCGGAGGTCCGCGAGCAGATCCCGCCGGCGAAAGGGGAGATCGGCGAACCCGCGGCGCAGCCCGGCGCGCATCCGCCCGGGGACGAGCCGCCGGAGGAGAGCGCGGATCATCCGGGGCTCCAGCCGCACCTCCGGCGAAGCCGGTGCGGCGCATACTCGCGGGTCAATTCACCGAACCGGGAACGGCGAGGGTGAAGGGGGCGATCTCGGCGAGGAAGGTCTCGCCGGTCGCGGTGAGGCGCATCTCATAGTGCCCTTGCATCGCGCCGACGGCGGTCTTCAGAGGGCAGAAGCTGGTGTACTCGAAGCTCTCGCCCGGGGCGAGCACCGGCGTCTCGCCGACGACGCCCGGGCCCTCCACCGTCTGCACCTCGCCGTCAGAGTCGGTGATGATCCAGACCCGGGAGACGAGCTGCGCGGTCTCCTCCCCGAGATTCGAGATCCGCACCTGGTAGGAGAAGAAGAAGTAGCTCTCCTGGGGCGAGCTGCGGTCGGGTTCGTACTCGCTCTCGACCTCGATGCGGATGCCGCGCGTCGTCGTATCGCTCACGGATTCTCCTGACAAACGAGGATAAACTCCCGCACGAGGTTCGAGCAACCCGTCCCTGCCGCCATCGAAGCCATGCCCATCTCCGCCGAGGCCTTCCGCGACGCTCTGCGCCACTTTCCGGCCGGGGTCACGCTCGTCACGCTGAAGTCGGGAAAAGAGATCCACGGCCTGACCGTCTCGGCCTTCGTCTCCGTCTCCCCCGACCCGCCGCTCATCGCGATCATGATCGACCACCAGCACCGCGCCTGGCGCCTGCTCGAGGCGCCCGGAGCGGTCTTCGCGGTGAACATCCTCGGAGCCTCCGACCGGGCGCTTTCCGACCGCTTCTCCCGCGGGCCGGAAGTCGCGCGTTTCGGGGCCGGAAACTGGACCACCGCCGTGACCGGCGCGCCGGTGCTCGTGGACGCCGTCGCCTGGCTGGACTGCACGATCGCCTCCCGGCACGCCGCGGGCTCGCACACGCTCTACATCGGCGCGGTCCAGGCGAGCGCAGTCCCGCGTCCGGACGGCGCTCCCCTGCTCTACTGGAACCGCGACTACCGCCGCCTCGCGCTCGACGAGAGCTGACGCCGGCGTGCGCTGGATAGCGACCTGCGGCCGCGGGCTCGAAGCCCTCCTCGCCACGGAGTTGGGCGGGCTCGGGGTCTCCCCCACCGCGCAGGAGACCGGCGGCGTCGTCTTCGACGGCAGCTTCGCGGACGGCCTGCGGGCGAACTGGCGCTTGCGCACCGCGAACCGCGTGCTCGTCGAGCTCGGGAGCTGGCCCGCCGAGGACAGCGACCGGCTCTACTCCGGCGCCCGGAGGCTGGTCGAATCGGCACCTGACGCCTACCTGAAGCGCGACGGTGGCGCGACGCTGCCGCTCACCGAGCTCTTCTCGCCCGACCGGACCTTCTCCATACAAGCCACCTCGTCGCACTCCGAGATCCGCGACACGCGCTGGATCGCGATGAAAGTGAAGGACGGCATCGTCGACGCCCAGCGCGAGCGTTTTCAGGCACGTTCCGATATCGAGCGCTCGAGCCCGGACGTCGCGCTCCGCCTGCGCCTCTTCCGCGATCGCGCGACGCTACTGCTCGACACCTCGGGCGAGCCGCTCGACCGGCGCGGTTACCGCGTGACTTCGACGGTGGCGCCGCTGCGCGAGCAGCTCGCCGCGGCGGCGCTTCTTGCCTCGGGCTGGAACGGCCGCGGCCCGGTGGTCGACCTGATGTGCGGCTCGGGGACGTTCCTCGCCGAGGCGGGCGCGATCGCGCTCGGCCTGGCGCCGAATCGGTTGCGGAATCTCTGGGCCTTCGAGCGCCTGCCCGGCTTCGACAGCGCTCTCTGGCGGGCGATCCGCGAGGAGCCGATTCCGGCCCCCGATCCCGCCCTCCGGATGATCGGCATCGATCACGCCGGCGAGGCGATGGTGGCATCGCAGCGCAATCTCGCCGCGGCGGGTCTCCTCGGCCACACGGACCTCGTTCAGTGCGACGCTTTCGTGTTCGATCCCCCGGCGGGCCCCGGCCTGGTGGTCGCGAATCCGCCGCACGGCGAACGGATGGCCGACTCGCCCGAGCTCTGGAAGGCGCTCGGCGACACACTCAAGAAGAAGTACCGCGGCTGGAAAGCGGTCCTCTTCGCCGGCGGCGCGACGCAGGGCAAGCTCCTCGGCCTGAAACCGACCCGGCGCATCCCGGTCTGGAACGGACCTCTGGAGGCGCGAGTGCTGGTGGTGGACCTCTGGTAAGCGCTTCCGCCCCCGGCCGGCCGGCATAGAATTGCCGCACCATGAATCTCCTGGCCGTCTGCCTCACCGCCGCGGTGGCGCTGCTGCACGTCTACTTCCTGGTTCTCGAGATGTTCCTCTGGGAGAGTCCAGTCGGCCGCCGGGCGTTCGCGCTCACGCCCGAGATGGCGCGATCGACGCGGATGCTGGCGGCGAATCAGGGCCTCTACAACGGCTTCCTCGCCGCCGGCCTCGCCTGGGCGCTGTGGCGTGGCGACAGCGGCTTCGAGATGCGTGTCTTCCTGCTCGCCTGCGTCATGGTGGCGGGCGCCTTCGGCGCCGCAACCGCCAGCCGCAAGATCCTCTGGATCCAGGCCCTGCCCGCCGCCCTCGCTCTCGCCGCAAGCCTCCTGGCGCGCGGCTGACCGGCATCCGACCCGTTCCACCCGTCCCACCTCGGAGGCCCAGCGCGCCATGATCCGGATCTCCGAGCTCGCGCTGCCGCTCGACCATTCGCGCGCCGACCTCGAGGCCGCGATCCGCCGGCGGCTCGGCCTCGCGGTCGGCGAGCTCACGAGCTGCACGATCGTGAAACGGAGCTCGGACGCCCGCCAGAAGCGGGCCATCCGCCTGGTCTACATCGTCGATGTCGCAACGTCGCGCGAGGCCGAACTACTCCAGCGCTTCGCGGGCGACTCGCGGATCGGGCCGACACCGGATACCCGTTACCGCTTCGTCGCGCAGGCGCCGCCCGGCTTCGCCGGGCCGCGGCCGCTCGTTATCGGCACCGGGCCGTGCGGCCTCTTCGCCGCCCTGACGCTCGCCCAGATGGGCTTTCGCCCGCTCCTGCTCGAGCGCGGCAAGCGGGTCCGCGAGCGCACCGTCGACACTTTCGGCTTCTGGCGCCAGGGGGTTCTCGACCCGGAGTCGAACGTGCAGTTCGGCGAAGGCGGCGCCGGGACCTTCTCCGACGGCAAGCTCTACTCGCAGGTGCGGGATCCCCGCCATCTCGCACGCCAGGTGCTGACCGAATTCGTCGCCGCCGGAGCGCCGGAAGAGATCCTCTGGGTCCACCGCCCGCACATCGGGACGTTCAAGCTGGTGAAGGTGGTCGAGAGCCTGCGCGCCAAGATCGAGAGCCTGGGAGGCGAGGTCCGCTTCCAGGCCCGTGTGGATCGGCTCTGGCTCGAGGGCAGTCGCCTGCGCGGGGTTCGTCTCGCGAGCGGCGAGGAGATCCGCGCCGACCAGGTGGTGCTCGCGGTCGGCCACAGCGCCCGCGATACTTTTCAGACCCTCCTCGAGCAGGGGGTCGCGATCGCACCGAAACCGTTTTCGATCGGCCTGCGCATCGAGCACCGCCAAGCCATCATCGACGCCTGCCGCTACGGCGAGAGCGCCGGTCACCCGGCGCTCGGGGCGGCGGACTACCGGCTGGTCCACCACTGCGGCAACGGGCGCACGGTCTACAGCTTCTGTATGTGCCCCGGCGGCACGGTGGTCGCGGCGGCTTCGGAGCCGGGCTGCGTAGTGACCAACGGCATGAGCCAGTACGACCGCAGCGAGAGGAACGCCAACAGCGCGCTCGTGGTCGGCATCACCCCGGCCGACTTCCCCGGCGGTCCGCTCGCCGGCATCCAGTTTCAGCGCCACTGGGAAGAACAGGCGTTCGCGGCCGGCGGGCGGACCTACGCCGCCCCCGCGCAGCGTGTCGAGGACTTCCTCGCCGGGAGAGCGTCGACCCACCTCGGGACCGTGACCCCCTCCTACACGCCCGCAGTGAAGCTCGGCGACCTCTCCACCTGTCTTCCCGACTGGGCCGTCGACGCGATCCGCGAGGCGATCCCGGCGTTCGAGAAGAAGGTCCCGGGCTTCGCCATGGGCGACGCCCTGCTCACCGGCGTCGAAACCCGCACCTCGTCTCCGATCTGCATCCGCCGGAACGTGCACGACTTGCAGAGTGTCAGCACCCCCGGCCTTTTTCCTGCCGGCGAAGGTGCCGGCTACGCCGGCGGCATCCTCTCCTCCGCCATCGACGGCATCGAGGTCGCGGAGGCGGTGGCCCGCGACTGCCTCGCCAGGGCAGGCAAAGGAAGTCCTTTCGAGGTTGGCGATTGAAGGCCGCATGCCCGGTAGAGATGAGTCGCTCGCAGTGCCATTTCAGCTCCCGTTTCAGGTCCTATGTGGCGATCGGCGACAGCTCGACCGAAGGGCTCGACGACCCGACCGGAGACGGTTCCTATCGCGGCTGGGCGAACCGCCTGGCGGAGCAGATCGCGCTCGCCCAGGGCGGGCTTCTCTACGCCAATCTGGGGGTCCGCGGCCGCACCACCCGCGAGATCCGCGACCAGCAGCTCGCGCCGGCGCTCGCAATGCACCCCGAGCTCGTGACCCTCTTCTCCGGCACCAACGACATCGTGTCGCGAAGCTTCGATATACGGGCGGTCGCGGCCGACATCGAAGAGATGCAGGGGACCCTCATCGGCGGCGGTGCCACCGTGCTCACCTTCACGCTCCCCGACCTCGCTCCGGTCCTGCCGCTGGCGCGCTGGGTGGCGCCGCGCGTCCAGGCGCTCAACGAGGCGGTATGCGCCGCCGCTTCACGCACCGGAGCGCTGGTCGTCGACTTCGCCGAGCACCCGGTGGCCTCGGATCCCCGGCTCTGGAGTCCCGACCGTCTGCATGCCAACGCCGCGGGGCACGCCCGCATCGCCGCCGCGTTGGCCCACGCCCTAGGCCTGCCCGGCACGGACGACACCTGGCAGCGGCCGCTGCCCCCCCGGGGGCCTCAACCCCGCCTCCGCCGGTTGCGCGACGAGCTGGCTTGGGGAAAGAACCACTTCCTGCCCTGGATCTTCCGACATCTCCTGGGCCGGTCCTCGGGCGATCGCCGCCAGGCCAAGCGCCCGGAGCTCACCGAGATGCCGCCCGCCGCGGCGCGATAGTCTCCCGCTCGCGGTGAACAACGGAACTCCGACGCTCCTCGGCCTCCCTTACGACGCCAGCTCGTCCTTCCTGCGCGGCCCGGCGGCGGCGCCGCCGCTCATCCGTGAGCAGCTCTGGTCCCCGGCCACCAACTCATGGAGCGAGGCGGAGATGGACCTGGCGGCGCCGGGGGCTCTCGCCGACGCTGGCGATCTCGAGCTGCCGCCGACGGCCGAGGCACGAAAGCTCATCGAGCACGGCGTCGCCGGTGTCTACGCGGCGGGAGGGCGGGTGATTGCACTTGGCGGCGACCATTCGGTGAGCTGGCCCGTCATGCGCGCAGTCGGCGCGCGCTTTCCGGCTCTCACGCTCCTGCACATCGACGCCCATCCCGATCTGAACGACATTTTCGAGGGCGATCGTTTCTCGCACGCCTGCCCGTTCGCGCGCATCCTCGACGAGGCCCTGGTCGGCCGCCTGGTCCAGGTCGGCATTCGCACCATGAGCGGGCATCAACGCGCTCAGGCCGACCGCTTCGGGGTCGAGGTCATCGACATGCGTGCCTGGGCAGCAGGCGTACGTTCCGACCTCGTCGGTCCCGTCTACCTGTCGCTCGACCTCGACGGCATCGACCCCGCCTTCGCACCCGGCGTCTCCCACCAGGAGCCCGGCGGCCTCTCGGTGCGCGAAGTGATCACGCTGATTCAGGCCCTCCCCGGCCCGATCGTCGGCGCCGATGTCGTCGAGTTCAACCCGGTTTGCGACCTCGGCGGCACGACCGCCCGCGTCGCGGCGAAGCTGGTGAAGGAGATCGCGAGCCGCATGATCGTCACCGCCAACCCAACGCTGGGTGCCGAGCGCCCGTAAGATGAGAGCATGATGTCGGCTCTCCCGGCGCTCCTGCTGCTTCACCTGCTCGCGGTAGACCCTCCGACTTTGGACCACTTCCCGACGCCGAGCTCTCCCCCGCTCTTCCCCGGCGTCGGCTCGGTCCTCTGGGTCGGCGCGCATCCCGACGACGAGGTCCTGCTGGCGCCGGCGCTCGCCAAGCTCTGCCGGGTCGAACGGCTCGCCTGTCACTTCCTGGTGCTGACCCGCGGCGAGGCCGGCGTCTGCCTGCGCCCCGAGGGCTGCCTGCCGGATCTCGCCACCGTGCGGACCTCCGAGATGCAGCAGTCGGCGGCGCTCTTCGGAGCCGCGCTCACCCTGTGGACGCTGCCCGACGGCGGTGGGCTTCCCGGGTGGAATTCCGCTTCCGGGGGGCATGCGGCCCTCGTCGCTCGCCTGACCACGTTCCTGCGCAACCTCGCGCCCGACCTCGTTCTCACCTTCGACCCCCGCCACGGCGCCACCTGCCATGGCGACCATCGCGCCGCGGCCGAGCTCGTCATCGAAGCGCGAGCCGCCCTCCTCCAACAGCCGGCACTCTTCCTGCTCGAGACCCGCGTGGAGGTGACGAACGCGCCGCGGTCCGTGCGCTATTTCCCGGCGGCGTCCGCGAACGCCGGCACGTTCGGCTACCCGGCGACGCCGGAGAGCGCCGGGAACGCCGGAACCTGGAGCTATTCGGCTGCCACCGCGCGCCTCCATCGCAGCCAATTCGACGCCGCGACGCTGCGGGCCCTCGGCCACCTCCCTGGAACCGAGCGCGTCGTTTACCTCGCTCCAGCCGCGACGGTCCTCGACGACAACGGGGTCTACGTCTGCCCGTGATCGGCCACGGGACTACTCTTCGGGCAGGACGTCGGGCCACCAGCCGTTCGGCGCGTTGAGCGGCCAGGGACAGGTGCGCTGCAGGCCCAGATCCTCGAACATCGGCGACGAGGCACGCAGCGGGAAGACGACGCCCTCGCGTCCGCCGCAGCGGAAATGGGGTCCCCCCGCGGCGAGCGCGAGATGGATCGCGAGCGCTGCCCCGGCAACGGCGGCGAGCGCGCGCCGGGCGGCTCTGGCGCGCTCCGGATCCTCGAGCAGACGGCCGCTCCAGAGGACGACCGGCACGACCGCCGCCTGGAAGAGCGGCACCGCCTGCCAGCTCTGCGGCGTCGTGGGCGCCGCCGCGAAGACCACGACCGCAGCCGCGAAACACCAGAAGGCGTAATCCTCGACGAACCGGCGGGGGTCCCCTGATGCCCTCGCGCGCGCCACCGCCGCGCGCGCCCCGGCCGCGAACCGCCGCCGGAAGAAATCGACATTCGCCAGCAGCACCGCGAGCATCGTCGCAACCCCGGCGATCCCGACCAGCCCCTTGGCGAGCGGCGCCAGGAGGTGATCACCGGAGGCGCCGACGAGCGCGCTGAAGTCGAAGGTCGCGCTCTGGCGGCTGATCAGCAGGGAGGGATAGCGCAGCCAGTAGGAGAGCCCCTTCACCCAGGGCTGGACCCAGATCAGTCCGCGAAAGGGAAAGCCCTGGCCGGCGGCCACGATCGCGGTGTCCGCCGCAGCCGCCCGCCACCACGGCAGGAGAAAGACCAGCGTCACCGCGACCGCCGCAGCCACGCCTCCCCAATGCACCTGGACGACGCCGCGCCGCCAGAGCAGGAGCGAAGCGACGATGAGCAGCAACATCGCCGGATGGAGCTGCGCCCCCAGCCCGAGCGCCGCGACGTGCAGAAACGAGGCGCCGAACCGGGGCCGCAGGCGCAGGTCGAACGCCGTCGCCAAGTGCAGCGCGCCGGCGAAGTAGAGGAAATTCGGATTCCAGAGAAACGCCGAAGCTTCGAGACGCCAGGGATTCAGCCAATAGATCACCGCGAACGCGGCGCGCTCCCAGGGCGAGAGAAAGGTGCGCATTCGGCGATCGAGCAGCACCCATGCCGCAAGGTGCAGGAGCCAGATCCCCACCACCGGCGCGCGATGATGCCGCAGGAGGTAGAGCGGCGCGCCGACGACCAACGTGGTCGCGATTCCCGGACCGTTGCCGCCCGAGGAGAGCGGGTTGCCGTAGGGCACGAGATCGCCCCTCTCTGCGAGGAGCCAGCCGCGCGCCAGCAGATTCAGCTGATCCCCGCCGGCCTGTGAGCGCGCCACCATCCCGGCGGAGACCAGAAGTCCGAGAACCACGGCCAGCTGCCGCAGGAGGTTCGGGGAGAGTGCCGTCCGCGTGGGCATCCGAGGGGTTGCAGGCGGTCGCGTGAATGGCGGGCGGAGAGCGCGGGCGCCGGCCCGATCAGTCCGCGTAGGGCCGCGAGATCACGCAGGCGTTGATGCCGCCGACGCCCATCGAGAGCTTGCCGGCGGCGCCCTTGGGAACCGGGCAGCCCTCGTTGAAGGCGAAGCGCTCGTGGACGCGAGCGATCTCCGGATTGAGCTCGGTCCGGGCGAGCGGGGTCGGAAAGATCACCCCGCGCTGGTAACCCAGATATTGCGCCGTGAGCTCCCAGCCGCCGCTCGCGCCCATGCCGTGCCCAAAGGTCCCCTTGCGCGCCGTGACCAGCACGTTTTCGTGCAGGACGCTGCGCAGGTTCTCGACCTCGAGATAGTCGCCCGGCGTCGCCGTGGCGTGCAGATCCCAGGAACCGATTTCCTCGGGCGCGACCCCCGAAATCGCCAGCGCCTGCCGGATGGCCGTCGTCGGTCCCTCCTTGGAGGGCGTGATGATGTGATCGGCGTCCGAAGAGACGCCGACCGCGAGCGGCTCCATGCCGATCGGCTGAAAGCCCCGAGCGCGCATGTATTCGAGGTCACCGACGATCCAGATCGCCGAGCCGCCTCCGGCGTGGGTGCCGCGCAGGCCGGTCATCGGCTTGGATACCGATCCGTCCGCGGCGCCCACCCGAGCGTTGTGGAAGGCGCCGACCATCAGCCGCAGAGGGGGAGGATCGGTGGCGCCGATGACCACCGCCTTGGCTTCGCCGCGGCGGATCGCGTCGATCGCGAGCTTCAAGGTCACGCCGAACGTGGCGCACGCGGCGACCGGCGCGAAGGTCAGGCCGGTGATCCTGCCCATCATCGAGATCTGCGCCGCCGGCGCGTTGTGGATGTTCCACAGCAGGTTCGCCGAGACTTCCCGCCAGGGCGGGGGGGGGCAGGCCCAGACCTTCAGCATGCGATTGATGCGCCGCTGCTTCTCCTTGATCAGTCCGAGCTTTCCGGTCTCGACCGCGCCGTGCACGGCGAGCGACTCGATCTCGCGCATCTCCTCGAGGAACGTCCGCAGCTCCTGAGAATGCCCGGCCCAGAAGTGCCACCAGAGCTCCTCCGCCTCGTCGCGGTCGTTCTCGGGAACGCTCGCCGGATCGGGCGGCGGAACCACGCCCCCGGGCAGATCGCCGCCGGCGAGAAAGCGGCGCAGCGGATCGTTGCGCTCCGGCGCCGCCCAGAAGCGGTCCCACCTGCGCTGCGCGCGATGCAGCTTCAGCGACACCGCCTCGATCGTGCCGAGCGCGCCGAGACCGGTGCCGACGTAGACATGGGCCGCCGTGCCGAGGTCGTGGAGGACCTTCTCGATGCCGGCGTTCTGTCCCAGCGCCTGAATGAAGGCGCCGATCGCAAACTGCGTCGGCAGGTCCATCTTCTCGGTGAGCTGCGAGAAGCGGCTCGGGGGAAAGCGCGCATCGATCCACGGTTTGTAGTCGCTGAAGTCGAAGTCCGGCTGGCCGACGAGAAAGTTCGAGGGACCAAAGCCATCGAATGGCCGGAGCCAGCTCTCGGTCGACTCCAGATGGTGCTCGAAGACCTCGATGTTCTTCGACAGCGGCGCGACGACTCCCCAGCCGAAAACCCCGATGCGCGTCACGAATCTCTCCTCACGGACTGCCCTCCAGTCCCGGACAGCAGAAAGAGCAGGTCGACGACCCGCTGCGAGTAGCCCCACTCGTTGTCGTACCAGGAGACGACGCGGGCGAAGCCATCGCCCACCGCCTGCGTCGAGAGCGCATCGAAGATCGACGAGTGCGGATTGCCGATGATGTCGGTCGAGACCAGCGGCCGCGTGCTGTACTCGACGATGCGCTGGAGATCACCCGCCGCCGCGCGCTCCACGGCGGCGTTGATCTCGGCCGCATTCGGTCGCCCGGCGAGCCGGCAGCTGAAATCGACCAGCGAGCCGTCCGGCACCGGCACACGCAGGGCCACGCCGTCGAGCTTGCCTGTGAGCCGCGGCAGCACCTTGCCGACGGCGCGCGCCGCGCCGGTCGAGGTCGGAATGATGTTCGCGGCGGCGGCGCGGCTGCGCCGCAGGTCGTCGTGCGGGACGTCGGCGAGGCGCTGGTCGTTGGTGTAGGCGTGCACGGTCGACACGACTCCCTCCTCGATGCCGAAAGCCTCGTCGAGGATGCGTGCGATCGGCGCGAGGCAGTTCGTGGTGCACGAAGCGTTCGACACGATCCGGTCTTCCGGTCGCAGGTCGCGCTCGTTCACTCCCATCACGATCATGCGATCGATCTCGTCCTTGGCCGGAACGGTGAGGATCACTTTCCGCGCTCCTCCCAGGAGGTGGCGCTCGAGCTTCGCGCGACTCCTGAAGACCCCGGTCGACTCGATCACCACGTCGACGCCGAGCTTTCCCCAGGGGATCTTCGCCGGGTCTCTCTCCGCCGTCATGCGGCTCGACCGCCCGTCGACGACCATCGTCTCGCTGTCGAAGCTCACCTTTCTGCCGAACGGACCCATCACCGAGTCGTATTCGAGGAGATAGGCCAGATGCTCGTTCTCGAAGAGATCGTTGATGCAGGCGATCTCGACGTCCGTCCTCCCCGCGAGAATCCGGAAAACCGAACGCCCGATACGCCCGAAACCGTTGATGCCGACCCGGATCGTCATTGCGCCGCTCCCGTGGGCTCCGCCGGTCCAGCCGCTTCCGGGTGCGCGGTCCGGCCGGCCGCGACGAAAACCGACAGGCGGCGCAGGAGGTCGATCACGCGATGGCAGTATCCCCAGCCGTTGTCGTAGAAGGTCAGTGTCTTCGAGACCCGCGCGCCGATGACCATGGTCGACAGCGAGTCGAAGGTCCCGGAGTAGGTCGAGTGCAGGATGTCCGACGAGACGATCGGCTCGGTCTCGTAGGCGAGAATGCCGTAGAGGCTCTGCTCGGCCGCACTCCTCATCGCAGCGTTCAGCGCTTCTACGGTGACCGGAGCCGGGTGCCAGCAGGTGAGGTCGACGAGGGACCCGTTCGGCACCGGCACGTTGATCGCCAGACCGGAAATTCGCCCGGCGAGCTCCGGCACGAGATCGGAGATCAGCTCGTCGGCGTTCGTCGGCTGCGGAATGATGTTCTCCGCGGCCGCCCGCCCGCTGCGCATGTCGTCGGCGGGGACGTCGGCGAGCCGCAGCTGGTTCGAGTAGGCATGCACAGTGGTCAGAAAGACACGCTCGAGGCCGAACTCCGCAGCCAGGATCTTGAGCACCGGCGCCGCGCAGTTCGCGGTGACCGAACCCGCCGAGACGATCCGGTGATCCGCCGCGAGCCTGCTGTCGTTCACCCCGACGACGATCGTGGCGTCGGGAGGATCGACCGGCGGCGAGCACAGCAGCACACGCGCCGCGCCGTTCGCGAGGTGCGCTTCGAGCGCCGAGCGCGGCAGCAGGCTCTCGGTCGCCTCGATGACGATATCGACTCCGAGGGCCTTCCAGTCCGGCGCGCCACCAACCGGCGCCGCTCCCGTGGCGGGCGGGGTGAGCAGGGCGACCTCGCGGCCGTCGATCTCGAGCACGCCGTCGCGGCGGGAGATTGGCGCCGGGAAACGCCCGAGGAGAGTGTCGAACTTGAGCAGGTACTCGAGCGCTTCCGGGGCGGCCGGATCGACGATCGCGCGCAGCTCGATGCCGGAGGACCGGCTGAGGATGCGCACGAGATTGCGCCCGATACGCCCGCAACCGACGAGGCCCACAGAGATTGCACCCATGAATAGAAGTTCCTCGCGAGCTCGCGGAGGGTCCCGTTTCCGTGGACTCCGGTTCGATTCCCCGCCTAGAATCCTGATTATGGCAAAACTGACGCCGTTCCGCGCACTGCGCCCGACCCGAGAGGGCGCGCCGCAGGTCTCTTCAGTCCCCTACGACGTGGTCAACACCGAGGAGGCCCGCACCCTGGCCGCCGGAAATCCACTCTCGTTCCTGCACGTCACGCGCGCCGAGATCGACCTTCCCCCCGCGACCGACCCGCACGCCGAAGCGGTCTACGAACTGGCGCGGCAGAATCTCGAGACCCTTCGGCGGGCTGCTCCCCTCCAGGTCGAAGCCGAACCTGCTCTCTACCTCTACCGGCTGAAGATGGGCGGGCACGTCCAGATGGGCGTCGCGGGCACCTGGAGCGTCGACGAGTACGAGAACGGTCTCATCAAGAAACACGAGAAAACCCGGCGCGACAAAGAGGACGATCGGACGCACCATATGTGCGCGCTGCGCGCCCAGACCGGGAAGGTCTTTCTCACCTATAAAGCTTCAGAAAAGGTCGATCGCATCGCCGAGAAGGTCGCCACCGAGGCTCCGCTTTTCGACTTCACCGCCGCCGACGGTGTGGTGCACACGGTATGGCGCGCCGCTGCCTCGGATCGCGATGCGCTGGTCGAGGCGTTCGCCGGAATCCCGGAGCTCTACATCGCCGACGGCCATCACCGGGCGGCCTCGGCCTGGCGAACCCGGGCCGCGCTCGCCGCGGGAAGGTCACCTCACGCAGCCAGCCCGAACGCCGGCAGTCCGGACAACTTCCTAGCCGTCACTTTTCCCGACAATCAGGTGCAGATCCTGCCCTACCACCGGTTGGTCAAGGACCTCCACGGGAAATCCGCCGATCAGCTCCTTGCCGAGCTACAGGCACGCTGCGCCTTCGTCGACGGCCCTCCGCAGCCAGTAACCAAGGGGCCACGTCGGCCTTTACCTCGAGGGAAGCTGGCGGACGTTCGTACTACGCTCCCTTACTGGCGCTTCTCCGATCGCCAGTCTCGACTGCAACGTCTTGCAGGAGGAGGTCCTGACACCGCTCCTCGGAGTCGGTGATCCGAGAAGCGACAAGCGGATCGACTTCGTCGGCGGCATCCGCGGCACGCAGGAGCTCGAGCGCCGCGTCGACGCGGGACTGGCCGCCGTCGCCTTCGCCATGTACCCGGTCTCGGTGGCCGACCTCTTCGCGGTCTCCGACGCCGGCGAGGTCATGCCCCCCAAGAGCACCTGGTTCGAGCCCAAGCTCCGCGACGGCCTGCTCGTCCACGAGATCTGAAGGGCGGCTATCAGTCACCTACAGGTTTTCACCTATAGCGGCAGCCAGATCGCGACTGCCGTGGATCACGGCGACGATGTAGATCTCATCACACTGGACACGGTAGATGACGCGATAGGGTCGTTCGATCACTTCGCGATGTCGGCCGTCGCTCTCCGGAACGACGCGGCCACTAAGCGGAAACGACTTGAGCCGCTCAGGGGCGAGCACCAGCCGCTGGACGAAGCGCTCTGCATAAGGTGGCGAAGAGTCCTGCTCGATGTAGTGCCGAATAGCGTCCAGGTGGGCGAGTGCGGGCGCCGACCAGACGAGCCTCATGCCAACCCGAACCGCTTCCTGACGTCCTCATGAGCGACCGTACGTCCCTCAGCAATCGCGAGCTCTCCTTCATCGATCTTCTGACGGACGTAGATCTCGTACATGACCTGGTCCCAAGTCGCGTCGGGCGGCAGCTTCTCCGCGAGCCTCCGGACCTCTTCCTTTACGCTGGTGCCCATGAAGCGCATTTTACTCCTCTCGGCAAGCCAGGAGCTCGCCTCGGTCGGCCTCCCCTTGTAGCCGAGGGCCGCATCCGCCGCATGCTCGGACCTTCGATGCAACCTGATCGTCGCGGTTCCCTCTCAAGCCCCTTCGCATTGCCAGCCCAGCTTACCCGTACCTCAGACAAAATGGGGGCGATAGGATTTCAGGAACAAGATGACGACTTCATCCACCGCGGCGCCCGTTCCATCAGCCGAGTCGGTCGAGGGCGTCTGCGAGGTCTTTCGCTACGGCGCTGCCGGTCCCGCCCGCCTGCTGATCGAGGTGCCGCACGGGGCGACGGAGCGGGCACATTACGACGCGGTCGCGGCGCGGCTCGAGAGCCCCTTGCCGCTGCGGCTCGAGAAGTTCTTTCACGTCAACACCGATTTCGGAGCGCCGGAGCTCGCGCTGCGGGTCGCCGCGCTGGTGGCGACTTCGACGCGAAAAGCTCGAACAGTGGGCGTGGTGGTCATTCGGGCGTTGGTGCCGCGCACGTTCATCGATCTGAACCGGGAGATCCACGAAGGAGCGCTTCCAGGGATGACGCCTGGCCTGCCGCCCTACATCACCGCGGCGGCGGACCGCGACCTGCTTCTTTCCCTTTACCAGCAATACCACGGCGCGGTATCGACGGCGTACCAAGAGGTCTGCGGCGCCGGGGGCCTCGCTGTGGCGCTGCACAGCTATGCGCCGCGTTCGGTCGAAGTCGCGGTCGCTGCCGACATCGTGACCACGCTCCGCGCGGCCTACCGGCCGGCGATCTACTCGACCTGGAAGCTGCGACCGGGAATCGATTGCATCACCCGGGATGCCGGCGGGCGCGATCTGTCCCCTCCCGGCCTGGTCGCGGCGCTCCGCGCCGCCTATTCGGAGCTCGACCTCGAGACCGGCGACAATTCGACCTACCACCTTCATCCGGCGACGATGGGCTACCGATTCGCCGTTAGTTACCCGGGACAGGTCCTCTGCGTCGAGTTCCGCCGCGATCTCCTCGGCGCGCCCTGGCGGCCGTTTTCTCCCTCCGCCGTCGGTCCGCGCAAGGTCGCGCGTCTCGCGCAGCCGCTCGCCGCGATCCTCACCCGCGCGCTCGAGAAGCGCTGATAGAATTTTCGCGCCGCACTTCCGTGTCAAAGGAGGTCCTTCATGTCCAGTGTTCCCCGCATCTTCAACTTCTCCGCCGGTCCGGCGGTGCTGCCGCTCCCCGTTCTCGAAGAGGCCCGCGAGCATCTCGTCGCGCTGCCCGGCGTCGGCATGTCGATCCTCGAGATCAGCCATCGCTCGAAGCCGTTCGAGGAGATCTGTTTCGGCGCCGAGGCGAACCTGCGCAAGCTCGCCGCGGTGCCCGAGGGCTATCAGGTGCTCTTCCTGCAGGGTGGGGCGACGCTCCAGTTCGCGATGCTGGCGATGAATCTCCTGCCCGCCGGGGCGACCGCCGACTACATCGAGACCGGAGTCTGGTCGGAGAAAGCGATTCAGGAGGCTAAGAAGCTCGGCAGCGTGCATGTTGCCGGGAGCTCGAAAGCGACCCGCCACGACCGCATCCCGAAACAGAGCGAGATCCGCTACAGCGAAGCGCCGGCCTACGTCCATATGACTTCGAACAACACGATCTTCGGCACGCAATGGCATCACCTCCCCGAGGTTCCGGTGGGGGTGCCGCTGGTCAACGACGCCTCGTCGGACATCTTCTGCAGGCCGGTCGACATCGCGAGCTTCGGGTTGATCTACGGCGGGGCGCAGAAGAATCTCTCGATCGCCGGCCTGACCCTGGTCATCGTGCGCGACGACCTGGTCGGCAAGGCGCCGGCCTCGACTCCCGCCTACCTCTCTTACGCGACGCACGCCAAGGAGCGCTCGCTCTACAACACGCCGCCGGTCTTCGCGATCTACGTTCTACATCTCGTCGTGAAGCACCTGCTCGCGGAAGGCGGCCTCGCGTCGGTCGAGGCGCGAAACCGCCGCAAGGCGGCGAAGCTCTACGCGGCGATCGACGCGAGCGGCGGCTACTACCGCGGCCATGCCCAGCCCGACAGCCGCTCGTGGATGAACGTGACCTTCCGTCTGCCGTCGGAGGAGCTGGAAAAGAAGTTCGTCGCCGAATCGACCGCCGCGGGTCTCGATGGGCTCAAGGGGCATCGCTCGGTGGGCGGCATTCGCGCCTCGATCTACAACGCCTTTCCCGAGGCCGGCGTCGACGTGCTGACCGGCTTCATGGCCGACTTCGCGCGCCGCAACGGATAGAGGTATAGGGGGCTAGGACTCCCAGATGCGCTCGGCCCGGGCGAGCGCGCGCCGTTCGGCAAGCCGCCAGTAGAGCGCCATGACCAGCCCGGCGAGCGTCCAGCCCACGACCTGGTCGATGAGCTCACCCAGCACGAAGGCGCCCGGAAAGCCGTACCAGTTCCAGTAGCCGATCTCGATCGAAGCCCAGCCGAACACTCCCGCGACGGCCGAGATGCGCAGCATCTTGGCCAGCGGGACCTGAACGCCCGTCGAGCCGGTGATCGCCACCAGCAGGTAGGCGAGGAGCAGAGCGCCAAGGATCTCCGTCGCAAGCTGGATCGCGAGCCGCTTCGCCGAGATCGGTTCGGTGCCCGTGGGGTGATAGAGCAGCAGGCCGTTCGGCCCCAACTTGTACTTGCCGGCCCAGACCGCGTCTTCGGCTGCAGTCTGCTCGCGCCCGACCTCTCTTCCGGGGAAGGCGTAGAGCCCCTCCCCAGGAAGGTGCTGCGGCATCGCTTCGAGCAGCGGCGAGTTGACCGGCATCTGCGTGAAGCCCATCTCGCCCACCGGCAAAAGCAGGTGGGAGACGGATCCCCAGAGGAACACCACGAGTCCGCCGACCAGTCCAGCCAACACGATCTTCTTCATCTCACCCCCACACCCTGCTGGCGCTTCACCACCAGCCGGTCGTAGGCGAGCATGGCGAGCGTCGCGACGACGCCGATGCCGCCGACCCAGAACCACATCCGCCCCGCATGTGCGAATTCCGGACCCGGCGTGAAGACCTCGCCCTGACGGACGCCGACATAGCGCACCACCAGGGGACCCGCGATCGCGCCGGCAACGAAGGTCCCGATCGCCACGGGCAGGAAGGCGAATCCCATGTAGGTGCCGACCTTCTCCTTCGGCGCGAGATCCGCCACGTACTCGTAGTAGCGCGGCGCCTGCAAGCCCTCGCCGATCGCGTAGATCGCGATCGCGACGATCGTAAGGGAGAGGGTCGGGAGCGCGCCCATGAGGAACCAGGAGGCCGAAGCGATCGCGAAGCCCAATGTCATCGCGGCCAGAGGCTTCATCTTCTTGGCGAGAGCGGTGATCGGGATGGTGATCAGGATGATCGTCCAGGCATCGACCGTTTCGATGATCTCGAAGCGGCCGAAATGCAGAACATCGCGGACATAGAACGGCAGTGAGTAGAAGATCTGCCAAAACATGATCCAGAAGCCGGAGAACACGATCAGAAAGCTCACGAACTTGCCGTCCTTGAAGACCATGAACATGTCCGCGAGAACCTTGCCCATCGACTTCGGCGGCGGCGCGTCCGCCGGACGCGGAGGCTCGCGGAAGAACAGCAGCGTGCCGACGACGAGACCGAGGCTCACGAGCGAGGACATGACGAGAACGTAGGCGATCCCGATGTTCTCCCGCACCTGCAGCGCCAGGAGCGGTCCGATGGCACCGCCCAGATTCACCAGGGTGTAGTAGATCGAGTAGCCGAGCGACTTCGTCTCCGGCGTCGTCGTTCGCGCCACGGTGCCGACGATGGACGGCTTGATGAGCGAGCCGCCGATCGCGGTGATGACCAGCGCCGCGATCATGTAGGTGGCGCCGCCGAGCGCCTGGACGATCGGTTTCCCCATCGGCAGGCCGCCGAAACCGATCAGGAAGTAGCCGACGCTGAAGATCGAGAAACAGGCAAGGAGGCTCTTCTTGAACCCGTACCGGTCGACGATCGTTCCGGCGAGCGGCGGCAGGAAGTAGAGCAGGGTGTTGAACAGGCTGCCGACGAGGAAGCCCGCTTTGCCAGGTCCGAGACCGACCTGCTCGGCGATGTAGACCGCCAGGATCGCCTTCGAGCCGTAGTACGCAAAGCGCTCGAAGAGCTCGATGAGGTTGGCGATCCAGAACGTGCGCGAGAATCCGGTCCTCGCCTGCTCGAACAAGGTTGCGATTCCACTCATCTCGGCTCCCCGCTGCTCGCCTACCGCAGAATTTCGCCGGATCCTACCAGTGGCGGTCCGGCTTCGCCGGGCGAAAGCCTACCCAACCGGGCAGGGCCCGGAGGTCGGCGTGGGACTGAGGAGGAATCGCCGACGATCGCCGGCGAGGTCGCGGCGGGAAATGGTCGGGGCGAGAGGATTTGAACCTCCGGCCTCACGGTCCCGAACCGTGCGCTCTACCAAGCTGAGCTACGCCCCGTTTTGTGGCGTTCGGATCTGCGTCGCCTCGGGATCGCGACGATCTGCGGAAGAGGTCCGCGGAGGCCGGGGAGAATACCTTCGCGACGATTGAACGGTCAAGCTGATCCTCCGGTACAATCGATCTGCCTCTCGAAGGGGACCACGAAAATGCCCATCCGGACGCTCTCCGAGCTCTTTCTCGTCGCCGCCCGCTACGACAAGGAATCGTGCCTTCTGCACAAGGTCGGCGGCCGCTATGTCTCCGTTTCCCGGGCGGAGCTCGTGCGCCAGGTGCAGGAGATCGCCAGAGCTCTCGTCGAGTGCGGAATACGGCCTGGCGACCGCGTGGCGCTCATGGCCGAGAACGGCCCGCACTGGCCTGCGGTCGATTTCGCGACGCTCTGCATGGGCGCCGCGCTGGTCCCCATCTATCCCACCCTTCTGCCCGAAGGCGCAGCTTACGTCGCCCGCGACAGCGGCTCGCGGATCCTCTTCGTTCAGGGGCGGGAGCGCTTCGAAGGCCTCCTGGCCGTGCGGGCGGAGATGCCCAGCGTCGAGCGGATCGTGGCGATCGGGGTGAGCGATCCACGGGGGAGCGGAGCCGGTGCGCCCGAAGTCGAGACCCTGGAGTCGTTCAGCGCGCGCGGCGCCTCCGCCGACCTGGCCTGGCTCGAGATGATGGCGGCGCGCGCCAAGCCCGAGGATCTCGCGACCCTCATCTACACCAGCGGCACCACCGGCGACCCGAAGGGCGTCATGCTCACGCACGACAACCTCGTCTCCAACGTGCTGACCGGTTGTGACGTCCTGGGTCTCGACGGCAGCTTCACGGCGCTCTCCTTCCTGCCGCTCTCGCACTCCTTCGAGCGCATGGTGGACTACTGCTACTTCTACAAGGGCATCACCGTCGCTTACGCCGAATCGGTGCAGACGGTAGCGGCGAATCTCCTCGAAGTGAAGCCGCATGTCTTCGTCGCCGTGCCGCGCGTCTACGAGAAGATCATGGCCCGCGTGCTGGAGAACGCCACCTCCGCCGGCGGGCTCAAGACCAGGATTTTCCGCTGGGCCCTGGGCGTCGGACGCGAGGCGCTCGGGAAGCGCCTCGCCTTCGCGCCCGCGGGTCTCCAGGTGAAGATCGCCGACAAGCTCGTCTTTTCGAAGATTCGCGCCCGACTGGGTGGCCGCTTCGTTTTTGCGATGTCGGGCGGAGCCCCGCTCGGCCGGGATGTGGCCGAGTTCTTCTGGGGAGCGGGAATTCCGATCTACGAAGGCTACGGGCTGACCGAGACCTCGCCGGTGATCTCGGTGAACGCCCGCGGCGGCATCCGCCTCGGCACGGTCGGGAGACCGATGCCACGCATCGAAGTGAAGATCGCCGACGACGGCGAGATCCTGTCGCGTGGACCCAACACCATGCGCGGATACTTCGGCAAGCCCCAGGCCACCGCCGAGGCGATCGACGGTGAAGGCTGGTTTCACACCGGCGATATCGGCCATCTCGACGACGGCGGCTTCCTGGTCATCACCGACCGCAAGAAGGAGCTGATCGTCAACGCCTATGGCAAGAACATCGCGCCGGCGCCGATCGAGAACGCGCTCAAGGCGCGCCGGTGGATCTCGCAGGCGGTCGTCATCGGCGATCGGCGGCAGTACCTGGCCGCCCTGATCGTGCCGGATTTCGAGGTACTCCAGGGCTGGGCGGCCTCCGAGAAGCTCGGAGGCACGGTCGAAGAGCAGCTCCGGAACCCCAAGCTGCGCGCCATCGTGCAATCGGAGGTCGACGCGGTGAACGAGCACTTGGCGCGCTACGAGCAGATCCGGGTCTGGGAGCTGGTGCCCGCCGAGTTCACCCTCGAAGGTGGCGAGCTGACGCCGACTCTCAAGGTGAAGCGCCGGGTGATCAACACCAAGTACAAGGCGGTTCTGGATCGCCTCTATGCCGCCGGAGACGCCGGGGGCAACGGCTAGTGCCGAAGGCCTTCCACCTGGAGGTCGGTGCCGACCATCTGGCGACGCTGACCTTCGATCTGGCGGACCGCAGAGCCAATATTTTCACCCGCGAAGCCCTCGCGGAGCTCGACGAGCTGCTGGTCGAGCTCGCGGTCCGGAACGACATCGGCTGCCTCGTCCTGGTGGCGACGAAGCCGGGCATGTTCATCGCCGGAGCGGATGTCGCCGAGATCGCCGGAGTGGTCGATCCGGAGCAGGCGGAGTCGGGATCGCGCTACGGCCACCGCCTCTTCTCCGCCTGGGAGAGCCTGCCCTACCCCACGGTGGCGGCGGTCTCGGGAACCTGTCTCGGCGGCGGCACCGAGCTCTCTCTCGCCTCGACCTTCCTCGTCATCTCCGACCGCAGCGACCTGCGCATCGGCCTGCCCGAGGTCAAGCTCGGGATTCTCCCCGGCTGGGGGGGCTGTGTGCGCCTACCGCGCCGGGTCGGACTCGTCGCGGCCCTCGACATCATCCTGGCCGGAAGAGCCGTCTCCGGGCGGCAGGCATTCAAGATCGGCCTCGCGGACGCGATCTTCCCCGAGGCGGGATTCCTCCACCACGTGCGCGATTTCGCCCGCGCCAGTATCGGCCGCAAGGGGTCGGTTCGAAGAAGGCCGCCGGGGCGCTTCCGACGGTTCCTGATGGAAGGCCATCCGGCGGGTCGCTGGTTCGTCTTCGACCAGGCGCGGAAGAAGATGCTCGCCGGCACCCGCGGACGCTATCCGGCCCCGCTCGAGGCTCTCGAGGTCGTGCGCATCGGCCTCGCGCAGGGGCCGAAGGCCGGCTTCGACGCCGAGGCCAGAGCGGTGCGGGACCTTGCGACTTCGCCGACCGCCAAGAACCTGCTTCATCTCTTCGCTCTCATGGAGGCCGCCAAGAAGGACGGCGACGGGACGCCGGCCCCGGAAACGATGCGGAGAGAGATTCGCCGCCCGGCGGTCGTCGGCGCTGGAGTCATGGGAGGCGGGATCGCGCAGCTCATGGCCGACAAAGCCGGCCTGCCGGTGCGGCTCAAGGATATCCAGCTCGGCGCGCTTTCGACGGCGCTCCAGCACGCCGCAGCCCTTTTCGACCGCCAGGTTCGCCGCCGCCGGCTGCAGCCCGGCGAGATGCGGCGCAGGATGGGTCTCCTCCAGCCGACGCTCGACGACGCCGGCCTCGAGAGCGCCGACTTCGTGCTCGAGGCGGTGGTCGAGAACCTCGCCGTGAAGCAGAAGATCTTCGCCGATCTCTCGCGCCTTCTCGCACCGTCGGCGCTTCTCGCCACCAACACCTCTTCGCTGTCGATCGAGGAGATCGGGCAGCTCGCGACGCATCGCGAACGGGTCGTCGGAATGCACTTCTTCAATCCGGTCGACAGGATGCCGCTGGTCGAAGTGATCGCCGGTGGGTCTACGGGCGAGGATGCGATTCGCGCGGTAGCCGCCTTCGCCCGGCGGCTGGGCAAGACGCCCGTCGTCGTTCGCGACGGACCGGGCTTCCTCGTCAATCGGCTGCTCGCCTTCTATTCCGCGGAAGCGATGTGGCTGCTCGACGAGGGGCACCGGGTCGAGGCGATCGATCGCGCCATGACCGACTGGGGAATGCCGATGGGACCCCTGCGCCTCGCCGACGAGGTCGGGCTCGACGTCTCGGCGAAGGTCGGACAGATCCTGCACGACGCCTTTCCGGACCGGTTGCACTTCCCCGCTTGGATCGAGCGCGTCGGCGAGGACAAAGAGCGCTTGGGCATGAAGACCGGCAAAGGGATCTATCGCTACAAAGGCGGCCGCGAGCAGGAAGCGGATCCGGCGATCTACGCCGTCCTCGGCCTCGTGCCCAAACCCGACCTGCAGCCGCCGCAGGCCGGGCGCTTGGTCCTACCGATGGTGAACGAGGCGGCGCGCTGCCTCGCGGAGGGCGTCGTCGAAGGCCCGGGTCCGCTCGACCTCGCGCTCATTTTCGGCGTCGGGTTCCCGCCCTTCCGCGGCGGTCTCTGCCGCTGGGCCGACAGCGAGGGGCTCGATGGCATCGTCACTGCGCTCGAAGGAATGGCAGCCGCGCTCGGAAGCCGCCATGCTCCAAGTGCGGCGTTGCGCGGCTTCGCCGCGCGCGGTGGCTTCTACAAGGCCCAAAGGAATGAACTGCCATGATCACCGCGAAGCCGTCGCCAATACGCAGCACATCCCTTTACCGAAGCTTTTTCTTGGTGCTCTTCCCGCTCCTCGTCCTCTCGTCTGCAGGCCGGGCTGGTGAAGTAGCCAAGCAGGCGCCGCCGCCGCAGGCCGAACAGAAGCCGGAGCTGCTGGCGCCGTTCGGCGCCGAGATCCTGGTGAGCGAAGTGCTGCTCGACGTCCTGGTGACCGACAAGAAGGGCAACGTCATCCTCGGTCTCGGACCCGACGACTTCGTGGTCACGGAGGACGACCACAAGGTCCAGATCACGTCGGCCTCGTTCTACAGCAATCGACCTTTCGTGGGCGGCGATTCTCCCGCGACCGCCGAATCGGCCGCGCCCGCCGGGGCGACTGCGCCGGCGGAGGCTCCGCACTACTTCATCTTCTTCTTCGACGACCAGCGCGGACACAGCGCCGATGTCCCCGGCCTGCTGCAACGCCAGGTGCGGGCCGGCAAGGACGCCGTCGAGTGGCTGCGCGCCGGGCTCGCCCCGACCGACTGGGTGGCGGTCCTGGGGTACGACAACCGGTTGAAGATCTTTCAGGACTTCTCGCAGGACCGCGAGCTGCTCGCGACCGCCATCCAGAACGCAACCCTCGGCCGGGACGACCGCGGGAACTTTCCGTCGCGCCGGACGCCGGCCGCCGCGGGAGCACCGGTGCTCGCCACCGGCCTCCCGGTCGGGGACGCCCTGAGCGCGGAGACCGGTACGGTCTACGAGGGCCTCACCCTGGTGGCGGCGGCCGCCGCGCCCCTTCGCGGCCGGAAGAATCTCCTGCTGTTCACCATCGGCTTCGGGCGCATGAACCGTTTCGAGCAGTACGAGCCCGATCCGCGCTACTACCAGCCGATGTCGGAGTCGTTGAACGACGCCAACGTCGCCGTCTACACCTTCGACCTGACCGACACCGGAACGCTGCACCCGTTCTCCGACGCGATGAGCCAGATCTCGAGCGACACCGGCGGCAGGTACTTTCCGAATGTCCTGCACTTCAAGTCGCCGCTCTCCGAGGTCGCCAAAGAGACCAGCGGCTACTATCTGGTGAGCTACAAGGCGGATCATCTCCTCGGAATGCGCGGCTTCCAGAAGGTCAAAGTCAAGCTCGTCAACCCGGAGCTCAAAGTCACCGCCCGCAAGGGCTACCTCTTCGGCGACTGAGCAGAAATCCGGGCTAGGAGACTTCGAGCTCGGCCTGGGTCTCTTCGTCGCCGTCGACTTCGGCGTCGGATTCGATGCGCAACAGGAGGACGGAGATGTTGTCGAAGCCGCCGCGGGCGTTGGCGTCGCGGACCAGGCGGCTGCAGATCTCTTCCAGTCTCGTGCTCGAGCGCAGGCGCTCGAGGATCTCCGCATCCGAGAGCATCGTCGTCAGCCCGTCGGAGCACATCAGGAAGAGATCGCCGACCTCGACTGGCCACTCGCGCACGTCGACCTCGACCTCGCTATCGCCCCCGAGGGCGCGGGTGACGACGTTCTTGAGCGGATGGACGCGCGCCTGTTCCTCGGTGAGGAATCCGGCGATGACCTGCTCGTTCACCCAGGTGTGGTCCTGCGTCAAGAGCTCGAGCCGGCCGTCCCGCAGGCGATAGGCCCGGCTGTCACCGACGTGAGCCACCGCCATCACGTCACCCTCGAGCACCATGCCGACGACCGTGGTACCCATGCCATGCAGAGCGCCGTCCTGGCGGATCGCCTTCAGGACGCGTTCGTGGGCGACGCGGATCGCCTTGCGGATCCGGTCGGCCTGCCTGCCGAGACCCGCCTGGCCTGCGCCCGGCGACTCCGCGGAGCCGTCGCCCGCGGTGGCGATGCACTCGCGGATCGCCTGCACGGCAATCCGTGACGCGATCTCGCCATGGCTGTGCCCGCCCATGCCATCGGCGACGACGAACATCTGGTGATCGGGGTCGATCTCGAAACAGTCTTCGTTGTGGCTGCGGAGCACCCCGACGTCCGAGAGTCCGCAGGCCCTGGCGCGCAGCATCAGGTACCCTTTCCGAACAGCCCGCTACGGCCCTTTCTCGCGTCCTTGCGCAACGCTTCGAGGGCCTTCGAAACGACGGGATCCTCTCCTCCCCAGGTCTGGGCCTCATTGTAGTAGTGCTCGGCCCGTTCCACCAATCCCGCCTCGGCGTGGAGTCGTCCCGAGAGCTTCAGGTAGGTCGGGTTGATCGCCTGCAGCTCGCACGCCCGCGCGATCGCCTCGACGGCGCGCGCCAGGTGGCGGCGCTGATGGGAGAGAGCCTGGGCCAGGTGATGCCAAGCCTGGTGATTCTTGGGCTCCGCCTGAATGGCCCGCTCGAAGGCCTCGGCAGCTTGGGCGAAATTGCCGTCGCGATAAAACTGCACGCCGGCCTCCATGTGAAATCGGCCGAGCCGCGAGGCATCGCTCGCCGCCGAGGCCGCCTCCGGCCGCGCCAGCTCGAGATCGACCTGCCGCCGCCGGTCAGGATCGATCAGCACGTTGAATGCCTCGGTGAGGTCCTGAAACTCGAGCTCCGCCTTCTGACGCAGAGCTCCCTGGAAGCGGTCCGGGTGGCGATCGCGAGCGAGCTTGCGAAAGCAGGTCCGGATCTGCTCCTTCGTGGCGTTGCGCGCCGCTCCGAGAATGACGTAGTAGTCCTTGGCCATACTTACTTGGTCTTGATTCTATACAACCGCCCAGCACCCGTTCGCACGGCGTCGGAAATATTTCGATCCCTGGAGAGAGACCGCAGGTCGCGCACGGATAGCTTGGGCAGGAGGCGGATCGCCACCCCTACGGCGATGCGCGGATTCCTCACCAGCGCCAGGCAGACCTGGTATTTCCCGAGCCACTCCCGGCGCCTGGAGATCAGGGTCAGGACCTCGTCGATGACCGAGCGGCTACCGGCGACCTGGGCGATCTCGTCCTCCGACATCGCAGCGTTGTTGAGCACCGACAGGGCCACGGACTGGTTCGTGTCCTTGATCAGGATTCCCCGCAGAGTGCGCGAAGCGCCCCGGGTCAGCTTGATCTTCACCGGCACCGGGAGCGCCCGGATCTGGCTCTCCGAAAGGCCCGTCCTCTCGTCGCGCTCGCCCGATGCCGGCAGCTCGCGGGCCCGTTCGATCGCGACCAGATCCTCCGCACTGAGCTCTGCCTGCGGCAGATCCGAGACAACCGTTTCCGCGGGTCGTCGGCTGCGCGGCAGCAGGTGCTCGCGGTACTCCTTGATCTTGCGCCGTGAGTAGACCGAGAGCTCGGGATTGCTCTCGAGCGCGGTGAGGATCTCCGGCTCCTCGATGATCGCGTCCTGGCGCAGGAGCAGGCTCTCCTGCAGATCCGCGGTGAGCCTCTCGGCGAGTTCGACCAGGAGATGTCGCGAAACGTCCCGGCGGCGCAGCAGCGCTTCCATGACGGTCGGGTGGGTGGGATTGGACGCGAAGTACTCGAGGACCTCGGCAGAGGCGTCGGTGGCGACGAAATTCGCCAGGAGATTGGCGTCCAGCTCCTCGAGCGAAGACTTCGCATAACCCGAGATCTCCGCACTCTCGGAGGTCGCGAGCTCCACCTGGAGTGGAATCAGATCCTCCGCCGAGAGCGGCAGAATGCCTTGCGCGGCGAGCAGCTGAAGCTCCCGGCTCCGGCCGGAGCGTACCTGCTCGACCAGCGGATGGGTCGACGCCACGGGCGTCAGAGCTTGACCGGCGGGGTGCTGGAGGGCTCTTGGTCGCGGACCGGGCGCTCGATCCGGAGGTCCCGGACGACCCGTGTCGAGCTCTCCGGCAGGGCGAACGGCAGTCCGTCCACCTCCACCGTCACGGCGTGGGAGTTGCCCAGGGTGAGGACCACCGATTGCTGGGCCTCGAGATGGACCGTTTCGCCGGCGGCCTTGAGCTCGCTGGTGCGGCGGCTGCCGTCGACGACTGCCTCCATCCAGCAGTCCAGGCTGAAATTGAGCACCACGCGAAACGGCCGCGCAACGGCCAAGGCGCCGGGAACGGCCGGAGCTACCTGAGCGATCGGAGCCTGAGAACCTCCGGCCGAGGTCGGCGCCGTGCCTGCCGGAACGGCGGCCGGCTCCGAGCCCACCCTGGCCTCCGCGCTCGCCGTCGCCGCACTCGTCGCCGGCGCCGGAGAGACCATGATCGTCGGTGCCACGAGCTTCGATGCCGGGAGTGCCCCCTTGCGGCGTTCGGCGAAAAAGGACAGCAAGGCCGCGATCCCCACGAAAACGACGACGGCGAGTCCCAGGAGCAGGCCATAGCCGAGCGACGAAGGTGCCGCGCTCGCGCTCTCGACGCGCACCGGCTTCGGACGCTCCGAGCGTTCCTCCAGAGCGACGAGATAGAGATTCACCACGTCGTCCGGATTGAGCCCCACCACGCGGGCGTATTCGCGCAGAAAGCCGCGGGCGAAGACGGGCGCTGGCAGAACGTCGAAACGGTCCTGCTCGAGCGCTTCGAGGTAACGCAAGCTGATCTTGCTGTTGTCCGCGATTTCGCGCAGCGAGACGCTGCGCGCCTCGCGCTGATGGCGCAGCCAGGAGCCGAACGAGGCGCTCGGATTCTGAGCGGAGCGTGCTTCCGCAGGCCTGGCGGCTTCATCGGAGACGGGCTGGCTCATGCCGATACCGGGCGAACTGCTGCCGGACGCTCTAGGGTATCGATTCCCGTCGTCCGCGGTCAAATTCGCAGTTCTCCGCCTCCCCGGGCGAGCAGCTGGGCCTTGCGGCGCAGCGGCAGCCGCAGGCGCAGATCCGCGGCGACGCCCGCGAGATCGCTGCGTTTGAGCATCGGAAGCAGCATCAGGGCCCGATCGAGCGGGGTGCGGGAGTTCTGACAGAGGGCGAGCCGGACCGGATAGCGGACGCTCCACTTCGGACTGGAGGCGATGACCGAGAGCACCGCGGGCGCGGCGGATTCGGAAGCCAGCAGCGGGATGAGCAGACCTTCGGTGAGGCGGGGGTTCTCGAGCAGGGCCGCGATGACGCGCGGTGTCGGGTCGTTGCGCAGCACGGCGAGGACGCCCGGGCTCGCGCTGCGCGCGATGGCCATCTTCTCGCCCACCGCGAGCGCCGGCAGGCGTTCGCTCAAGCGCATTTCCGCCGCCCGGCGGACGATCGGATGCAGGCGCATGTCGAGTCCCACGCGGACCAGATCCGCCCAGTAGAGACCGGGTATGAAGCGCAAGGCGAGCAGCTGGGGGGTGCGCGGGTGGCGCGCCGCTTCCATGCGGACTTCATAGGACGAGAGCAGCGCCCGCGAGGCGAGCAGCCGGGCGATCAAGGCACCGGTGAGGAACGGATTGCGGAACAGCTGCCGCGCCGCTTCTGGATCGATCTCCTCGATACGGCTGGCCAGCAGCTCCTGGAGCTCCTCCTCGTTGCCCTCCCGCAGGAGCTGCTTCAACTCGGACTCCTGCCCCTCCGCCATACGCCTCGGCTCCTCCACCCCTCTGATAAAGTCACGCTCCGATGACGACACGCAGCATCGAAGAATACCGGGCTCCGGGATCCACCGCGAGCCTCGAGGACGACTGGATCGCCGCGGTCGAGGCGGAGCCGGAGAATCTCGACTCCTTCCTCGACCTCGCCCAGGCCCTGATCACGAGCGACGAAGAAGAGCGGGCCCGGGGTCTGCTGGAACTCTACGACGCCGAGCTCAAGAGCAGCGGCCTTTTTTCCACCCGCCTGGAGCTCCTGCGGCGTGCCGGTCTCCTGGTCGTGAAACCGAACAAGCTGCAGCGCGAGACCCTCGCGACGCTCGAAGGCATCTGGGGCAAGAAGCCGAACTTCAAGTCGATTCTGGAGTACGTCGGCCTGCAGAAACCGACCGAGGACCCCGCCAAGATCTGGGACAAGGTCACCCGCCTCCAGAGCCTGTTGCTCTACGATGTCGGCGAGGTCGTGGCGATGGCCAATCAGGGCGTCGGTCGCGTGGTCGAGGTCAATCTGCCGCTCGAGACGCTCAAGATCGATTTCGAGCGCATGAGCGGCGTCACCGTCGGCTTCCGGGCTGCGGCCAAGATGCTGACGCCGCTTCCCCCGGGCCATCTTCTGCGCCGCAAGCTCGAGGATCCGGAAGGCCTGGCCAAGCTACGCGACGAGCAACCCGCCGAGCTCCTGCGTGCCGTGCTCGAAGCGGCGGGACGTCCGCTCACCGGGGCCGAGATCCGCGACACTCTGGCCGGAATCGTCTCCGAGGCGCAATGGACGTCGTGGTGGAACGCCGCGCGCAAGCATCCGCAGATCATGGCCACGACCGGAGGCCGGCAGCTCTATCGCTGGGAGAGCTCGACCGCGGGGGCGCTCGCGTCGGTCAGGCGCAGCTTCGAGAAGGCGACACCGCGCGAGAAGCTCGACCTCTTCCGGCGAAACGCCGACCGCGACGCGGCGCTCGCCAAGGTCATGTCGGGTGCCCTCGGGCGTCTGGCCGGCGATCGGCTCGGAAGCGAGCCGGCCTTCGCGTTCGAGACCTGGTTCGCCCTGGAGCGCGCCGGGCATCTCCCCGCGGACCTGCCCTGGTCGCTCGAGGAGCTGCTGGGTCCGGGTGGCGACGCCCGCAAGCTCCTTTCCGGCCTCGAGGACCGGATGCTCCGGGAGCGCGCCCTGACCATGATGCGCGAACGGCGCGACGACTGGCCTACCCTCTACCGGGAGCAGCTGCTGCGCGAATCCGATCCCCGCGTTCTGAACCTGCTCGCGAGCTCGATCGGCTCCGAGGCCCCTGCGGATCTCGATCGGTTGCTCGACGACGTCCTCTCCCAGCCGCGCAAGGGCCCAGCCGTCTTCACCTGGCTCGCGGAGCGCGCCGCGGACGACGAAGCGGTGCGCGAGCGCAATCCTCTGCGCCTGGCGCAGCAGATCCTCGCCGCCCTGGCGAGCGACGATTTCGCTCCTTTCCGGAGCCGGTTGCGCGCCCTGGCGGACTCCGGCGGCACGCTGCCCAGGCTGTTCGCCCACTTCACCCCGGAGCAGGCTGCCACGGCGCTGGAGACGATCGGCCGGTCCAACGCGCTCGACTCGTTTCACAAGGAGCCGCTCAAGAACTCCCTGCTGCTGCGATTTCCGGCGCTACGCGAAGAGTCCGGACACGCGCTCTACGCCGCGTCCGAATCGATCGACGCCAAACGCGTCGAGCTCAAGAGGCTCGCCGAGGTGGAGATTCCCGCCAATCGCAAGGCGATCGAAGAGGCCCGCGCCATGGGCGATCTGCGCGAGAACTTCGAATACAAGTCGGCACGCGAGCGGCATGAATACCTGAATTCCCGCTTGGCCGCTCTCCATCGCGATCTCGGGCGGGCGCGTCCGATCGACTTCGCCAACCTGGACCTCACGGAGAGTCGGATCGGAACGCGTTTGATTCTGACCTCCGAGAACGGCAACGAGCGCGGGCTCGCGGTGCTGGGACCGTGGGAGAGCCGGCCCGAAACCGGCGTCATCTCCTACGAGTCCGAGCTCGGCAAGCAACTCCTCGGGAAGCGGGTCGGCGAGACCCTCCAGGTCGGGGACGAGACCTACGTCCTGGCGCGCATCGAGCGCTACTTCGCATCGAAGTAGCGCAGCAGCCCTTCGACCACCGACGCCGCGACGCGCTGCCTGAAGGCGCGCGTGGTGAGGAGCGTCCGGTCCTCGACATTCGCCAGATTGCAGACCTCCAACAGGAACTTGGCCGGTACGGCGTTGTAACGCAGCACCGCCGGGACCCAGGCCCGGCGGCCGCGGAAAATCCGGTCGCGCACCGGATTGAACGGGTGGATACCGAGACCGTCGCTCTTGAAGGCGGCGATGACCTTTTCCGCGAGCTCCCGCGAGAGACCTTCGCTGCGTTGCCTTTCCTGGAGCGAGAACCGCACCACCGGCTGCTCGCGAACCTCCCTGCGCGCCGTGAAAGCCGCCCCGTTCTTGCGAAAGCTCCCCTCCGTCCCCGCGGCATCCGGAATGTAAGCCGTGGCGCCGCGCAGCGAAGGGTGGAGCGAATCGGCATGGATCGAGAGGAACACCACCCGGTCGGGGCTCGAGCCGCCCGCTTTCGCCTGCCGGAACTGGCTGTTCGCGAGGTACCAGCGCAGATTGACGCCGACGATCGTGTCGGTGATCGGAAAGGGCGGCGTCGTGAGGACCGCGTGCCCGCGCGAGAAGGGGAGCACGTCCCGGTCGACGATCTCCCACGCCGCACCGTCGCGCGTCGTCATCTTGACCTTTGCCCGGGTCTCGTTCTCGAGAATCCTCTTGATCCGCAGCGCGATGTCGTAGACGTAAAGGCTTTCCCAGACTCCCGCCATGGAGGCCCCGACGTCGATGCCACCGTGGCCCGAATCGACGATCACCGTCACGCCGTCGAGTCCGCGCGCCTGCTCCTCGTTCTTGTACTGGCCGGAGAGGCGTCGTTCGACCTCGTATTCGAGACGTCGCGGATCGCTCGCGGGCAGATACTCCGGCAGGAGAACCTCGAAGGGAATCCGCACTGGAAAGCCGATCGGGATGCTGGTGACGTTCGGGATGCCGCTGCGGGCCGCGATGTCGTTCGCGATCGCGCGCACGTCGTCCGAGTGCAGGCGGCCGGTGAAGCGGATGACGACACTCGAATAGAGCGCCTCGCCCGCGTGCAGGGGATAGATCGCGTACTTGCCCTGCTCGTCCTCTCCGTACTCGAGAACTGCGGCCGCGGGCGGCGCCCCTGCCGGGGCGGCGGAGGTGGGAGCGTCCGCAGGCCCAGCCTGGGGGCTCGGCGGGACCAACGGGCCCGAGGGCGCCGGCGGTGCGCTTCCGGCCGTGCCGGCGGGCGGCGGAGGTGGACGAGGCGCCGCGGGGGCGATGGGGGCCGCGGTCGCTGGAGCGACGGGAGCGGCGGCAGTGGCGGGAGCGCCAGACGGCGGCGCCGCAGCGGACAGCCGGAAGGGGGCGCGCAAGACGTCGTTCGGGATCAGGAGAGTCGTCTTGGTCGCCAGACGGCCCGCGCCCAGGTGATTCCTGGCCCGCAGGGTCGCCACGGCGTTGCGCCCGACCGCGAACCACTCGACCACCTTCTCGAGGCTCTCACCCCGCGTCCGGTGAAGCCATCCCTCCGCGCCGGACCTGTCGCTCGGATACAGCGCGCGAATCACCGCGAGCTGCCTCTCCGGTGAGACCAGCCGGAAGGGCACGCGATATCTCACGCCGGTCAGGAGCCTTCTCGGGTTGCCGTTCGCTCTGCCGATCTCCCCGGCATGGCTCGCAGAGGCAGTCAGGCGCCGACTGAAAGTAATGAGTCCTTCGCCCGGCTTCGGAGAGGCCTCGAGGTAGAGCTCGCGCTTGTCCACCAGGGCAGCGCGATCCCCATCGGCGAGTCGCGCGCGCTCGATTCCCGCCCTGGCCGCTCCGGAGCCGGCGAGTCCCCCGGCGACTCCGAGAACCAACGCCAGGAAGACTGCGGCCCGGGATCCGCGACCGGAGCCACCTGCGGCCGCATCGCAGGTGAGGGAAGGGGCGGTGTGCTCAGGCAGCGTCGGTCACTCCGCTCGGTTCCGGCGCGAATCTCCGGCCGAGGTCGCGCTCGAAAGCGCGCGCCGCGCGCAGCAGCCGCGCTTCCTCGAAGGGCGCGGCCATGAGCTGCAGAGAGAGCGGCAGGCCCGACAAGGAAAGGCCGCAGGGGAGAGCGACTGCCGGCAACCCTGCGAGGCTCGCCGGCGTCGTGAAGATGTCCGAGAGATACATCGCGAGCGGGTCGCCGGTCTTCTCACCGAGCATGAACGCCGCGCTCGGCGTGGTTGGCGTCGCGATGAGATCGACCACCCCGAAAGCGGCGTGAAACTGGCGTTTGAGCGCGCGCAGAACTCCCCGCGCGCGGCCATAGTAGTCGTCGTAGTACCCGGAAGAGAGCGCGAACGAGCCGAGGATGATCCGTCGCTTGACCTCGCGGCCGAACCCGGCCGTGCGCGTGGCCGCGTAGGTCTCTTCGAGCCCGTCGCCCGGCACGCGCAGCCCGTAGCGTACGCCGTCGAAGCGCGCCAGGTTGGCCGACGCTTCGCTGTTGGCGATCACGTAGTAGACGGCGATCGCCGCCGGGATGTTGGGCACCGAGATCTCGACGAGGTCGGCACCGAGGCCCTCGAGGCGCGCTCGAGCAGCCGTCCAGGCCTCGCCCATCGCGGGCTCGAGACCGGCGACCGGCAGCTCCCGGAGAATTCCGATACGCATCCCCTCGAGACCCGCTTCGATGCCATCGAGAAGCGACGGGACCGCGACCGCGGCCGACGTCGAGTCTCGAGGGTCGACTCCAGCCATCACCTCGAGCGCCAGGGCGGAGCTGCGTACGTCGCGCGTGATCGGGCCGATCTGATCCAGCGAGGAGCCAAAGGCCACCAACCCGTACCTCGAGACCCTGCCGTAGGACGGCTTCAAACCGACGACGCCGCAGAACGCGGCGGGCTGACGGATCGAGCCGCCGGTGTCCGAGCCGATCGCCAGGGGCACGGCTCCAGCGGCCACGGCCGCAGCGGATCCGCCGCTGGAGCCCCCCGGAACCCGCGCCGGATCCCACGGGTTACAGGTCGTCTGGAAGGCGGAGTTCTCGCAGGACGAACCCATCGCGAACTCGTCCATGTTCGTGCGGCCGACGAAGACGGCGTCCTCGCAGAGCAGGCGGTCGACCGCCGTCGCGGTGAGCGGCGAGACGTGGCCTTCGAGGATGCGCGAAGCGCAGCCTGTCCGGCGCCCCGCGAACGCCAGGTTGTCCTTGCGGGCTACAGGAACACCCGCGAGGCGCCCGAGACGGTCGCCGCGCCGCCGGCGCGCGTCGATCGCCTCGGCGGTCCGGAGTGCCTCGTCGGCTTCGATCCCGAGAAAGGCGCGCACGCGCGGCTCGACCGCGGCGATCCGCTCGAGACTGGCCGCCAGCACCTCCCGCGCTGAAACCTCGCCCCTGCGCACGGCGGCGGCGATCGCCTCGAGCGGCAGCTCGAGGAGCTCAGCCATCGAGCGCATCCGCGTCGGCCGATCCGCCCGCCGTCGATCTGCCCCCGCCGGCACGCATCCAGGGGACGACGAAGAACGGGCCCCGAACCGCCGGAGCGTTCTCGAGGAAGAGCTCCGCGCGCGGATCCGGCCGCGGCTCGTCCGCGGCCTCGACACCGGTGTCCGGATCGGGTGCTTCCGGCAGGGTCTCGAAAGTCCGCAACTGGTCGATGTAGGCGACGACCTTGGCGAGCTGTTCCGCGAAGAGAGCCTCCTCCTCCGCGGTCAGTCGAAGTCGGGCGAGCGCCGCCGCTCGCCGCACTTCTTCGAGAGAGAGGGACATAATCGCGCTGCCGGCATCCTAGCCGGGATGCCGAAGAGGGCGCAATCGAGATGACCGAATCTCCGCACCTCAGAGCCGGCTGGCAGACGCTGCTGGCCGACCCGCGCCTCGCGGGCCTCGTCGCGGCCAGCCCGGGGTTGCCGACCTACCTGGTCGGGGGCGCCGTGCGCGATGCCGGTCTCGGCTTGCCGGTCCACGATCTGGATGTCGTCGTGGCCGACGACGGAGCTCGCGTTGCCGAGCGCCTCGCAGCCGCGACGGGCGCGCGGCTCGTCGCACTGGGAGGTGAGCGTTTCGCGGCGCTCCGGCTGGTGTCGGGCGCGAGGCACATCGATATCTGGGATCTCCGGGGAGGCTCTCTGCTCGCCGACCTCTGGCGGCGCGACTTCACCGTCAACGCCATCGCCCTTGCCGTACCGGGCGGTGAGATCGTCGATCCGACCGGCGGCGTCGAGGATCTCGCCGACCACCGGCTGCGCGCCACGCGCCCGGAGGTCTTCGCTGAGGATCCGGTCCGAGTGCTGCGGCTGGCGCGGCTCGCGACGACGCTGCCGGAGTTCGGAGTCGATCCGGCGACCGTCACCTGGGCGCGCGCCGCCGCGCCGCGGCTCGCCGCGGCACCGCACGAGCGCGTGCGCGTCGAGCTGGAGATCCTGCTCTCGCAGCCACGACTTTCGGCGGCGGCGCGCTGGTGGAACGATCTCGATCTGCAGCCGCTGTTCTTCGGCAAAGGGGCAGGAACGCCGGCTGCAGCATCCTCGACTCTGCTCGCCGCGGCGCGGCTGGACCGCTGGCGAGACACCGTGGACCGGACCCTCCCGAGGAGCTCGAAAGCGAGCACCGTTCTCGACCTTGCGGCGGCCTCGCCGCAGGCGACGCTGGCGCTGCACTGGACGCTCCTCGCCGAGCTTTTTACCGCGGCACGGACAGCGTCGGCGTGGCTCGTGCGCGCCTTGGCTCGCCGGGGTCACATGACGCAAGCGTGCCGCGATCTCGCGCAGCGGCTCCTTTCGCCCGGCTGGGAACCGCCGCGGGAAGAAACTGCCCGCCGCCACTGGTTGCATGCGGCCGGCCCGGGCTGGCGGGACGCGATCGCGCTGCGCGCGGCTTGCGCCGGCTCGGCGGAGGAGGTCGACGCCTGGCAGCGGCTCGACGAAGAGCTCGCGGCTCTTCCCGAGACGGCGCGGGCGGAGATCCTCGATCCTCCCCCGCTGCTCTCGGGCGACGACGTGCAGTCGTTGCTGGGAGTCGCTCCGGGTCCCGAGGTGGGCGCGGCGCTGGCGCAGGTGCGTGCCGCCCAGGTCGCTGGAAAGGTGCGCAATCGGGCGGATGCCGAGGCCCTGCTGCTCCGCGGGCGCGAAGCGCGCTAGCGGAAGGCGCCCGACTTCTTGTCGGTTTCGGCGCCACCATTGCCGATCAGGCGATGGTTGAGCTCCTTGATGCGCTCCATCAGCTTGTCGATCTTCTCCTGCGCCTCGGTGCGCAAGCGGTTGTAGTCGCCGCGCATCCTTTCCATCTCCTGATGCCCCTCCTGCATCCGCTTGTCGATGTCGCGGATCTGGGCGTCGCGCGTCGCCATCGCGGCTTCGAGATCGCTGATGCGCTCGTCCTTCTCGGCGACGCGCATCTTCGTCTTCTCTTCCTGCTCCTCGTAGAGCTTGCGGTACTGCTGGAGCATGAGAATTTCGGAAAAGTCGGCGGTGGACGGCTTCATCTCTCCTCCTCGCTCCTCGATGCCGGGAAACATCTTGCGCAGCTTGAGCGACAGGTCTTCGGGGTCGCTGCTCTCTTTCATCGCCTCGGCGTAGGTGATGACTCCGTGCACCAGCAACGCGAGCAGCGAGTGGTTCATCGACTGCATGCGGTAGTAGGCGACCGAGGTCTCGACCTCCTCCAGCAGCTGTGAGGTCTCCCCCTTCTCGATGAGTTGCGCCAAGCGGGGTGAGGCCTTGAGGATCTCGAGCGCGGCGACCAAACCCTGGCCGTCCGTGCGCTCGACGAGCTTCATCGAGACCACGCCTTTGAGCACCTGAGCAACCTGCGCCCGGACCTGTTTCTGCTGGTCCGGCGGAAACGCGTCGAGAATGCGGTCGACGGTCTGGGTCGCGCTGTTCGTGTGCAGGGTCGAGAAGACGAGGTGCCCGGTTTCGGCGGCGGTGATGACCGTGGCGATGGTCTCCGGATCGCGCATCTCGCCGACCATGATGACGTCGGGATCCTGCCGCATGACGTTGCGGAGCGCTTCGGGAAAGCTCGGCGTATCGGTCCCGACCTCGCGCTGCGAGATGGAAGCGATGCCGTCGGTGAACAGGAACTCCATCGGATCCTCGATGGTCACGATGTGCACCGGCCGGCGGCCGGTGATGTACTTCACCAGCGCCGCGAGCGTCGTCGACTTGCCGCTGCCGGTCGGCCCGGTGACGAGCACCATGCCCATCGGCAGATCGCAGAAGTCGAGCAGGACCGACGGCAGATTCAGCGTCTCGACGTCCCGAATCTCGTACGGGATGCGCCGGAAGGCGACGGCCATCGTGCCGCGCTGGATATAGACGTTGCAGCGGAAGCGCGCCAGTCCCCGGACGCCGTATCCCAGGTCGACCGACATGCGCTCTTCGAGCTTGCGTTTCTGATGCGGCGCGAGGATGGAGTCGACCATCGCGTGAATCTCGTCCGGAGTCAGGGGCTCCTCCTCGAGCGCCACGAGCTTGCCGTTGACCCGGATCAATGGCGGCCGCGTCGGCTTCAGATGGAGATCCGAGGCCGCTTTGGCGGACATCGCGCGGAGGAGAGCATCCAGTTCCCGCATCGCTACGGCATTCTAATCCGGAAATCCGCCGGCCGTGGTGACGGGCGCCGGCGGTCAGTACTTGCGCATCAGTCCGACGACGATGCCCTGGATACGCAGATCCGACGCCGGCACGCGCAGCGGCGCCATCGCCGGATTCGAGGGCTGCAGCCGCACCACGGCGCCCTCGGGAAAGAACCGCTTCAGCGTCACGTCGTCGCCCAGCAGAGCCACCACCATCTCGCCTGGCTCCGCCCGGTCGCGGCGCTCGACGACGACCCAGTCGCCGTCGTGGATGCCCTCGCCGATCATCGACTCGCCGGCCACCTGCAGCACGTAGTGTTCGTCGCTCTTGGCGCCGAAGAGGGCGAGGGGCACGTTCAGCCTCTCGTCGCCGGAGACGGCTTCGATCGGTCTGCCGGCAGCGATCCGCCCGAGGAACGGCAGGTCGCGCCCTGCAGCAGGGTCGGCAGCGGCGCTCCGGCCCTCACCGTCGACATCGAGCAGCTCCATGCCCCGTCGCTGATGGCGCTCGCGCTTGAGGAAGCCCTTCTCCTGCAGCAGCTTCAGGTGCTTGTAGGCGGTGCCGTAGGAGGAGAATCCGAACTGCTCGCAGATCTCCCGGTGCGTGGGGGCGACCCCTTTGTCCCGTCGGAAGGCATGAATGAACTCCAGAATCTCCTTCTGCCGCGCCGTCAGGTAGGAAGCCATGGCCCGAGAATACGGCGGTAACGCGGCGTAAGTCAACCGGCAGCCTCGGAAGGATGGCATTGCGCTCGCTTGACACCGGACAGGACGCTCCCTACACTGCGCCCTCTTTGTCGATCTCGAAATCCCGTTCCTCTCCAGCCACGCCGCGCCGGCCCGCACGGCGGCAAAGCCGCCATCTCGCCCGCCACCGGCTCGCGAACGGACTCAGGATCGTGCTGCACAGAGACACCACTCTGCCGCTCGTCGCGGTGAACCTCTGGTACCACGTCGGGTCCAGAAACGAGGTTCCCGGGAGGACCGGCTTCGCCCACCTTTTCGAGCACATGCTCTTCCAGGGCAGCGCGAACGTCGGCACCAACGATCACTTTCGCCATCTCCAGCAGGTGGGTGGCGTCGCCAACGGATCGACCTGGTACGACCGCACGAACTACTACGAGACCCTCCCGGCGCGCCAGCTCGAGCTCGCGCTCTGGCTCGAATCGGATCGCATGGGGTTTCTCCTCCCCGGACTGACCGCCGAGAAGCTCGAGAACCAGCGCCAGGTGGTGATGAACGAGCGCCGGCAGCGGGTCGACAACCAGCCTTACGGCCGGGCCCTGGAGCGCCTGTTCGAGCTGCTCTTCCCGGAGGATCATCCCTATCGCTGGCCGGTCATCGGCCGGATGGAGGACATCGCAGCCGCGACGCTCGACGACGTGCGCGCTTTCTTCGCGACCTACTACGGACCCGGCAACGCCGTGCTCAGCCTGGCGGGAGATTTCGATCCGCCGAGAGCCCTCACGGCGATCGAGCGCTGGTTCGGTGGACTGCCGGCGAGCGTGCCTGTGGCGCACATGGCGGTGCCGCTGCCGCCGCTCGCGCAGCCCGTTCGCGACTCGATCACCGACCGCGTCCAGTTGCGCCGGATCTACCTCGCCTTCCGCACCGAGCCGTTCGGCAGTCCGGGCTGGTGGACCGCCACGGCGACCGCCAACCTGCTCACGGACGGCAAGTCCAGCCCGCTCGTGCACGATCTCGTCGTCGACCGCCAGCTGGCGCAGGACGTCTCGGCCTACGTCTATCCCACGGCGGAGGTCGGCGTCTTCCTGCTGGTCGCGACGGTGCGCCCCGGGGTCGAGGTCGCTCGCCTCGCCGACCGGATTCGCGAGCACCTCGACGGACTGGCGGCCTCGTCGCCGCACCCCGGTGCGCTTCCCCGGGGGCTCGAGGCAGAGGTCGAACGTGCCCGGCGCCGGACCCTGGCAGGCATCTACTCGGAGCTCCAGACGCTCGACCATCGGGCGGATCTGCTCTCCCAGTACACCACCCTCTTCGATGCTCCCGAGCGCGCCTTTCTCGAAGCGGACGACTACGTGCGCGTCGACGCCGGGGCGATCCGCGCTTTCGCCGCCGCGCGGCTCGGCGCTCGCAACGCTGCGCTGCTCGTCGTCGAGCCGCAGGGAGGCGCGAGCTGAGCCGACTCCCGGATCGTTCGCGACCACCCGGACCCGGCCGCGAGCGACCGGTGCCGATGCCGGAGCTCGACCGCTTCGCGAGCGCGAGCGGCATGCCGGTCTTCGTGGCGCCGCGCAGCGGCGTTCCCCTGCTCGAGCTCGAGCTCGTGCTCGCGGCGGGGGGCGAGCGCAATCCGGTACTCTCCCCCGGCCTCTCTGCGATGACCGCGTCGATGCTGGACGAAGGCACGGCGCGGCGGACCGGCCCCGAGCTCGCCGCCGATCTCGAACGCCGCGGCGGCGCGCTCGCGAGCTACGCCGATTGGAGTGCCGCGCGCTTGCGTCTCCAGCTCCTCTCCTCCGACCTCGACTTCGGCCTGGACCTGCTCGCCGAGCTCCTCTTCGAGCCTGCCTTCCCGCAGCACGAGCTCGATCGCCTGCGCCAGCAGACCCTCGCCGAGCTGCGACGGCGGGAAGACCAACCGGAAGCGCTCGCCGACGAAGCCTTCGCCTATCATCTTTACCGCGGATCGATCTTCGCGTATCCGCTCGCCGGCACGGCTGCCGCGCTCGCCGCGATGAGCCGCGGCCAGCTGCTCGAATTTCATCGCGAGCACTACCGTCTCGAAGGCGGCGCCCTGGTCGTCGCCGGCGACTTCGACCGTGAGGCGCTGGCTGCGGCGGTCGAACGCTGCTTCCCTGCCGGACTGGACGATGGCGCTCGTTCCGGCGCTTCCGGCATCTCCCCGCCCCGCGGCGCCCCTCCCGCCGCTGGGCCGATTGCGGAGACCGCCGGGCTGCGTATCGTGGTCGTCGACCGGCCCGGCGCCCAACAGACCGAGCTCCGCATCGGTCACCTCGGCGTACCCCGCCGGCATCCGGACCGGGTCGGCCTCGGGATCCTGAACACCCTGCTGGGCGGCAAGTTCACCAGCCGGATCAATCTCAATCTGCGCGAACGCCACGGCTTCACCTATGGCGCCTCGAGCCGATTCGTCGATCGCAAAGGCACCGGTCCGTTCGTCGTCTCGACGGCGGTGACAACCGAGGCCACCGGGCGCGCCGCCCAGGAGGTCCTGGGAGAGCTCGCGCGCATTCGCGAGGAGCCGGTGAGCGCTCGCGAGCTCGCGGAGACCCGAAGCTACCTTCTCGGGGTCTTTCCGTACGGCCTTCAGACCGTGGAGGGGCTCCTGACCCGCCTCGACGAGATTGCGCTCTACGACCTGCCGCTCGATACGCCCGCGCGCTACCTCGCCGAGGTCAGCGCCATGCGCCCCGAGGAGTTGACGCGTCTCGCCCAGACGCACCTTTCACCGGCCAGCGCGCTCATCGTCGCGGTCGGCCCGGCCGGGGAGCTGACGCGGCAGTTGCGGGAAATGGGTGAACCGGAGCTCTGGCGACCGCCCGCCTGCGTCGAGCCCCGGCGGCGAGCCGGCCGTGAGGCGACCAGCTAATCGAGCTTGGCGGTGACGCGGCCGTCGCCGTCGACCCGCACGGCCAGGCGGCGAGTCGATCCGCCGGCGAGGCTCCCTTCTTCGACGATCTGCTTGGTCGGCTTGCCCGGCAGCGAAACGTAGACGCGCAGCACCGCGGCACCGGCCGGCACGGTGCGCTGGGCGGACAGGTTTCCGGAGACCCTCTCGCTGCGCAGGAATCCGGTCTTCTTCACGAACTTGAACGGTTCGCGGAGAATCTGGCGCTCGCCCGCATAGACCGTCAGCACGCCCTCGGAGGCTTCCGAGAAGAAATCGATCTGCAGGGTGGCATCGACAGCGACCGGCGCCGTCACCGCGGGCGGAGCCACCCGCTGCGGCACCACTACCGGCGACGGGAGAGTCGCCGGCGGGGTCTGGGCAGCCGAATCTCTGGCGCTCTTCAGCGAGCGCTCGCGCTCCTTCTGCCTGGCCAGCGCGGACTCGGAATCGGCGGCGAGCTTGACCGCTTCGGGGTGATCCGGCACCAGGACGAGGACCTGCTTCGCTGCCGCGATCGCCGCTTCGTAGCGGCGCTTGGAGTACTCCTCGCGCGCCAGAATCAAGCCCTCGGAGACTCGCTGCTCGCGCTCGGTGGCGGAGGCGAGGTCGCGCGAGACGCGCTCGATCTCGTCGCGCAAGGTGCGGGCAGACGCATTCCCCGGATCGGCCTGCTGCGCGCGTCCGAGCGCGGCGAGCGCGCCCTGCAGGTCACCCCTATCGAGTCGCGAGCGGGCGTCGGCGAGCGCCGACTCGAGGCCGACCTGCCTCTGTTCTTCGACCGTCGGACCCGCCGGCGTCCGGGCTGGCGCTTCGGTCCTTCCGGTTGCCCAGAGTGCGAGGAGTACGAGGACGGTGATCCCGGCCAGGCCGACCAGGGCATACTGGACGAGGCGTTGCGACCGGATACGTTGCAGCGCCGCCGAGACTTTCGTCGAGCCCGAAAGTGAGCTCACCGGAATCGACACCGAGGGGACCAGCGGCGAAGGCGTGGAGGCGGCGACCGGAAGCGGAGCGCGCGGGGCGAGGGGAGCGAACGCGGTCGTTGGAGCCAGTGGAGCCGCGGACGCCGCTGAAGTCGTGACAGCGCCCGGAGAGACCGCGGGCACGGGAGGGGTCGGAGTCCGCTCGCTCTGGGGAGGGGCTGGCGGTACGAAAACGGGTCCCGACGGCGCCGGCGCGAGCTTGAGAGGCGCCGGGGGCGGCTCGACCGGGGCGCGCGCGGGACTCCTCCACGGTGCGTCGCCCGGCCGTGGAGCCGTCTTCTCGACCGTGTCCTCCGCGACCTCCTGGGTCGCGGAGGTATCTTCGTCGGCGGCGTTGGAGCCCTGGGCGGCGTCGACCCCTTCGGACTTTCGCGGGCCGTTCCGCCGCAACTCGAGAGCGATCTCGGCCGCCCTGGAATAGCGCCGGTTGGGATCCTTCTCGAGGCAACGTGTCATGACCGCGGTCAAGCCCGGAGGAAGGTCCTTGATGATCTCCTCCGGCGGGGTGAACGGTTCATAGACGATCTTGTGCGTGACCGCGGTCAGGTTCTCGCCCTGGAACGGCTTGCGCCGCGTCAGCATCTCGTAGAAGACCACGCCGAGCGAGAAGATGTCCGCCCGGTGATCGACTTCCTTGCCCTGGATCTGCTCCGGTGCCATGTAATTCGGCGTGCCCAGAAGCTGCCCTTCCATCGTCAGGTTGGAAGTATCGAGCCGGGCGATTCCGAAGTCGGTGATCTTGACCTTGCCATCCTGGGCGATGAGGATGTTCGCCGGCTTGATGTCGCGATGGACCACGCCGCGTGAGTGGGCGTAGTCGAGCCCCTCGGCGATCTGCGAGACGATGTCGACCAGGCGCTCGAAGCCGAACGGCTCGGGGCGCTGCAGGAGCTGCTTCAAGTTCGTCCCTTTGACGAACTCCATGGCGATGAAACAGACTCCCTCGCCGCCCTCGTCCACGACGTCGTGAATGGTGACGATGTTGGGGTGCGAGAGGATCCCGGCGCTCTGCGCCTCGCGCACGAACCGGCTGCGAAACTGGGCGAGCTCCTGGTCCTTGGCGGAGAAGCCGACGCGAAAGGTCTTCAGGGCGACCTGACGGCCGATGAGCGGATCGCGCGCCAGGTAGACGACCCCCATGGCGCCTTTGCCAATCTCCTCGAGGATCTCGTAGCGGCCTAGTTTCTGCGGCGCGTGGGTTGTCATTCCGATTGGGCCCGGGGAGCGGCAGTGGCATTCTAGGCGTGGGGCACGGGACGGTCAATCGGACGAGGCATCCGGCCCGGGAGTCGGCTCGGCAGACCGCGCCCGGCGCATCCCAGGTGCCGGATTTCGCCGTTCGCTTTGATAGGATGCCAAGGCCGTTCGAAGCGACTCGAAAGGAGACTGCGCCCGATGCAGGTAGACAGTCCAACCAGGATTCGGAACATCGCGATCGCCGGACACAACGACACCGGAAAGACCACTCTGGCGAGCGCGCTGCTCTATGCCGGCGGTGCGGCTCCCCGCTTCGGGAAGATCGAGGACGGCAGCACGGTCACCGACTTCGACCCGGAAGAGGTCGAACGCGGGATCTCCATCGGACTCGCCGTCTGTCACCTGCCCTGGCGGCAGCACAAGGTGAACCTGCTCGATTCGCCCGGCTACGGCATCTTCTTCTCGGAGACCCGTACCGCCTTGAGGGTCGCCGACGCCGCGGTGGTCTGCGTGAGCGCCGTCGCCGGCGCCGAGGTCAACACCGAGAAGGTCTGGGAGGCCGCCTCCGATCTCGCGCTTCCGGTCATCCTGCACTTCAACAAGATGGATCGCGAGCGCGCCGACTTCGGGCGCTGCCTCGAGAGCGTGCAGCAGACTTTCGGTCGCCAGGTTCTGCCGGTGCAACTGCCGATCGGTGCCGAGAAGGACTTTGTCGGCGTGATCGACCTCGTCAAGCAGAAGGCCTGGCGTTTCGAGCGCGACGGCAGCGGCAAGGGGAAGGAGGAGCCGATTCCGGCCGATCTCGCCGGCGCTGCCGCGGAGGCGCGTACCCGGCTGATCGAGGCGGTCGCGGAAGCCGACGAGCATCTGCTCGAGAAGTTCTTCGAGGAAGGCACACTGGAGGCCGCCGACCTCGAGGCCGGACTGCGCAGCGCCATCGCCACCCGAAAGATCTTCCCGGTCACGCTCGGATCCTCGCTCCACCTCGTCGGGACCTCCGCGCTGCTCGATTTCCTGGTCGATTTCGCGCCCGCGCCGGCGGAGCATCCTTATCCGGCCAGGAGCATCGACGGCGGCACGGTGATGCTCGACGCCGACCCCGCCAAGCCGGCTGTAGCGCTCGTCTTCAAGACCCTGAACGATCCCTTCACGGGACGCCTGTCGATTCTGCGCGTGCTCGCCGGAACGCTCCACAACGACGCCCAGCTCTGGAACGTGCGCGCCGAGGAGACCGAAAAAACGCACGGCCTCATGCACCTCCAAGGCAAGCAGGGCACCGCGACGCCGAAGCTCATCGCGGGCGACATCGGCGGCGTCCCGAAGCTGCGCCTCGCGACGACGGGCGACACGCTCGCCGCCAAAGAGCAGGCGCTCGCGGCCGAGTGGTTCCAGCTTCCCGAGCCGGCGATGTCGTTCGCGATCGAGCCCAAGTCGAAGGGCGACGACGAGAAGATCGGCGACGCCCTGCATCGCCTGATCGAGGAAGACCCGAGCCTCAGAGCGGGACGGGATCCGCAGACCCACGAGTTCCTGCTCTCGGGGAGTGGCCAGCTGCACGTGGAGATCACGCTCGCGCGCATGAAGCGGCGCTCCAATGTCGAGGTGATTCTGCACGCGCCGAAAGTGCCCTACCGCGAAACGATCCTGAAGCCGGCGGAAGGACACGGCCGGCACAAGAAGCAGAGCGGCGGGCGCGGACAGTTCGCGGACTGCCGGATCAAGATCGAGCCGCTGCCGCGCGGCGCCGAGTTCGAGTTCAAGGACGAGATCTTCGGCGGCTCGATCCCGCAGAACTATCGTCCGGCGGTCGAGAAGGGCATCCAGGAGGCGCGCATCCGTGGCTTCCTGGCCGGGTACCCCATGGTCGACTTCCGGGTCCGCCTGCTGGACGGCCAGTACCATGACGTGGACTCTTCCGAGCTCGCCTTCAAGATCGCCGGCTCCCTCGCTTACAAAGACGCCATGGCGCACGCCGGGGCGACGCTTCTCGAGCCGGTGATGAAGGTCGAGATCCACACCAACGAGGAGTTCATGGGCGACATCATGAGTGACCTCTCGCACCGCCGGGGCCGGCCGCAGGGGATGGACGTCAAGAACGGCGTCCAGATCGTGCAGGCGCAGGTCCCGATGGCCGAGATGCTGAACTACGCTCCGGCCCTGCGTTCGATGACCCAGGGGCGGTCGAGCTTCCACATGGAGTACTCGCACTACGAAGAGGTGCCGCGCCTCGTGCAGGACAAGATCATCGCGGACGCGCGGAAGAAGGTGCAGGACGAGGAGGAAGCTTGATCTGGAACCTACCTGAGGAGCTCGCCTGATGCAGGCCAACGCTTTGCGCGCCGGAATGTGCGTGCTCTTGAACAACGAAGTCTGCAGCATCATGTCGGTCACGCACCGCACTCCCGGCAATCTCCGGGCCTTCGTCCAGGTGCGCATGCGCAACCTGAAGAACGGCAACAGCTTCGAGCATCGCTTCGCCTCGACCGAGTCGGTCGAGCGCGCCATTCTGGACACGGTGCCGATGGAGTATCTCTACTCGGACGGCATGGGCCACCACTTCATGAGCCAGGACACCTACGAGCAGGTGACGATGTCGAACGACGTCCTCGGCGACACCCTGCAGTACATGCTGCCGAACAGCGTCATCAAGGTCGATTTCTACGAGAGCTTGCCGGTGGGCATCGAGCTGCCCAATACCGTGGTCCTCGAGGTCATCGACACCGAGCCCGGCATGAAGGGTGCGACCGCCTCCTCCTCCTACAAGCCCGCCAAGATGCAGACCGGCCTCATCGTCCAGGTCCCCCCCTTCATCGAACCCGGCACCAAGATCGAGATCGACACCCGCGAGAACAAGTACCTGCGGCGGGTGTGAAGGCGGCAGCGCAGCAGCAGGATTGCTGTGCCGCAGAACTGTGAACCACAGTCGGTAGCGAGGGGTGGCTGGGCCGAGGGCTCCCATGGGGCCCGGAGCGCGCTTCTTCAGCGCGAGGACCCCATGGGATACGGACCAGACAGGACCCCGAGCGGAACGTCGGGGAGGTCAGCCTTCGAGAACTAGGGCTTTCGGCCGGCGGGCTCGGGGAGTCGCACCTGGCTGACTTCGCCGGCTCGCACTTCCGATCGCGAGCAGGTCTCCACTCGCACCGCAGCCAGGCCCGACAGCACCGCAAACACCTCCGCAGGCGTCAAGGCACAGGCCAGGTAGGTCCCGGGCTCGAGGGACGGGATCGTCGCGCCGGCACCGGCGGAAGCAGGATTCGAGTTCAGCCGCCGCCACAGCGTCAGGAGCGTTTGATCGAGGACGGCTCCGCGGTGCAGGAGGACGGGGAGGGCGGCGCCCGGATCGTCGAGATCGAGATTCTCGAGGCCAAGGAGCTCGAGCGCGCCGGCCTCCGGCGAGAGCTCCACGAGCGCTTCGCCTTCGGCAGGGAGAGGGACCGAACGCACGGCGAGTGCCCGCCCAGGCGACAGGACGACGAGGTCCACCTGGTGGGTGTCGCGCGGCAGGTCGAGAGTGAAACTTCCGTCCAGGTCGCTGGTCGCCGACGGCACTGCTGGCAACATCGACATCGGGAGGTCTCCCGCTCGCCGCGCAAACGCCAGGACCGAAGCTCCGGGGACCGCGTCGCCGCTCTGCGTCACACGGCCGCGAAGGATCGCCGGGGCCCGCAGGACGAGCTCGACATCCTCGAGCCCGTCGGCCTCCGCAGGGAGGGTGACGCTCCGGGTCTCGCTCTGGACACCCGCCGCCTCGGCCCACAGCAGCAGGCGGCCCGCCGGGAGGGCCTGGAATTCGAAGGCGCCGTCCGCATCCGTTTTCACCGAGTCCATCTGGCGGTTCGACCCCACCAAGAAGACGACGGCCCCCGGCACCGGTTGACCGCCTTCGTCGGAGACCCGCCCTGCGAGCCTCTTCGTGGGCAGCACGATCTCGACGTCGGCCGCGCCCGAGGCTGGATCGGCTCGCACCTCGATGCCCTTGACCTCCCTGCGCAACCGTCGGTCGGGAGCGGACACTGCGACGTTGTAGCGACCCGACCTCGGCAGGTAGCCGGTGAATCGTCCATCCGGTCCCGATGCGAAGGGGATTCTGCTGATTCCCTTGCCGATGAAAGCGAGGTCGGCTGCGAGAGGTTCCTTCCCCAGCGCGACCGTACCGAGCACCGAAACGACAGGCACCTCGATCTGCACCGCTTCTCCGTCTTCGCTGACCGCCAACTCCGTGGTCGAGAAGACCGCCTGCCCGCCCAAACCGATCGAACATTTGAATCGTCCCGGCGCAAGACCCGAGAAAACCGCAGCGCCCGCCCTGTCCACCCGGCGCACGGCGACGTTCCTCCAGACAACCGGATCCGTCGTGGGCTCGAGCAGGGTCAGATTCCAGGGGGCTCCGTAGGGGTCGGCCGCAGGCTCGATCTGAATCGAGAAGCGGATCGGCCGGGCGAGGCGGATGGCATCCTGCAGCTCGACTTCCCCGGAGCGGCTCACCGTGAGTGGAGCGACGGTGACCGATGAGTAGCCCTGCTTCGAGACCACGAGCTCGTAGACGCCCGACTCCACGGCCTGGAACTGGAACCAGCCGCGCTTGTCGATCGGCACCGCACGGCCCGTCAACGCCGAACGTTCGCGGGACTGGGCGCTGGCGCCGCTGCCCGCGGCGTACTTGAGCAACGCCTCCGCGGGCGCCGCCGGAAGGCGGTCCGCGGTTTCCACCCTCCCGACCACGGAGCTCCCCGGCGCGAGGCGCCGCGCCTCGACCTGGTTCGCTTCTCGCGTCGCGTCGGCACCCCAGTAGAAGATCGAAGCGAAGCCCGGCGCTTGCAGCCGAAGGTCGGGAGAACCGCGCGCGAGCCGGCACTGCCATTGGCCCTGCCCGTTCACGGGGCAGCGCGCGGCGACGGCCGAGAGCTCGGGCACGCCCGGGTATTGCGCCGTGACCTCCACGGCGGCCGGCAGCCGCACTCCGCGGTCGACCAACAGGCCGCCGGAGACCGTCGCCGGAAGAAACGCCCGCAACTCGACGTCGGCTCGAGGGCCGCTCACCGCCTCCACCCGGGGCGCTACGAAGCAGGAGCCCCCCTCGATCGAGAATTGGTAAAGGCCGACGGGGAGGCTGAGCTCGGACTCACCGGGGATCCGGGCTGCGGAATCCCAAGCGCACCGGGTCTCGGGTCGCGGATCGCAATCGATTCGCCGCGCGCTGAGCCGGGCAGCCTCGCACTTCGCCCCCGCTCCCGGAGCGACCGCCCGCACTGTCACGCTGACCGGGAGCTCCGCGGCCCCACTGGCGGTCGAAGCCAGAACGGCGCTCGCCGCCGTCGCGATCAGGATAGCGGCGAAAAGCCTGCTGCGCCAGTTGATTGCCACCTCTTGGATGATCCCCTCCGGTGGGCAGATTACCGAAAATCCAGCTTTCCTGCCGACTGCGGCCAGGGTTGATTCCTGGCGTTACAGATACTCGGCGGGGCGCAGGATGAGGACTCCGCCGATTCGCTTGCCGTAGTTAGCGCCGAAAGCGCGGCGGTCGCCTGAGAGAAGATGGCTGGCGCCCGCGGCCATCGCTGCGCGGAGGACAGGACGGTCGTTCTCGGGCAGGTGCTGCTCGCTCCCCGGATCGAACGGCGCGGCCGGGTCTCCGACCCGCTCGACGGTCGCGAGGAGCGCATCGAGCCGCTCGCGGGCGGCCGCGTTGTCGAGGTTTCTCCGCGCCTCCTCGATCACGTAACCGGAGGCCAGCAATCGGACATTCTGTCGCCGCCAGAGCCGGGCAAGACCGCTCCCCTCGGCATAGGCGGCCGAGAACAGGACGTTCGCGTCGAGGAAGACTCGGTCCACGCCTCAGGGGCGTTCGTGGGCAATTGCGTCGGGGTCGAGGCCGAGTTCGCGCACCAGGCGACGGGCGCGCTCATAGTCCTTCGCGTCGACGGTGTTTTCGAGCAGGAACTCCGCCCGGCGTGTCGGCGAGTAAATCTCGACCGGCATCGCCGCCGCCGGCCGCAGGCGGACGCCTCCTTCGGCGTCCTCTTCGATCAGGACCAGCGAGCCTTCCGAAAGACCGAGCCGCTTGCGCATCGGCGCGGGCAACACCAAGGTGCCGCGCTTGCCGATGATTGCCGTCTCCGCCATCTGGGCCTCCCAACGGCAGAATAACAGATTCTCTGCAATACCGCCCGAGGCGGTAATTCAGGCTCGCCTACCAGGGTGGCTGCAAGGGGACACCTAGCGGGGGGCGAAGCGGCCTCGAGCGTCGGTAGCACCGGTGTCCCCGCAAGGTGTCCCCTAACAGCTCAACGTGTCCCTTCAATGTGTCCCTCTATTGTGTCCCCGCGGACAAAAAAATGGCCGGCGGGTTGCGCCGGCCTGGGTGCTGCAGGAGTGAAGAGAGGACGGACTGCTAGGAGCCGCCGCCGACTTTCTTGGGGCCGGAGGCCTTCTTGGGAGCGTTGGGAGACTTGGTCGTTCTGGCGCCGGGGGCGGCGGCGCCGCGGCCCGTGGCCTTCTTTTCGCCCGCCGAGCGCTTGGTGCCCGGGACCTTCGGGGCCTTCTCCTTCTTCGGCTTCGCGGCCTTCTCCTCGCCGGCGGTCTCTGCCGCTTCGGCGTCGCCGCCCTTGGCCTTCTTGCCCTTGGTCTCCGGGGCGGGCGCCGCCGACTTCTTCTTCAGCTGGAAGTCGACGAATTCGAGCACCGCCATCTCGGCGCCGTCACCCTGTCGCGAGCCCAGCTTGACGATCCGGAGGTAGCCGCCCTCGCGGGTCGCGAAGCGCGGCGCGATGACTTCGAACAGCTTCTGGATGTGATCCCGGTCGAGGAGCCACCGGCCGACGATGCGGCGGTCGTGGACCGAGCCGTGCTTGGCCTTGGTGATCACCTTCTCGGCGATCGGACGGAGCTCCTTGGCCTTCGGCAGCGTCGTGACGATACGCTCCACCATCACCAGCGATGCCAGCTGGTTGCGGAACATCGCCACGCGATGCGCGGCGGTGCGGCCGAGCTTTCTGTGTGCCATGTTGTGACGCATGCTTGCTTCCCCTTACGCCCCGAAACCCGCGCTGGAGGATCCGCCGGCGCCCACGGCGCCCGCCGATCCGGTCATGCCGAAGGAGAGGCCGAGACGGGACAGCAGCTCCTGCAGCTCTTCGAGCGACTTCTTGCCGAAGTTCTTGATCTCGAGAATCTCGCGCTCGGTCTTCGACACCAGCTCGCGCACCGTCTGGATGTTGGCGTTCTTCAGACAGTTTGCCGTGCGCACCGAGAGGTCGAACTCCTCGAGGTTCTTCGCGAGCACCGCGTCCATGCCGGTCAGATCCTGTCCCGACGCCAGCCCGTCGCCGCGCAGCGTCTCTTCGGCGGCGATGAAGATCGCCAGGTGATCCTTGAGCAGCGTCGACGCCAGCGAGACCGACTCTTCGGGCGTGATCGTGGCGTTGGTCCACACGTCCAGGGTCAGCTTCTCGTAGTCGGTGATGCGGCCGAGGCGCGCAGCCTCGACGCGGTAGTTGACGCGCTTCACCGGGCTGTGGACCGAGTCGAGCGGAATCCAGCCCAGCCCGAGTGATTCGTCGAAGTTCTTGTCGGCGGTCACGTAACCGCGCCCACGACGGATCTGGACCTGCAGGCGGAGCCGGCCCTCGCCGTTGACGGTGGCGATGTGGACGTTCGGATCGCAGATCTCGACCGAAGGATCGCCGACCAGGTCTCCCGCCTTGACGTCCTTGGGACCCTTGACGTCGATGGTCAGAATCTTCGGGTCCTCGCTGTGCAGGCGAACGGGAATCTGCTTCAGGTTCAGCACGACGTTGGTCACGTCCTCCTGCACGCCGGGAATCGAGGAGAACTCGTGCAGCACGCCCTCGATCTGAACGGAGGTGATGGCGGCGCCCTCGATCGACGAGAGCAGGCAGCGGCGCAGAGCATTCCCGATCGTCGTGGCGAATCCGCGTTCGAACGGCTGCGCCGAGAACTTGCCGTAGGTCCCGGTCAGGGTCTCGGCTTCGATGTCAACGCGCTTGGGGCGCTGGAATCCTTTCCAAAGCATGTTGTGGCTCCTTAACGAATCGATGACGCCGCCTCAGCGGCTGTAGAGCTCGACGATCAGCTGCTCTTGGATCGGAAGCTTGATGTCTTCGCGACTCGGCAGCGACTGCACCTTGCCGGTGAAGGTCTCGGCGGAGAGCGTCAGCCACTCCGGGACTCCCCTGCCGGTCGCCGACTCGACGCTCGCCTTGATCAGCTCGTTCTTCCGGCTGGACTCCTTCACGGAAATGGCCTGACCGGCGCGGACCTGGTAGGACGGGATCGTGGTCTTCTTGCCGTCCACGAGAATGTGTCCGTGGCGCACGAGCTGGCGCGCCTGATTCCGCGACGACGCGAAACCGAGGCTGAAGGCGACGTTGTCGAGGCGCCGCTCGAGCATGACCAGGAGGTTCTCGCCGGTGATCCCCTTGCGGCGATCCGCCTCGGCGAAGTAGAGCCTGAATTGGCGCTCGAGGACGCCGTAGATACGCTTGACTTTCTGCTTCTCGCGCAGCTGCAGGCCGTAGCCTACCGCTCGCCTTCCGCGACGCTGGCCGTGCTGGCCGGGCGGATAGGCGCGCTTCTCGATCGCGCACTTCTCCTTGAAACAGCGATCGCCCTTGAGAAACAGTTTGATGCGTTCACGTCGGCAGAGCCGACATACGGGTCCGGTGTACCGTGCCATGGATACTCTCCTGCGCTCGTCTTCTCTCCGCTGCTACGGAGACTCCAGTTCGAGGAAGACGCTCTGCGGCGGGACAGCACACCTGCCTCGCCGAGGCATTCCTGGTGAATTGCGGCCGAAGGCAGTCCGGCCCGTCAGACCCGCCGCCGCTTGCGCGCCCGGCAGCCGTTGTGCGGAATCGGGGTGACGTCGCGAATCGACTTGATGTCGATGCCGCTCGCCTGCAGGGCGCGAATCGCGGACTCGCGTCCCGATCCCGGACCGCGAACCTGCACATCGACGGATCGCATGCCCATGTCCTTCGCCTGGTTGCCGGCGCTCTGTGCGGCCACCTGCGCGGCGAACGGGGTTCCCTTGCGGGAGCCCTTGAAACCGATGCGCCCCGCCGAGGACCAGGTCAGCACGTTTCCTTCCGGATCCGAAATCGCCACGATGGTGTTGTTGAACGACGCCTGGATATGCGCGAGGCCATGGGGCACGACGCGCTTCTCCTTCTTCTTGGCGCCCTTCTTTTCCTTGCCCGCAGGGGCGGCGGTTGGTGCTGCAGCTGCTTCTTTGGCCATCTCGCTCCCTCTTTACTTCTTGGTCAGCTTCTTCTTGGTGGCGATCGTCGCCTTGCGCGGCCCCTTCCGGGTGCGCGCGTTCGTGTTGGAGCGCTGGCCGCGCACCGGCAGCCCACGGCGATGACGAATGCCGCGGTAGCTGCCGATTTCCATCAGCCGCTTCACGTTCTGGGAGACCTCCTTGCGCAGGTCGCCCTCCACCCGGCCCTCTTCCTGGATGATCTTGCGGATGCGCTGCGCAGCTTCCTCGGAAAGATCGCGCACCTTGGTCACCGCGTCGACTTCGGCGGCTACCAGGATCTTGCGCGAGCGCGCCCGACCGATACCGTGGATGTAGGTCAGTCCGATCCAGACCTGCTTGTTCTGGGGGAGGTCCACCCCTGCAATACGCGCCATCGTCGTCCCCTACCCTTGCCGCTGCTTGTGCTTCGGGTTGTCGCAGATCACCCGCACGACGCCCGCACGGCGCACGATCTTGCATTTCGGACAGATCCGCCTGACTGAAGACCGAACTTTCATATCGCTACCTCTCGAGACCTTCTCTGAAACCGGCGTTACTTCAATCTGTAGACGATGCGCCCGCGCGAAAGGTCGTAGGGCGAAAGCTCTACCAGTACCTTGTCGCCGGGAAGGATCCGGATGAAGTGCTTGCGCATCTTCCCCGAAATATGGGCCAGCACCTGGTGCTTGTTCTCCAACTCCACCTTGAACATCGCATTGGGGAGCGGTTCAATCACCGTCGCTTCGACTTCGATCGCATCTTCCTTGGACAAACTCTCTTCCTCGTCCTTTTTCTGAGTGCTGCCGCCTCAGGCGGCACCGACGCCGAGAATTCTGGCGCCGTCTTCGGTGACCGCCACCGAATACTCGAAATGAGCGGATAGCGAACCGTCCGCCGTGCGCGCAGTCCAACCGTCCTTGTCCACCTTCACGCCCGCGGAGCCGGCGTTGACCATCGGCTCGATGGCAATCACCAGTCCGGGCTTCAGCTTCGGACCCCGCCCCGGTTCCCCGAAATTGGGCACCTGCGGATCCTCGTGCAGGGCCGTTCCGATGCCATGCCCCACGAAATCTCTCACCACGGAAAACCCCTCCGACTCGACATAGGCCTGGACCGCGTGTCCGATGTCGGAGAGGCGCTTGTTCGGACGGACTTCCTCGACCGCGAGGTCCAGGGCCCGTTTCGTCACCGCCATCAGCCGCAAGGCCACCGGAGAGACCTGTCCGACGGCGTAGGTCCTGGCAGCGTCTCCGTAGTATCCCTTATAAACCACTCCACAATCAATCCCGATGATGTCTCCGGCCTTGAGGGCGGTCTCGTCCGGGATCCCGTGCACGATCACTTCGTTGATCGAGGTGCAGAGCGTCGCCGGGTACCCCTTGTAGCGCAGGAATGCGGGCACTCCGCCGGCCTCCCGGATCAGCTTCTCCGCGAAACGGTCGAGCTGCCGGGTCGTCACTCCAGGGCCGACCTTCTCCTCGAGCCCGATCAGCACCGAGTGGACGATCCGGTTGGCCTCGTCCATGAGCGCGACCTCCCCTGGAGTCTTCAGCACCATGCTCAGGTCCGCCTTCCCAGCACCTGCAGGGTTCGCAGGATCGCGGAGGTGACCTCGGCGACCGGCGCTTCCCCATCCACCTTCCGGAGCAGGCTGCGGCGCGTGTAATGCTCGACCAGCGGCTCGGTCTTCTCCCGGTAGACCCGAAGGCGCTCGCGCACCACCTCTTCGCGATCGTCGTCCCGCTGCCGGGCGACCGCTCGCCGGACCAGCACCGACTCGGGAACCTCGAGCAGAACGACCGCGTCGAGTCGGTCACGGCGCTCGCCGAGAATCTGGTCCAGCGTCGCCGCCTGATCGGTCGTCCGGGGATAGCCGTCGAGGAGAAAGCCCCGGGTCGCGTCCGGCTGGCCCAACCGGTCGCGCACGACCTCGGCCATCAATCCGTCGTCGACCAGCGCGCCGGAAGCCATGATCCCTTCGACCTTCCGTCCCAGCGTCGAGCCCGCGGCGACCGCATCGCGCAACATCGCGCCGGTCGAAATGGCCGGGATTGCCAGCGCCACCGCCAGGAGCTCCGCCTGGGTTCCCTTGCCACTCCCGGGCGCACCCAGAAGGACCGCGCGCAGATTGCCGGCGCGCGGCGCCATCGGGACCCCGGTGGCATCGGGGACATCGGCGACTCTAGCCACGCCGACCTTTGATCCTTCCGCGCTTCAGGAAGCCGTCGTAGTTGCGCATCACCAGCTGACTCTCGATCTGCTGCAGCGTGTCCATCGCGACCCCCACCACGATCAGGAGCGAGGTGCCGCCGAAGTAGAAGTGGATGCCCATGCCCTCGGTCACGAACTTCGGCAGGTAGGGGTCGATCGCCGCGCCGATGAACGGCAGGTTCTGCATCTTGACGCCGTTCAGGAGGAAGTCCGGCAGGATCGCGACCAGGGCAAGGTAGGACGCGCCCACCAGGGAGATCCGGGTCAGAATCCGGTCGATGTACTCCGCCGTGCGCTTGCCCGAGCGGATTCCCGGAATGAAGCTGCCGTACTTCCGCATGTTCTCCGCGAGGTCGCTCGGATTGAAGATGATCGAGATGTAGAAGTAGCTGAAGAAGATGATGCCGATGACATAGAGCATGTAATGCAGGGGCTGTCCCCAGGCCAGCTGATCGGCGACCTTCTGCAGCCAGGGATACTGGAACATCTGCGCCGCCGTCGCCGGCAGCGCCATCAGAGAGCTGGCGAAGATCACCGGAATGACCCCGGCCGTGTTCACCCGCAGCGGCAGGTAGGTGCTCTGTCCGCCGTAGACCTTCCTCCCGACCATCCTTTTCGCGTATTGCACGGGAATTCGCCTTTGCGCCCGCTCCATGTAGACGATGAAACCGACGACCAGGACCATGAAAGCGATCAGCACGAGAATGGCGATGAGCGAAATCTCGTTGGTGCGGATGTTGCCGAGTGTGTCGGCGACCGCGCGCGGCAGGCCCACGACGATGCCCGCGAAGATGATCAGGGAAATGCCGTTGCCGATGCCACGTTCGCTGATCTGCTCCCCCAGCCACATGATGAAGGCACAGCCGGTGGTCAGCGTCAGAATCGTCAGCAAGCGAAAAGCCCAGCCCGGATTCGGTACCAGCGCGGCGCCGCCCGGCGTCGTCGTCTTCTCGAGGAAGAGCGCGATTCCAGTCGACTGGATGATCGATACCAGCACCGTGCCATAGCGCGTGTACTGGGTGATCTTCTTGCGCCCGAGCTCGCCCTCCTTGGAGAGCTTCTCGAGGTAGGGCCAGACCACCGTCAGGAGCTGCAGGATGATCGACGAGGTGATGTACGGCATGATGCCGAGCGCGAAGACCGCGACCCGCGCGAGGCTCCCGCCCGTGAACGTGTTCACGAAGCCGAGGAAGCTGCTCTGCATGGACGCCATGAACTCGAGCAGAGCCGTCGGATCCACCCCCGGTGTCGGAATGTGGCAGCCGATCCGATAGACCGCGAGCAGCCCGAAGGTGAACATCAGGCGCTTGCGCAGGTCCGGAATCGCGAAGATATTGCGCAGGCTCTCGATCACGAAGCGAGCTCCTCACAACGTCCGCCGGCGGCCTCGATCTTGGTCCGCGCCGACTTGCTGAACTTGTGCGCGGAGACCGTGATCGCCGACTTGAGATCGCCGTCGCCCAGGATCTTGACCTTCTTGCCGGGGTGAACGAGGCCGTGCTCGGCCATCAGCTCGGGAGTGACCGCCTTTCCGAGAACCGCCAGCGCGCCGACATTGATCACGGCGTAGTCGATCCGGAACGGGTTGGTGAAGCCCCGCTTCGGGACGCGCCGGACGAGTGGCATCTGGCCGCCCTCGAAACCGGGACGCAGGCTGTATCCGGAGCGCGACTGCCCGCCCTTGTGACCCTTTCCGGCGGTCTTGCCGAGGCCGGAGCCCGGACCGCGACCGACGCGCTTGCGCGAATGTTTGCTGCCTGCGGCGGGTGGAAGCTCGTGCAGTTTCATTTTGCGTCCTCGACCAACTCGACGAGATAGGGGATCTTGGCGATCATGCCGCGTACAGCCGGCGTGTCTTCGCGAACGACTTCGTGACGGATGCGCCGAAGGCCGAGGCCGCGCAGCACTTCGCGATGCGTCTCGCGAGCACCGATCGTGCCCTTCACCTGGCGGATACGAATCGTCTTCTTCTTCTTCATGCTTGAGCTACCTCTCTCGACCCTTCAACTGCCGTCGAATCAGCACCACTCGGTGAATCAGGAAGCCGGAGTCGCGACGACTTCCGCCGCCGCGGCGCCGCGACGCGGCTTGGTCTGCAGCATCAGGAGCGCGGCAAACGTGGCCTTGACGACGTTGGCCGGATTCGCGGAGCCGAGCGACTTGGTGAGGATGTCGGCGATTCCCGCCGCCTCGACCACCGCACGTACCGGTCCGCCGGCGATGACCCCGGTTCCCGCCGACGCGGGCTTGATCAGCACGCGCCCCGAGCCGAACTCACCGAGCGCCTCGTGCGGAATCGTGCTCCCCTTCATGGGAACCTGAATCAGGCGCTTCTTGGCGACTTCGATGCCCTTGCGGATCGCCATCGGAACCTCCTTCGCCTTGCCGGCGCCGTAACCCACCCGGCCGTTGCCGTCGCCGATCACCACCAAGGCGGAGAAAGAGAAGTTCTTGCCGCCCTTGACGACCTTGGTCACCCGGTTGATGTGGACGACCTGCTCTACGAATTCGCTTTCCTGCTCGAAATCCCTGGCCAAAGCTCTTCTCCTCGTCGTTGGCGATTGGCGGCTTAGAACTGAAGGCCTTTGGCGCGTGCCGCCTCGGCCAGCTCCTTGACCTTGCCGTGGTAGAGATATCCGCCACGATCGAACACAACCTGCTGAATGCCCTTGGCGAGCGCGCGCTCCGCCACGGCCTCTCCGACCGCCTTGGCGGCCGCCATGGTGGCAGCGCCACCCGGGAGCAGCCCCTTCAGAGCGGGCTCGAGCGACGCGGCCGAAACGATCGTCTGCCCGGTCTCGTCGTTGATCACCTGCGCGTAGACGTAGCGTGAGCTCTTGAACACCGACAGCCGCGGGCGCTCCGGAGTGCCCGCGAGCCGCTGGCGCAGTCGCTGATGGGCGCGCTTCCTGCGCGACGCCTTTTCCAAGACCTTCTTGCGTACCAGATCCGCCATCGTGATCCCCTTCCTGCCTTGCTCGCGCCTTACTTGGCGCCGGCCTTGCCGACCTTGCGACGAATGACTTCGCCGGTGAACTTGATGCCCTTGCCCTTGTACGGATCGGGCGGACGCAGGCGGCGAATTTCGGCGCAGACCTGACCCAGGAGCTGTCGATCCGCTCCGGTCACCATGATCTTGTTCGCCTTGTCGATCTCGACCTTGATCCCCTGCGGGACCTTGAAGACCACCGGGTGCGAGTAGCCGAGCGCGAAGTGCACCTCGCTGCCGCGGAGCTCCGCTTTGTAACCCACGCCGTTGATCTCGAGCCCGCGACTGAAGCCCTCGGAGACACCCAACACGGCATTCGCGAGCAGGGCACGGACGAGCCCGTGCTTCGCCCTCTCCGGACCGGAGTCACCCGACCTCGACACGGTCACGACGCCGTTCTCCACTTTGACCGGAAAGCCCGCGAGGAGCTCCTGGGTGACTCGACCCTTGGGGCCTTCGGCGCTGAATCTTCCATCGGACACCACGACCTTGACCCCCTTGGGGATCTCGATCGGCCTTCTTCCCACTCGCGACATGACTCAGAGACCCTTTCTCACCAGACTTCGCAGAGGACTTCGCCACCGAGCCGGCGATCGCGCGCCTGCCGGTCCGAGAGCAGCCCCTGGTTGGTCGAGATGACACCGATACCGCGCCCGTTCAGAACAGGCTTGATGTCGTCCGCGCCGCGATACACGCGACGGCCCGGCTTGCTGATGCGCTGCAGGTGACTGATCGCCGGCGCGCCATCGTCGTCGTACTCGAGAAAAACGCGCAATACCGAGATCGGCTGATTCTCGACCAGCTTGAAATTCCGGATGAAACCTTCTTCCTTCAAGATCCTGCAGACCTCGGTCTTGAGTCGGGAAGTCGGAACATCGACCCGGTCATGCTTGGCCAGATGGGCGTTTCGGATTCGCGCGAGAAGATCCGAAACCGGATCCATGTTGCTCATAGGAATCTCCTTACCAACTCGCCTTGATCACGCCCGGGAGGTACCCCTGGCGAGCGAGATCTCGGAAACAGATGCGGCACAGGCCGAATTTCCGCATGAAGCCGCGCGGCCGGCCGCAGCGCTTGCAGCGGTTGCGCTGACGAAGCTTGTTGAACTTCAGCGTGATCCTGGTCTTGGCAATTCTGGCGTCAGTCGCCACGCGTCCCCCTTTAATTCCTTGCGAACGGTACGCCGAGACCGCGCAGCAGATGCAGCGCCTGCTCGTCGTTCCCGGCCGTCGTCACGAAGGTGACGTTCATCCCCTTCGGCCGCTCGACCTTGTTCAAATCGATCTCCTGGAAGATCAGGTGATCGCGAATGCCGATGGTGTAGTTGCCGCGTCCGTCGAAGCTCTTCGTCGGCGCGCCGCGGAAGTCGCGCACGCGGGGCAGGGCGATGCTCACGAACCGGTCCATGAATTCCCACATCCGCGCGCCGCGCAGCGTCACGCTGCAGCCGATGGGCATGCCTTCGCGGAGCTTGAAGGAAGCGATCGACTTGCGCGACCGGCGCACCGAAGGGCGCTGTCCGGCGATCGCGGCGAGCTCGTTCACGCCGTCGTCGAGGATCTTGATGTTCTGGATCGCTTCACCCAGCCCCATGTTGATCACGATCTTCTCGAGGCGTGGCACCGCCATGCCGTTCTCGATGCCGAACTCCTTCTTCAGCTGAGGAACCACGTCTTCCTGATACTGCTTTCGGAGCCGCGGAACGTACCCCGCCGGATCCTTGGCCTGGGCCTTGGGCTGCGCCTTGGAAGGATCCTTGGCCTGGACTTTGGCCTGGTCCTTTACCTGATCCTTGGCCTGGTCCTTGGCCTTTTCCTTCGCCTTGCCCTGCTGGTCTGTCTTCGCCATGGTCACTCGGCTCCTAGTTCAGAGTCGCGCCGCTCTTTTTGGCGACGCGTACCCCGGTCCCGTCCGCCTGGCGCAAGCGTCCTACGCGCGTCGGTTTCCCGTTGTTGGGATCGATCAGCATGAGATTCGACAGCCGGATGGGCGCCTCCTTCTCGAGTACGCCACCCTGGACTCCCTTCTGCGCGTTCTGGCGGGTGTGGCGCTTCACCATGTTCACCCTCTCCACGATCGCGCGGTCCTTGGCCGGGAGAACCCGCAGCACCTTCCCCTTCGAGCCACGGTCTTTGCCGGCGATCACCAATACCTGGTCGTTCTTCTTGATCTTCGTCTTCTTCATCGCATGTCTCCGCTCGCGCGGCTCCCTCAGATGACTTCCGGCGCCAGCGAGATGATCTTCATGAACTTCTTCTCCCGAAGCTCCCGCGCCACCGGCCCGAACACACGGGTGCCGATCGGCTCGCGGTTGTCGTTGATCAGAACCGCCGCGTTGGTGTCGAAACGGATGTAGCTTCCGTCGCGTCGTTTCTCGGCGTGAACCGTACGGACGATCACCGCCTTGACGACCGCACCCTTCTTGACCGTACCGTCGGGAGTCGCCTCCTTGACCGATGCGGTGATCACGTCTCCCAGATGGCCGTACTGGCCGAGGGCGCCGCGCAACTGAATGCACGAGACCTTCTTGGCTCCGGAGTTGTCCGCCACCTCGAGGATGGTGCCCATCTGGATCATGTCTAGCTCTCCCCGGCCTTCTTCAGGACTTCACTCACCGACCAGCGCTTGAGCTTCGACAGCGGGCGGCTGGCCACCAGCTTCACCTGGTCGCCGACGCCGCAGACGTTCTTCTCGTCGTGGGCATAGAACTTCGACGTCCGCTTCTGGTAGCGGTGATAGAGACGATGGGTGATCGTCTTCTCGACTTCGACGACCACCGTCTTGTCCATCTTGCTGCTGACGACTACGCCGACTTTCTCCTGCCGTCGTCCACGGCCTGTCGCGGGTGCTGCGCTCACGGTGCTCATGTCTAAACCTCGCTCTGCTTCTCGCGGATGATCGTCAGCACCTGTGCCAATTCGCGCTTGGCGGCTCGGACCTTGGCCGGTTTCTCGAGCTGACCGACCACCTTCTGCAGGCGAAGCGCGAACAGCTGCTCGGCGAGCTCCTTCTCCTTGACCTCTAGGTCGGCAACGGTCTTCTCTCGCAAACTCTGGATCTTCATGCGGCGCTCCCTCGCTCTACCTGAGCTCGCTGTGGCGCGAGACGAACTTCGTCCGGATGCCGAATTTGTGTGCGGCGAGCTTCATCGCTTCCTGGGCCACTTCCTGCGTCACACCCTCGAGCTCGAAGAGAATGCGTCCCGGCTTGATGACCGCGACCCAGCCTTCCGGCGGTCCTTTGCCCTTGCCCATGCGGGTCTCGAGCGGCTTCTTGGTGTACGGCTTGTCCGGGAAGACCCGGATCCACATCTTCCCGCCGCGCTTCACGTGCCGGCTGATCGCGATGCGGCCGGCCTCGATCTGCCGCGCGGTCACCCACGCGGTTTCGAGCGCCTGCAACCCGAAGTCCCCGAACGCGATGTAGTCGCCGCCTTTGGACATGCCGGCGCGACGCCCGCGATGCTGTTTCCTGAACTTGACCTTCTTCGGCATCAACATGATTCAGTTCCTCGCTTACGCCGTCGCCCGGCGGCTCTTCTCTTTGAGCAGATCGCCCTTGTAGACCCAAACCTTGCAGCCGATGACGCCGTAGGTCGTGCGTGCCTCGGCGAAACCGTAGTCGATGTCCGCCTTGAGGGTGTGCAGCGGCAGGCGCCCCTCCTGGTACCACTCGGTGCGCGCGATCTCGCTGCCGCCGAGGCGGCCGGCGACCATGATCTTGACGCCCTTGGCGCCGAAGCGGAAGGCCGACTCCATCGCCTTCTTCATCGCGCGGCGAAAGGATACGCGGCGCTCGAGCTGTCCGGCGATCGACTCCGAGACCAGCTGAGCGTCGAGCTCCGGACGCTGGATCTCCTGGATGTTGATGTGGATCTCACGACCGGTCATCTTGGCGAGGTCGTCGCGCAACTTGTCGACTTCTGCGCCCTTGCGACCGATGATGATGCCCGGCCGCGAGGTATAGATCGTCACGCGCATCTTGTCGGCAGCGCGCTCGATGTCGATCTCGGAGACGCCGGCGTGGCCGAGCCGCTTCTTCAGGTCGGCGCGCAGCTTCAGGTCCGAGTGCAGGAGCTTCGCGTAGTCGCCCTCGGCGTACCAGCGCGAATGCCAGGTCTTGTTGTAGACCAGCCGAAATCCGTACGGATGAACTTTCTGACCCACGGCTACTTCCCTCCCTTGGCGGTACGCTTCGCGGATTTCGCTGAACTTTTCGCGGCACTCTTGGCGGGGCTCTTCGCCGGGCTCTTGGCAGGACTCTTCGCGGGGCTCTTGACGGCACCCTTGGAAGCGGGCGCAACGGCACCCTTGCGCGTGTCGAGCTTGATCGTCACGTGGCTCTGCCGCTTCAGGATGCGGAACGCACGACCCATCGTGTTGGCCTGAATGCGCTTGAGCATCGGTCCGCCGTCGACGAAGACTTCTTTCACGTAGAGCTTGCCGACGTCGACGTTCTGGTCGCGGTTCTCCGCGTTGGCGACCGCGGACTTGAGCAGCTTCTCGATCGGCTTCGCGGCCGACTTCCTGAGAGTTCGGAGAACGACTGCCGCCTCTTCCACGTCTATGCCGCGGATGAGGTCGACCACGAGCCGCACTTTCTGCGGCGAAGCTTGGAGATAGCGCAAGCGCGCGGTGGCTTCCATATCGGGCCTCCCCCTTACGCCTTCGGCCTTGGGGCGACGGTCTTCTCCGCCGCCTTCTTGCCGCTGTGCCCGCGGAACGTACGGGTCACCGAGAATTCGCCCAGCTTGTGACCGACCATGTTCTCGCTGACGTACACCGGGATGAACTTCGTTCCGTTGTGCACCGCGAGCGTGTGGCCGACCATCTCCGGGATCACCGTCGATCGCCGGGACCAGGTCTTGATCACCCGCTTCTCGCCGCTCGAGTTCATCGCCACGACTTTCTCGTGGAGATGCTTGTCAATGAAGTAGCCCTTCTTTATCGAACGCGCCATGCTGACTCTCCGTTCCTACTTCTTGTCCCGACGGCGGACGATCAGTTGATCGGTCCGCTTGTTGTTTCTGGTCTTGTAGCCCTTGGTCGGAACGCCCCATGGCGTGCAGGGGTGCCGGCCGCCGGAAGTCTTGCCCTCGCCGCCGCCCATCGGATGGTCGACCGGGTTCATCGACACCGCGCGATTGTGCGGCCTGCGACCGAGCCAACGGCGCCGCCCCGCCTTGCCGTAGGAGACGTTCTCGTGCTCGAGGTTTCCCACCTGGCCGATCGTGGCGTAGCACTCGACGTGCACCTTGCGCACTTCGCCGGAAGGCAGCTTGACCTGCGCCTGACCCTCCTCGCGCGCCATGAGCTGTGCGCCGGCCCCGGCGGAACGCACCATCTGTCCGCCCTTGCCGCGCTTGAGCTCGATGTTGTGAATCACCGTGCCGAGCGGGATGAGCCGCAACGGCAGAGCATTGCCCAGGTTGATCTCGGCCTTCTCACCGGAGACCACGACCATCCCGACGGTGAGACCCTCCGGCGCGAGGATGTAACGCTTCTCGCCGTCGGCGTAGTTCAGCAGCGCGATTCGCGCCGAGCGGTTCGGATCGTACTCGACGGCGGCGACAGTGCCCGGCACGCCGTGCTTGTCGCGCTTGAAATCGATCGCCCGATAGCGCCGCTTGTGCCCGCCGCCCCTGAACCAGTTGGTCAGATGACCCTGGTTGTTCCGGCCGCCGGTGCCCATCTTGCCGCTGGTCAGCGACTTGAGCGGGCGGCTCTCGGTGAGCTCCCCGAAGTCCGGGAAGCTCTGAAACCGGCTCGATGCGTTCGTAGGTCTGAGTTGACGAATGCCCATCTTCCCAAGCTCTCTTTCTTACACGCCTTCGGAGAAGTCGATGGTCTTTTCACCAGGAGCCAGCCGGACGAAGGCCTTCTTCCAGTCCGAACGGCGCCCGGCGAACCGGCCTTGGCGGCGCACCTTGCCGTGCATCTTGGCTACCCGCACTTCCGCGACCTTGACCTTGAATTGAGCCTCGACGGCACGCTGGATCTCGATCTTGTTGGCGCGCATGTCCACTTCGAGCGTCAGCACGTTCATGCCCTCGCGCTGCAGGCTCGATTTCTCCGTGATCAGGGGACGCCGAATGATCTCCTGAATTCTCATGCTCCCAGAACCTCCACGAGGCGGGCGAGCGCCTGCTCGCTGACCACGAAGTACGGACGATCGACGACGTCATAGACGTTGACCGCCAGCGCATCGACGGTCTTCAGCCCGGGGTTGTTGCGCGCCGCGAGACTCAGATTCTGGTTGTCGCGCGCGTCCACCAGCAGGATCTTGCCCTCGGCCCCCACCTTGGCGAGGATCGAGACCAGATCCCGGGTCTTGTGGCTCGGGATGGCGAGGTTGTCGAGGACGATGATGCGGTCCTCTTTCGCCTTGCGCGACAGCGCCGACTTGAGCGCGTTCTTCTTCTCTCCCGAGGAGAGATCCTGACCGTAGTCGCGCGGCACCGGTCCGTGGACGGTGCCTCCCTTGCGCCAGAGCGGGCTGCGGATGCTGCCGATCCGGGCGCGCCCCGTGCCCTTCTGCTTCCAGAGCTTCTTGCCGGAGCCCGCGACCTCGCTGCGCGTCTTGGTCTTGTGGGTTCCGGAGCGGAGACCCGCCAGGAACGCTTGCACCGCGAGGTGAATCAGGTGCTGCTTGTAGGGGTAGGAGAAGACCTCCTCCGGGAGGTCGAGCTCCTTCACCTTCTTGTTGTCGAAGTTCTTGACTGCGATCTTCATCGCCCACCAACCTCTCGCATTGCCATTCCGAACCGGTCCCAGCCGACTCAGCCGCGCTTCGCGCGCTTCAGCGCGACGTAGCCGTTTTCGCTGCCCGGCACCGAGCCGCGCAGATAGATCAGGTTCTTCTCCTCGTCGACCTTGACCACCAGCAGGTTCTTGGTCGTGATCCGCTTGCCGCCCATGCGCCCCGTCCCCTTCATTCCGGGATAGACACGCGACGGAAAGGAGGAGCCGCCGATCGAGCCCGGGGCACGATGGAACATCGAACCGTGCGTGGCGCGACCGCCCTTGAATCCGTGGCGCTTCATCACGCCCTGGAAGCCCTTGCCCTTGCTCGTGCCGACGACGTCCACGAACTCCTTCTCCTGGAACATCGAGCACTTCACCTGATCGCCAGCTGCAAGCGTCTCGTCGGCAGTGATCGCGAACTCCGCGAGCTTCCGCGTCGGAGTGGCGCCGGCCTTCTTGAAGTGTCCCTGCTGCGCCTTGGAGACGCGGCGCGGCGGCTTCGGCTCCACCAGTCCGAGCTGGACGGCCTCGTAGCCGTCTTTCGCGGCGGTGCGCCGCGCGACCACGACGCAAGGGCCCACTTCGACCACGGTGACCTGCACCGTGTCGCCGTCCGCAGTGAACACCTGGGTCATTCCCAGTTTCTTTCCGAGCATTCCTTCCATGGTCCGGCCCTCTCGCCCTGTCCCGTGTTCCAGTTACTTACCGAACGCCTTGATCTCGACATCCACCCCGGCGGGCAGCTCGAGCTTCATCAGGGCGTCCACCGTTCCGCTCGTGGGCTCGTAGATATCCAGCAGGCGCTTGTGCGTTCGAATCTCGAACTGCTCCCGCGACTTCTTGTCGACGTGCGGCGACCGGTTGACGGTGAAGCGCGCGATGTGCGTCGGCAGCGGAATCGGGCCGACGACCCGGGCTCCCGTCCGGCGAGCCGTGTCGACGATCTCGTACGTCGAGGTGTCGAGGATACGGTAATCGAACGCCTTCAGGCGGATGCGGATCTTCTCGTTCAGCATGTCCCTAGTCCTCGATTCCTCTAAGTCGCTTACTTGATCACTTCGGTGACGGTGCCTGCGCCGATCGTGCGGCCGCCCTCGCGAATCGCGAAACGCACGCCCTTCTCCATCGCGATCGGCGCGATGAGCTCGATCGACAGGTTCACGTTGTCACCCGGCATCACCATCTCCGTCCCCGCCGGCAGCGTCCCCACTCCCGTCACGTCCGTCGTCCGGAAGTAGAACTGCGGCCGGTAGCCGTTGAAGAACGGCGTGTGACGACCGCCCTCCTCCTTCGTCAACACGTACACCTCGCCCTTGAAATTCGTGTGCGGCGTGATCGATCCCGGCTTCGCCAGCACCTGACCGCGCTCCACGTCGTCCTTCTTCGTCCCGCGCAGCAGCACCCCGACGTTGTCCCCCGCCTGCCCCTGATCCAGGAGCTTGCGGAACATCTCGACCCCCGTCACGATCGTCTTCTGCGTCGGACGGATGCCCACGATCTCGATCTCGTCTCCCACCTTCACGATCCCGCGCTCGATCCGACCCGTCACCACCGTGCCACGACCCGAAATCGAGAAAATGTCCTCGATCGGCATCAGGAACGGCTTGTCGATGTCGCGCTGCGGCAGCGGGATGAACGTGTCCAAGGCGTCGTACAGCTTGATGATCGACTCCGAGCCCAGCGGACCTTCCTCCCCCATCAGCGCCTTGATCGCCGCGCCCCGGATCACCGGCGTCTCGTCGCCCGGGAAGCCGTACACGTTCAGCAGATCCCGCACTTCCATCTCCACCAGATCCAGGAGCTCCGGGTCGTCCACCATGTCGCACTTGTTCAGGAACACCACCATGTAAGGCACGCCCACCTGCCGCGCCAGCAGAATGTGCTCCCGCGTCTGCGGCATCGGGCCGTCCACCGCCGACACCACCAGGATCGCGCCGTCCATCTGCGCCGCTCCCGTGATCATGTTCTTCACGTAGTCCGCGTGGCCCGGGCAATCGACGTGCGCGTAGTGACGGTTCGCCGTCGAGTACTCCACGTGCGACGTCGCGATCGTCAGGATCTTCGACGGATCCCGCCGACCTTGAGACTCCGAAGCCTTCGCCACTTCGTCGTACGACACGAACTTCGCCCAGCCCTTCGCCGCCGCCACCTTCGTCATCGCCGCCGTCAGCGTCGTCTTCCCATGGTCCACGTGACCGATCGTTCCCACGTTCACGTGCGGCTTGGTGCGATCAAATTTTTCCTTCGCCATGACTTGTCTCCGTATTGTCCCGGGAAAGAGCCGGCCTCAGCCGGCGGCCTTCGCGACAACTTCTTCGCTGACGCTCTTCGGCGCCTGCTCGTAAGAGGCAAACTGCATCGTATAGCTCGCGCGGCCCTGCGACATCGAGCGCACATCCGTCGCGTAGCCGAACATCTCGGAAAGCGGCACCTTGCACGCGATCACCTGCACGTTGCCGCGCGGCTCCATGTGTTGCACGCGTCCGCGTCGGGAAGTCAGGTCGCCGATGATCTCGCCCATGTACTCCTCGGGCGTGACCACTTCGACCGCCATGATCGGCTCGAGCAGCACCGGCTTGGCCTTCTTGGAAGCATCCTGGAACGCCATCGAGCCGGCGATCTTGAAGGCGATCTCCGACGAGTCCACATCGTGGAAGCTCCCGTCGTAGAGGTCGACCTCGACGCCCGAGATCGGATAGCCGGCGAGCGGACCGTTGTCCAACTGCTCGCGGATACCCTGCTCGATCGGCTTGATGAACTCCTTCGGGATGACGCCGCCGACGATCTCGTTGTTGAAGATGAACTCGGCCTCGGTCGTCGGGCGCAGGCGGATCTTGGCGTGGCCGTACTGGCCGCGACCGCCGGTCTGGCGGACGAAACGACCCTCACCCTCGGCTTCGTGGGTGATGGTCTCCTTGTAGGCCACCTGCGGCTTGCCGACGTTCGCGCCGACTCCGAACTCGCGCACCAGGCGGTCGACGATGATCTCGAGGTGCAGCTCGCCCATGCCCGAGATCAGCGTCTGGCCGGTGTCGGGCTCGGTGTGAACGTGAAAAGTCGGATCCTCCTGCATGAGCTTGCCCAGCGCCAGCCCGAGCTTCTCCTGGTCGACTTTCGTCTTGGGCTCGATCGACACCGAGATCACCGGCTCCGGGAAGTTCATCGCTTCGAGGATCACCGGATTCTGCGGATCGCAGATCGTGTCGCCGGTCGTGACGCTGCGCAGCCCGACCGCCGCGGCGATGTCTCCCGCCCAGACTTCGGAGATCTCCTCGCGCTTGTTGGCGTGCATCTTGAGCAGGCGCCCGATGCGCTCCTTGGTGTCCTTTGTCGCGTTCGAAACGCCCGTGCCCGACGCCACGTGCCCGGAGTAGACCCGGAAGAAGGCGAGCTGCCCGACGAAAGGGTCGCTCATGATCTTGAAGATCAGGCCGGCAAACGGCTGACCCTCTGCGATCGAGCGCTCGATCGTCCGCTCGGTGCCCGGCTCCAGGCCCTGCACCGGCGCGATGTCCTCCGGCGAGGGCAGATAGTCGACGACGGCGTCGAGCAATGGCTGCACACCTTTGTTCTTGAAGGCGCTGCCGCAGACCACCGGCTGCAGGCGATTGGTGATCGTCGCCCGGCGCAGGGCAGCCTTGAGCTCGTCGTTGGTGATCTCCTCGCCCGAAAGGTACTTCTCGAGCAGCCTGTCGTCGGTCTCCGCGATCGCTTCGACCATCTTCTCGCGCAGCTCGAGCGCCCGTTCCCGGTACTCCTCGGGGACGTCGACGAGCTCGTAGGCCGCGCCCAGCGTCTCGTCCTTGTAGGCGATGCCCTGCATGCGCACCAGGTCGATGATGCCTTTGAACTTCTCCTCGCGGCCCCAGGGAAATTGAATGACCACCGGGGAGGCGGCCAGACGGGTCCGCATCATCGCCACGCAGCGGTCGAAATCGGCGCCGATACGGTCCATCTTGTTCACGAAAGCGATGCGGGGCACCTTGTAACGGTCGGCCTGGCGCCAGACGGTCTCGGATTGCGGCTCGACCCCGGCGACGGCGTCGAACACCGCGACGGCGCCGTCGAGCACACGCAGCGAGCGCTCCACCTCGGCGGTGAAGTCCACGTGACCGGGAGTATCGATGATGTTGATCCGATACTTGTTCCAGAAACAGGTCGTCGCCGCCGCGGTGATCGTGATCCCGCGCTCCTGCTCCTGGACCATCCAGTCCATGGTCGCAGTGCCGTCATGGACCTCACCGATCTTGTAGTTGACCCCGGTGTAGAACAGGATCCGCTCGGTGGTCGTCGTCTTACCGGCATCGATGTGAGCCATGATGCCGATATTGCGAGTCATCGACAGGGGTGCTGGTCTCGCCATAATCCTTGCGCCCCGAAGGAACGCTCGAGCTCTCGTCTATCGTGAGCGGCATAAATGGCGCTTGAGGGAGCGCCGCGCCGCTTCAGCTTCGTCTTCTACCAGCGATAATGCGCGAAGGCCTTGTTGGCCTCCGCCATGCGGTGGGTGTCTTCCTTCTTCTTGATCGCCCCACCCTTGTTGTCCGCGGCATCCAGCAGCTCGCCCGCGAGCTTCGCCTTCATCGTCTTCTCGCCCCGCTTCTGAGCGCTCTGAATGATCCAGCGAATCGACAGCGCGAGCTTGCGGCTCGGGTTCACTTCGACGGGGACCTGGTAGGTCGATCCGCCGACGCGCCGCGACTTCACTTCCACCGCGGGCTTCACGTTCTCGATCGCGCGCTTGAAGACCTTGACCGGATCATCAGAGGTGCGCTCTTTCACCGTGTCGAGAGCATCGTAGAGGATGCGCTCGGCGACCGTCTTCTTGCCCTGGCGCATCACGACGTTGACGAACTTGGTGACCAGCTGCGATCCGTAAAGAGGATCGGGCAGGATGTCGCGCTTCGGTACTTCTCGTCTCCTGGGCATCGAGCGGCTCCGTTACGACTTCGGCCGCTTGGCGCCGTACTTCGAGCGCCCCTGCCGCCGGTTCTGGACACCCACGGAGTCGAGCGTGCCGCGGATGACGTGATAACGCACACCAGGAAGGTCCTTCACGCGACCGCCGCGGATCAAGACGATGGAGTGCTCCTGCAAATTGTGACCGACACCCGGAATGTAGGTCGTGACCTCGATGCCGTTGGTCAACCGCACCCGGGCGACCTTGCGCAGAGCCGAGTTCGGCTTCTTGGGCGTCTGGGTGTAGACCCGGACGCAGACTCCCCGGCGCTGCGGCGCCTGCTGCAGAGCCGGGCTCTTGGTCTTGCTGATGACGCGCTGGCGACCCTCGCGGACCAGCTGATGAATCGTCGGCATGCGAAAAAACTCCTGATCTCTACCGTCCTCAAATCCGAGCCGCGCCTCCGGCCGGGACACAGCCCGACCGTAACGACCGGCCTTCCATACGACTCTCACTGCCCGAGTGGTCCTGGGGACTACAGCGGGGGGAGTGGAAACGTACCATTTCCAGCAACTAGCCGTCAAGCCGGGGGGGAGCGAACCCGCGCGTTCCCGCGCTCGGAGCGGATCGGCTCCTCGACCTCAGCGAGAACGGAGAGCCACGAGGGCGGCCAAGGCAAGAAGAGCACCAAACAGGACAAGGGTGGCGTTCGAGGCCGTCGGAATCTCGACCAGGCTCTGCTGTCCGAGGTGGGCCACCCAGGCCTCTTGGTCCCCGGCAGGGTTGTAGCCCCAGCCGACGATCGTCGTGCCATCGGCTGAAACCGCAATCGCCTGCTCCAGGTCCCACCCTGCCATTTCGGAGCCCAGTCCGAGGTCGACAAGGACATCGACCAGGTTTCGCATCCCGTGGCTTTCATCCCAGATGGTCGGAACAATGTTGCCAGGGAGAGCCGCATCGCCCACAACCACCGAGCCGTCTGCGGAAACACCCCAGGCTTCGCTGCCGAGTGCTCCTGCAGGCTTCCCGAGATCCACCATGCCAGTGGCTGCCGTCCAGCGAAAGGACGTCACACTCGGGTTGAGCGCCGAACCGACGATCACCGACCCGTCGGCCGACACGTCAGTGGCCGAGCTGTCGAAATACCCACCCGGCAGATCGCCCATGCCGACCATCCCCTCGGACTCCGTCCACCGGAACGCCTCGCGGCCGTTCTCGGACAAAGCCCAGCCAACTACGACCTCTCCATCCGCCGAGATCCCCCACGGCACGCTCACTGGGTCCCCACTTCCGGGGAGCCCTCCAAGTCCGACGAGCCCGGTCGTTTCGGTCCACCGAAAGGCTTCACCGAAGCTCGGCGAGAGGCCGGAGGTGCTGACGCCAGCCACCACGGAGCCGTCGCCCGAAACTCCAGAGGCAACGCTCGAGGACTCACCGCCAGGCAGGTAGCCCATGCCACCATCCCGGTGGCCGCCGTCCAGCGATACGCCTCGACTCTGGATCCCGACGTCGGCGATCGGCTGGCGCCGACCACGACCGAGCCGTCCGCCGAGACTCGGATCGCCGTAGCTGTAGAACTCCCCGCCGCCCAGATCGCCCAGGCCCACCATCCCGGTGGCCAAGGTCCAACGGAAGGCTTCGCCGCCGTTGGCCGACCCGCTCTCGCCGACGATGACGGAGCCGTCGGCGGAGATGTCCCAAGGAAAGCTGTAGTGGTACTCGCCCCCAGGCAGACACCCCCAGCCTCTGAAAGGAAGCGGCCGAGGGCGGCCGGTGGCTAGCAACGAAGCCGCCACAGCCGAGAACTGCGGCGATAGCCGGCGGTGCTCCCGGAAGCGAAAGGGGATATCGGCAGTTCTTCCATCATCCTGCTACGGCGATACTACCCAAAGACGCAGATCGCCGGTTTCGCAAGCCGGGAGCCAGCCCGAGGTGGGCGCCCGCTTGGCGGGGACGGCTCGGCTACCCGATCGGGGGGGTTGCGGGGCTCGCGGTTCGCCTATAATTCGCGATATGACGAATCGACGAGTCGATCCGACCGCCCGCCTGGACGATCTCGTGGAGACCGCGAAGGGCTTTGCGCACTCCGCCCGCCTGCGCATCCTCGCGATGCTGGCCGAGGGCGAGCTCTGCGTCTGCCAGCTGACCGCCGTCCTCGAGCTCGCGCCCTCGACCGTTTCGCAGCACCTCTCCGTGCTCTCGCGCGGCGGGCTGGTCGCCGACCGCAAGGACGGGCAAGCTGGTCTTCTATCGCCTGCGGAAAGACGGCGCCGCCGCTCGCGCTGCTGCCGCCCTTGCTCGGCCTGATGGCCGCCGGCGCCGTTGCGAAGGCGGATCGCGCGGTGGTCACCCGACTGCGCCGGATTCCGATCACGACCCTTTGCGCGGCGGAGCTCGACCTCGAGGCGGTCGGCGTCCGTCCGCCTGCGGTTCCGCCGGAAGGAGACGGGTCGTGACGCGCGGTCTGCTCTTCCTCTGCGTCGCCAACTCGGCGCGCAGCCAGATGGCCGAGGGCATCGCGCGCCAGCTCGCCGGCGACCGTCTCAGGGTGCAGAGCGCTGGCTCGGCGCCTTCGCGGGTGAACCCGCTGGCGATCCAGGCCCTGGCCGAGATCGGCATCGACGCCACGCGCCAGCGCTCGAAATCGAGTGGACGAGATCGATCGCTCGACGGTCGACACCGTGATCACCCTCTGCGCCGAAGAGGTCTGCCCGGTCTATCTCGGCTCTGCGCGGCGCCTGCACTGGCCGCTACCGGATCCGGCCGGAGACGCCGAGAGTGAAGGGGCGAGCCTCGACCGGTTCCGTACCGTGCGCGACGAGCTCGCGCGGCGAATCGAGCGCTTTCTGCGCGAGGAAGGCGTGCTGGTCCGACCAGCCGGCCTCGAACCCACGCACCGGAATGGGACGACAACCCGATGAGCGAGCACGTTGCTGCCAAGCTGTCGTTCCTCGACCGCTATCTCACGCTCTGGATCTTCCTCGCCATGGCCGTCGGGGTCGGCGCGGGGCTACCTCGTTCCGGGCGTCGTCCCGTTCATCAACCAGTTCAACGTCGGAACGACCTCCATCCCGATCGCCATCGGCCTCATCCTGATGATGTACCCGCCGCTCGCCAAGGTGCGCTACGAGGAGCTGGGCCCGGTCTTCCGGAACACGAAGGTGCTGGCGTTGTCGCTGGTCCAGAACTGGATCATCGGCCCGATCCTGATGTTCGGCCTGGCCGTCCTCTTCCTGCACGACAAGCCCGAGTACATGGTCGGCCTCATCATGATCGGCCTGGCCCGCTGCATCGCCATGGTCATCGTGTGGAACGACCTGGCCAAGGGCGACACCGAGTACTGCGCCGGCCTCGTCGCCTTCAACTCGATCTTCCAGGTGCTGCTTCTACTCGGTCTACGCCTACGTCTTCATCACGGTGCTGCCGACCTGGTTTGGCCTCCAGGGCGTTGCGGTCAACATCACCATCGGCGAGATCGCCAAGAGCGTCTTCATCTACCTGGGCATCCCGTTCATCGCCGGCGTGGTCACGCGCTTCGCGCTCGATCAAGCTCAAGGGCAAGGAGTGGTACCACGCCAGGTTCATCCCGAAGATCAGCCCGATCACGCTCATCGCGCTGCTCTTCACCATCGTGGTGATGTTCTCGCTCAAGGGCGAGATGATCGTGAAGCTGCCGCTCGACGTCGTCCGGATCGCGATCCCGCTGTTGATCTACTTCGTGGTGATGTTCTTCGTGAGCTTCTGGCTCTCCAGGAAGGCCGGAGCGTCCTACCCGCAGAGCGCCACACTGAGCTTTACCGCCTCCAGCAACAACTTCGAGCTCGCCATCGCCGTGGCCGTCGCCACCTTTGGTATCGGGAGCGGTGCCGCCCTCGCGGCGGTCATCGGCCCCTTGGTGGAAGTGCCCGTGCTCATCGGACTGGTGAATGTCTCGCTCTGGTTCAAGCGCAAGTGGTATCCGGAAGCAACCGGCCTGCGGCCGATAGCCGGAGATCGGGCGTGAGCTCGAGAACGGCTCTCGAACGCTGCTGCCTGACGATTCGAAGGGATTAGATGAACGGCGACGCGCACGCGCTTCGGCTGCCTCGCCAGCATCCCCGCGCCTTCCTCGCGCTCGCCGCCGCCCTGTGGTTCGCGACCTATCGGTTCCTGAGTCCCGCCTCGGAGGCGCTGGTGGCTGCCCTGCCCGTGGGTCGTGCCGGCCACCTCGGCAGCGCTCTGCAGTTCTTCTTCTACGACACCCCCAAGGTGCTCCTGCTCCTCACCGGCGTCGTCTTCGTGATGGGCATGATCAATTCCTACTTCACGCCGGAGCGGACCCGAGCAATGCTCGCCGGCCGTACCGAGGGCGTTGCCAATGTCATGGCGGCGGGGCTGGGCATCGTCACGCCCTTCTGCTCCTGCTCGGCCGTGCCTCTGTTCATCGGTTTCGTCCAGGCGGGTGTGCCGCTCGGAGTCACGTTCTCCTTCCTGATCTCGGCTCCGATGGTCAACGAAGTGGCGCTGGCCCTTCTCTTCGGCATGTTCGGCTGGAAGATCGCCACTCTCTACCTGGGCCTCGGCCTATTCGTGGCCATTGTCGCGGGCTGGGTGATCGGCCGCCTTCGGATGGAAGCGTACCTCGAGGACTGGGTGCGCGACATGCCGCGCGTGCAGGCTTCCAGGGACCTCACCGTGCTCACCCTGGGCGAGCGGATCGACGCCGGATTTGCGAGCGTGCGGGAGATCGTCGGCAGAGTCTGGCCCTATATCCTGGCCGGTATCGCCATCGGCGCCGCGATCCACGGCTGGGTGCCGGAGAACTTCATGGCCAGCTTCATGGGCAAGGCGGCCTGGTGGTCGGTGCCGCTGGCCGTGCTGATCGGCGTGCCGATGTACTCGAACGCAGCCGGCGTCATTCCGATCGTGCAGGCGCTGCTCGCCAAGGGTGCGGCGCTCGGCACCGTTCTCGCGTTCATGATGAGCGTGATCGCGCTCTCGCTGCCCGAGCTGGTCATCCTGCGCAAGGTCCTCAAGTGGCGATTGATCGCCACCTTCGTCGCCGTCGTCGCCGTCGGCATCCTGATCGTCGGCTACGTGTTCAACGCAGTTCTCTGAATCGACGCACGACTCGCAAGGGAAGAGCTCTGCCATGAAAGAGATCAAGGTCCTCGGCACCGGCTGCTCCAACTGCAAGGCCACGGTCGGACTCATCGAGGAGGTCGCCCGCGAGAAGGGCGTCGAGATCAATCTCGAGAAGGTCGAGGACATCCGAAAGATCATGTCCTACAACGTCGCTGGCGACGCCGGGCGTCGTGCTTGACGGCGAGGTCGTGCACGCCGGCGGCGTGCCGGCGCGGAGCAAGGTCGAGAGCTGGTTCTAAAGGAAAGGGCGGCTGCTGGAATCCGGTGGGAGATGTGAGATCCCGCTCCGGGGCCAGAAGCCGCCCGCGCCTGCCAGACTTGAATCGAGCCTACTCGGTGCCCGCGACCTCCTGCGGCAGCGTCCGGATCTCGTCGTCGCCGAAATCGAAGTACATCTCGTCTTCCAACGGACCGCCGACTTCCGGCAGATCTTCCGCAATGTGGAAGTCGTGGTACGGGGCCATGCCGGTTCCGGCCGGGATGAGGCGGCCGACGATGACGTTCTCCTTCAGCCCGCGCAGGTAGTCGACCCGGCCCGAGATCGCCGCTTCGGTGAGCACGCGCGTGGTCTCCTGGAAGCTCGCCGCGGAGATGAAGCTGTCCGTCGAGAGGCTCGCCTTGGTGATACCCAGCAGCAGCGGCCGGCCGATCGCCGCCCGCCCGCCAGCCGTGATCACGCGCTCGTTCTCTTCCTGGAAACGCCAGCGATCCACCTGTTCGTCGACCAGGAATTCGGTGTCGCCGACCTCCTCGATCTTCACCGACCGCATCATCTGACGGACGATGACCTCGATGTGCTTGTCGTTGATCTGCACGCTCTGCGACCGGTAGACCTCCTGGATCTTGTCGGTCATGTATCGCTGGAGCTCTTTCTCGCCCAGCACCTGCAGCACGTCGTGCGGGTTGATCGGACCGTCGATCAGCGGGTCGCCGGCGTGGACGCGCTCGCCGTCCTGCACGTTGACGTGCACCGAGCGCGGCACCAGGTACTCGCGGTTCTCCGACGAGTCCCCTTCGACGGTGACGCGACGCATGCCCTTGTGGATCTCGCCGAGCCGGACGGTTCCGTCCACTTCGGTGATGATCGCCGGCTCCTTCGGGCTCCGGGCCTCGAAGAGCTCCACCACCCTGGGCAGGCCGCCCGTGATGTCCTTCGTCTTGGCGGCTTCGGCGCGGGGGATCTTGACCAGCACGTCTCCGGCGTTGACGAGCTGACCCTCGTTCACCATCAGGTGCGATCCCGAAGGCAGAATGTAGCGGCGCTCGGTCGCGCCGCGCTTCACCACGATCGCCGGGATCCGCTTCTCGCTGGCCGACGCCTCGACGATGATGCGCTGCGAAAGACCGGTGACCTTGTCGGTCTCCTCGCGTACGTTCTCGCCCTCGGCGATATCCCGGAACTCGATCGTGCCGCCGATCTCCGAGAGAATCGACGAGGTGAACGGATCCCACTCGACGAGCTCCGCTTCCGGTTCGACATCCTGCCCGTCCCGGACATGGAGGCGCGAGCCGTAGGCGAGCGCGTAGCGCTCCTTCTCGCGTCCCTTCGAGTCCGTGATCAGGAGCTTGCCGTTGCGGTTCACGACGATCAGGTCGCCGGTCTTGGAATCCACCGTGGAGACGTTGAGGAAGCGCACGGTTCCGGGGTTCTTCGCCTGATGCTTCGACTGCTCCGATACCCGCGATGCGGTTCCGCCGTAGTGGAAGGTGCGCATCGTGAGCTGGGTTCCCGGCTCGCCGATCGACTGCGCCGCGATGACGCCCACGGCCTCGCCGATCTCGACCCTGCGGCCCGACGCGAGATTGCGGCCGTAGCAGGCGATGCAGACCCCGCGGCGCGTCTCGCAGGTGAGCACCGAACGGATCTTGACTCGCTCGATGCCGGCACCCTGAATCGCGTTCGCCAGGTCCTCGGTGATCTCCTCGCCGACCCCGATCAGCACGTCGCCGGTCATCGGGTCGTAGATCTCCTCCTGGGAGACGCGTCCGACGATGCGGTCGCGCAGAGCCTCGAGGATCTCTCCACCTTCCATGATCGCCGACACGTGAATGCCGTCGATCGTCCCGCAGTCGGGCTCGTTGATGATCACGTCCTGGGCGACGTCCACCAGACGGCGCGTCAGATATCCGGAGTCCGCCGTCTTGAGCGCGGTGTCCGCCAGGCCCTTGCGCGCGCCGTGCGTCGAGATGAAGTACTGCAGGACCGACAGACCTTCGCGGAAGTTCGCCGTGATCGGCGTCTCGATGACTTCGCCCGAGGGCTTCGACATCAGACCGCGCATGCCGGCGAGCTGCCGCACCTGCTCGCGCGAGCCGCGCGCGCCGGAGTCGGCCATCATGTTGATCGGGTTGAACTCGTCGCGATCCCTCTCGACCTTCTTCATCTCGCGGAACATCTCCTCCGAGACCTTCTCGGTGACCCGGTGCCAGATGTCGATGATCTTGTTGTGGCGCTCGCCCTGGGTGATGACGCCGGCGGAACGCTGCTTCTCGATCTCGAGCACTTCCTTGCGCGCCTGGTCGAGCATCGCCTCTTTGGCCTGCGGGATGACCATGTCCTCGACGCCGATCGAGATGCCGGCCTTCGTCGCGTAGAGGAAGGTGATCTTCTTCAGGTCGTCCAGCATCTTGACCGTCAGGTCGTTGCCGTGCTTGATGTAGCAGTAGCCCACCAGGTCCTGGAGACCGCGCTTCTTCAGGAGTCCGTTGATGAACGGGATCTCCTCCGGCAGATTCAGGTTGAGGATGACCCGCCCGACGGTGGTCTCGATCAGCGCTTTGTCGAGCGTCTCGACCTCCGCATGGACGACATCCTGATTGTCGAACTGCGTCTCGAGATTCGCGTAGAGCCCGGAGTACCGGACCCGGATGATCGTATGCGTCTCGACGACGCCCTCGTGCAGCGCGAGCAGCACCGAGTCGAAGTCGGGGAACGCCTTGCCTTCGCCTTTCGCGCCCTTCTTCGACATGGTGAGGTAGTAGCCGCCCAGCACCAGGTCCTGCGACGGCACCGCGAGCGGCCTACCGTGCGCCGGGGAGAGGATGTTGTTCGCCGCCAGCATCAGCACGTGGCACTCGATCTGGGCTTTCGGCGACAGAGGGACGTGCACTGCCATCTGGTCACCGTCGAAGTCGGCGTTGAACGCCGCGCAGACCAGCGGGTGGATCTGGATCGCCTTGCCTTCGATCAGCTTCGGCTGGAAAGCCTGAATGCCGAGGCGATGCAGGGTGGGCGCGCGGTTCAGCATCACGGGGTGGTCACGGATGACCTCTTCGAGCGCGTCCCAGACCTCGTCCTCCTCGCGTTCGACCATCTCCTTCGCCGCCTTGATCGTCCCGACGAAACCCTTGAGCTCGAGCTTGTTGTAGATGAACGGCTTGAAGAGCTCGAGCGCCATCTTCTTCGGCAGGCCGCACTCGCGCAGCGACAGCTCCGGGCCGACCACGATGACCGAGCGGCCGGAATAGTCGACGCGCTTGCCGAGCAGGTTCTGGCGGAACCGTCCCTGCTTGCCCTTGAGGGTGTCCGAGAGCGACTTCAGCGGCCGGTTGTTCGATCCCTTGAGGACCCTTCCGCGCCGGCCGTTGTCGAACAGCGCATCCACCGCTTCCTGGAGCATGCGCTTCTCGTTGCGCACGATGACTTCCGGCGCGCGCAGCTCGAGGAGCTTCTTCAACCGGTTGTTGCGGTTGATGACGCGGCGATAGAGGTCGTTCAGGTCGCTGGTCGCGAACCGCCCGCCGTCCAGGGGAACGAGCGGCCGGAGCTCGGGAGGAATCACCGGCAGGACGTCCAGGATCATCCACGAGGGTTTGTGGCCACTCCGCCTGAAGGCGTCCACGACCTTGAGACGCTTCGCTGCCTTCAAACGACGGATCTGACTGGTCTCGGTGCGCATCACCACGCGCAGCTCTTCCGAGAGGTCGTCGACCTCGATCCGGCGCAGGAGCTCCTTGATCGCCTCGGCTCCCATCTTGGCGACGAAGCCACCATCGCCGTACTGGTCGCGCAGGTCGCGGTAGCGTTCCTCGGACAGGAGCTCCTTCTCCTTGAGCTCGGTGTCGATCGGATCGATGACGACGTAGCTCTCGAAATAGAGAATGCGCTCGAGGTCTCTGAGCGAGATGTCGAGCAGATGACCGATGCGGCTGGGCAGGCCCTTGAAGAACCAGACATGGGACACCGGGCTCGCGAGCTCGATGTGGCCCATGCGCTCGCGGCGGACCCGCGACCGCGTGACTTCGACGCCGCACTTGTCGCACACCACGCCGCGGTGCTTCATGCGCTTGTACTTGCCGCACAGGCACTCCCAGTCGGTGATCGGACCGAAGATCTTGGCGCAGAAGAGACCGTCGCGCTCCGGCTTGAACGTCCGGTAGTTGATGGTCTCGGCCTTGGTGACTTCGCCGCGGCTCCACGCGCGAATCTTCTCCGGCGAGGCAATCGAGATCTTGATCGCGTTGAAATCCTTCAACGTTCTCGGCTTGTCGAAACTGCGAAGGGGTTGCAAGTTCGTTCCTCCTCAAACTCTCGCGAGTGGAACCTGATCAGATTTTCAGAAGCTCGACGTCCAGACAGAGGCTCTGGAGCTCACGAACAAGCACATTGAACGACTCGGGCAGACCAGGCTCTTCCGGCACTTCGCCCTTGACGATCGCCTCGTAGACCCGGCTGCGGCCCTCGACGTCGTCGGACTTCACGGTCAGCAGCTCCTGCAGCGTGTAAGCGGCGCCGTAGGCTTCGAGGGCCCAGACTTCCATCTCGCCGAACCGCTGGCCGCCGAATTGCGCCTTGCCGCCGAGCGGCTGCTGGGTGATGAGCGAGTACGGTCCGATCGAGCGCGCGTGGATCTTGTCGTCGACTAGGTGGGAGAGCTTGAGCATGTAGATGTAGCCCACCGTCACGTTCTGCTCGAAAGGCTCGCCGGTCATGCCGTCGAAGAGCGGCGTCTTTCCCGAATGCGGCAGACCGGCCTGATCGAAGAGCGCACGCATGTCTTCTTCGGTGCAGCCGTCGAAGACCGGCGTCGCGAACGAAAGACCGAGGACCTTGCCGACGTATCCGAGATGGGTCTCGAGAATCTGGCCTACGTTCATCCGGCTCGGAACACCGAGCGGATTGAGGACGATCTCGACCGGCGTGCCGTCGGGCAGGTAGGGCAGATCCTCGACCGGGAGGATCCGCGAGATGACGCCCTTGTTGCCGTGGCGGCCGGCCATCTTGTCTCCGACCTGGAGCTTGCGCTTCATGGCGACGTACACCTTGACCAGCTTGATGACGCCCGGCGGCAGCTCGTCGCCCTTCTGCAGGAGCTCGATCCGCTGCTTGTTCACCCGGTGCAGGATCTCGATGTGCGAGTCCGTCTTGCGGTAGACCTGCTCGACGCGATCCGAGAGCTTCTTGTCGGAGAGCGGCAGGCGGAGGATCTCCTGCCGCGAGAGGGCATGCAGGGATTCGCGGGTGATGCGCTCGCCCTTGTCCAGGATCTTCTCGCCCCCGCGCGACTTGACCGCTGCGGTCACGGTCTGCCTGAGCAGGAGCTCGTTGATCTTCTTGTTGCGCTCTTCGGAGAAGATCCGGACTTCGTCGCGCGCGTTCTTCTCGAGGCGGTCGATCTCCTGGTTCTCGATCTCCTGGGCGCGCAGGTCCTTCTCGACGCCTTTGCGGGAGAAGATCTTGACGTCGACGATCGTGCCTTCGATTCCAGGCGGCACCTTGAGCGAAGCGTCGCGCACGTCTCCGGCTTTCTCGCCGAAAATCGCCCGCAGGAGCTTCTCCTCCGGGGTCAGCTGCGTTTCGCCCTTCGGCGTCACCTTGCCGACCAGGATGTCGCCCGCCTTGACGGTTGCGCCGATGCGGATGATGCCCGCTTCGTCGAGATCCTTGAGCGCGGCCTCCGAGACGTTCGGGATGTCGCGGGTAATCTCTTCGGGGCCGAGCTTGGTGTCGCGGGACTCGATCTCGAACTCCTCGATGTGGATGGAGGTGAAGTAATCCTCCTTCACCATCTTCTCGGAGATCAGAATCGCGTCCTCGAAGTTGTAGCCACGCCACGGCATGAACGCCACCAGGACGTTGCGGCCCAGAGCGAGCTCACCCAGGTCCGTCGATGGGCCATCGGCCAGGACGTCGCCCTTGCGGACCCGGGTTCCCTGCTTGACCACCGGTCGCTGATTGATGCACGTGTTCTGGTTCGAGCGCCGGAACTTGGTCAGCTGATAGATGTCGGCGCCGAACTCCTTCTGCTCGCCGGTCTCGATGTCCTCACCTTCGACCCGCACGATGATCCGTTCGCCGTCCACGAGGTCGACGATGCCGCCGCGCTGGCAGAGCACCACGGCGCCGGAATCCCGGGCCACCGTGCCTTCGAGACCCGTGCCCACGATCGGAGCCTCCGAGACCAGGAGCGGAACCGCCTGGCGTTGCATGTTCGAGCCCATGAGCGCCCGGTTGGCGTCGTCGTGCTCGAGGAACGGAATGAGCGCCGCGGCCACCGACACCAGCTGTTTCGGGCTGATGTCCATGTAGTCGACGCGATCCCGCTCGACGGTGACGAAATCTCCGCCGGCGCGCGCGATCACCCGGTCGTCGCGGAACAATCCCTTCTCGTCGGTGCGCTGATTCGCCTGCGCGACGATGTACTTCTCCTCCTCCCAGGCGGTGAGATAGAAGGCCTGGGGCTCGGGCTCGATGAGGCGCTTCCCGCCGCGCTTCAAGCGCGCATTCTCCTCGAGGAGCTCGTCCTCGGTGATGAGCTGTCCGAGCTTGAACTTGCCGTCCCCGACCTTGACCACCTTGTAGTGGTTGAGAACCCGTCCGTTCTCCACTTTCTTGTAGGGGCTCTCGATGAAGCCGTACTCGTTGATCCGGGCATAGGTCGCGAGCGACGAGATCAGACCGATGTTCGGCCCTTCGGGCGTCTCGATCGGGCAGATCCGGCCGTAGTGCGAAGCATGGACGTCGCGGACCTCGAATCCGGCGCGCTCCCTGGAGAGACCGCCCGGTCCGAGCGCCGAGAGACGGCGCTTGTGCGTGACCTCGGAGAGCGGATTCGTCTGGTCCATGAACTGCGAGAGCTGGGACGAGCCGAAGAACTCCTTGATCGCCGCGATGACCGGCTTCGAGTTGATCAGGTCGTGCGGCATCGCGGAGTCGATGTCCTGATGCACGGACATCTTCTCCTTGATCGCGCGCTCCATGCGCACGAGACCGATCCGGAACTGGTTCTCGAGCAGCTCACCGACTGCGCGCACCCGTCGGTTGCCGAGGTTGTCGATGTCGTCCACCCGCCCGATGTCCTTGTGCAGGCGCAGCAGGTATTCGATGACGCGGATGAAGTCGGACTCGGACAGCGTCTTCTGGTCGACCGGAACCTCCGAGTCGAGCTTGATGTTGAACTTGAAGCGGCCGACGCGCGAGAAGTCGTAGCGCTTGGCATCGAAGAACATGCCGTAGAACAGCGAGCGCGCGGAATCGAGCGTCGGCGGATCGCCCGGGCGCATCCGGCGATAGATCTCGAGCAGCGCCTCCTTGGAGTTGCGGGTGTTGTCCTTGGCGAGCGTGTTCGAGAGCACCGCGCCGCACAGGTCCCATTCCGGGAAGATCACTTCGACCGGCGTGTGGCCCTTGCCCTTCAGGCGCTCGGCGATGTCTGCCGGAACGAGGTCGTTGGCCTCGAAGAGAACTTCGCCCGTCTCGAGATCGACCACGTCCGCGACGAACAACGCGCTTTCGAGGTCCGAGGTCTTGACCTTGGCCGTGACCGGCTTGCCCTGCTCCAGGTCCGCGACCATGGCTCTGGAGAGCGTGACGCCGGCGAATACCGGATAGGTCTCGCGCCGGCCGCGCGTCTGGCGATCGCGATGGCGCTCGCGTTCGAGCACCATCGGCGGGATGGTCAGGGTGAAATTGCTCGCCGACGAGACGTCGACGGCCACGGCGGCATAGAACTGGCGCAGGATCGACTCGTCGGTCTCCAACCCCAGGGCGCGCAGAAAGACCGTGCCGTGGAACTTGCGCTTGCGGTCGATGCGGACCGAGAGGACTTCCTTCTGGTCGTACTCGAACTCCACCCACGATCCGCGATACGGAATGATCTTGGAGAGGTAGGTACGGGGCCCTTCCTTGGTGAAGAACACGCCGGGCGAGCGGTGCAACTGACTCACGATCACGCGCTCGGTGCCGTTCACGATGAACGTGCCGTGATCGCTCATCAGCGGAATCTCGCCGAAGTAGACCTCTTCCTCCTTGGCGTCGCGCATCATGCGCGCCCCGGTCTCGGGGTCCTTGTCGTAGACGAAGAGCCGGAAGGTGACCTTGAGCGGGACCGCGAAGGTCATGCCGCGTTCCTGGCAGTCGGCGATCGAGTAGTCGAGATGCAGGTCGACCGGATTGCCGCAGGTGTCGCACTTGGTAACCCGGTTCTTGTTCACGAATCCGCACTGGGTGCAGGTGACCGTCTCCTCGTGGGGATGGTCGGTCATGACCCTGGAGCCGCAGTTCGTGCAGGTCGTACGAAGGAATTCGAGCCCCTTCAACTCGCCGCACTTGCACTGCCATTCGCCGATCGTGTACTTGACGAAATCGAGCGAGCACGTTTCGCGGAAGTCCGAAAACGGGAAGATGCTGGTGAATACCGACTGCAATCCCTGATTCGCCCGCTCCTCGGGGAGCAGGTTCATCTGCAGGAAACGGTCGTAGGACCGTTTCTGCACGTCGATCAGGTTCGGGATCGCGAGGGTACTCTGGATCCGAGAGAAGTTCTTCCGGGTGCGGCTTACGGTCTTGGTTAGTTTTTCCATGGGTTCGATCTTGTCCACCCCGTGATCCAAGGAGCTGTCAGCAGCGATTTAGGGCCGTGAAGAGTCGACACCGAGCCCTAGCCGCGGAATCGCGGCTCTGGCGGGTTGCGCGCTCTGCGGCCGGCCGGGACGAAGGGCGTCCGCGACCGACCTCGCGAAGAAGGGTGCGCGTACGAGCACCCCCCTTACTTGATCTGGACCTGAGCCCCCTGCTCTTCGAATTTCTTCTTGATCGTTTCGGCCTCGGCCTTCGAGACGCCCTCCTTGATTTTCTGGGGGGCACCCTCGACGAGATCCTTCGCCTCCTTCAGTCCGAGGCTGGTGACTTCGCGGACGGCCTTGATGACGTTGATCTTCTTGTCGCCTGCGCTGGTCAGGATGACTTCGAACTCGGTCTGCTCCTCGACCGGTGCGGCCGCCACGGCGGCGCCGCCGGCGGCGGCCATCGGCGCTGCCGCCGCCGCGGCCGAGACACCGTAGTGCTCCTCGAGCGCCTTGACCAGATTGTTCAGCTCGAGCACAGACATTCCGTCGATCTTCTGGATGAAATCTTCGACCGCGATAGCCATCTCTTCCTCCGTCGTCCCGGGCTTCCCTAGCCCGAAGTTCTGATTATTCTTGCGGCGCGGGGAACTCTCCCCGGCCCGGCTTACTCTTTTTTCTTCGCGACCTGGTCCAGGACGATCGCCAGGCGCTGGGGCCCGGACGCCGCGAGGACACGGACGAAACGCTGGATCGGCGACTGCAGCAGGAAGACCAGCTTCGCCAGGAGCTCCTTGCGGCCCGGCAGAGCGGCGATCTCCTTGACCTGCGCAGCGGCGATCGGACGCCCTTCGACCAGCCCGCCCTTGAACTCGAGGACGGCCGGCGCGTCTTTCGCGAAGTCGGTCAGGACCTTCGCCAGGGCGACCGGATCCACCAGGCTGTAGACGATCGCGGTCGGTCCGGTGAAGTGCTCCTTGACCTGGTCGAGCGGCTTGCCCGCGACCGCCAATCGCGCCAGGGTGTTCTTGACCACCACGTACTGGCCGCCGGTCTTGCGCACGCGACTGCGCAGGTCGTTCACCTGGTTCACGGTGATGCCCTTGAATCCGATGACGAAGGCGTGCTCTGCCGAGGCCATGGCCTCTTCGTAGCCGCCGAGGATCTTCTCCTTGGTGTTTCGCGTCAGTGACATGTCGAGCTCCCTTACTCCTCAGCGCCCGCGAGAGCGTTCTCGTCGACGCGGATCCCGGGACCCATCGTCGAAGACACCGTCGCCGACTTCACGAACTTCCCCTTGGCGGCCGGGGGCTTGGCCTTGAGCACGGCGGCGACCAGCGCCTGCGCGTTCTCGGACAGCTTCTCCGGCCCGAAGGAGCGCTTGCCGAACGGCGCATGGATGATCCCGGTCTTGTCGACGCGGAATTCCACCTTGCCCGCCTTGATCTCGTCGACCGCCCGCTTCACGTCGGGGGTGACCGTGCCGGTCTTCGGGTTGGGCATCAGGCCGCGAGGGCCGAGCACCTTGCCGAGACGACCGACGACGCGCATCATGTCCGGCGTCGCGACGACGGCGTCGAATTCGAGCCAGCCACCTTCGATCTTCTTCGCGAGCTCGTCGCCACCGACGTAGTCGGCGCCGGCGTCCTCGGCCTCCTTGATCTTCTCGCCCTGGGCGAAGACCAGAACGCGCGCGGTCCGTCCGAGTCCGTGCGGCAGCAGAACGGTGCCACGCACCATCTGATCCGCGTGCTTCGGGTCGACGCCGAGGCGCATCGCGATCTCGACCGTCTCGTCGAACTTGGCGTAGGCGGTCTCGGTCGCCAATCGAATGGCGTCCACCAGCAGATAGAGCCTGGGCTCCACTTTGGCGGCCGAGCTGCGGTATTTCTTTCCGTGCTTGCTCATGCTTTCGTCCCTCTGGTCCGAACGGCCGTTCTTGCGGCCTCCCAGATCCGTCTCGCTTCGCCCGTCGTTGGGCGGAGCCGATTTCATGGAACTCGACGGCTGTCGAGTTCGTTCCCAGTCTGGAACTCGACGGCTGTCGAGTTCCCATAACTCACTCGCCAATCAACCCTGGACTTCGATGCCCATGGACCGCGCAGTACCCTCGATGATGCGGACCGCGGCGTCGAGGCTTCCCGCGTTCAGATCCGGGAGCTTGGCCTTCGCGATCTCTTCCACCTGCTGCTTCGAGACCATTCCCACCTTGGTGCGGTTCGGCACTCCCGAACCCTTGGGCACTCCCGCCGCCTTCATGAGCAGGATCGCCGCGGGCGGGGTCTTGGTGATGAAGGTGTAGCTGCGATCGGAATAGACCGTGATCACCACCGGGATGATGAGGCCCTCCTGGGCCTGGGTCCGGGCGTTGAACGTCTTGCAGAAATCCATGATGTTCACGCCGGCCTGTCCGAGCGCCGGTCCCACGGGCGGAGCCGGCGTTGCTTTGCCCGCCTGAATCTGCAACTTGACGTACCCGGTTACTTTCTTCGCCATGATGAAATCAACCTTTCCCGGCTAGAGCTTCTGGACCTGCAGGAAATCGAGCTCGACCGGAGTGTGCCGTCCGAAAATCGTCACCATGACCTTGAGCGTGCTGCGGTCCAGGTTGACGTCGTCGACCACGCCGGTGAAGTTGTTGAAGGGGCCATCCACGATCTTGACCGGCTCGCCCTTCTCGAAGACATGCTTCGGCTTCGGCTTCTCCTTCGCCGTCACGACCTGCTCGAGAATCTGCGTCACTTCCTCCGTCGAGAGCGGCGTCGGGGTCTTCCCCATGCCGACGAAACCGGTCACTTTCGGAGTGTTCTTGACCACGTGCCAGGTGTTCTCGTTCATCTCCATCTCGACGAGAATGTAGCCGGGGAAGAACTTGCGCTGGGTTTCGCGCTTCTTGCCGCCCTTGAGCTCGACGATGGTCTCCATCGGAATCCGGATCTCGCCGATCGACTCGCCGTAACCCAACGCGTCGGCGCGCTGGCGCAGATGCTGCCGGACCCGCTCCTCGAAACCGGAGTAGGTATGGACGATGTACCAATGGCGGCTGGCCGGCTTCGCAGCCGCCGTGGCATCCGTCGCTCCGCTCGCTCCGATGGCGCCGCCGCTCATGTGCCCACCATCTTGAACAGTTGCACGATGACCATGTCCGCCAGCCAGAGGTAGATGGCGAAGACCACGCTCGTGATCAGCACCACGATCGTCGTTCCGACCACCTCGTCACGGGAAGGGAACGAGACCTTCTTCATCTCGGCCTTGACCTCGCCCAGAAATTGAGGAATCGAGGACAAGGAGTTCCTGACCTTTTCCAACCAGTTCATTTCGCTCCCACGATCCTTGCTTGGCAGGCCAGGAGGGATTCGAACCCCCAACATCCGGTTTTGGAGACCGGCGCTCTACCAGTTCGAGCTACTGGCCTAAGTGTCGTCCGCAATCGCGAATCTCTATTCAAGAACTCGACAGCTGTCGAGTTCGCTCGAATCACTTGATCACTTCGGTGACGGTGCCTGCGCCGATCGTGCGGCCGCCCTCGCGAATCGCGAAACGCACGCCCTTCTCCATCGCGATCGGCGCGATGAGCTCGATCGACAGGTTCACGTTGTCACCCGGCATCACCATCTCCGTCCCCGCCGGCAGCGTCCCCACTCCCGTCACGTCCGTCGTCCGGAAGTAGAACTGCGGCCGGTAGCCGTTGAAGAACGGCGTGTGACGACCGCCCTCCTCCTTCGTCAACACGTACACCTCGCCCTTGAAATTCGTGTGCGGCGTGATCGATCCCGGCTTCGCCAGCACCTGACCGCGCTCCACGTCGTCCTTCTTCGTCCCGCGCAGCAGCACCCCGACGTTGTCCCCCGCCTGCCCCTGATCCAGGAGCTTGCGGAACATCTCCACCCCCGTCACGATCGTCTTCTGCGTCGGACGGATGCCCACGATCTCGATCTCGTCTCCCACCTTCACGATCCCGCGCTCGATCCGACCCGTCACCACCGTGCCACGACCCGAAATCGAGAAGATGTCCTCGATCGGCATCAGGAACGGCTTGTCGATGTCGCGCTGCGGCAGCGGGATGAACGTGTCCAAGGCGTCGTACAGCTTGATGATCGACTCCGAGCCCAGCGGACCTTCCTCCCCCATCAGCGCCTTGATCGCCGCGCCCCGGATCACCGGCGTCTCGTCGCCCGGGAAGCCGTACACGTTCAGCAGATCCCGCACTTCCATCTCCACCAGATCCAGAAGCTCCGGGTCGTCCACCATGTCGCACTTGTTCAGGAACACCACCATGTAAGGCACGCCCACCTGGCGCGCCAGCAGAATGTGCTCCCGCGTCTGCGGCATCGGGCCGTCCACCGCCGACACCACCAGGATCGCGCCGTCCATCTGCGCCGCTCCCGTGATCATGTTCTTCACGTAGTCCGCGTGACCCGGGCAGTCGACGTGCGCGTAGTGACGGTTCGCCGTCGAGTACTCCACGTGCGACGTCGCGATCGTCAGGATCTTCGACGGATCCCGCCGACCTTGAGACTCCGAAGCCTTCGCCACTTCGTCGTACGACACGAACTTCGCCCAGCCCTTCGCCGCCGCCACCTTCGTCATCGCCGCCGTCAGCGTCGTCTTCCCATGGTCCACGTGACCGATCGTTCCCACGTTCACGTGCGGCTTGGTGCGATCAAATTTTTCCTTCGCCATGGCGCCCCGATTGCCTCCCCACTCGGCCGTGCCCGCGGACGGGCTGTTCGTAGTGAAACTCGAAGACTCGAACCAGCTTCAGCTTGAAGAATCCCCATCTCGAGGATGGAGCCCACGATCGGGCTTGAACCGATGACCTCTTCCTTACCAAGGAAGTGCTCTACCGCTGAGCTACGTGGGCGCAGACTAACGCCGGACCCGCGCCTCGTTCCGGCAGCCGGTCAGCGGCGAAACCTTGGGATCTTGCAGCTCTCTCCTGTTTTTTGGTGCCCTTCTGCACCCCAACTCCATGCCGGCGCGTGATTTGCGCCGGAAGCTGGGTGGACCGCGAATTCTGGCACCTAAGCCAATTCTTGTCTAGCCCCCGTGCAAGCAATTTTCCGACCCGATCGGGCCGGCACCCGGGGCCGGGGAGGCCAAACAGGGGCGGAAGGCTCTGGAGATCCCCTATCGGGTCGCCGTACTGCCGCCCTTGAGCTCCTCGTACATGGCGTCCGGGGCCAGATCCGCGCCGTTGGGCCAACAGACCGCTCCGAACTCGTCCAGGCCGACCTCGGAAAACCTCTCGGGGTCGCGAAGCGGCTCGAAAAGCGGCCCCCAGAGCTCCTGGCTGTAGTCCAGGATCCCCCGGGTCCCGTCGGCGAACTCGACGTCCAGGCGGTAGCCCGGCAAGGCCTTCACCGAGACGATTCGCCACATCTCAGACCTCCTCGTCCAGAGGCGCGATCGGCACTGCCGGCTCGTGCCGCGCGGCGCGGAGCCAGTTCTCCCGGAGCTCCGGCCGGTGCATCATCGCCCACTCCAGGACCATTGTGAAGGCGCGACGAGGCAGGGACCCGGAGCTCTCCCTCCGAAGGGATAAGACGGAATTACAGCGCCCGATCTGGCGCCGGACGGGGTGCCGAATCGGAAACGCGGCCGATCGTGTTGATCCTGGCCGCGCTACTTCTTGACTCCTTCCGGCGGCTCCGCAACTCCCTTGCTGTACTTCAGATAGCTCGCCATCTCGTAGGCGACGTTCTTCTCCAGGTCCTGGATCCCGCGACTGGCGCCCAGCTGCCCTCCCCAGGCCCACAGCCCCTTGGCGTCGAACTGCGCGAGGGTGTCTCCGGTTTCTCCGTTCGCCAGGGTGACGTGGACCTTGAGCTGCGCGCTCCCGGCGCCCGCGATGATGGCGCGAGCCGTCTCGCTCCCTGGCTTGTACTTCTCGATGCTGGCCCGCAGCACCGCCACTCCCGGCGCCGCCGCGCACGCCGCGCCCTGCCGCACCTCGTCGAAGACACCCGGCCCCAGATTATCGACCACGAACTTGGCCAGGCGGGCAGGCACCGTTTCGACGAGATAGTCCTTCGCGCGGTTGCCGGCCTCGGGGTCCGCCATGACGAACTCCTCGAGGCAGAGGATGGCGTAGGGCTTGAGATCGACTTTCGGCCATGCCGCAACGTGCGCCTGCCGGCGGCTGAGATCGTCCACCTGCGGGGCATCCTTGGGGTTGTTGACCGCCTTCGCCGTGGCTTTGGCGTAGCTCTTCTCGATCTTCTCCTGCGCTTCCTGGCGCTCCTCCTCGTCTGGGGTGATGTAACTCTTGATGCCCTTCAGAAACGCCGGGCCCGTGACTTCGTCCAGGGGATCGAAGGAGTTCCAGACATTGAAGTAGTAGACCTTGCCGGCTTCGAGCTCGACCCGGGTGTTGGACTCCGTGAAGCCGAGCGGGTGAGCCCACAGGAGGTAGGGGCCCGGAGGCAGATAGGTAAAGGTGTAGCTGTTGTTCTTGAGGATGCCGAGGAACTGCTTATCCGCGAACACGGACACGGTCACTGCCGCAGCCAGCATGTGCCCTTCGCGGACGAGGTAGACCAGCGCCTGATCCGCCTTGACCTCACCGAAGACCTTCTGCGAGCTCTTTTCCGCCGCGGCAAGCGGCAGAGCCGCGAGCCCGCAAAGAACGAGGCTTCCCACAATCTGTATCCACGAGCAGCGTCGGATTTCCATTTCAGTGCCCTCCTCTCAAAGTCGGCCGCCGGCAGCGTGCGACCTTCGCGGGTCACTAATCCGTGGCCGGGGCGCCGCAACCGGACACTACGGACAACCGCCACCCACCGCCGCGCTCCAGCCGCAGGCGTCGCCGGCCTCGAAACCGTCGATCAAGATCCAGTTCGCCAATCGCTGCCCGAACACGCCGTAGGTCGAGCCGTCCTGGAATCTGCTATTCCAGGCCACGACGAAGTTGCCCGCGCCGTCTGCTGCTACCGCGGGACCTATCTGGTCTCCGGTCGTGAAGGTGTTCACCTGGAACTCGCTCCCCACTGGACTGCCCGCCGAGTTGTATCGCACCCCAAACACGCCTCTTTCCGAGCCGTCCTCAAAGAGACTGTCCCAGGCCACGACGAAGTTGCCCGAGCCGTCCGCTGCCACCGCGGGATTCAACTGGTAGTTCGTCGTGTAGGTGTTGACCTGGAACTCGCTCCCTGCCGGACTGCCCGTCGAGTCGAATCGCTGGCCGAAGACGCCGACGCTCGAGCCATCCTGGCCGCCGTGGCTGGCCCAGACCACGACGACATTCCCGGAGGCGTCCGCCGCCACCGCAGGCGCCGCCTGCTGATTCGTCGTATAGGTGTTGGCCTCAAACTCGCTCCCCGCCGGACTTCCGGTCGAGCTGTAACGCTGTCCAAACACGCCGTCGCTCGAACCGTCCTGGCCGTAGCTCTGCCAAACCACGACGAAGTTGCCCGAACCGTCCGCGGCCACCGCCGGGTCCCACTGGCTACTCGTCGTGTAGCTGTTGGCCTGGAACTCGGTTCCGAGCGGACTGCCCGCTGAGTCGAACCGCTGCCCGAACACGCCCCAGGTGGAGCCGTCCTGGAGCTCGCTCATCCAAGCCACCACGAAGTTGCCCGAGCCGTCCGCGGCCACCGCAGGAAACCCTTGGGAACCCGTCGTGTAAGTGTTGACCTGGAACTCGCCCCCCACTGGACTGCCTGTCGAGCTGTAACGCTGCCCGAAGACGCCGAAATCGGAGCCGTCCTGGCCGTAGCTGCCCCAGACCACGAGAAAGTTGCCCAGGCCGTCCGCAGCCACCGCGGGAAGCCACTGGTGAAGCGTCGTGTAGCTATTGACCTGGAACTCGCTCCCGAGCGGACTGCCCGCGGAGTTGAACCGCTGCCCGAACACGCCGTAGGTCGAGCCGTCCTGGCCGTCGCTGTACCAGACCACGACGAAGTTGCCCGAGCCGTCAACTGCCACAGCGGGATCGACCTGGTAACCCGTCGTGTAGCTGTTGACCTGGATCTCAGGCCCCAGCAACTGACCTATCGCGGGGTCCAGCGAGAGTCCGAAGAGAACCCACGAGGCCGCGAGACAAGCTAAGCGCTCACCGCGACAAGCTCTCAATAATGGGACCTCCGGCTCGGAACATAGACCTTCACGGAGGCTCAATCGCCACCCGTCCGGGTGGCACGAGGCGTTCAAACGCAGCGGCAGACCCCGTTGGGGCCGGGCATGAAAGCGGAAAGAAGTCAGGTTTGAATGGAGCGGGAGACGGGATTCGAACCCGCGACCAACAGCTTGGAAGGCTGTGACTCTACCCCTGAGTTACTCCCGCTTGAGGCCGGTCGCTCGACATGATGGTGGAGGCGGGAGGATTTGAACCTCCGTAGGGCTTAGCCCGGCAGATTTACAGTCTGCTGCCATTGACCGCTCGGCCACACCTCCAGAGTTTTCAAAGAGTTACGAGGACTGCAGGCAGTGCACTTGGAGCCGGCACTCGGAATTGAACCGAGGACCTACCGCTTACAAGGCGGTTGCTCTACCGCTGAGCTATGCCGGCAAGGCTTCCACGACCCTCCCGGCGGATCCTCGATCCGATCCACTTTGCGGGCCGGATCGCTGGCAGAGTCTAGTGGTTTCGAGGCCCTGCTGACAAGCCGAAGCTCTCGCGGCGCAGCGTGCTGCTAGCGCGGTTTGCGGCCCGTCGTGCGCTGCCGCACCGCTTCGTAGAGCACCGCCGCGGCGGCGGTCGCGAGGTTGAGCGAGGCGACCTGGCCGTGCATCGGCAGCCCGATCAGCCGGTCGCAGCGCTCCTGGGTCAGCCGGCGCAGCCCCTCCTCCTCGCCGCCGACGCAGAGGACGACCGGACCGGTGAGGTCGACGCTCCACGGCGCTTCGCCGCCGGCCGCGAGGCCGTAAATCCAGAAGCCTTCCTTCTTGAGCTGCTCGAGACGCTGGGCGGAGCTCCCGATGCGCTCGACCGCGACCCACTCCGAAGCGCCGGCCGAGCTCTTGACCGCCGTCGCCGAGAGCGGCGCCGACCCGCGGTCGCGCACCAGCACACGGCCGACACCGGCGCCCTCGCAGACCCTGAGGAGAGCTCCGAGATTGCGCGGATCCTGGATGTCTTCGGCGAGGACGACGAAGCTCGCATCTCCTCGAGGGGCGCGCTCGGCGTCCGCGCCATGCGCTCCGGCGGCGCCGGTGCCGGCGGCCAACTCGGCGGCGAAGCCGTTGTGCACCGCGCCGCCGAGCCAGACCGGGTCGCTCGGCGCGGCGCTCTCGACCCGCACGCCGGCGCCGGCGCAGAGCGCCTCCACCTCCCGCCGGCGGCCTCCTTGCCGCCCGGCGAGAATCCAGACCCGCCGCACCTCGTGCGCCCGATGGCGCAGCGCCTCGTGCACCGGATGAAAGCCGAAGATGCGCGTCGTTCCGGCCACGCTCAGTCCTTGAGCGACGCGAGCAGCACGACGGCGAGCGCCGCCATCCCTTCGCCGCGCCCGATCGCGCCGAGGCCCTCGTTCGTGGTCGCCTTGAGGCCGACACGATCCACCGGGATCGCCAGCAGGCGCGCGATGCGCTCGACGATCCGCGCCCGGTGCGGCGCGAGCTTCGGCGCCTCGGCGACGAGCGTGAGATCGCAGTTCACCACCCGGAAACCGCGCTCGCGCACCAAGGCGACGATCCGCGCCAGGAGGTCGAGGCTCGAGGCGTCGCGCCAACGCTCGTCGTCGGGCGGGAAATGCGACCCCAGGTCGCCGAGGCTCGCCGCGCCGAGGAGCGCGTCTCCCAGAGCGTGCAGCAGCACGTCGGCGTCGCTGTGCCCGTCGAGCCCGAGCGCGAACGGAATCTCTTCGCCCCCGAGCACCAGTCGCCGCCCCGGCACCAGCCGGTGCACGTCGTAGCCCTGCCCGATGCGCAGCGTCATCGCCCGCCTCGCTCGCCTCGCTCGAGGCGCTCGAGCACAGCACAGACCAGCGGCAGGTCGGCGGGCGTCGTGAGCTTGGGGTTCGGCGAGGCGGCCTCGACAGCGACGACGCGCACCCCTGGCAGGCGCTCCACCAGCGACGCCTCGTCGGTGCCGGCGAAGCCGATTTCAAGCGCGGCCTCGATCGCGCGCTCCAGCAGCTCCCGGCGGAACACCTGCGGCGTCTCGGCGCGAAAGACCCGGCTGCGATCGACGGTTCCCACGATCACCCCTTGTTCGAGAAGTTTGAGCGTGTCCGAGGCGCCCCGCCCCAGGACGGCTCCGTCAGCCATGAGCGCCGCCTGGCAGACGGCAAGAAGGTCCGCGGGATCGAGCGCCGGCCGCGCGCCGTCGTGGACCAGGACGAGATCCTGGCCCTCGGCCGGCGAGGCGGCAAGCGCCGCGGTCACCGAACCCTGCCGGCTTTCGCCGCCCGGGACGGTCCGCACCCGCCTGTCGCGCAGCCACTCCGGCGGGGCCGCCGCCACCTCCGCGGGGAGCGCAATCGTCACCGACTCGACGCCGGCCGCGAGCAGACGAAAGACCGTCCAGGCGAGGAGGGGCTTGCCGGCGATCGATTCGAACTGCTTGGAGAGGGTGCCGCCGAAGCGCAGGCCGCGGCCCGCCGCAGGGACCACGGCGTGCACGGAGGTCGGTGGATCGAGACGGGACGAGAGAGTGCTCACGGACCGGTCCATGTCGCGTCCCGGTTCCGTCCGCCTCAGACCGTCAGAATCTCTTTTTCCTTGTGCTCCAGGGTCTTCGCGATCTCCTCGATCTCGCGGTCGTGGAGCTTCTGGATCTCCTCGATGGCGCGACGCTCGTCGTCCTGCCCGAGCTCGTGGCCTTTCTCGAGCTTCTTCAGCTTGTCGTTCGCCTCGCGACGGGCCAGCCGGATGCTGTTGCGCGCGTGCTCCGCGATCTCGTGGGCCTTCTTGACCAGCTCCTTGCGCCGTTCCTCGGTCGGCTGCGGAATCGGTATCCGCACCGCCTTGCCGTCGCTCATCGGATTGAGCCCCAAATCCGACTTCTGCAGCGCCCGTTCGATGGCCGGGATCTGCTTGGGGTCCCAGGGCTGGGCCATGAGCATCGTGGCGTCCACGACGGTGAGCGTCGCCACCTGCTTGAGCGGCGTCGGCGTTCCGAAATAGTCCACGACCACGCCATCCAGAAGCCCGAGCGTGGCGCGGCCGGTCCGCAGCCGCTTGAGCTCGGCGTGGAGATGCTCGATCGCCACCTTCATCTTGGATTCGGCTTCCTGGTGAATCTCCTTCATCGGCTCCTCCGTGTGCGCAGGCACTTCCGCCCGGGTCTCGATACGGCGGGCTGCCGGTCGATCATCCCCGGCAACCAGAGTGCTGTCAATTCGCGCGCTCGCCGGCGACCGTCCGGTGGACGATCGAGCCGACGCGCTCGCCGCAGACGACGCGGCGGATGTTGCCCTCCCGCGTGAGGTTGAAGATACCGATCGGCAGAGCGTTGTCGCGGCAGAGGCTGATGGCGGCGGCGTCCATGATCCGCAGATCCCACTCGAGCACCTGCTGGTAGGTGACTTCCGCGAGCAGCCGGGCCGAGGGTTCTTTGCGGGGATCGGCCGTGTAGACACCGTCGACACGCGTCCCCTTGAGGAGGATCTCGGCGTGGATCTCGTTCGCACGCAGCGCCGCCGCCGAGTCCGTGGTGAAGAACGGGTTTCCCGTCCCGCCGGCGAAGATGACCGCCCGCCCCTTCTCGAGATGACGCATCGCCCGGCGCCGGATGAACGGCTCGGCGACCGCCCGGATCTCGATCGCGGTCTGCACGCGGGTCGGCACGTTGCACTTCTCGAGGGCGTCCTGCAGCGCGAGCGCGTTGATCACGGTGGCGAGCATGCCCATGTTGTCGCCGGTCACCCGGTCGATCCCCTGGTGGCTCGCCGCCACGCCGCGGATGATGTTCCCGCCGCCGATCACGATCGCGAGCTCGACGCCGAGCGCGTGGACCTCGGCGATCTCGTTGGCGATGCCCGACACCACTCCCGCGTCGATGCCGAAGCTCTGCTGGCCCATGAGGGCTTCGCCGGAGAGCTTGAGCAGCACCCGCTTGTAGGCCGGACGATGGCCAGGTGATGCGGAGGATGCGGAAGGAGCGGAAGATGCGGGAGATTCGGCCATGGCTCGCTTCAGCCCTGGGTGACGGCGGCGACTTCGGCGGCGAAGTCTTTCTCCTGCTTCTCGATGCCCTCGCCGAGCTTGAAGCGCACGAAGCGGCGCACCTTGATGTTCTCGCCGATCTTTGCGGCCTTCGCGGTGATCAACTGGCCGACGGTGGTGTCGGTGTCCTTGACGAACGGCTGCTCGAGCAGCACCGCCTCGGCATAGAACTTCTCCATCTTGCCGTCGACGATCCTGTCGACCACGTTGGCGGGCTTGCCCGAAGCCAGCGCCTGCTCGCGGTAGATGGCGCGCTCGCGTTCGAGGATCTCGGAGGTCACTTCCGCGCGCTCGACGTAGCGCGGCTCGGCCGCCGCGATGTGCATGGCGACGTCGCGGACCAGCTCCTGGAACTCCTCGGTGCGCGCCACGAAATCGGTCTCGCAGTTGATCTCGAGCAGCACGCCGAGCTTGCCGCCGGCGTGGATGTAGGAGGCGACGGACCCTTCGGCGGCCACCCGGCCGGAGCGCTTGGCCGCGGCGGCCAGGCCCTTCTTGCGCAGCGTGTCGACCGCCTGCTCGAAATTACCGTTGGTTTCCGCCAGCGCGTTCTTGCAGTCCATCATTCCCGCGCCGGTACGTTCCCTGAGCTCTTTGACCATCTGAGCCGTGATCTGCATGTCGATTCTCTCTTTCTTCGCCGGCGGACATGAGAAAGGGTCAGGCGATCGGCGATCCCTCTGCCATCGACTGACCCCTTTTCGGGCTAAGTGCCTCCCGCCCGCCGAGCCGTTGTGGAAGTGACCTTACCTCGAGCTGGGCCTCAAGCCGGGTTCAGGCCAGTGGAGCGGCCGCCTCGTCATCCTTCGCGAACGTCCCCGGTTCCGGCGATACCTCCTCGGGGGCGTCCTTGCTCTCGACCATCATCGCCTGCTGCAGGGCGTTCGCGCCCGCCATGTACGAATCGGCGATCCGTGACAAGAAGAGCCGGATCGTGCGGATGGCGTCATCGTTGCCCGGAATCACGTAGTCGATGAGCTCCGGATCGCAGTTCGTGTCGACGATTCCGATCACCGGAATGCCGAGCTTGTTGGCCTCCGCGACCGCGATCGCTTCCTTTTTTGGATCCACGACGAAGATCGCATCCGGCAGAGCTTCGAGCTCGCGCACGCCTTCGAGGTTGCGGTTCATCCGTTCGCGCTCGCGGTCGAGGCGCAGGCGCTCCTTCTTGGTGGTGACGCCGGTCTCGTCGCCGAGCCGCGCTTCGATCTCGAGCAGGCGATCGACGGACTGGCGGATGGTGACGAAGTTCGTCAGCGTCCCTCCCAGCCAGCGATGGGTCACGAAGTACTGGCCGCAACGCCGCGCCTCCTCGGCGACCGCATCCTGAGCCTGGCGCTTGGTGCCGACGAAGAGGAGCCTGCGACCCTCCTGCCCGAGCCGGTAGACGAACTCCGCGGCCTCGCGGAACTGCTTCAGCGTCTTCGCCAGATCGATGATGTAGATCCCGTTGCGCTTGCCGAAGATGTAAGGCTTCATCTTCGGGTTCCAACGCCGGGTCTGGTGGCCGAAATGGACCCCCGCCTCGAGCAGCTCTTGCATCGTGATTTCGACCACGAATCTCTCTCCTTAAGTACTACCTAGAAAACCAGGCTGCGCATCTTGATGATCAGGCGATTCAGGCGATTCAGGCGATTCACGCGATTCACGCGACTATGGCGATCAGCGCTTGCTGAACTGGAAGCGCGCACGAGCGCCCTTCTGGCCGTACTTCTTGCGCTCTTTCTTGCGTGGATCGCGGGTCAGGAGCCCGGCGCTCTTCAGCCGCTCGCGCAACGCGATGTCGAACACGAGCAGGGCGCGGCTGATGCCGTGCCGGATCGCTCCGGCCTGGCCCGAGTTTCCGCCGCCTTCGACGGTGACGAAGATGTCGAACTTCTCCCCCGTCTCGGTCAGGACGAGCGGCTGCCGCACGACCATGCGCAGCACCGGGTTGGGGAAGTAGCCGTCGAGGGTGCGTCCGTTGACCTCCAACGCGCCCACTCCGGGGCGCATGAAGACGCGGGCAGTCGAGGTCTTGCGACGGCCGGTTCCGTAAAATTGGGTCGATTGGCCCGATGGGCTCGACTGGGTCGATTGCAGCTGGGTCACTTATCCATTCCTCCTACATCTTTACCTGGGCGAGGTCGTACGCCGTCGGCTTCTGCGCCTTGTGCGGATGCTCCGCGCCGGCGTAGACCTTCAGCTTGCGGCGGATCTTGCGCCCGAGCTTGGTCTTGGGAAGCATTCCGAACACCGCGCTCTCGACGAGGCGGGTCGGGTGCTTGCCGCGCACCTCGAATGCCTTCGGCGACTTCAAGCTGCCCGGGCTTCGTGGTCGTGTGGCGATAGTAGATCTTGGACTGCTCCTTGGTGCCCGAGAGATGGACCTTCTCGGCGTTCACGACGATCACGAAATCGCCGCAGTCCACGTGCGGGGCAAAGTACGGTTTCCCCTTGCCCATCAAGAGCTTGGCGATGGTCGAAGACAGTCGTCCAACCGGCACGCCAGCGCCGTCCACGACGAACCACTGGCGCTCGATTTCGGCCGGCTTGGGGCTCACAGTACTCTTCATCTCATCTTCTCCAGACAAAATCGGAGGATTCGGATCTGCGGATCTGCTGGGCTGGATCGGATCCGGCACTTCAGCTGCAGAGAGCCTGAAATCATAAAGATCCGCCCCGAAGCTGTCAAGTCGGTGCGCTCTCGCGAAGGCGCAGGACTCTCCTCCGGCGAAGGCCGGCCAAGGCCGTCCGAACAGCACGATAGACTTCTCCGTCACCATGCCGGAGCTCGTCTTGGAGAAAGCGCAGGCGACCGCGGTCGAGGAGCTGAAGCAGAAGGACGCCGCCCGCATCCGCGCCATGTTCGGCCGGGTCGCGCGCCGCTACGACCTCCTGAACCACCTGCTTTCGGCCTCGCTCGACCGCATCTGGCGGCGGAAGCTGGCGCGCGCGCTCGGTCCTGCCCCCGGGGTCCCGGGTTCTCGACCTGTGCTGCGGCACCGGAGACCAGGCGCTCGCGCTTCGTCGGCCGGGGGTCGAGATCGTCGCCGCCGACTTCTGCCTGCCGATGCTGGCTCTCGCGGCGCCCAAGTTCCAGGCCGCTTCTTCGGATGCCCCATCCGCCCCATCCAACATCGGGCCGCGGCCTTCGGTCCTGAACGCCGACGCCCTCGCGCTGCCTTTCCCGGACGCGAGCTTCCACGCCGCGACGGTCTCCTTCGGGCTGCGCAACGTGGCCGACCTCGACCGCGCCCTCGCCGAGCTCGCGCGCGTCCTCCGCCCCGGCGGCGAGCTCGGGGTCCTCGAGTTCACGGTCCCCGTTTGGCAACCGCTTCGCGGGCTCTATCTCTTCTACTTCCAGCATCTTCTCCCCAGAGTGGGGAGACTCCTGTCGCACGATCCGACGGCCTACACCTACCTCCCGAGCTCGGTCCTCGACTTCCCGCAGCGCGCAGGCGTTCTGCGCCCGCCTGGCGGCGGCCGGCTTCGAGTTCGCGACCTCCACCCCTCTCTCGGGCGGCATTCTCGCCCTCTACCGTGGAAGGAAGAAGATGCGATGACCCAGCTCCTCGAAGCCAAGACCGTCTCCGCCGAGATTCGCGCCGAAGTCGCCGCCGGCGCCCTGGAAGTGCAAGCCCGCGCGGGCCGTCCGCCGGGCCTGGCCGCCGTCCTGGTCGGCGACGATCCCGCCTCCAGGGTCTACGTCGGCTCGAAGACCCGGGCCTGCGCCGAGGTGGGGCTCGCCGGCTGGAGCCACCTCCTGCCCGCGGCGACCTCCGCCGCCGAGCTCCTGGCGCTCCTCGACCAGCTGAACGCCGACCCCCGAGTCGATGGCATTCTCGTCCAGCTGCCGCTGCCGGCGACCTTGCCGGCGCGCGAGATTCTCGACCGGGTGGATCCGGCCAAGGACGTCGACGGCTTCCACCCGGTGAGCGTCGGGCGGCTCTGGCTCGATCAGCCGGGCTTCGTCCCCTGCACGCCGGCCGGGATTCTCGAGTCCCTGCGCCGCCACGGAATCCCCTCACCGGCAAGCACGCGGTCGTCGTCGGCCGCAGCACGATCGTCGGCAAGCCGATGGCGGGCCTGCTCCTGCGCCAGAACTGCACGGTGACCATCGCGCACTCCAAGACGCGCGATCTCGCCGCCGTCTGTCGCGAAGCCGATCTGCTGGTCGCGGCCGTGGGCCGTCCGGGCATGATCACCGCCGACTACGTGCGCGAAGGCGCCGTCGTGGTCGATGTCGGGATCAACCGCGTGCAGGACGTCGAGCTCGCCAGACGCCTGGTCGGCGACGACGCCAAGCGCCTGGCGACGCTCGCCGAGAAGGGCTACGCTCTGGTCGGCGACGTCGACTTCCCGGCGGTGGCTCCGCGGACGTCCGCCATCACGCCGGTACCCGGCGGCGTCGGCCCGCTCACCGTCGCCATGCTGCTCGCCAACACCCTGACCTCCGCCCGCCGCCGTTTCGGCCTCGAGATGACCCCAAGCGGCGCACCCGGCGCCGCCCGCTGAAGACCGGGATGTCTCCGTTCCGGGTCGGCCTGACAGGAGGTCTGGCGAGCGGCAAGTCGACGGTCGCGAGACTTCTGGCCGAAGCGGGCTTCCGGGTGGTCGACTCGGACCAGGTCGTGGCCGACCTCTACGCGCCGGACCAGCCTGGCGCACGCGCCGTGGCCGAGCTCTTCGGCGCGAACTACCTCGATAAAGAGGGGGGCGTCGACAAGACCAAGCTGGCCCGACTGGTTTTCGCCGACGCCGCCGCACGCGACACTCTCGAGAAGGCGATCCACCCCCTTGTTCGAGCCTTTTTTTCGCGCCTCGCTGCCGAGACTGCAGCGCCGATCGTGCTCGAGGCAACCCGCCTGGTCGAGGCCGGCTACGCCCCCGACTTCGACCTCGTCGTGACCGTCGAAGCGCCGTTCGAGCTCCGTCTCGAGCGCGCCGTGGCGCGCGGCCTGCCGCGCGAGGAGGCTCTCCGCCGGCTGGCCGCACAGGGCAACGGCGAGGAGCGCCGGGCGGCGGCCGACCGCATGATCCTCAACGACGGCACTCCCGAGATTCTGCGGGAACAGGTCGCAGCTCTCGTCGCCGCGATCCGCCAGAGCGCGAAATGACGGCGCCTGCGGCGCGGATTGCGGCTCCTGGCTTCCGCCGCGAGCTCGGGCTCTGGGATACGACGGTCGTCGTCGCCGGCGCAATCATCGGCGTCGGCATCTTCGTCAACCCGTCGAATGTGGCGCGCATCCTGCCGGCACCCGAGTGGATGCTCCTCGTCTGGCTCGCCGGCGGAGCGCTCGCGATGATCGGCGGCTTCGTCTACGCCGAGCTCGGCTCGCGCCTGCCGCTGGTCGGTGGGCAGTACGTCTACCTGGCCCGCGCCTGGGGCCGGTTCGTCGGCTTCCTCTACGGCTTCGCGCTGCTCTTCGTGATCAACACGGGGGGAATCGCGGCGGTGGCGAGCGCGCTCGCCGGCTACGTCGACGGCACTTTCCTGCGGCTCGGGAACGCCGGGAGGCTCGCGCTCGCCTCGGCGGTCATCATTCTCCTCGCCGAGCTCAACGTGCGCGGCATCCGGCCGGGCAAGCGCGCCAACAACAGTCTGATGGCCTTGAAGCTCGGCGGCATCGCGGCGATCGGCGTGCTCATGCTGGCGAAGCGTCCCGCGGCGGCGACGGTCTTCCACCTGCCGAACGCCTCGGCGGTGACCCTCACCGCCTTCTTCGCCGCCCTGGTCCCGGTGCTCTTCGCCTATGGCGGCTGGCAGAACTGCGGCAGCCTCGCGGCCGAGATCCGCGACCCCGGAAGAACGCTCGCCCGGGCGAACATCCTGGGCGTCGCGCTGGTCGTCGTGGTCTACGTCGGTCTCAACTGGATCTATCTGCGGGTGCTGCCACCGGCCGAAGTCGCCGCCTCGACCGCCCTCGCCGCCGACGTCGCGCGGACGCTCGCCGGGGAGCTCGGGGCGCGCTTCGTCGCCGCCCTCATCGTCGTCTCCTGCCTCGGCTTCCTCGCCGTCATCACGATGACCGGCCCGCGGCTCTACTACGCGATGGCCGAGGACGGCCTCTTCCTCTCCCGCGCGGCGCGGCTCCACCCGCGCTTCGGCACGCCGAGCTTCAGCCTCCGATTACAGGCCGCGGTGGCGCTCGTCCTCCTGTTCTCGCAGACCTACGATCAGCTGCTCTCCTACGTCGTCTTCTGCGACTGGCTCTTCTTCGCTCTCACCGCCGCCGGACTGTTCGCTCTCCGCCGCGCGGCGTCGGCGCGCGGCGACGAGGCGGACTACTTCCGCGCGCCGGGGCATCCGTGGACGACGGCGATCTTCGTCGCGGTCTCGGCCGGCGTGGTCGGAAACAGCTTCGTCGCGGCCCCTCGCCAGGCGCTCGCCGGGTGCGCGGTGCTTGCCTTCGGAGCCGGAGCCTTCCTGGTCTCGCAGCGCACCCGTCGAGCTACGGAACCATCCCGAAACCGCAGTCGCGGAAGTCACGATCGAAAGTAAACGCGGACTGAAGACCGATTCGCTCCATGAGCGCCATGCTCGCGCAGTCGGTGAGGCTCAGTCGTTTGTCGGCGAAGCGCTCGAGGCGCGCTGCTGCTTCGAGCAGGAGCTCACGGTCGACGAAGAGCACCTCGTAGCGCTGGCTAGTGAGAAGCGCCCTTGCCGCCTCGGCCGCGCGGAGGGCTCCGGCGCGCGCTGCGAGGCGGGTCGCCACTTCGCCCACGATCATCTCGCTCAGCACGAACCGCGCCCGCGGCGTCCTGCGCAGGAAGTCGAGCGCGGCCTGGTGGTTGCGATCGTCCGCCAGGTAGAGCGCGAGGAGCGCGCTCGAGTCCGCCAGTAGTTTCACCGTCGCCCTCCTTGGGCCAGCCGTAAAGGTAGTGGTCGTGCGCCTCTGACTCGTCGTCGACGCCGGCGAGCAGGGCGCCGACCAGCGCGTCGGCGGGGTCCGTTCCGAAGTCGAGCTCGCGGGGGCTCTCGTCGCGCCCCAGGTAGAGCGCGACCGCCTCGCGAACCACTTCGGCCATCGCAACGCCGCGGCCCGAGGCTCGACGCATCAGCTCCTCGTAGGTCGCCTCGGGAAAACGGAGATTCGTCGTCCGATATCGCGCCATCGCGGTAGGACGATATGACAACGCTGCGAAGGAGATCAAGGGGGGCTGCGGACGTCGTCATGGGAGCGACGGAACCCGAGAGAGGGGCCCCTCGCCCGTGCCCGCCCAGGACAGTTCTTCATCCACCGGCGGCACCAAGGTGAGCGTCGAGGGATCGCTCGTGACGATAACGGTCAACATCGACCTCGCCCTCGGGGGGCAGGGCGAAACGACGATCCCGGAGGGAGCGCAAGCAACAGCCGACGGAATCGCGCAGGAAATCGCCGCCTACTGGAACCAGGGGTTCGAGAGGCTGTCGTCCGTCTGCCTCCGGTTCAAGCTCGTGGTGAACATCAAGGTGGTTCCGCAAGCCGACGCCCATCTCCTCCTTCTGGGCGAGAACCGCATGACGTGGATCACCACTCCAGGCCGCCATGTCGTCTTCTGGGGTGAGAACAATTTCGGCAATGCCGCGCCCCCCGAAACCTACGACGAGTACGACGAGGACGGAATCGCCCCGCCCGGCGAGGACTACAGCACGCCCCTCGACCACGAGCTGTGGGCGATGTGGTCGCCGCACCTCGAGACCGCCCGGGACTTCGCTCACGAGCTCGGGCATCTGATGGGATTTGGCGACGACTACGCGAACGGGGAAGCCCTGCCGGGCCGGGAGGGCACTCTGATGGATGGCGGCGACTTCATCGACCAGAACCTGGTCGATCGACTGGCCGACCTCGTCAGCCCGTTCCTGCGTCGCAGTGATCCGACGGCCGAGATCGGCTGCGGCCTCTGGACGGGGACCGTGGAGACGCACTACTGGGAGCGCAATCGCGAGGACAACCGCGATTGGCACATCGTGGCCGAGGTGCGGCTGCGGGAAGTGAACTTCGTTCCGCTCCTGGATCCCGGACCGGAGCATGGCGGGCACAAGGCCGGCGCGCGCGTCGGATCTCAGGTACAGCTCGAATGCGCCGGCACGACGATCCACGAGACCTCGCGCATGGACATCTGGAGCCTGACCGACGACTACCGGCAGACCTGCACGACGGCTGGATCCAAGACCATCGGAGCCGGCACTACCACCGACGGCCTCCTCTTCCGCAAGAGCGCCGACATCGACCTGACGCCGATCCTCGGCTTCGACATGCCGCTCGGCGGTGGGCTCTACACCTTCAGCTGCTCCCCTGGGTTCACCAAGGATCTGCCCTACACCTGCACTTCGAGCTCCAGCTACGCGGGCGTTCAAACCTACAACGACCTCCTCGACTTCACCGGTCCGGCAACCGTCGGAGGAGCAGATTCGGCGCCGTATCGCGGCTGCTACGACCCGGAGGTGCGCTTTCTCGTCGGCGGCGGCAAGCAGATGACCGGCACCTACAGGTACGACCAGAGTCCCGGGGATTGCGTCCCGCACCACGCGGACGTCGTCTGGAGTCTGTGTCAGGTCGGTACCCCGTGCGCACCGCTCCCGCCGCTGCCGGAGGCGCCGGAAACCCTGGACGCGCCGCCTTAGCTTCACCACCACCGCTCGAGAGCGGCTCACCTCGCGCTAGTTCGTCAGCAGAAGCTCGACCGCCTTCGCGAGCGCCGGATCGTTGGCTTCGGTGAAGAGGTCCCAGCGCGTGGGCAGGGAGACGTCCGGGACGACTCCCGAGCCCTCCCAACTTCCGGCGGACCTGCCGAGCGGCTCGAAAGTCGCGGCGGCGAGCCAGGCGCGCGAGCCGTCCGCGAAGTCGAACCGGCGCAGCTGCTCGACGTTGCCGGAAGTCCTCCCGCCGACCAACCGGGCGCGGCCCGAGAGCTGGAGGACACCGCTCATGACCTCGCCGTAGGAGACGGTGTCGGCGTCCACCAACACGACCAGCGGTACGGTCTGGGATCCTGCGATCTCTTCGGGAACGAGCTCGAGCGCCTCTCGTCTCTCGCGGGAGACGAAATGCCCTTGGACGCCGCCGAGGAAAAGGCCCAGGATCGCCTGCGTCACGCTTCCGAGCCCGCCGCCATTCAGTCGATTGTCCAGGATCAGACCGCGCAGCGGACCTCGCGCCGCCATCTGTCGCAGAGCCGCGCGCAGCTGATCGTCCATCGTCTCGTCTTTGAGCGTCGGCAGGAAGACGTAACCGATGCGGGTACCCGGAACCAGGCAGAAGTCGATCGGCAGCGCGCCTTCGACCCGCCTCCGGGCCACCCTCACCTCCCGGGGCGACTCGCCCGGCCGCTGCATGGTCAGGCTCGTCGCCGAGCCCGCCGGCCCGAGCGTCCGGCTGCTGCCCGACGAATCGCGAATCGGCCCGCCATCGACGAGCAAGAGTCGATCGTGCGGCCGCAAGCCCGCTTCGGCCGCCGGGCCGGCAGCGAACAGGCTGACGACCACCGCCTGCTCGGTGCCGGCGATCGGCGAAAAGAGAGCTCCAACTCCGACGAAGTCGTTGCGGCCGGAGGTCGCTTTCTGATCTTCCTGGATCTGAGACGGACTCTGAAAGTAGGAGTGCCCGTCACCCAGTTCGCTCACCAACACCTGCATGGCGGCGTAGAAATCGCCGGCGCTCAGGCCTCGCCGAACCTGGGTCCGGTACCGGGCAGCGGAACTCTGCCAGCCCCGCCCCCGAAGGTCGCCAACGACGTAATGATCACGCACGGCATTGGTCAAACCCTCGAGAACTCGCTCCTGGAGCTCCCGCTCTGCGGGGCCCGCCGTGGTCGGCGTGGAAGTCTTGAGGACGAAGGGGTGTTCAGGCGGAGCCCGCCGCGCAGCGACTGCTGGCATCTGCGCCGGAACCGACACGCCCGGAACGAAAAGACAGGCGCGCACGGCTCCTGGTTCGAGCACCTCGGCGGGTGTCGGCGAGGCAAGGAACGCCACGGCCAGCGCCAGGAGTGCCGGCCGCATTCGCGCTTCACTCCTGCGCCAGGAGAGGAATCCGCGCTTCCTGCCCGGCGACCTCGAGCTCCAGCAGAGCAAACTCCCAGCGACCCGCCCGTTTCGTCGCTTCGACGTAGAGCGTCCCCTTGCCCTTCGGGCCGTGCAGCGGAATCGACAGGTTGGCCTCACCGGTCGGCCCGGTGACGGAAACCGAGCCGCTGACGAAGAAGCCGGCCTCGATCGGCTCGCCGAGCGCGGTGATCGCCGCGGGATTGGCGCGCACCGTCGCCATGGCTTCCTGGTAGGCGCCGGATTTCTTGACGCTGCCCATGATCAGGGACATGCATCCTGCCGCGGCCACAATGGCGACCACGAGCAGGCCGGAGCATCCGAGAACGACCCACTTGACCCAGGACTTCTTCGGCTCGGCCATGGCTCAGCCTCCCTCTTGGGAACTCGTCAGACTGGATGCCGAGGATCCTAGTCCAGCTGGACTGGCCTGGCGACCTCGGCGCCGAGGCGGTCCAGCAGCGCCCGCCAGGCCTTGCCGCGATGCCCGAGGCGGTCTTTCGCGGCGGCCGAGAGCTCGCCGTAGGTGAAGGCCTCGCCGTCCGGCCGGAAGACCGGGTCCCAGCCGAATCCGTTGCTGCCGCGAGGCGGCAGGACGAGGTCGCCTGTGGTCTCGCCGCGCGCCACGATGGAGCGTTCGCCGTCGGTCCACATCAGGAGGCAGACGGCCTTCGCCCGCAGATTTCCGAGCGCGATCGCGATTCGCGCCATGCCACCGGCCCCCACCGCCTCGAGCATCCATTTGACCAGCGGACCGGGGAAACCGTTCAGGGCGTAGAGCTCCAGTCCGGTCTCCTCCACGATCACCGGGCGGCGCGCGCACGCCCAGGCATGCCGCGCCTTGGCGCGCAGCACCTCCTCGAGGTCGAGCGATTGGATCTCCGGCAACTCGACCGCCATCGCCTCCAGTCCGGCGCCGACGAGCCGCCGGGCCTCGACGAGCTTCGATGGATTACCGGTGACGAGAACGAGCGGCGGCAGCGCAGGCGGGACCGGCATCGGCTCTCGGGGAACAACCAGCTCAGGCGCGCAGCACGCGATAGGCGCGCACCCGCTGCTCGAGACCTTTCAAAGAGAATTCGCCCAGCGGCTCGGTCGGATAGGCGCCGGCGAGGAGGCGATGGGTTTCGCCTCCGAGCGTCACCTCCCCCGGCTCCGCGACGGACGACTCGAGGCGCGCCGCGACGTTGACCGCATTGCCGAGCACCGTGTAGTCGACGCGCTTGCGGCTGCCGACGTCCCCGACCATGACCGGGCCGCTCTGGATCGCGATCCGGACCCTGAGGGTCGGCCTGCCGCGCGCCGCCTGCTCCCGGTTCAGGGCGTCCTGCGCGTCGAGGATCTGGAGCGCCGCCTGGACGGCGCGGCGGGCGTGATCGCCCTGCGCCACCGGCGCGCCGAAGAACGCCATCACGCAGTCGCCGATGAACTTGTCGAGCGTGCCGCCGGCGGCGAAGATCGCCTCCACCGCGTGCGTGAAGTAGGCCTCGAGCATCTCGGCCACCTCCTGCGGTGACGCTTTCTCGGCGACCGGGGTGAAACCGGCGAGGTCGGCGAACATGACGGTGGCCTGGGCGAGCTTCATTCTGCCGACCGTCGGCTCCGCCGCGGTCGGCGTGAACTTCACGATGCTCTCGATCACCGCCGGCGAGTGGTAGCGCTCGAGGCGGCTCCGGACGAGGCGCTCGAACTCGACGGTCTTCGCGTAGCGCAACCGCTCGACCGCCACCGCCGCGTAGTTGGCGAGCGCGGTCAGCAGATCCAGGTCCTGTTCGTTGAACGTCCCGGCGTGGAACGGCGTGTCGACCTGGAAGACGCCGATGATCTTCTCTCCCGACCAGAGCGGAGTGCACATCGCGGCGCGAATCTGATGGATGCGGATCGAGTCGCCGCCGGCGAGGCGCTGATCGGAAAGCGCATCGTAGGTGAGGAGGGCCACCCGGTCGCGCATGACCTGCTCCACCATGGTCTGCGAGACCGGGACCTCGCTCGTCGGCCGGAACTCGATGCGCTCCTTGGTGCGCGCCAGCTCGCAGACCGTCTTGCCGGTCGCCTCGTCGAGCAGCAGGATGAAGCCGCGGTCCACGGGCAGCGCTTCGAAGGCGATCTCCATTACCCGCGACAGCACCTCGTCCACCGAGTCGGACCGGATGAGCATGCGCGCGAGGCGCGTCATGAAGCCGAAGATCTTGCTCGAGTAGGCGTGGTCGAGATCCCGGCGCTTGCTCGACTGCGACTCTCCGGCACGCTTGTCGTCCAATCCCCAGGCGGCGCTGAAGTCGGCGAGCGAACGGACGATGGTCGCCGTCCCGGCCGACATCTGTGGCGGGTTCCCGGCCGGTAGCTTCGCACCCGAGCCGCTCGGCGGCGGATCCCGGACCTCCTCGACCGCGAGCTCGAAGATCCCGACCTTGATGCGGTCTCCGGGCTTCAGCATGGCGCGCTTGCTCGCCACCCGGTTGACCTGGATGCCGTTGGTAGACATGAGGTCCAGGACGAACCAGCTTCCACCCTCGAACCGGATGACGCCATGGCGCCGCGAAACGGAAAAGTCCGGCAGCACGATCTCGTTCTCCGTCCCGCGACCGATGCGCAACTCCTCCGCGGCGAGCGGCAGGATCTCGTCTCTGCCCTGAGCTGTCCAGCGCAATCGCAGCACCGTCGAGATCACCTCACGGGTCGATCTTAGCCCAGCATCCGTCGGGGTCCCTCCACGGTCCGGCTCGGCGATCGACCGGGCGTGAGCACTGCCCTTTGTTATTCTCGCCGGGATGACCCCCCGCACGAGCGCCGACGACGACCGACCCCAGAATCCGCTCCACGAACGCTATGCGTCGCGCGACATGGCGGCAATCTTCTCGAGCTCGCATCGCTTCGCGACCTGGCGGCGGATCTGGATCCTGCTCGCCGAGTGCGAGGCCGGGCTCGGGTTGCCGATTCGCCGCGAGCAGCTCGTCGCTCTCGAGACAGCGGCGCCGCGCCTCGATCTCGCGCGCGTCGCCGAGCTCGAGCGCGAGACGCGGCACGACGTCGTCGCCCACCTGCGGCACTTCGCGGAACAGGCCGACGAGATCGAGAAGGGCGCCGGCGGCATCCTCCATCTCGGTGCGACCAGCGCGTTCATCACCGACAACACCGACCAGATCCTGATGCGCGAGGCGCTCGAGCTCCTCCGCCGCCGGATCGCGACGGCATTGGGTGGGCTGTCCGCGTTCGCGCAACGCCACCGAGCCCTGCCCTGTCTCGCCTATACCCATTTCCAGCCCGCGCAGCTGACGACGGTCGGCAAGCGCGCCTGCCTCTGGGCGCACGACCTCGTCCTCGACCTGACGGAGATCGCGCACCGCCTCGCGACTCTGCGCTGCCGCGGGGTCAAGGGGACGACCGGCACGCAGGCGAGCTTCCTGACGCTCTTCGCAGGTGACCACGCCAAGGTGCGCGAGCTCGACGCGCGCGTCGCCGCGGGCCTGGGCTTCGCGGGCAGCGTCGCGATCTCGGGCCAGACCTATACCCGCAAGCTCGACAGCCAGGTCCTGGCGACGCTCTCCGGCGTCGCCGAGAGCTGCCACAAGATGGGCACCGACCTGCGCCTTCTGCAGGGAGTGGGCGAGCTCGCGGAGCCGTTCGACGAACGCCAGGTGGGCTCGTCGGCGATGGCCTACAAGAGGAATCCGGTCCGCGCAGAGCGCATGTGCGGCCTCGCCCGGCGGATCATGACCGACGCTCTCAACGGACCGGTCACGGCGGCGACCCAGTGGCTGGAGCGCAGCCTCGACGACTCCGCCAACCGCCGGCTCGTGCTCCCCGACTCCTTTCTCGCTTGCGACGCGATTCTCCTTCTCGCCGGACATATCGCCGCCGGTCTGCGCGTCAATAGCGGCATGGTGGCCGCGCGGGTGACGCGGGAGCTCCCGTTCATGGCGACGGAGACCCTGCTCATGCAGGCGGTGCTGCGCGGCGGCGATCGCCAGCAGCTGCACGAGCGGATCCGCACGCTCTCCTTCGCGGCCCAGGAGGCGGTCGCCCAGGGACAGGAGAACCCTCTGCTTGCTACAATAGCTGCCGACGCGGACTTCCGGCTCTCCGCCGGGGAGATCGCCCGCTGGGTCGATCCCCAGGCGTTTACCGGCAGGGCCGCCGAGCAAGTCGACGACTTTCTGAACGGCGTCGTGGCGCCGGCGCTTGCCGGACTCGACGTGGCCGAGGTGGAAGCGCCCCGCATCTAGCCTCTGGAGAGAGCCGGGCGCGCAGCCGGACCGCCGGCGATTCGAGGACTGCCGCGATGACGCTCTCCCGCTCCATCGCCTCCGCCCCGCTCTTCCTGGGACTTCTTGCGCTCGCCGGCTGCGCCTCGACGGGAAGTCGTGCCGTCCGGACGGGATTCCCGCCGTTCGAGCGCGGCGTAGCGTCCTGGTACGGCCCCGGTTTCGACGGCCGAATGACGGCCTCGGGCGAGCGTTACGACATGCACGCCGCGACCGCGGCGCACCGCACCCTGCCGTTCGGCACCATCCTCGAAGTGCGCAATCTCGACAACGGGCTTTCGACCCAGGTGCGGATCAACGATCGCGGTCCGTTCATGAAGGACCGCATCCTCGACCTCTCGCTGACCGCCGCCCGCGCCATCGGGATGGTCGGACCGGGCACCGCCCGGGTCGAGCTGCGCACGCTCGTGCTCGGCCCCGGCGAGCAGCGTTACGTGGTGCAGATCGGCGCCTTCCAGGAGCGGGCGCTCGCCGACGCCCTGGTCGCCCGCCTCTCGCCCGACTACCCGGACGTCGTGGTGCGCTCCGACGAGGTCTGGAACCGGGTGCAACTGGGCTCGTTCGACGATCCTGACGAAGCCGCGGCGCTGCAGCGCAAGCTCGTCCGCAAGGGCTACGCCGGGCTCGTCATCGCGGCCGCGACCCGGTAGAGCCCACCGCTCCGACCGACGGATTGACCGCCGCCGCCGGGATCTCGCCGGCCAGCGCGGCGAGGACCATGTGGGCGGTTTCGATCGCGATTCTCTCCTGCGCTTCCTTGGTCTGGGCGCCGATATGCGGCGTCGCCACGACCCGGCGGTGCGCAGCCAGGGCGTGGCGCTGGGTCGGTTCCTCCTCGTAGACATCGAGCCCGGCGCCGGCGATCTTCCCGGCCTCGAGAGCCGCGAGCAGGGCGTCCTCGTCCACGAGCCCGCCCCGTCCGCAGTTGATGAACAGCGCTCCCGGCTTCATCCGCGCAAGCTGCCGGGCGTCGATGAGGTTCTTCGTCGCCTTGGTGAACGGCGTGTGGAGGGTGACCACGTCGCTCTGGGCCATCAGGTCGTCGAGCGGCAGGAGCTCGACCCCGAGACGCCGGGCCTCGCCGGGGTCGAGGAACGGGTCGAAGGCCACGACCTGCATCTCGAAGGCCCGGGCGCGCGTCGCGACACGCTGGCCGATCCGTCCCAGCCCGACGATGCCGAGCGTCTTGCCCTGGAGCTCGACGCCGACGAACGTCTTGCGATCCCATTCGCCGCGCTTCATGGAGGCGTCGGCGGCGGGGATGCTCCGCGCGAGCGCGAGCAGGAGAGCGAACGTGTGCTCGGTGGCCGAAACCAGATTCGCGTTCGGCGCGTTGACCACCAGGACCCCGCGCTCGGTGGCCGCATCGACGTCGACGTTGTCGACGCCGACTCCGGCACGTCCGACCACCCGCAATTTGTGCGCGGACTCGAGCAACTCCCGGGTCACCTTGGTGGCGCTGCGCACGACGAGCGCGTCCACGTCGGCCACCAGCTCCGGTAGCCGCGGGCGTTCCGCGGTGGTGACCACCTTCGACCTCGGCGCCCGCGGCGCGCAGGATGGCGAGACCCGACTCTTCGAGTGGATCGGCGATCAGTATGCGATTCATGCGGCGATCTCCTCTTCTAGCGCGGCCAGAAGCGCCGCGAGATCGGTGGTCGCGGACTTCTCCCATGTGACCGATGCGGAACGTCGACTCGCTTGCAACGGCCGTAGCCGCCGCCGAGCGTGAAGCCGCGCTGCTTGAGCGCCGACAGGAGCGCCCGCGGCTCGACTCCGCGCGGCGGCCGGAGACAGGCTGACGGTCGGCGAGCGCCGTTCGACGCCGACGCGAACTCGAATCCGCGCGCGAGAGCCCACTCGGAGGTCTGGCGCTGCAAGGCGGCGTGGCGCTGCCAGCGTGCCTCGATCCCCTCGTGCGCGATTCGCGCGACCTGGAGATCGAGCGCCCAGGCGATCGACACCGCCGCCGTCGTAATCGGTCCGCCTTCGCGATGTTTGTCGCGGTAGCGCAGCAGGTCGCCGTAGTAGCCGCGGTGCGGAATCGTCGCCGCTTTGGCCTCCGCCTGCGGCGAGAAGGTGAAGACCGTGAGGCCGGGTGGCGCCGCGAGGCCCTTCTGCACGCCGGCGAAGACGAAGTCGAGATCCCACGCATCGGTCTCGAGCGGCGCGCCGGCGAGCGAGGAGACGGCGTCGACCAGCAGCAGCGCGTCACTCTCCTCGCGCACGACGCGGGCGATCTCGGCGAGCGGGTTCAGCACTCCGGTCGAGGTCTCGTTGTGCGCCACGGTCACCGCCTCGTAGCGCTTGCGCCGCAGCGCCGGGCGGACCAGGTCCGGATCGACGATCGCCCCCAGGGGGCCGCGATCTCGTCGGCGGAGCGGCCCAGCGAGCCGCCGATCTCGAACCAGCGCTCGGAGAACGCCCCGTTGGTCAGATGCAGGACGTCGCGCTCGACGAGCGACGTGAGCGCCGCCTCCATGAGCAGCGTCGAGCTCGAGGTCGCGAGGTAGACCTCCCGCGTCGTACGGAAGACAGGCTTCAAGCCGTCCGTGATGCGCTTGTAGACCGGCATGAACTCGGGCGACCGGTGCCCGACGACCGGCGCCAGCATCGCCGCCCGGACCTCTTCGAGGACGTAGACCGGACCGGGGACGAAGTAGCGGATCTGCTCGGGCATGGCGAGCGCTACTCTTTCCGCCATCGCAACGCGGGCTTGCGCAGGTGGACGAAGAGCTCTTCCAGCGTGTAGACGCGCCCGGCCGTGGCGCTCTCCGCGAGATGCCAGGCGCCGTCACGCGGCGCGAGCCGGGGGTAAAGGTCGAGGCCCGCGATAAGAACGACGTCGGCGCCGAGAAAATACTCGCGCAAAAGATCGCGCAGGACAGGTTTTCCCTTCATCGGCTTCATCGCGATCGAGCGGAGATCTCCGACAGCTACGGCGCGAAAGGCTTTCAGTAAAGGGGGTGACTGAAGTGCCGCTGGTGGCTCGACCGAAGCGTCGAGGGCCAACCAGCCGATGCGCAGCCCGGCGTTCGGCGCGGCCGCAAAGAGTGGCGCGAATTCCGCCGCGGGCGAAGCAACGGCAAGCAGGACCGGAGTCTTCACTCTTTACCGCCCGCCTCTGGGTACAAGAGGATCTCCTCACGTTCCGTGCGAAAAGCGCTTTCGTCCGGCTCAAAGGTCGACAGCCATGCGGCAAGGTCGCCGTCGCCGTCGAGCGCGCGCCGGAAATCGTCGCCGCCGGTCAGAAGATCGATCGCCGGACGGTCGGCGACGAATTCGTATGGTGCCGCGCGCCAGCGAAAGACCTCGGGCGCAACGCGCTTCAGGGCGATCAGAACGTCGAGACCGAGCCGGTAGGCCTGCACCCGGTCTTCTTCTACCACCACCAGCTCGACGCCACCGCAGACCTCCCCAGAATGCTTCTGGAACTGCGGCCGGAAATAAGTCGGGACGACGCGAACACCCATGCTCGCGAGCGGCGCGAGGAGGTCCGCGAGGGCCTTCGGCGGCACTCCCGGAGCGCCAAAGAGCAGGAACGGCCGGGTTGTGCCCCGCCCTTCGGAGATCTCGGTCGCCTCGAGCAGACAGAGCCCGGGATAGACCAGCGCCGTGAGAAAGCTCGGCATGTTGGGCGACGGCGCCACCCAGGGCCGGCCGAGCGTCGGCCAGAGGTCGCACCTGCGCCAACCCTCGATCGGGATGACCCTGGGCGCGCGCCCCCATTCCCGCCGGCGCGCCTCGAGGCAGACGATCTCGCCGAGCGTCAGGCCGTGGCGCACCGGCAACCGGAAAGCTCCGACGAAGGATGCGAACCCGGGGCGTGGCAGGTTGCCCTCGACAACCTCCCCGCCAAGCGGATTCGGACGATCGAGAATCCACACCTCGCAACCCGCGGCGCGCGCCGCTTCGGCGGCCCAGACCGCCGTCGCGGCATAGGTGTAGTAGCGCGTGCCGATGTCCTGCAGATCGACGAGCAGTAGGTCGAGTCCCGCGAACGCTTCCGGACGCGGCAGGAGCGAGATCTCGTCCCGGCCATAGAGCGAGACGATCGGCAGGCCGGTCCACGGATCCGGGCAGCTCTCGGCTGGCGTCATGTCCTGCTCGACGCCGTAGTAGCCGTGCTCCGGGCCGAAGAGGCGCGCCGGCGGCACGCCGGCGGCGGCCAGCGCGAGATGCGCCGGCACGCAGTCGGCGGTGAGCGAGGCGCCGTGCGCGAGCAGGCCGAAGCGCCGGCCGGCGAGCTCTCCGGGAGCGCGCAGCAGGGAATCGAGGCCGGTGGCGATCATGGCGCGCGTCGCAGTCGCCGCTCGCGGCCGCCGCTCTTCGCTTCGAGGCGCAGGTCGGATCACCGACGCCGCGCTCGACCGCCTTGACCATGTCGTAGAGCGTCAGCGCCGCCGCGGCGCAGGCAACGAGCGCCTCCATCTCGGCGCCGGTCGCGCGCCGTCACGGCCACCCGGCTCGCGATGCGGACCTCGCCGTCTCCTGGAGCGATCGCGACCTCGATGCTGATCGAGGGGCAGGGTGTGGGCGAGCGGAATCCACTCGTCGGTGCGCTTGGCCGCCTGGATGCCGGCCAGGCGCGCGACCGCGAGCGCGTCGCCCTTCGGCAGCGAGCCGAGCCGCGCGACGGTCTCCGGGGCGCAGAGCAGACCGGCACGAGGCTTCGGCGACGCGCTGCGTCACCGGCTTCTCGGACACGTCGACCATGCGGGCGCGCCCGCGCTCGTCGAGGTGGGAGAATCCGGGATCCGACGGTTTCGTAGACATGGGCGACGGCGCGAAGGCGACTCCCGCGCGGCGGGTGAATGCTAGCACCCGCCGCTCTGCGCGGAGCGCACAAAAGCCCTGCGGCGACCGACTCTCCGCAGGGCTTCTGGCGTCAGGCAGAACGATCCGAGAGCGCGCAGTGACCGAGCGCTTGCGCCCTCGATCCCGGGGCCGCTTACTTGCCCTTGTTCAAAGCGTCCTTCAGATCCTTGCCCGCCTTGAAGCGGACGTTCTTGCTGGCCTTGATGTTGATGGTGGCGCCGGTCGCGGGGTTGCGGCCCTTGCGTGCCGCACGCTTGCCGACGCTGAAACTGCCGAAGCCGGGGATCTGCACGCGATCACCCTTCTTCAGTCCCTTGGTGATCGCCTCGATCACCGCATCGAACGCCTCGGCCGCCTGCTTCTTGGTCAATCCGTCCACGCTTCCCGCAACATGTTCCACGATGTCGGCTTTTCCAGCCATCTTTCCTCCCCGGTCTCTCTGGTTTTGTCGATCGAAATCGATGACGGCCGCGACGATAAGGCAACTCCCGAAGCCTGTCAATACAGGGCTCCGCGCCGTTTTCCGGAACTCTACTCCGGAGCCCGGAACCGGCGTTCGAAAACCTGGACGGTGAATCCGTCGTGATCGCCTGAAGGGAGCCATCGCCAGATCCCCTCGTCGACCTGCGCTGACCGAGCCTCCGCCACGGCCCGCCGCGTCGACATTCCACGACGGAACTCGGGCGACTTCGAGAGCAGCGCCTCTCCGACCGCTTCGTTCTCTTCCCGCTCCAGCGAACAGGAGATCGCGACCAGCACTCCGCCCCGGGCGACCGCCGCCGCGGCGCCCGCGAGCATGCGCAGCGCTTGCCCGGCGAGGCGCGCGAGCTCGGCCTCGCTCCATCTCCACTTCAACTCCGGATGCTTGCGCAGGGTGCCGGTTCCCGTGCAGGGGTAGTCGACCACGACGCGGTCAAAAGCTTCGGTAAAGGGGGTCCGCTCCGCGGCGGCGGCGACGATTCTCGCTCCGGAGCCGAGCCGTCGGTGGTTGCCGGCCAACGCCGCGAGACGCGGCAGCGAAAGATCGGCGGCGATCAGATGGATCGCGGGTTCGGCGGCGAGAAGCGCCAGACCCTTGCCGCCCGGCGCCGCCGCCACGTCGAGAATCCGTTCACCGGCCCGCGGCTCCGGCACGAGAGCGGCGAGCTGCGCGACCTCGTCCTGAACGTAGAAGTCGCCGCGCGCGAACGCGGCGGTGCGCAACGCTGCTCCCGATCGGACGACGAGCCCGAGCGGCGAGAGTGCGCTGGGCTCGCTCTCGACACCTTCGGCGGCAAGCGCCGCGGCGAGGCGCGCTCGTCCTCCCTTGCCTTGAAAGGCGAGAAGATGCATCGGTTTCTGGCGGTTGTTGGCGTCGAGCAGCTCGCGCGTCGTGGATTCGCCGAACTGCGCCAGCCAGCGGCGCACGAGAATCTCGGGGTGGCTGGTCTCGGTCGCCAGGCGCTCGCCGAGCGTCGCCGCGGCGACTGGCCACGTGCCGAGGTCGGGCTGCGCGGCGAGGCGCCGCAAGACCGCGTTGACGAAGCCCGCGGCGCCCTTGTGGCTGCGCCGCTGCGCTTCCTCGACCGCGGCGTGGACGATGGCATGCGCCGGCACGCGATCGAGAAAGAGGAGCTGGTAAGCCGCGACGCGCAGGATCGGAAGAAGATCCGCCTGGATTTGCGCCAAGGTCCGGCCGCTCGCCAGGGTCAGCACCTGATCGAGACGCTTCAACCAGCGCATCGTCCCGTAGACGATCTCTCGCAGCAGCGCCTGATCGCGCTCGTCGAACCCGGCGGAGGCAGCGACGAGCTCGACGTCGACGGGCGCGCGCGAAGCGAGCGTCCGCTCGACGACCGAGACGGCCTGGCTGCGCACCGTGCGCGTACTTCCAACCGCCTTGACAGATCTCACGAAAGGCTTTCAGTAAGGGTCAAGCGAGTTGATCCGAGGGCGCGAGGCGCAACGCGCGCGCCAGCTCGCCTCCGGAGACCGGCCCGCGGCCGGCGCGCTGCGCGCGCTCGATGGCGAGCACCGTCCCCTCCCCCGCAGCCACGAGCAGGCGACTGCGCTCGACCGCGACCACGGAGCCGGCGGCAGCGGAGGACGAGGTGGCCGGGCTTGCGACACTCGCAGCGATCACCTTCACCCATTCCGCGCCGAACGCGAGCTCTGCGCCCGGCCAGGGCTGAAAAGCGCGAACGGTGCGGTCCAGCACCGATGCCGGAATGTCCCACCTTGTTCGAGCCTTTTCTTTTTGTACCTTCGGCGCCAACGTGACCAGCGCGGGATCCTGAGGTCGAGGAGACAACTCTCCGCGCGACAGCTCGCGCAAGGTCTCGACGAGGAGCGGCGCGCCGAGCGCGGCCAGGCGCTCGGAAAGCTCGCCCGCCGTCTCGCGTTCGCCGATCGCGAGCTCGGCCTGAAGCAGCATCGGCCCGCTGTCCAGCCCTTCCTCCATGATCATGGTGGTCACCCCGGACACCGGATCGCCCGCCGCGATCGCCGCCTGGATCGGCGCAGCGCCACGCCAGCGCGGCAGGAGCGAGGCGTGCAGATTGATGCAGCCGTGGCGCGGCAGAGCGAGCAACGCGCGCGGAAAGAGCTGGCCGAACGCGACGACCACGACGACGTCCGGACGGAGCTCCGCGAGCCGCGCCAGGAAAGCCGGATCACGCACCTTCTCGACCTGCTCGCACGGAATCCCGAGCTCCCGCGCTGCCGCGACCACCGGCGGATCGGTGAGCTTCTGGCCCCGCTTCGCAGGGCGCGAAGGCTGCGAAACCACCCGCGCCGGCCGGAACTCGCACCCCGCCAGCGCCCGCAGCGCCGGCACCGCAAACTCCGGCGTGCCGAAGAAAACCGTGCGTTCGACCATTCGTCGGAAGGATACACGGAGGGCGAGGCCCCGGCCTCCGACCGCGAACTGTGCGATAATGCCTCTGTTCGTTGCCGCTTGTAGTGGTTCCTTGCACGAGGCAGCTGACTTCTCTACGGGCGCCCGGCGCCCGGACGGCGGCCTCTCCGGCAGTCCCCGTTTTCACTCCCTCCCGTTTCGCCGGAATCAAATGAGCGGCACTCCGCCGTCCGTCCGCGGACCTTGGTCGCCGCACAGAAAGAAGAGTTGTCGCATGGCCTTTTCCACGTTCGACCTTCACCCCGATCTTCTCAAGGGCGTGAAGTCCCTGGGCTTCACCCGCCCGACACCGATTCAGAACGACGCCATCCCGCCGGCCCTCGAAGGCCGCGACATTCTCGCCTGCGCCATGACCGGCAGCGGCAAGAGCGCGGCGTTCCTGCTGCCGATCCTCAACCGGCTGATGGGCAAGAAGCGCGGCACGACGCGCGCCCTGATCCTCACCCCGACGCGCGAGCTCGCCGCCCAGATCGACGAGCACCTGCGCGACCTCGCCGTGCACACTCCTCTCTCCGGCGCCGCGGTCTACGGCGGCGTCGGCATGGGTCCGCAGGAGCACGCTTTTCGGAGCGGCGTCGACGTCATCGTCGCCACTCCCGGGCGCCTGCTCGATCACTTCCAGCACAAGTACGCCAAGCTCGAAGGGCTCGAAGTGCTCGTCCTCGACGAGGCCGACCGGATGCTCGACATGGGCTTCCTGCCGGACATCCGCCGGGTGCTCAAGCACCTGCCGACCAAGCGCCAGACGCTCTTCTTCTCGGCGACGTTGCCCTACCCGATCATCGAGCTGTCGCGCGAGATGCTGAAGGACCCGGCGATGATCTCTATCGAGCGCAAGTCGGCTCCGGCGACCGGCATCACGCAGACGGTCTTTCCGGTCGCGCAGGAGCTCAAGACTCCGCTCCTCGCGGCGCTCCTCGAGCGCGGCGAGATCACCAACGCCATCGTCTTCACGCGCACCAAGCACCGCGCCAACCGGGTCTACGAGCAGCTCGAAAGGCGCAAGGTGAATGTCGCGCGCATCCACGGCAACCGCAGCCAGTCGCAGCGCACCGAAGCGCTCACCGGTTTCCGCAGCGGGCGCTACCGGATCCTGGTCGCCACCGACATCGCGGCGCGCGGCATCGACATCGAAGCGCTCTCGCACGTCGTCAACTTCGACGTGCCGAAGGTGCCGGACGACTACATCCACCGCGTGGGACGGACGGCGCGCGCCGAGTTGACCGGCGACGCCATCACCTTCGTCTCTCCCGACGAGGAGAACGAGTTGCGGGCGATCGAACGGGCCATCGGCAAACGCCTGCCACGCGTCACCGTGCCCGACTTCGACTACAGCCACAAGCCGGCCGAGAAGCTCGAGATCCCTCTGCAGGACCGCATCGCCGAGATCCGGGCGCGCAAGGCCGAGGAGCGCAGCCGCGCCAAGGTCAACGCCGAGCGCCGGGGCGGCCGGCCGGGTGCACCCGCGCCGTCCCGCACCGCGCGCTCGGGCGCCGGTCCCGCCCGCCCGCATTCGGCGGCTGGCTCCGGAGCCCCGGGAGCTTCCAGCGCCCCAGCGGGCGCGCCGCGCAGCGTCTTCGGACGCGGTCCGGCGCCGGCCTCCCGCGGCGCCGCGCCGAACGGCAACCGCTACGGCAAGACCCCGCCGGGACGCCGCCGCGATCGCTGAGCGCGCGTTCGCAGAAAAAGAGGCTCGGTAAAGGGTCGGGGGCAATTGTGCCGCCGGCGCTTCGCCGTAGCAAAATAGGCCCGTGAGAGTCCTCGCGCCTTTTCTCTTTGCCGTGCTTTTCGCCTCTTGCTTCGGCTGCAGCGCCACGGCCGCACCTTCCGCCCCTGCGTCCGCAGCGGTCAATGACGCTACCGCGCCTGCGAAGGTCCCGGAGCTGCCGCGGCCGGACACCAAAGGCCGGCTGACGCTCGCGGTCGGCGGCCAGGCCGAGGTCGCCCCCGGAATCGTCCTCACGCTCGACGGCGTGCTGGCCGACAGCCGCTGTCCGGTCGACGTGAACTGTGTCTGGGCAGGTGAGATCCGTATCGCCTGCTCGGTCGAGTCGCCGCATCTCGAGACGCCGACCTTGCGCTTCGAGCTCGCGACGACGGCGCCCACCGCTACGGCACGCGGGCTCACCTTCGAGCTCGTCGGCGCCACTCCAGCGCCGCGCTCGACGGCGAAGATCGCCGCCGCCGACTATCGGATCACGCTGCGCGTCACCACCGCCAAGCCGGCCGGCGAGGCCTCTTCCGCACCCTGATGCAAAGCGCCGAAGGCAGGCGTAAGATCCGCCGCCAGCCCACCTATCCACCCTGGCCTTCGGAGGTTTCCACCATGAACCATCGCCGACTCCCGCTGCTCCTCGCCGCTCTCGTCCTCTCGCCCTGGCTCGCCGCACGCGCCGACGCTTCGCCGGCGAAGACCGAGATCAAAGGCGCCGCGATTCTCGACCATGCCTGCGGCAAGACTTCGGTCCGTCACATGGGTCTCGTGCACGCCGGCAAGATCGACGATTCGGCCAAGCTCGGAACGAAAGAGATGCAGGACCAGTGGAAGGCGATGCCGGCCGAGGACAAGAAGATGATGTCCGGGATGATGAAGGACATGTCACAGAGCGAGGCCGACTACACCGCAGACATCAAGGCCGGGGGCCTCCTCGTCATCGAAGGTCCCGCCGCCACGCTGACCGTGAAGAAAGAGCACAAGGACGCCAGCGGCACCAGCACCGAGACGATGACCCAGCAGTTCGTCATCGACGCCAACGGCTGCTGGATCTCGCACTGAGGCGCTTCAGAACCTGCGGACGAGGGGATGGCAACGCGCCGCCCAGTCGCACAATCGCTGCCCTGGGACCTAGGGATCGCAGATCACTAGCGAGAGTCCATGCGACGCATGAATTGGGGAGGCGCTCACATCAAGATCCGGGGAGAAGAGCTTACTACGGCCGCGTCTGTTCTGCTCCCTGGCGCGGTTTGGAGTCCACCGGAATACACAAGCAACGAAACCGTCCCTTATCGAAACGCAGAAGGACCTTCGCCTGGTTGGAATCGACCACTGCGACCCGTTGAATGCGTGGACCCAATCGTTCGAGGAAGCTCCTCAGCGGAGGGGGCAGTGAGTTCATGAACTCAGCTGAATTGGGACATGACTGGAGCTCCCAGCGAGGGATCGGCGCACCCCCCCTCTCATCCAACTCCTTCGTCTCCACAAGGAGAAGTCCCTGCTGATACGTTGTTTCTACTCTTTCCGCCGTGTGGGCGACGCTCTTGGGAGCTCCGAGGCTTTCCTTCACTTGGTCAACGGTAGCGCTTGGCCACAAGGAACCGAACGCCGACGTATCCACGACCTCCCGCGTTGAGACTCCGGGGACCAAGTAGACAGCGGCCTCGTGCGCGTACGTTGAAACCTCGGCCCTTTCGAGCGGATACTGTAGTTGAGCTTCGGAGTAGCATCCTAGGTGTAACAGTGCCAAACCAAGGCTAGCGAGCCGCGAAGAGCGAGGGCTCACGGCAAGAACCCGGCCAAGATGCCAAAGATTCCCGGCCAACCGTAGAGAGGCCCGAACTCGCCAGGCTCCTTGCTGTGATGCGGCACTGAGGTGCAGCGCTGATCGCACGTCTCGTTCGTCGGGCATGTGTACCCGCGCCGATTGTCTTGGAAGTCGGTGCGGCCGAACGCCGTATCGCAATGATCCCCAAACAGCTCGCATTGACGAGTCTGCTCCATCTCGTTGGCGAGGCCCATAGCGAAGACGACCGGCTTTGGAATACCGCACTTCCTCACCTCACAGGTGGCAACGCAGTGACCGAAGCGGAATCCGGAATCACGTCCGGCCTGGTAGCCCTTCTGGTAGCCGGACTGCGCACACGCGCCGAGGATGACACCGGTCGTGGTTGGCCCGAAGAACTCGAGTTGAAGGCCCATTGGATCAGCAGATACCGTCGGTCGCCCAGCTACATACGAATAGAGGTTTGGGCCGCTGAAAAGCAGTCCCAGTGGATCCGTTTGCGAATACCTCCCTGACTGCTGCTCATACCACCGGTGAACGTTGTAGTAGGAATCCCCTCCGAGCGTCGCGTTCGTAAACAACCCGTCATCCCACTGCCCCGGGAATCTGAGGAAGATTCCCTTGGTCAGCATGTCGTTGGCGGTGCC
>CAWDWZ010000008.1:0-7918 GCA_963806165.1 Thermoanaerobaculia bacterium
CGACCGGCGCCGTGGAGCGCCATGCGGTCTCCCGGGCAGCGATCTGCCCGGCTCTGGCTCGCACGCGGCGCGGCGCGTCTCGCAGGGGCGCACGGCCTCGCTCCCGGAAGGCGCATCGTCGCGGTCGTCGAAACGGCCGAGGGGCTCGAGCATCTGGCGACCCTGCGCGCGCTCGCGGCTGAGCGGCAGGAGATCGCGGTCATCGCCGCCCTGGTGCCGAGCGCGCTCGCAGATGCGGTCCCACCCGGAAACGACGACCTCGAGCTGCTTCGCGACGCCAGGGTCGTCGAGGCGAAAGGGCGCGGCGCCCTGCGCGCCGTGGTGGTGGAGGCGTCCGGAACGCGTCGCACTTTTCGCTGTGACGCGCTCGTGCTCGCCCTCGGATGCGTGCCGCGCGACGCGTCTGCTGCGCCAGTCCGCCGGCGAGCCGGTGACGGGGGCCGGAGAGGTCGTCCTGCCGGGCTGCACGATCGCAGAGGCTGCGGCGAGCGGACGCATGGCTGCAATGACCGCGATGGGGGTTGAAGAGCAGCGAGTCGGCGCCGAGCCGATTCCCGCGGCCGCGCTGCCGCCGCTGCCTCCAGTCGCGGCGGAGGGCTTCGTCTGCCTCTGCGAGGACATCGAAGTCGGAGAGCTCGAGCAGGCGTGGGAGGAGGGCTACCGCTCGACGGAGCTCCTCAAGCGCTACTCCACGGTCACGATGGGAGCCTGCCAGGGTGCGCTCTGCCAGCCGCACTTGCGCGCTTTCGTCGGCGCCCGGTCGCAGAACTCTCGGGTTTCGCGACCGACGGTCGCGCGACCGCCGGCGCGGCCGGTCCGGCTGGAGGATCTCGCGGCGGGAGCCCGCGTGGCGCTCGAATACCACACCGCCCTGCACGCGCGGCATCTGGCGCTGGGCGCGACGATGGAGTGGACCGGGGCGTGGAAGCGGCCGTCGAACTACGGCGACGCCCTCCTCGAGTATCGGGCGGTGCGCGAGGCGGTGAGCGTGATGGACGTCTCGACGCTCGGCAAGTACCACGTCGCGGGCCCGGACGCCGTGCGCTTCCTCGAGCGCCTCTATCCCTGTCATGTCGCCGACCTGAAGCCGGGGCGGAGCCGCTACACGCTGCTCCTCAACGAGGCCGGCTACATCTTCGACGACGGCCTCGTCTGCGCGCTCCCCGGCGGGGCGTTCTACGCCACCTTCACCTCTTCGGGCGCGGACGCCGCCGAGTCGTGGCTGCGCGAGTGGGCGGAGACCTGGGAGCTCGACGTCCAGATCGCCAACCAGACCGCGGCGGTCTCTGCGATCAACGTCGCCGGGCCGCGCACGCGGGAGCTTCTCGCCCAGCTCACCGCCGATCCGGTCGACGCGCAGGCCCTGCCCTACGGCGGCCTGCGCGAGATCACCGTGGCCGGCGTCCGCTGCCGGGCGATCCGGGTCGGTTTCGTGGGCGAGCTCTCCATCGAGCTCCACCATCCCAGCCGGCAGAGCGTCGCGCTCTGGGATGCCCTGCTCGCGGCCGGCGCGGCACTCGGCATCCGTCCGCACGGCCTCGACGCCCTGAAGCTGCTGCGGCTGGAGAAGGGACATTTCATCATCGGTCTGGACACCGACTTCGACTGCACACCGGCCAAGGTCGGCGCCGAGTGGGCGGTCAAGATGGACAAGCCCGACTTCGTCGGCCGGCCCGCGCTCGAGCGCCTCGCCCGGATTCCGCGCGAACGCTCGCTCCTGCCGCTCACCTTCGAGGGCCGGCGCGCGCCGGAGGAGGGCGCGCAGCTCTTCGTCGCCGGGACGCACGTGGGGAACATCACCTCGTCGCGCTTCTCGCCGGTGCTCGGCATGGGAGTGGCGCTCGGCTGGGTGCGGCATCCCGTGGACGCGCCGCCGGCCGCGGTCCTGGCGCGCGACACGCGCGGCGAGCTCGCCGGGACGGTCACCAAAGCGCCGTTCTACGACCCGCGGGGAGAGCGTCTGCGTGCCTGAGATTCCGCTCGAAATCCCGCTTGCAATCCCGCTTGAGATCCAACGCTCCCGCGCGGCGGTCGTCGAATGCCACGCGCGGGAAGGCGTGCTCGCGTCGCTGCCCGCAATGGCGAACGTGCACGCCTGCCGGGTCGCCCCCGACGAGCTGCTGCTCCTCGCCCCGCCGGCGCTCGGCGACGAGGTCCGGCGCCGGGCCGAGGCGCACCTCGCCGGCGCGGGCCGCGGCGCGCTGGTCCTCGATCAGAGCGACGGCTGGGTGATCTTCACTCTGCCCGGCGAAGGCGGGCCTGCAGGCGCTCAGGATGTTGGCGGTCTTCCCGTTCCCCGCAGCGCGGCCCGCGTTTCTGCAGGGAGCGGTCGCGGGCGGATCCGCGAAGCTGCTGCTCCTGCCCGGGGTCGTGCACCTCCTGGTCCCCTACCCGCTGCGCGACCACCTCGAGCGCCGGCTGCGCGACGTCGCCGGCCCTACGGTCCGGATCGCGACCGAAGAGTCGCCGTTCGCCGGCTTCGCGGCGGAAGGTTGAGGACGGAAGATGCCCGGGCACCGCTCTCACAATGTCTACCTGCCGGAGTCGCCGTTCGAGCCGAGCTACGACGTCGTGATCATCGGCGGCGGCGGGCACGGTCTCGCGACCGCCTACTACCTCGCCCGCGAGCACGGTATCCGCAGGGTCGCGGTCCTCGAGCGCTCGTACATCGGCTCGGGCGGCACCGGGCGCAATACCACGGTGCTGCGCGCCAACTACAAGACGCCGGAGACGATCCGCTTCTACAAGGAAAGCTTCGACCTCTACCGCACGCTCGCCGAGGAGCTCGACTTCAACCTGCTGCGCTCCGAGCGCGGGCTCCTCTGGCTCGCGCACTCGGAGGGGCAGGTGAACAGCCAGCGGGAGCGTGCGCTGCAGAACCAGGTCTATGGCGTGGACACCGTCTACCTCGACGCCGCCGAAGTGGCGGCCAGCTGCCCGCAACTCGACATGACCTGCGGCGGCGTGCGCCCGATCCTCGGCGCGGCCTACCACGCTCCGGGCTCGATCATCCGGCACGACGGCGTGGTGTGGGGGTATGCCGCCGCGGCCGCGCGACTCGGAGTCCACGTACATCAGGGCGTCGAGGTCACCGGCATCACCGTCGAGGGCGCTCGTGCGACCGGCGTGCGCACCACCCGCGGACTGATCCAGGCCGGAGCGGTGCTCAGCGCGGTGGGCGGCTACGTCACCCAGATCGCCGACATGGTGGGATTGCAGCTGCCGATCGTCACCCACCCGCTGCAGGCGTTCGTGACCCAGTCGTACAAGCCGGTGCTCGACCGCATCGTCGCATCGGCCGACCTCCACATCTACGTCTCGCAGAGCGCCCGTGGCGAGATGCTGGTCGGGGCCGAGATCGATCCCTACACCAGCTACTCGACGCGCTCGACCTATCCGTTCATCTCGTCCTGCGCCTCGCGCGCCATCGACCTCTTCCCGTTCATGGCCAAGCTCCGCCTGCTCCGCCAATGGTCGGGAGTCTGCGACATGACGCCGGACTACTCGCCGCTCCTCGGGACGACACCGGTCGAGCGCTTCTTCCTCTCTTCGGGTTGGGGGACCTGGGGCTTCAAGGCGATTCCGGTCTCGGGCAAGAACATGGCGGCGACGATCGCCACCGGGCGAGTCCCGGCGGTCATCGCGCCGTTCGCCCTCGACCGCTTCCGCCGCGATCGCAGCGTCCCGGAGCGCGCGTCGGCGGGGACGCATTGAGCGCAATGATCAGATCGTTCGAATCGATCGCCGCGATCGCATGATTGTGAGGAGAGCGCCCTTGACCACCCCGAGTCCCTCGGCACCGATCTGGTCCTCGCGCGTCGCGACCTACCTCGCGACGGTCGGCGCCGCCGTCGGTCTGGGCAGCATCTGGAGGCTGCCTTACCTCGTCGGGACGAGCGGCGGCAGCGCCTTCGTCTTCGTCTTCGTGCTCGCCTGTCTGGGGATCGCGACCCCGCTGCTGGTGGCCGAGTTCGTGCTCGGGCGGCGGGCGCGCCAGAGCCCGCCGGACGCCGCCGGCGCGGTGGCCGTGGAGTCCGGTCTCTCGCGGCGCTGGAACGCCATCGGGGTGCTCGGCACGATCGCCGCCTTCACCATCATCTCCTACTACACCGTGATCGCCGGCTGGGTACTGGCGTATACGTTCAAAGTCGGGACCGGCGCGCTCTCGGGCCTGCACCGGCCCGAAGTGGCGGGCCTCTGGCGCGGCTTCCTCGCGCGCCCGCTCGAGGTCGGCGCCTGGCATCTCGCTTTCCTCGCCCTGGTCGCTTTCATCTCGGCGCGCGGCGTGAGCCGCGGCATCGAGGTGGCGAATCGGGTTCGAGCACCCGCCCTGCTGGTGCTGCTGCTGATTCTCGCGGCCTACGCGCTGTTCACCGGCGATGCGGCCGCGGTCGCCAACGGCCTGCGCTTCGCCTTCGCGCCCAATTTCTCGGCGATCACGCCGCAGGTCGTGCTGGCGGCGATCGGGCAGGCGTTCTACGCCACCGGCGTCGGCATGGCGATGATGCTGGTCTACGGCTCGTACATCGCGCGCGGGACGTCGTTGGTGCGCCCGGCGATCTACATCAGCGGCTCGATCCTGCTGGTCTCGCTGCTCGCGACGCTGACCATCTTCCCGTTGGTCTTCCGCTACGGGATGAATCCCGCCCAGGGCTCGGAGCTGGTCTTCGACGTCCTGGCGACGGTCTTCGCCGAGATGCCGGGCGGACGCCTGATCGGCACGCTCTTCTTCCTGCTGCTCGTCTTCGCCGCGCTCACGCCGTCGATCGCGGGAATCGAGCCGGTCGTCGCCTGGCTGCAGCAGCACCGCGGCACCACGCGGTCGAGCGCCGTGCTCATCGCCGCCGGCGGGGCCTGGGCGCTGGGACTGGGCTCGGTGCTGTCGTTCAATCTCTGGGCCGACTGGCACCCGCTCGGCTGGCTCGGATGGGCGCCGGCGTTCGCAAGCAAGACCTTCTTCGACTGCCTGGACTACGTCACCTCGAACATCCTGCTGCCGGTCGGGGCCATTCTGGTCAGCGCGCTCGTCGGCTGGCGCCTGAGTCGCAAGATCGTGGACGAGGAGCTCGCGGAGACGACGCCGTTCGCGCGCCGGCTCTGCCTCTGGCTGCTGCGCTACGCCTGCCCGCTCGCGATCGCCGCGGTGTTCGTCTCGACCCTGTTCTGAGGGCGGTCAGCGGCGGAAGCGAAAGGCAGCTTCGTAGATCACCGGCGAGGTCGGCGGGGTTGCCACTGGCCGCGCGCCGGGCGGCGGCCGGTTGTACTCGGTGAGCGGGACAGCCGGGTCGGGCGAGAAGCCCACCTCCGCGAGCTCTTCGAAGAGCTGCTCCGCAGTCAGAAAGCATTGCGGCTGGCCCGAGAACTGGGTGAAGACGAACGGCTCGCCGGCGACCGGGCGGATCTCCGGCGGAAAGGTGTTGCGCGAGAAGGTGAAGACGAAGAGCGCGGCGCCGGGAACGGCGACCCGGGCGGCCTCGCCGAGCGCCCGGCGAAACTCCGCCGCCGAGCGCGCCAGGTTCCAGATGCCGTGCGCGACGACGAAATCGCAGCTGCGATCCGCGAGCGGAATCCGGTCCATGGCGGCGAGCGCGAGGTGCGGACCGCTTCCTCCGGTCCGCGCTCCGGCGCGCGCCTGCGCCGCGAGGAGCATCGGCAAGGAGTCGTCGAGTCCGACGACCTGCCAGCCCTGATCGGCGAGCGGCACCGCATTGCGCCCCGCGCCACAGCCGAGATCGAGCGCCACGGGCCGGTCCGTGCACCGTCGCAGCTCGGCTTCCGCGAACCGCATCAGGACCTGGTTCGGCGCCGAGCGCGCGAATCCGGCCACGACCTCCGGTCGGCTCCAGTTGGAATCCGAGAGGGGGGTCACCACGGAAACGTAGCATGGGATGCGGGCGGAGCCGGCTCTATGACGGGCGTCATCCCCGTCCCGGCGGATCGGCGCTACGGTTCGCTTGCCGCCCCGGAACGACCCCAACTGCGGCAGGAGTCTGAACATGCGAATTACCGACGCTCTCTACGGTGAACACGGAGCCCTCTACCTGCTGATGACCGCCGTCGAGGGCGCCGCGACCGATTCCGACCTCGCCTTTCTGCAGAGCTCCGCGCGGCTGTTCGAGAGCGCGATTCTCGCCCACGCCCACCTCGAGGACGAGGGTCTCTTCGCGGCGCTCGAGAAGAAGATGCCCGGGGGCGGCCCGGTGACCGCGATGCGCGCCGAGCACGAGGAGATCGAGGGCGAGCTCGCGCGGGTCGCGAGCACCCGTCAGGCCCCCGAAGCGCGCGCCCACCTCGAAGCGGCGATCGCCGCCGCGCGCAGTCACTTCCAGAAGGAGGAGGTCGTCCTCTTCCCGATGGCCGAGCAGCTCCTCGGCGCCGACGAGCTCGACCAGATGGGCGCCGCCTGGGCGAAGAGCCGCGGCGTCGCCCTCCCCGCGCCACGGCGATCGGCGGCCGCGGCGAATCTCGCGCGCTAGAACGAAGTCAGGGCCAAGTCGCCGGAGCCTGACTTCTGTTCAGTGCGGCCTTGCGGTCAAGCGCGCCGGCAACGAAGTCAGACACTGTCAACTGTCCACCGAATCGGGGGAGGGCCAGCCTCTCATCCCCCCGAATCAACTATCGCTATGGGTTCACTCGTCCTAGGCCTACGCCCAATAGCATGAAGAGAATCACGCCCAGGAACCACGCAGCGACTATGACGAGGATCCTTCCTGCAGAAGAACCGCGATCTCTTAAGACTCCGGCGGCGAGCAGTGCCAGGCCAAATGGCCCAGCGATGACGCTCGAGAGAACCAGTTGGACCTGATTCTGCGGCGCACCCATGACCCTGGGCATCGCCAAGAGACCGCCCAAGCCCATGACGAAGAGCAAGCTGCCGACGCCAAGCAGCGCACTTCTGGTCATGTCTCAATGCTCCATTGTGACAGCCCTACTGGATCAGAATCCGGGGTGAGGAGCCGGCGAAAGAAGGCCGGGATTAGATTACGTTTCCATAGACATGATTCATGGAGCGTTGATCTCTTTCCAGAGCCTCCGACCAACTAGAAGCAGCCGACCAGTGATTATCAAGTAGAGCGGCAATACCAGTCTGCTTTTTCCACTTGATGCAATTGCTGGCCAGTCTGGGCCGCTTCCGAAGCACTGGAGCACGCCGATGCCTGAAACCAACAAGGCCGGAACGAGGCAAAGCGAGAGGGCGAGAAGCGACCTTGCCGCCTTTCCATGCGGGCCAGGATCGCGCAAACGCTCGATCACTATGGAGAGAATTGGCATGAGAGTGGGTCGTCAGATGATTCAACTTGAAGGTAACCAGGTAACGGTTCGATGTCCGTCTTTCCAATATAGGGATCGATCATCGTCTCTTGTGAATTGAATTCACCACCACAAGGCGTCAACTTCAACACTCGGTGGACATAGATAGGCCAACCGAACGTGGACATCATGAGGAAGTTGGCACCAGAAAGAGGCCGTAGCAGTTGTGACTTGGTGATCCAGCATCCAGGCTGCAATGCGGTCTCAACATCGTTCGTCAGCTTGTCCGCTTCCCCACCACAGCCCCCTTTCCCCACCCACCTTCCGATCTTGTAGTCATCCTCATGAGCGAGTACCCAATTGCTAATCGCGGCGAACTCATGAGCAGTTGATTCTGGAGTGCAGCACAGACATTGCCCAGCTGTTGCGACCATGCCGAGCTTGTCAAGGTACTTGATGGGATTGGAGGCTGCATAGAGGAGAAGCCCCCGTGCGGATCTGGTAGGAAGTGGATCAGTTCGCGAGTACCTTCCCGTCTGCGCCTCATACCAGCGGAAGACGTTGTAGTAGGAGTCGCCACCCAACGTCGCATTCGTGAACAATCCGTCATCCCATTGCCCCGGGAATCTCAGGAAGATCCCCTTGGTCAGCATGTCGTTCGCTGTAC
>CAWDWZ010000009.1:0-177500 GCA_963806165.1 Thermoanaerobaculia bacterium
GAACCGTTTCCCATCGATACCCGGATCCCGGCCGCGCTCGTGCTGAAGAGCGACGGCGCGGGTCCGGCAGGAACGGACTGGAGCAGGTTCAGGCCGGGGGCGGCCCGCGCGACGAGACGCTGCGGGGCGCGGCCTGCTCGAGAGAGGGCGGGAGCCCGGGGGCGACGCGGTCCACGGCCGCCACGACCCGGGGCAGGGAGAACGCCTCCGTCACGACGCCGGGGGTTCGGAGCTGGAGAAGACAGGCGTTGCAGTGCGGCTCGACGACGCACCCGTCGTCCGAGTGGACGAGCGACTCCTCGAGAATCGTCACGGCCACGCCGAGCAGGACGAGCGCGGCAACGACCAGCCTCCGCGAAAGCATGGGGAGTGCATCCACTCTACCCGACGGCCCTCCGGCCGGTCAATCCCGATCCGGTCCGCTTCAGCCGAGGACACGGATCCGACCGACCCCGCGCCCGGTGAAGCGCCCGATCCGGCGGGCCTCGGCGACGCCGCGCGCCCGCAGCGCGGCGAGGAGCGCTCCGCGCGCTCCGGCGGGACGGAGATGAGGAGGCCGCCCGAGGTCTGGGCGTCGGCGAGGAGGAGGCGGTCGACGCGCGAGAGGCCGGGAGCGAAGTCGACGTGCGGCGAGACGTGGGCGAGGTTCTCGAGCGTCCCGCCGGGCACGGCGTCCGCAGCGGCGAGCTCGCGCGCGGCCGCGAGGACGGGGACGGACGCGGCCTCGATCTCGGCGTCGAGGCGCGAGGCCGCCGCCATCTCGCGCAGGTGCCCGAGGAGGCCGAAGCCGGTCACGTCCGTGCAGGCGGAGACGCCCGTCTCGACCATCGCCTCCGCCGCGGCGCGATTCAGACGTCCGCATGACGGCGACGACGCGGCGCGCGATCGTCGTCGTCGGCCAGCCCTCGCTTGATGGCCGTCGCGAGGATGCCGGTCCCGATCGGCTTCGTCAGGACGAGCGCGTCGCCGGGGCGGGCCGATGCGTTCGTCACGACGCGGTCGGGATGGACGATCCCAGTCACCGCGAGACCGAACTTCGGCTCGTTGTCGTCGACCGTGTGGCCGCCGACGATCGAGATGCCCGCCTCGCGCGCGACCTCGGCCGCTCCCGCGAGGATCCGCTCGAGGACGGAGAGGGGGAGCCGCCGCGACGGGAAGGCGACGACGCTGAGGGCGAAGAGGGGCTTCGCCCCCATCGCGTAGACGTCGCTCAGCGAGTTCGCCGCGCTGATCGCGCCGAAGTCGAACGGGTCGTCGGCGATCGGCGTGAAGAAGTCGACCGTCGAGACGACCGCGAGGTCGTGCCGTGAGGCGGTAGACGGCCGCGTCGTCGGAGTGCTCGGGGCCGACGAGGACGGCGGGGTCCGTCACCTTCGGCAGCGACCTCAGGACCGTCTCGAGGTCCTGCGGCCGCAGCTTGCAGGCGCAGCCCATCCCGTGCGTGAAGCGGGTCAGCCTCACGGGACCGTCGCTCTCGGGCTTCAGCGCGGGCGGCCGGCAGGTCCGGGCGCATCCGGCGGACGGCCTCCGCGACGACGCGCGCCGCGTCGTCGACCATCGCCGGGGTCGTGCCGCGGCCGACGGAGAAGCGGACCGTCCCCATCGCGTACTCGACCGGGACGCCCATCGCCGTCGAGGACCGTGGAGACCTCGACCCCGGCGGCGTGGCACGCCGCGCCGGCCGAGGCCGCGACCTTCTCGCCGACCTCGGCGAGGAGGGCGCTCGCGTCGACGCCCGGGAAGCCGACGCTGAGCGTGTTCGGGAGGGAGCGCTCCCACGGGCTGTTCCGGCGCAGGCCGGGCGACCTCGCGGGCGAGCGCCGCGAAGAGCCGCTCGCGGAGCTCCTCGAAGCGGCGGGCGTCGTGCGGGAGCCGTCGCGCGGCGACCTCGCACGCCTTCCCGAGTCCGACGATCTCGAGGACGTTCTCCGTTCCGGCGCGCCGGCCCGCCTCGTGCGAGGCGCCGTGGAGGAGGCGGGGAAGCTCGACCCCGGACCGGATGAAGAGCGCACCGACTCCCTTCGGCGCGTAGAGCTTGTGCCCGGCGAGCGTGAGGAAATCGACGCCGAGGGCCCCGACGTCGACCGGCACCTTGCCGACCGACTGCGCCGCGTCGGTGTGGACGAGGACGCCCGCGCTCGTGCGCGAGGCGGGCGATCTCCGCGACGTCCTGGATCGTCCCGACCTCGTTGTTCGCGTGCATGACGGAGACGAGGATCGTCTCCGGCGTCAGCGCCTCCGCGACGTCGCGCGGGTCGACGCGCCCCGAGCCGTCGACCGGGACGCGCGTGACCCGGCAGCCGTCCTCCTCGAGGACGGCGCACGGCTCGAGGACGGCCGGGTGCTCGATCGCCGAGGTGACGACGTGCCGACCCTTCGCCCGGAGGAGGCGCGCGACGCCGTGGAGGACGGTGTTGTTTCCCTCCGTCCCGCCGCTCGTGAAGACGATCTCCTCGGGCCGCGCGCCGAGGAGCGCGGCGACCTGCCGTCGCGCGGCTTCGACGGCGGCGCGCGCCTCGGTCCCGTAAGGGTGCGAGCTCGACGGGTTCCCGAAGCGCGTCGTGAGGAACGGGAGCATCGCCTCGGCGACCTCGGGGTCGACGGGCGTCGTGGCGTTGTAGTCGAGGTAGATCGGGCGCTCGCTCACGAGGCCATTATGACTTCCCGTCGGCTGCGCCGAGGGACACCATCTCAGCGCAGCTCCGTCAGCCCCTCCGCCCTCGCCGCCTCGCTCAGCCGACCGTCGAAGGCCCCGAAGGCGACCGGGCCGCCCGTGGCGTCCCGGAGCAGCAGGCACGAGGCGAGCTGCACGGCGTCGCCCGTCCGGAGCGGATGGCGTTCGATTAGCCTCCGCGCGCGGGAGGTGACCGGGGGCGCGATCTCCACGATCGTCAGGGTGCCCAGGTCCCCGACGAGGGCGGCGAGCGCCCGGTCGCGCTCGGCCGTGCTGAAGCTCCCCTCGCGCCAGCGGCGCATCAGGGCCGACGCCACCTCCACCTCGGTGAGCCGGCTCGTGGCCGCGGTGCCTGCGGCCAGCCAGTCGCGCACGCGCTCGCTGCCCGCCTCGCGGACGTAGCGCTTCACGAGGGCGCTCGCGTCGAAGTAGTGGATCAGAACCGGTCCTCGCGGTCTTCGACCACCGCCTCCGATGCCGGTCGGCCCGACGAGCGGACCGGCCGGAAGGGGGCGAGGCGGGCCTTCGGGCCGCGCGTGACCACGCCCAGCGCCTCGAGCGCGGCCAGGCCGGCGTCTTGGGCCGAGGCGCCGGCGTCGAGAGGGCGCAGCTCGGCGACCGGCTCTCCCCGGTCCGTCACGAGCAGGGTGGCCCCCTGGCGCACCCTCCGCAGGTAGGTACCCAGGCGGGTCTTGAGCTCTCGCGACCCCACGCTCGCTCTCATGTGGTTATTATGACCACAACCCGACACTCGGTCAAGTTTCCCCTCACAGCTCGAGCTGGAGCCCCTCGCGGGCCACGAGTTCCGTCCGACTCGGCGGCGAGCTCGCGCTCGATGCCCGCCATCACCTCGTCGTCGTGGTCCGGGTCGTGGTGGAAGACCACGAGCCGCCGCGCGCCGGCCCGGCGGACGAGGCGCAGGCCCTCCTGCCAGGTGGAGTGGCCCCAGCCCACGCGCGCCGGGAACTCGGCGTCGGTGTAGGTCGAGTCGTAGATGACGAGGTCGGCCCCCGCGATCAGCCCCAGCACGTTCTCGTCGGGGCGCCCCGGCACGTGCTCGGTGTCGGTCACGTAGCAGACCGAGCGGCCCGCGTGCTCGATGCGGTAGGCCGTGGCGCCGTTCGGGTGGTTGAGGGGGGCGGTGCGCGCCCGCAGGCCCGGCCCGAGGTCGAGGGTCTCGCCCGCCCGGAAGTCGGTGAAGGCGAGCCGGGCCCTCATCACGTCGAGGGGCACCGGGAACATGGGCTCGTGCATGTGGCCCGCGATCGCCTCGCGGATGCCGCCGGCGTCGGCTGAGGTGCCCCGCGAACACCCGGAAGGCGTGGTCGGGCTCGAAGGCGGGAGCGAAGAAGGGGAAGCCGTTCACGTGGTCCCAGTGCGTGTGGCTGAAGAGGAAGTCGGCCTCCCGCGCTCCCTCGCGCCGCAGGAGCTGGCCGAGCGGGCGGACGCCGGTGCCCGCGTCGAGGATGAGGATCTTCCCGCCCGCCCGCACCTCGACGCAGCTCGTGTTGCCGCCGAAGCCCATGTACGTCGGCGACGGGCAGGCGATGCTCCCGCGAACCCCCCAGAAGCGGACGGTCAAGGCCGAGGCTTCCACCATGCGCTCGAATGATAGGCCATTCCCGGCCCGGATCGTGCCGGGGTGCTTCCTGGGAGAGAATCGGTCCCATGCACATCCCGGACGGCTTCCTCGGCGCGGGCGTCGCGGCGGGGACCTGGGCGGCGGGCGCGGGGACACTCGGCTGGGCGCTGCGCGCGGAGAGGTCCCTTCCCGAGCGCGTGCCGGCGGGGACGCTCGGCGCGCTCTCCGGCGTTCGTCTTCGCGGCGCAGCTCGTGAACGTGCCGCTCGTGCCCGGGACGAGCGGGCACCTGGTGGGCGGGATGCTGGCCGCCGCGATCGTCGGGCCCTCGCGGGGGCTCGTCGTGATGGCGGTGGTGCTGGCGGTGCAGGCGCTCCTGTTCCAGGACGGCGGCGTGACGGCGTACGGCGCGAACCTGCTGGCGATGGGCGGCGCGCGGGTGCCTCGGGGGCCACGCCGTGGCCTCGCTCGTCACCCGCCTTCTTCCCCGGGGTGAGGGGCCTCGTGGCGGGGCCCGTGGTCGGGGCCTTCGTCGGGCACGCTGCGTCGGCGCGGCCTTCGTCGCGATGGCCCTCGCGCTCTCGGGCCTGTACCCGGCGTCGGTGGTGCTGCCGCTCATGCTCTCGCTGCACGTGCCGATCGCGCTCCTGGAGGCCGCCCTGACCGGCGCGATCCTCGGGACCCTCCTGCGCTGGCGCCCCGACCTCGTCCGCGGCCTGCAGGCCGGGGGCGCGTCCGCCTCCCGCTCGGCCCCGGCCGCCGGCGCGCTCGTCGTCGCTCTCGCGGTGGCCGCGTTCCTGGCGCCGATGGCCTCGCCGCTGCCGGACGGGCTCGAGTCCGCCGCCGAGCGGCTGGGATTCGCGGGTGCGGCGCGCGCTCTCTGGCCGGCGCCCGCGCCCGGCTACGAGCTGCCGTGGGCCGCGCTCGGGCGCGCCGGCACCGGCGCTCGCCGGGGTGCTGGGGACCCTGGCCGCGGCCGTTCTCGCCTGGGCGCTCTCGCGCGGGCTCGGCGCGCCGCCGGAGGCGAGGCCCCACCGGTGACGCCGCTCGCGCCCCGGCCTCGTCCTCGGCGCCGGCCTCGCGCTCACGGTCGCTGGCCGCCCTCGCCCCGGCCGGGCTCGCCCGGCCGTCCGTTCCCCGCGTGGTCGTGGGGCGCGTGGGCGCTCGCCTTCGCGGGCGGGGCCGCGGCCTTCCGCGTCGCCGGCAGCACGCTCGCGCAGCTCGTGCGCCGGCTCGCCTGGCTCCTCCCGTTCGTCCTCGTGCTCGCCCTGCCCGCCGCGCTCCTCGCCCCGCCCGGCCGGCGCCTCGCGACGGCCCTGGCCCTGGCCGCGCGCTCTCTCGCCGCGACGACCGCCGCGGCGGGGACGGCCTTCCTGCTGGGCCCGCTCGGGCTCGTGCGCGGCGCGCGCGCGCTGCGCGTCCCCGCGCGCCTGGTGGACGTCCTCGAGGCCGCGCTCTCGAGCCTCGCGGCGATGATCGAGCAGGCGCGGGCCATGCTGCGCGCGCGCGAGGCGCGGCGGACGACCTACGGGCCGTGGGGCTCGCTCCTCGACGGAGCCCGCCGTCGACCGTGCGGGGCTTCGGGCGCTTCGCCGGCGCGCTCCTCCTCCGGACCCTCGAGCGCGCCGAGGCGGTCGAGCGCGCGCGCCTCGCGCGCGGGAGCGGACCTCCCGTGAGCGTCGCTCCCGCGTCGCTCGAGGTCGAGGGCCTCGACTACCACTACCCGGACGGCTCCCCCGCGCTGCGCGCCGTGTCGCTCCGTGTCGCGCCCGGGGAGCGGGTGGCGCTCCTCGGCCCGAACGGGGCCGGCAAGTCCACGCTCCTCCTGCATCTCGCGGGGCTCCTCCCGGAGCGGCAGCGCTACCTGCACCGCCACGACGCCGCGCACGCGCCGCACCGTCACGACGTGCAGGGCCGGGTCGCGATCGACGGGGTCGTGCTCTCTCCGGAGACGGTGCGCGCGCGTCCGCGCGAGGGTGGGCATCGTCTTCGCGGACCCGGACGACCAGATCGTCGGGCTCACCGTGGAGGAGGACGTGGCCTTCGGGCCCCGCGCGCGTCGCTGGGCCGCGGCCGAGGTGCGCGCGGCGGTGGACGAGGCCCTCGCCGCCGTGGGGCTCGTCGGCCGCGAGGCCCGCTTCCCCCACCACCTCAGCACCGGCGAGAAGCGCCGGCTCTGCCTCGCGGGCGCCCTCGCCTGCCGGCCGGGGCTCCTCCTCCTCGACGAGCCGTCCTCGGGCCTCGACCCGCGCGGGCGCCGCGAGCTCGCGGCGCTCCTGTCGGGGCTCGCCGCGACGCTCGTGGTCGCGAGCCACGACCTGGCGCTCGTCGAGCGGCTGTGCGCGCGCGCGATCGTCCTCGACGACGGCCGGTGCGTCGCGGACGCGCCGATCGGCGAGGTGCTCGCCGACCGCGCCCTGCTCGCCCGCCACGGCCTCGAGTAGCCGGAGCGGTCGCCGCAGTCGCCTTGACCCCGTCGGGGGCGGGCCTTACTGTTGGCCGTTGAGGAGCCACCAAACCGCGTGACGCCGAGCCTCGCCCTCGCGACCGTCCTGGCCGTCGCCACCGTGCTCCTATTCCTCTGTGGCTGCGTCGCCACGCGGCCGAGGCCCGCCGCGGGCTCGTCGAGCGGGAGAGCGAGCTGCGAGCGAGCGCGCCGTCGCCGCGCGGCTCGCGGCGAGCGAGGCCCGCTTCCGCGAGCTCGTCGAGCTGGCCGACGACGTCATCTTCCGCACCGACGCCGAGGGGCGCTTCACCTACGCGAACCCCGCCGCCGAGGAGGCGCTCGGCGTCGCGGAGGGGAAGCTGCTCGGGCGGGCGTTCCTCGACGTGGTGCGCCCGGACTACCGCGAGCACGCCCGGCGCTTCTACGAGGACCAGCGCCAGCAGGGGATCCCGAACACCTACTGCGAGTTCCCCATGCTGGCCCGCGAGGGCGAGGACCTGTGGGTGGGCCAGCGCGCGCAGCTCGTCAGCGAGGACGGCCGCTTCGCCGGCCTGCAGGCGGTCGCGCGCAACATCACCGAGCGCAAGCTCCTGCAGCAGGCGATCGAGCGCGAGCGCGAGCAGCTGCGGCAGATCGTCACCCACGCGCCGGTGGCCATGGCCATGCTCGACCGCGAGGGCCGCCACCTCGCGCACAGCACGCGCTGGCTGCGCTACCTGCGCACCGCCGACCCCTCGGTGGTGGGCCGCACGCTCGACGAGGTCTGGCCCGGGATGCCGGAGAAGTACCGGCGGGTGCTCGAGCGGGCCCTCGCCGGCGAGGTGGTGAGCGAGCCCGAGGACGCGCTCGAGCGCGAGGACGGCACCCGCGTCTTCCTGCGCTGGACCGTGCACCCCTGGCGCGACACCGACGGCACGGTGGCCGGGGTGGTGCTGGCCGTGCAGAGCATCGACGTCCTGGTGCGGGCCCGCCAGGCCGCCCTCGAGGCCTCGCGGCTCAAGTCGGAGTTCGTGGCGAACATGAGCCACGAGATCCGCACGCCGATGAACGGCGTCATCGGGATGACGCGGCTCCTCCTCGACACCGGCCTCACCCCGGAGCAGCGCGAGTACGCCGAGGTGATCGACCAGTCGGGGCGGGCGCTGCTCGAGATCATCAACGACATCCTCGACTTCTCGAAGATCGAGGCGGGCCGCATCGACCTCGAGAACGTCGAGTTCGACCTGCGGCGCGCGGTGCGCGAGGTGCTCGGCTCCTTCGCCGAGGCCGCCCAGGCCAAGGGGCTCGAGCTGCTCTGCCTCATCCGCCACGACGTCCCGAACGCGCTGCAGGGCGACCCCGGGCGGCTGCGCCAGGTCCTCACCAACCTCGTCGGCAACGCGGTCAAGTTCACGGAGGAGGGCGAGGTCGTCCTCCGGGTGACCCTCGACGAGCCGGCCGGGGACGCGGCGGTCGTCCGCTTCGAGGTGCGCGACACCGGCATCGGCATCGACCCCGAGCTGAAGGCGCGCCTCTTCCAGTCCTTCGTCCAGGCGGACGGCTCGACCAGCCGCCGCTACGGCGGCACCGGCCTCGGCCTCGCCATCTCGAAGCGGCTCGTCTCGCTGATGGGCGGCGAGATCGACGTCGAGAGCCGGCCCGGCCGCGGCAGCACCTTCTGGTTCACCGTGCGCCTCGAGCGGCAGGCCCCGGAAGCGTCCCCCGCCCCGCCCCCCTCCGCGCGCCTCGCGGGCCGGCGCGTGCTCGTGGTGGACGACAACGCGACCAACCGGCAGATCCTCAAGCAGCAGCTCGGGTACTGGGGCCTGCGCACGACCACGGTCGAGTCCGGCCCGAAGGCCCTCGCCGCGCTGCTGCAGGCGGCCGCGAGCGGGCCCGGCTACGACCTCGCCATCCTCGACATGAAGATGCCGGAGATGGACGGGCTCGCCCTCGGTCGCGCGATCAAGGACGAGCCCTCGCTCGCCGGGGTGAGGCTGGTCCTGCTCACCTCGTTCGGCCAGCGCGGCCACGGGGCGGAGGCCTCGCGGATCGGCATCTCCGCCTACCTCACGAAGCCCGTGGACGAGGCCGACCTCTACGACTGCCTGGTCGAGGTGATGGACGAGGAGCGGCGCCGGCGGGCGCCCGCACCTCGTCACCCGCCACAGCCTGCGCGAGCTGCGCCCGCCCGTCGCCGCGCGCGTGCTGGTGGCGGAGGACAACGAGGTCAACCAGAAGGTGGCGGTGCGCATCCTCGAGAAGCTCGGGCTACCGGGTCGAGGTGGCGGAGAACGGCCGCGAGGCCCTCGAGGCCTGCGCGCGGACGCGGTACGACGCGGTGCTGATGGACGGGCAGATGCCGGGCATGGACGGCTTCGAGGCCACGCGACGGATCCGCGAGCGCGAGCACGAGGCGGGCGGGCGCGGCTGCCGATCGTCGCCATGACCGCGAGCGCGATGAAGGGCGACCGCGAGAAGTGCCTCGAGGCGGGCATGGACGACTACGTCTCGAAGCCGGTCACGCCCGGAGGCGCTCGAGGCCGTGCTGCGCCGCTGGGTGGGCGCGCCCGCGGCGCCGGCGGAGAAGGCGGCGGCCGCGCCGCCGCGGCCGGCGGCCTCCTCGACGAGGCGATCGTGGGCAGCCTGATGTCGGTGGACGACGACGGGTCCCTGATGGACGAGGTGGTCGCCACCTTCCTCAAGATCGCGCCCGTCCGGCTCGGCGCGATCCGCAAGGCGGCCAAGGGCAACGCCGCGCAGCTCGAGCGGGCGGCGCACAGCTTCCTCGGGCAGCTGCGGCAACCTCGGCTGCCGGCGCATGGCGGACCTGTGCGCGCGGCTCGAGGTGCTCGGCCGCTCCGGCTCCACCGAGGGCGCCCCCGACCTCGCGCGCGCCCTCGAGGAGGAGTACGCCGCGGTCAAGCCCCACCTCGAGGCCCTGCCCGGGCGCCACCCGAAGCGCGCGGGGGCCGGCGCCGACCCCTCCGCCTCGTGATCCGCGACGCGCTGCGCGCCGTCCTCGAGGCGCTGTTCCGCGTCCTCTTCACCTACGACTGCGTCGGCGAGGAGAAGATCCCGGCCGCGGGCGGGGCGATCGTCTCCGCGAACCACCCCTCGTACCTCGACCCCGTGCTGCTCTCGCTGCAGGTGAAGCGGCCGATCCTGCTTCATGGCCTGGGACGCCCTCTTCCGCGTCCCCCTCCTCGGCCCGCTGGTGCGCCTCTTCGGCGCCTTCCCCGTGGACACCCGGCGCGGGGCGCGGCCGCGCGGCCTACGAGGCGGCGAAGGCGCTCGTGCGGGAGGGGCACCTCGTCGGCATCTTCCCCGAGGGCAAGCGCTCGCGCGCGGGCTGGATGGAGGAGGAGCTGCGCGCGGGCGCCGCGCGGCTCGCCCTCGAGACCGGAGCGCCGCTCGTGCCGGCCACGATCCGCGGGGCCTTCCGCGCCTGGCCCTACTTCCGGGCGCTGCCGGAGCCGGCGAAGATCCACGTCCGCTACCACGACCCGATCGACCCCGTGCCCTACCGCGCGCTCGGCGAGGAGGAGGCCGTCGCCGCCCTCCTCGCGGAGCTGCGGCGGCGGGTGGAGAGGACGCTCATGCCCGGTGTGAAGGCCGACCGGAGGATCGAGGCGCTCTACCGCTCGTCCGCCCCGTGGCCGCGCCTCTTCGAGGCGGTGCCCGCGCTCTCCCTGGCCCTCCTCGTCTTCTGGAAGACGCGGTCGTTCGCGGTCGTCTGGCCGGCCTACGCCTACGTCGGCTACCTGCTGCTCGACCTGCTCGCGCTGCCGCAGCGCCGCCTGACGAAGTGGATCCGCAACGGCTCCGCCGCCGTCTTCATGGTCGCGTACGGCGGCTGGGTGCTGCCGAAGCTGGGACTGCCCGCCCCGATCGGCACGCGCGGCGCTCGCGGCGCTCCTCGCCGGGGCCGGCTTCCCCTACCTCTACGAGCGGGGCCGCCTCGCCCTCGCCTTCGTGCAGGGACTCGTGGCGGCGGCGCTCCTCGAGCTCGGCGCGCTCTACCTCGCGCCCACCCCGCTCGGCCCGCACCTCGCGCTGCCGCTCTTCTGCGCCGCGTTCGCCTGGGAGGAGCGCACCGTCTTCTGGCGCTACTCCGCGCCGATCCTCGCGGCCTACGCCCTCGGCGTGCCGCGGTGGCTCGGGGGCGGCGCTCGAGCTGCTGCCGCACGCGATCGCGGCGCTCCTCGCGTGGGGGCTCGTGCGCTTCCTGCCGCACGGCGGCGGGTCGGGTTCGGCCGACCACGAGGAGCCCGACGAGCCCCGTCCTCGACCCTCGGCCTGGCGCGACTGATTCTCAGCAGGGAGGTGCGGCGGGCCCCGGCTGAGGAGCCAGGGCGTCCCAGGCGGGCTTCCGCCCAGTCGGCGATCGCGCCCTGCAGCGCGTCGAGGCGGCCCGTCGAAGAAGTGGTCGGCGCCCGGGATCACGACGATCTCGCGCGGCGGGGGAAGCGGCTCGACCAGGGCGCGCAGCGCCTCGCCGGGCCGAACTCGTCGTTCTCGCCCTGGACGAAGAGGCGCGGCCGCGGACCGCCTCGAGCGGCGCGTGATCGGCGGCGCGGGAGGGGGGATAGCCGAGGGCGAAGACGGCGCGGACCCCCGCGTCGCGCGCGGCGACGCGCAGGGCCACGGCGAGCCGAAGGAGAAGCCGCCGAGGACGAGGGGCAGGCCGGGGAAACGGTCCTGCATCTCGAGGAGCGCCGCCCGCGCGTCCTCCTGCTCGCCGGAGCCGTGGTCGTGCACGCCCTCGCTCCGGCCGACGCCGCGGAAGTTGAAGCGGAGGACGGCGAGCCCGGCCGACTGCAGCGCCTTCGCCGCCCGGAAGACGACCTTGAAGTGCATCATCCCGCCGTGGAGCGGGTGCGCGTGGCAGACGACGGCCGCCGCGAGGGCGGCGCCTCGGGGAGCATGAGGATCGCCTCGAGGCGCCCGGCGGGTCCGCGGAAGTCGAAGGTCTCGTTCGACGCCAGGTCGCGCGCCTCAGGCGATCGGCTCGAGGTCGCTCAGCGGGGGGAACGACGTCGCGGCGTGGGTGATGACCGGCGCCGGGCGCGCGCCGCGCGCCAGGAGGGCGGCGATCTCGTCCACCGCCGGCCCCGCCACGCGCGGCAGGACGACGGTGGCGACGAGCCGCCCGTCGCGGACCATCTTCTGCCCGATGTCGGGGGCCCCGTCGCAGCCGGCCACGGGGATGCGGCGACGTCCTTCTGGCCCGACTCGGCGGCCGCGGCGGCGAGCGCCTCGAGGGCGCCGCCCGCCATGTGGTCGTTCTGGCAGGCCACGAGGTCGAAGGGCCGCCGCCCGCCCACCGCGAAGCGCAGCCACTCGCGCACCGTGCGGCTCGCGAACGCGGGGTTCCAGTCGCCCCCCGCGAGCACCACCTCGAACGGCGCGCCCGCCGTCGCCTCCTGCATGCCCGCGGTGCGCTGGCGCGAGGCGAGGCTGCGCGGGCTGCCCTGGATGTAGAGCACGCGGCGGCCCGCCGGCACCAGCGCGCGCATCTGGCGGCCCTGCACGCGGCCCGTCTCCACCTCGTCCGGGCAGACGGTGGAGATGCTCACCGCCGGGAACTCGCGGCGGACGGCGCCGAGGTCGTCCTCGACCGCGTTCAGGAAGACGAAGTGCACGCCCGCCCCGGCCGCCTCGCGCACCACCTTGTCGAGCCCGTGGTCGCGCACCGCCATCACCAGGAGCGCCGCCGGCCGCCTCTCGGGCGCGACGATCAGCCGGCGCAGCGCGCCGAGGTGGTCGGGGAGGCTCTCCCCGGTGAACAGGGTCTCGATCTCGAGGCCCGCCTTCGCGCGCCGCGGCCTCGGCGTCCGACCGGAGCAGTTGCTGGAAGCTGGTTGCTTTCGTCGACGAGAGCGAGCGCGATACGTCCCGGCAATGGCCCTCCCTGGTTCCCCAGCGCCAATCTAGCACGCAACCGGAGGCCAGGGAGGGCCTTCCGCCGCGGCGGCGTCAGGCCGTCCGGGGCAGGGCCTCGGCGCGGCGCTCGCGGCCGAGGCTCGCGCCCTCAGCTGGGCGGCCCGCGGCGGCGGCGTGTGCTGGTTCGCCTCCTTCAGCACGCGCACGGCGCCCATCGCCCGGGCGCGGCCGAGCGTCTCGCGGCGCAGCGCGCGCTCGACTCCCTTCGGCGCGCCCGGCACCACCGCGAACTCGTCGAGGCAGGCGAGAAGCCCGCCGAGCCCGAGCTGGTAGCGCAGCGACAGCGTGGCGACCCCGACGATGCGGCCGTCCTCCGCTTCGGCCACCCGCACGAGGAAGTGCGGGTCCGTGATCGTCCGGCGGAAGGTGCGGGCGTAGGAGACGGGCTCGGGGTAGTAGCCCACGTCCTCGAGGAGCGAGAGCACCGCCACCCCGTCCTGCAGCGATGCCGGCCTCACTTCGACGCTCATGGTCCCTCCTGTGCCCCCCGCGCCACGGCCTGTGTCCGCCGGGCCACGGAATCGCGCCCTTCGGCGTGCTTCTTTCCGGTCGGGTGAGAAGGAGTGCAAGGTCGGGGCCAGCGGTGCGGGCGCGGAGGCGCCGCGGTGGTGAGCATCCGGGTGACGCCGGCTTATGATCGAGAGACATCGGTCCAGGGGAGGGAGCATGAGGATTTTCGTGACGGGGGCGAGCGGGTACATCGGCCGCGCCGTGGCTCTGGCCTGCGCCGGGCGGGACACGACGTCCGCGGCCTCGTCCGCTCGGCGGAAAAAGCGGCGGCTCTCGAGCGCGAGGAGGTCGCCGCCGTGGTGGGGGACGTGGCGAAGCCAGCCACCTATCAGGCGGCGCTCGACGACTGCGCGGTGCTCGTGCACGCCGCGGTGGATTACGGGGCCGGCGTCGTGGGCCCGGACCGTGTCGCGATCGACACGCTCCTCGCGGCGGCGGCGCGGGGCGCGCGGCCGAAGACCCTCGTCTACACGAGCGGCGTCTGGGTCCACGGCGACACCGGCGACCGGGCGGCCGACGAAACGACGCCGCTCGCGGGCGAGTCCGCTGGCGCTCGGCCGGCGGCGAGGACGCGGAGGCCTGGAGCGGCACCGAGGCTACGCCGGCCTAGCCGGCAGCCGCCATGGGCTGGATCTCGGCCCCCCGCCGGCGGTCGTCGATCCGCGCGCGGAGCAGGCTCTCGAGCCAGACGAGCGAGACCGGCTTGTGGAGGAACGCGTCGACGCCGAGGCGGGCGGCCGCCTCGGCGCGGTCGGGCGCGCCGTAGGCGGTGAGGACGACGACCGGCGGGGCGTGACGCTGGTGGCGCAGGTAGGCGGCGATGGCGAGCCCCTCGGACCCCACCTCGGGCGTCAGGCAGATGTCGGCGATGACCGCGTCGAAGGTGTTGCCGGCCAGCCGCTCCGCCGCTTCCTGCAGGGTGGCGGCGCTGTGGACCTCGAACCCGGCCCCGGAGAAGTGGGACTGGTAGATCCCCCTCACGCCGTCGTCGTCGTCGACCACCAGGATGCCGTTCACACACGCCGGCCAGGCGATGCAAGCCCGATGCCCGAGCGAGTGCGTTCGTTGAGAATCAACGAGTTACGGAGCGACGCCGCCGGCTGGCCGGTCGGCGGTCGGCGGGGAAACGGACAGGTGACAGGACCGTCGGCCACGCTGTGTCAGACTGTCGGGGACGAGTCGGCGAAGGACGGACAGGCGGAGGGGAGACGGCCATGGCCATGAGCCACGACGAGCGGGAGGCGCTGATCGAGCAGTACGCGCGGGGACCGGAGCGGATCCGGGAGGCGCTCGCCAGGGTGCCGAAGGCGGCGCTCTCGTGGCGCCCGGCGGCGGGGAAGTGGAGCGTCCACGAGGTGGTGGTCCACTGCGCCGACTCGGAGACGAACGCGGCCCTGCGCATCCGCTACCTGATCGCGGAGAAGGAGCCCCTCATCGTCGGCTACGACCAGGACGCCTGGGCCCGGGTCTTCGACTACCACGGCGCAGCCGCTCGAGGACTCGCTCGCGGCGACGAGCGCCGCGCGCGAGCCGGACGGTGCCCCTGCTGCGGAGGCTGACCGACGCCGAGTGGAGGAAGGAGGGCCGGCACACCGAGTCCGGCCGCTACACGGCCGAGGACTGGCTCCGCATCTACGCCGCCCACCTCGAGGGCCACGCGAAGCAGATCGAGCGGAACGTGGAGGCATGGACGGCGAGCTCGTCGTCACGCTGACCGGCACGGACCGGTCGGGCGCGGCCGTCGCCGGCGTGGGCGACGAGCCGCCTCGTCGTGCCCGGCGGGATCCCGGGCGAGCGGGTGCGCGTGCGGGTCCTGCGCCCGGTGGGGCCGCAGGCCCACGACCGGACGCCCGCCGGGGGCCCGCCCTCGCCCGGATCGTCGAGGTGGAGGAGGCGTCGCCCAACCGCGTCGTGCCCCGCTGCCGCCACGCCGACGCGTGCGGCGGCTGCGCCTGGCAGCACATCGCGTACCCGGAGCAGCTGCGGAAGAAGACGGCGCTCCTCGACGTGCTGCTGCGCAAGTCGATGGGCAAGGGAGCCCCGCGGGTCCTGCCGACGATCGGGATGCCGGTGGGCGGCGACGGCATGCCCTGGCGCTTCCGGCAGAAGGCCGCCTTCGTCTTCGGCCGCGGCCCGGGCGGCCTCGTCATGGGCCACTTCGCCCGCGGCACGAACGACGTGGTCCCGGTCGAGGAGTGTCCCGTGCACGCCGGGCGCGCCAACCGCATCGCCTTCGCCCTGCGGGACGCGCTCGCCGCCGCCGGTATCCCCGCGGCCGGCGTCGGCACCGACGGCCTCGCCCGCCACGTGGTCGTGCGCACGAGCCGCGACGAGAAGGAGGCGGTCGCGATGCTCGTCGCGACGCGCGACGACCCGGCGCTCCAGGCGCCGCTGCGCGCCGTCCTCGACGGCGCGGAGAAGCCGGAGGGGCTCGTCCTCAACCTGCACGACCGGCCGGGGCCCTGGCTCGTCGGGCGCGAGTCGAAGCGGGTCGCGGGGACGGGGCACGTCAGGGAGGAGGCGCTCGGGCCGGCCTTCCTCGTCTCGCCGGCGTCCTTCTTCCAGACGAACGTGGCGGCCGCCGCCACGCTGGTCCGGCTGGTGGTCGAGGCGCTGCCGGGAGAGACCGGCCTGCGGGTGCTCGACCTCTACAGCGGCGGCGGGCTCTTCGCCCTGCCCCTCGCGCTGCGCGGCCACTCGGTCACCGCGGTCGAGGAGAGCCGCAAGAGCGTGAGGGACGCGGAGCTCAACCGCCGCCAGAACGGCGTGAGCGAGGAGCCGGCTGAAGCTCGTGTGCTCGTCGGTGGAGAAGGCGCTGCCCTACCTCGAAGGCCGGGGCCTTCGACGCCGTCGTCCTCGACCCGCCGCGCGAGGGTTGCCCGCCGGAGGTGATCCGCGAGGTCTTCGGCCGACTGAAGCCCGCCCGCGGCATCCTCGTCTCCTGCGACCCCGAGGCCCTCGCCCGCGAGCTGCCGCTCGCCGTGGCGGCCGGCTACCGCGTCGTGCGCGTCCAGCCGGTGGACATGTTCCCCCACACGCCGCACATCGAGACGGTGGCGGTTCTCGTGCGGGACGACGCGAGACCGGAAGGAGCCCGCGGGCGGCGAAGGGGACGAGGCTCACGACGTTGAGTGGTGGGGCAAGTCGGCGGTATGCTCCGCACGCCTTCATCTTCCCCCGAGGAACCGCCGTGCCCGTGACTCCCCTCGTCGTCGCCGCCTCGTCGTGCTCGCCGCCACCCCGCTGGCGCGGGAGGCGGGTCGGCGGATGGGGCTCGTCGACGAGCCGGGGATGCGATCGTCGCACGTGAAGCCCACGCCCCGTGCCGGCGGGCTGGCGATCCTGGCCGGCATAGCCGCGGCGTTGTGGCTGTCGTGGTCCCCGTCCACCGCGGCCCGGGCGGACCTCACCGCCCTCCTCGCCGGCGCGCTGGTCCTGGGCGACGGTCGGCCTCCTCGACGACCGCTTCGGCCTCCCGGCCGGACCGACGGCTCGCCGTCCAGGTCGATCGCCGCGGCGCTCGTCGTGGCGCGCGACCGGGCGGCCTCGATCGGCTGCCCCTGCCCGCGCCCCTGGACCTCGCGCTCGGCCCGCTCGCCGTCCCGCTCGCGCTCGTCTGGGTCGTCGGCGTCGTGAACTTCTACAACTTCATGGACGGCATCGACGGCCTGGCCGGCCTGCAGGGGCTGGTCACGGCCGCGGCGCTCGCGCTTTCGCTCCGTGCCGAGGCGCCCGGCGCCGGCTCGCCGCTGGCCGGAGCGCTGGCGCCTGCTGCGCGGGCTTCCTGGTCTTCAACTGGCAGCCGGCCTCGGTCTTCCTGGGGGACGCGGGCAGCGGTATCGTCGGATATACTCTCGCGACGTTGCCGTTGCTCCTGGCGCGCGAGCGGCGTTCCGGAGGCGGTGGCGCTCACGGGCGCGAGCTTGTTCCTGTTCCTGGCCGACTGCGACGCTCTGCCTCGGACGGCGGATCGCTGCGCGGCGAGCGTTGGTACGAGGCGCATCGCGAGCACCTGTATCAGCGCTGGGTCGAGGCCGGGGCGACTCACGCGCAGGTGAGCCTCGCGGCTGGGCGCTGGCGCGCTCGTGATCACGGCCCTGCGCGCTCGTCGGCTGGACGCTTCGTGATGCGGTCTGGACGTGGGCGGCGCTCGCTGCTCGGAGCGGGCGCCGTTGCCGCCGAGTGGGCCCTGGTCAGGTCGCCTCGAGCGGCGAGGGGAAGGCTGACGACGGAAGACCATGGGATCGCTCCCGCGAGATGGCCGTCAGTCGTCCGTCGCACAGGCCCCGAGCACAGCCGGGCGCCCGCGCTGGGCCCGCTCGCGGCCGTGAAGCGCCTGCGCCGGCTCGAGGGCTGGCCACGCGCGCTCCTGCTCGTGGCGGGCGACTCGGCCGCCGCCGCGCTCGCGCTCTACCTCGCGTACCTGATCCGCTTCGAGGGCCAGATCCCGCACGAGCGGGTCGCCCAGCTCGTGCTGTGCCTCCCGGTCCTGCTCGCGATCCGGATCGCGGTCGGCCTCGCCTTCGGGCTGCACCGCTGGTCGTTCCGCCTCTCGGGCCTGCACGAGGGGCTGCGCATCGTCAGGGCGACGCTCGTCGGCTCGGGCCTGTTCACCGCGCTCTTCTACTTCGCTGCAGCGCGCCGCCCAGGACGTCTCGCTCGGCCCGCCGCGCTCCGTGATCCTGATCGAGTTCCTGCTCACGACGACGTTCGTCGGCGCCAGCCGCTTCTCGCTGCGGTGGCCGAGGCCTGGGGCATGAATCTGTTCCGGCCCCACGTCGGCGAGTGGCTGCAGCACCGTGATCGTGGGCGCGGGAAGCGCGGGCGACCTGCTGCTGCGCGACCTGCAGCGCTCCGACGAGCACTCCTACCACGTGATCGGCTTCGTGGACGACCAACCCGTCGAAGCGCGGCACGATGATCGGCGGTCGCCAGGTGCTGGGCTCGCTCGACGAGCTTGCCGCAGGTCTGCCGGCGCTGGCGGGTGCAGCAGGTGCTGTTCGCGATCCCGCGCCTCGCACCGGAGCGGCTGCGCCAGGTGCTCGACTCCTGCGCGGACCTCGGCCTGTCGTACAAGAGCGTGCCGGTCTCGTTCGCCTACCTGAACGACCGGCTCTCGGCGGCGACGCTGCAGGATCTCGCGGCCGAGGACCTGCTGCGCCGGAGCCCGGTGCGCTTCGAGGCGATCCGGTCCGGCCCCACGTGGCCGGCAGCGGATCCTGGTGACGGGCGCCGCCGGCTCGATCGGCAGCGAGGTGTGCCGCCAGGTGGCCGCCTGCGGGCCGGCCAGCCTGGTGCTCGCCGACATCGACGAGAACGGCCTGTACCTGCTGTACCGCTCGCTGCGCCGGACCCACCCCGGCCTGCCCGTGGTGGTGGAGGTCGTCGACATCCGCGACGCGGCGCGCCTGCGCGCAGCTCGGCGACGAGCACCGGCCCGCAGCGCATCCTGCACGCGGCCGCCCACAAGCACGTGCCGCTCATGGAGCGCAACCCCGAGGAGGCGATCAAGAACAACGTGCTCGGCTGCCGCAACGTCGTGCGCATGGCCGAGGCGGGCGGCCGAGCGCTTCGTGTTCATCTCCACCGACAAGGCCGTCGAGCCCGCGAGCGTCATGGGCGCGACCAAGCAGCTGGCCGAGCTGCTGGTGCGCCATCGCGAACCGCGCTCGGCGACGCGCTTCACCGTCGGTGCGCTTCGGCAACGTGCTCGGCAGCGCGGGCAGCGTGGTGCCGCTGTTCAAGCAGCAGATCGCCCGCGGCGGCCCGGTGACGGTCACCCATCCCGACTGCTCGCGCTTCCTGATGACGATCCGCGAGGCGGTCGGCCTCGTGCTGATCGCCGGCCTCGGCGGCGAGGACGACCTGTACGTGCTGGAGATGGGCGAGCCGATCCGCGTCCTGGAGCTGGCGCGCCTGATGATCACGCTCGTCGGCCGGGTGCCGGAGCGCGACGTGCCGATCATCTTCACCGGCCTGCGGCCGGGGGAGAAGCTGCACGAGCGGCTGATGACCGAGGCCGAGGCCAGGAGCGCCGGTCGTTCTGCGAGGGCATCCGCGGGTCCAGGGATCGTCGCCCCCGGACGACTTCGACGCTCGCCTGCAGGCTCTCGCCACCGCCCCGGCGCGGCGATCGTCGGCGCGTGCTGCCGCTGCTCTCCGAGACCGTCTTCGGGTACGACCCGCCGCGTCCGCGTCTCGTCTAGACTGACACGGCCGCCGCGAGGGGATGATGGTGGCCCGAGTCTGGGCTCGGGCCGGGCTCGAGCCCAGTTCAGGCCCACCGGGCCGGCCGCGGCGACCTCAGGCGACCTCCCGGCCGCCCACCAGGCGGCCCAGGCGAGCGCCGGAGGCCGGGGTAGAAATCGACCACGTAGTGCCAGCCGAGGTAGACCGCGCTCGCGGCGATCGCGAGGTTCCAGGGCACGAGCAGGAGGAGCAGCGGGCGCCAGCTCTTCCAGGCGAGGAAGAGGCCGAGCGCGGTCGTCGCGAGGTGCAGGCTCGGAAAGGCGGCGAGCCCGAAGAACGGCGCCGCCGGAGCCTGGGGGTTCTGCACCGTAAAGCGCAGCGCCTCGAGCATCGTCTGCTGCAGCGCGAAGGCGTGGGAGCCGGCGAGGGCGGCGTAGCGTCCGCGCTCGACCAGCGCCGGACCGAGGCTCGGCAGCGCGAGATAGACGAAGACCCCGCCGACGTAGCACAGGCCGAGCGCGGCGAGCGTCCGCCGGATGAGGGCGGCGCCGCTCTTCGCCATGGCGACGGCGAGCGGCAGGGCGAGGGCCGCCCAGGCGAAGTAGTAGACGTACTGCAGCACCATCGTCCGCTGCGGCGAGTGCAGGGTCGTCACCCAGGCGACGAAGTCGCCGCCGCCCATGTGGAGCGTGTCGTCGAGATGTCCGAGGATGCGATCGAAGAGCTGCGGATGAAAGAGCAGCAGCCGGCATTTGAGATTGGTGTAGGCGACCAGCACGACGAGGAGCGCGGCGAGCGCGCGCAGGAAGATGCCGAGATCGCGGCCGAACGAGCCGGGTTCGAGCCGGCCGCCGAGCTTGCGAACCAGGCTCGCGACGAGCCAGGGCGGCAGGACGATCGCGGCGATCGAGAGCAGAAACTGGAGATACGAGGAGACCAGGGGCCAGAGCGTGAACGGATAGAGCCGGGCGGCGAAGAGCACCGCGACGCCCGCGAAGAAGAGGAGGGCGATGCGCTCTTCGGGCCAGAGCCGTGCGAGCCACCGCCCGGCGCTCGTTCTCGCCGTTCGCATCGTTCTCGTCGTTCGCATCGTGCCCATCGTTCTCATCGATAGGGAGTGACCTGGGAAGCGAGGAAGCGGCGCTGGTCCTCGAGCAAGAGCGTCCGCTGCTGCCAGAGGTCGCGCATCGCGGCATGCTCCGCCGGCGGGAGGGCGGCGAGCACCGCCGGCGGCGGGGTGACCGGACGTAGCTCGAGCAGTCGAGTGAAGGTGGCGAGCCAGGTCCAGTTGCCGGCGAGCAACGTGCCGCTCTCGTACTCGACGGCGGGCAGATCGTCGACGTGCGGCGGAGTGTCGCCGAGGAAAGCGTCGAGCTCCGGGCCCCCGGCGAGGTAACAGGCCAGGAGATCGGCCGGCTGGCGCATCCCGATGTCGGCGAGCGCCGCGCGGACCGCCGGGTCGGCGAAGCCGCGCGCCAGCGCCGCCGCATCCCAGGGGCCGCCCCGTTTGCGCCCGGTGACGATGGTGAAGGAGTTGAGCGCCGAAGGCTCGTACCAGATCACGGTCTGCGGGAAGACGTTCTTGAAGGCGCGGACGATCATCGCGAAGTTCGCCGGCGTCAGGGTGTACATCGGCAGCCACATCGAGACCACGCCCTCGGGCGCCAGCCGATCCGCGACGATCCGGAAGTACTCCTCGCTGTAGAGCGAGCCGTTGCCGGCGTAGCGCGGATGGATCGAATCCGAGAGCACGGCGTCGAAGATCTCGGTGGTGGCGAGGAGGTAGTTGCGCCCGTCGTTGATCTCCAGGCGCACCCTGGGGTCGGCGAGCACGCCGTGATTGATGTTTCCGAAGTAGCGCCCGGAGGCCGCGAGCACCGCCGGGCTGATCTCGACGACGCGGATCTCGGCGACCGGGTGGCGCGAAACCGCCCAGGCGGTGCCGCCGCTGCCGAATCCGATGTGGACCACGCGCGCCCCTTCGCTCTTGCCCAGGAGGAGGGGGAGATGACCCTGCATCTTCTGCACCGCGTAGAGGTCGGGACTCGATCCGGCGACGTTGACGCCGTTCAGCTCGAGCGAGAGGTAGGGTCCGGCCGCCTCGCTCTTCCTGCGGATCGCCACCGCCGCGCTCGAATCCTCGTGGAAGTAGACCAGGTCGCCCGGCCGATCGGCGCCGAAGATGCCGGCGGCCAGGATCACGCGGTCGGCCGGAAGCCAGAAGGCGAGAGCGAGAAAGAGGAGCGGCGTCGCGAGCGCCAGGTAGCGCAGCCGCCTTTGCGCACCCTGCGCGAAGAGGAGGGCGGTCGCGGCGCAGACCGCCCCACCGCGAGCAGCGAGCGCTGGGTGCCGAGCAGGGGAATGAGCCCGAAGCCGGCGCCGAGCGAGCCCACGATGCAGCCCAGCGTGTTGGCGCCGTAGAGCTCGCCCAAGTCACTGCCGATCCGGCCGCGTCCGGCCGCGTAGATGCGGACCAGGAGCGGGAAGCTCACCCCCATGAGGAGCGTCGGCGGCAGGAGAACGGGCAGCACGGCGACGAGCTGAGCGACGACGGCGGTGCCGAAGCCCTGCGGGTGCAGAGTCTCGGAGAGCGCGATCTGGCGGCCGTTCAAGGTCGCGAACAGCCAGATCGAAAGCGGCGCCGTCGCCGCGATGGCGAGCTCGACTCCGGCGAGCAGCGCGAGCGGGTTCGCCAGCCGGTCGACGAGGCGCCCGATGGCGAGGCTGCCGAGCGCGACGCCGAGCAGGAAGCCGAGCAGCATCAGGCTGAAGGCGTAGACGCTCGAGCCGAGATAGAAGACGAGAATGCGCGTCCACAGCACTTCGAAGGCGAGGCTCGTCGCCCCCATGAGCGCCGCCGCGACGAGCAGGGCGCGCGCGCCCGGGCGCGGCACCGCTGGTGCTGGCGTCGCCTGCGTTTTCGTCCCCGGAGCCGGCCTGCCGGGGCGCCGCGCCAGGGCGAGCGCGCCGAGGGCCGCCGCGAAGTTGAGTGCCGCCGAGATCAGCAGGCTGGCGCGCAGGCCGAAGAGTGGAATGGTGAGGAAGCCGGCGCCGGCGACGCCGCAGACCGCGCCGAGGGTGTTGGCGCCGTAGAGCAGAGCCGTGTCCCGGCCGACGCCGTCCCGGGCGATCTCGGCGATCGGGTCGATCTGATCGATCTGCTCGATCTGGTTGCCCCGATCGCCCCGATCAACGCTCTCGTCCGAGGGCCGGCGGAGTCCGCGCACGACGAGCGGCAGCGTTCCGCCCATGAGCAGGGTCGGCGGCAGGAGGCAGAGGGCGGCGAGCGCGATGCGCAGCAACGCGAAGCGCCACGGTTCGCCGCCGGCGCCGCGGTACACGGCGACGTAGGCCGCGTCCATGCCGTCGAAGAAGCGCGGCGAGAAGATCGCGAACACTCCGATCCCCGACTTCGAGCAGCGCGTAGAGGGTGAGCGGTCGGGGAGTGCGATCGGCGAGCCGGCCGAAGAGAAAAGCCCCGAGCCCGAGGCCGGCCATGAAGACGGCGAGGAGCGTCGCGGTCGCGAGGGTCGTGTTGCCGAAGACCAGCGCGAGGTAGCGCAGCCAGGCGACCTGGTCGACGAGACCGGCGGCGCCGGACGCGAAGAAAAGCAGCGCCAGGAGGCGGCGGCGGCCGCGCTCCGCTTCAGGTGGCATAGATCAGAAAGAGCACGGTCGCGCCCCAGAGTGCGAGGTTCACCAGGAAAGGCGGGTCGCGGAGGATCGCTTCCGTGGGTCCGGCGAGATCGGGTTTCTGATAGAGCAGGAAGAGAAAGCGGAAGATGCCGAAGAGCGCGAGCGGCACGGTCACGATGAGGTAGGGCGTCCCGAGGCGGACCGCGGTGCCGGGATCGACGGTATAGAGCGCGTAGGAGACGATCGTCGAGGCCGTGACCACGTTGATCATCTGGTCGACGAAGGTCAGGCTGTAGTGCTCGAGGACGAGGCGGGTGCCGGCACCGCTCTCGGGCTGGAGCGCGAGCTCGTGGCGGCGTTTCGCGAAACCGAGGAAGAGCGCCACGAAGGTCGTGCAGAGCAGCAGCCAGGAGGAAACCTCGACCGCGATCGCGAGCGCTCCGGCCTCGACCCGCAGGACGAAGCCGAGCGCGATCGTCATCACGTCGAGAATGACGAGACGTTTGAGCCCGAGCGAGTAGAGTACGTTCAACGCGAGGTAGATGCCGAGGCAGATCGAGAAGCCCGGACCGAGGGTCAGGGCGAGCCCCAGGGCGCCCGCGGCCAGCACGGCGGCGGCCGTGAGCGCCGGCAAGACGCCGAGACGGCCGGCGGCGATCGGCCGCAGGCGCTTCTCCGGATGCAGCCGGTCGGCCTCGCGGTCGCGGACGTCGTTCAGCAGGTAGATCGCGCTCGCCGCGGCGCAGAAGGCGACGAAGGCCGCCGCCGAGCGCAGGGCGAGGTCGAGGCGATCGAGCCGGTGCGCGAAGACGAGCGGCACGAGGACGAACAGGTTCTTCACCCACTGCGCCGGGCGCAGGGAGCGGACGAGAGCGGAGAACATGGCGGGTATTCTAAGCGCGCCCGAAGAGGGCCGGCGAAGAGAGCGCGGCGATCGCCTGGCGCTCCTCGCCCTGGCGGCGCTCTGGCTCCTGTTCTCGCTGCCGCTCCTCCTCGGCGAGAAGACCCTGATCCTGCGGGACGTCTTCACGACGCACTTGCCGATGAAGGCGTACGGCGCGGCGGCGCTCGCGCACGGCAGCATCCCGGCTTTCAATCCGACCTGGGCGCTCGGCCAGCCGTTCGCCGGCAATCCGAACGCCCTGGCGTTCTATCCCGGGAACGTCCTCTTCCTGCTGCTGCCTTTCTGGAGCGCCTTCAACGCGCACTACTGTCTCCATTGGCTGCTCGCCTTCGTCGCCTTCCGCAAGCTCGCGCGGGAGCTCGGGCAGAGTGAGCTCGCCGCCACGCTCGCGGCGCTCACCTATGCCGGCTCGGGCTATCTCCTCTCCTGTCTCTCGTTCTACAACCTGATCGCGGTCGCCGCCTGGGCGCCGCTGGTGCTCTGGGGACTGGCGCGCGGCGGCCGGCGAGGGTGCCTCTGGGGCGGCATCGCCTGCGGCATGATGCTGCTCGCCGGCGAGCCGGTCACGGCCGCCCTCGCCCTCGTGCCGATGGTGCTCGTTGCCCTGGAACGCCAGGGGCTGCGCCGGGGTCTCGCCGCCGTCTTCGCGGTCGGCGGTCTCGCGCTGCTCGTCGCGTTGCCGCAGGTCGTCGCCACGGTCCGGATCTTCGGCTTCACCTACCGTGGAGCGCACGGGCTGCTCCCGGCGCAGGCCGCGAACCATGCCCTGCAGCTGCCGCGTCTCCTCGAGCTCGTCCTGCCGCTCCCCTGGGGCTGGCCGGCGGAGCTCGGGCGCTTCGGGTACTGGTCGAGGGTGACGCCGCTCACGCCTTACATCTACTCGCTGCATTTCGGCATCGTCGCCCTGGGGCTCGCCCTGTGCGCGTTCACCCGCCGCTGGCGCTGGGCGCTGCTCGTGGCTGTGAGCCTGCTGCTCGCCGTCCTGGGCGGTCTCTCGGGCGAGCTCCTGCTCGCGCTCTCCGGCGGCCTTTTCCGCTATCCGCAGAAGCTCCTGCTCTGGACGACTGTCGGCGCGGCGCTGCTTGCGGGGTGGGGGGCCGATCTCCTGCTCGCGCCGAGCCGGCCCGGAGCGACGGGATTGGGGGTCGAGAGCGCGGAGGCGGGAGAGGAAGCGGCGGCGCGTCGCTCTCGCGCCGGGCGCGGACTGGCGCTCGGCGCCGGTCTCGCGGCGCTCGCCGCGGTCGCCCTGGTGGTGCTGCGCGGTCCCGTGCGGACGCTTTTTCTCGAACGGCTCGGAGCGCGCTACGACTGGGTCGCCGCGACGCAGCAGACGCAGTGGCTCATCGGCTGCGCCGGCGCGGCGCTGCTCCTCGCCGGAGCCGCCTGGGCCATCCGACGGCGGAGCGGCCTGGCGCTGGTCGTGCTCCAGGCGCTGGCGCTCCTGCAGCTTCTACCGATGATCGCGACGGACCGGGTCGCGGATCTCGCGCCCCCGGCGCCGTGGATCGAGAAGCTGGGGGGCTCCCGATCCGTCGCGCTGGTCGCGAACACCTTTCCCCTCTGGTCCGAGAGCGTGCCGATGCGCGGCGTCGAGACCGTGGCCGAAGGCTGGCGAGACGTGCGGCTCGACCTCGACCCGGCGACCGGGGCGCTCCACGGCCTGACCTATCCGGTGGCGCCGGATCTCGACGGCATCTATTCGCCGCTCCAGGCGCTGCTCAACGAGAACCTGGCGCGCTTCGGCTGGCCGGCGCGGATTCAGTGGCTGCGCCTGCTGGGTGCCGGTTGGCTGGTGCGACAGGACGACGGCCTGCCGCCCCCGCCGCTCGAGCGGGTGGCGGACGAATCGCGCCTGAGAGTCCGCGGCGAGCTCTACCGCATTCCCGATCCGGCGCCGCTCGCTTTCTGGCCGCGAGAGGTGCTCGCGGCGTCCTCGCCGATCCTGGCGCTCGCCATGGTGACGCATCTCGCGGATCCGCTGGCGAGCGCGGTGGCGAGCCGCGCGGTCGACCATCGCGCCGGCGGGCAGGTGGAGCTGCTCGCCGCCGAGGACGACCGGCTGCGCCTCGCGGTCGTGAGCGCGGGCGGTCTCCTCGTCGTGCAGCGCGCCTACTTCCCGCTCATCGAGGCGCAACTCGAAGATGGTCGCCGGCTCGCGACGCAACCGGTCGATCTGGTGCTGCTGGGCGTCGAGGTGCCCGCCGGGCGCCACGAGATCCGGATCGGGACCTCGAAGCGGCCCGAGGGGATCGCCGGCGGCATCAGCGTGTTGGTGCTCGCCCTCGCCGCGCTCGCCGGCTGGCGTCGGCCATGAAGCGCTTCCTCGCCCTCTTCGTCCTGCCGGTGGTCCTGCTCCTCGCCGCGCTCGTTGCGCCGCTCGCCACCGGCGGCAAGACCCTCATCCTGCGCGACATCCTGAACACCCATCTGGTCGACCGCATCGCGCTCGGCGAGAGCTTGCGGCAGCTCGAGCTGCCGCTCATCGATCCGCTGCGCGCCGGCGGGCAGGCTCTGGCGGGCAATCTGAACGCTCTGCCGTTCTATCCCGACAACCTGCTGCTGCTTGTCGGCTCCGGCGGCTCGGCGGCTCCGGAGCGCGCGCGACGCTCTGGGCGTTGAACGCGCATTTCTGGCTGCACTGGTTCCTTGCCCTCGCGGCGGCCTTCTGGATGGGGCGCTCGTTCGGGCTCTCCCGTCCCGCGGCCTGGATGGGGGCGACGGCCTACGCCTTCTCGGGCTATTTCGCGAGCCAGTTGAACCTCTACAACACGGTGGCGGCGGCGGCGCTCGCGCCGGCGCTGGTCGCGGCGGTCCTCGAAACGGCCCCCGGCAAGTCGCCCGCGGTGCGCCGGCGCGGCCTGCTCTTCGCCGCGCTGCTCTGGGCGCTGCTCCTCCTCGGCGGCGAGCCGGTGCTCGCCCTCCTCGCCCTCGCTCTCGCTGGAAGCGCACTTGCCGTCGTCTCGACCTGGCGCGCGGTCTCCGGACGGCTGGCGCTCGCTCTCCTCGCCGGAACGCTCCTCGCCGCACCGCAGATCGTCGAGATGGCGCGCATCCTGCCGCTCTCCTTTCGCAACAACGCCGTCTTCGGGGCACCGCAGGCGATCGTCGGGAGCTTCCGCTGGACGCATCTCGCGGATCTCTTCTGGCCGTTCTTCTTCGGCCGGCCGAGTCTCAACGAGGTCCTCGCGCCGCAACAGTTCGACGGCTATCCGCCACTCCTCTTCACGCTCTATCCGGGCCTCCTGGCCCTGGCGTTGGCTGTCCTCGGAGCGACCGGATTCGTGCGTGGAGGAGTGCGCGGAGGCCTGCGGCGCCATCGCGCCGCGGCGTGGGGTGTGGGGACCATCGCGGTCGCCCTCTGCTTCGCGCTCGGGCGCTTCAACCCGATCGTCGAGGGGCTCTGGCGACTCCCCTGGGGAAGGTTCCTGCACTTCCCGGCGAAGTTCTGGCTGCTCGGCGCGGTGGGCGGGAGTCTTCTCTGCGGGCTCGGATTCGAAGCGGTCGCCGCGGTCGCCGCAGGCGGCCGGCGGCGCCTCGAGCGCCTGCTCCTCGTGCTCGTCGCGTTCTATGTCGCCTTTCTGGTCGCCGCGGCGGTCGTGCCGGGCAAGTTGGAGGGTGCGGTCGCCGCGCTCCTTTCGCCGACCCTCGAGGCGGCGGCGCTGCACGGCCAGCTGCTGCGACTGCAGGGCCTGGCGCTGCTCTCGATCGGCGTTCTGCTTTCCGCTCTCGTCCTGTTGCGGTGGGCTCGCCGGGCGCCGGTCGCCGCCGCCGCCGCGCTCGTCTGGCTGCACGCGGCGACGCAGCTCTGGGCGATTCTGCCGGCCGTGCCGATGGACGACACTCCACCCTACCTCGCCCCGCCCCCTCTCCTGGCGGCGATTCCCGCCGGCAGCGTCGTCGTGCACGGCGCGAATCTCGACCTCTTCCGGCCGGGCACGATGACCCAGGGTACCTATCCCGACGCGCGCATCCGCTGGCTCACGCGGCGCGCGGCGCGCGAGCTCTATCCGTTCGCCGCCCTGCAGCACGGCCTGCGCGCGGAGCTCGCGATCTCGCCCGAGGGCCTCGACAGCTTCCTCACCCAGGCGCTCACCGTCGGGCTCAAGGGTTTCTCCGATCGCCGCCGGCTCGACGTCCTCGAAGCGCTCGGCGTCGATTACCTCCTGCTCGATCGCGAGCTCGCGCCGGAGGCGCGCGACAAGGTCCGCGAAGTCGCCCACGACGAGAACTTCGGTCAGATCGTGCGGCTCTACGAGCTCGTCGACCGGGCGCGCGAGGTGGAGATCGCCACGCGCATTGTGCGTGCGCCGCAGATGAACGCCGCGCTCGAGGCGATCTTCGCGCCCGACTTCGATCCCAAGACGACCGCGGTCGTGCCGGGGAATGAGACCGGCGCGCGCGACGGATCGCCAACCCCGCCAGGCTCTCCAGTCGGAGGAGCGACCGCGAGCGCGCGCCTGCGGACGAGCTCCCGCGAGGAGGTCGTCGTCGATGCGGAGACACCCGTCGACGCCATCCTCTCCCTGCGCCGCGCCTACCTCCCGCTCTGGCGGGTCGAGGTCGACGGCCGCGCGGCCAGGACCGTCATCACGCAGGTGGCTCATCTCGGCGTCGAGATTCCGCCGGGACGGCACTCGGTCCGCTTCTGGATCGACCGCCGTCCGCTCGCGGCAGGATTCGCCCTCGCCGCCCTGGGCCTCGTCCTCCTCGCCCTGGTCGCATTTCGTTCGGGTGGTAGCATTTCGCCCTCCGAATCCGAGCCTCCAAAGACCACGAGAGCCGTTTGACCCCTTTCCGCAAAGTCCTGATCGCCAATCGCGGCGAGATCGCGGTCCGTATCCTGCGTGCCTTGCGCGAGAAGGGGATCCGCGGCGCCGTCGCCTACTCCGACGCCGACCGCGAGTCGCTCGCCGTGCTGGCCGCCGACGAGGCCTATCGCATCGGACCGGCGCCGTCGCGGGAGAGCTATCTCAAAGCCGGGGCGCTGGTCGACCTCGCGGTCGAGATCGGCGCCGATGCCATTCACCCCGGCTACGGATTCCTCTCCGAGCGCCCCGAGTTCTCACGGCTCTGTCGCGAGCGCGGCGTGGTCTTCATCGGGCCGTCGCCGGAGGCGATCGCGGCGATGGGCGACAAGGTGGAGGCCCGCCGGCGCATGGCCGCTGCGGGAGTGCCGGTCGTCCCGGGCTCGCCCGGCGCCCTGGCGGACCTCGCGGCGGCGCGCGTCTTCGCCGAGCGCATCGGCTACCCGGTGATCCTCAAGGCCACGGCGGGTGGCGGCGGCAAGGGAATGCGGGTCGTCCGCAAAGCGGCGGAGCTCGAGGAGGGCTACCGTCTGGCGCGCGCCGAGGCGGGCGCGTCGTTCGGAGAGGACGCGGTCTTCCTCGAGAAGTTCATCGAGCGGCCCCGGCACATCGAGATCCAGATTCTCGGCGATCAGCATGGCAAGGTGGTCGCGCTCGGCGAGCGCGAGTGTTCGCTCCAGCGCCGGCATCAGAAGGTCGTCGAGGAGGCCCCGTCGACGGTCGTCAGCCCCGAGCTCCGCCGACGCATGGGCGAGGCGGCGGTCGCGGCGGCCAGAGCGGTCGGCTACACCAACGCCGGCACCTGCGAGTTTCTGCTCGATGCCGCCGGCGACTTCTACTTCCTCGAGATGAACACTCGGCTGCAGGTCGAGCATCCGGTCACCGAGATGGTGACCGGACTCGACCTCGTGATCGCCCAGATCGAGATCGCGCAAGGCGAGGCGCTGGGCCCCGAGTTCGACGACGTCGAGCCGCACGGGCACGCGATCGAGGTCCGCCTCTACGCCGAGGATCCGTTCCGGCGCTTCACCCCGTCGCCGGGGAAGATCCAGCGCCTCCGGCTGCCGCAGGGGCCGGGAGTGCGCAACGACTCCGGCGTCTTCGGCGGCTCGGAGATCTCGATCCACTACGACCCGATGATCGGCAAGCTCATCGTCTGGGGGCGCAATCGCGAAGAGTCGCTGCGGCGGCTCGGCCGGGCGATCGACGAGCTGCGCATCGTCGGCATCCGGACCAACGTGCCGCTCTTTCAGGCCCTGCTGGCCGACGCCGATTTCCTCGCCGCGCGCTTCGACATCCACTGGCTCGACCGCAAGCTCGCAAGCGGCGAGCTCGCGCCGGCGGGGGCCGACGAGACGCCGGAGATCGCCCTCATCGCGGCGGCGATCGCCCACTTCGAGCGCAGCCAGCGGCAGGCGGGGGGGCTGCCGCAGGGGGCGGCGCATCGCGGCGGCTGGCGGTCGGCGGCGCGGCGGGGCGCCTTGCGGCGCCGCGGAGGAGCCTGAGGATGCAGCTCGTCGCCCGGGTCGGCGGAAAGAGCGAGCGCTTGAGCGTCGAGCGCCATCACGGCGTCTACGTCGTCGAGATCGCCGGCCGGCGCCACGAGGTCGACACGCGGGCGCTCGGACCCTGGGTCTTGAGCCTTCTGGTCGGAGGCGAGAGCCATGAAGCCGCCGTCTTCCGCTTGCGCGACGGGGTCTATTCGGTCGACTGGCGCGGGCGATCGTTCGTCGTGGAGCTGGTCGATCCCCTCACCCATCTTGCCGAGGTGTCGCGCGGCGACGCCGGCAAGCTGGGCAAGAAGATCGTCAAGGCCTACATGCCCGGCCGCGTCGTCGAGCTGCGCGTCCAGTGCGGCGACCCGGTGGAGGTCGGCCAGGCGATGGTCGTTCTCGAAGCGATGAAGATGCAGAACGAGATCCAGGCCGAGCAGGCCGGGGTCGTCTCCCGGATCTTCGTCGCCGCCGGCGAAGCGGTCGAAGGGGGCGATCCGCTTCTCGAGATCGACTGAGATCGGCGGATCGCCCTCGGACGGGAGCCCGCCCGTGCGCTCGCTTCAGGCCGCGCTCTCCTCCTCCTTGAGCGAGGAGATGATGCCCTGGACGACCTTCTTGGCGTCGCCGAAGACCATCAACGTGTTGTCCATGAAGTAGAGCTGGTTGTCGATGCCGGCGAAGCCCGGGTTCTTCGAGCGCTTGATCGCCAGGCAGGCGTGCGCCTTGTCGGCGTCGATGATCGGCATGCCGTAGATCGGCGACGATTTGTCGGTGCGCGCCGCGGGATTGACCACGTCGTTGGCGCCGATCACCAGGACGACGTCGACCTGTGGCATGTCGGGATTGATGTCTTCCATCTCGACCAGCCGGTCGTAGGGGACGTCGGCCTCGGCGAGGAGCACGTTCATGTGTCCGGGCATGCGGCCGGCGACCGGGTGGACGGCGAAGCGGACGTCGATGCCCCTGGCGGTCAGAACGTCGTAGAGCTCTTTGACCCGGTGCTGGGCCTGCGACACCGCCATGCCGTAGCCGGGGACGATCACGACCTTGTTGGCGTTGCCGAGGATCTGCCCGGCGTCCTCGGTGGTGGCCGCCTTGTAGCTGCCCTGGGGGCCGCCGGCCGTGGCCGTCTGCACCTGCCCGAAGGCGCCGAACAGGACGTTGGCGAACGAGCGGTTCATCGCCTTGCACATGATCACCGCGAGGATGAAGCCCGACGAGCCGTCGAGCGCGCCGGCGGTGACCAGGAGCTTGTTGTCGAGCACGAAGCCCATCGCGACCGCCGACAGGCCGGCGTAGCTATTGAGGAGCGCGATCACGGTCGGCATGTCGGCGCCGCCGATCGGAATGATGAGCAGCACGCCGAACATGGCCGCGATGCCGATCACCACCGGAAAGAGGTAGCTGTACTGGGACGGATCGAAGACCAGCAGGCCGCCGCAGACGAGGCCGACGGCGAGCAGGGCGATGTTGCTCGCGTTCTGGAAGCGGTAGGTCACCGGGCGCTGCGGGATCCACTTGACCTCCTGGAGCTTCCCGGCGGCCATCAGCGAGCCGGTGAAGGTGAGGAAGCCGAGGATGATCTCGACCACGATGGCGACCATCCGGAACTTGGTCAGCTCCTCGCCTCCCTGCCCGAGCCAGAGGTAGAACTTGGCGGTGCCTACCAGGCCGGCGGCCAGGCCGCCGAAGGCGTGCGAGAGCGCGGTCCGCTGCGGCACCGCGGTGAGCGACACCCGCGACAGCGGGATGCCGATCGCGGTGCCGATGACGAACGCGACCAGGATCCAGGTGTAGTCGACGATCTCGGGGTAGAACAGGGTGCCGAGGATCGCCATGCCCATGCCGGCGACGCCCGCGAACACGCCGCGCCGGGCGGTCTTCGGGTGCGACAGCCACTTGAGCGAGAAGACGAAGAGGCCGGTGGCGAGGAGGTAGGCGGCCTGGATCAGATGCGCGCTCACGCCTTGCCTCCTTCCTTCTTCTTGAACATCTTGAACATGCGGTCGGTGATCAGGAAGCCGGAGACGATGTTGGTCATCGAGGCCGCCACCGCCACGGTGCCGAGCACCAGGGTGAAGGTGTCGTTCTTCTCACCGGCGATCAGGATCGAGCCGACCACCGCGATCGCGGAGATCGCGTTGGTCAGCGACATCAACGGCGTGTGCAGCAGGCGAGAGACGTTCTTGATCACTTCGAAGCCGATGAACGTCGCCAACATGAAGACGAAGAGCATCGACCAGAGATCCAGCTCGTGCATGTCGTTCCCCCGTGTGGTTTGGTCGAGGAATGCTACCGCGAAACCCGGCCCATTCGACCCGATTGCCGCCCGCCGGACACGCCCCGCGCTGATGGGCCGATCCCCGCCCAACGGGGCGGCAGGATTTTCGGGGAGGGGCCCTACGTCCCCCGGCCGGGCGGGCCGGAGCTTCGATAGACTTGCGCTCATGAGCCGTCCCGCGCCGTGGGGGGAACTCTCCCTGCGGATCGCCGCAAGTCCAACTTTTTCCGCCTTCTCCTCCCACATCGCCGCCGGGCGTGGATGCGCCACGCGTCTGCCGCCGCCGGCGGCCGCCTGGCTGTTCGACCTCATCGCCGAGCAGAGCGGCCGGCCGGTGGTGGTGGTGGTGCCGCACGAGTCGGATGCGTTCGCCTGGCTCGAGAGCCTGCGGCTGGTCGCCGGAGAGGAGGTCGGCGGCTACTTCGCGACGCCCTCACTCTCGCCCTATCAGGAGGCCGAAGCGTCGCTCACCGTGCGCGCGCAGGAGGTCACGGCTTTAGCGCACGCCCTCGCCGGGCGCTTGCGGGCGCTGCTCGTCACGCCGCGGGCGCTCTTCCGCCGCCTGCCGGAGGCTTCCGGCTTGACGCCGATCGCGATCCGCCGCGGCGACGAAGTCGATCTCGAGGCGCTCGCCCTCCGCCTGACGGCGCTCGGCTATCGCCGCGTCGATCTGGTGGGTGAGGTCGGGGACTTCGCGGTGCGCGGCGGGGTGTTCGACCTGTTCGCGGCCGGCGACGAGGAGCCGCTGCGGCTCGACCTCTTCGGCAACGAGATCGAGAGTCTGCGCCGCTTCGAAGTCGAGTCCCAGCGTTCGCACGACGAGCTCCGGGAGGCCGCCGTCCTCCCTCTGGCGCTCTTTCCCGAGGGACCCGACGCCGCGCGCCGATTGGCCGGCCTGCTGGGCGGCCTGCTCGAAGGCGCCGCGGGAGAGGAGCCCGGGCGCGAAACGCGCGAACACCTTGCCGCGCTCGGGGCGGGCGGGCGGTTTCCCGGCTGGGAGAATCTCCTGCCGCTGCTCGCGCCCCGCAGCCTCTCGCTCGCCGAGCTCCTCCCCGGCGCGACCTGGGTGGCGCTCGATCCGGAAGCGCTCGCCGCCGAAGCCACGCATCACGCGGCCCGCCTGGCGGAAGAGTACGACGCGCGCCGCGAGCACCAGCGCTTCGCGCTCGAGCCGGCGCTGCTGGAGCATCCGGTCGAGGTGGTGCTGGCGCTCATCGCCGGCGCCTCCGCGACGCTCTCGCCGCTCGCGGCGGCGGGTGAGGCGATCGACTTCGGCGTCGTTTCGACCGACATCTTCCACGGCCAGCTGCCGCGCTTCCCGAACGAGGTCGCCGCGACGCGCGCGCGCCACGAACGGCTCCTGCTCGTGGCACCCGCGGAGCGCCATGTCGCGCTCGCCGAGCTCCTCGAGGGGCGTGAAGTGCCCGTCGGACCGGACGGCGTCGAGCTCGTCTCGGGCGAGATCGAACGCGGCTACCGGCTGCCGGCCGCGGGGGTCGCGATCTACGGCGAGACGCAGCTCCTCCCCCGTCCCTTGGCGCGCGGCGGCAGACGGGGCAAGGGCGGGCACTTCGGACCGTTCCTCGCGACTCTGCGGGACCTCAAGGTCGGCGATCACGTCGTTCACACGGATCACGGAATCGGCCAGTTCGTGGCGTTGCGTTCGGTGCCTGGCGCGGCCGGCGCCGGTGAGATGGCGGCGCCGCTCTTGCCCGCCTCGTTGCGCCGGCGCGCCGGCGCGGTGGCCGCCGACAACGAGGTGATGGAGATTCTGTACGCCGGCGGCAAGCGCCTTCTCGTGCCGCTCGCCCGGCTCGACCTGATTCAGAAGTACAGCGGCATCGAGGGCATCGCGCCGCGCCTCGACCAGCTCGGGGGCTCGTCGTGGAACAAGACGCGGGTGAAGGTCCGCAGCGGCATGCGCGACATGGCGGAGGAGCTGCTCAAGCTCTACGCCGAGCGCCAGCTCGCGCGGGCGCCGATCCTCGCCGGGTCGACCGACCTCGAGCGCCAGTTCGCGGCGGCCTTTCCCTACGAGGAGACGCCGGATCAGGCCGAAGCGATCACCATCGTGCTCGAGGACCTCGCGCAGTCGAAGCCGATGGACCGGCTGCTCTGCGGCGACGTCGGCTTCGGCAAGACCGAGGTCGCGATGCGCGCCGCGTTCCGCGCCGTCGACGCCGGATATCAGGTCGCGGTGCTGGCTCCGACGACGATTCTCGCGGATCAGCATCTCGAGGTCTTCAGCCGGCGCTTCGAGGGCTTCCCGGTCACCATCGAGCGCCTCTCGCGGCTGCGGGTCGGCAAGGACCTGAAGGACCTCAAGACGAGAATCGCCGGCGGCAAGGTCGACATCACGCTCGGCACGCATCGCCTGCTCTCGAAGGACGTCGAGTTTCAACGCCTCGGTCTCGTCGTGGTCGACGAGGAGCAGCGCTTCGGCGTCGCGCAGAAGGAGCGCCTGAAGCAGCTCAAGAAGAACGTCCACGTGCTCGCGATGTCGGCGACGCCGCTGCCCAGGACGCTGCAGCTCTCGCTCGCGGGGGTGCGCGACATGGTGGTGATCGAGACCCCGCCCAAGGACCGGATGGCGATCGAGACCGCCGTGCTGCCCTTCTCCGAGGAGCTGGTCCGGGAGGCGATCGAGTACGAGCTCGAGCGCGGCGGCCAGGTGTTCTACGTCTACAACCGCGTCGAGTCGATCGAGCAGATGGCGGGCGTCCTGCGCGAGCTCATTCCGGGCTTGCGGATCACGGTCGGACACGGCCAGCTCGACGAGCGCGAGCTCTACCGCCGGATGCACGCCTTCACGGCGCGCGAATACGACGTGCTGCTCGCCACCACGATCATCGAGAACGGCATCGACATTCCGACCGTGAACACGATGCTCGTGCACCGCGCCGATCGCTTCGGGCTGGCGCAGCTCTACCAGCTGCGCGGCCGGGTCGGCCGGAGCCGCGAGCTCGGTTACTGCTACCTGCTCGTGCCGTCCGATGCGCCGCTCACCGAGGAGGCGCGGCGCCGCCTCGAGGCGCTGCGGGAATTCACCGAGCTGGGCGCGGGCTTTCGCATCGCCGGACGCGATCTGGAGATCCGCGGCGCCGGAAACCTCCTGGGCGGCGAGCAAAGCGGCCACATCGCCGAGCTCGGTATCGAGACCTATCTCAAGATGCTGGAAGAGACGGTGCGCGAGCTCAAGGGCGAAGCGGTCGAGGAAGGTCCCAGCGTGGCGCTCGATCTGCCGCTCGCGATGACGATTCCGAAGACCTACATCGCCGACGAGAACCTGCGCATGGAGATCTACCGCAAGCTCGCGACCGCCGAGCTGCCGCGCGCGGAGCTGCTCGCGGAGTTGACGGATCGTTTCGGCCGTCCGCCGAAGGCGGTGCTCGCGCTCCTCGAGCTCGTCGATCTCAAACGCACCGCCGAGGCGCTGCGGGTGCAGGCGATCTCGGCGACCGGGGGGCAGCTGGTGCTGCGCCTGCGCCGGGACGCGCGGATCGACGTCGACCGGTTGATTCGCTACGTGTCGACGCGCGCGGGCGCGGCCTTCAGCCCGACCGGTGTCCTCACCCTCGACTTGCCGGCCGGCCAGTCGGTGATCGAAGCGGCACGCGCGGTGCTGGCGGAGCTCGCCGCTTGAGGATCCGCCTCCCGATCGCCGCTTTCGCCGCCGTTCTCATGGCGGCGCTCGTCGGCCTCGCCGCTGGCGGCTGCCGCCGCGAGGCGACGCTGCCGAGTCCGGACGTGGTGGCAAGGATCGGCGAACGCGAGCTCAGGGCCCCGGCCTTCGATGCCTATCTCGAGCGCAACCTGGGCGAGCCCGGCGGCGGATTGGCGAGCGAGGTTCTGTCGCGCCTGTTCGACCAGTTCGTGCGCGAGGAGCTGCTCGCCATGCTGGCGCGCGAGCGCGGGCTCATCGGGAGGTCCACGCCGGCCGCCGAAGCGGTGGAGCCGCTGCTCGCCGCGAACCCCGTGCCGGAGCCCACCGCCGCCGAAGTCGCCGCCTATTTCGCAGCCCACGCGGGCGAGCTCGCGCGCCCGGAACGGGTGCACCTGCGGCAGGTTCTGGTCGACGACCGGCTGGTGGCCGAGCGTGCGCGGCGCGAGCTCGTCGCTGGAGCGTCCTTCGACGCCGTGCTCGCGAAGGTCACCCCGCCTGGATCCGCCTCCGCCGGCGGGGACCAGGGTGTTCTGGCGAAGGACGAGCTGCCGCCGGCGTTCGCCGATCTCATCTTTCGCCTGGAGGTCGGAAAGGTCAGCGAGGTCCTGACCGCCGATTACGGCTTCCATGTCTTCCAGGTCGTCGAGCGTTGGCCGGCGGAGAGCCCGACGCTCGCCGAGGTCGAGCCGGAGATCCGCAAGCGCCTGCGCCAAGCGGGCGCCGACAACCACCTCGAGGCTCTGTTCGCCGATGCCCGCAGCCGTTACACTGTCGCGGTGTACGATCGCAACCTGCCGTTCAACTACCGGGGCTCGTACCCGATCTCGAGGCCGCATGAAGAGCGTTAAGACTGTGCAGCGAACCGTCTGCGTCGCCCTGGCCTTCCTGGCCGTCCCTGCCGTCCCGCTCGTCGCCGAAGAGCTCAACTCGATCGTCCTGCGCGTCAACGACGAGATCGCGACGCTCTACGACTACCGGCAGCGCAACGAAGCGCGGCTGGGAGCGATCTCCGAGGCGAGTCAGCTCTCCACCGAGGAGAAACGGTCGTTTACGGCGGGGGCGGGGAAGGCCACCATGCGCGAGATCCTCGACGAGCTGTTGCTCCTCTCCCGCGCCCGGCAGCTGATCATCGAGCCGTCGCGGTCGGAGATCGACGAAGCGGTGGATTCGACCCGCAACCGCATGGGCCTGCCGACCGAGGCGGCGTTCCTCGAAGCGCTCAAGGGTGCCGGCATGACGATGGACGACTTTCGCGACCGCACGGCACGGTCGTTCCGGGTGAACGAGGTCATCCAGCGCGAGGTCCGGTCGAAGATCGTGGTGGATGACGAGTGGCTGCAACGCACCTACCGTGAGCACCAGGAGGATTTCCGCGTCCCCGCGCGAGTGAAAGTGCAGGAGATCGTGATCGCGGCCGACAAGCTGGCGGGCGAAGAGGCCCGCAAGGTCGCCGAGTCGATGCGCCTCGCGCTCGCGGGCGGCGAGACGATGGCCGACGTCGTGGCCCGCCTGGGCGGCGGGGATGCGACCGGCCCTGTCGACCTGGGCTGGGTCGAGAAGGGCGAGCTCGCTCCCGCTCTCGAAGCGGCGGTCGCCGGCCTTGTCGCGGGAGCGGTCTCGTCGCCGGTCGAAGCGCGGGGCGGTCTCCATCTGCTGCAGGTCGTCGAGCGCGCCGAGAGCAAGATCCGGCCGTTCTCCGAGGTCAAGGACGAGCTCGTGGCCAAGGAGCAGGAGCGCCGCTTCGAGGAGGCGATGCGCACCTATCTCGCGGATCTCGAGAAGAAGGCCTACCTGGTGGAGAACACGCCTCCCGAGGCGGTGGGCTACCGCGAGATCTCGAGCGCCTCCGACAACGATCCACTCGCCGCGTTCGCGCCGAAGCGCGCGCCGGCCGCAGCGGCGAAATCTCCCGCCAACCCAACGGCGGCGACACCTGACAACGCGCCGCCGGCAGCGACTGACAATGCGCCGGCTCCGCCGGTCGCTGGCGAGCCGCCCCCGCCCCCGCCTTCCCGCCGCTGACGCTGCGGCGGTGGGCTCGCGCCTCGCCGCCGCGCCGCGCCGTTCGTCTTTCGTTCCCTCGACGTAATTACCGTCGCGTTTACGCCCACTCGCGGAGCGGCCAAGCGGTGAAATTCGTGTGGAAAAAAATGGACAAAAGTGGAACTCTCTTGTACATTGACGCCCTAACCCTTCGGTATCCCGAGGCGGATGATGTTTCGCGGAAGCGTTGTTGCCACCATCGACGAAAAAGGGCGACTGAAAGTCCCGACGGACTTCAGGCGCACCCTGGAGGATCGCTTCGGCGCCGACTTCTTCATCACTTCGGTGGCCGGGGACCACGCCCTGGTCTATCCGGTGCCGGTGTGGGAAGAGATCGAGTCGAGGCTCGCCGCCCTGCCGGCGACCGATCGCTTCAAAGAGCGCTACCTCGAGCGCGTCAGCTACTTCGGACAGCAGTCGCGGCTGGACGGTCAGGGACGACTTCTCATGCCGACCATTCTGCGTTCGTCCGCCGGCATGAGTGGCGAAGTCGTGGTCTCGGCACGCATCGATCATCTCGTGGTCTGGAATCGCGAGCGCTTCGAGAAGCGCCTGCTCGAGAATCCGTTCACCGACGAAGATTTCCGACAGCTCTCGGAGCGGGGAATCTGAGCGCGCATGGTCCGGCAGGGATCGAGCCCCGTCATCACCCCGTGCTCCTCGAAGAGACTCTGTTCTGGCTCGCCCCGGAGCGCGGCGGACTCTTCGTCGACTGCACCCTCGGACTCGGCGGACATGCCGCGGAGCTCCTGGCGCGTTTTCCATCGACGCGCCTGCTCGGCATCGACCGCGATCCGCGTGCGCTCGTCCTCGCCCGGGAGAGGTTGGCGGAGTTCGGCGATCGGGTGCGCTGCGTCGAAGGCAACTTTCGCGATCTCGACGAGATCTGGGAAGAGCACGCTGCCGGGGAGCCGGCGCCCGCGGGAATCTACGCCGACCTCGGGATGTCGTCGCTGCAGCTCGACGACGCCGGGCGCGGCTTCAGCTTTCAACGTGACGGACCGCTCGACATGCGGATGGGGACCGTCGGTCCCACCGCCGCCGAGCTGGTGAACTTTGCGACGGAGGAAAACTTGGAAGAGATCTTTCGAGAGTTCGGAGAGGAGCCCGAGGCGCGTCGCGTGGCGCGCGCGGTGGTCGCGGAACGTCGCGTCGGACCGATCGACACCACGGTCGCGCTCGCCAATGTCGTTCGGCGCGCCAAACGCGGCGGACGCGGCGGCGGGGAGCGCCTCGATCCGGCGACGCGGGTCTTCCAGGCGCTCCGCCTGGCGGTGAACGAGGAGCTGCAGGCGGCGGAGGAGCTCCTCGACCAGGCCGTGCGACTGCTCGATCGCGACGGCCGGCTGGTGATCATCTCCTTCCACAGTCTCGAAGACCGGATCGTGAAGAACCGTTTCCGGAACATGGCGCGCGGCGAAGTCGATCAGACGACCGGGCGGTCGCATTCGGAGACCCGGGTCCTCGAGGTGCTGACCAAGAAGCCGGTGCGCCCGAACAACGCGGAAGTGCAGTTCAACCCGCGCAGCCGCTCGGCGCGGCTGCGCGCGGCGCGGAGGCTCTGACCGATTGCGCAACGCCTACACGGTCGCCCGGCCGGTCGTCAACGCGTATCTCGTCCGGGAACGCGATCGCCGGAGGCTGCGTGAGCTGGCGTTGGTGCTGCTCGCCGTCTTTCCGCTCGGTCTGGGTCTCCTGGCGTACACCGGTCTGCAGCTCGAGGCGCTGCGAGTCGGCTACCGGATCGAGACGCTCGAGCGGCGGACGCATCAGCTGAAGCAGATCGAGCGCCAGCTGCTGCTCGAGTCCGCTTATCTCGCCAATCCGGAGCGCCTCGCGACCCGCGCCAAGGACGAGCTCGGCCTCGAGGCTCCCCGCCTCGAGCAGGTGATCTTCCGCGAGGAGATGAAGTGAAGAACCGGCTCTTCTTCGTCCTCGCCCTGCTCATGCTCTGGATCGGTGCGATCGGAGTTCGTCTCTACCACCTGCAGGTGAATCGCCACGACGAGTTCGTGCGCCGCGCCGAGCGCCAGCAGCAGAGAGTCATCGAGCTCGATCCGCCCCGCGGCACGATCTACGACGTCCGTGGGCGCGAGCTCGCGGTGTCGGTCGAGGTCGAATCGGCGTTCGCGGTGCCGCGCGAGGTGAGCGATCCGAAGTCGGAAGCGACGGCGCTCGCGCGCGTGCTCGCGGTCGATGCCGGAAAGCTCGAGCGGCTGCTCGGCGCCGATCGTGAGTTCGTCTGGGTGGCGCGCAAGCTCGACCCGCCGGAGGCGCGACAGGTCAAGAACCTCCAGCTGCCGGGGATCTACTTCCTCGAGGAGTCGAAGCGCTACTACCCGCTGCGCGGAGTCGGAGCGCATGCCCTGGGCTACGTCGGAACCGACAACCACGGGCTGGCCGGGCTCGAGGCGATGTACGACCGGGTGGTGGCCGGGAAGGCGGGCCGCCGCACGGTCCTCCGGGATGCCCGCCAGGGGATGGCGGTGCCGGCGAACCTGCCGTCGGCGGCGCCGGTGCCGGGCAACGACCTCTACCTCACGATGGATGCCGCCCTGCAGCAGATCGCGGAGCGCGAGCTCGCCAACGTCGCCGCGCGTCTCCACCCGCAGAGCGGCAGCGTCGTCCTGCTCGATCCCGCGACCGGCGGAGTGCTGGCGCTTGCCTCCTGGCCGACCTTCGATCCGAACCAATTCGCGACCTCGAGCGAGGAGGAGAGGCGCAATCGCCCGGTGAGCGATGCCTACGAGCCGGGCTCGACCTTCAAGATGGTGACCGCGGCGGCGGCGCTCGAGGAGGGCTTGATCGATCCCGACGAGACGCTCGATTGCGAGATGGGCGGGATCACTCTGGCCGGCGTTCGCATCTCCGACCACAAGCCCTTCGGGATGCTGACTTTCCGCAACGTGATCGCCAAGTCCTCGAACGTCGGCGCGATCAAGACCGCGCTGCGGGTCTCGAACGCGAGCTTCTACGCGACCATTCGCGCCTTCGGGTTCGGGCGGACCTCGGGGATCGATCTGCCGGGCGAAAGCGCCGGGTTGCTCATGCCGGTCGCGAGCTGGCCGTCGCTCGCCAAGGCCTACATCTCCTTCGGACAGGGGATTTCGGTGACCCCGTTGCAGCTCACGCTGGCTTTCGCCACGGTCGCCAACGGCGGCCTGTTGCTCGAACCGTACCTGGTGCGCCAATCGGGCAGCGGCGAGTCGGCCCAGCTCCTGCACCGCGAGCCGGTCGTGCGCGGCCGGCCGGTCTCCGCCAAGACGATCGCCATCCTCGCGGAGCTGCTCGCGGGGGTGACGGCGGAGGGCGGCACCGGGCGAGCTGCGGTCGTGCCGGGATATCCGGTGGCCGGCAAGACCGGTACCGCACAGAAGGCGGTCCCCGGGAAAGGCTACCTCGCGAGCGAATTCGTGGCGAGCTTCGTCGGTTTCGCGCCGACGGCGCATCCCGCCATCGTCGCGCTCGTCGTGCTCGACGATCCGCGCGGCGCCTACCACGGCGGCGAAGCGGCGGCGCCGGTGTTCGAGGCGATCGCGCAGCAGGCGCTGCTCTATCTCAACGTCCGCCCGCAGCGCGACCGGCCGGAACAGTGGCCGGGTGAGCCCCCGGCTCCGTCACCCGGGTCGCCCGAGTCGCCCGCTGCACGGCCGGAGATCGTGACGGCGGCGCTCGACGCGACGAAGCCGCGGCCCGGGACTCTCCCGGCCGGGTCCCTTCCGGACCTCTCCGGGATGACCGCGCGCCAGGCTCTGGCTGCGACGGTCGATCTCCGCCTCTACCCCATTCTGCGCGGCGCCGGCGTCGTCCAGCGTCAGGAGCCGCCGGCGGGCTCGCCGATGCCGCCGCCCGGAGCTCGAGTCGAGCTCTACCTCGCCGGCGGAGCGGGAGGATGAAGCTCTCCGCGCTCTTGCGCGACCTCGCCGTTTCCGGAGACCTCGGGTCCGATCCCGAGGTCTTCGGCGTTCGCCACGATTCGCGCACCGTCGAACCGGGGGAGCTCTTCGTCACCTGGAGCGGTGCGAAATTCGACGGGCAGCTTTTCGCGGGTCAGGCCATCGAGCGCGGCGCGGTGGCGGTGCTCGCCGATCGGCCCCGTTCCGCGGAGGGGACGCGCGGAATACCCTGGCTCACGGCTGCCGACCCGCGCCTGCTGCTCGGCGACCTTGCCGCGCCGCTCTATGGGCACCCGGATCGCGCGCTGACCTTGGTGGGCGTCACCGGCACCAACGGCAAGTCGACCGTGGTCGAGCTCTGCGCCGCCATTCTGGACGCGGCCGGTTTCCCCTGCGGGCGCATCGGTACGCTCGGCTATCAGTTCGCCGGCGACGATCTCGGGAGGGATGCGCGCGGCGCGTCTGCCGGGCGCACGACGCCCGAAGCCTCGGATCTCTTTCGTCTGCTCGCCGAGATGCGCGCGCGCGGCGCGCGCGCCGTCGCCATGGAGGTCTCCTCCCACGCCCTGGTGCAGGGCCGCGTCAAGGGGGCCCGCTTCGACCTCGCACTGTTCACCAATCTGACCCGCGATCACCTCGACTTTCACGGCGACCTCGAGAGCTACTTCGCTGCCAAGCGCCGGCTGTTCGATGCCCGGAAGCCCGATGGGCTCGGAGTGGCGAATCTCGACGACCCTTATGGCAAGCGACTGGCGAGCGAGCTCGGGCTCGTGAACACCTTCGGCTCGGCGGGTTCGGGCGCCGCGGTCCGGCCCGCGGGTGTCGACCTCGACGGCGAGGGGATCCGCGGCGCGCTCGCGACGCCCACGGGAGAGGTGCAGTTCCGCTCCGCGCTCCTCGGACGCTACAACCTCGCGAATCTGCTCGCGGCGGCGGCGGCCGCGAACGCTCTCGGGCTCCCTGCCGAGGCCGTGGCGCGGGGAATCGCCGCGACCCGGCCGCTCTCCGGACGGATGGAAGCGGTGCGCGCCGGCCAGGAGTTTCTGGCGGTCGTCGATTACGCGCACACCGACGCCGCTCTCGGGGCCGCCATCCGGTCGCTGCGCGAGCTCACCGGCACCAAGGTGGTGGTGGTCTTCGGATGCGGCGGCGATCGCGACAAGGGCAAACGCCCGCTGATGGGCAAGGTCGCCGGCGATCTCGCCGATCTGCCGATCGCGACCTCCGACAATCCGCGCAGCGAGGATCCCCTGGCGATCCTCGCCGCGGTCGAAGAGGGTCTCAAGGCGAGCGCCAATCTCAACTACCGCATCGTGCCCGACCGGCGGGAGGCGATCCGGCGCGCCGTGACGGTGGCGATGGCCGGAGGCTGGTCGGTCCTGGTGGCTGGCAAGGGACACGAGAGCGAGCAGATCGTCGGCAATCAGCGGCTGCCGTTCTCGGACAGGAGCGAGCTCGAGCACGCCATCACCGATCGTCTCGGCTCCGAGGTACGCGGTTAGATGCTCTACCACCTGCTCTATCCGCTGCACGAGAGCTTCGCGCTGTTCAATGTCTTCCGCTACATCACCTTCCGCACCGCCGGCGCGGTGGTGACGGCGATCCTGCTCTCGCTGCTCCTGGGCCCACGCTTCATCGCGACCCTGCGGCGGCTCTCGGTCGGGCAGAACATCCGCGAGGTCGGCCCGCAGAGCCACCAGCTCAAGGCCGGGACGCCCACCATGGGCGGAGTGCTCATCCTCTTCACCCTGGTCGTGCCGACGCTGCTGTGGGCGAATCTCACCAACCTCTACGTCTGGATCGCGATCGGCGTCACCGTCGGGTTCGGAGCGATCGGCTTCCTGGACGATCTTCTGAAGGTGCGACGCCGGCGCAACCTCGGCCTCTCGGCGCGCACCAAGTTCCTCCTCCAGGTCGGCGTCGGAGTGCTCGCCGGCTCGCTGCTGCGGGTGATGCCGATCGAAGGGGCCTTCGCGCCGACGCTGGCGTTTCCCTTCTTCAAGGACCTGGTGGTGAATCTCGGTCTGCTCTACGTGCCGTTCGTCGTCTTCGTCATGGTGGGAGCCTCGAACGCCGTGAATCTCACCGACGGTCTGGACGGTCTCGCGATCGGCGCCACGCTCATCGCGGCGGCGACTTACGCCATCTTCACCTACGTCGCCGGCAACCGCGTCGTCGCCCAGTACCTGCAGGTGGCCTATGTTCCAGGGGTCGGCGAGGTCACGGTTTTCTGCGGTGCGCTGGTCGGCGCCTCGATCGGCTTTCTGTGGTGGAACTCCCATCCGGCCGAGGTGTTCATGGGGGACGTCGGTTCGCTCGCGCTCGGCGGCGCGATCGGAACGGTGGCGGTCCTCGCCAAGCAGGAGATCCTGCTCGCGCTCGTCGGCGGCCTCTTCGTCGTCGAGGCGCTCTCGGTCATCGTGCAGGTCGCGTCGTTCCGGATGCGCGGCAAGCGGGTCTTCCGCATGGCGCCGCTGCATCATCATTTCGAGCTCGCCGGTTGGGCGGAACCGAAGATCATCGTGCGCTTCTGGATCGTCGCGGTGATGTTCGCCCTGCTCGGGCTCTCGACCCTCAAACTGCGATGACCGGCGCCGACTTCGATCCCGCCGGCCTCGAGCGTGTCTTCGTGCTCGGACTCGGTCTGTCCGGCGTCGCAGCGAGCCGGCTGCTGCGACGGCGGGGTATCGAAGTGATCGCCAGCGATCGCCGCGCCGCCGGGGCACTGGCGCTTCAGGAGCTCGCGCAGGATCCCGGCGTCGAGCTCCGGCTCTCCGATCGCTCCGGCGAGCTCCCCGAGGAGCTCGACGCCCTGGTCGTCTCCCCCGGAGTGGGCCTCGGCCATCCGCTGCTGCGAGAGGCCTCGACGCGCGGCATTCCGGTCATCGCGGAGGTCGAGCTCGCCTACTCGTTTCTCGAGGGAACGGTCGTCGGCATCACCGGCAGCAACGGAAAGTCGACGACCACGGCGATGACCGGGGCGCTTCTCGCCGGAGCCGGCTTCGCCGTCGAGGTCTGCGGCAATATCGGGCGGCCGCTCGCTGCCGTCGTGGACGGGCCCTCCGATCGGGTCTTCGTCGTCGAGCTGTCGAGCTTCCAGCTCGAGACGATCGCGCACTTCCGTCCCCGGGCGGCGGCGCTGCTCAATATCTCTCCCGACCACCTCGACCGCCACGGCGACCTCGGCGGCTATCTGGGCGCGAAGCAGCGGATCTTTCTCAATCAGGTGCCGGACGACGTGGCGGTGCTGAACGCCGACGAGCCCGAGGTGGCCGCCAGTCGAACGGCGGCGCGCAAGCGCTTCTTCTCGTCGAGCTCCGCCGGACCCTCCGGTCCGGGCTGCCGACTGGTGGGCGAGCAGGTGATCGAAGTCAGCGAAGACGGGGAGGGAGCGCTCCTCTTCGAGCGCGCCGACCTGCCGCTGCCGGGACTGCACAACCTCGAGAACGCCATGGCGGCGGCTCTCCTCGCGCGGGCGGTCGGCGCGCCGGCGGCGGCGCTCGCGCCGGCGCTCGCCGGTTTCCGGGGCTTGCCGCACCGGGTCGAACGGGTGGCCGAGATCGCGGGCGTCGCCTTCATCGACGACTCCAAGGGCACCAACGTCGCGGCGACCGCGCGCTCGCTGGAGGGTTTCGCCGACGGCAGCGTGCACGTGATTCTCGGCGGTCGCAACAAGGGCGCCGACTTCCGGTTCCTACGCGATGTCGTCGCGCGCAAGGTGCGCCGCGCTTACCTGATCGGCGAATCGGCAGCCGACCTCGAGCGCTCCCTTCAGGGTGCGGTCGCCTGCGAGCGCGTCGAAACCCTCGCCACCGCCGTCGCCGCCGCCGGCGCGGCGGCGCGGGCCGGGGAGACCGTCCTCTTGTCCCCGGCCTGTGCGAGCTTCGACCAGTTCCGGGACTACGTCGATCGCGGCGAACAGTTCAAGCGCTTTGTGCGCGAGCGGATGACGCGCCGGGCGGAGTCTGCCTAGATGGCGAAGAAACTGGTCTACGACAAGGTGCTTTTCACCACCGTGATGCTGCTCGTCGGCCTCGGCCTGGTGATGGTCTATTCGGCGAGCGCCGCGGTGGCGCAGGGGCGGGGAGCGGCGCTCAATCCGTTCCTGGTCCGGCAGGCGATGGCTGCGGCGCTCGGCTTCCTGGTGATGGCGGCGGTGATGCACGTCGACTATCGCAAGCTCCGCGACCAGCGGCTCGTCTATGCGCTCGTCGTCGGAGTGCTGCTGCTGCTCGTCCTGGTGCTGTTCTCGCCGCAGCTCAACTCGACGCGCCGCTGGTTCTTCGTCGCCGGGATCTCCGTGCAGCCATCGGAGCTCTCGAAGCTCGCTCTGGTCCCCTTCCTGGCCTTCTTCATCGATCGCCGGAAGAACGCGGTGAACTACGCGCGAAGTCCTGCTCCCGGCGGCCGTCGTGACCGGGCTGCTGGCCGGCCTGATCCTGCTGCAGCCCGATCTCGGAACCGCGGTGCTGCTCGTTCTGACCGCCGGGATGATGCTCTTCCTCGCGGGCCTTTCCTGGCGGTTCGTCGCCGCCGGCGCGGCGATCGCGTTGCCGGTGCTCTATCTGCTGGTCATTTCGGTGCCCTATCGCCGGGCGCGGCTGTTCGCCTTCCTCGATCCCGAGCGCGATCCCCTGGGCTCCGGATTCCAGGCGATGCAGTCGCTCATCGCCGTCGGATCGGGCGGTCTTCTCGGGCTCGGACCCGGGAACAGCCTGCAGAAGCTCTACTTTCTGCCTCATCCGGAATCGGATTTCGTCTACGCGATCATCGCCGAGGAGTTCGGGCTGATCGGCGCCCTCGCCGTGGTGGCGCTTTTCGGGCTGGTGCTCTGGCGGGGCCTGCGGGCCGGCTGGCGCTCGCCAGATCCGTTCGGCCGCTTCCTCGCCTGGGGCTTCTCGTCGATGCTGGTCATCCAGGCGCTGATCAACATTTCGGTGGCGATCGCGCTGCTTCCGACCAAGGGCATTCCACTGCCGTTCCTCTCCTACGGCGGCTCGTCGCTGGTGGTCACGATGGCCATCTGCGGCGTGCTGCTCAACGTGTCGCAACATGGTTGATGAGCGCGCCCGGAGGGACCCAGCGGTCCGACGCGCCCTGCTCTCGGGAGGCGGCTCTGGCGGCCATGTCTTCCCGGCGCTCGCGGTCGCTGAAGAGCTGGTTCGCCGGGGGTGGGCAGTGAGCCTCGCCGGGTCGCCCTCCGGAATGGAGGCCCGCCTCGCGGCGGAGCGCGGCCTCGCGTTCGTCGCTTTCGCCGCGCGACCGCTCTTGGGCAAGAGCCTGTGGGCGAAACTCGGCGCGCTCGCGACGCTCCTCTCTTCGGCGCTCGAGGCGCGACGCCGGATCCGCGATGGCGCATTCGACGTCGTGGTCGGCACCGGCGGTTACGCTTCCGCGCCGGCTGTGCTCGGGGGCCGGTGGGCACGAAGGCCGACGGTGCTGATCGAGCCCAATGCCGAGGCCGGGCTGGCGAATCGCTGGGCGTCACGCTTCGCCTCTGCGGCGGCCGTTGCCTACGAGGCGACCGCGGCGCGGTTGAAATGTCTCGTGTGGGTGACCGGAGTTCCGGTGCGCGCGGCCTTCTTCGAGATTCCGCCGCTGCGCGCCGACGGCAAGCCGCGCCTGCTGGTGCTCGGCGGAAGCCAGGGCTCGCTGCGCATCAATCGCCTGATGCCGCAGGTGCTCGCCCCGCTCTTCGAGCGCAGCCCGGAGCTCTCCGTGCTGCACCAGTGCGGCGAGTCCCACCTCGCAGCGACTCTCACCGCCTATCGCGAGGTCGGTCTCGACACGCCGCGCCTGCGCGTGGTGCCGTTCGTCGACAACGTGCCGGCGGCCCTGGCTGCGGTCGATCTCGTGGTCTCGCGGGCGGGAGCGATCACGCTGGCCGAGGTCTGCGCCGCCGGCCGGCCGTCGGTGCTGCTGCCGCTCGTCGCCGCCGGCGCCCATCAGCTCGCCAACGCCACGCTGCTCGCCGAGGCCGGTGCAGCGAGCCTGATCGAGGATGTTGCGCTCGACGCCGACCGCCTGCGCCTGGAGCTCGCGAATCTCCTCGGCGACCGCGGCCAGCTCGCGGCGATGGGCGAGAACGCGCGCCACCTCGCGCGGCCCGGAGCGGCGGCGGCGATCGTCGACCGGATCGAGGCGCTGCTGCCACCTCTCGGGAGGGCAGCCTGATGTTCCATCGCTTCGCGGGCCTGCGCCACGCGCATTTCGTCGGCATCGGCGGCGCCGGCATGAGCGGTATCGCGGAAGTTCTGCTGCAGTACGAAGTGACCGTCTCGGGCTGCGATCAGAACCCGGGCGAGGCGACCGCGCGGCTGCGCTCGCTGGGCGTCGCGGTGGCGACCGGCCATTCGACGGAGCACCTCGACGGCGTCGATCTGCTGGTCGTCTCGTCGGCGATCGCGGCGGAAAACCCCGAGGTGGTCGAAGCCAGAGAGCGTGGCATCACCGTCGTCCGCCGGGCCGAGATGCTGGCCGAGCTGATGCGCCTGAAGTACGGCATCGCGGTCGCCGGAACCCATGGCAAGACCACGACGACCTCGCTCATCGGCGCTCTCATGACCGAAGCAGGTCTCGACCCGACCGTGATCGTTGGCGGCCGCCTGCGCGTTTCGGGAACCGGCGCCCGTCTCGGCAACTCCGACTACATGGTCGTCGAGGCGGACGAGTTCGACCGCAGCTTCCTGTCGCTCTTTCCGATCGTCGCCGTCATCACCTCGATCGATCGCGACCACCTCGACACTTACCAGGACCTGGACGCCATCCGCGACGCCTTCGTCACCTTCGCCAACCGGGTGCCGTTCTTCGGCCAGGTCGTCGTCTGCGCCGACGATCCCAACGTGACGGCCCTCCTGCCGCGGCTCGCGGAACGCCGGGTCACGACCTACGGCCTCGGCGAGGAATGCCTGCTGCGCGCCGAGGCCCTCGAGATGACGCCGGACGGCACCTCGTTCCTGGTGCGCCACCGGGTGCAGGGCGAGCTCGGCCGGCTCAATCTGCCGCTCGCCGGCCTGCACAACGTGCGCAACGCGCTGGCCGCGGTGGGCGTGGCGCTCGCGCTCGGCATTCCGATGCCGGTGGTGGCGCGCGCCCTCGCCGGATTCAGCGGTGTCCATCGCCGCTTCGAGCGTCTCGGCCGGTTCCGCGGCGCGGAGGTGGTCGACGACTACGCCCATCACCCGACCGAGGTCGCGGCGACCCTCGCCGCTGCGCGCCAGGTCTTCCCGCGGCGGGTGCTGCATGCCGTTTTTCAGCCCCATCTCTTCTCGCGGACCCGCGATCTGGCGGAGGATTTCGGCCGCGCCCTGTCGGCGGCCGATCACATCGTGGTCACCGATGTCTATCCGTCGCGGGAGCAGCCGATCGCCGGCGTTTCGGGCGAGCTGGTGGCACGCGCCGCCCAGGCGGTCGGGCATGCGCGGGTCGACTACTGCGCGGACTGGCGCTCGGTGCCCGAGCGCCTCGCGGGGATCGACGAGGGCGACGTCGTCCTGACCCTCGGTGCGGGTGACATCTATCGCCTCGCCGAGCAGCTCGTGAAGGAGGGGGCAGCGTGACGACGCGGGACTTCGCGCCCACCCCGGAAGCACGCGTGCTGCCGTTCCGCCGCCCCTCGAGCGCCGTCCGGGTGCGGCGGAAGAGCCCCTGGCTCGCCTTGGGACACCATTTCGCGCAGGCCCTCGTCCTGGTGGGTGGGCCATTGGCGCTCGGCCTCTGGCTCTTTTCCTCGCCGACCTTCGCGCTCGCCCGGGTCGATCTCGACGGCAACCGGTTCGTGGAGCGCGCCTGGGTGGACCGGGCGCTCCTGCCACTCCTCGGGTCGAATCTGCTGTCCCTGCCGCTGCCCGAGGTGGAGGAGCTCCTGGCGACGAACCCCTGGGTCGAGGGCGTGACGGTCCAGAAGCGGCTTCCGAACGAGCTGCGCATTTCGGTCGTCGAGCGGCGGCCGGCGGCGCTCCTGCGAGACGGCCTGACGCTCACCTATCTCGACGCGCGCGGCGAGCCGATCGCGCGATTCGATCCGGCGCGGGGGCCGCGCGATCTGCTGCTCGTCTCGGTGGCGCCAGCGACCGGTGCCGCTCCCGCGGGCGCATTCGAAGTCGTGCGCGAGCTCGAGGCGAGCGCGCCGCAGTGGGCGGGCACGCTCTCCGAGGTCGAGGTGCTGGGAGAGGGCGACTTCCGTCTCTATCTCGGCGCCCTGGCCTTCCCGCTGCTCGTTCGCACCGGCACTCTGAAGGAACGACTGGCGGAGCTCGAGAAGCTCCTGCCGGAGCTCGGTCGACGCTACCCGAAGCTTGCATTCATCGATCTCCGATTCGATCGTCGGATCATTTTTCAACCCGCACTCTAGAGAGGGGTCAGGGGCATGGCCAAAGCAGAACAGTACGTCGTAGGAATCGACATCGGCTCCTCCAAAGTCGCGGTGCTGATCGGACAGCGCGACCAGAAGGGCGCGCTCGAGGTCGCCGGCCGGGGCACCGCCCCCAACCGGGGGACGCGGCGCGGCAACATCGTCAACGTCGAGGCGGCCGTCGAAGCGCTGAAGGCCGCGAGCGAAGAGGCCGAGGTCATGGCCGGGGTGGAGATCTCGCGCGCCTATGTCGGAGTCGCCGGCGCCGACGTGCGCTGCGTGAATGCGCGCGGCATGGTGTCGGTGGCACGCAAGGATCGCGAGATCACGAAACCCGACATCCAGCGCGCGCTCGGCGCGGCGCAGTCGGCGGCGCTGCCTTCCGACCGCGAGATTCTGCACGCCATCGCGCAGGAGTTCGTGGTCGACGAGCAGGGTGGCATCAGCGACCCGCTCGGAATGCTCGGCAGCCGGCTCGAAGTGCAGGTCCACCTCGTCACCGGCCAGGTGACGCGCTCGAAGACGCTGCTCACCTGCGTCAACCGCGCCGGTATCGAGGTCGCGGAGATGGTCTTCGAGCCGCTGGCGACCGCGGAGGCCGTGCTGACCCCGGACGAGCGCGATCTGGGCGCTCTGCTCATCGACATCGGCGCCGGCACCACCGGCTACGCGCTGTTCGCCGAAGGCGAGATCCAGCATTCGGCGGTGCTGCCGGTGGGCGCCGGGCATTTCACCAACGACCTCGCCATGGTCCTGCGCACGCCCTACGCGGAGGCCGAGAGGATCAAGATCAAGGAGGGCTGCTGCCTGCTCTCGATGGTGCAGGAGGAAGAAGGCGTCTCGGTGCCGGCGGTCGCCGGCGGTGCTCCGCGCATCGTGCCGAAGCGCGAGATCTGCGAGATCCTGCAGCCGCGCGCCGAGGAGCTGGTCTTCCTGGTGCGCGAAGACCTGAGCAAGAACGGGTGGGACGGACAGCTGCGCGGCGGCATCGTGCTGACCGGCGGCGGCGCCCAGCTCGACGGGCTCCTCGAGCTCTGCGGCCAGGCTTTCAACGCCAGCGTCCGCTACGGCCTGCCGCACGGCCTGGGCGGCCTGGTCGACGTCATCAACTCGCCCGGTTGGTCGACCGCCGCGGGACTTCTGCACTACGCCATCGCCGCCGAGCAGAACCACGAGCGCCGCCCGCGGCGCAGCGGCTTCTCGGTGCGGGGCGTGATGGGAAGCCTGCGCAATGTCTTCTCCGACCTGCTTTGAACGTAACCGACTGTCTCGAGAGGGAGAACGATCATGATTCTGTTCGACGACCGCGAAGAGGCAAAAAGGGTCTCGATGACGATGCTGGACTGCGACATGGTGCCGGCGAAGATCAAGGTGATCGGCGTCGGAGGCGGTGGCGGCAACGCCGTGAACCGGATGATCGCGTCCCATCTGCGCGGCATCGAGTTCATCGCCGCCAACACCGACCTGCAGGCGCTGGCGAAATGCAAGGCCTCGCTCAAGCTCCAGCTGGGGCGGGAGATCACCCGGGGCCTGGGCGCCGGGGCGGACCCGGAAGTCGGACGCAAGGCGGCCCTCGAGGACACCGACAAGATCCTCGAGATGCTCGACGGCGCCGACATGATCTTCCTCACCGCCGGCATGGGCGGCGGCACCGGCACGGGCGCGCTGCCGATCCTGGCCTCGCTCGCCGCCGAGATCGGCGCGCTCACCGTCGCCGTGGTCACCAAGCCGTTCGGATTCGAAGGCCGTCGCCGCATGCAGATCGCCGAACGCGGCATCGAGGAGCTGCGCGATTCGGTCGACACGCTGATCACCATTCCGAACGAGCGCCTGCTCTCCTTCGTCGAGCGCGGGACGCCGCTCGCCGAGGCCTTCCGCATCGCCGACGACGTGCTGCGCCAGGCGGTGCAGGGGATCTCCGACCTCATCACCGTGCCGGGAGAGGTGAACGTCGACTTCGCCGACGTGCGGGCGATCATGTCGGGCATGGGCATGGCGCTCATGGGTACGGGCATCGCCAAGGGTGAGAATCGCGCCCTCGAGGCGTCACAGCGGGCGATCAGCTCGCCGCTCCTCGAGGAGACTTCGATCGAAGGGGCGAAGGGCGTGCTGATCAACATCTCAGGCGGACGCGATCTCACGCTTGCACGAGGTGGCGGAAGCGGCGCGCATCATCCAGGGGGCGGTCGATCCGGATGCCAACATCATCTCGGGCATGGTGATCGACGAGAGCCTGGACGAGGAGATGAAGGTCACGGTCATCGCCACCGGCTTCCGCTACGCCGGGGAGACGGCCGAACGCGCGGCGGCTCCGATCGCCATGCCGCTGCGCGCCGGAGCCGCGAACGCTGCCGCGCCGGTGGGGCCGCGCTATGCCGCATCGGTGGGCAGCGGCGCCGCGAGCCGTCCAGCCGCGGCCGAGCCGAAGCGCGACGAGGCGACGACCGAGATCCCGTTCTATCGCAAGGTGCTGGCCCAGGGCCCGCGCGGCGACGATCCGGGCGGCTTCGGGCCGAACTGGTCGAATGTCGACGACTACGACATTCCGACCGTGCTGCGCAAACAGATGGACTGAAGACGTAGGCGGCGCGGCCGCGCTGGGCTAGGCTGCGCGCGTGCTCCGGTTCCGCAGCCCTCGTGAACGGCGGCTCTGGGTCGCCGTGAGTCTCGCGGTGGCCGCGCTGCTGGCGTCGCTCTATCCGTTGCAGTTCGTCCTCGACGCCCTGCGGGCGAGAAACCTCCTGCGCTTCACGATTGCCGGCGCCTTCCTCGCCGGCGGCGCGTGGGTGGCGCTCGAGCTCGGGCGCCGCCGGGCGCCCTGGCGCGCCTGGCTCGTGCTGTTCCTCTCCGGCGCGATCTACGCCTCGATCGCCCTGGACATCGAGGTGCCGCAGGAGCGGCTCCACCTCGTCGAGTACGGAGCGCTCGCGCTCCTGCTGCGCTCGGCGTACGTCGAGAGCGTCCGCGCCCGCCCGCGCGCCGGGAGCGCGCCGAACATCGACATCTGGACGCTGGGGACCGCGACGGCGATCGGCTGGCTCGACGAGGCGGTGCAGGGAATCCTCCCCAATCGGCAGTACGATCTGCGGGACGTCGGCTTCAATGCGCTCGCGGCGGCGCTCGCTCTGGGGACTGCCGCGCTGCTCAGGCTGGCGATGGTGGAAGCGCCCGGGCGTACCGGGCGCGACGAGGAGCGCGCGGAGAGATGACCTCTGATCTGCAGACGACTCTTCTCAACCTGGCGGTAGCCGCGCTCGGCGGCCTCGCCGTGGGCGTCGAGCGCGAATGGTCGGCGCGGCGCCCGGGAGAGCCGGCGCGCTTCGGCGGCGTGCGTACTTTCCTCCTCCTCGGATTGACCGGTGGGCTCGCGGCGGTGCTCTTCCGCCTGGTCGACCCGCGCCTGGGGCTCGTGCTTTTCGCCGCCGGTCTCGGACTTCTGCTGGTCTCCTACCAGGTCTCGGCGCGGGGCGGGAACATCGACGCGACTTCGGAGGTGGCCGGTCTTCTGGTCCTCGGCGCCGGCGCGGCGGCGGGCTTCGGGTTGCTCATCGTCGCGAGCGCGGTCAGCGCCGCGACGGCGTTGGTGCTGGTCGAGAAGGGCCGGATGCATGCCGCCGTGGCGCGTCTCGAGTCGAGCGGCCTCGAGGCCGGGGCGCGCTTCGCGGTGCTCGCGCTCGTCGTCCTGCCTGCCCTGCCGCAGGGCCCGATCGCGCGACTGGGCGGGCTCGAGCCGCAGAAACTCTGGGGCATCGTGCTGATCTTCGCCGGCCTGTCGTTCGCCGGCTACATCGCGCTGCGCCTCGCCGGGCCGGAGCGCGGCTACGCGATCGCGGGGTTCCTGGGCGGGCTGGTCTCCTCGACCGCCGTGACGCTCAACTTCGCCCGCGAGAGCCGCCGCGATTCCGGCGACGCCAACGTCTCCAAGGCGCTCGCCCTCGGGGTGGTCGCCGCCTGCGCCATGCTGCCGTTGCGGGTCGGGGTGGTCGCCGCGCTGCTCGCCGCGCCGGTGGCGCGGGCACTCGTGCCGGCGCTCATCCTGCCGCTCGCCGCCAGCGCCGTCGTCGTCGGCTTCACCTGGTTCCGCCGGCCGCAGAGACTCCGGCACGCCCACGCCTGCCGGACAACCCGCTGCGGCTCGGGGCCGCGATCCAGATGGCTCTCCTCTTCCAGGTCGTCCTCTGGGTGCTCGCCGCGGTGCGCGAGCGGGTCGGAGCGAGCGGCCTGCACGGCGAGCTCCGCCGTTCTCGGCCTGACCGACATGGATGCGTTGACGTTCTCGCTCACCCAGCTCGCCGGGCGGGCGGCGCCGCCGGGGAGCTCGGAAGGCGCCCTCACCGCCGAAGCGGCGGCGCGCGGGCTGGTGGTCGGCATGCTCGCCAATACGATCTTCAAGGGCGCGGTGGCGACCGTCGTCGGCGCGGGTGCTTTCCGTCTGCGGGTGGCGGCGGCGCTCGCCGTCCTCGCCGCCCTCTTCGCGCTCGGCCTGCTCTGGATCTGATTCACTCGCCGCTGCAGCCGGTCGCGACGGTGAGCGCGCGACATACATCCGACATCTTTGTGCGGCTGACGGTGCCGACGAACGTGCGCAACTGATCCTGGCGGACGGTGAACAGATTGCAGAGGTTCACGCAGGAGGCGTGCTTGAGACCCTCGTCGACTCCTACGGCTACTTCGGTCGGAGACCCACGAAGGGTCGACGTCACGGCAGCAACCGTCACGGTCTGCAGCAGCGGAATCAGCGAGGAACGACTCAACACGAGCACCGGCCGGCGTTTGTCAGGATGCGACAATGCGAGCAGCCAGATCTGGCCGCGGCTTACTCGTTCGGCCACGACTGATCGACCATGAGCTCGGCGACTTCATCGAGCATGGCGTCCGCCTGACCGCTGTACGCCTTGACGAGTTGCGCTTCGATCTCACGCCGCTGCTTGGCGTCGAGATAGAGCTCGACGGCGGAACGGACGAAGGCGGACCGACCTTTCGCGCGAGCCTCCGGGTCGTGGTCGATGCGGCGCAGAAGATCCGTGTCGATCGAGATCTGTACCGGTTTGGCACTCATGTTGGTAAGTTACAATAAGTTTTCTATGTGGTCAACACCACACCTACCCAGCTACCGGCCGGAGTCTGGCGGGCGGGTGAGGAGGAGATAGACCCCTTTGTCCTCCGCCAGCACGAAGCCGAAGCGCTCGTAGAGCCGCCGCGCTCCGGAGTTCATGGCTTCGACGTGAATGGAGAGAGTGCGGAGCGCCGCGTCCGCCTCTCGGGTGAGATCCGCGAGGATCCAGCTGCCGACGCCCTGCCCGCGAAAATCAGGGAGGAGAGCGAGATCGACGATGCGCGTGTCGCTCGCCTCGTGTCGCAGGTAGAGCCGGCCGACGGATTGGCCGGAAAGCTCGATGACGGAGAACAGGCCGGCGGGGTAGGCACGCCGGTATTCGTGGTCCTGGGCTTCGAACTGCTGCCAGAGGAATGACCGCTTCTGCTCGTCGGTCCACGGCACCTGGGCGAGCTCCTCGGAGCGGGTGGCGGCGTAGACGGCGAAGAGGAAGTCGCGGTCCGCGGCGGTCGCTGGCCGGAGCGCGACCTCGTTCCCGCCGCCCGCCGGTGACGTCATTCGAGGCGGCGGATGCCGATGGCGACCGAATCGAGGCCGTCGGCCGCGCGCAGCTCGGCGAGGGTCCCCTCCCAGGCGTCGTCCCAGAGCCCCTTGCCGAGAGCGAGCAGGTAGACGCCTTCCTGGAGCTTCGGCCGGCCCGGGATGTCGTCGACGGTGAAGTTCGTCGTGCGCTGGAGGATTCCCGGCGTGGAGGTCGCCCGGTCGGGCTGCAACGTGCTTTCGAAGCTCCTCGGACTCCGGCTGCGCAGCTCGAGCCCCAGCCGGAGTGCGCCGTCGACGCCAGTCGGGAGGGCCGGCCGCACTTTCGCGGCCTGGCTGGGCTGTGGATCCGTGCGCGCGCTCCAGGCGAGGAACGGCACCGGGTCCGGGCCGAAGATCATCTCCGTCGGCGCCGGCACCGAAGCGAAGAGGTAGCAGCTCTTCCAGGTCGCCGCGCTCGGGTGGGGGAGGCGCGGAAAGAGGCCGTGAACGGTGAGCTCGATCTCGGTGCCGGCGAGCTGCGAGCCGACGGTCAGCGACTCGGCCGGCTCGATGGCGAGCTCGAGGTCGAACGGGTCGGTTCCGGAATTCTCCCAGGGCAGGTCGAACGCCTGCACCCACTCGGCGCTGCCGACGATGTAACCCGCCGAGATCGCCGTGCCGCGGGTGATGTCGAAGCCGAGCGGCGAACGCTCGGCAAAGGCGGCCGCGGGCAGGGTCGCCGCCGCCGTCGCTGCCGCCGCGGCCGCCGTTCCGAGAGCGAGGAAGTCGCGTCGCCGGATGCCTTCACCGTTCAGTCGAGCCAGCTGCCGTCGGAATTCGCTCATCGCCGTCTCCTCGTCAGGTGAAGATCGCTTCGTAACGCATCCCGATCGCGTCGGGACCGATCGGAACCAGAAAGATCTCGACCCGCCCCAACTGCGGATGGTCGAGAGGAAGGGTGGCCTGTGGATGCACCGGCTGCGCGGGTCCGTGGAAGATCAGCCGGAATGGGGCGCGAAAAGCGCCGGTAAAGGAGGTTGCTGGAGATAGGGGCGAGGCCTCCGAGAGCTGCAGCTGGAGATTCCATGGCTCGGGGAGTGCCACCGAGAAGGTCGAGCCCACGAGAGGCTGCAGGCGCACCAGGGTGAGGTCTGCCAGCTCGAGAGGACCCGCCGGAAGCGCCTCCTGAACGGGTGCGGCCTCGGCGCCGGTCTTGCGGCCGCCGCCCGAGATCCAGAGCCGCAGCGTGCGCGACTGTCCCGCCGAGTCGACCCATTGTTCGATCTTTTCCGGCTGTTGATCGCCCATGCTGAAGCTGTGGGAAACCACCCGAGACCCCGGCCGGAGCTCCGCGGCGAGCTTCGCCTCGAGCATCCGCGTCGACCACTCGACGAGATAGAGCATGACGACCGTCGCCGGCGAGAGATCCACGAGCAGCGCATCCTGCAATTCGAACGAAGCCAGATCCGAGACTCCGGCCGCCGCCGCGTTCTTGTGCGACTCCTCGATCCAGTGCGGCTCGATGTCGACCCCGACACCGCGCGCTCCGCGCCGCACCGCCGCGACCACGATCCGCCCGTCCCCGCACCCCAGGTCGTAGACGACATCGCCGCTCGTGACCCCAGCGAGATCGAGCATCCGCTCGACCACCTCGGGAGGCGTGGCGAGATAGGGCGCCAGAATGTAGCGCGAAGGCAGGCCTGCGGTTGCGGCTTGCGCCATCGTTCCCGTCAAGGCCGCGGCGGAAACACGCCCTGCAGCGCGATGTTGAAGTAGAGCGTCAGGTACGGCTGCATGTTGTTGTGCGGCTGATCGCCGCCGGCGGGCGCCAGCGCCTGGTCGGAGGCCGTTGCGATTGGGCGCCGGCTGATAGAGGTTCCGCCCGTACTCGAGCGCAAAGCTCGCGTTTGGGCCATCGACGTTGGTGTCTCCGAGCATCGATGACGTCGGCACCGAAGTGGATGGGAGTGGCTCGGAATTTCGGACTCGAGCAGCGGTCACGGTCTCGCTGCCGCCAGCCTCACCCAGGTCGTGCAGCGAGAGGCCCGGGCCCCTGGCCCGGGTGCATCGGCGCGCTTCCCTGCAGGTCGGGCAGCGCGAAAGTGCTCTTGCCGTCGCCGCCGTAGGTGGTGCCGAGCAGCGAGAAGAGCGCCGTGTTCTGTGAGATCGGCATCAGCTGCCCGTCGCACCACGCCCACCCCTTGGGTGCGAAATTGAACGGAAAGATGCGGATCTCGGCGACGAAAGGATCGGCCATGGCGCGCCTCCTCAGCTCGGCGACGGGAAGATGCCGAACAGGGAAATGATGAAGTCGACGCAGAGGTACGGCTGGAAGTTCGTGTGCGGCTGACATCCGCCCGTCGAGCGCGATCGCCTGCGGACTCAGCGTTCCGACGCGGCACGTCGTTGCCGTAGGGAGAGACCGCCGAAGGCACATTCGCCGGCACGTTGCTGGCGGGACCGGACCTGGTCGCCGGGCACTCCGCAGCCGAGCAGCGGATGGCGTGTGCGCGGGATCTGGTTGACCGTCAGACGTGATCTCCTCGACGCCGCCGGTCTCGGCGAGGATGAAGCCGTTGCCCTGATGGAGCGGCAGCCGCCCGCGCAGGTCGGGCAGAGCGAAGGTGCACTGGCCGTCGCCGCCATAGGTCGTGCCGATCAGCTGGAAAAGCGTCTCGTTCTCCGAGATCGGCAGCAACTGACCTTCGCAGAACATCCAGCCGGCCGGAGCGAAGTTGCCGCGCGAACATCCGGATCTCACCAACGTAGGGTTGTGCCATGAGTCGGTCCTCCTCAGTTGGGCGACGGGAAGATGCCCTGCAGGGCGATGCAGAAGTTGAGGGTCAGGAACGGCTGCATGTTGAGGTGCGCCTGGTTGCCGCCGATGTTCGCCACGGTGCGGCCATCCATGCGCAACCAGGTTCGCCGCGCCGCCGTAGGCCGGTTGCGGATTCGACTTGCCGAGGACCGTCGATGTGGTGGGCGTATTGACCGCGCTGGTCGCTCGATCCCGCTGGCGACGTGCACATGCGTCGGAATCTCGGCGATCGAGAGCGGTGTGCGCCTGCTCGCCGCCGCGCTCTCCCAGCGTGTGTCCCGAACCGACGTGGATGGGCACGCGACCGCGCAGGTCCGGCAAGCGCGAAGTTCACCCGCCCGTCACCGCCGAACGTCGTTCCGAGCAGCGAGAACAGCGCCTGGTTCTGGTTGATCGGCAGGAGCTGGCCGTTGCACAGCGCCCAGCCCTTCGGGCGCGAAGACGAAGCTCATCAAGCGGATTTCCGACAGAAATGGCTCGGCCATGCCGACCTCCGGAGCGTGTTTCCTAGGGCGTGATCGTACAGCTAACGAAGTTGTCGCCGCTGATCGCGTCGGTACCGCCGCCCGCCGGATTGTCGGCCGTCACCTTGGCGGCCGCGTTGGCTCCGGTTGTCGGCGAGGGTGAGAGTCCGACGATGCCGAAATCGTTCACCGTGGCGACCGTTCCTTGCTTGCGAATCCCCATTCCCGCGTTGACTCCGCTTCCGTCACTGGTATTGCCGGTCATGAGCAAGCAAAGCGTCACATCCCCGGCTGCACTGCCGGAGTCGATTCGTATCCCATTGCGGTTCGCGAGGATCGGCGTACCGACTGTGTTGTTCTGGATGGTGACGTCCATCTTCCCCAGGGAAGCGCGGGCTATGGCGCGGATTCCGGATCCCTCGTAGTTGCTGACGTTGTTGCTCGTAATGATGAAGTTGTAGTCGGCGGCGGAGGTGCCGAGGCCGGCGGGCCCATCGTCAACCTGAACGGCCATGCCCTGCGTCCCGGCGGCGAGCGTCTGGTTGGCCACGATGACGTTGTTGGCGATTGTCGTCGAGCCGGTGATCGATCCGCCGGCGAAGACGCTGACCCCCTGGCCCTGGATGTTGGTGATCGGAGAGCCCACCGTCCCGTTGTTGCTGATGTTGAGATTCATCACTCCGAACTGGCTGTTCATGCTCGCGCGGATCGCGTTCGAGCCCATGTGCGAAGCGGCAGCGGCCTGTCCGGAGATCGAGTTGTTGGTGATGGCGATGGGCGAGCCGTTAGCACCGAGGGTCGCGGAGGCGTTGTTCGTGGCGTTCCCTGAGCCGCCGAGAATGGCGATTCCCTCGGCGCTCGGGAAGTTGGTGATCGTGTTGCCGTTGATCGTTCCGGTGGTGAGGTGCGACGTGAGGGTCGCGGAGCCCTGCTGCAGGACCAGAATGGCGGTTCCGAGGGAGACCGCCGCGGACGTCGAGCTAGTGAGAATGTTGTTCGAGATAGTCAAGTTGGAAATCGTCCCGTTGCCGTTCTCGATCTGGATGCCGTGCCGCCGGGCGTTGTTCAGCGTGTTGTTCGTGATCGAGACCGCTCCGCTGAGGGAAGTCGTCGTGAATGCGCCGTTGTCGTTGAAGGCGATGTTGCTCTCTTCGTACTGACCGGCCGCGCCCGTGCCGACGTTGTCGATCACGCTGTTCGAGAGCGTGAAGTCGGTGACCTGTTGGCCGTCGATTCCGCTGCGGCCGATGTCGTGGATGTTCATCCAGGAGAATTGCGGGGCTGTCGTAGAGGTCAGCGAGATCGCTGGTCCGGTAGTGAACTGGATGATGCCGCCGGAGCTGGCGCTGCCGGTTCCGGTCACGATGAGGTTGCCCGAGGCACCGGTGCCGTTGAGCACGATGCCGTTGACCGGATCGGCAGCAACCGTGTTGTTTCCCGACGAGATGCTCTGGAACGTGAGGTCGGAGGCGCCAATCGGGGTGGCGTTCACATTGAGCGCTGTGCCGGAGGTGGAGTTGATGGTGTTGACGGTCCCCTGCACGGTGATCGCGGTGGCGCCGGCGGTGGCGGTGAAGCCGGTGCCGGAGGTGGTGGTGATCTCCAGGCCGCCGTTGGTGAAGTTGATGGTGGCGCCGGTGTTGGTGGCGAGGGTGACGGCCGGATCGGCGCCGGTGGTCAGGGTCTTGGTGGCGCCGCTGAAGTTGATCGTGCCGCCGGTGTTGCTCGCGACATTGATGCCGTTGCCGAGGGTGATGCTCGAGAGGTTGCCGGAGAGGTTCACCGTGCCGCCGGTGCGGCCGGTGATCTCGACGAGGAACGCGTTGGCGACGTTGCTGATCGAGCCGGCGTAGGTCACGTTGGCGGAGCCGGCGTTCAAATCGAAAGCGATGCCGGCGGGGGTGCTGATCGAGCCGCCGTTCATCGTCAGCGCACCGGTCACCGTGTCGAGGTTCATCCCCTTGCCCGTGCTACCGGTGGAGCTCGCGGTGGCGAAGGTCGCGCCGCTTCCGCCGCCGAACGTCGTGCTGGTGACGTCGAGCGCCGGGCCGCCGGTGGCGGCGACCGTACTCGCGGTTCCGGCGATCGTCAGTGTCCCGCCGCTGGAAGCGACGATGCCGGGGCCGGCGTTGGTCGTGACGGCCAGATTCGAGAAGGTCGTCGTATTCGTGTTGCCAGAGAGGGACAGGCCGATCCCCGACGACGCGCCCTTGTTGATCGTGGTCGACGCGAAGGTCACCGGCGAGGTCGAGAGGGAGATGCTGATGCCGGTGCCGGTAGGGTTGGTGATCGTCGTGGCACCGGTCACCGAGACCGTGCCGCCGTTCAGCGCGTGCAGGAAGCCGATGCCGCTCCCGGTCGCGATGGCGAGCGTGCCGAACGTGTGGCTCCCGCTCGCGCTGTTCTGCAGCGAGACGCCGTCGGTGCCGCCGGTGACCGAAGTGTTGCCGAAGTTGGCGCTCGCGGACGACTGGGTGACGAAGATGCCTTGCCCCGTCGAGGCGGTGATCGTCGTGCCGCCGCTCGCGGCGAATCCGCCGCTCACCTGGTTCAGCGTGATTCCAGTCGCGGCGCTCGAGCCGGAGGTAATGCTGGCGAAGGTCGTCGCCAGGACGCCGTTCGTGAGGTCGAGGGCCTGGCCGTTGCCGTTCAGCGTGATCGTGTCGGTGGCGAGCGTGCCGAAAGCGCTGCCGAAGATCTTGGCCGCGGTGGTGACGCCGAGCGTGAGGCCGCGCACCGTGTCCGTGCCCGCGCCTGTGCCGGCAAGGGTCAGGCCGCGGCCGGGGGTGCCGTCGTTGTTGGTCAGCGTCGGCGGAGTGCCGATCGGAATAATCGTCGTGCCACCGAGGACGAGCGCCACCCCTTCGCCGAGAAGCTGCTCGTCGACATCGAGCGTGAAGCCGTTCGCCGGGCCGGTGTCGTAGGCGGCGATGCCGGTGCGCACGTAGATGATGTCGTTTGCGCCGGAGGGCGTCTCCGCCGCCGGCAGGGTCAGGAACGGCGAAGCCTGCGTTCCCGCGCCGCAGCCGACCGTGCAGCCGTTGTCCACGAACCAGACGATGCCTTCGAGGTCGACATAGGCAGTCGCCGTCGAGGTATGGGCGTCGTTGTCGACGATCGTGTAGCTGAACGAGTCGACGCCCTTGAAGCCGACCGGCGGAACGTAGCTGAACTCGCCGGTCGCGGCGGAAACGAGAGTCACCGTGCCGCCTTGGGCGCTCACCGCCGTGACCGACTGCACCGTCACGGTATCGCCGTCCGGATCCGAGTCGTTGGCGAGCAGGGTCGGGAACGGCGAGCCGTCGGCGGAGAGCGTCACGTTCCCGAACCAGCCGTATTGGTCGTTCCGCGCCACTGGCGTGGCCGAGACCGTAGCGGCGTCGAGCGTCGTGTTGGCGTCGACCGTGTCGGTGAGATCGACACCGACCGCGTTGTTGCCGGTGTTGGTGAAGGTCACCGTGTAGCGCACCCGGTCGCCCGGATCCACGCGACCGTCGCCGTCGACGTCCACCGGAACCTGGGTCGCGGTCTTGGTCGCGGCGAGGATCGGCAAGCTGGTCGTGATCTCGTCGAGGACGACGGTGATCTCCTTGCCGCGCACCGTGAGCTCGATCGCCCCGACGCTCGCGAAGTTGGCGCCCGTGCCGCCGGCGACCCGGAACTCGGTGAACGGGACGAAAATGTCCGTGGAACTGGCGATCACAGGCAGGAGCCGTGCCGCACGCGAAAAGTTCGCGGCGCTCGAGTAGACGGTGAATTCGAGCTCGGCGTTCGCGCCGGCGCTCGCCACGCGGATGCGCAGGCCGGTGGCGTTGCCGGTCGTGAGGCTGACGCCCCCGAGGCCGACCGGATCCAGGACGTTCGGCAGGAGATCGCCGTCCCAGGAGAGCCGCGCCTCGGCGCGCGAGTCCGGAGTGGTGTTCGGGACCGTGAGTGTCAGCAGGCCGGCGGCGACCGCATCCGTCGACGGGCCGGCGCCGGCCAGTTCGTGCTGCACGATGCCGCGCGTTGTGCCGATGATGTCGGCGCCACCGGTGACCGCGGAACTCTGGTCCGGTGGCGCGGTGAGCGTCGACTGGCTGGTGGTGAAGGTGTCGATCGTGACCTGCGCGAGCGTCGGCGAAACCAGCGCGCCCCCAAGGAGTGAGCCAACGAGCAAGGCGAGGCGGGTCGTTTTCATGCCTTCCTCCGGCGCACGACGACGAGGGAGAGGGCGGCGAGAGCGGCGGCCAAGAGCACCAGGCCGGCGAGATCAAGGGTCGGAATCTCCGTCACCGGCTGCTGGGTGCCGAAGCCGCGGATCATCCAGTTGCCGCCGCCGGGAACGAAGGCGTCGACCAGGCTCAAGGTCTGGTCCGGCAGCGGCACGAGCGCCGGCGGGTCGGGCGGATCGGTGCTCCAGACGGCGAGCCACGAGCGCGCCTGCGAGCTGCTGGTGTCGAGGGCGGCAGGAGTGGTCGGCGGTGTCACGCCGCTGACGATGAAGCGCGGCACGACGCCGATGAGCACGTCGCTGCCGGCGGGGATCGTCAACGCGGTCGCGAGCGGATAGATCGAAAAGGTGTTGCCGTCGACCGCCTGGATCGTGGTGTCGAAGCTCGAGAGCAGCGTTGCTCCGTTCGCCGGGTCGCCGTCGGGATCCTCGTAGATCGCGATCTGGACCGCGCCGCCGACCGCCATGTTGGCGCCGGCGGGAAAAAGGACCCAGACCTCCTCGAGGTGAAAGCCGGAGCCCGCCGAGAAGCGGTTGAACCAGAGGAACTGGCGCGAGAACTGGCCGGTCACGCCGAAGCTGCCCTCGGCGTTGTCGTCGTCGAGCACCAGCTGGACCGGAAAGACCGAAGGCGGCGGCAGCGGCGGCACCGCGTCGACGACCTCGGGTATCGGCGTCAATCTCCACTCCACCCCGCCGGGACCGACCTCGGCTCGCGCGGCGGGGACTGCCAGTGCGGCCAGTCCGATCGCCAATCCGATCGCCAGGGGCGCGGCGATGGCCACGCCCGCTCTTCTTTTCGAAAAGATCTGCATGCCTTGCGGTCCTCTCTGACTCGTCATCGCTAGGGTACCGTCACCGACCAGGCCGAGGTGTCGCCGGACTCGAAGCCGTCGATGAAGATCACGCCGCTCCCCGTGAACAGTGTGGCATCGAGGTAGGCGTCGAAGCTCGCGGCGGTCGGAGTCTGGAACTTGAAGTCGCAGCGCGCCGCGACCGCGCCCGCGGGCCGGGCGATCTGCGCGGCGATGGGGATCCAGGTCCCGCCGCTGTCCTGCAGCGCGAACGCCGCGGTCTGCGCGCCGAGTGTCCCGAGGCAGGCCGGAGCGCCGAAGAACTCGCAGCGGCGCGTGAAGCCGATGAAGAGCCCCGAGGCGGCGTCCATCCGGACGCGAAGCGAGACGTCGAAGAGCGCAGCCGGCGGAATGTCGTAGCACTGCCAGAGATCGAACGCGGTATCGACGCCGGGAGCGAGGTTGGTGAAGTGCACCGAGCCCGAGTCGTCGGCGCCGTCGGCGTCCTCGGCGCCGGTCCAGGCCACCTCCGCCGGGTTCGCCGCGACGACGTTCCAGGAGGCGGCATCGCAGTCGAAGTGACCGTTCGCGAAGACGTTCGCGGGATCGGAGCGGAATGCCCGCCGGAAATCACCGCCGGCGGTGTTATCGCCGTCGCCATCCAGCGCGTTTCCGGCGAGATCGGTGAGCGAGTCGCAGGCGAAGAAGCGGACCTGCGCCGCGGGCAGCGGCGCCGCGAGCGTGAGAGTCGCGGTGTCCGTGCCACCGTCATAGGCGACGGCGGTGACGACGAGCGCGACGTCGTCGCCCGCCGCTCCGCCGCAGGCGGTGGTCTGGAAGTCGAAGTCGGCGCCGGGCGTGACCACCAGATAGTTCGCGGGATTGGTGACGTCGTCGGGGTCGGAGTCTCCGGCCGGGTTCCGCATTGCCTCGTCGAAGGTGATGCGCAGACTCCCGATCGCGACGTTCGCGGTCTCGCACTCGGCGAGCGTTCCGTCACCCGTGCCGAGAACGCTGTCGACGTTGGTCACCTGTGGCGGCACGGCGTCGAGCTGCGTCGTCTCGGTGTCGGAGTTGTTGGCCGTGTTCGGGTCGGCGGTGGTGCTGGTGACGCTCGCCGTGTTCGAGATCGAAGCCGGCGGCGCCGGATTGATCGAAACCGTGATGTCGCAGGCGACCGTCGCTCCGGCGGCGAGATTCCCGATGCTCCAGGTCCAGGGCGGCGTGTTGGTGCCGCCGCAGTCGTCGGAGACGTAGGTGACCTCGGACGGCAACGGGTCGCTGACCGCGACACCGGTGGCGTTCGAGGGTCCTAGATTCTGGACCGTGATCGTGTAGACGAGATCCTGCCCCGGCGGCGGCGGATCGGCCGAGTCGTCCTTGGTGATCTGCAAGTCGGTCGACGGCACCAGGCTGTCGGTATCGGTCGCGCTGTTGTTCGCCGGGACCGGGTCGATCGTACCGCCGGCCGCCGTCGCGACCGCGGTGTTGGCGAGCGTGCCGGTCGCCGAGGAGGCGATGGTCCCGGTCGCCGTGAAGGTCACCGAGCCGCCGTTCGGGAGGTTGACGGTGGCGCTGATGTCGCCGCTCCCCGCGGCGGGGCAGGTTCCGCCGCCCGCTCCGACGCACGTCCAGGCGACGCCGGTGATCGTCGCCGGGAAAGTGTCGGTGACCGACGCGTTCAGGTTGTCGGACGGACCGGCGTTCGTGGCGGCGAGGATGTAGGTCACCGGAGTGCCGGGGACCTCGGTGGCGCTACCGTCCGTCTTGGTCATCGCGAGATCGGACTGGGGCGTCAGGGTGTCGCTGTCGGTGGCGCTGTTGTTGCTTGGGGCAGGGTCGGTGGCGCCGGCGCCCGCGGCGACCGTCGTCGTGTTGGCGAGCGTGCCGGTCGCCGAGGAGGCGATGTTCCCGGTCGCCGTGAAGGTGACCGATGCGCCTCCGGCGGCAGGCAGGGTGACGAGGGCGTTGATGTTGCCGCCGCCGCTCGCCGGGCAGCTCCCGCCGTTCGCTCCGACGCAGGTCCAGCTGACGCCGGAGAGCGTTGCCGGGAAGTTGTCGGTGACGGTCGCCGCGACCGCGTCGCTCGGGCCGCCGTTGGTGACGGCGATCGTGTAGGTGACCGGCGTACCGGGCACCTCGGTCGTGGCCCCGTCGCTCTTGGTGATCGCGAGGTCGGTCTCGGGCGTCAGGTTGTCGTTGTCGGTCGCGCTGTTGTTGCCGGAGACCGGGTCGCCGGTGCCCGAGGTCACGGTCGCGGTATTCACCAGCGTGCCGGTGGCGCTCGCCGCGATCGTGCAGGTCGCGGTGTACGTCACCGTGCCCCCCATGGGCAGGCTGATTCCGCCGTCGCTGAAGTTGCCCGAGACCGGCCCGATGTCGTTTCCGGAGGCGCCGCCCGCGGCGACGCTCGTCGTCGAGCAACCGGAGAGGATGGCCGGGAAGCTGTCGGCGACCGTCACGCCGGAAGCGCTATCCGGCCCATTGTTGGAAGCTACGATCGTGTAGGTCACGGCGGTGCCCGGAACCTCGGTCGTGGCGCCGTCGGTCTTGGTGATCGCGACGTCGGCCTCGGCCGCCGTCGTGACCGCGTGGTCCTCGACCTCGCCGTCGGCGGCGAGTCCGGTGAAGGAGAGACCGCCCGCAGTCGCGAACCGGAATCGGGAGACCGTGGCGAGGTTGGTGGTGGCGGTCGCCGGGACAGGGAAAGTGAGGTTGTTCGCGCCGGCGGCGAGCGCGACGTTGACGAAGATCGCGTCGCCGGCCGTCGTCCAGTTGCCGTCGCCGTTCCAGTCGAGCCAGGCGTTGAGCATGCCCGGCGCGGACGCCGTGACGGTCACGGAGGCGTTCTGGCCGCGGATGAGCGGACTGGTGAAGGTGACCCCGTCCTCGTCGTCGCCTGCGAGATCGTCTCCGGATGCTCCGGCGTTCGGTTGGCCGTTCGCCTCGGTGTCGACGCGTCGCGCCGAGGAACGGCGCGCCCGGGACGACGACGTGACGCGCTCCGTTCGAGGCGAGAAGCGTCGGATAGGCGGGATCGGGTGCGTCGCCGAAGTCGAGGCCGCGCACCACCACGGTGTAGTCCTCGACTTCGCCGTCCGCCGCGACGCCGTTCGCCGGCAGGCCGCCGGCGCTCGAGATGCGGAAGCGCGCGAAGGTGAGGCCGGTCGGCGTGGCGCTGCACGGCACCGTGAAGGCGAGCACGTTCGCGCCCGCGACGAGCGCCTGGTTGTCGAAGATCTTCTCGCCGGCGTCAGCGAAGCTGCCGTTGCGGTTCCAGTCGACGAAGGCGTCCAAGCGCGAGATCGCCGAAGCGTTGACGGTGACGTTGGCGCTGCCACAGGCGACGAGCGCCGCGGGCAGGGTGACGCCGTCCTCGTCGTCGACGTTCGGACCCGAGACCTGATCGTCGCCGTCGGCGGCGAGCGTCGGCTGGCCGTCGGCCTCGGTGTCGATGAGGACACCCATGCGCAGGGCGCCGGCGCCGTTGACCCCGTGGCGCGCGCCATCGGCGGCGAGCAGAGTCGGATAGGCCCAGGGCGGTCCGAGGGCGGCGCCGGGGGCGTCGCCGTAGTCGAGCGGCAGCAGCGTGTCGGTGTCGGTGGCGCTGTCGTTGCCCGGCGTCGGTGTCCGAGACCCCGCCGCCCGAGATCGTTGCGGTGTTGGCGATCGAGCCGGTGGCGGTCGCGGCGATCGCGCAGGGGACGATGTAGGTGGCGCTCGCGCCCGCGGGCAGATTGACGAAGCTGTCCGAGATGTTGCCGCTGCCGGAGGCGGTGCAGCTGCCGCCCCCGGAACCGGTGCAGGTCCAGGTGCAGGTCAGGGTCGCGGGGAAGGTGTCCGCGACGAGCGCGCCGGTGGCGGTCGCCGGGCCGGCGTTCGCGGCCACGAGGGTATAGGTCACCGACATCCCGGCCACCGCCGTCGTCACGCCGTCGGTCTTGGTCATCGACAGATCGGCGACCGGATTGACGGTGGTGGTGTCGGTGGCGCTGTTGTTGGCCGGATTCGTGTCGGTGGTGCCGCCGGGCGCGGTCACGGTGGCGGTGTTCGACAGCGTGCCCGAGGCGGTGCCGCTGACCGTCGCGTTCACCGTGTAGGTGAGTGTGCCGCCCGCGAGCACGGTCACGGAGTCGCTGATGTTGCCCGAGCCGCTGCCGCAGCTCGAGCCGGCCGAGGCGACGCAGCTCCAGGTGGGCGAAAGCAGGGTGGCGACGAAGGTATCTGCGACGGTCGCGCCGGTCGCGATGCTGGGACCGGAGTTGCTGACCCCGATGGTGTAGGTGGTCGGGCTGCCGGCGTTGATGCTGGTCTGGCCGTCGGTCTTGGTGATGGCGAGATCGACCTGCGGCGTCAGGGTGTCGGTGTCGGTGGCGCTGTTGTTGGCGAGATTGCACTCGATCTGCGAAGCCGCCTTGGTGACTGTCGCGGTGTTGACGAGGCTGCCGGTGGCGTCGCCGGCGATCGTCGCGTTGACGGTGTAGGTGACGGAACCGCCCACCGGCAGGTTGACGCTGTCGGAGAGGTTTCCGCTGCCGGACGCCGTGCAGGTGCCGCCCAAGGCGCCGCTGCAGGTCCATGTAATTCCGGTCAGGACTGCCGGGAAGGTATCGGCAACGGTCGCGCCGACGGCGGGCGACGGCCCACTGTTGCTGGCGGTGATGGTGTAAGTGATCGGGGTCCCGGGGATCTCGTCCGTCGCGCCGTCGCTCTTGGTGATCGCGAGATCGATGGCGTCGAGCGGGGTCACGGTCGGATTGCTCGTGCCGGCGACCGCCGGATCATCGGTCAGGAAGCTCGTGATACCGGTGCCGGTGACCGTTCCCTGGTTCGAGATCGCAGTCGCGCAGAGGTTGAGCGGATCGTCGACGGTGACCTCGAAGACCAGGGTGACCGAAGCGCCCGGCGGCAGGTCGAAAGCATTGAGCGGGACCGCCTCGCCGGAGGCTCGCAGCGCCTCCGGTGCCAGCGCTCCCAGGGCCAGAGACCCGAGCAGAGTCAGTCCGAGTGGAAGCTGCCGCAACGCCCGACACCGTGCCACGAGCTCCCTCATCTCTCCACCCCAGTGCTCAGTCATCAGTGCTGCCTCGGCAGCCGGAGCTTCGCAGCCCGCCGCTACCCCAAAAGGTAGGTCCGATCATAGCCCTCTGACCGGGGGCGTCAAGCGCGCTCAGGGGGAGCGCGCGGCCGACTCCGATAGAGTCCCGTTTCTTCTTTCGCCTCTGGAGCAGGTCGGGTCATGTCCAACTTCGAGCTGTCGATCGCGCTCTTCCTTCAGTTCGCCCTGATCCTCGCCGCCTGCCGGCTGGTCGGCTGGCTGGTGCGGCCGTTCGGTCAGCCGCAAGTGGTCGCCGAGATGATCACCGGGGTGCTTCTCGGCCCCTCGCTCTTCGGTCTCCTGGCGCCCGAGATGCACGCGCGCTTCTTCCCCAAGCAGAGTCTCGCGGTCATCTACTGCCTGGCCCAGATCGGACTCGTGCTCTACATGTTTCTGATCGGCCTCGAGTTCGACCTCGACCTCATCCGCAAGCGCGTCAAGAGCGCGATTCTGGTCTCCTGGGCGGGCATCGCGATGCCGTTCAGCCTCGGTGCGCTCCTGGCCTGGACCTTCAAGGACAGCTATCCCCTCTTCGCGCCCGACGTCAAGATCTGGGAGGCGATGCTGTTCATGGGTTCGGCGATGTCGATCACGGCCTTCCCGATGCTGGCGCGCATCATCTCGGAGCGCGGCCTTGCGGGCACCGCCCTGGGAACGCTCGCTCTCGCCGCCGGTTCGCTCGACGACGCTGCGGCCTGGTGTCTCCTCGCGGTCGTCCTGGCGAGCTTCACCGGCAAGCTGTCGATCGCGCTGCTCGCCCTCTTCGGCGGGGCGTTCTACGGCCTGTTCATGTTCACTCTGGGGCGCTGGCTCCTGGCGAAGCTGTTCGCCCGGCTCCTGGCGCGCCCCGCGCGCGACTCCCTGATCCTGCCGGCGGCGCTCACCGTGCTCATGGTCGCGGCCTGGTTCACCGACCGGCTCGGCATCTATGCCGTCTTCGGCGCCTTCGTGCTCGGGGCGGCGATGCCGCGGGGAGTGTTGCAGAAGCGCTTCGAAGCGCAAATCGGTCCGCTGACCACGGTCTATCTGCTGCCGATGTTCTTCATCAACTCCGGGCTCAATACCTCGCTTTCGCTCATCGCTTCGCCTTCGATCCTGGGCATCGCGGCGCTGCTGCTGGTGGCGGCGATCGCGGGCAAGGGCATCGCCTGCGGCGCCGCGGCGCGATTCGGAGGAGAGACGAAGCGGGATGCGTTCGCGATCGGCGCGCTGATGAATGCGCGCGGGTTGATGGAGCTGATCCTGCTCAACATCGGTTACGAGCGCGGCATGATCACCCAGACGCTGTTCACGATTCTGGTGATCATGGCGGTGGTGACGACCGTCATGGCGGTGCCGCTCTTCAACCGGGTCTATCGCGCCGGCGAGGCCCTGCCCGCCTGATCCGCCGCAGCGCGCCGGGAGGGATCCGGGCGCTCAGTTCGGGCCGGGATCCCCGGGGGAGTCTTCCGGATCGGGCGCCGCGAAGCCGGAGTCGAGCGGCAGTCGGATCTGGGTCCGCTGCCATTCGAGCACCAGATCGACGGCTGCGGTCGCCGACGGCTCGCTGTGAAAGGTCAGGCGTTCCACCGGAGTGTCGAGCGGCCGCGGCCGGACGCTGAGCCTGCCGATCTCCTGGGCGGCCACGTCCTCGGTGTATTCGGACTCGAGTCCCCACTGGCGCGTCGAGCGGTTGAGAATGACCGTCCAGCTTCTCTCGCCGGGAATGGTGTAGATCGAATAGCTCCCTGCCGCGAGCACGACATCGCCGACGCGCACCACGTGATCGGTATGCAGGGTCGTCGGTTCGTTGGCGCCGGTCCGCCAGAGCTTGCCGAAAGGCACCGCGGCGCCGCCGAGCATGGTGCGTCCGCGCAGCGCCGGACTGCCGTAGCAGACCTTGAGGTGGGCCTTGTCGAGGGTGAAAGCGAGGGCCTCGAGGGGGCTCTGACGAGGCAGATAGCTGGGCGTCCAGCCCCAGTTGCGCGGACAGGGCGCCCACGAGGCGACCGCCGAGCCGGTCGCAAGGGTGGTGAGCGCGATCCAGCCCAGGAATCCGGCGGCAGCGGTCGCGAGCAGCAGGAGAAACCGGCGCATGATCGCGCCATTGTAGCCGGAGGCCAGGGCGCAAAAAATAGGGCGCCGGTGGACTCGGCGCCCTTCCCAAGGAGAAACTGGAGGAGAGAGTCGGTCTCTCGCCTTCGCCAGGAGATACGGCGGCGGCGGAAGAAAGTTACGCGGCCTCGTCGAACTCGCTGATGAACGAAGGGCCGAACGCCCGCGCCGGCGTCCAGGCGCCGGGTTCGACGTCACCGCGCGCCACGCGCCGCAGCCCTTCGACGGCGGTGCGGGCGGTGAGGGCGTAGCCTTCGGCGGTCGCGAAGCAGCGGCTGACGCTCTCCCCACGCGCGTTGCGCACTTCGCCCCAGATCCAGGTGCGCGCGCGCCGGCGCTCTGCCTCCCCCGGGCCGGTCACGGTGCGCAGAACCCAGACCTCCAGCAGCCGCTTGACCGGCCGCCAGCCGGCGAGGCGCAGGAAGGGGCGCAGCCGGCGCAGGCGTTTCAAGGTGGCCGGCGCGACCCCGGAGAAGACCCGGACGTTCGGGATGCCGGTGGTATGAAAGGCGGTCGCGACATCGCCCCACGCGATGCTCATCACGGTGCGTCGGCCGACCGGCAGGTCGATCTCCATCGACTCGCTGGCGAGGGGCAGCGGAACGATTCTTCCGCCGCGCCGCATCGCTCCGGCGTGCGGCAGGCTCTCGATCATGGTCGCGAGCGTGCCGCGGCTCCAGCCGCCGCCTTCGGCGACGAAAGCGAGATCGAGGTGGGTGGCGTCGGGAAGCCGCTCCTTGAGCGCGAGCGCCAGACAGTCGGTCGGCACGACGTCGAATCCGATCCCCGGCAGCAGCACGACTCCGGCCTTCCGGGCCTCGGCGCCGCGCGCCAGAATGGACTCGAAAACCGGGATCTCGCCGGTGATGTCGAGGTAGCTCACGCCGGCGGCGAGGCAGGCATCGACCATCGGCCGGCTGGTGCGGACGAACGGCCCGGCGCAGTGGAGGACCGCTCCGGTCGAATCGATCGCTTGGACAATGGTTCGCTGATCCTCGAGGTCGAAAGCCCGGTGAAGGAGGGCGAGGTCTTGGGCGAGGGCCGCCACGGCCGGCTCGCTTCGTCCGGCGAGCGTTGGCGAAAGTCCGCGCCGCACCGCTTCCCGCGCGATGAGCTCGCCGGTGTAGCCGTTGGCGCCGTAGATCAGCATCACGATCGGCTGGGTGTTCCGGTGGCCGAGGTGGCCACGCGGGCGGGCTCAGACCGCCGGAGTGAAGAAGTCGGGTCGGCGGGAGCGCGCGGCTGGCGGCTCGCGTACGGCCTCGATGTCGCCCAGCGCGCGCGCCTTGCGATAGGCGGCGAGGCCGGCGGCGAAGACCTCGACCGCCTGCGTCAGGTCCGCCTTCTTCAGTACATAGGCGATCCGCACCTCGTCGTTGCCGAGCCCCCGGGTGGCATAGAAGCCGGGCGCGGGCGCCACCATCACGGTCGACTGCCGGTGGGCGAACTCGGCGAGGAGATAGCGCGCGAAGTCCTCGCTGTCGGCAATCGGCAGGCGGGCGATGAAGTAGAAAGCGCCCTCGGGCTTGCGCAGGAAGACCCCGGGAATCGCGGTGAGGCCGTCGAAGAGCAGATCCCGGCGGCCCTGATACTCGAGAGCGACCTCGTCGAAATAGTCCTTGCCGAGCTCGACCGCGCCGCTCGCCACGAGCTGCGCGAGACCGGGCGGAGAGAGGCGCCCCTGGGCCATGCGCAACGCCGCCTGGTAGACCTCGGTGTTTCTCGTCGCCAGCGATCCCAGGCGGATGCCGCAGGCGCTGTAGCGCTTCGACAGGCTGTCGACGACGATGATGTTGTCCTCGAATCCGGGGAGCGACAGAGCCGACACCGCCCGGGCGCCGTCGTAGACGAACTCGCGGTAGACCTCGTCGGCCACGAGGAAGAGGCCGTGATCGCGGCAGAACGCGGCCACCATCCCGAGCTCGGCCTGGGTGTAGACGGTGCCGGTCGGATTGTTCGGGTTGCACAGCAGCACCAGCCGCGTGCGCGGCGTGAGCGCGCGCTCCCAGACCTCGCGCGGCGGCAGGTGAAAGCCGTCCTCGCCCTTGCTGCGGAGCGCCACCAGGCGCACTCCCGCCAGCGTCGCGAAAGAGTTGTAGTTGGTGTAGTAGGGCTCGACGACGAGCGCATCGTCGCCGTCGGACGTGCAGGCGAAAAAGGCGAAGAGCAGCGCCTCGCTGCCGCCGGTCGTGGCGATGATCTCGTCGAGCTCGAGCCGGAGTCCGAGCCGGCCGTAGTAGACGCGCAGCGACTCGAGATACTCCGGCGTACCGTTCGAGGGCGTGTAGGCGAAGACCTTCTCGGCGCGCCCGAGGCGCGCCCGCATCACCGCCGGGGTCTCGAGATCGGGCTGGCCGATATTGAGGTGAAACACCTTCACGCCGCGCCGCTTCGCCTCTTCTGCCATCGGCATCAGCTTGCGGATCGGAGAGGCCGGCATCGCCCGGCCGCGCGCGGACAGATGTGGAGTCATGCCGGAGATTCTAGCGCGGACTGGTCGACGCGGGCGGCAGGGTCGCGAGCGCCCGCTCCGCCGCGGCGCGCGGTTCGCGGTGATAGGCGGCGGTCGAGCCGGCGCTCGCGCTGAGATAGCGGAGGAACGCGAGGCGCGCCTCCGCGCTCCGGCCGAGCTCGAGGTCGAGGTTCGCGAGCCGGAAGAGCGCCAGGCCGCACGCCGGCGAGCGATCGAGCACATCGGCCGGACCGAGGCCCGCGAGCTCGCGCAGCGCCGCTTCCTTCTGTCCGTCGAGGTAGAGCACGACCGCGAGATTGCCGGTCATCGAGCACTGCCGCCAGGGGACCCTCGCGCGCGACGAGCGCAGGAGCTCGATCGCCTCGGAGTTCTTGCCCTGCGCCGTGAGCGCGATCGCGAGCCGTTCGATCGCCGCCGTCTGATCCGGAAAGGCGCGCAACACGGCTTCGAGGTCGGTCTCGGCCGCCGCGAAGCGGCGTTCGCGTGCCGCGAGGTCGGCGCGCACCAGCAGAGCGGTCGTTACGGGCTCGAGCGTCAACGCGCGGTCCGCGGCCTGAGCCGCTGCCGCGAACTGTCCGAGCCCGAACTCGGTCGCGGCGAGCTGAGCCCAGGAGTAGGAGGAGCCCGGGTCGGTGCGGACCGCCGCGCGAAAGAAAGTGCGCTCGTCGCGATAGTCGGGCACCAGAGCGATCGTGCGCGCCGCGAGCAGGAGGACGAGTCCGACACCCGGAATCGCGGCGGTCCAGGCTCTCCGCGGGCTCGCTCGGTTCGCCCAGCCCGCCCAGCTCGCCCATCGCCGTGCAGCTCCGCGCTCGACCGCGAGCGCCAGACCGATGGCGCCCAGGAGCGGCAGGTAGAGATAGCGGTCGTGGACGATCTGTTCCGGCATGAAAGCGCCGAGATTCAAGGCCGGAGCGAGCAGGAGCAGCGCGAGTGCGAAGAGAAAGAGGCGTTCCGGCGATCGCCGACTCCCGAGCCACGCGAGAGCGGCGCAAACGAGAATCGCCGTCAGCGGAAGGACGAAGTTCGCCAGGCCGAGACTGCTCACGGTTACGGTCCGCAATGGATACGACGGGCCGATCCAGATCGGCAGCAGCGCTTGCCGCAGGTAGAAAGCGAGGACCGCCGGCAGAGAGGCAGCGAGGTCGAGCGCGCGGAGCTGCCAGGGAGTCGGTTTCGCGAAGCCGCCGATCACCTGCTGACGCAAGACGAGGAAAACGCAGGCAAGCAGCGCATAGGGAAGCAGCGCGCGCAGGCTGAACCGGGCGCGTCCGCGCGCCGGCAGGTCGGAGCTCCGGCTCCAGGCGAGCGCCGCCACGAGGAGAGGCAGGAGGAGCGCGGTCTCTTTCGTGAACAGCGCCAGGACCGCCAGCGCCAGCGCGAGAATCCGGGTCCTGAAGTGGAGTCTCCCCGGGGAGGGCGCTTCGAGCACCAGGACGCCGAGAATCCCCACCGCCATCAACAGGTCGGGCGAGCCCGAGATCCAGGCCACCGACTCGACGTGCACCGGATGCACGGCGAAAAGCGCGGCGCCGAGAAGCGAGCGCGGCAGCGAAGAGCCGAGCCGGCGAAAGAGCGCGAAGGCCAGCAATACGACGCCCGCGTGCAGCGCGAGACTGGTCAGGTGCCAGCCCGTGGGGTGAGCTCCGAAGAGGCGCCAGTTACCGGCCAGCCAGAGCACGAAGGCCGGGCGAAAGTAGTTGCTCCAGGCGCGCTCGCGATCCCCTTTGAAGCCCCAGACGTCGCGCGTCACGGCTTGGGCGAGGAGCTCCGGCTTCTGGATGAGCGGGTTGTCGAGGATCTGGATGCGGTCGTCGTAGACGAAATCGCCGCGCACGGAGCCGAGAAAGGGGACGACGGAAAGGGCCACGAGCAGCGCGAGCGCCAGAGCGATCCGGCGACGGGAAGAGTCGACCAGGGGCACGGACGGCGTTCGTGCGCTCAGCTCTTCGGCCGCTGCGCTTTGGCGAAGAAGTCGCCGAAGGCGCCAAAACCGGACGAGCCGCCGGCGGCGCGGGCAAGATCCTCCGCTCCCGCGTCGTCCCCTTTTGCCGGCATGCCCAAGGCGATCCGGCGCGCCGCCGGATCGACGCTGATCACGACCACCTCGAGCGCCTGTCCGATCTTGAGCAGCTCGCGCGGGTGCCGCACCTCGCGCCCGCTCGCGGCGGCGAGCTCGGAGATGTGGAGCAGACCGTCCACTCCGGGGGAAACCTCGACGAACGCCCCGAAGAGCTCGAGGCGCGTCACCTTCCCCTGGCGGCGGGTGCCGGGCACGAGGCGTGCCGCCTCCTCCTGCCAGGGATCCTTCACCAGCGCGCGGCGCGAGAGCGCGATCTTCTCGCGGCCCTTGTCCCCCTCGGCCGGCGTGATCTTCAGGATCTGCACCTCGACCTCCTGTCCGACCGCGAGCACGTCCTGCGGATGGGCGACGCGGCCGTGGCCGAGCTCGCTGACGTGCAGGAGTCCCTCGATGCCGCCGAGATCGACGAAGGCGCCGAAGGTGGCGAGCCGGGTCACGGTGCCGCGTACGATCTGGCCGACCTGGATGCGCTCCCGGGCCGCGGCGGCGCGCGCCTGCGCCTCCTCTTCGAGCAGCGCGCGGCGCGACAGCACGAGGTTCATGCCGCGTCCCTTGCCCTCTTCGAGACGGGTGATCCGGAAGGCGAGGCGTTGGCCGATGTAGCTGACGGCGTCCTCGACGTAGCGCAGGTCGAGCTGCGAGATCGGACAGAAAGCGCGCACCCCGGAGACGGTGACCTCGACCCCGCCCTTGACGACCGCCGTCACCGTGCCGTCGACCGGCAGGCCGTAGGTGTGCGCCTGTTGCAGCTCGGCCGGCGCGGCCGGGCCGCGGCTGGAACGGACGCGCAGGACGATGCCGTCGTCGGCGGTCGAGGCGACGACCGCGTCGACGGTGTCGCCGACCGCGACGGTGCGCTGGCCCTCGTCGTCGGTGAGCTGCGACAACGGAATGCTTCCCTCGGCCTTGCGCCCGAGGTCGACGAACGCCGTCTCCTCGCCGAAGCCGACGATCTTCACCGAGACCCGGTCGCCGACCTGCGGTCCCTTCTTGTCGCCCTCGACCTGTTTCTTTTCGAAGGCGTCGAGCTGGGCAGCGAAATCCTGCCCAGGTTCGGCTTCCATGCCCGGAGGCGTGGGACGCTGCTTGCGGACCGCCATCGTGGTTCTCCTCGAGACTCTCCTGGGGGGGCGCCCCGGTTCGGGGCCGATCAAGGATACGGTCCGGGGCGGGTTCGGATCAAGCCGGGCGGGGCCACCCCGTCGCACGGGAAGCCGCCCCTCCGGGGTGGGAAGATGGCGACCCCTAGGAGTGTTGCCGCGGCGCGGGGCCTCCTTGAGGATGCGTGCGGGGAATCACGGGCCGCATCGTCGCGGGTCTCTGCGGTTCTCCGTTCCTGGTCGCGACCGGGAATTCGCCAGGAGGGCCCGACGATGGCACGATCTTCCGCACCCGTTACACCTGCCCAAACTGCTCCCGCAGTGCGCACCGCGACGCCGCGACGGCACGCCGCGCGGCGCCGCATCGACGACGAGCACCGCCAGCTGGGCGAGCTGCTGCGCGCCCTCGTCCACTCTCACGACTTGAGCCGCGTCGAGACGCTCCTGGCCGACCTCCACAGCCTGCTGCTGCGCCATTTCGAGGGCGAAGAGGGCGAGCACGGCCTGCATGCGATCGTGAGCGAGGGCGCCGCGCACCGCGTTCCCAATTTGCAGCACCTCTTCGACGAGCATCGCGTGATCCTCGCCCGCGTCGAGGAGCTGCGCGCGGCGACCGCCTCGGCGCTCGCCGGCCCGGTGGCCCGAATCGGCGACGGCGTCGCCAGTCTGGCCGACACGATGCGACGCCACGAGGCCGAGGAGGAGAAGCTCTTCGTCGAGGCCTTCTACACCGATCTGGGCGGCCGTAGTTCCTAGACGCCTGCCCTCAGGAGAGCGATGAGCGCGATGAGAACGAGGAGAAGCTGATGTCCACGACCCGAGAAACCGATCTGGCGCCGACGATCCCGCCAGGGCCGCCCCCGCGCACCGTCGTGCGGGAGCGCATCGTCGAGATCGTCTCCGATTCCGGCGAAGGCGCGCAGAAAGCCGGCCAGACCTTCGGCACGGTGTGCGCGAAGCTCGGCAACGGTGCCTGGACGGTCGAGATCATTCCGGCCGAGATCAAACCGCCCGCCCGCTCGCGCGCCGGCGCCTCGGGTATCCGGGTGCGCTTCGGCAGCCACGCGATCACCAACTGCGGCGACCGCGCCGACCTGGTCGTCGCCTTCAACGAGCAGGTGCTCTACGGCCGGATCGAAAACGCCGCCTTCCGGCCGGGCACCATCGTGCTGCTCGAGAGCAAGTGGGCCGAGGACGCGCAGGAAGAGATTCGCCGCCAGTATCGCGAAGCCCTGGCCGAGTTCCGCGCGCAGGGCCTCGAGGTGATCGAGCTCGCCATGGAGAAAGCCTGTCTCGAGGTGATTCCCGATGCGCGCGTCGGCAAGAACATGTTCGTCGTCGGGATGCTGTGCGAGATCTTCGGCACCGATCTGGACAAGGCGCGCGAAGAGATCCAGGCCGTTCTGGGACGCAAAGGGCCGGAGGTCGTACGCCTCAACCACGAGCTGCTCCGCCGCGGCGCGGCTTTCGCCGCCGAGCACGTGCCGGTCGCCTGGGAGGTGCCGCCGCGCCCGTCGCAGGAGCCGGTGCTGGTCATGAACGGCAATCAGGCGCTGGGCTTGGGTATTCTCGCCGCCGGCATCGAGGTGGTTGCGATGTACCCGATCACCCCGGCGACCTCGGTGTCGCACTACCTGGCACGCGCCTTCCCGCTGGTGGGGGGCTTCCTTCACCAGGCCGAGGACGAGATCGCCGCCATCGGATTCGCGATCGGCGCTTCCTACGCCGGGAAGACCGCCTGCACGATCACCTCCGGCCCGGGCCTGGCGTTGAAGACCGAGTTCCTGGGCTACGCCGTGATGGCCGAGATCCCGCTGGTGCTGATCGATGTCCAGCGGGGCGGTCCGTCGACCGGGCTGCCGACGAAAGGCGAGCAGGGCGATCTGCTCGCCGCCCTCTACGGCCAACCGGGCGACACGCCGAAGGTGGTGGTGGCGCCCGCGACCATCGAGGAGTGCTTCCACTTCGTCGTCCTGGCGCGCAAGCTCGCCGAGGAGTTCCGCACTCCGGTCCTGGTGTTGACCGACGCCAACCTCGCGACCGGCGTCACGCCCATTGCGCGGCCCAAGATCGATCCCGACTGGCTCGCCGGAGCGCTCGACCAATCGGCCTGGCCGGCGGGGCTGGCGCCGTTCGACTGGGACGCCGAGACCGGCCTGTCCGCACGTCCCATCCCCGGTCAGCGCGGCGGCGAGTACGTGGTGACCGGTCTCGCCCATACGCGTCAGGGCAAAGTGGCTTACGACCCGGTCTCCAACCAGGAGGGCAGCGACATGCGCAGCCGCAAGCTCGCCGCCCTGGCGCGCACCCTCAAGCCCCCGGTGCCGTACGGCGCCGACGAAGGGGAGCTGCTGGTCGTCGGTTGGGGCTCGACGCTGGGGGCGATCGAGGAGGCAGTCGATCAGTTGCGTGCCGACGGCTGCTCCGTCGCAGCGCTCCATCTGCGCTTCCTCTCGCCGCTCGAGCCCGGACTCGCGGAGATCTTCCGCCGCTTCCGCCGGGTGATGACCGTCGAGATCAACTACAGCGATGACCCGGATGCGGCGGGCGCCGGGCCCGAGCGCCGGCGCGCGCAGCTCGCCCAGATCCTGCGCGAGCGCACGCTGGTCGACATCGACTGCTGGTCGAGCGTCTCCGGGCAGCCCTACAGTCCGGCCGACATCGTCGCCGCGGTGCGCCGGCGGTTGCCGGCTTCCAAGCAGGGCAAGAAGAGAGGAGCCGCCTGATGTTCGGACTGCCTGCGGATGGAATGCTCGACGTCCCCGAGCGCTATTTCACGTTGGAGAACTATGACGGCGGGGTCGCGCGCTGGTGCCCGAGCTGTGGCGACTTCGCCGTCCTCACGGCGGTGCAGCGCATCTGCCGCGACGAGCAGGTTCCGCCGGAGAAGCTCGCGATGGTCTCGGGCATCGGCTGCTCGTCGCGCTTTCCCCATTACATGCATGCCTACGGCTTCCACGGGCTGCACGGACGGGCGCTGCCGGTGGCTTGCGGCATCAAGTCACGCCGGCCGGATCTCAAAGTCTGGGTGGCGACCGGCGACGGCGACTGCTGCTCGATCGGCGCCGGCCACTGGTTGCACGCCGCGCGCTACAACATGGACCTGACGGTGATGATCTTCGACAACAGCGTCTACGGCCTGACGAAGAAGCAGACCTCGCCCACGACGCCGCTCGGCACCTCGACCAATACCCATCCCGACGGCGCCTTCCTGCCGCCGCTCGACGTCGCGGGGACGACGCTCGGATTTCCCAATGTCTCGTTCGTCGCCCGCACCGTCGACTGGAATCCGGCGCATCTCGCGGCGACTCTCGCCACCGCCTCCCGCCATGCCGGAACGAGCTTCGTGCACATCCTGCAGCGCTGCCCGACTTACACGGCGGAGCTCTTCGAGCCGCTGCGCCGCGATCCCGACCGCATCCTGCTGCTCACCCATGCCGACGGCGTGCCGGTCGAGCCCGCGGTCGAGCGCATGTATCGCAATCGACAAGAACACGATCCGCGCGATCTTGCGGCTGCGCGCGCGCTCGCCGGACCCAGCGAGCGGCTGGCGATCGGTCTGCTCTACCGCAACCCCGACGCGCCGCGCTACGACCAGTACACGGTGCGCGGTCTGGGCATGAGTCGCGAGCAGAAGGTCGCGGCGATCGAGCATGAGCTCGACCGTTTCGCGATCTGAGGAGGGGCTGTGGACGAGCTCAGGCGATTTCACTTCGGCGACCCGGCGGCCGAGACCGTTCCGCCGCCCGCGGGCGTGCTGCCCGCGGCGCTCCATCCGTATCGCGGCAAATCGGTGCGCAGCGGCTGGCCGCTGCTCGTGGACCTCGAGGCGCAGGGCGAAAGCTGGATCCGGCCGCTCGCGCTCGAGGAGCGCGTCCGTCTGGCCGAGGGCAAGCTGGAGCTCGCCGCGAGCGCGACGCTCGTCGGCTTCGGCCGCCGCGCGCCGTTGAAGCTCGCGGCGCTCGCCGCCCGGCGCCGGTTGGCGGTGGCGCGCGCCACCTTCGCCGGTGAGGCGCAGGAGCTCGCGGCGACCGCCGAGGCCCTGCTCGCTGCCGACCGCACGCGCCGGCCCGAAGCCGTCGCGAGCGCGCGTAGCGATGGCCTGGGTGCGCTCGGCAGCCGTTTCGTCGACCCCGCCGAGCTCGCCGGGGTCGTCGGCCGGCGGCGCCTGGGCGAGCCCTTCTCCGAGGCCAGGCGGCGGCGGCTCGAAATGGCGCGCGACCGGTTGGCCGCCTTCGAGACCGCGGCCGAACCGCTCTGGGTCGTGCCTCCAGGCGAGAGCGCGGCCGACCTGGGTGCCCCGGCGCGCGAAGCCAATTCGCGCGAAGCCGGTTCGCGCGAAGCCAATCCAGTAGCCACGACGAGCGCTGCGGGCGAGCTCTGCGCCGCGGCTGCCGCCGCTTTCGACGAGCTCGCGCGCGAGGCGGTCGAGCTGGCGCGCGCCGTGCGCATTGTCCGGCTCGAGGCCGCCGATGCCTTCGTTCCCGAACGCCACGAAGCCTGGCTGGATCGTCTCGACTGGCGGGGCCTGGCCTGGCAGGAGCTCCTCCTCGTGCCGCCGGTGCTCGTCCTTCTCGGCCCCGGGGATCCGTTCGTCGCCGCGCTTCCCGGTCTCTCGGCTCTCCTGCTCTCGGGGCGGCCGGTGCAGATCATCGTGCTCGCGGGCGACGAGCCGAAGCAGGATCCGTTGTCCTATCGCCTCGAGCCTGCCTACCTGGGGGTTGCGCATCGTGAGGCCTTCGTCCAGCAGGGCTCGGTCGCTTTCCCGCTGCCCTTCGTGGCCGGCTTCGGGCGCGCCCTGGCGAGCCGGCGCGCCGGCCTGCACGTCATCGACGCTCCGCAACTTCGCAACACGGGCGACGACGAGCTCGACGCCTGGCTCGTCGCCTCGGCGCGCGTTTCGGGTCGCGCCGTGCCGCTCTTCCGCTTCGATCCCGAAGCGGGAGCGAGCTGGGCCCGACGCCTCTATTTCGACGAGAACCCCGAGCCCGGGGCCGACTGGCCGACCGAGCCCCTGCCGGCCGGCGCCGATGGCAGCGCCGGCGCAGATGCCGAGCTCGGCGGGAGTATCGCCGGGGCGCCCCGGGAAGCGGCCTTCACGTTCGCCGACGCGGCGCTGCTCGATCCGGCATGGCGGCCGCATTTCGCTCGTGCCACCGCTGCCTCTGCTGCTACCGCGGCCGGTGAGCTCACGTCGCTCGCCGAGTGGTTGGAGCTCGACGAAGAGGAGAGCGTCCGCCGCCTGCCTTTCGTCTGGGCGGCGGATGCCGACGGCGCCCTGATGCGTCTGGTGGTGTCGCGCGCTCTGGCGCTTGCCACCCGCGATCGCCTGGCTTACTGGCGCACGCTCGAAGAGCTCGCCGGGGTGCGCAACGAGTATGTCCTCGAGGCCGTCGAGCGGGCGCGCGAGGAGAGCGCGGCGCGCGCGGTGCGTGAGCGCGAGGAGTTGGCGGCGCACCATGCCGCCGAGCTCGCGAGCTTGCGCGAGACCTCCGACCAGCGGGCGGTCGACCGGCTGATCTCCACCCTGTTCGAGATCGCCCCGACGTTTGCCGCCGGGACCGAGCCGGCGCGTCCGCACTCCGGCGCGGCGGCGCCAGCGGCGAGCACCGAGGCAGCCCCGGGCGCGGGAGGTCCAGCGACCCCGGCGGCGGCACCGGCAGCGGCGCCGGGAGCGCCCGCGGAGGTTGCGCCGGCGAGCCCCGCCGAAGAGGCCTGGATCGACACCGCGCTCTGCACCTCGTGCGACGAGTGCACCCGCAAGTATCCGGGCATCTTCGCCTACAACGGCAACAAGCAGGCCTTCGTCAAGAACCCGCGCGGCGGCAGTTTCCGCGATCTGGTGATCGCCGCCGAGGCCTGCACGGCGAAGATCATCCACCCCGGCTCCCCGTGGAACGCCGCGGAGCCCGACCTCGAGCGCTCGCGCGAACGCGCGCGCGTCTTTGGCTGAGCGACGATGGACGGCATAGCCACCGCGGCGGCGGTGCTGGGCGGACTGGGGCTCCTGTTTGGCGGCGTCCTCGCGCTCGCCGATCGTTTCCTCAAAGTCGAGGAGGATCCGCGCATCGAGCAGGTCGAGCGGCTCCTGCCGGGCTCGAACTGCGGTGCCTGCGGCCAGCCCGGCTGTCGCGGTCTGGCGGAGCGCATCGTCGCGGGCGAGCTCGCGCCGTCCCGCTGCACGGTCTCCTCGCCCAGCGGACTCGAGGCGATCGCCGACTTTCTGGGCGTCGCCGTCGGCGCGGCCGAGAAACGGGTGGCGCGGGTCCATTGCGGCGGCGGTCTCGGTCGCGCCCGCAGACTGGCGAGCTACGAAGGTTTCGACAGCTGTCGCGGTGCGCATCTGGTGGGCGGCGGCGGCCTCGAGTGTTCCTGGGGCTGCCTCGGCCTCGCCGACTGCGTGCGCGCCTGCACTTTCGACGCCATGTGGATGAACGAGGCGCGTCTGCCGGTCGTCGACGTCGCGAAATGCACGGCGTGCGGCGACTGCGTCACCGCCTGTCCGCGGGATCTCATCGACCTCATGCCGGTGGCGCACCGGCTGATCGTGCAGTGCCGCGCGCCGCTCGCCGCCGAAGCGGCGCGACATCTGTGCAGCGCCGCCTGTGACGCCTGCGGGCGCTGCGCCGCCGACGCCGCTCCGGGGCTCGTGCGCATGGCGGGAAACCTGCCGGTGGTCGATTTCGCCGCCGGCGGGCCGGCCGCCCCCGAGGCGACTTATCGCTGTCCGACGGGCGCGATTCGCTGGGTGGTGGGCGAGCAGTACCAGGAGGACGAGGTGCCGGCGAGGAGGATGCATGTCTGACTCGCACGCCGCGCGTCCGCTCGTCCAACGGCTCTTCGCCGGGGGCGCAGATCGTCCGCCGATCGAGCCCGGCCGGCGGTTCGTCGGCACCGGCCTCGCTGCGCTCGCAGCACTCGCGCGCGCGAGCGGCGCGCGGGCGGTGGCGGGCGAGGCTCTGCGGCGAGACCCGGCGCTCGCCGGAGCTCTGGGCGGCGGACTCGCGACCGCTCTCGGTCTCGCGTTGGGCGGCGAGCGCGTGACCCTCTTTCTCACCGGCGACGAGCTCGTGGCGAGCGCCGCGCTCGTCCGCGAAGCCGTCGAGCGGCGCACTCCCATGACCATCTGCCTCGCTTGCGGAGCGCTCGGCGGCGCGCGGCTCGCCGCCGAAGCCGGCATGGCGGTGCTGCTGCCCGGCACGGTCGGCGAAGCGGTCGATCACGCCCTCGCCGCCGGGCTCGCGGCCGAGTCGGCGTTGGTACCGGTCGTCGTCGCGCTCGACGGCCCGACTCTCGCCTTCTCCGTACAGGTGGCCGCTCTTCCCGAGCCCGTCCTCTGCGCGCGCCTCCTCGGCCGGCCGGCGGACAGCGTGCACTCCGCCGGCATCGCCGAGCGCGACCTCTTCGGCGAGCATCGGCGACGCATCCCGCGCTGGCACGATGCGGCGTGGGCGAGGAGGCTCGGCGGCGAGCTCGGTCCGCAGCCGGCGAGAGCCGCCTTCGCGGCCGAGCGCAGCTTCTTCGCCGGCGCTCTCGCCCGGCAGTTGGATGACGCTACGACCAAGGTCGCCCAGGCCACCGGGCGCCCGCTGCCGGCGCTTGCCGGCCCTCGCCTGGCGCGTCTCGAGCTCGGCCTCATCGCGAGCGGGGGCTTCGCCGCGACCGCGGGGGCTCTCGCTGCGGCGCACGATCGATCGCGCCCGCGTCTCGGGGCGCTCGCGCTCCGGCGCTGGGCTCCACTGCCGGAGGCCGAGCTCGTGGCGCTCGCCCGCGGCTGTCCCAAGCTGGCGGTCCTCGAGCGGCTCGATGGCGCCGGGGAGAGCGGCGTCCTGGCCGATGCGGTCCGCGCGGCGCTGGCTCGCGCCGGCGTCGCCGCAGAAGTCGCCACGCTCGGCGTCGTCGGGGACGAAGCGTCGCTCGCCGCCACGGACCTGGCTGCCGGCTGTCGCGCTCTCGGCGAGCGCTTTCGCCCGCTGGTGCTCCTCGGTCTCACGACCTCGGCGAGCGCGGCCTATCCCAAGCGCCAGGCGCTCGTCGACGAGTATCGCCGCGCCCTTCCGGGCTGGGACGACCTCGCGGCGCGCGAGCGAGCGGACACTCGATGCGGAGACTCGATCTACGTCCTGCCGGCAGCGTCACGGTCGTCTTCGAGCGTCTCCTGGGCACGAACGCCCTGGCGCGCGACGCGGCCCACCTCCTGGGCACCGCGCTGGGCGGCCACCTGCACTCGCGGCTGGCGCTCGCGTCGCCGGCCGCCGGTCTGCCGGAGCGCGATTGGTTGACCTGGGCGCCGAGCGCTTTCGCCGATCCCGGCGAGCCGCCGACGGCCGATCTCGTCTTCCGTTTCGTCCGACCGCCGGAAGGCGCGGCGCGCGAGCGCTTCCTGGGCGGCCTCGCGGCGGCGGTCGCGCGCCGCGCGGGACGCGACCTCAAGGAGCGTGCGCTGCAAGCCGCCGGCGAGGAACGTTTTGCGGCGCTCCCCGAGGCCGCCCGTGCCGAGCTTCTGGAGGCGCTACGTTCCGGTTTCGCCGCGCCGGAATTGGCGGAGCCGGCGCAGGCGGCGGAGCCTGCATTGATCGCGCTCGCGCCGGGCGACGCTGCTGCGGCGCTCGCGACGCTGCCCGCGCGCCGGCCCGGCAGAAGCCCTGAATCCGGTGCGCTCGGCGATCCGGCGCGCTTCTGGGATCAGATCGGCCTGCCGATTCGCGAAGGTGCCGGCGACGATCTCGTGCCGGACCCGACGCTCGCCTTAGGCGCGATACCGGCGGGCTCGTCGCCGGTCGGGGCCGCGGCGCTCGGGGGTCGTCCGACGTTTGTTCCCGCGCTCTGCACCGGCTGCGCCGCCTGCTGGAGCGCCTGTCCGCACAGCGCCATCGAAGTCAACGCGCCGACGGTCCCAGCCCTGCTCGAGGCGGGCATCGTGGCGGCCGCTGGCTCTGCTGGCTCCGCTGGCTCCGGCGGCTCCAGAAGCTCGGGTCGATCCGCCGAGGCCCTCCGTCGCTTCCTGCGCAAGCTCGCCGAGCGCCTGTCCTTCACCGCCGCGACGCGGCGGGGCGGCGAGCTCGGAGAATGGTTGACCGGCGTCGGCGGCGAGGTCTTCGCCACCGCCGGGCTCGCGCCGGAGCGTCGGGCCGAGGCGGACGTCGCCCTGTCCCACGTGGTCTCCGCGATCGGGCCCATGCAGCTTGCGGCGACCGAGGCGTTCTATTTCTCGGCGAGCGGTGGCGTCCTTCCCGACGGCGCGCTGCTCGCTCTCGCGGTCGATCCCGATCGTTGCACCGGTTGCGGCATCTGCGTCGCCGAGTGCCTGCCCGGCGCGCTGGTCGCCGCTTCCGAATCTGCAGCCGGGGCGGTCGGGGCGGTCGGGGCGATCACGCGGAGCGCGAAGCGATTCGCGCGCTGCGCGAGCTGCCGCCCACTGCGAGCGCGACGGTCGAGCGCGCGGCGGGCGATGCGCGGCTCGGCCCGCTCGCCGCGGCGCTCCTTTCTCCCGAGGGCGTGCTGCCGCTCGCCGGCTTCGATCGCGCGATTCCCGGTTCCGCGCCGCGACTCGCGGTGCGCCAGGCGCTCGCGCTTCTCGCGCGCGCTCTCGCGCCGCGCCGCGCCACGCTCCTTGCCGAGCTCCGGACGCTCGGCGAGCGACTGGCGGAGGCGATCCATGGGACGCTCGGCAAGGCGCTGCCGGATCGCGATCTCGCGGCGCTGGCGCGCGGCCTGGAGAGCGCCGGCAGCGGCGGGGTCGATCTGGGCGAGCTCGCCGGCCGCTTGGCCGGCGCGGTGACGAGCGAACGGGTGGATGTCGCGCGACTCGGCCGTCTGGTCGAGTGCGCCCGCGCCGTCGCCGATCTCGCCGCCCGTCTGGGTGGAAGCGACGCCAGCGCGAGCCCGCTCTTTTCGGTCGTCGTCGGCCCGGGTGCGGAGCTCGCCTGGGCTCGACGCTTCCCCGACAATCCGTTCGGTGTTCCGGCGACCGTGGCGGAGGCGGCGCCGCTCGCCCTGGCGCATGGCCTGGCGATCGCCGAGGCGGAGCGCGCCCTCACCGCGGCCCGCGTGCTGCGGCGCGCGCGGCTCGAGCTCGAGCGGCCGCAGGAAGCGCTGCTCGCCGCCGAGCGCCTCGCCGCCCTCGCCTGGGGCGATCTCGACGCCGGCGAGCGCGCGCTCGCTGCGCCGCTTGTCGTGCTCGTCGACGAGGCCGCGGGCGGCGACGAAACGGACGCGGCGCTCTCGCGCCTCGCCGGGGAGCTGCCGGTGGCCGTGGTCACGCTCGCCCCGGTGCCCGGCGGCGGACCGCGCTCCTCCTGGTGGGCGGTCGCCGCGACCGCCGCCGAGGGCATCGTGGCGCACGCCTCGATCGCCGCGACCGCGCCGCTCGCCGAAGCGCTGACGGCCTTCGCCGCCGGTGACCGTGGCGCGCTCGTGCGAGTGCTCGCGCCGGGCTCCGCCGGAACGGAGCTCGCAACCGAATCTGTCTTGGATCGCGCCCGGGAGGCGGTGGAGGCCCGTGAGTTCCCCCTCGGCTGCCGCATTGCGTCAGCCACCTCCACCCCCACCGCTTCCCGGGCCGATCCGTTTGCTCTCGGAGCGGCGCGCGACGCGGCGCACGAGGCCGAGCTCGCGGCGCTCGCCGAGCGCCACCGCGTGCAGCTTGCCGGCCTCGAGGCCGAGCTGCGCACCCGCCTCGCCGAGCGCGCCCGCGCCCGCCTGCTCGAGCTCGCGGCAGATCGCGCCGGAGGCGGGACGGCGCCGGAGGCGAGATGACGCCGGGAGTGCCATGACTCTCGGACGGACCTTCCGGCACGGCATTCATCCCGAGGAGCACAAGGAGGCGACCGCCGGCCTCGCGATCGAGCGCATGCCGTTCGTCGAGCGCTACGTGCTGCCGCTCGCGCAGCACACCGGCGCCCCGTCCCGCCCGCTGGTCGAAGTCGGCGAGCGCGTGACCCGCGGTCAGGCGATCGCCGAGGCGGTCGGCTTCATCTCCACCACCCTCCACGCGTCGGTCGATGGGCGAGTCGCTGCGATCGCTCCGCGGCCGCATCCCTCGGGCAGGCTCGTGCCGGCGATCGAGATCGCCGCCGACCCCGATTCGCCGCAGCGTCTCCCGCCCGGCGAAGCGCTCGATCCGCGCGGATTGCCGCCCGGGCGCTTCGTCGAGGAGCTGCAGCTCGCGGGGCTCGTCGGGTTGGGGGGCGCCGCCTTTCCGACCCACGTCAAGTACCGGCTTCCGGAGGGCGGGCGCATCGAGCGCCTGCTCGTGAACGGCTGCGAGTGCGAACCGTTCCTGACCTCCGACAACCGGTTGATGCTCGAGCGCACCGCCGAAGTGGTGCGCGGCGCCGAGATCGCCGCCGAGCGTCTGGGCGCGCGGCAGGTGATCTTCGGCGTCGAGCACAACAAGCCCGAAGCGATCGCCGCGCTCGAGCGCCTGATCGTGGATCGCCCCGCGATGCGCGTCGTCGCGCTCGCCGTCAAGTACCCGCAGGGCGCCGAGAAGATGCTCATTCGCGCGGTCTGGGGCGAGGAGGTTCCGAGCGGCAAGCTCCCCCTGGACCTCGGCATCGTGGTCAACAACGTCGCCACGATGGCGGCGATCGCCGACTGGTTCGATCGCCGCCAGCCGCTGGTCGAGCGCGTGGTGACCGTCGCCGGGCCGGGAGTCCGGCGGCCGGCGAACCTGCTCGTCCCGCTCGGCACGCCGGTGCGCGCCGTGCTCGAGCACTGCGGCGGGCTCGCCGAATCGACCCGCGAAGTGGTGATGGGCGGGCCGATGATGGGCACGCCGCTCGCGAGTCTCGACGTGCCGATCGTCAAGGGGACCTCGGGGCTCCTGGCCTTCACCGATGTCGAGGCGCGGCTGCCCGCGGAGTACACCTGCATCAAGTGCGGCCGCTGCGTCGAGGCCTGCCCGCAGTTCCTCAATCCGTCGCGGCTCGGGCGGCTGGCGCGCGTCGGCCGCTACGAGGAGATGGTGGAGTACCATGCGCTCGACTGCGTCGAGTGCGGCTCCTGCAGCTACGCCTGCCCGTCGGGGATTCCGATCGTGCAGCTGATCCGCGTCGCCAAGGGAGCGCTGCGCGAGCGCGCCGCCGCCGGGGCCAAGCCGTGAACCGACCGTCCGACCCGCGCCTCGTCGTCCAACCGGCGCCGTTCCTGCGCCCGCAGGTGTCGACGCCGCGCATCATGGGCGACGTGCTGGTCGCGCTCGCGCCGGCGCTCGCCGCCGGCATCTGGATCTTCGGCTTCTCGGCGCTGCTGGTGGTCGCCGCCGCGACCGCCGCCGCCGTCGCGACCGATTGGGTCCTGGTCGGACGCGCCCACCTCCTGGATCTCTCGGCGGTCGTCACCGGCGTGCTCGTCGGCCTCGTCCTGCCGCCGTCGCTGCCGCTCTGGATGGCGGCGCTCGGCGGCCTCGTGGCGATCGCCCTGGGCAAAGCCGCCTGGGGCGGGCTGGGCCACAATCTCTTCAACCCGGCGCTCGTCGGCCGGGCCTTCCTGCAGGCGGCGTTTCCGATCGCGCTCACCACCTGGGTGCCGCCGGGAGCTCAGGCGCTCTTTCGCGGCAATTTCGCGCTGCCGTTCCTGCACGCTCCCGCCGATGCCGTGACCAGCGCCACGCCGCTCGGGCAGATGAAGTTCCTCGCCGTTTCGACGCCGCTCGCGGACCTCTTCTGGGGCAACGTCTCGGGCTCGATCGGCGAGACCAGCGCGGCCGCGATCCTGCTCGGCGCCCTCTATCTCCTGGCGCGCCGGACGTTCGACTGGCGGCTGCCGGCCGGCATGCTCGGCGCCGCGGCGCTCCTTGCCGAGGTCGTCCATCGCGTCGATCCAGCGCACTATCCGGGCGCTCTCTTCACGCTGCTCTCGGGCGGGCTGCTTTTCGGAGCGGTCTTCATGGCGAGCGATCCGGTGACCTCGCCGCTCGCGCCGCGCGGCGCCTGGATCTTCGCCGGCGGCGCCGGCGTCCTCGTGGTGCTCATCCGCTTCTGGGGCGGGCTGCCCGAAGGCGTGATGTACGCCATCCTGCTGATGAACGCCGCGAGCCCGCTCATCGATCGCGCGCTGCAGCCGCGCAAGTTCGGCTCCGGACCGCTACGGGAGACGAAGTGAGCGCCAGCGCGCCGTCGCCACGCCACGAAGTGCTGCGCCTGGTCGCGACACTCACCGTCGCCGGCCTGTTCTCCGGCCTGTCGATCGTCATCGCCTATCGCACCACCCTGCCGCGCATCCAGGCCAACCAGCGCGCGGCGCTCGAACGCGCGGTGTTCGATGTGCTCCCCGGCACGCAGCGCCTCGAGCGGCTCTCCTGGGACGGCGCCAAGCTCGCCGCCGGGGCGGCCGGCCAGGGTGCGCTCGAAGACTCGGTCTTCGCCGGTTACGACGCCCAGGACGCTCTCGTCGGTTACGCCGTGCCGAGCTCGGGGCCGGGATTCCAGGACACCATCCGGTTGATCTACGGACTCGACCCGTCCGGCCAGCGCATCCTCGGCATGACCGTGCTCGAGAGCCGCGAGACGCCCGGCCTCGGGGACAAGATCTACAAGGACTCGAAGTTCATCGGCGAGTTCCGCGATCTCGTCGTCGAGCCGGTGATCGAGCTCATCAAGGGGCATGGCCCGAAGCCCAACCAGGTCGACGCCATCACCGGCGCCACCATCTCGTCGCGCGCGGTGGTCAAGATCCTCAATCAGGCCAACGCGGTGTGGCGCCCGCGCCTGCCGGCGCCCGGGGCGGCACCACCCGCGGTGGCAGGGGACGCGAAGAAGACGATCCTTCCGCCGGATATCGAACGCGGCGGTCCGGTGCCTGGCGGCCAGGCGGGGGACAAGCCATGAGCTCCGAGAGCAACCGCTTCGTCCCCGAGCTCACCAAGGGGATCTTCCGCGAGAACCCGACTTTCGTGCAGGTGCTCGGCATGTGCCCACCGCTCGCCATCACGAACTCGGTCCTGAACGGCGTCGTCATGGGCATCGCCACGACTTTCGTGCTGGTGATGTCGAGCCTCATGATCTCGGCGCTGCGCAAACTGATCCCCAACCAGGTGCGCATCTCGACCTACGTCGTGGTGATCGCGACCTTCGTGACGGTGGCCGATTTCACGCTCCAGGCGACCCTCCCCGCGGCGCACCACGAGATGGCCGCCTTCATCGCCCTCATCGTGGTCAACTGCATCATCCTGGGGCGCGCCGAGGCGTTCGCGTCGAAGAACCCGGTCCTGTTGTCGATCGCCGATGCGATCGGCATGGGCGTCGGCTTCACGCTCGCCCTGGTGCTCATCGGATCGGTGCGCGAGGTGCTGGGCAGCGGGACCTACCTCGGCCACCCGGTCTTCGGCCCGCACTTCGAGCCCTGGGTGGTGATGGTCCTGCCGCCGGGCGGCTTCCTGGTGCTCGGTGTCCTGCTGCTCGGCCTCGCGAAGCTCGCCGATGTCCGCCGCCGCAGGGCAGCTCCACCCGCCGAGGGGAGAGCGCAATGAGCGCCAAGCTGCTGACGATCTTCTTCAGCGCCCTGCTGATCAACAATTTCACGCTGAGCTATTTCCTGGGGCTATGCCCGTTCTTCGGCGTCTCCGGGCGCCTGCAGACCGCCTTCCGGCTGGGTGTCGCCAACACCTTCGTGCTGGTCATCACTTCGGTTGCCACCTGGGCGCTCAACACCTACGTTCTGGTGCACGCCCCCTACCTCGCGCTCATCGCCTACATTTTGGTGATCGCCTCGACCGTGCAGTTCGTCGAGATGGTGATCAAGAAGACCCTGCCGGCGCTCTTCCGTGCGCTCGGCATCTATCTGCCGCTGATCACCACCAACTGCGCGATCCTGGCGCTGGCGCTCTTTCAGACCAGTCGCGGCTACGGGCTCGTGGAGGGGCTGGTCTTCGCGGTCGCCTCGGGGCTCGGGTTGATGCTCGCGCTCGTGCTGATGGCCGGCATCCGCGAGGAGGCCGAGCTCTCGAACATCCCGCGCCTGCTGCGCGGCACGGCGATGAGCTTCCTCATCGCCGGCATCCTCTCGCTCGCCTTCATGGGCTTCGCCGGCCTCTTCGCGGGTTCCTGATGCGCGACCTCTTCGCCGTCCTGGGTCTCGCCGCCGCCGCGGCCCTGTGGGCCCTCGTGCAGCGCCTCGCTCAGCGCGCCGATCCCGGGAATCCCGGCGTGAAGCGCGACTGCGGCGGGGAGTGCAACCGCTGCGACAAGTCCTGCGATGACTGAAGCGGCGCCGGGGACCCCGACGGGAGGGCGACGCGGGCGTTCCGGCCGGATCGCCCTCGTCGCTGCCCTCCTGCTGCTCGCGGCTTTCGCCATCCAGCTCTGGCGCGCCGCCCGGGCCGCGCGATTCGCCACCTTCAGCGGCGAGGCGATGGCCACCACCTGGCAGGTGACGCTACCCGAGCGCGCGGGCGCGGCCGCAGCCGCCGACGACTGTTTCGCGCTCTTCGAGCGGCTCGATCTCATGCTCTCCGAGTGGAAGGAAGGGTCGCCGCTCGCGGCGGTCAATCGCGCCGCGGGGGAGCGGCCGGTCGCGGTTCCGGACGAGCTCTACGCGCTGGTCGCGCGCAGCCTCGAGATTGGTCACGAGACGGAGGGCGCCTTCGACGTCTCCTGGGCGGCGCTTTGGGGCCTCTGGGACTTCCGCGCGGCGGTGCCCAAGGTTCCGACGGCGGAGAAGATCGCAGACCGCCGCGCGCTGGTGGACTACCGGCGCGTGCAGCTCGACCCGGGAGCGCAGACGATCTTCCTGCCGCTCGCCGGCATGAAGCTCGGGCTGGGCGGCATCGCCAAGGGCTACGCTCTCGGGCGGGCGGCGGCGCTCCTCGAAGGACGCGGATTCGACGACTTCCTGCTGGTTTCGGGCGGTCAGGTCTACGCCCGCGGCACGCGCGCCGGGCGACCCTGGCAGGTCGGCGTGCGCGATCCGCGCGGCGATCGCGACGAGATCTTCGCCACCCTGCCGCTCGCCGGCGCCTCGCTCTCGACGTCGGCCGACAACGAGAGCTTCTTCGTCGCCGGCGGCGTGCGTTACCACCACATCCTCGATCCGCAGACCGGTCGGCCGTCGCAGGGCCTGCGCAGCGCGACGGTCCTCGCCGCCGACCCGGTTCTCGCCGACGCCCTGTCGACCGCGGTCATGGTGCTCGGCAGGGAGCGCGGCCTGGCCGCCGCCACCCGACTCGGCGCCGAAGCGCTCGTGGTCGACGACCAGGGCGCCGTCGCGACGACGCCCGGCCTCGCGGCGAAGCTGACCCTCCTGCACCCGCCGCGACGCGCCGACTGAGCGCGCCGTGGCGGAGCCGGCGAGGCCGGCGGACGGATCAGGGCACGACGACACTCCACTGCGACGTATTGCCGCCCTCGAAGCCGTCGATGAAGAGGGCCGTGAGATTGGGGGTACAGGACTGGACGACGACGTCGTCGATGTCCCAGCCCGGATTCGAGACCGAGCTGTCGGAACCCAGCCGCAGGCGGAACTGGGCGGTCTGGCCGGCATAGGCGGTGATGTCGGCGATCGTGCTCATGTAGGTCGTCGTGCCGCACCAGGCCTGCAGGCCCTGGAGCGGATTGCTGCAGCAGGTGGAAACCGCGCCGTGATAGGCGCCCACCAGCAGGTTGGCGTTGGGCACCTGGGTCCAGGTGGTGCCGCCGTTGGTCGAGACCTCGAGGATGCCGCCGTCGTAGCAAGCCGTGGCGCCGTTGGGCTCGAGGTTCGGGCACGTGCCAGAACTTGAGCACCACCGGGTTCTGGCCGGTGGGCAGGAGCGACGGCCGGCGAGACCAGCCGCTGGTCGGAGACCGCCGCCGGGTCGTTGGCGTGGTACTGCGAGGTGCCGCTGTGCGGATTCGTCGGTCGGCGATCGCCCAGGTGTCGCCGGTGCCGCTGTGCGTCCAGCCGCCGAGCGCCGGCCTCGAAGCCGTAGTCGTAGAGGATGTTCGGCATCGTGCCGGGGCCGCAGTCGCCGGGCAGCGGCGACGGTGGTGAAGCTGAAGACGCTCGAGTCGCTGCTGGTGCCGCAGGCGTTGGTGGCCTGGACGCGCCAGTAGTGCAGCGTCGAGGTGGCGAGCGAGACGTTCGACGTCCAGGTCGGCGCCGCGAGCCCGCTGGCCGAGGCGACGATGGTGGTGAAGCCGGCGTCGGTGGCCACCTGGATGCTGTAGGAGTTGGCACCAGCGGCAGCGCTCCAGGTGAAAGTGGGCAGGGCGGGGACGTTGAGTCGCGCCGTTGGCGGGCGTCAGCAGCGTCGGTGTTCCCGGAGCGGCTGTGGACACGTTCAGGTCCACGGTCACCGGCTGAGTGGGCGTGGTCGAGCTGCCGGTCACGTCGAAGGAGTAGTTGCCGGCAGACGACCGCCCCCGTGCCCACGGTCAAGGTGCTCAATCCGGGCGGCGTGACGGGGTTAGGTCGAAGCCGATCGTCGTACCGGCCGGGATGCCGGTGGTTCCCAGCGTCACCGGGTTGGTGAAACCGGAGACCGGCCGACGTTCACGGTGTAGACGGCATCTGCCGGGGCGCAATCGCTCTGCGCCGGGGGTGCTATTCCGAGGCAGAAGTCCGGCGGGCCGCACTGGTGAAACTTGAAGGCGCCGATGCGCAGCCGCCAGCCGACGGAGCTCGTGCTGGGCACCCATTCGTTGACGTACCAGAAGGTGCAGTCGTCCGACCGGGTCGACGTTCATGGAGGTGTAGTCGCCCCAGCGCGAGCTCCCGCCGGTCTGCGAGCCGGTGCCGTTGAGGATGACGCCTTCGCCCTGCGGCATGGTGTTCAGCGGGTCGGCGGCCAGGCGGCCGGTGTACCAGACGCTCGGATACGTCGTAGTCGCGTTCGAGGCGCTGTAGCCGAGCGCCATGTTGCCGGCGCTGTCCATGGCGATCGAGCCCATCCAGCGGTGGATCCCGTCGCCGATGCCGGGGCATAGGTGCCCTCCTGGTAGAGCATCGGCGAGCCGTTGGGGCGCGGATCTCCCACCAGCGGATGCCGGCCATGCCGGCGCCGGCCTCCACCGACTGGTTGGTCACGATCGCCTCGTGGTCGCCGAAATTGCGATAGGCCAGCACGGTGGAGTGGCCGCTGGCGATAGGACAGGATGTCGATCTTGTTGGTCGTGCCCGGCTGCGGGATGCAGGCGCGGCCGCCGCCGCACGGGTCAAAGATGGTGTCGTAGGCCGCGATCGGGATCGTGTTGGCGAGGACGAAGGTCGAGTTGGCGGGGACGGCGAAGTCGGCCGTGAACTTCCAGAGCGGTCAGCGCGTCCTGCGGGTGCGCCGTAAGTGGCCGCCGTTGTCCATCGACCGACGTAGAAGTTCGGCGTGCCGGCCGGCGGCAGGCGGGGCCATCGACGTCGGCGGGCAGCAGGCCATCGCCGAGGTTGAAGGGCGCCGGCGGCAGCGGGGGTGACGACGAAGGAGATCACCGTCGGCGTCGGGTTGCCGGCGATCAGGTCGGGCGCTGGATCGGCGTAGGCGCCGACACCGACGAATGGACCGCTAACCGCCGGCGAACTCGCGCGTGCTGATGTAGAGCGCGTCGCGACCAGAAGCCGTACTTGGGGTAGTCGGGGAAGTTGGTGCCGGTGGTGAAGGCCCAGCGGTAGTAGGTGCCGGTCGGGTCGCGAGTGGTCGAGAGCGCGACGCAGTTGTAGAAGGTCGGGCCGGTCGACGGTGAACTGGGAGAGCATCCAGCGGTCGGAGATCTGGTCGTAGAGGACGATCGGATCGCCTGAGTTGTCGGTCTGGCAGTCGCCGCCGAAGCCGGCCCACAGCGTGTTGTTCAGGGCCGGGCCGTAGAGCGAGGTACCGGTCTTGTTGAAGATCTGGAACGAGAGATTGCTCATCGCGACGTAGTGGTTCGGTCCGACGTCGCCGTCGGGATCGGGCGGCGCGACGCTGGAGAGGTTGGCTGGGCCGTCGAACGAGAGCGATGGGGCGGGAATCTCGCCCGAGCCGACCCAGCTCTGGACCGAGCTGTCGACATCCTGCGGGCCGAACTGCTTGTCGAGATCTTCGCCCTCCATGCCCTCGCGAATCTCGCGCTCGGGTTCCTGCCCCACGACCGGCCGCAAAGGCGGGATGTCACGCAGCGGCGGCGAGATGTCGAAGCGGGCGACCGGAAGGGTGCCGCGGTAGATGCCGCTGGGGGCGCCGGCTGCCCAGGCGACGGGCGCGAAAGCGAGAATCAGGACGGCAAGGACGGCGAGCGAGCGGAAAACGGTCTTAGCTTCCATGGCCCATCCTCCCAGCAGGAGTTCTCAACAGTTCTTGAGAGTGGCGAGATCGCCGAGTTGCCGCGCGCCAGGTCGTGAGTCGCTCAGAAGAGAGATGACACCGCTACACCGAGCCTGACTGCGCGTCTTCATCTGAAGTCCCGAGAAGGCTACACCCGGCGAGCAGTACTGTTCAAGCGGGTAGTCGTGGACCAGAGCGGTCCCCATTCGCCGCCGCGGAAACGCTGCGAGTCGTTCCGTGAGGCTTTCTGAGAGTCGATCTTTCGGTTGTCGAAGAGGAGTAGTCGGTGGCGAACGACGAGCCTGCCGGCGCAGCCCTTCAAACAGGGTGTACGCTGTTCAAGCAGGTCAAGCAGTGGCGCAGGAGTCACTCTCTGTGAAGAGGCGCGCGCGACTTGGCTTGCCTCCCTTGCTGCCACTTGGCCGGGGCATGGGGCGCGAAAGGACTTGAAAATGAAAGCAAACCTACTTCTGGGTGCCGCGGCTTTGGCGCTTCTTCCGGCAGCCGGCTTTGCTGAGCGCATCTACGCGGTGGACGAAGTCGGCAACCTGATCCGATTCGACAGCGCGACTCCGGGCGTGATCGAGAGCTCTGTTCCGATATCGGGCCTCGCTGAGATCGAGTACGTGGGTGGACTGGATTTTCGTCCGGCGACAGGAGAATTGTTTGCCCTGGTACCCGAGCTGCAATACATAGACCCTCCACCGGGAGGGTACTTCTGTCATCTCTACGCAGTTGCACCCACGACGGGTGTGGCAACACAGGTTACCTTTGGTACGGCATTCCCGACCGGACTCCAGATCGGAGAAGGATTCGACTTCAGTCCGGTTGACGATGAGATCCGGATCGTGGAAGGTGGCGGCCTGAACGTCCGAATGAATCCTGACACCGCGGAAGTGAGCGCAGATACGTCTCTCAGTCCAGAGATCTGGGCGACCGGCCTCGCCTACGATCACAATGTGGACGGTGCAACGGCGGGCACGGCTTACGCTCTCGACAGCCAGAGCTTTAGCCTCGTTCGGATCGGCGGTGTCGATGGCGTTCCGCCGCCTTCCGGCGGAGAGGTGACGGTCGTCGGTCCGCTTGGGGTGGCCTTTTCCTACTTCGCCAGCTTCGACATCTCGCCCACTGGCACTGCTTACGCCGTGCTCGGCCCTCCGAATCCGGCGGAAGGTGTTCCACAGCCGAGTCAGCTCTACACGGTGAATCTCGAAACGGGTGCGGCGACGCTCGTCGGGACCGTGGGCCCGCCACCCGGTCTGCGGATCTTGCGATGGCCGTCGCGCCGGAGGGCGGGGGACAGGGGGTGGTCGAGATCCCGGCGCTCGGGCCTTGGGGTCTTTTCCTCCTTACCGCCGGTCTCGGTGCGGCGGGGATGTCGCGCCTGCGGCGCCGCCCCCTGGCTCCGCGCTAGTTCCGTTCACCTTTCGTGATTCCCCGCGCCGGGACCGACCCGGGTTGTCGCGGCGCGTGCTGCCCCGTTGCCTGGTTCGGGGTCAGGCCCCGTCGGGTCTTGCGCTCCGCCAGAGCGCGGCGAGATCGCGCGCTCCGTGGACGAAGGCGAGGACCTCGACGCGCTTCGGCAGAATGCGATAGACGAGTCGGAAGCTGCCGACGAAGATCTCGCGGATCGTCGCGTCGCTGAGCTCCGGGACGGCGCGCCCACGCTCCGCGAAACGATCGAGCGTGCGCGCGGTGTCGCGCGCCTGGGCGAGAAGCGTCGCGGCGTAGTTCGGAGAGTCTCGGGCGATGTAGTCGGCGGCCTGATCGAGATCGGACCAGGCGTGCTGTGTCCAGACTACCTCTCGGGCCACTTCGCGATCCGGCGCTCGACTTCCTCCTGGCTCAAGAGCCGTCCTTCCTCGGCGTCACGCAGACCGGCCTCGATCTTCTGGACGACGTAGAGGTGATACTGGATCTGCTCGAGCGAGGCGTCGTCGGGCAGAGCGTCGAGGATGCGCTGCGCTTCCTGTTTGGCAGTCGCGTTCATGGCAGATGAATTGTACGCCCGAAGTGCTTCTCCCCTTTGGCCGGCACGCCTCCGGCACTTGTCGGAACCGTGGGCCCGCCGCCGGGTCTGCGGATCGTCGCCATGGCCGTCGCGCCGGAGGGCGGGGGACAGGGCGTGGTCGAGATTCCGGCGCTCGGGCCTTTGGGTCTTTTCTTCCTTACCGCCGGTCTCGGTGCGGCGGGGATGTTGCGCCTGCGGCGCCGCCCCCTGGCTCCGCGCTAGTTCCGTTCACCTTTCGTGATTCCCCGCGCCGGGACCGACCTGGGTTGCCGCGGCGGTCGGCAAGCGATAGCTTGGACGGGCGATCCCACGCTTTCCGCGGATCGAACCTGGGATTGAACCTGGCCATGGAAGCGAACCTCGCAGAACTCTTCACCTCCACCGAGAACGGCGGGCCTGCGGCCACGGAGGCGCTCTTCACCGCGCTCTATGCCGAGCTCCATCGGCTCGCCGGGCGGCAGCTCGCGCGCAATGCGCCGGGTGCGACCTTGGGCGCGACGAGCGTTCTGCACGAGGCCTACCTCGACATGGCGCAGCGCGAAGGGGCGAGCTTCCCGGATCGCGCCCGTTTTTTCACTTACGCCTCCCGGGTCATGCGCGGCCTGATCATCGACTACGTGCGCCAGCGCAAGGCGCAAAAGCGCGGCGGCGCCTTCGAGATCAGCTCGCTCGCCGGCGACGAGGCGGCGCCCGGGAGCGCGGACCCGGAGCTCGGCCGGTTGAGCGACGCGCTGGACGAGCTCGCCGGTCTGGATCCGGAGCTCGCCCAGCTCGTCGATCTCCGATATTTCTGCGGCTTCACCTTCGCCGAGATCGGCGCGCTGCGCGGCGTCTCCGCGCGCACCGTGCAGCGCGACTGGGCGAAGGCGCGGCTCGTCCTGCACGACGCTCTGCGCGCCGACTGAGGCTCTTACCCTCCGATCAGTTTCAGGCTCGCCGCCGCGCGCGCGGTGTCCGGCGCGCTCTCCCCGATGCTCTCCCGCAGGTCCGCCACGGCGGCGCGCAGCGCGTCGCGCGCGCCCGCGACGTCCTGGAGGCCGGCCCGCGAAAGTCCGAGCTCGAGGTTCGCGAGACCCAGGTCGTAGGAGTGCGCGAAGTCGCCGAGCCGCTCGCGCGCCAGCTTCTCTGCGCGCTCGGCGGTCGCGCGCGCCGGAGCGAAGTCGCCGGTCGCGTTTTGCGCCGCAGCGAGCACCAGCAGCATCGCCAGCACCTCGCGCGGCGGTCGATGCGCGGCCTCGAGCTCGCCGAGGGCGCTCCGCGCAAGCGCCACGGCGGCGCCCGCTTCCCCGCGATGCAGCGCGGCGCGCGCGAGAAAGCGCCCCAGCGCGGCGTGCAGCTGGATCGGCAGCTTCGGCTGGCTGCGCACGAGCTCCTGCAGCTCGCGCAGCCGCGCCTCCGCCGCTTCCTGCCCGCCTGCCTCCAGGTGGACGCGGCTCGCGGTCGCGAGCGCCCAGAACAGCTGCGTTGGGGATCCCGCGGCGCGGGACTTCGCTACCGCCTCATCCACCGCGGCGACCGCTGCCGTGGGACGTCCCACCACCGAGAGCGCGCTGCCCAGCGTCCAGAGCGCGTTGGGTGGCGCCCCCTTGTCGGAATCGAGGTCGCGGGCGAGCGCGACCGCGCGCTCGCTCATCTCGACCGCGCGCCGGAACTGGCCGGCCGCCTGCAGCGACACCGCCCAGTTGTTCAGGGTGGTCGCGGCGGCGTTCGTGCGGTCCCGTCCCTGCGCTTCGAAGAGCGCCGTGAGCTCGCCATAGGTACGGTCGGCAGCGGCGAATCGGCCGCCCGCCGAATAGGCGATGGCCAGCGCGTTGAGCACATCGAGCTCCCTGCCCGGTGGCGCGTCGCGGGCCCGCTCGAGGAAGAGCGCCCGCTCGCCCGCCTGAATCGCGCGCGCGTCGTCGCCGGTCATGTTGGCGGCAACGGACTCGGCCAGCCGGCACCGCGCCTCCTCCGCGCCGGTGTCCCGCTCCTTCGCCAGGTCTGAGAGAGCTTCTTCGAGGAGCGCGCCGGCGCGCTTGCTGTCGCCGCGCTCGGCGCTCGCGATCGCCATCATGCAGCCGGCGAGGGAGCGCAGGCGGATTTCAGGGAGGGCGCGCGAAAGATCGAAGGCGCGCTCGACGCTGCGTCCCCACTCGGCGAACTGAAAGTTCTCGTAGTAGCGCTCGGAGAGGGTGAGCAGCATGTGCACGTGCAACGCCGGATCGCCGGCGAACTGCCGGTCGATCCCTGCCTCGCCGCGCTGCAGGAGGTCCGCTTTGCTTACCGGCTTGCCCGCCGGAGTCGCTTCGGAGAGCAGAAAGGCGCTGAAGTCGTTGGTGACCTCGGCGCGGCGCAGCTCGGCGAGCGCCCGGTCGCGTTCGCGCGCCGAGCTGCGCGCCTGCGCGATGGCGAGCGCCGTGCCTACGACGAGCGCGAGCGCGACGCTCGTCGCGGCGCCGACCTCGACGCGGTGGCGGGCGACGAACTTGCGCAACCGGTACCCGGGAGAATCGGGCCGCGCCCGCACCGGCTGGTCGGCGAGATGGCGTCGGATGTCGTCGGCGAGCTCGGTGGCGGTGGCGTAGCGCTCGGCCGGGTTCTTCTTCAGCGCGCGGGCGAGGATCGTGTCGAGGTCGCCCCGGAGCGACCGCGCGAGGGCCTCGCGAGTCGCGCCGCGCGCCGCGAGAAGCCGCACCGTGGTGGGTGCCCCGGGACGGAGCTCCCCGATGGCGTCGGAGAGACGCCCCGGCTCGACTTCGGTGATCGTGCGCAGGAGCGCGATGGGCGTCGCTTGATCGCCCGCCGTCGGATGCCGGCCCGCAAGAAGGACATAGAGCAGCACGCCGAGGGCGTAGACGTCGGTCGCCGTGGTCACCGGTTGGCCGAGCAACTGCTCGGGGGCGGCGTAGGCCGGAGTGAGGGCGCGCGCCGCGGTGACCGTCGCCTCGACCGGCTCGCCGGAGGCGGCGTCGAGGAGGGTGGCGATGCCGAAGTCGAGGAGCTTCACCTGGCTCTGGCCGTCGACGAGGATGTTCGACGGTTTGAGGTCGCGATGCACCACGAGGTTGGCGTGCGCGTGCGCCACCGCGTCGGCGACCTGCAGGAAGAGCTCGAGGCGCGCGCGCACGCCCAGCCGCCCCTCGTCGGCGAAGCGGTCGATCGGCGAGCCCTCCACCAGCTCGAGCACGAGGTAGGGCTGGCCGGAAGGCGCGATGCCGGCGTCGAGCAGGCGCGCGATGTGCGGGTGGGTCAGGCGCGAGAGCAGCGTCCCTTCGCGCCGGAAGCGTTCCTCGCCCAGCCGGTCGAGCAGGGCGAGATTCAGGAGCTTGAGCGCGACCTCGCCCTCGTAGCGTCCGTCGCTCCGGCGGGCCAGCCAGACGGTGCCCATGCCGCCCGTGCCCAGCAGGCGCTCGAGGGTATAGGGACCGAGCGTCTGTCCGGCGAGTGAGGGCGGCGCCGCGTCGGCCGGAGGTGTCGCGAGGAAGCCCGAACCCAGAACGCCTTCGGACTCGCCGAGAATCCGTTCGAGGGCCGCCGCGACCTCGGGCGCCTCTCTGCGCAGCGCTGCCATCAGCTCGTCCCGCGGACCGGGCTCGAGCTCCAACGCGCGATCGAGCAGCGGGCTTAAGCGGCTCCACAGCGCCCGGTCGGAGAAGGGCATGGCGAATAGTAGATCGCAATCGGCCGGCCGATGGCGCCAGGAGACCTGCACATCGCACCCTGTCGTCTTCGCCACCCCGATTCCGATCTCCCTTGTACGCGGCGACTCGGCGCTCCCGGAACGGGCGCCAGTGAAGGTCGCTCATCAGGAGGTCGACTTGAAACAGGCTGCGCGTTGCTGGCTGACAGTTCTCATCTTCGTCGTGGATGTACTCGCGCTCGGTTCCGCGTCCCTGGCGCAGCTCGCCAACGTCGGCCTCTCCCCCGTCCGGGCTCAGAAGTTCGGCAACGAGGTGCTGCCCGACTTCGCGCCCGCGAGCCTCGACGACTTCGCCTACGCTCTCGCCGCGGGGGATTTCAACGGCGACGGCGCCGAAGACCTCGCGACCGGCCTGCCGGGGGACGACGGCCGCGTCGACTTCACGATCTCGGGTTGCGGCGCGGTCGTCGTGCGCTACGGCGCCCCCGGGCGGGGACTCGCGACCGGCTTCGCGACGACGTTTCTCAATCAGCAGGAGATCGGGAGCCCGGACCCGGCTCAAGCCGGCGAAGGGCTGGGTTGGGCGCTCGCGGCGTGTGATTTCAACGGCGACCAGATCGACGACCTCGCGATCGGCATTCCGTGGAACAGGGTGAGCAACATCTTTCCGGGATCGGTCGAGATCCACTACGGCGCCGCCTCGGGCCTCGCCGCGGTCGCCGCGCAGGTCTTCAGTCAGGCAACCGTCGGCGTGCCCGGTGACGCCGCGGCCGATGACCGCTTCGGCTACTCCCTCGCCTGTGGCGACTTCAACGGCGACGGCCGGGACGACCTGGCGATCGGAATTCCCAGGAAGATGGTGAATCTCGCGACCCACGCCGGTCAGGTCGTGATTCTGCCAGGGTCGGCGTCGGGACTCACGGCGACCGGATCGATCGCCCTCGATCAGGACACGCCGGGGATGGGCGGCACCGCCGAGGCTGGCGACAGCTTTGGCTGGTCGCTCGCTGTCGGCAGGATCAACGGCGACCCCTATGCCGATCTCGCGATCGGGATCCCGGGCGAGACCGACGTCGCGAACGAATCGGGGCACGGCGCCGTCCAGCTCGTCTACGGCAGTGCTTCCGGGCTCACGACGGCGGGGAATCTCTACTTCAACGAGGCCTTCCTCGGCGGAGCCCCCGAGGCGAGTGACGCCTTCGGCTGGACACTCGCGAGTGCCGATTTCGACGGCGACGGCTTCGACGATCTGGCGATCGGCGTCCCCTACGAGAGTCTCGGGATCCTGCACTCGTTGGGGGCGGTGGGCGAGGCTTTCGGCAGTGCGGCAGGTCTCAGCTCCAACCGCGCGGAGATCTGGGACCAGGATCGGATTTACGGCGTCGGGGCGAGCGAGCCGAACGACTACTTCGGATACGCCCTTGCGGCGGGCGACTTCGACGGCGACGGCTACGCCGACCTCGCGGTCGGCCATCCGGGGGAACAGAACATCGTCGCAGGCGACGGCTCGGCGACCGTGCTCATGGGCTCGTCCGGCTTCGGTCTGACGGCCTCCCGGCATCGCAACATCACGCCGGGATACTCGGGGTTTCCCGGTCCGGCAAATCAGCTCGACCGGAGTTTCGGCATCGTTCTCACGGCGGGCGACTTCGATGGCGACGGCTTCGCCGATCTCGCGCTCGGAGCGCCCTATGAGGACGCGAACGGCCTGACGGACGTCGGGACGGAAACGGTCCTCTTTGGCGCACTGTTCGCCGATGGATTCGATGGCGCTTCGGCCGGGCAATGGTCGAGCGTCGCGCCGTAAGCCGCTCGATGCCAAGAGGGTTCCCCATGAAGTCAGGATCGATCGCAGCTCTCGCCTTCACGCTCGCGGCGCGCGGACTGGCCCTGACGATCACCGTCACCTCGGTCGTCGACGACACGACGCCGGGCAATTGTTCACTGCGTGAGGCGGTGCGGGCGGCGGAGACGAATCTTGCCGTGGATGCCTGTCCGGCGGGTTCTCCGGTGGCAGCCGACATCGTGCAGCTCGCAGCCGCCAACTACACGCTGCTGCGGGGCGAGATCACGGTCGCAGGGGGCGGACCGCTGATCCTCCGCGGCTCGCCGAGCTCTCCTGGCTCCGTCGTGCGTGGCTCGTCGGGAAATCCGGACCGGCTGCTGAGTCTTGCGAACGCTCCGGTCACGTTCGAGTCGCTCTCGTTAGAGCTCGGCTCGCACGGCAACTCCGGCGGCGCCGTTCGCGCGGACGACATCGACCTCGTGATGCGCGACGTCTCACTCGCGTTCAACATCGCGCCTCTCGGGGGAGGGCTCTACTACGACGCCTTCGGCACTCACGCTCTGACGATCGAGCGCTGCCAGTTCTCCGGCAACGAAGCGGCGAACGGGACGTCGGAAGCTCAGGGAGGCGGTGCATCGATCTTTCTCGGCGGCAGCGCGACGGCGCGAATCGTCGACTCGACGTTCGAAGCCAACGCGGCCTCCTCCACCTCGACCGCATCGAACGCCGCCGGCGGAGGCCTCCAGGCGTCGGCCTCCGACGCTGCGCGGATCTTCATCGACCGTACGCTGTTTCTCGCCAATCGTCTCGATCCCGCCCCTTCGGGAGGCGCCGAAGGCTCCGGCGCCAATCTGGTCGCGAGCGGCGCGACCGCGGTGGTCGTGGTTCGCGACTCGGCCTTCGAGAACAACGACGTCGTGCAGCCGTCGGCCACCGAGCTCACGGGTGCACTCCACGCTTTCGGGGCGAATGGCGCGGTCCTGCTCCTCGACCGCGTCCGCCTGGAGGACAACGACGCGGGCGAGCCGGGGCGCCACCTCGTCCTCGGGGCGTTCGGCAACTCGCCGATTCTGGCCACGAACCTGCTGCTCGCCAACGGTCCGGCGATCGGGCTGGATGTCGCTTGCGCGGATGCCGCCTGCCGGATCGGCCACGCGACGATCACCGGCCACGCGACATGGGCCTGCTTCCTGACGGCTTTTGGGGCGGGTGAGCTGAGCCTCGACAACTCGATCCTCTGGCAGAACGGCGGAGTGGGGGGCGGCGGCGCGGTGTTCATCGGCCCGACGAACCTGACCGGCGCGGTCGACCCCGAGTTCGTCGCTCCGGGCAACGGCGATTACGCGCTCGGGCCGGCCTCGCCGGCGATCGACTTCGGTGACGCCACGGTCTCGAGTGTCGGGCCGTATGACCTCGCCCACGCTCCGCGCGTCGTTGGGCTCGACACCGACGCCGGAGCGTTCGAGCGCGGCGCGCTCTTCGGAGACGGCTTCGAATCGGGCGACCCCGGGGCCTGGTCGGCGAGCGTGCCGTAGGGTCAGATCTTGGGGGCGCCGAGCTGCACGAGCTCCTGGGCGCGGAACTCGCGGGCCTTCTCGTCCATGCCGGTCGTGATGGCCTCTTCCTCCGAGAGCCCATGCTCCGCGGCGTAGTCGCGCAACTGCTGGGTGAGCTCCATGGAGCAGAAGTGGGGGCCGCACATCGAGCAGAAGTGGGCGCTCTTCGCGCCTTCCTGCGGCAGGGTCTCGTCGTGGAAGGCGCGCGCCGTCTCCGGATCGAGAGAGAGGTTGAACTGGTCCTCCCAGCGGAACTCGAAGCGCGCCTTGGAGAGCGCGTCGTCGCGCTCCTGCGCGCCGGGGAGGCCCTTGGCGAGGTCGGCGGCGTGGGCGGCGATCTTGTAGGCGATGCAGCCCTGCTTGACGTCCTCTTTGTCAGGAAGACCCAGGTGCTCCTTGGGAGTCACGTAGCAGAGGAGAGCCGTGCCGTACCAGGCGATCATCGCCGCGCCGATGGCGCTGGTGATGTGGTCGTAGCCCGGCGCGATGTCGGTCACGAGAGGCCCCAACGTATAGAACGGCGCCTCCTTGCAGATCCTCTGCTGGCGGTCGACGTTCTCCTTCACGAGATGCATCGGGATATGGCCGGGACCTTCGATCATCACCTGGCAGTCGTGCCGCCAGGCGACGTCGGTGAGCTCGCCCAGGGTGTCGAGCTCGGCGAACTGGGCGGCGTCGTTGGCGTCGGCGATCGAGCCCGGACGGAGGCCGTCGCCCAGCGAGAAGGAGACGTCGTAGCGCTTCATCAGCTCGCAGATCTCTTCGAAGTGGGTATAGAGGAAGTTCTCCTGGTGGTGCGCGAGACACCACTTGGCGAGGATCGAGCCGCCGCGCGAGACGATGCCGGTCAGGCGCTTGGCGGTGAGCGGGATGTACTTCAAACGCACGCCGGCGTGGATGGTGAAGTAGTCGACCCCCTGCTCGCACTGCTCGCGCAGCGTCTCCATGAAGATCCCGATCGAGAGCTCCTCGACCTTGCCCTTCACCTTCTCGAGCGCCTGGTAGATCGGCACCGTGCCGATCGGCACCGGCGAGTGGCGCACGATCGCCTCGCGGGTCTGGTGGATGTTCTTTCCGGTCGAGAGGTCCATCACCGTGTCGGCGCCCCACTTCACCGCCCAGGTGAGCTTCTCGACCTCCTCCTCGATCCCCGACGAGACCGCGGAGTTCCCGATGTTGGCGTTGATCTTGGTCTTGAATTTCTTGCCGATGACCATCGGCTCGAGCTCGAGGTGGCGGATGTTGGCCGGAATGATCGCCCGGCCGAGCGCCACCTCGGAGCGAATCGACTCGGGGTCGATCCGCTCGCGGTCGGCAATGAACCGCATCTCCTCGGTGAGAACGCCCTGGCGGGCGTAGAAGAGCTGCGTCGGGGTGGCGTCTCCCGACCGCCGCGCGACCCAGGGGGCACGCGGCAGGGCGATACCGAAGCTGTTGGTGGAAGGCTGGCTCATGTCGCATTCCCTCCGCCGGTCTGAACCGGGTCAGGTTCCAAGGGTCTGATCTCAGCCCGCTGGCAGGCCCGAATAGCCCCGGCGGACACCCCTCGCGATGGTGCTCAGTGTATCTGCAGCTGGACGAATCTCCGCTTGCCGACCTTGACGAGGTAGGCCGCCTCGCGCCGACCAAGCGCCAAGTGCGGGTCGCTCACGCGCTCCCCGTCGACGCTCACCGCGCCTTGCTCCACCAGGCGCCTCGCCTCGTTTCTGGAAGCGACGACGCCAGCGCCGACCAACTGTTCCACGAGCACGTTCCCTACCTTTACCGAGCTTTCTGCCCCGACGGCCGAGAGCGCTCCGGTCGCGGAAAGAAAAAGAAAAGCCGGAACTTCGTCCGGCGCGCCGCCGTCGGCGAAGATGCGCTCGAACTCGGCCTCGGCCTCGCTCGCCGCGGCCTCGCCGTGGAAGTCGGCCACCAGGCGCCGCGCGAGCTCCTGCTTCACGAGCTTCGGATGGAGATCTCCCGCGGCGACGGCGCTCTTCTTGGCGTCGATCTCGGCTCGGGGCAGGTCGGTGAGGAGCAGGAGCCAGTCCCACATCAGGCTGTCGGGAATCGACAGCGTCTTGCCGTAGATCTCCTTCGGCGAATCTTCGACCGCGATCGCGTTGCCGAGCGACTTCGACATCTTCTCGTGCCCGTCGAGGCCGACGAGGAGCGGCACGGTGAGGCAGACCTGGGGCTCGAGGCCCTCCTCTTTCATGAGGTCGCGGCCGACGAGGAGGTTGAAGATCTGGTCGTGGCCACCGAGCTCGACATCGCAGCCGAGCCCGGGGATCTTCGCCATCTCGACCGAGTCTTTCGCCTGCACCAGCGGGTAGAGCAGCTCGTGGAGCGAGATCGGCTGCTGCTCGCGGAAGCGGGTGCGGAAGTCGTCGCGCTCCATCATCCGCGCCAGCGTCCACTTGCCGGCCAGGCGGATGATCCCCTCCGCTCCGAGCGGGGTCAGCCATTCGCCGTTGTAGCGGATGACCGTCGCCTCGCGGTCGAGCACCTTGAAGACCTGGCGCTTGTAGGTCTCGGCGTTCGCCGCCACCTGGTCGCGGGTGAGCTGCGGGCGGGTCGCCTTCTTGCCCGTCGGGTCGCCGATCATGCCGGTGAAGTCGCCGATCAGGAAGATCACCCGGTGGCCGAGCTGCTGGAAGTGCCGCATCTTCCGGAGCAGCACGGTGTGGCCGAGGTGGAGATCGGGCGAGGAGGGATCGAAGCCGGTCTTCACGGCCAACGGTTTCCCGATCTTGCGCGCGCGCTCGAGCTTGCGGACGAGATCGGCCTCGGAAACGAGATCGACGGCGCCCCGGCGGAGCAGCGCCATCTGTTCGTCGACCGGCAGGAAGGCGTGCGCCATGGAGCTCAGGCGCTCCAGCGCGGGGCGGGAGGCGCCGGCAGGCCGGCTTCGGGAGTGAGCTCGACGGTAGCCAGGATGCGGGCATCGCCGGCGAGCGACCAGTTGCGCACCCCCGAATCGACGGTCTGGCCGTCCACGGTCAGAGTGAAGCCGCCGAGGGTGGTCGCGGCGAGCGGCAGCTGGGCGAGATTCAGCTGCAGGCCGACGGCGGTCGCGGCGAGGACTCCGGTGCCGCAGGCGAGCGTCTCGGCCTCGACGCCGCGCTCGAAGCTGCGGATCTCCATCCGGTGGCGGGTGGGGAAGCGCACGAAATCGACGTTGGTTCCCGCCGGCTGGAACTCGGCGTGCGCGCGGAGCGCGGCGCCGAGCGTTGCCGACCGGCGCGTCGGCGAGCGACGTGGGCCAGACCAGGACGAGATGGGGCACGCCGACGGTGACGAACCAGGCTTCGTAGAACTGGCCGCCGAATCCGATCCGGCGCTTTCTCGGCAAGGCCTCGGGAGCCGGGAGCTGGAGCGCGATCTCGGTGGGAGAGACCGCGCGGGCCGCGAACGTGCCGGCGTCGGTCGCCACCTGGAAGCTGCCCGTCGTCCACCCGAGATCGAAGCGCCAGCCGCGCCGCGCAGCGCGTGCCGTTGATGCACAGCGCCGCGGGCTTGCCGTCGGCGTTCCAGTAGCGCATGCGGATGTCGCCCGAGTCGCCGCGCTGGACAATGAACACGCCGTCGGCGCCGAGCGAGAGGCCGCGCGCGCACCACGAGCGGATCTCGTCGGCGGACGGATCGCGCTCCGGGGCGGCGAGCGCCAGGAAGTCGTTGCCGCCGCCCGAGACTTTGTAGAGCGCGCTCACGGCACGCGCGTCGCGACCGGCTCGCAGGGGGAACCGAGGTTGCCCGACTTGTCGATCGCCGCGACCCGGTAGCGGAAGGTGAAGCCGGACGAAAGGCCCCGGTCGGTGAGCTCGAGCTCGGCCACGGGTGCGGCGTTGACGCGATGGAAGTCAGCGTCCGGATCGGCGCGCTCGACGACGTAGCCCGCGACGTCGGGATCCGGGCTGGCCTGCCAGACCAGGCGCACCTCGCCGACGCTGCCCAGCGCCGAAAGCGACGGTGGGGGGGCGGGTGCGAAGCGGTCCTGGTAGTCGATCTCGCGCTCGGTCGAAAAAGCGCTCTCCAAGAGCGGTTCGCGGCTGCCGACCGCCGCCACGGCGTAGATGTAGCGCCGGCCGTAGACAATGGCGCGATCGACGCTTCCGGCAGCGGTGGCGTCGAGGGTGGCGATCGGGGCGCCGTAGGAAGCTCGGGCGGCATCGCGGCGGTAGACGTTGTAGCCGAGGATCGCGCCCACCGGGGCCGCAGCCGCCGGCGAGGGGTCCCACGACAGGGCGACGCTGTCCTTGGCGGCGACGGCGAGAAAGCCCGACGGCGCCGGCGGCGGCGGACGCGGGACGAGCCCGGCGAGATTCGACCAGCCCGAGAGCTCGCCCCCGACGGCGTGGGTGCGCACGGCGAAGATGCGCGCCAATGGCTCCGCCGGCAGCGGCTCGGTGAGCCGGAACCGCACCGTGACCCGGTCGCCCGAAACGGCGCTCGCGAGCTCCGCGCCGGAGAGCGCGAGGAAAGGCTTCGCCGCCACAGTGAATTCCTTCATGTCGGGCAGCAAGATCGAAGGTCGGGGAACCGGCGGTGCGGAGGCGACCGGCGGAGCGCCAGCAGCCGCCGGCGCTGGCGGTGCCGGGGTCGCTGCCGCAGCAAGGTTCGGGCGGTCGAGCTCGTAGAGGGTGATCGTGTCGAGGCCATTCAGCGGCAGGCCGGCGGCGGTCGCCTTCGGATAGGCGAACTCGGCCACGACTTCGAGGCCGCGTTGGCGGACTTTGAGATCGGTGGCGGCCTGCGGCAGGATGCGCGGCGCCGGCATCGGGTCGCCCTTCTTGCCGCAGGCCATCAGGAAGACGGTGCAAGCGCCGGAGACGGCGAGAACGCCGAGGACGGCGAGGGGGTGCGCTCCGCGGCGGAGCGTGAGGCGTCGATTCCCGAAGCTAGAGCACATAGCGGCTGAGATCCTGATTCTGCACGATGTCGTCGAGGATGCGGCGCACGAAAGCGGCGTCGATCGCGAGCTCCACTCCGGCCATGTCCGGAGCCTCGAAGGAGACCTCCTCGAGCAGGCGCTCGATCACCGTGGCGAGACGGCGGGCGCCGATGTTCTCGGTCGAGCGGTTGACCTCGACGGCGATGCGCGCGAGCTCGACGATCGCGTCGGGGAGGAAACGGATCGTGAGCCCCTCGGTGCCGAGGAGCGCGGTGTACTGCTTCGTCAGCGCGGTCTCCGGCTCGGTCAGGATGCGCACGAAGTCGGCCTCGGTCAGCGCCTCGAGCTCGACCCGGATCGGGAAGCGGCCCTGCAGCTCCGGAATCAGGTCGGACGGCTTGGCGGAATGGAAGGCGCCGGCGGCGATGAACAGGATGTGGTCGGTCTTCACCGGACCGTACTTGGTCGAGACCGTGGTGCCTTCGACGACCGGCAGGAGGTCGCGCTGCACGCCCTCGCGGGAGATGTCCGGTCCGTGGGTCGAGCCTTCGCGTCCGGCGATCTTGTCGATCTCGTCGAGGAAGATGATCCCGGTCTGCTCGACCCGTGCCCGGGCATCGCGCGCCAGCTGCTGGCGGTCGATCAGCTTTTCGGCCTCTTCCGCGAGCAGGGCCTCGCGCGCTTCCGCGACCGTGGCCTTCTGCCGGCGCCGGCGCGAGAACAGACCGGGCATCATCTCTTTCAGGTTGATGCCGATCTCCTCGACGCCCTGCGGCGTGATCATCTCGAGCGAGGGGGCCGCGCCGTCCTCGACCTCGATCTCGACGATGCGCCCGTCGAGAGCGCCCGAGCGCAGCTTGTCGCGCAGCTTCTCGCGCGTCGACTGCGGATCCTCCACCACGGGCGCGGTTGGGGAATCCGGGGACCGAGCCGGGGAGGCCGGAGCGCCGGGAGGGCTCGGAGAAATCGGAGGGCTCGGCGCGCTCTGAGCCATGGAACCCAGCGTGCCCAGGGGCGAACCGGCCGGCAGCAGCAGATCGAGCAGGCGTTCCTCGGCGCGTTCCGCGGCGGTCGCGGCGACGGCGCTGCGGCGTTCCTCACGCACGATGGCGACGCCGATCTCGGTGAGATCGCGCACCATCGACTCGCAATCCCGGCCGACATAGCCGACCTCGGTGAACTTCGAGGCCTCGACCTTGAGGAAGGGCGCCTTGGCGAGCTTCGCGAGGCGGCGGGCGATCTCGGTCTTTCCTACCCCGGTGGGCCCGATCATCAGGATGTTCTTCGGCACGATGTCGTCGGCAACTTCTTGCGGCAGCTGCTGGCGCCGCCAGCGATTGCGCAGCGCGATCGCCACCGAGCGCTTGGCGGCGCGCTGCCCGACGACGTACTTGTCGAGCTCCGCGACGATCTGTCGCGGCGTCAGATTTTCGAGCGCGGGCTCGCTGCGCTCGGGGCTCGGACGCGGAGCGTTCAGGGTCGAAGCGGAAGGCACAGCGGAGGTCACAGCTCCTCGAGGGTGAGGCGATCGTTGGTGTAGATGCAGAGCTCGGCCGCGATGCGCATCGACTCGCGGGCGATCTCGCTCGCCGAGAGCGCCGTGTGGCGGAGCAGGGCGCGCGCCGCCGCGAGGGCGAAGTTGCCTCCCGACCCGATGCCCAGGAGACCGTCCTCGTCGGGCTGCAGGAGGTCGCCGGTGCCCGAGACCAGGAAGCTCTTCTCGCTGTCGGCGACGATCATCACCGCCTCGAGCTGACGCAGGACGCGGTCGGTCCGCCAGTCCTTGGCGAGTTCGACCACGGCGCGCTCGAGGTTCTGGTTGAACTCGTCGAGCTTGGCTTCGAAACGGGTGAAAAGCGCCAGACCGTCGGCGGCGCCGCCGGCGAAGCCGACCAGGACCTTGCCCTTGCCGGCCCGCTTGACCTTGGCCGCGCCGGACTTCATGACCGCGTTGCCCATCGTCACCTGGCCGTCCGAGACCATCGTCACGCGGCCGTCGCGACGGACCAGCAGGACGGTTGTGGCGCGCATTCCGGACATGGGACGAAGCATTGTATCAACCGGCATGCGGGCGGGATTCGGCTAGCTCGCCGGCGGCGCGGCCTCCGGGAAGTAGAGACGAAAATGCGTGCCGGAGTCCGGATGGGACTCGAGGGCGATACCGGCGCGATGGGCGCGGAGGATGCCCAGGACCGACGGCAGCCCGAGCCCGCGGCCGCTCTGCTTGGTGGTGAAGAACGGCTCCCAGAGTCGCCCCTGCGTCTCGGCGTCCATGCCGGTGCCGTTGTCGATCACCTCGAGGAGCACCATCTGGCCGGGCTTCATGCCGTCGCCCAGGAGCAGAGCTCCGAGGTCGGCAAGGCCGAGCTCGACGCGGCGGGTTCGAACCTGCACCCGACCCTCTGACGCTGGGTTGGTCGCGATCGCGTCGTGGGCGTTGGTGAGCAGGTTGAGGATCACCTGGCGAATCTGGCTCGAATCGCCGGCGATCGGCGGCAGGCGCGGAGCGAGCTCGAGGCGCGTCTGGGTGGCGAGGGTCCCGAGGGCGCGCGAGAGGTGCACCACTTCCTCGACCAAGGCGTTGAGATCGATCGGACGCGGCGTGATCTCGCCCCTGCCGGCGTAAGCCAGGAGCTGGCGCGCGACCTCCGTGGCGCGCTCCGCCGCGGCGGCGATGGCGCTCGCCCGATCGCGCAGCGGCGAGTCCTCGGGGAGGCGGTCGAGCAGCAGCTCGATGTTGCCGACGATCGGCGTGAGCAGGTTCGAGAAGTCGTGCGCGATCCCTCCCGCCAGGAGGCCGAGGCTCTCCAGCCGCTCGGAGCGGCGCAGCAGCTCCTCGCTGCGCTTGCTCTCCGTGATGTCCAGCGCCATACCGAGAATCTGCTGGACGCGACCCTTGCCGTCCCGCAGAAACGGAGTGTTGTGGGAGCGGAACCAGCGCCACTCGCCGTTGCGATGGCGCAGGCGGAAGTCGACCGCGAGCGCGCTGCCGGCGACGAAGCCCTGCCAGCGCTGGTCGCGATCGAGCGCCGCCGCCTTGTCGTCCGGATGGCAGAGATTCGCGAACGGATAGGGGCCGAGCGCCGCGGCCTCGGCCGGGGAGTAGCCGAGCGCCGCCGGCACCGAGCGGTTGATGTAGATGTCGCGCCCGAGCTCGTAGTCGTAGATGAACAGGAAGTAGGGCGCGACCTCGGCGATGCGCGCCAGGCGCCGGCTCATCTCCGCGGCGTCGCTTCGTACCTGCTCGCGATCGGTGACATCGCCCAGGAAAACGAGCACCGCCGGCCGCTCTTCCCATTGCACCGGCAGCGAGTGGGCCTCGAGCACGACGATGCCGCCTCCAGGCCGGAGGATCCTCGCCACCATGCTGCGTTCGGCGGTGTCGCCTTCGAGCCGCCGGGCGTAGCGATCCGAGACGAAGCCCTGATCGTCGGGGTGGATGAGCTCGAGAAACGGTTTGCCGACGAGCTGGTGAAGCGGGATGCCGGTGATTCTGGCGGCGGCGGCGTTGGCGACCTTGAGCAGACCGTCCTGGGCGATGACGATCGCTTCGTGGCTGTTGTCGAACGCGACGCGATAGTAGACGTCGGCCGCGGGAGCGCTCCCGGCGCCGGGTAGCGGAGATCCTCCTGCGGACGGGGGCTTCGAGTCGTCCATCGGGTGAGCTCCTGTCCGTTTCCCTTCTAGATTACTCCGCAACGCCGCCGCTCGCGCCGCGGTCATTTTCCGACCGCCCCGGGGCGGGCCAGCCGCCGGACGAGCGCTTCCACCAACCGGCTGAGCCCGGCCGGGGCTCCTTCGAGAAAGAGGGTCGGTTCGGTGAGCTCGAGCTCGAGCAGGAGCGGCCTCCCGTCGTCGTCCCGGGTGAGATCGACCCGGGCGTAGAGCGCGCTCCGAGCGCCGGTCGCCGCCCAGGCCGCCTGAAGAACGCGTTCCGCCGCCGCGAGCTCGTCGGCTGCCGCCGCGACCGGAACGCCTTCCGGCTCGCCCGCCCAGCGTCCGCCGAGGCTGAGCGCGTGCTTGCGCACCGCGTGCGAGAAGGTGCCCTCGACGTAGATCAGACAGCGCTCGCCGTAAGTCTCGACCGATTCGAGAAACGGCTGCACCAGAAGGTCGCGCTCGGGCGCGAGGCGCGCGAGGTGCGCTTCGCCGCGCTCCGGCTCGCCTCTGCGCACGACGATCGTCTCCCACGAGTCGGCCGAGATCGCGGGCTTGAGCACGGCGTCTCCCCAGCCGTGCGCGGCGAGCAGCCGGGCATAGGGGCCGGCGCCGTCCCGGGTCCCAGTCACCGCGCCGCGCGGCACGATCGCCGTCGGAACGACCGGCGCGCCCTGCGCCGCAAGCTCCACGAGGTAGCTCTTGTGCAGATTCCAGCGCACCAGCGGCAGCGGATTGAGCAGGCAGGTCGCCCCGGCGGTGCGCTCGGCCCAGGCGAGAAACTCCTCGTAGCGGCGGTAATAGTCCCAGGGGGAACGCAGCAGCGCGATCCGGGTCGTCGACCAGTCGAAGTCCGGATCGTCCCAGCGCACGATGCCGACCGCGAGCCCGGCGGAGGCGAGGGCGATTGCGAGTGGCCGGTCGTCGGGAAAGAGGTCGGGAAGCTCGCTGTAGGTGACGAGCGCGATGTCCATCAGACCTTCTTCCCGCTCTTCGGCTCGGCCTCCCTGGCGCGGGCGGGCGGGCGCTCGAGCTCTTCGGTGATCGCAGGGGTCGCAGGGGCCGCAGGGGTCGCGGGTCGCCGCGCCCGGGCGCGCGGATGGGCGTCGCGATAGACCGTCTGCAAGTGCTGAATGTCGACGTGGGTGTAGCGCTGCGTGGTCGAAAGCGAGCTATGCCCGAGGAGCTCCTGGATGGCGCGCAGGTCGGCGCCGCTCTCGAGCAGATGGGTGGCGAAGGTGTGGCGCAGGGTGTGCGGATGCACCCCGTGCGCCGTCGCGGTTGCGGCGACGTAGCGATCGACGATACGGCGCACCGAGCGATCGGTCAGCCGCTCGCCGCGCAGATTGACGAACAGCGGCTCGGCGGACGGGGCGTCGCGGTTGCCGGCGCCCCGCCGGTGGCGCAGCGTCGCCCAGCCGTCGCGCCAGGCGCGCAGCGCCGCCTGGGCCGGACGTCCGAAGGGCACCATGCGCTCCTTGTCGCCCTTGCCGATGGTGCGCAGAACGCGCTCCTTGAGATCGAGATCGCGCCAGTCGAGTCCCACCAGCTCGGCGACGCGCAGCCCCGTGGCATAGAGCAGCTCGAGGATCGCGCGGTCGCGCTGGGCCACCGGTTCGTGGCCGGACGGAGCGGCGAGGAGCGCTTCGATCTCGCCCGGCCGCAGGTGCCGGGGCAGGGTCTGCGGCGCTTTCGGAGTGCGCACTCGCTGGGCCGGGTTGGCCGACGCCTCGCCGACCCGGGCTGCCCAGCGAAAGAAGGTCCTGAGCGCCGAGAGCGCGCGCCCCTGGCTCCTCCGGCCGTGGTCGCGGGCGAGCGCGGCGAGGAAGGAGCGCACGGCGACGGCGTCGACCGCGGCGAGATCGATCGTCTCCGCCGGCGTGCTCCAGTATTCGACCGCGAGGAACTCGACGAAGCGCTCGAGATCGCCGGCGTAAGCGCGCACGGTGTGCGGCGAGAGGGCGCGCTCACCTTCGAGATGCGCGAGGAAGCGGGCGATCAGAGCCCGCAATGCGCCTTCCATTCGCCGAGCGCGTCGAGCGCGCGGCGGGCGTAGGCCCCGCGGCGCTCGTCCTTGCGGGGCAGCGGCTCGAGCGCCGAGAACAGGCCGTAGTGGATATTGGCGGGCTGGAAGTGCCGCGCATCCGATTCGGTCAGATGGCGCGCCAGGGCGCCGAGTGCGGTGGTGGCCGGAAGATGCGGGAGGGGCGGCAACGCCGCCGCCGCTCCGGCTGGATCCCTCGCAGAGGCGCGCTCGAGCACGAGGTAGAGCGCCACGGCGAGCCCGGTCGCCGCCGACTCGAGATAGCCCTCGACACCGGTGATCTGGCCGGCCAGGCGCAGTCGGGGCGCCTTCTTCACCCGATAGGCGGTGTCGAGGTGCTGCGGCGAATTGACGAAGGTGTTGCGGTGGATCTGCCCGAGACGGATGAACTCGGCGTTCTCGAGGCCGGGAAGCAGGCGGAAGACGCGCTGCTGGTCGGGCCACTTCATCCGCGACTGGAAGCCGACCAGATTGAAGTGACTGTGGGTGAGGTTCTCCTGGCGCAACTGCATGACCGCCCACGGGCGGCGGCCGTCGAGGCCGGAGAGACCCACCGGCTTCATCGGGCCAAAGCGCAATGTCGCCTCGCCCCGCCGCGCGAGCTCTTCGATCGGCAGGCAGCCCTCGAAGAAGAGCGCCTTCTCGAAGTCGCGTAGCGGCAGCACCTCCGCGTCGAGGATCGCCTGGTGGAAGGCGGCGTACTGCTCCTTGTCGAGTCCGGAGTTCAAGTAGTCGTCGCCGCTCCCCTTGCCGTAGCGTGACGCCCAGAAGAGCTTCGACATGTCGAGCGACTCGCCGTCGACGATCGGCGCGATGGCGTCGTAGAAGTAGAGGTAGTCGGTGCCGAGGAGCTCGCCCAGTTGTGTCGCGAGCGCCGGCGAGGTGAGCGGGCCGGTGGCGAGCACGGTGTCGTGCTCGGCGGTGAGCGCTGCGAGGTCGGTCACCTCCTCGCGCCGGATCTCGAGCCCCGGGAGCCCGGCGAGGCGGGCCGAGACCGCCGCCGCGAAACGGTCGCGATCGACCGCGAGAGCGCTCCCTGCCGGCACCGCGGTGGCGCGCGCGGCGCCGATGATCAGGGAGCCGAAGAGCTCCATCTCGCGTTTGAGGAGCCCCGCGGCATGCTCGGGATCGTCGCTCCGGAGCGAGTTCGAGCACACGAGCTCGGCGAAGTCACCGCTCTTGTGGGCCGGCGTCTGCCCGCAGCGGGCGCATTTCGTGGAGGACGACAGGGACTCCGCGCGACGCCAGCTGGAAGGCGCACTCGCTGCCCGCGAGTCCGCCACCGACGACGTGGACAGGAGCGGGCGCGAGCGACATGCGCGCATTGTACGTGGGACAGGAGGCGCGCGATGCGCGCTTCGTGTCCCCTGGCTCACCAGACGACGCGGATTCCGAAGCCCCCGAACACCGTGTCCTGGGTGATCAGCGGCAGCTCCTCGATCGTGCTCTGCGCCGCGAGCATGCGGTCGAAGGGGTCGCGGTGGGGGTGTGGCCAAGCTCCTGCTCTTTGCGCATGAACGATCGAGACCGGAAGAGCGGTGAAGCCGGCCCGGTCGACCCAGCCCTCGATGTCCTGGACGAGCTCGGTCGCGACGGCGAGCTTCCCGAGGCGATGTTTGGTCGCGACTTCCCAGGCCGTGGCGGCGGAGACGAGGATCTCGTTCAGCGGTTCGGCCAGGATCTCGCGCGCCGCAGGCGAGAGCCTCGGGTCGTCGAAGAGCCACCAGAGCAGGGCGTGAGTGTCGAGCAGGAATCTCATCCTTCCCACGCGGCGAGCTCCTCGTCCGGGAGAGGCGCGAACAGATCCTCATCGACTCTGCCGTGGAGCAGGCCGGGCTTGCGGCGCTCCGGTGCCTGCAGTGGGCAGAGCCGCGCGTGCGGCCGGCCGCTCTTGGAGATGATCACCTCTTCTCCGGCATGGGCGCGATCGAGGAGCTTCGAGAGGTGAGTCTTGGCCTCGTGGACGCTTACGGTCTTCATGCACCCATCATGACCAACCTAATGAACTAAGTCAACCAGAATGGCTATCCTTGGTCGCCAACGCGGCCGAAGCCGTCTCCGGCAGCGTGAACCTCGCCGGCGTCAAGGACAGGTCGAGAACGCGGAGGAGTCGAGAAAGGCTGGAAAGGCCTCGCCGAGTCCTGTCGCCCGAGACCAGCTGCGCTGCCGGAGGAGGTCCTCGACGGTCAGGTGGACCTCCACGTTCGTCAGGCCCGCGGCAAAGACCCAGTACCGGTTGTTGAAGTCGCAGCCGTCGATGACCTTCACGGCCAGCTCGACGTTCTCCGGCTCGAAGAACCAGAACAGCCCGCTGTCTTCTGCCAAGGGAACCGCCGTGCCCGCTCCGCTGATTCCGGCGAAGTCGCTCCACTGCGATCGGACGCGAAATCGACCGGAGCCGAGGCAGAGCGTCGTTTCGTTGGGTGTGCACGTTTCGCCGTTCGGGTCGCCGCTGGGGGAAGCAACCGCGTTCGTGCTCATGAGTGTCACGGGTGTCGCCAGCGAGGTCGAAGGTAGCGGTTCCGCTCCACAGGTGGCGAACAGGTCGATGCGCTGCACGGGATCGAACGGAATACCCAGGACGTTCTCGAAGATCTCGACCTTGCCTGTCCAGGTGTCGGTCACCAGCAGTTCGACGTCGAGATCGGTGAGGCCGGCCGCGAAGAACCAGAAGCGCTGGTTGTAGCCACAGCCGTCGACGAGCTTGACGAGGAGCTCGAGGTTGCCCGGCGCGAAGAACCAGAAGCCCCCGGAATCGTCCGTCAGGTCGATTGCCTGACCCGCCCCGCGCCGAGACTGATAGTCCCCCCAGAGCGCGCGCACCTGGAATCGCCCCCCCTGCAGGCAGAGCGTCGTCGCGTCGGCCTCGCAGGGCAGGACGAACCGCCGGGTCATGATGTCGAAGTTGTAGTCCATGGGGTCGCCAGTGGGGCTTCTCCAGGACTGATAGGCCACCTGAATGAGACCGGTGTCGGAGAGAGCGACTGACGGATAGGTCTGCTCATAGATGATCTGCTCGTTCGCCCGCACTTGGTCTCCGCGTGGCGTTCCATCCGAGCGATAGGCCCGGATGAAACTGTCCTGTACCAGCTCGTTCGATTCCTGAAAGCTCTCGTAGACGACGACGAAGTTGCCGAACGAATCCACCGCCACGGACGGCCAGGTCTGATCCGAAGGAGCGTTCGACGTGACCTGGAATTCGCCGCCCAGACGCGCGCCGTCGCGATCGAATCTCTGGCCGTAGATGCCGGTCTGCGAGCCATCCTGACCGACGCTCTCCCAGACCACGACCGAGCGCCCCTGAAGATCGGCGTCGACGCTCGGAAGTTGCTGGTCGCCAGCGACAAAGCTATTGACGATGAAGGCCGGACCGACGAGCGAGCCCGAGCGATCCACGAATTGCGCCTTGACACCGTTCCCGTTCCCGTCTGCGCCAGATTCATTCCAGGAAACGAGGGAGCGATCTGGGCTGATCACGGCGACGCTGACTCCGACGACAGTCAGCGGCTCCAGAGTCGTCGCGACGCGGAACACATCGCCTTCGGGAGTTCCAGACGGGTCCAGGTAACGTCCTTCGATGTAGTAGTTGCGCACTTGCGTGTCGGGATCATCCACGTTGTAGAGCCAAACTACGACCGCGCTCCCGTCCTCGCGGACGGCGACATCGGGAATCCCCTCGCGCTCTCCATACACATATGGCCTCGATGAAACCTCGATCTGCTCGGTGCCGAGGGAACCTGAAGCAAAGACTTTTCGACACCTCGCTCTCGCGCCATCCCCGTTCCAGCACGCGAAGCCCTCTCCGTCGGGAGCAAGGTCGAGGTGCTGAAATTCCGGGAAGCCTTCGTCGAGAATTTCATTCAAACGCTGCAATGCGCCATGCGGGAGGCCAGTCGAATCCAGAAAGCGAAGGTACTTGTTGAGGCCCGCGTTTCCGTTGTAGACCACGACGCCTGTCCCGTCCGAAGCGATCCCGGCGGAAGGGACATCGTCGTATGCACCGTGAGATGGGTTGACCTGAAATTCGGGGCCGAGCGGAAGTTGCGCCCAAATAAGACTCTGGGAGAGGAGGAAGAGCCCGACTGTGGCACCCGAGGCGCGCATGGTCACTCATTCACCGGCGGCGGAGCAATCTGATTCTCACTACCGATCATCGCGCCCGCGGGCGTTAAGACCTGCTCATAGCGACCCATGCCTGAGGTCACGTCGCGCCCCTCCCAGTCAACTGCTGTATTTCCGTTGGCATCGATCGAGATGCCCTCGAGCCAGTACGCCGGGGCTGGGGTCGTGCTTACCGTCTGCGGAGAATCTCGCGGAGATCCGAGAAGGCTGAAGCGCTGAATGCGCACGGATGGGTCTGGAGTATCGGAATCGTCCCGTACCCAGGCGACGGAGAAATCGCTGGCGCCATTGGGAGCCACCTTGGGGCTGATCGAATCGAAACTCACTTCCGAGACCAGCGTGACAACTCCACCGATGAAGAGTCCGCTCGAATTGACCGGCTGGGCGAGAATCTCGGAGGAGCCCTGAAATGGCCCATCCGCGGACCACGCGACGAGGAAGTCGCCACTCGAGCTGGCGGCTGCGCTCGGATTGACGTGGTCCCGTTCGTCCTGAGGGCTCAGAAGGAACGCACCGCCGGTTGGAGCGCCTGCGGCTGAAACTAGCCGGCCCCAGATCTCCTGCCACCCATCGCCGTTGTCATCGGCCTGCCAGACCGCAAGGAATGTCCCCAGAGGCCCTCGCGCTGATGCCGGGTTCCTGCCAGAACCTGCCGGACTCGCGCTGACGACGAAGAGCGGCGCCGAGGGGTTTCCCTTCTCGTCCAGAAGCTCGCCGAGAATCCCCCACGGACTCTCGACCGACAACCTTCCAGGGAAGACCAGCAGCGACGACAGTCCGGTTGGTATACAGCCAGCAGCGTCGTTCACCGGAATGAAGAAGACTCGATCGGAAGCCGGCGCGTTGAACTCGTTCCAACGGCGATTTTCCCACTCGCACCAAGCGCCGGTTCCTGTTCCGCCACAGCGGAAGCGTGGCAGGTTGGCTGACTGGGCAACACTCTCGAACACTCCGTTCTTTGGATCGAACAGCTTTCCAATTGCAGGATTCAAGCAGAGTCCGTAGGTCTTGAGCTGGATCTTGTCGTTGTGAGGCAGGTAGGCCAACCACCGGCCGGGGCCGCGGGCGACCGCTACCTTCCTTTCCTCGGGCGTGGAATTGGCTGCTGGGTAGTTGAGGCGGGTCGGCGATCCCGTTCCTGTCGGCCCCTGCTCGTAGGTATCGAGCGCGCCATTGATGCCAGATTGGTAGGAGGTCATGAGCCCACCCATGTACTTCATCTGCTTGTTGCTGTTCTGTCCCATGGCCGTGCTGAAGTCTCGCCATCCCTCAGGGAGCTGCCAGCCACAGGCGTTCGGGGGATTGGGTAGCGGCGGATTGCAGCCGGGCGTGCCCGCGACACAGGTTCCGCAGAGTCCCCAATCCCAGACGCCGCCGAAGCCGAAGGTGTAACCCAGGGCCCCGGAAAGCCAGCTCAAATAGCCGGTCTGACGGGCGCGGTAGATATTGAAATTCCCGTTTGGCACGTTGTTTTGCTCGTAGATCGCCTCGCCGTTGACTGCTGGCTTGCGCGTCGTGGAAAAGGGAGCTAGCTGTGGAAAGCTCGTTCCCGAGAGATCCCAGGCGAGCTGTCGTGCCCGTTGAGTAATGTCAGTCAGCTGATGCGCGGAGCCCGCCTTGTTGCCACTTTGGAACATCTGAAAGTCGAGCCACGGCTCTGCCTGCAAGTCGTCCATCATGTTCGCTTCGACAGTTCCCCAATGATTGGTCACCAGGTGATGGGGAGCAACCCTCTTGAGCTCGTTGCCGACCGCAGTTTGAAGCGTGAAGGTGTCGGGGGCTTTGGTGATGAGCTTCGAGTCGAATCCCGGGGAGAAGATCACCAGGCTTCCGGAAAGCCGCGAAGCCAGGTATCGCGCGAAGATCTTCGCTTCGATAGAGGTGGGGTAGTCCGCCGACGTGGTTTGGGTCGGGTGGGAGGACCGCGGTTCCATCAATCCTGCAAGGAAGACATAGATTCCCTTGTCGTTAGCGACTTTGACCTTTTCATCGAATGCAGTCCAGAAGTTCGAATTCGGGCGCGAACAGTTCGTCGGTGGCACAGTCTCGGCCGGGGGCGAAACGGTACAGCCTGCGACCGTATCGAACGGGGGATTCGCCGCCGAATCGACGCTCCCTGTCCAGGGCGGGGCCGGGCCGATCTGGACGATGCTTACCGCCGAGCCCCCGCCGATGGCGGCCCTCCGGTTGTCAAGATACCTGCCCCAGTCCGTGGGAGTCGCGCGCATCGGGGCGGCCCAAGCACTGTCGCCGATCCACACGAACTGGCCTCCCCCCGAGGCGAATCGGAGCCCACTCCAGAATCGGGTCGGATTGATACGCGGCCATGAATAGTCGATCCTCCCGAGCAGACCCTTCGCGTAGAGCGGGCTTCCGGTTGGACCGTATTTGTAGACGTCGACGTGGCCACTCGTCACGAGCGATGGAGTTGTCGCACTGCAAGTCGCTGGGGTCTCGCAAGTGGTCGTCCAGTTCCACGTCCAAGGCTCTGCGGTCAAGGGAAAGGCCATGCGAAAGATGAACTGTGCTTTGTCCGTCGGCGTGCCCGTCCCTTTGTCCCAGAAGGCATAGGTTGTTCTCGAGGGAAGCCCCGGGGAAGTGAAAGTCACCTTCAGCTGAGTCTCCGCATAGCCCCGACGACCTGAGAAGTCGCCCTGCACTTCGAGCTTGCACTCCCAGCGATTCCAGGAGTACGCGATCGTGGAGGTGACGCACTGGGCGCCGACGGCTTGCACACGATCCGGGAACGCAGAAAACCCGAGCACTCCGGCGAGGAGTGCCAAGCAGGTTGTTCCTTTCATGTTTGCTCTCCGACTTGGGCGATTCGACGTTCGTGCCCTCAGGACTTATAGCACGACGCCTCGTGCCGTCCGGCACGGGTCGCGGAGCCGCGAGGAAGGCGGCCAAACTGCGATTCTCGGACCGTCCTGTACTTCGGACGAAACTCGTTAGATCGGATTCTCGAGGCGCTCAGCCGGAGTTGCTGGTATCGGAAGGAAAGCCGGGTTCGGCGGGCTCGGACGACTCGTAGGGCGCGGTGTAGTCGCAGGTTTCGTTCGGGCAGACGAGCTCGGTGCCGCGGCGCTTGCTGGTCTTCAGGGTGAGGAGCGGGTAGGCGCACTTCGGGCAGGGTCGGGCTACCGGCGGGTTCCAGAGCGCGAACTTGCAGTCGGGGTAGCGGCTGCAGGAGTAGAAGATCTTGCCGCGGCGCGACTTCTTCTCCTGGATCGAGCCCTGCTTGCACTCCGGACAGGAGACGCCGGTCTCTTTGGGCGGCGCCGGCGGCGGTCCGGTCTTGCGGATGTTCTTGCACTCGGGATAACCGGTGCAGCCGAGGAAGACACCGAAGCGGCTGCGGCGCAGCGCCATCGGCTTGCCGCACTTCTCGCACGGCGGGATCGGTTCGGAGGACTCCGCCGAGGTTGCGGCGCCGCTCTCTCCCGTGGCGGGAGCGAGGAGGTCGCGGGTGTAGTCGCAGGGTGGATCGTTGCGGTAGTTGCTGCAACCGAGGAAGGTCCCGTAGCGTCCGAAACGCATCACCAGCGCGGCGCCGCATTTCGGACAGATCTCGTCCACCGGGACGCCGTCGCGCTTGACGTTCGGCATCGTGTCGGTCGCCGTCGCGAGGTCCTTCGAGAAGCGGCCGTCGAACTCCTCGACCGCCTGCTTCCAGGGCATCCGGCCCTCTTCGATGCGGTCGAGCTCCTCCTCGAGCAAGGCCGTGTAGCCCTCGTTCAGGATGTCGGCGAAGCCCTGCTGCAACATGCTGTTGACCATCTTGCCGAGCGCCAGCGGGTTGAAGCGTCCCTCCACCTTCTCGGCGTAGTCGCGCGTCGTCAGCGTCGAGAGAATCGCGGCGTAGGTCGAAGGCCGGCCGATGCCGTTCTCTTCGAGCGCCTTGACCAGCGTCGCTTCGCTGAACTGTGCCGGCGGCTGGGTGAACTTCTGCTCCTTGTCGAGCTTCACCAGCCTGAGCGTTTCGCCCTCCTTCAGGGCGGGAAGGAGCCCTGCGGAGTCCTCCTCGTCGTCGACGTCGCCCCGCTGTGCGGCGCGGCGCTCCGCGGCCTCTTCCTTCGCCTCCTGGTAGACGGCAAGGAAGCCGGGGCTCTTCATCACCTTGCCCGAGGCGCGCAGGGTGTAAACGCCGTTCGCGATGTCGACCTGCGTCACGTCGAAGACGGCCGGCAGCATCTGACTGGCGACGAAGCGCTCCCAGATCAGGCGGTAGAGCTTGAGGTCGTCCGCCTCGAGATAGGGCGCGGCTTCCTCGGGCGGGAGATCGAGGAAGGTGGGGCGGATCGCCTCGTGGGCGTCCTGGGCGCCCTTCTTCGAGGCGTAGACGTTCGGCTTCGCGGGGAGCTTGTCGGCGCCGTAGGTCCTGGCGATCGTCTCGCGCACCGCCTCGACCGCCTCCGCCGCGACCCGCGTCGAATCGGTACGCATATAGGTGATGAGGCCGATCTGGCCGCGGTCGCCGATCTCCTTGCCCTCGTAGAGACCTTGCGCGATCCCCATCGTGCGTTTGACCGAGTAGCTGAACTTCCGCGCCGCCTCCTGCTGCAGGCGGCTGGTGATGAACGGGGGCGAGGGGCGCTGCTTCGATTCCTTGCGCTCGATCGCGCCGACCTTGAAAGTGCCGGCGAGGAGCTCGCGCTCGATCGTCGCCGCCCGCGCGCCGTCTTTGACCTGGGCTTTCTTGCCCGAGATCTGATGCAGGCGGGCGGTGAACTCCGGCGGCAGGGCGGCCGCGAAGCGTCCACCCACGATCCAGTACTCCTCGGGCTGGAAGGCGTCGATCTCGGCCTGGCGTTCGCAGACCATCTTGAGCGCCACCGACTGCACCCGCCCGGCGGAGAGACCGCGCTTCAGCTTGTCCCACAGCAGCGGCGAGAGCTTGAAGCCCATCAGCCGGTCGATGACGCGCCGTGCCTGCTGCGCGTCCACCCGGTTGGTGTCGATCTCGCCCTTGTTCTCGAGCGCCTTCAGGACGGCGCTCTTGGTGATCTCGTTGAAGGTGACGCGGTGGATCTCGCCGGCGACGTCCCCGAGGACCTCGGCGATGTGCCAGGCGATCGCCTCGCCCTCGCGGTCCGGATCGGGGGCGAGGTAGATCTGCTTGGCCTTCTTGGCCGCCTCCTTGAGCTTCTTGACGACCTCTTTCTTGGTGGCGAGGATGGCGTAGGTGGGCTCGAAACCCGGACCCAGCCCCATGTCCTTCTTGGGCAGGTCGCGGATATGTCCGACCGAAGCTTCCACCGCCCAGTCGCGCCCGAGGAACTTCTTCAGGGTGCGCGTCTTGGCGGGGCTTTCGACGATGATCAGGTTTTTGGCCACGGGAGTCCGGAAACGGCTGCGGTGCGGGGGAAATTCCTTGCCGGGGAGTGCCGGCTGCGGTTCAAGGGGGCGCAGGCTACCACAGCCGTCAAGGGGATCCCCTGCGATAACCGCCCCCGGCGGCACGGACCGCCCAGCCGGCGAGCTCCATCTCGAGCAGGGCCGCGACCGCGACGTCGATGGCGAGATCGGCGGCGGCGGCGAGGCTCTCGGCGGCGCGGTCGCGACTCTCGTCGAGGGCGGCGAGGAGCGCGGCTTGCGCCGGGGGCAGGTCGGGTCGAGCCGGAGTGTCGCTCGCCTCGCGTTCGGAGGGATGCGACGGGTGGGCGAAGTCGGAGGGGACGGATCGCCCGCGTCCAGCGTCGACGCCGAGGCGCTCGAGGATGTCGGCCGGATGGGTCACCGGCCCGGCGCCGTCGCGCAGCAGGTCGTTGACCCCGATCGACTGCTCGTCGGTGATCCGGCCGGGCACGGCCAGCACTTCGCGCCCGAGCTCGAGGGCGAGGCGCGCGGTGATCAGCGAGCCCGAATGGGCCGCGGCTTCGATGACCACGGTGATGTCGGCGAGCGCCGCGATGATCCGGTTGCGCACCGGAAAGTTCGCGGGGCTAGGGGGCATCGCGCAGGGGTATTCGCTCACCAGCGCCCCGCGGCCGCGGATGCGCTCGCCGAGCTCGCGATGCCCGCGCGGATAGTCGTGCGCCATGCCGCAGCCGAGGACCCCCACGGTGACGCCGTGCTCCGCGGCGAGGGCCCCCTGATGGGCAGCGGCGTCGATCCCTTTGGCGAAACCTGAAATCACGACGACCCCCTGTCCGGCGAGCTCCCGCGCCAGCCAGGTGGCGACCTCGAGGCCGTAGGATGTCGCACGGCGCGAGCCGACGAGGGCGACGGCGCGCGCGCCGACCGCAGCGCCCATCCGGAAGATCGAACCGGCGATCTCGAGCACCGGCGGCGGCAGCTCGAGCTCCGCCAGACGCGCTGGGTACTCGCTCTCGTTGCGGGTGACGACATGCGCCCCGAAGCGCTCGCTCGACCGTTCCTCGGCGAGGAGCGCCGCGCCCGCGCCGGCGCGGCAGGCGAGGGCGGCGCGGACCGAATCCAAGGAGATGGAGAATCGGGCCGCGAGCGCCCGTTCGTCCCCACCCGGAATACCGTCGCGCCAGGCGTCGAGCTCCGCCGCGAGCCGGCAGAGCGCGGCCCGGCCGAGGCCGGGGGCGGCATTGAGCGCCACGAGGAGGGCGCGGTCGGAGGGTCGGTCTGTGCCTTGCATTGCGGGCTTCCGTAGTGGGTAAAGACGTCTTTCCGCCTCCGGATCTGGCAACTCTGCCTCGCGCAGCACGAGCGGCGCGTCCGCCGGAGTTTCGGAATGCGTCGTATATTCTGCGGACCGGCGCCGCGGGGCAGCCCTCGATCGAATCCGGTGCGAGGCGCCCCCGGCCGGCGAGCAAAGGGGAACTATGAACCGGCTCAAGGTCGCGCGCAGCGCTGTCACGGCGTCGGTCGTTCTGCTCGGCGCTCTTGCCGCCTTCGGCGAGAGCACCCAGCCCGCCCCCGCCGTGAAGGGCAAGTCGCAACTCACCTTCGGCGTCGACATGGCCAAGCGCGGACTCTGGAGCGAGGCGCTCTTCCGCTTCGAGCAGGCGCGGCGGCTCGAACCGGAGCGCATCTCGATCCTCAACAATCTGGCGATCTGCTACGAGGCGGACGGCCGCTTCGAGGATGCCCTCGCTACCTATCGCGAGGCCCTGCGCCTCGCGCCCGAGAACCGGGTCGTCAAGCAGAACTACTCCCGTTTCGCCGAGTTCTACCAGGGCTACCGTCCCCGCAAGGCGACGCCTCCCGCCGCCGGCGGGACGCCGGTGCCCGCGACTCCGCCCGCGAGTCCGAACACCGCCGGGGTGGACGGGGCGACGCCTCCCGCCGCGGCAGAGCCTGCGGCGGCTCCGCCGACAAAGCCCGAGGCGGCTCCGCCGGCAGAACCTGCGGCGGCTCCGCCGGCCTCTTCCCCGCCACCGCCGCCGCCGTCGGGCCTCCTGCCCGGAGGTGGCAAGTGACTGCGGGACGGCTCCGGCCCGGAGCCTGGCGTCCGCTCTGGCTCCTCGCCGCGCTCCTCGTCGCGGCTCCGCTCTCCGCCGGAGTGGAGGTGAAGCTCCGCCTCCCGGTCCGCGCCCGGATCGACCTCACCGGCAAGCACACGATCACTCCGGCGCCGTTCATCGTCGTCACCCGCGAGGGTGCCGGCGAGACTCCTGGCAACTCGTCGCTCAACGTCCAACGTGAATTCGAGCGCTACATCATCAAGGTGCTGCGCCGCGAAACCACGCTCAAGGTCCTCGAGAGCGGCCCGGTGGACTACCCCTCCTACGACCTCGACGTGCTGTCGCGCAATCAGGAATTCTGGCGCGCCCTCGGCGAGCGCACCCAGGCCGACTTGATCGTCGCCGGCAGCCTCGACTTCGACGTCCAGGACAAGAGCGGCTATCGCACCGAGGAGTACGTCTCGCCGTACGACGGACGGGTCTACTACCGCCAGGTGCTGGTCGAGCGCACCGGCTTCGACTACGACATCGCGATGATGGTTTTCGACGGCAAGTCCGGCGAGCGCATCTTTTTCGACAATTTCAAGGACTTCAAGCAGTTCGAGGGTGAGAACGCCGATCCGCTGCGCGGGATGTTCGAGAACCTGGCCTCGCTCGAAGACCGCATCATCGGCGTCTTCACGCAGAAGACCGTCGAAACCAGCCGCACCCTGTTGACCGACTGACCCGAAAGGAGCTTCCTTTGGCTCATCTGGATCACCTGGTTCGACCTGCCGTTGGACGCAAGCGCGTGCGCGCCATCGCCCGCGGCCTCGCCCTCGGCGCCCTGCTCGCGATGATCTTCGTGCCCGCCCTCGAGGCGCAGTTCGGCAAGAACAAGATCCAGTACCGCAACTTCGACTGGAAGCTCTACCACTCGCCGCACTTCACGTTCTATTACTACGAGGACGAGGCGGCCTCGCTCGAGAAGGTCGCTTCCCTCGCGGAGAGCGCCTACGACCGGCTGACGCGCGAGTTCGACCATCAGATTCAGGATCCGATTCCGATGATCTTCTACGCCACGCACTCGGCGTTCGAGCAGAACAACATCCTGCTCAACTTCATCCCGGAGGGAGTCGGCGCCTTCGCGAGCCCGGTCCGCAACCGCATGGTGCTGCCGATCGACCTGCCGGACGACGAGCTCTTCCAGCTCGTCATGCACGAGCTCACGCACATCTTTCAATACGACATTCTCTACAAGGGCAAGATGGGGCGCGGAGTCGGCGGCAACGCGCCGCAGTGGTTCATGGAGGGCATGGCGAGCTACATGGCGAAGGACGAGTCCACCACCGACAAGATGTACCTGCGGGATGCGGTGGTGAACGACACGATCCCCTCGATCCTCGAGCGCGGCGCTTCCGGGTTCCTCGCTTACCGCTTCGGCCATGCCGCCTTCGACTTCATCGAAGATCGTTGGGGCAAGGAAGGCTTCCGCGATTTCCTGTTCGAGTTCCGCAACACCTTCGGTGGACGGGCCGACCGCGCGGTCGAGCGCGCCTTCAAGATCGACCCCGAGGACTTCGACCTCGATTTCCGTCGCTGGCTGCGCAAGAAGTACCTGCCGCAGCTGGTCGAAACCGGGGAGCCCTCCGACTTCGGACGGCCTTTCCGCGACGAGAAGGGCGAAATCCAGCAGGTCCTGTCGCCGACGGCTTCGCCTTCCGGCGACCTCGTCGCGGCGCTCGCCATCACGCACGGCGACCTCGACATCGTGCTCTACGACACCCGCACCCGGCGGCCGATCGCGAACCTCACCAAGGGCTACACCGGGAGCTATGTCTACCTGATCTCGCAGTTCTTCACGGTCGGCGGCCGGATGGGCCGGGACCTCGCTTTCTCGGCCGACGGCAACTTTCTCGCCGCCTTCGCCAAGCGCGAACGCGGCCGAAGTCTCCTGATCTTCGACGTCCTCAAGCGCAAGCTCGTGAAGACGATCGAAATGGACGTCGAGCAGCAGATGAATCCGGCATTCAGTCCCGACGGGCGGACCGTCGCGTTCGCGGGCAACGAGGGCGGGCATTTCGATATCTACACCGTCGACCTCGAAACGCGCGCGGTGACCAACGTGACCGCCGACGAGACCTACGACGGCGCGCCGGTCTTCTCGCCGGATGGCGCCGCGATCGTCTTCAGCTCGGTGATCGGCGAGGGACACGCCCAGCTCTTCCGGATCGATCTCGGCGATCGCAGCAAGCGCTTCCAGCTGACCGACGGCGCCTGGAACGACAAGGACGCGGTCTACACGTCCAATGGCACCTGGCTCGTCTTCACCTCCGACCGCACCGGCACCGACAACATCTTCGCCATGGAGCTCGCCACGGGGAAGACCCTGCAGCTCACGAACGCGGTCACCGGCTGTCTCATGCCCACGGTCTTGAAGCGCCAGGGCGCGGTCGATCAGGTGGTCTACGCCGGCTTCTGGCGCGGCGACTTCGATCTCTTCCTGGCCGATATCGACAAGCCGGTCGCCCAGTCGACGTCTCCGATCCCGGGGTCCACCGTGGCCGGGACTTCGGCCGTCGAGCCGCTGGCGCAGTTCGAGCCCGACATCAAGGTGACGCTCGACGAGGCCAACCGCTCGAAGTACCGCGGCTTCAAGCTCTTCGTCGAAGACGCCGGTGCGTCGGTCGGCGTCACCAACGACCAGACCTTCCTCGGGTACACCTACCTCTCGCTCTCGGACTACCTGGGCAATCACCGTCTGATCCTCAATTTCAGCTCGGTGTCGAGCTTCTCGAATTTCGACTTCCTGTACGTCGATCTCTCGCACCGCTGGAACTGGTCGGTGCAGGTCTTCGACCGCCGCCAGTTCTACGTCATCGGTGGCGCGACCGGTACGCTGCTCGACCGTTCGCAGCGCCAGCAGCAGATCCAGCAGACCGGCGTCGGAGCGAATTGGATCTATCCCTTCACGCTCTACCACCGGGTCTCGGCCGGCGCCGGTTACATCTTCCAGAAGGCGACGCTGCTGCAGTTCGACGGCACGTTCAACAGCGACGGGAACCCCAACTTCGACACCATCGATTTCACGGACGACTATCCCTACGCGCAGGTGAGTCTCACCGGCGACAGCGCGGTCTTCAGCCAATACGGCCCGGTCTCGGGCCGGCGCTGGGAGCTCGGCGCCCTCTATGCGTTCGATCGCGGCCAGAGCGGCGCGCTCTACACCCATTTCGATCTCGACCTCCGGCAGTACCTCCAGGTCAGCGACCGCAGCAATCTGGCGCTGCGCCTGTTCGGCGGCTATGCCGGCGGCAACCGGCCGATCCCCTACTACTTCGGCGGCCTGGACGACCTGCGCGGGGTGAACTTCCGCTCGATGATCGGCGATCGCGCCTTCTACGGCAACATCGAATATCGCTTCCCGCTGATCGACGTCCTGGCGACGCCGATCCTCAACTTCCAGAGCGTGCGCGGCAGGGTCTTCGTCGACGTCGGCGGCGCCTGGTTCGACATAGCGGGTGAGGGCTTCAAGTTCTGGAACGGCACCGACAACCGCCTCCAGGACGCCATCTCCTCCTACGGCTTCGGCTTCACCATCAACTTCATCGGCCTCGACCTGAACTGGGACTTCGCGCAGCTGTGGGACTTCAAGTCGAGCACCAAGCACGGCCTTTCGACCCAGTTCTGGATCGGAACGCGGTTCTAAGGCGCGCGCCCGGCTCCACATTTTCGATCTCACGGCGATGAGCGAGAATCTTCCGAGCGATCTCGAGCGCCGCGTCAAAGAGCAGGAGGCGCTGCTCGAGATCGGTCGCGAGCTCGCCGCGACCCTCGACTTGAGGCGCGTGCTCTCGCTCGCCCTGACCAAGGCGGAGGAGTTCTGCCGCGCCGAGACGAGCTCGATCTGGGAGCTCGACGAAGCGGCCGGCGAGCTCTTCTTCCGCGTCGTGCGCGGGCGCGCCGCGCCCGAGATCGAGAACCTGCGCATTCCCGTCGGCCAGGGCATCGTCGGTGCCGTGGCGGCGAGCGGGCACGCCGAGACGATCAACGACGTCGCGAGCGACCCGCGCTGGCGCGGCGACTCGAGCGAGCAGTTCGATACCCGGGCGATTCTCGCCATCCCGCTCACCGCGCGCGGCAAGGTGATCGGCGTCCTCCAGCTGTTGAACCCGGTGGGCAAGGATGCGTTCTCGGAGCTCGACTCGCACCGCATGCAGCTCTTCGCCGGGCCGCTCGCCCAGGCGCTCGAGAATGCCCGTCTCTACGCCGCCCAGCAGCGCCTCTTCGTCGAGACCGTGACGGCGCTCGCGGAGGCGGTCGAGAAGCGCGATCCGTACACCGGCGGGCACCTCCATCGCGTGGTCGCCTACTCGCTGCTCCTGGGGCGGGAGCTGGGGCTCGACTCCGAGGCTCTCGAGAGCCTCGCCCTGGGGGCGACGCTGCACGACATCGGCAAGATCGGCGTCCCCGACCATGTGCTCCTCAAGCCCTCGGCGCTCAACGACGAGGAGGCGGTCGCGATGCGCCGCCACCCGCAGGACGGCGCCGAGATCGTCTCGGGGATCGAGTCGCTGCGCGAGATCCTGCCGATCGTCCGCAACCACCACGAGCGCATCGACGGCCGCGGTTATCCCGACGGTCTCGCCGGCGACGCCATTCCGCTCGCCGCGAGAATCGTCGCGGTGGCGGATACGTTCGACGCCATGACCACGAGCCGTCCCTATCGCAAGGGGCTGGCGTACGACATCGCGGCGCAGGAGATCGCCAAGCACGCCGGCGTGCAGCACTGCGCGACGGTGGTCGCCGCTTTCGAGCGTCTTTTCGCCGCCGGGCGCTTCCGCGTCGAGGTGGGAGAGGTGTTAGCTCGTTCCTTGTCGGAAAAAATCGAGCAAGAGTACAATGACTGGTAAGCGATGAAAGTAGAGGTTCTGGGCAGCTACGGCGGCGAGAGCATCGACTGCCGGATGACCTGCCTGCTGCTCAACGACTCGATCGCGCTCGACGCCGGATCGCTCTCGCAGAGCCTGCCGATCGCGCGCCAGCGACTCGTGCATTCGATCGTGCTGACCCATTCCCACATGGATCACACTTCGTCGCTGCCGTTCTTCATCGAGAACGTCTTCGGCAAGCTCCGCGAGGCGGTCGACATCTACGCCTCGCCGGCGACGATCTACGCCCTGCGGCGGCATCTCTTCAACAACGACACCTGGCCCGATTTCACCCGCCTGCCGAATCACCTCCTGCCGGTCATCCGCTTCCACGAGCTCGCGGACGAGGTTCCGGTGGTCCTCGGCGACGTGAACGGCGTCGGCGGCGTGCGTTTCACGCCGATCCCGGTGAATCACGTCGTGCCGACCTACGGCTTCCTGGTCGAGAACAACGGCGCGAGCTTCCTCTGGTCGAGCGACACCGGTCCGACCCAGCGCCTGTGGGAGATCGCCAACCGCACGAAGAACCTGAAGGGGATCTGGGTCGACACCAGCTTCGACAACGCCATGCAGGGGATCGCCGACGTCTCCGGGCACCTCACGCCGGCGACCATGGCGGTCGAGCTGAAGAAGCTCGAGCGCCGCGTCCCGATCCTCCTGCACCACCTGAAGCCGCCCTGCATCGACCAGATCAGGAAAGAGGTCGCCGCCCTCGCGAACCCCGACATCGGGTTCGTCGAACAGGGGCGGGTCTACGAGCTCTGAGGCCCGACCCCGCGCGCCTTCAGTTCTGCGGGCCGGCGCGGCCCTCGCGCCCCATCTCGCGCGCCAGGCGCAGCGCCGCCCGGCGGGCCGCGAGCCGCGCGGCGTCGGGCGAGGGCCGCCCGGTGACGAGCGCCAGCTCCTCGAACGAGAGCCCCAGGTCGACGCGACCGACGAGCAGCGCCTGGTCCTCTTTCCCCAGGCGCAGCAGCGCCTCGCGGTACTTCCGGCGGTGCTCTTCGTCGATCGCGTCCTCGAGCGGCGAAGGGCGCGTGTCGGCGGGATTCGAGACGCCGTTCGTCACCTCGCCCCGGTTGGCGCGGCGGACCTCGTCGCAGATCCGGTTCTGGATCGCCACGATCAGGTACTTCCGCAGCGCGACCGGGTCGGCGGTGTCGAGCTCGCCGAGGTTGCGCAGGACGCCCACGATCGCCTCCTGCACGAGATCGCCCGAGTCCATGCGCCGCCGGGCGTAGCGCGGCAGCCGCCCGTGCGTCCAGCGGTGGAAGAAGGGAAGGAGCGCGCCGAGCGCCCGCTCGACCGCCGCGAAGCGGTCGTGCGCCTCCCTCAGGACCACCGCGACGGTTCCGTTCCGCGGTCCCTCGAGCATCGATGCCCCCTGGGTGATGGCGGCAGTTTACGCCAAGTCTGTTCGGTTTGCCGTTCCCGTTCGTTCTCATGAGCAGAGGGGTCGTCGCGCGAGCGCGAAATCACGCTGAGCGCTGCTCTCCTGGGAGACGAATGTGGCCGAGGAGAACGGCGGTGCGCCGCTGTCGGGGTCCGCGGAGGAGACGAGCTGCGGGCCGCCCTGGGCGGGAGTCTGCATCTCGGGCGGCGGCTCGCGCGCGGTCGCGGCGGCGATGGGGGAGCTGCGCGGGCTCGCGGCGCTCGGGCTGCTCTCGAGGATCGGCTGGCTCTCCACGATTTCGCGGGCGACCTGGGTCGGGACGCTCCTCGACTGGGCGCCGCCGACCTGGTCGGACGCCACGCTCCTGGGCCCCCTCGAGCTCTCTCCGGAGAGGCTGCGCTGGGAGTCGGGGAGTGCCGCCGACAATCTCTCTCAGCTCGATCCGCACGCCCTCGGCGCCGTCGCGACGCAGCTCGGGCTCGCGGAGATGCCGCGGAGCGCCGCGCGCCCCGGTCTCTTCGGCGACGGCGGCAATCTCGAGAACCAGGGGCTGGTGCCACTCCTGCGGCGCGATCTGCGCAAGATCATCGCCTTCGTGAACACCGGGGCGCAGCTCTCGATGAGCCGCTCGCAGGTGATCGTCGACGCCGACCTGCCGCCGCTTTTCGGCGTCGAATGGAGCGACGCGGAAGAGGCCTACGTCGCGATCTCCTCGACCTCTCCCCTGCGCTTCGATCAGGTCTTCGATCACGCCACCTTCGACGATCTTCGCCACCAGCTCTGGTCGCGCGCCCAGGCCGGCGCCACGGCGATGGCCGTGCAGACGGGAGTGACCGTCCTGCCGAACGCCCGTTACGGCGTCCCCGGCGGCACGACCGACCTCCTCTGGATCTACCTCCACCCGGTGAACGCCTGGTACCGGGAGCTCCACCCCACCGTCCGCCGCGCGATGGAGCTCGCGCCGCTCGACTACGCGCTGTTCCCCAACTACGACCCCGTCGCCCAGCCCCGCCTGAACGCCCACCAGGCGAACCTCCTCGCCCACCTCGCCTGCTGGAACGTGGCGGGGGAGGCCGAAGTGGGCGGTTTTCGGGGGAATGCGGCGGTGGTAAGAGGGTTTCTGGGCTGTTGAAACTCCGCAACTCCGGATTCACGAGAATCAGACCAGAACCAGGCCTCCCGCGACCGGTTTTCCTTCTTCGTTCGTGTATACCCATATGGACCCCTGTCTCCACCGGGTCCTGAGGAGTCCCCATGGGCAAGATCGTTTCGGCGCGGGCTTGGGCGAACAATGAGGTGGCGTATGTGGCTTGGGAGATCGACGACACGATCGCCGGGTGTCTCGGGTTCGACGTCGTGCGGATCTATCTGAATCCCGATGGGACGGTGGCGAAACGTCCGGACGGCAAGCCCGACCGCGTTTCGTGCGCCTCCTGGGTCGCCTTCAAGGGGCAGAAGAACCCCGCCTGGCTGCCGCAGGACACCGGCGTCTGGCCGGTGCAGAAGCTCGCCTGGCGCGATCTCACGCTGCGCAAGAAGCGCGACGGGATGACCCGGCGACCGGACGAGGTGCGGGTGCGCTACGAGATCCGGCCGGTGGGAGACGCGGCGGCAGGCCTGCCGTCCGTGCCGCCCAACGGCAAGGAGATGCAGTGGGTCGCGAAGCGGGACGCTGACGGGAACCGCATCTTCGGCGCGAACGGCAAGCCGGCCTGGGAGAAAGTCCGCGCCTACGAAGGCCCGGCGCGGCCGCTCGCCTATCTCGCGCCGGCCTTCGCGACCAACGACATTCTCGTCACCTCGAAGCGCGGCATCTTCCGCTCGACCTTCACCAACGGGATTCTCGCCGCGCAGTGGCTGTCGAACGTCCTCAACGAGGACGGCGTCATCGAGAAGAACGAGCTCATGGAGAAGATCGCCAATCCGGACGATCCGCACCGCAAGTACCTCGCGGGCGACGTCCTGCCGCTCCTGCACGAGCTCTTCGCGCGGCCGGGTGAGCTCTACCTCGCCCTCTACGAGCTCGAGGACGAGGAGCTCGAGGCGCTCCTGGTCGCGAACGCGGCGCGCATCCACGTCATCCTGGCCAATACGGGAGTCGGGACAGGTGCGAACAAGGCCAAGTGGGACCTGCGCAACAAAGCGGCGCGCCAGCGCCTGATCGCCGCCGGGGTCGACATCCAGCACCGGATGTTCAACAACAGCATCCACATCGGGCACAACAAGTTCGCCGTCCTGGTGCCGCCGGGAGGCGCTCCGCGCGCGGTCTTCACCGGCAGCACCAACTGGACCTCGACCGGCGTCGCCGGGCAGACCAACAACGCCCTGCTGGTCGAGGACGACACCGTGGCCGGAATCTACCTCGCTTACTGGCAGCGCCTCCTCGCCGACCCGCAGAAGCTGCCCAAACCGTTCAGCAAGCCGATGAAGGACAACCAGCAGGGCAAGCCGTTCCGGGCCGCGAACGAGACCGGGTCGGAGGTGGCGCTCGCAAACGGAGTGAACGGAGCGAGCGTGCGCGTCTGGTTCTCGCCCAACCGGCCGGAGCGCCAGAAGCCGACCTCGAAGACCCACCCGGCCCCCGTGCCGCCCGATCTCACCGAGGTCTACCGCCGCATGCGCATGGCGAAGGAGGCGATCCTCTTTCTCGCCTTCTATCCCGGGCAGGCGGGGAGAGACTGCATCATCGGCGAAGCGATCGACATCGGCCTGCAGGACCCGACGCTCCTCGTGACCGGCGCGGTCTCGAGCCCGCAGGCGATGCCGAACTACGTCGCGACGAAGAAGAACGCGGACGGCGAGGTGGAGGTCGAGGGCGACTCGCCGACGACCTTCGACAACGCGAACGTCTCGATCGTGCGCGCGGCGCGGATCGACGAGAAGACGCTGCTCGGCGATCTCGGCGTCGAGCAGCTCACCGCCAAGGGCGGCATCGGCGCGATCATCCACGACAAGATCGTGGTCATCGACCCGCGCTCCCCCGACTGCACGGTGATCCTGGGCAGCCACAACCTGGGCTTCAAGGCCTCGTACTCGAACGACGAGAACATGCTGATCGTGACCGGCGACCAGGAGCTCGCGGCGGCCTACGCCGTCCACGTCCTCGACGTCTACGACCACTACCGCTTCCGCGCGATCACCGCCGAGCAGGCGAAGAAGGGCAAGCCCTCCTGGTCCGGCTACCTCGATCCCACCGACGCCTGGCAGAAGGGCTACGTCGAGAAGAAGAAAGGCGCCCTGATGCGCTACTTCGCGAGGTAGGAGGCGTCGAAGGGTTCGGAAGTCGGCTGGTCTTCGAGACATTCCAAACTCCGCCGGAGCGCTGGGTCGTCTGGGGAACGGATGGCAGCGCGGCCGGGACCGTGGCGTTGACCGATCCCGGAGCGACTTTCAATTTCGGCTCCGACTTTCTCGACTGCGCACCGCTCGCCACCGGCGTGCTCTTCGGCGGCAGCACGCCGGACCAGTCCGGCATCTGGCGGACGGCTGGCACGCCGGAGACGACGGCGCTCGTCGTCGCCGCCGGCGACGCGAACAACTATCTGACGGCGCCGCTGCGCCCTCTGTTCGTCGAGCGCGGCGCCGAGCTCGTCTTCGGCGCGCAATCCGAGCTCTTCCGCAGCGACGGCTCGCCGGAAGGTACGGTTCCGATCGTGGGAACCGCCGAGTATTGGTATGGGTCGTTGACGGCGGCGCGGGATGGGAAGATCTTCTTCGGTGACTTCGAGCTGCAAGCCTCGGACGGAACGCCGGAAGGCACCTACCAGGTGGCGGATCTCAACGGCGCGAACGGGTCCTACCCGGCGGATCTCACGCCGCTCGGCGACCAGGAGATCGCGTTCGTCGCGCTGGACGACGCTCTCGGCGAGGAGCTCTGGGCGAGCGACGGCACCGAGGCCGGGACACGGCTTCTGGCCGATGTCTGGCCCGGACCGAGGGGCGGCCTCTCGCGGCCGTTCGGCGATTCGACCCTCAACGGCCGCCCGAGCCGGCTCGCGGCGCTGGATCCCGGCGTCGTCTTCGCCGCGAACGACGGCAGTCACGGCGAAGAGCTCTGGGTGACCGACGGCACGCCGCTCGGGACGGGCCTGCTGAAGGACATCTTTCCCGGAGAGTATCCGTCGACGCCGCGGAGCTTCACCCGCTTCGGGAACCGCCTCTTCTTCAGCGCCGAGAGTGAGCTCGAGGGGCGCGAGCTCTGGGCGACCGACGGCACCTATCCGGGCACGGTATTGGTCAAGGACATCGCGCCGGGGGGCGCATCGTCGATCCCGGACGATCTCGTGGTGTGCGACGGCGTGCTCTATTTCTCGGCCTGGACGCCGAATTTCGGCCGTGAGGCGTGGAAGAGCGACGGCACCGCGGCGGGGACGGTGCGCATCACCGACATCGCGCCCGGTCCGCTCTCCTCGAGCCCGCAGCGCTTCGCGCGCGCCGGCAACCGCCTCTACCTGTCGGCCACCGACCAGATCCACGGCTACGAGCTCTGGGCGATCTCCGACGACGGCTCGATCCCGCTCTTCCTCGACGGTTTCGAGAGCGCCAACACGGATCGCTGGTCGGCGGCGTTTCCCTAGTCGGCGCGGAGCGCGTCGCTTCCCGCGCTCAGATCTTCCCGGCGTCGAGGTCGTTCAGGAAGGCGAGCAGGCCGGTGAAGTAGGTCGGCTGGTCGTCGTACATCGCGAAATGGCCGCCGTTCGGGCAGAGCAGGTAGCGGCCGTGCGGCAGCTGTTGCGCCATCCAGGCCATGTGCTTCGGGTCCATGGTGTCGTGCTGCGCGCCGATGACCAGGGTGGGCGCCGAGATCTTTCCGAGGTCGGCGCTCCGGTCCCAGGTCACGAGCTTGCCGGAGGCGCCCATCTCGCTCGGCCCCTGCATCGGGACGTAGATCGACCGGTTCAAGCGCGCGAAGGCGCGCACCACCGGGTCGGGCCATTCGGGGAACGGCATGCGCAGGATGTGCTCGACGTAGAACGACGGGATGAGCAGCTCCATGTAGCGCGGCGACTCGTACTCCTTGCGGCGCTCGATCGCCTGGATCTCCGCGAGCGTCGCCGGATCCATCGCCGGCATGAGCACCTTCTGCGCGTACTCGTTGTAGGCCGGGATGCTCGACATCATGTTGGAGATCACCAGGCCCTTGAGATTCTCGCCGTGGGCGAGCGCGTATTCGATCGCGAGCAGGCCGCCCCAGGAATGCCCGAGGAGGACGAAGTTGTCCTTGGTCAGCCCGAGCGCCCGGCGCACCTGTTCGACCTCGTCGACATAGCGCGGCAGATTCACGAGGTCGGGATCGTTCGGCTGGTCGCTGAACGCCGACCCGAGCTGGTCGTAGTAGTAGTACTCGACGCCGGCGGCGGGGAGGTAGCTGTCGAACGCCTCGAAGTACTCGTGCGTCGCTCCCGGTCCGCCGTGGAGAAGCAGCACCTTGAGCTTCGGGTTGTTGCCGACCCGCTTGGTCCAGACCGTGAACGTGCCCTTCGGGGTCGTGATCGGGATGCGGCGCACGCCGCCCGCGAGGATGTCCGTCCGCCCGGTCGTGTCGAAGTAGCTGGCTCGAGTCGCGGCTTGTGCCGCTGGAGCTTCTCCGCCGCCGGCGGAGCCGCGCAGGCGGTCGACAGTAGGACGACGGGGATCAGGGCGAGAACGTCTTTCATTGCACCCTCCGAACGGTGGTCGGGAAAGATATTGACAGATTCCGCATGGTGTCCCCGTCGGTTCCGGACCGGTATCATTCGGGCCGTGAGCTCCTGTCGTGTTCTCGTCGACTATCCGCGCCGCGCGCACCTCGAGTTCTTCCGCCGGAACCCGAATCCCTTCTATGCGCTCACCTTCGAGCTCGACGCGACGCGGGTGCGGGCGCGGGCGAAGGAGGCCGGCGGATCGACCTACGCCGCCATGATCTGGGCGTACCACCGCGCCCTCCTCGGCATCGACGCTTTTCGCACCCGGCTGCGGGGCGAGGAGGTCGTGCTCTACGAGAGCCTCCAGATCGGGATGACGGTTCCGGCGCCGGCGCGGACGTTCACCTTCGCAACCCTGGACTGGGATGCGGACGCCGGGCGCTTTCTCGCCGGCGCGGCGATGGCGATGCGCAGCGCCTCCGAGAAGGTCGATCTCTCCGGCGGCGCCGCAGCGGACTTCGCCTACTACACCGCGTTGCCGGGGATTCCGTTCACGAGCTTCACCCATGTCGCGCTCCCCGACCGGGAAGCCGGCCAGCCGGAGGCCGCGTTCGGGAAGTTTCGTGAGCAAGGGGGGAGAACGCTCGTCCCGGTTGGCGTCCTGGTGAACCACCTGTTCGTCGACGGCGCCGACCTAGCGGACCTCTATGAATCCGCGCGGGAGAGCTTCGATCGCGCCTTCTAGCTCCGCTTTGCGTCCCCTAGGAGTCCGGCGACTCCGCCGCCTCGGCGCGGCGGCGGATGGCGTCGAGCCAGCTGCGGCGGAGGAAGGCGCTGCCGGGATAGATCAGGCGCCAGTAGGCCGCGAAGCGGTACCTCGCGCCCGGGCTCGTCGCGGCGACGCGGGTCGCGGTCGAGAGTCGCGTCCAGCCGCCGCCCTCTTCCGTCCAGAGGAAATTCATCGCCGCTTTCGCGTAGCCGGGGGCGACGAGCGCCGCGAAGGCCTCCGCGCTGGGCCGGGTCGACCGGAGCGGCGTCGCGCCCTTCGGAACGACGACCAGCGTGCCGACCACCAGCTCCCTCGGTGCCCGCGCGAGCTCCACGAAGCCCGAGCCGAGCGCGACGTCGAGGATCGGCCGGTCGGCGGGCGGAGCGAGAAGGCTCGCCGGCTCACGGCTCCCCGGCAGACGTGGATTCCGGATCCAAGTGAGGAGCGCGAAACCGCGGATCTCGCGCGCCGTGACGGCGCGGATCGCCGCCTCGACGCGCGCCGGCGAGGCGTGCGATCCGGAGTTCGTGAAACTCGGCGAACTGCCACTCGGGGACCGCGGCGTCGAGCCGGGTCGAAGGTGAGAGCGCTCGCAACGTCGGCGCCGGGAGGAGGACCCCCAGCGCGCCGACGAGCCCTCCGCAGAGGACGAGGACGAGCGCCGCACGACGGTCGGCGACGCCGAGCCAGCGGAGCGGGCGGAGGAGGGAGAGGAGTCCGACCGCGCCCAGCGCCAGAGCGAGGTCGACCAGCAGGACCGGCAGGAGTCGCATCGGAATCCTGTCCGCCTCAGGGCTTGCGCGGCGCCGGCAGGTCCTGCCCGCCCTGGTGCAGGACGAGCGAGACGGCGCGCCCGTTCTCGACGACGAAGTCGATCTGGGCGTCCACCGCCTTGAGGAAGAAGCGGGTCGGCGACTCGGGGTAGATCTCGAGCTTCGGCTGACCGGTGGCCTGGGCGAAGAGCTGCTCGCCTTCGCGACCCTCTCGGGTGATCGCGAAGTCGAAGCCCGGCGCGAGCTGGTAGACGCCGACCAGGGCGTCGTAGCCGCTCGGATCGACTGCCGCCACCGTTCTCTCCGCGGGCAGCGCCTCCGCGGTGCGCATGGAGCGGAAGACCGGACCGAGCCCCTGGTCGACGAGCACGGCCACGACCTTGCGGCCGGCGTCGCGCTCGAAACGGACGCTCGTGCCGCCGTCGGCCATCTCGAAGGCGTCGACCCCGACCGGCACGAGCGTGTGGAGCTCGCCGCCGGAGCGCTGATAGCGCAACGCCGCGCCGTCACGCATCACCATGCGGCGCAGACCCGCCCGCTCGGGGAGGAGGTAGACGCCGACATAGGCGTCGAGCTCGGCGGCGGACAGCACGGGTCCGGCCGCCGTCGGCTTCTTCGATTCACCGAGGACCACCTCCGCGATCTGGTGCGAGAGTCCGTGTGGATCCTGGGCGGGGTTGTTGGAGAGCAGCACGACGAGGAGATCCTCGCCCGGCACGCGCAGCAGGTCGCTCGAAAAACCGTGGATGCTGCCGCCGTGCTCGTGCGCGGGGTGACCCGCGACCTCCGTCATCGCGTTCCCGAAGCCGTAGCGCGTCGAGACACCGTCCTGGTCGCCGCCGCGGAGGACCGACGGGGTGAACATGCGGTCGCGGGAGGCGAGCGAGATGAACTTGCCGGTCTCCGAGCGCGTCGCTCCAGCGCGCCAGATCGTCGACCGTCGACATCAGGGAGCCGGCGGCGTAAGGTTGGGTGAGAGAGAGATACGGCGCGTTCGCCCAGCCCTCGGGGCCCTTCACGTAACCGCTGACGCGGCCGTGCACGATCTCCTCCTGGTGGCCGTAGCGCGTCGCGCTCATGCCGAGCGGCGCACAGAGCTCCTTCTCCACGACCTCCTCGTAGCTCTTGCCGGTCACCTTCTCGATCACCGCGCCGAGCAGGATGTAGCCCGAGTTGCTGTAGTTCCAGCTCGTCCCCGGCGCGAAGTCGAGGGGCTTCCCCTTGAAGAGTCCGATGAGGACGTCGAGCGTCATGTCTTCGCGCCAGCGCGGGATCCACTCCGGCATGTCGGTGTAGGACGGCACGCCCGCAGTGTGGGCGAGGAGCTGCTCGGATCGTGGCCCCTCCGAATGCCAGATCGGGGAGGTACTTGGTGAGCGGATCGGCGAGCGCGAGCTTGCCCTGTTCGGCGAGGCGCAGGACCAACGCGGCGGTGAACTGTTTGGTCACCGAGCCGATCTCGAAAACCTGCTCCGGCGAGACCGGCACGCCGAGATCCATCTGCGCCATCCCGTACCCCTTGCGCAGCACGACCTCGCCTTTCCACTTGACCAGCACCGCCGCGCCCGGGCCGTCGGCGGGGTAAGCCTTGGCGAGCAGGGCGTCAGCCGCCGCCGCGACGTTCGCGACGCTCGCGACGGTCGCGACGGTCGCGACGCTCGGCCCCGCCGCGCGGTCGACAGCGGCGAAAAGAACGGCTGGGGCAAGGGCGGCCAGCAAGTAGAGCGCAACGATCGGTCGGCGCATGGGGTCTCCGGGAAAGAGGCGAGAGAGCAATCCTATTCTCCTGCGCGCAGCGGGGTCTTCGCGGCGCTCTGCAGCCGGCGCGCGAGACTGGTCAGCGCTTCGCGCAGGGCGAGAGGCCGACGGATCGTGAATCGAAAGGGCAGGCGCGCGAGCTCGCGGGCTAGCCAGTTCAGATCGTCGGTCTGGGAATGGAGCAAGACGCCCTCGGGGACCGCTTCGAGGGTGCCGAGGGTGGCGAAGATCTGCTTCCTTGCGGTCGCGAGGTCGGTCTTGAGGAGGACTTCGGCGCTGTGGGCGCGGGGGAGGGTGGCGATCGCGGTGGAGATGGCGGAAAGAGTGTCGAAACCTCGCGGACGCTCGAAGGTCGTCGCCCTGCGTTGCACACTGCCGATGCGGTCGACGCGGAAGGTGCGCGGGCCTTTCCTCAGGTGGCAGTAGCCGACGACGTACCAGCAGCCGCCGCGGTAGGCGAGGCCGTAGGGGTCGAGGTCGCGCTCGGTCGCGCTGCCGTTCGCGGCGCGGTAGTCGACATGCACGGTGCGTTGCGCCTGCGCCGCAGCGGAGAGGGCGGCGAGGACGGAGCTTTCGGCCGGCGGCCCCGACGCCGGGAGATCGAGCGCCATCGTTTCGTCGGCGGCGCGTAGACGCCGCTTCAGCCCCGCCGGCATCACCCTCTCGAGCTTCGCCCGCGCGCTCGCGAGCCCGGCCGCGGTCTCGGAGAGCCCGAGCGCGCTCGCCGCGAGCAGGCCGAGCGAGAGCGCCAGCGCCTCGTCGTCGGTGAACAGCATCGGCGGCAGCTTGAATCCCGCGACCAGAGCGTAGCCGCCGCCCGCGCCGCGCTCCGCGGTCACCGGGATGCCGAGCTCCTCGAGCGCCGTGATGTAGCGCCGCACCGTGCGCCGATCCACCCCGAGGCGGCGTGCGAGCTCGGCGCCCGAAAGCTGCCCGTGCGCCTGCAGCAGCTCGAGGACGGCGAGAATCCGGACGGTCGGCAGGCTCACCCGAAGAGGGTATCAGGTAATAGGGCGGAAACTGTCCGCTATGGGCTCTAGCGTCGACTCGCGCGTGGGAATGCCTCCTGCGCCGCGAAGCGCAGGAGAGTCCCCATGGCCCCGACCTCGTATCTCTGGATCTTCTTCGGCCTGGTCTTCGGAGTGGTGCTTCTACCGGGCCTCGACATGGCCTGCGTCCTCGCGAGCGCGCTCGGCGGCGGCCGCCGCGCCGGCCTCGCTTCGGTCGGCGGCATCGCCACCGCCGCCGTCGCACATGTCGCGATCGGCGGCCTCGGGCTCGCGGCGATCCTCGGCGTGATGCCCTCGCTGTTCAACGCGCTGCTCGTCGTCGGCGCCGCTTACATCGCATGGATCGGACTCGCGCTCGTGCGCAGTGGAGTGATGTTCGAAACCTCGGGCGAGGCGACCGCCGCGGGGATCTCGATTCCGACCGCCTACCGCCGCGGCATGCTGACCAATCTCCTGAACCCCAAGGCCTACGTCTTCATGCTGGCGATCTTTCCGCAGTTCGTGCGCAAGGAATGGGGACCGGTCTGGGCGCAGGCGGTCGTCCTCGGGGCGATCATCATCGCGACCCAGCTCTCCGTCTACAGCCCGATCGCCCTCGCCGCGGCGCGCGCCCGCGGCTGGCTCGCCGACCGGCCCCAAGCGCTGGAGCGCCTCGGCCGCGCCGTCGGCATCCTCCTCCTCGCGATCGCTGTCGTCTCGGCGGTTGAGGGGTGGAAAAGGATCGGCTAGAGGCGGGTCGAAACTAGTCCGAGGTCCACCCCGCTCGGGCGCGTTCTTCTTCGGACCAGGAGAGGATCGGAAGTGGAGCTGGAGCGAGAGGCTGGGGATGCGGGACTCCTGCCTTCCCTGCCGCATGGAAACGCTGCCACATGCGGGGCACGGCGGCGAGCTCTGGAATCTCCGGATAGCGATCGGCCTGATTCCAGGCGCCATCGCCAACGAATGCGTTGGACATCGGCGTCGGAGCCGCCCGCTCTCCGGACGGCTGTTGAAACCGGATTCGAACCCACTCCGTTCCGCGGTCGGCAACGAGCATTCGAACTCTTCCGGTGGCAGCGATTCGTCGATCGATGTCGCTCCTGGAGTACGCATAGAGACCGGAATCGACGATGTCATCCAACCAGATCGCCAACTCGTCAGGCGTGAGGTCGGTGGTCGTGTGGCTGTCCGGCACGGGCTTCGGTCCGTTGAGGTAGGTACGGTTTTCGAATCGGCCGTTGCCGTAGAGCTGATAGACGCTGTACAGATGACCGTCTGCGGTGCTCGTCCATTCCAGCACGCAAACTTCGGAGTCCTTGCTGAAGGTCACTGGCTTGGGCTCGCGCGCCAGCGCCGCAGTCTGCGCCACTGCCGAAGCCGTGAAAAAGGCGAAGAAGAGCCATCCCGCAGGTCTCGTGTGACTCCGCTGAGACAACGCGTGCATTGGCCATCAGCCTACTCGAACTGGAGTCCTAAGTTGAGCGGGCAGCGAATCTCTGCGCCAGTCAGCGGCGACCGATTCCGTCTTTCCCCTTTAGAGAGCTTCTTGCTGCCTCGACAACATCGGCGGCTCGCCCGGCGGGATTGACAAGGAGTGTCATTAATGACACCATCCAAGAAGAAGATCATCGAGGAGCTCCTTCCTCGTCTGGAAGGCGAACCCACCGGTGTGACGTTCGCCGACTTGCGGCGATTCTGTGAGGCGGTCTTTGGGGAGGGGCGGTGGGGCAAGGGGAGTCACCTCATCTTCCGCACCGGACTCCCGCAGTTGCCAATCGTGAACATTCAGCCGCGCGGGAGGATGGCCAAGCCCTATCAGTGCCGGCAAGTGGCGCGAGCCGCGCGGGTGCTCCGTGACAAAGGAGGGCTGTGACTTGGAGATCTCCGACCGGTACTCCTACCGTGTCTTCTGGTCAGAAGAGGATGGCGAGCACGTCGCCGTCTGCGCGGAGCTGCCGGGGCTCTCGTGGCTCGACAAGAAGGCGGAGCGTGCTCTCGGCGGCGTGATCCGCGCGGCGCGGGAGGCGGTGGAACTGCTGCGCGAGAAGGGTGACCCGGTGCCGGAACCGTTGCTGGATCGGCGCTACAGCGGCATTTTCAAAGTACGCATCCCGCCGGAGGTCCACCGCCGGTTGGTGATCGAAGCCGAAGAGCAGAACGTCTCGCTCAACCGGCTCGTCTCCGCGAAGCTCGCCGCGCCGCTCGAGCGCGTCGCCTCCGCCGACCTCCGCGAACCTATGGTGAGGTATCGCGCAAAGAGCGGTCGCAGCGGCTGAATGGACCTGCGGGCAGGTCCTCCGGATCAGTTCGTGGCCGGGCGCTGTGCTGCGGAATCGAACAGGCCGCCGACGTACTCCTGGGAGAGGTCGGAGCGACCTTGCCGAACGTCGAAGCGGATCTCGTCCTCTTCGCCGACCGTGAATGTCGTGCCGCCCTGGAAGGCGAACGGGAGGGGCGGGCCGCCTTCACCGAGCTGGGCGACCAGGTGGTCGCCGACCGCTTGGAGCTCGGCCGTCCCGAAGTCGCCCAGCCACTTGCCGGCCAGAATCTGCCGGAGCGCGGGCGGCACGGGCAGATCGCGCGCGGCGAAGCGCGGCAGACCGAGCAGGCGCCGGGCGAGGCGCGCGCCGACGATCCGGGCATCCGGGCCACGCGCGAGATTTCTGAGTACGACGATCGTCAGGTCGTCGTGCGGAAAATGCAGCAGGACGGTGCTGAAGCCCATTCCGTTGCCGGTGTGCCCGGAGACGGCATGGCCCGCGAGCTCGCCGAGCCGGGTGCCGAGTCCGTAATCGAACGCCAGGCGTCGGTCGAGGCGCGTCGGCGTGCGCAGCTCGCGGACCGCCACCGGCGGGAGCGCCCGCCCGCTGTCGAGCGCCGCCTGCCAGGTCAAGAGGTCGACCGCCGACATGCAGAGGCCGCCGCCCGCTCCGGGGTTCTCCCAATTCTCCGCCTCGGCCTCTTCGACTCCCGCCCCCGCAGGCCGGTAGCCGCGGGCGCGCTCTCCCGGGGGCGTCGTCGCGCAGGGGCGCGCCGAGCGCATGCCGAGAGGCTCGAAGAAAGTGCTCGCGAGAAACTCCCAATAGCTCTTGCCGGTCACCCTCTCGACCAGCAGGCCGGCGAGGTAGAAGCCGGAGTTGCTGTAGCTCCAGCGCACGCCGGGCGGCGCGTGCGGCTGCCCGGCGATGCGGGCGAGGATCTCGTCGTGCCGCAGCGCGCGGCTCTGCATCGCCTCCCAGTCCGGTCCTTCGTTGTAGCTCCCGGCGCCGGAGGTGTGATTGAGCAGCTGGCGCACCGTCACCCTGTGCTCCGGCAGCGGATCGGGCGAGAAATAGCGCGCGAGCGGCGCGTCGAGATCGATTCTCCCGGACGCGGTGAGTGCGAGAATCGCGGCGGCGGCGAACTGTTTCGAGATCGAGCAGATCGGATAGACGGTGTCGCCGGTCGCGACGAGATGGCGGGCGACGTCCGCCTCTCCGTAGCCCTTGGCGAAGCGCTTGCCGCCGCGCGCGACCGCGATCGTCAGCCCGCCGAGCGGCGCCTCGGCGAGCACCTCGCCGGCGACGGCTTCGGCGGCGATGGCGGCTGCGTCGGCCGACTCGGCAGGGTGCGGAAGCGCGGCGCCGTGTGCTTGCGGCGTCGCGGCAAGCCAGCAGATCGAAGCGGCGAGTGCCAAGCGTCGCACAGCTCGAGTCTAACGCGTCGGCGCGCTGCCCGAGCGCACCGGCAACAGGCCGCGCAGGAGGATGGCGCGCGCAATCTCCCGGCCCGCGAAGCGGTGCCCGGCGGGCGTGAAGTGGTGATCGTGCGGGAAGTAGAGCCCGTCGGCGCTCGCGGGAAGAAGCGGCGCGAGATCAAGGAAGTCGATGCCCAGCTCGGCGAACTCGCGCGCGTAGAGCGGCGCGGCCGCGTGCCGGTTCACCGGAATGTGCACCACGAGAAGCGGCACCCCGGCCGCGAAGCATGCGTCGCGCATGCGCACGAACAGCGCCCGGTTGAGCCGCCAGCGCCCGCCCATCGGCCAGCGCTTCGCGAGCGAGCTCTCGGCTTTCTGCCATAGACGGCCGAGTCGAAAGTCCTGCGCGAACCAGGAGGCGAGCGGCCCTGGCCGATTCGCCGCCGTGGTCCTCACCAGTTCCCCGCGCTCGAGATGGAATGCCGGCTTCTCGAGCCAGACGTGCCCTTGGCGATAGGAGGAGAGACTCCGGTCGAGATCGTTGTGGATGAACGAGACGACGACGAGGTTCGCGCCCCACGGCAGCGCGTAATGCTCGAGCGCCAGCTCCATCTGATCGATCCCGAAGCCGCCGAGCCCGTAGTTGAACGCCTGGATCTCGCCCCGCGTCGCGAGGCCGCGCCGGCGCTCGGTTCTCTCGAGCCTGCGCTCCACCCCGGCGACGAACGTCTCCTCTTCGCGCACGCCGCTGCCGAACGTGAACGAGTCGCCGAGAAAGGCGATCCGCCGTGTGACAGAGGAAGCCGGGGGCCGCGCCGCGAAGTCGTGGCTCGACCGGAACCCCTGGGCGTTCACCTCGTAGGTGACGTCGTAGTCCGCCGTCGTCTCGCGAATCGGCTCTCCGGGCGCGAGCTTCCAGCCGATCACCGCGTCGTAGGTCCGGTCCCGCACCGCGACGACGTCCCCCGGATAGAGCGGTACCGGGTAGATCTCACCCCCGAAGAGCCGCAGCGCCCCCTCTGCGAGCACCAACGCCAGCAGCGTCGACGCCAGGGACGCAAGAGCCTTGCGCCGACCGTTCGTCGCGCGTGTCGACTCGAGGACGATCACGATACGAAACCGTAGCACCGCGGTGCTCCGCTGGCGCTCCAACCTTGGATAGGATTCCTGCATGCTCACCTACAGGCGTACGAACCGCATTGCGCGACTGAACGCGCTGTGGCTTGCGGCTCTCGCTCTCCGCTCACCGCGCCCGGTTCGGCGCACGATCCCCATCCACCGGCGCCGCCGGCGGCCGCGAGCGCTCGGCACCCTCGCTCGCAGCGCTCCCGCTCCCCGCGGGCTGGGTCGAGAGTCCGCCCCCAGCTGGGGACGGGGCGTTCGCTCCGATGCTCACCGCCGATGGCGACGGCATTCTCGCCACCTGGCTCGAACCGCTGCCGGCGGGCGGGCATCGCCTCCGATTCGCGCGCTGGAGCGCACGGCAGCTGGAGCGCCGCGACGACGGTGCGCGAGGGCAAGACGCTGTTCGCGAACTGGGCGGACGTGCCTGGCGTCGTACGGGCCCCCGATCGCGCGCTCTATGTCTGGTGGCTGGAGAGATCGGCCCCGTCCGGCGAGGCTTACGACGCGCAGCTGGCGCGTTCGACCGACGAGGGTGGAACTTTCAAGCCCCTCGGCGCGCTGCACGAGGATCACTCGGCGGTCGAGCACGGTTTCGTCTCGGCGGTCGCCGAGGGAGAAGGGGTGCGCTTCTATTTCCTCGACGGGCGGGGAACGGCGACCGGCGGGTCGACCGAGCTGCGCTCGACCGTCGTCACGGGGGACAAGATCGCGGCCTCCGAGCTCGTGGACGACCGCGTCTGCGACTGCTGCTCGACCGCGGCGGTCGCGCTCGCCGGCGGCTCGGCCGTCGCCTACCGCGATCGCACCGCCGCGGAGATCCGCGACATCCGGTTCGCGATCCGTCCGGCCGGAGAAGCGTTTCGCACGCAGCCGATCGGCGAGGATCACTGGAAGATCGCGGGCTGTCCGGTCAACGGTCCGGTGCTCGCCGCCGATCGCTCGCGGCTGGCGGTGGCCTGGTACTCGGCGCCCGAAGATCAGGCCCGGATGGCGATCGCGCTGTCGAACGACGGCGGAGCGACCTGGAGCGCGCCGCAACCGATCGCCGCCGCGCGAGCGCAGGGGCATCTCGCCCTCGCGCCGCTCGCCGACGGCTTCGCGCTCGCCTGGATCGAGAACGGCAGCGGAGGCGGTAGCGGCAAGGGCGGCACCGAGCTCCGCCTCGCGTTTATTGGCAAGAGCGGGCCGGTGGGACCTGCGGTCTCGGTCGCCCGCACCGGTGCCGGGCGCGCCGGAGGAATTCCCCGGCTCGCGCGCACCGCCGATCGCCTGGCGCTCGCCTGGGTCGATGCCGAAGCTCGTCGCCTGCGTTTCGCCGCGCTCCCGGTGCCGCCCCTGACCGCTTCCAACTGACCTGGGAGCGCGCCGCGAAAGTGCCGGTGCGACGCGCTTCCGGGTGGCGCTGGGCTCCGTTACGATGCAAGGACCTTCCATGCCGTTTCGAGGCGACAGCCACGGTCGACCCCCGAGTCGCGCGATCGCGCTCGGCTGGGCGCTTTGCCTGCTCCTGCTCGCCGGTTGCAGAGCCGAGCCGAAGGGGACCCAAGAGCTCGCTCTCACGACGTTCTGGCCGGAGGCGGAGATCTGGCGCGAGACCTCCGTGCTCGACCTCGGAACGGCGCAGCCCGAGCCGGCGCTCCTCGGAGGCTGGAGCGCGCCGTCGCGCGGGCTTGCGGACTACCTCTGGGGCACCGGCGAGCGCTCGGAGCTCACTTTCCGGCGGGCCGATGCGCGCGCCTTTCGGATCCGGATGCGCGGCTGGGCCCCTCCCGCGCTGCCTCAGGGGCAGGAGGTGGGCGTCGCGCTGAACGGCGTCGAGCTCGGACGCGTGCGCCTCGGTCCGGAGCCGCAGACGGTTCATGTGGACGTCGCGGCGGGAACGGCGCGCCCGGGTTGGAATCGACTCGAGCTCTCCTATCCGGTCGTGGTTCCGACCGGCCGCTTCGGCCGGCCGTTCGGCGCGGCCTGGGACGGATTTCGCTTCGAAGAGACGGGGGCGTCTGCGCGCTCCGCAGTTCTCAAGACGACCCTCGAACCGACCTTCGACCCGATCCTCGATCCGGCAAGCGGTGCGCTCGCGATTCCGGCGGGCGCCGGGATCGATTTCTTCGTCGACCTCGCGGCCGGCGAGCGCCTCGCTCTCGCCGGCGTCGACGGACGCGGCAGCACGGGGCTCGAAGCGGATGTCGAGTGTGCGGGAGAGCCGCCTCGATTCGGGCTGCTCGGGCGGCTCGCGCACGGTGGACGCGAAGTCGAGGTGCGCGCTCCCGGCCTGACGACGATACCCTGCCGGTTGACGCTACGCGCCGAAGCGGGAGCGCAGCCGGAGGAGGCCGGCTCGGTCGCTGTCCAGTCCGTCGCGCTCCAGATGTCAGTCCCCGCGCACGACAGGCCGCCGCGCGCGCCGTCTTCGGCGTCCGCGACAACGCGCGCCAGCGTCGCGTCGCCGCTCAACATCGTGATCTACATTGTCGACGCCCTGCGCGCCGATCGCCTCGGTTGCTACGGTGAGCGTCGGGCGCTCACGCCGGCGATCGACCGCTTCGCGCGCGAGGCCGTACTGTTCGAGAACGCGCGCGCACAGAGCTCGTGGACGCGGCCGGCGGTGGCGACGCTCTTCACCGGCCTGACGCCGCTCCGGCACGGGGCGACCGGCGTCGCGAGCCGGCTCCCCGACGACGTCGCGACGCTCGCCGAGCTGCTGGGCGAGCGCGGCTACCGGACCGGCTACGTGACCGCCAACGGAAACACCTCGGAAGCCTTCGGCTTCGGCCAGGGGATCGACTTCTTTCGCTGGGTGCACGGCACTTCCGGGGACGACAAGGCGTCCTGGCGCAAGGTGCACGCGGCCGGACGCGAGTTCCTCGACCGTGCGCCCAACGCGGCGCCGTTTTTTCTCGTGCTGCACACGGTCGAGCCGCATGCCCCCTATCGCCCTTCGTCCGTCCAGCGCGCGCGCTGGGCAGCCGGGGCCGATCGGCGTCTGGGAGAACGGAAGATCCTCGTCGAGCTTCCCGGCAGCCGGCCCGGCGCCGAGATCGTGCGCCAGGTGAGCCAGCTCTACGACGCCGAAGTCGCCGACGCCGACGCGGGCTTCGCGGACTTCGTCGTCGAGCTCGAGCGCCGCGGACACCACGACGACACCGCGCTTCTCTTCCTTTCCGATCACGGTGAGGAGCTCTTCGATCACGGCAACGTCGAGCACGGCCGCACGCTTTACGAGGAGCAGCTCGAGATCCCGATGATCTGGCGGATTCCGGGCCTTCCCGGCGGCCGCAGGATCGCGGCGCCGATCGACCAGCTGGACGTCGCGCCGACACTGCTCGAGCTCGCCGGCCTTCCGGTCGGCGCAGAGATGCATGGCCGGAGCTTCGCGCGGGCGCTCGCCGGCGGCGACCTCCCGGCCCCGCGCTCGTCCGCGGCGTGGCTCGACCGGCTGTCGTTTCATCAGGAAGCGATCCTCTCCCGGGGCTTCAAGCTGATCCGCAATCTGCAGCCGCGGGCGCGCACCGCACTCGCCGACGAGTCCCTGTTCGACCTCGCGGCGGATCGCGCCGAGCGTGCGGAGATGGCGGGAGACCGCGAGCTTCGCCTGGCTATCCTGCGAGCCCAGCTGCGCGGTTGGGCGGCGCGTTCGGGTCCCCCGCTGCGCGCCGTCGTGGCGGCGATCGACGACCCGCTGCGCCGCGAGCTCGGCGCCCTCGGCTATCTCCACTAGCTCGCCAGGGCTCGGTACCGCCTGCGGCGAAACGCCGGACGATCTCGCGCGTAGGAAAGGTGGAGAGGAGGGCACCATGGCGGAGGTTCGGCTTCGACGTTCGCGGCGGCACAAGGTCGTGGGAGGGGTGATCGGCGGCTTCGCGGACTATTTCGATCGCGACCCGGGTCTGCTGCGCCTGCTCTATGTCCTGATCTCGATCGTCTCGGCGGCGTTTCCGGGGATCTTCGTCTATCTCATCCTCTGGGCGCTGATCCCCCTGGCGGAGGAGCGGCTCCCCGCGCCGGGCGTCACGGACGCGACTCGAATCCCCATCACCTGACGTGCGCCGGGGGGCGGTGGCCCCGGGGCCACTTGCGGGGGCTCCCGGAAGAGTGCACTGTCAATTCGGCCGCCGACCGCTACAATCGGGCGAATGATCGGATCTCGAGGAGCGGGAGGGCCGGCGAAGGCGGGCGGAGCGTGGCCCGGTTCGACCGGCCGAGCGTCGGCCGACTCGACTTGGCTTCTCGGGGTCTGCCTGCTCGCCGGGGGAGTGTTGACTCTGGCCTGCAGCGGTCATGCCGCGCCGAAGACCGCTTCCGAACCGGCCGGGAGATCGGCCGGGAAATCGGTCGGGAGATTGGCGGCGGAGTCCACGGCCCAAGGCGTCGGGTCGGTGCCCGTGCCGCCGAGTCCGGCGTCGACGAAGACGGCGGCCGCAGCGACCCCTGGGCCGCCCGAGTCCGACGGCGTGGAGGAGCCGGGCTCGCTCGAGCTCCAGCCGGGGGACGAAGCCGATCTTGAAGGGGGCGAAGGGGTCGATGCGGGCGAGGCGGGTGGTGACGAGCTGCCGGCCGCCGGCGCGGTCGCTCCGACCGATCCTGGCGCCTTGCTGCACGCGGCGATGGATGCCTACGCCTCGGCGGGCGTCTCCTGGGACCGCGGGGCCGTCGACGAAGCCATCGCCTTGCTCGACCACGCCTACGAGTCCATGGCCCGGATCACCCCCGAACCGGCTCAGAACGGCGACCTGGTCGTCTCGCAGGAGAAAGAGAACCTGCGCCGCTTGATCGCGCGGCGGATCGTCGAGATCTACGCTGCCCGCCAGACCTCGGTCGGCGACACCCAGGCGTCGATTCCGCGCGACATGAATCCGGACGTGGAGAGGGAGATCGCGAGTTTCCAGGGTCGCGAGCGCGACTTCTTTCTCGAGGCCTACCGGCGCTCCGGGCTCTACCGGCCGATGATCGTCGCGCAGCTCGGGGAGGCCGGGCTGCCGGAGCAGCTCTCCTGGCTGCCGCTCGTCGAGAGCGGCTTCAAGGAACGCGCTCTCTCGACCGCCCGCGCCCTCGGTCTCTGGCAGTTCATCGCCTCGACCGGATATCGGTACGGTCTGGATCGATCCTCGTGGATCGACGAGCGCATGGACACGGAGAAATCGACCAAGGCAGCGCTCGCCTACCTCGCCGCTCTGCACGACCTGTTCGGAGACTGGCTGACGGCGCTCGCCGCCTACAACTGCGGCGAGCACAACATCCTGCGCCAGATCAACAACCAGAAGGTGAGCTATCTCGACCAGTTCTGGGATCTCTACTCGCGCCTGCCGAGCGAGACCCGGCGCTACGTGCCGCGCTTCCTCGCCACCCTCGCCATTCTCGAAAACCCCGCCAAGTACGGGTTCGAGCTGCCCGAGCCTCTGCCGCCGATCCAGTACGAGACGATCGAGATCGCCCGGGCGACCCCGCTCGAAGCTCTCGACCGCGCGCTCGGATTCGAGACCGGAGCGCTGGCGCACTTGAACCCCGAGCTGCGCCGGAATGCGACGCCGAAAGAGCACTATCTGCTCAAGGTCCCGCCCGGGATGGGTCCGGCGGCAACCGCGAGTCTCGAGACGCTGCCGAAATGGGAGCCGCCCGCCGTCGCGAGCATGCAGCTCGAGGCCGGCTCGCACCGGGTGCGTTCGGGCGACACGCTCTCGGGCATCGCCACGCGCTACCACACCAGCGTCGCCGCGCTCATGTCGGCGAACAATCTGCGCAGCGACCGCCTCTCCCTCGGCCAGCGGCTGCGGATTCCGGGGCGCTCGGGCGGCTCCCGGAGCGCCGCGAGCCGCACGGTCGCTTCCCGCACGCCGGCTCCCGCTCTCGCGGTGCCCGGGGCCTCGAACGCCGGGGGTGTCGGGGGTGCGGGCACGCCGGCCGGCGGCGAGGTCCGCCACCAGGTGCGTTCCGGCGACAGTCTCTGGCAGCTCGCCTCGCGCTACGGCACCACGGTCGAGCGCATCCGCGCCGACAACGGCCTCTCCGGCAACGCGCTCCTCCCCGGGCAGATCCTCGTGATCCGCACCGGCACGCCCCCCCAATCCGGCGGCGCCTGACCGGACGATTCGAGCGGACACGCCGCCGGCCGTGCGATAGACTCCCTCTGCCGTGCAGGCCCCCCTCCTCTTCGAGGATTCCCCAGCTTCCTCCCCACCCTTGCGGGCCGCGGTTCTGGGCTCGGGGAGCGGGGGAAACGCCGTCGTCGTCGAGTCCGGCGGCTTCCGGATCCTGATCGATGCCGGCTTCTCCTGCCGGGAGCTCGAGCGCCGCATGCGCCTGGTGGGGATCGAGCCCTCGACGATCTCGGCGGTGCTCGTCACGCACGAGCACGAAGATCATGTCCAGGGGGTCGACCGCTTCGCGCGCAAGCACAGGCTCCCGGTCTTTCTCACCGCGGGGACGATGCTCGGAACCGTGCTCGGGGAAGAGGTCGTTCCCCGCACGGTGCGGATCGAATCGGGCCGGCCTTTCGAGGTCGGCCCTTTCGCTGTCGAGGCTTTTTCGATTCCGCACGACGCGCGCGAGCCGGTCGGGTTCGTGCTCCAGGATGGCGCCGGCCGCCGGCTCGGTCTTGCCGCCGACCTCGGCTGCCGGACCCAGCTCGCCTGGGGCCGGCTCACCGACCTCGACTGTCTTCTGATCGAAACCAACCACGACCTCGAGATGTTGCGCAGCGGCCCCTATCCCTGGCCGCTCAAGCAGCGCGTCGCGTCGCGGCACGGGCATCTGTCCAATCGCGAGGCGGCGGACGGCCTGCCGGAGCTCCTCGCGGCGCGCTTGCGCTTCGTCGTTCTCTACCATCTCTCGCGCACCAACAACCTGCCGGCGCTCGCGGCTGCGGAGATCGCCGAGGCGCTCGTGCGCGAGGGCTCGGCGGCCGAGATCGTGATCAGCAGTCAATTCGAACCGACGCTCTGGCTGGAGGTGGGATCCTGATCGCCGGGGTGACGCAGCAGGCGCAGGTCGGTCGGGCGCCGCGGCAGAAAGGCGGGTGAAAGATGCAGGCCAAGGTGACGGTCTATCCGCGGCGCGAGATCCTCGATCCGCAGGGTAAGGCGATCCGTATCGCGCTGCAGCGCGTCGGCTTCGCCGAGGTTACGGAAGTCCGCGCCGGCAAGAGCTTTCTGATCGATCTCGGTCCGGTCGACCCGCAGAAGGCCGCCGACCGCGTGGGCGCGATGTGCGAACAGCTCCTCGCCAACACCGTGGTCGAGGAGTACGGGATCGAAATCCTCGCGCAGGAGGAGACGGGCAAGGGGCCGGCCTCGTGAGGTGCGGCGTCGTCCTCTTCCCCGGATCGAACTGCGACCACGACGTCTACCACGTGCTGAAGCACGTGCTCGAGCAGGATGTGGTCTACCTCTGGCACGAAGAGACGACACTCAAGGCCTGCGACTTCATCATCCTGCCGGGAGGCTGGTCGTACGGCGACTATCTGCGCGGCGGCGCGATGGCGGCGCTCTCGCCGGTCATGCAATCGGTGCGCGAGCACGCGGCGAAAGGCGGACCGGTGCTCGGCATCTGCAACGGTTTCCAGGTGCTCACCGAAGCGCACCTGCTGCCCGGCGCGCTGCGGCGCAACCGGAACCTCAAGTTCGAATGCTGCGATACCTATCTCCGGGTCGAGCGCAACGATCTTGCGTTCACCCGCAGTTACCGGCAGGGGCAGGTGCTGCGCCTGCCGATCGCCCACGGCGAGGGCAACTACGAGCACTTCCCGGGCGAGCTCGACCGGCTCGAAGCGAACCGGCAGATCGTCTTCCGTTACGTCTCCCCCGCGGGGCTCTCCGACGACAGCTGGAACGTCAACGGCTCGGCGCGGGCGATCGCCGGGGTCGTGAACGAGGCCGGGAACGTCCTCGGTCTGATGCCGCACCCCGAGCGTTGTGCCGAAGAGGTGCTCGGCAACCTGGATGGCCTCGGCCTCTTTCAGGGGATCGTGCAGCCGGCGGCGCGGCTCGTCGGAGCGACCCGATGACGACGGCGGCGCGGAAGAGTACGGCCGCGAGCGCGGTGGAAATCGTGGTCGACGAGAAGCTCGCCCGCGAGCACGGTCTGACCGGCGAAGAGTTCGCGCGCCTCGCAGGGCTTCCTCGGCCGGAATCCGACCGTGACCGAGCTCGGCATCACGTCGGCGCTCTGGTCGGAACACTGCTCGTACAAGTCGTCGAAGATCTACCTGCGCGAGTTTCCGACTTCGGGGCCCCGGGTGATGCAGGGGCCGGGCGAGAACGCCGGCGTGGTCGACATCGGCCACGGCTGGGTGGCGGTCTTCAAGATGGAGAGCCACAACCATCCGAGCTTCATCGAGCCGTTTCAGGGTGCCGCGACCGGCGTCGGCGGGATCCTGCGCGACATCTTCACCATGGGTGCCCGGCCGATCGCCTGCATGGACTCCCTGCTCCTTCGGCGAGATCGACGCGCCGCGCATGCGCGCGCTGATCGACGGCGTCGTGCGCGGCATCGGCACTTACGGCAACTGCATGGGCATCCCCACGGTCGGCGGCGAGACCCGTTTTCATGCCGGCTACAACCAGAACATCCTGGTGAACGCCTTCGCCCTGGGCGTCGCGCGGCGCGAGCGCATCTTCAGGGCCAAGGCATCCGGTGCGGGCAACTCGATCCTCTACGTCGGCAGCCGCACCGGCCGCGACGGCATCCACGGCGCCTCGATGGCCTCCGAGTCGTTCGACTCCGAGAGCGCCAAGAAGAAGCCGACGGTGCAGGTCGGCGATCCGTTCGTCGAGAAGATCCTGCTCGAAGCCTGCCTCGAGGCGATGCGTTCGACCGCGATCGTGGCGATCCAGGACATGGGCGCCGCCGGTCTCACGAGCTCGATCTTCGAGATGGCCGCGCGCGGCAGCATCGGATTCCGCGCTCGACCTCGACAGGTGCCGCTGCGCGAGCCCGGGCTGTCGGCCTACGAAATGATGCTCTCGGAGTCGCAGGAGCGCATGGTTCTGGTGGTCAAGCGCGGCCGCGAAGAGGAGATCGCGAGGGTCTTCCGCAGTGGGGGCTCGAGGTCGCGAAGGTCGGCGAGCTCAGGGCCGGAGCGCGCGCCGAGATCCGCCACCGCGGCCGAGTCGCGGCCGAGATGCCGATCGCGCCGCTCACCGACGACGCGCCGGTCTACGAGCGCGCGGTCGCGGTGCCCGCCGATCTCGCGCGACGGCAAGCAGGCGCCCGAGGTACCCGCCGGTCACGAATCCGGCCGCGACGCTCGAGGCGCTCCTCGCCTCTCCCGAGCTCGCCAGCAAGGAGTGGATCTGGCGCCAGTACGACTACACGGTGCGCACGAATACGGTGATCGGGCCGGGCGGCGACGCGGCGGTGCTGCGGCTCAAGGGCACGCCCATCCGGCTTGGCGCTGACCTCCGACGTCAACCCGGTCTACTGCTAGTCTCGATCCCCGCACGGCGGCATGCAGGCGGTGGCCGAGGCGGTGCGCAATCTCGCCTGCGTCGGCGCCGATCCGGTCGGCTGACCGACTGTCTGAACTTCGGCAACCCCGAGAACCCCGAGATGATGTGGCAGTTCCGCGAGGCGTGCGCGGGATCGCCGAGGCCTGCCGGCGCCTTCGAGCGTGCCGGTCGTCTCGGGCAACGTCTCGCTCTACAACGAGACCGACGGGCGCTCGATCCACGCCGACTCCGACGGTGGCCATGGTCGGCGTGATCGCCGATCTGGGCGACGTGCCGACGGCGCACTTCCGCCGGGCCGGCGACCGGATCGTCCTGCTCGGCGAGGTCGGCCGGACGCGGCGAGTTCGGCGGCTCGGCCTATCTGCGGCTGCTCCACGGCGTCGAGCAGGGGCGGCCGCCGGCGGTCGATCTCGACGGCCGAGGCGCGTCTGGCGCGGCTGCTGCGCAGGCGATCGGCGGGGGATCGTGCACACCGCGCACGATCTCGCCGAGGGCGGCCTGGCGGTGGCGCTCGCCGAGGCCTGACCATCGGCGGCGGCGACGCGAGCGGCCCGCGGCTCGGAGCGCGCCTGCAGGGGACTTCGCGCCGCTCGACCTGTTCTCGGAGAGCCAGGCGCGGGCGCTGGTCGCGATCATCCCCGGCCCAGCTCGAGCGCTTCCTCGCGGCGGCCGAGCGCACGGCGTGCCGGCGCTCGAGGTCGGCGAGATCGGCGGCGACCGGCTGGTGGTCGCGGCCGACGGGGCCGGCTCGACGTCGCGGTCGCGCGCCTGCAGCGATCTGGACCACGGCGCTGCCGAAGGCGCTGGGCTCTAGGAAGGCATTCGAATCAGCTGATCGAGCGGCCGGGGGCGATCGACCATGTGCGGCATCTTCGGCATCGAGGGGCACGACGACGCCTCGAATCACGTCTACCTCGGGCTCTACGCCCTCCAGCATCGCGGCCAGGAGAGCGACCGGCATCTGGCGTGGGACGGCGAGCGGATGCACGTCGAGCGCGGCATGGGCCACGTCGCCGAGGTCTTCCCGGCCAAGGCGCTCGCGCGTCTGCCGGGGCGGCGCGCCATCGGCCACACGCGCTACTCGACGACCGGGCTCTTCGGTGGTGGCCAACGCCCAGCCGATCGTGGTGCAAGACCTCGATGGGACCGATCGGCATCGTCCACAACGGCAACCTGACCAACGCGGTGGCCCTGCGCCGGCGCTCGAGGCCGAGGGCTCGATCTTCCAGACCACCAGCGACACCGAGGTCATCCTGCACCTGATGGCGCGCAACCCGCGCGCCGAGATCGTCGAATCGCTGATGGTCGCGCTCGACGGAGGTCGAGGGCGCCTACTCGCTCCTGGTGATCACCGACGAGCGGCCTGATCGCGGCGCGCGATCCGCACGGCTTCCGGCCGCTGGCGATCGCGGAATCGGACGGCGCCCCTGCTTCGCCTCGGAGTCGTGCGCCTTCGACCTGCTGGGGGCCAGGAAGAGCGCGAGCTCGAGCCGGGCGAGGTCGTCCTGGTGCGCGACGGCGACGGCTCGAGTCGTTCCGGCTGGCCGAAAGGCGCCAGCGCCGCGCGCTGCCTCTTCGAGCATGTCTACTTCGCGCGCCCCGACAGCGTGGTCTTCGGCGACTCGGTGGCCGAGGTGCGGCGACCGGCTCGGCGCGCAGCTGGCCCGCGAGGCGCCGGCCGACGCCGACATCGTGGTGCCGGTACCCGACAGCGGGCCTCTATGCGGCGCTCGGCTACGCCGCGAGTCGGGCCTGCCGTTCGAGCTCGGCATGACGCGCAACCATTACGTCGGACGGACGTTCATCGAGCCGAAGCAATCGATCCGCAACTTCGGCGTCAAGGTGAAGCTCAACCCGGTGCGCGGCATCATCGGCGGGCAGCGCATCGTGCTGATCGACGATTCGATCGTGCGCGGCACGACCTCGCGCAAGATCGTGCGCATGATGCGCGAGGCGTGGCGCCGCCGAGGTCCACCTGCGCATCTCGTCGCCGCCGACGCGCTGGCCCTGCTACTACGGCATCGACACGCCGCGCCGCAGCGAGCTCATCGCGGCGCAGCAGTCGATCGAGGAGATCCGCGCCTTCGTCGAGGCCGATTCCCTGGGCTATCTGTCGCTCGACGGGCTGCTCGGTTCGATGGGCGGCGCGCGCGAGAGCTACTGCACCGCCTGCTGGAGCGGCGACTACCGCGTCCCGATCTCCCCCCACGACCGCCGCCAGAGCGAGCTCTTCCCCATCCGCTCCGAAGAAGAGACCTGAGGGTCGCGTACAGGATGAGATCCCTCGCAATCGCAGTTGCTCTCTCTGCGTTGATCGGGGAGCCGGGTGTATACGCACAGGAAACGGCCGGATGGTCACTTGCGAACTGCGACTCGCCCGACGTGGAAGTCGGGTCGTGCCGCGGGCGAGGCACTCATACGTGGTGCCGCCCCAGGAACAGAATCTCTGGGTTCCCCATCCGTTCTCGACCTTGGAAGCGGAGATTGTCGAGAATGTCCTCGCACGCCACCGCGAGGCTTACTCGGACGTCCGCGAATCCGAGCTTTCCAGGGAGGATGCCCGTCTGTTTCAGCTGTCGCGAAAAGGACAGCTGCGCACGGAGCTTGTACGCGTCGCTGACTGGACTCCCATTCGGTGCGACAAGCGCACGTCAGAGCGCCGGGATGCTTACTGGCTCATTCGGTTCTTTGATTCCGGCAGCGGCAAGGAGATCACGCGGGTGCTCGCGAGAGATAGCGGGCTGATCTCCATGCTTGCCCATGCAACTTCGGAGTCTGCTCTTCCCCCTTTTCCTGCGCTTCAAGTGCCCAAGGAGTTCGCGACGGAGCTCTCGGAAGCGAGCTCCTCATCGGCTCAGTATGTGAGCACCTGGGGTCCTGATGAGTGTAACCCTCTTGTGCCGTGCGTCGCATGGAGGTTGGGCGCTGGAGTGGCTCTGGTCAAGGGCAAGAGGCTGTTCGTGGTTGGCGAACATTCCGAGCGCTTTTCCGTCAGAGACGATCTGAGGAGCAACCTCCGGATGAGAGAGGTCGCCGGTCGCATACGAGGCCAGGGGAGAGAGCTCGTGTCGCTCGGCGGGGACCTGTTTGCCGCCGCGGACGTCGTAACGAAGGGAATTGCGCCACAAGATTCGCACTAGCGAAAGCGAGCCCGGGTATGGGCCGGGTGGGCGCTCCGGCCTTCGTTGAGACCTTAGCGACGCCGTTCACGCAGCAGGCGCGGGTTTCTTGCCATGTGAAGGCAAGCCAGAATGACGATCTTCTCCGGCGAGGCCGTGAAGTAAACCAGGTAAGGGAATCGGAAGACGATAGCCCGGCGAAGGCCGCGGTAGACGACAGGATAGGCAAGAGGTGTCTCGCCCAAGTGAGCGAGGACCCTTCCAACTTGTTCACGGAACTCGGCACCGAGCCCCGCGCGGCGCGACTCGTACCAATCCTCTGCGTCCACCAGATCGCGCTCGGCGAGCGGCCGAACGACAATCCGTAGGCTCAACGACCGCGGCGCTCGAGTCGAGCCCGAACCTCGGCCCAGGAAGCTCCAGCGTCGGGGTTGGCCTCGAGCTCCGCGAGGCGGCGATCGAGCTCTGCTTGGTGTTCCGGCGTCACCGGGAGCGAGTCGGGATCGGAGCTCAAGGTCTCCCAAATCGCTTCCACCAGCTCGATGCGCTCCGCCACTTCGAGCCGGCTCGCCTCTTCGAGGAGAACGCTACTTCTCATGGCTGAGTATTCTAGCGCTTCCCGCCCGACTCACGGTCGCTGCGGACTTCGCTCGTTCGGTCAGGCTGAAGGACGCAGCGGCGCCCGACTGCCGGCGGCCAGGCGGTCGGTGAGGGGGGCTTCGGGCCAGCGGTGGGCGACGAGGGTGATCTCGCCGGACCAGAGGGCGACGCGCAGGCCGGCGCGGGCGAGCATCAGGAGCTGCTGCGCGAGGACGAGCGCGAAGAGCGCCGCACCGCCGGTGGGAGGCAGCAGGCTCCGGATCGCGAGATAGACCGCCGCGAGCGCGGCGAACAGAAGCGCGAGGAGCGCCCAGAGCGCGAGCACCCGTCCGGGTCTGCGCACCAACGCGCGGAGCGTCGCGAAGAAGACGCGGACGCCGCGCCGGACATCGTCGCGCGCCACCCGGATGCGGGCGAGGTCGAGGGCGAGGAGCACGAAGAGCAGCGCCAGGAACGCGAGCAGGAGGCCGGCGAGGCCGAGCCAGTACTTCGCCCCCTCGGCGGTGTCGTCGAGCCCCTGGCTCACCGCGAAGACCGGGCCGGCAAGAACGACCGCCGCGAGGAGCGCCGTCGGCATGGCGGCGAGCCCCATGCGCAGGAAGCGGCCGAAGAAACGGCCGGCGCCGCGCCCGAAGCGATGCGCGAGCCGCGCCGGATCGGCCGAGAGCAGGCTCTCCAGAGCGCCGCCCGCCGCGAGGACGTTCCACAGCAGCGTGAGCAGCACGACCAGCACGGCGAGCGGGCCGAGGACGGTTCCCCAGTCGCCGCCGGCGCGCATGAGGTCGGCGAACAGCGGCAGCGAGAAGCGCGCGAGAAACTCGTCGCCCGCCGGCGAATGCGCGAGCATCCTGTCGAGGTGCCGAAGGACGGGATAAGCGGCAACGCCGGCGATTGCGAGGTGAGCTGCCCAGAGCAGCAGGACGAGGCGCGGGTTGCGCAGCGTGCGGCGCAGCGCGCGGAGCGTGCCGGCGATCGGTCGCATGCGGCTCACATTCCGAGCAGGGCCATGCCCTGCTGCACCCAGAAGAGGAAGCCGGTGGCGAGCTTCCGCGCGGCCGCCGGCTCCGGTTCGATGCGGCGCGCGTTGTCGAGCCGGTCGGCGTCGAGAGCGAGCTTGCCGTCGGGATCGAGGCGCGCCGAAAGGAGCTTCTCCGGGCGCTCGTAGACCCACTTCGCCCAGCGCTGCCCGTCGTCCCAGAGGCGGCGCTCGGGCGCCTTGCCTGCGAAAGCGAGCTCGACCTCGACCGGCAGAATGACCTCGCCGCGCTGGCGCAGCTGCACGACGCTGCGGTAGTTGCGCGTCTTCTTCTCGTCGGCCTCGCGCTCGAGGCGCGCGGCGGTCTTCTCATCCACCGTGACGCGCGCGCCGTCGCGTTCGAAAATGCCGCGCGCCTCCGGTGCCCACTCACTGGTGAGGTCGACGATCGCCGGGTCGACGACTCCCGGACTGCCGACGACCTGGGCGAAGAAGCCGGCGAGACTCCGGCCCGAGACCTCCTCGGCCACCGCGAAGAAGTCGGCGCCGCGCGGATGCGCGAAGCGCCAGCGCTCGTGGTACGTGCGCATGATACGCGCCATCGTCTCCGCGCCGAGCATCCCCTCGAGAGTTTGGAGCACCAGCGCCGGCCGGGAATAGGCGTTGAACGCGTATTCACCGCGCGAGAACTTCCAGGCGAAAGTGTCGATCTTGTCGAAGCGCCGCTCGCTGCCGTTGGCCAGCCGGTCGGCCTCGGTGACGCCGAGCTCGAGGCCGAGGAAGGAGAAGTAGGAGCTCGCGCGGCCGTAGCCCAAGTCCATCACTTTCGCGGTCGAGTAGGTGTCGAAACCCTCGTCGAGCCAGGCCTCCTCGAACTCGTTGTTGCCCACCAGCCCGTACCAGTACTGATGCCCGAACTCGTGCACGGTGACGATCTCGGCCTCGTGCAGGCCGCTTCCCGGCCAGTAGTTCTGGAAGTAGCTCGTGCCGAGGTAGATGAGCGTCGGATACTCGACGCCGGAGGCGCCGCCGGCCCCTGGAGCAGGGTCGATCATCGTCAGGACCGGGTAGGGGTAGGCGCCGTACCAGAGGCCGAACCATTTGATGGCGAGCTTGGCCGACGCGAGGTAGCGGGCCGCTTGCGGCTCGTGCCCCGGCTGGAGAAGGAGGCGGATCTCGACGTCGCCGAGCTTCACCTCGTCGAGAGTCCGGCCGAGGAGCTTCGCGGTCGCCGCGTATTCCGCCGGCGTGACCTCCTGCGCGGCGGAGAAGCGGTCGTGGATCTTGACGAAGCGCGGATCGGCCGACCAGGCGAAGTCGTGCACGTCGCTCTGCTCGTGCACGTAGGTGGTCGTGCCGTCGGCGTTCTCGCGCCGCGCGATCTCGCTCCCGGTCGCGCCGAGCACGAAGCTCTTCGGCACCGTCATCTCGACCTTGTAGTGCCCGTAGTCGGCATAGAACTCGGAGTTGGCGTGGAACTGGTGGCAGTTCCAGCCGCTCTGCGCGCGGCCGCGCAGCCCCGCGGGCTCGTAGACGCCGAGTTTCGGGAACCACTGCGTGACGGCGAAGAAATTCTCCTTGTAGCCGGCGCGCGCGAAGACCTTCGGCACTTTCGCGCGGAACTCGACCTCGATCGCGATCGCGCCGCCGGGCGGCACCGGATGCGGCAGGACGACGCGCGCGACGGTGCGGTCCTCGGTGTTGTCGTCGTCCGGATGCTCGAAGGTGAGCGACGGCAGGAGGTCTTCGCCGGAGCTCGCCTTGAGCGCCGTGATCTCCGTAAACCCCCAGCCGTCGACCTCCGCCTTGTCGCGGCGGAGCCTGCCGCCCGACTCGACGAAGAATGTCGAGCGGTTGTTGCGGAAAGCGTTCCAGTAGAGGTGGAGCCAGAGATCGGAGACTGCGTCCTCGCGCGCGCTCGCCGGGTTCCTCCAGACGATCCTCTCCCGGCCGGCGATCTCCTTCTTCTCGGCGTCGAGGCGCACCGAGATGTCGTAGTCGACGACGGCGGCCGCTCTCTCGGGGAGCCGTCCGGCGTAGGCTGCCGGCCCGACGAAGAGGATCGCGAGCGCGACGCCGGCGAGGTGCGAGACGGATGACATGAAAGACTAGGATATCGCCTTCGAGATCGGAGACCTCATGCCTCGGTCCTCTCGCCGTTCGTCCCTCGCTGCGCCGCTGGTTCTTGCACTTTCCGTTTGGGGCTCGCTCGCGGGGCCGAACGCCGCAGCAGCCGCCGTTCCGGCGAGCGCCTACCAGGATCTGCGCTGGCGGCTGCTCGGTCCGTACCGCGGCGGCTGGGCGACCGCGGCGGCCGGAATCCCCGGCGACCCGGCGACCTTCTTCTTCGGCGGCGCGGATGGCGGCGTCTGGAAGACGACCGACGCCGGGGTGACCTGGAAGCCGATCTTCGAGCGCGCCGAGGCTTCGTCGATCGGGGCGCTCGCGATCGCGCCCAGCGATCCGCGGGTGATCTGGATCGGGACCGGCCAGGTGCATCAGCGCTGGGACATCGTCTCCGGTCACGGCGTCTACCGTTCGACCGACGGCGGCGAGACCTGGGCGGCGGCGGGCCTCGCCGAAACCCGGTACATCGGCAGGATCTGGGTCGACCCCCGGAACGCCGAGATCGCGATCGTCGCGGCACTCGGACATGTCTTCGGTGCGAACGAGGCACGGGGGCTCTTCCGGACCGAAGACGGGGGCAGGAGCTGGGCGAAGGTGCTCTATCGCGACGCCGACACCGGCGCGGTCGAGATCGCCGGCGACCCGGCGACGCCGGAGGTCCTCTACGCCGCGCTCTGGCAGGTGCGCCGCCATCCCTGGCTGGACTATTTCCAGCCGGCGGCCGGGCCCGGGAGCGGGGTCGTCCGCTCGAGCGACGGCGGACGCAGCTGGGTCGCCGCCGGCCGCGCCGGCTGGCCCGAGGGCGACCTCGGACGGATCGCGCTCGCCGTCGCCCCCGGCAGCCAGGGACGCAAGGTCTGGGCGGCGGTCTCCGGCAAGGGGCTCTTCGGCTCGAGCGACGGCGGTTCGACCTGGACGCTCCTCAACGCCGACGGTGAGCTCGCGGGAAGCTACATCGCGAACCTCACCCCCGATCCGCGCGCTCCCGCGACGCTCTGGGCGATGGGGCGCGGGATGCAGCGCTCGACGGACGGTGGCAAGAGCTTCACCTTCGCCAAGGGTGCGCCGGGAGGGGACGACTACCACATCCTCTGGATCGATCCGACCGACAGCCGGCGGATGATCACCGGCTCCGACCAGGGGGCGGTCGTGACCCTGAACGGCGGCGTCTCCTGGAGCAGCTGGTACAACCAGCCGACCGGTCAGTTCTATCGTCTCGCCGCCGACCGGCGGTTTCCTTACTGGGTTTACAGCGGGCAACAGGACAGCGGCACGGTCGCCATCGCGAGCCGCAGCGACTACGGTCAGCTCACCTTCCGCGACTGGCATCCCGTGGGCGGCGACGAGCGCGACGGCGACCTGCCCGATCCGGCCAATCCCGACATCGTCTACGGCGCCGGCCTCGGCGGGCGCCTGTCGAAGTGGAATGCGCGCACCGGCGAAGTGCAGAACGTTTCGCCCTGGCCGGTCTCGACCTACGGCGCGCCGCCCGCCGCCGCCCGCTACCGCTACAGCTGGATCACGCCGGTGGCGATCTCGCCGCGCGCACCGCATGCGATCTATCAGGGTGCGCAGGTGCTCTTTCGCTCGCTGGACGGCGGGGAGTCGTGGAGCACGGTGAGTCCCGATCTGACCGGCGCGACGACGGAGAAGGGGGGCGCGGCGGATTGCGACTGGCGATCCGCCGGTCGCGCGCGCCTCGGCCTGCGGCTTCGGCGTGATCTTCGCGATCGCACCTTCGCCGGCGGCCGACGGCGAGATCTGGATCGGCACCGACAACGGCCGCGTCCAACTCACCCGGGACGACGGCAAGAGCTGGCAGAACGTGACCCCGCCGGCGCTCGGCGACTGGAGCAAGGTGAACACCATCGACGCCTCCGCGACCGATCCCGCGACAGCCTATGTCGCGGCGGATCGACACCGCCTCGACGAGCTCGGCGCGGTGGCGTTTCGCACCCACGATTTCGGCGCCACCTGGGTCGACATCGGCCGGGGCCTGCCGCCGGGCGAGTGGCTCGGCGCGCTGCGCCAGGACCCGAAGGTCGCCGGCTTGCTCTATGCGGGTACGAATCGCGGCGTCTACGTCTCCTTCGACGACGGTATCAGCTGGCAGAGCCTGCAGCTCAATCTGCCGACGACCGGAATCAACGACCTGCTCGTGGCGGGCGACGGTCTCGACGATCTGATCGTCGCGACCCAGGGGCGTGCGCTCTGGGCGCTGGACGTCCTCGAGCCGCTGCGCCATCTCGGGGTAGCGAATGGCGCGGATCCCTCGCGGGTGACTCTCCTGCCGCCAGCCCCGGCTACGCGCCTGCGCTCGAATCAGAACCGGGATACGCCGCTGCCGCCGGAGGAGCCGCGGGGCGAGAATCCGCCGACCGGCGCAGTCCTCGACTACCTGCTCCCGCGGGCGGCCCGGGGACCGGTCGTGCTCGAGATCTACGATGCGCACGGCGAGCGGGTGCGCCGCTTCGCGAGCGACGAGAGCCCCGAGCGACCGCGCGCCGGGGTCTACTTCACCGGCCACTGGCTCGCCGCTGCCGAGCTGCCGGCGACGACACCGGGGCATCATCGCTTCGTCTGGAATCTCTGCCGCGAACGCCCGCGCGCGCTCGACTACGAATACTCGATCGCGGCGATCCCGGGCCAGGAGACGCCGCCCGCGCCGCAGGGCGCGCTGGTGCCGCCCGGGGCCTACGAGGTGCGGCTGACGGTCGACGGCGAGACGCAGCGCCAGCCGCTCGCCGTGGTCGCGGACCCGCGGGGGAGCTCCTCCGCGGCCGACTATCTCCTGCTCGACCGCTTCCAGAGCGAGGTCGCGAAGCTCCTCGCCGACTCCGCGGCGCTCGCGACCGCGATCCGAGGGCTCGAGACGCGCCTCGAATCGGCCGAAAAGGCAGGCGCCGGAAAGGTGCGACCCCTCGTCGCGGAGGCGCGGCGCATCCTCGCGGAGCTCAGGGCCGGAGACGATCCAGCGGCGGTGAACGGCCGGCTCTCCGGTCTCGCCGCCGACCTCGAGAGCGCCGACGCCCCGCCCACCGCGCCGCAGCGCGCGCTCTTCACCGAGTGCGGCGGACAGATCGGGCGTTTCGGCGACCGCTGGCGGGAGTTCGAGAAGCAGGGTCTGCCGCGGCTCGAGCGCCGCTTCGCCCGTGCGGGGAGGGCGCTCGAGTAACCCGGCGGCGGAAGGGAGCTTGACTTCCCGGAGCCCCTCTGCTGCGATGGCGCTAGAACCTGCTAGAACCCGAGGGAGGCCAGCGCCGCCATGAAGGTCGCCCTGTTGAAGGCCCCGGTCGGAGGAATTCTCGGACTGGAGATGCTCACCTTCGTCGAGCCGCTGGGTCTCATCTGCGTGGCCGGCGGGCTGGAGGAGGCCGGACACCGGTGCCGGATCCACGATCTGCGGATCGACGGCGAAGAACGGGGCCTCGCCGACTGCCGGACCTTCGACCCGGAGGTCGTCGGTCTGCAGTGCAACTTCACCACCGAGCGTCGCCGCGCCTTGCGCCTCGCCCGGCGCGTGCGTCGCGAGCTGCCGCGCGCTTTCGTCGTCGTCGGCGGACACGACGCGTCGCGCGATCCGGCATGGTTCGCACGATCCGGCGATCGACGCCATCGCGGTCGGTGACGGCGAGGAAATTCTGCCGCTGCTGATCGAGACCCTCGAGCGGGGCGGTGATCCGGCCGCTGTTGCGGGGCTCGTCCTGAACCGTGGTGGCGCGCAGGTCGTGACCGGTCCTGCGCCGGCCCGCCGCGAGCTCGACTCGCTGCCGCTGCCGGCCCGGCATCTCGTCGCACGCTACGCGCCGCACTACTACATCAACTTCCGCAAGCCCCTGGCCCTGCATGGAGACGGCGCGCGGCTGCCCCTTCAAGTGCAACTTCTGCTCGGTATGGAAGTTCCACGAGTCGAGCTTTCGCGAGAAATCTCCCGCCCGGGTTGTCGAGGAGCTGCGCCAGATCGCAGCCCCGAACATCTTCATCACCGACGACATCTTCTGGATGAACGTCAAACGCGGCGAAGAGCTGGCGCGCGCAATACAAGCTGCGGGCATCCGGAAGTACTTCACCGTGCAGACGCGCACCGACATCATCTGCAAGTTTCCGCACCTCATCGAGATGTGGAAGGAGTGCGGCTCACTGGCCATCTTCCTCGGGCTCGAATCGGTCACCGACGAGGGCCTCGCGCGGGTCAACAAGAAGAACACCGCCGCGAACAACGAGCGCGCGCTCTCGATTCTGAAGGAGCTGGGCGTCGGGTTCACGCCGAACTTCATCGTCGACCCGGCGTGGGATCACGAGGACTTCGAGCGCCTGCGGGAGTGGATCTCGCGCACCGGGGCCTACAACAGCGGTTTCTCCGTGCTGACGCCGCTGCCGGGCACGGAGCTCTGGGCGGAGGCCAAGGACCGGGTCACGACCCACGACTGGGAGATGTTCGACATCATCCACGCCGTGCTGCCGACGAAGCTCCCACTCGAGGAGTTCTACCGCGAGTACTCACGCCTCTGGCGTCATGTCCTCGAGGTGCGCTACGCATCGCGCGGCAAGGCGCGGACCTATTTCCAGCTCGGCGCGGCGCTCGCCACCGGCAGAGTGAGCCTGGGCTCGGTCCGCAAGGGGATGAATCTCGCCAAGGTGTTCAGCCGGCCCGAGACCTTTCTCGCCGCCCACGCCGGCCCCGCGAGCTGAGCGGCGCGGATCCCCGGGAGAATCCGGGACCTCTCAGATGACGCGGTCGCTGCCGCCGTCGACGGGGATCTGCGCGCCGGTCGTCTTCGCGAAGAGATCGGTGGCGAGCGCTGCGGCGAGCTCGCCGACATCGCAGGCCCGGATCTCGCAGCCGAGGAGGTTCCGCCGCTTGTACTGCTCGACCGAGAGACCGTAGCGCGCGGCGCGCTTCTCCAGCATCTCCGGTGTCCACAGGTCGGTGTCGAAGACCGCGTCGGGGTGGAGCATGTTCACCCGCACGCCGCGGGGCGCGAGCTCGAGCGCGGCAACGCGGGCGAGCTGGACGAGCGCGGCCTTGGATGCCGAATAGGCGGCTGCTCCGGGGCCCGGAGCGTGGACGTTCCGCGAACCGATGACGACGACGGAAGCGCCGAACGGCGCGAGCGCAAGGAGCGGCGCAGCGGCTCGCAGCAGGCGGAAGCTCGCGTCGACGTTGAGCTCGAAGGCGCGCCGCCAGAGCTCGTCCGAAATGGTTCCGATCTCTTCGCCGGCGGCGAAGAAGCCGACGTTCAGGACCAGCACATCGAGGCCGCCGAAGCGCGCGACGGTGCGCTCGAGCGCGCTGCGCAGCGTCTCTTCGTCGGTCGCGTCGCCGTGCACTTCGAGGAGATCGGATCCTTCGAGCCCGAGCGGCTGGCGGTCGAGGCCGACGACGGCGGCGCCCCGCCGGCGGAGCGCTTCGAGACAGGCTCTCCCGATACCGCGCGCTGCGCCGGAGACGAGCGCCACCCGGCCGCCGAGCGCGGGAGCGCTCGCCGCGGTCTGGAGCTTGGCCTGCTCGAGCTCCCAGTATTCGACCTCGAAAAGCTCGGCGTCGGGAAGCGGGCGATAGCCGCCGAGCGCCTGTGCGGCCTCGACCGTGGCGAGCGTGTGGCGCGCGATGGCGAGTGCCGCCTCGGCGGCGCGTGGCGTATCGCCGAAACCGACCAGGCCGGTCCCCGGCAGCAGCGCGACGCGCGGCGCGAGATCGAGCCGCTCCAGCGCGCGACCCTCGGCATGCTTCGCGAAGTAGGCCGCGTAACTGTGGCCGAAGCGCGCCACCGCCGGCGCCGAGCCCGCCGGATCGGTCAGGCAGAGCGGCCAGGGCTTGGTGCGCAGGGTGTGGTCCGGAGTGAGCGGGCCGCGCGCCACGGCGCGACGGAGCCGGGCATCGCCGGTGGCGGCGCCCACGCCCGGGCTGCGGTCGAGCCTGGCGACGAGGGGCCGGCCGGCGAGCATCGAGACTTCACAGCGCAGTGCGGCGACGTCCTGAGCCGACCAGCGGTCCGGCCGGTGCCGGACCGGTGTCCGGTCTGGCGAGCGGCGGGCAGCCGCCAGCCGCCGCCGGGCGCGCTCGACGCTCGCGAGCATCCGTTCGTAGCTCTCGCGGGCCGTCGCGCCGAACGTGAAGATGCCGTGGTGCAGCAGCACGATGCCGGTCCAGCGCGCGGCGCTCGCGCCAGCCGCGAGCCAGAGATCCCGCACCCGCCGAGCGAGGTCGAATCCCGGCTTGGCATAAGGCACGATCAGGTGGTCGGCGCCCCAGATCTCCGCCGCGAGCCTTCTGCCGAAGCGCGAATCGAGCACGGCGAGGACCGAGTCGGCGTGGGTGTGGTCGATGTACCGCGCTGGAAGAAAGGCATGCAGCAGGGCCTCGCAGGACGGCGTCGGCGCCTCCGGGTCGAGGCGGAGGAGGCGCAGCTCGCGCAGCAACGCGGTGTCGGAGAGGCTCGGAAGCGCGAGCAGCCGGCGGGCGCCCGCGAGGTCGACCGGCGCGAAGTCCTCGGCCGTCACCTCGGCGAGGTCGGCGCCGCTCCCCTTGACCCAGAGCACCGCACGGCGCTCGCCGAAGAGATCGGGGAGGGTCGACTTCACCGAGGTATTGCCGCCTCCGCACAGAACGAGCGCGGGCTCGGCGCCGAGCAAGCGGGAGGTATAGATGCGTTCACCCAGGTCGGAGTCCGCGCTCGAACGGGCCCACTTCTCGGCGTCCGGGGCGCTCCAGCGCGAACGCACGCGAGCGAGAGGCAGGGCCGCGGAGCGCGTCATCGCAGCCTCAGGAGCGCGAGGTACGCGCTGCGACCGCTAGCGGAACCGGTTCGAAGACGGCGCTGAAGTGGCGCAGGGCCGGCGACTGTTCGACGATGCGGATGCCGGGAATCGCGTCGCGATTCCCCGCGATCTCGCCCAGGGCTTCGATGACGTAGTCGATATGGCTCTGGGTGTAGACCCGGCGCGGAATCGCCAGGCGCACGAGCTCGTGTTCGGCGAACTGCTCCTCGCCGGTCGCCGGGTGGCGCCTTCCCATCATCACCGAGCCGATCTCGACGCTGCGAATCCCGGCGTGACGGTAGAGCTCGACGGCGAGAGCCTGACCCGGATACTGCTCGCGCGGAATGTGCGGCAGAAAAGCCAGCGCGTCGATATAGATGGCGTGCCCGCCGGGCGGCTGGAGAATCGGCACTCCGGCCGCGGTGATGCGCTCGCCCAGGTACTGCACGGAGGCGTGGCGGTACTCCTGGTAGGAGAGGTCGAGCGCCTCGTAGAGACCGACCGCGATCACTTCGAGGTCGCGCCCGGCGAGTCCGCCGTAGGTCGGGAAGCCCTCGGTGAGGATGAGCAGCTCCTCCTCGTGCCGCGCCACGGTGTCGTCGTTCGAGCACAGGAAGCCGCCGATGTTGGCCATGCCGTCCTTCTTCGCGCTCATCGTGCAGCCGTCGGCGAGCGCGAACATCTCGCGCGCGATGTCGATCAGGTCGAGCTCCGCGAACCCGGGCTCGCGCTGCTTGATGAAGTAGGCGTTCTCGGCGAAGCGGCAGGCGTCGAGGTAGAACGGCACGCCGCGCGAGCGGCAGATGCCGGAGGCTGCGCGGAGGTTGGCCATCGAGACCGGTTGCCCGCCGCCCCCGTTGTTGGTGATGGTGACGAAAGCGACCGGAATGCGTCCCGGAGGATGGGCGAGCAGGGCCTCCAGCGCGTCGAGATCGATGTTGCCCTTGAACGGATGGCGCTCGTGGAGGTGGCGGCTTTCGCGGCAGGGGAGATCGATCGCCGAAGCACCCGCCGCTTCGATGTTGGCGCGCGTGGTGTCGAAGTGGGTGTTGTTCGGCACGCAGTCCCCGGGCTCGAGCATCGTCGCGGCGAGGATCCGTTCGGCGGCGCGCCCCTGATGGGTCGGGATGACGTGACGGAAACCGAAGATGTCCTTCACCGCGGCCTCGAAACGCCCGAAGCTCGGGCTGCCGGCATAGGACTCGTCGCCGATCATCAGGGCCGCCCATTGCGCGGCGCTCATGGCGCCGGTGCCGCTGTCGGTGAGCAGGTCGATGACGATCTGCTGCGAGGGCAAGCGAAACAGGTTGTAGCCCGCCGCCGCGAGCAATTGAGCGCGCTCCGCCGGAGTCGACATGGAGATCGGCTCGACGCTCTTGATGCGGAAAGGTTCGATGATCGTCTTCATGACGCAGTCTCGCGCTGTCAATGATGGGGCGCAATGTGCCCCGGGAAAGCCACCCTCCGGGGTGGGCGGGGGCGCAGTCGATCTCGCCGACGGCTCGGGAACCGCACCGGGCCTGCGCTAGGATCGGTGCAGATGGCCAGGCTATTCCACAAGGGCGCCGCCAAGGGAGCCTATACCGCGGCGGGGGTGAATATCGCGGCGCAGGACGAAGGGCTGCGCGCGGTCAAGGAGCTCGCACGCTCGACCTTCACTCCCGGCGTCCTTTCCGAGATCGGGAGCTTCGGCGGGCTCTTTCGCCCCGATCTCGCTGGAGTGCGCGAGCCGGTGCTCGTGGCCTCCGCCGACGGCGTCGGCACCAAGCTCGCGGTGGCCCGCATGGCGGGCGACTATTCGACCGTCGGGCGCGATCTGGTCAATCACTGCGTCAACGACATCCTCGTGCAGGGGGCGCGGCCGCTCTTCTTCCTCGACTACGTCGGCGCGGGCGTCCTCGAGCCGGGCAAGATGGTCGAGTTGGTACGCGGCGTCGCCGACGGCTGCCGCGAGAACGGCTGCGCTCTGCTCGGCGGCGAGACCGCCGAGATGCCGGGCTTCTACCAGCCCGGCGATTACGAACTGGTCGGGTTCATCGTCGGGCTGGCGGATCGTGCGCACGTCCTCGATGGCACTCGCGTCGCCGACGGCGACATCCTGCTGGGCCTGCCTGCGGCTGGCTTGCATACCAACGGCTACTCGCTGGCGCGCCGGATTCTGTTCGATGGGCTCGGCCTGCGGCTGAGCGATCCGTTGCCCGGAGTCACGCCGAAGCTCAAGGTCGGCGAATGGCTGCTGGCGCCGCACCTCTCGTACCTCCGGCCGGTGGCACCGCTGCTCGCCGATCCAGGCCTGCACGCGCTCGCCCACATCACCGGCGGAGGCTTGACCGACAACGTGCCGCGCGTCCTGCCGGAAGGGCTCGCCGCCGAGATCCGGGTCGGCAGCTGGGAGATTCCGGCGCCTTTCCGGATGTTGCAGGAGAAAGGCGATATCGAGCTCGAGGAGATGTTCCAGGTCTTCAACATGGGTCTGGGCATGGTGGCCTTCGTGGCTCCGGAGGCGGCGGTCGAGATCTCCCGGCGCTTCGCAGCGACGGACCAGAGAGCCCTGCCGATCGGCAGGGTCGTCGCCGGTCCGCGCAGCGTCATCTACGACCTCGGTCTCACCAGCTTCGAATCGTGAACGCTCCGGCCTCGCCTCGGCGCGCGCGGGTCGGCGTCCTGCTCTCGGGGCGGGGCAGCAACTTCGTGGCGCTCGCGCAGGCGCTGGCGAAAGGCGAAGTCCCGGCCGAGATGGCGCTCGTCGTGAGCAATGTCGCGGACGCGCCCGGCCTCGCCCGGGCGCGCGAGCTCGCGATTCCGACGGCGGTCTTTCCGCATGGCGACTCGCCGTCACGCGCCGCGCACGAGAGCGCGATCCGATCGGCGCTCCGCGGCGCCGGGGTGGAGTGGATCTGCCTCGCGGGCTACATGCGGCTGCTCACGCCGGAGTTCGTGGCCGGTTATGCCGACCGGATTCTCAATATTCACCCGAGCCTGCTGCCGGCCTTCCCTGGCCTGCACCCCCAGCGGCAGGCTCTCGCGGCCGGTGTGAAGGTCTCCGGCTGCACGGTGCACCTGGTGGACGGCGGCCTGGACAGCGGAGCGATCGTGCTGCAGCGCACGGTCCCGGTCGAGGACGACGACGACGAGGAGGCGCTCGCGCGGCGCATCCTCGTCGAGGAGCACCGGGCCTACCCGCAGGCGCTCCGGCGGCTGCTCACGGAGCGCTGGACGGTCGATGGCCGCAGGCTCCGGTTCGTCGCCGCCACGGCGAATTCCCGCTAGAAAACCGGGCCGGAAACCGCGAACGGGCTGGAACTTTTCCGGCTCGGCTCCGTAGGAAGCTGGCATGGAGGAGCTTCGAACGGAGGCCGAGGTGGATCCGGGTTCGCACTCGCAGCCGCTCCCCAGGAGAAGGGGTTTTTTCATGCGCCACAAATGGAAGGTCGCCGGCCTCGTGGTCGTTCTCGCGGCCGGAGGATTCATCGTCGCCAAGGCCTCGACCAACGGCAAGCCCAAGGAGGAAGAGTCGCCGTTCCGCCTCGGCAAGGTTCAATCCGAGGATCTGCAGGTCTCGGTGCGTGAGGTCGGGGTCGTCGACCCGGAAGTCAAGGTCGACGTCAAGTCGGCCGTCTCCGGCCGGGTCGTTGGACTGAAGGTGCGGGAGGGGGATCTGGTGAAGACCGGCGACGTCCTGGCGGAGGTCGAGCCCGACGTCAACCAGGCGCAGTCACTTTCCGACGTCAGCTCGGCGGTGACCACGGCCGAGCTCCTCCTGCGCACCGCCGAGAAGGACCTGGTGGCGCAGACCGCGCTCTACAAGAGCGGCCTCATCGGCAGCGAGACCCTGCGCAGCTTCCAGTCGGCGCACGACATCGCCGCCGACACGCTCGCCGCCGCGAAGAGCCGCTACCAGATCGTCGAGGCGCACGGCATCCCGATCTCGGGCGGCAGCTCCGCCCGCGCCGCCCGCGTCACCGCGCCGATGAGCGGCGTGGTGATCACCAAGGGGGTCGAGCTCGGCGAGACGGTCACCTCGGGCGTCTCCTCCTTCAACGCCGGCACGGTGCTCTATACCGTGGCCGATCTCGCGACGCTGATCATCCGGGTAAACCTGAACGAGGTCGACATCGCCAAGGTGCACGTCGGCCAGCCGGTACGGGTCACCCTCGATGCCTATCCGCAGAAGACCTTCGAGGGCAAGGTGCGCTTCGTCGCCCCGGCGGCCAAGGTGGTCGACAAGATCAAGGTGTTCGGAGTCGAGGTCGCCCTCGCCCATCTCGACGAGTCCTTCCGCACCGGCATGAGCGCCAACGTCGAGATCCTCGGCACGCGCCGCGACGACACCCTGTCGGTGCCCCTCGAGGCGCTGCAGCGGCGCGAGGGCGATACCGTCGTCTACCGCCTGAAGGGCACCCTGACGCCGAAGGAGATCGGCAAGGCCCGCGAGGCCCTCGGCGGCAAGAGCAAGTTCGTCTGGCTGTCGGAGAACTGGAAGGACTACTTCGAGCCGGTGAAGGTCGAGGCCGGCATCGCGACACTCGAGCGCGTCGAGGTTCTCTCCGGTCTCGCCGCCGGCCAGCAGGTGGCGCTCGAGGACGTGACGCGCAAGAAGGTCGAGAAGGACGACGAGGACAACTGACCATGAGCGCGCCCACGATCATCGGAACCCGCGCCCTGACCAAGGTCTTCGGCGCGAACGGCAACGCCGTGCACGCTCTGCGTGGGATCGATCTCGAGGTCCTGCGCGGCGAGTTCGTCGCTCTCATCGGCCCGTCGGGCTCGGGCAAGAGCACGCTGATGGCGATCCTCGGCTGCCTGGACACCCCGACCAAAGGCAGCTACGCGCTCGACGGCCGGCAGGTCGAGAAGCTGGCCGGCTCCGAGCTCGCGGCGATCCGCAACGAGAAAGTGGGCTTCGTCTTCCAGCAGTACAACCTGTTGCCCAAGGCGACCATCCTGCGCAACGTCGAGCTGCCGATGCTCTATGCCGGCGTGCCACGGCGCGAGCGCCGCGAGCGCAGCCTCGCTCTGCTCGAGCAGGTGGGCATCCCGGAGAAGGCCAACGTCCTGCCCGGCGCGCTTTCCGGCGGCCAGCGCCAGCGGGTGGCGATCGCCCGCGCGCTCGCCAACCAGCCGGCCCTGCTGCTCGCCGACGAGCCGACCGGCGCCCTCGATTCGAGGACCGGACGCGAAGTGCTGGCGCTGTTCGAGGAGCTGCATGCCAAAGGTCACACCGTTCTGCTGGTGACCCACGACCCGGCGATCGCGGCCCTCGCCGAGCGCCGCGTCGAGCTGCGCGACGGCCTCGTCCACGTCGAGCCAGCCATAGCGGCATGAAGACCAGCGGCGCCTTCCGCGAGCGCCTGCGCGAGGCCTGGATCGAGCTCGCCGAGAACCCCGGGCGCTCGTTCCTCCAGGCCCTGGGAGTGATGCTCGGCGTCGCCTCGGTTCTGGGCGGTTTTTCGCTCTCCGACAGCCAGCGCCGCCAAGCGGAGCACATCTTCGCGCGCATCGGCGGCATCGACAAGTTGAACGTCGTGCCGACCGACACGGTCGCCGACGGTACGCCGAGCGCGCTCGCCACCGCCAACCTCGGCCTGCGTCTGAACGACGCCCTCGAGGGTGGCCAGGTGCCGGCCGCCAAGGCGGTCAACGCGACCGCCGTGCTGCGCCAGGCGCGCGCTCGGGTGCGCTCGGAGTTCGCCGACCAGGAGCGCGACATCAACGGCATCGGCGTCGATTACGTCGCAATGAACGGCTACTCGATCGAGCAGGGCCGTCTGTTCTCGACCAGCGACCTCGAGAGCGGCGCGCCGGTGGCGATCCTCGGCTCGCAGGCGGCGAGCGTCTTCTTTCCCACCGGCGAGGTCGTCGGCAAGACGATCACCATCGGCAACGTCCCGGTGCGGGTGATCGGCGTCTTCCGCGAGAAGGTCTTCCGTTTCCGCGAAGGTCAGAACAACATCTTCCGCTGGCGCAATCGGTTCATCTGGGTGCCCTCGAGCCTGGTCGCCGGGCGCATGAGCGGCGACCAGTACCACCGCCTCGACCGCATCACCTTCCGAGTCCCGGACCTCAAGCTGATGGCCG
>CAWDWZ010000009.1:185000-956446 GCA_963806165.1 Thermoanaerobaculia bacterium
GAGAGTCGGTCGTTGCCGGGAAGTATTTTTCGAGGCCTGCGTGTCGTATCCAAATCGACCCGCAGGCCTTTGTTTTTTTTCGGGTGCTAGAGTCGCCGCCAGTCGTTCGCGGTTCAACCGCAGAGGCCGGGATGATTCGTTTCGAACAGTTGCGGTGGTCCGGCGGCGCGGGATGGCTCGCGGTGCGAGCCTCCGCTGATCTCCCTCCCCCAGCCGATCTGGTCCTCGTCTTCGGTGGCAGCGCCGCGATGCGCGCGCCGGCACCGGTCGCAGAGCTCCTCGTCCGCTATCCCGGAGCTGTCCTCGCCGGTTGTTCGACCGCGGGAGAGATCCTCGGGACGGAAGTGAGCGACGAGAGCCTGGTCGCGACCGCGCTCTCCTTCGACGCGACCCGCGTGGCGCTCGCCGTCGAGGAAGACACGACCGCGAAGTCGGGCTTGGAGCTGGGGGCGCATCTCGCCTCGAAGCTCGCCGCACCCGGCCTCGTCCATGTGCTTCTCTTCGCTGACGGCATCGGTGTCAACGGCAGCGAGCTCGTCCGCGGACTCGAGGCCGGCCTCGCGCCGGGAGTCTCCGTCACCGGAGGCCTGGCCGGCGACGGAGACCGCTTCGAGCAGACGCTGGTGCGCTGGGGCAGTGCGCTCTCGCCTTGCGGCATCGTCGGCATCGGCTTTCACGGCGAACGTTTGCGCGTCGGGCACGGCTCCCTCGGCGGATGGGATCCGTTCGGGCCCGAGCGCCGGATCACGCGCTCGTGCGGCAACGTTCTCTTCGAGCTCGACCACCGACCCGCCCTCGAGCTCTATCGCCTCTACCTGGGCGACCACGCCGCCGGACTTCCGGCGACCGGACTGCTGTTTCCGTTGAGTCTGCGCTCGGCCGATGGGGACATCGGAGTCGTCCGCACGATCGTCGGCATCGACGAAGACGCCGGCAGCCTGACGTTCGTCGGCGATGTCCCCGAAGGCCAGCTCGCGCGCCTCATGCGGGCGAATCTGGACCGACTGATCGACGGCGCGGCCGGAGCCGCTGCGAGAACCCTTGCGGGACTCGGCGGGATCGCGCCGCAGATGGCCCTGCTCATCAGCTGCGTCGGCCGCAAGATGATCCTCAACCAGCGCGTCGAAGAAGAGGTCGAGAGCGCCGCGCAGGTTCTCGGCCCCGGGACTGCGCTCACCGGCTTCTACTCCTACGGCGAGATCTCTCCCTGCCTCCAGCGCGCCCGGTGCGAGTTGCACAACCAGACGATGACGATCACGGCGCTCGCCGAGGCCTGAAAGGGCGCCCGCCTGGATGCACAGTCTCCTCGAACGCCAGCTCAAGCGCCTGCTCACTCCGGAGCTTCGGGCGGATCCAGCCGTGGCCGCGTTCCTGGCGGCGGTCGATGACGCCTATCGTCAGTCGGACACCGACCGCTCGATGCTCGAGCGCTCGCTGGACCTCTCCTCGCGCGAGCTCCTGCAGGCCAACGAGGAGCTGCGCAGCTCGCAGCGCGTTCTCTCCGCAGGCCTGGTCGATCGTACCGTCGAGCTCGAGCGCGCGCTCGCCTCGCTCGCCCAGGAGATGGAAGAGCGGCTCCGCGCCCAGGAGGCGCTGACCCGGGAGGAGGCGACGTTCCGCCTGTTCATCGAGAGGCTTCCCGCCATCTCGTACATCGCCGAGCCGGGGAACGAAGGCCGCTGGCTCTTCGTCAGCCCGCAGATCGAAGCGCTCCTCGGCTATCGTCCAGAGGAGTGGCTGGAGGACCCGCGGCTCTGGTTCTCACGGTTTCATCCGGACGACCGGCACGTGGTGATGGCCGAGGAGAGGCGTTGCATCGCGGAGCGCGACCAGTTCTCTCTGGAGTACCGGCTCCTGGCGCGCGACGGTCGCGTCGTCTGGATGCGCGACGACGCGGTCTTCCTGCCCGCGGACAGTGCCGGTCCCGATCGTCTGCTGGGCGTCATGTTCGATGTGACCGAACGGCGTCTGCTCGCCGAACAGCTCGTGCAAGCGCAGAAGGTCGAAGCGATCGGGCAGCTCGCGGGCGGGATCGCGCACGACTTCAACAACCTGCTCACGGCGATCACCGGCTACGCGGAGCTCCTCCTGCACCGCCTGGGCGACAATCACCGCTACGCGCGCGAGCTCACCGAGATTCTCCGCGCGGCCGAGCGCGCCGCTCGCGTGACCAGCAAGCTCCTCGCCTTCAGCCGGCGGCAGCAGCTCGATCCGCGCAATCTGGACTTGAACGCCCTGCTGATCGAGCTCGACAACCTCCTCCGCCGGCTGATCGGCGAGCGCGTCCAGCTCGAGCTGTCGCTCGCCTCCGGACCGATCATCGTGCGCGCCGAGCCGACACAGCTCGAGCAGGTCGTGATGAATCTGGTCGTCAATGCCCGCGATGCCATGTCGGACGGGGGTCTGATCCGCATCGCCACGGCGCCGCGCCGGGTCGAGGTGACGGGGCGCAGCGCCGTCTCCGGTCTGCGCGCCGGGGACTACGTCGAGCTCTCGGTGATGGACACCGGATCGGGAATGGACGCCGAGACGCGCCGCCGCCTCTTCGAGCCCTTCTTCACCACCAAGCCGGTCGGACAGGGGACCGGTCTGGGACTGGCGATGGCCTACGGCATCGTGCAGCAATCGGGCGGTACCATTCTGGTCGAGACCGAGCTCGGGCAGGGCTCGCTCTTTCGAGTTCTGCTCCCCCTGTCGAGCAAGGAGGGCGGAGCGGGCCCCGGCCCCGGCGGAACGCTGGCGCTTCCGGGCGGCAGAGAGCGGATCCTGCTCGTCGAAGACGATCCGGCGGTGCGGGACTTCGCGGTCACCCTGCTCGCGGGGCTCGGCTACCAGGTGACGGCGGCGAGTGACGGCATCGAGGCCCGGGCGATCGTGGAACGCGAAGGGCTCGATGGCTTCCAGCTCCTGCTCACCGATGTGGTCATGCCGCGGCTCGGCGGAGCCGAGCTCGCGCAGGAGCTGCGCGCACTGCGCGGGGATCTCGCCGTCCTTTTCGTCTCCGGTTACGCGCGCAACGACTCCCAGGTCGCGGCGCTTCTCGGGCCACACTGCCTCTACCTGCAGAAGCCGTTCACGCCCGCGGTTCTGGCCGCTGCGTTGCGTCGGCTGCTCGACCGCTGACGGCACCGACGGCGAAGTCGAGGGAAAAAAAGGCCCGGGCGGATCGTGGCCACCCGGGCGCCCGTAGCTCCACCGGAGAGGCGAGCTACTCGATCACGTGGATGTTCTTCGCCGCGCAGATCTCCTTGAGCTGCTTTGGCCACACGGTGGAGCTGACCTCGCCCAAGTGGGCCGTGCGCAGCAGGTACATGACGGTGCGCGATTGGCCGATGCCGCCGCCGATCGACAGCGGGATCCTGTCGTTGAGGATCGCCTGGTGGTACGGCAGCTGCAGGAAGTGGGTCTGGCCGGAGATCTCGAGCTGCTCGACCAGCGTCTCCTTGGTGACGCGGATGCCCATCGAGGAGAGCTCGTGGCGGCGCTTGGTCACCGGGTTCCAGACCAGGATGTCGCCGTTCAGGCCGTGCATCGGCCGGCCCTTCTTCGAGACCGTCGGGGTGACCCAGTCGTCGTAGTCGGCGGCGCGCATCTCGTGCGGGTAGCCGTCGCCGAGCACCCAGCCGATGCCGATGATGAAGATCGCCGGGAACTTCTGCAGGATCGCCGTCTCGCGCTGCTTGCGCGGCAGGGTCGGGTACATCTCGAGAATCTCTTCGGCATGCAGGAAGACGAGCTCGTCGGGAAGGCGTGGGTACTTGGAGGTGGCGAGCTTGGGGAACTCCTTGAGGGCGAACTCCTCGGCGCCCTTGATCACCTTCCAGATCGCCTTGACCGTCTTCTCGAGAGTCGCGAGGTTGCGGTCGGCGGCGGTGATCACCTTCTCCCAATCCCACTGGTCGACATAGGAGCTGTGGTCGTGATCGAGGAAGTAGTCCTTGCGGACGGCGCGCATGTCGGTGACGATGCCCTCGCCGACCTCGCAGTCGAACTGCTTGAGCGCCATCCGCTTCCACTTGGTCGCCGCCTGCACGACCTGGGCGCGGAGGCGCGGCTCGATACCGAGGCCGCAGGGAAACTCCACCGGCGTGCGGGATCCGTCACGGTCGAGGTAATCGTTGACGCCGCTCTCCTCGGAGACGATCAGCGGCACCTCCACCCGGAAGAGGTTGAGCTCGCGGCAGAGGCCGTCCTCGATGTAGCGCTTGATCGCGGCGGTGGCCTTCTGGGTCTGCTTGCGGTCGAGCAGCGGGGCGTAGTTGTGCGGCAGGATCTTGGCGACCTCTTCGTACGTACTGACGCCCGGGCCGGCGAGATCGGCCTTCTTGTCGAGCGCGGGAGGCGTGGTGAGAGTGGTCATCGTGCGGGGCTCCTCTGGAGGGTTCGTGGTGGCGGCGGGCCGCCCGGCCCGTCTTGGAGAACGGAAACTCCAGAGGCCATTAGGCGCCCGCAGACGTTTCCCCGCACGGGCTCCCCGGGTGGGTCCGCCCGCCCGCCAGGGTGGGCGCCCTCAGGAAGACCCGGCAGCGACTGCGGCGAGACGGGCAACGCGCAGGAGTCCCCGGCTCGTCGCCTCGGTCGAGATCCGGCGCATCGCCGCGATCGCCTCCGGCCCGCCTCCTTTGCGGCTCTCGGCGCGCAGACGCAGCAGATCGAGCTCCAGAGCGAGCGCTGCGAAACCGTGCTGCTTCGCCATCGCGACGGCCTCGGCAGGAGCGAAGACGAGATCCGGGGTCGGTCTCGCGCCCGAGATCTCGGTTGTCAGAGCCGCCGCGGTCGCCAGCAGCTTGACCTGCAGATTTTCGGTGGCCGAGCTCGAAGCCAGGCCGCGGGCGATCGCGGCGCGCGCCTCGCCGGCGCGCCCCCAGGCCGAATACGCCCGGGCACTGGTGAATTCGATCGCGGCGGCGAGATCCGGAGAGCGTCCGGGCGAGCTCTCGGAAGTCAGATTCTCGAGCTCGGAGAGGACCGCGCGCACTTCGCCGTGCTCGAGTGCGATCCGCGCGAGGAGGAGCCGGCTCTCGTCGATCTTGCCGGAGCGTCGGAGCTCGCGACGCAGCGCGAGCGACTCCTCGGCCCACCCCTTCGCGCGTACGAAGTCGCCGCCCTCCAGCTCCACGTCGGCGAGCGCCGCGAGCGCGTTGGAAAGCACCGCCTTGCTCGTCGTCTGGCGCGCCGACTTCACCGCGGCTTCGAGACTGGCGCGCGCCTCCGCGAGCTCGCCGCGGTCGATGGCGAGGCCGCCGAGCGCGGCCAGCGCAGCGGCTTCACCCGGCTTCTGGCCGAGGTCGCGCTTCACTGCACGGGCTTCCTCGAGGTGCACCTTCGCGTCGCCAAGCTCCCCTTGCTGGCGCTCGATCGTGCCCAGATTGAGCAGCGCGTCCGCGACCCCACTCTGGTCCTTGAGCTGGCGGAAGACCGCGAGCGCGTCCGTAACCGCTTTCCGCGCCTCGGTCAGCCGTCCCTCCTCGACGATCGCTGCCGCCAGATTGTTCCGCGTGTAGGCCGTCCCACCGAGATCGCCGACCTCGGCGAGAACCTGGAGAGCCTCCTCGTAGAGCGTGCGCGACCGCGCCAGATCGCCCAGATTCCGCGCCAGCACCGCGAGGCTGTTGAGGCTCCGTGCGACGCCGCCCCGGTCGCCGGCTTCGCGGTAGCGGGTGAGCGCCCGCTCATTCGCGTCGCGCGCGGCAGCGAGATCGCCGCGATCGAACAACGCCCCGGCAGCGACCGTGAGCGCGGACGCCTCTCCCACCCGATCTCCTGCGGCGACATAGAGCTGGCGCGACGCTTCGCTGGCCATCGCCGCGCCCGCCGAGTCGCCGAGGCGCCGGAGCGCCTCGGCTTCGCGGACGCGCGCTTCGGCGACGAGAAGCGGTGCGTTCAGGGCCTCGGCCTTCGCGCCGGCCCGGGCTGCCGCATCGCGCTGGCGCGAAAAATCGGACAGAGCGAGCGCCGCCGCGGCCTCGGCGAGGTCGATGCGCGGGTTGTCCCTGTCCGGCTCGGGAAGTGCGCGCAGCGAGTCGATCGTGAGCAGGGCGGCGTCGGGGCGGCCGCCCTCGCCCTGGGCGCGCGCGAGCTTCAGGCCGTACTCGAGATTGTCCGGGAAGGCCGTCCAGAGCTTGGCGTAGATCTCCTGGGCTCGCGGCCAGTCGCGATGCAGCTCCGCCGAGAGCCCCTCGACCACGAAGCGCTCCTCCGGGGGCAGGCCCGCGCCCTGCTCCAGCGCCTTGCTGGCTTCCTGCTCGGCGCGCTGCTCGAAGCCGAGCGCGGACCAGGTCTGGGCGAGGGCGGCGCGAATCATCGGATGGCCGGGTTCTGCGGCGGCGGCCTGCTCGAGAAGGTCGCGTGCCGCGGTCGGCTCGAAGCTGCGCAGCTTCAAGAGGCCCTCTGAGTAGAGCTTCGCCGCGCGTGGTTGTGTGGGAGCGGATGCGATGACCGTCGATTTCGAAGCGCGAGCCGCGCTGCCCAGAAGCTGGCGCAGGCGCTCGCCGACGCGCGAGACGAGCTGGAACAACTGCTCCTCGCCGCCGGTCTCGACCACTTCCCCGAGCGTCTCCCGTTTTCCGGCATCCTCGAGGCGAACGGCCAGCCGGACCGAAGCCGAGTCGCCGGAGCCGATCACGGTGTAGGAGCCGAGGACCACGAAATCGGTGCCCAGACGGGAGCGCAGGGAGGAGATCACTCCGCCCGAGGGCTGGTCGGTCTCCGCGAGACCGAGGTCGAGGCGGGCGCGGGCCACGTCGTCGCTCGCCACGGTGCGCAGTCCCTCGCCGGCCCGAAGCTCCGAGGCGACCATCTCGGCGAGCGCCACCGAGAGCCATTCGAACTCGGTGCGCTGAGCGAGATTGCGAAAGGGCACCACGGCGACCGCGCGCCGGGACTCTCCGGGCTCCAGAGCGAGCGGCGACTCGAGCGCGTGCCGTACGCGCACGACCGCCTGCACGACCGCGAGGACGAGCAGGAGCGAGATGCCGGCGAGGAGCTGGATCTGTCGGCGCCGCTTCGGGTCCCTGCGCGGCGGGGCCGCCGGCACACCTGCCGGCGCGCCGATCGCCGGCGCGACGGCGCTCTCGCCGGCGAGTGTCCGGTCGGCTTCGAGAATCGACGCGAAGCGATCGCCGGGATAGCGCGCCATGCACCGCCGGATGACGGCGATCCAGAGCGGGTCGAGGTCGGGCACCAGCTCCTCCGGTGAGGGCGGCGCCTGCGTCAGACGCTTGACCGCGGTGGCGATGGGCGTTTCGCCGGCGAAGGGAAGGTGTCCGGTAACCATCTCGAAGAGCACCACACCGAGGGCGTACTGGTCGATCGCAGCCGTGAGGGCTCCTCCTTCGATCTGCTCGGGCGCCATGTAGGCGGGCGTGCCGAGGGCGGCGTCGGTGACCGTCACCTGGGCCGAGAACTGGTCGTACTCGACGCCGCGCGCCACCCCGAAATCGGTGACCACGACACGCGTCCCTTCGGCTGTGGGAACCAGGAAGACGTTCTCGCTCTTGAAGTCGCGGTGGATGACTCCGGCCGCATGGGCGGCGGCAAGCGCGGCCATCATCTGGTGCGCGATCGGCAGGCCCTCTTCGGGAGAGAGCGTCCCCTGGCGCTGGATGCGCTGGGAGAGTGTTTCCCCCGCCAGGAGCTCCATCGTCAGATAGATCACCGACGAACCGTCCGGACGGGAGTGATAGCCGACGTCGTAGATGCGGCAGACGTTCGGGTGAGTCACCTTGCGGGCAAGGTAGATCTCGCGCTTGAAGCGTTCGATGACGAGGTCGTGCGCCGCATCGCGCCCGTGCACGGTCTTGAGCGCCACCGGCTGGCGAAGCTCGAGGTCTTCCGCTTCGTAGACTTCACCCATGCCGCCGCGCGCGATGAAGCGCCGGATGCGGTAACGGTCCGAGACCACTTCCTCCGGTCGAAAGAGCGCCACTTCCGGCGCCTGCGCCAGAGCCTGTGTCGGCGCCGTGGGGGTCGAGGGGGGAGAAGCGCGCGGCGCCAGCGTCGCGGCGGCGGCGGACCCGGAACGGCGGGAGTAGCGCGCACCGCAGCCGGGGCAGGTGACGACGGTCGTCGCCTGAAGGGTGGCCTCGGCCGGAAGCGGGATCGGGGTACCGCAGCGGCGGCAATCGAGCTTCGTCATGGATCCGCGCCAGGAACCCGAAAGGGTCTCGAGACGCCCGCGTCGCGGCCGGGCGCAAGCTTTCAGGAGCGGCTGGATTCTAGCTTGGAACCGCTGCTCACGACCCGGTGGGCGTGCTGGCGGTGCGCGCGAGATCGGCGCGCAGGCCGTCGGCGTGCTCGTTGCGGGCGGTCTTCCGTACCAGGATGTCGGCGGCGGTGACCGCGGTGCCGTAATAGGAGGCGTTGCGCTCGGCCGCCGGCCGGATCAGCGTGCCGTCGAGGGTAGCGCCGGCATAGAGGCCTTTGGAGCGCACGAAGGTCAGGATCTCGGCGTTCACGTTGCCGCCGGCGCCGGCGCCCACGGGACCGGCCGCCACTGCGGCCTCCGCGCCGAGCTCGAGCTTGGAACTCAGGAACGAGTCGAGGCCGGCCTGGGACTGGATCAGCAGAATGACCTCCGAACGTTCGCCCCCCGCCTGCAGTCCGATGGAGGCGCCGCCGAGGTTGTAGAACACAGGCTGTCCCCACTCTCCGGAGGACGGGTCGCGCGCCAGCAGAACGCCCACGCCCCCCGAACCGCCGAAAATCAGCCCGGCGCGAATGCGCTTGGGGACGATGAGAACCGCCTTCGCCTCGCCGACGTGCTCGCGGAACCAGGCCATCTCCGGATCCGCCTGGAACCGTGCCAGAGTGCGGCGCGCCGCCGACACGACGGCGTCGGTTTCGCGCGCCGGTTGCGCGACCGCGGCGGCGGCGGGAAGCGCGACCGTCGCGAGCAGAGCGGTGGCGATCTGAAGCACGGCGAGCCGTCGGTGCGAGCGCAGGACCATGAGGACTCCTTCGGCCGGAGGGATCGCGGGATGCGATCCAGCAAGACCCTGAGCAGTGTACGTGCGAGCGCGGCGATTCGTCTGCGAAATGTTCCACGAGCCCGGCGGAGGGGCGGCCTTGCTAGGATCCCGGCAGGCCATGCACATCGTTCTCCTCGGCCCCGATCTTTTCGCGGCTTTCCACGATTTCGCGCAGGCGGCGAAGGAGATCGGCGCGCGCGTGTCGGGCATCGGCGCGACGCCGCAGTCGCGATTGCGCGCCGGTCTCAAGCGTCACCTCGACGCCTGGGAGCAGGTACGCAATCCGTTCGATCCGCGCGAAGTCGCGCAGGCGGCGCGACGGCTCGGCAGGGCCGCTGCGGTGGAGCGCCTCGAGACGGTGGAGGAGCGGCTGATCGAAAGTGCCGCAGCGGCGCGCGAGGAGCTCGGAGTCCCCGGACTCTCGCTGCGTTCGGCGCGGCTCTGCCGCGACAAGCCGGCGATGAAGGCCGCGCTGCGGGAGGCCGGAATTCCCTGCGCCGAATCGGCGGCGGTCGCTTCTTCAGGCGACCTCTTTGCGTTCGTGGAGCGCATCGGCTTTCCCCTGGTCTTGAAGCCGGTCGCGGGACTGGGCTCGCAGCAGACCTACCGCGCCGACACGGTCGCGGAGCTCGAACGAGCGGCACGGGCGCTGGGGGTGGACAAAGGCAAAGCCGCCGCGGTGGAGGAGTTCATCGCGGGGCACGAGGGCTTCTACGACACGCTCTCCATCGAAGGCGAGCCGCGTCTCGAGTTCATCTCGCACTACTATCCGAGCGTGCTCGAGGCGCTCTCGAATCGGGCCGTCGCGCCGCAGATCGCGGCCACGAATCGCGTCGGGCTGGAGAGCTACAGGGAGCTCAAGGATCTCGGACGCCGGGTGATCCGGACGCTCGGCATCGGGACTTCCGCCACCCACATGGAGTGGTTCTTCGGCCCGAAGGGACTCAAGGTCTCCGAGATCGGCGCCCGTCCTCCGGGCGAACGGATCTGGGACCTCTACTGCGTCGGAAACGACCTGAGCCTCTATGGCGCCTGGGCGCGCGCGATCGTCGGCGGCCGCCTCGACGCGGTTCCGAGTCAGCGCCTGGCGACGGGGTCGGTCCAGGTCCGACCGGATCGCGACGGCCACATCGCCGGCTATGAGCACCTCGAGGAGGTGCTCGAGCGTATCCGGCCGTGGGTCTTCGCGCGCGAGATCCCGGCGGTCGGTCGCGCCACCGTGCCGATCGAGAAGGGCTACCTTGCGAACAGCTGGTTTCGCCTGCGGCACCCCGACTACGATGCGCTCTGTGAGCTCATGAGCTGGATCGGTCGGACCCTGAAGGTCCGGGTGCGCTGAGCCCGAGCACGGGACCCTCTTCCGGCGGCTCCGGGGAGCGCAGCAGATCGCGGAAGGTGCTGCCGTAGATCTCCCAGACGGTGACGAAGAGAGCGGCGACGATCGGGCCCAGGATGAGTCCGGCGGCGCCGAAGAGCGTCAGGCCTCCGAGCGTGCCGATGAGGATCAGGAGGTCCGGCATCTCGGTGTCGCTGCCCACCAGGCGCGGGCGGAGCAGGTTGTCGATCGTTCCAACGACGACTCCGCACCAGAGCGTGAGCCCGAGCGCCGCTCCAGTCCGATCCACGACGAGGAGATAGATCGCCGCCGGAATCCAGACCAACGCGATTCCGATACCCGGCAGCACCGAGAGAATGAACATGAGCACCGACCAGAACGCCACGCCCTCGATGCCGGCGATCCAGAAGGCGAGGCCGCCGAGGGTGGCCTGGACGAAGCCGATCACCAGCGTGCCCTTGATGGTGGCGCGGGAAACGGAGAGAAACCGGCCCACGAGGCGGCGCTTGTCGCCTTGAGGAAGCGGCAGGTGGGCGAGGATCCGGTCGAGCGTCGTGGTACCGCCCTTGAGAAAGAAGAACATGGCGTAGAGCAGGATGAAGAAGCTGAGCAGGAAATGCACCGTCCCGCCGGTCAGCGACGAGAGGCTGTTGAAGAGGAAGGCGCCGGAGCGCTCGACCACCTTGCCGAGCGACGCGACGATCGACTCCCGGTAAGGCTCGAGGTGCTCGAGAATCGGCAGGCGCTCGAGCAGTCGCTGCTCCAGCAGCGTCGGCTGGGAGACGTTGTGCTGGATCCACGGCACCGCGACCTGGGCGATCTCCAGGGCGTTGGCGGCGACGAGACCGAGAAACGCAGTCAGCGGCAGGCCGATCGCCAGGAGGAGAACGAGCAGGGTCAGAAGCGAGGCGAGGGTCTTGCTGCGCGGCATGCGCCGGAGCAGCCAGGAATAGAGCGGTTGGGCCAGGCCGCTGAAGACGGCGCCCAGAACCAGCGCGATCAGGAAGTCCCGGATCATGAAGAGAAAGACCGCCGAGACGAGGAGCGCGAGGAAGAGCAGGAACCGGCGACGGTAGACTTCCTGGTCGCTGAGCATGATGGGCAATCCTAGCGCGCCGTGCGGAGGGTTCGGCGCGACCCGGAGATCGGCGCGCGCGGCACGTTCTAGAATGGGCGGATGCCGAGACTGACCAGGATCTATACCCGGACCGGCGACGACGGCAGCACGGCGCTCGGCTCCGGCGCGCGGATCGCGAAGGACCACCTGCGGGTCGCCTGTTACGGCACCGTCGACGAGCTCAACTCCCAGCTCGGCGTCGCTCTCTCGCAGTCCCCGCCGGAGAGCCTCGCGACCCCTCTCTCCCGAATTCAGAACGACCTTTTCCATCTCGGCGCGGACCTCTGTGTCACCGAAGCCGACAAAGTGACGCGTCCCGTGCCGCGGATCGAAGAACGGCATGTGGTCGAGCTCGAACAGCTCATCGATGCCTGGAACGAGCGCCTGCCGGCGCTCGACAACTTCATCCTTCCCGGAGGAAGTCCCGCCGCGGCCACGCTCCACGTCGCGCGCACGGTCTGTCGCCGGGCGGAGAGACTCCTGGTGAAGCTCGCGCGGCAAGAGGCGGTGGGGAACTGGACGCTGCCCTATCTCAATCGTCTCTCCGACACGCTCTTCGTCCTCGCGCGGGCCGCGAATCTCCTCAGCGGAGATCCGGACCGGCTGTGGAATTCGCGCGCCTGAGGCGGCCCCTCGCGCCAGGTTGCCGGGTCAGGCCGGGCAGTTCCGGTCGCGGCGCCGTTCGAGATCCTCGACCACGGCCCTCTTGAATCCGACCGGCCCGCCGGCTTCCTGCAGCCGAGCCTCGCGGTAGGCCGCAATGTCGAGCAGCTCGAAGTTCATCCGGATCTTGCGGAACGGCCGCGGCAGGCTCTCGCCCGGGGCTTGCACGTGGTGCAGGCCGCCGCTGTAGGCGACCAGCATCGGCCCGCTCGGAATCGCCTCCAGGATGTCTGCGATGCCGCCGCGCACCGTCATCGGCTGGCCCTTCGAGTCCAGACCGTTGGGGCGCTTCATGCCGCCCTTCCGGCAGGATGATGACCATCGAGTCGGGATCGATCCTCGAAAGCACCTCCCGCCAGGTGTGGTCGCGCTCGCGGGAGATCGAAACGACATGGGCGCGCGAGCAGCTTGAAGAAGTGGCCCACGATCGGCCGGCTGGTCGTCTTCTCGGCGGCGGGCACGACCCCGTGGCAGGCGACCCGCCAGAGGAACCGCGGTGGCGCCATGGCGATGAACAGCCATTCGAAGAGGCTCGTGTGATGCAGGAAGCAGAGCACCCGGATGCCCCGCCAGGGGTCGCCTTGCGGCCTTCCCCCGATCCAGGACTTCTCCCGCGACCAGAACAGTCTGCGAGATCAGCCGGGCCGAGCTCAGGACGAGGAAGACCAGGTACTTGCGCACGGCCGAAGGGCGCGGAGCGCTTAGATGACGGTCTCGCGAATGACTTCCTCGATCGTCGTCACGCCGTCCCGGATCTTCTGCAGGCCCGATCCGCGCAGGGTGAGCATGCCGTTCTCGATCGCCCGGGTGCGCAGCTCCATCGAGCTCGCGCCGGAGAGGATCAGCTCGCGGATGTCGTCGCTGATCTCCATCACCTCGTAGAGGCCGACGCGGCCCTTGTAACCGGTGTTGGAGCAGCGATCGCAGCCCCGACCCTTGAAGAGGCGGACGCTCTTGGCGTCCTTCTCCGAGAATCCGGCGTTCATCAAAGCGCCGAGCGGAGCTTCGGTCGGCTCCTTGCACGAGCCGCAGACGCGCCTGACCAGGCGTTGCGCGACGATCATGAGCACGGAGGTGGCGACGAGGAACGGCTCGATACCCATGTTCATGAGGCGGTTGATGGACGACGGGGCGTCGTTGGTGTGCAGGGTCGAGAGCACGAGATGCCCGGTCATGGCGGCCTTGATGGCCACCTCCGCGGTCTCGAAGTCGCGGATCTCGCCGACCAGGATGATGTTCGGATCCTGTCGCAGGAAGGAGCGCAACGCGGCGGCGAAGTTGAGTCCGATCTGCTCCTTCATCTGCACCTGGTTGATGCCGGGCAGGTTGAACTCGACCGGATCTTCGGCGGTGATGATGTTCACTTCGGCGGTGTTGATCCGCTGCAGCGCCGAATAGAGCGTGTTCGTCTTGCCGGATCCGGTCGGTCCGGTGACGAGGACCATGCCGTAGGGCTTGAGGATCGTCTGTTCGAACTTTCTGAGCGAATCGGACTCGAATCCCAACCTGGTCATGTCCAGCATCAGGTTGTCCTTGTCCAGGAGCCGCAGGACGATCTTCTCGCCGTAGATCGTCGGCAGCACCGAGACGCGGAAGTCGAGATCCTTGACGCGCTCCTGGATCTTGGTCTTGATCTTGATGCGCCCGTCCTGGGGAAGGCGCTTTTCGGCGATGTCGAGCTTGGCGAGGATCTTGATGCGGCTGGTGATCGCCTCGCGCAGGCGCAGCGGCGGATGCATCATCTCGTAGAGGATGCCGTCGATCCGGTAGCGGACGCGGTAGTCCTTCTCGTAAGGCTCGATGTGGATGTCCGATGCGCCCTTCTTGATCGCGTCGGTGAGAATGATGTTCACCAGCCGGACGACCGGGGCCTCCTCGGACTCCTTCTCCAGCATCTCGAGATCGAGATCCTGGTCCTCCTCGAGCACTTCGAGCGAGGAATCCGTCGAGCTGTCGGTGAGATCCTCCATCACCTTCTTCAGCTCGATGGCGTGCGTCGAGCCGTAGTACTTGTCGATCGCGATGCGCAGCGCGGATTCCGACGCCACCACGGGATCGACGTTGTAGCCCGTCATGAACTTGATGTCGTCCATGGCGAAGACGTTGGTCGGATCGATCATGGCCAAAGTGACCTTGGCGCCGACTTTCGCGATCGGGAGGATGGTGTACTTGCGCGCGACGTCGGCCGGGATCACCTTGATGACCGACTCGTCGATCTCGACCTTCGAAAGATCGATCGCGGGAACGCCGAAGTGCTTCGACAGGAACTCGACGAGGTCCTTCTCCGAAAGGGCGCCGATCTTGACCAGGGCCGAGCCGATCCGGCCGCCCTTCTCCTTCTGCAGGGCGAGGCCTTCCTTCAGCTGCTCCGAAGTGATCTTGGTCGACTTGAGAAGCGCGTCTCCCAGGCGATTGCTCATCTCTTCAAGGGCCTTTCATGGCTCGTCGAAGTCCAGCCCTGCGCTGAATGGTCTGCCTTCAGGAGCAGGCGGCCAGATGCGCTTGGAGTGTAGCAGCGCTCCGAAAAAAGGGTCAATGAAGAGCCGGCTTCCCTGCGCGCCCGGGGAGGCCGCGGACCCTGTCGATGAGGTCGCTCGTCGCGTGGTCCTTTGGATCTCCAACCAGCGCCGTCCGCCCGCCGTAGGCCGCCACGACAGCGAACTCGGGCACCCGCTCCGGGGTCCCGTAATCGGTACCCTTGCAGTGGACGTCGGGCCGGATCGCCGCGAGGAGCGGCGCCGGGCTGTCGCCCGAGAAGATGACGACGAAATCGACCGGTCGAAGAGCGGCGAGGAGCTCGGCCCGTTCGGCCGCCGGCACGACCGGCCGGCCCGGACCTTTGAGCCTGGCGACCGAAGCGTCGTCGTTGACGGCCACGATGAGCACGTCGCCCTCGGCGCGCGCGGCCTCGAGGTAGCGCAGATGGCCGACATGCAGCAGGTCGAAATGACCGTTGGCGAAAGCCAGAGTGCGACCCGCCGCCTGGAGGCGTCGTGCCTCGACGGCGAGCTCCTCCCGCGTCAGGACGCGACCCACGTCATCTCCAGGCGCGGCCGGGGATCGGCGGCGATGGCGGCATGGAGCTCCGCCGCGGAAACCGTCGCGGTTCCCATCTTCATCACCACCACTCCGCCGGCATAGTTGGCGAGGATCGTCGCCTCCAGGGGAGAACCGCCGGCGGCGAGCGCGAGGGCGAAAGTTCCGATGACCGTGTCCCCCGCGCCGGTCACATCCGCCACCTGGTCCGTGCCGTGGACCGGCAGGTGAGCGGCGCCGTCGGGCGTGAAGAGGGACATGCCGCGGCTGCCGCGGGTGATGAGAAGGAAGCGCGCCCGCAGGCGCCTGCGCAGCTCGTGACCGGCCGGGCTGTCGTCTCCGCGCGCATCGTCGAGAGGTCGTCCGAGGAGGGTCTCGGCCTCCTCTTCGTTGGGGGTCGCGCCGTCGATTCCGGCGAAGGCGTCGAGCCGAAAGCGGCTGTCGACGAGGATCACTCCGTCCGGTCCGACCGCCTTGCGGACTTCCCCGAGAAGATCGGGAGCGACACAGCCGTAACCGTAGTCGGAAAGAACTGCGGCAGGCGCGGCTCCGGCGCGCGCGATCGCTCCGCGCAAGGTCGCCACCTCCGCGGCGCTCAGCACGACCTCCTGCTCACGATCGAGGCGCACGACCTGTTGCTTGATGCCGGTCGGAAACCCGGCGAGGATCCGGGTCTTGGTGGGCGTCCGATAGCCGCGGCGCACCAGGATGGCCGAAGTCGGAATCTCCCTCTTGGCCAGCTCGGCGAGAAGCTCCCGCCCACTGTCGTCGTCGCCGACCAGGCCGAGGGGGATCGGACGTCCGCCCAGCGCCATGACGTTGGCGACCGCATTCGCGCCCCCGCCCGGGGCGAAGCTCTCGCCGGCATAGCTCAGGATGAGCACCGGCGCCTCGCGCGAGATCCTCTTCGGCGTGCCGGAGAGGAAGCGGTCGACGACCAGGTCGACGAGCATGAGGACGGGCTGGCCGCGCATCGCCTCGACGAGACGGTGCAGACGTTCTTCCGGGACAGGAACGAGGTTGGAGGCGCACATGGAGGCTTCGGCCGGCATTCTCTCATCATCGGGCGGGAACGAGGGGCCTTGGCAGCGGCCGCGATCGCCGTGGCGAAGCCTTTCCCGATTGGACTGGCACCGTTCGTGCGTCTGCTCCGGGGCAGGAAGATGATGGATAATCCGATCGCAGGCATGCAGACGACGAGCGCAGGCAAGCCCCCCGAGGAACGGGCCGCATTCGAGGCGGCGGCGCTGCCGTTCCTCGACTCGCTCTACAACACCGCCTACCGGCTGTCACGGAATGCGGAAGACGCGGAGGATCTGGTTCAGGAGACCTTTCTCAAGGGTTATCGCAGCTATGCCCAGTTCACGCCCGGCACCAACCTCAAGGCATGGCTGTTCAAGATCCTCAAGAACACGTTCATCAACGAATACCGGCGGAAACAGGCGGCGCCTCCCAAGAGCGACTTCGCCGAGATCGAGGACGCCTTCGAGAGCAAGCTCGCGCCGGAAGCCGCCGGGCAGATGAAGAACCCAGAAGAGGAGGCGCTCGAGAACGTCTTCGACGAGGACGTTCAGCGCGCTCTCGACCAGCTGCCGGCCGACTATCGGATGGCCGTTCTCCTGGCGGATATCGAGGGCTTCTCCTATCGCGAGATCGCGGAGATTCTCGAGATTCCGGTCGGTACGGTCATGAGCCGGCTCTACCGGGGTCGCAAGCTCCTCGAGGAGGTGATGCTGCGTTACGCGCGGGAGCACGGTTACCTGCGCGAAGGATCGGAACCGGCGCGGCGGCGCGGCTCCGATACGGCGGCGTAAACCCCGTGTTTCCGGACACCAGGCCCATGCCGTTCAGGAATTTCGCCGATCCAGGAACTGTTTTGTACAGGGTGAGAACGGCCCGGCAGGCGGATTGCGGGCGCCCCGAGGGACGAGCCGATGGCGTGTAACCGAGTGCGCAGGGCAGTCTTCCTCTGGGTGGATCGCGACCGTGAAGAGCTGCCGCGAGCCTCCATGGAAAGGCACTTGGAGGGCTGTCCTCACTGCCGGGAACGCGCGCTGCGGATCGAACAGGTCATCGTGATGGTACGCACCCGATGCTTCCGCCGTTCGGCTCCGACCGAGCTGCAGGAGAGAATCAGGGCTTTGCTGGGACTGGAGTGAACCCGATGCGATGGGATCGATTTTCAACCTGCCGCGCGGCCGCAGGGCGGCCGAGGTGGGCGGCTTTCTGGGTGGCGTTGCCCTTGCTGCTCGCGCTTTCGGCTCTTCCGGGTTCTCCTGCCGGAGCGCAGCAGGGAGGCGCCCTGCCCGGCCTCGCCGGCGGGCAGCTCTCCAGCGCGGATCTCGCGCAAGGGACCCACATCGTCGTGATCTGGGCCTCCTGGTCGCCGCGTTGCCGCGATATCGCGCCGCGGGTCAATCAACTCGCCCAGAAGTTCGCCGGCCAGGGCCGCGTCGTCACCGTCAACTTCCAGGAGGAGGTCCAGGCGGTCGAGGACTTCGTACGTCAGCACCCCTTCGACGCCCCGGTCTACCTCGACCGGGATGGTGAGTTTTCGAAGGGACATGCGGTCACCGCGCTGCCCGGGCTCATCGTGGTGCGCAAAGGCGAGGTCGTCTTCCAGGGCCGCCTCGCCGCGGAAGCGGAAACGCAAGTCCGGGATCTTCTGCGCTAGGGTAGCCGGGAACCCCCGAGCACGGCTCGCCCCGTCTCGCGGATGCTATGCTCCGCCTTCCGGGAGTCGCCCGGTCGATCAACCATCCGTACGAGTGGAGAGCCCACAGGATGAACGCGTGGAGCGGGCGAAGGGTGCTGCGATTTCTCGGAGTCGCCCTCCCCGTAGGCGCGGCCATCGTCCTCGCGCCGCTCGCCTTGACCTCCTGGATCGAGAGCCCTCCCGGGAAGGCGCTGGGGGACGCCGCCGCAGTCCTCGCGACCCCGGTGCAAGCCCCACAGGCGAAAGCCGCAGCTGCGGTGACCGGCGCCGAACCGGACCGCGTGCGGACGTTGCGCGCCGGGGATACCCTGGGCGAGGCGCTGCGCGACCTGGGGCTGGGCGGGATCGAAGCGCAGCGGGCGGCCGATGCCGCGAGCCGCTACGTGAACCCCCGGCAGCTTCGGCCCGGCATGCGCGTCGCGGCCTATCTGGGTGGTGCCGAGCCGGCCAGATTCGCGCTCGCCGTGGCAGGGCAGGGCGAGCTGTCGGTCGAGCGGGGCGGCGAGGAATGGCTGCCCTCCTGGCGGCCCTATCGCCGCGAGAGCCGGACGCGCGCCGTGCACGGTGTCCTCTCGGGCTCGCTCGAGAGCTCGGTGGCCGCCGCCGGCGCCGACGCCGACCTCGCCTACGCGATGGCGGATGTGCTGCAGTGGGATCTCGATTTCAACCGCGATCTCCAGCCCGGAGACCGCTTCGAAGCGCTCTTCGAGGAGGTCTACCTCGAGGGGCGATACTTCGGACTCGGGCGCATTCTCGCGCTCACCTATGACCAGTCCCATCGCAGACTCGAGGCCTTCCGCTACGGCAGCTCGAGCTCGTACTACGACGCGGAAGGCCGGCCGACCGAGAAGATGTTCCTGCGCGCGCCGTTGCCCTACACGCGCGTGACCTCCAGGTTCTCGAGCCGCCGCTTTCACCCGCTGCTCAAGATCTTCCGGCCGCACTACGGCGTCGACTACGGAGCTCCGGTGGGGACTCCGGTCCGGGTGACCGCCGCCGGCACCGTGCTCCAGGCTGCCTGGGACGGCGGCGGCGGCAAGGCAGTCAAGGTGCGGCATCCCAACGGCTACGTCACCTGCTACCTGCATCTCTCGCGCTTCGCCGCCGGCATCCGGGCGGGCGCGAGAGTCCGCCAGGGCGACCTCGTCGGCTACGTCGGGGCGACCGGCCTCGCGACCGGTCCGCACCTCGACTATCGGGTCCAGCGGGACGGCGATTGGATCGATCCCCAGTCCCTGAAGAGCGTTCCTGCGCCGCCGCTCGAGCGCGCCGAGCTCGGCGATTTCCTCCTGCAGCGCGACGCGATGCGCGCCGCGCTGGCCGACTCGAGGGAGGTATCGCCGGAGAGAACGGCAGTGTTCGCCTCCGAGGGCCGCCGACCGGAAGCACCCGGCGAGCGCATTGCCGCTGGCTTCGGCCACGAACGCAGGCCGGCCCTCAAGACCAACTCCGCGACCAGGAAGTAGATCGTGATCCGGGCGAGGACCTGGTGCCGCGCGGACTTCGCCGGTGGAACGCTCGATATCTGGCCCCTGGGTCTCTTCTATCCGGGCGCGCGCACCGTCAACGTCGCGCTCGATCTCGCGGTGGAAGTCACATTCGAGCTGCGTGCGCAGGGCTTCGCTGTGCGCCAGGGCGGGGAGTCGATCGAAGCGGAAACGCTGGCCGAGCTGGCGGCCGCTCCCGGCGGCGCTCTGGTCGCCGCCGTCGCCGTGGCCGAGGCGCTGCCGCCGTTCTTCGTCGAGCTTGCGAGCGCTTCGCCGCGCGGAGCGGGATTGGGCGCGAGCTCCGCTCTCGCCGTCGGCCTGCTCGCGGCAGCGGAGGTCGCTACCCACGGTGCGCTCCGACGCGCGCCGGCGGAGCGCGCGGCGGTGGCGCGAGACCTCGAGGCGCGGTTGATGGGTTTGCCGACCGGGCTGCAGGACCACTACCCAGCGCAGCTCGGCGGGGCCCTCGAGATCGCGCACGCTCCCGGCGGGGAGCGGGTCACCGTGCTACCGGTCGACCTCCGGATTCTCGGTGAGCATCTCGTGCTCGGCTTCACCGGCCAGAGCCATTTCTCCGCCGGAGCGAATTGGCAGGTCGTGCGCCGACGGCTCGAGGCCGACGCCTGGATCGTGGACCGGCTGGGCGCGATCGCCGACGTTGCTGCTCGTCTGCCGTCCGCTCTCCTGGCGGCGGACTGGGCGCAAGTGGGTGCTCTGGTCGCCGAAGAGTGGGCGGCGCGTCGCCAGCTGTCCGGGGAGATCTCGACCCCCGCGATCGAGAGCCTGCTGGCGGCGGCTCGCGAGCTGGGCGCCTGGGGCGGCAAGGCGTGCGGTGCCGGCGGTGGCGGCTCGGTGCTGGTGATCGCTCCGCCTGCGGCGCGCTCGGCGATCGCCGACGCCTGGCGTCGCCTGGGGACGGAGGTTCTCGCCGCGCAGCCGACGGCCCGCGGGCTCGAAATCGAGGAGGATTCAGCGGGGCTTGCGAACGGCTTGGGCTCGAGGGGGAACTAGAGTCCCGACGCCCGACGAGCGATGGCATCCCAGGCGTCGGCGAGCGTGATCTGTCCGAGATCGAGATCTCTCACCGCGCTCCACGAGCCTGTCGCCTCGGTTTCGCGATAGAGCAGGTGATTCTCTCCCGACCAGGCGAGCGTCGCCCGGCTGCCATCGGCGGAGACCAGAATCCGTGCCCCCGCACCGACTGTCACGAGATCGCCCGGGAGCTCCCAGCTCGCCACCTTGTGCAGGGTGAGGAAGTGACTGAAGGTCATCCCGTCACTGGGAGGCAGCGGGTCGAGCGGCGGGATCTCGAGCAGGACCTCTTCGCCCGCGCAGCGATTCGCCAGTCCGGTCGCGAGGATCTCACGGCCGAGCTCCACGATGTGCCCGCGCGCCATCTCGCCGAGGGTCGCTCCATCGATCGAGACGTCGGCAGAGGCCACCAGCTCCGCGGTTCGATCGCCGATGTAGGCCGCCGCGGAGGGATGGAAGCGACCCGCGAGCTCGACGATGTGTCCGCGCGCCATGGCGGCGAGCTCGGCGCGATCGCTGCTGCCCAGAACCGTCGCGAGCTCGACGATGTGCCCGCGAGCCATCTCCGCCAGCTCGCCCAGCTCGCCCGCCAGCGTCTGGACATCGACCGCGACCAGGCGGTTGGTCTGCGAATGGACGAAGGAAACCGAGACCCTTCCCGCGGCCGTGGTGGCGAGGCTCGGCGCCGCGCGCAGCGCAACGGGCACGGAGACAGCCGAAACCGGCTCGTTCGCCGCGAGATCGTCCAGAGCGACGACCGGATTCCAACCGAGATAGCGGCCGTGGAGGAAGACGATCGGAGAGTAATAGCTGTGCGGAACGCCCGCGACGTTCTCCGACCAGACCAGATGCAGAACCCGGCGGGGGATACGCGTCTCGCTGCCGTCCACGCTCGTGGCGTAGTCGTCGGAGGTTTGCGCCAGGCGCAACCCCGACTTGTCGGTCAACGTGCCCCCGGAGAGCTCGATCAGGTCGGACCAACCCGCAGGCGTGAAGGAGCGCAGGTTCAGGCGCGAGATCGTCAGATTGCCGAAGGTGCGCGAGTTCCAGACGAGATGTACCGAGGACGAGCTGCGATCGAACAGCAGTGCGGCCGAGCTTTCGATCGAAACACCTTCGGTGCCGGGAACGAGATAGCGCAGCAGGGGCTGGCCAGGAGGAACGATGTCCAGGGCGAGCACCGGCATGTCGCCGGGTAGGGCGTTGTTGTCGGGGCCGAAGACCTCCGCGAACGTCCCCGACCAGAGCCGGTAGATCGTGCCATCGCTGCCGAGCTCGGCCGGGGTCGACGTCGCGGTCGCAAACACGGGCGCGCCGAGGCAGAACGCGATCAGCGGGAGCAGGGCGAAGGAGCGAAGGAGCTTGCTCAGCGATCGGGGGGTTCGAAGGGTTCGCATGGCTCAGGCCTTGAGGTTGACCAGGTCGCGAACGTCGACGTGGAGCAGCAGCTCGGGCAGGTAGTCCGCCTCGGGATAGAAACCCTGCTGCAAGCGCTCGAAGTGCCGGCGCGCCCCCAGGCGATCGCCGCTCGCGACCGCCGCCGCGCCGAGGAGATAGAGCGCGTTCTTCTTGGCGCTCGAATCCTGCAGGCGCTCCGCGAGCGCGAGCGCCCGCGCAGCGTGCCTGCCGGCGTGCTTCGCGTGCGCCGTTTCGAGCAGCGCGAAGGCCAGATCGAGTCTCGCCTTCATGGCGTGGCCCTCGGCGCCGCGGCGAACGAGCGCGCGCAGGCTCGAGTAGATCAGGGCGAGGCCGGCGTTGCCCTGGCCGGTGAGCACCTTGCAATAGCCGAGGTTGTACCCGATGACCGCTCCGCGGAGGGTATCGCGAGAGGGCAGCAGGGCAACCGCCTCCTCGTAGACCGCGATCGCCTCGTCGAAGCGGCTCTCGGCGACCAGGAAGTTCGCGATGTAGTTCAGGCTGGCGGCTTGCCTATTCTCGTCGAGCGACTGCGCCCGATCACGCGCCAGCTGGGCGTAGAAGAGTCCCTTGCGGTGATCCTTCTGCAGCTCGTAGTGGCGCGCGATCGTGTAGGCGGCGAGATAGGTGTTCTCCGGGTCATTGGTGCGCACGAGGAGCTCGCGCAACGCCGATACCTGTGAGCTCCCGCGGCCGAGCTCGAGGGCGATCGCCGCCCGGTTGCACAGCGCGCGGTCGCGCAGGAGCGTTTCGCCGCCTGCTTCGGCCCAGGCGAGGGCTTCCTCGACGAGCGCCAGCGCGCTCTCGAGCTGTCCGGCCTCGACATGCTCCGTCCAGCGGACGCGGGCCGCCTGGAACTCCTCCGAGTTGTGAATCACCCTGGGTCTGTTCCTAGCTCAGCAGGACCGTCTCGCGCACCGCGCTGCGCTGCGGCTGGCTGCGCTCGTGAATGTAGCCTTCGATCTCTTCCTGCGCGGTGGCGTCGAGGGCGTGGAAGTCATTCAGCAGGCGCAGGTCGCGCGGCGAGACGGTCTCACGGGAGACATCTTCGAAGAACTCGCCGACGCCGATGCGGAACTCGGCGAGAACCTTGAACAGAGTGTCCAGGCTGACCCGATATTCGCCCTGCTCCATGCGCGAGAGGTCGGACTGCTGAACCCCCAGCTTCGCGGAGAGCTCTGTCTGCGTCAGATGGCGCTCCTTGCGGAGCTGACGGATCTTCTGCCCCACGAGCTGGACTTGGCGGATCTCTGAAAGTTGGCTCATAGTGGATTTTCCTAGTCGTAAGCATGATAGGCAGGAGCCAGGATCCATGTCAAGATGGCATGACCCGGGACCCACCGAGGTCCCGGGAGCCCGAATGCACCTCAGTTTCCTCCTCAAAGAGCTGGTCCGCCGCGACCTGCAGAGCCGCTATCGCGGCACCTTGCTCGGATTTCTCTGGGCTTTCGTCCATCCGCTCTGGCAGCTCGCGCTCCTCTGGGTGGTGTTTTCGGTCATTCTGAAGGTGCCGATCGTCGGGGAGAAGACGGCGAGCTTCCCGGTCTTCTTGTTCTCGGGACTGCTCCCCTGGATGGGTTTTGCCGAGAGCGTCCAGCAGGCCTCGACGACCGTCGTCGCGCATGCGGGCCTGGTCCGCAAGCTCCGCTTCCCGAGCGAGTTGCTGGTCGTCGCGAGCGTGGTCTCCGCATTGGTGCATCAGTTCGTCGCGCTCGCCATCTTCGCCGTCTGGCAGGGTGTCGCGGGCGAGCCCGCCTGGGGGCGCGCGCTCTGGCTCGTCTTCGGCCTGGCGGCCGAGGTCTGCCTGGCGTTGGGAATCGGTTGGGCGGTCTCCGCGCTGCAGGTCTTCTTTCGCGATGTCGCGCCGGCGCTCGGCATCGGCCTCCAGGCCTGGTTCTACCTGACGCCGATCGTCTATCCCATGAGCCTGGTGCCGGAGAAGCTCCGCCCCTGGATCGCTCTCAACCCCCTGGCGACCGTCGTGCAGGCTTTTCGCACCGTGCTGCTGGGTAGTCCGCCGCCGACCGCGAGCGCCGCGCTGGCGCTTTCGGGCGTCGCGCTCGCGATCCTGGGTCTGGGCTGGGCTCTCTTTCGCCGGCTGCGGCCGGCCTTCGCCGACGAGCTCTAGCGCGTCGCTCCGCGCGCGATTCCATGCGGGTGACCTATCTGCTGGACCGGCCCGAGCTCGGTGGGGGAACCAAGGTCGTCGTGCAGCAGGCGCAGCTGCTGCGCGCCCGCGGTCACGACGTGACGATCGCGGCGGAGGCGCCACGGCCGGCCTGGATCGATCGCGATCTCCACTTCGTTGATCTCAGCCAGCGCGCCGCGACGTTGCCGGCGCAGGATCTCGTCGTCGCCACCTTCTGGACGACCATCGCGCGCGCTGAGGCTCTCGGAGTCGGGCCCGTCGCTCATTTCTGCCAGGGTTTCGAGGAGGATCTGGAGCACCTCGCTCCCGAGCGCGAGGCCATTCGCGAAGCCTACCGCCGTCCCCACCCCGCGCTCGTCGTGGCGCCCCATCTCGGTCGGCGCATCCGCGAGGAGTTCGGGCGGGATTTCCGGCTGGCGCCGGCGCCGGCCGACCTTGCCGTCGCGAGGCGTGCGCGATGGCGTCCGCGGCGGCGCCCATGGATCGCGCTCTGCGGCATTTTCGAGGCCGAGGTCAAGGGGATTCGGTCCGGGCTGGAGGCGCTCGCCGAGCTCGAGCGAGCGGGGCGAAATCCGCGCCTGCTGCGGATCTCCGCTCTGCCCTGCTCGGCGGCCGAGGCCGCCCAGTACGTCGCCGCGCGCTACCTCGAGGCCGTCGCCCCGGTCGCGGCGCTGCGTGCTCTCGCCGAGTGTGATCTCCTGCTGTTCACCTCGCGCCGGGGCGAAGGTTTCGGTCTGCCGCTCCTCGAGGCGATGCAGCTCGGCGTGCCGGCGGTGGCTTCGCGGCTCCCCGGGGTCGAGTTCATGATCGGGGACTCGGGGGCCCGGCTCGTCGAGGCCGGCGACGCGCTCGCCTTCGCGCGCGCCGCGGAGTCCATGCTCGCCTCCGCGGCCGAGTGGCGGGCGCAGCGCCGGCTCGGCATCGCTGCGGCGCGCCGCTTCGCGCCCGAGAAGGTCGCGGTCGAGGTCGAGCGCGCGCTCGTCTGGGCAGCGACCGCAGCGACCGGAGCGACCGGAGCGACCGCCGGGGAGCCCGCTGCGCAGTGAGCGATCTCGCGATCATCCTGGTGCACTACCGGACGCCGGGGCTGCTGGTCGACGCCACCCGGGCTCTGCTCCAGGATCTCGCCGCTTCCGGCCTCGCCGCGGAGATTCTGGTGGTCGACAACGGCAGTGATCCGGCCGAACGCGAGGCTTGGAGCGAGCTGCCCCTGCGGCGGATCGATCCGGGCACGAACCTGGGCTACGCCGGAGGCGTTCGGCTCGGTGTCGAGGCCACGGCGGCGTCGCGGATCGTGGCGATGAATCCCGACGTCGTCGTCTTCGAGGGTTGCCTCGCGCGGCTCGTCGCCGAGCTCGAGAGCGGCGCCGCCGCAGCGGGTCCGCAGTTCTTCTGGGATCACGGGCGGCGGTTCCATCTACCTCCCACGGAGGCGCGTTCCGCCGCGGCGGAGCTCCGCGCCGCGCTGGCCCGCCGGTTTCCAGGCCTGGCCGAGGGCGCTGCCCGGCGGGCCTGGCGCCGGCACGCTCGACGGCATTGGGAGGCCGCGCACCCGCTCGTCTCCACGGCGCTCTCGGGCGCGCTGCTCGCCTTCCGCCGGGACGCCTGGACGAAGATCGGTCCGTTCGACAAGGCCTTCCGCCTCTACTTCGAGGAGAGCGATTGGCTGCTGCGCCTCGCTTCCCAAGGGCTCGAGTCCCGATTCGTTCCCGCCGCGCAGGCGCTGCATCTGTTCGCGCAGAGCAGCGCCCAGGAGCCGCAGGCGACGCGTTGGTTCGGCGAAGCCGAGCGCCTTTTCCGGCGCCGCCATCTCGGCAAGGCCGTAGCGCAAGTGGTGGCGGCGCTCTCCGCTCCGCGGCCGCGACCGAACCGCCGCGGCGCGCCCCCTCTCGCCTGCACTGCGGCTCCCGCGCTGCGGCCGGCCGAGCTCGCTGCCCGGCGGACTCCGGCCTGGATCGAGATCGCGCTCGCGGCGAGCGGATTCCCGGCTGCGGGCGAGCGGATCCTGGACCGAGCCGGCGCCTGGCAGATGCCCGAGGAGATCTGGGACCGGTTGCCGCCGGGAGATCTCTGGCTCCGTGCCGTGGATGGCGACGGCCGGGAAGCGCCTGCGCTGCACCTTCTGAAGAGCGGCGAAGCGCGGCCCCAATGACCGCCGAGAGCGCCTACACGCTGCGCGATTACGCCCCCGGTGACGAGACCGCCATTCAGGCGGCCTTCGCCGAGGTCTTCGGTCCCGGGCGATCGCTCGCGGAGTGGCGCTGGAAATTTCTCGCGCCGCCCCGGGGCTCGCGGATCGTGCTGGCGTTCGATGCCGCGGGCGAGCTGGTCTGCCAGTACGCCGCGATCACGGTCGATGTCGCCTGGTCGGGGCTGCCGATGCGCGCGGCGCAGATCGTGGACGTCTTTTCGCGCCGCCGGCGGGCGCTCGGCCCCAGGGGCGGCCCCTTCCTGCGCACCCTGGAGACCTTCCTGGCGGAATGTGCGGCGCCCGACGGCGTCGGATTCGTCTACGGATTCCCCAGCGAGCGTCACCAACGTGCCGGTGCCGTCGCCGGCCGCTACTTCGAGCCTGCGACGCTCGAACGTCTGAGCTGCGCGTGCGCGGACCGAGCGCGCGCCAGACGCTGGACTGCGGCGCGCAGCTGGATCTCCGAAGGCTTCGACGTCCACGCCACCGACCGACTGTGGATGCGCAGCCGCGGGCGCTATCCGTTCGCGACGGTGCGCGATGCGGTCTGGTTTCACTGGCGCTACGAGAGCCGTCCCGCGATCCGCTACGTGCAGCTCGGCGTGCGACGCGCCGGCGAGACCCGGGCCTGGGGGGTGCTCAGACTCCCGAACGGGAGCGGAGCGAGCAGCGGCGGACCTGCACAGTGGGTGGATCTGCTCTGGGACGGCGAAGATCCGGCGGACCTGGTCGATCTGGCCGCAGCCGTCGTGCGACATGCCGGCGCGCACGGCGCGGCGAGCGTCGAGCTCTGGCTGCGCGCCGACCCGGCGGCGCGTGCGATCCTGCTGGATCAGGGCTTCGCGAGCGCGCTCGAGCCGCTGCTGCGGCTGAGTGCCATCACCTTCGGCGCCGGGCTCCGCGTGCCGGAGGTGCTCGCGAGCTTCTACCTGACGATGGGCGACTCGGATCACTTCTGAACGGCAAAGCGGCGCTCACTGGCCGTAGAATCCGGGCATGAGTCCGCGGCTCTCCATCGTCGTGCCCGCCTTCAACGAGGCCGCACGGCTCGGCCCGACGCTCGCTCGGATCGGTGAATTCGCCCGCGCCGTCGACGGCGGCGCGGAAGTCATCGTCGTCGACGACGGCAGCACCGACGGGACCAGCGACCTGGGCCTGCGCCCGGAGTACCGCGACTTCCGCTGGCTGCGCCTGGCGAAGAATCAAGGCAAGGGCGCGGCGCTCAGGGCCGGGGTGCTCGCCAGCCTCGGCGCGGAGGTGCTGCTGTGCGACGCCGATCTGTCGACTCCGATCGAGGAGTACGCGCGACTTCGTGCGCAGCTCGATGGCGCGGGAGTCGTCCTCGGAAGCCGCGGTCTGGCCGATTCGCAGATCACCCGGCGGCAGCCCCGGTATCGCGAGCTCATGGGAAGGATGTTCAATCTCCTGGTGCGGATTCTGGTCGTCGACGGTATCCGCGACACCCAGTGCGGCTTCAAGCTGTTGCGCGGCAAGCTCGCGCGCGCTCTCTTCGCCGACCTGCGGGTCGACCGTTTCGCCTACGACGTCGAGATGGTGTGGCTCGCCCGCCGCCGCGGCGAGAGCGTCGCGGAGGTCGGTGTGGCCTGGCACGACTCTCCGGCTTCGAGCGTGCATGCGCTGCGCGACTCGGCGAAGATGCTGGCCGACATCGTGCGCATCCGCTGGCTCCATCGCGGGGAGTCGGCGCGCTCGTCGAGGGCGGCCTCGGAGCCGCGGGTGCAGCCATGACCCGTCAGCCCCTGCCTCCAAGCCGGACGAGCCCCGCTCCAGCGCTCTCGACGCTCGTTCTGGCGCCGCATTTCGACGACGAGGTGCTGGGCTGCGGCGGCCTCGTGCGCAAGCTGGCCGATGGCGGCGCCTTTGTGCATGTGCTCTTTCTCACCGACGGGTCCGGCGGGGTCGAGGAGGTCGGTGATCGCGCTGCTTACTCGGCGCGCCGGCGTGAAGAGGCGCGAGGCGCCACGCAGGTGCTGGGCTGCGCCGGCTTCGATCTGGTCGAGATCCGCGACGGCGCGCTCGCGGAGAGTCGCGCCGACGCGGCGGCGGCGATTCGCCGCGCACTCCTCGCGCAGCGGCCCGGTCGCGTGCTCGTTCCTTCGCCGCTCGAGATCACCGACGATCATCGGGCGGCGTTTGCCGCCCTGCACGACGTGCTCTCCGCGGTGAGCGCGAGCGCCGAGCTCGCCGGGCTCGCCCGGGATCTCGAAGTCTGGCTCTACGAGGTGAATCACCCCGGGCACCCCGACCTGCTCGTCGACGTCAGCGATTGTCGCGCCACGCTCGAGCGTGCGATGGCCCGCTACGCCTCGCAGGAGGAGCGCCATCCCTACCTGCGGGCGGCGATCGGTCTGCGGCAGTTCCGCACTCTCACGCTCGGCCCGGAGGTGGTGCTGGCGGAGGGTTACCGCAGAGTCGCCGCGGCCGACTTCGCGGCGTACGGCCTCGCCGCGCTCGCCGCCGAGCTCGGCGGGTGACGGGAATCGCGATGTCGCCTGCGAAGCGCAAGCTCTCGGTGATGGTTTTGACCTTCAACGGCCGGGAACATCTCGAATCCTGCCTGCCGGCGGTGCGCGCCCAGCGCGATCCGGGTTGCGCCTGGGAGCTCTTGCTGCTCGACAACGGCTCGCGGGATGGAACCGCGGCCTGGGTCCGCGAGCACCATCCGTGGGTTCGTCTCGTCGAGAGTGCGACGAACCTCGGTTTCTCCGCGGGCAACAACCGGCTCGCGGCGTTGGCGGAGGGCGACTCTCTCGTCCTGCTCAACAACGACACGCGACCGGAGCCGGACTGGCTCGCGGCCTTGGCCGACGCGGACGCGGCCTCCGGTCCCGACGTCGCCGCGATCGGCGGACGGATCGTCGACTGGACGGGAGAGCGGCTCGACTTCGGCTATGGCCTGCGGACTTTCGACGGTCACGCCTTCCAGCTCGACTTCAGGCGGCGCCTCTGCGAGGCGAGGATGCCGGCGAACGGCGAAGAGCTGGCTTTCGCCTGCGGCGGCAACATGCTCGTGCGCCGGCGCTCCTTCCTCGACGCCGGAGGATTCGATCCGAGCTACTTCGCCTACCTCGAGGACGTCGATCTGGGCTGGCGGCTCTGGGCCGGAGGCGAGCGCGTCGTGGCCGCGCGCGACGCCGTGGTCCGCCACCGCTCCGCCGCCACGAGCGATCGCCTCGGTCCGTTCCGGCGCGGCTCCCTCTTCGAGCGCAACGCGCTGCTCACCGCTTACAAGAACCTCGACGACGAGCTCTGGCCGAAGCTCGCGCCGGCGATCCTGGTGACCTTCCTCGCGCGCCTCGAGGCGCTCGTCGTCGCCGGCAATCCCGGGGCGGAGATCCTGCGCCTCGATCCATTGTCCGGCAAGCTCGCCGCCCGCGGCCGTGAGGGCGAAAGGACAAGCTCCCGCCCGAGCTCGGGCGGAGGTTGGATCGAGAAGCTCCGGCGGCACGGTCCAGTGGAGCTCGCGCGCCGGGCGGCGCGCCGGGCGCGGCGCGAGCTGCGCCGCCTCGCCGCGGGCGATCGCGAGAGCTTCACGCTCGGACATCCGCAGGCGATCTCGCACCTGCGCGCCATGAGCCTGTTTCTCGCGACGCTGGACCAGGCCGCAGAGGCCCGTGCGCTCGCGCGGCGGCGGCGCAGGCGGTCCGATCGCGAGCTCGCCGAGCGTTTTCCGTTCCATCTCATTCCGACCTATCTCGGCGACGAAGCGCTCTTCGCGAGTCCTGGCTTCGCCAGTCTTCTCCCGGAGAGCCCGGTTCTCGAGCGCGCCACGCTGGCGGACGTGATGGAGTGGCCCGCGGCGGCGCGCCGGTGACCTGCGAGCTCTCTGTCGTCATCCCGACGCGCAATCGGCGGCGGATTCTCGAAGAGGTCCTGCGGGCGCTCGACGCGCAGGAAAATGCTCCGCCGTTCGAGATCCTCGTCGTGGACGACGGCTCGAGCGACGGCACCGCGGAGGCATTCGGTCGCCGGACCGGGCCGCGCCCGTTCCATCTCCTGCGGCAGGAGAATCGCGGTCCGGCCGCGGCGCGCAACCGCGGCGTCGCCGCCGCCGCCGGCGCCCTGATCGCCTTTCTCGGGGACGATACCGTTCCGGAGCCCGGCTGGCTCGCGGCCCACCTGGCGGCGCACCGGGCCAGGCCGTCGCCGCGGCTCGCGGTCCTCGGGCTTACCACCTGGCACCCCCGCATGCGCTCCACCCCCTTCCTGCGCCACATCAACGAGCAGGGGCTGCAGTTCGGCTACGCCCTGATCGGGGACCCCGAGAGCGTGCCGTTCAATTTCTTCTACACTTCGAATCTCTCGCTGCCGCGGGAGCTCCTGGTCGAGGAGCCGTTCGACGAGAGCTTTCCCCATCCGGCCTGGGAAGACATCGAAGCCTCGTTCCGGCTCTTCCGCAGGGGCCTGCGCATGGTCTACGAGCCGCGCGCGCGCGTCCTGCACGACCATCCGACCGACTTCAAGAGCTTCTGCCGGCGCCAGGAGCAGGCCGGCATGAGCGCCGTGAACTTCGCGCGCAAGCACCCCGAGCTTCAAGGCCTTCTGGGGATCGGACCGGACGGTCCCCCGCCGCTGCCCTCCAGGCTCGCGCAGAGCGGCCGGGAGGGGCTGGTCCGGGCCTTGCAGTTCTTTCCCGTGAGTCTCCCCGGGACCTGGGACGAGGCCCTTCGCTTCCACTACCTCCGGGGACTGCATCGCGCCTGGCGCGAAGGGCCGTCCGGCACGGAAAGGGTTGAATCATGAACATTCGAAACAGTCACAGATTCCCACTGCTGGCGCTGCTGGCGGTTCTCATCCTGCCCGTTGCCGCCATCGCCCAGCAGACGAGGCCCAGCAGCTCCCCGAGCCATCAGAACCATCAGGGCAATCAGAGCCATGGGAGCGATCACGGCCAACGCGTCCATCGCACCCACGGCGGCCACTGGGGTTACGGGGGATGGGGAGGGTGGTACGGCGGTTACCCCGGCTGGGGTGGGTACGGCGGGTACGGCGGGTACGGGTGGTACGGACCGCCGGGAGGCTGGGGTTACAACGCGGTCTATCCCTCTCCGGGGGCGACCCATGGCGCGCTCGATCTCGATGTCAGTCCGGAGCAGGCCCAGATCTATGTCGACGGTGAGCTGGTCGGCATCGCGGACGACTTCGACGGCTATCCCGACTACCTCTGGCTCGAGAAGGGGACCTACGACGTCGTGATCTTCGCCCCGGGCTACCAGACCATCTCTCGTCAATATTCGATTTACGCCGGCCTGGTCATCGACGTCGAGGACTCCATGGTCCCCGGGCAGGAGACTCTGCCGCAGGATCTGAAGGCGAGGTCGACCGAGCACCGGGACGAACGCTTGCGCCGCGACCGGGAGAACGAAGAGGCACCGCCTGCGATCGAAGGACGCCGGCCCCGCGCGCAAGCGGAGAATGCGCCGGACCGGCTCGATGCCCGGGGTGAACCGGGCCGCCTGGTGTTGCATGTCGTGCCGGACGACGCCTCGGTCTATCTCGACGGGCGCTTCCTCGGCACCGGCCGGGAGATGGCCCGGTTGCGCTCCGGACTCATCATCGATCCCGGTGAGCATCGCCTCGAGGTCGTGCGCCCCGGCCGGCAGAACGGCAACGAGACCTTCTCGGTCGGCGCCGGAGAGGAAGTCCGGCTCGACATCGAGCTCGACGAAGAGTAGGACGGAGCGCCGCTCCGCCCGGGCTAGAGAGTCTGGGCGGAGCTTTCGCGCTCCATGCGCAGCAGCCAGCGCTTGCGCGCGGCGCCTCCGATCCAGCCTCCCAGCCCCTCCTTCGTGGGGATGATCCGGTGGCACGGGATGATCACCGGAATCGGGTTGTCGAGCAGAATCGACAGCACCTGGCGATAGGCCTCGGGCCGGCCGGCGGCGTCGGCGATCTCCTTGTAGGTCCGGGTCTTGCCGTAGGGCGTGCGCAGCGTCTCCTTGAGGACCCGCCGCGAGAAGGAGTCGACCCCGGAAGGCGCGAGGTCGAACTCGAGCTCGAGCGCCCGCCGTGCGCCGGCAAAATACTCCGAGAGTCGCCCGAAGACTTCGTCCAGGAAATCCGAGTCCTCGAAGGCGGAGAGGGGAGAGAACAGACGGCTCTTGGGAGCCGGCGGTGCCACGAGAATGCGGCCGATTGCGAGCCCGTAGAACTCCACCCCCAGGCTGCCGATCTGCGACGGGACAAGGACCCGCACCGGCTCGACGGGCACCGGGAGAGCGGCGGCCTCTTTGGCCTCGACCTGCTCGCTGGGCATCGCCTTCAAGGTTACCATGCCCTCTTCGGGAGGCAAGATCGCCGAACCCGGTCCACTTCCTCAGACACTCAATCCGGATAAAGGGCGGCGTACTGAGCCCGGCTCTCGAGGACCCGGACGAGATAGGCCCGGGTCTCGCGAAAGCCGACCTTGGCCAGGTACTCCTCGGGTTCCGCGGTCTGGCAGTAGCGGCGCCAGAGCGTGGCCTGGTCTTCCCCGGCGTTGTAGGCCGCCACCACCATCGACGGAGCGTTCGCAAATCGGCGCTGGAGCTCGGCCAAGTAGGCCGAACCGAGCGCGATCGAGACCTCGGGCCGATGGAGGTCCTCGGCCCCGAGCTCACCCCATCCGAGGGCGCGGGCGAGTCGCCGGGCGGTCGGCAGGACGAGCTGGGCAAGGCCCCGCGCGGCAGCGGGCGAAACCGCCTCCGGCTGAAAACGGCTCTCTTCGCGCAGCACCGCGGCCAGGAGGAAACGGTCGATGCCGTCCGCTCCGGCCCGTTCCCGCAGCCGGGAGCGGTAAGGAAACGGAAAGAGGAGCTTGCGCAGGGCGCTCGAAACCCATTCCGAGGGGATCCGATCCGGGCGCGCCGAAAAGAGCCGCTCCGCGAGCTCGATCTCGCGGTCATGGACGCCCGACGAGTCGAGCTGCTGCGCCAGAGTGAACGCCAGCTGCCGCTGCGCGCTCGGGAAGTACCGCGTCTGGGCGTCGCCGCCTTCGGCCCAGAGACCGAGCGCCAGGAGCCGATCCTCCGGCCTGAGGAGCGTCGCGGTCCAGATCGGCCAGGCGGCGACCGGCACCGGCTGCCAGTCGATCCAGGCGGCCAGAGCCGGCTGGGCGCGCAGCGCCGCGACGGCGCGCGTCCGCGCGCTTCTGCCGGACGGGTTGTCGTCGCCGAGCAGACACCAGGCCGCGTAGGCATCGTCGAAAGTCCGGCCTGCCGCCCGCTGGAGCCCGACACGCAGCGCCGCGGCGGCGAGCTCGGGCCGTCGCAGGCGCCCGCGCGCCGACGTGGCGAGGGGATGGAACGGACGCTCGCGCAGGACTTGGGAGTAGAAGCCGACGGCGAGCTCCGGCGCGCCCCGGAGCTCGCTCAGGCGGCCGCGCCAGTAGGCGACCTCTTCGCGGGCCGAGGCTCCGGAGCCCTCGGCCGCGCGCAGGAGCGCTGCCGGGCGCTCGCTCGCGTCGCCGCGCTCGATCTCCGAGACCGCCACGAAGAGCGCGCCGCGCGCCAGGGAGCTGCGCCAGGACCGTTGTGCGGCGAGGTGCGCCAGGATCTCGCCGGCGCCGGCTTCGTCGCCCGCGAGCCAGCGCAGCCGCAGGCTCGCGAGCAGGGCCGCGCCCGAGCTCTCGCCGATCGGGTCCGCGGCGTAGGCCTGATCGAAGGCCGCCCGGGCGCCGGTCCAGTCGCCGCCCAGCTCGAGGCTGCGGGCCTGCTGGTAGCGGGCGTCCGCGCGGATGGCGGGAAAGTGGGCGGCGCCTGCCAGGAGGTCGAAACGTCGGGCGGCGAGCGCGAAGCGGCCGGACCAGAACTCGGCGCGGGCGAGGAGGTAGAGGGTTGCCGCGTCGCGTCCCTGTCCCAGGTCCTGCGCACCTTCGAGCGCCGCCGCGAGGAGGGGGACGGCGGCGGCGAAGTCGCGCTGCGCCGCGAGGATCGTGCCGAGCGTCCGGGCGCGCTCGCGATTCTCGGGTTGCGGCCAGAGCGCGAGCCAGACTTCCGCCGCGCGATAAGCCGCGAGATCGGTCTTGCCCTCCGCGAGGAGCGCGGCGAGCTCGCGCTGCGCATCGTTCACGTGCTGGCTGCGAAGATCGCATTCCGCGAGCATCAGCCGGAAGTCGCGCGCCGTGTCGGGAGGGAGCGCGGCGACCGGCACGCCGCGCAGCAACCGGCAATCTCCGCCACGCCGGATGGAGCGGAACAGCAGCGTCGAGGCGGGGCGGACGAGCGCTTGCGGAGCGCCTTGAGCGAGCAGGGTGGCGGCGACTCCGGCCGCAACCTCGGGGTGTCCGAGGGTCTCCTGCACCGTGGCCAGCCGGTAGCGCGCCCACGGCGCGAGGTCGGGGGTCGAGCCGATCGCCTGCGCATAGGCCTCCGTCCCCTCACTCAGGCGGCCGAGCCGCTCGAGCAGCCGTCCGCGCAGGAAGTCGAGTCCGATGGCGCGCGCGCGCGCCGGCTCGGCGTCGGCGAGGCAGTTGGCCTCCTCGAGCGCGCGTTGGTCTTCTCCGGCGCCCTGCAGCTCGACGAGGTTGATGCGCGGATCGACGCTGACGGCGAGCAGCAGGGAGGCCAATCGGAGGATCATCCCGGCGGCCACCCCAGTCGCCGGCCGCCGAGCAGGTGGAGATGGAGATGCAGGACCGATTGACCCGCTCCGGCGAGGCAGTTCATCACCAGGCGAAAGCCGTCGTTCTCGAGCCCGGCCTGGCGCGCGAGAACGGTCGCGGTGGTGATCATCCTGCCGAGGAGCGGCGCCTCTACCTCGCCGGTGGCGAAGAGGTGCGGCAGATGGCGCTTCGGCACGACGAGCAGGTGAAGCGGCGCCTGCGGCGCGATGTCCTCGAAGGCGACGATCTCGTCATCCTGGAAGACCAGGCGGGCCGGAATCTCGCCGGCGACGATGCGACAGAAGAGGCAACCCTGTTCCATGGCGGATCTCCCGCTAGCTGGTGCCGGCGCCGCTCAGGCGCGTCACGTGCGCGCCCAGCGCGTTGAGCTTGGTCTCCATCGCCTCGTAACCGCGATCGAGATGATAGATGCGATCGACGATCGTCTCGCCCTCCGCCACCAGCCCCGCGAGGACGAGACAGGCCGAAGCGCGCAGATCGGTCGCCATGACGGTCGCGCCCGAGAGCGCGCTCGCGCCGTGCACGCGCGCGTAGCGTCCGTCGAGCCGGATGTCGGCGCCCATGCGCGCGAGCTCGGCGGCATGCTGGAAGCGATTCTCGAAGACGGTCTCGCAGATCGTCGTCAGCCCATCGGCCTGGGTGGCGAGCGCCATCGACTGGGCCTGCAGATCGGTCGGAAAGCCGGGGAACGGCGCGGTCACGACGTCGCGCGGCTTGAGCGCTCCCCGGCGCGCGACCGTGATCTCTCCCGCGGCCGCGAGGTCGACCGTGACCCCGCCGCCGCGCAGCAGGTCGAGCAGCGGTTCGAGATCCGCGGCGACGCCGCCCGCGAGCGTGACCTCGCCGCCGGTGAGCGCAGCGGCGATGAGGTAGGTCCCGGCTTCGATCCGGTCGGGGATCACGCGGTGCGAGGCGCCGTGGAGCGCGGCGACGCCGTGCAAGCGGATCGTGTCGGTGCCGGCGCCTTCGATCCTGGCGCCCATCTTGACCAGCAGCCGGGCGAGATCGACGACCTCGGGCTCGCGGGCGCAGTTCTCGAGCACCGTCTCGCCCTTGGCGAGGACGGCCGCCATGAGGAGATTCTCGGTGCCCGTGACGGTGGAGATCGCGAAGCGGAAGCGATTTCCAACCAGATGGGCGGCCGCGACGTCGACGTATCCGTGCTCGAGGGTCACCGCCGCCCCGAGCGCCGCGAGTCCGGCGAGGTGCTGGTCGATCGGGCGCACGCCGATGGCGCAGCCGCCGGGCAGCGAGACGCGGGCGTGTCCGCGCCGCGCCACCAGCGGACCGAGCACCAGGACGCTCGCCCGCATCGTCTTCACCAGGTCGTACGGGGCGTCGTCGTCGGAGGGCTCGCCGCTCGGGGCCAGGATGAGCTCTGTCCCGGTGCGCGTGCTGCCCTGCCCCAGGTGGGCGAGAAGCTTGCGCATGGTCTCGAGATCGCGGACGCGCGGCACGCCTTCGAGCTGCACCGGCTCGTCGGAGAGCAGGGTCGCAGCGAGCTCGGGGAGCGCCGCGTTCTTGGCGCCGCCGGCGCTGACTCTGCCGGCGATCCGTGTCGGTCCGGCGATGCGAAATTGATCCACGCGCTGACGACCTTTCTCCGCGAGCGACTACGGCGCTCTTCTGAATACCACATCTCGCGCGATCCCCGCGAGGTCGGCGCGAACTTCGACGAGCTCGAGCCACCGGCGCTCCCGCGCGAGAGCGAGGACGGCCGCCAGCTGGCCGTAGCCGATCTCGCACGCGAGCACGGCATCGCGGTGCAATCCTGCCGCCAGGTCGAATAGGCGCGCGATCGTTCCCAGCCCGTGCTCCGCCGCGAAGAGCGCCAGGTGCGGTTCGTGCGAGCGCACGTCGAGCGCGACCAGCCCCTCCTCGGCCGGGTCGACGTAGGGCGGGTTGGAGACCACCATGTCGAGCGCGGAGACGACGAGAGGAGCCGCGAGATCGGCGACCAGGAAGGCGACGCGGCGCTCGAGCCCGAGGCGCGCGGCGTTGGCCCGGGCACAGGCGACGGCGCCCGGCGCAAGGTCGGTCGCGAGCAGACGCCAGCGCGGCCGTTCAGCGGCGAGCGTCAGGGCGACGCAGCCGGAACCGGTGCCGATGTCGAGCACCGTGGCGGTTTCGGGGAGCGCCGCGGCGAGCGCGATCTCCACCAGCAGCTCGGTCTCCGGCCGCGGAATGAGCACGCGCGGATCGACCGCGAACTCCCGGCCGAAGAATTCGCGCCGACCCAGGAGGTAGGCCGCCGGCTCGCCGGCCGCACGGCGCGCGACGAGCTGCGCGAATCGGCTGGCACCTCGCGCGTCGACCGGCTGCTCGTCGCGGGCCCGGATTTCGACCTCGGTGAGACCGAGCACCGAGCCGAGCAGCCGCGCCGCCTCCCGTCCCGGGGAGGCGACCCCTTCGGCGGCGAGCGTTCGCCGACCCGCCGCGACGCATTCCCGGATCGTGGTCACGCCGGGATCTTATGGTCGCGGGCGCCAGAACGGGCATTCAGCCTCGGATTTCGGTCGGAGTGGATTCGATCGTAAACAGATCAATTTGTAGACGAATCGACTGGACTTGACTAAGATATCCGAGCTATGGATGAAAAAGATCTCCAAATTCTGTCGATACTCCAGATCGATGCACGGGCCGGCAACGCCGAGATCTCGCGCCGTGTGGGGCTCGCCGCATCGGCGGTGCACGAGCGAATCCGCAAGCTCGAGCAGCGCGGGGTGCTGCGTGGCTTTCACGCCCGCCTCGACCCGGAAGCCATGGGTCGAGGGCTCCTGGCTTTCATCTCGGTCCAGGTCGACGACCGGGGGACGGAAGTGACCACCGGCGCCCAGCTGGCGCGCCTGCCCCAGGTGCAGGAGGTGCATCACATCGCCGGGGAAGACTGCTACCTGCTCAAGGTCCGCTGCGCTTCGACCGCGGATCTCGGACGGTTCCTGCAGGAAGAGATCGGCGCCTTCCCCGCAGTCCGCAGGACGCGCACCACGATCGCGCTCGGCACGGTGAAGGAGAGCCTGGAGCTGCCGATCCCGGGCGCGGCCGGAGCGGCCCCCGCAGCCGCCCAGGCTGATACCGGGGAGGTCGCGTGACGACCTTCGACGGCCGCAGCCTCTTTCGGGGGCGGACTCTCGCTGCGCTGCTCGCGATCTATCTCGTCTGGGGGTCGACCTACCTCGCGATCCGGTTCGCCATCACCTCTCTGCCGACCTTCTCCATGGCGGGTGTGCGCTATCTGATCGCCGGCGCACTGCTCTACGGTTGGGGGCGGTGGCGGGGCGGCCGGCGGCCGGAGGCGAAGACCCTGCTGCCGATCACGGCGATCGGAGCCCTTCTTCTCGTCGGAGGGAACGGCCTGGTGGTCTGGGCGGAGCACCGCATCGCCTCGGGGATCGCGGCCCTGCTGATCGCGACCGAACCGCTCTGGATCGCGCTCCTGGTGCCGTTCTTCTCGACCGCGCGCCGGCCCGGACTCAAGACCTTCGCCGGCATCGCCATCGGCCTCAGCGGAGTCTTCGTGCTGGTCGGCGGCGGCGGCGCGATCGGCGGCCTCCATGGCGGCGCGATCGACCTCGTGGGTGCCTTCGCGGTGGTCGCCGCTTCGTTCTTCTGGGCGCTGGGCTCGCTCTACTCGACGCGCGCCACGTTGCCCGCCTCGCCCTGGGTATCGACCGGCAGCCAGATGCTCGCCGGCGGCGCCCTGCTCACCCTGCTCGGCGGTCTCGCGGGAGAATGGGCGACCTTCGAGCCGGCGCGGGTGACGGCGCCCGCCCTGTGGGCCCTCGCCTACCTCATCACCTTCGGATCGATCGTCGCCTATACCGCCTATACCTACCTCTTGCGCAACGCCCGGCCGACCGTCGTTTCGACCTACGCTTTCGTGAATCCGATCGTCGCCGTTCTGCTCGGCTGGTGGATCGTGGACGAGCCGGTGAGCGGGCGGGTGGTCGATCGCCGGGGCGCTGATCCTCGCGGCGCTGCTGGCGATTCTGCGCGACGAGCCGCGCAAGGCGAGCGCCGAGTCGGGGAGCGAGAGCGTGGTGGCTTGAGGGGTTCGAGGATTTGCGGCGTCAGACCGAGGTGCTGACGCGCGCCGCCTCGTCCATCTTCTGCGCCTGAAAATACTCGACGAGCGGACCGATCAGCGGATCGAGATCGCCGCCGAGGACGCTCGGCAGCTGGTGGATCGTCAGTCCGATGCGGTGATCGGTGATCCGGTTCTGCGGAAAATTGTAGGTGCGGATCTTCTCCGAGCGGTCGCCGGAGCCGACCATCTTGCGCCGCTCGGCGGACATGGCGGAGTCGGCGCGCTCGCGCTCGAGCTCGAAGAGCCGCGCCTTGAGCACCCGCATCGCCTTCTCGCGATTCTTGATCTGGCTGCGTTCGTCCTGGCAGGAGACCACCAGGCCGGTCGGCAGGTGGGTCAGCCGGACGGCCGAATAGGTCGTATTGACGCCCTGGCCGCCCGGCCCCGAGGCGCAGAAGCGATCGACGCGCAGGTCCTTCTCGTGCACCTCGATCTCGACGTCGTCGGCTTCGGGCAGGACAGCGACCGTCGCCGCGGAGGTGTGAATGCGGCCGGAGCCTTCCGTCTGGGGCACCCGCTGAACGCGGTGGGTTCCCCCCTCGTGCTTCAAGCGGCTGTACGCTCCCTGCCCTTCGATGATCGCCGAGACCTCCTTCACGCCCCCGGCCTCGGACTCGGAGAGATCGATGATCTCGACCCGCCAGCCGCGGCGCTCGGCGTAGCGGCTGTACATGCGAAAGAGCTCGGCGGCGAAGAGCGAGGCCTCGTCCCCGCCCGTGCCGGCGCGGATCTCGAGCACGACGTTGCGGCTGTCGTTGGGGTCTTTCGGGACGAGCGCGCGCTTGATCTCGAGGTCGAGCGCGTCGCGTTGCTCGACGAGGTTCTTCGCTTCCGCCTCGGCCAGGGCGCGCAGCTCGGCGTCGGCCGCGGCGGTGCCATCGGTCGCGGCGAGGATCTCCTGCGCTTCGGCGAGCTCTCTTCCGAGCTCGCGAAAGCGCCGGTAGAGAGTGACGATCGGGTCGATTTCCGCGAGCGCCTTGCTGGTCTCGCGCACCGCCTTGGGGTCGGAATGAACCTCCGGCAGGGCGAGCCGCGCGGTGAGCTCGGCGTGCGAGGCTTCGAGAGCTTCGAGGCGATCGATCATCGCGTCTTCGGAGATCCGCGTGCCAGGCGCCAAATCAAAACCCCGGGCGCCGGCCGCGAGCTGCGGTGGCGTCCCGGGGCGGGATCGGCGCGCGGGCTGGCTAGGCGGACTTCGTGTAGCGGCGGTTGAAACGCTCGACGCGGCCGGCGGTGTCGATCAGCTTCTGCTTGCCGGTGAAGAACGGATGGCAAGCGCTGCAGATCTCCAGCCGCAGCTCCTTCTTCGTCGAGTGGGTCTCGAACGTGTTCCCGCAGGCACAGACCGCGGTGACCAGGTGAAGTTCCGGGTGGATGCCAGTCTTCATGCGACGCCTTCCTGACTTGGTTCTGCCGCGCGCGGGGATCGCGCGCAGACCGGCAATTCTAGCCGATACCGGGGGAAACCGGAAAGGGGTGCCGATTCATTCCGGTATCGGACCCAAACGGGCCCCAAACGGGCCCCCCAGAGGGCCCAATACCGGCCGCCCGGCGCCGCCTCAGGAAGCGGCGACCTCGGCGTTGACGCCGAGCCGCTTCATCATCTCGTGGAGGGTGGTCGGCTTGATCTGCAGCAGCTCGGCCGCCTTCTTCTGCACCCCGCCCGCGGCGAGGAGTGCCGCGATCACCAGCTGCCGTTCGTAGTCCGAAACGGCGTCCCAGAACGATGCGTTGGGCAGGGTCGCAGCGGTCGGCAGGTTGAGGCCCACCGCGGGACCGCCGCGCGCACCGGAACGCACCGAAGGCGGCAGCAGCTCGACCTCCAGGACCTCCCCCGACGAGAGCACGACGGCGCGCTCGATCGCGTTCTCGAGCTCGCGGACGTTGCCCGGCCAGCGGTAGTCCATGAGCAGCTCCAGGGCGGCCGGCGAGATGGCGGAGAGCGGCTTGTCGTTCTCCGCGGCGTAGGTGCCCAGGAAGTGGCGCGCGAGAAGCGGGATGTCCTCGCTGCGCTCGCGCAGCGGGGGCAGCTCGAGGGTGATCACGTTCAGGCGGTAGTAGAGGTCCTCGCGGAACTCTCCGCGCCGCACCAGGGCTTCGATGTCGGCATTGGTGGCGGCGATGAGGCGCACGTCGACGCGCACCGTGTCCACGCCGCCCAGTCGCATGAACTCCTTCTCCTGGATGACCCGCAGGAGCTTGCCCTGGGTCTCCATCGGGATGTTGCCGATCTCGTCGAAGAAGATCGAGCCGTTGTTGGCGGCCTCGAAGAGCCCCTTCTTGGCCGCGATGGCGCCGGTGAAGGCGCCCTTGACGTGACCGAAGAGCGTGCTCTCGAGCAGGTCGTGCGGCATCGAGCCCGAATTCACCGTCACGAACGGGCCCTGGGTGCGCCGGCTGTGGTGATGCAGCGCCTTCGCGACCAGCTCCTTGCCGGTGCCGCTCTCACCCAGAATCAGCATGTTGCTCTTCGAGGGCGCGGCCAGCCGGATGAGGTCGAAGATCTGCTGCATCGGCGCGCTCTTGCCGATGATCTTGTCGAGTCCGTAGCGCTTCTCGAGCTCCTGCTTCAAGGAGCGGTTCTCGTTCGCGAGGCGCCGCTGCTCGAGCCCCTTGCGGATGGTGAGCAGCACCTCTTCGTTCTTGAACGGCTTCGGAATGTAGTGGAAGGCGCCGATGCGCATCGCCTCGATGGCGCTTTCGATCGAGGAGTAGGCGGTGACGACGATCACCACCTGCTCGGGGTCGCGCCCGCGAATCTGCTTGAGCACTTCCATGCCCGACATCCCGGGGAGCATCAGGTCGAGCAGCACGAGATCGATCGTCTCGCGCTCGGCGAGCATCAGGGCTTCTTCGCCGGTCCGCGCGGCGAGCGGCCGGAAGCCTTCGCGCTTGAGGAGCGTTCCGAGAACGTCCTGCAGGACCTCTTCGTCGTCGACGACGAGAATGTTGCTCATGCGCGCTCGTCCGGCTCGCGCGCTGCAGCGGGGAGCTCGACGACGAAGCGGCAGCCCAGGTCCTTGCCCCGGCTCTCGACCGAAATGCGGCCGCCGTGCTGTTCGACGATGCTCCGGCTGATGGCGAGCCCCAGGCCGGTGCCCCCTTTGCCGGTCTTGGTGGTGTAGAACGGCTCGAAGACGCGAGCCAGATGCTGCGCTTCGATGCCGGAGCCGTTGTCCTCGATCTTCACCCGCACGAGCTCGGGAGGTCCGGTGGGCGGGGACTCGCGCCTGGGGTCCGGCGCCGGGCCGGGTTGGGTGTCGAGGGCGATGCCGATCCGGCCGCCCTGTTCGGGGGCGGCGTCGAGCGCGTTCAAGAGGAGATTGGTGAACACCTGCTGCAGCTCGCCCTCCGATCCGGAGATCGTCGGAGTCTCCGGCGGCAGGCTCCATTCGACCCGGACGCCGCGCGCTGCGAGGCGCTCGCGCAGCAGGTCGACGGTCTCCTGGAGGAGCGACGGCAGCGTCACCGGGCCGCTTTCGTGGTCCCGCTTGCGCGCGAATTCGAGCAGACCGTTGACGATGCGCGAGGCGCGGAAAGTCTGGCGCTCGACCTTCTGCAGGAGCTCGCGCCGCGGGTCCGCCGCGTCGGTGTCGGCGAGCAGCATCTGGGCGTAGCTCGAGATGCCGGTGAGAGGAGTGTTGACTTCGTGCGCGACGCCGGCGGCGAGGATGCCCAGCGAGGCGAGGCGGTCCTGCTCGCGCAGCGCCCGCTCCATCGACACGCGCTCGGAGACGTCCTGGACGACCACCACGCGATGACCGCGCGAGCTCCCTGGGTCGTCGCCGAGGTCGTCGGCGGCGAGCGGAGCGGCGCTCACCTGCAGGTGGCGCGCGGCTCCGGCCGGGTCCTGGAACGAGATCTGGCGCATGCCCGACCCGGGCTCGGGCAGCGCCGCGAGCGGGAAGAGATCGAGGAGCTTGCTCCCGATGAGCTCGCTCCGCGTGCGTCCGGCGATGGCCGCAAACGAGAGGTTGGCGCTCGCGACGGTGCCGTCGGCGTCGAGCACGACGATGCCGGCGGGCGAAGACTCGAGGATCTCCTCGTTGTGGCGCTGCAGCGAGGTCACCCGCGCGAGCTGGCGCTGGACCTGATCGAGGAGCTGCGCGTTCTCGATCGCGAGCGCGGCCTGGTCGAGCAGGGCGCGGACGATCTCGACGTCCTCGGAAGAGAGTGGCAGGCGGTCGCGACGCAGCGAGGTGAGCGCGAGACCGATCTTGTTGCCGCGCACCAGCAAGGGGAAGACGTAGCGATAACCGGCGACGTAGAGCTGCTGCTCGGCGCTCGCCGATTCGCCCGGCAGTCCGATGGCGGAGAGCTTCTCGAACTCCCCTTCCCAGAGTCGATCGCGCAGGGTCGAGAGCGCGACGGCGCGCGGGATTCCGGGATGCGGCCGTACCGGCACGAGCGCCGGACCCTGGAGCAGGAGGAGGTTCGCGCGCTCGAGATCGAGCGCCTGAGCGACCGCGGAGAGCAGCGCCTGGCAGAGCCGGTCGAGGTCGCGCTCCTGAAGGAGCTCCTGGGCCACCCGCAGAAGTCCGCGGCGGTGGCCGAATGCGCTGCCGTACTGCAGGCGCTCGAGCGCGCCGTGGATGCCACGGTGGGCGGGCACGACGAGACCGACCGCGACGAGGCCGCCGATGAAGGTCAGGAGATCGCGCGCCAGCCCGAAGTCGGCCGGCATCGATCGCCGTACCGCGAGATCGATCAGCGAGAAGGTGGTCAGACCGAAAAGCAGCGTCAGGGTGTAGGAGAGCCCGTTGCGGACCATCACCCCGAGGTCCCAGAGGCGATAGCGCAGGACCGCCCAGGCGAAAGCGAACGGCACGCAGGCGAGCGGCAGCACCGCCAGGGTGGAGAGCGACTCGGGCAGCTCGAGACCGAGAATCGAGGGCAGGCCGTTGAAGAGGAAAAACGGCAGATAGCCGGCCGCCATGCCGACCAGGAGCCAGAGGAGCTGGCGTTGCTGCTCCCAGTCGCGCAGGAGGGAGAGCCGGCGCGCGAGCACGACCACCGAGAGCGCCGCGAAGAGCAGCAGGTGCGCGAGCTCGATGCGATCCAGAGTGCCGAGGAGGTGCACGCTCGGCGGCCCCGCCACCCAGGCTCCGTTCGCCCAGATGAGGTCGGCCTGGAAGAGCGTCAGCACCGCGGCCGGCAGATAGAGCAGCGGCACCAGGCGCGCGCGCGCCGACGCCGCCGGGCGCGGAATCGACAGGAAGAGGTGCAGCGTCAGCGGGGGCAGCAGAAGGCGCGCCGCTTCGTCGAAGAAGTAGATCCAGCGGCCGAGAGAGTCGGGAGGAAAGACCGGCGAGAAGACGTAGAGCACCGCGGAGACGAGGCACCAGAGATAGAACAGAGTGCCGCCGGCGATGCTGCCGGAGCGGAAGAGGATGAACAGCCCGACCGCGAGGTAGGCGCAGCCGATGAGCGCGAGAATCAGATACGGCGCGTCGAGGTCGAGCGGCGGCCGGTGATACTGCACGGTCTCGACGCGCTCGTGGCGCAGCACGACGAGCTCGGCGGTAGGGGAGTCGCGCAGCAGGCTCGCGAGTCGCGGCACCCGGCTGACCTCGGCGCCGTTGACCAGCACGATGCGATCACCCGGTTCGAGACTCGAGTCGGACAACGGGTCGACCGCGCGCACCTCCCAGTGGTCGCCGGCGGCCACCGCCTGGAAACCGAGCGGTTGGAAGATCTCGAGCTTCTGCTGGAAACCGCGCGCGCCGAGAACCGCCAGTCCGGCGGTCGCCACGAGCAGCGCGAAAGTCGCAAGGCGCCGAAGGCGCAGAAGTTCAGACATCGGGTCCCGACAGTCTCCCGGAGAAGTGCAAATAGCACTTTCCATGCCATCGGGACATGGGCGAAAGGGCAGATAAGTCGCCTTCCTGGAACGGTTTATACCAGGCGAGCGCGGAATCTTGGAGTTCGTTCAAAAAATTGGATACAGCCTCGAAGGGCAGCTTGCCCCGGAGTCGGCTCGCGGCGAAGGCGTTGAACGGAAAGAAATCGCGGCGCAGGCGGGGAGCGGCGTTCAGAACCGCACGGCGACGCCGGTCACGACGCGGCGCTGAAGAGCTTCGGAATCGACGTCCGAGTGCGCGAACGAAGCCCCGCGGGCGACTCCCATCCCGACGTTCACCGCCCAGTTCAGAGAGAGGTCCCAGATCGCGGAGAGATCCTGGCTCACGACCAGCTCGAGCCGTTCGAGGTCGGTGCCCGGATCGACGACGCCCGGCCGCGAGGGCCGCAGCGGATTGAGCTGCTGGTCGAGGCGGTGGAACGAGAGATAGACGCCAGTCGAGGTGCGCTCGAACTTGGCGTCGATGGCCGAAGAGACCATCGAAACCTCGTTCTCGTAGAAGCGCCGGGAGACGGAACGATAGACACCGCCGCCGCCACTCGCCACGCTCGCCGAAATCTTCGCCACGATGCCCGGGGAGAGGCGCTGGCGGATCGACGCGTGCAACTCCGGCAACCGGTCTCCGGGCACCAGGAAGATCCCTTCGCTGCTGTCGAAGAAGTTGCCGTTGAAGTACAACCGGATGTTGTTGTCGAGCTCACGGTAGGAAGCGCCGAGCGCGATCTGATCGTCGACCCCGGAACCCCGCATGACCGCCATCTGGTAGCAGGCGGACTCGGCTTCGCCGCAGGTCATCGTGCCGTCGAAGACGACCGGCAGGATGTTGTCGGTCGCCGTGTCCTCCTGCGCGACCACCCGGTGGGCGGCAGTGAGAGATGTCTGCCAGAGCGGACCCATCTGGAGCACGAAACCGCCGCGGGGGGTGATCGAGACGCTGCCGTTGGTCAGCGTGCTGAACAGCCCATACTGCACCAGCACCTTCGAGCTCGCCTGCCAGCCGCCATCGCCGTAAGCGTCGAGGGATTGGGTGACGGGCAGAACGTTCGAGGTGGCGCTCTGGAGATGCTGCCGCGCGTAAGTTCCGTTGCTCTCGCGGTAGCGCAGGCCGGTGCGGAGATCGCCCCAGCCGGCGAGCTTCGTCGCGTAGTCCCCTTCGAGGAGCAGGGTGCGCGACGAGGTCGGTATTCCCAGCGGATCGATCCAGGCGCGATTGTAGAGTCCGCTCTCTTCGACGTACGACGCCTTGACCGAGGTCGTGCCGCTCTCGCCGGCCGGCCGGTTCCAGCGGAAAAAGAGCTGGGAAGCTTCGACCGGAGTGATCAAGCTCTCGTCCATGGTAGTCAGGCGATTGCGGATCGTGGAGATGTCGAAATCCCCCTGCGCGGGGGTCTGCAGGTTGAGCGACACCGAGTGGACCTGGCCGTCGATGCCGAGCCCGGAGTCGACGGGTGCCTGAAGCTCGGAGGCGAAGGTCTGGAAGTCGCCCTGCATGGAGAGCTTGACCTTGCCGACCTGGCCCTTCAGTCCGACGTTGGCTCCGGTCAGCCGGGCGCTCGTGTCCGGGGTCACGTCGTGGATGCCGCTCATCGCCGAGACCTCGGTGAAGAACCGCGAGTCCACCTTCGAGCCGTCGCTCGTCACCAGATCGGCGACCTGCGGAGCGGCGGCGACTTCAGTTCCCGCCGTCGCGGTGATCTCGCGCAGGACATCCCCCGGGATCTGCGAGCGCACGCTCCAGAAATCACTCAGCCCGGCAGAGCTCTCCTCGGTGAGCTGGAGCTCGACGAACTGGGAGGCGTCGGCGGCATCGCGCTGCAGCAGGAGGACGGCGGGCGCGAGGCCCGCCTTGTGCGCCACGAGCTTGTAGATGCCGGCGGGAAGCGCCTCGAAGAGGAACCGTCCACTGCCGTCGGTGAGGACCTCGTGCAGGGTCTTCTCGACCAGCTGATAAGCGAAGACGCGGGCCTCGGAAACTGGCGACGCGCGCAGCACGACACGCCCTTCGACCCCGAGGACTTCGGCACCCGCGGGACGCACGAGCGCGAGGAGCGTCAGCGTGGCGAAAATCGCCGGCGCGCGTCGATGGAGGAAAATGGGTAGAAAACCCATTGCCACGCCAATATAGCCCCGCTGTCAAGGGAGTGTCAATCGCAGAAACGACCCCCGCCGGACCGCTCTCGCCGGTCGACTGCCTGGCCCGTTTCGGAGACCGGTTTCACTGGCCGGTTTCCCGGGCCGGTCCGGGTGGCGTCCAGCCGACCACGGCCACTTCGATGCGGCGCGCGCCGGCCTGGCGCAGGACGGCGCTCGCGGCGCGCACGGTGGCACCGGTCGTCACCACGTCGTCGATGAGAAGAATGGACCGTCCGGCGACCGCGCGGGCGGGACGCACCAGGAAATGCGCCGCCCGGGACCGGCCAGCGCGGGTCTGGCCGGTCTGGCGCCGCGCGAAGAAGCGCCGCGCAAGGACCCGCCGGCAGGGGCGGTCGAGCTCGCGGGCGAGGGGCCAGGCGAGGAGCTCGGTCTGGTTGAAGCCGCGGGCCAGGCGGCGCGGCCAGGGCAGCGGCAGCGGGATGATCAGATCGGGGAGATCCGGCAGATCGGCCAGATCATCGAGCCCCGGCGGCGTCCAGGCCCCCGCCTCGCGCTGCCGTTCGCCGAGCGCCTCGGCGAGCGCGCGCGCGAGATGTCCGCCGAGAAAATCGAGGCGGCCGAACTTGAAGGCGTGCACGACCTCCTTGAGCGGCGTCTCGTAGCGCCAGAGGGCGGTCAGGCGGTCGAACGCCGGCGGATCGGCGAGACAACTCCCGCAGCGCTGGTGCACCGCGGCCGGTGCCAGCGGGCGGGCGCAGGTCAGGCAGCTCGCGGCGGGGTCGATGGCGACCAGGCGCGCGCGACAGGCCGGACACAGGCCGAGGGCGGGCCCGACGATTCCGCAGCCGATCCCGCCGATCCCGCCGATCCGATGATGGTCACCGGCGGAGAAGCGGATGAGGTCCCCGCAGGCGAGGCAGAGGCGGGGCCAGAGGAGGTCGAGGAGGTCGAGGAGGGCGCGCATGTCGACGAATCCGCCCGCTCTTTCGTAGGAGTGGGAGGGTTCATCGGGGAAAGACGCAAACGACCGCCGGTATACTTGCAGTTGCGGCCCCGAGGGCCGGGTAACGCCGCAGACCGAGGAGATCGCCTTGAAGTTGAAAACCGCGCCGAGAACCGCAGCAACCCTAGCGCTGCTGCTCGCTGGAATCGGGTGGCTCGCCGGTCGAACGCCACTCGCTGCCGCTGAGGAGCAGGAGAGCTACACCTTCACCCTGGGCGTTCTCGGAGGCCTCGGCGGGGCGCTCGACGCCAACCCCGATCCCGGTCTCACGCAGCGCAGCTGGGAGCTCATGGCGGGCATGGTGACCGCGCCGCGGACCTTCGTCGTGGTGCGTGCCGGGCGGCTCGAGATCGAAGGCAACCCGGCCTTCGGGCGCTTCTCGAAAGCCGACCTCGAATACCTGAACGTCGCCGGCGAATACCGTTTCGCGCAGCCGACCTACGACTACGGAATGTATCTCGGGCTCGGCTCCTACAAGTTGACCGGCGACCTCTTGGCCGGGGGCCGCGCGAGCGACAGTGGGCTCGGCTTCGTGGTCGGCATGACCGGCGATTTCGACGTCACCCGGCATCTGTCGGTCGTCGGCGAGATCTCCGGGCACTATCTCCTGCTCTCCGACAACAACCTGTTCGCCATGGCGAACGTCGGCCTCGCCGTCCACTTCTAGTCCAGGCGAGAGCCGTCCAGGGCGATCAGCGCAGCTCGATGCGGCGCCGCTCGCGCTCTTCGAGGTGCGAGAGGATGGCCTGGCGGACTGCCGCGCTGTGCCAATCCGACGCTCCGACCAGACTCACGACGACGTGGCCGCCGACGACGAGGTGGGTCTCGGGAAGCTGGCGGGTGCGGAAGCGGTGGGCGACGTCCCAGACCGGATCGAAAAGCACCGGGTGGCGTGGGTTGCCGACGAATTTCACCGCCCGGTCGCGCTCGTCGGCGACCGCGACCAGGACCAGCCCGAGGCGCTCGGGCCCGACCTCGCCCACGAATTGGAGCAGGCTCGGAATCTCCTGCCGGCAGGGCGGGCACCAGGTCGCCCAGAAATGCACCAGGGTCGCCGGGCCGAGCCGGCTCGCGAGAGCGACCGGCGCGCCGCTCTCGTCCATCAGGTAACCGTCGAGGATCTTGCGTTCGCTCTTGCCGCGCGGCCAGAAGAAGAAGGCGAGCGCGATCACGACGACCAGGGCGAGCGCAATCTTCCCCTGCAGGAAGCGCACGCCGCGCGGAGTCTCCTCGGGCGTGGCGGGTTCGGCCGGGGAGATCGCGGGCTCCGGGGGAGTGGCTGCGGGCTTCGAATCGCCAGCGAAGTCGTCGATCGGGCTCATCCTCGGCTATCCTAAACAACGACGATATGAGTTCTTCCCGCCCGAAAGCACGAGATTTGGATCGCCATCGCCCACCCCGCGGCCCCGGCGGCCCGAAAGGGAAGCGCCGCGCTTTTCTGGTCGGGGTAGCGCTCCCGGGCCTCCCGGCTTTCGAGGCCGAGGAGCACCTCGCCGAGCTCGCCGCGCTGGCGGACACGGCGGGCGTCGAGGTGGTGGGGGAGACGGTGCAGACCAGGAAGGCGCTCGACCCGAAGTTCTTCATCGGCTCGGGCAAAGCCGCCGAGGTGGCGGCGCGGGCGGCCGCGCTCCAGGCGAGCCTGGTGATCTTCGACGACGATCTCTCGGGTGGCCAGGTGAAGAACCTCGAGGAGGTGGTGGGGGTCCAGGTCATGGACCGGAGCGGCCTGATCCTCGAGATCTTCGAGCAGCGCGCCCGCAGCCGCGAGGCCCGCACCCAGGTGGAGCTCGCGCGCCTGCAGTACCTGCTGCCCCGCCTCACCCGCCAGTGGCAGCACCTGTCGCGCCAGGTCGGAGGCATCGGGGTGCGCGGCGGCGAGGGCGAGTCGCAGCTCGAGGCCGACCGCCGGGTGATCAAGCGCAACATCACGCGCCTCAAACGCGAGCTCGAGCAGATCGACCGCATGCGCAAGGAGCACCGGCGCGGGCGCTCGGAGGTGCCGGTGGTCGCGATCGCCGGCTACACCAACGCCGGCAAGTCGACGCTCTTCAACCAGCTGACCCACGACTCGACCTTCGCCGAGAACCGCTTGTTCGCGACCCTCGACTCCCGGTTGCGCCGCGGCGCCCTCGACCGTGAGGGCGCTCTCGCGGTCTTCGCCGACACCGTCGGCTTCATCCGCAAGCTGCCGCACCACCTCGTCGCGTCGTTCCGCTCGACGCTCGACGAAATCGTCCAGGCCGACCTCGTGCTGCACGTCATCGACCGCAGCCACCCGCGCTGGCAGGAGCAGAAAGCGGTCGCCGAGGAGGTCATGCAGGAGCTCGGCATCGCGCCCGAGAACATTCTCGAAGTGCACAACAAGATCGACCGTCTGCCGCCCGAGGAGCGCATCGCGCGCGCGCGGCCGGGGCTGGTCTCGGTCTCGGCGGAGACCGGAGAGGGGATCCCGGCGCTCAGGGCGAAGATCGCCCGCGCGCTCGGCGAGAAGGCGCGCTCGCGCCCGCAGAGCCAGGAGCCGCGCGCCGACGCCGGAGAATCGTCCGGCGATTCTTCCGATGACTCTCCAGGGGCGGCCGGGCGCGCCGCGACTCCGCCGCCGAGCGGCCCGAAGCGCATCGGCGGCCGCGGCGCCGGCGCCGCCCGCGGCCAGAAACGTTCGCGCTGAGGGCGCTCAGAAGATCGCGCGCGCTCCGCGACCGGCCGGCCTTGTCCCCAGGGCACGCCGTCGCATAAGCTTCATCGCCCGTGGGGCTGTAGCTCAGTTGGGAGAGCGCTTGAATGGCATTCAAGAGGTCGACGGTTCGATCCCGTTCAGCTCCACCAATCTCCTTGTCTTTCCCTTCAGATAGCTAGCGCTCGATCAGGGCGGCGAGGGTGAAGCCCAGCGCCTCGGCGGCGCGGGCGAAGCGTTCGTCGTAGGTCGCGATCTCGATTCGCGCGCCAGCGGCGCGCAGGGCCTCGGCGCTCGCGAGATGGAGCGCGTCGAGGGTTCGCAGAGGCTGCGGAAAGGGCTCGAGCGCTCGCGCGAGAACCTCCGGCGCGAGCTCGACGAAGGCCACGCGCGCCAGAAGCTCGCGCGCCGCTTCGCCGTGCGATTGCGCCGCGCCGAGGCGATGCAGTCGATTCCAAACTTCGTATTCGAGAAGTCGCGAGGCGACGAGCGATTCTGCCCAGAGCGCCTCCGGGGGGCGGCGATCCTCGCCGAGGAGCTGAGCGAGCACGACCGAGGTGTCGAGATAGATCAATGTTCAGAGGGCGCAGGGGCTCAGCGAGCTCGAAGCGCTCAGATCGATCTTCGTCGAGGCCGCGCAGAATCTCAACGAGCGGGAGCCGGGGAATCGATGGCGGCGGCGTGGCGGCGCGCAGCAGCGGCGGAGTCAGGATCCCGCGGCGCACGAGATCCGCGAGCCGCACGTCGTCGACCGACTTGGCCCGGCCGGGAAGCGGCGGTCCGAGCTCCGCCACGACGCGATCCCGATCCGTCACCAGCACAATCTCGCCGCCGCTTGCGAGCTTGACGTACTCGCTCACTTTGTTCTTGAAGGCCTTGATCCCGACCGCTCGCATGGCAGCATTGTAGCTACCGGTAGCCACTTCTGACAAGGGTCCATTTCTCACCCCTCGCTGCAAAGGCCGCCAGATCGCAGTCGCCGATTCCGTCTTCTAGGAGAAAATGACCCTCTCCTTCCCCGAACCCGGCCCCTCGCCCGCCGCCGGCCCGGCCGTAACCGGCCCCCGCCTTCTCGACCGCCTGAGCTTCGAAGCCCGGCGCCGCCGGCTCTCGCTGCGCACCGAGAAGGCCTACCGCGGCTGGGTACGGCGCTACATCCTCTTCCACGACAAACGCCACCCGGCCGATCTCGGCGCGGAGGAAGTCGCGGACTTCCTCTCGCATCTCGCGGTGGAGGAGAATGTCGCGGCCGCGACTCAAAATCAGGCCTTCGCGGCCCTCCTCTTCCTCTACCGGAAGGTCCTCGGCATCGAGCTCGGCGCGCTGCCGGCGACGCTTCGCGCCCGGCGTCCGAAAAAGCTCCCGACGGTGCTGTCGCGAGACGAGGCGCGGCGCCTGCTGGCCGCGATGGGGGAGGGCGTCGGTGGGATGGTCGCGCGGCTCCTCTATGGCTCGGGCTTGCGCCTGCTCGAAGCGCTCCGCCTGCGCGTGCAGGATCTCGATTTCGATCGCTTCGAGCTCACCGTGCGGGCCGGGAAGGGGAGCAAGGACCGGCGCACGACGCTGCCGGCAAGCCTGGTGGAGCCGCTGCGCCGGCAGCTCCAAGCGGCGCGCGAGCTCCACGAAGGCGACCTGGAAAGGGGACTGGGCGAGGTCGAGCTGCCTGACGCGCTGGCGAGAAAACTCCCGGGCGCCGCAAGCGCCTGGCCCTGGCAGTGGGTCTTCCCGGCACCGCGTTGGAGCTACGATCCCCGGACGAGCTCCGACCGGCCGCGCCGCCACCACCTCCACCCGCAGCGCATCCAGCGCGCGATCGCCGCCGCCGCGAAGCGCGCCGTCATCGACAAGCATGTGACCTGCCACACCCTGCGCCATTCCTTCGCCACGCACCTCCTCGAAGCCGGCTACGACATCCGCACCGTCCAGGAGCTCCTCGGCCACTCGCAGGTCAGCACGACGATGATCTACACCCACGTCCTGAACAAAGGCGGCAGGGGCGTTCAGAGCCCGATGGACACCCTGTGAGGGAGAAGCAAGGTAGAAAGAAGCGAGGGAAGGCGAAGATGATCAAGGACAAAGGTCAAGCGAGAAACCGCGAAAAGCGGCATCTTCACACGTGCTTGCAGGCGCGCAGCGGAGAGCTATGATCGAAGCAGATCGAAGCGGGTCAGAAAGATGAGGTGAACCCGTGGCGAATAACAAGCCCCACAAACAAGGCGTTGTCACACCAAACTCACGCTGCAGTGTTTGCAGCTCAAGAAGTAGTTAGCCGCGGCCCTGCGGATTCTTTCTGTCCACCTGCGACCATGTGGCAGTTCGCAAGGTCGTGGCACAGGCTTCGGCATACGCCGCGCGGCCGGGCACGCGAATCGTCGCCAGCGCAAGGTGCTCGGCTGCGGTCTGCCGGCATCGACTACGAGTGCGCTCGTTCGGCCAGTTGGTGTTACCTGGAAGAACCGAGGAAGAGGCCGTGCGTGAGTCGTTCGAGCGGACGCGTTGGGCGCCGCTTCGCGATCGGCAATCGTGCCGCGCCGCTCAGCTCCAGATCCGTTAGCCCGCGTTGTAACAGCCTCGATCCATCACCATTTCTTTTCTGTTTGCTGGCAGCAGCTGCGACTTCGGCAACGCAAGTGGCTCGGTGGCTTCGGCACATCCTTGGCGCAACGTTCTCGCGCCTGACGGCTTGCCCGTCGAGCATCGTTCGTTGCTCAGCGGCGGTGGCTTCGGCCTCGCGGGCTCTTGTCCCAGGGCTTCACTTCGGCTCGCGCCGCCGCTCGGTCGGCAAGGTGTTACCCTCTTCAGCATGTTCGATTCGCGGTCTAACAAGTCGCTCGAGCGGACGCGTTGGGCGCGCTGCGGCCCGCTTCGCGGTTCGGCAATCGTGCCGCGCCGCTCAGCTCCAGATCCGTTAGCCCGCGTTGTAACAGCCTCGATCCATCACCATTTCTTTTCTGTTCGCTGGCAGCAGCTGCGACTTCGGCACCGCAAGTGGCTCGGTGGCTTCGGCTACATCCTTGGCGCAACGTTCTCGCGCCTGACGGCTTGCCCGTTCAGCATCGTTCGTTGCTCAGCGGAATTGGCTTCGGCCTCGCGGGCTCTTGTCCCAGGGCCTCACTTCGGTTTGTGTCGCCGCTCGGTCAGCAGGGTGTTACCCTCTTCAGCATGTTCGATTCGCGGTCTAACAAGTCGCTCGAGCGGACGCGTTGGGCGTGCTCGGCCCGCTTCGCGGATCGGCAATCGTGCCGCGCCGCTCAGCTCCAGATCCGTTAGACATCCTGGCGGCAATGTTCTCGCGTGAGGCTGGCCGTCCGAGCGCATCGTGTCTTGCTCAGACCAGCAGTGGCTTCGGCGGGCTTGTCAGGTTCGCTTCGGCGTGTGCGCTCGGTGGCAAGTTACCTTGGCATCGTGGCGGCAACAAGTCGCTCGGAGCGGCACGCGAGGCGGCTTCGGCTCACTGGCGGCGCTTGCTCAGTGCGCAAGGCGTCGTGATCGGACTTCGCGCGTGTGCTCGCACGATCCTGGCAGTTCTTGTCTTGGCTCGCTCTTCGCCTTGCTCTCTCGCACGTGCGTTCTCCAGATCGATAGCGCGGGTGTAAGTCGCCTCGCGGTTGTCACCGCCTCTCTCGGTTGCTTGCTCTCGTGCTGCACTTTTCTCCGAGAGTCGGCGATCTGGTCTCGATGGTCATGTTCATGCTCGACGTAGGCTTGCAAGCAATCGGTTGCGGACCAGCGCTTGTCTAACCAGTCGCTCGAGCGGACGCGTTGGGCGCACTCGGCCCGCTTCGCGGATCGGCAATTGTGCCGCGCCGCTCAGCTCCAGATCCGTTAGCCCGCGTTGTAGCAGCCTCGTTCCTTCACCATTTCTTTTCTGTTTGCTGGCAACGTCTGCGGCTTCGGCAACGCGAGCGGCTCAGTGGCTTCGGCTCTATCCTTGAGCGCAACGCTCTCGCGCCTGTCGGCCTGCCCGTCCAGCATCGCTCGTTGCTCAGCGCTGGTGGCTTCGGCTCCGCGGGCTCTTGTCCCAGGGCTTCACTTCGGCCTGTGTCGCCGCTCGGTCAGCAGGGTGTTACCCTCTTCAGCATGTTCGATTCGCGGTCTAACAAGTCGCTCGAGCGGACGCGTTGGGCATGCTCGGCCCGCTTCGCGGCTCGGCAATCGTGCCGCGCCGCTCAGCTCCAGATCCGTTAGCGGCCAGGCGTTCCGACTGCGGCGCTGCAGCGCTCGGTCGGGCTAGCTTCACTCCGCATCATGTGGCCGAGTCGTTCGAGCGGCGCGTTCACGGCAGCGGCTGCGCCTGGCGACTTGTCCGCGGCACTCCAGATCGTTAGCGGCGCATTCTGGCGCATTCGCGTACCGCTGGGCTCAGGTAAGCGCTTCGGGGTTTCATCGCTGCGTCTGGCCTGGAATCTCTGATCTTCTTGCGACTTACAGGGGGGGCGCTCAACGACGCCGCGTCCGTTGTGCTAGTGGCGCGGCCTTGTCTTTCGCGAGCTCGACGAGAATCCGCAACATGGTCACCGCGCCATCGCGCCGGGACAAGTACGAGCCCTCAGCATTCGTACTCCTCGGTTTCGTCGCGGGTGTTCTCGCTTGCGCCGCGGCCTACGAGCTCTATTCGAGGCGTCTGTGAGGCGCCGCCTAACCAGTCGCTCGAGCGGACGCGTCGAGCGGCGGCGGTCCGGCTTCGCCGGTTCGGCATGTTGCCGCGCCGCTCAGCTCCAGATCCGTTAGACCCCACTGGCAATGCTCGCTACAGTCGAGAAGATAGGGGGCTTGAGCGGCTCGTGCGAAGCGCGAACTGAGAATGAGCTGCTGTTTGTCTTCGCAGTTCCCGAGGGTGCCGATCTTGGTCTGAGCCATGTACTGGAGATCGATCCGCTCGCGCTCAATACGCCGCAGGAGGTTCACAATCGAACAACCAACCAACGCCTGACCGTGGTCATCAAAGACAACGACATTCACGATCTTCGGCTTCCGGCGAAGCACGGGGGCTCCAGGCGACCCTCGCCACAGAGGATTCAGAGCCCGTGAGTCTCGCTTATCTGAAAGCGCCCCGGCGCCGTCGTTGGGGCGATGTCGGGGTGGGGTCTAACCAGTCGCTCGAGCGGACGCGTTGGGCGCGCTCGGTCCGCTTCGCGGGTCGCCGATGTGCCCGGTGGCGCGCCGCTCAGCTCCAGATCCGTTAGACGAGCATGGCAACATGATCGAAGCGAGCGACGTTCGCTCACGACGGACTTGTTTGAGGCGGCTACTCCGGGCGAGCATCTCATGCGACCATCGGTGGCTTCGGCGAGGGCTTCGCCTCCTACCAGCGCGATCAGGTGCTCGGCACCAAGGCGCTCGCGCTCTCCGAACCGTTTCAGGAGGTCTTTCGGTGGGTACGGACTTCTCGGCAAGCCTCCGCTGCAGTTCACCGAGGCTGTCGGCATCATGGCTGAGCCAATCGGAAAGATTCGATCCGCTCGGCGCGAGGGTCTATCATTCGAGCAGCCAACGAACGGTTTCCGTGCCTGGTTTCGCAGTCCACCTTCAGGAGGGCTCGACGAGTCTGTTCGGAGATCCTGGGCGATGAGCTGAGCCTCGTTCGAGTTGAGAGCGCCCGCGCGAGCTCTCGAGCGTTCTCGACGTGGGTCTAACCAGTCGCTCGAGCGGACGCGTTGGGCGTCGCGCGGTCCGCCTCGCGGCTCGCCATTGGTGCAGCCGCTCAGCTCCAGTCCGTTGGCGCTATCAAACGAGAGTGTCTTATCGAGTTGGGAGCAGCTCACGTCTCCGGCGGCCGCGAAGAGATCGTCAGGCTGGTCGGCGCTCGCAAGCGTGCACGGCGTCTACTCCGCCAGGCTTTGGCGACGCTCTGGCATGTTCGTCGAGTTGAAGACCTTGAGATCGCCAAGCAATTGCTTGCCGACTTTAGAACTCGTGATTCGAAGGGAAACGAGATTCCGATACCGTGGTGATGAAGCACTCAAGTCCATCTGGCACGCTTTCGGCTTGCCGCCTAACCAGTCGTTCGAGCGGACGCGTTCGGCGGCGGCGGTCCGGCTTCGCCGGTTCGGCAAGCGTGGCGCGCCGCTCAACTCCAGATCCGTTAGGCGCCCATGCGTGCGACCGCGGTAGTTCCGGCGCTCTTCGCTTTAGTGCTGTGCCTGCCGCGTACCGAGCTATGACATTTCGACCTCCGAGTTGCCTGCAGAGCTTCGCCCAGTACCCAACGCGACCCAGGTGGTTGCAAAGGGTCAGGGCGGTGCGTTCGGAGTCTCCTATTGGGTCGAGGCCGAGTATCCAGCAGCCGGCGTCCTTGCTGATATCGCAGCCAACATCCCACCTCAATGGGTGCCTCGCACCGAGGACTCCGACAACCCTGGAATTCCGACTTCATTCGTCCGAGGCTGGACAAGCTACGGGGATCTCACCACTTCGCCGCCTTCGTGGGTGCACGCGTGGCAAAGCGAGTGGCAGACCGCGAATGGCGACCTCCTTTCGTTCAGCTTGATATATCGCTCTCCAATGACACTCCCGGCGCGCGCCTTCATGGAAGCTCCGAGCAACACTCAACTGCGAGTGGGCGGCGAATTACTTCCTCAAGCAATCGCTGGGCGGCTGAAGCAAAGCGCAGGGCAGCGCCAGTGACTGTGCGCCTAACCAGTCGCTCGAGCGGACGCGTCGAGCAGCAGCATCCCGGCTTCGCCGGTTCGGCATGGTGCCGCGCCGCTCAGCTCCAGATCCGTTAGGCGGCGCTAGAACATGCCCCTTCGAGTGCCCCTTACGGGCTTTCTAGCGCTTCGCTGGTCCTTCATTGCTGTTTTCGTTCTGGCCTGGAATGCCTTGAACATCCTTGCGATCTACTTGAACGGTGGTTGGGGCCGCTACAAGGATCCGCGTTCTTTCGTTGTGCTTGCCATCACTTGTGCCGCCACGTCAGCAGTATCTTTCGCTATCGCACTTAGCCCGAGATTTCGCAACTTAGTCACAGCGCCACCGCGACGAGACAAATACGAGCCCTCAGCATTCGTTCTCTTTGGTTGCGTTTCAGGTCTTCTCGCATGTGCCGCTGCCTACGAACTCTATTCGGGGCGTCTGTGAGGCGCCCGCCTAACAATTCGTTCGAGCGGACGCGATCAGCTGCGCGGCCCGGCTTCGCCGGTTCGGCATCTTGGCGCGCCGCTCAACTCATGATCCGTTAGGCGCCCATGCGTGCGACCGCGGTAGTTCCGGCGCTCTTCGCTTTAGTCTGTGCCTGCCGCGTACCGAGCTATGACATTTCGACCTTCGAGTTGCCTGCAGAGCTTCGCCCAGTACCCAACGCGACCCAGGTGGTTGCAAAGGGTCAGGGCGGTGCGTTCGGAGTCTCCTATTGGGTCGAGGCCGAGTATCCAGCAGCCGGCGTCCTTGCTGATATCGCAGCCAACATCCCACCTCAATGGGTGCCTCGCACCGAGGACTCCGACAACCCTGGAATTCCGACTTCATTCGTCCGAGGCTGGACAAGCTACGGGGATCTCACCACTTCGCCGCCTTCGTGGGTGCACGCGTGGCAAAGCGAGTGGCAGACCGCGAATGGCGACCTCCTTTCGTTCAGCTTGATATATCGCTCTCCAATGACACTCCCGGCGCGCGCCTTCATGGAAGCTCCGAGCAACACTCAACTGCGAGTGGGCGGCGAATTACTTCCTCAAGCAATCGCTGGGCGGCTGAAGCAAAGCGCAGGGCAGCGCCAGTGACTGTGCGCCTAACCAGTCGCTCGAGCGGACGCGTCGAGCAGCAGCATCCCGGCTTCGCCGGTTCGGCATGGTGCCGCGCCGCTCAGCTCCAGATCCGTTAGGCGGCGGTGATGCGATCGCTGTTTTTCGGCATCGTTGTTCTTGCCTCCGTGAGCGAACTCTCCTGTTCGCACGACACTTCCTACCTGCCGATTGAGTACTCCATCGGAGATGGTGAGCCGGTATTGGGTGCCAAGGCGTCCTTCCGCGTCACGCCTGAGTTCTCCCGCAAAGACACTCAGGACCTTTTCGCGGCGCTTCAGACTGAAGACCTCAGATCTGTGCTGAACTCAGTCGCTTGCGGAGAGGTTGTTCCTGAGTTCAAGTTCACCGTATCGCTTTGGCGCCAGGCGCCGATGCATGTCAGGCATATCGAGGTGCAGGAGGCGCCGTGGCTAGAAGTTGGCCGCAAGAACGAGTGCCTCGTCGGCGGCTTGAGGTTCTTCGTTCTCAAGACGATCGAGGGAATCGAGAGAAGTAGACTGGAGGCTCGCGCGGCGAGCGACTCGAGATACCCGACCAGCAATGTGGGAGGCGGTGTGAAAGGGGTTCGATGCGATTGTGTTGCGAGATCCAATGGCCTTCCCAGTGTTCAGTACGAGCATTGGCCGATCTACTAGACCCGCCGCCTAACCAGTCGCTCGAGCGGACGCGTTGGGCGTCAGCGGTCCGCTTCGCGGGTCGCCGATTGTGGCGCGCCGCTCAGCTCCAGATCCGTTAGACGCCAGTGTCAGCGACGAGGGTTTTCAAGAGCTTGATTGGGTTGCTTCTTCTCGTCCTTGGAAGTTGGTTGGTTTTCTATGAGCTCGCCATGGCACTCAGCGAGGGCTTCCGGAACGATGGAGTGAATGTCGTGTTCTTCGTTTGCTTTCTGCTGGCCGGTCTCGCGCTCGCCTATTCGGGCTATCGCCTTCTTCGTCCCTCGAGACCGCGGCTTAGCATGCGCGCGGGGAGCGGTGCATGAACGTGGGCGATACCTACGCACGGAGCACTCGAGTCCTGGCGTCTAACCAGTCGTTCGAGCGGACGCGTTCAGCGGCGGCGTCCGGCTGCGCCGGGCAGCAGCTGTGGCGCGCCGCTCAACTCCGGATCCGTTAGCCCGCGTCTTAGCAGCCTCGATCCATCACCATTTCTTTTTCTGTTTGCTGGCAGCAGCTGCGACTTCGGCATCGTAAGTGGCTCGGTGTCTTCGGCCACATCCTTGGCGCAATGCTCTCGCGCCTGACGGCTTGCCCGTTCAGCATCGTTCGTTACTCAGCGGCAGTGGCTTCGGCCCCGCGGGCTCTGGTCCCAGGGCTTCACTTCGGCCCGTGTCGCCGCTCGGTCGGTGAGGTGTTACCCTGTTCGGCATGCTTGATTCGCGGTCTAACCAGTCGCTCAAGCGGACGCGGCCAACGCCCGTGGTCCGGCTGCGCCGGCTCGCAATCTCGGCGCGCCGCTTAGCTCCGATCCGTTAGGCGGCCCTCGGAGCCACCTGCGACCATGTACCAGTTCAAGGACTACAAGGTTCATACGGGGCTCACGAATGTCGAGAAGGTGCCCTGGGCTGCCATCGAAGAGTTCTTCGGCCTAGTTGGTACTGGAAGAACCGAGGAAGAGGCCGTGCGTGATCTTGAGAGGAACTTCGAGATTCGAGTCCGCCACCATTACGAGTCCGGACAGCCACTCCCCCCACCAGGCTCCGGCCGCGCTACGGCAGTGTTCGCAAGAAGTGATCGGATCGCTGCTCTCGGGAGGAGTCTCGACGAGTTCTGGTCGGAGATCCTGGGGGAGAAGAGCGAGGAGTCGTTCGTATCAAACGAGAGTGTCTTATCGAGTTGGGAGCACTACGTCTCCGGCGGCCGCGAAGAGATCGTCAGGCGGGTGCTCGCAAGGTACGGCGTTGACATCACGCCGTTTTACGATCAGCCGATTCCTGAACTCCTTCGGAGGATCCGTGATGGGGCCGCCTAACAACTCGTTCGAGCGGACGCGTTCGTCGCGCGTGACCCGCTCCGCGGATCGGCAATCCTGCCGCGCCGCTCAACTCGCGATCCGTTAGGCCTCGATGGAAACTAACGTGATGGGTTCAGGCTAGGCGATGGCTTCAAGCGTAGTGGGTGCTGAAGTGATTTCGGTTGGCGGGCCCGTCTCGGAGTCGACGGCGCACCTCTGCATTTACTCTCCAATCATTGACATCGAGCAAGTCACCGCTCTCCTTGGCTGCGAGCCTTCAGAGGCTCATCGACTTGGCGAGGTCGTCGGAAAGAGGCGTCCAGCCCCAGTGGGCCTCTGGTGCCTCCATGCAGCGACAGAGCTGTCGTTCGAGGAGCAGCTTCAGAGTCTCGTTGATCGGACCACGAGCGACCGGTCTGTATGGTCGATTCTTGCGGCGAGTCACACTGTCCAGCTTCGATGTTCGCTCGTTCTGCATTCATGGACGGAGGGTTTCGACCTTCCTGCAGTGCTTGTTGCCGAGATCGGCCTTCGAGGTTGGGCCTTCACCATGGCTGCCTATAGCGCGGAAGGGGATGAGATTGTGGCCGCATTCCTTGCGGGGCACTCGCGCCCTGAAGGAGCGAGCTCTTGAGCGCCCTCTGCTCTCGGCCTAACCAGTCGCTCGAGCGGACGCGTTGGGCGCGCTCGGTCCGCTTCGCGGGTCGCCGATGGTGCCGCGCCGCTCAGCTCCAGATCCGTTAGGCGGCAACGGATTCAGCGTCTCTCATGAGCAGGCCGAAACGCAGCTCGTCGATACAACTCCTGGTGGCTTTCCTCGTGGCCTCCGCGGCAAACGGGGGACTGGTTTCCACAGATCCATCACCTAACTTTTCTGAACAACGCGAAGTAGTTCGCCTTCTTGGAATCTCGCGGGAGCTTCCCTTTCCTCCCGGAGTGCATCTCGTAAACGGCCTTGGGTACCGCGATGTGGATGGGACTCTCTGGATCTCCGCCTTCGATGCCGACTCCATCTTCCAGCTCGACAGTTCCAATGGCGATGTTCTTGCTTCGTTCCCCTCCCCGGGAACGGGCCCGTCAGACCTGACTTGGGATGGCGCTTCGATCTGGGTCACGGACTTTCATCTCGGAGTGGTGTCTGAGATTGATCCTGACACCGGCGCAGAACTCTCGTCTTGTATTCCTCCAGGAGCCCTTGGCGGGAGCGAAGGGCTCGCTTTCGATGGCGCCAACTTCTACGTCGGAAACGACTTCGATGGCAACGTCTATCGAATGGGCCGCGATTGCGCGCTGCTTGAGACCTTCCAATCTCCTGGAAAGTCGGATGGCGCAGATGGACTTGGCTTTGATCATAGTAGAGGAGTACTTTGGCTCCTCGGCTACGATGGCTATCTTTATGCACTGGATGCTGTGACGCATGACCAGATATGTGCAGCGGAGTTTGTAGGTGGAGGCCTTGATGGCGCAGCTTTCGATGGCGCGCATGTTTGGGTTGCGGACAACTTTGGGCAGCGACTGCTTCAGCTCCCGTTTCGCTGCCCGCTGCCGAGTGTTGTCGAAGTTCCAGCGGTTGGCACAAAGGGCCTCTTGGCGCTTTCCGTACTTCTTGCAATCGCAAGCATGCGACACCTTCGAAGCCTTCACGTCGCCCGAAAGCTCAATTTCTAATGGCTTGTCGCCTAACCCTTCGCTCCAGCGGACGGCCGCGCTGCGCGCGTCCGCCGCTGAGGTCATGATTCGTTAGGCGGCCATGAACCATCGCGGTTGGCAACTTGTTGCACTCTTGGCGCTCTTGCCGTCGCAAGCGTCCCCTGCTGATCCCCAGCCACGTAAGAAAGAGATCGCGCTGGGCGGATCGCAGGCTTTCTACGACAGTAGCGGCAGAGTCGCCGCGCTCGGAAGCAGATCGCGCTACGAGAACGATGACTTCATGGAGGCTGAACGCCTAGGTACGCCGTGGCCGCGATGGAAGGAATTCCTAAGACTCGGACGTTGGGAATACCGATATCCCAACGGGAAGATCAAGGCTCACATTACTTACTTTGTCGGCTGGTATGACCAATGTTGTGCTGGCGGCCCGTGTGAATGGGCCTATGAGTACCGGGATGGTGAGTTCGAGGCTTTCTGGCCTGACGGCACCCCGCTTGCCAAGGGCAAGTTCAAGCTTCAATGGCACGCGATCGACACTAGCTGCGAAGGCGGCGACAGGATTCATGAGGCTGTCATCGACCCGAGTTCGCTCTTCTGGGACCCGACTGGCAAGCTGACTGACCGCTCAATTCTGAGCGTGGCTGAGGTCGACCTTGAGAAGATGTAGAGCCTTGCTTGCCCGCCTAACCAGTCGCTCGAGCGGACGCGTTGGGCGCCCGCGCTCCGGCTTCGCCGGTTCGGCATGGTGCCGCGCCGCTCGGCTCCAGATCCGTTAGACGCCTTAAGCTGCCCGAGTGGACTTCACAACAATGATCTGTTCCGGATGGCGAAGTTGGTCGCTTGGGGCAATCTTCATTCTTGCCATTGCTTGCGGCCCTGCGTGGCGGCGGATGGAACCACCTGGAGCTGGATTTAGCGTTCTCATGCCAGCAAATACCGACTGCGGTCTTCGGAATTGGAAGAGGGTCACCTCCAGGACGACTTGGGAGGGCCGTACCTGCGATGCAGAGGCCGAGCCGCTCGTCAGCTGGTTGCCATTCTCGACGTCGACCTACATTTACTACAGCGTCTCCTGGATCATCGTCCCCGAAGGCCTCGAGCGGGCATCTGTAGAAAGCGTCTTGGCGGAGTCTGAGGCCCCGGAGGTCGAATCGCGAAGCCCGATAATCGCCGGAGGGCAGCGTTGGTTGGAGACAGAGGGAAAGGAGAAGTACGGCCTCGACTACCGAGCATCGGCTGGGCTTCTGGGCGGAGTCCAGGGAATCCATCGCGATGGCGTGCCCGCGGGCACAGTAGAGGTCAAGGGATTCGTGTCGAAAGAGCGCGCCGCCTTGCACGGAGGAAAGCTCTACGAGCTAAGTATTAGTGGGCTGGGCGGCGCACGCCTAGAGGGAATCTGGAATCGGATGCTCGAGTCATTCCAGTTTGTGGAGTCTCCAGGAAAGTGAGCTCTCGGTGTACGGCGTCTAACCAGTCGCTCGAGTGGACGCGTTGGGCGCGCTCGGCCCGCTTCGCGGTGCGGCAATCGTGCCGCGCCGCTCAGCTCCGGATCCGTTAGACGCCTCGGGAGAAATCTCTGTGCGCCGCGCCGCCATAGGCTTTTCGTTTCTCCTTCTCTCTTCCTGTGCCACTTCCCGCCATCCTGCCGCAGACGATCTACCCGTTTACACGGCCGTTGTCGCGAAGCTCGCGGCGAGTGAACGAATCGCCGGGATGCACGTTTCGGCTTGGCTCCATCACGACGGCGAAGAGGGCTGTACGCGAGAAGATCGAGAGTTCCTCGCAGAAGTTCCTTTGGTCAGTCCAAGCTTGATCGAAGACTATTGTTCGCGCTCGAGTAGGGGCGCATCCTTGACGGTACAGCAGAGAAGGGAACTGGGTGGCGCTGTTCCGAAAGGCGAGATCCGGGGTGAGCAGTTCCGGGATCTGTATTTCTCGACGGTCGGCTATGACGAACTGCGCGAGACGGCTTTGGTCTTCCTTCGACGCCAGGTTGCGAAAGAATGTGACGTAGGCGAGTACTTCATCTTGAAGCGAAGCGATTCTGGCTGGGTCGTTGCGGAGCAGCTCGGAAGGTGGATAAGTTGAACGATCGTGACGAGGCGTCTAACCAGTCGCTCGAGCGGACGCGTCGGGCGCGCTCGGCCCGCTTCGCGGATCGGCAATCGTGCCGCGCCGCGCAGCTCCAGATCCGTTAGGCGGCAGCATGTCTCGGCTGATTGCTCTGAACCGTCTCAGCAGCTCGGATTGCCGAGACTCCTAGATGTGGATCCTGCTGATGTCTCTCTTTGCTGCTGCTTTGGTCATCGCAGGCACCTACTTTGTTGGACGACTATTCTGGTTGGTTTTCGGTTCTACTTTGGTGGTTTGGCGACTGTCACGGCGCGATCGCGCGCAAAGGCAACTCGAATACTCATCGTTGAGCTCAGAAGCGCTCCGTCAAGAGCTGTCGACCGACCCGTTCTTGGCTCACCTTTGCTCTGACCCGAACGTAAAATTGTTCTTAGACAGGCTCGCGTCCCACGATGAAGTAGCTTTGAGGCAACAATTTTCCAAGTCGAAGCTGTACAGAATGCTAGTTTGTGCTGAACTTGCGGCTGGCCGAACTGGCCGGCCAGAGGCGGTAGATTCAATCGACACCATTTTTGGGCTGCTCGACGAATTGTCCCGACGGGAGCTCGTGAATGTCCGGCATGCGGGCTAGACAGGGCGGCGCCGCGTCGCGCCTGGGCGTGCCGCCTAACAACTCGTTCGAGCGGACGCGTTCAGCGGCGGCGTCCGGCTGCGCCGGGCAGCAGATGTGGCGCGCCGCTCAACTCCAGATCCGTTAGGCGACTGACCGTCCTACGATGCCAAGCGGATCTAAGAGTCACCTGCGAGCGGCTTGGCAACTCTTCAAGCGTCACTGGCAGGCATTCGTTCTCGCGCAACTCGCCGTAGTCTCGGCGTGGATCGCTCTTGAAGTCGCGGTCGTGGCCGCTCATTGGTCGGGCATTCCACCAGTCGCGTACTGGCCACTCTGGGTGTGCCTACACCTGGCCTTCTTCTGGCTGTTCTGCGGGCTTATGACAGGCATCTACTCCATGGCCTTGCAGGCGGTTGACGGCGGTGTCCCTACATTTGCCACAACCTTCAGTCGTCTCGACCACGGGAGGATCTACTTCCTCACTTCGCTCGTCTATTGGGCCGCCGTGGTCGGCGGCCTTTGCCTTGCGGTGGTTCCCGGGGTCATTGCAGCGGTCAGGTGGTCGCTCTTTCGCTTCGTTCTCGCGGGCAACGCACACTCTGTGGTGCCGCCGCTGCAGGAGTCCGCGTCACTCTCGGTCTCACGGCGCTGGCAGCTATTCCGCGTACTTGTCGTTTCTGCGGCGCTCAATCTCGCGGGTGCCGCCGTACTCGGCGTCGGACTGCTGATCGCCTTCCCGGTTACCCTCATGCTTCGCGCTAGCCATTTTCGCGCCTTGCAGCAACTCGCGGCCGTAGGCAGGCATGCCCCTGCCCTCTCTACCGCTAAGTCTGATTGCAGCATTTCCTTACGTCGCCTAACCCCTCGTTGCAGCGGACAATACCCGGGCGTTCGCCCGGGTATTGTCCGCTGAACTCATACGCCGTTATACGGCAGGGCACAAGCGTGTTACTTGCACCGAAGACTAAGTTTCTCTTCTTCAATTCTGCCATGGTCTTAGTCGGAGGTGTCTCGGGTGCGGAACATGGTCTCAGGCTCTGGCAGCATTTCACCCGCGTCGAGGTCCTCACCACGCCGGGCCTCGTCTTCGAAGCCGCGTTCGCTGGGTTGATGGTCGGCGTCATTGTCATTTGCGCGGCCCGACTTGTGAAATTCTGGCAAGCTCGAGGTGAGGGAAAGTAACTGGAATGGATCCGTATTCAGGTGCTGACGACCTGCGGCATGACAACTCGTTCGAGCGGACGCGTTCAGCTGCAGCGCCCGGCTTCGCCGGCGCGCCAATGGTGGCGCGCCGCTCAGCTCCAGATCCGTTAGGCGTCAACCCATCATTTCAGCGAGGTGACGTTATGCGTACCAATTGGTTCGGCCTCATGCTGTTTCTCGCTGTAACGGGTACTACATCGGCGCAAAGTTCAACTCCTCTCGCAACCAGAGAACCTCAGGCAACCGCCATTAGCGCCTCGGAAATAACTACTGAGCTTCAGCGAAACAACACCGGCGCGCTCGCGGACTCCGTTCTGCGCGTACTTCCAATTGAGTCTAAGTACAACGTCGGTGTTTCAGTCGTCCGTCGCTCCCAAGTAGACGGAAAGACGCCGCCTGACGCGATCGTGCATGACGCAATAACGGAGGTTTACCAGATCATTGAAGGCAATGGCGTACTCGTCACGGGCGGCACGCTGGAGTCCCCCACACCCTTTCCAAACGACGGCCCAATCGTTCGTCAGATCATTGGACCCAGTGCCTTTGGGAAGGTGATCCTGGGCGGGACGCGACACAATGTCGGGCCAGGGGACATCGTCGTCATCCCTCCTCATACCGCTCATGGATTTGCAGAGATCAGCACTAAGCGCATCGTCTACACGCTGATCCGCATCGATCCGCGACAAATTCTTGAATTGCGTAGCAAGTCGGATTGACGGCCTTGCAATTGCCGCCCAACAATTCACTCGAGCGGACAACAGGGCTTCGCCCTGTTGCCGCTCAGCTCATGATCCGTTGGGCGGCACGGGAACTGTCTGAGAACTGCGAATCGAATGAGAAGAACAGTTCGAAGGCAGGACTTGCCTTTTTCTTGGCCAGTGGTAGTTTCTCGTCGGGCGGTGACCACGAGTCCAAATACCGAGGCTGGAGACCACGCACTCGGGGCGTCAGGACGCGATCGGCACCAATCCTGTTTTCAGGAGCGCCTGTCTCAATTGTGGCGCCGCCCACTTTTCCTCCCTCTCTCAGTTGGCGTTCCGGCTAACCAGTCGTTCGAGCGGACGCGTTCAGCGGCGGCGTCCGGCCTCGCCGGGCGACAGCTGTCGCGCGCCGCTCAGCTCCAGATCCGTTAGACGCCGGGAGTAAACTCATGTTGAGAGGAGATCTCATGAGGAGACCGTCAAGTGGTGCGCTGTTCTCTCTGGTTCTCGCGCTCGTCGCCACACTTCCACCCGCTACCGCAGTGGCATCACCCGAGGATGAGGTCCGCGCCACGTTCGAGAGGTTCGTGGCGGCGCAGAACGCTCACGACGCTAAAGCCGTCGAAGCGCTCTTCCTCGATGCACCGCAGTTCTTGTGGATTACACGCGGCATTCCAGTGTGGGGCCGCGCCGAGGCGATCAAACGCTTCGAGACTCTCTACGCGGGCACATGGCATCTCGAACCAGATCTCAAGGAATTCAAGATCGTCCTTCTTGATGGCCGCGTAGCCCAGATTTTCGTGCCAATCGTGTTCACCATCGGGCTCGCCGGGCAACCGCCTCAAGACACGCGGTTCCTGATGAACCAGGTCCTCACGAGGTCCGATTCAGGGTGGCGCGTGTCAAGCATCCTTCCCATCCCGATCCCTGCTCCGCCGAAGTAACGCTGGTGTCTCGCCAAAGCACCGGCGTCTAACCCCTCGTTCCAGCGGAATCGCTACGCTCGCCGCTGAACTCGATTTCGTTAGGCCGCTCCGGAGCGGTATTCCTTTGCTTCAAAGCCTAAATGTTGAAAAACTAGTGCAACAGCGAAAGGAAGAGAATATGGAGCGTTCTAGATCGAATCTGGCCGTTGTGGCGATACTCGTACTTTTTGGCGTCGGCGCCATCGTGCGTTTCTCTCATGACGTGAGGGGTGTCCAAGTTGTCGGAATAGCCGGAGGTGGCGCAGCATGCGGAGCCGCGCTCTGCGGTTTCATTTGGGCGTTCATGACAAGAGGCAAGGCCTGAGCGCCAGCGCTGGTGCGGTTGCTCTGCGCACCGCAGCGCGCAAGTTGCGGAGAGCCAGTTCGCACTGCGTTTTGCATAACGAAGGGCCGAATCCTGCTTCTCGGTCAAGCATCCGCTGCCAGGGAGCCTCGCTATCGCTGTCCTTGGCTCCCGAGTGCTGTCCAAACGCGCCCAGGGAATTCCTGCAAGCAACCCGCGTATTTCGGTCGCGGCATCGATCGTCGTACGAGCCTCGAGATGCTTGTGCCTCGGGGCAGCAAGAGCGGCCTAACAACGCGCTGCAGCGGACTCGCTACGCTCGCCGCTGAGCTTGATATCCGTTAGGCGCCGATGATCTCGTTGAGGCCTTCCAATACTCTGGTCAGCTCTTCGGGAGACAAGCGGCCAAGGCGCTTACCCAGCCTCTCTGTGGACAGGGTTCGAATCTGTCCCATCTTCGCCCAGGAGCGTTTCGGCAGGCGGGCGGAGAGGATCTCGAGCGTCAGCGGGAAGCCGGCCGTCGGCTCGCGACTCGTCAGCGCGAGAGCGATAACGGTTCCGGATCGCTGGTTGAACACATCTTGGCTAATGACGAGTACAGGTCTCTGGCCCGCTTGCTCATGTCCGCGTGTCGGATCGAGGTCGGCCCAGATGACATCACCTCTCAATACCCGGGCCACGACGCCTCCGAGGCGAGCCAGCTCTCCGCCTCCGCACGTTCCGCTTCAGGATCGAGCTTGGCGCACTCTTGCGCCAAACGCGTCCGACTCAGGCGCACCAGTCGGTCGTGTACGGCCTCCTGAATCAACTGGCTCCGACTTGCGGCAACTCCTCGGCGAACGAGCTCGTCCACCTGGCTCAGGTCTTCAGGGTCTATCGAAATGGCGATCTTGGCGGAGGGCATATCGCGATGGTATCACCAACGGTCATACCGTCAACTTCTGCAGCCCGACGCATAACCAGTCGCGCGAGCGGACGCGTTGGGCGCCCGCGGTCCGCTTCGCGGGTCGCCAATGGTGGCGCGCCGCTCAGGTCCAGATTCGTTAGGCGACAGGGCGTTTCTGATGGACTATCGAGCGATTTACGAGTTCTCGCAGAGGCTTGTTGCCGTTGGTTTCGTCCTGACCGTGGTGGAGTGGATCGGGTCGCGCTTTCTTGTCCCGGTTATCGGAACTGTAGGAATCCCAATTCTCAGGAAGCGGCTTCCCACCAGTCCCGAAGTTAGGATGCCGATCGGTTCCGGTACTCGGCTGATTGCTGGGATTAGGGTTAGGCCAGCTGGTGTCGGCGAGGCCCTTGTCTTCTCGAGCATGTCGAGAACGTCGTTCTTCTCGATTCACACGCCGTGTCCTCTGAAGTGCAGCCTGACCCGATTGCGCGAGTCCCAAGAGTTCCTGCTCGTTGGGCGCTTCCCGATTGGATTCGGACTCTTCGTCGTGGGTTGGGCTGCGCCATTTGTCGCGGCGGGGGACACTGGGATGTCTGTGGTTGGGGGCCTACTGTTTGTTGTATGCCTCGTCATTGAGTACGTGCGCGCCCAATCGAAGGGTGAGGACTTGGTTAGGGCCTTGAAAGAGCCAGTTCGCTCTGCCGCCTAACCTCTCGCTCGGGCGGACGCGTTGAGCGCGCTCGGCCCGCTTCTCGGATCAGCAATCGTGCCGCGCCGCTCAGCTCCGGATCCGTTAGGCGACAGAGGGTGAACACCTCGCGAATTGGACTCGCGCCCTTGGAACCAGACGGCGAGCGGCTCGTCGCGTATCTAGAACGGAGTACACCATGGGGCTCTTGACCTTCAGTATCAACGTCACCCTGGACGGCTGCGTCGACCACCAAGAAGGAATCGCCGACGACGAGACACACGTCTTCTTCACCCGCCTCATGGACGAGGGCGGGGCGATGCTGTGGGGCCGCGTCACCTACGAGATGATGGAGAGCTACTGGCCAGCGGTCGCCTGCGGCGACACGGAGGCACCGCCGGCGATGCGCGAGTGGGCGGTCAAGCTGGAGGCCAAGCCGAAGTACGTGGTGTCCTCGACGCGAAAGGACTTCCCTTGGACCAACAGCCACCACATCGCCGGCAACCTGCGCACGGGCGTACAGAAGCTCAAGGACGCGACCCCGGACGGCGTACTCCTCGGTAGCGGCAAGCTCGCGACCGAGCTGGACCGGCTGGAACTGATCGACGAGTACAAGTTACTCGTCCACCCCAGGATCGCCGGCCACGGCCCGACCCTGTACGAGAGCGGGCTGCCCAGCACGCGACGGCTCGAGTTGATCTCGGCGAAGCCGCTCCGCAGCGGCGCGGTCGCAATGCACTACCGGCGCGCGCGCTGACTCGAAGATGGGTCATGTCGCCTGGCAACACGCTGCACTCGGACGGGCCTCGCGTTGCTCGGCCCGCCGGTGAGCGCGGGCGTTAGGCGCCGACCGAATCCATTCACACCCGTAAGGAGATTTTCCGCAATGGACATCCCGCGAATATTCAACATCGCTGAAAGTGCTCACCGCATCCACAACCCGATCACACCCGAAAAGCTCGCCACTCTCGGCGCGGCCCTGCGACTGGAATCGGGGGCCCGAGTGCTCGACCTCGGCAGCGGTTCGGGGGAAATGTTGTGCACCTGGGCACGCGATCACGGCGTCATTGGCACCGGCATCGACATGAGCCAGTTGTTCACCGAGCAAGCAAAACTCCGTGCTGAAGAACTCGGTGTTGCCGATCAAGTCAAGTTCATCCATGGCGATGCTGCCGGCTATGTCTCTGACGAGAAGGCCAGTGTGGCAGCCTGTGTCGGTGCCACTTGGATCGCCGGGGGAGTCGTCGGCACTATCGAGCTTCTGGCGCGGAGCCTGCGAACCGGAGGGATCATCCTCATCGGCGAGCCCTACTGGCGGCAGTTACCGCCGACGGAAGATGTTGCCAAGGAGTGTCTTGCCAACTCCATCTCCGAGTTTCTCATGCTCCCAGAACTTCTCGCATCTTTCGGCCACCTTGGCTACGACGTCGTTGAAATGGTTCTGGCTGACCAAGACGGCTGGGACAGATACGAGGCGGCCAAATGGCTCACCATGCGCCGATGGCTTGAAGCCAATCCCGGCGACGAGCTCGCGAAAGATGTCCGAGCCAAACTGACCTCGGAACCCGAGCGCTACGCCGCTTACACGCGCGAATACCTGGGCTGGGGTGTGTTCGCGCTGATGCCACGGTGAAGCGCGATGACATTTAGTTTGTGCGCTGAGCTGCCGCCTTGGCCTAACCCTCGCTTCGAGGGGGCCGCCGAGAAGCTGCGCTTCTCGGTTCCCCGTCGGCTTCGCCGCCGGGCGGCCGACTTGGATTTCTGAGAGCGGGTCATTTTTGGCAGCGTGCTACGGGCACCTCAGGGCTACGGCTTGGCGTCGAGAAAGTCGTTCACCATGGGGACGATGATGGACATGCGCTGCATCAGTGTCACATGGGTGGTGTTGGGTAAGACGGCCAATCGCGATGCGGAGCGCGGCCTCAGGTCGCCGTGAATCTCACCGCCCTTCAAACGAAACATCTCCGCGACATGCTCGAGCCGAATGCCATCAGCATCACCATGGATGAAGAACATGGGTGCGGTGGTCGACTGAAGCTGAGCGGCACTCAAGTCCTTTCCTTTGGCATCGGCGGCGACCATGCGCTCGACAAAGTTCGAAAACTGATCCGGAGTCGGGCTCAGTCGTTTGTACTCGGTCTCGATAGGAGAGCCTTGGAAGGCTTCCGCCGTGAGTTTCGGCATAGCGTCGAGCGCTTCCTGGACCATGCCGTCACGGCGGAATGTGGACGAAATGACAACGACCCTTCGCACTTGGTCTGGATGTCGCACTGCAACTTGCAGGGCTACGCCGCCGCCCATGCTGTATCCGATGAGGTCCGCTCGAGAGAGCTTGAGATACTTGAGCAGCGCCGCAACGTCATCGGCGAGGTTCTCGCTGCTGGGTTCTCGTGGAATATCCGCCGTCCGCCCGTGACCCTGCATTTCGACGGCAATGACCTTCCGGGTCTTGGAAAGTTCGCCGATCCACCCCTCCCAGTTGCTGGTGATGGTCATGAACGCACCGTGAAGCAACACCACGGGCTCGCCGCTACCGTGGACTTCGTAGTACATCCTGAGTCCGTTGACCGGCGCATAGCCCGTCGTTGGTGCCTGCTGCGCCGACAAGTCCGTGATCGCAAGCGTCATCAACAGGAAAGCTGTTGTCCGCATTCCGGTGTACCTCCGTTTCATCGAAATATCGTGCAAACTCACACACTACCGGGTCCCCTCCCGAAGAGAGGATCTGGATTCGCCTTGGGCCTCAGGCTCGAGGATGCGCTTTCTCGGAAGCCACCAACGTGGCGAGAACCTCGTCCAACAGCTCGTACTGTTCGCCTGCCGCGTTCGGGCTTCCAGATGCGAGAGCGTCTTCCAGGGCTTGCTTGGAGGGATAGAGCTCGTGGAGGACCAGGTGCGTCTTGCCGTCGTTTTCCTCGAAGGTCACGGTGGTCAGGGCGCCATCGGCGCCTTCCTCATTCGTCCAGACGATGCGCGAGTAGGGCGTCACTTCGACATACCTGCCGAAGAACGCCATCGGCTGCTCGAAGGCAGCGTGACTGAACACGAAGCGGTACGTGCCCCCCGTACGGACATCGGCCTCGCAGGAAATGAAAGAGATTCCAAACGACTTCGGCGTCCACCAGCGCTGGATCAACTCGGGCTTGGTCCAGGCCTCGAACACGATGCGCGCGGGGCCGTTGAAGGTTCGCGTGATGACCAGCTCACGCTCGGACTTGCGTTCTACCGTCGTGGGGTTGTGCATGGGGATGGGCTCACTTTCTCTTTTGCCGTGTATGGACTCTTTCCGTCCGTTTCAGTTCTTCGACGATCTCGTCCAACTCGTCGAAGCGTGCCTGCCAGACCTGGCGGTGACTTTCGATCCACGCCGCCTCCTCCTCCAGCCGGCGTGGGCCGAGCTTGCAGGTCCGCACGCGGCCGGCTTTTTCCGTGGTGACGAGCCCCGTCTGCTCCAGGACACCGATGTGCTTCTTCATGCCGGTGAGGGTCATTTGGAACTTCCCGGCAAGTTCTGATATCGAAGCGTCCGCCCGCCCGAGCCGCTCCAGAATGCCTCGTCGGGTGGCGTCGGAGAGCGCGGCGAACGAGGCATCCAGGTGGGCTTGCTGATAATGAACCATATGGTTCAGTATACAGCAAGGGCAGAGGGCGCGCAATAGGGAAACCGAGGCATCGGCCCAGTGATGAACTTTCCCTCGCAGATTCTCGTAACAGGAATCTGGGGCTCGCTCGGGGTATCGGCTCTCGAGGAAGAGGAGAGCCTCATCCCGGGGGGGCAGTTGGGCTCGAGGGTCCACCAGCCTCAACGATCGTCACGCTTCCAGGAGGTCCTGTCGATGTCACCGAAGCCCGTGCTCGCCGTGCTAGCCGTGCTTGCGATATGGCTTGGGTTCCTGGCTGCGGCGGCCGTGCCGCTCGCGGCCGAGTCCTTCTCCTTCGTGGTCGTGGGAGACACCACCTACTCGCCGCCCGCCGACTACCCGCTGTACGAGAAGCTCATCGCCGCCATCAACGGGGCATCGCCGGCCTTCACCATCCATGTCGGCGACACCAAAGGCCGCGGCGATTGCGGGCGGGCGTACCAGGAGAGCCAGCGGCCGTTCTTCGATCATTACGAGGCGCCGGTGGTCTACACGCCCGGCAACAACGAGTGGGCCGAGTGCTGGAAAGCCAACCGCGGCTCCGCCGACCCGGTGAAGATCCTGGAGGTGATGCGTGCGGTGTTCTGGGCCAAGCCCGAGAGCATGGGCAAGGCACGGATGCCTCTGGTGCGCCAGGCCGACGCCGATCCGGCCTTTCCCGAGTTCGTCGAGAACGCGCGCTGGCGCCACGGCGGTGCCACCTTCGCCACCCTCAACCTCGCCGGCACCCACAACAATCAGGAGCTACGGGTGGAGTCGTCGTGGAAGGAGTTCATCCGACGCGAGCAGGCCAACGTCGCCTGGGTGAAGGCCACCTTCGCCGCCGCGCACGCCGCCGGCGACCGCGCCATCGTGCTCGCCTTCCATCCCAACCCGTTCGACGAGCAGCTGCGCTACGAGAATGGGCCGTTCGAGCCGGTCGTGCAGGCGATCTCCGACGGCGCCGACGCCTTCGACGGCCAAGTGCTCATCGTGCAGGGGCACGAGCACCAGTTCACCATCGATCGTCCCCTCACGGAGCTCGACTTCGACAAGCCGGGCGTCAACCACCCCAACGTCACCCGCTTGCAGACCTTCGGCTGGCCCGACATGAAGGCGGTGCGGGTGAGCGTCGACATCGGCAAACGCTGGGTCTTCGGCTTCGAGCCGCTTTACGCCGACGAGTCGGTGTCGAGCAACCCCCTGAAGTAGTCGCGTCCGCGCTCGGCGATCTTGTAGGCGATCCCGGCCGCCGGGTCACGCAGAGCGATGGCCGCGGCGGAGCGTCCGGAATGGATCGAGCGCGAGCGAGGCCTCCCGGCCTTGGGCTTTGAGCTCGCTGCAGAACGCCCCTATTCTCGAGGTATGTCCGGCACAACCTCCTTCTTCCTCGAATCGTGGCCACGGCCAATCCGGTGAGTGGGCCGTATAAACGTTCCGGCAGGCGTCGAGATCTGTGAAAGCAGACGTTTTTCGTCGTGTTTGGCGACGGAAGGGAAAAGACTAAGATCGAGGCGACGATTGCCGGTTAGGAAGTAGTTAGGGGCACCAAGCAAGGAGTACCCAGATGGGAAGTCCCACGAGCATCGTAATGACGGGGAAACACAGGGCGGTGCTGATCGCGCTGCTTGGCGTAGCGATCTTTGCGCCGGCCCTGCTGGTCAACTCAACCGCCTTCGGTGTTCCTCTGTGGGTCGGTAGCGCTATTGGGCTGGCCGCCCTGTTCACCGCGCTGGTAGTCATGTGGCGCGCGGGCGAGCTTCGCGGGGGATTCGTCTTCCTGTTTCTGGCAACTATCGCTGCAGCATTCGCCATCGGCTGGTTCATGGGCGGGCGCCCCTAACAGGTCGTTCCAGGGGACGGCAGGTCCGCTTCGCGTCCCTGCCGCCCCCTGAACTCAGGATCCGTTAGGCAGCAAATAAGTTGCGTGTTGCCAAAGAGGGAGGGTCGCCATGAGCCTGAGTTCGAGAGCGTTGTTGCTGGTGCTTTGTTTACTGGGGGCAACGGAAGTCGTCGGTCAGGAAGCCGTCACCGCACTTGACCGTACTCTTTCGAAGACCCACATGCGACAGGACACCACTTCCGTCGCGATCGCCGACGCGCCAGTGCAAGCATTCGCTCCGACGACGATTCAGTGTGGAAAGCAGAGTTGCACGGTGAGGGTTGAGGTCTCCAGCCAGTTTTTCAACGTCACTTCCGGGAACGCCGTTAGACTGCATGTCAAAGCGGATGGCGCCCCATTCCCAGTCACAGGATTTGAAATCGATGGCGGAATCAACAGACCGGTGGCGCATCTCACCACGGTGTCATCGGTGAAGAGCGATCTCAGTCCAGGACCACACACCATTTCGGTTGACTTTGATATGCGATCGCCGGGTGGCAAGGCGGAGGCGTCCATTCGTACATTGACCATTCAAGTGTTTACACCTTGAACAATCCAGAAATCGCAGTGCTGCCTAACAACAGCATGCAACTGACGGCGCTTCGCGCCGCAGCTGATGCTGGCCGTCAAGAGGATCTTCAAGTCATGAGCACTTCACAGCCGAGCACTCAGTCTGCGGCGGAGCGACGATCGGCTGAAGCCCGGTTGCGTACGCTGATCGCCAAGTTCGCGCCCGCGCATGAACGGCTCATCGGCGCAGTACGACGTTCGCTGCTCAAGCGTCTGCCCACCGCCTTTGAGCTGGTGTATGAATACCGCGACTGGATCGTCATCAGCTATTCGCCGAGCGAGCGCGGGTACGAGGGCGTGCTTGCGATCCGCGCGGACGCGGACGGGGTGAAGCTGTATTTCAACAGCGGCAAGGGATTGCCGGATCCCGAGAAGTTGCTGCGGGGCTCCGCCAACCTGGTGCGCTGGATTCCCGTGGAGGGCGCGTCCACCCTCGCTCGTCCGGCGGTCGCGAGCCTGATCGACGAGGCCATCGCTCGCAATCGCGTGCCGTTTGCACGCACCGGCCGCGGGCCGATCTTCATCCGTTAGGCGACCGGCGCAAGAGTCTTGATCAGGAGACCGCTGTAGCTCGTCAGAGGAGAACCTGCATGACGGCGCTCGATGTCCTCAAGCAGCTGCGTGATCGTACGGGCGCGTCGTACGCAGACTGCCGCTTGGCCTTGGAGGGCGCGAGCGGAGACATCGATCGTGCGGAGCGGATCCTCCAAGACCTCGCGGTCAGTCGTCTTCGGGACCTACTGAAAACCGATGCGGAGCATGCCGCGGCGCTCGTCTCTCGATATGGGTGGGACTTCGAGAAAGCAAAGCGCCACAGCGTCGACTGGGAGGCGACAGCTGCGGAGGCCCGCGCTCGGGCGAAACGCGAGGCCGCGCGCCCGCCGGTCGACCGTGCCCGCGATGCGCTGCGGGAGGTTGATTCTTACTACGACCTCATCGATTGCGGTGTCCTCCTCGAGGCGGGGCAGGCTGCCGATGGATCGTGGCCGGATCTTCGCGGCATCGGCGAACCCGAGTCCGGTCTCCGGCCGTGGCCGGAGGCGCCCTTCGCCGAAGGCCAGGAGACCCTCCAGTGGCTGGGCCTCGCCTACCTCCTCATTTTCACCGACCAGGCACAGTGGTTCTGAGACGCCCCCGACTTTGGCGCCCACCAACGGGCGCTCGCGGCGCTCGATGGAGCTGGCTGGGCCGATGTCGCGGGACACATTCGCACTGCACTCGCCTCGACTCCCGACTCCATCGACCAGGAGTCCGCGTTCACCGGGCTGGTTCGCAACATGGAGGACGGCGAGATCCTCTCCAGGCTCAAGAGCTGGATTCTCGCCCATGCCAACGAGCTTCCGTGCCTCACGGGTGTACCAGATACGACTTGAACGCGAAAGGAGTAGCTCATGAGCAATGTCCGAATCGTCAGTTGGATCGCGGGTTGCGTCGGGTTGGCTTGGTGTGCGTGGGCATTGGCGAGCGCCACTGCTGCCGAGGAGCCATCCAAGACTCCCAAGCTCTGGGCCGCTGACGAGATGAAGTGGGAGGAAGACAAGCGATTACCGGGAGTGAAGAGCGTCCTGTTGTGGGGAGATCCGCAGACTGGGGAGCACGGAATGCTGCGGAAGTTTCCGGCTGGCTTCGCGCCTCCGCTCCACACCCACTCCTCGGTGGAGCGACTGATCGTCATTTCAGGAACGGTCCTGGTGAGCTACGCGGGATCTACCGAGAAGAGGCTTGGTCCCGGCTCCTACTCGGAGATTCCTGCCAACACGGCGCACTCGGCGAAGTGTGCGAGCGAAGCCGAGTGCGTGTTCGCCCTGATGTCTTCTGGACGTTTCGAGATCAGACCTGTGCCGGAGAAATGAATACTGGCGCGCGCAAGCGGTTGGGCGAAGCGCGAAGCGGGGAGTGTCGCGTGCAGTCACCGCCGTTCAAGGCATTGAGGTTGTGCGAGTCCGGCGAGACCCGCCGCTCCCCGGCAACAAGTCCGGCTCCATCTTGTCGCGCCAAGGCCAACCGTCGCCCAACCCGCGGCTGCAGCGGACTCGGTCGGCTTCGCCACCCTCGCCGCTCGGCCGCCAGCTGTTGGGCGGCCCGGTAAGCTCTCGTCATGACTGAACCCACCCGACAGAAGAGAATCATCCCTGCGCCGCTGCTCGTGGCGGCTTGTCTCGGCGCTGGCTGGGCAGGAACGCATTTCGCTCCGCGTCGCCTACTTCCCGACTTTGGAATCCTCGGCCTCCTCGTGTCGGCATTGCTCTTCGCTTTCGCGCTCGTCGTCGGCCTTGCGGGTCTCCGGCAATTCCAGCAGCATGGTACTCCCTCGAATCCATTCAAGCCCACCGTCACCATCGTCACGCGGGGCGTCTTCCACTACACCAGGAATCCGATGTATCTCGGCTTCGTCCTGATCGGCCTTGCCGCGGCCATCGGTGCGAACTCGATGTGGTTCCTGGTCGCAACAGTCGTCCTGGCCCTGCTCCTCCAGTTTCTCGTGATCATTCCGGAGGAGCGATATCTGTCGGCTGCGTTCGGCAAGACCTACGACGACTATCTTCGCAGCACCGGAAGGTGGCTGTAGTGCCGGCGGCGGGTGGCCCAACACGATGAGAAACGAACAGGTGGCACCGGAGACGAAAGGTGTTGCGGTGAAGTTACTTGCAGCGCTTGACCTTGGCCCTGAGATCGAGGGCGCGGTGGAGATCTCAGTCGATATAGTCAGGCAACCGTGAGCCGAGGTCCGACATCTACCCCGATCGCCGCCTCTCAACGCGCTGCCGCGGACGCGCTACCCGTTGGGCCGACCGAAAGAGCCGCGTGTCTGTAACGGCCCGGAGAGGCTTCAGGGAGCCTTCTGCATGATGAGAAACCTGTTCGTCGCGACTTGCCTTGCGTGCATGGCTTTTCCTCTCGTGCTGCGCGGGCACTCCAACTTCATGCCGGATACCCAATCCGCGCTCGCTCGCGAACCCCCCACGACTCAACCTGCGCCATCAGGCAGCCTGACGGTCGTCCTTCTCGGCACGGGTGTAGGACCACCGGTAAACCTGCAACAGTTCGGGGCTAGCATCTTGGTCGAGGCGGGAGGCGAACGCCTTCTATTCGACTGCGGCCGCGGCGCCACCCTACGGCTCACGCAGGCGGGCGTCCCGATCGGCTCGATCAGTCGGCTGTTCCTGACCCACTTGCACTCCGACCATGTGATCCAGATTCCCGACCTACTCTTGACCGGGTGGGCCGGAGGCCGGCGAACGATCCCGTTGGAGGTCTGGGGCCCGGATGGTACGCGAGACATGATGGATCACATGCAGCAAGCGTTTGCGTTCGACATTCACATGCGCCGCGATGTCGACGAACACCTTCCTGCTTCAGGCATTCAAGTGGTGAGCCATGACATCAAGGAAGGCGTCGTCTTCGACGAGCAGGGCGTGAAGGTGACAGCGTTTCTCGTCGATCATGGCCCAGTTCGACCTGCGTTCGGCTTTCGGATTGACTATCGAGGCCATTCGGTCGCGTTGTCCGGAGACACCCGAGTCTCCGAGAATCTGATCCGCTTTGCCCGTGGCGTCGACGTGCTCATTCACGAAGTCATCGATCCGGAAGCGATCCGGAATCGGCCGGACCATCCCAGCGCGGTCGTGATCGACGCGATCATCGCGCACCACACGACACCGGAGCAGGCCGGTGAGGTGTTCAGCCGCGTCGCGCCCCGACTGGCGGTCTACTCGCATGCGCCCAACACCGAAAATGTGCTGGCCCAAACGCGCAAGACCTACCAGGGCCCCCTACAGGGGGCAGAGGATTTGCTGACTATCGTGATTGGCGACAAGATCGAAGTTCGACGCTCGGGGCCATGAGGCGACGAGTGGAATCGGATACCAGGCCCAACCAGTCGTTGCAGCGGACGGCGCGCGGCCAGCGCGCAGCCGCTGAGCTCGGGCCGGCAGGCCGCAGCAAGCGATGGCCTTGGATACGAGGAGAAGCCATGCAGGTTCAATATCTCGAAATCGTGACCAGAGAAGTCGACGCGGTCTGTGCCGCTTACGCCGCAGCATTCGATGTGCAGTTCAGTGAGCCGGACGCTCGACTCGGTGGGGCGCGCACTGCTTCCTTGGCAGGCAGTGGGCTCGTGGGAGTTCGTGCGCCTCTGCGCGAGACTGAAGATCCGGTGGTGCGGCCCTACTGGCTCGTGGCCGACATGGATACGGCCCTTGCAGCAGCGGTTCGAGCAGGCGGCAAGATCGCTCATCCGCCCATGGAAATCCCAGGGTATGGCATGTTCGCCATCTATCTTCAGGGCGGAAACGATCACGGTCTCTGGCAGTTGTAGTCGAGTTCCGATCGTGGGACAGCGGCCGAGCGATCCATTCGATCCGACGCCGCTTTGCTGCACGGCTTGACTCAGGCGTTAACATCCGCCGACAAGCAACGTCTGCAGTTCCCTTGGCAACAGATGGAAAGGAGCGGAAAAATGAACCCTTGGAAATTCCGGATGAAGCCTTTCTCCGTCGGACTGGGCATGGCTGTCCTCTGGGCCGGCTCTGCGACCGGCGCCGCGGCGGGAGTACTGCCAAAGGATGCCTGCGCGCTTCTCAAGCCCGCCGAGATTCAGACGCTCGCACCGAGCGCCAAGATAGGCAGCGGGGTTGCGGACGCCAGCACGCTCCCGGTCGGCGTGAGCTGCACATATACCTGGGGTCCCAGAACCCACGATTGGGGCGAATCCGAATTGGCCATCGCGGTCATGGACGCCTCGAAGGCCTGGCCGGGCAAGAGCGCGGAGGACCTTCGGCAGGGGCTTCTCGCCAAGGTCAAGGTCGAAGGGAAGAATGCATCCGTAATTCCCGGGGTGGGTGACGCCGCGGCGTTCACGTTCGAAGAGCGCTCGTCCACTGCCACCGCCGAGGCTCTCCTTCCGGCGAAGGGCGCCTATCTTGTAGTGACCTTCCATGCCGGCGACTCGCTCGCGATCAAGGACAAGATCGTCGCGCTGCTGAAAGATGCAGCGGCGAGGCTCTGAGGAGATGAAGAGGTCGGGCGCGAGCGCAGGCCAGTCGGCGCCGGAGCTCATCTCGAGGAGAATCATCGAGCTCGGTGACTGGCGCGGGGAGACCCTCGGCCGAATGCGCAGGCTCATCCAGGAAGCGGACCCGGAGGTCGTCGAGGAGTGGAAGTGGATGGGCACGCCGATCTGGTCGCACGACGGCATCCTTTGCACCGGCGAGACCTACAAGAAGGCCGTAAAGCTCACCTTCGCCAAGGGCGCGTCTCTCCCGGATCCGGCCCGCCTCTTCAACTCGAGTCTCGACGGCAACGTCCGCCGCGCGATCGACATCCATGAAGGAGAGGAAGTCGACGAGTCCGCCTTCAAGGCGCTCGTTCGCCAAGCGGTCGCCTTCAACGGTCTCGGCAAGTCGAAATCTTCGAAGTAGGCGAAGACCCGATCTCCTATCCGAGGTGGAAGATGAAGAGCGTCGCGAACTCCCGCTTCACCATCCAGAGCTGGGACGAAAAGCCCTATAGCGAGGGCCAGGACCTGCCCAAATTGACTCGGGCCGCCGTCACGAAGAGGTTCACCGGCGACATCGCGGGCGAAGGGAAGGTCGAATACCTGATGATGTACCGCAGCGACGGCTCGGCCACGTTCGTCGGCCTCGAGCGCATCGTCGGAAAGGTCGCCGGGAGAGCGGGCAGCTTCGTGCTCCAACGCACCGGAGTCTTCGAGAACGGCGTGGCGAAAGAGTCCTATGTCGTCGTCCCGGGCTCCGGCACGGGCGAGCTCAGGGGCCTGCGCGGCGAGGGCACGTCGGCTGTCGGGCACGGGACCGAGTTTCCTCTGACGCTCGACTACGAGTTGGGCTAGCCTGGCGTCGGCGAGATCGTTCGAGCGCAATCCGTCATGCGGCTGAGGCAAGCTGGTCCGTGATTTCGGCTCTCGAAGCCCTGGCGCGTCTCCGCGCGGGGAACCGGCGCTTCGTGGCGGGCGAACGGGCGGAACACCAGCTCGCTCTCGAGGCCCGGCGAGCCGAGCTCGTGACGGGGCAGGCGCCGTTTGCGGCGATACTCGGTTGCGCGGACTCGCGTGTCCCCGTCGAGATTGTCTTCGATCAGGGTCTGGGTGACCTGTTCGTCATCCGGGTCGCCGGCAACATCGTGGCCGCCTCGCAGGTGGGCAGCATCGAGTTCGCAGCCGAGCGGTTCGGCACGCGGTTGGTGGTCGTGCTGGGCCACTCCCGCTGTGGCGCCGTCACCGCCACCCTGGAAGCGCTCCAGCAGCCGACGGGCATCCCGTCCCGGAACCTCCGGGCCATCGTCGACCGCATTCGGCCCGCCGTTGCCGAGCTCGTCGCCTCCGGCGTCGCGCGGGACCAGGAGACGTTGCTGCGGCACGCCGTGCGCGCCAATGTCCGCGCGTCGGTCAACCAGTTGCGCCACGGCTCGGACACTCTCGAGCGGCTGATGTCCGCGGACCAGCTCCTGGTCGTCGGCGCGGAGTATCGCCTCGAAACCGGAGAGGTCGACTTCTTCGAAGGTGTTCCCGATGCCGGTTAGCACGTCTCGCCGCACAGCTCATGATCCGTTGGACGGCAGAGGATCCGCCACGGCTGTTACGGGAGTGGCGCATACTCTTCGTGGAGCGTGGAGGTGCCCATGAACATCTGGCGTGATCTCGATGGCCGATTCCACAGGTTTGGACTGGTGGACACGAAGCTGGCCCAGGCTGGCGCATTCTTCTTCGCTCTGGTCGTGGCGAGCGCGTTTCCAGCCCTCTTGACGATAAGCATCTGGTGGTTTGTCGCGCTGACCATTGCTTGTGGGGCAAAGCCGATGGTGAGCTTCTATTCCCGTCATACGACCCAGCCGTGAGAATGCGCTCCTCGCTTCGAGCCGCGAGGCTCGCGGCGCTTCTCGCGGGGGTCGTCGCCGCGCTGTCGTGCCATTCCCCCACGGGGCCTCAATTCGCGGACATCCACGGAGCCTGGGAGGAAGTGACCGAAACGAACTGCAACGGCGCACGGCGATCGTTCGTAGTGGTCGCCCAGACGGGTGCTCAGTTCACTGCCGTGGATGGGAGTCTCCAGGCGGACCTTTCCGGGCACATCTCCGGGAACACAGCCACGCTACACGTTCGCTGGATGGACTGCGGCGGCTCCGCGGAAGGCGCGCTCACCATCCAGCACGACAACGTCACCGGTTCGTTCTCCGGCACGGCTACCGGTGACGGCCCTGGCTGTTGCGGCACGGTCAACGGAACGCTCACCTGGGGAAGATGATGGCGGCGCGCAACGCCTGACGATCGTCCTCGCCGCGCCGGCGGCGAAGAGCAGCGCCGAGACGCCAAGAATCGCTTGCGGGGAAGCTCGCTCGGAAGGAATGCGTCGTGAGATCTCCTTGTGAAAACTGCGGGACTGGTCCTCGCACTGATCGTGGTGTCGGAGCCGGGCCCCGGCACACTGCAAGACGAGATGAACCTGGGATCGTCCAAGACCCAGGTCTAGGGTTCTTTCTGGTTGGGTTCCCCTCGACCAGTGGTAATCAGGTTCCGTAAGCCACCGTTGATATAAGAGCCCCATGCGTCTGAACAGGCACTGAAGCACTCCAAGTTGGGTACAAGCCCTTCGTGAGTGAAGCGCATTTCGGTTTTGTTGCCCTTTTTGGAGATTTCGAAGACGACTTTGGTGCCCGTCCACTCAGCTTTGTCTTCAACAAAATCAAGGTGACCGTCCAATACATGCCAGACGACTTTCCTGCCTCCAATCAGTTCGGTTACCTTCTGTTTGGAATAGTGGAAGGGTTCGTAGCGATACGTAAACTCGTCACCGAGTTTGTCGGTGCGACCTTCAATTCCCGGAGAGCCTGACCACCATCCACGAACATTGTTGATGGCAGCAAAGACCTGTTCCGGCGTTTGATCTACCGCAATGGTAGTGGTGTAACTTCGATTACTCAGCACCCGCTCGCCATCGGTGATGGCATTCCCGACGTTGGGTTTGCCTCTTCCGGAAGTAATCAAGTCCCGCAAACTGCCGTTGATGTAGGAGCTCCATCCCTCCGAACAGACATTGAAACACTCATGTTCGGGAACCAAACCGAGATGGGTGAAGTGGATGTTGGTTTTTCCGCCTCTTCTGGAGATTTCAAAAACAACTTCTGTGTCTTTCCACTCGGTCTTGTCTTTGGTGAAACTGAAGTAGTTGTCCAAGACGTGCCAGACAACCTTCTTGTTCGGAACAAGCTCCGTTATCTTCATTGTGCAACGATGCACGTCTTTGAAGTGATACCTGAACTCCTCACCGACCTTGTCGGTCCTACCTTCAATTTCCTCTGACCACCATCCACGAACGTTGTTGATGGCAGCGAAGGCTTCTTCCGGAGTTTGGTTTACCGTAATGGCTGTGGCGAAATTTCGATCAATCATGATTCTCTCCAGTTTCGTGGTTTGAGGAGTGGTCAACTAACGCTCACGCCGCCGAGCCGGATACCATCGCGGCGATCTGCCGTTCCGAGGCCTTCGGCGAGGACTCGAACTGCCGGCCGAAGTCCACTGCGAACGGGTCCGGGAAGATGTCCTCCTGGCCGGCCTCGATGCCGTCGAGGATCGCGAGCGCCACGTCGCGCGGCGAGCTCTTGGGAAACGCGAGCTCACGGCTCATGTCGGTGTCGACGGGGCCCGCGTAGACGCCGAAGACCGACGTGCCCTGCGCCCCGAGGAGGATGCGCGCGGCCTGGGTCAGGGAATGGAGCGCCGCCTTCGAAGCGCTGTAGGTCGGGAGAAAGGGGAGGTTGGTCAGACCGGCCGCCGAGCCGATGTTGACGACCGCACCCCCGCCGTTCCTGGCCAGCGTCGGCGCCAGGCGCTGGAGCAGCTGCAGCGGCCCGAAGTAGTTCACCTCCATCTCGCGCCGGGCCTGGCCGAGGACTGTCGCATCCGCGATTCCTGTGGCGAGCGCCACGCCGGCGTTGTTGAACACGAGCTCGACGTCTGAAGCCGCTTCTGCGGCCGCGCGGATCAGCTCCGAGTCGCTCACGTCGAGCCGCAGCGCAACGAGACGCGCGTCTCGCAGGTCTTTGAGCGCCTCCGGATTGCGCGCCGCGGCGTAGACCTTTCTCGCGCCCCGGGTGAGGAGCGCTTCGGTCAGCGCTCGCCCGATGCCGCGGTTGGCGCCCGTTACCAGGGCGACGGCTCCTTCGATTCTCTGTGTGTTCATCGTCTCTTCCTTTCCTGTTGGTCGACCAGTTTCTTCTGACTAGCATGATGCTACCACTAGGAGATTGCATGATGCAAGCAATAGGAATATCCTTCTCCTATGCTGGGAAGGCTCTACGAAGGACAAGAGTGCACGGCGGCGCGCACCCTGGAGGTCGTGGGCGAGCGCTGGAGCCTGCTGATTCTCCGCGACGCCCTATTCAAGGGCTACACGCACTTTTCGGATTTTCAGAAGAGCCTCGGAGTGGCGGCCAACATCCTGGCGCGCCGACTCGAGGTCCTGGTCGCGACGGGAATCCTGAAAGCCGTGCAGACATCGTCCCATCCCAATCACCGTGAATACCTGCTCACGGAGAAGGGACAGGACTTCAAGCCCGTCATTGTCGCGCTCACCGCCTGGGGCGACAGGTGGATCGATCTCGGCCCCGCAGAATTCGTGCACGAGAAGTGTGGAGGCCTCGTTCGTCAGCATTTTCATTGCACGCAGTGTGGGGCCGATCCGCCGCCTGCGGAGGTCCACGCGCGAGCGCGAAAGTTCCGCCCGCGCCGCTGAACGCAAGGTTCGAGAGGCGTCAGCAAGCAGCCGCGGGGCCGCGCTTCATAACCATGCGAATCGCCCCCCGTATCCGCTAGTGCATGAGCCAGAGGAGAGTCGAAAATGTCGTTTCAGGCCTATTTGGACAACATCCGCGCCAAGACGGGCAAGACGCCGGACCAGCTCAAGACCTTGGCCAGCAAGGCTGGCGTGTACAGGCCCGACATGAAGGCGAGTGAGCTGGTTGCCTGGCTCAAGAAGGAGTTCGATCTAGGCCACGGGCACTCGATGGCCATCTGGGCAGTGTTCAAGGACAAAGGCTGGGTCGAGTCACCGAAGAGCAAGAAATGACCCGGCGCGGCGCTCACTTCTTGCCGTCGAGCGCTTCGATCGTCGCCGTCGAGGCCGGCCGCTCGTGCTGCAGGCGAGCGGCCACGGCCTCGGCGGCGGCCAGCGTGCGGACGATGTTCGCTCCAGCGAGCTTCGTGAGGTCGGGGTCGGTCCAGCCGCGGCGGACGAGCTCGGCGAAGAGGTAAGGATAGCGGGAGACGTCCGCGAGCCCGTCGGGCATCGTCGGGCCGCCGTAGAAGTCGCTGCCGATGCCGACATGGTCGTGCCCGGCCACCTTGGCGACGTACTCGATCTGGTCGGCCACCTGCGCCAGCGTCGCATGCGGCGCCGGGCCGTGGGTCTTCGCGTACTCGGCCTCGAGGCTCTCCATCTCCGCGCCCGTCTTCGCCCCCTGAATCGAACCTTCGAGTCCCCGGCCCCAGGCGGCTGTTGCCGGCGAGACGAACGGCGGGATGAACGGCACCATCACCACGCCGCCGTTCTTCGCCATGCGCGCGAGGACGTCGTCGGGGACGTTCCGCGGATGGTCGACGAGGGCGCGGGCGCCCGAGTGCGAGAAGACGACCGGCGCTTCGGTGACGTCGAGCGCCTGGCGCATGACGTCGGGAGAGACGTGGGCGAGGTCGACCAGCATGCCGAGCCGGTTCATCTCGCGCACCACCTCGCGGCCGAACGGCGTCAGGCCGCCATGCGCCGGACTGTCCGTCGCGGAGTCCGCCCAGTCGTTGTTGCGGCCGTGGGTGAGCGTCATGTAGCGGACGCCGAGCTCGTAGTAGGCGCGGAGAGCCCCGAGGCTGTTCTCCAGCGCCTGCCCGTTCTCCATGCCGAGGAACGAGGCGATCTTGCCCTCTCGCCGGGCGCGCTCGACGTCGGTTGAGCGGGTGGCAAAGAGCAGGCGGTCGGGATAGGCGGCGATCATCCGCCGCGCGAGCTCGATCTGTTCGAGCTGCGTGCGCGCCGGCGCCGCGAGCCCGGACGGGATGAAGACGCTCCAGAACTGGCCGCGGACCTGGCCTTCGGCGAGACGCGGAAGATCCGTGTCGCCCTTCTCCCGCCGTGTGCGCAGGTCGTAGGCCGCGAGGTCGCTCGCGCCGTCCTCGCGGATCGTCCACGGCAGATCGTTGTGGCCGTCGACGAGAGCGATCCGCGCGAGCAAGGCGCGGGCATGGACGAGCGCGGGGTCGTCGGGGGCGGAGTCTGCGGCCGCGAGAGGGACCGAGATCGGCACGAGCAGCAGACAGAACGAGACGACGAGAATTCGCGACTGGATCATGGATCCTCCCAGGGATCATCCTAGCTCGGCCGTCGTGCCGCGCACGAAGGTCGCGGGCCCGCGAAGGGACTGATCTGGCTCGCCCCTGCCGGTGAGTAGCCGATAGCATGGCGGTGACGTTCGCAGCGCAAGAGGCGTCGCGACGCTGCCATTTACGACTTTCATCCCAGGAGGAGGGCGATGACGAAACTCCTTGTGCAGAGCTTCGCGGTCTCTATCGATGGCTACGGCGCCGGACCGCGGCAGGATCTGGAGCATCCACTCGGCGTGCGGGGCCCGGAGCTCATGGAGTGGTTCTTCGCCACCCGGGTCTGGCAGAGGATGCACGGCCAGGGCGATGGCGAGACGGGTGTCGACAACGCGATGGCGGAGCAGGGCTTCGAGGGGATCGGCGCCTGGATCCTCGGGCGCAACATGTTCGGGCCCGTCCGCGGGCCCTGGCCGGACGAGAACTGGAAGGGCTGGTGGGGCGACGAGCCGCCATACCACGTGCCGGTCTTCGTGCTGACCCATCACCCGCGCCCGTCGCTCGCGATGGCAGGCGGAACGGTGTTTCACTTCGTCACCGAGGGGATTCTCTCCGCCCTCGAGCAGGCGAAGGCCGCCGCGGGCGACCGCGACGTCCGGCTCGGCGGCGGCGTCGCCACCCTCCGCGAGTACCTGCGTGCCGGCCTGATCGACGAGCTCCATCTCGCCCTCCGGCCCGTCTTCCTCGGCGCCGGCGAGAATCTCTGGCGGGAGATCGATCTCGGCGCGCACGGATACGAATGCACCCGCCAGGTCGCGGGCGAACGCGCCACCCACCTCTTCCTACGCCGGCGCGGTTGATCCATGATCTAAGCGGCACTTCCAACTCTGCGGATTCGCGCGCGACGGCGGCTTCCGGTGACGCGGCATTTGCGAGTCAGAAAGGAGAAGCGATGGCGGAGAACAAGACGAAGGCCACGGGAGCGAGCGTGGAGAACTACCTTGCCGCCATCGCGGACGAGGCCCGGCGCAAGGACTGTCAGGTCCTGGTCAAGCTGATGACCAAGGCGACGAAAGAGCAGCCGAAGATGTGGGGAACGAGCATCGTCGGGTTCGGCAGCTACCACTACAAGTACGAGAGCGGTCGCGAAGGCGACTCCTGCCTGACCGGCTTCGCCTCGCGCAAGGGCGACATCAGCGTCTACATCGTGGCGAGCTCGGCCGGGCAGGAGAAGCTGCTCGCCAAGCTCGGGAAGCACAAGATGGGCAAGGGATGCCTCTACGTTCGCCGGCTCAGCGACGTCGATCTCGAGGTCCTCGAGCAACTTGTCGCAGGCGCCGTCGCCGAGCGGAAGCGTCGCCATGCCCAAAGCTAGCTCGGCGCCGTCGTCGATAGACCGCGCCGCTCGGCTCCAGATCCTCGAGGCGGCTGAAAGCGTCCGATGACGACACCCCTTCCGTTCACCTGGCCCTACTACCTGGTCTTCTGGCCGATCTACCTCTGGGTCTTCCTTCCCGAGCTCCGGCTCATCGGGCGTGCCCCCCTGAGCACGCCCGCCCCCGCCGAGGACCGCGGCTCGATGGGCGTCGTTCTCGTCGGCACGAGCCTGGCGATCCTGGCGGCGTTCGTGCTCTCCTTCGTCGCTCAGCAGTCGACGCTTCCGGGCAGGCGCTCCGTCTGGTTCTTCCTCGGCGTGCTCACCCTCATCGCCGGCAGTCTCCTGCGCCGTCACTGTTTTCGAGTCCTCGGCGCGTTCTTCACCGGTGCCGTCACGATTCAGACCGAGCATCGCGTCATCGACTCGGGCGCCTATCGCTGGGTACGGCACCCGTCGTACAGCGCGGGCATGCTCATCGTTCTGGGGATAGCGCTCGCGCTCGGCAACTGGCTCGGTGTCGTTGTTGCCTTCGCTCTCGCGTTCCTCGCGTACTCCTATCGGGCGCATGTCGAGGAGCAGGCTCTGCTCGCCGCGCTCGGGCCCCCATACGCCCGGTTCCTGGCCACCCGCAAACGCTTCCTGCCGTTCATCTGGTAGCTCGAGACGGGGGAAGTCGGAGCGCACAATATCCGCGGCCGCCGTTCGTCTACAGGAAGAGATGGATGAGCCGTCGAGCGTCACCGCGATGAGCGACCAGGATCGCCAGGTCTCCGAGATCGTCGCGGAGGAACGCTCCCGGCTGCGCGATTTCATCCGCCGCCGGGTGCCCGATCCCGCCGACGCCGAGGACATCGTGCAGGAGGTCTTCTACGAGCTCGTGGAAGCCAACCGCCTGCTGATGCCGATCGAGCATGTGACCGGCTGGCTTTTTCGCGTCGCTCGCAATCGCATCACCGACCTCTTCCGCAAGAGGAAGGCGGTGACTTTCAGCGACGCCGCGGTCGCGGACGAAAACGGCGAGCTGCTGAGGATCGAAGATCTGTTGCCGTCGCCCGAAGCCGGGCCGGAGGCGCTCTACGCCCGCAAGGTGCTTCTCGACGAGCTGGAGCTGGCGCTCGACGAGTTGCCTCGCGAGCAGCGTGAGGTCTTCGTCGCCCACGAGCTCGAGGGGCGCAGCTTCAAGGAGTTGTCCGCGGCGAGCGGCGTCAACCTCAACACCCTGCTCTCGCGCAAGCGCTACGCGGTGCTGCATCTGCGCGCGCGCCTGCAGAGCATTCACGACGAGCCTTCGAAAAGGTGAGGAAAACGACATGAGAAAGAAATGGATTCTCCTGGCCCCGTTGGCGATGGTGGCGTTCGCGCTCTTCATCGCTCTCGGCGGCGAGCTGGTGATGCTGCTGTGGAACTGGCTGGTGCCGACGCTCTTCGGATGGCGACAGGTCACCTTCTGGCAGGCGCTGGGGTTGCTGGCGCTCTGCCGGATTCTGTTCGGAGGCCTGGGTGGCCGGGGCATGGATCGCTCCTATTCCCGGCGGCGAATGGCCGAGCGCTGGGAGCGGATGACGCCCGAAGAACGGGAGAAGTTCCGCCAGAGCTTTCGCGGACGATACGGCGGGTTCGAGCCGCCCAGCGCCCATCCGACGGCGTGAGCGGACGCGCTCCCAGATTCAACCGCTCAGCGGTCGGGCCCCTCGAGAGTTCAGCCTGAACCGGTCCCCGGGTGGTGCGATTCCCGGCGCTGGATTAGGCTGACGCGCCGGGGAGCGGCTATTCATGAACCCAGCCCGCTCGTGGATCCGAGGCCCCGAGGCTCCGTCGGGCGTCACTCTCAGGAGAGCAACGATGGCCGTTCGCATAGTGAGGCTTGGCAGCGCGCGAGTCGCAAACGAAGGTCTTCGCATCGGCACTGTGCGCCGCCCGCCGCGCGGCGTTCCGAAAGCGGAGTTCGCGTCGCAGAACTGGTACGACGTCTGGTTTCCCAATCTCGCGCCGAGCGTCGCGACCATGAAGCTCGGGCAACAGGCCGCGACGGCCGCGCAGTGGGCCGCGTTCGCCAGGAAGTATCGGGCGGAAATGGCGACTCCCGAAGCCGGCCACACGCTGGAGCTCCTCGCCGCCCTGTCGCACTCGAGCGACTTTTCGGTCGGCTGCTATTGCGAGAACGAGGCCCACTGCCACCGCTCCGTCCTGCGCGCGCTCCTGGTCGAGAAAGGTGCCCAGGTCGAGTAAGGGTGCGATGAATGGTCGACGCGCGACCATTCGTTGGCTGGGTTTTCCGACGGCGAGCCGCGGGCTGCGCCGTCTGCCCTCGAGGGGGTTGCGCTCGGACCGGCGAGACTTATACTGCGGCGGGTGAAGATGCCAGGAAGGGATCCTGGCTCAAGGGAGGCAACATGAGGGCAAAGACGGTCGTAGTGAGTCTGGCGTTGTGCTTCGCGGCAGTGGCGGTCTGCTTCGCGAGCCCGCAGATGGGCACCTGGAAGCTGAACGAGGCCAAGTCCAAGCTCGCCCCCGGAATGCCGAAGAACATCACCGTCGTCTATGAGGCCGCGGGCGACAACGTGAAGTGCACGGTGGATGGCATCGACCCGGCCGGCAAGCCCAGTCACAACGTCTGGACGGGCAAGTTCGATGGCAAGGACTATGCCCTCGTCGGCGATCCGGCTGCCGACACGCGGGCCTACAAGACGGTGGATGCCAACACGTTGGAGCTGACCAACAAGAAAGCCGGGAAGGTCACCGTGACCGGTCGGATCGTCATGTCGGCCGATGGCAAGAGCCGCACCGTGACCCTCGACGGAACCGACGCGAAGGGCAACAAGCTCACCAGCGTCGCGGTGTACGACAAGCAGTAGCGGGCTCGCTTCCCCGGATTTCTGACCTCGATGCCCTCCCGCTCGGTTCGGAACGGGAGGGCATCCGTACACTTGGGCGGTCGCGCTTTCTGAAGAGACGAGGAGCATGCCGACGAATCTCGAAGCTGTGCGCCCGATCGAGATGGCCGAGATCCTGGCGGCGCGGGAGCGCATCGCCGGGACCATCGTGCGCACTCCCCTGGTCCGCCTCGAGCTCGGGCCGGGCTACCCAGACATTCGCCTCAAGCTGGAGAACCTGCAGCCGATCAACGCCTACAAGCTGCGCGGCGCCGCCAACGCAGTAGCGATGCTCGCGGAGTCCGAGCGCCGGCGCGGCGTTTGGACGATCAGCGCCGGCAACGCAGGTCAGGGTGTCGCCTATTCGGCCAGACAGGCGGGCGTGCCCTGCACGGTCGTGGTGATCGAAACCGCGCCGGCATCGAAGGTCGAACGCATGCGGGCGCTCGGCGCGCGGCTCGTTCCGGTGCCGTACGAGGTGGCCTGGCAGGCCCTCGAGGAGCGCGCGTATCCCGGCGTCGAGGGCACGTTCGTGCACCCGTTCGACGACCACAACTTCATCGCCGGCCATGCGACGATCGGTCTCGAGATTCTCGAGGACGCACCCGATACCGCAGCCGTCATCGCCGCGATCGGTGGCGGCGGGTTGATCACCGGCGTCGGCAGCGCGGTGAAGGCGCTCAAGCCGGGGATCCGTGTCTGGGGGGCCGAGCCGGAGACGGCCGCTCCGGCCGCGCTCTCGTTCGCAATGGGGTCGCCGCAGGTATTCAAGGACTGGAAACCCTCCTTCGTGGACGGCGCAGGCGGCCAGAGCGTCTTCCCGCGCATGTGGGAGCGGATGAGGCCGGTGGTGGACGGCTGCATCGTGGTGAGTCTGGACGAAACGAAGAGGGCGATGCTTCTCATGGCCGAGAAGGCCCGTGTCATCGCCGAAGGGGCCGGCGCGCTGTCGGTCGCCGCCGCACGGAGTGGCAAGGCCGGGCCCGGGCCGATCGTCGCGATCATCTCCGGCGGCAATATCGATCTCAAGAAGTTCTGCGAGATCATCTCCTCCGCGCCGGATTGAGAAGGCCGGCGTGGGTCATCGGAGCAGGAGATGAGCGACGGATACAGAGTCCGGGACGCGGAGTTCGAGAGCCGGGTCCGTGAGAGCTTCGCTCGCCAGACGCTGATGCAGACGCTCGGCGCCGTGCTCGTCCGCGTCGCGCCTGGCGAAGTGGAGATCGAGCTCGCGTTCTCGTCCGCGCTCTGTCAGCAGAACGGGTTTCTGCACGCCGGCGCGATCGCGAGCGTCGCCGATACCGCGAACGGCTATGCCGCGCTCACCCTCTGCGGCCCCGGTGTCGATGTCCTCGCGGTGGAGTTCAAGATCAATCTCGTCGCACCGGCGAGATCGCCGAAATTCGTCGCTACGGGTCGGGTCTTGAGGCCGGGCAGCACTCTTACGGTCTGCCTGGCGGATGTCGTGGGTGTGAACGGCGACGGGCGCCCGCTGGTCGCCACCATGCTGTCGACCATCATCGCCCGCAGCGCAGAGGGCTAGCCCGACCCTCCGGCTGACGGCGACGTCCGCTGGCGGGTCGCGCCACCGTCTCTGCGGGCGGCAGCCCGCCACCCGAAGGCGCGGTGCGGTGGACGGGGAGCGGTGATCTCGTCGACGGCGAGGAGGCCCTCCCATGCGGACCGTGCCGCAGCCTGTCGCCGACTTCCTGAAGAGTCGCCGCATCGCCGTCGCCGGCGTTTCGAGAACGAACGGAGTGGGCAACGCCATCTTGCGCAAACTCCGCGGCTCCGGGTACGACGTGGTGCCCGTGAACCCCAACGCCAGCGAGCTCGAAGGGTCCGTCTGCTATCCGGATCTGCGCTCGGTTCCCGGCGAGCTCGACGCCGTGATCTTTGCGAGCCATCCCCGGTTTGGGACCGACGGCGGTGCGGCAATGCGCCGAACGCGGCGTCCGGGTCATCTGGTTCCACCGCTCGTTCGGCGAGGGCAGCGTCTCCGAGGAGGCGCTCCGCGAATGCCGGGCGCGCAACGTCGAGGCGATCGTGGGAGGCTGTCCACTCATGTACTGCGAGCCCGTCGATCTCGGTCATCGGTGCATGTGCTGGTGGCTGCGCCGACAAGGGCGCGTTCCGCGCTGAACGCGGCCGCGGCGGACTTCGCCACTGCGCGTATCATGGCTGCCATGGCCAAGGTCTCGAAGAGCAGGTCTCCGGCGCAAAGCAAGCGGTTTGCCCGTGCGGCCTCCGGACCCTCCGCGCCCTCGCCCAAGGCGTTCCTGCGCTTCTACCACTCCGCGGAGCTCCGCGAGAGAACGCTCGCGGCACTCGATGCGCTCGAGCGGTCCCGGGATGCGACGGTCCACGGCGCCGCGCTTGCGGATGTCGTCGTGGAGCTCACCAACAGCGGACTGGACTACTACTTCGCGAAGCCGCTCGAGCTCGCCAAGCCGGGCTTCATCGTGCAGCAGTCGGCGAACCTCGGCTTGGCCGGGGCGCAGCGGATCATGGGGTCGGTCATCCGGAACATCCTCGGGCGCATGGACAAGCCACAGCTCCTTTCCGTGTGTGGCTCGATCCGGCGCCTGATGCGCTGAATTCCCGATCGGACAAACCGGACCCGCGCTCGACGAGAAATGGCGGCGCGAGTAGAGTAGGTTCATCCAAGAAGAGAGGTGCGAGATGGGCAACAGCACTTTTGGTCGCGTGGCCGGCCTGGTCTTCGCCATCGTCGCTCTGGCGCATGCCTGGCGGGCAATTCAGGCGATTCCGGTCCTGGTCGGCTCGACGGCCGTGCCGGTGTGGATGTCCTGGGTCGCCGTCGCCGGCGCGGGTGTGCTCAGCATCTGGGGATTCCGCTCGCGAGGCTAGCAGCGCTCGAGTCGCGCTGCCCAGGAGGCTCACCCAGGCGACGAGCCCGACCGTCGAGCGCGCTTCGCCGCGACCCCGCCGGAGGTGAGCTCCGGTGCGCAGACTCTTCGGGGAGGAGAAACCGTGCATCATCTTGCGATGGGTACGTTCGAAGTGAAGCTCTTGCCACGGGCGTCGGAGGAAGGTGTCGGCGATCCGACGGTCGGCAGAATGTCGATCGACAAGCAGTTTCACGGCGACCTCGAGGCGACCAGCCGGGGCCAGATGCTGGCTGCCGGGACGGCTGTCCAGGGCTCGGCCGGTTATGTCGCGATCGAGCGCGTCGTCGGCGAGCTCCACGGGCAGAGCGGGACTTTCGCCCTGCAGCACAGCGGCACCATGACCCGGGGAGTGCCGCAGCTCGCGGTCACCGTGGTCCCGGATTCCGGTACCGGCGAGCTCGCCGAGCTTTCCGGCCGGATGACGATCGAGATCGTCGACAAGCGGCACCGGTACGAGCTCGAGTACACCCTCGATCGGAGCCAGCGCGGCGCCGAGACGGTTCTCACTCCGCGCGGCGGAAGCGGCGGATGGCGAGGGTGAGGACGACGGTGGCGAAGAGGGCGAGCGCGGCGAGCTCCGGCGCCACGTCCAGCGGGCCGACGCCCTTGAGGAAGATGCCGCGCACGACCACCAGGAAGTGGCGCATCGGGTTGGCGAGGGTCAGCCACTGGAAGAGGCGCGGCATGCTCGACACCGGGAACATGAAGCCCGAGAGCAGGATCATCGGCATGTAGACCAGGAAAGCGGAGAGGAACGCTTCCTGCTGGGTCTTCGAGATCGTCGAGATCAACAGGCCGTTGCCGAGCGCGCAAGCGACGAAGAGCAGCGTCGCGAAGACGAGCAGCAGCGGGCTGCCCCGGAACGGCACGCGAAACCAGACGAGCGCCATGCCGGTGATCAGGACCAGGTCGGCAAGGGCGATGAGCGCGAACGGGATCGTCTTGCCCAGGATGAGCTCGCTCGGGCGCAGCGGGGAGACCGCGAGCTGCTCGAGCGTGCCGATCTCGCGCTCACGCACCACCGCGAGCGCGGTGAGCAACTGACAGACGAGGCTGAGCAGCAGTCCGATGACCGCCGGCACGTTGTAGTTGCGGCTGGCGAGGTCGGGGTTGTACCAGGCGCGCGAGCGCACCTCGAGCGGCGGCGCCCGGCCGGCGAGAGAGCGCGCAAGGGCGATGGTCTGCACGATGCGTTCGGCGTTGCCCTTGGCGATCGTCGCCTGGTTCGAGTTGGTGCCGTCGAAGAGGAGCTGGACCGTCGCCTGGCCATTGGCGAGGTCGCGGGCGTAGCCCGGCGGAATGGCCAGGGCGAGGGCGGCGCGGCCGTGCTCGAGGGCGTCCGCGAGTTCGCCGTCCCGTTGCGCGGTCGCGACGACGTCGAAGTATCCGCCGGCGGTGAGCGCGGCGACGAGCTCGCGGCTGTCCCGGCTCTGGTCGCGGTCGAGGACGATCGTGGGCGTGTGCCGGACGTCGGTAGAAACGGCGTAGCCGAAGATCAGGAGCTGGACGATCGGCGCTACGATCACCAGGCGCGCCATGCGCGGGTCGCGGAAGACCTGGCGCAGCTCCTTCTTCACCATCCAGCCGACGCGGCCAAGGGCGGCGCGCATCAGTCGAGCTCCTTGCGGAACGAACGCACCGCGAGGGCGAGTCCCACGACGGCGAAGCCGAGCATCAGCAGGGCCTGGTAGCGCAGGACCGAGATCCCGACCCCCTTGAGGAAGATGCCGCGCGTGACTACCAGGAAGTAACGCGCCGGGACGAGGTAGGAGATCGCCCGCAGCACCGGCGGCATGTTCTCGATGGCGAACATGAAGCCCGAGAGCAGGAAGGCGGGGAGGAAGGTGGCGACGAGGGCGATCTGGGTGGCGAGCACCTGCGAGCGCGAAACGGCGGAAATGAACAGGCCGAGGCCGAGGCTGCCGCAGAGGAAGAGGAACGAGAGCGGGAAGAGGAGCAGCGCGCTGCCGCGGAACGGCACGCCGAAGAGCGCGACGCCGAGTCCGGAGACCGCGGCGACGTCGACCAGGCCGATCGCGAGGTAGGGGAGGAGCTTGCCGAGCACGACCTCGAGCCGGGTCACCGGCGTCGAGGCGAGCTGCTCCATGGTGCCGCGCTCCCACTCGCGGGCGATGGTCAGCGAGGTCAGCATCGCCGCGATGACCATCATGATCACCGCCACCAGACCGGGGACGATCATGTCGCGGCTGGCGAGCGTCTCGTTGTACCAGACGCGCGATTCGGCCACGAGCGGCAACGTCAGCCGCTCGCCGTGCAGCGCGACGCGCTGGCTGAAGCTCGCCGCCACGGCCTCGGCGTAGGCAAGGGCGATCGTCGCGGTGTTGGCGTCCGAGCCGTCGAGCAGCACCTGGAGCGTCGCGGTCCGCCCGGATCCGAGGTCGGCGGCGAAATCGGGCGGCACGACGAGCACCAGGCGCGCCGTGCCGCGGGCGAAGAGCGCGGTGGCGTCGCCCGGCCGCTCGGGGCGCGCCACGAGGGTGAAGTAGCCCGAAGCGAGGAAGCCGTCGACCAGCTCGCGGCTCTTCGGGGCTCGCGTCCTGATCGACGACGGCGAGCGCGATGTCACGTACGTCCCAGACGATCGCGTAGCCGAAAATGACCAGCAGCAGGAGCGGCAGGGCGAAAGCCAGCAACAGGCTCCGGCGGTCGCGGCGCAGCTGGAGCGTCTCCTTGCGCGCGATCGCCCAGAGGCGGGCCGGGTCGAGGCGGGTCGTCCGAGTCTTCGGCGGCATCAGCGGCATCAGAGGCATCTGGTCATCGCCCTCAGTTCTCCACCGCGCCGCCGGCCGACTGCACGAGAGCAATGAAGACGTCTTCGAGCGACGGCGCGATCGCGCGCAGACCGGTGACCGCGATGCCGCGCGCCGCGAGGTGGCGCGGCAGGGCGACCATTGCCGCCGCGCGGTCGCCGACGGTGACGTGCAGGTCGCGCCCGAAGAGACCGGCGCGTACCACCTCCGGCGCGCCGTCGAGCGCCGCCAGGGCGCCGATCGCGTCGGGAGTCGCGAGCTCGAGAAGCTGCTCGCGCGCGGCGGCGCGCAGGCCCGCCGGAGTGTCGAGGGCGATCAGCCGGCCGCGGTTCATGAGCGCGAGCCGATGGCACGACTCGGCCTCCTCCATGTAGTGGGTGGTGACGAAGACGGTGGTGCCGCCCTCGGCGAGGGTGTAGATCAGGTCCCAGAAGCGGCGGCGCGAGATCGGGTCGACGCCCGAGGTCGGCTCGTCGAGAAAGAGAATCGGCGGTTCGTGGAGCACGGCGCAGCCGAGCGCCAGGCGCTGCTTCCAGCCGAGCGCGAGCTCGCCGGTCAGACGATCGCGCTCGCCGGCGAGCCCGGCCATTTCGAGCACCCAGGCGCGGCGCGCGGCGAGCCGTTCGCCGTCGACGCCGTAGAGGCCGGCGAAGAAGCCGATGTTCTCGTCGACCGTGAGATCGCCGTAGAGCGAGAAGAGCTGCGACATGTAGCCGATCGAGAGCTTGATCGCGGCGCGCTCGGTCGTGATGTCGAAGCCGGCGACGCGGCCGTGCCCCGAGCTCGGGGCGAGGAGGCCGTTCAGCATCTTGATCGTCGTCGTCTTCCCCGCGCCGTTGGGGCCGAGGAAGCCGAAGACCTCGCCGGGCGCGACGGAGAACGAGACGCGGTCGACCGCGACGAAGGCGCCGAAGCGCTTCGTCAGCTCCGCGACCTCGACCGCAGGCGCGCTCACGCCGCGCGATCCTTCTCTTCCGTCGCCGCCGTGATGCGCGCCAGGAAGACGTCCTCGAGAGAGGGTGCGAGCGGCGCGATGCTGCTCGCGGGATGGCCGGCCTCGGCGAGGGCGGCAGCGAGAGCGGCGCGGGCCTCGGACGTTGAGGGGGACGTTGAGGGGGACCTTCGAGGGTGACGTGCAGGGCATCGCCGAAGAGCTGCGCGCTGCGCACGCCGGGCAGGGCGTCGACGATCGCCCGGGCGGCGCGCGCGCGCGGCAGGCGGACTTCGAGCAGCTCGCCGTGGAAAGCGGCGGCGAGCGCGCGTGGCGCGTCGAGGGCGAGCAACCGGCCCTCGTGCAGGAAGGCGAGGCGGTCGAAGCGTTCGGCTTCGTCGAGATAGGCGGTCGAAACCACGGCGGTGACCCCGCGACCGACCATCTCGTGCACGATCCGCCAGAGGTCGCGGCGCGACACCGGATCGACGCCGAAGGTCGGCTCGTCGAGCAGCAGCACGCGCGGCTCGTGGATCAGGGCGCAGGAGAGGCCGAGCTTCTGCTTCATGCCGCCGGAGAGCGCGCCGGCCAGCCGGTCGCGGAACGGCGCGAGATTGGAGAAGGCGAACAGGCGCTCGCGGCGCGCCGCGCGTTCGGCGCGCGGCACTCCGAAGAGGTCGGCGTAGAACTCGAGATTCTCGTCGACCGTGAGGTCGGTGTAGAGCCCGAAACGCTGCGACATGTAGGCGAGCCGGGGCTTGACGGCCTCGGGGTCGCGCACGACGGAGATGCCGTCGAGGATGGCGTCGCCGGCGCTCGGCTTGAGGACCCCAGCGAGCATGCGCAGCGTGGTGGTCTTGCCGGCGCCGTCGGGACCGACGAGGCCGAAGAGCTCGCCGGGGCGGACCTCGAAATCGAGGCCGGCGACCGCCAGCCGCTCGGTGGGTGCGCCCGGCTCGCCGAAACTGCGCGCCAGGCCGCGCACCGAGATCGCGGCAGAGGACTCCGCCGCTGCTGCGGGCGTCACGGCGTCTCCACCAGCCTGACGTCGGCGGGGAGGCCCGGTTTGAGCTCCTCGCCCGGATCGCCGGTGACCCGCACTTTCACCGCGTAGACGAGCTTCACCCTCTCCTCGGTGGTCTGGACGTTCTTGGGCGTGAACTCGGCCGTGCTGGAGATGAACGCGACCTGGCCGTCGTATCGTCTGCCGGGAAAAGTATCGGAGCTGATCTCCGCGCGCTGGCCGACGGCGACCTTGCCCAACCGGTTCTCGGGCACGTAGATCCGCACCCAGCGGTCGTCCGGATTCATCAGCGTGACGACCGCGGAACCGGCGGCGACGATCTCGCCCGGCTCGCGGTGGCGCACCGTCACGACGCCGGCGAACGGGGCGATGAGTCGGGTGTTGGCGAGCGGTCGCATCGAGTGTCTCGACCGCCGCTTCGGCCTGCGCGAGCTGCGCACGGGCGCCGGCGATGCGCTCGGGGCGCGGTCCCTTTCGAGCAGCGCGAGCTGCTCGGTGACCTGATCGCGCTGGCGACGGGCCAGGTCGACGGCGAGGGTCGCTTTGTCGAGCGCCTCGCGCGACACCGCTCGCCCGGCGAGCAGCGTCTGCGCCCGCGCGGCGTCGCGTTCGGCGTCGGCCAGGCGATTCTCGGCCGCGGCGAGCGCGGAACGTCCCTGGGAGACCTCCTCGCGGCGCGAGCCGGCGACGAGCTCGTCGAGCTGGGCGCGCGCCGCAGCGACCTGCGCCAGCGCCTGCGTGCGGCGCGCTTCGAGCTCGCTCGAATCGAGCCGGGCGAGCTCGTCGCCGGCGGCGACCCGATCCCCCTCGCGCGGCGCGAGCCGCGCAATGCGCCCGGCGGCCTGGAAGCCGAGCTGCGCGTCGGTCGCCTCCACCGTGCCGGAAGCGACGAGACCGTTGGCGTCGCCCGGGCGCGCGAAGCCGAAGTGCCAGAGGGCGTAGCCGCCCAGACCGAGGAGAAGGACGACGAAGACGACGCGCTTGCGGCTCATGGGGCGGCCTCCAGGGTCTGGCGGAACCAGTCGGGGGTGAGCTCTCCGGTCAGGCGCGCGAGCTCGACGCGGGAGATCAGGGCGGTAGCGCGTGCCTCGGTGGCGCTGGCGCGCGTCGCGGCGAGCTCGGCTTCGGCGGTCAGGTAGTCGACCTGGGTGCCGGAGCCGACCTCGAGGAGCAACTTCTGGATGCGCGCCACCTCGGCGAGGCGGTCGGCGGCGCGCTCGAGAGCGCCGCTCACGGCGCTCGCATCGGCGAGTGTCGCCAGAGCGCGGTCGACCGCTTCGCGAGCGTCGAGCTCGGCCTGGGCGAGGAGCGCCGTGGCGGCCGCGCGCTGCGCGCCGGCGCGCGCGACGCGGCGCCCCGTCTGGCCGCCATCCCAGAGCGGCACGACGAGCTGCACGCCGGCGTTCCAGTCGGTCGAGAAGTCGGACCCGCCCTCGCGGAACTCCTGCACCGCGCCGACGACATCGAGCTTCGGGAAGTAGGCGGTGCGGGCGAGCGCGCGTGCCGCTTCGGCGCCGGCGACCTGCTGGCGCGCCTGTTCGACGGCGGGGCCGCCAGCGATCGCGCGCCCCTGCAGGGCCGCGCGTGCCGCCGCGTCGGGCGTCGGGAATGCCGGGGCGGCGCAGGGCGCGAGCCGGCCGGCCCGGGTCTCCTCGGGCGCGGCGGAGAGGAGACGCGCGAGGTCGCGCTCGGCACTGTCGAGCGCGGTCGCGGCGCGCGTTTGCTCGGCGTCGGCCGCGGCGAGCGCGGCCTCGGCGCGCAGGGTTTCGATCTCGGCGGCGCGGCCGGCGTCGAAGAGTTGGCGGGCGCGGTCGAGCTCGAGGGTGAGGGCCGCGACGCGGGCCGCCTGCGCGGCGAGGATCTCGCCGCGCGCGAGGGCCGAGGTGAAAGCGACCGCGACCCGGGCGGCGATCGCCTGCTCGGTGGTCGAGAGCACCGCGCCCGCCGCCGCCTCCTGCGCTTCCGCCTGCCGTGCACGTTCGCGCCGCGCGCCGGAGTCGAGCAGGGTGTAGGTGACGTTGAGCGCGCCCTGCACGATCGTTTCGGAGAAGGGTGGAAAGTCGGCGGGCGAGAAGGAGTGGATCGGACTGGTGATCATCGGGTCGTCGTACTGGAGCGCCGAAGCGCCGAGCTTCACGATCGGGCCACGGCTCGTCCGGGTCTCGCCGGTCGCTGCGGCCGCTTCGTCCACCCGCGCCCGCGCCGCGACGACCGCCGGATAGCGGCCGAGGGCGCGCTCGACGGCGGCCGAGAGGGTGAGTGGAGCTTGGACGGTCGCCGCGCCGCGGGCCGCGGTGGCGAGCGCTGTTGCGATGACGGTGATCACGAGAATCGAAGGGATGGCGGAGCTCGCGGACCGGCTCATGGCAGGGCCTCCGGTGGGGGCGTACCGTCGCGTCGGTCGTTGCGATCGGGGGGATCGGCGGGATCGACTGGATCGGCGGGATCGACTGGAGAATGGGGATGGGTCAGGGCGTAAACGTAGTGTCGGACGAGGGCCTCGGTCTCCTCGTCACTCCACGCGAGATCGGGAAAGGCGCGCAGCTGGATGCCGATGGCGGCCGGAAGGCCCAGGAAGAGGGCGGCCTGGCGGGCGGATGGAACGCCGACATCGAGCCCGAGCTCGCCCAGGACTCCACCGAGGAGCGCGAGATAGCGCCGCATCACGCCGCCGAGCCGGTTCATGAGCGTGTGGTCACCGGAGGCCAACCCTTCGGCGATGAGCAGGATCGGCAGGCCCCGGGTGGCGCGCAGCAGCGCGACGTGGTGGCGCACCATGCCGAGCAGCCGCTCCCTGGGCGCTCTCGACCGGTCGCCGGCGATCTCCTCGATCGTATCGAGGAGCCTTCCGCCGAGCCGGTCGATCATCGCCAGCAGCAGCGCCTGCTTGTTGGGGAAGTGGCGGTAGATCGCCGGCTCGGTGAATCCGACCCGCCCTGCGAGGCGCTTCATGGTGAGGTTGGCGAGTCCCGACTCCGCCACCAGCTCCGCCGCCCGATCGAGGATTTCGGCCTGGCGCGGCGTGGGTGCGGCGAAGGGCTCCCGAGAGGAATGTGAGTGAATGTTCACTAACGCCAAATCTAGGAGCCTCGACACCGTTTGTCAAGCGCCGCGGAGGATCGGGCCGCGGTGGAGCCGTTGCGCCACAGCCCTCCTCGCGCCGGAGGCAGTCCGCTAGACTCAGCCGGAGCTGCGAGCGCCTCTCGGTTGTCTACGGGCCGGCTAGGTCGGCTCGGACCGCGCGAGATGCGTCCGTCGCAGGAGAAGCAGAGGAGCGCCCGTGAGCGTTCAGATTCTTGCCTGTCCCGAGTGCGCATTCCGGTTGCCCTACGCCATTCTCGGCCGTCAGGGAAGCTTTCGCACTGGCAGCGAGTTCGCCGCTCTTTGCTGCCATCGCCCAACCACGAATTCGGCCGACGCCCTGGAGTGCCCCGTGCTGCGCGGCGAGGCCGAACGCGTGCTGAAGATCCGCCTCCCCGAGCGCAGCGCGAAAATCGAACAGGAATGAGCTCCGGACCTTCCGGCGGCGCGAGAAGGCTCTTCGAGAGCGTCCCGCCGCCGGTCTACTTCCTCCTCTGTCTGCTGGCCGGGTGGGCTCTCGGCCACGCCCGGCGCTGGCAGCTGGGGATGGAGGATCTCTCTCTGCGGCTGGCGCTGGGGGGCGCGCTCGTCGGCCTCGCGGCGGTGCTCGGCGCCTGGTGCCTGCTGCTCTTCCGGCGCGCGCAGACTTCGCCGCTGCCGTTCGGGACGCCGAGGGCCCTCCTCACTTCGGGTCCGTTCCGGCTCTCGCGCAATCCGCTCTACGTGGCGCTGGGACTGGTGCTCGCAGCCTTTGCCGTTGTGCTCGACAACGCCTGGGTGCTGGCTTTCATGCCGCTCCTCCTGCTGGCGCTCGACCGTCTCATCGTCCCGGGAGAAGAGACCGCCCTGCGCGCCGGTTTCGGCGCGGACTATCTCGCCTATTGCGAGCGCGTCCGCAGATGGCTCTGAGAGCGGCGTGATTAGGGGCGGGGCGGAGGCACCGCCGGGAAGACGAGCTCTGACGGGGTCGTCGGACGCGCGCTGCGGGCGGCAATCGCGAAGGCGGGGATCGCCAGCGCCACGACGCCGAGACTCGAGAGCAGGCCCAGCGTCAGGCCGTACGCGTCGCCGATCATGCCGGTGACCAGGGGCCCCGGTCCGACGCCCAGGAGGTTGATGACCAAGAGCGCGAAGGCGATCATGGTCGAGCGGGTGTGGGTGGGCGAGAGCTCCTGGATGGCGGCGAAGAGCGGGCCGAACCAGGCAGAGGTCGCGGCGCTGGTCAGGAACCAGCAGAGAAAGAAGAGCGGCGTGCCCGGGGCGAGAGAGTAGAAGATCATGCCGATCGGAGTGAAGAAGGCGGTCATCGCCGCGAGACTCCAGAGCCGTCCGTGGACATAGCGCCGAGCGCACCAATCTCCGAACAGGCCCCCCGCCAGATTGCCGAGGATCCCGGCGGCGACCGCCATGACGCCCGCGAGAAGAGCGGCACGCGCGTAGGGGTAGCCGCGGTCTTCGACGAGCCAGGTGATGCAGTGCAGCGCCGAGCCTGAGCCGTAGCACAGGAGAGCTCCGCCGAGCAGAACGAAAGCGAGCTCGCGCCGCTCCGCGAGCGCCCGGGCGATGTCACGCACGAGCTCCCGTACCGGCGGGCGGAGCGGCGCCGCCGTGCCCGCCGCCGCGGAGCGGCGCGTCCCGGCCCGCCTTTCCGGCTCGCGGAAGAAGCGCAGGGCCACGGTGGCGAGGAGCCCGGTGACGCCGAGCAGAAAGAAGCAGGCGCGCCATCCGAAGCGGGGCGCGATGACGCTCCCCACGAGCAGGCTCGTGGCCATCCCGAGCGGGACGCCGGTGTAGTAGACGCCGGTCGCGAGCCCCAGGCGCCGGCGCGGGAAAGCGTCGCCCAGCATCGAGAGAGCGGCCGGTGTGAGCGTCGCTTCGCCGACGCCGACGAAGATGCGCGGGAGCGCGAGCTGCGCGAAGCTCTTCGCCAGCCCCGAAAGCGCGGTCATCGCGCTCCACAGGCCGAGGCCGCCGGCGAGCAACCGGAGCCGTGGCCAGCGGTCGGCGGCAAGACCGAGGAAGATGCCGACCAGAGTGTAGAAGACGACGAATCCGAACCCCGCGAGCAGCCCGATCTCGGTCCGCGACAGCGCGAGGTCGGCGATCAGCAGCGGCGCGAGACTCGCGATCAGGGTGCGATCGACGAAGTTCAGGATGTTGAGCAGGGTGAGAAAGAGGAGCAACGCCAGGGCGGCGCGCTCGCCCCCCGGAGCGGTGTCCGCTTGAACCTCGGGAATCGAAAGGGCCGGCTTCGCCATCTGGAGATGATCGCATTCTAGAGGGTATCCGCAGATGCGCGGATGCGCGGAGCCGCGCGGAAGCGGACCTCGTCTGCGGCGGTTGCTCGCGGTGGTCCTGGTGGTCGCGAGCGGCAAACTCCTGTTGTTCAGCGGATCAGCTTTGCGGGGCTCGGGAGGCCCCTTGCGCCTCGCGTTCGCGGCGTGCCGCCGCGAGACCACGGCCGGCGTTGTGCTCGAAGCGGGCGACCTCGGAGAGGGTCATGCGCTGCAGTTGGTCCCGGATGCGCTCACGCTCGAGACTCCAGAAGGCGTGCGCGGGGCAGGCCCTGCGGTCGGAGCACTCGGCCTTGCCGAGCAGGCAGCTCTCGAGGTAGCCGGGACCCTCGACGGCGATGACGATCTCGCCCACGGTCAGCTGGTCGGCACGCCGGGTCAAACGGAAACCACCGCGGTAGCCGCGTTTGGCCTCGACGATGCCTGCACCGGCCAGGCCGTTGAGGATCTTCGACAGATAGGGCAGGGGAGCGTGGATGGCCGCGGCCAGATCGCGGGCGAGGATCCAGTGCTCGCTCTCTTCGGTGAGGCAGGAAAGTGCGAGCACGGCGTAGGAGCTGGAACTGGAGAAACCGAACATCTATCCAGTCTGTACTTTCCCGATGCGGCGGTCAAGAAGATCGGCGAGATCCCCCTCGGGCGCTAGACTCTTACCCCGAGAACGCGTCCGGCAACGCCGCCCTGGAAAGAGGGAACCATGGGAATCCACACCAGCCTGCTTGCGATCGTCGTCGCCGCGTTCTCCGCCTTTCTGCTCGGAGCGCTCTGGTATTCGCCGTTCCTGTTCGGAAAGCTCTGGGTGAAGGCCCACGGGTTCACCCCCGAGAAGCTGGTCGAGATGCGCACCGGCGCCGCGAGGGCCTACGGTGTTTCCCTGGTCTGCTACGCGGTGATGGCAGTCTGTCTCGCCGTTCTGGTCGACTGGCTGGGGATTCGGAGCCTGGCGGCCGGTGCGAGGCTCGGCGCACTCTGCTGGCTCGGCTTCGCCGCCACGATCGGCTTGACCGCCCAGATGTTCTCGGACAAGAAGCTCTCGACCTACCTCATCGACGCCGGTTTTCAGCTCGTTTATCTGGTCGCGATGAGCGTCCTGCTCGCTCTCTGGCACTGACGCCGGCGGCCGAATCGGGGCCTTCTGTCGCCCAGGAGCGGTCTGGACTAGCATTGCCGAATGAGACTTGCTCCCCACTTCCTCGTCGGATCGGTCCTGTTCGCGCTCGTCGGCCCGGCGAGCTCGGCCGCAGACCTGCCCTCTGTCCACACCATCGCACCGGCAGTCGTCCCCGCGGTGGGCTCGCCGGAATGGATCGTCGATCGCTTCTTCGCACAGAAGGAGTTCCCGGAGCTCGCGGTTTACTCGACCGGCGAGTTCGCCGAGCTCTACAAGGACTCGCCGACGCTCGGTTCCATTCTGCCGCCCTCGGTCACCGTCCGCACCCGGGTTCTCGAACGCGAGACAGACAGCGCCATCTACGGTGTCACGATCACCGACGGCAACCTGACCAAGGAGTGGTACGCCTACCTGCGTAGCGACGCTGGAGTCTTCAAGCTCGAGGCCATCCGGACGCTCGCCCTGAGCGCCAGGTTCGTCGAGACGCTGCTGGCGGCCGAGAAGTCCGCGGTTGCCGGCAAGCTCGCGGAACCAGGGTGGCAGGAGCTCGAGCGTTTCCACTTGATCATCGCCTCGGACGCCGAGCTGAAGAGCCGCTTTCTCGCGCAACAGGCGCTCTTCGAGGCCCTCGAACGCGAGTTCGTCGCTCTCCCGTCGCTCGAGGCGGTGAGCCTGGACGGCGACGTCGCCCCGGTGGGCGGCGCCAAGGAGGAGCAGATCGTGGCGCTCGTCGGAGAGTTGCGCGCCTTGCGCCTCGGAGCGGCGATCCGCAAATTCCGGGACTGCGAGGGCTGCGTGATCTTGAAGATCGGCGGGGACGGTGAGAACCAGGTCGGCTATCTTTACGCTCCGGCCGGAGCGCGAGTGCCGAAGATGTCGCCGCGGAGCTTCATCTATCTCGAGCCGATCGCCCCCGGCTGGTACCTCTTCAAGACAGTCTGAGCGCCGGGGACCGGGGCGGATTCGCGAAAGCATGGGATGAGCGCGGATCGGTCGACGCCTGGTTCCGCGACGGTGCCGATCGCCGTCGGTCTGTTCGCCATCTGGGGCATCGGCCAGATCGCCAGGGACCGCACGCTGCTCACGGCATGGGCCTTCTACCTGCCTTCGGCGCTCGTCGCGGGTGTCCTGCTCCTGCTCGCGATCGGCGAGTCGCTGCGTCGCGAGCGGCGACGCGCGGGGCTCCTGCTGCTGCTCGCGCTGCCGCCGGCGGCGGCGGTCCTCTGGCTCGAGAATCACTGGCGCCCGGTCGAGGCGCCGGAGGGGGAAGAGCGCGGGCAGGCGGTGCACGTTCCCGACCTGCGGGTGGCGGCCTGGAACGTGGCGGACTTCCCGCGCGGGGTGGAGCGCGCGGCCGCGCTCCTGCGCCCGCTCCACCTCGACCTGGTCGTGCTCTCGGAGGCCCCCGGCAAGCCGCCATGGGAGCTCGAGCGCCGGCTCGGCGGCGAGCTCCGGTTGACCCAGATCGGCGCGATGGCGGTCCTGGCGCGCGGCGAAGTGCTCGACGTCGAGTGGTTGGCGCGCGACAAGACCCTGCAGATGGCCCTCGTGCGCTGGGCGATCTCCGGCCGGACGCTCGGAGTTCTGGCGGCGAACGTCATCTCCTCCCCGAGCGTGCCGCGCGATCCGCTGCTGCGACGGATCGTGGGCATCCTCGCGCAGCGCTCACCCGATCTCGTGCTCGGAGACTTCAACGCGCCGCGCCGTTCGCTCGCGCTCGCCCGGCTCCCCCCGGGGTTCCGCCACGCTTACGACGCCGCGGGCGCCGGCTGGTCGGCGACCTGGCCCGCCGTGCTGCCGCTCCTTGCCATCGACCAGACGATTGTCGGACCGCGACTCGGGGTCCGCGGCTATCATCTGCGCACGACCCGGATCAGTGACCATCGGTTACAGCTCACCGAGCTCGATTTCCGGATGCCTCCCGCGGGTGGATCCAGGTAGAGTTCAGCGAATTTGCGGGGATCGGAGGAGTCGATGTCGCTTCGCCCGTCGTTCCAAATGGTCTTTCTCGCGGCCGCGGCCACCGTCGCGGTCGCCGCCGGCTGTCGCAGTGGCGCGCCACCGGCGCCGGCGACCTCCGCGGGTGTTGTCCGGGCTCCCGGAACGTCACCGGTCGCGCCGGCCGCCGCGCTCCGGTCGGAGGGGACGACCGGCTGGGGGGAGTCCTCTGGATGCAGACCTCGGCCGAATATCACGCGCTTGCTGTCGCGACCTTCGCGCGCGCCAAGACCGAGCTCGACCAGGCGCTCGCGGATCGGTCCTGGACGGCGGCCCTGGAGCAGCAGGGAGAGATCGCCGACCTACCCCCGGCCGTGATCGCCGATCTCGACGAGACTCTGCTCGACAACTCGGCCTACGAGGCCGGCCGCATTCGTGCCGGTCTGCGTTTCGAGGAGGAGTCGTTCCGGGCCTGGGTGAACCGCGCTGAGGCCAGGGAGATTCCGGGCGCGGCGGAGTTCGCCCGCTACGCCGCCGAGCGCGGCGTCACGGTCTTCTACGTCACCAATCGCGCCGCACCGCTGGAGGAGGCGACGCGCGTCAATCTCGCCGCTCTCGGATTTCCGATCGCGGGCGATCGCGACACCGTACTGATGGCGGGCGAGCGCCCCGAGTGGGGCTCCGACAAAGCGACGCGGCGCACCGAGGTGGCGCGCTCGTTCCGCATCCTGCTCCTGCTGGGCGACGATCTGGGTGACTTCGTGAGCGGAGCGCAGGCGCCGCCGGAGGATCGGCGCGCTCTCGCCGAGCGCTTCGCCGACCGCTGGCAGACGCGCTGGATCCTGCTGCCCAACCCCGACTACGGATCGTGGGAACGGGCGCTCTCGAACAACGAGCGCGGCCTCTCCGCAGACGAGATTCTGCGCCGGAAGTTGGCGCGGCTACGCGTCAGCGACTGATGCCGGCGAAGGCGGAGAGTCGCTGGCGGAAGATTTACGCCGTGGTCCAGAAGATCCCCGAAGGACGTGTCGCGACCTATGGCCAGATTGCGGCCCTCGCCGGGTTGGCGGGCCTGGCGCGCCAGGTCGGATACGCCCTCGCCGCGCTGCCGGAGGAGACCGATCTGCCGTGGCAGCGGGTGATCAACGCGCGCGGCGAGGTGAGTCTGCGGCGCGAGCCGGGGCGGGACGGTTTTCAACGCCATCTGCTCGAGGAAGAGGGCGTCGCCTTTGGACCCGCCGGCCGGGTCGACCTCGCGCGCTTCGGCTGGGAACCTGGGAGAGCGCGCCGAAAATGATCCGTACTCTCCTCAAGGGCTTTCGCGAGATGGGTCCCGGCGGCCCCTCTTCCATCACGCTCGCCATGCTCTCCGGCATTCTCGGGCTCGGCCTGCCGGTGCTGTTGCGCGTCCCGACGGTTCTGCGCCACGCGCGGCGCGACGAGCGCGCGCCCGCGGATGCGATTCTCGTCCTCGGACGCGAGCTGCGCGGAGACCGCCCGACGCCGGTCTTTCGCGCCCGCCTCGAGCATGGCGCCCGTCTCCTGGGCGAGAGATGGGCGCCGCGGATCGTCGTCTCCGGAGGAGTGACCGGAGACAGCCGGGTGAGCGAGGCCCAGGCCGGGCGTGAATTTCTCCTCGCTCAGGGACTCTCCGAGGCCGCCGTTCTCATGGAGGCGGGCAGCCGTCACACCCTGGAGAATCTCTTCAACGTGCGCGAGACGCTGCGCCGCCAGGGTTGGACGAAGCTCATCCTGGTTTCCGACCCGCTTCACCTGGCGCGGGCCGCGGCGCTCGCCCGCGGTCTCGCGCTCGACGTATTGCTTTCGCCGGCGACGGAGAGTCCGCCCGAACGGGGAAGCGTCGCTTGGATGGCGCGCGCCGGTCACGAAGCGTTTCTGCTGCACTGGTACCACGTCGGGATGATCTACAGCCGCGCCATCCGCTCCGAACGGCTGCTCGGCAGAGTGACCTGACCTCCGGGCTGAAAGCCGCCACTTCGCCTCGAAAGGAGACACCCCATGCGCCGAGCACTCGCACCTCTCGCCATCCTCGCGGCCATCGCGGCCGCAGGCCTTGGCGCGACGGTCCTCCGAGCCGCCGTTCCGGCTCCCGACTACGACACTCTCGGCCGCATTCGCGACGAGGGCTTTCACCGCTCGCAGGTGATGGAGATCGTTGGGCATCTGGCGGACAGCATCGGTCCCCGCCTGACTGGCTCGCCGCAGATGAAAGCGGCGAACGATTGGACGCTCGCGAAGCTCCGGGAGTGGGGGCTCGCCCAACCGCATCTCGAGCCCTGGGAATTCGGAGAGGGCTGGAGCTTCACGCGCGCCGAAGCGCGGATGATCTCCCCGGCCGCGGCGGTTCTGCAGGCGCTGCCCAAGGCGTGGACGCCGGGGACCTCGGGAGTCGTGACCGGCAAGGCGATGCTGCTCGAGATCGAGAAGATCGAGGATCTGGATCCCTACAAGGGCCAGCTCGCCGGCAAGATCCTCTTCGTTTCGAAAGTTCCGGAGCACCGGGATCCGACCAAGCCTCTCTTCGAGCGCTACGACGCGGCGAAGCTCGAGGAGCTGGAGAGCTACAACATCCCGGCGGATCGCGACGCCGACTCCTGGCGCGAACGCGCACGCAAGCGCCGCGAGCTCTGGCGGAAGCTCGCCGAGGCGCTCGTGGCCGAAGGGGTCGTCGCCACGGTCGAAGTCTCCTCGTTCGAGAACGGAATCGTGCGCGTCGGGGGTGGGGGCGGGCAGGGGGTGCCGAACGAGCCGCTCGGAGTGCCTGGGCTGGTGATGGCCGACGAGCCCTACGAGCGGATCCTGCGCTTGCTGAAGAACGACCAGGAGGTCGAGCTCGCGCTCGACGTCGAGGCGACTTTCTACCGGGACTCCACCACCTCCTGGAACACGGTGGCGGAGATTCCCGGCAGCGACAAGGCCCCCGAGGTCGTCATGGCCGGAGCGCACCTCGATTCCTGGCACGCCGGGACCGGAGCGACCGACAACGCTGCGGGCTCGGCGGTCGTGCTCGAGGCGGCGCGCATCCTGAAGGCGCTCGGAGTGAAGCCGCGGCGCACGATCCGTGTGGCGCTGTGGAGCGGCGAAGAGCAGGGCTTGCTCGGATCGCGGGCCTATGTGGCCGAGCACTTCGCCTCTCGGCCCGAGCCGACCGACCCGGAGGAGCTCGCGCTGCCGGCGCGCTGGCGCAAGCCCACCTGGCCGATTCAGCCGAAGCCGGAGCATGCCAGGCTCGCGGCTTACTTCAATCTCGACAACGGTGCCGGCAGGGTGCACGGGATCTACGCCCAGGAGAACCTCGGCGCGAAGATGCTGTTCGAGAAGTTCATCGAGCCCCTGCGCGATCTGGGAGTGACCACCGTGACCATGGAGAACACCGGCTCGACGGACCATGTCTCCTTCGACGCGGTCGGCCTGCCGGGCTTCCAGTTCGTTCAGGACGCGCGCGATTACTCGACACGAACCCACCATTCGAACCTCGACACCTACGAGCATCTCGATCCCGAGGACATGAAGCAGGCCGCGGTGGTCATGGCGAGCTTTCTCTATCAGGCCGCGATGCTCGACGGCCCGTTTCCCCGCAAGCCGATGCCGGTCGAGCCGCCCAAGGAGGATGGAAAGAAGAAGCCGGCGGCCGAAGCGCCCAGGCCTCGACGGTAGAGGGCTAGAATGCGCCCGGAAGCGCTCGGGGGCTGGTGCCTCTCGCGGTCTTCAAAACCGTAGTCCGGCGCCGGTTACGGCGGCGGGGGTGGGTTCGATTCCCATGCGCTTCCGCCACGATCCGCGGACGAAGCGGCTCTGTCCGCGCCCGGCGCACGCCGTCGCTTGGGAGCGTACACTTGGCCCAGGACCCCCGTCGCCCCGGGGAGAAAGGGCCAGACAATGAAGCAGGATCCTCGTCGAGCCCGCTGGACTGTGGTCCTCATGGCCGCCGCCTCGCTGCTGGTGGGTGTCGGGCCGCTCCCGGCGCAGGTCAACCTGCTTGCCGACCCCGGCTTCGACGATCCCGCCTTAGCGAGCTGGTTGCCGGACTTTGTCCTCGAGGCCACCTGGGCATGGGATCCGCTCGACCGCCTCGGCAGCGCCACGTCGGGTTCAGGCCGCTTCGAGAACCTGCGCGCCGACCCGGGCACGTGGACCGTGACCGCGAGGCAATGCGTCAACGTAGTTGCCGGCGGTACCTTCCTCGACGCCGGGGTCTACGTCTTCTTCCCAACCGGCCAGGCCGCAACCGGCTACGGCTGGATCCAGCTGTCGTTCCGCGGGGGGGCAGATTGTGCGGGTACGTTGCTCGGCTCCGCCTCCACCTTGCGAGTCTCCGAAGCCTCCCCCGGCGTCTGGCACTCGTCCCGCGGCGCGCAGGTCGCGGCGCCAGACGGGACCGCCAGCGTAGCTTTCTACCCCAGCAACCAGAAGACGAGTAGCGGCGGCAGCCTGGTGGTCCACTTCGACGATGCCTTCCTGGTCCAGGGCCTCTTCCTCGACGGCTTCCAGTCCGGCAACACCACGGCCTGGTCGGTCACGGTTCCCTGAAGGGGCGCTGCCAAGGCGTCTGAAGTGCAGGGCGTGCCCTGGGCTCTCAGCCGTCGAGTCGCAGCCATTCGCAGGGTGCGCCGGCGGTCCGCGCCGGTGCACCCGCCCGCACGCGCAGCAGAGCCGTGGCAAGGCCGAAAGCGAGGAGGTCGTGCGAGCCCTTCGGAGAGCGTGGCTCGACGATCGCTTCCCCGTCGACGCTGCGCCAGACTGCGGGGACGAAGCGATCGCGCGCGCGCCCGGCAGCGAGCGCTCCGCCGAGGGTGCCGGACAGGGCGCCATCCCAGGAGCTCGCCGGGCTCCCGAGCAGGCGCCGCAACGCCGGGCGGACGAAGAGCCAGTAGGCCACCATCACCGAGGCCGGGTTTCCGGGCAAGCCGAAGACCAGCTGTGCTCCCCGGTGCGCGACCAGGAGGGGCTTCCCGGGTTGGATCGCGACGCCGTGAAAGAGCGTGTGAAATCCGAGTCGGGCGAGAACGGGCGCGAGGAAGTCCGCTTCACCCATCGAAACGCCGCCACAGCAGAGGACGACATCGGAGCTCGCGAGGCCGGTGCGGAGCCGTTCCGCGAGCAGGCTCGGGTCATCGCGGGCGATCCCCAGGGACTCGACCGGCACGCGCAAGGACGCGAGCTCCGCGAGCAGGAAGTCGCTGTGGGAATCCCGCAGCTGGCCGGCGGCTGGTGTCGCGGCTGGGGGTACGATTTCGTTGCCGGTAAGCAGGAGCGCGAGGCGCGGAGCCCCGTGGACCTCCACCTCGGCTATGCCTTGGCTCGCGAGCAGGGCGAGCGCCGCCGGGGTGAGGAGCACCCCTTGCGGCAGAAGCTCTGCGCCGCGGCGCACGATCTCGCCCTGGCGCCGGATCGCCGCCCCGGGTGGGACCTCGAGCTGCGGCCGGACCCTATCCTCCGCGCAGGAGGTCTCCTCGACGGCGACCACACGGTCGGCGCCGAGCGGAACGGCGGATCCGGTCATGATGCGCATCGCGCTGCCTTGCGGCAGCGTCGAGCCGACCGGATCGCCCGCGAAGAGAGTGCCGAGGATCGGGAATCCGCCATCCTCGCCGGCCTCTCCGGCGAGCGCGAAGCCGTCGAGCGCGGAGAGATCGCAGGGTGGCAGATCGGTGGTGGCGACGACCGGTCCGGCGAGCACCCGGCCGGCGGCCTGCCGCCGTTCGAGGCGTACGGCGGCGAGCGGCGCGAGGATGGGGAGAAGCCTCTCCCAGGCGGCTTGAGGATCGAGCATGGGGCTGTCCTATCAGAGGGCCGGCAGCCCTGCAAGCCTCGCGCGGTCCGCGAGCGGCACGCACGGTATGATCCCGTTTCCGATGGAGCGCCCTCTGGAACGCACCTATCAGTACCGTGGCGACCTGCGCCAGACGGCGCTGCCGGAGATGCTCGCGATCATTTATCAGGCGCGGGTGGCCGGCGTGATCGAGGCTGTGCTCGGAGAGGTCACCAAGCGCATCTATCTCGAGAACGGCTATGTCGTCCACGCCTCGTCGTCGGATCTCGCGGACAGCCTCGGCGGCTATCTGCGCCGCGTCGGCAAGCTCTCGGAGTCGGAGTTCCACCTCGCGATGAACAAGCGCGGCGCGGGCGGCCGCCGTCTGGGAGAGGTGCTGATCGAGCAGGGCATGATGTCGCCGGCGCAGACCTTTCAGGCGATCCGTGAGCATGTCGAAGGGATTCTCTGGAGCCTGTTCGCCTGGGAGGAGGGCAACGTCTCCTTCGCCCTCGGCGCGATCGACACGCGCGCGCTCGTGCGCATCCAGATTCCGTTGCGGCAGGTCGTGGTCCAGGGCGTCAAGCGCTCTGCGAACGCCAAGTCGCTGGTCGCGAAGATGGGCGGGAAAGAGACGCTCTTCGGACCGTCCTACAAGCTCGAGGATCTCATCGAGGTGGCTCTCGATGCCGCGGAGTATCAGCTTCTCTCCATGGTCGACGGCAAACGGACGCTCTACGAGCTCGCGACCAAGGGTCCCCTCGCGCCGCCGGACAACGCCCGTCTGCTCTATGCCTACAGTGTGCTGCAGCTGATTCGGGAAGTCGGCGTCGCCGAGCCCTCGGCGACTTCGGGAGTCATCAAGATCAAGCTGCGTTCCGAGAGTTGATCGGGTAAGAGGTCGAAAGATGCCACTCTACGAGTATCTCTGCGAATCCTGCGGTGAGCGCAGTGAGATCTTGCAGCGCTTCGGCGATCTGCCGGAAGTCGTCTGTCCGAGCTGCGGCGAGCCGATGCGCAGGCTTCCCTCCGCGCCCTCCTTCCAGTTCAAGGGGACCGGCTTCTACCAGACCGACTACGCGCGCAAGCCTGCCGGGCAGGAGGGCGGCCCGCCGCGCGTCGCAGCGGGAAAAAGTGGCGAGCGCGCCGGCGGCAAGGAGGAGGGCGCGGGCGATTCGGCCGCCGGGTCGAAGGAGACGACGGCGAGCCCCGCGGTCGGATCGGGCACGTCGTCCGACAAGAGCGCGGGCGCGCAGTCCGAGCCGAAGCCGGCCGCCTCGTCCGACAAGAAGCCGGCCTCCCCGGGCAAGGAATGAACGACGCCCGGCGACTCGCGGCCGCGGCCCTGCTCGGGCTCGCCGCCGCTGCCGCCGTGGTCCCGGCGGCGACAGCCGCGCCGGCGGCCACCGCTCTGACCGCTCTGACCGCGCCGACCTCGCGGGGCACGCCGGCCACGCCGGGAGGCGTGACGCTCGCTCTCTCACCGCTGCCGCTCTACGGCGCCGACATCCGCAGCCTGGTTTTCGATCCGCGCGACCCCGAGCGCGCGTTCGCCGGCACTTCGGCCGGACATGTCTATCTCTCGACCGACGGTGGAGCGAGCTTCCGCAACGCCGGAGCGGAGATTCCGTTTCCCGGCTGGGTGGTCGGCACGCTGCTCTTCGACGACAACCGGCCCGGGCGGCTCTGGGCCGGGCTCTGGGGGATCTGGGGCGGCGGCATCATCGCGTTCTCGGACGACGGTGCCGCGACCTGGACGCTCAGGCAGGTGAGCGCCGGCGCGGACGCCCAGGTCTACGCGCTCGCGACCGTGCCCGGAATTCCCGAGCGCCTCTTCGCCGGCACGCGCGCCGGAGTCGAGCTTTCGGAGGATGGCGGACGCACCTTCCGCGCCGTCGGGCGCGATCTGCCGGGGCTGATTCACGTCTCGAGCCTGCATATCGACCGCGACCGACCGCAGGTCGTGATCGCCGGCACCTGGCGCCGCGCCTATCGCAGCGAGGACAGCGGACGCACCTGGCAGGGCGTCTTCGACGGCATGGTCCTCGACACCGAGGTCTTCTCCCTGCATGCCGGCGCGGGGCGTCCGGGCGAGCTCTGGGCCTCGACTTGCGGCTGGGTCTATCGCGCGGACGTCTCGGGAGGGAAGTGGAATCGCCTCACTACGGGACTCGCCGAAAAGCGCACCCCCAGCTTCGCCGTGCTGTCGGGAGATCGACTCCTGGCTGGAACGGTGGCCGGCGCCTATCTTTCGACCGATCGCGGCACCTCCTTCCGGCGCACGACTCCGGCCTCTCTCGCCGTGCTCGCCATCGCCTGGCATCCGGCGCGGCCGGAGAGAATTCTGATCGGCACGGAGGGGGCGGGAATCTGGAGCTCGTCGGACGGCGGCGAGAGCTTCCAGGCGCGGCCGGTCGCGATGCGCAACCTGCGCATCCCGGCTCTCGACCAGGACGGCGATCGCCTGTTCGCGGCCGTGGCTCACGCCGGGCCGGCGTCGGGGGTCTACCGGTCTCCGGATGGCGGGATCTCGTTCGAGCCGCTGCCGTCCGAGCTGCCGACGGTACTGGCCATGGCGACCTCCGGGAAGCGACTCTTCGTGGCCACCGAGCGCGGTCTGTTCGAACGCGAGTCCGCGCCGGAGAGCGCGACGCCGGCGCGATTTTCCCGGGTTCCGGAGCTCGGAGAGCGCCGCGTCGAACAACTGGTGGCCGGCCCCGGGCGCCTCGTCGCACGCACCCGCGACGCGCTCTTCGAGCTCCGCAGCGCGAGCGCCGGGGCTCGTTTCCGGCAGCTCCCTCTGCGGCTTTCCGGGCTGCGCTCCGCCGCTCTCGCCGCCGGCGACCTCTGGGTTCTGCGCGACGACGGCCTGTGGCGCATCGTGGCTGGAAAGCTCCAAGCCGCGAGCCTCCCCTATCCGGCAGCGGCGGGCAGCGAGATTCTCGGCGTGGCGGGAGAGCTGGGCTATTCCGGAAAGGGCGGGCTTTTTCGCCGCGACCGGGCCTCGAACGCCTGGCTGCCGCTGCGGTCCGGTCCGGTGCGGACCCTGAGCACGGGCAGCTTGCGCTTCCCTTGTCTTGTGGAGTCGGAGGGTGCCCTGACCCTGCTGGATCGGGGTGACGGCGCCTGGCTGCGGATCGAGATGCCCTATCCCGCCGCGGAGACGCTCTCGGCGCTGGTCGTGGGCGACCGGCTGGTCGTCGGCTCGTCCGGTTACGGAGTCTGGCAGGCCCGCCTGCCGGAAACAGCGGGAGACCTTCAGCGCTCGCTTCAGAGCGAGGCGAGAATCCGCAGATAGGTCTCGTACCGGTCGGCGTCGAGGGTGCCGGCGGCGGCGGCCTCGCGCACCGCACAGCTCGGCTCGTGCGAATGGCTGCAATCGGCGAACCGGCAGCGCGGCTGCAGGGGTTCGAACTCTTCGAAGTAACAGGCGAGCTCCTGCCGGCTGAGCTGCCAGAGTCCGAACTCGCGGATGCCCGGAGTATCGATGATCCGGCTGTCGCCTTCCAGCCGGTAGATCCGCGACCGGGTGGTCGTGTGCCGGCCACGGGAGTTCAACGTCGACAGCTCGCCGACGCGGATCTCGAGCTCGGGCGAGAGCGCGGAGAGGAGCGAGCTCTTGCCGACGCCGCTGTGGCCCACGAAGACCACGGTCTTGCCGGTGATCAGCGAGCGCAGCTCCCCGATTCCGAGGCCGGTCTTCACGGAACAGAAAAGGAACGGGAGCGTGAGCGCGCGATAGGGAGCGAGTCTCGCGAGCTCCGGGTCGGTCGCCGGATCGGCCTCCGCGAGGTCGTACTTGTTGACCACGATTGCAGCCGGTACACCGCCGTGCGCGAGCGCGACGAGAAAGCGATCGAGCAGACCCGTGGCGAGCGCCGGCTTGCGCAGCGCGGTCACGACTACCGCGAGATCGAGGTTCGCGGCCAGCACCCGTTCGCGGTGGGCGAGAAGCGGGTCGGGTCGCGAGAGCCGGCTTCGGCGCGGCAGGACCTGGGCGGCCACCAGCGCTCCGTTCGACCGCCGCGCGAGCCGCAGGCGATCTCCCACCGCCAGCCCGCTCTGCTGCGCGAGCGCCAGCGCCTTGGGCAGATGGCAGGGCACGATCTCGCCCGCGAGCTCCACCTCGCACTGGCCGCGCGTGATCGCGACCACGAGAGCCTCGCCGGGCACCGTGGGTTCCGTGGGATCCAGCGGCTCCTCGGCACTGCTGCGCGCCGGTGCCGTGCCGCGCAGGCGCTCCATTCGCCGGTCGATGCCCTCCGACCGGCGTTGCCCCCGCTTCTGCCGCGTCGGCAGGTCTTCGAACTCGTCTTCGTCCACCGCGGACTTCAGTCCTGTCCGCCGGTGAGGCCGGACTTGCGGGCGTAGTAGCGGAAGGAACGGAAGCTCATCCGCAGGAGCTCGGCCGCTTGCGTCTGGACACCGCCGCTGCGATCGAGTGCCTGCCGCATGACGTCGGCGCGAATGCCCTCGAGAAGCGTCTCGAGATCGACGCCGTCGGGGGGTAGCGAGACGCCCTGGTCGTTGCGGGGACCGAGAACATCGAGCGCCGTCGGGCAGGTCGGCCGCGGTGATGGCGCTGCCGGTCGAGAGCGCGATCGCGCGCTCGATCAGGTTCTCGAGCTCGCGCACGTTGCCGGGCCAGCTGTGGCCTTCGAGGAGGCGCATGGCCTCGGCCGAGATCCGCTTCGGGGAACTCCCAGAGCGTCGCTGTACTTGCGCAGAAAGTGATCGACCAGAAGGGGAATGTCCTCCCGGCGCGCCCTGAGCGGCGGGATCGAGATCGGAATGACGTTGATGCGGTAGAACAGGTCCTCGCGGAAATCACCGCGGGCGGTCCTTTCGACGCAGATTCTGGTTGGTGGCCGCGATGATCCGGACGTCGACCGGATCTTCGTCGGTGCCGCCGACGCGGCGCACGACTTTCTCCTGCAGCACGCGCAGGAGCTTGACCTGCATCGGCAGGCTCATTTCGCTGATCTCGTCGAGAAAGAGCGTCCCGTGGTTGGCTTCCTGGAAGAGCCCCTTCTTGTCGCGCAATGCACCGGTGAATGCCCCGCGTTCGTGTCCGAAGAGCTCGCTCTCGAGCAGGTTCTCCGGCATCGCGCCGCAGTTGATGGACAAGACCCGCTGCAGGGCGCGCGGGCTCGAAAAGTGAATGGCGCGCGCGATCAGCTCCTTGCCGGTGCCGCTCTCCCCTTGGATGAGCACGGTGGACGCCGTGCGCGCGACGCGCTCGATGAGGCCGAAGATCGCCTGCATCCGCGGGCTTCTTCCGATGATGTTCTTGAACGCGTAGCGTTGCTCGAGCTCGCGTCGAAGGTAGGTATTCTCTTCGTAGAGCCGGTTCTTCTCGAGCGCGCGCTGCAGAACCACCTTGAGCTCGTCGATATCGAAGGGCTTGGGAACATAGTCGTAGGCGCCCAGCTTCATCGCATCGATCGCGTTCTTGGTCGACGTATACGCGGTCATCATGATGACCGAGGTCCGCGCCTCCGCTCCCTTGATCTCCTTCAGCAGCTCGAGTCCGTTTCCGTCCGGCATGATCATGTCGCAGAGCACGAGATCCGGCGTGCGCTCCGCCAGCTGATCGCGCGCTTCGCGAACGGAGCGGGCGGTCGAAACGGAAAGCCCTTCGCTCGCGCACAGGACGGAAAGGAAGTCGAGGAGGCTCACCTCGTCGTCCACGATCAGGATGCTCCCGGAGAGCACTCAGGCCCCCGTCGCGACCGGGACTGCTGCAACACTGTGGACCGGCAGCTCCACCACGATGCGGGTTCCCGCCTCCGGCCGGCTTTCGACGCTGATCGAGCCGCCATGCTCCTGGACGATGCGGTAGACGATGGCCATGCCGATTCCGGTTCCGGAGTCGAAGAACGACTGGAAAGGATGAAAGAGCTTCGCGCGCTGCTCTTCGGACATGCCGTGGCCGGTGTCGCGGAACTCGAGGCGGTACACCTCGCCCTGCAATTGGCCGCGAATGAACAGTTTCCCGCCCTCGGGCATGGCGCGCAGGGCGTTGCGCGCGAGATTCCAGAAGATCTGGCTGACCTGATCGGGGTCACCCGTGAGCTGCGCGGACTCGGGTTGGAGCTCCAGGGTGAATTCGTGCCGCCCCGTCGCCTCCTCGGAGTTGCGCAGCAACGCGGTGTTCTCGGCGAGCAGGGCGGCGATGTCGAATCTCGCGGCGGCGCGTTCGCGCGGCCGCGCGAAGCGCAGGAAGCCCTTGATCGTCCGGTCGAGGCGGAGGCTCTCCTTGACGATGATGTCGAGCAGCCGCCGTTCCTGATGGTCGGCGGCGATCGAAGCGGAAAGCAGCTGCACGGACCCGGAGATCGCGGCCAGCGGATTGCCGACCTCGTGCGCCAGGCCCGCCGCGAGCTCGCCGACTGCGGCCATGCGGTCCTTCAGCCGCAACTCCTCCTGGAGCCTGCGCCACTGCGAAAGGTCCTGGAACACCACGATCCAGCCTGTCGGAACGTCGTGGGCGTCGGTGAGCCGGGTCACGGTGTAGCCGATCGGTAACCGGATGGGTCCACGCTCGACGAAGATCTCCGAGCGTGTCCTGCGGTCAGTGCCGGGAACCAGAGCCGAGGCGAGCCACTCGGACGGGGAGAACAGTCCGCTCTCGTCGATCGGCTTTCCGAGGAGAGTCGGTTTCGGTGGTGTCCAGGATCTCGAGGGCCGCTCGATTCACGGAGGTTACGTTGCCGTCGAGGTCGGTCGAGATGAGTCCGCTCGAAATCGACTGGATCACGTCGCGATGAAAGACCTCGAGATTGGCGAGGCTGCCGCGTCTTCTCGGCGAGCTCTTCCTCGGCGCGCGAAGCGCTCTCGCCGAGGTAGGAGGTCAGCAGCGCGACGGCATAGAAGCCGAAGAGGTGAACCGCGAGGTTGTAGAGATGCGGAACGAGAGCTCGAGATCGGTCGGCAGCGGCGAGAGGGCCGGTACCCAGTTGCGGGCGAGGGCGGTGAGGAGCGTCGCGTAGATGATGTAGGCGAGCGCCGGCGATGGTCAGCGCCGCGCGCCGTCTCAGGATCACGGATGCCACCATGATCACGACCAGATAGAGCATCGAGAACGGACTGGTGATGCCGCCGAAGAAGTAGACCAGACCGGTGACCAGCAGCAGGTCGCCCGCGAACTGGATGTAGGCGTGCCAGAGGGGCCGCGCCGCGAGCAGCGTCAGCAGAGCGATGTGCAGAATGCTCGCGATGTAGGTGGCGCCGACGAGCGCGAAGAGGAGATTGAACTCGGCAGCTCTCCGCGGGGGAGAGCTCGAACACGAGGTACGAGAGCAGGACGCTCGAGATCATCACCAGCCGGAAGGCGATCAGCCAGCGGAGATGACGGTCGAGATTCGGCAGCGGCGCGCGCGACGGAGCTCATGGGAAGAGGGGCGCGAAAGGGAGGGGTCGAACCCCCTCCCTCGAAGTACTGGTGGAACCGGGCGGGTGAGAGGCGTCTCCGACCGCCTATTCGATCTTCTGCAGGATCGCGTACATCGGCATGTACATGGCCGTGACGATGGTGCCGATGATGCCGCCGAGGACGACGATCATGAGCGGCTCGAGGAGCTTCATCAGGCCCGCGACAGCGGTGTCGACCTCCTCCTCGTAGAAGTCGGCGATCTTCGACAGCATCTGATCGAGGGCGCCGGTCTGCTCGCCGACGTTGATCATCTGGACCACCATCGGCGGAAAGACCTTGGTCTCCGCCAACGGTCCGGAAATCGTCTTGCCTTCCTCGACGCTCTTGCGGACCGCCATGATGGCGTCTTCGACGATGGCGTTGCCGGAAGTCTTGGCGGTGATCTCGAGGCCGTCGAGAATCGGCACGCCGGAAGAGGTCAGCGTGGCCAGCGTGCGGCAGAAGCGCGCCACGGCGATCTTGCGCACCAGCATGCCGATGACCGGCAGCTTGAGCATGGCGCCGTCGATGACCCGTCTGCCGCGTTCCGTCTTGTGGTACCTGCGGACCGCCATGATGATCAGAATGATGCCGATGATGATCAGCGGGAAGAAGCGGCCGAGGAAGTTGCTCGCGCCGACCACCACGCGGGTCAGGAACGGCAGCTCGCCGCCGAGTCCGGCGAACAACTGGGCGAACACCGGGATCACCTTCCAGAGAATGATCGTCACGACGCCGGCCGCGATCACGATGATGGAGACCGGGTAGATGAGGGCCGAGCGCACCTGCGAATTCAGCCGCACGACCTTCTCGATGTAGGTGGCGAGCCGCTGCAGGATGACGTCGAGAATACCGCCGGCCTCGCCGGCCGCGATCATCGAGACGTAGAGGTTGTTGAAGGCCTTGGGGTGCTTGCGCATCGCGTCCGCGAGGTTCGAGCCCGACTCGACGTCCGAGCGCACTTGCTGGATGATCTCGCGGAAGGTGCGGTTCTCCTCCTGCTCGCCGAGGATCTCGAGGCACTGTACGAGCGGAAGACCGGCGTCGAGCATGACGGAGAACTGGCGGGTGAAGATCGCCACCCGTTTGTTGTTGACCCCCATCGGAAGCTTGGGCAGAAGGCGGAGCTCCCGGCCCTTCTCCTTGATGGATGTGAGCTGCACGTTCTGGCGGCGCAGGATGGCGGTCGCTGCATCGCGCGTATCCGCGATCAGGACGCCCTCCTGAGAAGCGCCGAATCGGTTCTTTCCCTTCCAGACGAAGCTCGGCATCGCTTAGCTCCTCTGCGCCACCGGCGCGCCGGTGCCCTCGGTCATGCTCGGATTGAGCGAGTTGGGACCGCGCGAGATGATTTCCTGCAGCTCTTCCGGGATAGGAGGAGCGGTTGAGAGCGGTTTGCAGGGTGATCAGGCGTTTGAAGTACAGGGCGGCGAGCGCCTGATTGAAGGTCTGCATGCCGTACTTCGTCTGCCCGGTCTGCATCATGCCGTAGATCTGGTGCACCTTGTCCTCGCGGATGAGGTTGCGGATGGCGGCGTTGGGAACGAGGATCTCCATCGCGAGCGCCCGCCCCTTGCCGGTGGCGCGGGGCAGGAGCGACTGGCAGAGAATGCCCTCGAGCACGAAGGACAACTGCACCCGTATCTGGCCCTGCTGATGGGCCGGGAAGATGTCGACGATGCGGTTGATCGTCTGCGCGGCGGAGTTGGTGTGCAGGGTGGCGAAGGTCAAGTGGCCGGTCTCGGCGATGCGCAGCGCCGACTCGACGGTCTCGAAGTCGCGCACCTCGCCGATCAGCACGACATCGGGGTCCTGACGCAGGCAGGACCGCAAGGCGTTGGCGAAGCTATGGGTGTCGGCGTGGAGCTCGCGCTGGTTGACGATGCACTTCTTGTGGCTGTGGAGATACTCGACCGGGTCCTCGATCGTGACGATGTGCTCGGCGCGCTCACGGTTCACCTTGTCCAGCATGGCGGCGAGCGTCGTCGACTTGCCGGAGCCGGTGGGGCCGGTGACGAGCACCAGTCCGCGCGGTTTCTCGCAGATCTTCTCGACGACCGCCGGCAGACCGAGCTCGCGGAAGCTGCGGATCTCGTACGGAATCTGCCGGAAAGCGGCGGCGATCGCGCCGCGTTGGTGGAAGACGTTGGCGCGGAAGCGGGCCAGCCCCTTGATGCCGAAGGAGAAGTCGAGCTCGAGGTCCTCCTCCAGGCGGTGTTTCTGGTTGTCGGTGAGGATCGAGTAGGCGATCTGCTTGGTCTCGGTCGGCGTGAGCGGCGGAATGTTGAGCGGCTTGAGCACGCCATCGACGCGCACCTGGGGCGGAGAGTTGGTCGTGATGTGCAGATCCGACCCCCCCTGCTCGACCATCGTCTTCAACATCTGATTCAAGGTCGGCGGCATGGCCTCCTCCGAAAATCCTCTGCGACAAGAAATGTCACGCGCGAGTGTACACGAAGGTTCGCACCGCCGCCACAACGCGCGCCACACTGCAAATGATGGCAATCATGAGGGTTTCATCGGCTCGGCGGGGCGAAAATGAAAAGGCCCGCGGTGCGAACACCGCGGGCCTCGAAGGCCCGGGACCGACGGCCCGGGAGCGTGAGCCTAGTAGCTCACCTTGAGCGTGTAGGTGGTCCGGGTCGCTGAGTACTTGTAGACCCGGGCGTAGACCGTCGTCGAGGCGCCCGTGGTATTCGTCCACGAGGCCTGGTCGGCGGTGGTGCCGCCGTTGGTCGAGGAAGCGACCGCCGTGGTCGAGCCCGCCCGGTAGAGGTACAGGTCGTAGTCGACCAGGAGGTTATTGAGCAGGCCAGTGACCGTGGCGCCGGCCGGAACCGTCATCGAGAAGTAGTCGCTCGTGTCGGTGCCGCCAGCGAAGGTCCCGTTCACCGTGCTGCAGGGTGCGACCAGCGGATCGGCCGTCGAGGTGCCGTTGTTCGCCTCGCTCTCGGCGACCACCGTGCAACCGCCACCGCCGCCCGTCGTGTAGCTACCCACCAGCGACACGCCCGAATAGGCCGAGTAGCCGTTCAGCATCACGTAGTAGGTGCCGGTCGAAGGCGTCGCGAAGGTGCAGAGCTCGGAGTTGCCATTGACGTACGGCCGGCAGTCGTAAGTGGTCAGCGTCGGCGCGGCGCCGAAGCGGACGTACATGTCGGCGTCACCGGTGCCGCCCGAAAGCTGGAAGCGGAGGTTCGAGGAGCTCGCGGGAACCGCCATGGTCCAGTTCTGCTGGCTGTTGAGCGCACCGGAGATGCCGGTGACCGGCACGCCGTTGGTGAGCGTCGAGCCGCCGCCGGTGCAGGCCGCGGTGGTCACCGAGGCTTGTGTCGAGTTGCCGGAGGAGCAGCTGCCGTTCGAAGCCGAGACCACGTAGTAGTAGGTGGTGTTGCAGGTGAGGCCGCTGTCGGCGAACGGGCTGGCGGCCGCCGAGCCGACCGCGCTGTACGGTCCGCCGGAGGTCGTCGAACGGGAGACCGAGTACGAAGTGGCTCCCGACGAAGCGGTCCAGGAGACGCTCGCCGTGGTCTGGGTCGAAGACGAAGCAGACACGCCGGTCGGCGCGGCCGGAGGCGTGCAGGTGCCGCCGGTCGGAGTCACGGACTGGCATGTCGACGGCGCCGAAGCCGCGGCTTCGTTGCCCGCGGGCTGCGCGACGACCTGGTAGTAGTAGGTGAGACCGTTGGCGACCGCAGTGTCGGTGTAGGTGGTGGCGCTGACGTCGTTCGCCGCCTTGGTGAAGCCGGCGTTGCAGCCCGACTCGTTGCGGTAGACGTCATAGACACCCGAGGAGCCGCTCCACGAGAGCGCCACCGAGTTGCTGCCGGCGGTGGCGGTGAGGGCCGGGACCGCCGGCGGCGTCACGCCGACGAAGGTCGTGTTCCAGCCGGTGTCGGTCGTGCAGGCGATGCCGTGACGATTGAAAGCCGCTCCGAGGGCCGCGCCGTGCGGCGTGCCGTCGGTCAGGTTGCCGTTGTCGTCGTCGACCGCGCGCATCGAGCGCCAGAGGGTGCCGGTCGAGCAGCCGTTCGAAGTCCAGGGCGTACCGGTCGTCGTACAGACCATGCCCTTGGTCGCGGTCGAACGCGAGAGATACCAGAGCCGGTCGGTCGTGGCCCAGGCGGAGCCGCTGCCGGGGCTCGGCAGATCGCGATTCGCGAAGTCCCACAGCGCTTCCGACGGCACGTACGACTCGCAATGTCCTTCGCGATTGCACGGGCCGACGTAGCCAGTGCTGCTGGTGGGGCAATGCGCGCGGGTCATGTTGTCGACGGTCGACGGGGTGTTGGCGGCGTGCTTGGCCCAGTCGATGTCGCGTACGCCCGAGCAGCTCGTGCAGGCGTTGCCGTAGCCGCCGCAGTTCGAGGTGCCGAGGAAGCCGTTGCCGATGCAGGACTTGTGGGTGAAGAGCGCGGCCGAGAAGTCGCCGTAGGTCTCACCCGTGCCGTTGTCGGCGGAGGAACCGTTGCCGTCGTTCGAGTCGAGGCCGTGGCCCCACTCGTGGAGCGAAACGCCAGGCAGCTCGCCGGTGTTGGCGCAGCCGCCGCCCGACTTGAAGAAGTTCAGCGCCGAGCCGTCCCAGTAGGCGTTGCAGGTCTGGTTCAGGTTGACCTTGACGGTGAGCGCGCCGCCGAGCCAGGTGTTCGACGGCAGCCAGCCGCGGCCGATCTCCTTGGCGCGGTTGACGTTGTAGAACTGGGTGCGGGTGGCGTGGGTGTTGCCGGCGCCGCCACCAGCCGGCGGGAATCGTGCAGTCGGTGCCCGTTGCCGCTGCCGAGAGCGATCACGCCCGAGCCGTCGGCGGCCTTCGAGATCGCGCCGCAGGTGTCGGTGATCCTGACGTACTGGCCCTGCAGCGTGGTCGTGCCGGTGGTGCCGCTGAAGATACCGGCCGAGTTGGCATAGGTGCCGGTGGCGACGTTGGCGAAGGGCATCGGAAGAACGCGCTCGGCCGCCGGGCGATCGCCCTGGTAGACGCCGCCGGTCGCGGAGCCGTACTCGTTCATGTCGCGGAACTCGATCAGGTTGCCGCTCGCCGCGTCCACCCGGCCGCGCCAGGTGCCCATCGTGCCTTCGCGACGGAAGACGAACTCCCAGACGCCGACCAGCCCGCGACCCTGACCGGGCGCGTAGCCTTCGACGAACTTGCTGCTCGCGACCGCGGTCGGCAGGAGCTTGTAGCTGCCGTTGTCGATGATCGAGTCGCCGGCCTGGAAGCCGTCCACGTGCGCGAAGAACGTGGCGCGCGCCGCTTCACGGGAGACCTGCATCGCGGGCACCTTCGTGCCGGGCGCGGGGAGGTTCTCGCTGCCGAAGCCGATCAGGTTGCCGTTGTTGACGTAGAAGACGACGCGCGCGCCTTCGACCTTGCGCCCGCCCGCGAGCAGGTCGAAGTCGACGAACCAGACATGGTTCGCCGGCTGACCAGAGCGGCCGGAGTTCAGAACGAGGCTGGCGGGATCGACGCCGAGCATGCCGCCGACGGCCGCGAGCTCGCGGCGGGCGATCGCTTCGAGCGTCGAGAGACTGACCCGGGAGGTCGAGGCGAGGCTGTTGCCGGCGCCGGGAATCCAGGCGACGTTGCCGCCCTCGGCATAGTCGATCTTGCCGGTGCGCTTGTCGACGTAGGCGATCCAGGACACGCTCTTGTCGGCGGCGAACGCCTGCCAGGCCGAGGCCGTGTCGGAGGCGACGAAGCTCGCCGCGTCGGAGAGCAGCGCAGTGTCAGGGCTCACCCGCAACTCGGCGCGGTCGATGGCGCGCGCGGAAAGCGAATCGCTCGCGTCGCGCATCACCTGGGCGCCGGCAAGCTGAGCGAGCAGCAGGCCGGCGAGGACTAGGGGCAGGGTCCGGATCGTCGTTCGCATCGTCTTGTCCATGATCTCCAATCTCCTCTAAGGAAAATCGTCTGCGGGTACCTCCGCAGGCGTCGGTAGACCGACCTGGACTTTTTGGACAGGACAATGCACGCACCCCGCGGCTCATCGCCTGTCCCGGAACTCCCGCGCGAGCGAGGGACCGGTTCTTGGAGTGCAGCGGTGCGGCGGACTTGCTTCAACCTGTAAGGGTTGGGCGAACACTAAGAGCGTCGAACTCCCTTGTCAAGTGTTATTTTGTGTGCCTACCCAGGCCAGGAAAAGCCGGGGAAAACGATGCCCCGAGCGCCTTTCTGCCGACCGCTGCTGCTCTGGATCCTGTGCCTCGCCCTGGCCGGCCCGGGCCGCTCCGCGGTTACCGCAGCGAGCGCAGCCAGCGCGGCCCCGGCGGCCAGCGCTGCCGCCGGAGCCCGCCCGAACGTCGTCCTTTTGACCCTCGACACCACGCGCGCCGATCATCTCGGGAGTGCCGGCTGGGCTTATGCGTCAACGCCGAACCTGGATGCCCTGGCCGGCCGGGGGTTGCGTTTCGCGCGCTGCGACAGCGCGGCGCCGATCACGCTTCCGTCCCATGCCACCATCCTCTCCGGGCTCTATCCGTTGCGCCACGGGGTGCGGGACAACGGCACCTTCGTCCTTCCGCCCGGCGTGCGGACGGTGGCGGAGCTCTTCTCGCAAGCGGGCTACGACACCGCCGCCGTGGTCTCGGCGATCGTGCTGGCGCGACGGCACGGCCTCGACCAGGGGTTCCGGATCTACGACGACGATCTCGGCGCCGGGATGTCGGCGGGGACCGAAGTGGAGGAGCGCCAGGCCGAGGCCACGACCTCCGCTGCGTTGGCGATCGCGGCGAATCTGCGCGCGCCGTTCTTCCTCTGGGTGCACTACTACGATCCGCACGAGGAGTACCGGCCGCCCAGCCGGTTCGCGGATGCCGCGCGTGGGCCGAATCGGCTCTACGACGGCGAGATCTCCTACATGGACAGCGAGATCGGGCGCCTGCTCGCCGGCCTTCCTCCGGGGGCGGTCGTCGCGGCCGTGGGCGACCATGGCGAGATGCTGGGCGAGCACGGCGAGCTCACCCACGGCATCTTGCCGTTCGCCGGGGCTCGCCGGGTACCCCTCCTGCTCGCCGGTCCAGGGGTGCCCCGGGGAGAGGTCTCGGACTGTCTGGCGCGCACAGTCGATGTTGCGCCGACCTTGCTGGCGCTCGCCGGTATCGAGATTCCGGCAGGGCTCGACGGCGAGTCGCTTCTGTCCGATCCGCGGCGCGCCGTCGCCGGCACGCCGTGCCAGCTCGTCTCCTACACCGAGAGTTTTCTGCCGTTCTACGCCTACAAGTGGTATCCGCTGCGCACGCTCTCGGACGGCCGCGCGCTCTTTCTGCAGGCGCCTGCGCGCGCGCTCTTCGAGATCGATCGCGACCCCGGCGAGACGCTCGATCTCGCGGCCGCAGAGCCGGGTCTCGTCCGCCTCTGGGGATCGCGGCTCGAGCGCCTGCTCGCTTCAGCCGGCGAGAAGCTCGGGGTGGCGCGCGCCCCGCAGTCGACGCTCGGCGAAGAGCAGCGCCGGCAACTCGCCAGTCTCGGCTATCTCTCCGGAGCGGGGGCGGCGGGTGGGACGGTCGCGGACGATCTCCCGGATCCGCGCGCCCGGGTGGCGATCGCTCAGGCGCTCCACACCGCGGCCGCCCGCGTGCAACAGGGCGGCTGTTCCGAGGTGCTGCGCGAGCTCGAGCGCATCGTGCGCGAGGATCCGCACAACTTCCCCGCCCTGGCGCTCTCGGGACAGTGCCTGCGCGATGCTGGCCGGCACGCCGAGGCGCTCACGCTGTATGAGCGCGCGGCGCAGGAGAATCCCTCTTCGGCCGTGCCGGTGGCCAACGTCGCGGGGAGTCTCTTGAGCCTGGGTCGCCGCGCCGAAGCCGAGCGCGAATTCCGGCATGCCCTGGCGCTCGATCCGACCGAGAGCGATTCGGCGGCGAATCTGGCCCGGCTGCTGCGCGAAAGCGGGCGGGCGGCCGAGGCCGCGGCTCTGCTCGATCGCACCATCGCCGCCGGCGGTGCCGGAGCCCAGCTCTTTCTCGAACGCGGCACGATGCGGGCTGCGGCGGGCCGTCTGGAGGAGGGCCTGAAGGACTTCCGCGAGGCCGCCCGGCGCGCGCCCTCCGCGCCGCTGCCGGTCGAGAACGCCGCCCGCGCGGCTTTCCAGCTCGGTCGCCTCAAGGAGGCGGCGATGACCTACGAGACTCTGGCGCGGCTCGTGCCCGAGCGCGCCGATGTCTGGAAGACGCTGGTGGCGCTCTATCTCGAGCTCGATGCCGGCGCAGATGTCGAGCGCTGCGCGCGCCAAGCCCTGCGCTTGGAGACTGATCCGGCGGAGCGGGCCCGGCTCGCGGAGCTCCTCGACGGGCTCGCAACACCCTGACGCGCTTCGAGAGCCCTCCGCAGATCCGGGCCGGCGGCTCGAGCGGCCGTCTCCCGGGCGCCCGCGACTGCGTGAGAACCTGCCGGGGCCGGTGCTAGGATCCGCGCCGATGTCGGCGTGGCGTCCCTCGAACGGCTTTCCCCGCGTGCTGCGCATCACGCAGGCGATCGCCTGCCTGGCGTTCCTCGCGTCGGGCGTCCTCGAGAATCACTCGCCGGCGGACCATGGGCAGAATCGACTCGAGCCGTTCGGCTTCTTCGTTCCTGCGGCCGCCCATCCCCGCGCACCTCAGCATCTCGAGACCGGCCTCGAGGTCGAACGACCGGCTTGCGCAGCCTGCCTCCACAGCCTGCGCACGCTCGAAGTCTCGGCCGTCGGCATTGTCATCGGGCGTTCGCAGAGTGTCGTGCGGCCCGAACGTTGCGCCGACCGTCTCCTGATCGAGGAGCCGAACGCGGGGAACTGCCGCGGCCGCGCTCCGCCCCCGCACGTCGTCTGACCCCTCACTCCTGACCGAAGTCTCACCCTCGGCGCGCAGCGCCGCGGGCGAGCGCCCGCGCCATCCGGCCCAGGGCGGTGCTCCATTTTGTGGACGGTCCGCTACGGCGGACCCTTAGAAACCGTTTTGCGGAGATCTCAATGACCTTCCATCGCAGCTTCCAGACTCTGAAACTCCGCCGCAGCCTGTTCTTTGCGGCGTTCGCCCTGGCCCTGCCCACTCTTGCCGCTGCCGGCCAAGTTCGCGGCAGGGTGGTCGATCCCGACGGCACGCCGCTGCCGGGCGCCACCGCCTCGCTCACCAACGACCTCGTCGGCTACTCGCAACTCACGACGACGGGAGACGACGGCACGTTTCGCCTTTTCAACGTCCCCGACAACCCCTATCACCTCATCGTCACGCTGGATGGCTTCCGCGCGATTCACCTTGATCTCGAGGTGCGCGGCAACGTTCCGCTCGACGAGGCCGTCACCCTGCAGCCCGGCTTCTCGGACACGACCACGGTGATCGCCGAGAAGGAGGCCGTGGCGCTCGAGACCGACACCGCCGCGAGTCACATCGATATCGACAAGTCGCTGATCCAGCGCTTTCCGGCGGCGGTCGCCTCGCGCGCTTTCGAAGCGATCGTCCTATCGGCACCCGGATTCAGCCAGGACGAGAACGGGCGTTTTCACTTTCAGGGCGGGCACTCCCAGCAGCTCCTGGTGATCGACGGCCAACCGATCGGCGACCAGCTCGGCGTGACCTTCTCGAACTCGCTCGATCCGGCGATCGCCGAGGATCTCGAGATCATCGTCGGCGGCATCGCGGCCGAGTACGGTGAAAAGGCCAACGGCGTCATCAACCTGACCACCCGGTCGAGCCTCGGCAAACCGGGCTGGCGGGGCGATGTCGGCGTCGGCGCGAGCAGCTTCGCGACCGCCGAGGCGGGAGCCAACCTCGGCTGGGGCTCCGCGCGCCAGGGCCTGTTCACGAGCCTCGACGGCTCGCAGTCCGATCGCTTCCTCGACCCCGTTTCCTTCGACAATCACCACAACCACGGCGACACCGGGCGCGGCTTCCTGCGCTATGACGTGCTCTCCGCCGGTGGCGCCGACTCGTTCCGGCTGACCGCCAATCTGGGACGAACCGATCGCGATGTCACCAACCTGCCCTCTCAGGAGGAGGCAGGCCAGCGACAGCGCGTGCGCTCGGCGGACTGGAACCTGAACCTGGGCTTCCAGCATGTCAGTGGGGACGGGATCGTGGTCGAAGCCCAGGCCTACGGCCGCGACAACCGGCTGCAGCTGTTCGGCTCGGCCGGCGACACGCCGGTGACCGCCGTGCAGGACCGTTCGCTCCAGAACCAAGGGCTCAACGCGTCCGTGGCCAAGGCGGTCGGCGTGCACCAGTTCAAGGCCGGCGTTCAGGCGAAGCGATTTCCGATCCGCGAGTCCTTCAGCTTCGGCGTCACCGACCCGGGCTTCAACGATCCCGACTCGCCCGGTTACAACCCGAACCTGGCGCCGTTCGATCTCACACGCGATGGCACGTCTTTTCGTGTTCAGCGACGACAGGGTCGGCACGTACGCGGCGCTCTACGCCCAGGACACGATCCGGTGGCGCAACCTGACCGCGAACGTCGGGCTGCGCTACGACCACAATCGGCTTTTCGAGACGGAGACCCAGCTCCAACCGCGGGTCGGCCTCGCTTACTTCATCCCCGCCACCCACACGGTCGTGCGCGCCTCCTACGACCGGATGTTCATCACGCCCGAGTACGAGAACATCTTGCTTGTCGTCGTCGGCGCAGGCTGCTGCGCTCGTGCCGCCCGACATCCAGCAGTCGAACCAGCTCGGCTTCGGCCGGCTGAACAACGTCTCGGAGCGCCACGATGCCTACAACGTCGGGGTGCAACAGGGCATCGGCTCACACCTGCGGGTCGACGCCTCCTACTGGCAGCGGAACGTGAAGAACTCGGCCGACCAGAGCCAGTTCTTCAACACCGGCATCGTCTTCCCGCTGAACTTCAAGGGCGCCGACCTCAGGGGCTGGAACCTGCGGCTGGACGGCGGACCGTTCTACGGCCTGCCGCGGCTACCTGTCGCTGGGGCATATCAAGGCGATCTACACGCCGCCGTTCGTCGGGGGGTTGTTTCTCGACGCCGAAGCCCTGGACTCGTTGACCGCCGGCCCGTTCGTCATCGATCACGACCAGGATCTCCAGGAGCAGCTTGGGCTGTTCTGGGACCTTCCCGGCGGCGCCTTCTGGGTCGGGCTCACCCAACGCTACGACTCCGGCCTAGTGACCGACGCCGGCGCGCTCGAGGACGTCCTGGCGAGCCCCGACACCGCCTATGCGGCGCCGTACGTCGATTTCGCGGCCGACCCGCAGCGGGTGAAGCCGCGTACGGTCTGGAATGCTTCGCTCGGCGCCCGGCTCCAGCGCTTCGGCATCCCCCTGGAGATCCAGGTGGATTTCCTCAACCTCGCCGGCGAGAAGGGCCTCTACAACTTCCAGTCGGTTTTCGGCGGCACCCACGTCATTCCGCCGCGGGCCATTGCCGGGCGCGTGAAGCTGACGTTCTAACCGCTTGCGCTCGGGTGGAGGAAGGTGGAAGAGCACCTTCCTCCACCGCAGCCGCCCTAGTAGCGCAGCTCCTCCTCGAGGAGGTGCCCGGCGATCAGCATGAACTCGTGCTCGGTGACGATGCCGACCAGCCGGCCGTTCTTGACCACGGGGAGGCAGCCGATGCCGTGCTGGCGCATCAGGGCGATGGCGTCCAGGGTCGATGACTCCGGGTGCGACCGTGACCATCGCGGTCGACATGACTTCGCGGACCGGAATCGGTCCCTTGCCCATCTCGGTCGCGCGCTCCGCCAGGAGCCGCACCAGGCTGCTCTGGGAGACGATGCCGATCAGGCGATGCTCGTTGTCCTCGACCGGCACATGGTGAATCTTCTTCCACTGCATGAGGTTCGCGACCAGCTCGACGGCCTCGTCGGCGTGGGTGGTGATCAGGTCGGTCGTCATGATCTGCTCGATTTGTCCGAAGTGCTTCTCCCACCCGCCCGCATGCTCGAGGTTCGCCAGCGGCCACTGGTGCACCGGCAGTCCGCTCTTCTGGTTGTCGATGATCGCGCCGGTGATCGCCGCGAGCCGCTCGCTCCGGCTGCCCCGTTCGCGCAGGGAGGCGAGGCTGTCCAGTTGCCATTGCGCTCCGGTCCGCTTGGAGCGCACGCGCTCCTCGAGGATGCCGAGATAGCGGTCGACGTCCGCCGGGTCGATGCCCTTCAACTTCAGGCCGTCCCGCGCCACCGGCAGCAGCTCCTCGAGAATCAGCTCGTCGGCGGGGATCTGCTGATGCCCCGGCCAGGCGAACTGGGCGCGCAGTCCGAGCCGGGCGGCGGCGACGAAATTCTCGTTGGCGGTATCGAACTCCATCACCCGCCGGATGTCCGGGTAGACGCGGGAAAGGCCGGAGAGCAGTCCGAACCAGAAAGCGGCGTTGGCGATTTCGTCGACCAGGCTCGGGCCCGCCGGAAGGATCCGGTTCTCGATCCGCAGGTGCGGCCGGCCCTCGCAGATGCCGTAGCAGGGCCGCGTCCAGCGATAGATCGTGCCGTTGTGCAGGCGCAGCGCCTTCAGACCCGGCACCTGGTTGCGGCGCAGCATGTCGAGCGAGTCCTCGTCGATGTCCGCCGACAGCAGAACCTTGAAGCGCGTGATGTCTTCCTTGAAGATCTCGAGCACCGAGTCGTCGACCCACCGCCGGCCGAATGAGACGCGCGAGGGCTGCTCCCGTAGATGGAGGCCGGCCGCCCGATGATCGATCGATTGCTGGAAGAGCGCGATGCGGGTCTCGCGCCAGAGCCTGCGGCCGAAGAGCAGCGGCGAGTTGCACGCTGCCGCGAGCACCGGCGCCGCGACCGCCTGGGTCAGGTTGTAGAGCGCCGCGAACTCCTCGGGACCGACCTGGAAATGGGCCTGGAAACTGGTGTTGCAGGCCTCGACCATCACGTTCTCGTGGCGGATGATGAGCTCGTCCGCGCCCTTGATGTAGAACTCGTAGTCGCGGCCGCGCAGACGCCGCATCGCTTCGTTGAGCGCGAGATAGCGCGGTTTGGGCGTCATGTTCTCGAGCGACAGATCCGAGATCTCGAGCGTCTGCAGGATGCCGGTCATGATGAGCTCGGCGTCGAGCTCGTGGGCGGCGCGCCGGCCCTTGGCCAGGAGCTCGACGAGCTGCTGTTCCATGCGGCGCAGGCAGTCGCCGCCGAAGACCAGCGGATCGGTGTTGAACTCGAGGTTGAACCGCGCGAGCTCCGTCGTGTAGTGCTCGTCGTCGATCTTCTCGATCATCTCCATGGCGATCGGCGCCGGACCGAAGTCGCGATCGACCAGAAAGAGCTCCTGCTCGGCGCCGATGCGGCGCACGCCGGTCTCGATCGCACCGTGGCGCAGCATCAGTTCGAGCGCCTGCAGGTCTCCCAGGAGCTTTCTGGTGAAGGCACGCAGCGATTCGGAGTCCAGCTCTTTGATGTCGTGCTCGCCCATCGTCGAGGCCTTTCGCTGGCGGTCCTGACTGCCGGCGAGTCTAGCAGTCCCGTCAGAAGCGTTCGCTGGTCGAGACGAGGTACTGGATCCTGTCGATCGAGGGGTCGCCATCGAGCGGAAAAGCGACGTCGAGGCGGATGACGTTGGCGTGCGCGGTGCGGCTCGGGGCGAACCTCAGGCCCGCTCCGAGATCGCGCAGCCAGCGGACATTCCCCGGCGCGACTCCGCCGCCGAACCATGCCCTGCCGACGTCGCAGAAGACCGCTGCCCCGAGACGAAAGAGGTGGAGGTACTCGCGGTCTCCGTACCAGCGCTGCTCGACGGAGAGCAGGATGCGGCGATCGCCCTCCTCGTAACGCAGCGGGTAGCCGCGCAGGCCGTTGTCGCCGCCCAGGAGGAGCTGCTGCTCGGCGTCGAGCGCATGCGCCAGATCGACGCTGGCGCTCGCGTACAGCGCTTGGTTCTCGAAGTCGCGGAACAGGTAGCGCAGACCGAGCGAGAAGACCGACGGGCCGCGGTTCCCGGACTCGAGCCGGCCGGCGAGCGCGGCCGAAGTGAGCAGGATCTGGCGCTCGCTGGGCTTCCACCCGCGGGCAATCGAGGCGTCGTAGACCACGGCGTCCCGGTCGGAGCCGAAGCTGGCCGCGGCCAAACCCAGTCTCGCCGAGCTCTTCCAGCCCAGCGACAGGTCCTCGGAACGGCTGATGCGGTCGATGTCGTGCTCGACTACGAAGCGGTCCTGAATCCAGTCCCATCCCAGCCACGGATAGACGAGCAGCCGGTCCGGCGGCAGCACGGTCGGCGGCTCGCCTGCGACCTGGGTAAAGCTGTGGTCGTCATAGGTGATGCCGAGCCGGAAGCGGTGGGTCTCGCCCCCGACGAGGCCGTGCGAGAGGCCGAACCAGAGCTCACCGAAACGGTTGGCCTCCTCGAAGCGATCACGCACATGGCCGAGACGGTAGCGGCTGGTGACGAGACGGTCGTCGGTGAGACTGAGTCCGCCGGCGACGCGAGTGGTGAGAGAGAAGAAAGGGCGCTCGAGAGTGAATCGGCGCTCGGTGCCGTCGCTGTTGTCGGCGTAGGTGATCTGGGTGCGATAGCGGCTGCCGAAGAGATTCGGATCGCTGTAGGAGAGCAGGGTCGAGCTGCGATCGACGTTGGAGATGTGCTGGAAAGAGAGATCCTTGCCGAGACCGAGGAGGTTCGAATCCTGGAGCTCGAAGCGGAGCCGGTTGACGCCGCCGCTGCGACTGAAGCTCAACCCCGGTTTGAGCGACCAGTTGTCGCGCGTCCGAACCTCGATGTCGACCAGACCGTCGTGGTAGGCCACCGCCCGGACGCTCGCGTCATAGAGGAAGCGCTGGGCGCGCAGAGCCCGTTCGGACTCGGCGAGGGCGCTCGCGGAAAAGAGATCGCCCGGCGCGAAGACCAACTGCCGGGCGACGACCCGGTTCCGCGTATCCCGATGCAGGCGGTTGGCCCAGCGGAAGAGGAGCTTGCGCTCCCCCGGTCGGTTGAGATCGAAGACGTCGCCGACCAGGATCGAGATCGTCCCGATGCGCGCGCCCTCGGCTTCCATCTGCTCCGCCGAAGGAAGCGCCGCAGGGGCGACGACCCCGGCGGGCGGCGGTTCGGTGGCCGCCGCAGGAGGAGGCGTCGCGAGCCCGGAGGCGAGCCCTGGCCCGAGAAGAAGAAGGAGGAGTCCGAGGACTCGGCGGATGGGCAAGGGCTCTCTCGCCACCGGGCGCGGCCCGGTAGGTCGACGGCAATCCCGGTTCGTCAACCCGCCACGAGAGCAGGAGCTCCGGCGAAGGCGGGGTGGACCAGAGCGCCGCCGCGCGTCAGGAGGGTGCCCATGACCTCCTGGTCCGACTCCGGGATTCCGAGCTTTCCGTCCTGATAGACGAGCAGCAGCAGAGTCAGGAGGTTCCGCGAATAGACCCGGCTCGCGTCGGCGGGGACCGTCGCCGGGAGATTCGAAGGACCCAGGATGAACACGCCCCGATGCTCGACCTCTTCGTCGGCGCGGGTCAGCTCGCAGTTGCCGCCCTGAGCGGCGGCGATGTCGACCACCACCGAGCCCGGCTTCATCGCTTCGACCATGTCACGGGTGAGGAGCACCGGGGCGCGCTTGCCCGGCACCTGGGCGGTGGTGATCACCACGTCGGCGGTGACGAGGCGGGCCTTGAGGATCGCGCGCTGCTGCTCGAGGAACTCCTTGGTGACCTCTTTGGCATAGCCGCCGGCGCCCTCGGCCGTGGGCATCTGGGGCAGGTCGATGAAGCGACCGCCGAGCGACTCGACCTGTTCCTTCACCGCGGCCCGCACATCGGAGACCTCGACCGTCGCACCCAGCCGCTTGGCGGTGGCGAGCGCCATGAGACCGGCGACGCCGGCGCCCAGCACGACGACTCTCGCCGGCTGAATCGTTCCGGCCGCCGTCATGAGCAGGGGAAAGATCTTGCCGAGCTTGGTCGCGCCGACCAGCACCGCCTTGTAACCGGCAATCGAGGCCTGGGACGAGAGGACGTCGATCGCCTGGCCACGCGTGGTTCTCGGCACGAGCTCCATCGCGAACGCCGTGATCTGGCGCGAGGCGAGAAGCTGCACCAACTCGGTATTGCGGTAGGGGTCGAGCAGACAGAAGAGAAAGGCACCGGAGCGGAGCTTCCCGGCCTCGCTCTTGTCGGGTGGCGCCACTTTGAAGACGATATCGGCCGCCTCGAAACCTCCCGAGCCGCCGGCGGAGAGAGTCGCTCCCGCGGCGCGGTAGGCTTCGTCCGTAAAGCCCGCGCCGAGGCCGGCGCCGCTCTCGATGGTGACTTCGAGTCCGGCTTGGACGAGTTTCTTGGCGGTTTCGGGCGATGCGGCGACACGCCGCTCACCTTGCGAGGTCTCTTTGGGAACAAACAGCATGGTCATGGAGGTCTCCGTGCGAAGGGGTACAGCAGAGTCATCGTATCGGGCCGACCCCCGCTTCCGCAAGTTTCAGACGCTGCAGGGATTGCGCTCGAGGTGCTCGGCGCGCGCGAGATCGCAGATCGTCTTGACCGGCGCGAACGTCCACGCTGGAACCTCGACGAAGAGTGTGTTCCAGCCGGCCATGCCGCCGTTCCAGAGCCCCGGGCGCTCGTAGACACGGAGCCTCTTTCCGCCTTCGGACTTCTCCGCGACCAGGGCGCGCGCCGGTTCGACGAAAAGGTCGAGGTTCCAGGGCTCGCCCGACGGATCGCGGAGAGCGACGACGAGGTCGACCGGATTGAAGTGCGTTGCGCTCCGCAGGATATCGAGCTGGCCGGCGTCCCGGGTCGCGACCTCCGCCGATTCGACGATCTGCAGAGTCGGCTCACCCTGCGGTCCTTCGACCCAGAACGGCCCGCCACCCGGTTCGCCGCGGTTGGCGACGACGCCGCAGACGCGCCACGGCCGCCCGACGGCGTGCGGCGCCGGGCGGGACGCCTCGGCCTCGAGGAGCTTGCCGGCGAGGAGCCTCTTCCAGAGCGCGATTCCGGGGTGCCGGCTCTCGGGGAGGACGTTATCGATGTTCTTCACGAATACGAGATCTCCCCGGGTGTCGGCGAGATTGTGCAGCAGGGCGCCGTGTCCGGCCGGACGCAGCAGCAGGCGGCCGTCGGCGGCGCGGGCGGGGCGCCCCCCCTCGTCGAGCGCCAGGGCGTGGGTCGAGCTCGGTTGTTCCGAGAAGCCGACCTCGAGCGTCGCGCCGGCGCCAGCAAACTGCAAACGCGCTCGCGCGACCTCTTCGGCGAGCGGGTTCCGGAACTCGGCCGCGACGGTGAAGTGGAATCGGCTTACGCCGTCGACGTCGCGCAGATAGTGCAGGCCTTCGGCCAGCTGTTCCTCGAAGGCGGTGCGCCGGCGCTCTCCCGCCCAATGAAAAGGCAGCAGCGCCTTCGGCAGGGCTGCTAAGGCCGGACGGCCATTTCCCGAAGAAAAGAAAAGCTCGAACAAGGGGGCGAGAGAACGGCCGTTCGTGACTTCCGCGATCCGTTCGAGAGTCCCCGGACGTCGCGACTCGAGCTCCTGAGCCAGCGCCATTCCGGGAAGCTTCGCGCAGAGCTCCAGCACTTCTCGCGCTTCGTTGTCGCCGCTCGCGGCGGCGGCGCGAACGGCCGCGGTGTCGCCGTCGGGGAAGCGTTCGGCGACGACGGCGAAGCTGCGGAACATCCGCGAAGCCGCACCCGAGGCGGGGATGAACTTGAGGAATCTCCCCCGTGCCTGAGCCTCCTCGGCGCGCGCCAGGAGACCCGGAACCTCTTCGTCCCGGATGCGTTCGACGCCGTCGCCGACCGTCGCAGGGCGTGCCAGTCTCGTCGCGGGCGGCGCTGTCGTGAGCCACGCCAGCTGGCGCTCCGCCTCCGCGATCGGGATGCCGCACTCCGCGAGTTGGGCCCGGTCGGCGGCGGTGAAGGTCTCGGCTCCAGGCATGGCGAGCGCCTCAGGGCACGTAGAGCGGCAGCCGGTCGCCCAGCTCCGCGAGCGGGCGGGCGACGCGGTCCCTGGGCGAGAGCAGCGGCTTTGCGAGCGGCCAGTCGATGCCGATGGCCGGGTCGTCCCAGGCGATCGCGAGATCGGCGCGCGGGTCGTACGGCGTCGTGCACTTGTACTCGACCTGGGCGCGCCCGGAAAGCACGCAGAAACCGTGCGCGAAGTCGGGCGGCACCCAGAGCTGGCGGAAGTTCTCGGCCGAGAGCTCGACGCCGTACCACTGCGCGAAGGTGGGCGAGTCGCGCCGGATGTCGACCGCGACATCGAAGATCGTCCCTTCGATGCAGCGCACGAGCTTGCCCTGGGAGTTCGGCAGCTGGACATGAAGACCGCGCAGGGTGCCGTGCTGCGACAGCGAGTGGTTGTCCTGTACGAAGGCGGCCTCGAGACCCTTGGCGGCGAACTTCCCGGCGTTCCAGACCTCGAGAAAGAAGCCGCGCTCGTCACGAAAGACCTGCGGCTCGACCAGGAGGACACCGGGCAGCGGCGTCGGAAGAAGCTTCAAGCGCCGCCCTCCTCCTCGCGCACCATGCGACGGAGGTAGTCGGCATAGTCGGTGCGGCCGAGATCGTCGGCCAGCGCCAGCACCTGCGAAGCGGAGAGATAGCCCATGCGGAGAGCGATCTCCTCCAGACAGGCGACCTTCAGGCCTTGACGCTGCTCGACCGCGCCGATGAACTCCGACGCCTGGAGAAGCGATTCGTGGGTGCCGGTATCGAGCCAGGCGATGCCCCGGCCGAGAACCTGCACCGAGAGCTCGCCCAGCGCGAGGTAGGCGCGATTGACGTCGGTGATCTCGAGCTCGCCGCGCGGGGAGGGTTCGAGGCGGGCCGCGATGTCGAGCACGCGGTTGTCGTAGAAATACAGCCCGGTGACGGCGAGGGAAGACCTGGGCTGGCGCGGCTTCTCCTCGATGCTGATCGCCTTCCCGTCCGCGCCGAGCTCGACGACGCCATAGCGCTCGGGATCGCGGACGCGATAGGCGAAGACCGTCGCTCCGACCTCGCGCGCCGCCGCCGCCTGGATATCGTCCGGGAAGCCATGGCCGTAGAAAATGTTGTCCCCCAGCGCGAGCGCCACGCGGTCACGGCCGACGAACTCGCGGCCGATGAGGAAGGCCTGGGCGAGCCCCCCCGGGTGCGGCTGCACGGCGTAGGAGATGCGGAGGCCGAACGCCGAGCCGTCTCCGAGCAGGCGCTCGAAGCTCGCCACGTCGTAGGGCGTCGTGATGAGCAGGATGTCACGGACGCCGGCGAGCATGAGGCTCGACAGCGGGTAGTAGACCATCGGCTTGTCGTAGACCGGCAAGAGCTGCTTCGAGACGCCGCGCGTCAAAGGGTAGAGCCGCGTGCCGGAGCCTCCGGCGAGGACGATGCCTTTCATCGCCCGGAGTATATCGGCCGGATGTCGGAAGAACGGGGGCCGCCCGGCGGGCGCGCCGGCCGCACGGAGGGCCCGGTCGCCGATAGGATCCGCGCATGACTCCCTGGCAGGCCGCCATTCTCGCCCTGGTCCAGGCGGTGACCGAGTTCCTTCCGGTCTCCTCCTCGGGGCACCTCATTCTTCTGCCGCGCCTGCTCGGCTGGTCCGATCAGGGGCTCGAGTTCGATATCGCGACGAACAGCGGCACGCTGATCGCGGTCATGGCCTACTTCCGCAACGACATCGTGCGCATGGCGCGGGAGCTCCGCTCCAGCTTCCGGGCCTCCGAACGCGCTTCGAATCCCGACGCGCGCATGCTCTGGCTGCTCGCCTGGGCGACGATTCCGGCGGGTCTCGCCGGTCTGCTGCTCAAAGGTTGGGTGAGCGGCCATGGCCGCGAACCGCGTCTCATCGCGGCGACGGCGATCTTCTACGGCGTGCTCCTGTTGATCGCGGACCGACGAGCGGACCGCGCGCCGACGGGCCGCGCGCTCGGCGATTTCGGTTTGCGCGAGGCGCTCCTCGTCGGCGGCGCGCAAGCGCTCGCGCTGGTGCCGGGGACGTCGCGCTCCGGCGTCACGATCACGGCCGCGTTGCTGCTCGGCTTCGCGCGGCCCGCGGCGGCGAGGTTCTCGTTTCTGCTCGCCATCCCGATCGGCCTCGTGCTCGCGGCGAAACAGGTCGCCGATGTTCTACGGGGCGTGCCGCTCGGCGTGCCGCCTCAGGCGCTGGCGATCGGCATCGCGGTCTCCGCCGTCGCCGGGTACGCGGTGATCGCCTTTCTGCTCGACTGGGTGCGCACGCGGTCGCTCGCTCCCTTCGCCCTCTACCGCGTGGCGCTCGGCGTCGCGCTACTGGTGATCTTCGCCCGCTGAGTCCGCTCCGGACGGCGGGAAGAGCCACGAGGCGAGGATGGCCCCGCCGAGGAGCGCCAGGATGATGCCGAGCGAGAGCCCGATGGAGATGTGCCAGTACTCCGAGAGCAGCATCTTCAGCCCGACGAAGGCCAGCACCAACCCGAGCCCGTGCTTCAGATAGTGGAACTTCCCCATCAGGTTGGCGAGCAGGAAGTAGAGCGAGCGCAGGCCGAGCACCGCGAAGATGTTGGACGAGAACACGATGAACGGGTCGCGCGTCACGGCGAAGATCGCCGGAATGGAGTCGACTGCGAAGACCACGTCGATGACGTCGACCACCACCAGCACCAGGAAGAGCGGCGTCGCGACGAGCCTGCCCGTCTCCCGGCCGATCGGGCGCACGAAGAAGCGCTCGCCATGGTACTCGGAGGTCACCGGCAGAAAGCGCTGGCAGAGCAGCAGAATCGGATTGCGCGCCGGGTCGATCGCTTCGTCGCCGGTGAACAGGAGCTTCACGCCGGTGTAGATCAGAAAGGCGCCGAAGACGAAGATCATCCAGGCGAACTTCGCGAGCAGCGCCGCCCCGGCGATGATGAAGATGCCGCGCAGGATGATCGCGCCGAGGATGCCCCAGAAGAGCACCCGGTGCTGCTGCTCGGCGGGCACCGAGAAGTAGGTGAAGATGACCAGGAAGACGAACAGATTGTCGACCGAGAGCGCATATTCGATGAGGTAGCCGGTCACGAACTCGAGCGCGGGGGAGCTGCCGAATTCCCACGCGAGGTAGGCCGCGAATAGCGCGCCCATGCTGACGAAGAAGAGCGTGTTGCGGATCGCCGCCCGCGCCGAGATGACCTTTGCGCCGCGGTTCAATACCGCGAGATCGAGTATCAGAAGAACCCCGCAGAGCGAAAGGAAAGTCGTCCAGAGGAGCGGGGAGGCGATCGTGTGCATGGCGGCGGCGGATCCGGGGGCGAAGGCGACGCCAGGGGCGGCGACCACGCCGGACGAAGTCTAACGGACTCGTCCGGCTCAATCCCGCCCCGCCGGAGGCGAGCGGCGTGCTAATTTCCCGGGCGTGGCCCGTTTTCTCACCTTCGAAGGTCTCGACGGCAGCGGCAAGTCGACCCATCTGCGCACCGCGGCGGCCTGGTTCGCGGCGCGGAACCTGCCGCACCTCGTGACCCACGAACCCGGGGGCACCCCGCTCGCACAGGCGATTCGCGAGGTTTTCCTCGACCGGCGGTGGGGCGGGATCGACGGCACGGTCGAGCTCCTCCTCGTCTTCGCCAGCCGTCGCCAGCATCTGCTCGAGAAGATCGAGCCCGAGCTCGCGCTCGGCCGCCACGTGCTTTGCGACCGCTTCACCGATTCGACCCGCGCCTACCAGGGCTTCGGGCGCGGAGTCGCGATGGCGGTCATCGACCAGATCGACGCGGTGGCCACCGGCACGCGCCGCCCGGATGCCACCCTTCTCTTCGATCTGCCGGCGGCGGAGGCCCGTCGTCGCGGGGCCTCGAACAGCCGCCGTCGCGCCCATGCCGCCGATCGCCTCGACGTCGAGACCCTCGCCTTCTACGAGCGCGTCCGGCGCGGCTACCTGGATCTCGCGGCGGCGGAACCAGAGCGCTTCCACATCATCGACTCCGCCGGCGACCCGCGGCGGACCGAGGAGCAGGTCCTCGCCGTGCTCGGATCCTTGCCGGGCCTCGGAGCGTGAAGATGGCTCGCGGCAAGGAGTCCGACCGCATCGGTCCCATGGCGCCCATGGCGCCCATCGCGCCCAGCGCTCCCATCGAGCGCCTGGTGGCTCTCGCGATCGAAGGCCGGCTCTACCCGTCGGTCATCCTGCACGGCGGCTCGGAGGCGGCGCGGTTCGCGGCGGCGGTCACTCTCGCCCGCGCGCTGCTGTGCGAGCGCGAGCGCGCGGAGCGCCCCTGCGGAAACTGCCGTCACTGCCGCCGGATCGTCCAGCCGGACCCTGCAGGAGCCGAGGCGGAGGCGTTCCATCCCGATTTCGTCTGGCTGGCGCGCGATCTCAAGACCTCGGTCTCGGCCGATGCGACGCGGGAGATGCTGCGCTCGGCGCAGCTCTCGCCTTACGAGGCCCGGGGCCAGGTCTTCGTCATCGCCGAGGCCGCGAGCCTGTCGTCGGAAGCTTCCGATGCGCTCCTCAAGGCGATCGAGGAGCCGGGCTTGCGCTCGCCGCGCAACTTCTTTCTGCTCGCGCCCTCGCGGCTCGACCTCTCGCCGACCCTGCGCAGCCGGTCGCTCGCGCTCTATCTCGGCGCGGCGGCGGCTTTCCCCGAGCAGGTGCTCGCGACGGTGGCGTCCGGCTTTCGCGCCAGCGTCGAGCGCTTCGCCGCCGGTGGCGGGGCGCTCTGGCTGCTCGACGCGGCCTCCCGCCTGGATCCGGTGGGGAAGAGATCGAAGGACGAGCGCGACGAACGCCGGAAGCGTGGCGCTCCAGCCGCGGGCGAGGAGAGCGAGGGCTTCGACGATCCGCGCGCCCAGCGGCCCTGGCTGCTCGCTGCCACGGCGGTGCGCCAGGCGGCCATGGACAAGGAGGGCGAGCCGCCGCTTCCGCCGGCGCTGCGCCGCCGCCTTCTGGCGCTCGCCGAGGATCTGCTCACCGCCTCCCCGATGCGGCTGCGCGGCATCCCGGCCGAGCGCATTCTCGAGGGCCTCGTCTCCCGCCATCTGCCGGATAGCCGCGGCGCGGCCGGATAGCGCGCGGCGCGGCCGGCTGACGCGCAGCGCAGCCGACCATGACGTTTTCTGTCATTCGCCCCGAGACGCGACGCTCACGCCGAGGACAAGTTATTGAAATAAGACCAGTAAAGGGGGTGTGCATCGGATCACTCTCGCGGGCACAGCCGTTGCCTAGGGTTCCATGAGATGACTTCTGGCCTGCCGCTTTCCTTGTTCGGTCTGTTCGCCTTGGTGTCCTCTGCGATGGTCTCGGCGCGCGCTCCGCTCCCGGCCTCCTTGCCGCCCCCTCTCGTAGGTCAGTGGGAGGTCTCGCTGCGCGCCCTGGGGGCGGAGGATCTCGCTGCCGAGCCGGTCGTCTCGAGCCCCGAGGCCCCGCCGGCGGCGACTTTCGAAGAGCAGATCGGCGAGCTGGTGAACATCGAACGTGCGGCCTGCACCGGAACCGGCTGTCCGGCGCCGCCGCTCAAGCTCATTGCGCTTCTCACCGGCGTCGCCGACGAGCACAGCAGCTCGATGGCAGTGCACGATTACTTCTCCCACTGCGATTTCTCGACCGGACTCGATCCTTTCGAGCGCATGCTCGCGGCCGGCTACGCCTATGCCTCCGCGGCAGAGAACATCGCGGCCGGCAACAGCACGCCGGCGGCGACGATGGCGCAGTGGATGGCGAGCGCGGGGCATCGCGCCAACATCCTGAATCCCGGTTTCCGCGAGCTCGGCGCCGGCTACTTCCGCCAGAACGGCGACCTCTCGAACATCGATCTCGACCTCAACAGCGATTGCGACTGCGGAGACGCCGGCGAGTCGTGCAGCTTCAACGGGCTCACTCATTACTGGACGCAGGTCTTCGGCACGCGGACGAGCGTTTATCCCCTGGTGATCGAGGGCGAGAAGCACCAGACAGCGTCCGGGTCCGCCGCACTCTACGTTTACGGGCCCGCGACCGCCGTCGACATGCGGTTCAGCAACGACGGCCTCGCCTGGTCGGGGTGGCAGGCCTTCGCCCACGCCGCGGCGTGGCCGCTCGCCGCCGGCGACGGGTTGCGCACGGTGTTCTCCGAGGTGCGCACCGCCACGACGGTCTATCGCGCCTGCGATCGCATCTGGCGGACCGGAGCGGGAGGGACGGAGCTCTTCGTCGACGGCTTCGACTGCGACGGCGCCGCGGCCTGGAGCGCCGTCGCTCCCTAGAGATGGGGCGCCGGAGCTTCCGGCGCGGCGAGAGGCGCCTGGCCTACCGCGGCTACTTCTTGGGGGGTTGGCTGGGGCGAATCTCGATCAGGCTCGGCAGGGCGCGAGCCGGGAAATCGAGCAGATCGGTCACCACCTTCGCAACGTCCTCGGGAGCCAGGCGCCAGTTGCCGCCGCTACCCGCCGCTGGCGCCGTTCCCGGCGCTCGCGCCGTTCTCTGCGTTCGCATGATGCCCCCGCCGAAGTCGGTCTCGACGCTGCCCGGGCAGATCGAGGCCATGCGGATGCCGAAGTGCCTGAGGTCGAGCATCGCCGCCTCCGACATGCCCACCAGGCCGAACTTGCTGGCGTTGTAAGCGGCGCCGCCGGCGAACGGGTTCTTCGCGGCGAGCGAGGCGATGTTGAAGATCCAGCCCGCTCCCTGGCGCTTCATGATCGGCGCGACCGCATGGATGGCGTAGAAGGGGCCGAGCAGATTGGTCTCGATGACCTCCCGGAAGTCGTCGCCGGAGAGCTCGTCGACCGGCCCGAAGCGCACGACGCCGGCGTTGTTGACCAGCACGTCGATGCGGCCGGCCTCCTGCTCGACCCAGGCCACCAGCTCCTCGACCGCGGCCTGGCTCCGGACATCGCAGAGGCGGGACGAGACCCTGCCCGGGTAGCGGATGAAGAGCTGCTGCCGGGTGTCCTCGAGGAGGTCCGGGCTGCGGCCGCAGAAGAAGACCCGGTAGCCGCGTTCGAGCAGGGACTCGGCCGTCGCGCGTCCGATGCCGCGGGAGCCGCCGGTGACGATCGCCACCCTTTCGGAGGGCATCGACGGGATCGACGGGGAGGGCGGGCTCGGGGGGGCCGTGCTCATGGGTGGCAGCCTAACATCGGGGCGCGATATACAATGCTCCGCGTGAAGGGCCTCGGTCGCTCTCTGTCGCTCGCGCTGGTTGCGCTCCTCCTGGTGCTCGTCGCCGGGCCGGTGGCGGCCGCGCGCTGCAGGATGAGCAGCTACTGCCCGATGATGTCGCAGGCCGTGCGAGCGGTCCCGTGCCACTCGACCGGAGGTGCCGGCGAGATGTCGGCGCCGATGGACTGCTGCCGCCCGCAGGCGATCCAGGCGCCCACCGGCACGCCCAACGGTCTCGAGCCTCTTCCCGCCGCGGTCCTCTCGACCGCCTCGGGAATGGCGAGCGAGGTCGCCGGGGCCACGCCGGCAGCCTTCTCGCGCGCCGGCCACCTCCATCCTCTGGGTCTCTTCACGCTCCACTCCGTCTGGCGAATCTGAGCTTCTCACCCCGGGAGTAGTGTGTCCGGCGAGAGCTTTCTCTCGCCGTTTCCGGAGTGAGTTCGCGAGGAGCGCCAGATGCACACCACACGCAGAAACTGGGTTTTCCGGACGATCAGCGGCGTCGGCCTCGGCTGGTTCGTTCTCGCAGGTGGACCGGCTCGAGCGGCGGATTCGATCGAGATCACAGCGCTCGAGCAGGCGGCTCGCACCGGTTCGCCGGTGCTCGCGGCGGCGCGCGCCAAGGCGAGAGAGGCCCGGGCGCTCGCCGAGGGCGCGGGGGTGCGCGGCGATCCGGAGCTCGATCTCTGGGTGCGGAATGCTCTCCCGAACCTGACGGAATCTTCGGACCGGCCGCTCGCCGTCGAGGTCGAAGTCGTGCAGCCGGTGCGCTGGCCCGGCAAGCGCGGCGCGCTCGAGGCGATCGCGGCAGCGGAGATCCAGGTGTCGGCAGTGGAGGCCGTCCGGGTAGAACAGAACCTGGTGGGCGAAGTGCGGCGGACGTTCGCCGATCTCTATTCCGCCGACCGCGAGCAGCGCACCCTGGCCGAGGCGCACGAGCTCCTGGAGCTCCTGCACTCGACCGCCACCGCACGCTTCGGCGCTGCGCAGGAGAACGCGCTCGCCGTGCTCGAAGCCGAGCTCGCCCAGGACGAACACGACCAGAGAATCGACGTCGTCTTCTCGCGCTTCCAGGCGGCGCGGGCGAAGCTCGCCGCGCTCGCCGGCGTTCCTGCCGAGTCGCTGCCGCTCAGCGTGGGCAACCTGCCGGTACCGGTGTTCGCGGTGCGCGAGGGGCCGCTGCCGTTCGACAAGCAGGCTCCTGCGACGCGCGTCGCCGAGCTGCGGCTCGCCGTGGTCGAGCGCCGCCTGGAGGCGGCCCGCCTCGGCCTCAAGCCGGACTTCGGTATCGGCGCTGGTTTCCTCTGGCCCGAAGGCGACACTCCCGAGCTCACGCTCAAGCTCGGCATGGAGCTCCCCTTCTTCCGGCACCGGCGCCTGGCGCCGCAGGTGACCGCGATGGAGAGCGCCGTCGCGGCGGCACGCGCCGATCTCGCCGCGGCCGACATCGCGGGCCGTGCCGAAGCGGTGCGTCTCGGTGCCGAGCGCGATCGCCTGGAGAGCAGCCTCGCGCGCCTCTCCGAATCCATCGTGCCGCGGACGAGCGTCGCGCTCGACGCCGCCCGGGTAGGATTCCTGAACGACGAAGTCCCCTTCTCGCGTCTCCTCGATCTGTTCAGTGACTGGTTCCACGCTCGCGTCGAGCTTTCGAGCGCCGAAGCCGCCCGCTACGCGGTCTGGGCCGAGTCCCAGGCGCTCGCCGGCGCCCCCCTGGATGAGCTGCAACCGGAGTCCCGACCATGAAGCGCTCGCTATCACTTCTCGTGTTGCTCGCATTCGCCTGCACGTTGCTCGCCGCCGGGGCCTGCTCTTCGGGCAAGAGTCCCGAAGAGGCCGAGCTCTGGACCTGTCCGATGCATCCGACCTATGTCACCGACCACCCCGGGACCTGCCCGATCTGCAACATGGACCTGGTGAGGAAAACGAAGAGCGCAGCGGGCGCGAAGGCCGCGGCGGGCGCGGAGCGCAAGATCCTCTTCTATCGCAGTCCGATGGATCCGGCGGTCACCTCGCCGACGCCCGCCAAGGATTCGATGGGGATGGACTTCGTCCCGGTCTACTCCGACGCGGCGGGCGCAGCGTCCGCGCGCGGCGCCGGGCTCGATCTCGATCCGGACTCCCTGCGGCGGGCCGGCGTGGTGACCGAGGTCGCGACCGTCGGGCATCTCACGCGCAGCGTGCGCGCCGCCGGATCGGTGGTCGCCGACGAGCGCCGGCAGGTGCGCGCCCAGTCCAAGATCTCGGGTTGGGTCGAGAAGCTGGCGGTGAATGCGACCGGACTCTACGTGCAGAAGGGGGCGCCGGCGATGGCGGTCTACTCGCCGGCGCTGCTCGCGGCGCAGAGCGAGTACCTTCTGGCCCGCGACGCCGCCAATCGCTTCGCCGGCTCGCAACTCCCCGAGGTCCGCCGGGGAGGGCAGGACCTGCTGGTCGCGGCGCGGCGCCGGCTCGAGCTCCTGGACGTGCCCGAGCGCTTCATCGTGGAGCTCGACCGCACCCGCACCGCGCAGCGCACGGTCGATCTGCTCGTGCCGGCGAGCGGTTTCGTGACCGCGAAGTCGGTGGTGCAGGGTCAGGAGATCGTTCCCGGAATGGAGCTCTACACCGTGACCGACCTCTCGACCGTGTGGGTGGAGGCGGCGTTCTTCGAGTCGGAGGCGCGCTTTGTAGCGATCGGCCAGGCGGCGACCATTCGCCTGCCGTACGACGATCGCAAGTCGATCGCCGCGAAGATCACCTACGTCTATCCGACCCTCGACGCCGCCGCGCGCACCCTCACGGCGCGCTTCGAGCTGCCCAATCCCGGGTTCGCTTTGAGGCCCGGAATGTTCGTCGACGTCGAGCTCGCGATCGATCTCGGCGCGGGTGTCCTGGTGCCGACTTCGGCGGTGATCGATTCCGGATTGAAGAAGACCGTATTCGTCGAGAGCGCGCCGGGAAAGCTCGAGCCCCGTGAGGTCGAGACCGGCGAGAGGAGCGGCGACTCGATCCTGATCGTGCGCGGGGTGGCGGCGGGGGAGCGAGTCGCGACCCGCGCCAACTTCCTGCTCGATGCCGAGTCGCGGATCACCGGCGCCGTGCCGCGGGAATTGACGGGAGGCGTCCCGAAGGCGGCCGTCCCGATCGCCCCCGGCCCGCCGGCCCCGGTTCCGGACGGGGAACACCGGTGATTCGCCGCGTCATCGAGTTTTCGGCGAAGAATCGCGCGCTCGTCCTGCTCGCGGTCGCGGTGCTCTGTGTCGTCGCCATCGCGGTTCTCGGGGTGATCCGCCTCGACGCCTTGCCCGATCTCTCCGACACGCAGGTGATCATTCTCTCGCGCTGGGACCGTTCCCCCGACCTGCTCGAGGATCAGGTCACCTATCCGATCGTGAGCTCGCTGCTCGGCGCGCCGAGAGTCAAGGCGGTGCGCGGCTTCTCGGACTTCGGCTACTCGTTCGTCTACGTGATCTTCGAGGACGGCACCGATCTCTACTGGGCACGTTCGCGGGTGCTCGAGTACCTGTCGAAGATCCAGGGCAGCCTTCCCGAAGGGGTGCGCACCGAGCTCGGTCCGGACGCCACCGGCGTCGGCTGGGTCTATCAGTATGCCCTGGTCGATCGCACCGCGAAGCACTCGCTCGACGAGCTGCGCTCGCTCCAGGACTGGACGCTGCGTTACGCCCTGCAGAGCGTTCCCGGAGTGGCCGAGGTGGCCTCGATCGGCGGCTACGTCAAGCAGGTGCAGATCGTTGTCGATCCCAACCGGCTGGCCTCCTTGCGGCTGCCGATCGGGGAGGTCGTCGCGGCCGTCCAGGCCTCCAACAACGAGAGTGGCGGGCGCCTCATCGAATGGAGCGGCGCCGAGTACATGGTGCGGATCCGCGGCTACGCCAAGACGTTGGCCGACTTCGGCGAGGTCGTTCTGCGCGCGAGTCCCACCGGTGTGCCGCTCCGGGTGCGCGACGTGGCGACGGTCGAGCTCGGACCGGCACAGCGGCGCGGGGTGGGCGACCTCGACGGCCAGGGGGACGCCGTCGGCGGCATCATCGTCATGCGCCACGGCGAGAACGCGCTGAACGTCATCCGCCGGGTCGAGGCGAAGCTCGACGACTTGAAGGCCAGTTTGCCGGACGGCGTCGAGGTGCTGACGACCTACGACCGGTCGGACCTCATTCTGCGCGCGCTCGGGACGTTGAAGCACGAGCTGGTGCTGGAGATGATCGTCGTGTCGCTCGTTATCCTGCTCTTCCTCTGGCACTTCCCGTCGGCGATCGTGCCGATCGTCACGATTCCCATTTCGGTCCTGCTGTCGTTCATTCCGCTCTATCTCCTCGGCATCTCGGTCAACATCATGACCCTCGCCGGGATCGCGATCTCGATCGGTGTTCTCGTCGACGGCGCGATCGTCGAGGTCGAGAACGCCTACAACAAGCTGCACCTCTGGCAGGTCGGCGGGCGCAAGGGGGACTTCCACGCCGTACGACTCGAGGCCCTGAAGGAGGTCGGGCCGTCGGTCTTCTTCTCGCTCCTCGTCATCGCGGTCGCTTTCCTGCCGATCTTCGCCCTCGTCGACCAGGAGGGGCGGCTCTTCCGGCCGCTCGCCTGGTCGAAGAACCTGGCGATGCTGCTCGCGGCTATCCTGGCGGTGACGCTCGACCCGGCTCTGCGCATGCTGTTCGCGCGCATGGAGCCGTTCACCTTCAAGCCGCGCTTCCTCGCCAGGATCGCCTCCGGGTTTCTGGTGGGGACCTACTACGCCGAGGAGCGCCATCCGGTGAGCCGCGCCATCCACCGCCTCTACGACCCGGCCTGCCGCTATGTGCTGCGGCGCCCGAAGACGGTCATCGCGATTGCGCTCGCCATCCTCGCGGTCTCGCTGCCGCTCTACTTCCGGCTCGGCTCGGAGTTCATGCCGCCGCTCGCCGAGGGGTCGATCCTCTACATGCCGACGACCCTTCCCGGTATCGCGATCGGCGAGGCGCAGCGCGTGCTCGAGCTCCAGGACCGGATCCTCGCCGGCTTCCCGGAGGTCGAACGGGTCTACGGCAAGGCGGGACGGGCCGAGACCGCGACCGACCCGGCGCCGCTTTCGATGTTCGAGACCACGGTGGTCCTCAAGCCCGAGACCGCCTGGCGAGCGCGCAAGACCTGGTATTCGGCCTGGCTGCCGGGCTTTCTCAAGCCGCTGGTGCGGCCCTTCTGGCCCGACCGGATCTCGCACGAGGAACTGGTCGCCGAGATGAACCGCGCCCTCGCGATCCCCGGCTTCACCAACGCCTGGACGATGCCGATCAAGGCGCGCATCGACATGCTCTCGACCGGCGTCCGCACGCCGGTGGGGATCAAGGTCCTGGGCCGCGACCTCGACGAGATCGAGCGCACCGGTGTGGCGATCGAAGCGGTCGTGCGCGGGGTGCCCGGCGCGCGCAGCGCCTTCGCCGAGCGCGTCGCCGGCGGCTACTTCCTGGACCTCGAGCCGAAACGCGACCAGCTCGCGCGCTACGGCCTGCGGGTCGAGGAGCTCCAGGCCGTGCTGGCTGCCGCGATCGGCGGCGAGAACGTCACCACGACGATCGAGGGCCGGCAGCGTTACCCGGTGAGCGTGCGCTATCCGCGGGATCTGCGCGACGACCCCGACCGGCTGGCGCGGATCCTGGTACCCGTGGCCTCCGGAGCCCAGGTGCCGCTGGGTCAACTGGTCGACTTCAAGGTCACCCACGGCCCGGCGATGATCCGCAACGAGAACGGCTTCCTCGCCGGCTATGTCTTCGTCGACGTCGCCGGGCGGGACATCGGCTCGTTCGTGGACGACGCCAAGGCCGCGGTGCGCCGCGCCGTGACCCTGCCGCCGGGCACGACCCTTCTATGGAGCGGCCAGTACGAGAACATGCTGCGGGTGCGCGAGCGCCTGAAGTGGATCGTGCCGGCGACGATCGTGCTCATCTTCCTGCTGCTCTACGCCAACACGAAATCGACCTTCAAGGCGGGATTGGTGCTCGCGACCGTCCCGTTCTCGGCGGTCGGCGCGATCTGGCTCTTCCATCTCCTCGGCTACAACGTATCGATCGCCGCCTGGGTCGGCATGATCGCCCTCCTCGGGCTCGACGCCGAGACCGCGGTCTTCATGCTGCTCTTCCTCGATCTCTCGTGGGACGACGCGAAGCGGCGGGGGTTGCTGCGCAACGAGCAGGAGGTCGACGCGGCGATCCTCCACGGCGCGGTGAAGCGCGCCCGGCCGAAGATGATGACCGTGGCGGCGGCGTTCATGGGCCTGCTGCCGATCCTGTTCTCGACCTCCGCCGGCGCCGACGTCATGAAGCGGATCGCGGCGCCGATGATCGGCGGCCTGGTGACCTCGTTTCTCATGGAGCTCCTGATCTACCCGGCGGTCTACAAGCTGTGGAAGGGGCGTGCCGCGCTGCGCCAGCAGCTCGGTTGAGATTTTCTTGTGAATTTGAGAAAAGGATTCGGTAAAGAGTGGTGACGTGTGATTCGTGCTTGCGATAAAGGAGACAAGCCGATGTGCAGCCCAGTGAAGGGAGCGTGTTGGGGCCTTGCAGCCCTGATCGCGCTGATGAGTGCCGGGGCGGCCAGCGCCACGGTAGCGCCCAAGAGTCCGGTGGAGAATCTGGTGGCGCTCTATGTCCCGATCCAGGAGGCGCTCGCCGGCGATTCGGTCGCGGCGGTCTCGGAGCAGGCGGCGAAGATCGCCGCGGAGGCTGCGGCCGCTGTGAAGGCGGGGGGCGACCGGGAATCGTTCGCAGCGGTGGCGGCGGCGGCGAAGGGGATGACGGCGCTCGACATCGACGGAGTGCGCGCGCAGCTCAAGCCGCTCTCTCTCGCCCTGGCGCATCTGTTCGAGAAGCAACCGGTCCTCGGCTACGGCATCTTCTACTGTCCGATGGCCGACGCTTACTGGCTGCAGGCCGTAGGGGAGGTGCGCAACCCTTACTACGGCCGCAGGATGACGACCTGCGGTACGCAGGTGACGAAGGTCGAAGACTGATGAGCTCGCCGGAGGGCGGGCCCGGTCGGGCACCCAACCCACAGCGCTCCCTGCGGGTGCTCGCCGACGAGCCGCCGCGCGCTGGGGTGCTCGATGTCGTCTGCGGCATGACGGTCGATCCGGCGACCGCGAAGCATCGCACGGAGCACGGCGGGCAGGCCTTCTACTTCTGTTCCGCCGGCTGCAGGCACAAGTTCGAGGCGCAGCCGGCGAAGTTCCTGGCCGGGCATCGCGAAGCGATGGGCGGCTCGCCGGGTCTGGCCGCCGGGGCCCCGCCGGGATCGAAGTGGATCTGCCCGATGGATCCTGAGGTCGAGAGCGACAGACCCGGCGCCTGCCCGGTCTGCGGGATGGCCCTCGAGCCGGAGGTGGTGACGGTCGAGGAGGGGCCGAACCCCGAGTACGTCGACATGAAGCGCCGCTTCTGGGTCGCGGTGCCGCTCGCCGCGGCGACGCTGGTCCTGGCGATGGGGGAGATGATCCCCGGGGATCCGTTGGGCGGCTGGTTCTCTCCCCAGATGCGCCTCTGGCTGCAGCTCGTTTTCGCCAGCCCGGTCGTGCTCTGGGGCGCCTGGCCGTTCTTCGTGCGCGCCGTGGTCTCGGTCAAGAACCGCAGCCTCAACATGTTCACGCTGATCGGACTCGGCATCGCCGTGGCGTACGGCTTCAGCCTCTTCGCGACGCTCTTCCCCGGCCTCCTGCCCCACACCATGCGCCATGGCGCGACCGTGCCGGTCTACTTCGAGGCCGCGGCCGTGATCACCGCCCTGGTGCTCCTGGGCCAGGTGCTCGAGCTCCGGGCGCGCGGCCAGACGAGCTCGGCGCTCAAGAAGCTCCTGGGGCTCGCGGCCACGAGCGCGCGGCGCATCGCCGCCGACGGCAGCGAGGCGGATGTGGCGCTCGAATCTGTCCAGCCCGGTGATCGATTGCGCGTCCGGCCGGGCGAGAAGATCCCGGTCGACGGTCTGGTTCTCGAAGGCAAGAGCTCGGTCGACGAGTCGATGGTCTCGGGCGAGTCGCTCCCGGTCGAGAAGACGGCGGGCTCGCGAGTCGTGGGTGCGACCGTGAACGGGACCGGCGCGCTGGTCATCCGCGCCGAGCGGGTCGGCAACGAGACTCTGCTGGCGCGCATCGTCGCGATGGTCGCCGCGGCGCAGCGCAGCCGCGCGCCGATCCAGACGTTCGCCGACCGGATCTCCGCCTGGTTCGTGCTGGTGGTGCTCGGCATCGCCGCGGTGACCTTCGCTCTCTGGGCGACGCTCGGCCCGGAGCCGCGGCTCGCGCATGCGCTGGTCAACGCGGTCGCGGTGTTGATCATCGCCTGTCCGTGCGCTCTGGGGCTCGCGACGCCGATGTCGATCATGGTGGCGATGGGCCGGGGGGCATCGATGGGGTTGCTTTTCCGCAACGCCGAAGCGATCGAGCTCCTCGGAAGCGTCGACACGCTGGTCGTCGACAAGACCGGGACACTCACCGAAGGGAAGCCCGCACTCACCGACTTTGCTCTCGCCGAGGGCTTCCCGGCGCTCGCCGAGAAGGAGCTCCTGGGACTCGTCGCCGGGCTCGAGCTGGCGAGCGAGCATCCACTCGCGGCGGCGATCGTCACCGGCGCCCGCGCGCGCGGCGTGGGTCCCGCGGTGGCCGAGAGCTTCGAGTCGGTGACCGGCCAGGGAGTGAGGGGCATCGTCGCGGGCCGGCGCGTGGTGGTCGGCAACGCTGCCCTCGTCGAGGAGGCGGGCGCCGATCTCACGGCGGTGCGGTCCGCTGCCGAGGCGTTGCGCGCCCAGGGCAAGACGGCTCTCTTCATCGCAGTCGACGGCCGGATCGCCGGCTTTCTCGCGGTCGCGGATCCGATCAAGGCCTCGACGCCAGAGGCGATTCGCGCCCTGCGCAGCGCGGGGATCCGGATCGTGATGCTGACCGGGGACAGCCGCGCGACCGCCGCGGCGGTGGCGAAGTCGCTCGGGATCGACGAGGTCGAGGCCGAGGTCCTGCCCGATCAGAAGCTCGCGGCGATCGAGCGCCTGGAGAGCGCGGGCCGCTCGGTCGCGATGGCCGGCGACGGGGTGAACGACGCGCCGGCGCTGGCGCGCGCCAGAGTCGGTATCGCCATGGGCACCGGCACCGACGTGGCGATGGAGTCGGCCGGGGTCACCCTGGTGAAGGGGGACCTGGTCGGAATCGTGCGCGCCCGCCGCCTGTCGCGGGCGACGATGCGCAACATCCGCCAGAACCTCTTCTGGGCTTTCGCCTACAACGCCGCCGGCGTGCCGATCGCCGCCGGCGTGCTCTATCCGTGGACCGGCTGGCTGCTTTCGCCGATGCTCGCGGCGGCGGCGATGAGCTTCTCCTCGGTGACCGTGATCTCCAACGCCCTGCGCCTGCGGCGAACGAAAATCTGAGGCGGCGGAGGGGAGTTTCTACCTAGCTCGCTGCGCCACTTCCAGTAGTTATTCCTCTTCCCCGCGCAGGGGCGGAGGACTAGCTTCGGATGGGGGGCAGGCGGTCGGTGCTCTCGCAGCCGGCTCTTCCTGCGCACGAATGGACGGCCTCCTCCCATCGGCTCTTGGCCTCCGCCAGGGCGCCTGCACCGGCGGTCGAGAAGACTGCCCGAAAGGAACTCACACCATGAAGAAGCTCTCGATTCAGATCCTCGCTTGCGGCGCTTTTGCCGCCTTCGCGCTCGTGCTCGTCGCGGGCACAGGCGCCCAGACGCCTCCGCCTCCGGCCGCTCCGATGATGGGTCACGACATGCACGGCGCCGCGCCCGCCCACCACGACGGCGACATGAAGGCGGAATGCCAGGCCATGATGGCCAAGCACCAGGCGATGCAGGACCAGCTCAAGGCGATGGACGTCAAGATGGACGGACTGGTGGCGGACATGAACGCAGCCACCACCTCCACCGCGCCCGACGCCATGGAGAAGCCGATGGCGGCCGTGATCAACGAGCTCGTCGTCCAGCGCAAAGCGCAGCGCGCCATGATGATGGAGATGCAGCCCGAGATGATGAAGCACATGGAACACCACATGGACATGCACGGCAAGAAGGGCGAGATGGACTGCCCAATGATGAAGATGGGCGACGCTCCAGATCCGATGGCGATGGAGAAGAAGCCCAAGACGTAAGGAGAGGATCAAAATGGCAAAGGACCCCGTTTGTGGCATGACCGTGGATGACAAGTCCCCGCTCCGAAGCACGCATGCCGGGCAGACTTACCTGTTCTGTTCCCCTGGCTGCAAGACCAAGTTCGACAAGGAGCCCGGACGCTACACAGCCCCTGTGGGCGGAAAAGATCCGCGCGGAGGCCAGCCGTGATGCACGACGGAAGTTGGTTCGGGATGAGCGGGATGGGGCTCTGAAGCGGTAGCCACGAAAAAGAGGGGCGCCGGAGCGCCCCTCTTGTCCTGCCTGACTGCGCGCCGGACTCAGCTCTTGGCCGGTGCCTCCTGCGCCTCTGCGTGCTCGCAGGCATCCTGGCAGCAGCAACCGGCCTTCTTGTCGCCGTTCTTCATCATGCCGGCGTGCCGGGCGCAGCTCGCCTTGCCACCGGTGCCGTCCTTGTGCATCTCCGCGTGCTTGGCACAGCCGGCCATGCCGTCGGCGCCCTCCTTGTGCATCGCGGCGTGTTCGGCGCAGCAGGTCTTGCAGTCGGCGCCAGCGGCGCTTGCCTTGGCGTGGTCACAGTGCGCTCCGGCGGCGCCGGGAGCGGCGTCGTGGTGCTTGCAGCAGGCCTTCTCCGCCGCTGGCGGAGAGTCGGAGGACGGGGCTGCGGCGAAGCCCGCCAGGGCCAGGCCGAAGGCGAGAGCGAATGACGAGAGGGCGATCTTTCTTGTGTGCATGGTCCTGCTCCTTCTGGGTCCGCTTTGCGAACCCGGTTCGAGGTTTGAAGTTCGTGCAGACGAGGGCGAGCTTCAGACCGTGAACGGCGGCGGGCGAGGCGAGATCGGGGCGGAGCGGGGTGAGGCTCGAGGTTGGAGAGCGCGGGCTTCCAGCCAGCCGGCGCGAGAGGCCTGCGGGGCGTCCGGCTCGTCGATCGGTTCGACCAGCGCGATCGCGACCGGCGCCGCAGGCGCCGCCGGCACCGGGCGGAGCGAGATTGGAGGGGTCGGATGCAGCCCGCAGCGCTTGGTCTCGCTGGTGGGTGCCGCCTTCGGGCAGATCGCCGCTCGATGGCGGGCACAACCGTCCTGCATCGCCGCTCGCGAGCAGCTCGCTCCGTGGCTTGCGACGCGGTGCGAACAGGACGCCGACATCGGCAGGCATTCGCGAACCTCGGCGGGCAGCGAGGCGGCGATCGCGAAGAGGGAAAACGCCAGAACGGCCGGACGGCGCATTGGGGAAAGCCTACAGCAGGATGCGTGCCCGAGTCCGGGCGCCCGCCTGAAGCGGATTGATAGTCTCGTCCGCACAATGCGAGGGATCGCGGCGCTCTGCCTTTGCGTGGCCTTGGCCGCTCCCCTTGGAGCGCCTGCGGCGGCCAGCGCAGCCGGCACGCGGATCACGCACGCGCAGCTCCTCGACGGCAGCGGCGCTCCGGGGCGCCCCGGGAGTCTGCGGCTCGAGGGCGACCGGATCGTCGCCGTCGCCTACGCTCCCGAGTCGCTCGCGCCGCTCGCCGGCGAAGTGGAGGTCGACGCCCGGGGACTCGCGCTCGCCCCCGGCTTCATCGACACGCACACCCACGGCCCCGGGCAGATCTTCGAGCATCCGGACGCGCTCGCGGCGGTCAGCCAGGGGATCACGACGCTCATCGGAGGGCAGGACGGCGACTCGGACTTCCCGCTCGCCGACTACTTCGCCCGCCTCGAGCGCGAACCGGCGGCGGTCAACGTCGCCTCCTATGCCGGCCACGGCACGATCCGGTCGCGCGTCCTCGGCGAGGACTTTCGGCGCGCCGCGACGCCGACCGAGGTCGAGGCGATGCGCGGTCTGCTGCGCGACGAGATGGCGGCCGGGGCGCTGGGCCTCTCGACCGGCCTCGAGTACGACCCCGGGATCTACTCGACGACCGGCGAGCTCGTCGAGCTGGCGCGCGTCGCGGCTGCCGCCGGCGGGCGCTACATCAGCCACGTGCGCAGCGAGGACCGCAGGTTCTGGGAGGCGATCGACGAGATCCTGACGATCGGCCGCGAGGCCCGGCTGCCGGTGCAGATCTCCCACGTCAAGCTCGCCATGCGCGCGCTCTGGGGCGAGGCGCCGCGACTCTTGAAGCTCCTCGACGAGGCGCGGCAGAACGGCATCGACGTGACCGCCGACATCTACCCCTACCTCTATTGGCATGCGGGGTTGACCGTGCTCTTCCCGGAGCGCAATTTCGAGAGCCTGGAGGCGGCCGAATTCGCGCTGCGCGAGGTCGTGCCGCCGGAGGGCCTGATCCTGGCGCGCTATCTGCCGGAGCCCTCGTACGCCGGGAAGACGCTCGCCGAGATCGCGCGGCTGCGGGGCGAGCCTCCGGCGCGCACGCTCATCGAGCTCATCCGCATGGCCGAAAGGATGAGAGCCGCGGGGCAGGAGAACGTCGAGCACATCATCGCCACCAGCATGGTGGAGGGTGACCTCGAGCAGCTCGCCGCCTGGCCGCAAACCAACTTCTGCACCGACGGCCAGCTCGACGGGAGCCACCCGCGCGGCTACGGCTCCTATCCGCGTTTTCTCGGCCGCTACGTGCGTGAGCGCAAGGTGCTGCGCCTCGAGGAGGCGGTGCGCAAGGCGACCGGGCTCGCCGCGGACCATGTCGGACTGCGCGATCGCGGACGGCTCGTGCCTGGCGCCTACGCCGATCTCGTGCTCTTCGATCCGGCGACAGTGATCGACCATGCGACGACCGGCGATCCGCATGCGCTCTCCACCGGGATCGAGCGCGTCTGGGTGAACGGCACGGTCGTCTATGCCGGCGGCAGCGCGAGCGGAGCGCGGCCGGGAAGAGTCCTCCGGCGACCTGGAGCGCCGGCGCTCTCCGTCGCCGCAAGGGGAGGGAGCGCGGCGCGATGAGCGAGACCGCCCTCCTGCTCACCGCCGGCATCCTCGGCGAGAGCAATGCCAAGACCGCCCACGGTCTGATTCGCGGACCCTCCCGTTTCCGGCTGCTCGGGGTGGTCGACGACCGGCATGCCGGGCGGGACGCCGGCGAGGTGGTCGACGGGAGCGCGCGCCAGGTGCCCTGTTTCGCCTCGCTTCAGCAGGCGTTGGCAGCGCTCGAAGAGCCGCCCGACTGGCTGGTCGTCGGCGTGGCATTCCACGGCGGACGCCTGCCGGCGGCGCTGCGCGCCATCGTCCTCGAGGGCGTCCGCGAGGGCATCGGCGCGGTCAACGGTCTGCACGAGCTGCTCGCCGACGACGCGGAGATCGCAGCGGCGGCGGCGGTCACCGGGGCCCGGCTGCTCGACCTTCGCCGGCCGAAGAAGTTCGCCGAGCTGCGCTTCTGGAACGGCGAGGCCCTGCGGCTGACGGTGCCACGGGTCGCCGTGCTCGGCACCGACTGCGCGGTCGGCAAACGCACGACGGCGACCGTTCTGCTCGACGGCCTGCGGCGGCGGGGCATCCGGGTGGAGCTCGTCACGACCGGTCAGACCGGCTGGCTGCAGGGCCATCGCCACGGGTTCATTCTGGATGCCACCCCGAACGACTTCGTCACCGGCGAGCTCGAGCGAGCGGTGGTCGAGTGCGCGCGCGCGGAGGACCCCGATCTCATCCTGCTCGAAGGGCAGTCCGCGCTGCGCAATCCGAGCGGTCCCTGCGGAGCGGAGCTCCTCCTTTCGGCCGGTGCCACCGCCGTCGTGTTGCAGCATGCCCCAGGGCGCCTCTACTTCGACGGTTGCGAAGCGGTCGAAGCGCGCATCCCTCCGGTCGCGGACGAAGTGGAGCTCATCGGCCGCTATGGCGCCCGCGTGCTCGGGCTAGCGTTGAGCGGCGAGGGGCTCGACGAAGTCCGCCTCCGAGCCCACGCCGAGCGCCTCGGCGCGAGCCTCGGGCTGCCCGTGTCGCTGCCGCTCGTCGACGGCTGCGAGCACTTGATGGACACACTCATCGCGTGGGCACACTGGAGACCCTGGTGAGATCAAGAATCGAAGCCGTCGAGGTCTGGCGGGAACATCTGCCGCTCACCAAGCCGTACACGATCTCGCGCCAGACCTTCTCGGAAGTCGAGCTCCTCTTCGTGCGGATCCACGCCGGAGAGCTCTCCGGCGCGGGCAGCGCGTCTCCGGCAGTCGAGGTGACGGGGGAGTCCCCGGAGGCCTGCCGTGCGGCGCTCGATGGCGCGGCGCACCTCCTCGTCGGAGAGGACGGCCACGCTCTGGGACGGCTCGCGCGGCTCCTCGAGCGGGAGTTTCCCTTCGCACCCGCGGCGCGAGCGGCATGCGACATGGCGCTCTGGGATCTGCTCGGGAAGGAGCTCGGAGTGGCCGTGGTCGATCTTCTCGGCCGCGCGCACGAGACTCTGCCGACCTCGGTCACGATCGGTATCCAGCCGGCGGCCGAGGCGGTCGAAGCGGCGCGCGCCTACGTTTCCAAGGGCTTTCGAGCCCTCAAGGTGAAGCTGGGGAAAGACATTGGCGAGGACACCGAGCGGCTGCGCCGGATCCGGGAAGCCGTCGGGCCGGGAATCGCCCTGCGCACCGACCCGAACGCCGGCTACGACGGCAACGCCCTGCGCCGCTACCTCGCGGAGACGCGCGATCTCGGGCTCGAGTTCTGCGAGCAGCCGCTGGCGCGCGGCGGGGAGGCGACGCTCGCCGGCCTCGCGGCGGCCGACCGGGTTCGGCTCGCCGCCGACGAGAGCGTGCTCGACCTCGCCGATGCGGGGCGGCTCGTGGCGGCGCCGCGGCCGTACGGGATCTTCAATCTCAAGCTGATGAAGTGCGGCGGGATCTCGCCCGCCGTGCGCATCGCCCACCTCGCGGAAGCGACCGGGATCGAGCTCATGTGGGGGTGCAACGACGAGAGCCGAATCTCGATCGCCGCCGGGCTGCACGTGGCGCTCTCTTCCCCGGCGACGCGCTATCTCGATCTCGACGGGAGCTTCGATCTCGCGCGGGATCTGGCCGCCGGCGGTTTCGTTCTCGAGGCGGGGCGAATGCGCACGGCGCCCGGAAGCGGCCTCGGCGTCCTCTGGGAAGAGGGCGTCGGAGCCCGCGGCAAGAGCGCTTAGTCGCAGCGTCCGGCGGAAGCGCTGCCCCGGATCGTCGCCCCCGTTTCATTTTCGCAATCGACCTTGAGCTCGAGGCGGCGAACCACGATGTCATTGACGATCCAGCCGGTCGGTTCGAGGTCGAGCTCGAAAGTAGCGCAATCTTCTCGGAAGAAGAGCACGCTGCGGTCGAAGGGGGCATCGGCGTCGTAGATCCGCAGGGCTGGCCCGTCGAGCGGGTCGATGACGAGTCGCACCACGAGCTTCGTCCCGGGATCGACCAGATCGGCGCCGAGAAAGAGCTCGCGGTCGCCCGCAACGCAGCTTGCCGGCGCGATCCGGCCGGGCGGTGCGCCGACCGAGGCGACCTCGAAAGAGCCGAGGGCGCCCTGGGACTCTCCAGAGCCCTGGCCGGCCGAATGGGCCGCGAGCCCCGGCGCCGTGGAGAAACAGCCCAGGAGGGCGGGTGCGAACGTGCTGACCGCAGCGATCGCGACGATCGCCGGCAGATGAGTCCTTCCCCGCAACTTTCTCTTCATCATGGCGCCTCTCCCGGCTGACGATTGTAGCCGCAGCGCATAGACTCGGCCGCGATGAAGCCCCTCACCTCCGCCCAACGCAAGCGACTGCGCGGTCTGGCGCACGGCTTGAAACCGCTCGTCCACCTCGGCAAAGCCGGACTGACCGAAGCGGCTCTGGCGCAGATCGACCGGGAGCTCGCCGAGCACGAGCTCGTCAAGGTCCGCTTTCTCGAGGGCAAGTCGGCGAAAGATGCGCTCGTGGCCGAGATCGAGCAGCGGCTGCTTTGCGGCGCGGCCGGCCGGGTCGGGCACGTCGCCATCCTCTATCGCCCGCACGCCGATCCCGAGAAGCGCCAGGTCGACCCCGGAAAGTAGAACCCCCGTCGAGGCCCGTTGCGATCAGTCCCGTTGGCTCAAGCCTGGGCGATGCGCGCGAGGACGGCCGAGACCGTGCGATCGCAGCGTTCGCCGTCGAACCCGAAGAGCTTGCGCGCCGTGACCTCCACGCGCTGCTGGAGATGCTTGCGCAGCAAGGCTTTGCCGCGGTGGAGGCGGACTTTGACGACCTCCACCGTGAGCTCGAGCGAGCGCGCCGTCTCGAGCGTCGAGAGGCCCTCGACTTCGCGCAGCAGAAAGACCGAACGATAGAGGGTCGGAAGCGCGGCGACCGCGCGCTCGAGCGCGGCGCGCAGCTCGCCGGTGAGCGCCTCGGCTTCCGGGCCGGCGGTCGCGGTCGCTTCGAGCCGGTCTTCCGCCTCCGGCGTGAGAGCGACCAGGCGCTTGCCGCGGCGCACGCGGGCGAGCGCTTCGTGTACCGCGATACGCGACAGCCAGGTCGCGAGCTTGGCTTCGCCGCGGAAGTCGGCCAGATGCTCGAAGGCGCGTACCCAGGCGTCCTGCAGGACATCTTCGGCTTCGGCGTCGTGGGTGACGATCCCCCGGGCGACGCGGAAGAGGCGCTGGTTGTAGCGCCGCAGGAGGAGCTCGAAGAGCTCGACCTCGCCGGCCAGCACCCGGCGGGCGATCTCCTCGTCGGCGATCTCCGGAACTCCCGGCAATGCAAAGTCTTGGGCCTGGGCGCGCATGGCTCTTCCCTTCTGGAGTCGGAAGGCGACAAAAGGTTACACCTCCGGAGGTCGGGGTGTGCCGTAACCGTTTGCCTCCTGCCGACTCTGTTCAGGGGAGAGGAGAATGTGATGAACGAGAGCGAGAAGGGACTGCGGACCGCCTGGGGAGCGCTGAAGATCGGTTTGGGCGCGATGGCGTTCCTCGCCGGGCTGGACAAGTTCTTCAACCTGCTCGCCACCTGGGACATGTATCTCGCGCCCGGGGTCGAACGCCTCCTGCCGCTCTCGGTCCCGGCTTTCTTTCACGTCGTGGGCGTGATCGAGATGGCGGCGGGGCTTCTGGTGCTGTCGAAATTCACCCGCCTCGGCGCCTACGTCGTGGCGGTCTGGCTCGCGGCACTGGCCTTGCAACTCACCCTTACCGGCATGTTCTACGACTTGGCGGTGCGCGACGCGGTGCTGGCCCTTTCGGCCTATGCCCTGGCGAAGCTCACCGAGTGGCGTAGCCTGCGGTCGCCGCTGGCCGGCTCTTGACGGGGAAGCCGGTCGACGGTTCTTTCGAATCCCCATATCTGCACAAAGGAGAACGGCATGAAGAGCAAGTACCTGTTTCTGGCCCTGGCGCTGGGCCTCCTCCTCGCGCCGGCGGTGGCGCTCGCCGACACCTGGACGAACGTCTCTCTGGTCGACGTCAACTGCTCGGCCAAAGTGGCGGCCAATCCCGACGCTCACACCCGCTCCTGCGCGCTCGAGTGTGCCAAAAGCGGCTACGGCGTCTACACCGCCGCGGGCAAGTACCTCAAGCTGGATGCCGAAGGCTCGAAGAAGGCGCTCGCGCTGCTCAAGGCGTCAAGCCAGAAAGACCACCTGCGGGTGAATCTCACGGGCAGCCTCGCCGGCGAGACGATCGCGGTGCAGACGATCGAAATGGCAGCGGCGGCACCCTCCCCCAACTGACCGGATCCGGGTCGGCGGATCGGGTCCACCCCCCTGCTCTCCGATAGACTTCCCGCGGGCGGGAATCATCGCCCGCGGGAAACGGTTCGTATGAAAGAACAGGGAGGTTGTACCCGATGATGTTCGACCCGATTTACCTGCTTTTCATCGCCCCCGGCCTGCTGCTCTCCCTCTGGGCGAGCTTCAAGACCAAGTCGGCGTTCAACAAGTACTCGAAGATCCGCGACGCGACCGGGCTGACCGGAGCGCAGGCGGCCGAGCGCATGCTGCAGGCGGCGGGGATCACCGACGTCAAGATCGTCCCGCACCAGGGGACGCTCTCGGATCACTACAACCCGATCACCAAGACCCTGGCGCTCTCCGAGCCGGTCTACGGCGTCGCCTCGATCGCCGCGGTGGGCGTCGCCTGTCACGAGGCCGGTCACGCCATCCAGCACGCCCGCGCCTACAAGCCGCTCTGGCTGCGCTCGATGCTGGTGCCGACGGCGAATATCGGCTCGTCGGTACGGCTACATGGTCATGGTGTTCGGGCTGATCCTGCACTCGATGAGGTTCTTCTCCGTCGGAGTGATCCTGTTCTCGGCGGTCATCCTTTTCCAGCTGGTGACCCTGCCGGTCGAGTTCGACGCCTCGAATCGCGCCAAGAAGCTGTGCGTCGAGAACGGCATCGTGACGATGCAGGAGCGCGAAGGGATCGACCGCGTGTTGAACGCCGCCGCGCTCACCTATCTCGCGGCCGCGATCTCGAGCCTGCTGACCCTGCTCTACTTCCTCTTCCGCTCCGGTCTCCTGGGCGGCCGCAGCCGGAGCTGAGGCTCAGTCCAGTCAGGGACTAACTGCGGTCCACGAGTCCGTGTCGCCAGACTCGAACCCGTCGGCGAAGAGACCGGACTCGTCTAGGATCTTCTGAAGGAAGAAGTCCTGGCCCGCGCCGTAAGAGACGCCTCCGACGAAAGCGCTTCCGTCAGGGCCGGCGACGGCGAGGTAGGCCTGGTCCTCGCCGCCAGAGTCGTAGCGGTGCTCGAACAGCTCGTAACCTCCCGGGCTATAAGCCACGGTGAGGAAGTCCGCGTTGGCACCGTTGCCCGACTCTCCGGTTACGAAGATCTTGCCGTGGGAGCCAATCGTCAAGGCGTGCGCGAGGTCCTCCCCGCCCGATACTCCGCCGCGTTCGCGCGACCAGAGCGGTTCACCCGAGCTGCCGTAGGCGACCGTCATGAAGTCCGGGTCCGACCAGTCAGGCTTGTAGGATGCCCCTGTCACGACCACTTGGCCGGTTCCGTCGACCGCGATCGCCGCGCCCCCCTCCATTCCGCTTCCGAGGCTGTCGGCGATCGCCGACCACAGCTCCGTGCCGTCAGCGTCGTAGACCACCGTCAAGATGTCGGTGGTTCCGTTCGTGTCGGTCGCTCCGGTGGTCGCCACGCCTCCTAGGGGAGTCGGCGCTGTCGCCATGATGTAGTCGGAGACCCCGGCGCCTCCATCTCGAACTCTCGACCAGAGCCGACTTCCAGATGCGTCGTAGGCCACCGTGAGGAAGTCCATCGGCGCATTGTCGATCGAATCCCCTCCTACGAAGATCAGTCCCGTCGTGCCCACCGTCAAGCTGTTGGGGCGCGCGACGATATTTGGCCCTGGACTCCACTCGTCTGACCACACTTCGTTGCCATCGCTCTCATAGGCGACAGTCAAGAGGTCAGGTGGACCTGAGCCGGAGCCGGTTTGGGATTCGCCCGTGACGACGATCAAGCCCTCTGCGCTCACCGCGATGCAACAAGCGTAGTCGTTGGCGTGTCCCGCCCCCTGCCGGGTCCGCGACCAGATTTCCGTGCCATTGCGGTCGTACGCCACGGTGAGGAAGTCGTATCCACTGATGCTGGAGCTTCGGCCCGTCACATAGACATTCCCGATCGCCGGATCCACGGCGATGGCTGCGGGAGACCAGTAAGAGTTCGGTGTCGACTTCCGAGCTTCCCAGAGCTCGTCTCCAAACGCGCTGTAGGCCACGGTCATGAAGCCGATCGACCTGCCATCGAAGGTACTTCCCGTCACGTAGACCCTGCCGTCGTATCCCGTTGCGAGTGCACCTCGGCCCCCAAAGCCGGGCACCGATCCGGGAACGTCCGCGGCGGGAATCATCGGCTCCTCGCGAGCCCAGAGCTCGTCGCCGTTCGAAGCATAGGCGACAGTCAGGAAATCGCTCAAGAAATCCGTTTGCGTGTTTCCGAAAGCATAGGTCGAACCCGCCGGTCCGCTAGAGATGGTCCAAGACTGCTCGCGGAAACCCGGCGGGGGAGTTCGAATTCTGGTCCAAGCCTCGCTCCCCGATTCTCCGTCATACGTGACGACGAGTGCCCGAGTGCCGGTGGTTGGACCGTAGAGCGTCCCGGTGATGGCGACGTCGCCCGCCGTGGTCACCGTTACATCGCGTGTTTCGGACTCTTCGCCGGCGCCGTCTACCCTTGTCACAGCCCACCGTTCCTGGCCCGTTTCGTCATAGGAGAAAGTGAGAGAGTGGTTGTCGTTGGCGACTTCGGAGGTTCCGACCACGAAGACATTGCCGACTGTATCGGCGGCGATGGACCAGGGCTGCTGGTCGTCGGGTCCGCCCTTCGTGGTCGCCCAAACCTCGCTGCCGGTCTCATCGTAGACCACGGTCATGACATCCAGGTCGGATGCAGCAGACTCAGAGATCCCCGTCACGACGAAGCGCCCGTTGCCATCCACGACCAACGCTCGCGGCGTATCGTCACGACTGTCGGACCCGTCTCGTGTGCGGGCCCAGAGCTGGTTTCCCTCGCCGTCGAAGGCGACCGTGAGGAAGTCGTCATAGCTGAAGTTGTTCGAGCTTCCAGCGACTGCAAGAACGCCTGTCGGGCCGAACGCCACGGTCCCGCTGGACGGCGCCAGATCGAGCTCGCGCTCCCACAACTGATTGCCATCGCTGTCGTAGGCGATGAGTGACGTGGTTTTCAAGGAGCCACTGCCAAGCTCGCCGACGACCACGACGCGTCCGTCTGCGCCGACGGCGAGGCCCACCGCTCGAATTCCGCGATAGAGAGGGTCCTGGTGCGTACGTGCCCAGAGCTCGTTTCCCCCGGCATCGTACACGACGAGTAGCATGCGTTGGCCGCTCGAGCCCTGCGATGTTCCTGCGACGAACACATGACCGTCGTCGCCCACGGAGACCGCTGCTGCAGTTTCATTGCTGTTGCGCAGTCCGTCCTTCAGGCGGTACCAGAGCAGATTACCGGCACTGTTCCAGGCAACCGTCAGGAGATCTCCGGCAACGCCGTTCAGAATCGAGCCGGCAACGTAGACGTTGCCGCTCGGACCGACCACGATGTCCGAGGAATAGGCGCTCGAATCGACCAGCCCGCCATCCCAGCGCGCTTCCCAGGCGACACTTTGCGCCGCGGCGCCGTTGGCGGCGAAACCGACCACCATGGCGAAGGTCGCGAGGAAGGGGCCGCCACTCCGGCGGCCGGTCGTCGCGAGAAGCACTCCGCCCGCCTTATCGATCTTCATTGGTTCGGCAGCTCCTCGACCTCGTCCGACGCACGACTCCCGCGCGCTGTTCTTCGACGTACCCGCGCGACAACTCTAGTCCTTTCACTGTATCTCCAGGGAGAAGGTCGGCTAGATCCGCCGGGGCGGTAGCCGCCGTGCCTTGAGATCTTCCCAGAGCTCGCGGCAACGCGGTGGCAAAGCCGCCAGGCGAGCCTCGACCTGCGGTGCGACAGCCATTGCGAGCTTGGGGTCGGAGGCCAGCAATCGTTGGATGTCCCAGGCGTCCTCGAGCCCGCCTGCGTAGAGCTTCAGCAAGACGAGATCTCCCGCCAGCGCGATCGGAACGCGCGCCCCGAGAAACGGCAAGGACGGCGCCCGAAGCAGGATCTCCCGCTGCCAGGAGTCGCGGCCGACGACGAGATCGACGGTGCGGTCCCCGGCCCGCGAGATGTGGACGAGACCGGCGAGTGGAGCCGCGTCCCCTCCCTTGCGAATCCGGAGAGAGGTCCCTGGCGACAGGCGGCCGGACCAGAAGCCTTCGTCGAGCAGCTCCTCATCGACCACCAGGAAATCGAGATCTTCAGTCGCCCGCAGCATGCCGGCGGTGGCCAGCGCGCCGGCTCCGATCAGTGCGTGCGAAATGCCGAGCCGGTCGAGAAGCTGCGAAATCTCGACGGCTAGTGGGGTCACGGCGTCTGAGAAGGCTCGTCGAAGAGCGGAATACGGCCGATCTGCCGGCCGGCCGACAGCTTCTCGGCGGCCTCCTCCAGGGAAACGCCATGGACGTCGGCATAGCTCCGGCAGCCGTCGTCCCAAAGGCGGAAGGCCAGCTCCACGCGCTCATCGATCGAGAGTACCTGCGCTTTGGTGAAGGACTCCTCCGAAACAACGCTGTCGATAGGAATGCGCTGCAGCATGGGCTGAACTGTAACAGAGCCCTCCCGCGCTGACAGTCCGCTCAGCCTTTCTCGCCCGCGCCGCCGCCTCCCGGGCCCGCCCCGCCGTCGCCGATCGCGTTCTGGGCGATGTAGTCCTCGACCAGCAGGAGGTTGTCCTCGCCGGCGCGCTCGACCAGGGAGAGGAGCGTCTCCATGGTGTTGATCTCCTCGAGCTGCTCCGAGACGAACCAGTCGAGGAAGCGCATCGAGATGTAGTTGCGGTCGCTCTTGGCGATATCGACCAGGTCGTAGATCTGGCCGGTGACCGTGTGCTCCCACTTGAGCGACAGCGCGACCGCCTCCGCCGCGCTCGCGAAGCTCGGCTTCGGCGCGGCGATCGCCGGCATGGCGAGCTGCCCGCCGAGGTCGACGACGTGGCGCACGAACTTCATCGAGTGCACGCGCTCCTCGTCGGCCTGGCGGTAGAAGAACTCCGCCAGCCGGGGGAGATTTTCGGCGTCAAAATGCGCCGCGATCGCGACGTACTGCAGCGAAGCATGCATCTCGTTGCCCACCTGCGCATTCAACGCCTTCAGCAGCTGGTCACTCCCCAGCCGCTTCGGCGCGAGGTCGAGCTTTTTCTTGGATTTCGCAGCCATGGATAGGTCTCCTTTGCAGGGACATTGTAGCGATCCTCGACTCGCAGCGCACGGGCTGGAAGCGCGACTCCTGCTCGGCCTTCCGGAATCAGGCGACGCGAGCTAGCGGGCGGTCGCCAGCCGGCGTGCGCGCTCGGCGAGGTGTGGGAGGGCGCGTCGGTTCGCTTCGCCCTCGACGACCTGGGCGAGCGTCGCCGCCATACCGCTGCCAGCGCGGCGTTCGATCTCGGCGAGATCGAGCCGGAGCTCCAGCGCTTCGACGAGGCGTCCACCGCTCTCGGCGTTCGCGACCGCGACGGGAATGTCGGACCGCGCTTCCGTCAGCCGGCCCATGCTCGCGGCGAGCGTGGCGCGCGCGCCGAGGTAGGCGAGCCGGCGCGTGAGCGAAGGGCTCGTGGCGTTCGCCTCGCCCAGCCGCTCGAGGCGCGCGCGGGCCTCGGCGAGGCGGCCGGAAGGCGCCTCGATGCGCACGCGGAGCGTGTCGGCGACGAGGGCGGTGGTGCTCCCGGCGGCCCCCTCGAGACGGGCCAGCGCCTCGGTCAGGATCCGGTCGGCGGCGCCGGTCGCTCCCTCGCGGTACTCCGCCGTCGCCCGTTCGAGCGCGACTTCGCCCGCGAGGTCGAGGTCGCCGTCCGCGACGTGCATGCGCTCGGACTGCTCGAGATGCCGCCGGCCCGACGCGAGATCGCCGCGGAGCCAGGCGATCCGGCCGCGGACCTCTTCGGAGTAGGCGAGGTTCTCGCGATTGCCGTTCGCGAGCGCCGCGGCGTCGATCTCGTCGGCGTCGCGCTCGGCGGCGGCGAGGTCAGCGGCGTCGATTGCGGCGTCGGCGCGCGAGGCCAGAACGACGGCGACCGAAGAGCGGTCGTCGAGGGCGGCGAGCGCGGTGATCGCCGTCTCGCGAGCGGCGGCGGCTTCGGCGGTCCGGCCGAGGTCTTGGAGCGCCCCGGCGAGGTTGCCGGTCGCGATCGCGGCCCGCTGCTTGCTGCCGGCCCTCTCCCACACCGCGATCGCTTCACGGTAACGCGTCTCGGCGAGGTCGGGGCGGCCGCGTTCGACGGCGATGCCGGAGAGGTTGTCGAGCACGAAGCCGAGGCGCGACGGATCGGCGAGGGAACGCGCCGGGACGAGCGCCTGCTCGAGGAGACGCTCGCCGGCTTCGAGGTTGCCCTGCATGAGCTCGTCGACGGCGAGGTCGTTGAGCGCCACCGCGAGGGTGGAACTGTCTCCCGAGCGCTCCGCCTCGGCGCGCGCCAGGAGGAGAGTGGCGTGGGCCTCGGCTGTCTGGCCGAGGTCGGAAAGCGTGCGCGCGAGACCGGCGCGCAGGCTCGGAACGAGGTCACCGCGACCGCGCACCGGGGCGTTCGCGAGCGCGCGCCGGAAGAGCGCCAGCGCTCGCTGGGACTCGTCGAGCCGATTCGCGACCATCGCCTCGAGCTTGTCGAGCAGCGGATCTTCGGCCGCGCCGGGGAGCTGCCGAGCGCGCGCCACGACCACTGCAGCCTCCTTGAAGCGGTCGTCGCGCAGCAAGGCGGCGGCGAGCGCGGCGCCGGCCTCGAAGCTCGAGGGGGTCGCCGCGAAGCGCTTCTCGAGGTCGGCGACGCTCTCGGTGCCATCGGTCGGATCGGCGGGCGTGCTCCGCGAAGGCGCGGCCGGCGCACCCGCGGTCGGATCGGCGCCTCTGGCCGTGGCATCGTGCCTCTGGACGCGCCAGGCAAAGGCGAGCGCGGCGAGCGCCAGCGCGAGCGCGCCGAAGGTGGCGATCCGCCCGCGCTCGCGCCCGACGAAGCGCAGCGCCCGGTAGCGCCAGCCGCCGCGGCGGGCGTGCACCGGCCGCCGCGCCAGGGAGCGCCGCAGATCGGCGGCAAGACCTTCGGCAGTGGCGTATCGGTCGCGCGGATCCTTGCGCAGCGCCTTGAGGCAGATCGCGTCGAGATCGCGCCCGAGCTCGCGCGCCGCGCCGGCAACAGCGGCCTCCGCGGGCGAGAGCGCGGTTCGCTTCGCAACCTGACTCGGCGGCTCGGGGTCGGTTCCCAGGACGGCGAGCTCGAGCGCGGCGCGCGAATCGCCGGCCTCGGCGAACGGCCGGCGACCGGCCAGGAGCTCGTAGAGAACGACGCCGAGCGAATAGATGTCCGAAGCCGGGCTGACCGGTTCGCCGCGTAGCTGCTCGGGACTGGCGTAGGCGGGTGTGAGGACGCGCGCTTCGGTTCGGGTGACGGCGAGGCTCGCCTGGGTCTCGGGATCGAGGAGCTTCGAGATCCCGAAGTCGAGGAGGTGCGGCCTCCCGTCCTGGCCGACCAAGAGATGGCCGGGCTTCAGATCGCGGTGGACGACGCCTCTGCGGTGGGCATACTCGACTGCGTCGAGGATGGCGAGGAAGAGCTCGATGCGGCCGCGGACGGCAAGCCGCGCGCGTTGCGCGTACGTCACCAGATCCTCGCCTTCGACCTGCTCGAGAGCGAGGAACCAGGTGCCGTCGGGCGCCTGCCCGCCCTGGATGAAACGGGCGATCCCCGGATGCTCGAGCGACGAGAGAATCCGGACCTCGTCGCGAAACCGCCGCACCGCGTCCGGGGCGGGGCGGTCGATCACCTTGAGCGCGACCGTGCGCCGGAAGTCGGCGGTCTCTTCCTCGGCCCGGAAGACGCGGCCCATGCCGCCGCGACCGAGCTCGCCCAGGATGCGATAAGGGCCGACCCGTTCGGGCAGCGGCGCCTCCGGAAATCCCGCAGCATTCTCGGAACCGGCGGCGAGGATCGGCCAGACCGGGTGGTCGAGGAGCGGGCTCGGCGTCTCCGCGCCGCTCAGGAGTCGCGAGAGCTCGCGGGCGAGCCCGGGGTCGGTCGCCGCGACCTTGGCGAGGAGGCTGCTCCGTCCCACTGCGTCGAGCTCGAGGGCCCGGGCGAAGAGCTCCGGCAAGGCCTCGACCGTCACGCCCGCGTTTCCCCGGCGGGGTTGCCCGAGAGCTCGGCGACGAGCCAGGCGCGGGCGAACTGCCAGTCGCGCTTCACGGTCGCTGGAGAGAGGTCGAGGCAGGTGGCGATCTCCTCGATCTCGAGACCGGCGAAGTAGCGCATCTCGACCATTTGCGTCTGCCGCGGGTAGAGCTGGGCGAAGCGCTCGAGGGCGCGGTCGAGGTCGATGAGCTCGGCCTGAGGGGCGTCGCCGGTGGTGGCCAGAAAGGCAGTCGGGGTCTCGTCGGAGCGGCGCTTGAGACGATTGCGGGCCCGCGCATGGTCGACCAGCACGCGTCGCATCATCGTCGAAGCGAGCCCGAAGAAGTGCGCCCGATCACGCCAGTCGATGTGCTGCTGCCGCATCAGGCGCAGAAAAGCCTCGTTGACGATGGCGGTCGGCTGCAGCGTGTGCCCGGGGCGTTCGCCGCGCAGCTGCGCCTTGGCGATGCGCTTCAGCTCCTCGTAGATGCGGGCGAAGAGGGCATCGCCGGCCTGCGGATCGCCGGCGCGCCAGGCGTGCAGCAGGCTGGTGACGTCGGTCGCCGCGTGGTCGTCCGGGGCCATGCCGCCGAGTTTACGCCGGGATGAGCCGTTCCGACGGCACCCGGCGCGTAGTGGTCATGAACCCAGACCGACAGCCCCGACGACACCCCGCACTCGCGACCGCGACGACTCCGATCCTGATCGCGGCCTGCGCTGCGCTCTTCTTCGCACCCAAGGCAGCACTCCCGACCGGCCTCTCCTCGGTCCGGGCGCAGACTTTCGAGAACGAGAATCTGCTCTTCTACGCGCCGGAACCGGGCGATCTCTTCGGCTTCGCGCTGGCGACCGGCGACTTCAACGGCGACGGCGCCGACGACCTCGCCACGGGGATACCGCTCGACGACGGTCTCTTCGGCTCTCCCATCGCCGACATGGGGGCAGTGGTCGTGCGCTACGGCATCCCCGGGCGTGGGCTGGAGACGGGGCTCGCCGACACCTACCTGAGCCAGCTGCAGGCCGGCAGCCAGAGCAGCCCGAATCCCGGCGAGAAATTCGGGCGGGCGCTCGCGGCGGGCGACTTCAATGGCGACGGCATCGATGACCTCGCGATCGGGGTTCCGGCGAACCGAAATGGCGCCGACCAGGTTGCGGGCGCGGTGGAGATCCACTACGGACTTCCTGGCGGCATTCAGCTCGCCGCGGAGCACTTCCTGGAACAGGAAACGAACGGACTACCTGGAGTGGGGTTCACCGGCGAGCGGTTCGGTGAAGCCCTCGCCGCCGGAGATTTCGACGGCGATGGTTACGACGATCTCGCCGTCGGAACTCCAGGGGATTCCGGTTTCACCTTCAACGGCTCGGTAACGGTGCTGCACGGCGACCCGGGCGGTCTGTTGCCTTACGAGGGCTATTTCATCTACCAGGGCCACGCAGGCATTCCGGACACAGGAGAGGAAGGCGACGAATTCGGCGCGGCGCTCACCACGGGCGACTGGAACGGCGACGGCAAAGACGATCTGGCTATCGGTGTCCCCGGCGAAGACGACGTGGGTGCCGTCCTGGTGCTGTTCGGCAGCGACTTCGGGCTGATCTTCGCCAACAATGTCTGGTGGGGGCAAGGGGACACGGGAGGCGTGGGCGAGAGCGGCGACCGGTTCGCCCAGTCCCTCGCCTCCGGCGACTTCGACGGCGACGGCTACGACGATCTGGTCGTCGGCGCGCCCTACGAGGACCTGGTCGACGGCGGCCCGATCGTCGACGCGGGAGAGTTCACCCTGCTCTACGGCTCCGGCGCGGGCGCGCCGAACTGGTTCAACGTCGCCCGCACGAGCCATTTCCAACAGGGCAGCTTCTTCCTCGGTGGGGGCTACGACGAGGCCGGCGACCTCTTCGGCTGGGCGTTCGCCGCCGGCGACTTCGACAAGGACGGTTACGACGATCTCGCGGTGGGTCATCCGGGGGAAGACCTCGGAGCGAGCGACGACGGCACGGTGACCGTTCTCATGGGCACCGCTGGCACCGGAATCTGGGGCGTTGCGGACCTCTTCGCGACCGAGGTCGCCCAGGTACCGGGAAGCCTTCAGAGCAATCAGAATCTCGGCTGGTCCCTAGCGACGGGCGATTTCGACGGCGATGGTCACGCCGACCTCGCGATCGGCGTGCCGAACCGCGACGTGGCCGGAATCGGCGCCAATGTGGGGCGCGAGAACGTCCTCTACGGCGCGCTCTTCTCGGACGGCTTCTTCTACGGCTTCCCGTACTACTGGTCCGCGTTCGTGCCCTAGTCGACCGAGATGTGGACGTTCGAGTCCTCGTCCTGGACGTGGATCGAGAACTCGCCGGTCTCCATGGCGCGGTCGATCTCCTTGCGCGTCAGGTCCTCGCCGCCGAGGACGCAGCGGGCGAGCGACCAGGGCATCGTGAGCTCGACCTTGTCGCCATCCTCTTCGCGGATGGTCATCTCGAGGAGCTTCCCGGCGCGATGCGCGCGGATCTCCTTGCGGTCGTCCCAGACGGTGCCGCGCGTGCCGTCGCCGCCCCGGTCGAGGGAGAGGTAGAGCGCGCGCACCTTCGGATCGTCGTCATTGTTGTCGCAATCGATATCGATCGGCGCGAAGGCGCGGATGAAGCTGCCGATGAGACCGCCCCCAACGGTGAGGTGGACGTCCTTGCCGTGGTCGTTGTCGACGTCCACCCGGATCGTCGCACCGCCGGCCGAGGCCGGGGTCGGCGTGAAAGCGAAGGGAAGGGCGAGCAGAGCGGCGTAGATCAGGGGGCGGTGACGCATGGCGGGGTCCTCCGGTAGGTGCTCCTGAAGTTCCCTACGCGGGCGGACCAGCCGGGTTTCGATCGGTTGGGGACGCCTTGCCACGAAAAAGAGATGTTCCAGAGGCGGGCTCCGGCGCTCGGGAGATCGGGGTGAGCTCCCGGCTTCACTAGGAGGCACCCCGATCTCCCGAGTGCCGGAGTCCGCCACCCTCACCGATGCGGAACCGGCAGAAAACGCGATTCAGTGATCGACCGGGTGCCCGATTTTCGCGACGAGGGCGTCGAAGTGGAGGGCGAGGTCCTGCGGGGTGCGGGCCTCGACGACCAGCCGCAGGAGCGGCTCGGTGTTCGAGGGCCTGACGTTGAACCACCAGTCGGGGAACTGCACGGTGACGCCGTCCAGCCAGTCGACCTCGCCGCCGGGGAAGGCGGCCGCGAGCTCGCGCATCTTGCCCGCCTTGTCCTCGACCTCGAAGTTGGTTTCGGGGCTCTTCGCGTAGCGCTCGAGCGGCGCCACGACCGCGGACATCCGCTTCCCCGTCTGCCAGAGGAGATTCAGAATCTCGATCACCGCGAGGATCGCGCAGTCCGCGTAGTAGTTGTCGCGGAAGTAGTAGTGGCCAGCAAGCTCGCCGCCGAAGATACCGGCGTTTGCGCGCATCGTCGCCTTGATGAACGAATGCCCGACGCGCTCGCGCACCGGAATGCCGCCATGCTCGGTGATCCACTCGGCGACGGCGCGGGAGGAGCGCAGGTCGTAGGTCACGTGCTTGCCGGGCTCGCGCGACAAGGAGCTCGCCGGCGATGAGCGCCGTCGTGAGATCGCTGCCGATCGGCTCTCCTCGCTCGTCGATGAACGCCGCGCGGTCGAAGTCGCCGTCGCAGGAGACCCCGAGATCGGCGCCGACCTCGAGGACCTTGGCCCGGAGATCGCGCAGGTTCTCGGGCTTGAGCGGATTCGCTTCGTGATTCGGGAAGGAGCCGTCGAGCTCGAAATAGAGCGGCACGAGCTCGAGGCCGAGCGCATCGAAGATCGCGCGGTCGATGACCGCCATGCCGTTCGACGCGTCGACGACCACTTTCAGGCGCCGGGCATTCGCCGGGCGCTTGAGAAACGAGAGCACATGGCTCGCGTAGGCCGCGGAGACGTCCGCCGTGGTCAGCGTGCCCGGCCGGGTCGAAGCCGGCAGGGCGTTGTCCTTGACGCATTGCTCGAGCAGCGGAATACCGTGATCACCGGAGACCGGACGCGCCCCGTGCTTGCTGAACTTGAGCCCGTTGTACTGCGCTGGATTGTGCGACGCCGTGACCTGCACGCCACCCGCCGTCTTCAGGTGCCCGATGGCGAAATAGTTCATCGGCGTGGTCGCGAGGCCGATGTCGACGACGTCGAGGCCGGCCGCAATCAACCCTTCGATCGAGCGCCTTCGCGAGCGGCTCGGATGAGGGCCGCATGTCGCGCGAGACCACCACGCTCTTGCCCATCGCCAGGTCGTCGTCGTCGAGGACGTTGCGGAACGCCTGCCCGATCTTGCGGGCGATCGCCTCGTCGATCTCGGTCGGATAGATGCCGCGGACGTCGTACGCCTTGTAAGATGCCGGCCATGGGCCCTCGCTGGAGTGGAACTGCCGGCCGAAGGTTATCAGCCGCGCCCGCGGAGCATGGTTCGTCGGAGGTCGCGCTAACGTCGAAGTGCTTGAAGAGGACTGCAATCGAGCCCTGCTGGAGAAGGTCCTTCCGCAAGTGAGGTTTGATCAGTACCGGCGTGCGCTTTGCCTTTTGGATCCCTACGGATTGCAGCTCGACTGGGAGGTGATCCTCGCGGCCGGGAAGAGCCGCACGATCGACCTTTTCCTGAACTTTCCGGTGATGGATATGAACCGGAACGCCCTCTTCCGAGACGCTCAGCAGGCGACGCCAGAACAGAAGGAGCGCATGACTCGCTTCTGGGGCGACGAGACCTGGTTCGATGCGGTCTACGACCGATCCCTGCAGCTGGGCCTCTTCGGCGATCGCGACGAATGGGTGAAGGGCACCAACGAAGACGTGGCTGAGGCGTTCAGACAACGACTCAAGCAGGTGGCAGGCTTCAGGCACGTGCCGAAACCCCTACCCATGAGGAACTCTGTGGGCGCAGTCGTCTACTACCTTTTCTTCGCCAGCCAGAAACCGGTCGGAGGGAGTATCGTTGAAGAGATCTTCGACCTTTACCGCTAAGCCTGCGAGGCGAGGGCAAGCGCCGGGAACTCGCTCCACTCGCGCTCGTCGAGCTCTCGGCCACCAGCCTTGGGGAAGCGGCCACCCCACTGCTTGAAGAAGAACGCGACGCCGGCTCTTTTGCACTGGTCACGAACCTCGCGGGCCCACTCCACCTTCATGGGCCGGTGGCGCCAACCAGATTCACCGCCGACGATGACCCATTGAATCCCCGCCAGAGGTAGGCGGGAGATTGGCCCAAGAAGGGGCTCCACGCTGAGGAAGCGGACGGAGGCCTCGACATTGGCGAGATCCACCGAGCGATGGACGTAGTCCTGATTCTCGACGCTCACACCCATCCAGACGTTCGGGTGCCAAGAGAGCTCATGCGCAATCTCCCGCAGCCGTTCGGAGCGCTTGGTAAGAACTTGAAATTGGTGCCAAGGCGCCCGGCCCATGACCTCGAAGACCTGCTGTATGGTCTGCCTCAGGCGCTTTCGATGGCGAAGGCGAACTCGAGCTCGTCGATCGGCGCCCGTGCGAGACCCGCTGCCCCCGGCTGCCAGTCGACGGTGAGGGTCTCGCCGGAGATCCACTCGCGATGCGCGGCGATCGCGGCTTCGAGGTCGGGGGCCGCCGCGTAGCGCACGCGAATGCGGTCGGCGTAGTCGAGCCCGGCCTCCTTGCGCGCCGTCTGCAGGCGGTTGACCACTTCGCGCGCCCGACCCTCGGCGACGAGCGCCGGCGTGAGCTCTGGATCGAGAGCAACGAGGAGCTCGCCATCGTTCGCCGTCGCCATGCCCGCCTTCTCGATCAGCCGGACTTCGAGGTCCTCGGGATGGAGCACGAGCGGCTCGCCGCCCAGGTCGATCGTGAGCCGGCCATTGCGGGCAAGGTCCTCGGCAAGGGCGTCGCCGTCCGCGGCGAGGAGCGCCGCCTGGGCCGCTTTCATCCTGCCGCCGAGCTTCTTGCCCAGCACGCGGAAGTTCGGCCGCACCTCGTGGGTGACGTAGTCGCCGCGCTTCTCCGCGAACCGGATCTGCTTGACGTTCAGTTCGTCCTCGACGAGGGAACGCACGCGCTCGAGCTGCGGCCGTACATCGACGCCGAAGATCTCCGGCGCGAGCACCAGGGTCGCCGAGGCGAGCGGCTGGCGGTTCTTGAGATCGTGCGTGGCACGCGCCGCCCGTCCGAGGTCGACGATCCGCTTGGCTAGGCTCATGGCGCCGACCAGTGCGAGGAGCCCCGGATCGTAGTCGAGAATGCCTCTCTTCGCGGGCCACGACTCGAGATGAACGCTAGCAGCGGCTTCGGGATTTACAGATCGCACGAGGTGTTCGTGCAGCTTCTCGGCGAGGAAGGGAGTGAAAGGAGCGATCAGCCGGGCAAGTACGGTCAGAACCTCGTACAGCGTCTGATAGGCAGCTTCCTTGTTCGAGCTTTTCGCGTCGGAGCTCTCGACTCCAGTCGCGCTCCAGAACCGGTCGCGGCTACGGCGGATGTACCAGTTGGTCAGATCGTCGACGAACGCTTCCAGTCGGCGCGCGGGTTCCGCAATCCGGTAGCCATCGAGGAGCGGAGTGACCTGGCCGATCTCTTGATCGAGGCGACCGAGAATCCAGCGATCGAGGTCTGCTCGCTCCGCGAGCGGAATGGCGCGCTCCGCGCGCGGGTGCCAGCCATCGAGATTGGCGTAGATCGTGAAGAAGGACAGCGCGTTCCAGATCGGGAGCTGCAGCCCCTGCGCGGCCTCGCGCACGAGCTTCGCCGAGAAGCGCGAAGCCTGCTCCGGATCGTTGACGTAGAAATACCAGCGCATCGCGTCGGCACCGGTCTCGGCGATGACGGCCATCGGATCGACCACGTTGCCGAGGCGCTTCGACATCTTGCGTCCCTGGTCGTCGTTGACGTGCCCCATGACGATGCAGTGCTCGAAGGCCACCGAATCGAAGAGGGCGCAGGCGAGGACGTGCAGGGTGTAGAACCAGCCGCGCGTCTGGTCGATCGCCTCGGAGATGAAATCGGCCGGCCGGAAACGGCCGCCGGGAGCGACCCTCTCCCCGTTCTCGAAGGGGTAGTGGTGCTGTGCGAAAGGCATCGCGCCCGAGTCGTACCAGGCGTCGATGACGTCGGGGACGCGCCGGAAGGTGCCCCCGTTGCACGCGTAGCAGGGCCACGTGATGTCGTCGATGTAGGGCCGATGGGGGTCGAACTGCTGGCGGTCGTACGGATCCCCCGGGCGCGCGGCAGGCGGAATTCCGGCCTGTTCGAAGAGGTCGGAGAACGACTCGACGACGACCGGTCCGGCGGGACAGCCGTCGCACTTCCAGATCGGGAGCGGAGTGCCCCAGTAACGCGAGCGGGTGAGCGCCCAGTCCACGACCCCTTCGAGCCAGTTGCCGAAGCGCGCCTTGCCGATCGCCGGCGGATGCCAGTCGATGGTGGAGTTCTTCGCGACCAGCCGGTCGCGGATCGCCGTGGTGCGCACGAACCAGCTCTTCGAGGCATATTGCAGGAGCGGCGTGTCGCAGCGCCAGCAGAACGGATAGCTGTGCTTGTGACGCTCGGTGTGGAGGAGAAGACCACGCTCCCTGAGGTCGCGCACGATCTCGCGGTCGGCGTCCTTGAACCACAGGCCGGCGAACTTTTCGAGGCCGGCGCGCTCGGCGACTTTGCCCGATGGCTCGATGGTCTGGAAGAGGGGCAGGCCGTACTTCTGACCGGTGGCGTAGTCGTCGGCGCCGAAAGCCGGCGCGGTGTGGACGAGCCCGGTGCCGTCCGTCGCGGTGACGTAGTCCGCGGCGACGACGATCCAGCCGGCGTCGTCCGAGGCCGGTTCAGCGAAGGCGTCGCTCGGGTTCCGGGCGTCCTCGGGAGAGGTGCGGTAGGGGCGGTCGTAGCGCATGCCGTGAAGAGCCGCGCCGGTGAAGCGGGCCAGGGCCGGCTGGTCGCGCAGGTCCCGCTTCTGCCGCTTACCCTCGATCTCGATCTCGTAGGGGATCGGTACTTCGATCGAGTCGGCGAAGAGCACTCGGGCGCCGGGGCGGGTCGGATGCTCGACGACGCGATAAACCAGCTCCGGGTGGACGGCGATGCCCGCGTGGCCCGGCATCGTCCAGGGCGTCGTCGTCCAGGCCACCAGGTAGAAGTCGGTCGGGACGACGAGCTCCTTGCCGTCGATCGTCCTCAGGCGGTGCCCAGGGCGGGCCGGAAAGAGGACCCAGATCGACGGATCCTCGACATCCTTGTAGTTCTGCGCCACCTCGTGCGACGACAGCGTCGTGCCGCAGCGCGCGCAGTAGGGCTGGCTCTTGTGGCCTTCGAACAGGAGATTCTTCTCGTGCAGCGTCTTGAGCGACCACCAGACCGATTCGATGTAGCGGTTCGAGTAGGTGAAGTAGGCGTCGTCGAGATCGACCCAGTACCCGACGCGCTCGGTCATGGCGCGCCACTGGCGCTCGTAGGTCATGACCGAGTCGAAGCAGGCGCGGTTGAAGCGCTCGATCGAGGCCCGCGGATCGCCGGGGACGAGCTGCTCGATGTCCTTCTTGCCGGCGAGACCGAGGCGCTTCTCGACCTCGATCTCGACCGCGAGGCCGTGCGTGTCCCAACCGGCCTTGCGGGCGACCCGCTTGCCGCGCATGGTCTGGAAACGCGGAAAGAGGTCCTTGACCACCCGGGTCAGGACGTGGCCGACATGCGGCGTGTTGTTGGCGGTCGGCGGACCCTCGAAGAAGACGTAGTCCTCGCGGCCGACGTTCTTCGCGACCGAGCGCGCAAAGACACTCTCGCGCCGCCAGAGCTCGAGAACCTCTTCCTCGAGCTGGGGAAACGGATAGCCAGCCGGCACCCGTGGAAACCTGGGGGTGGTCATCCGACCGGCAGCTGCGCGACGAACGGACCGACGCGCTCCGCGAACGCCGCCGCCGCCTCGTTGTGCGGCAGCGTTCCGGCGCCGTCGATCACCTCGAGCTCTGCGTCATGAATCGCGGAGAGCCAGAGATCGGAGGACTCGACGGGCGGGTTCGCCGCCTGCCGCCCCCAGACGAGGAGTGTCGGGACGGAGAGGCGCGCGAGCGCCGGGCCGATGCGGTGATTCAGGTAGCCGGAGAGGAAGGCGGCGAGCGCCGCCCGGTTCGCGGGCTCGTGCGCACCGCGGTAATGATGGTCGACGAGCGAGTCGGTCACCAGCGACCGGTCGAAGTAGAGCTCCTCGGCGAGGTAGCGTTGGATGCCCTTGCGGGTGGTGTAGAGGTTCAGCGCCGAGGTGCCGAAGATCGGAAGCTTCAGGAGGCGATGGATGACGGCGTCCTTCAGGTCCGGCTCCTCGCTCGCGAGATCGATCCCCACGGGACAGACGAGCACGAGGCCGCGGACGAGCTCGGGGTGATCGACCGCGACCTGCACGGCGTAGGCGGCGGTGAGTCCCGAGGCGACCAGTACCGCCCGCCGCCGCACCACGTCGTCGAGGAAGTCGAGCAGGAACTCGATGTAGAGCTCGCCGTCGAGCGCCGTGGCCGGGCTCTCCGAGTTGCCCCAGCCGGGAAAGTCGGGGGCGAAGACCTGGAGGCCCTCGGACAGCCTTTCCGCCGCCCGCCGCCACTCCAGGGAATCGTGGCCGGGTCCGAACGAATGCAGCATTACGATCGCGTCGCCCGCCCCGAGGCGCTGAAAGACGACGTCCGCGAGATCCCAGGCATAGCGATGACGGCGGCCCCAGACGGTCGGTTCGAGGCGCCGCGCCTGGCGGGCGATCGAGGCGTTGATGACCGCGGGCAAGCCGATCGCCGCCCCGCCCAGGAGCAGGCCGCGGAGGATCCGTTGGCGTCGCCGGCGGCGCTGCTCTTCTTCGGATGTCCAGGCGGTCATGGGCGGACGAGAATACCATGGCGACCGCGGCCTCTCGGAGCCATTCCGGAGGCGTTAGGATGAGTCGGGAGAGGATTCGATGGCCATTCTGCCGATCGTCCGCATGGGAAATCCGGTCTTGCGCACGCCGGCCGCCCCGGTGCCTCCGGCCGTCCTCGCCGAGGCCGCCACGCAGCAGCTGATCGACGACATGATCGAGACCATGCACGAGGCGGACGGCGTCGGTCTCGCAGCGCCCCAGGTCGGTCTCGACTGGCAGCTCTTCGTCTATCAGGCGGAGGATGAAGACGATGCGGCGGGTGGAATCCCGCTCTGCGTAGTGGTCAATCCGATGGTCGAGCCGGCGGCGGGCGAGCTGGTCTTCGACTGGGAGGGCTGCCTGTCGATCCCCGATCTGCGCGGCCTGGTGCCGCGCCATCCGGCGGTGCGACTGCGCGGATTGGGCCGCGACGGCCAGCCCCTGGACCGCGTGGTGGAGGGTTTCGAGGCGCGCATCGTGCAACACGAGTTCGACCACCTGAACGGGGTTCTCTTTCTCGACCGGATGCGCGATCTCGCCTCGCTCGCCTTCCTCGACGAGTGGCAGGAGTTTCTGCACGACAGCGCGGATCCCGGCTCGCACGCCAAAGCCGAATAGTGAGCCTCCAGTTCCATCTCATCTGGGCCGGCCGTCACTCGCCGGAGCCCTGGGAGGCGCTCTCGGCCGACTATCGCCGGCGCATCGCGGCTTTCGTGCCGATTCGCGAACAGGCGATCCGGGTGGCGGCATCGGGCGAGGACCGCGCCCGGCGGCGGCTCGAGGGCCAGGCGCTCGCGGCCGCGGCCCCGAAACCCGCCTTCCTCGTGGCGCTCGACGAGCAGGGCATCGAGTGGTCTTCGAGCGAGCTCGCACGGCAGGTGGAGCGTTGGCGCGCGGAGTGGCCGCATCCGGTCGTCTTCTTTCTCGGCAGCGATGTCGGGCTCGATCCCGCGCTCCTCGAGTCCTGCCGCTTGCGCCTCGCGCTGGGGCGGATGACCCTGCCGCATCATCTGGCGCGCCTGGTGCTCCTCGAACAGCTTTTTCGCGCGCTATCGATCGTCGCGGGAATCAACTATCATCGCCCGACGTTGAAATAGGGCCTGTAGCCCGGTCGACGGGCGACAGCGAGGAGGCGATGGGTGGCACCCAAAAAGGCGAAGGCTTCCGGGAAGAGAGCGCAGGGGACGAAAAAGAGCCGGAGCTCTGCGAATCCGGTTCGCAAGTCCGCTGCGAAAAAGGCGAAGAAGCCGGTCGCACCGGCTGCGAGGAAGAGGTCCGCGAAGCCTGCGCCGAGACCGGCGAAGGCCGGCTCCAAGGTGGCGCGCAGGGTCGTCGCGAAGCGGTCCGCCGCCAAGAGGGTACAGCCCGCCGCGAAGCGGACCGCAGCACGAGTCCCGGCCCGCAGCGCGAAAGGCGCAGGAGAGAAGCCCGCGGCGGTTTCGAGCGCGTCCGTCCGAAAGGCGAAGTCGAAGACGCCAGGCGCGAAGCCAGCGCCGGCTCCTGTCCGGCCTTCGGCGAAGGAGCCGGCGGCGAAAACCAAGGCCGTCGCCAAGGCGGAACCCAAGACGCTGCCCAAGAACGCGCCTGCCGTAGCCGCGTCGATGCCAGCAATGCCGCCCACATCGGCCGCCACCCGGCCCGTTCCTCCGCCGGCGAAAACGCCTTCCACGGCCAAGCGTCCGTTCGCGCGCGAGTCCGTGCGGGTCGGGGAGGCGAGGTTCGCGCAGCCGGCGGGCGGCAGGCCGGTCTTCGCGAAGGACTTCCTCGAGCGCCAGCGCCAGAAACTCCTGCACAAGAAGCAGGAGATCCTGGCGATGTACGAGAAGGACCTGAAGAGCGGCCAGGAGTCCAACGACAGTCCGACCGAGGATCTCGTCGATCGCGCCAACAACGCCTATACTCGCGAGCTCGCCTTCTCGATTTCGGACAACGAGCGCGAGCTGATGCACCAGATCGATCTCGCGATCGAGCGCCTGAACTCGGGCTCGTACGGCTTCTGTCTGCACACCGGCCTGCAGATCGGCCAGGCGCGACTCGAAGCGCTGCCCTGGGCGAAATACAGCGTCGAGGCTCAGGAGCTGCTCGAGAAGGGGCTGCTCTCGGAGGCTTGACCGCGGGCCCTCCGGCCCGAGGGCCGCCGTTCCATTCCCCCATGCGCGTCCGTTCCTTCATCGGGCTCCTGCTTGCGATCGCGGTCGTCTTCTATTCGGTCGTTCTGCACACCAATAACCGCGAGCTCTTCCAGCAGCGCTTCCATCTCGGCCCGGAAACCTCGATCCCGCTCTGGGGTGCGCTGCTCGCGATCTTCCTTCTCGGCTTTCTTCCGACCGGTATCACCCTGGTCGTGGACACCCTGCGCCGCGACCTTGCGCAACGCCGCGAGCGCCGCCGGCAGCGAGAAGAGGAGAGCCTCGAAGGCACGCTTCGCCGGGCCGTCGACTTCCAGGCCGATGCCCAGTGGGGCAAGGCTGCCGCGGAGCTCGAGACCTTCCTCGCCGGCAAGCCCGATCACTTCACGGGTCAGATGCGCTACGGCGAGGTCCTCCGCCATCTCGGCCGGACGGAAGAGGCGATCGAGGTTCACCGCCGCGCCGCCGCGACCTATCCGCGCTCGGTGAGCCTGCTCTATCACCTCGCCGCCGACCATCGCGAGCGCGGCGAGGCGGAGGTGGCGTGCGAGATCGAAGCGCGGATCCTGCGCGATTTCCCCGGCTTCGGTCTCGAAGTTCTCCGCGACCGCCGAGCGGCGGCGCTTTCCTCCCGGGACTTCGGCGCCGCCGGCGCCTTCCACGAGCGCATCACCGAGCTGCTGAACGAGAGCGGCGACTCGGCGGCGTTGGCGCGCGAGTCGAGTCTCGCCCAGGGTCTCACCTATCAGCAGGGTGTGCGCCTGCTGGAGGAGGACAAGTCCTCGCAAGCGGTGGCGCTCTTCCGCAGTCTCCTGGAACGGGAGCCGAGGTTCATTCCGGCGCGCATCATGCTCGGCGAAGCCGAGCTGCTGGAAGACCGCGAGGCGGAAGCGATCGCCGCCTGGCGTGCCGGCTATCAGGAGACCGGCAGCCCGGTCTTTCTGCAGCGCATCGAGGACTATTTCATCGAGCAGGAAGAGCCGGTGCGGGCGATCGAGACCTTGCGCGCGCTCATCGCCGCCGCCGACAACGATCTGCTGCCGCGCTTCTATCTCGGCCGTCTCTACTATCGCCTCGAGATGCTCGAAGAGGCGACGAAACAGCTGGCCGGGATCGAGGAGCGCATCAAGTCGTCGCCGACCTACCACTTCCTCCTCGGCCGGATTCACCACCGCCGCGGCGACCTCGCGAAGGCCGTCGAGGCCTTCGGCGCCTGCCTGCGGCAGCTCGACATCGGGAGCACGGACTATCTCTGTCGCGTCTGCCGGGAGCGCTATGCGGATTGGTGCGATTCCTGCTCGCGCTGCGGATCGTGGAACTCGGTCGATCTCAACTTCGAAGAGGAGCGGATCTCCGCCGAGGAGCTCGGCGTGCGGGAGGTTCCGGTGTGGGGTCCCGCGGAGGACTCGGGCGAGTTCTCGCTGGCGGCGATCTCGGCCACCGCTGGCTCCCTGGGCTCGGTGGGCTCGCTGGGCTCGAACGACGAGCCGGAGAAGTAACTTCTGCAATCGATCCTGAAGGCCATCGCGGCCGGCCGCCTTTCTCCGGTCTATCTCGTGCACGGCAGCCGCGCGCTCGCCGAGCCGGCCGGTCTGCGGCTGGCGGAGGCGCTCGGCAAGGCGCTCGGAAGCGCGCCGCGGATCGTGCGCCGGCCGGATGAGATCGAGGACGTCGCAGCCGACCTGCGGACCTATTCGCTGTTTGCCGACGGCAAGGTCGTCGCGGTGGTGGAGAGCGGTGTCTTCGCCGATCGGGCGACAGCGGCGGCACTGTTCGAGGAAGCTCGCCAGCAGCTGCCCTGGAGCGGGGGCCCCGAAGAGCTCGCCGGCAAGGCGCGCGACGCCGCGACCCGGCTGCTGCAGGTTCTGCGGCTCTTCGACGTCGACTTGGGCCTCCTCGGCCCCGAGCGGGCGCTGGCGGCGCTGCCGGACGCCCTGCTCGCGGGCAAGGCGGCGCGCGGTGGCGGCAAGGGAAGAGGGGACGCCGAAGAGGTCCGGGCGAGCCTCGTGCCGCTGCTCCATGCGGCCACGGGCGCAGGCCTCAAGGGCCTGGGCGAAAGTGCCGCCTCGCTGGTCGCCGACTTGGTGCGTGACGGCCTGCCGGAGCGCCACGCGCTGGTCCTCATCGAGAGCGCGGTCGCGGAGGACCATCCCGTACGGGCGGCGCTCGACCGCCGCGGAGCGGTCGCTTTCGCCGGCGAGATCACGGCCGGCAAGGGGGGGTTCGACGGTCTGTCCGCGCTGGCGAGCGAGCTCCAGCGCGAGACAGGGGTGGAGATCGACCGCACCGCTCTGGCGGCTCTCGCCAAGCGAACTTTGCGTTTCGAGGAGGGCTTCGGCGACGGCAGGGAGGTCGACGCGGACTCGATGGCGCGCTTCGCTGGCGAATATCGCAAGCTCGCCGCGCTCTCTGGCGGCGCGAAGATCCAGGCCGCCCTGGTCGAAACCAGTATCGAAGATCGCGGGCAGCAGGACACTTTCCAGATTCTCGACGCGATCGGCGACGGCCAGGCCGCCGAAGCGCTTGCGAAGCTCAAGCGCTATCTCGGCAGCGCCGAAGACCCGCTGGCGGCGCGCCTGATGTTCTTCGGCAGCCTCGCCGGCTTCTGCCGTCGCATCGTCGCCGTCCGCGGCATCGCCGCGGCGATGCGCGTCCCGAGCGGCGAGCGCAGCTACGGCCGTTTCAGCACCCAGGTGGCGCCGAAGCTGCAGGGCGAGGTCCCCGGCCTGGCGAAGAATCCGCTGGCGGGCATGAAGCCTTTTCCGGTCTTCAAGGCCTACCTCGCGGCCGGCCGCATTCCGGCCGCCGCGCTCGACACGCTGCCTGCCCGGGTGCTCGAGACCGAGCGCCGGCTCAAAGGGGACTCGGGAGACCCGGACGCCGCGCTCGCCGCCCTGGTTCTCAGTCTCGCGAAACCGTAGCCCCCGAGGCACTGGGAAGCATTGGCCCCGCCTCTCAAGCCCGGGCGGCCTGGGCGCGCGGGAGGCCGTGCTCGAGGCGCAGCCGCCGGAAGTTCGCGAGCAGCTGGTCTTTGGCGTCTCCTTCGAGGTAGTCGCTCCGGGCATAGAGGTGCTGGTACATCCCGACGAGGTGCGGAAACTCCTCCTTCAGCCAGGGGAAGAACTTGTTGCGCGTCGCGCTCGGCAGGGAGAGCGCCTGCTGATGGACGTCGACGGCGCCGGCCGCGACCGCCGCCGCGAAGAGCGGCGCGAGCTCGGCTTCGCCGTCGTTGATGCCGGGCATCACCGGCATGCAGTTGACGGTCACCGCGATTCCGGCCTCGGCGAGCCGTTCGACGGCGCCGAGGCGCGCCTGCGGATCGGGCGCCGCGGGCTCGAGCTTACGCGCCAGATCGCGATCGAGAGTGGTGATCGTCATGTGGATCTCGATCGCGTGCCTGCGGTCGAGCTCCGCCAGGAGATCGAGGTCCTTGAGCACGAGCGGTGACTTGGTCGTGATGGAGAGATGGAGGCCCTCGGCGCCGGCGAAGACCTCGAGGAGAGATCGGGTGACCCCGAAGTGACGCTCCGCCGGCTGGTACGGGTCGGTCGCCGTGCCGATGGCGATCGTCTGGCCCCTGAGATCGCTCTTGCGTAGGCGCTGGGTGAGCTTCTCCGCGGCCCGGCGCTTGACGAAGATCCGGCTCTCGAAGTCGTCCGGGCTGGTCGACTCGAAGAAGCCGTGGGTGGCGCGGGCATAGCAGTAGACGCAGCCGAGCTCGCAGCCCCGGTAGGGGTTGATCGTCCAGTCGAACGGCAGGCGGGCGGCGCTGGATGGGTTCGACCGGTTGAGAATTTCGCGCACCAGCAGGTCGAAGTAGTCGACGCCGGCGTGGCGGCGCAAGATCTCGGCATCCGGCGCCGGGCGTCCTGCCGCGGGGAGCATGGGGAAGAGCGGGAGTGTGGCTTCCTGGTACATTTACGCCTTTTTTACGCTATCCCGGAACGATTGTCAAGAGGGCAGAATGGCGCGGTGCCGGAGCTACCCGAAATCGAGGTCCTGAAGCGCAGCCTCGAGGCCCGCCTTGCCGGGCGCCGGGTGCTCGAGGTCCTGGTGCGCTCCCCGGCGCTGCGGGAACCGCTCGACCGCAGAACCCTGCGGAGCCTCGCCGGCCGCCGGATCGAGCGCCTCGGGCGCCGCGGCAAGTACTTGCTGATCGAGCTCGAGCAGGGCTCCACTCTGGTCATCCACCTCGGAATGAGCGGCCGGCTCACCCTCGCCCCGGAGCCGGCCGCGCGCGAGAAGCACGAGCACCTGACCCTGCGCCTCGATGGCGACGAGCGCCTGCGGCTCCGGGATCCGCGGCGGTTCGGCGTCGCCTTCGTCGCCCCGACCGCGAGCCTCGAGCGCGATCGCCATTTCCGCCATCTCGGAGCCGAGCCGCTCGCTCCGGTCCTCACCGGCAAGCAGCTCGCCGGACTCGCGCGGGGCCGGCGCGGACCGGTGAAGAGCTTCCTGATGGATGGCCGACTGCTGGTCGGCGTGGGCAACATCTACGCCACCGAGGCGCTCTTCCGCGCCGGGATCCACCCCGCGCGCTCGGTGGCGCGGATCGGGGAAGAACGCTGGCAGCGTCTCGCGAGCGCGGTCGTCGAGGTTCTGGAGCAGGCGATCGCGGAGGGCGGGACGACGTTGAACGACTTCACCGACGGGGCCGGACGCGAAGGCGAGTTCCAGATCTCGCTCGCCGTCTACGGCCGGCCGGGTGAGGCCTGTCCGGTCTGCGGCGCCGCGCTCCGCCGCATCGTCCAGGCAGGACGAAGCTCCTTCTATTGTCCGCGCTGTCAGCGCTAGAGTGCGGGAGGCACGAGATTCAGCTCGAGCTCGAGGAGGCTCAAATGAAACCGACCGCCAGCGCCTGGGCCCTCACCCTTGCCGCGGTTCTCACGCTCGGGTGGGCCACCGCCTGCGCGCAGCCGGCGCCTCCGACCGCCGAAAAGCCGGCAGCGCCGAAGTCGGAGGGTGCCGCCGAGCCCGCATCGACATCGGGCTCGCCTTCCGAGGCCGCGAAGACCCGCGAGCTCCAGGAAAAAGCCGCCGGCTACGAGGAGCGCTTCAAGGAGATCCAGGACAGCGACATGACGGCCGAGCAGAAGGCGCAGGCGGCGAGCGAGCTCGTGGACGAGCAGCAGCGCACGGTGCACGAGGCGGAGGATGGCCCGGCGGGCGAAGAGCCCTCGGATCCGCCTCCGCCGCGGTAGCCCCGAATCGCGCAAGGCGCATAGGATCGCTCCGGATGAGCGCGAAGATCCTCGGAGTCGCCGGCGGCACCGGCTCGGGCAAGAGCACTGTCGCCAGGGAGATCCTGGATGCGGTGGGGCCGGACCGGATCGCCTTCCTGGCCCAGGACAACTACTACCGGGACATCGATTGGGAGAGCCCCGAGCAGCTCCTGGCGCACAACTTCGATCACCCGGATGCCCTCGATACACCGCTCCTCGTCGAACATCTGCGGTGCCTGAAGAGCGGACGCTCGATCGAGCTCCCGGTCTACGACTTCGTGCGCCACCGCCGGACGAAGGAATCGCGACGCATCGAATCGCGCCCGGTCGTCCTGGTCGAGGGGATCCTGCTCTTCGCCGAGCAGGAGATCCGGGAGCTCCTCGATTTCAAGGTCTTCGTCGACACCGACGCGGACGTGCGTCTCGTGCGCCGGATCCGGCGCGACTTGAGCGAGCGCGGGCGCGCGGTGGCGGACGTTCTGCGCCAGTACATGACCTCCGTGCGCCCCATGCACCTCGAATTCGTCGAGCCGTCGAAACGCTGGGCGGACGTCATCGTGCCGGAGGGAGGCGAGAACCGCGTCGCCCTCGAGATGGTCATCGCGCGGGTCGAGCAACTGCTCGTGCCGGCGACGGCGACCGCCTGAAGACCCGTGTCGGCGCGCTCCGCCCGCCGGCTCGGATCAGCGACCCTGATCGGCGTCATACGGATGTCGGAGCTCTTCTGATCCAATCCGCGGCATGAACCGGATCGACGAGGGACGGCTGCGGCGCGAATGGCGCACCCTCGATGCCATGATCGCGCTCGCCTGTCGCGGCCTCCGGCACGAGCGGCAGGGTGGCGGCCGCCGGGCGCTCTGTGCCTCCTGCGCAGAGTTGCGCGCCTACGCCGAGAAGCGCCTCGTGGCCTGCCCGTTCGGCCCGGCGAAGCCGACCTGCAACAACTGCCAGGTGCACTGCTATCAGCCCGAGATGCGGCAGCGGGCGCGAGACGTCATGTGCTTCGCCGGACCGCGCATGCTGCTGCGGCACCCCGTGCTCGCGCTCGTGCACCTGGTCGTCGACGAGCGCCGGCCGGCGCCCGCGAGACCGGCGCGGCAGGCCCCACGGCCCGATTCCGTCAACGGGCGGGCCCCGACGTCCGGAGCCGTCAGCGGTGGAACGGCCAGATGACCGGGATGAGCAGGGTCGCGAGAAGCCAGAAGAGAAGGTTCAGCGGAACGCCCGCCTTGAGGAAGTCCTTGTAGCGATAGTTGCCGGCGCCGAACACCATGGCGTTGGTCTGATAGCCGACCGGAGTCACGAATCCGTTCGAGGCCGCGAAGGTGACCGCCATGAGGAGCGGCCGGCTGTCGACGCCGAGCGCCGCGGCGGCGGCGAGGGCCACCGGGACCATGAGCACCGCGGTCGAAGCGTTCGACAGCACCTCGGTGAGCACCATGGTGACGAGGTAGAGCAGCGACAGGGCCACGCCCGGTCCGAAGCTGCCGCCTTCGCCGGCGATCCAATCCCCGAGCTGTTTCGCGAGGCCCGCGCGTTCCACCGCCAGTCCCAAGGGCAGGATCGCCGCGAGCAGGAAATAGACCGACCAGTTGACCGAACGATAGACGCGCTGAATACGCACTGCCCGGGTTACCAGGAGCGCCACGATCGCCACCAGCGCGGCCTCGAGCAGCGGCACATCGAACAGCGTCGCGGCGACGACCGTACCCACGAGAGCCGCGGCGTGCAACCACCAGCGGCGATGCAGGCGCAGGCGCAGATCGACCTCCTGCAGCGGCAGAAAGTCGTCGAGCTTGTAGAGCTGCTCGACGCTGCGGCGGGGGCCGAAGACGAGCAGAGTGTCCCAGCGCTGGAGCGGAATGAGGGCGAGCTTCTCGCGAATGAGCTCGCCCGTGCGGGAGAGCGCGAGCACGAAAGTGCCGAAGCGGCGCCGGAAGTCGATCTCGCTCAGCGAGGCGCCTTCGAGCGTCGAGGCGGGCGTCAGCTGCATCTCGACGAGCACGTTGTCTTCGTCGGCGAGGTCCACGTCCGAGAGCTTGATGTCCGAGAGCAGCAGGAGCTGCTGTTGCTCCTTGAACACGACGATGTCGGCCATCGTGCCGCGTACGATCAGGATGTCGTCCGGCGCGAGCGGAGTGTTGCGCAGATCGAAGGCGATCTTGCGCGCGCCGCGGAGAATCTCGAGGACGTTCAGGTGGTAGCGGTCGCTCACTTTCTCCTCGACCACGGTGCGGCCGACCAGCCGGGAGCCCGCCGGAACCTTGACCTCGGTGAGAAATGTCGCGAGCTGGTATTTGGAGGTGAGATTCGAGGCGTCGCCGCGCTCGGGCAGGTAATGCACGAGGAGAGCGCTGTAGAGCATCCCGCAGACGAAGAAGACGATGCCCATCGGGAAGAGCTCGAACATCGCGATCGCGGGCAGCCCACGGGCCTGGGCGAGCGACGAGACCAGGATGTTCGTGGAAGTGCCGATGAGCGTGCAGGTGCCGCCGATCACCGCCGCGTAGTTGAGCGGCAGCAGGATCTTCGACGGACCCTTGTGGTGCTGCTTGGCGATCTGGATCGCGACCGGAATGAACATCGCGACCGCCGCGGTGTTGTTGATGAACATCGAGATGGCGCCGCAGACGACGAGCAGCAGCGCGACCGAGCGCCCCCACGAGCCGCCGGCGATCCGGCTGATGCGGTGCCCGACCTGGGCGATGAGGCCGCTGTCGGTCAAGGCCTCGGAGAGGATCATCATGAAGAGCACCGTGATCACGGCGGCGTCGGAGAAGCCCGAGGTCCCTTCGGCGAGGCTCACCTGACCGGTGACGAGCAGCGTCGCGAGGATGGTGAGCGCGACGACGTCGACCGCCAGCCACTCGAACGCCGAAGCCACGAGCATGAAGACCAGGAGAAGGAGCACGATGGTCGTCGGCATGGCGGAATCGGGGTCCGTTCAGACGCCGGCTGCGGCCTCGCGGACCAGCTTCCCGGAGGGGTCGATGACTCTGAGCCGTTCGAGGAAGGCTCCCGGATCGGCGGCGGAAAGACGGGCATCGCGCGCGCTGACCTGGCGCAGGGAGACGAGCTCGGCGAGGATCTCGTTCTGCTGGACGGCGCCCTCGAAGCTCGCGCGGCTCTGCGCTGCCGCGAGATCCTCGAAGCTCCCATCGCGCAACAGCTTCTGGATGGTCGGAGTGGAGAAGAGGAGCTCGCGCGCCGCGATCAAGCCGCCGTCGCGGCGGGGCAGCAGAACCTGGCCGATGGCGCCCTTGAGTCCCGTCGCGAGCAGGCGCCGGCGATGGCCGGCCGGGGCGGAGCCACCGGCGGGAGTCCTTCCTTCCGCGTCAGGGGATGCGTCGGATTCGGCGAGCCCGAAGAGCGCCGCGCGGATCGAGCTCGCGCGAACTCCGGCGAAGACCAGTGTGCCGCTCGCCGCGAGCTCGAGAGCCGCCAGGACGTCCGCGCGATCGACGAGATCGCCGATCACGACGAGGTCGACGTTCTCCGCCCGCGCGTCTTCGAGAGCCGCGGCGATCGTCGGCGCGTGGGCGGGAATCTCGCGCTGACGGACGAGGGCGCGCTGTCGCGAATGCACGAACTCGACGGGACTCTCCAGGGTGAGGATCAGGCATCTGCGACGGGCGTTCACGAGGTCTACGAGAGCCGCGAGCGTGGTCGAGCGTCCCGAGCTCGCGGGGGAGACGACCAGTACCAGGCCGTGGCGTTCGTCGGCCAGGCGCTCGACGGCCGGTGGCAGCTCCAGGGAGGCGGCGGTCGGCACGGCGAGCGGGATCTGCCGGATCGCCGCTCCGACACCGAACTGGTCTCGAGAGAGCTGCACGCGGAAGCGCGCGACGTCCGCAATCTCGTGTGTGAAACGCGCGCTGTTGACGCGCCCGAACTCGGCCCGATGGCGTTCGGGTGCAATCTCGAAAAGCAGTTCCTTGAGGCCGGCCGAGGTCGCCGGCTCGTAGATCTCGAACGGCTGCAACTCGCCATGCAGGCGCAGGTGGGGTGTCTGATAGGCCACCAGGTGGAGGTCGCTCGCGCCGAGCTCGAGCATGGCGCGCATCAGGGTCTCGACCGGCGGCAGCGGCCGCCGCGTCTTTTCCGTCGTGGCGGGCGGCACGGCGCTGGGGGCGGGAGAGGACGGCCGGTCGCCGGCGGCGGAGGAGAATTTCGGCGAGGCGAGAGCGCTCCAGCCGGCGGCGGTCGCGATACAGGCGAAATGCACCGTCGTGCCGTCGAGCTCGTAGTCGAACTCCCAGCGCGGCGCCGCCGTGGGCTCCGGCATTCTCCGTCCCGGCGCCACTTCGGCGAGCAGACGCTCGACGGAGCGCGCGTCGAGCACCGTCTGCGTCACCTCCTGATCGGTTCCAGCGCGGCGGAATCGGGGCAGGTGCCCGGGCTCGAGGTAGACCGACTCGACCTGGCTCGAGATCGCTGCCTGCAGAAGTTTGTCGATCGCGCACGCGGCCATACGGATTTCGGGCGAGTCTAGCAGCGCCTGCGCGCGGCGGGCGCCGCCGCGGCCTTCACTTTCGGGGCCGCGGCGAGTGCCTGATTGCGGCCACCGTTGCGACCGAATACGATGCGGCCATGGGCCGGTATCGCCTGGAGGTTCAGGCCGCTTTCGAGGCGGCGCATCATCTGCTCGCCTATCGCGGCAGGGAGGAGCCGGTGCACGGCCACAGCTGGCGTGTCGCAGTCGAGATCGTCGCCGGAGAGCTCGACGGCGAAGGGATGGCGTTCGACTTCGTCGCCGCCCGACGCGCGCTGCTCGATCTCGTCGCCCTTTTCGACCACCGCGACATCAACTCGGTGCCGCCCTTCGACACCTTGAGCCCCACGACCGAACGTCTCGCGGCCTGGTTCTGCGAGCGCATGCGGGAGCGGCTGCCGGACGCCCAAGTCCGCGCGGCCACCGTCTGGGAGGGACCCCATTGCAGCGCCACCTTCATTCCCTAGCGCGATCCGGACGCCTGCTGCGAGCCGCGTCCTTCGGCGCCGTTCTCGTCCCCTGTCTCGCCTTCGCATCCTGCCGCGGAGCGGGCGAACCGGTGGCCGAGCTCGCGGTCGAACCCGAGACGATCGAGCTGCAGCTCGGCTCGTTCGCCGAGCTCTCCCTGGTCGTGCACCCGCTCGTCGATCTCCAGCCGGGTGTGGTGCCGCAGGTCTTCCTGCACCTCGTCGACGAGCCCGGATCGGTGCTGCTCACTTTCGACCACGCTTTGCCGGGAGAGTTCCGGAGCGGGCGGGAGATCGCCTACAAGGTGCGCATCTATCAGTCGGCGCTCGCGGAGCCGCTCGCGCCCGGTCTCTACACGCTCACCGCCGGGCTCCACGACGGCGCCGGCGGCCGTTTCCGCCTGCGCTCGTCGAGCCCGGAGATCTCGCGGCTCGAGTACGCGGTGGCGAAGGTGCGCGTGCCGGAGCCGTCCAAGTCGCTCCCCGGAGTGCGGTTCTCGGCGAGCTGGTTGCCGGTCGAGCCCGGGCGGGACCGGCAGATCCTGGCCCGTCGCCCGCTCGCGGGAGCCGGGCCAGGGACTTTCCAGTTCGGGCCGCTGCAGGGCCCCGGCGAGATTCTCTTGCGCGTCGGCCTGCCGCTGCCGGGGAGCTGGAGGCTCGAGCTGCTCTCGCAGGAGGCCACGCCGAAGATCCGGCTGCATTCCTCGTGCGGCGACTTCCAGGCGGAGCTCTCGGGCGAGGGCGGTTCGGACGGCAGGGGAGCCGAAATCCTCATCCCGGTGCCGGCGACCGCCAGTCCGGTCGACTGCGACATCGAGCTCAAGCCCAACTTCGTGGTGCGGACGAGTGAACAGGCCGACGCGCGGTCGATCAATATCGAGATTCTCGCCTGGCGGGCCGGAGCATCGGATGAGTAAGGGATGAATAGGGGATGAGTAGGGGATGAGCACGGAATGAGTCGCCCGTCGCCGATCCTGCGTCCGGCACAGGCGAAATACCTCGAAGCGCTGCGTCCGCTGCGCGATGGACTGGTCGCGGAGCTGGAGCGGTACGCCCTCGAGAACGACGTTCCCATCGCGCTGCCGGACCTGGGCCGCCTGCTCGAGGCGCTCGCCGCGGCTCGGCCCGCCGGACGCTGTCTCGAGATCGGCACGGCGATCGGCTACGGCACCCTGCGGCTGGCGCGCGGCGCCCGTGAAGGCCGGGTCGTTTCGATCGAGCGCGACCCCGCCCGGATCGCGCTCGCCCGGACGTTTCTCGAGACCGGCGGCGTCCTCTCCCGGGTCGAGCTGCTCGAGGGTGAGGCTCTCGAGGTCCTGCGCCGCGTGGAGGGACCGTTCGATCTCGTCTACATCGACGGCGACAAGCGCGACTACCGGCGCTGCCTCGATCTCACCCTGCCTCTGGTCACGCTCGGCGGCTGCATCGTGGTCGACAATCTCCTCTGGCACGGCGCGATCGCCGACCCGAAGCTGCGCGCCGAGGGCGACCTCGCGGCGCGCGAGATCGAGCGTTTCAACCCCTATTTCATGATCCATCCGCAGCTCGCGACCGTTCTGCTGCCGCTCGGCGACGGCGTCGGCCTCGGGGTCAAGAAGAAGCAGACCATCCGCGAGCTCGGCGGACCGTTCTGACTCCCGGGGTTCGCGGGGTATAGAGTCAGAGATCGATGTCGATCTCCGGCAGCTTGGAGGATGTCGCGGTCGGCGACGTCCTCCAGTTCATCCACTTAGGCAAGCGCACCGGGACGCTCGAGCTCGAGCGCGACGGCGAGCACGCGCGCTTCGGATTTCACGAGGGGGCGCTGATTGCGGCTCGCGCCCCGGGGGCTCCGCGCCTGGGGGAGCTGCTGATCGAGAAGGGCCACCTCGATGCTCCGACGCTCGCCCTGGCGATGGCGCGCCAGACCGCCGGGCGCATCGCGGCGCTCGCTCGGCCGTCTCCTCGTCGAGGACGGGCTCCTGCGGCGCGAAGAGCTCGAGAGCACGGTCCGTCTCCAGCTCGAGCGCGCGGTCGGGCAGGTTCTGAAGTGGGACCGGGGCAGCTTCGACTTCGCGCTCGACGAGATTCGCCCGATCGACGAGATCGGTACCGAGTCCTTCGACTACGATCCCGGCGATCGGACTCGCCACCAACGTCGTGCTGCTCGAAGCGGCACGGATCTTCGACGAGCGCGACCGGCTCGGAGCCCCGAGGACGCTCAGCGAAGCCTCGGACGACGCCTTCGACGGCCTGATCGACGACGAGGTCGGAGCTTTCGCAGGGCCGGTGCTGCGGGTGCTCTCTCCGGATCGCGAGTTCATCCGGCAACTGCGCTTGGCGCTCGGCAGCGCAGCGACTCTCCGCCGGGTGACGCAGGCGAGGGTCTCCGATCCAGCGGACGAGAGCGAGAGCGACATCCTGCTCCTCGACGCTCGCGCCGACGCGCTCGATGCCGAGCTCCTGGGAGCTCTCCGCGAGTCGCGGCCGGACGCACGGCTGGTGGTGCTGGTCGACTCGAACGCCGCCATGCAGGCCGCCTATCGCCACGGCGCGGTCGCCGCGGTGCCGGCCGAGCTCGAAACGGTCCGGGCCTGTCTGGCGAATCTTCTCGAGACACCGGCGATGCGGAACGCCTCGAGCGAGAGCCGGACCGGGCCGGGACTGCGCCGGCTGCGCCGTGTCTTCGGGGACTTGAAGTCGGGCCTCGCGAGCGCCACGGTGGCGCTCAATCTCATGCAGCTGGTGTCGGAATCCTACGAACGAGCGGTGATCTTCCTGATCAAGCGCGACCGCCTCGCGCCGCTCGGCGCCTTCGGCTTCGCGAGCAACGGGGGGCCGCTGGCCAATGCCGTCCGGCGGCTCGAAGATCTCGCCGAGCGGGCTTCTGCTCGAGGCGTTGACCTCGTCGCAGGTGCGCACCGCGCGCTTCGTGGACGCCGATCTCCCGGGCGGCTTCGCCTCGATTCTCGGCCCGCCCGCGAACGACGAAGTCGTCGTCTTTCCGGTGGCCGGCAGCGAGCGCGTCATCGCAGAGGTTTACGCCGACAACGGCGACAGCTCCCGTCCGCTGCGCGACGTCGATCTCCTGGAGGTGGCGGCGGAACAGGTGGGTATCGCGTTCGAGAACGAGCTCCTGCGCCGCCAGCTCGGGCGCTGATCCCGGGAGAGCGCGTCAGGAGCTCGAGCGCCACGCTTCGAGTGCTCCGCGGGCGAGGCGGAGCGTCTCGGCCGGAGCCGACAGCAGTCGTCCGTCGAGCACCGGCAGGCGGCGGCCGCCACCGCGCTCGAGCGTCGCCACGACTTCGCGCATCTGGCGCTCGGCGAGCTCGAGCTTGCCCGAGCGACGGAGACATCCGGCCAGACGAAAGCGCACCTGGGGCAGGTCCGGCTCGAGGTAGAGCGCCGCGCGGAACGCGTCCGCTGCCGCGCCGGCGCGTCCCGCGAGGTCGTGGACGAGCCCCGCGAGGACGTGTGCCGCGGGATCCGCCGGGTCGCCCGCCAGGGCGAGGTCGGCCTCACGCGCGGCGCTGTCGAGCGCATCCGATTCGAGATGTCCGATCGCGGTCAGGATCCGCTCGGCCGTCGTCGGAGGGTCCGGCGCCGCCGCTGCCGGCAATCCCGTCCCGCCCTCCGCGGAGCTCGGTTCGCGGCCGCGGGGAGGCGCGCCGCGGACCCTCTCCGCGGCGCCTTCCGGAGCGCGCGCGCGGCCGGCGCCCGACCTGCGCGGCACGGGAGCGCTCTCTTCCTCGGGCAGGCGGTAACAGAAGCAGCCGCCGAGATCGGTCGCGCGCAACGTCTCCTGCACCCGCCAGAGGGTCTCCGAGCCGCCGAGAAAGAGCGCGCCGGGGCGGGCCAGCCGCCGCGCCGCCTCGGCAACGACCTCGGCCTGCAGCTCCTGGCGAAAGTAGATCAGGACGTTGCGCAGCAGGATGAGATCGAAGGTCGGCTCGGAGAGGCGGTAGGGGAGGCGACAGAGATTCAGCTGCCGGTAGTCGATGCGCGCACGCAGCCGCGGATCGAGCTCGAAGAGCGCTCCCTGCTGCGCGAACGAGGCCGAGAGCATCCTCGCCGGCACGCCGGCGAGGGCGCGCTCCCCGTAGAGACCGCGGCGGGCATGGGCGAGCGCCTCCGGGTCGAGATCGGTCGCGAGGATGCGCCAGTCCCATCCGGCGAGGAGAGGCGACCCATCGAGCAAAAGGGCGAGCGTCGCCGGCTCCTCGCCGGCCGCGCACGCCGCGCTCCAGAAGCGCAGGCGCCGCGTTCCCGACCGGGCGAGGACGAGCTCGGGAAGAAGAACGTCGCGAATCCGCTCCCAGTGCAGAGGCACGCGGAAGAAGCTCGATTCCTTGATGGTCAGCAGGGTGGCGAGCGTCTCCCACTCTCCCGGCAGCTCGTCGGCGGCGAGCGCCGAGACGTACTCCGCGAGCTCGCCGCGGCCGGTCACGCGGCACCGGCGATCGGCGACTTCGCTGAGGTAGGCGAGCCGGCCTTCCGGAAGCTCGTTGCCGGTCTCGCGCCGGACCAGGGCTGCGAGGTCCCCGAGGGCGCGACTCATCGCGCCCTCGGCGATCGCCTCGCGGGGCTCATCGCTTCTCCCGGAGCCGGCGTGCGATCTCCAGTCCGATCACGGCCGGAGCGAGGACGTGCTCCGCGGCGCCGAGCTCGATCGCCGCGCGCGGCATCCCGAAGACGGCTGAGCTCGCTTCGTCCTGCGCGAAGCAGAGTGCCCCGGCCCGGCGCAGCTTGCGCAGTCCCTCGGCGCCGTCGGTGCCCATTCCCGTGAGCAGGACCGCCAGCACGCGTTGGGCGCCACCCTGATCGAGAGAGCGAAAGAGCTCGTCCACCGAGGGGCGATGGCCCCGGTGCGCCGGCGTGACGCTGTCGAGCTGCAAGCGTCCCTCCGGACCGAGCCGCAGATGCGCCCCTCCCGGCGCGATGCGCACCGCTCCGGGTCCCGGTTGCTCGCCGGCGAGAGCGATGCGCACATCGAGTCCGAGGGTCGAAGCCAGCCATTCGGCGAGACCGCTCTCGAAGCCGCTCGCGATGTGCTGCACGATGAGAATCGGAAACGGGGCCGGTGCGGGGAGCGCTGCGAGCAGGTCGCGGATGGCGGCGGGCCCGCCGGTCGACGCACCGATCGCGAGCCACGCGAAGTCGCGCTCGGCGCGGGAGCCGGGCATGGCTCGCGGCGGCGCCGGCGCCGTCGGAGAGGGCTTCACCCGGGCGGCGGCCGCGGCGCGGATCACGGCGGGCAGCGTCTCCGCGAGCAGCCGCCAGCTCTCCGGATCCTCGGGCTTGGGCAGGAGCTCGATCGCGCCCGAGCCCAGCGCCTGAAACGCGGCGCGGACTTCGGCGCGATCGGCCCGCGAGGTGAGCAGGATCGTCGGTACCGGCCGGCCGCGCTGAAGGCGGGCGAGCACGCCGAAGCCGTCCAGCCGCGGCATCACGATATCGAGCAGGAGGAGGTCCGGCCGCAGGCGCTCGACGAGCTCGACCGCCGCTTCGCCGTCCGCGGCCTCGCCGATGACCTGCACGCCGGGCGCCTGCGCCAGGAAACGACGCAGGACGGCGCGCACCGAGGACGAATCATCGACGATGACGATCGTGAGCGGCGCTGCGGCGTTCGACGCCACGCCCGGCCCCGGACTCAGTTCCCGGTCAGCCGGCGCACGGTCTCGACCAGATCGCTCGCCACCAGGCTCTGCTTGGTGAGATAGGCGTCCGCTCCCGCGCGCAGACCCCGCAGGCGATCTTCCGCCCGCTCGTGGGTCGAGACGACGACGATCGGCAGCCGCGCGAAACGCTCGATCTGGCGCAGCTGCGCCGTGAGCTCGAAGCCGTCCAGGTTGGGCATCTCGATATCGGTGACCAGGCAGTCGAAGGCTTCGACCGCGAGCCGGCGCAGCGCCTCGTCGCCGTCCGCGGCAACCTCGACCTCGAAGCCCGCGTCCTCGAGGATGCGGCGCTCCATTTCGCGGGTCACCCGCGAGTCATCGACCAGGAGCAGGCGGACGAGCTCACGGGGCGCCGAGGGCGGAGCGACCGGGACGCGGCTCGTGGCGGCTTCGCGGCCGAGGAGTGCCTGCGGGGCGAGAACCGCGATCGGATCTCCCGACGGCAGCAGCGCCGCACCGTCGATCAGAGGCGAGACGCGCGCGCGGCGGGGCAGCGGGCGGACGAGCAGCTCGACCTCGCCCTCCACGCGATCGACCGAGAAGGCGACCGGTCTTCCGGCCACCGAGCCCTCGATGAGGAGCTTGGCCTCGTCGGCCGCGCCTCTGTCGACACCGAGGGCATCGCCGAGCGCGACGAACGGCACCAGGCGGTCGCCCAGGATCGCCAGCCGGTGGCCGCCGCTCTCTTCGATCGTGACTCCGGAAAGGGTCTCGATCCGCCGGACGGCGACGGCGGGCACGGCGAGCAGAGCGCTGCCGATCCGCACCAGCACAACCTGCTCGCCGCGGCGCGCCACCGGCAGATCGAGCACGACTTCGGAGCCTCCGCCGGGCCGGGAAGCGATGCGCACCTCGCCTCCGAGGCGGGCCACGGCCCCCTCGACGGCATCGAGGCCGACGCCGCGTCCCGAGACCTCCGAAGCGATGCCGCGAGTGGAGAAGCCGGGCAGGAAGACGAGCCGCAACGCCTCGGCTTCGGGCAGCGTATCGAGCGCCGCGCGCGGCAGGAACCCGCCGGCCACCGCCTGACGCGCGACGTCGCGCGCGTCGATGCCGCGGCCATCGTCGGCGATCTTGAGCTCGACGCCGCGTCCGCCGCTCGACGCCAGGATGCGCAGCCGTCCGGCTGCGGGCTTGCCGGCGGCGCGCCGCTCCTCCGGGCTCTCGATCCCGTGGTCGACGGCGTTCGCGACCAGGTGACGGAGGGCGCCTTCGAGCTCGCGGGCGATGCGCCGGTCGAGCCGCGTCTCTTCGCCCTCGAGCTCGACCTCGACCTGGCGTCCCAGGCGGCGGGCGAGCTCCCGGGCATAACGCGCCAGCGAGCGCAGGGCGGGCTTGATCGGGGCGATCTGCAGCGCGAGAACCGCCTCGACCTGTTCCTCGCCGGTGCGCGCCAGCCGGTTCTCGAGCGCGCCAGCTTCGATCACGGCCTGGCGCAGCGACGCGGCGACCACCGCCAGCGCCTGCGCCGGCTGCGGATCCCGCACGCCGTCCTCGGCGAGATTCGCCAACTCCTCGAGCCGCGCGAGGAGGCGCCCGGCGACGACCGCCGCGGCGCGAACGCGCACGGCGCGCTCGGCAAAGGCGTCGAGGCCGCCGGCCTGGATCGCGGCGCTCTCGGAACGATCCTCGGCCGCGCGGCGCTCGTCGTCCAGCCGGCGGTCTTCGCCGCTCCGCCGGTCTTCGCCCTTGCGGCGATCCCGCCCCGAGCGCTGCGGCTCCTCCCGCGCGCCCGGGGCCGGCTCCGGCCGGGGAGCGAGCGCGGCCGCGCCGCCGGGCCCGCGGCTGCGCGCGAACTCCTGCAGCAGCTGGGTGGCGGGAAGCACCGGCTCGCTGCCCTCGACGGCTTCGACCATCGCGGCCAGGGTGTCGTGGGCGGCGAGCAGGAGCCCCGCGAGAGCGGGCGGACGGGAGAGCACGACCTCCTCGGTCGCGTGGCAGAGCTCGGCGAAAGGCGCGATCGCCATCATGCGACCGGCGCCTTTCAGGGTGTGGAGCTCGCGCTGGATCTCGATCAGCGCCTCCGGCCCGCGGGCGAGCTCGGGCACGAGATCCGCGAGCCTCTGCAGGCGCTCGCGCGCCTCGGCGACGAAGACCGGCACGAGCTCGAGCAGCTCGTCGTCCACGGCTTACCCGGAAGTCCAGCGCTCGAGGTTGATATCGATACCGAGCACCGCGACCAGCTCGCCGTCCTCGAAGAAAGGCGCCGCCGCCGTCACCACCTTCTCGTTGGTCAGGATCGAGGTCATGACCGACGTCACGATGCCGCGCCGCTCGGCGGCGGCGGCGCGGAACCAGAGTCGATCCGAGAAGTCGTGGCCGAAACGAATCTCGTCCGGAATCGGGACGACACGTACGAGCGCCGGTTGCCCGACGATCGCCGTGCGTTGCCGCCGGCGGTCGTTGACGAAGATCAACTCGACATCGGGGCGCTCCTCGAGCATCGATTCGAGCCGCCGTTCCAGGGCGTCGGGGCTCGCGAGCAGCGGCTGAAGCTCGGCTGCCCAGCTCTCCGCCAGGTGCCGCAAGGAGCTCGGGGAGGCTAGCCTGAAGCCTTGCGCAAGCAGCTGCACGCTGACCGCGGCCTCTTCGAGGTCGCGCGCGGCGCCGGAGAAGCCACGCAACCCGTCGGCGATCTGCTGCACGACCGCGGAGGCTTCGCGCAGTGTCTGCACGACCTGGAGCGACGCGGTGCGCTGCTCCGAGGTTCCCGCCGAGATCTCGCGCGCCGCCGACGCGGTCTCGACGAGCGCGTCGCGCAAACCGGTGATCGCTCCGGCGGTGGCGGTCACCCGCAGGAGCACCCGTTCAGCCTCGCGCCCGCCGGCGCTCGTCGCCTCGACGGTGGCGGCGATCGAGGTCGAAAACTCCTCCAGCAGGCGGCGGACCGAAGCGGCGGCGTCGCGGGATCGCCCGGACAGCCGCCGGACCTCCTCGGCGACCTCGCCGAACCGGCGTCCGACGTCTCCGACCTCGCCCGATGCCTCGATGGCGGCGTTGAGCGACAGCAGGTGGGTCTCGCGCGCGATGTCCTCGACCAGCGCGAGGACGCCGAAGATCTCTTCGGCGCGGCGCTCGAGGTCGGCGGAACGCTTGGCGATCGCCGCGATCCTCTCGCGCAGGCGTTCGACCCCGGCGACCGCCCGGCCGACAGCGGCGGCGCCCTCGTTGCCGGTCGCCTCGCCGAGCCGCGCGAGCTCCGCCTGCGCCTCCGCGTTGCCGGCGATCTGGGTGGCGGTCTGCGCCAGCTCCTCCATCGCGGCGGTGATCTCGACCACGGAGGCGGACTGCTGCGAAGAGCCGGCGGCGAGCTCCGAGGCGATCCGCTTGACGGCGCCCGCGGCGCCGGCGACCTCGACCGACGAGCTCTGGATGCGCGTCGCGAGCACCTCGAGCGGCGCCAGGGCCTCGCCCAGCGGGACGGCGAGCGCCGTGGGCAGCTCGGCGGCGATCGCCTTGGCGCGCACCAGGTCGGCGGCGGCGAGCTCGTCGAGGGAAGCGACGAGCCGCAGGCGGTCGGCCTGCTTCGCCGCCCGCAGGGCAAAGCTGCGCCGGATCGAAGGCAGCGCGGCTGCGATCACCGCGGCGGCGAGCAGGAGCGCCGCAGTCGAGCGCCAGGAGCTCGTGCTCCTCGCCTCGGCGACGGCGACGAGCACGACGGTGAGCACGGCGAGCACCGCCGGAGCGAGGGGCATGACGCTGCGCACGGCATGCCGGTCAATCACGCGGGACCGCGCTCTCTCGCGCCATGAGCACGACCGGCTCGCCGGCGAACATCGCCAGACCGCTCGAGTCCCGGGGAAGGAAGTGGCTGAGCCGCGTCGAAAGCGGTCGGATCCGGAGCTCGCCGGCGAGAGTCAGCACGGCGTCGACGGCGAGGCGGCGGCCGCCGGTGAACCGTACCGTGAGGCCTTTCGCGGCGCGCGCGGTCGGCGGTTCCGGCCCGTGGCCCGCGGGGGCCGCGATGGGCTCGATGAGATCGACACGATCGACCTGCTCGATGCCCGTGACCTGTTCCGCCGCCAGGCCCCAGAGGGCACCGTCGCGGCGGACGATCAGGAAGCCGCCGGTCATGCCTCGACTCCGAGCTGTTCGGTGTCGACCACGAGGACCGGGCGTCCTCCGACCAGCGCTTGGCCGAGCGCCAGCGCGGTGGGGTCGAGCTCGGTGACTTCGATCGCGTCGTCGACGCCGAGGCCGACGAGCTCACGGTCGTCGGCGCTGCCGAGCCAGGTGACCACGGTCACCGGCGGCCGCGAGCTGCGCCGCTCCTGGCCGAGGAGCTGCGCGAGATCGAGGACGGCGAGCGGCTCGCCGGCGAACTCGGAGAGTCCGATGAGCCCCGGCCCGGCCCCGGGCAGCGGGTGGAGCCGGGCGCCGCGGACGACGCGGCGCACCGCGGCGGCCGGCAGGGCCGCGACGCTCTCGCCGAGGCGAACCAGTAGGTAGGGGGTGGTCGTCACCCGCCGATCTCCGTCCAGTGGCGCACGTTGACGTCGAACTCGACGACGGCGACCGGCTTGCCCTCGGTGTCGCGGCGGGCGACTGCCACCATGATGCAAGGCTCGCCGGACATCACGGAAGTTTGAGGCGGCGTGACGACTGCGCGGGAGCTCTCGAGAGCCTTCTTGAACCAGGGCCGGTCAGCGAGGTTGCGCTGCCGCAGATCCTGCAGCGCTTCGCTCCTCGCCTCCCGCACATCGCGGGCGGTCTGTGTCGCGAGGACCCTGCCGGCGGGGTCGACGATGCAGCCGCATTCGACGAACGACGCGCCGCCGACGAGCTCGTCGATCAGCTCCTGTGTTCCGGCGCTCGCGGTCGCGGGATGATCGGGGAGACGTTTCGCCCAGTCGTGAACCAGCCGCTTGAGCGAGCGCGGCGAGTCGAGCCTGAAGGTCTGCGCGAGGAGCTCGAGGTCGAGGCCTATCGTGTGCAGTCGGCCGGAGGTGGCCGAGAGCTGGGCGAGGTCGCGCGACATGCGCTCGACGACCTGATGGAGCTCGCGCAGGGTCGAGAGGACCTCCTCGGTGGCCGAGGTCTGCTGCCGGGTCACCGACGAGATCTGCCGCGCGGCCTGCGAGCTCTCGCGCAGCGAGGCGCGGAGGATGGCGAGCGCTCCGGTCGCGGCTCTCGCTTCTTCGAGCACCCGCGCGGCCTCTTTGCCACCCTCCTCGGTCGCCACCACGGTCGAGCGGATGGCGCTCGCGAACTCCTCGACCTGGCTGCGCACCGAGGCCACCGAGTCCCGCACGCGCTCGGCGAGAATCCGGACTTCGCCGGCCACCACCGCGAAACGGCGGCCGCGGCCACCCGCCGCCGAGGCCTCGAGCGCCGCGTTGAGCGACAGCAGATGGGTCTCCTGGGCGATGTCGCTGATCAACTCGAGCACCCGGAAGATCTCCCGCGACCGCGTGCCGAGGGTGTCGGCGCGCGCCGTGACGTCGGCGATGCGGCGCTCCACCGTGCCGATCCCTTCGACCGCTTCGGCGACCGCCTCGGCTCCCGCGACTCCTTCGCTCTCCGCCGTGACGACCAGATGGTTCTGGCGCTCGGCATGCTCCGAGATCTCGGCGGCGGTGCGCGAGAGCTCCTCCATGGCGGCGGTCACCTCGCCGGCGGCTGCCGCCTGCTGCGCCGAGCTCGCCGCGAGCACCGTCGAGCCGCGGTCGACACCTTCGGCGGCGCCTGCCACCGAATGGGAATTCGCCTGCAACTGCTCGACCCGCGTCGCGAGTCCGGCAACCGAGCGTGCGACGCCGCCGGCGAGGTCGGGGTCGAGCGTCCGCGCGAGCTCGGCGGCGCGGATCAGGTCACCGTCCCCGAGCTGCCGGAAGACTCCGATGAGACGGGCGCGCAAACCCGCGCGCGGATCGCTGACCCGGGCGGAGAGGTCGAAGGCGAGGAGGAGCCCCGCGCCGGCGACGGCGACGAGGTGGAAGATCACCTGCAGAATCGGCGCGTCCGCGCCGCGGCTCGCGCCCGCGAGGAGCCAACCGCCCAGGACCCAGGCGCCGACGTACAGCACGCCCGAAGCGACGAGCGATCCGGACTCGGTCCGCCTTCCGGTTGCCCCGGTCATCCGGCCCTGTGGCAGGTCCGGGTCGAGCCGCTGCAAGCTTCCACGATCGATGCTCCTCAGGAGACCCCGCATCGTCACCCAGAACGCCGAAGGATGCAAGGCCGCCGTCCCGAGCGCAGGCCGGGTCGGGGCCCGGGTCGCTCCCCGCTGTTGAAAGCCACGGACCCTTCGTCTACACTCGCGGCGTTCCCGTGAAGCCCAAGAAAATCCTGGTCGTCGACGACTCCGATCTGATGCATCGCATGTACGGCGTGATGCTGCGCGGCGCGGGGCTCCTCTACGCCCGCGACGGCGAGGAGGCGCTCGCGCGGATCGCCGCGGAACCCGAGATCGATCTCGTGCTCCTCGACATCAACATGCCGAAGATGAACGGCTTCGAGCTCTTGCGCGAGCTCGGCGCGCGGGGCCTCGTTCCGGCGCTGCGCGTCATCGTCGTCACCACGGAGGGCCGGGAGGAGGATGCGACGCGCGGACTCGCCGCCGGCGCTGCGGCCTACCTGACGAAACCGTTCCGCGCCGAAGAGGTCCGCGCGGCGATCGCCGCCCTGCCCGAGCCGTGATGAGAGCGGAATCCGGTGGTCCGCCTGGCTCCCTGGGTTCCTCGGGTCCCAATGCCCACGAGCCGCTGGTCGAACAGCTGCGCGACGCCCTCGGACGCGCGAGCGAGCTCGTCGCGCGGCTCGGCGCGACTCTCGCGGCCGCTTCGCGCGGCGAGGCCGAGGCGGCGGAGCCGCCGCCGGTCGCCGACCGGCTCGAGCGTGAGCTCGACGAGGCCCGCGTCGACATGCAGGAGATCTCGGTGCGGCTCGTCGACACGGAGCATCAGCTCGACCGGCTGATGAGCCTCTACGTCGCGACCTACCAGCTGCATGCCTTCCTCGACCCGCGCCAGGTTGCGAGCGCGATCGCCGACATCGCGGTCAATCTCCTCGGCGCCGAGAGGTTCGCGCTGCTCCTGCTCAAGGAGGATGGACAGGACTACGAGATCGCCTTCTCGCAGGGCACCTCGGCCGAGGCGACGCCGGGCTTCGCCGGCGACAGTTACTCCGGGGGCGATCCGCTCGCCGATGCGGCGCTCAAGGAAGGCTCGCTCAAGCTCGGTCCGACCGCCGAGTCGAAGACCGTCGCCGCCGTGCCGCTCAAGATCCAGGATCAGATCGTCGGCGCGCTGGTGGTCCTCAAGCTCTTCTCCCACAAGCCGGTGCTGCGCGCCGACGATCGCGATCTCCTCGACCTGCTCTCCGCCCACGCCGCCTCGGCGCTCTTCGCGGCCCGTCTCTTCGCCGCCAAGGACCGCAAGCTCCGCACTCTCGAGAGCCTCGTCCGTCTCGCCCGTCGCGAATAGCCGGTGCGCGTCCGGGCGGGAGTCCGGCGCGCGATAGAGTCCGCGCCATGTTCCTGCGCAAGATCCTGAAGGTTCTCGTGGTCCTCGTCGTCCTCGCGGCGGCGCTCCTCGGCGGCGGGTTCCTCTGGCTCAAGGGGCGTGGGTTGCCGCAGCGCGAGGGGGGAGCGGTGCTCGCGGGCCTCGGCAAGCCGGTCGAGGTGCGCTGGGACCGCTGGGCGATGCCGTACGTCGAGGCCGCTTCGGCGGCCGATGCCACCGCGGCGCTCGGGTGGCTGCATGCCAACGATCGCCTCTTTCAGATGGAGCTCTCGCGGCGCGCCGCTGCCGGCCGTCTCTCGGAGCTCTTCGGCGAGCGCGCGCTCGCCTATGACAAGAAGGTGCGCCGTCTGCGGATTCGCGCCGCGGCCGAGAAGCTGGTGGCTTCCGCTTCGCCCGAGAGCCGCGCTCTGCTCGCGGCCTATGCGCGGGGCGTCAACGCCTGGATCGCGGCGCACCCGCACGACCTGCCGCCGGAATTTCAACTGCTCCGCTCGCACCCCGAGCCCTGGCAGCCGGCCGACTCGATGGGCATCGTCTTTCTGATGGCGCGCCAGCTCTCGGCGATCTTCGAGCCCAACGAGGAGGAGCTCTTCGGCTTCCTGCGGGAGTTCGGCGCCGACCGCGCCCGCGAGCTCGCCGGCACGCCCGACGCGAAGATCTTCGACGAGGTGAAGCGGCTCGCGGGCGAGATCCCAGCAGCGGGCGAACCGGTGGGGGGCACTCCCGAGGCTTCCGGGCTCGGCAGCAACAACTGGGCGGTGGATTCGGCGCGTACGGCCACGCACTCGGCGCTGGTCGCGAACGACCCGCACCTGGGGCTGGGTCTCCCCGGAGTCTGGTTTCAGGCGGCGTTGAGGTCGCCGGACTACGAAGCGTCCGGCATGACGATTCCCGGCGTGCCGGGCGTCGTCCTCGGGCGGAGCGCGAATCTCGCCTGGGCGATGACCAATCTCTACGTCGATGATGTCGATCTCTTCGTCGAGCGGCTCGACGTCACCGGTACGAAGGTGCTGCGCGGGGAAGAGTGGGTGCCGATCGCCGTCGAGAGCGCGAAGATCCGCCTCGACGACGGCGAAGAGGTCCAGTTCGACATCCGCTCCACCGACCGCGGGCCGCTCCTCGAGCCGGATCCGATCCACGGCCTGCCGGCGCGGAGCGTCGCCTGGTCCGGGTACGAGGAGGCCGATCAGCTGCTCGCGCTGATGAATCTTGCGCGCGCGAAGTCGGTCGCCGAAGTTCCGACGGCCATCGCGCCGTACTCCTTTCCGCCGCAGAACCTGGTGGTCGGCGACCGCGACGGGCACATCCTCTGGACGCCGATCGGCCGCGCGCCGAACCGCTACGGCTGGGACGGACGCTTTCCGGCGCCGGGCTGGAAGAGCGAGGTCGGGTGGGCGGGGCTCCTCCCGGCCGCCGACAATCCAGTGCTGATCGATCCGCCGGCGAATCTCATCGCCACCGCGAACAGCTTTCTGCCGGTCGCGCTGCCGTCCTGGTTCCAGGGAGAGTTCGACACCCCCTATCGCGCCGATCGCATTCGCGAGCTCCTGGCGGCGAGCTCCGGCTGGACGCCGGCGGGGCTCGCCCGGTTGCAGGGGGATACGACCTCGCTGTGGGCCAAGTGGCTGGTGCCGCAGCTCGCCGGCGTCCACACGGGCGATGCCGCGAAAGCGTGGCAGGCGCTCGCCGCCTGGAACGGCGAGATGGGGGAGCGCGGTGCCGCGGCGCTCTTCGCCCTGGTCGAACGGCAGCTCCAGCGCGCCGCATTCGAGGACGAGGCGACGGCGGCGCATATTGCGCGCTTCGGCACCCGTTGGCGTCTGATGCGCCTCCTCGCCGGCGAGATGGCGCCCACCTGGTTCGACGACGTCGCCACCCCGGCGATCGAGGACCGCGCCGCAATCATCGAACGCGCGCTCGCCGCCGCCTGGAAGGAGGGCGCGGCGCGCTGGGGCTCGGAGGTCGCGCAATGGCCCTACGCGGCGATCCACCGCATCCGGCTGGACAATCCGCTGGGCTCGCTGCCGCTCCTCGGCAGATGGTGGAACCGCGGACCGTTCCCGCTCCCGGGCTCGCCGACCACGATCATGGCGTTCGGCGGTCCCTGGACCGGCGACGAGATCGACGTCACCTACGGCCCGTCGATGCGGCTGGTGAACGATCTCGGCGATCCGGATCGCGCGCTTTCGATCCTCCCCGGCGGTCAGTCCGGTCACCCGGCCGACAGCCACTACGACGACCAGCTGCCGCTCTACCTGCGCCTCGAAACCCACCCCGTCCCCTGGACCGACGCCGCGATCGAGAAAGCCACCGTCTCCAGACTCCGCCTCGTGCCGGGCCCCTAGCAGTCTCCCCACAGTTCGTATCCGTCTTGCGCTAGGCGACACAGTAAGGACTGGAGAGTTCAGCCATGCAATCGCGCAGATTGGTTCCGCGCTTCGCTTGCTGGATCGCCGCGTTGTCTTGGCCCGCGCTGCTTTCTGGGCAGTCGCCGCTGACGCCGGTCTTTCAGGTCAACGAGACCTCGGCGCAGTACCAGGCACCCTCCGCGGTCGCCATCGACGAGCTCGGCCGTGCCCTCGTGGACTATAGGGATACTGCCGGCTTTCCGTTGGAACAGGCCGGGCGCTTCGTCGAGGTGGATTCGACCCTGAGCCCGGAATTTGCGTTGGGCCCAGGGGATGGTTCCGTGGGGGACTCAGCACTCCTCTCCCTGCCGACGGGCGGATGGCTGTTTAGCGTCTACTCGTTGCCCCCTTTCCCTCTGTCTGGACCGATGTACCAGCTCTTGGACGGGAACGGCGCTCCGGTTGGCTCACCCGTTTCGATCGATGGGCCTGACTACATCGGTGGCGGTCATTCGATCGCATTGGGCCCGTCTGGAAGGCTGTTCGTGGGCTTCACTGGATCGCCCAGGAGTCATCCGGGTGCACGGACTGAGATGTACTTCGAGGTCTTCTCGGAGGCCGGTGCGCTCGACGTGGAACCCGTCGCGCTGACCCATCCGGATCCAGCGGATCCGGCGAACGAGGTTTCCAACGGCAAAATCGGGGTCGACTCCTCGGGTCGGAGCTTGGTCTCCTGGGGTGAGTACCGCTCAGACACCGAGTACGATGTCCCGGCCCGGATCGTCGATGCGTCGGGGAATTTCTTGACTCCTCGCTTCGATGTGAACACGACGCGGCCGGGGTGGCAGGCGGGTCCGACCGGCGTAGTCACGGTCGGCGGCGATCGCTTCGTCGTGGTCTGGGAGGGTGAGTCCGACCAGTCGCCGTACTACGACGTTTACTTCCGGATCTTCGCCTCCGATGGCACGCCGCTGACCGGCGAGGTGCCCGTTTCGAGCTCGCCGACCGGGGCGCGCTACAGCGGTTCGATCGCCACGGACGGCGGCTCGCGCTTCGTGGTTTCCTGGACGAGCAACGGCCAAGACGGATACCTGGAAGAGATCTACTTTCGCGTTTTTCGCGCCGACGGCACCGCGGTGAGCGACGAGATCCGGGCGAGCGCGGGCGCGGGCCGGGAGGTTTTGGAGGACGAATTCTCATACATCGCGCAGTCGAAGAGCGGCGCGATCGCTTTGACTTGGTCGGCGGACGGCGTCGACTCCGATGGCATCGGGGTCGCGGGGCGGAAGTACTTTCGCGGCTGCGCGGAGGGCGCGCCGCGACTGACGCTCGGCGGTGGGCGCTTCGAAGTCTGCACGCTCTGGACTTCGTTTTCGGGTGCGCACGGTACTGGAGTCCCCGTGCCGCTCACCGCCGACTCCGGCGGTTTCTGGTTTTTCGGGCCCGACAACCTGGAAGTCGTCGTCAAGATCCTCGACGGCTGCGGCACGAATCAGAGGTTCTGGCTCTACTCGGCGGGACTGACCAACGTCGAGGTTACCCTGGGCGTGATCGACACGTGGACCGGGCAAACCTGGATTCGGGACGCGAACCTCGCGACGCCGTTTCCGCCGATCCAGGACATCGAAGCCCTTCCTGGTTGTGGAGCGCTTCCGCCCGCGGTTGGGGAGACCGCCAAGGCCGAAAGTCGACCCCAAAGTCGTTCGCTACCCGAGCCCGAGCGCCCGGAGTCGTCGAACTGCGTCGCGGACGTGCAGCACGTCTGCCTGCAAGAGGGACGCTTCCGGGTGTCGGCGAGCTATGACACTGCGATCGGCTTGTCCGGTGAGGCCGTGGCGATGCCGCTCTCTGCGGAGAGTGCGGCATTCTGGTTCTTCAGCGCGAACAATCTCGAGCTCTTCGTCAAGGTGCTCGATGCCTGCGTGCCGTTCGAGCGCTTCTGGGTCTTTTCGGCCGGCCTGACCAACCTCTTCGTCCGGCTGCGGGTCGAAGATACCGACTCGGGCGAGATCCGGATCTACGAGAACCCGCTCGATCGCGCCTTCGCGCCGATCCTGGACACGAGCTCCTTCGCCACCTGCTCCGCGGGGGGCCGCCCAGAGCCGCTGCTATGATTTTTCGGTGGTTTCCTCGACCCGAGCACAGCTTTCCTGGCGGCGCTTGCCGTCCTCGCTCCCGTTCTCGTTCCGGTAGCGGCCGCGCCCGCCGCCGGGGCGGCTGCTGAGGCGAAGGGGCATCTGCTGCTGAACGGCGGTGGGGGGGAGGCCGATCCGTTCTGGCCCAAGCTCTTCGAGCTCGCCGGCGGCAAGGAGGCCGCGATCGTCATTCTGCCGACCGCTTCCGAGCGCGCCGAGGCCGGGCAGGAGTACGTCGACGAGCTCAAGGCGCTGGGGGCGACCGGCATGCGGTCGGTGGAGCTCCGGACGCGCGAAGATGCGTCGCGCCCGGACTTTCTCGCGGCGCTCGCCGCGGCCAAGGCGATCTTCTTCACCGGCGGCGACCAGAGCCGGATTACCGCCGCTCTTCTCGGCACGCCCGCCGAAGCGGCGATCCGCAAGGTCTACGACGAAGGCGGCGTCCTCGCGGGAAGCTCCGCCGGCCTCGCCTGCATGAGCCGGATCATGCTCACCGGCGAGGGGAATTTCGAGGTCCTCACGGCCGGGAACGTGGAGACCAAGGAGGGGCTCGGCTACGTCACCGAGGCGATCCTCGATCAGCACTTCATTCAGCGGCAGCGCCAGAACCGCCTGATCTCGGTGGTGCTCGAACATCCGGAGCTGCCGGGCATCGGCGTCGACGCGAAGACCTCGATCTGGATCCGCCCCGACCGGACCTTCGAGGTCCTCGGCGAGGGCTCGGTGATGATCTTCGACGCCCGCCGGTCGCAGGTTCGCCGCACCGGAGCCGGCGCCACGGCGCATCTCGGCGTGGACGAGATGATCACCCGCATTCTTCTTCCGGGCGACCGCTTCGACCTCAAGACCGGGACCGTGCTCGCCAGGCCCTGAGGCCGGCGGGCACGCCGAGTTGTCCCAGCGGAGCGCCCCCTGGGTTACACTGCCGCAAATTGAACCCTGGGGGGCTCCATCCGTGAAAATCGTGCAGAGGGTCGCGATCGTCGCCGCAATCGCCGGTGCACTGGGATTCGCCGCGGGAGCGCATGCCGGAGGCCCGCCCTTCGGCGCCGCGCTCGCCGACGGCAAGTCGATGCCGCTGCCGTACGGCATCAGCCTCACGCTCTACGACCAGCGTCAGAGCTACAGTCTCGACCGGCTGGTCCTGGGCATCCCGGGCTTCGACAATCTGCCGCTCGAACGGCTGACGATCGACAACCACATCACCGAGAGCGACGTGCAGATGGACGTCTGGCTCTTCCCGTTCCTGAACGTCTTCGGCATGATCGGGAATCTCGACGGCCGCACCGACGTCGACTTCAGCCGGCTCTCGCTGCCCTTTCCGTTCGACCGCGTGGCGATCGACTACAGCGGCGAGGTCTACGGCGTCGGCGCGACCCTCGCGGCGGGAGGAGACGCCTGGTTCACCTCGCTCACCGCGGTGGCGACGAAAACCAGCCTCTCGGGAGATTTCGACTCGAGCGCGAAGTCGCTGGTCATCATGCCGCGCCTGGGGCTGCACGACGATCGCGGCTCGATCTGGCTCGGCGCGATGTATCTCAAAGCCGAGGAGCAGCACAGCGGCATCATCACGCTGCCCTTCATCGGACCGGTTCCGTTCGCCGTCAATCTGAAGGAGAAGAACCAGTGGAACGGTCTCGCGGGCGCGCACGCCGACCTCGCCGAGCACTGGACGCTCGAGCTCGAGGGCGGCTTCGGAGCGCGCAAGAGCGCCTCCGCGACGGTCGCCTGGCGGTTCTGATCGCACCGCAGGCCCGATCCGGAACCCCGCCCTCCAGGCGACCCCGGCGATCCTCACGCTGGATGCGCGCGCTGGTGCTCGTCGTCGCGCTCGCGGCTCCGGTAGCGGGCTACGAAACGGATCAGTACACGCATCGCCTGCAGGCGATCGCGGATGCGCAGCCGCTGCTCGACCGCACGGTCAATCAGGCGCTCGAGCATCTGGCGGCCGCCTGGCGCGGTCCCGCAGACCGCGCGGCCTTCGCGACCGCGTTGTTCCACCGGCTCGGCGGCTACTATTGGGTCGACCGGATCGAGCGCCTGGCCATGAAGGCGCCGGAGATCCAGCGCCTGCCGCAGTTCCGGCATCACAGCATTTTCGACGGCCTGCCCATGTACGCCCGCCGGGTGAACTACTTCTTCGGCGTCGGCTACACCATCCGGCTCGCGGGCTCGCTCGTCGGCACCGACAAGCTCGGCCATTTCTTCTCCCAGGGCAAGAAGTACTACCTGTCGCACCTCGCGGGCTGGAAGGAGGAATCCGTCGTCGGCCGCGGTGAATTCAACGAGCGCTGGATTTTCGGCCAGCTCACGACGAGCGTCTACTCGAACGCCGATCTGGTCGCGAACTACGAGGGTTACCTCTTCTACCGCAGCCTTTTCGAAGACGGCATCGTGCCCGGCAAAGCGGCCATCGTGCGCTTCACCGGCGACCGGGCCGAGATCGCGCGTCCGTTCTCGTGGCAGGATCACGTCAACGACTTCTGGGACGAAGCGCTCAATCCTTCGCACATGAGCCCGGGGCTGGCGCGGGCGATGCAGCGCGCGATCCGCGGCGTCTGCCCGGACTACGCCCGCGATCCCGCCGCCTTCGAGATACGCGACGAGGCGAGGCTCCGCGAGCGCTATGCGCGGATCGGGCTCAAGCCGGCGCCGGAGAACAGCGTCATTACCGTCTGCGCGGCGGACCCGGCGGTTCCGGCGGCTCCGGCGGCCCGGCGACTCCGGCGACTTCGGGAGACGGCTGAGCCCCCGGCGCGGGCGACCTACCAGCGCATGCGGCGCTGGCGCTTGAAAGAGGGCGCCCGGCCGCGCTCGACGTAAGCCTCGACGCCCGGGGTGGTGCAGCGGGGAAGAGGCAGGGTGATCGCCGCCTCGATATCGCGGATCTTCTCCTTCTCCATCCAGCTCGCGATCGACGAGACCAGGCCTGTGGCTTCGCCGCGCGCGGTGCGACCGGCGCGATGGACGTAGTCCTCGACCGTCTCCGGGAGATCGTAGTTGATGATGTGCTGGATACCCGGCACGTCGAGGCCGCGCGAAGCGATGTCGGTCGCGATCATGATCCGGTGCTGGCCTTCGCGAAAGCCGTCCAGCGACGCGATGCGTTCCTTCTGCGAGAGATCGGAGTGGATGCGGTCGACCGGGATGACCTTCGCGCAGGAGCGCGCGGTAGAGCCACTCGGCGTCGCTTCGCCGGCGCACGAAGACCAGCGTCGAGCCGAGCTCCTGGTTGAGGAGCGACAGAATGCACGGCTTCTTGTTGTCCGGATCGACGAGGTAGAGCCGGTGCGAGATGCCCGAAACTACGCGTCCCGGCGGCATGATGTCGACGCGCAGCGGATCCTTGAGGAAGCGCTGCGCCAGGCGTTCGATCGGCGGCGGCATGGTGGCCGAGAACATCATCGTGTGGCGCACCTTGGGCAGCGTCTCCAGGATGGCGTTGATCTGCGGCATGAAACCCATGTCGAACATGTGGTCGGCTTCGTCGATCACCAGCTCCTCGACTTTGTCGAGCCGCACGGTGCGGCGCTCGAGATGGTCGAGCAGCCGCCCGGGAGTGGCCACGATGATGCAGGGCTTCTTGGCCAGCTCGTCCATCTGATGCCTGATGTTCAGGCCGCCGATGAGCGACACGGTGCGCAGCCGGTGGCTGGCCCCGAAGTAGTCGAGAAAGGCCTTGGTCTGCAGCGTGATCTCGCGCGTCGGCGAGAGGATGAGCCCGCGGGTGCCGCTCCCGGCCGGGATGCGCTGGGCGAGCGGGATCGCGAATGCGGCGGTCTTGCCGGAGCCGGTCTCGGCGAGGCCGAGAATGTCGCGTCCGGCGATCGCCTCGGCGATGACCGCGGCCTGGATCGGTGTCGGATGGGTCCAGCCCAGCTCGGCGACGGCGAGCCGCAGCTCGGCCGTCATACCCAGGTCATCGAAGGTGCGGGAGGTCTCGGGAACGGGATGTTGCGGAAGGGAGGCTTCTTGCATTCAGGGACATTCTATGCCCCTTCCGCAAAGAGCTCCGACTGGGGGGTCGCGCCTTCTTCATCGAGGAAGTTCGAGAGCCCCACCCCGGCGAGCCGGTAGCGCGCCGACTCGCTCTGGTCGAAGAGGTCGAGTAGCGCGACCGCGAGGCCGGCGAGCTCCCGGGGGTCCGCCGGCGGCGCGAGCGCTGTGCGACGCCGGGTGAGCAGACGAAAATCGCTCGTCTTCAACTTGACTGTGACCGTCCGGCCGGCGCGCTCGCGCCGACGGGCGGCCTCCCAGACCTCGCGCGCCAGGCGCTCGAGCGTCGCGGCGAGCGCCGAAAGCGGCAGGTCGTTCTCGAAGGTCGTTTCGGAGGAGATCGACTTGACCGGCCGTTCGCTCACGACGGGATGCTCGTCGATCCCATGACTGAGCTCGTGGAGCCGGCGTCCAAACTTCCCGAAGCGACTTTCGAGCTCGACGAGCGGGAGAGCTCGAAGATCGCCGACCGTCGTCACTCCAATGGCGGTCAACGCTTCGCCGGTGGTCTTGCCGACACCGGGGAGCTTGCCCACCGGAAGAGGGGCCAGAAACGCCTCCACCTCGTGCGGCCGGATGACGAAGAGCCCATCGGGCTTCCGCCAGTCCGAGGCGATCTTGGCGAGGAATTTGTTCGGCGCGACACCGGCGGAGGCGGTGAGCGCCGTCTCCTCGCGGATCTCGCACCGGAGAACGCGCGCGGTTTCGGTCGCGGTCGCGAGGCCGGTCAACTCCGCGGTCACGTCGAGGTAGGCCTCGTCGAGCGACAGCGGCTCGACCAGCGCGGTGTGGCGGAGGAAGATGGCGCGCACCTGGCGTGAAACCTCGCGGTAGCGCGTGAAGTCCGGCGCTACGAAGATCGCTTGCGGGCACTGGCGCGCCGCCGTGATCGCGGCCATCGCGGAGTGCACGCCGAAGCGTCGCGCTTCGTAGGAGGCCGCGCAGACCACCGATCGCGGTCCCGTCCAGGCGACGACGACCGGCTTGCCTCGGAGCTCCGGCCGGTCGCGTTGCTCGACCGAAGCGTAGAAGGCGTCCATGTCGACGTGGACGATCTTCCTCATAGAGCGCAAATCTAGCGTAAAAATGACCTGAGTTGCCAAGCCGCTCCGGCGCTCGGGAATCCAGGGTGGGTGCCAGCCTCACTAAGCGCCCGCCCTGGATTCCCGAGTGCCGGAGTGGCGCCCTCGTTCCCGCTGCACCGGGAGACTCCGGCACTCGCGGATTTGGGGCCGGCTCCTAGTGAAGCTGGTCACCGACCCCAAATCCGCGAGCGCCTGAGCCTCCCTGCCACCCAGTTGGGGCTCGGCGAGATGCGCTATTCGCGCTGCGGCTTGACCATCACGGTGGTGTAGCGCTCCAGGGTGACTTCGCCGGGGGGTTGGCCGCGCCGCTTCCCGACGTCGGCGCCGCGGGCCATGTGGACGGCGACCCGGCCGGCGTTCCGGGCCTTGGAGTAGCCCGCCGCGAGGGCGGCGGCGAAGAGCTCGGTCGTTTTGGGAAGGCGCTCCAGGTGGTCGGGATTCCGGACCAGAACGTGCGAGCCCGAGTCCCCGGCGAGGTGGAACCAGAAGTCCAGCGGTTGAGCGAGCTGGGTGGTCAGAAGATCGTTCTCCTCCGCCGACTTTCCGACCAGGACGGTGAAACCGTCCGGAGAGACATAGCGTCGGGCGATGCGGCGGCCGCGCCAGATCCCCTGCTCGGGGTCGGAGGGGGGTGGGGGCCCGGGGCCGCTTTCTGCCATGTCCGGAGAATCGTAGCGGTTTGACAGCCGGAGCGCCGAACTGTAGCCGGACCGTAGTAGACTCTCTCCACTCCCGCGGGCGCTTTTGCCGCCGCCTTTGCGCCCGCCCCAACGCTCGCAACCGATCTTCACGGAGTCCGCTTGTCTCGAAAAATGCTCATCAATGCCCGCAGCGCGGAGGAGTTACGCATCGCCGTGGTCTCTGACGCCGGGCTCGAGAACTACCAGGTCGAAGTCGGCGAGGGGGGTCTGACGCGCGGCAACATCTATCGCGGCGTAATCTCGAATCTCCAACCGGCTTTGAACGCCGCCTTCGTCGACTACGGAACCGGCAAGAACGGATTCCTCGCCATCCAGGACGTCGTGGCCGAAGCGCGCTACGCCGAACCGAGTCCTGGCGGCCGTCCGGAGATCCAGGAGATCCTGCAGCAGGGCAAGCCGATCGTCATCCAGGTCACCCGCGAACCCGAGAATCAGAAGGGTGCCGCGATCACCACCAACCTGTCGCTCGCCGGACGGTACCTGGTCTTCACCCCCTTCGACGACACGCGCGGCGTGTCGCGCAAGGTGGAGGACGAGGAGACCCGCGCCGAGCTGCGGTCGATCGCCGGCAAGCTCGAGCTGCCCGACGGCAGCGGCGTCATCGTGCGCACCAACGCGCTCGGCGAGACCCGCGCCGAGCTGCAGAAGGATCTGGCGGCGCTGCTCAGGGTGTGGAAGCGGATCCAGACCGAGGCGCGGCGCGGCACCGGTCCGCGAGTTCTGTACAGCGACCAGGACCTGATCCTGCGCGCCCTCCGCGACCACCTCGACGTCGGGGTCGACGAGATCCTGGTGGACGACGAGACCGCGTTCCAGCAGGCCGCCGAGTACATGCAGGCCTTCATGCCGCGGACGCGGGTCGAGCTCACCCACTACGTCGAGCGCGTGCCGCTGTTCTCGAAGTATGCGCTCGAGAGCCAGATCGAACAGATCTTCGCCCGCACCGTGCCGCTCCCGGGCGGCGGCTCGATCGTCGTCGACTCGACCGAGGCGCTGACCGCGATCGACGTCAACTCCGGCCGGGCCGGAAGCGGCGGCAGCCACGAGGAGATGGCCCTCGAGACCAACCTGCAGGCGGCGAGCGAGGTCGCGCGGCAACTGCGTTTGCGCGATCTCGGCGGCCTGGTCGTCGTCGACTTCATCGATCTGCGCAGCATGAAGAACCGGCGCGCCGTCGAGAAGACGATGAAGGACTCGCTGAAGATCGACCGGGCGCGCTCGACGGTCGGACGGCTGTCGCCGAACGGTCTCCTCGAGATCAACCGGCAGCGCATCCAGCAGTCGCTCCGGGCGCGCGCGCAGCGCCCGTGCCCCACCTGCCAGGGAACCGGCCGCGTGCCGTCGATCGAGTCGGTCGGCCTGAATCTCCTGCGGCGGATCGAAGGCCGCGCGGCGACCGGCCGTCTGCTGAAGGCGCGTGTCGAGATGCACCCGGAGCTCGCCGAGGCGATCGAGAACGGGCGGCGCAAGGACCTGGCGCGGCTCGAAAGCGAGTACGACATCGAGATCGAGATCGTCGCCTCCCATCGGCTGCACGGGCCCGAGGAACAGATCGAATGGCGCGACCGGCAGACGCCGATCGCGATGGCGCCCCATCGGCCCAGCGAACCGCCCGCGCGTCGCGGCAGCGGTCCGGGCGCGCCCCCTGCGCTCGCTGCACTCGCTCCCGTCGTCTTCGAGGTCCAGCCGGCGGAACTGCCGCTCTCGGCCGCCGCCGACTCGAATGGCGGTGGCGCCCCCGAGGTTGCGGGCGAGCCGCGACGCAACGGCAAGAAGCGCCGGCGCGGCGGGAAGCGGCGCCGGGGCAAGCGCGGCGACCTGCCGGTCGCCCAGGCGACCGGCGAGCCGTTGGTGGTCTTCGGCGGCGAGGAGACGGTGTACGACGACGGTGAACCGGAGGACGGGCAGCTGAAAGTGATCCGCCGGCTCCATGAAGTCGCGGTCGAGCTGCCGGAGGTGAACGGCAACGTGGCGCCCAGCGGCGCGCATGCCGGCGGTGACCGTCAGCTGCGCGCGCTGCATCCGCCGCGCACCGCGCATGTGATCCCGGGCGCACGCCCGGAGCACAGCGCTCCCACCGCGCGTCCCCGCCGGCGCGGCGGCAAGCGCCGCGGCGGGCGCGGCCGTCGTCCGGAGGGAGCGCCCCAGGCGCAGGGCGGCGACACCCCTGGCCCGTCCCTGTTTCCGGTCGATCCGGAGTCCTGAGACCGGAGGGCCGCTCGACCGCGAGCGGGGCTTCCGGAGCATGAGTCCCGTGACAGGAGTCCCGCGCTCGAGTCTGGTCCGCGGCCGCTCGAGCGGGTAATCTTCGGACCCGCGAGGAGGCTTCATGGACGGCAGAGGCGATAGCGACAGGCCGGAGACGCGCGAGTGGCTGGAGGCGCTGGACGACGTCGTCGCCGCGGGCGGCGAGGAGCGCGCGCGCTTCCTCCTGGGCGAGCTCGCCGATCACGCCTACCGGCGCGGTGTCCCGCTGCCGGCACCGGTAAGCCCCTACGTCAACACGATCCCCTGGTTCGAGCAGCCGCCCTATCCCGGGGACCGCGCGCTCGAACGGCGCATCAAGTCGATCATCCGCTGGAACGCCATGGCGATGGTGGTGCGCGCCAACAAGCACGAAGACGGCATCGGTGGGCACATCTCGACCTACGCTTCGGCCGCGAACTTGCTCGAAGTCGGGTTCAACCACTTCTTCCGCGGCCGGGGCGAGAGCGGCTTCGACGGAGATCTCGTCTACTTCCAGGGTCACGCCTCGCCCGGAATCTACGCCCGCGCCTTTCTCGAGGGCCGGCTCACGGAAGGCGAGCTCGAGAACTTCCGGCGCGAGCTCGCACCGGGCGGCGGACTCTCGTCCTATCCGCACCCCTGGCTGATGCCCACCTTCTGGGAGTTCCCGACGGTTTCCATGGGCCTCGGGCCGATCTCGGCGATCTACCAGGCGCGATTCAACCGCTATCTCGAAAATCGCGGGATTCTGCCCACCGGACATCGCCGGGTCTGGGCCTTCCTCGGCGACGGCGAGACCGACGAGCCGGAGTCGCTCGGCGCGCTGACGCTCGCCTCGCGCGAAGGGCTCGACAACCTCACTTTCGTCGTCAACTGCAATCTGCAGCGGCTCGACGGACCGGTGCGCGGCAACGGCAAGATCATCCAGGAGCTCGAGGCCGCCTTCCGCGGCGCCGGCTGGAACGTGCTCAAGGTGATCTGGGGCTCTTCGTGGGATCCGCTCCTCGACCGCGACAAAGAGGGTTGGCTGGTGCGGGTGATGAACGAGACGCTCGATGGCGAGTACCAGAAGTACTCGGTCGAGGGGGGCGACTACATCCGCGAGCATTTCTTCGGGCGCTATCCGCAGCTCGCGGCGATGGTGGCTGACATTCCGAACGAGCAGATGCCCTACCTGCGGCGCGGCGGTCTCGATCCGGAAAAGGTCTACGCCGCCTACAAGGCCGCGGTGGAGACCAAAGGCGCGCCGACCGTCATTCTGGCGAAGACCATCAAGGGCTACGGGCTCGGCATCTCCGGACAGGGCAAGAACGCCACCCACCAGCAGAAGAAGCTGAACGAAGAGGAGCTGCGCGCCTTCCGCGACCGCTTCGACATTCCGGTTTCGGATGCGAACCTGGCGGCGGCGCCGTTCTTCCGGCCGGCCGAGAGCAGCCCCGAGATCGAGTACTTGAAGGCCCGGCGGGCCGCGCTCGGCGGGTACGTCCCGGCGCGCAAGGTCTGGACGGTGCCGCTCGAGCTCCCGCCACGGGCGACCTTCGCCGAGTTCCTGGCCGGCGGCAATCGCGAAGTCTCGACCACGATGGTCTTCGTGCAGATCCTGCGGCAGCTGCTGAAGGACCCGACGATCGGCAAGCGCATCGTGCCGATCGTGCCCGACGAAGCGCGGACTTTCGGCCTGGAGTCGCTCTTCCGGCAGCACGGGATCTACGCCAGTAAAGGTCAGCTCTACGAGCCCGTCGACTCGAAAACGCTGCTCTTCTACAAAGAGGCCAAGGACGGGCAGATCCTCGAGGAGGGGATCACCGAAGCGGGCTCGATGGCTTCCTTCACCGCCGCCGGAACGTCGTACTCGACCCACGGTCTCGACATGATTCCGTTCTTCATCTTCTATTCGATGTTCGGCTTCCAGCGCATCGGCGACCTGATCTGGGCGTTCGGCGACCAGCGCGGGCGCGGTTTCCTGCTCGGTGCGACCGCCGGCCGCACGACTCTGAATGGCGAAGGTCTGCAGCACGAGGACGGACACAGCCACGTCCTCGCTGCCACCGTTCCGAATCTGGTGGCCTACGATCCCGCCTTCGCCTTCGAGCTCGCGGTCATCATCGAGGACGGTCTGCGCCGCATGTACAGGGAGCGCGAGGACATCTTCTACTACCTCACGCTCTACAACGAGAACTACGGCATGCCGGCATGCCCCGAGGGCGCCGCGGAGGGGATTCTCAAGGGGCTCTACCTGTTCAAGCCTTCGCCCCTGCCGGCGGAGATGCCGAGAGTGCAGCTGCTCGGCTCCGGAACGATACTGCGCGAAGCGCTGCGCGCGCAGAGCCTCCTCGAGGAGAAGTTCGGCGTCGCCGCCGACGTCTGGAGCGCGACTTCGTACAAGGAGCTCCGCCGCGAAGCGCTCGAGTGCGAGCGCCGGAACCTCCTGCACCCCGGTGACGAGCGGCAGGTGCCCTATGTGACGCGGGTGCTCGCCGGAGCCCGCGGGCCGGTCGTCGCGGTGTCGGACTTCATGAAGCTCGTGCCCGACCAGATCGCCCGCTGGGTGCCGCAAGGGCTGCTGTCGCTCGGGACCGACGGCTTCGGCCGCAGCGAGTCGCGACACGAGCTGCGCCGGTTCTTCGGCATCGACGCCGAGCACGTCGCCCTCGCCGCGCTCGCCGAGCTGGCGCGCCGGGGCGAGATCCCGCGTCCGGTCGCCGCCGCGGCCGTGCAGGAGCTCGGCATCGACCCCGAGAGTGCGAACCCACTTGTCCGTTAGCGAGCAACCGGAGGCTCGTCGGCTCGCCGTCCGGGACCCGACTTCCTGCTGCCGAGAGATGACCTCTAGCCCCTGGAGCCTGACGATGCGTCGATCGATTGCCGCCTTTGCTCTGCTCGCGATCCTGATTCCGCTTTCCCCGGCCGCTGCCACCTGTGGCGGCGGCGGTGGCGGCGGCATGGGCGGCGTCTCGCCCGGGGGGATGGACGAGGCCGAGGTCTACCGGGTGCCCTGGAAAGTGCTCGATTCCAAGGCGATGCCCACGCCCGGCCCTTCGGGCCTGGCGGTGCTCTGGTTTCCGCGCTCGCGCGAGGAGGCGCGCGCTTCGCAGCTCCTCGAGTCGCGCTATCTGACGGTCTCGATCGCCCCCTGCAGCGGCTTCTGGATCGTGCCCTCCGACGCCACCGGCATGCGGGTGAGGTACGGCGCCGTGGACGGCAACGAGCTCACCCTGCTGGTGGATGCCGACGGCGTCGAACTCGCCCGCGCCCTGCCGGAGAAGGAGCAGCTGCGGGTCAACGCCGTCGAGAAGATGGTGCGCGGCGAGCTGGACAAGCGCCGCGAGGTCGCGGAAGCCCGGCTCGCCGAGGCGCAAGCGAAAGAGAAAAAGGGCGAAGTGGAAGCCGCGGCCGGCCTGTATCAGGAGCTCTACGCCCAACGCTGCCTCTTCCCCGCTTCCGCCCGCAAGGCGCAGAAGGCGCTGAAGAAACTCGGCAAGCCGGTGGGGGACGACGACGCGGCCGCGGGTTCTGGCGACGACCCGCTTCAACCCGACCTCTCGCCGGCGAAGAACGCGGAGATGCTCGGCCTCCTCCAGGCGGGACTTCGCGCCGAGTTCGAGCTCCGTATCGACGATGCCCGGAGCGCCTACGAGAGGGCGCACGCGGCCGATCCGGCGGATGCGGTGGCGGCGCGTTTCCTGGCCGAGTTCCACCGCCACCAGACCGGCGACTGGGTCCTCGCTCGCGAGCTCTTCGCGGAGATCCTGGCGCGCCCAGCCGATGCCATCTCGCGCGCCGTCGCGCTGCACGGACTGGGCAAGATGACGATCCACGCCGGTGACTTCGCGCGCGGCGTCGCGATGTTCGAGGAGTCGATCGCGGAATATCCGCTACCGCTCACCTACCGCAACCTCGCGGTCTACTGGAACTCCGAGGGCAAGCTCGACAAGGCCTGGGGGTTCGTCGAGAAGGCCCTGGCGCTCGCCCCGGACGACCTCTACAACCGGATCTTCGCGGCGACCTACTTCGTCGGCCAGGGCAAGAGCGCGGCGGCCGAGCGCATCGCGCGCGAGAACGGCTCGGTGCTCGAGGCCTCGTACAACCTGGCGGCGATCTGGGCGCAGCTGGGCAGGAAGGAGAAGGCGCTCGAGCTCCTGACCCGGCACTTCTACCAGTACGAGCGCTTCGACCCGGTGCGCACGCGCGAGATGCAGGAGGCGCGCGACGACATCGCCTTCGCCAGATACCACCGCGATCCCGACTTCGTGGCGCTCACCCAGCTCGCAGCGCAGGACTCGGACTCGTATCACCAGTCGAAGTAGAAGAAAAAAATAGGGACAGGCACACATTTCCAGATGGATGTGTAGAAGTCCCTGTCGTCGCCGGAAATGTGTGCCTGTCCCTATTTTTTCTACTCGTACCTGAGTGCGTCGATCGGATCGAGCTTGGCGGCGCGGTAGGCGGGGAAGATGCCGAAGACGAGCCCGACGCTCATCGAGACGCCGAGGCCGACGGCGATCGACCAGAACGGGGCCGCCGCGGCGAGCGGCGAGAGGCTCCGCACCAGCAGGGCGATCCCGAGCCCGAGGGCGACGCCGATGACGCCGCCGACCGCCGAGAGCGTCACCGCTTCGATCAGGAACTGGGTGAGGATGTCCTGGCGGATGGCGCCCAACGCCTTGCGCAAGCCGATCTCCTTGGTGCGCTCGGTGACCGAGACCAGCATGATGTTCATCACGCCGACCCCGCCTACGAGGAGCGAAATCGAAGCGATGAGGAGCATGGTGAGGGCGACGCCGCCGGTGACCGCCTGGAAGTTCCCGATCAGCTTGTCCGGGGTCATGATGCCGAAATCGTTCGGCTTGTTGAACGGCACCCCGCGGCGCAGGCGCAGCACGTTGGTGCCCTCCTCGACGACTTGGGCGGTGAGCAGCGGGTCCTTGGGTACGGTCGCGATGTTGACCCCGAATTCGTCTTTCACCCAGGGAAACGCCTGGTCGAAAGTCGAGAAGGGAAGATAGACGTGGGCGTCGGTCGACTCGAACATCGTCGATCCCTGCTCTTCCATGACGCCCACGACCTCGTAGCGCCGGCCGCCGAACAACACGCGTTTGCCGATCGGATCGACGAACGGAAAGAGCGCGTCGGCGATGTCGTAGCCGATCACGATCACGTCGGCCGAGCGCCGCACGTCGGTGTCGTTGATGAAGCGACCTTCGCCGGTCTGCTTCGAGTTCGCGTCGAGGTAGTCGGCGACGACGCCGGCGATGGTGTCGGGAGTCGCCTCCTGGCCTTCGTAGTTCACCGTCGGAGCGGCCCCGGCGGAGTTGCCCGGGAACCAGTAGCGCTCCGGGGAGACCGAACGCATCGATGGGCAAAGCTCCTTCAGCGCCAGCGCGTCCTCGTAGGTCAGAACCTTGCGCAGGCGCATTTCGGGGTCGCGGCCGCCGTGGCCGGGGCCGAACTGCGGGTCGAAGCGCTGGAACTGCACGAGGGTGGCGCCGAACGACTCGAAGCTCGCGGTGACGCTGTTGTTGAAGCCGGCGATCAGCGACACCATGGCGATCACCGTCGAGACGCCGATGACGATGCCGAGCACGGTGAGCGCGGCGCGCAGTTTGTGGGCGAGGATGGCGGTGCGCGCGAACAGGACGTTCTCGAAGAAGCCGCGGCGCAGCGCGGCGAAGAAGGCTTTACTCATAGCGCAAGGCCTCGATCGGCGTCAGGTTTGCCGCCTTGCGGGCAGGAAAGTAGCCCGCGAAGAAGCCGGTCACGACCGAGAGCAGGAGGCCGACGACGACCAGTCCTGGGGTGACCTTGGTGGGCAGCGGGAAGGCGTGCGACAGGACGAAGGAGATCAACATGCCCAGGGCGACTCCGGCGAGGCCGCCGCCGAGGGAGAGCATCACGGCCTCGGCCAGGAACTGACGGCGGATGTCGCGCTTCCTCGCGCCCAGGGCACGGCGGATGCCGATCTCGCGCGTGCGTTCGATCACCGAGACCAACATGATGTTGGCGATCACGATGCCGCCGACGACGAGCGAGATGCCGGAGATGAAGATCACCAGCGCGAAGGCGCCGGCCGAGATCTGCCGCCAGACCGCCTCGACCGCACCGGCCGAGACGATTCCGAACGGATCCTTGGCGCCGAAGGCGGTGTGCCGGCGGGCACGGAGAATCCCGCGGACCTCGTCCTGGGTCTTCTCGAGGCCGGCCATGCCCTCCGCCGGGCGCACGAACAGCGTCAGGCTGCGGCGCGTCCCGAACTGCTTGCGGAAGGTGCCGACCGGCACGTAGACCTGCTTGTCCATGTTGCGTCCCAGCACCGCGCCCTGCTTGCGCATCAGCCCGATCACCTTGAAGGGGCTGCCCTCGATCCACATGATGCGCCCGAGAGGGTCGAGCTGGCCGAAGAGCTCCGTGCGCACGTCGGAGCCGATCACCACCATCTGCGCGGCGTGATCGACCTCGGCGTCGACGAAGAAGCGGCCGGCCTCGAGGTCCAGGTTGCTGAGCGCCGCCATGTTGGCGGTGGTGCCGTTGATCTGGACGTCCTCGAGCTTCTCGCCTTCGCGCTTGACCGTCTGATTGGAGCGCGCCGAGACTCCGACCGCGCCGCAGCTCGCGCACAGGCGCTCGACGGCGCGGGCGTCGTCGACGTTGATCCGTTTGCGCTTCAGGGCTTCGAGGAAGTCCTCGCGGCTGGTGATGATGCCGAACTGGGTGACCACGAAGACGTCGGGCGAGAGCGAGAAGAGCTGCTCGGTGACGAATGCGTTCAACCCCTGAACGATCGACACCACGGCGATCACCGTCATCACTCCGATGATCACGCCGAGAAGCGTCAGGAAGCTGCGCAGCTTGTTGGTGCGCAGGGCGATGACGGCTATTCTCAGAGTTTCCATGGCACTCGGGCCCGGGAACGGGGCTCCGCCTCAGCCTTCCTTCTTGGCCGACTTGTCGCCCGGCTTCTTGGGCTCCTCGAGCCGCACGCGGTCCCCGTCCTTGATCTCGCGCAGTGACTTGAACGGGCCGGTGATGATCTCGTCGCCTTCGGAAATGCCCTTCTGGATCTCGACCTCTGTCTCGCCGGTCATGCCGGCGGTGACCACGGAGAAGACGGCGGTCTTCCTGCTGCCGTCGGACTTGAGCACGTAGACGCCCTCCTCCTCCTCGGCCTTCTTCTCGCCCACGGCCGCCTTCTCCCGCACCACCAGCGCCTGGATCGGCACCGCGAGCACGCCGGTCGCCGTCCCGGCGAGGATGTCCGCCGAGCAGGAGAACCCGGGGCGCATGGTGGGGGGCAGATCCTTGAGCTGGATGCGGACCTCGAAGTTGACCGCCGCATCGGTCGACCCGCCGATCGACGCAATCGGGCTCGAGCCCACCTCGGTGACGATGCCCGTGAATTTGCGCTCGCCGAAGGCGTCGATGCGCACCTCGGCGGTCTGGCCGACCTTGACGCTCGGGATGTCGGTCTCGTCGACCTCCATCACCGCTTCGACGGTTCCCATGTCCGAGATCGTCATCAGCTTGGTGCCGGGGTTGTTCATCGTGCCGATGACCGCGACCTCGCCCTCCTCGACCGGGAGGGCGGTGATCACACCGTCGATCGGCGCCAGCATCTTGGTCTTGGAGAGCTCGTCCTGGGCGCCGGCGAGATTGGCGCGCGACTGCGCGATCCGGCGCTCGACCGCCTTCCAGTTGGCGTCGGCGGCCTCGTAGGCGGCGCGGGCGCGATCGACGTCGGCTTGCGGGATGATCTCGTCCTTGAACGAGCGCTCGGCGCGCTCGAAGCTCTTTTTCGCTTCCTCGGCCTGGGCGCGCGCGGCGTCGCGGTCGAAGAACAGGGCCTTCAAGGACTCTTCGGCGCCGACCGCGGTCGCCCGGCGCTGGGTGAGATCGATCTGCAGCAGGAAGTCGCCCTTCTTGACGACATCCCCCTCGCGCACCGCGAGATTGACGATCTGGCCCATGACGTTGGCCGAGAGATCGACTTTGCGCTGCGCTTCCGTCTTGCCGGTGGCCGTCACGAGGCTGCGCAGATCGGTCCGCTCGGCCTTCTGCACCGTCACCACCGGGAACTTCTTGTCCCGGTTGGTCAGCACCACAGCCGCCACTCCGACCGCGACCAGGACCGGAATCCCGATCACGAGGATCTTCTTCTTCCGAGTCATCGAGACGCTCCTCATGGAATCAACTGCTTGAATCTTCTACGCGGCGGAGCCGAAAATGTTCCGGCTGGGGCCCCCTGGCAGCCGGCATGGCACGGGCGTCAAACCACCTGTTCGCGGGTCTTGAGGAAGCGGATTTTCGGCCAGTCTTCCTGGGCGACCTTGAGGCGGTAGGCGTTTGCCGCCAGGAAGACCGGCAGGCCGTGCACGTCGTCGGCGATCGCCGCCTCCTGGGAGTCGAGGAAGCGCTTGAGCTCGCGCGTCCTCGTCGGCCTCGAGCCAGCGCGCGGTGAAGAGCGAGGTCGGCTGGAAGGCGACCGGCAGCTCGTACTCGGTGCGGATGCGGTCGGCCAGCACGTCGAATTGCAGCGAGCCGGCCACGCCGACGATCCACTCGCCGCCGACGCGGGTACGGAAGATCTGCGCCGCGCCCTCCTCGGCGAGATGGGTGAGCGCCTTGCCCAGGTGCTTGGCTTTCGAGCGGATCGGCCGGCGCGTACCTTCTGCAGCAGCTCCGGCGCGAACGACGGGATGCCGATGAAGTGCAGCGCCTCGCCCTCGGTCAGGGTGTCGCCGATGCGCAGCTGGCCGTGGTTGGGGATGCCGAGGATGTCGCCCGGGCCAGGCCTCCTCGGCGATCTCGCGCTCGCGCGCCAGGAACATCACCGGGCTGTGCACGGTGATCTGCCTTGCCCGAACGCAGGTGCGCGCAGGCGCATGCCGCGCTCGAAGCGCCCCGAGCAGAGGCGCACGAAGGCGATCCGGTCGCGGTGCTTGGGGTCCATGTTCGCCTGGATCTTGAAGACGAATCCGGTGACCTTCTCCTCGGTCGGCTGCGACCAGCCGCGCTCGTCGGTCGGCGCGGGGCGCGGCGACGGCGCGAAGCTCGGCGAGCCCTCGAGCAGCTCGCGGACGCCGAAGTTGTGGAGCGCCGAGCCGAAGAAGACCGGCGTCAGGTGCCCCTCGCGGTAGGTCTCGACGTCGAATTTCGGCGACAGGCGAGAAGGCCAGGTGCGCCTCCTCGCGCAGCTGCGCGACCGTCGCCGGTTCGGCAGGTGCTTGTCGAGCTCCGGGTCGGCGAGGCCGTGGAACGAGAGTCCCGCGCGTCGAGCTGTCGCGCGCCCTGGCCGCGATCGAACAGCAGCAGCTCGTCGCGCAGCAGGTCGTAGCAGCCGTGGAAGTCCGTGCCCATGCCGATCGGCCAGTTGGCCGGCGTGACATGGAGCTGCAGGTCGCGCTCGATCTCGTCCATCAGCTCGAACGGGTCGCGGCCGTCGCGGTCGAGCTTGTTGACGAAGGTGACGATCGGCACGTTCGCGCAGCCGGCAGACCTCGAACAGCTTGCGGGTCTGGGTCTCGATGCCCTTGGCGGCGTCGATCACCATGACCGCCGAGTCGACCGCGGTGAGCGTGCGGTAGGTGTCCTCGGAGAAGTCCTGGTGGCCGGGGGTGTCGAGCAGGTTGAAGGTGCAGCCGCCGTAGTCGAAGGTCATCACCGAGGCGGTGACCGAGATGCCGCGCTCCTGCTCGACCTTCATCCAGTCGGAGCGCGCGCGCCGCGGCGTCGCCGCGCGCCTTGACCGCGCCGGCGAGCTGGATCGCGCCGCCGAAGAGCAGCAGCTTCTCGGTCAGCGTCGTCTTGCCCGGCGTCGGGATGGCTGATGATGGCGAACGTGCGGCGGCGGGCGGCTTCGGCCGCGATGGTGGTCATTCGAAGGCTCTCGGGGAGCCGGCCGCGATCCTCCGCGCCCGGCAGCCGCGATTCTATCAGCCGGCGCGCAGATTCAGCCGCGCGGCGGCGTTAGCGCTGCGAGCTCGCGTTGGAGCTCGGCGGCGGCGCGGGCGAGTCCGCTCGGCGTGGCGAAGCGTAGCGCCTCGTCAAGGTCGGCTCGCGCCGCGTCGATTTGGCCCCGGGCGGCGGCGCAGGCGGCACGCGCCGCGAGGAATTCGATCCGCATGCGGACGTTGGTTGTTGCTTCAGCCGCTTCCCGGATCGCCAGGAGCCGGCGTTCGGCATGGTCGATCTTTCCGCTGCGAACCAGCGCACGCACCCGGATCGCTTCGGCGCGCAACACCGTCACGTTGCCCGAATTCCCGCCGAGCGTCGCGCTGACCTCTCCCGCTAGGCGTTCGGCTTCCGCCGCCGCGCCCGACGAGCGCTCGAGGTTGGCCGCGTCGAGCTCGATCTCGGCGGCCCAGTCCTGCGCGCCTTCCTGGTCGAGGACGGCTTCCCCCTCTGCGAGGTGCGCGCGCGCCGCGGGCAAGTCGCCCTGCGCTGCGGCGAGGTTGCCGCGGAGCGCTTCGGCGAAGCCGAGACCGGTTCGCCTCCCGGAAGTGCGCGCCGCGGATTCGATCTCCGCCAACGCGGCGGGGATGCCGTCGAGGACACCGGCTTCGAGCGCGCTCCTGGCGCGTTGGTAAAGCGCGAGAGCGAGATTGGTTTCGTCGCCGCCGGCGCGCAGCAGGGCGATGGCTTCCGTGACCGCCGCCGTGGCGGCTTCGCCCCTGCCCAGTTGGTCCTCGGCTGCGGCGCGTCCTGTCAGCTCCCAGCCGAGCCGGCGGTCCTTCGAATGGCGCAGCACCTTCTCGGCGGCCTCGAAGCGGGGAATCGCGAGGTCGGGTCGCCCACGCTGCAGCGCGACCGAGGCGAGGTTGAGGAGGAAAACGACGCTGTCACCTCTTCCCGCCTGGTCTATCGCCGCGAGGGCGCGCTCGAGCAGGGTCTCCCCCTTGTCGAGGTGGCCGAGCTGGAGCTCTTCGATGGCGAGGTCGTTGAGCACCCGGGCGAGCGAGCTCCAGTCCGCTGCAGACTCGAAGGCGAGGCGTGCGGTCTCCATCTCCGTCGTGCCTTCGGCCCTTCTGCCGAGCGTCGTGAGAAGCCTGCCACGGGCGGCGCGGATCTGCGCCAGCAGGTCGCCACGCCCCGTCGCGAGCGCGCGGTCGCGCGCCTTGGTGAAGAGAATCAGCGCGCGCTGCGGTTGGTCGAGACTCATCGCCACCGTGCCATCGAGGTAGTCGGTGAGCGGATCGGCCTCCTTGCCGGGAATCTGACGCAGACGTCCGATGACCAACCCGGCTTCGCCAAAACGGCCCTGCCGATCGAGCTCGAGCGCAAGCTCCGCGCCCGCCTCGACGTTGTCCGCGGCCGCCGCGAAGCGACGTTCGAGCTCTTCGAGAGGTGGAGAGTCGCCGCCGGGTGAAAAGGGAAAAGGGCGCGGTGCGGGCTCGGCGACCGCGGGAATCCTGGACTGTTCCGCGGCGCGCCGCGCCCGGCGACCGGCATCGGCGGCCACGATGATCGCCGCGACAACGACGAGCGCTGCGGCGGCGAACCCCAGGCGGACCGAGTGCCGCCGCGCGCCGCGCAAGAGAAGCTCTCGCCAGCCGAAGCGGCGTGCTTCGACCGGCAAGCCGCTCCGCCAGCGTCCGAGATCGTCTCCGAGCGCCGCGGCGTCGGGATAGCGCGCGCGAGGCACTTTGGCCAGCGCCTTGAGGCAGACGGCATCCAGATCGGCCGCGCGCGGCGGGCGCGCGGAGGCCGCGCCTGCCCGGGTGGGCGGCGGCGGATCTTCGGAGAGCACCGCGCGCTCGAGCTCTCCGCGGGTGGTCGTCCGGTCGGCGAACGGCCGCTTGCCGGCGATCAGCTCGTAGAGGATGGCGCCGAGTGAAAAGACATCGGAGGCGGTTGTCGAACGTTCGCCACGGAACTGCTCCGGGCTGGCATAGGCCGGGGTGAAGGCGCGGAGCTCCGTCCGCGTCGCGGTGGGGGTGGCGCTGCCGTCAGGCCCGGAATCCGCGATCGTCTCGGGGTCGATCAGGCGCGCGATGCCGAAGTCGAGGAGGCGCGGATGCCCTTCTGGGTCGACGAGGATGTGGCCAGGCTTGAGATCGCGGTGCACGACGCCGCGTTCGTGCGCGTAGCGCACCGCCTCGAGCGCCGTGCGGAAGAGATCGATGCGCTCGGGGATCGGCAGGGCGCGGCGTGCGGCGTAGGCGATCAGGTCCTCGCCTTCGATGAACTCCAGGGCGAGAAACCAGATGCCCTCCGCCGTCTTGCCGCCGTCGAGAAAGCGCGCGATGCCCGGGTGTTCCAGCGCGGCGAGGATCCGAACCTCGGAGCGGAAAAGGCGCTCCGCCACCTGGCTGCCCGGGCGATCGATGACTTTCAGCGCCACGGTCCGGCGGTAAGCCTCCCTTTCCTCGGTCGCGAGAAAGACGCGCCCCATACCGCCGCGGCCGATCTCGCGCACGATGCGGTAGGGGCCGATCCGCTCCGGCGGCGGATCCTCCTCGGTGGCCGCGGAATCGGCGGTGAGGCCGAGCTCCACCCACGGCGAGCGGTCGACCGGCGAGGGCCCGGCGCCGGCCGTGAGGAGTCGTGCGAGCGCCGCGGCCGCCGCCGGATCTTCGGCCGCAAGGTCTGCCAGGAGCGCGGCTCGCGCCGGCCCGTCGAGCTCGAGCGCCTGGGCGTAGAGCTCCGGCAGGCTCGCCCGCCCGCTCATCGCAGCCGGCTCGAGCTCGGCCGCGAGCCAGGCGCGGGCGAACTGCCAGTCGCGCTTGACCGTCGGGGTCGAGACGTCGAGCAGGAAGGCGATCTCCGCGATCTCGAGGTCGGCGAAGTAGCGCAGCTCGACCACCCTCGCCGGGCGCGGGTACTCCGCGGCTAGGCGCTCGAGCGCCCGGTCGAGGTCGATGAGGTCGACAGGCGAGCCAGGCCCTCCAGAAGGCTCGGCGCGGGCCAAGATCGTCCACCGGAGCCCCGGCTCGACGCGACGCTTGCGCGCGGCGCGGGCGCGGGCGTGATCGACCAGAACTCGACGCATCATGGTCGCGGCCAGTCCGTAGAAATGCGCTCGATCGCGCCAGTCGACGTGCTGTTGCCCGATCAAACGGAGGTAAGCCTCGTGGACGAGCGCGGTCGGTTGCAGGGTGTGATCGGCACGCTCGCGGCGCAGCTCGGAGGCGGCGATCGCTTTGAGCTCGCGATAGGCGCGGCGGAGAAGCTCGTCGCCGGCCTCGGGTTTGCCCGAGCGCCAAGCCTGGAGCAGCCCGGTGACTTCGGTCGCCCCCGGAGGTACGCCGGATTTCGGGGACATGGGACGCGAGTGTATCGCCAGCGGGATGATCCGCGGCGCGGCGCTTTGTCGCGTAGTGGTCATGAGCCCAGATCCACGCCGACGGCACCTCTCCTATGCGATCTCCCTGCTCCGAATTTCGCTCCCTGCGCTCGCCCTGTTTGCCGCCTTCGCCGGCGCGTTTTTCGCGACCGTCTCGCATGCCCTGACCGATGCCGGCAGCCTCACGGCGGTCCGCAGCCAATGGTTCGGAAACGTAGCGATCGATGGCAATCTTCCGACCGAGAGCGACCTCTTCGCAATGGCGGTCGCGACGGGCGACTTCAACGGCGACGGGGCGGCGGACCTCGCGACGGGCATGCCGTGGGACGACGGCCCCGCGGATCAGCCCTTGACGGACGCCGGCGCCGTCGTCGTCCGCTGGGGGATCCCCGGGCACGGGTTGGGCAGCGCGACGACCCTCCTCAGTCTCTATGCCTCCGGTGGGGTGACCTCGGCGCAAGCTTTTGACCACTATGGATATGCGCTCGCCGCCGGCGATTTCAACGGCGATGGGCGGGACGACCTCGCGGTCGGCCTGCCGAGTCGGTACTTCGACCGCGGAGGCGGCACGGATCAGGGTGCCGTGCAGATCCATCTGGGCCTTCCGGGCGGCATCGAGCTCGCCGGTCAGCTGCTCTTGCGTCCCGGCATCGACGGCGTCCCGGACACCCCCAATTCAGATGACGACTTGGGCTCGGACGTGTTCGGCTTTGCCCTCGCCGCCGGCGACTTCAACGCCGACGGCTACGCCGATCTTGCGATTGGAGCACCGCAGAACAGCTGCGCCTGGTGCAGTGCCGGCGGCGGTGTGGTCGTGCTCCACGGCGGATTCGGCGGGCTCACGGTCGTCGACTCGTTCCTGATCTATCAGGACGATCCGCAGATTCCGGATACTACGGAGGGGCCCGACGATTTCGGCTTCTCCCTCACCACCGGGAACTTCAACGGCGACTTTCGGTGCTTCTTGCAGTTGTGCCTGGCGTACGACGACCTCGCGATCTCGGCACCGGGGGAGGATGACGAAGGCGCGGTGATGGTGCTCTACGGCAGCGACTTCAGCCTGCTCTTCGGCGGCGCGGTCTATCTCGGGCAGGGCGACGTCGGCGGGAGCGGAGGGGAGGCCGGCGATCGCTTTGGATCGGTGCTCGCGAGCGGCGACATCGACGGCGACACCTTCGACGAGCTGGCGATCGGCACGCCGCTCGAAGACCTCGGTCCGGGTAATGTGTTCACCGATGCGGGAGAGGTCACTCTCCTGTTCGGCGCGGCCGCCGGTTTCAATCTGGGCCGGACCGAGCGGCTCGCCGAAGGTGCGTTTCACGGCTCACCCGGTTCCTCCGGGACCAAGTTCGGGAGCGGCATCGCGGTCGCCGACTTCGATCATGACGGTCGAGCCGACCTCGCGGTCGGCGTGCCGGGGATGGCCGTCCAGGGGCCCGGTGCCGGGGCTGCGCTGGTGCTGCTCGGCGAGTCGAACGGGGACTTCTCCCGGTACCGCTTCCAGTTCCCGGGTTTTGTCGGCGTCCCCCCCGGAGAGCAGAACTTCGCCGCATTCGGGACCAGCCTCGCGGCGGGCGATTTCGACCACGACCACCACGCCGACCTCGTCATCGGCATCCCGTACCGGGATCTCGCCGGCGTGGCCGATGTCGGAGCCGAAACCGTTCTCTACGGCGCGCTCTTCGCCGATGGCTTCGAGACTCAGAACTGGTCCTTCTGGTCCGGATCGGCGCCGTAGGACAGGGTAAGTCGCGGACCGGAGTGCGGCCTCGATCCAGGGGAAGTGCGAGCCAGCGAGGTGGGCCGCCGCTCAGCCGAAGCGGCCTCAGTCGAGGAGCGCGTCGACCATGGCACGCGTGCCCTGCAGGGCGACGCGCTGCTGGTAGAGCCGGAGTCCGGCGAGACCGCCCAGCTCTTCGCCGCCGCCGGCGCGGCCCGGTCCACCGTGGAGCGACTGCGGCAGCGCAGCTCCCGAGCCGTAGCCTTCCGAGCTCGCCGATCCGATGTAGAGCCGGCCCTGAAAAGCGCCGCCACGGGCCAGGTAATCGCCGGCCCATTCGCGGTCGTCGGTGTAGATCGAGCTGACGAGCGTGCCACCCCCCAAGGCGACGATGGTGGCGGCTTCGGCGGCGGCGCCGGAGTAGGGCAGGAGGGTCGAGACCGGCGCGAAGACTTCGCGCCAGTGAACCGGCGTCTTCTCGAGCGGATGGTCCGAGCGCAGCAACGTCGGCTCGATGAAGAACCCTTTGCCCGCGGGAGCGCCGACTCCCGCGGCGCGCCCGCCGCTGCCGTGCACCAGTTCGGTGGTCGCGAGAAGCTCGGCGACGCCGTCCAGCGCATCGCGCAGTTGCGCGCCGCTGGCGAGCGGGCCCATGGTGACGCGCGGGTCGGCCGGGTCGCCGGTCACGACCCGGGCGAGCCGGGCCACCAGCGCCTCGGTAACCAGATCCTCGGCTTCTTTCGGCACCACGATCCGCCGGACGGCGGTGCATTTCTGGCCGGCCTTCTGGCTGATCTCGCGGGCGACCTCGCGGACGAAGCGATCGAACGTCGGCGAGCCGGGGTGGACGTCCGGAGCGAGCACCGCGGCATTCAGGCTGTCGGCCTCGACGTTGAAGCGCGGGCCCGCCGCGACCACGGCGGGCCGGGTGCGCAGAGCGAGCGCCGTCGTCGCCGAGCCGGTGAAGGCAATGGCGTCCTGCGGCTCCAGCCGGTCGAGGAGATCGCCGGTCGAACCGACCACGAGCTGCAGCGCGCCGTCCGGCAGCATGCCCGACTCGACGGCGATCTCGATCATCCGTTCGGTGACCAGCGCCGTCGCCGTCGCTGGTTTGGTGATGGCCGGCACTCCGGCGAGGAAAGAGCAGGCGAATTTCTCGGCGAATCCCCAGGCCGGGAAGTTGAAGGCGTTGATATGGATGGCGACGCCCGGGCGCGGAACGAGGGCGTGGGCGGCCCAGAAGCTCTCGCTCTTGCCGAGCGTGGTGCCTTCGCCCTCGGCCAGCACCCGGCGAGGTCCCAACGCGATTCCCAGTCCCCCGTAGTAGGCGAGCGCGCCGCCGGCGCCATCGATGTCGAAGGCGCCGTCGGACTCGGTCGTGCCGTTGTTGGCCAGGGAGAGCGCCAGGAGCTCCTCGCGATGCTCGCGCAGCCGCTTGCCGAGATTCTTGAGGATCTCGCCGCGCTGCGCGAAGGTCAGGGTGCGCAGGGCCGGACCGCCGCGCCCGCGCGCCCAGGCGAGGGCGAGGGCGAGATCGGCTCCGGTCGAAGCGGCGCGCGCCAGCGGCTCCTCCGTCGCCGGATTGAGCAGCAGCTGGAAATCGCGGCCGGCCTCGTACCACTGCCCGCAGAGGTGGCTCCGCAGCGTCTTCACCGAGGGGATGCGGCCGATGCGGCCGATGCGGTCATCGCGCCCGCGTTCTACTTGACGATCTCGAGCAGCTCGACCTCGAAGATCAGAGTGGCGCCGGGCGGAATGGAGGGGCGGCCGCGATCACCGTAGGCCAGGTCGGAGGGGCAGACGAGCTTCGCCTTGCCGCCGACCTTCATCTTCTGCAGGCCTTCCGTCCAGCACTTGATCACGCCGTTCAACGGGAACTCGGCCGGCTGCCCGCGCGCGATCGAGCTGTCGAACTCGGTGCCGTCGACGAGCGTGCCGCGATAGTGCACCTTGACCTTGTCGGTCGGGACCGGCGAGGCGCCCGTGCCGGCCAGCGTCTGCAGATAGAGCAGGCCGGAGTCGGTCTTCACCACGCCCGGCTTGGCGGCCTCGGCATCCAGGAAGGCCTTGCCCTTGGCCTTCTCGGCCACGGCCCGCTTCTCCGCCTTGGCCTGTCCGAGTGCCTGCACTTTCGGTGCGTACTCCTCGAGCTTCACCGCCGGCGTCTTGCCGCTGGCGCCGTCGGAGATCCCCTGCAGGACGAGCTGGATCTCGGCCGGCGTGAGCTCGAAAGCCTGGAGATTCCGCGACAGCATCAGCCCGAGGGCGTAGATGGTCTTCTCCTCCTCGGACATCGTGGTGGCCGCCGGAGCGGCCGCCGGCTTCGCGGGGGGTTCGGCGGCCATCGCCGGAGCGACGGCGAAGACGAGCAGGGAGAGCAGCAGGGAGCACAGAAGGCGATTGCGCATGGTTTTTTCTCCTTGAAGATCGAATCGGCGACACTAGATGCATCCGCGCCGAACGTCAAGGATATCGCGCGGGCGCGCGCCACGGACAGCCGCCGCTCCCGTTCAGTGTTCCACCTCCCTTTGCGCGCGATGGGTTGCGTGTCGGGGTCCCGGTCCAGGGCCCGGAGGGCTCAGGGCACGACCGACGACCAGTCCGAGGTGTCGTGGGATTCGAAGCCGTCGCCGAAGACGAGCGGCAGGTCCTGCAGGCAGTAGAGGTGAAAGGCGGGGAAGTCGCATCCGTAAGCGCTGTCGTCGGTCCAGTTGAAATCAGCGGCATCGACGCCGCCGATACGGCCCATGTCGCTCGCGGAGTCGCTCGTCCATCCGAGGCATCGGTTGCCCGCCGCGGTACCGTCGACCTGGGTGCCGGTCCAGACGCCGTCGCTGCTCACGTACTGCCCCGTCTCGCTGAGGTTGATCGGCGCGTGGAGGAAGCCGTCGGTGAGGTCGGCGAGGTCGGTCGCGACCCGGATCCGATCCAGACGAATGAACGGGCCGTCGTTGTTGAAGCGGTCGCGTGCGTCGCTCCCCCCGGTCGAGAGCCAGGCCTTGAAACTGTTGGGGTTGGGGAGCGCCGCGGCGCCCGCCAGGGTGCGACAGATCGCGTTGCCCGCGCTGAGTCCCGTCTGTCCGTTGGCCTCGGGCCAGGCACCGAGGTCGCCCATTCCCGCAACGGAGGTCACGAAAGCGAGACGTCCCCAGTTCGAGATCGCGGGCAGCGGGTCACCTTCTCCGACTTGCAGGCAGTAGAGATGCGCGGTGTGGAAGCAGTCGACGTTGCCGCGCGACACCCAGGTGCCGCCCGTGTAGTCGCTCCCGCCAAAAATGCCGTTGCCCGAAGTCGATGTCCAATCGGTGCAGTCGAGGGGGTCGTCGGCGCCGTTGAAGCCGGTGCCCGTCCAGACGTCGTCGTGCACGGCGTTGCCGTTTTCGTCGGTCCGTGGCGGCAGATAAACCTTGTCGTTGGCGAGCAGCTGATGGATGCCCTCGCCGAAGGGCAGGCCGTCGACGCGTAGCCAGGGTCCCGCCGTCTGCGGCAAGCTCGCCTCGCCGCAGTTGTCGGAGCGCTTGCCGGTGAGACCGTGGACCCGGCAGTAGGCGTCGTCGATCGAGCTCGAGAGCCAGGCGACGTAGGCGTTCGGATGGTCGAGCCCGGCGGCGGTGGCGCGGGCCCGGCAGATGGCGTCGCCGGCCTCGAGGCCGGTGGCGCTGCCGGCGGCCGGCCAGGAGCCGAGGTCGCCGGTACCGGAGACCGAAGTCACGAAGATGCTACGGGTGACCGCACCGACGGCCGGGGCCATCGACGACAGCAGGACGAGAGTCAGGGTGAGCTTTCGCATCGGGAGCCTCCTCGCAGTCGGAGGGGCCGGCGGGAGACGATCCCGGCGTCGGGGGTCCCCGGGGCATCCTCATGAGAAGAGAACGCGGTGGGGGCTGGAATCGGGTAATCGATCTCGCTTCCGGGCTCAGCCTCCGGCGGGAGCGAGACCGCAGAGCCGCGCCGACTCGGCGAGGAGGCCGGAGTTGGATCGGTCGGGAGGTCGATGCTGGTGGCTGGCGGCCAGCGCCTCCTCGATTAGTGCGGAGCCCTCTTCTCGTCTGCCGCGGGCGCACAGGAGCGCACCCAGGTCGGCCATTCCGGCGATCAGCTCGGGGCTGTCGGCGGCGAGCTTGCCACGGTTGATTGCGAGACTCCTGCGCATCGCCGCTTCCGCCCCAGCGAGATCGCCGAGCGTCCGGCGGATCCGACCGAGGTCGAACAGGCTCTGAGCGATCCGCGGGTGGTCGGGCGCCAGCACCCGTTCGCGGATCTCGAGGATGCGGCTGAACTGCTCGAGGGCGCCGCGCGGATCGCCGTTCGTGGCGAGCATCGTCGCGAAGGCGCGGCGATAGAGCAGCGTGCTCTCGTCTTCCGGGCCATGGATCTTCTCGAAAGTCGCGATGGCGCGGGGGTAGAGCTCGCGCGCGCGAGTGACGTCGCCCTTCGCGGCGCTCGCCATGGCGAGCTCGCCGAGCGCATAGGCGTAGAGGCTGTGCTCCTCGCCGAACTCCTTTTCGGCGAGATCGCGGACGCGCTCGTCGCCGGCGATCGCGGCGTCGAGCTCGCCGGTCTCGCGCAGCGCGGCCGAGAGGTTGAGCAGTGCCGCCGCCGTGGCCGGGCTCGCCGGCCCCAGCAGGCGCTCGCGGAGCGCCAGCACGCGGCGGAAGAGCGGCAGAGCGGCGGCCGGCTCGCCCGAAGCGAGATCGAGGAGACCCCGACTGGTGAGGGTCTGCGCGAGCTCGATTTCGGCCGTCGCTCCGGCGCGCTCGAGGTTCACGATGGCGCGGTCGAGCTCGGCGCCCGCCGCCGCATAGTCGCCGAGACTCCGGTCGACGGCGGCGAGCAGGGTACGGGTGCGCGCCGCCGCCACCGAGTCGGCGCCGAGCGTCGTCTCCTCGACCTTCAATGCGTGCCGCAGGAGCTCGGCGGCGCGGGCCTGATCGCCGACCTCGTGCAAGAGCGCGCCCAACTCTCTTTCGCTCGCGGCGGTCTCGGGGTGCTCGTCGCCGAGCAGATGGCGGCGCGTGGCGAGCGCCTTCTCGAGCAGCGGTAGCGCCTGCTGTTTGAGGTCGAGCTGCGCGTAGACGCCGCCGATGAGGTCCATGAGGCTGGCGGCGACCTCGGGCGCTCCCGCGAGGTCGCGCTCGAGGTTTGCTGCGCCGCGGTCGACGATGTCGCGCACGCTGAGCCGGACGCCCTTGGTGCGGTCGAGGTCGGTGAGCTCGAAGAGGCCGGTGAGGAACGCTGCCACCTGGCGCTCCTTCTCCTCCTCGATGCGGGCGCGGTCGCGCTCGCGCGCCAGCTTGACGGTATAGAGCGCGGTGAGCAGCGCGACCAGCACGACGGCGGTCGTCGCGGCCGCGACCGCCGCGTTGTGGCGACGGACGAACTTGCGGGTGCGGTAGACCAGCGTGTCGGGGCGGGCGGCGACCGGCAGCCCGGCGCGGTAGCGTTCGATGTCGTCGGCGAGCGCCGCGGCCGTCGCGTAGCGGCGCTCCGGCTCGCGGGCGAGGGCCTTGAGGACGATGGTGTCGAGATCGCCGCGCAGGGCGCGCGCCAGTCGGTCGGCCGGTAGCCAGGCCTGGGTGTCCGCGCCGTCGTGTCGCGTCGCCTGTAGGACGACCCGCGACGGCCGTTCGATTGTCTCCACGGCGAGCGCGCCGGCGAGGTCCGCGGCCGCGCCGCGCCGGCGATGCGGCAGCCGGCCGGTCAGCAGCTCGTAGAGAATGACGCCCAGCCCGTAGACGTCGGTCGCCGTGGTCGGCGGCTCGCCCAGGATCTGCTCCGGCGCGGCGTACGCCGGAGTCAGCACGCGTGCCTCCGTGCGCGTGAGGCCGGCATCGGACGAAGAATCGTTGGCGGCCTCGAGCAGGCGGGCGATCCCGAAGTCGAGGAGCTTCAGCTCGCCCTCGGGCGTGACCAGAATGTTGGACGGCTTGAGATCGCGATGGACGACCAGCTGGCGATGGGCGAAGGCGACCGCCTCGCAGGCGGCGATCACCAGGCGGAGCCGCTCGTCGAGACCGATCGCGCGCCGTTCGGCGTACTCGGTGAGCGGCGTGCCGTTGACCCGCTCGAGGACGAAGAACGGCCGCCCGTCCGGGGCCGTGCCGCCGTCGAAGAAGCGCGCGATCCGTGGATGGTCGAGCCGGGCGAGGATCCGGCGCTCGCGCAGGAAGCGGCGCACGATCTCCTCGGAGTCCATGCCGCGCTTGAGTAGCTTGAGCGCCACCCGCTGCTCGAAGGCGCCATCGGCGCGCTCGGCCGCCCAGACCTCCCCCATGCCGCCGGTGCCCAGGCGCGCGATCAGCCGCCAGGGGCCGATGCGGTCCTCGCCCGGAAAGGCGCTCACCGGCGCGACCGCTCCGGTGTCCTCGGCGCCGGCTTCCGCGGCCAGCGCGAGCGGTCCGCCCGCGAGCGCGCCGTCGGTGCGCGCGTCGGCCGCGAGCATTGCAATGAGCTCGGCGGCGAGCTCCGCGTCCGCATGCGCGAGCGCTCCGAGGCGCGCCTCGCGCTCGCCCGGCGCGAGGTCGCAGAGCTCTTCGAACGCCGCCGAGAGGCGGTTCCACCGGTCGCGATTCATCGCTCCTGCGAGCCGATCCCGAGCGCCGCGAGTCGCACCTCGAGAAAAGCGCGCGCCTTGCGCCAGTCGTTCTTCACGGTGCGCTCGGAGAGTGCGAGCGCCTCGCCTACCTCCGCGAACGTCATGCCGCCGAAGTAGCGCATCTCGACCACCTTCCCGAGCCGCGGCTCCAGCCGCTCGAGCTCCGCCAGCGCCTCTTCGAGCGCCAGCAGATCTTCGCCGCGCTCGGGTGCCGCCGGATCGTGATGCTCGAGATCGAGCGGCGCCACGCCGCCTCCGCGCTTGGCCGTCGCGCGGGCGCGCGCGCGATCGAGCAGGATCTGCCGCATCGCGCACGAAGCGATCGCCAAAAAGTGAACGCGATCGTGGAAGCCCGGAGACGACGGACGGGCGAGCCGGAAATAGGCCTCGTTGACGAGCGCCGTGGTCTGCAGGGTCTCGCGCTGGCCTCTGCCCCGCAGGTGGAGATGCGCGATGCGCTTGAGATCGGCGTGGACGAGAGCGAGCAGCCGGTCCCAGGCGGCGCGATCGCCGGCCCGGACGGCCGCCAGCAGGTCGTCGACCTCGCCCGGCCGCGGCTGAGCAGGAGCATCGTCGCCGGGCACGCCCGGATTCTGAGCCCTCGGCCCGGGCGCCGCAAGCGCGCGGTGCCGAGGCGCCGGGAAACGGGATGCCGTCCCGCCGGACGAACCCGGAGCTCTCGCGTTTGGTAGGCTTGTCTCCGCTCCGGCGGCTGCCCCAGGCTGCCTCTGGCTGCCTCTAGGAGGAGGATCCATGCCGCATCGTTTCCCGCAGGAGGCCGTGCTGCGCGACGGCCGACGCGTCCTGCTGCGTCCGTTCGCGAAGAAAGACGTCGGCGCGCTCTATGAGTTCTTCCAGCGCCTGCCCGAGGCCAGCCGGCGCTTCGCCTGGGACCGCATCGACGATCGCTCGGTCGTCGAGCGCTGGGGTGTCGAGCTCGATTACGAGAAGGTCCTGCCCCTTCTCGCCCTCGACAGCGGGCGCATCGTCGCCGACGCCACCCTGCACCGGCGCGACGTCGGTCCGCTCCGGCTCACCGGCAGGATCAAGTGGACGATCGATCCCGATTTCCGCGGCGTCGGCCTGGGTTCGTTGCTCATCAATCACTTCATCAATACCGCCAAGGGGCTCGGTCTCCGGCATCTCAACTGCATGCTGATCACCGATCTCGAGGCCGACGCCATCCGCGTGCTCGCCGAGCTCGGCTTCCGTTCCTACGCGGTGCCCGGCTACGGCACCGATCCGGACGGCAACCAGCACGACATGACGCTGATGGTGGTCAAGCTCTAGTTGCCCTGGCGCCGCCTCGCCCTCGCCGCTTGTGCGCTCGCGGCGTTCAGTCTCGCAGTGGCCCTCTGGGCACTCTGGCAGGTCCGCCAGTCGCCGACGGCGATTCCGGTCCGCGCGACGCTACCGGCGGATGCTCTTCCGGCTCCGCCTCCCGAAGATCGCCTCGTCGTCTTGCCAGCTTCCTTTACCGAGCTTTCTGGCTGGGAAGCGGATCAGGTCTCCCAGGCCTTGCCGGCACTCGTCGGTTCGTGCATCGGCAGACCGAAGGAAGGATCGGGGGGCGGGCTGGGCCGGCTTCTCGCCGGCGGCGCGAGCCTCTGGCGCGACCTCTGTGCCCGTGCCGCTGAGCTCCCGCCAGGTGACGACGCGGCCGTCCGCCGCTTTCTGGAGCACTATTTTTCTCCCTGGCAGGTGACCAACCACGGCGAGCGCGACGGCTTGTTCACCGGCTACTACGAGCCCGAGCTCCGAGGCGCACGCAAGAAGAAGGCGCCGTTCGTCCATCCCCTCTACCTCGCGCCGCACGACCAGCAGATCGTCGATCTGGGCGACTTCAAGCGCGAGCTCGCCGGGCGCAGGATCACCGGCCTGGTGCGGGGCGGTCGCTTCCGCCCCTACTGGGATCGCAGCGAGATCGAACAGGGCGCGCTCGCCGGCCGCGGGCTCGAGATGCTCTGGGTGGACGATGCGGTGGCGCTCTTCTTTCTCCAGATCCAGGGCTCGGGGCGGATCGTCCTCCCGGACGGCTCGATTGTGCGGGTCGGCTATGCCGGACAGAACGGCCACGACTACACGGCGATCGGCAAGATTCTCATCGAACGCGGAGAGCTCCTGCGCCAAGACGTCTCGCTGCAGTCGATTCGCCATTGGCTGCGGACGCACCCGCCGGAGGCCGACGAGGTCATGCGCGCGAACCGCTCGTATGTCTTCTTTCGCGTCCTGCCGGGCGCGCCGACCGGCGCCGCCGGCGTCGAGCTCACGCCGGGGCGCTCCCTCGCCGTGGATACGCGGTTCCTGCCGTTCGGCGTGCCGCTCTGGCTCTCGACCTCGCTGCCGGCGGTCCCCGAGCTCGGCCGGAACGAAGAGGCGCCGCTCCGCCGCCTGGTCGTGCCGCAGGACCGCGGCGGCGCCATCCAGGGGCCGGTGCGCGGCGACCTCTTCTGGGGCGCGGGCCAGGAAGCCGAGGCGATCGCCGGCCGCATGAAGCAGACCGGCCGCCTCTGGCTCCTCTGGCCGAAAGACCTCCCCCCTCCGATCCTGCCGCCGACGGCGCGCGAGATCCTCTCGCCGACCGGCGCCGCGACGCCCTAGTTTCGCGGAATCCTCTGCGGCATGGTCCGCGGCTTCAGACGCGCAGCCAGTCGGGACGCCAGTTCTGGATTTTCGCCTTGATCGCCTTGCGGGACTGGATGTTCCCGGCCAGGACCTCGCGCGTGAGCGCGGTGAGCTCGCCGTCGCTCGCGAAGCGCAGCGAGATCAGCTGAGCGTTCGAGAGCTCGCCGATCCGCGCCTTCAAGTCGGCCGGGAGGATGTTGGCAAGCCGCAGGCGCTCCTCGAGACGGATCACGCGGTCCTGGACGATCTGCGCGTTGGTCCGGGCATAGAGGCCAACGACGAGGAGGGCGGCGGCGGTCGCGACGGCCAGCGCGGTGGCGAGCGATGGAAAGTGGAAGAGGATCCAGAAGGTCCAGACCAGGTTCAGCGCGAGAACGAGGCCGGCGGCGGCGTAGAGCGGCGGCAGCTGCCGCGTGTGGTTGGCGAAGTTCTGTTCGATCGGGCTCTCGGACATGGTCGTCTCCTCGGAGGGTTGTCCGGCGCAGCCTATCCGAAGGGCTGGCCGGAACCGCTGCCCGCTCGTCGCGAACCTTGTCTAGAATGGCCACATGACAAGTCCAGGCACCTTCGTAGAAACGTTCGTCAGCAAGCTCGAACCTCGGATTCTCTGGCGCCATTTCGATCGCATTCTCGCCATCCCGCGCGGCTCGAAGAGCGAAGAGGGGATGCGACGCTACGTGCGCGAAGTCGCGGCGGCGAACGGACTCCCCGCCGCGACCGACGCCGTCGGCAACGTCGTGGTCCGCAAGTCCGCTTCGAAGGGCCGGGAGAGCGCCGCGCCGCTCGTTCTGCAGGCGCACCTCGACATGGTCTGCGAGAAGAACTCCGACGTCGTCTTCGATTTCACCACCGACGCCATCCGCCCACGGCGCGAGGGCGACTACCTGCACGCGACCGGCACCACGCTCGGATCGGACAACGGGATCGGGGTCGCGGCGATGCTCGCGCTCATCGAGTCCCGGGATCTCGTCCACGGCCCGCTCGAACTGTTGTTCACGATCGACGAAGAGACCGGTCTGACCGGCGCCGCGGGGCTCGATCCGCAGAGCCTCGGAGCGCGCCGTCTGCTCAATCTCGACACCGAGGAGGAGGGCGCGATCTACGTCGGCTGCGCCGGCGGCGCCGGGACCGACCTCGCGATCCCGCTCGAGACCATGTTCGGCGCCGAGGGCTTCACGGCGTTGGCGGTTCGACTCACCGGATTCAAGGGCGGCCACTCCGGCGTCGACATCCACCTGCAGCGCGGCAACGCGATCGCCCTCCTGGCGCGGGCCCTGCACGCCGTCTTCCGGGAGTTCCAGTTCGAGGTCAGCCGGATCGAAGGCGGCAACATGCACAACGCCATCCCGCGCGAGGCCACGGCGGTCGTACGCGTCGCGAGCGGCGAGGCGAAGCGCTTCGAGCGCGCTCTCGCCGCCCAGGTGGCGACGATCGCCGAAGAGCTCGCCGGGGTCGAAGAGGGAATCCGCGTCGAGGTCACGGCGCCGGCACCCGGTGCGGCCAAGCCGCTCGCCGCGATCGGTCCCGCCGAGGTCTGGTCGGATGCGACCGCCTTGCGCGTGCTCTCCCTCCTGGTCGCTCTGCCGCACGGGGTTCTGGCGATGAGCCGCGACATCCCGGGCCTGGTCGAAACGAGCACCAATCTCTCCAAGGTGCGGACCGACGGAGCGACGCTGCGCATTCACCAGAGCAATCGCAGCTCGGTGATGTCGGTGCTGCGCGCCACCCAGCAGCGCATCGCGGCGTTCGCCGACCTCGCCGGGGGAGAGGCGATGCAGAGCGAGGGCTACCCGGGCTGGAAACCGGACATGGCTTCGGCGCTGCTGGCGACGTTGCAGAAGGTCCACGCGGCGACGTTCGGGACGGAGCCGAAGATCAAGGCGATCCACGCCGGGCTCGAGTGCGGGCTGATCGGCGAGAAGTTCCCGGGCATGGACATGACCTCGTTCGGTCCGCAGATCGAGTTTCCGCATTCGCCCGACGAGCGCGTGCTCATTCCCTCCGTCGAGCGCTTCTGGCGGCTCCTGACCGCGACGCTCGCCGAGCTCGCGACGTAGACTCGCCTCCTCCAGGAATCGCCGGATAAGGAGATCTGCCGTGAAACCGATCGATCCGCAGCAGAAGGGACTCAATCGTCGCGAGCTCATGGGCACGGTCGGCGGCGCGGCGCTCGCCGGCGTCGGCGCGTTGGCGCTGCGCGACCCCGCCGCGGCGGCAGCCGTGGCAGCCGGTGATTCCGCCACCGCTCAACCGCCGGCCGCCGCCGCGGCCAAGGTGAAGCCGTTCGAGCTCGAGGAGCTTTCGATCCGCGATCTCGCCGAGGGGCAAGCTTCCGGCAGGTGGAGCTCCCGCCGCTTGGTCGAGCTCTATCTCGGCCGCATCGCCGACGTCGATCGCGGAGGGGTCGGAGGGGTCGGGACGAACGCCATGGCCGAGACCAACCCGCAGGCGCTGGAGATCGCCGAGGCACTCGACCGCGAGCGCAAGGCCGGGAAGCTGCGCGGTCCGCTGCACGGAATTCCGGTCATCCTCAAGGACAACATCGACACCGGCGACCGGATGAAGACCACCGCCGGCTCGCTCGCGCTCGTCGGTTCGGTGGCGGCGAAGGATGCCTTTCTCGTCGAGCGGCTGCGCGCCGCGGGGGCGGTCGTCCTCGGCAAGACCAACCTCTCCGAATGGGCGAACTTCCGTTCGACGCGCTCCACTTCCGGCTGGAGCGGGCGCGGCGGACAGGTGCGCAACCCCTATGCTCTCGATCGCAATCCGTGCGGCTCGTCGAGCGGCACCGGCGCCGGCATCTCCGGCAACCTGGCGGCCGCCGGAATCGGCACCGAGACCGACGGCTCGATCACCTGCCCGGCGTCGATGTGCGGTCTGGTCGGCATCAAGCCGACGGTCGGCCTGATCTCGCGGCGCGGCGTGATTCCGATCTCCGCGACGCAGGACACCGCCGGACCGATGTGTCGCACGGTCGCCGACGCGGCCATCCTGCTCGCTGCGCTCGCCGGCACCGACCTCCTCGATCCGGCGACCGCCGCTTCGGCCGGAAAGGCGTCGGACTACGTGAAGATGCTCGATGCCAACGGCCTCGCCGGAGCGCGCCTCGGCGTGGCGCGGAACTTCTTCGGCTGGCATCCGGAGGTCGATCGCCAGATGCAGGGGGTGCTCGATCTGCTGCGGCAACTGGGCGCCGTCCTGGTCGATCCGGCGGAGATTCCGCACGCCAAGGACTACGACGCCACCGAATTCGACGTGCTGCTCTACGAGTTCAAGCACGGTCTGAACAGCTACCTCGCCGCGTTGCCCGAGGGCGTCGCGCCGCGCACGCTCGCCGACCTCATCGCCTGGAACAAGAACCATGCGCAGGCAGAGATGCCCTGGTTCGGTCAGGAGATCTTCGAGCAGGCGGAGGCCAAGGGGCCGCTCACCGACGAGGCCTACACCAAGGCGCTCGAGGCCGACCTGCGCCTGTCGCGCGGCGAAGGCCTCGATGCCGTCCTCGGCGCGCAGAAGCTCGATGCCCTGGTCTGCCCGACGATGGGTCCGGCCTACCTCACCGACTGGCTCAACGGGGACCACTACGGCGGGTCGGCCACGTCGCCCTGCGCGGTCGCCGGCTATCCGCACATCACGGTGCCGGCGGGCCAGGTCCATGGGCTGCCCTGGGGACTCTCTTTCATGGGGACGGCGTGGAGCGAGGCGAAGCTCATCCGCTTCGCCTCCGCTTTCGAGCAGGGCAGCCGGGCCCGCAAGCCGCCCCGTTTTCTCGCCACGGTCGACTGGAGCGCCTGAGCCCGCGCAGCAATCAAACGGCCGGCGGCTCGATGAGCGCGGCGAAGAGCTCGACGAGCGCCGGATCGAGGTAAGTTCCGGCGCGGCGGCGCAGGATCGCGAGCGCTTCCGCGGGCCGGTTCTCCCCCTGACTGCGGAGAGTCTCGAAGGTGTCGGCGACCGCGACGATGCGCGCCGCGGCGATCGGCAGACGGGCCACGGCCAGTTGGGGGTAGTTCGGCGCGCCGTCGAAACGCAGATGATGCTCGTAGGCGACGAGAATCGGGATCTCGGGCAGGCCGTCGAGCGCGGCGAGTCGCGCCGCGCCCCGGATCGGGTGGCGCCGCCTTCTCTCCGCCGCATCGACCTCCGGGGAGGCCGCTTCGAGGTAGCCGACGTCGTGCAGGAATCCGGCCAAACCGAGCTCTTCGAGCGCGTCGCCGGTGAGCCCGAGCGCTCGGGCGAGGCGCAGGGTCGCGAGGGCCACCGCGAGACCGTGGAGGAAGGCGCGGTCGCTCGCTCCGGCGGACTCGAGACGCAGCGGATCGAGCGCGCCCGCCTCCGCGCTACGGGCCAGCCGCGTGACGAGGTTGCGCAAGCGGTCGATCCGCGTCACGGTTCCGGCGGCGGCGGCGAGAAGCTCGTCGCGCACCGCCTGCATCTGCTCGGGCGAGAGCCAACCCGGGGCGGTGCGCACGACAGGGCCGCCGCTGCTCGCGTTCTCCTGCGAGTCGGCGCCCGTGAAGCCCGCCTGCCCGAGGAGGATGTGCGGCGAAGGCGTGGGTCCTTGCGCAGTCTGGCAGCCGTCGAAGAAGAGCCCCAGCTCCGCCGTATCGAGACCGGAGAGCAGCGTCAACCCGCCGATCCCGTTGCGACGGAAGGCCTGCAGCAGGCCACGCGCCCAGGGGGCGTCGTCGGGTACCCCTGAGCGGTCGACGAGGAGCTGGCCTTCGAGCGTGATCAGCGAGACCTCCGCGGTCGCTTCGTGCGCGCAAAAGGCGGCGAAGGCGGCCAGCGTCCGCGCGAGCGCCCGCTTCACCTGCGGATGGTCGGGGGCATAGACCGCGCGCTGCTGAAAGGCGGCGCCGAGCTCCACCACCAGGCGTTCGGTGAGCTGGGCGCGATCGGGGCTCTCGGGCAGGTTCACGAGGGGCTCTCCGCCGGGCGGGCGAGCGCTGCGCAGAGTCTTCGGATCACCGCGTCGCGCGAGCGCAGACCGCTCTCGATCCAGATCCGACGCGCCTCTTCCGGATAGGCCGCGAGCGTACGGTAGAGCTCTCGCCGTTCCTCGAGCGCGGGCGGCACCAGCTGGTAGCGCGCGCGAAACCGCCCGAGCCCGGCGAGAGCCGCGGGATCGCCGATCGCCGCGAGGGCGCGAATCGCCTTCAGCCGGACGGCGCGCCGCCGACCGAAGAGATCGCTCGAGCGCAGGTAGGTGACGATCGGTTCGACCGCTTCGGCGATCGCGTGCTCGCCGGCGAGCTCCATGGCGGCTTCCGCCTGGCGCGGATCGCGGTGGGTGAGAGCCCGCCGCAGGAGCTCGCGCGGCACGTCCCGGTCGAAGGCGAAGAGGTTGCGGATGGCCTCGAGCCGGACGCGCAGGTCCGCGTGGTCGGCGCACTTGCGCACCGCGGGAACGGACCCGGGATCGCCGAGGCGGCGCAGCAGGAGAAGCATGTTGCGTACGACGTACCAACGCGAGTCGGAGAGCAGGGCGGTGGCGGCGCGCCCGACGAACGGACCGAGCTTGGCGAGCAGGTCGAGAAGGAGATAGCGCAGGCGCCGGTTGTCGGTCTCGGCGAGGACCCCGAGCAAGTGGCGGACAGCGGCGGGTCCGAGGCGTTCGAGCAGCTCGGGGACGAGAGCGAAGGACTCTTCCGGCATCTCGGTCAGGGCTGCGACGAGGGCATCGAGCGACTCGCGGCCGGACATCTTCTCCGCCGAGCGCCGAAACGCCGTCGGCGCGGGCCCCTCCCCGGCGGCGGCGCGTTGAACGCGTTCGACGAGAGCGATCGCCTGACGCATCCGGCCGCCGGAGAGCAGCCGGCGATAGCCGATCTCGAGCCGATGCAGGATCTGCGGCAAGGCGTCGGGAGGCACCTCCGCGCGCTCGGCGAGCTCGAGCAGCGTGACGGTGGCGGCGCGTTCGAGAGTGGAATCCGCGAGCTCACGGCCGATCTCGGCGGCGGCCGGCGAGAGCACCAGGTCCGGGCGATCCTGCGGCAGCTCGAGCAGGGCCTCGAGCGCCTCCGCCGGCTTCTCCCTGTCGGCCAGCGCGTCGACATCCTCGGTCGCGAAGGCACGTCGCAGGCTGGCGAGTTGCTGTTCGGTGATCCGCGGAGCGGCCGCCTCGGGCTCGTCGAACTCGCCCCGTTCGCGCGCCGCCGCCCGGGCGATCGCCTGGCGGAGCTCGCCCATGGTCTGCGCAGAGAGGACCGCGGCAAGAGGCTCGAGAGCGCTCTCTCCCGAGGCCTGACGCGCCAGGGCGGAGGCGAGCTCCTGGATCAGACGATCGCGGTCCGCGCTCCGCAGGCGCTGGTGAAGCTCGGCGAGAGCGCGAGCGCGCTCCGCCTCCGGTGCCTCGAGGTAGTCGTCGACCGCGGCGCGCAGCGCAGCCACGAAGGCGGCGGGGCCCCAGTCGCCGCCTTCGCCGCTGGCTCGGAAGGCGGGATCGGTCCCCCCTGTGTCGAGCAGGAGCTCCAGCAGATCGGCGGCGCTCCGGCCGGAGCGGATCCAGACCGCGAGTGGCTCCGGCGGCAGGCCGCCGCTCGCGAGCAGCCGGCGAAGGATACGCTGGGCGAGCCCGCCCGCCTCCGCTGTCGACATCTCCTCGTCGCCTTCGACGAGGGCGACGGCGGAGAAATCGAGGTCGCTGACGCGGAGCCGGACGACGCCGGCATCGGCAAGCTCGACGGCGAGCGATCCGGCCTCGCGCGCCGTGCGCACATTGGGGGTCAGAGCGCGCAAGAAGATGGCGAGCTCCTCCTGGTTCACTCCCGGATCGAGAGCGAGGCCGGCCACCCGGCGGCGGCGCAGAAGCTTGGCGAGCTGGAGAGCGGTGGGGGAGGCGAAGCGCCGTTCGTGCCAGAGGAGGGCGTCGCGAGTCGCCGCGAGCTCGATCGGCCCAGTCTCGGCGAGCAGGTTGGCGAGCGCACGGCAGGCCTTCGCGAGGCCGCCGATCGCCGCCGGGTGTCCGGGCGGATAGGCCGAGAGCGCCCGCCAGGCGATCGCCAGGTCGCGAAAGAACTCGCTGAACCGCACCTCCGTCCGGTCCGCGGCCATCCTTTGATTCTACGCGCCCGCCGGCACTAGAGTCCGGCCATGGCGTTCTGGCGTGCGGTCCTCTTCTTCCATCTCCTCGGTGCCGCGGTCTGGACCGGCGGCCATCTGCTGCTCGCGTTGCGGGTCCTGCCGGGCGCGCTGCGCTCGCGGAACCCCGAGCCGGTGCGCCGCTTCGAGACGCTCTTCGAGCCGATCGGCCTGCCGGCGCTGCTCATCCAGGTGGTGACCGGTCTCGCCCTCGGCTACCGCCTCCTGCCGGGATGGTCGGCGTGGCTCGAGCTCGGCTCGCCGCTGGCGCGCAATCTGGCGGCGAAACTCGTGCTCCTTCTCCTGACCCTGGCGCTCGCCCTCCACGCCCGGCTGCGCCTCTTGCCCCGCCTCGACGGGCGGAGCCTCCCTGCCCTCGCCGTCCATATCGCCGCGGTCACCGGTCTGGCGCTGCTGTTCATTCTGGTCGGGCTCGGCTTCCGCACGGGCGGCCTTCTCTGAACCGCTCGAGGTCGCCGGGATTTCCCGGCGGGCCGACCGATACAATCCCGGAGTGACGAAGCGGGGATCGCAGCGCACGCTCGGCCGGACGCTCACTCTGGTGATGCGCCGGCGGGACTGGCTGCTGGCCAAGATCTTCGTCGGCGCGGGCGTGCTGCTCCTGGCGAGCGCCCTCTGGTACATCTGGCCTTACTGGCAGCTCTCGGGCCATTTCGCGACCCTGCCGACGGTGCAGCCGTCGCGGCTCTACGCGCGACCGTTCCGGCTGTTCGTGGGCGAGCGGCTGACGAGCGAGGCGCTGGCCGGGCGTCTCGCCGATCTGCACTACGCGCCGGCCGTCGAAGGCGTGCTCGAATCCGGCAGGTTCCGCGCCGGTGCGCAGCAGGTGGCGGTCTTCCGGCGCTCCTTCCCTTCGGCGACCGAGGATCACGGCGGCGATCTCCTAGTCGTCGACTTCGACGGCGGCCGGGTGACCGCGCTGGCGCGCTCCGAGCACCCGGTGCGCGAGGCCTGGCTCGACCCGCCGCTCCTCGCCACCTACTACGACGACGCGCTGCTCGAGCGGCGCCCGACTCCGCTCTCGGAGATCGCACCCGGGACGGTGCGGGCGGTGCTCGCCGCCGAGGACGCCTCCTTCTTCGAGCATCCCGGGATTTCGTTCACCGGCATCCTGCGCGCCGTGTGGGTGAACCTGCGCGGCTCGGGCGTCATGCAGGGCGGTTCGACGCTCACGCAGCAGCTGGTGAAGAACATCTATCTCACCTCCGAACGCACCGTGAGCCGCAAGATCCGCGAGGCGCTGCTCGCGGTCATGCTCGAATGGCGTTACTCCAAGGAGCAGATCCTCGAGGCCTATCTCAACCAGATCTTCTGGGGGCGCAGCGGGTCGGCCAATCTGATCGGCATCGGCGCCGCGTCGGCGGCTTACTGCGGGAAGGAGCCGCGCGAGCTCTCCCTCGCCGAGAGCGCGCTGCTCGCGGCGATGATCCGGGCGCCCGGGTCGTATCACCCGGTCGACGACGCGAGCGCGGCGCGCGAGCGGCGCGATCTCATCCTCGATCGCCTCGTGGCGCTGCGCTGGAGCGATCGCGCCACAGTCGAGGCGGCGAAGAAGGAGCCGCTGCCGACTCCGGTGGCGCCGCTCTCTCACCGCCGCGCCCCGTACTTTGCCGACGCCGTCGTCGCCGAGGCGAAGCGGCGCTTCGGCGTCGCCGAGCTCGGGGACAGCGGTTTCGCTCTGCTCTCGACGCTCGATGTCGGAGACCAGGAGAAAGCGGAGATCGCCGTGCGCGACGGCCTCGACGAGCTCGCCGGCAAGAGCGAACGGGTGCGCAAGAAAGAGGTGCCGTTGCAGGCGGCGCTGGTCTCCCTGGAGCCCTCGACCGGAGCCATCCGGGCCTGGGTCGGGGGGAGGGACTACCATCAGAGTCAGTTCGATCGCGCCGGCTCGGCCCGGCGCCAGGCGGGGAGCGCCTTCAAGCCGCTGGTCTACGCCACCGCTTTCGAGTCGGGTGCCGCGACTCCCGCGACCATGCTCGAAGACGCCCCGCTCACCCTCGAGGCCGGCGGCAAGAGCTGGACGCCGATGAACGACGACGACCAGTATCACGGCTGGGTGACGGCGCGTACCGCGGTCGAGCAGAGCTACAACCTGCCGACGATCCGGCTGGCGCTCGCGACCGGACTGCCCAAGATCGTCGAGATGGCGGGTGCGCTCGGCATCGCGACGGGCCTGAAGCCGATGCCGTCGATCGCGATCGGCGCCTTCGAGGTCGCGCCGGTCGAGCTCGTTACCGCCTACGCGACTTTCGCGACCGGCGGCGTGCGTCCGAGCGCCAGGATGCTCGACGGCGTTCTCGCGCGGGACGGCTCGCCTGTCGTGGAGATCGGAGGCCGGGCTGCGTCGGCAGGCAAGACGGTGCTTTCGCCGCAAACCGCTTTCCTGGTCACCAGCCTGCTCCAGGGAGTGGTCGACTACGGCACCGGCCGTTCGATGCGCTCGCTGGGGCTCGGCGATCCGGTCGCCGGCAAGACCGGAACCTCCAACAGCCGGCGTGACAACTGGTTCGCGGGCTACGCGCCGGAGCGCGCCACCGTGGTCTGGGTCGGCTTCGACGACGATTCGCCGACCCCGTTCTCCGGTTCGAAAGCGGCTCTGCCGATGTGGACGAAGTTCATGCTCGCGGTGCGCCCGGCCGAAGGCTATTCGCGCTTCGTGCCGCCCGACGGGATCCGCGTCGTGCTGATCGACCCGACGACTGGAGAGCTGGCCACCGATCGCTGTCCGGAGGTCCTGTCGGAGGCTTTCCCGTCCGGTCGCGTGCCCGAGATCGTCTGTCACCTGCATGGCGGCAGGAACAGCCTCCCGATCGATCCCCAGGTGCGGGCCGAGGTCGAAGCGGAGCGCAAGCAGAGCGGCATCGCCGGCTGGTTGAAGCGCGTCTTCGGCCGCCGCCCGCGGACCGCCGGTCCGCCGCCTTAGGGCTATTAGGTCCCGGCAGTGTCCGCGAAAAGCCGTCGCGTCTCGGGCCGCTGGAGCAGCGGGATGGTGATCGCGCCGAGGAGCGTTCCGGCCGGGACGAAGAGGCAGGCCGCCCAAGCGGTCGCGAGACAGAAACCGTACCGGCGGCAGCGGGCGAGAAGGAAGCCGGCGCGCGCCATGGCGACGCCGAGGACGCAGCCGGCGACGAGCAGGAAGCCGGCGACTCCCGCGGCCCCCGGCAGGCCCAGGCGCTCGACGAGCACGGAAGGCATCGGTTCTCCGGGGAGTCGCCAGGAGCTCGCGACGACGAGCCAGAGCGCGGGGACGATCGACAGCATCGCCGAAAGCGCGCCGACGGCATAGAAGAACATGGAGAGAAACTGCAGATGCTCGCGTTCGTCGGCCACGGCGGCAACTCTATCGCCCCCGGCTCGCGACCATGATCCCTTCAGGCTGAAGGCTTGCGTCCGGCGGCGGCGACCGTGGTGGCGGGCAGCCAGAGGGCGACGCGCGACCACCAGCGCCCGCCGCCTTTTTCTGTCCGGTGTTTCGGTGCGAGCTTCTCGCCGACCAGGGAGAGCGAGAAGGTGCTGACGTACGGGAGGCTCTGCACTTCGCCGCAGCCGGCCGCGGCCAGGAGAGCGGCGAGGGTGCGCGCGGAATAGAAGGCGACATGCTCGGGTGTCTTGAAGAAGGGCCAGGCTCGCCCGAGCAGCGGTCGCCAGAAGCGGCCCATCTCGGGCGTCGCGAGCACGATCCAGCCGCCCGGCGAGAGATGCTCCATGAGTCCCTTGAGCAGCGCGACGGGATCGTAGACATGCTCGATGGTGTGAATCAGGACGATGGCGTCGAAGCGCTCTTCCGGCGTCCCTCCCGGGACGGCCTCGAGGCCGCCGATGAAAACGGCGTCGGCCCGGGTGCGGGCGATGGCCGCTCCGGCTTCCGAGAACTCCGTGCCGGCGCGGTAGCGGAAATAGGGCTTCGCTTCGTCGAGGAAGAAGCCGTACGCGCAGCCGACCTCGAGGAGTCTGCCGCCGGGGCCGGCGGTGATTCCGCGCCGTTGCATCGTGCTCAGAAGGCGGCGGAAAGTCCGGCGTAACGTCGGCTCCTGCGCGAGGTAGCTCGAATAGCCGGGGCCGGCGTCGCCCTCGAAGTACGAAGCTTCGCGGTAGGCCGCGATCATCTGCGCTTCATTCAGGCGCGGCGACAGGTACCAGAGGCCGCAGCTCGGGCAGTGCACCACACCGTAGGGCGCGAAGGTGTAAGCCGGCGCGGGCGGAGGCAGCGCTCCGCAGAGCAGGCAGCGCGCCTCTTCGATCGCGGTGGCAAGGGGAGGGAGAGGGCCGGGCAAGGACGATCCAGAGCAGGCAAGTCCGAGTGCGCGAATCCTGAGCGCGGGTCGGCCCCGGGTGCGCGCGGCAGTATAGTTGAAGCGGTGCCCGACGAGCTCCGACCGCTGTTGCTTCTCGCCGTCGCCGCTCCCGGCCTTTGTGCGCTCGGGTACCGGCGCCGCGAGTGGGGTTGGGCCTGGCTCCTCGCCACGGCCGCGGCGGCGGCGCTTCTGCTGCCGGCGCTGCTCGTGCCGCACGGCATTCCGAGCCCGTCGGCGACGCTTTCGCGCCTCGTCCCCTGGCAGGGTGCGGCCGGCGCCTCGACCGCGCTCGCGCCGCGGGTGGTCGGCAACCCCGAGCTCGGCGACGTCACCTTCCAGGTCGAACCCTGGCTGCTCTTCCTGCGCGGCGAGCTCCGCTCCGGGCGTCTGCCATTCTGGAATCCGTACCAGTCTTCCGGCGCCCCCTACTGGAGCAACGGCTCGAGCGCGCCGCTCTTTCCCCTGCATCTCCTCTTCGCGCTGCTGCCCGTCGAGCTCGGCTTTGTCTTGATTCCATGGCTTCGCATCCTGGTCGGCGCCCTGGGCGCCTATTTCCTCGCCCGGGAACTGGGGATCGGAGTCGCCGGGGCGCGGCTCGCGGCGGTGGTCTATCCGCTCTCCGGCCGGCTGGTGAGCTTCCTCCTCTTTCCGATGGCGAACACCCTCTGCCTCGTGCCGTGGATCTTTCTCGCCGTCGAGCGTCTCGCGGCGGGGAAACGAGCTTGGGCGCTGCTCGCCGCTCTGGCCGCGTTGCAGCTCCTCGGCGGACACCCGGAGACCGCCTTCTTCACCGCCGTGGCCTGCGGGATCTATCTCCTGGTGCGCGGCGGGGATTCGAGCGTTCCGCCGATCGCGCTCTGGGCGCGGGTCTTCACCGCCTGGATCGTCGGCCTGCTGCTTGCCGGCGTCGCCCTTGTGCCGCTCGCCTTCACGTTGCCCGAGACCGACCGCTGGCAGGCCTGGACCGGCGGCGGCGAGATGAGCCTCGCGACGATGCTCCGCCTCTGGCTGCGGTTCGTGCTGCCGAACGCCTATGGCCAGGCAATCGACGGCTCGTTCTGGGGCCCGTTCGCGTTCGTGCCGACCACGGTCTACGCCGGCGCGCTCACTCTGCCGCTCGCCGGCGCTGCCCTCTTCCTGCGCGGCCGCGGAAAGGCGCTCGACCGGCGACTCAAGGCGCTCGCGGTCATGACCGCCGTCTGCCTCCTGGCGTCGTATCACTTCCCCGGCGTGCGCGAGCTGCTGCTCGCGACTCCGGTCGTGCAGAAGATGCTCCATCACTACCTGCTGCTCGGGGTGGAGCTCGGCCTCGCTCTCCTCGCGGGCGCCGGCCTCGAGCTCTGGCTCGCCGGCGAGGGGCGGGGCGTCGTCGTCGGCAGCCTCGTGCCGCTCGCCGCGGTCGCCTGCGGCTGGGCGGCCTTTCACGACGACTGGAGCGCGCGGGGACAAACGAACGCAGAGCTCGGCGCCACGCTCCTCGCCGCGGGTCTGCCGCTTCTTCTGGTCGCGAGCCTGGCGCTCTCCGCCGCCGCGCGCCGGCGTCTCGCACCGCTCGTCGTGGCTCTGACGCTCGCCGATCTCGCCTGGGCGCACGCCGGCATCAACCCGGCATTGCCGGCCGGCGAGCTCTACGCGCGCACGCCGGCGATCGATTTTCTGGCCTCCCGGCCGGAGCGGATGGCGGCGGTCGAAAGCGCGTTGCGCCCCAACGCCGCGATGGTCTTTCGGCTCTACGATGTGCGCGGCGACGACTCGCTCAAGCTCTCGCGCTACGAGAAGGTCTACGGCCACGAGCTGGCGACTCCGCATCCGACCTTCTTCCGTCCGATCGAGAGTTGGCGATCGGACTGGCTCGACCGACTCGGCGTGCGCTGGGTGTTGGCCCCGCCGGGCGCCGCCCCGCCGGTCGCCGACTGGCGCCGGGCCTACTCGGGCGAAGATGCCACGATCTTCGAGCGCGCGACGGCGCAGCCGCTGGTGCGCTTCGAAGGCGTTGCACCTGGCCTCGAGCCGCAAGTCACGAAGCGCGTTCCCGGCCGGTGGGAGATCGACTGGCCGGGCACGACCACGGCCTCGAAGCGACTGGTGATCGCGGAGACCTGGGATGCCGGTTGGCGGGCGACGCTCGACGGCCGGCCGCTCGCGGTCGAAACCGTCGACGATCTGTGGCTCGGTGTGCGGCCGGGGACGAGCCCGGGGCGGCTCGTCGTGCGCTACCTGCCCGAGGGGCTAGGGTGGGGAATCGCTTGCAGCCTTGGTGGCCTCGCGCTTTTGAGTTTCGGATTCTGGCGCAAACAGTAGCGACGGTGGCTGGAAGAGAATAGGGGGACAGGCACACATTTCTCCGGTGGCGGCGGACTCCGGCACTCGGGAGATCGGGGTGCCTCCTAGTCAAGCCGGGAGCTCACCCCGGTCTCCCGAGCGCCGGAGCCCGCCAGGGAAACGTCTTCCTTTCACTTGGAACTAGAGCGGATTCGCTTTGAAGGTGTCGCACTGGTCGGGGTCGCCGCTCGAGAGTCCCCGCCGCAGCCAACGCACGCGCATCTCGGACGAGCCGTGGGTCCACGATTCCGGGCGCACCCTGCCGGCGGACTGGCGTTGCATCATGTCGTCGCCGATCGCCGCCGCGGCGCGCAGTCCCTCTTCGACATCGCCCGGTTCGAGAAGATTGCGCGTCTTGTTGGCGTGGTTCCCCCAGACACCGGCCAGGCAGTCGGCCTGGAGCTCCATGCGCACCGAGAGCGCGTTCGCCTGCGCTTCGTCGGCGCGCTGCTCAGCGGCGGTGACCTGGTCGGCGATGCCGAGCAGTTTCTGCACATGGTGCCCGACCTCGTGCGCGATGACGTAGGCCTGGGCGAAATCCCCAGGCGCCGCGAACCGTTGCGAGAGCAGCTCGAAGAAGCCCAGATCGAGGTAGAGCTTCTGGTCGTTCGGGCAGTAGAACGGGCCGACCGCCGCCGATGCCATGCCGCAGCCCGAATCGACCGCGTCGGTGAACAGCACTAGAGTCGGCGTATGGTAGCGCTGTCCCTGGGCGGTGAAGACCTCCGTCCAGACGTCCTCGGTCGAGGCGAGAACGGTGGCGGCGAACTTGCCGAGCTCGTCACTCGGAGCGCCGGTCGGCGCCGCCTCTCCGGCGTTCGGGTCGACAGTGGCCTGGGAGCCGGAAGAGCCGGCGATCATGTCGAGCAGCTGCCTCGGATCCTGACCCGTAAAGAGCGCGAAGAGCAGCACGAGAAGCGCGGCGCCGCCGCCGATCGCCAGTCCGCCGCGCGCCGGAGTCATGCCCCGGCGGTCCTCCACCTGATCGCTTTCCCGTTCGCCGCGCCATCGCATCGCCGGCCTCCTCTGCTGCGCTCGAGCCTGGCGCAGATTCTACGCCGGCTCTCCGCGCAGAGCGCCCCCCCTGGTCGAGCCGAGGTGAAAGAATGCCGCCATGGCCGAGCGACCCCTTCTTGCCGAGCGCCTGCCCGGACGCTCCGGCGCCTCCGCGGAGGAGCTGCTGGACCGTTTCGTCACCTGGGCGGCGGACGCCGGCTTCAAGCTCTACGCGCACCAGGAGGAAGCGCTGCTCGAGCTCTATTCCGGCAAACACGTCATCCTCAACACGCCGACCGGCTCGGGCAAGTCGATGGTCGCTCTGGGGATGCACTTCAAAGCACTGGCCGAAGGCCGGATCTCCTACTACACCAGCCCGATCAAGGCCCTCGCCTCCGAGAAGTTCTTTTCGCTCTGCGACGACTTCGGCGCTGCAGACGTCGGCATGCTCACCGGCGACGCGTCGATCAATCCGCAGGCGAAGATCCTCTGCTGCACCTCGGAAGTGCTCGCCAACATGGCGCTCAGGTCGGGCAACCTGCTCGACGCTCCCTACGCCGTGCTGGACGAGTTCCACTACTACTCCGACGCCGAGCGCGGCTGGGCCTGGCAGGTGCCGCTGATCACTCTCACGAAAACCCGCTTTCTCCTCATGTCCGCGACCCTGGGCGACATGACGCCGATCGCCGAACGTCTCGAGCGCGCGACCGGCATCCCGGTCGCCCTGGTGACTTCGGCGGTGCGGCCGGTGCCGCTCGACTTCGATTACCGCGAGACGCCGCTCCACGAGACGATCGAGACGCTGCTCGAAGCCGAGCGCGCGCCGGTCTACGTCGTCAACTTCACCCAGCGCGAATGCGCCGAGCTCGCGCAGTCGCTCACCAGCATGGGGATGACCTCGCGAGACGAGCGCGACGCGATCCGCGGCGAGCTCGGCGACTTCCGCTTCGACACGCCCTACGGCAAGGAGATCCGGCGTTTCCTGACGTTCGGAGTCGGGATTCACCACGCGGGGCTCCTGCCCAAGTACCGCCTGCTCGTCGAGCAGCTGTCGCAGAAGGGGATGCTCAAGGTGATCTGCGGCACCGACACGCTCGGCGTCGGAGTGAACATCCCGATCCGCACCGTGGTTTTCTCGAAGCTCTCGAAGTACGACGGCGAGAAGGTGCAGATCCTCTCGGTGCGCGACTTCAAGCAGATCGCCGGACGCGCCGGACGCAAGGGCTTCGACGACCGCGGCTGGGTAGTCGCCCAGGCGCCCGAAGAGGCGATCGAGCGCAAGCAGGCGGCGGCGAAGGGCAAGAAGGGCAAGAAGGGGCCATCGCCCAGGATTCCGTCGCGCGCGCCCGCCCGGGGACCGCGGGGTGCAGGCAAAGGCGAGGTGACGTGGACCAAGGAGACTTTCGAGCGCCTGATCTCGAAACCGCCGGAGACCTTGAAGTCGCGCTTCCGGATCACCCACGGCATGGTGCTGAACCTCCTGCAGCGCGACGAAGAGCTCGACGATCCGATGCGCAAGAACTTCGCCTCGCTGCGCGAGCTCATCGCCGGCAGCCACGAGGACGACGCGGCGAAGAGGCGCCACTTGAAACACGCCTCCGTGCTCGTGCGCTCGCTGGTGCGCGCCCGCATCCTGGTCTTGAAGCGCGACTCGAAGACGCCTTACTACTGGGTCATCGTCAATCCGGACCTGCAGTTCGATTTCTCGCTCTACCATGCGCTGTCGCTCTTCCTGGTCGAGATGGTTCCGCTCCTCGAAGCCGAGCATCCGACCTACGTCGGCGATCTCCTGACGCTCGTCGAGTCGGTGCTCGAGAACCCCGAGATCGTGCTGCGCAAGCAGACCGACCGCGCCAAGCAGACGGCGCTCGCCGAGATGAAGTCGCAAGGAATCCAGTACGAGGAGCGGATGGAGAAGCTCGAGGGGATCTCCTATCCCAAGCCGCTCGCCGAGTGGCTGTTCGGCAACTTCGACCGCTTCGCGCGCCTTCACCCCTGGGTGGGCGAGCGCGAGATCGAGCCGAAGTCGATCGGCCGCGAGATGTGGGAGACCTTCGCGTCGTTCAACGACTACGTCAAGGCCTACGCGCTCGAGAGGAGCGAAGGCGTGCTGCTGCGCTATCTCTCGCAGCTCTATCGGACCTTGCAGCAGAACGTCCCGATCGTGGCGAAGACCGAGGCGGTCGAGGACGTCCTGGGGTTCTTCCGCACGACGATCGAGCTCACCGACACGAGCCTCCTCGAAGAGTGGGAGAGCATGCTCCATCCGGAGCTCCTGCTCCGGAAGCGCGAGGAGCGCGAGAAGGCGGTCGAGGCGATCTGGGTGCGCGAGCTGGTCGAAAACCCGAAGGTGTTCGCGGCACGCGTGCGCTCGGAGATGCACCTCTTCGTGCAGGCGCTGGCGAACCGCAACTGGGAAGAGGCGGCGATCCGCATCGTCCATTCGCCGACCGCGGCGGTGGGCGAGGCCGTCGCACCCGCCGCTGCCGACGAGTGGGATGCCGCGCGGCTCGAGGCGGCGCTCGCGCCGTTCTTCGAGGAGTACACCGACCTCATCACTTCGCCCGAGAGCCGCCGGCACCACTGGACGCAGATCCGTCCGATCGGCGACCGCCAGTGGGAGGTCCAGCAGACCCTCATGGATCCGCTGCAGGACAACTTCTGGGGCATCCGCGCGCGGGTCGACCTGCGCCGCGCGACCTCCGTCGAGGTCCCACTGCTCAAGATCGAGACGATCTCGAAGTAGGCCCGCGAGCGTCTTGGGGCGCAATCTCGGCCGGTCTGGTCAACGAGGTGAAAAGGGTATAGATTGACGCCAATTGATGAGTCTATTGTCCTAAAAGGGGGCCGCTGTGAGAAACCGTATCCCAATCCTGCTTGTTCTGTTGTCCGTTCCGGCGACCGCCGTCCTGGCCGTCAACAGCCTCACCACCAATCCCCACCCGCCGCAGGCGCCGTTCGGTCAGCAGGCCCTGCCCGAGAACGCCGTGACCATCACCCAGAGCACCGACGCGGTGACGATCACGGCCGGCAACTCCGTAGCCTGCAACAACGGAGTCAGCCATACAGACAATTACTACTATCGCGGCTTCACCCTGTCGGCTTTCAATCCGCCGCTCACCGACGTGCAGTTCCTGGTGCAGCAGGTGACGATCGGGGTCGAGCAGGCCACCGACTCCACAGGAGCAGGCCAACCGCTCACCGTCAACCTCTACGATTCTTCCACCAACCCGCCGACCAACGCTTCGCTCGGGGCCGTGATCAGCACCCAGCCTGTCACCGTGCTCGCTCAGTCGCTGACGCTGCTGGCGATACCCCTCACCACCCAGCCGGTACTCCTCAACGCCTCGGACATCCTGGCCGTCGAGATCTTCACGCCGAACGGGGCGGCTGCGGGGAACTCGTTCTTCATCGGCTCGAACAACCTCGGCCAGACCGGCCCGAGCTACCTCAAGGCCGCGGACTGCAGCGTCACCGAGATCACGAATACCGCGGCACTCGGCTTCCCGGGCATGCACATCGTGATGACGGTTTCGGGGAACAACCAGGCTCCGGTCGAGCTCACGACGTTCTCGGTCGACTGAGAATCGCGCTCGCATCTCCGGCAGGAACGAAGGGCGGCTGCGTGCCGCCCTTCGTCGTGTTCGGAGGCCGCCAGTGAGTCGCCGCCTTTCGCTGCTGCTGCTGATCTTGCTGGCGCTGCCCGCGTGTGGCGCTGACCTGATTCTCGCGCAGGGAGCGGCCGCGTCCTCGCCGGCATCCTCTCCGCCCGACCCTCTGGTCGAGCGCGCACTCGAGGAGATCCTCGTCGCCGCCGTGGAGAAGCGCTTCGTCACCGGCCAGGTGAAAATCTCGGACGCCGAGGTCGAAGCCTTCTATCAAGCTCATCGCGCCGAGTTCGCGGGCAGCGAGCGCATCGTGCTGCGCCACGTCTATCGGCGCCTTTCGGTCCATGCGTCGGAGGCCGCACGGGCCAGCGCTCGCGCCGAGCTCGAAGGGATGCGGCGCGAGATCCTCGCCGGAGCCGATTTCGAGACCCTCGCCCGGACCCGTTCGGACTCGCAGACTTCGCGTTTCGGCGGCCTCATCGCGCCGCAGGCGCGCGGGCAGCTCGAGCCGACGATCGAAGCGCGCGTCTGGCGCCTCGCGGTCGGCGAGCTCTCGGAAGTCGTCGAGACGCCGATCGGCTGCCACATCTTCCGGCTCGAGCAGCGCCTGCCGCCGCAGAACATCGATCCCGAAACGGCACGCCAGGTCAGCCGACGAAAATTGACCCTCGCGGCCGAGGCGGCGACGCGCCAACAGCTCTTCGAGCGCCTCCTCGAAGAGTCCGGGGCGCGCTGGGCGCCGGAGAGGCTGGTATCGGCGGCGGCCCCGACGGCGGTCCTGTTCGAGCTCGGCGCCGACCGGCTGACGGTCGCGGGGCTCGATGCGGCGCTCGAGGAGCTGCCGTTCGTCGACCGGCACACGCGGCCGGCGCTCGACCTGCTGCACGAGCGGGCAGTGCACGCCCTCTATCTCTACAAAGCGGCGAAGGAACGGCTCGCCGAAGCCAGCGACATCGCCCCCCGTCTCACGGAGGCCGAGCAGTCGGCGCGCCGCGAAGCCGCCCTCGCCGCCCGAGTCGCACGCCGCCGCGCCGCGCTCCAGGACGACGACCTGAGGCCCCTTTTCGCGGCGCAAGCGGAGCGTTTCGCGGTGCCGGCGCGCGATCGCGTTCGGGTCCTCGTGCGCGCCTTCGCCCCCGGGCACAGCCCGCACTACTACTTCGAGGAGCTCACGGCGCTGGCGGGCGAGATCCGCGCCGGCCGGCGCGATTTCGCCGCCGCGGCGCGGGAGCTTTCGACCGACCGCAGCGCGGTGTCCGGAGGCGATCTCGGCTGGATCGACCTGCGCGATCTCGGCTGGTGGGCCGGAACGAGAACCTACGAGCGCGTGCGGGAGCTCGCTCGTGGCACGGTGAGCGAGCCGCTGCTCGTCGAGGTCTACGATGCCGGGCAGCTCACCGACCACGCAACCGCCTACATGCTCGTACGGGTCGAGGCGATCGAACCGCGGCGGATGCGCACTTTCGCGGAGGCGCGCGACGACGTCGCCGCAGCGTGGATCGAGGCGCATCTCCCGGACCTCCGCCGCGAGATCGAAGGCGGCGTCGAAAACGAGCCCGGGCGCGGGCTTCCGCCCGAGCGCTAGGGCGCGGTGCGGAAGCTGAAGCTGACCGCAGCAGGGAGCTCGTTGCCGCGCAGGTCCTCGATGGCGTCGGCGCCCAGGGTGACGTGGAAGGTTTCGCCGCGCGGCAGGTTCTCGTCGCCCTCCCAGACGAGCCACCAGCGGTCACCGTCGTAGCTCGTGTGGCCGGCGAGGAGGCCGCTCGATTCGCCGAGGACGGTGATCCCGTTGCTCTTCAACGTGTGGGCGTCGAGCGCACCCGAGAGCGCGAAAGTGATGCGGACGCGATCGGCGGAGATCTGCGCGCCGTCGGACGGGAAGTGCGAGGTCACCACGGGGGTCCGCGCCGGTCCGGCCGGAACCCAGTCGCCCGGGGAGCCATAGATCGGCGGCGTCGGGTCGAGCGAGATCCAGAAGACGGCGTCGAGGACGTCGGGCGGCGGTGGCAGGGGCGGCAAAGGGGGGAGCGGAAGGTCGTGATCGGCGAGGAAGACCGCCACCGCGACCGCCGCCACGACTCCGGCGACGATCAGCCCTGTGTTGACGTGGGAAAGAACCGTCGCGACTTCGGTCACTTCGCCCGGCCGCACCTTGACCAGCCGTGGCGCTTCGTCGAGGGCGACGACGGCGCCGGCCTCGTCGAGCCGGGCGGGAAAGCGCAGCCGGTACTTGCCCGGCGGCAGTCCCATCACGCTCCAGGCCGGCTCGAGCGACCGGAAGACGGGCGTGAACGACTTCCCTTCCAGGTGCTCGAGCTCGATGAAGATGCCGCGTGGGCCGGGGATTTTCGCCCGCTGCGCCTTGTCGTCCGCGAAGACCTGCAGCGCGATGCCACCGTTGCCCTTGCCCTTGGCGGCGCCGGCACCGGTGAGCGGGCGCTGGCGCGTCTGGACGGAGAGGCAGGAGGTAAGGAGCAGCGCCGCTAAGGCGGAAGCGAGAACACGGGCCAGAGGAGAGCGGATCATGCCGGACATTCTAGAGAGATTTGCACTTCCCATGCCGGGCCATGTCGGGGCTCATCCGCGAGCCGCTCCGAGTCCCGCGACCGCGCCGCTCGCCCAGGCCCACTGGAAGTTGAAGCCGCCGATGCGGCCGTCGACGTCGAGGATCTCGCCGCAGAGATGGAGGCCGGGGCAGCAGCGCGATTCCATCGTGTCGAGGCGGATCTGGTCGAGTGGGATGCCGCCGGCGGTCGCTTCGGCGTGGACGAAGCCGCGGTCGCCGGTGATCGGGATCTGCTGCTCGAGGAGTGACCGCAGTAGCGCCTGACGCTCGTCGCGCTTGAGTCTCAGCACGTTTCCGGCGGGGTCGAGGCCGGCGCTCGCGATGAGGGCGTCGGCGAGCCGGTCGGGGAGCTTCCCGGCCAGCCACCTGCCGAGGCTCCGGCGGCCGAGCTCTGCGAGCTCGCGAGTGAGGCTCTCGATCGTGGCGTCGGGCAGAAAGGCGAGGACGAGGCGGGTCTGCGGATCTTCCTGCCGCGCGGCGAGAAAATGGCGGCTGGCGTCGAGCACCACCGGGCCGGAGAGTCCGAAGTGCGTGCACAGCAGGTCGCCGCGGAAGCTCGCGAGCTTCTTACCGGAGCCGCCGCGGATCTCGACTCGAGCCGGGACGGCGATTCCCTGGACCGAGCGCAGCCAGTGCTCCTCCGGCACGACGAGCGGCACCAGCGAAGGGAAGATCGTCGCCGTCGTCGTGTGCCCGAGGGCGCGCGCCAGCGCGTAGCCGGAGCCGTCCGAACCGCTCTTGGGCAGCGCCTGGCCTCCGGCGGCGAGGATCACCCTGCGCGCCGACAGTTCGCCCCACTCGCCGGAGAGAACGAATCCGTCCCTGGCGCGCACGATCGCCGACACCCGGCGCGGGTAGAGGAGCTTCACGCCGTCCGCGCGCGCGCCGCCGAGCAATGCCTCGAGCACGGTCCGCGCCTGGTCGGTGATCGGGAAGAGCTTGCCGGTCGGCTCGCGTTTGAGCTCGACGCCGATCTCGCGGAAGAACCGGATCGTCGCCGGCACCGGCAGCTCGCGCAGCACCTTGGCGATCGCGTTGCGCGAAGAACCGGCGAAATCGGTCGCCGCAACCTCGAAGTGCGTCACATTGCAGCGCCCGCCGCCGGCGACCAGGATCTTCGCCCCGAGCGTGCGCGCCCCGTCGAGCAGCAGGATCTCTTTTTCGGGCGCCGCGCGCGCCGCCTGGATCGCCGCCATCAATCCCGCAGCGCCCGCGCCGACGACCGCGAGGTCGACGGCGTCGCGCATCGGGGCTCCTGCGGGGGGCTCTCCGGCGCGACGCATCCATGCAGTCTAGTTGTGACGCCATCGAACGTCGACTAAGATCGCCGCCTCGCAACCGGGTCAAACGGGGCAGGAAACCTGGAGGTGCCCATGGGCACACAAGGATCGGTACGCGCTCGCTGGACGGCCGAGCACCTCTTCTTCACCGGGATGGCGGTGGCACTATTCGCCGCCGTATTTCTGGGTTTCGCGCGCAGCTACTTTCTGCGCCCGCTGTTCCCGGAGTTCGCCCCCCAGACGCCGAAGGAGACTTTCTTTTACATCCACGGCACAATTTTCGCGCTCTGGTATCTCCTGCTCGTGGTCCAGACGACGCTCATTGGCGAGAGGCGGGTCGATCTGCACCGCAAACTCGGCTGGTTCGGCGTAGCGCTCGCGGCGGTGATGGTCGCGGTCGGGGTCCATGGCGCTCTGATCGCCGCGCGGCGGCCGGGCGGTTTTCTGGGCATTCCGATTCCGCCCAAGACCTTCCTCGTCATACCGGTCGTCGACATGCTGCTCTTCGCGCTCTTCATCGGCTTCGCGATCGCGGCTCGGAGAAATGCCCAGACCCACAAGCGCTGGATGCTGATCGGCTCGATCTCGATCATCACCGCGGCGGTGGCACGCTGGCCGTTCCCGTTCATGGCGGGCGGACCGCCGGTCTTCTTCGGCGTCACCGACGCCTTCCTGCTGCCGCTCGTCGTCTGGGATTTCGCCTCCCGCCGCCGCCTGCATGCGGTGACCATCGTGGGCGGGCTCATCCTCATCGCCTCGCAGCCGCTACGCCTCGTGTTCACGGGCACCGCGCTCTGGCAGCGCTTCGCGGAGTGGCTGATCGGCTAGCGCGCGAGGACCGCTGCGGCGGCGAGGAGGCCGGCCGTCGGGCGGACGCCGCCGCCGGGGTGGCTGCCGGCGCCGCCCAGGTAGAGGCCGGGGACGCTCGTCGCGTAGCGCGCGGCGGAGGCGGCCGGGCGCAGCACCAGGAGCTGGTCGAGGGCGAGCTCGCCGTGGTGGATCTGGCCGCCGGTCAAGGCGAGCTCCTGCTCGAGATCTCTCGGGGTCAGCACTTCGCGCGCCACGATCTGGCCGCGCACCGCCGGCGCGTGCGCCGCGAGGACATCGACGACGGCGTCGCCGAAGGCGTCCTTCGCCGCCGCCGTCCAGCCGCCCGCGAGGGCGTACGGGGCGTAGCTCGCGAGGATCGAGACCACGTGATGTCCGCTCGGCGCGAGGCCCGGGTCGGCGACGGTCGGCACCCGGATGTCGAGATTGGGGTGGGTCGAGAACTGCCGGTACTTGATGGCGTCGAAGGCGCGCTCGAGGTCGTCGACGTGCCCGCCGCCGATGCGGATCGTCTCGTGCAACTTTCCGCCCGTTGCCGCGAGCTCGAGCGGGCCGGAGAGCGCGAGGTGGACCTTCGCCGCGCTGCCGCGCGCGCGGCAACGGCGGAACTCCTCTTCGATGGTGATCGGGAGCATGCCCGGCGCGACCAGTGCGAGCATCGTCTTCTTCGGGTCGGCGGAGGAGAGGACGACCGGCGCGTCGATCGCCTCGCCCGACGACAGGGTCACGCCGGCGACGGCGCCGCCGGAGAGTCGAATGCGCGCGACGTCGGAGTGCAGCCGGAGCTCGGCTCCGGCGGCCTTCGCCGCCGCGACGAGCGAGGCGACGAGCGCCGCCGGGCCCCCGGCGAGGCTCGCGCCGCCGGCGCACTCGTGGAGCAGGAGGTTGGTGTTGCTGCCGGCCGACCACGGTCCGCTCCAGGTGGAGGCAACCGCGGGAGCGGCGAGCGCTTCGACCAGGAACGGGGTCTCGAACTTCTCGTTCAGGAAGTCGGCGACACACATCGGCGCAACCCGCGCCAGCTCGACGATCTCCTTGCGCTTGAGCTTGAGCGCCACCAGCCCGCGGCGCGCGAGGCCGAAGAGCTCGCGCCAGCCGTGCGGCGTGAGCGGCGGCGGGGCGTCTCCCAGGACAGCTTCGATGACCGGCTGAATTCTCGAAAAAAAGGCTCGGTAAGGGAGGTAGTTGTCGCCGTCGTGGCGCGATCGCGCTGCGATCGCGGCGGACGCTTCCGATGCATCGGCAGAGAGCAGGATTCCGGGACCGTCCGTCTCAGCGATGTACGTCGCGGGCGCGGTGCGGAACTTCAGCCCGTGCCTTTCGAGGTCGAGTTTGGCGGCGATCCTCTTCGTCGTCAGGGCGTCGTCGTGGAGGATCCCGGGGACCGAGTAACCGGGGTGGAACTCTCGTTTCGCCGACAGGCCGCCCGGCTGCGCCTGGCGCTCCAGGACCAGGACCCTCTTGCCGGCCTTGGCGAGATGGGTCGCTGCGGCGAGGCCGTTGGGGCCGGCACCGATGACGATCGCATCGTAGGTGGTGGTCGTCGCCATGGATCAGACCGCCCGCTTCTCGAGCATCGTGCGCGCGCACAGGGCCCCGGGAGCGCCCATGATGCCGCCGCCCGGATGGGTGCCGGAGGCGCACATCCAGAGCTTCTCGATCGGCGTTCGGTAGCGGCTCCAGCCGGCCATCGGGCGCAGGAAAGCGAGCTGCTCGAGCGACAGCTCGCCGTGGAAGATGTTGCCCTCGGTGAGGCCGTAGATCTGCTCCATGTCCCAGGGAGTGAGCACCTGGCGGTGGAGGATGTGCGATTTCAGATTCGGCGCGTACTCGCAGAGGGTGTCGATCACGGCGTCGCCGAACGCCTCGCGCTGATTCGGCCAGTCGGCGGCGCCCTCCTTCAAGTTGTAAGGCGCGTACTGCACGAAGATCGACATCGTGTGCTTGCCGGGCGGTGCCACCGTCGGGTCGGTGAGCGACGGGATGACGATGTCCATGAACGGCTTCTTCGAGAAGGCGCCGTACTTGGCGTCGTCGTAGGCGCGCTCGAGGTAGTCGACCGACGGCGCGATGGTGATGTCGCCGCGCAGATGCGGTCCATAGCCCGGCAGGCAGCTGAAGTCGGGAAGCCCGTCGAGGGCGAGATTCACCTTGCCCGAGGAGCCGCGCATCTTGAAGCGCTTGACCTGATGCGCGATCTCCGGATCGAGGTTCTGCTCGCCGACGAGCTTCAGGAAGGTGCGGTGCGGATCGACGCCGGAGATGACCGCTTTGGCGCGGATCTCGTCTCCGTTCTCGAGCACAACGCCCTTCGCGACGCCTTTCTCGAGCAGCAGATGGTCGACCGGCGCCTCGAGGCGGATCTCGACGCCCAGGGCGCGCGCCGAAGCGGCGATCGAGTCGGCGATCGCGCCGGTGCCCCCCTTGGGCAATCCCCACGCCCGGTAGGAGCCGTCGATCTCGCCCATGTAGTGGTGGAGCAGGACGTAGGCCGTGCCGGGCGAGCGCACGCCGAGGAAAGTGCCGATGATCCCCGAGACCGACATCGGCGCGATCAGCTGTTCGCACTCGAACCACTCCGAGAGGAAGTCGACCGCGCTCATGGTCATCATCTTCACGTTGCCGACCAGCCACTTGTCGCCCTGGCCGCGGATGCCTTTCGCGAGTCGGGCGAGCTTCAGGAGCTCGCGCGGGTTCCTCGACATCGGGTCGGGCGCCACGTCGTCGATCACCGGCTTGACCAAGCGGCCCAATTCGGCCATCTCCTGGCCGAAGCGCTTGTAGACCTCGGCGTCGCGGGGCGAGAAGGCGGCGATGGCGCGGCGGTTGCGCTCCGGATCGGCGTCGCGCATCAGGTAGCGGCCGTCGGGGAAGGGCGTGAAAGTCGAATCGAGCGGCAGGATCTCGTAGCCGTATTTCGGCAGCTCGAGGTCGCGGATGATCCAGGGGCGCAGGAGCGACACCACGTACGAGCAGCAGGTGTACTTGAATCCGGGATAGATCTCCTCGGTCGTGGTGGCGCCGCCGACCATGTGGCGGCGCTCGAGGACGAGCACCTTGCGGCCGGCCCTGGCGAGATAGGCGGCGCAGATCAGGCCGTTGTGTCCCGCGCCGACGACGATGGCGTCGTAGTTCGATCTGGCGACGGGGCTCACGGCTTGCGCTTCCTTTCCGGGTCGTAGAACGGTGTCGCCACGACGGTGGCCACGACTTTGCGGCGTTCGAACTCGACGGTGTGCTCGAGCAGGAGACGCGTCCCCTTGGCCTCGTAGCCGCGATGGACCGAGGCGATGACCAGGTACTTCTTGAGGATCGGCGACCAGGTATGGCTGGTGGCTTTGCCGACCTGGCGGCCGTCTTCGGCGTAGACCGGTAGGCCATCGCGGCGGGCGGTAGCGGGCAGCGAGGGTGGCAGGCTGAAACTCTCGTAGAGCGCTTCGAGCGCCTCCCAGCTCACTTCGAGCCCGACCAGGTGCCAGGCTGCACCGCGTTTCGTCTCGGCGGCGATCGCCTCGCGGCCGATGAAGTTGCCGCGATCGACGGGATTGCCGCGGGCGGGATCGACCATCCAGCCGAAGCCGAGCTCCAGGGGCGTCGACTTCCTCGCCTCGAGGACGACCTTCGGTGAGCTGAAGTAGTCGATGCCGAGCAGCACGAAGCCGGCTTCGATGCGCGTGATGTCGAGCGCGTCGAGTCCGGCCGGCTCGATGCCGAGGGGCTTGCCGGCCGCCATGAGGGCGTCCCAGACGCCCAACGCCCGGGCGCTCTCCATCCAGACCTCGTAGCCCAGATCGCCGGTGTAGCCGGTGCGGCTCACCCAGACCGGGATGCCGTCGATCGTGCCGCGCGTCACGCCGAAGAACTTCAGGCCGTCCATGTCGGGGCCGGAATCGAAGCGCACGGCCGCTTTCAGGATGGCGCGCGAGGTCGGGCCCTGGAGCGCGAGCGCCGCGAGGCGGGCGCTCGAATCCTCGAGCTGGACGTTCATGCCGCGGCCGCAATCTTCGAGCCAATGCAGCGATGGGTCGGCGGCGGTGACGCGGTAGTGCTCCTCGTCGAGGCGCGCCACGGTGCCGTCGTCGACGACGTGGCCGGCGTCGTCGCACCAGCAGGAGTACGCGACCCGGCCGACTCTGAGCTGCGAAACGTCGCGGGTCATCATGCGCGTGAGGAGCGCCGTCGCGTCGGGGCCCGTGACCTCGTACTTGAAGAGCGGCGAAACGTCGAGCAGGCCCGCCGTCTCGCGGAAGGCGAAGTACTCGCGCTCATGGGAGGTGTCGTAGCTCGCGACGGCGCAGTAGCCCGCCCAGTCCTTCCAGGAAAAACTCCGGCAGAGTGGGGCAGTCCGCTCGTGGAAGGGTGATGGCGTCGGCATCGGTCGCTCTGGGGTTCGCTCGAAGAGGCGGGCTCAGAATATCATCGGGCGCGGCGCAAGAACCGAGCTCGAGGACGGAGCGTCGGGCGGCGGCCCGGGGAAGAGACTGGAGGCGATCATGAAGCAACGCACCTCGTTCGGGCAGCACACGCTCGCGGGCGAGTACTTCACCTCCGGCGAGATCTTCGCCCAGGAGCGCGAGCGGATCTTCGGCCGGCATTGGCTGCTCGCCGGTCATGTCTCCGAGCTCGCGGAGCCCGGGAGCTACTTTCTCTTCACGCTCGACCGCGAGAGCGTCCTTCTCGTCCGCGACGCCGCGGGCAGGATCCACGCCCATCACAACTTCTGCCGCCATCGCGGAACGCGCCTGTGCAGCGAAGCCCGCGGCGTCCTGAAGGGCGGTCTCCAGTGCTCGTATCACGCCTGGACCTACGGCTTCGACGGCGCGCTGCGCGCCGCGCCGAACATGCAGGAGGTCGCGGGCTTCGAGCGCTCGGCGCACGGCCTGAAGCCGGCCGCCCTCGCCGAGTGGCGCGGCTTCCTGTTCGTGAATCTCGCCGAGAACCCGGTGCCGTTCGACGAGGCGCTGCACGCTCTGGTCGAGAAGTTCGAGCACTGGCGGTTGCCGGAGCTGCGTTCGGTGCACCAGACGACCTACGAGGTGGAGGCGAACTGGAAGCTCTTCTTCCACAACTACAGCGAGTGCTACCACTGCCCGAACGTGCATCCGCACCTGAACAAGCTGACGCCGTACCGCAATACCGAGAACGACCTCGACGAGGGGCCGGTCCTCGGCGGGCCGATGTGGATGTCGAACCCGGAGGGCAGCATGACGATGCACGGCGGACGCTGCGCGCCGCCGTTCGCCGAGCTCACCGACGCCGAGCGCGGCCGGGTCTTCTATTACACGCTCTTCCCGGGGGCCTTTCTTTCATTTCATCCTGACTATGTGTTGGTCCACCGTGCCCAGCCGCTCGCCATCGACCGCACGCGCATCGTCTGCGACTGGTACTTCCACCCCGAGGCGATCGCCGCCCCCGGCTTCGACCCGCAGCCGGCGATCGACTTCTGGGACCTGACCAACCGCCAGGACTGGCAGCTGTGCACCGACGCCTTCAAAGGCGTCTCGTCGAGAGCCTGGGAGCCCGGCCCCTATTCGGAGCTCGAGAGCCAGCTCGCCGCCTTCGACCGCCAGTACCTCCGCGCCTTGGGCGCGGACGGCGCGCCGGCGGCCCACCTGCGCCGGGCCTGAGCCCGAGCGACTCAGGGTCTCTCGCGGGCCCGCAGGTCGAGATCGCGCAGGAGCGGTTTGAGATCGATACAGCTCCCACCGAGGCAGAGCTGACCCAAGGGACAAGAGGCGCGAGAAGTGCACGTCAGGCTCCCGGGGTCCTTGCACAGATGCACAACGAACTGGCCCCGTTCGGCGGAGGGGAATCCGAAGCACTCCTCGCCTTCGCGGCAGAGCGAGACGCAGCTGTTGGCGGCGTCGCACAGGCTGCAGCTCGGGCACTGTCCGGCGTTTCTGCACTCGACCCCCCGGCAGCGGCCGCTGTCGCAGACCGCTCGCGAGCCGCACTCGCTGTCGCTGACGCATTGCACGGTGACGCAACTGCGGTCGCGGCAGACCTGTCCGCCGTGACAATCGCTGTCGCGACTGCAGCTCACCTGGACGCACTCGTTGCGCTCGCACTCGAAGTTCTCGTGACAGTCGGAGTTCAGAACGCAGTTGCCGAGCGAGCAGCGCCCCTCGAGGCAGGACATCCAATCCGCGCAATCGCCGTCGGTATTGCACGGCGTGCCGATCGGCGGACCGGGCTCGATGCAGCGCCCTTCCGAAGAGCAGACCTCGCGGCCGAAACAGCCGCTGGCCGAGTCGCATGGGGCAGGATTGGGGTCGCAGTGCTTCGCCCCTTCGTTGCAGCCGCAGCCGGGCCACCAGTCGAACCAGCAGCCGTCGTGGTGCGGACAGTCCGAGTCGTGCTTGCAGCTCCTCTCGCTGGTGACCTGGGCTGTCTGGGCGCTCGCCGAGACGACGCAGCCAAGGAGCAGGAGAGCGCAGGAGAACGCGGCGACAAGGAGGCGACGAGGACGAAGGCTGGCGAATACGCGCATGGCGAATACCCCCATTGGTCGACCGGCGCTCCCGCAGGCGACGGCTCCGGTTTGAAGGACGGAGCCGTCGCGAAGAACCCGCGAAGAGCTACCGGATCAATGCACTCGAACTTGGCGGGCAAGCTGGCACACTCGCAGCGGCGGGTCAAGCGGTTTCTTTGCGGCCGGTCGCCGAGTGGCGCCGGTCGCACCAGACTCAGTTGTTGGAGAAGATGAGGGCCGCGATGACGAGGGCCGCGGCGAGCGCGAGGCCGATCTTCACCCAGCTCCACGGTGCCGTACCGGTGGCCTTCGCGGTGGCGCCGTTGACGACGTAGCGGAAGCTCTTCCCCTGGTAGACGTAGGCGGCGATCCAGACCGGCAGGAGGCCGCTCTTCCACTGCCAGCCCGAGTAGACGGTCTCGACCTGGAGGTTGCGGCACTCGTCGCCGGGGACCTCGGCGCGGCAGGCCTGGCGCAGCGTCTCGTCCATGCGGCGCTGGGCGAGCTCGCGCGCTTCGGCGAGGCCGACGGCGTACTCTTCGGCGAGAAATCCCGCCAGGTAGCTCGGATCGTAGGGCTCGAGCTGGGCGGTCGGAAAGGGCTCGATCTCGCGTGCCGTCGCGGCATCGAGACCGCGCGAGGCGGGGAGCGGCAGATCGTCGAACCTGTGATCGAGCGTCCCCGCGGCCGGCCGCCAGTCGACGCGGGCATTCTTGCCGGTGCCGTGACGGTAGCCCGCCTCGGCGGTCCACTGCGAGCGGCTGTCGGCGTCGAAGGTCCAGAACGGGATGTAGATCCCCTGAATGCCGGTGAGAGAGGCGCGCTCCTTGAGATTGTTGGGGCGGAACCAGAGCGACGCGAGCCAGCCGCGAAAGCGCTGGATGGCGTCGTTCTTCGCGACGGTGAACGGCAGGACCCCTTCGGGGCGCACGAGATTTTCGTTGGGCGGGGATTCGACGACCGCCGGCGTGCCGCAAAAAGCGCAGGCCATGGCCGCGACCCCGGGTTCGAAAGTGCCGACCGCGCCGCACTTGGTGCAGCGCACCGCCCTGCGTTCAGCGCCCCAGCCCAGATCTCCGGCGTTGGCGAGCCCATCGGCCAGGGAACGTTCGACGACGGCCGGCGCCGTCGAATCCGCGTCGGCCGCGACCTGCTGCTCGAAGCCGCAGTAGGCGCAGCGCAGCCGCTTCGAGCCCGGGTGCCAGACCACATCGGCACCGCACTGCGGGCAGGGGAACTTGCGCGCGCTGGCCGAGAGGACCGCGCCGGCGTCCGGATGCGACACGTTCAGCACGGCGCTCGTCGGAGTTCCGCCGGCGCTCAAGCCTTGGGGGCGGGCGGCGGCGGCGGTGCGGCGCCGTTGCCGATGCCGAAACCGGGATAGGTCGAGAGCGGTGCCCATCCAGCCGAGCCGGGGCTCCAGGCGAGGGTGGAAGGGAGCACCTGGCCCGCGGCCACCATCGCGTGCAGCGCGTCGTCGGTGTAGGGACCGTAGGTCTTGCCCTCGACGGTGAGCGACCAGCGCGCGGTCGCCGGCGGTGGCGGCGGCGCGGCGGCGCCCGAGCCGGGAGCGCCTGCGGCACCGCTCCCAACGCCCATCGCTTGCCCCATCATCTGCCCCATCGCGACGCCGGCGCCGAGGCCGACGCCGGCCCCGGCGAGCCCGCCCGGATTCGCCGCCGCGGTGCCGATCGCCTCGGCCGTCTGCAATTGGGTGTACTGCTGCATGCGGTCGCCGAGTACGCCCAGCTTCGAGCGCTGATCGATCGCCTTCTCGACCTCTTCGGGGAGCGAGATGTTCTCGATGAAGAAGCGCGACAGCTCGAGACCGAAGCCGGCGAACTCCGGTGAGAGCACCCCGCGCCCGGTGACCGAAAGCTCGTCGTAGTGCGCCGCGAGATCGAGCGCCGCGATCTTGGACTCGGCGAGCGCGTCGGAGAGCCGCGAAAGGATCGTCGAACGGAGCTGTCCGGTTACTTCCTCGGTCGAGGTCAGTCCGCGCGTTCCGACGATGGTCTGGAAGAAGATCCGGGCATCGGCGATCCGCATGGCGTAGGTGCCGAAGGCCCGCAGGCGGATCATGCCGAACTCGGTGTCGCGCATCATCACCGGATTGGTGGTGCCCCATTTGAGGTCGGTGAACAGGCGAGTGTTGAAGAAGTAGATCTCGGCCTTGAACGGGCTCTGGAAGCCGTACTTCCAGCCGCGCAGGTCGGTGAGGATGGGTACGTTCTGAGTCTGGATCTCGTAGCGTCCGGGAGTGAACAGGTCGGCCGCTTTGCCCTCGTTGATGAAGAGAGCCACCTGGTTCTCGCGCACCACGAGCTGCGCGCCCATCTTGATCTCCTGGTTGTAGACCGGAAACCGCCAGACCAGCGTGTCGGTCGTGTCGTCGAGCCACTCGATGATCTCGATGAACTGCGACCCGAGCTGCTTCTTGATGTTGTCCATCAGTCCCATCGCCGTACCTCCCGCAAGCGGGGGAATTCTAGCCGAGTTGGGAGCGTCGACGGCTCAGACGGCGCCGCGCACGCCGTAGAGGGCCGCGGCGGCGTCTTCGTGGAGCAGCTCGAAGTTCACCTGCCAGGCCGGCCCGCCGCGCGGCGGGAGCGGAGCGCGGTTCTTGCCGATCAGAAGGTAGCGGACGCCGCTCGCGCGCAGGCGGCGGGCGAGCGCCGCCGGGTCGGCGAGCAGTGGTCCGATCTCGCGGTAGCTGTCGGGACCCGACCAGTCGCCGACGACCTTGCCCTGGACGTGGTAGCGCATCTCCTCGGCGTAGAGCAGATAGGCGCGCTCGCCCGCGCCGAGCTCGGTGTTGAGTCGCGCCACCGCCGGATAGGCCGGCAGGAGTCGCGCGAGATGGGCCTCGCGCGCAGCGGGCGTCATGGGCACGGGGCCCAGGCGGGTGAGGCGATACCCGGCATAGAGCCAGCCCGGCGCGAACGCGAGCAGGGCCAGAGCGCAGAGGCTCTGGCGCCGGAGGGCGAGCCGCCCGGCCAGCTTGTCGCCGAGCAGCCAGAGCCCGGCGGCGATTCCCAGCGCGCCGAGCGCCCATGCCGGCAGGAGATAGCGCGCGTCGGCCGGCAGCAGCGGGAAGAGCAGACAGTAGCCGGACGCCAGCGCGAGCGGCGGGCGCAGCCGGCGATCCCGCCAGCCGGCGAGCGCCGCGAGCGGCACGGCGAAAAGGACGAGCGGCGAGGAGGGTGGCATCTGGTTGACGCGCTGGCGGCGGAAGACGAGATCCCAGGGCAGCGTGAGGAGCTGGCCGGCATCGCGCTCGAGGGCGCGTCGCCCGAGCGCCGGGTCGGCCGCGGGCGAGGTCGCGTCCGAGAGAGGCGTCCAGGCGCTCCTGCCGAAGAGGTCCGGCGCGAACGGGAAGACCGGGTTGCCGGTGAGCGCCACGATCCTGCCGTAGCAGGGCAGCAGAGCGGCCGACGCCAGGACGAGGAATAGCGCCAGGGCGCCTGCGCGCGTCCGCCGGGGAGCCTCCGACCTCGGCGCGCCGGCGGGCGAGAGCGCGACCCAGAGCGCGAGGGCGGCGACGAAGTAGAGACCGAGATACTTGACGTCGGCCGCGGAAGCGGCAAAGAGAGCGCCGAGCGCGAGCCAGGCGCGCGCCCCCGTCGCCCGCCAGCGGGAGATCGACCAGCAGGCCGCGGTGACGGCGAGCGCGAGGAGCGGTTCGACGTAGCCCGTTCCCCCGAGGTAGACGACGAGCGGGCTGCCCAACCAGACCGCTGCCGCGAGCCCGGCGGCGGAGGCGCCGAACAGGGAACGCGCCCAGACCGCCAGCACTCCTGCGGTGAGCAGATTCGCGAGCAGCGCGACGAAATGGGTCGCGGTGTCACCTGCGAGAAGCAGCAGCGCGGCCGACAGCACCTCCGCCAGCTGCGGGAAGGCCGGGACGCGCAGCTCGGGCAGAAACGGCAGCCCGCCGGTCGCGGCGTAGGCGCGCGCCATCGGCAGGTGGTAGAGCGTCTCGTCGAAAGCCGAAGGTGGGTAAAGCGCGAGAGCGAACAGGGGTGCGAAGAGCACCACCCCAGCGACCACCCAGAGGCCGAGCCGGCGGCGTGGCAGCGTCCGCAGGCGCGCCGCGGCCACGCCCGCGAGCCCTGAAATCGCCGCGATCCGGCGCCAGACGCCCCAGCCGGCGACATGGATGCCGACGATCGTCGCGACGATCGCCGGCCGCGTGAGCTCGCCGGCAAGCCCGAGCAGGGAGAACAGTGTGCCGAGCGCGAAGAGGCCCAGCGAGGGCGCGAGGACCCAGCGCTCGGCGCCGCGGATCGACGGCGCGCGCGCGAGGGCGAGCTCCCCGCCGACGAGCGCGGTCACGACGAGAAGCAGCAGGGTTGCGACATGCGCGAGGACGAAGGTGCAGGCCATCCTCTCCAGTCTGAAGGTCGAAAGCGCGGCGCGCAAGAATCGTGTCGCGGCGCGATTGGCATATCGTTCGCCAAGACGCAGCCCGGCTGCGAGGTATCGAAGAGCCAGGGAGAGCCAGATGATCTGCCCGAACTGTCATGCGGAGTACCGCGCCGGCTTTACCACCTGCGCGGATTGCGGGATCGCGCTCGTCGAGGATCTGGAGAGCGCCGCGGCGCAGGCGGCGCTCGCCGCGGCGGGCGGTTTTGCGGGAGAAGTCGAAGCAGGGCCCCCCGGCGAGCTCCTGCCGCTCGCCGAGCTCGGCAGTCCGGAGATGCTCGGGACGCTCCTCGAGCACCTGGAGGAGGCGCAGATTCCGTACGTCGTCCAGGCCGGCACAGCGCTCGCCCTTGGCGACGGAGGGGAGCTCGAGAACGAGGGCTTCCCAGACCCCTGGCGCGCCCGCGTTTCGGTGCTGGGCAGCTTCAAGCCGCAGGCCCGGGCGATGGTCGATGCCCTGGTGGCCGAGGAGAAGCAGAAAGCGGTTGCCGCCCGAGCCGCGGCCATTCTGGGCGCCACCCCCTAGCCGAATCGGTGCCGGCGGCCCCGTCGCGATATGATGCCCCGTCCGCCCGCGGTTGAGGCTGGCGGGGAACACGGCGCGCGCTCTCCGGGGCGTGCCGGAGGAGGCACCATGGCCAAGAGATCCAGCCAGTCCTTCGTCAAGCGGCAGAAGGAGATGGCGCGCAAGGAACGGGCGCAGCTGAAGAACCAGAAGCGGCTCGAACGCAAGCTCAACAAGGGTGAGTCGACGGAGGAGGAGATTCTCGTCCCGCTCGACGGTCCGATCGTGCACGACGTCCCCGAGGACGAGCCCACCGTGGAAGAGACCGCCAGCAAGCCCTGAGGGTCGGGACCCCCTCCCCGGCTTCGGGGAGGGGAGGCCTAGGTTCCGTCCGGAGCCTGTGGCATGATTTCTCCAGCAATCGGTTCTGAGAAGCGAAGCGGCGATTCTCGCCCAGCGATTTTCGCTGAGCGGTTACTCATTGGAGATGAGGCTATGAATCCGCGCCATCGCATCTGGAAGCTCGCCGTGCCTCTCGCCTTCGTTCTGGCGTGGGCTCTCTCGTCCACCAGCTTCGCACAGGATCCCGCGAAGCCTGCGAAGCCCGTGCAGACCGACGAGGAGAAGGCCAAGGCTGCAGCTGCCAAGGCCGCCGAAGAGGGCGCTCCGGTGGTTTCGGAGGAGATCACGGTCACCGCCCGCAAACGCGAAGAGTCGCTGGAGGACGTGCCGTTCTCCGTCGTGGCGCCGATCGAAGAGGTCTTGCGCAGCCGCGGCGTCGACGACCTCGAGGGCGTTTCGAACAACGTGGCGGGCTTCACCGTGCAGAATCTCGGACCCGGTCAGAGCCAGGTCGCCATCCGCGGCGTCTCCGCCGGCCAGATCGCGCGCGACCAGCCGGGCGTCAAGGAGCAGGTCGGCGTCTACCTCGACGAGTCGGTCATCTCGCTCTCGCTGTTCACCCCCGACGTCGATCTCTTCGACATGGCGCGCGTCGAAGTGCTGCGCGGACCCCAGGGGACGCTCTTCGGCTCCGGCTCGCTCTCGGGCACCGTGCGTTACATCAGCAACCAGCCGGAGCTCGGTCTTCAGCACTCGATCGCCGAGCTCACCGCGAGCGACTCGACCGACGGCAGCTTCGGCGGCAGCGCCAAGGTGGCCGTGAACGTGCCGATCGGCGACACCTCGGCGATGCGCGTCGCGGCGTATTACACGAGCTACGGCGGCTTCATCGACGCCGTGCAGCCCGACCTCCACACCAAGAAAGACGTCAATAGCGGCGACCGCGCGGGAATCCGCTGGGCGTTCCGCATGCAGCCGAACGACCAGCTGACCGTCACGCCGCGCGTCATCTACCAGGAGGTGAAGATGGACGGCTGGAACCGCGTCGATCTCTTCAATATCCTGGGCAACCCCTACACGACGACACGGCCGGCGGTCCACCTGGGCGAGCGCGAGCAGTTCACCCAGATCCCCGAGCCGTTCAGCGACAAGTTCCTGCTCGGGGATCTGAACATCGAATACAAGTTCAGCGACGAGATGTCGCTGACCTCGGTCACCTCCTACACCGATCGCGACGTCGACGTCATCCGCGACGCCGGTGCCCTCACCTCCAGCATCACCGGCGGCAGCATCGGCCTGCCCGCGAACGTCTACACGCTCGACTCGCCGCTCGACGACGCCACCACGGCCAAGGTGCTGACGCAGGAGTTCCGCCTCGCCGGCCACAACGACAAGCTCGACTGGCTCGGCGGCGCGTTCTACAGCAAGATGGACCGCAAGTACGGCCAGGACCTGCTGGTGAGCGGATTCGAAGCCCTGACCGGGATTCCGACGGCAGGGCATTTCGGCGCCCCCACGGATACGCTGTTCTTCTCGCGGCTCAAGTACAACTTCGAGCAGGTCGCGGTCTTCGGCGAGGCGACATGGGCCTTCTCCGACCAGTTCGACCTGACCGGCGGCCTGCGCTACTACGACTTCAAGGAAGATCGCGTCCAGACCTTCGACGGCATCTTCGCGGATCCCGGCACGACCAAGGGCACGACCTCGGCCACCGGCATCGCGCCGCGCGTCGTCGCGAGCTACAAGATCGGCGACCATACCGCCCTGAACGGCCAGGTCGCCAAGGGATTCCGGTTGGGCGGCATCAACGACCCGATCAACGTCCCGTTGTGCACCCCGCAGGACCTCCAGACCTTCGGCGGCCAGGGCGCCTGGAAGGACGAGACTCTCTGGAACTACGAGGTCGGATCGAAGTCGACCGTGATGGGCGGACGGGGAGTCTTCAACATCGCCGCCTACTACATGGACATCAGCGACCTGCAGGCGACGGTCACCGCCGGATCGTGCTCGTCCCGTCTGGTGTTCAACGTGCCCAAGGCCAGGAGCACCGGGCTCGAGCTCGAGTTCTCGGCGGCGACCAGCGAGCACTTCGACTTCGCCATTTCGGCGAGCTACAACGACTCGGAGCTGGGCTCCACGTTGACCTCGACCGATGACCACGGCGTCGTGTCCATCGTGGGCGGCATCGAGAAGGGCAAGCGGCTGCCGACCGTGCCCAAGTTCCAGCTCTCCGCTGCGGCCACCGTCCAGTGGCACATGATGACCGAAGCTTTCGGCTACTTGACCGGCACCTATCAGCACGTCGGCTCGCGCTTCACCCAGATCGGCGACCAGGCCGCAGGCTTCGGCGTCGTCGATCTGAACTCGTTCGGCGCCAACACGATCGGCGGTCCGTTGACCGCGAGCGAATTCCGGTTCACCCCCGAGCTCCCGGCCTACGACCTTTTCAACTTGCGTGTGGGACTGCTGGTCGGCAAGTGGGACGTGGCGCTCTTCGTCAACAACGTCACCGACGAGCGCGCCGAGCTCGCTCTCGATCAGGAGCGCGGCACCCGGGCGCGCGTCGGTATTCTGACGAATCAACCGCGGACATTCGGCATCAGCACCCGCGTCAACTTCTGAATTTGCGAGGCCCCGGCGAGTCGCGAACGACTCGGCCGGGGTCTCTGCCGTCCCGCGCCCTCCACCCATGATTGCGCTCACCCGCGCCGTTCCGGCGTCGCTCGTGCTCTGCGAGCTCACCCACCTGCCGCGGGTGGCGATCGACGTCGAGCTCGCCGCAGCGCAGCACGAGAGCTACGAGAACACCCTGCGGCGGCTCGGTGTGAGCGTCGTCCGCCTGTACGAAACCGGGGACCTGCCGGATTCGGTTTTCGTGGAGGACACCGCGGTCGTGGTCGACGAGGTCGCGGTCCTGACGCGCCCCGGGGCGAGGTCCCGGCGGGCCGAGATCCCGAGCGTCGCCCAGGCGCTCGCGCCCCACCGCGATCTGCGATTCGTCGTTCCGCCCGGCACGCTCGACGGCGGCGACGTCCTGCGCCTCGGCCGGCAGGTCTACGTCGGCCTCTCGGGCCGCACGAACGCGGCGGGCATCGCCCAGCTCGCGGCCTTTCTCTCGCCCTTCGGCTACGCGGTCGAGAGCCTCGAGGTCTCCGGCTGTCTCCACTTGAAGAGCGCGGTGACGGCGATCGACGACGGGACGATCGTGCTCAACCCGGAGTGGGTCGACGGTGCGCGCTTCGCCGTCCGGCGACGGATCGAGGTCGATCCCGCGGAGCCCGCCGCCGCCAACGTGCTCGCGATCGGCGGCACGGTTCTGGTCAACGCCTCCGCGCCACGGACGGCGAAGCGCATCGCGGCGGCCGGTTTTACGGTCGTCTCAGTCGACCAGTCCGAGCTCGCCAAGGCCGAGTCCGGCCTCACCTGCTGCAGCCTGCTCATCGCCTGAGCGCTCCGGGCCGGAGGACAGCGCTCGACCGAGTACAATTGGCGGCGTGAATCCCGGGAATCCGCGGCCGTGACGATTCGCATCCTGATCACCGGCGGCACGTTCGACAAGGAGTACGACGAGCTCACCGGCGCGCTCTTTTTCGCCGCAACGCATCTGCCCGAGATGCTGCGCCTCGGACGATCCAAGCTCGAAGTCGTGATGCAGACGGTCTGCATGATGGACAGCCTCGAGATGGACGCCGACCATCGCGCGCAGATCCTCGAGGCGTGCCGGGATTCTCCCGAGGAGCACATCCTGGTCACCCACGGCACCGACACCATGGTCGAAACCGCGGCCGTCCTCGCCCAGGGTCTCGAAAACGCGGACAAGACCGTCGTCCTGACCGGCGCGATGGTCCCCTTCGCCTTCGGCAGCTCCGACGGCCTGTTCAACCTCGGCAGCGCCCTCTCCTTCGTCCAGCTCCTGCCCCCGGGCGTCTATCTCGCCATGAACGGCCGCTGTTTCGCCTGGTACAACGTGCGCAAGAACAAAGCCGAAGGCGTCTTCGAGGAGATCCGGTGAGCGCGAAGGCGAGCGAGCGCTATCCGGCGCGATTCGCGCGCCGGCTGCAGGAGGTCCATCCGGAGCTCTCGTTCACTCGCGCCAAGCGTGTGATCGAGGGCGGGCAGGTCGCGGTCGACGGCCGGCAGATCGTCGATCCGGGGGCCTACGTGTCGCCGGACGCCCGGCTCGTCTGGGACCCCAACCGCAAGCTCGAGCGCCGGGAGGAGGGACCGAAAGTCGAGCTGCTGCTTTCCGACCCCGACGTCGTCGTCGCGGTGAAGCCGGCCGGGTTGCTCACCCAGCCGACGAGCGAGCGCGAGAAGGACACGCTGCTCTCCCGCGTTTCGCAGGCCCTGGCGCGCAAGACCGGCGCGCGCGCCTACGTCGCGGTCGTGCACCGTCTCGACAAGGACAGCTCCGGCCTCGTCGCTTTCGCCACCAGCAAGCGGGGCCTCGCGGCGCTCCAGAAGCAGCTCGAGGATCACAGCATGGGACGCACCTACGACGCGATCGTCGAGGGCAACCTCGCGGGCGAGAGCGGCACCTTTCGCGACGACCTGGCGGGGGACGGCACCCATCGCCGGCGGTGGGTGGCACGACCGGGCGAACGCGGCAAGCCGGCGGTCACCCACTGGGAGGTGGTGCAGCGCTTCGGGCTGGCGACGCAGGTCCGCGTGCGGCTCGAAACCGGCCGCACGCATCAGATTCGCATCCACTTCGCGGCGGCGGAGCATCCGGTGATCGGCGAGCGGGTCTACCGCAAACGGAGCTTCGGCGAACCGCCCGTGAAGACTCCGCGGCAGGCGCTGCACGCCTCGGAGCTCACGTTCGTCCATCCGCGGACCGGCTTGCGCGTGAGCTTTCAGGCGCCGGTGCCCGACGACTTCCGCGCCCTCGTCGCCGAGCTGCGCAAGCGGCGGAGCCGAAAGTGAGCGACGGAGTTGATGCCATGCTGGTTTCGAGCCTCGGGCGGGGCGAACGGGTCGCTCGGGCGACCGTTCTGGGAGGCAGAATGGAAAATCAGGTCCTCCTCATCTGGCCGGCGGGCCACACCTATGGCGACCTCGGTTGGCCGCGGCTGAATCAGCGCGTGGCGCTCTACGCGGAGCAACTCTTCGAGAAGGGTCCGCGCGAGATGACCAAGGCCTTCGATCTGCCCGACGGAACGCAGGTCGACGTGCGGTTCGAGTTCCCGTACCTGGTCTAGCTGGTCGCACCAGGCTCGGGACCGGGTAAGAAGCCGGGTGGATGGGGACTTCCCCTCGCTCGCGCCGATTCTGTAGTATGCATTTCTTCACAGCCGCAGGGGGGATAAAGATGCAGAACCGCTCGATACTCGTGTTCGCGTTGACCGCGATGGTCTCGGCCCTGGCGTTCGCCGATGCCGGCGCCAAGCCGGTCGATCATCCGAGGAAGAATCCGGCAGCGCGGGCGGCGAATGCCCACGCCGGCGGCCTGAAGCGCCAGGCAGGCGCCGAGCGGCGGGAGGCACGCGCCGCCCACCGCACCGCGAAAGCCCACCGGGCGGAGCTCCGCGCAGCCAGGGCGACGGCGAAGCAGGACGAGCTGTCGCGGCCCAGAGATTACAGCCGGGACTTCCAGGTCGCGCCCGGGCCCGACTCGCCGTTCGGGACGACCCTGTTGTCCGAGTCGTTCGACGCCGGCATCCCAGCCGGTTGGGCGGTGGTCGACAACGCTGGTTCGGGCGTCGTCTGGACGAATCTCGTGGGTTGCGGCGAGGCTGCGAACTTCTCGAACGGCGCCGGCGACGTGGCCTGCGTGAGCAGCGACCGCTTCGGAGTCGCGGAGTACGACACCGAGCTCCAGACACCGGTGATCGACCTGAGCACTTACGTGGCTCCGGCGACGCTTACGTTCAATACCAACTATCAGAACTACTTGGCTCGAGACTTCTTCGAAGTGGATGTGTCGACCAACGGAGCGGCCGGGCCCTGGACGAACCTGCTGAGCTGGAATGAGAGCCACGGCACCTTCAGGGACGTCCCCGGCGAAGCGGTCAATCTCGACATCGCCTCCGTCGTCGGTCAGGCGAACGTCATGTTCCGCTTCCACTACTTCGATCCGGTTGTCGGGGGCGACTGGGATTGGTATGCCCAGGTCGACGATGTCGTCGTCAACGCCACGCAGGGCGGGCCACCGCCTTCGATCGTCGAGGTCCCGACCCTCTCGGAGCTCGGTTTGGCGGGGCTCGCGCTGCTTCTCGCCGGCGCCGGGTTCGTCGTTCTGCGCCGCCAGCACTGACTTCTCGCCGATCTCCTCGCGACTCCACGCGTTCGGAACCTTCGAGCCGGCGGAGTCGCGAGAGCTCTCCGCGGCCGATCCACTCGCGAGAGCGCCTGCTCCGGGCGCTCGCTTTCGCGCTGGTTCCCTTGGCCGCCGTCCTGGTCTACTGGAACAGCCTCGGCGGCGGTTTCGTGTGGGATGACCGCTTTCTCATCGTCGACAATCCGCGGATTCAGTCTTTCAGCCGGCTCTCCGAGCTCCTGACCCACGACTACGTCTTCATCGCCGAGACCGATCTCGCCTACGGCTACTTCCGGCCGGTCTCGAGCCTGAGCGTCGCTCTCGACTACCGGATCTGGGGCGCGGATCCGTTCGGTTTTCATTTCACGAATCTGCTCCTGCACGCGGCTTCTTCCCTGCTCGTCTGCCTCCTCGCGCTCGGCCTCGGAGCGCGGCGTGCCGTCGCCTGGGCGACCGGTTGGCTCTTCGCCATTCATCCGATCCACACCGAGAGCGTGGCGTGGATCGCGGGCCGAACCGATCTCCTGGCCTTTCTTCTCGCGGGCGCGAGCTTCGGGCTCTTCCTGCTGGTGGAGAGACCGGGCGGGACGCTCGCGCGCCGGCTCGCCCAGGGGGGCTCCCTGGCTCTCCTCGCGCTCGCGCTCCTCGCCAAGGAGATGGCGGCAGTCGTGCCGCTCTGGATCGCGTGCGTCGTCTTCTGGCGGAGCCCCCCCGCAGGATTCGGAGCGCGGCTCGAACGCGCTCTGCGGGTCGCGGCGCCCTGGCTCGTGATCGTCGTGCTGTATGCGATCGTGCGGTTCTTCGTCCTCGTAGTTCCGCCGCCGGATGTTCCGGCTGAACACACCCTCGCCCGCGCCATGCTGAGCGCGCCACCCACCATCGTGCGCTACCTCGCCTGGATGACGTCGCCCGGAGAGCTCTCGGCCTACGTCCAGAATCCTTACGTCACCCGGCCCGCTGACCCGCGACTCCTGGGCAGCCTGCTCGCGCTCGAGTGGCGGCTGTTCTATTGGGGCGGCTGGCCCGATCGCGGCCGGACGTGGGGCTCGCGGCGTGATGTTGCTGGTCTCGTTCGCGCCGATCCTCAACTTCGTGCGCATCGCCGGCCCTGCGGACATGGGCTCGCCCATGGCCGAACGGTTCGCTTACCTGCCTTCGTTCGCCTTTTCTGCTCGCGGCGCTCGTCGCGGAGTCGGCGCTCGCGTACCTCGCGCGCCCGCGATGCGCCGCAACTCACAGCGACGGGTCTTCTGGCGTGACGCCGCTCGCTGGCCTGGCGGACGATCGAGCGCAATCGCGACTGGCGCGACGAGGTCACCTTCTTCGAGCGCGAAACGTCCAACACACCCGCGGCGCCGCTGCTGTGGACCAACCTCGCCCAAGCCGCCATGCGCGCCGGTCGTCCGGCGGAGGCGGAAAGCGCCATCCGGCATGCCGAGCGTCTCACCGCAAGCGCCCTGGGTGCTCGCGGTACGTGCCCAATGGCTGACCCTGGCGGGCAGGTTCGCGGAGGCGCTTCCGATTCAGGAGCGCGTAGTGCGCATGGAGCGCAAGGGCAACGCTCTCGCGCTCAACAACCTGGCTTTTCTGGAGCGCGCCACCGGCCGCCGAGACCTTGCCTTGCCGATCCTGAACGGGCTCGTCGAGCGTTTGCCGAGCTACCCGGACCCCTGGCTGAACATCGCCGAGAGCGAGCGCGGCGAGGGCAACACCGAGGCCGCGATCGCGGCCTACGTCCGCTACCTCGACCTCCGACCGCGCGATCTGCGCGCCGCCGAAGCCCTTTGCGGCCTCTATGGCGCCGCGAGGCGCTTCGCCGAGGCCGAGGCGGTCTGGAAGAGCACGCTGCGCGGCGACCTTCTCGACGCCCGGATCTGGAACAACGTCGGCTCGCTGCGCCTCGCTCAAGGGGATCTCGCGGGTGCCGAGCAGGCGATGGAACGTGCGCTCGCGATCGATCCGGCCTATCCGCGGGCACGCTTCAACCTGGCGAAACTCTGGCTGATCGCAGGTCGGCAAGCCGAGGGGCGGAGGATCCTCGAGGCCCTCGCGCGCGCGGCGCCGGCGGACGACGTGGCAGCGGCAGCGGCGCGCGAGCTTGCAGGGTTGCCGGAAGGCGGGGTCGTTGCGGGGCGCGCGGCGAAGCCGAGGGAGAATAGGGCGCCATGAGAGGTCGTCCAGCCGAGCGACGGCTCGCTCGTCGCGCCGTCGCAATGGCCGCGCTGGCTGCGGTGACCGCAGCGTGGCCGCTGGCCGTGCCTGCCGCAGGGGCAGCGGCTGCAGAGCCGCCGGCCGCGCCGCGGCCATCGGCGATCATTCTGGTCACGGTCGACACCCTGCGCGCCGATCGGGTGTCGTTCGACGGCTATCGCCTGCCCACGACGCCCTTTCTCGATCGTCTCGCCCGGGAAGGTGTGACCTTCGAGCGCTCCTACGCCACTAGCTCCTGGACGCCGCCGACCATGGCATCGATCTTCACCGGCGTGCCGCCGATGACCCACGGCGTCGTCTCCGGCGAGATCATCGACGCGCGGGCGGTCCGCCAGCCCGTGCTGCCGGAGTCCCTCTCGACGATCGCCGAGCTCGTCGGGAGCCTCGGCTTCCGCACTCTCGGCGTCGCTTCGAACCGACACCTCGCGCTCGATCTCGGATTCGGCCAGGGATTCGACCGCTACTTCGACCCGCCCAGTTTCATCGGCGCTACCGTGGTGAACGTTCAGGTGCGGAAGCTGCTCGCCGCGGAGTTCGGCCCGGACTGGGCGCGGAGCTGGCGCAGCCGGCCCCTCTTCCTCTGGTTGCACTACTTCGATCCCCATGATCCGTACATCCCCTACGATCCCTGGATGGCGCAGCACGCTCCAGGGATCGACGTCCATGATCCCCTGTCTCCGGCGCGACTGGTCATGGCGGATTTGAAGCAGAGCTTTCCGCGGCCGGACGCCGCCCTGGCGGAGGCAATCCGACCGCTCTACGATTCCGAGATTCGGCGCACCGACCAGCTGCTCTCGGATCTCTGGGGTGAGCTCAAGCCGGACGACAACGTTCTCTTCATCTTCACCGCCGACCATGGCGAAGAGATGGTCGATCACGGCAATCTCGGCCACTCGCACAGCCTCTACGACGAGCTGGTGCGCGTGCCGCTGCTGTTCTGGTGGCCGCGTGGCCTGCCCGCCGGGGTTCGGATCGGCCAGCCCGTCAGCGCCCTCGACATTCTGCCGACGATCCTCGATCTCCTCGGGCAGGGCGCGCCGGCGAGCCTTGCCGGACGCTCGCTCGCGGCGCTCTGGCGGAGTGCGCCGGAGGGCAGCGCTGGGGCCGAGAAGCGGCCGGTCTTCCTGGAGCTCGAGCCGCCCAAGCCGTTCCGCTGGGCAGTGGTGGACGGGGACCGGAAGCTGATCGTGGATCCGGCGACGCCCGCGGCACCCGAGCTCTACGACTTGAAGAACGACCCAGGAGAGAAAGTGAATCTTGCCGCCCGCGAGCCCGAGGAAGTCGAGCGGCTGCGCGCGGAGCTCCGCGCCTGGGCGCGCAAGAACCCGCGCGCGCCCGACCAGCGGACGCGCGACCGGGTCGACGACGAGCTCCGCAAGCAGCTCGAGGCGCTGGGCTATCTCGGTCCGACCGCCCCGGGCGCTGCGCAGCCTCCGGCGGCATCGGAGCCAACCGCACCCCCGAAGCCGCCGCAGTAGTTTCCGGGCGCTCCTACTTCAAGTGGGTCTCGAAGAGCTGAGGATCCGCTTGTATTCGTCCACCCAGCTCGTCGGCTCCTTGAAGCCATGGGCCTCTACCGGATAGATCGCGGTCTCGAAGAGGTCGGTCTTGCCGAGCTCGATCAGGCGCTGGACGAGGCGGACCGAGTCCTGGAAGGCGACGTTGTCGTCCACCATGCCGTGGCAGATGAGCAGCGGCTTCGCCAGACCGGCCGCGTATTCGATCGGCGAGCTCCGGCGGTAGGCCTCCGGGTCGACCTCGGGCGTGTTCAGGATGGCCGAGGTGTAGCTCTGGTTGTAGTGCGCCCAGTCGGTAACCGGGCGCAAGGCCGCCCCGGCCGCGAACAGGTCGGGTTTGCGGAACAGGGCCATCAGGGTCAGGAAGCCGCCGTAGCTGCCGCCGTAGGCGCCGACCCGGCGAGCGTCGACCGCGCGGTTCGCCACCAGCCAGGCGACGCCGTCCTCCAGGTCCTCGAGCTCCGGCCCGCCCATCTGGCGGTAGATCGCGGTGCGGAAGTCGCGCCCGTAGCCCGACGAAGCGCGGTAGTCGAGGTCGAGGACCACGTAGCCCCGTCGCGTGAGCAGGGTGTGAAACATGAACTCGCGGTAGTAATCCGACCAGCCCTGGTGGGCGTTCTGCAGATAGCCCGCGCCGTGAATGAAGACGACCGCCGGCGAGTTCGCCTGCGAGCGGATTCCGGTCGGAGTGTAGACGCGCGCCTGCAGCGTGCCGGTGAAGTGCGTCGAGGGGATGCGGACGATTTCGGGCGTGCTCCAGGCGACAGCGGAGAAGGCCGCTGTCGTCGTCGCGGTCAGCTTTCTCGGCGTCGCGCCGCTGCGCGCGGCCTGAACGAAGAGCTCAGGCGGCCGTGTGGCCCAGGAGGAAACGAGCAGGAGCTCCTTTTCGTCCGGCGACGGGAGGGCGTAGGTCATGCCGCCGCTCGCCGTCAGCCGCTCGAGCTGCGGTACATCGACGCGCACCCTGTAGGCCTCGTAGATGCCCGCGCTCTCGCGGTTGGCGGAGATGTAGAAACTCTTGCCGTCGCGCGCGAGAAGCGGCCGGTCGACCTCGAACGGACCCTGGGTCAGAGCGCGCCTTTCGCCTCCGACCGCCTGCACGTAGAGATGCGAGAAGCCGGAGCTCTCGGAGAGGAACCAGAGCTCGCGGCCGTTCTTCATCCAGCCGAAGTCGGTGAATCGCCAGCCGAGCCAGGCGGGATCGCTCTCGTGGAGGAGCGGCGCGAGCGCCGACGAGCCCGGAGTGGCGACCGCGAGCCAGCGGTCCTTGTTGTCTTCCGAGATGAACTGCAACGCGAGCCGGGTGCCGTCGTCGTTCCAGAGCGCGTCCGCGAGGCGGAGCGGGCGCGGTTTGGGGGCGGCCGCCGGCGCGGTATCCGCCTTCTTCTCAGGCGCGGCTTCCGCCGATGTCGCACGCGCGGCTTCCGCCGCGCGGCGCAGCTCGGCGAGCGGATCGTCGGCGATCCCCGGCAACGTCGAGGTGACGAGCTCCCGTTGGGTGTGCTGCGCCAGGTCGAGCAGCAGGAGAGTCGGCGTCTCGAGCGAGCCGGTGCCGACTTTGGGCCGGATCTGTTTCGTTTCGACGTACCCCGATTCGGTGACATAGACCGGCATCGCCTCGGGCTTCCCCCCCTCGGCGCCTTCGGGGTCGGCCTGAGCCTCGGGGCGCTTCGGTCCGAGGGCGACCAGCAGCTCGGTCGCGGAGGGCGAGAGGTCGGCACGCAGGATCACGCGTTCCGCACCGAGATAGAAGGGCAGGGGAGTCCGCGTCGGATCGGCGGTGCGCGCCGCCCGGTCCTCCGAGCGCAGCTCTTCCTTTCGCGCCCGGCGCGCGGCGAGCACGTCGAAGAGGCGCAGCTCGTGTGCGACGAGGAAATCGGAGCCGTCGGGGTCGGCATCGGGATCCTTGGCGAGGCGGAGCTCGGCGAGGGTCGAATCGAGCCCGGTTGCGAGGTCGATCGCATGGAAAGCGTCCGCCCGGCGGAAAGCGACGCGGCGCTCCGAGACCAGAACGAGCGGCGCGCTCTCGCTCTCGAAGGTGCGGGTCAGCTGACGGGGAGCGCTGCGGCCACCCTCCTGGACGAACAGATCACCGTCGCGAACGAACGCCTTGAGCTTGTGGTCGCGGGACCAGGAACCGCCGGGTGCGTCGACTTTGCCGAGATCTCCCGGCGCGACGCGCGCGCTCTTTCCACTTGCGAGCTCGACCCGATGGAGATCGACGATCTCGGTTCCGGCCCGGCGCTGGCGGTAGAAGATCGCCCGGCCGTCCTCCGACCAGTAGGGATCTTCGGGCGGCGTTCCGATCCAGTCGCGGGCCATGAGGGTCTCGACGGTGAGCGCGGCGGGGGAAGCGCCGGCCGGATCCGTCGTCGCCATCGCGGCCGGGAGGGGCTGCGGCGGGAGCGCCAGGAGCGCCAGCAGGGCCAGGGCGAGTCGGCCGGGGATTTTCGAGTCGGCGGAAAGTGCGCTCATGCAGCGGGACTCCTTCAGGTCGCGGGCAGCGAATCGTATTCCACAAGCTGTTTTCCATTACGATTCGGCGCGTGGAAAGATCTTCCGACCCGAGAGCGCCAGACCCGGCGGACCTCGCCTGGCGCGACGATCTGACCGGTGCCTGGAACCGCCGTTACCTGCGCCGGTTGCTCGACGACGACTGGCAGGAGCTGATCGCGACCGAGGGGACGATCACGCTCCTCGCCCTCGATCTCGATTTCTTCAAGGAGGTCAACGACCAGCACGGCCACTTGGCCGGCGACCAGGTGCTGCACTGGGCGGCGAACCAGCTGCGCAGCAGTTTCCGGGCCGACGACCGATTGATCCGTCACGGTGGCGACGAATTCGTCGTGGCGCTCTTCGGCGTCGGCGACGACGAGGCACGGGCCCTCGCGGAGCGCGCGCGGAGCGCGTTGAAGACCGTCGAGATCCGCAGTCCCGAGGGCGGAGAGCCGCTCACCCTGCCGCTTTCGTTCAGCATGGGAGTGGCGAGCTATCCCATGGACGGCGCGACGGGCGAAGAGGTCCTCGCGGTTGCGGATCGACGGCTTTACGAGGAGAAGCGCGCGCGGCGGCTGGCTGCAGAGCCGGCGGGCGGAAGCCGGCGAAAGATACTTGCCGCGGCCGCCCTGGCCCTCGTCGCGCTCGCGGGCGCTGCCTGGATCGAGTGGCGCCTCATGCATCGGGCGCCGTTGCCGCCGACCGATCTTTCTCTGCCCGCAACCGGAGCCGCGCCGCCGGCGGAGATCGTGGTGCGCGACGAACAGGAGCTCCTCCGTCTGCGCGAGGAGGTCCAGCGTCTGCGCGCGGCGCTCACGGAGCCTCGTCCGGCGGACGATCGCCAACGCTACGAAGCCCGGATCCGCGAGCTCGAGGCGCGCCTGAGCGAGGCCGGCGACGAGACCGCGGTCCCCTCGAGCTCGCCTGTCGCCGGCGCCAAGGGTCCGGGTGTCGGAGCGAGCGGCGACGTCGGCGCGAGCGACGCCACCGCCGGGATGCGGATCGGCGAGCGCCGGACGCGCGAGGGCCTCGAAATCCCGCCGGAGGCGCTCACTGCGGCCGAGAGCGCGTCCCCGCCGGCGCGAGCGGCGCCATCGGCGCCATTGGGGTCAGTGGCCGACGCGAGCGCGCGGCCGGCGAACGCTCTCGCCGGCGGGCCGGTCATCGCGCTCCCCCGGCTGCTGCGGGCGATTCGTCCCGACTACCCGCGGATCGCTCGCGAGCGCCGGAAGATGGCGACGGTGGAGCTCAAGGTGAGAGTCGACGCGGCGGGCAAGGTGCTGTCGGCCGAGCCGGTGGGTCCTCCCGTGGGCTTCGGCTTCGACGAGTCGGCGCGCGAAGCTGCGCTCTCGGCCCATTTCAGTCCCGGGCAACGCGATGGCGTCGCGGTGGAGATGGAGACCCGCCTGGCGATCCGCTTCCTGCTCGAAGGCCCGCCGCGGTAGATCCGCGCTAGAGAACCGCGCCGAGCTCGCCGGGCAGGACGGTCCGACATTTCGGGCAGGCCAGGACCCGGCCGCTGCGCGGCAGCGACGACATGAAATTCACGCGCGCGCGAAAGAGGCGGATGACGAAGAGCTGATCGATCTCGGCGCGACAGGCGGGACAGCGCAACGGATGTTCGAGGCCGTAGACCGCGGCCGGCGAGCTCTTCCACCCCGCAGGCGGAGCGCTCGTCGCGGCATCGGCGGAATCGGAGCTGTCCGCGCCGCCGCCGTCTGCCGGCCAACCGGAGCCCGCCTCGGGGTCATCGCTCATCGAGATCGGATCCTACGTCCGTCGGGCGGAGCGCGGCAATCCGAGCCCTCACATCGCTGCGCTGATGCGCTCCGCAACGTCTCGACTCACCTGTTCGCGCCTGCGGTGCCGGAGGACTGCGATCGCATCGTCGAGATCTTCCAGCGCCTGGTCTCCGCGCAGAGTCCAACCCGCGACCTGGCGAAGGAGGTCGCCGAGGGAGTTCAGTGGTGCAGCGAGACCTTCGCCGCCGGGAGCTCTATGTCGGACTCTTCGCGGTCGCTCCGGCCGAGAGTCTGCCGCGGCTGATCTTCGCCTGGCGGACGCAGGTCAACGGTCGTTTCGTTCAGGATCTGCCGGTGGATCGCCTGGTGCCGATCCTGCAGCGTCGCTGGGCGGAGAACAAAGGCGATCCGGCGATCGCGGAGGCGCTGGATCTGCTCTATGAGGCGGAGGACTGCGCGCGGAGCGCCTGGCCTGCTGCGCTCCGAGCGCAACAGGAGCCGCAGGAGCCGCGGGAGCCGCGGGAAGCGATTCCTACCCGTCCCAGTCCCAGAAGAGGTCTTTGTTGGTGAGGGTCTCCTCGTCCTCCGCTGCCGCGGGTGCTTCGACCGAGCCGAAGCGCTCGACGCGCGCCACCACGATCGCCTGCTCTTCGAGATCGATCGTCTCGCGCTCCCAGCTCTCCTCGGTGCCGAAGTGCGGCCAGTTCTTGGGGAAGATCGGATCGTGCCAGCGCCGCGCCAGCCAGGCGGCGTAGTGCGCCATGCGCAGCCCGCGCAGCGGCTCGATGAGCCGGAGCTCGGCGCGGTCGAAGGCGCGGAACTGCCCGTAGCTCTCGAGGAAGGTCTCCCGGAGCGCCGAGGTCGCGGCATCGCGCCCGCCCAGCGCCAGCCAGAGGTCCTGCACTGCGGGGCCGATCATGCAGTCGTCGAAGTCGAGCAGGCGCAGCTCGCCGTCCCGGTCGAGGACGTTGCCCAGATGGAGGTCGCCGTGCAGGCGCACTGCGGCGACGCCGACGGACATCCGGTCGTAAGCGTCGGCGATGGCGCGCGCCGAGGTGAAATAGCGTGGCGCGAGGCGGCGCGGCACGATCTCCCGCCGCTCCAGCCAGTCGAGATCCCGCCGCACGTAGGCGTCGCTCGTCAGGTGCAGGCGATCGGCGCCGGGCCGCCGGGCTCCGACCACGTGCAGGCGAGCGACCAGCATGCCGAGCCTCGCCGCCCCGCGCTCGTCGAGCTCGGCCGGGGCGCGCCCGCCCTTGCGGTCGAACAGCGTGTAGAAGATGCCGCCGGCGGAGTCGCCGGCATCGCCGGCGCCCCGCGTGAGCGCGAGCGTCGAACCGTCGGGAAAGGCGCGCGCCGGACAGACCGGGATCTCCTCGGCGTCGAGCTCGGTGAGGAAGCGATGCTCTTCGAGAATCTGCGCCGCCGTCCAGCGCCCAGGGCGATAGAACTTCGCCACCACGCGCGAGCGGTCGGCGAGCTCGACTTCGTAGACCCGATTCTCGAACGAGTTCAGCGGATAACAGAGCGGCCGCACCGCGACCCCGGCCGCCTCGACCGCGTCGAGCACGCGTTCGGGAGTGAGCGCCAGGAAGAGATCGGATTCGTCGACAGGCTGGGCCACAGGCTCATTCTACGGCGGTGCGACGAGCGCCCAGGCGGCCGCTCCGCCGGAGGCGAGGGCGGTGAGCAGGCTCACCCGGGGAGAGCCGAGCGCTCCTCCGGTCCAGGGTGCCAGTCCGAGCTCCGGGTCGAGCTCCGTGAAGCCGGCGGTCGGGCCCGGGGTCTCGCCGGATCCTGCCAGCAGACCGGCGGCGAGAAACCCGCCGGCATACTCCCCGGTCGTCCCCTTCGGGGCGATGACCGGGGGCAGCGGCCGCGCCTCCCAGGCCGCGCGCAGCGTGAGCGCCTCGAGCCGGTCTCCGAGCCGCGAGCCGGAGGCCCCGGAGACGACGAGGTCGATCTCTTCGGGGGCGATCCTGGCGCGCGCGAGAAAACGGCGCAGGGATCGCGCGAGCCCCGCCTCGCCACGGCCCCAGCCGTACGCTTCGGCGCTCGGGTCGAAGGCGGCGCCGTGGGCGAGCAGGCGGCAGATCGGCCGGGCGCCGCGCGCCCTGGCCGTCGCTTCGCTCTCGAGGAGCGCGACCGCGGCGCCTTCGGCGGCGGTGATGCCGTTGCGGTGGCGATCGAACGGTCGCGCGCGCTCCGGGCCGAAGCGGTCGGCGCGCGCCAGAGCATGGAAACGATCGAGCAGGGCGTGGAGCACCGGTACGCCCTCTTCGACCACGCCGACCAGGACGCGGTCGGCGCGTCCGCCGCGAATCCACCGCGCCGCCTCCCCGAGCGCCAGGAGATCGCTCGCCTCGCGCTGCGTCAGCGTCTGATTCGGTCCGCGGGCGCCGATCACGAGCGCCATCTGTGCCGCGCTCGCGCTCGCCACCGACTCGGTAAAGAGCGCCGGCGAGGCCTGGTCCGGACTCTGAGCGAGAATCTGCGTGAGGAGCTGCTCGGTCACCCAGGCGGGACCGAAGGCGGTGCCGGTGACGATGCCGGTCGCGACGTGGTCGGTGCTCTCCGCGATCCCGGCGTCGCGGAGCGCGAGCTGCATCGCCGCGACCGCCATCCGCGAGGGCGGGCTCATGCGCCGGGAGAGTGCGGGGGATACGAGCGCGCCCAGCGCGGAGAGGTCGGCGAGCGCGGCGAGTCGCGCCCCGCCGGGCCGGTGATAGCCGGCGCTGCGATCCACCTCCGTGAGACGCGGGACTCCCGCCCGCAGGCCATCGACGAGCGCCGCGCGGCCGGCGCCGAAAGCGCCGATCACCCCGAGCCCGGTGACCACGACGCCGGCGCTCATGCCGGTTCGGCGCCGAGGACGATCGCGGCGTTGGTGCCGCCGAAAGCGAGGTTCGTCGACAGTGCATGGCGTGCCCGCGGCAGAAAGCGCGGACTGCCGGTCACGAGGTCGAGGCCGAAAGCGGGATCGGCCGCGCCCTCCCCCGGAGTCGGATGCACCGCCTGGTGCAGGAAGCAGAGCAAGGTCGCGACCGCCTCGAGGGCGCCGGCGGCGCCCAGGTAATGTCCGACGGCGCCTTTCGACGAGGTCAGGGGCAGGTTGGGCAAGCGCTCGCCGAAGACCGTGCGCAGCATGCAGGCCTCGGCGGCGTCGTTGTGCGGCGTCCCGGTGCCATGAACGTTGACGAAGTCGATGTCGGAGGCTTCGAGCCCGGCGTCCGCGAGCGCCGCCTCGACGGCGCGCGCGATCCCGGCGCCCTGCGGATCGGGCGAGGTCATGTGGTACGCGTCGCAGGAGGCCCCGGCACCGAGCAGCCAGCCGAGAATCCGCGCTCCGCGGGCGCGGGCGCTCTCTCCGGTTTCGAGAACGAGGACTGCGGCGCCCTCGCCGATCGACATCCCTTCGCGGTCGGAACGAAAGGGCCGGCAGGCTCTGGGGGCGACGGCGCGCAGGGAGTTGAAGCCGGCGTAGGTGAGGCGGCAGAGCGAGTCGCTCCCGCCGGCAAGGGCGATCTCGATCTCGCCGGCGCGCAGCGCGGCGAGGGCGTTCCCCATGGCCAGGGTCGCCGATGCGCACGCCGACGCCACGGTCTCGACCGGCCCGTGGACGCCGTGCGCCCGGGCGACGCTCTCTCCCGGCGAGCAGGTCTGCTGCGCGGTGAGCTGGCCGATCCGTGAAGCTCGCCGCGGGCTGCCCAGGAGGTCGGCGAAGTAGTTCTCGGACTCGAACATGCCGCCAGTCGAGCTGCCGAAGTAGACCCCGCAGGAGAGCTCATCGAGCCGGTACGGCAGCCCGGCCTGGAGGAGCGCCTGGCCCGCCGCCCCGAGCGCGAAATGATCGGAGATCGAGCTGCGGCGGCCGCCTTCGGGCGATCGGAAAGCGCCGACTTCCGAGGCCACCTGGGTGCGGAATTTCGCGTGCTCGAAGCGCGCGAAGGGGCCGATCGCAGTCTTGCCGGAGGCCAGGCCCGCCCACAGCGCCGCGGTACCTTCGCCGTAGCCGCTGATGGCGCCGAGGCCGGTGATCGCGATCGCCTCGCCCTTGTCAGGTCTCACGGCGTCCTTCTCATGCTGCTGGGCTCATGGCGTCGGGCTCATGGCGTCAGGCTCGGGACGCGCCGCCGGGATCGCGCAGGGCAATGCGCTCCGCCAGCCAGAGCGCCAGCGTGCGAACGGAGCGAAAAACGTCGTGATCGACCTTGCCCTCCGGGATCGCGACCGAGAACTCGCGCTCGATCGCCACCACGAGCTCGAGGGCATCGATCGAATCGAGGCCCAGGCCTTCGCCGAAGAGCAGCTGATCGTCGCCGATCGAGTCCGCGTCGAGCCCCTCGAGCCGCAGCGTCGCGACGATGAGCCGCTTCAATCGGGGCAGGAGATCCTGCGCGATCCTCTCACCGTCGGGTACCGGGCTCACGCTGGGTCTTCGGTCGGATAGCCGGCAGCGGCGTCGCGGCGGAAGAGCCGCGTGGAGTGCGAGAAGCGCTTCTGCAGCGCGACGACGACGAAAAAAATTCGATTCATCGTGCGCGTCCAGAGGCTCGGGTTCCAATTGCCGGCAAGGATCGTCACGATGGCGCGGAAGAGGATCGCCGGTGCGTCGGGAGAAAAGAACAGGTCACGGAATTGCGGTGTGTAGAAGCCGATGACGAAGCGCCGGAAGACCTCGAAACGCTTTTTCTGGCGGCGCGAGAAGGCGGCGAAGCCCTGGGTGGAGAAATCGTCGTGGGCGCGCGCGCGATCCAGCTCAGCCGCGGCTTCGATGCCCGACTCCATGGCGATCGAGACGCCGGTAGAGAAGACTGGATCGAGAAACGACCCGGCATCGCCGGCGAGAATCCAGCGATCCCCGGCGTAGGCCGAGGCGCTGTAGGAGAAGTCCTGCTCGACGCGCACCGGCCATTCGCGTCGTGCGTTGCTCATGAGCGCGGCGACCACGGGTGTTTCGGCGATCGCCGCATTCAGCATCTCCTCCGGCGAGCCGTGAGGCAGCTGCATGTAGCGCTTCTTCGGCACGACCACGCCGACGCTCATGAGCTCCTTCGAAATCGGAATCAGCCAGAACCAGCCGGCGTCGGAGCGGGCGATCAGGCGGATATCGTCCGGCCGGTTGCCCTCGAGGCGCGGGACGCCGGAGAAGTGCGCGTAGATCGCGATGTTCGCGAGCCTCGGTTCGTCCTTGCGCAGCCCGAGTTTCCGGGCCACCAGCCCGTGCCTCCCCGAAGCGTCGACCAATGCCCGAACGCGCACCTTCCCGGTGGAACCTGTGTCCGAGGCGAAGTCGAGGGTCGCGGCGTCGGCGACGAAGTCGCATGAGGCGACGCGATAGCCCTCGCGCACATCGACGCCCACTTCGCGGGCGCGGTCCATGAGGATGCCGTCGAGCTTTTCCCGGCAGACCTGGTAGGTCCGCGGTCGCGTGACCTCGCGAACGACGTTGAAGTCGACGCTGCGTTCGCTCCTCCCGTCGTAGGTGGAGAGACGGGCGCCCCACTTCGCCGGGAAGCAGGCCGCCTCGACCCTTTCGGTGACGCCGAGCGTCGCGAAGGCGTCGTTGGCAGTCGAGAGCAGCGATTCTCCGATGTGGAAGCGCGGAAAGCGCTCCTTCTCGAAGAGCACGACGCGATGGCCCTTCCGGGCGAGGCAGATCGCCGCCGAGGTACCGGCGGGGCCGCCGCCGGCGACGGCGAAGTCGAAATCGTAACTACTGTCTCGGCTTGGCATGGACGTGGATGGCATCTCTTGGAGGATGGAAGCCGGACGCCCGGCGGGTGGGCAAGTATACTCGTGGCGGTGTTCCAGGATCCCATTCTGGCCGCCTTCGACGCGCTGCACGAGCAACAGCCGGAGCGTGCGCTGGTGGCATCCGCCTCGCGTCTCGCGACGGTGGCCGACGTTTTCCGCCAGGCCGCGGAGCTCGCCGATCGCCTGCACGAGCACGCGCTCGTCCCGGGAAGGCTGGTCGGCCTGGTGGCTCCGAACGGATCCGGATTCCTGGTCGGCTATCTCGCGCTGCGCCGCTCCCGGCTCGTGCCGGTGCTCTGCGACGTCGCGGTGCCGCCGCACGCGCTCGAGGGGATTCTGGCGCGCTTCGATGTCGCCGGCTGCCTCTCGGTGAGCGATCCCTGGCCGCGCGGCGGCGAACAGTGGACCTTCGTCACCCGACTCGGGGCCGTCGTCCGGCATCTCTCCGAAGCGGTCGGCGCGCTCAAGCTCACTTCCGGCTCGACCGGCTCGCCGCGCGGAGTCGTCGTCTCGGCGGCGGCCCTGGTCGCCGACGAAGCGCAGCTCGCCTCGACGATGGGCCTCACGGCGGAAGACCGCCATGTCGGCGCCATTCCGTTCTCCCATTCGTACGGCTTCTCGAGCGTCGTGATGCCGGCGCTGGTCCGGGGGGCGCTCGCGATCGTGATGGACGAGCGCGCGGCGTCGGGCCCGATGGCCCCGCTCGTCGCGGCGCGCGATCTCGAAGCCACGTTCTTCCCGACCGTGCCGGCTTGGCTGTCGGGCTGGACGCGGCTCGCCGTCACCGCCACCGCTGCCGCCGAGCGTCCGCCTCGTGACGAGCGCCGGCGCGCCGCTCTCCGCGGAGACGGCGCGCGCGGTGCGGCAGCGCTTCGGTCAGCCGGTGAAGGTCTTCTACGGCGCGACCGAATGCGGCGGCATCGCGTTCGACCGCGAGGGGACGGCGGCGGAACGCGGGACAGTCGGCACGCCGGTCGACGGGGTCAGGATCGAGCTCGACGAGGAGACCGGCCGCTTGCGGGTACGCAGCGCGGCCGTAGCCGACGGCTATCTGCCGGAGCCGTCCCCGGAGCTCTCCCGCGGCAGTTTTCTCACCGGCGATCTCGCGGCCTGGGACGATTCGCGCCCCGGCGAGCTGCGTCTCCTCGGCCGCGCCGACGACCTGATCATCGTCAAGGGCAAGAACGTCCAACCCAGCGAGGTCGAGATCGTCCTCAGCGACCTTGCGGGCGTGGACGAGGTCTGCGTGCTCGGCGTCGACGGCCCCGAGGGACCGCGCACGGTGCTGCGGGCGGTGATCGCTGCCGGCGGCGCCGCCGCCTCTTCCGTGGTGACCTTCGAGCGCCTCGTCGAGCACTGCCGCGGCAGGCTCGCCGAGCACAAGATCCCGCGCAGCGTCGTCGTTCTGCCGGAGCTGCCGCGAGACGGCCGCGGCAAGATCGACCGGCGGCGTCTCGCGGATCCAGCGCTCGCCGCGGCGGCGTCCGGAGCGAATTCCGCCGCTCGGCCCGCTGCTAAGCTCGGGCCATGAATCGCCCGCGGGAGGAGCGCTACGACGTCGTCGTCCTGGGCGGCGCGTTCAGTGGCGCTGCGACCGCGATGCTGCTCAAGCGCGACCATCCGGAGATCTCGGTTCTCGTGGTCGAGAAGACGAAGCTGTTCGACGCCAAGGTGGGCGAGGCGACGACCGAGATGTCGGCGATGTTCCTCACCCGGCGGCTGGCGCAGTGGCGGCACCTCGAGCTCGAGCAGCTCCCGAAGGAGGGCTTGCGCTACTGGTTCCGCAACGCCGACGTGCAGCAGCACTGGCAGGCGAGCGAGACCGGTGGGTTCGTGCGCAGCGCGGTGCCGTCGTTCCAGCTCCGGCGCGACGTCCTCGACCAGCACCTGCTGGACGAGGCGGTCGCGGCGGGAGCCGAGCTCGTGCGCCCGGCCCGGGTGCGCGACGTCGAGCTCGGCAGCTTCGATCACCGGGTCACCATCGACCAGGGAAGCGACACCTTCTCGGTCGGTTGCCGCTGGGTGATCGACGCCACCGGCCGCGCCAACCTGCTCGGCCGCAAGCTCGGCCTGATCGCGAAGAACGAGCAGCATCCGACGGCGGCGTTCTGGGGCCGTTTCAGAAACCTCGGGCACGTCGACGACCTGGCCGCGCGCGGCCCGGTCGAGTTCGCGCGCCGCAACCTCTCTTCCCGGCGCCTGGCCACGAATCACTACGTCGGCCGCGGCTACTGGGTCTGGGTGATACCGCACGGCCACGGCGAGACGTCGGTCGGCGTGGTCTGGGATCGGCGCCTGCTCGACCTGCACGAGCGACCCGACCGGGAACAGGCGTTCCGCGACTTTCTCGCCGCGCTCGTGCCGTTCAACGAGCTGCTCCCCGGCTCCGAGCTGCGGCGCGAGGACTTCCGCTATTACTCGAATCTGCCTTACGCCACGAAGCAGTACATGGGCGACGGCTGGGCGCTGGTCGGCGACGCCGCGGTCTTTCTCGACCCGTACTACTCTCCCGGCCTCGATCACTGTGCCTTCTCGAGCGAGGCGACGGCGGAGATCGTCGCCATGGATCTCGCCGGCAAGTCGATCGTCGCGCGCGCGAAGGAGCACAACGAGACTTTCGTGCGCTCCTACTGGCGCTTCTTCGAGGCGATCTTCAAGGACAAGTACTACTACATGGGCGAGGCCGACCTGCTCTCGGCGGCGTTTCTCATCGACACCGCGCAGTACTACATTTTCGTCGTCATCCCCGCCTATCGCTTCTACGGCCGCTTCCACTGGATGCCGGTGCTCGGGCCGAAAGAGGCCTACTTCAACTACAAGCTGATGAAGCTCTACAACCGGCGCTTCAAGGCGATCGCGGAGCTCCGCCGGACGATGGGCGAAGCCGGGAAGAGAAACGCCGGGCGGCGCATCCAGGCCTACTTCGCCCTCGACACCGCCCCCTTCCGCATGGCTCTGCGCGGCGTCAAGCTCTGGCTCTACGCCGAGCTCGACGGCATGCGGCTGCGGCTCAAGAGACTCTTCAGCGGGACGACGGGAATGGAGTCGGAGCCGATGCCGACGGGCTCGCCCACCGCCGAGCAGCCCGAGTCGCAGACGCAGTAGCGAAGCAGATCGGCTGTGGTGGTAGGCGGGCTCCGGTGCTCGGGAGATCGGGGTGAGCTCCCAGCTTGACTAGGAGGCACCCCGATCTCCCGAGTGCCGGAGTCCGCCTGGGAGGCATCGCGAAGCAGGTTCTCTTGCAGATTTCCCGACGAGCCGGTGAGAAAGCGATTCGCAGCGGTCAGCTCCGGCGAGCGGCGGAGCTGGCGACGAAGGCGCGAGCGCTGAGCGCGGCGAGCGTCGCGGTGGCGATGCCGAAGAGCAGGAACCAGAGCCGATCCGGAGTCTCGTCGGCGGAGAAGAGCTGGCGGTGCAGGATCGAGGCGGCGAGGATCAGGGCGGAGAAGACGAACATCGACACCACGCCCAATCGAACCTCGAGCCAGACCTTCTGGCGCGCCAGCATCAGGCTGCCGATCCCGTAGGAGAGGAACGGCGCGGAATAGATTTGCAACAAGAGCGGTGTCGCCTTCCAGGGCCACGCGCCGACCATCGTGCTCGGCGCGACGAGCAGCGCGAGGGCCGCGAGCGTCAGCACGATGCCCTGCGCGTTCAGGTAGCGCCGGGCCCAGGGCGGCAACGGCGCGCTGCCCTCCGGGTGACCGCTGTCGGCGCGCTGGCGCCAGGCGAACCAGATCGCGATCAGTGGGTAGACGAGATAGGCGCCGTACCAGATCCAGACCTGGCGCAGCGAGTAGTCGAACTCGTGGAGGTGAAAAAGCGAGACGACGAACAACATGCCGGTCCAGATCGCGATCATCGGCACCACGACGCGGACTTCGCACCAGCGCCGCGCGAGGATCGCGCCGAGCATGAAAACCAGGCCCGAAAGGTACATGGCGCCGAGGAAACGCGAGTGCAGCGGCGGCACCTGCCAGGGAATCATCTGCCCGATTTCGGCCGGGGTGAAGTAACCGGCATAACCGACGCGGAGGGCCAGGAGTCCGACGGCAGCGAAGTAGATTCGGTGAAGCGAGGTCAGGGAAGTCATGGCGCCTCCTCGGCGGTGCTGTAGTAACTCGTGTGCGGTCTTACGACCGCGCTTCTCATCGCCGGTCGGGAATCCCGAGGAACCATCTGGCCAAAGAAACCCTGACCATACTCCAGAAACCCAGGTCGGGCGCCGCCAGATAGGGAAATCGCGCGGCGACCGCCGCGGCGGGACGATCTACCCCGTCTCTCACCGGCCTGCCGTTCCATCCGGCGACGTACAGTGTGTACAGAGCATCCATGATGTCGTCATCGGGACGGCGGCCGCCGCAGGTCTGATGGGCCTTGTGCTGCAGGACCGAGCGCTCGATCTCGAGAAAGGACTGCGCCGGACAGGGTTTGCTGACGTCGACGATCAGTGAATCGTCCGCGATCAACCGCGCCAGCTCGTCGCGCTCGCGATCCGGCCAATCCTTCCGGCCATCGAGGGCATCGAAGAACGCGATATTCCTGGCGAGCTTCTCCTGGTAGATGTTCTGCCTCGCGGCCGATACTCGAAATGGCCGATCGAGATTGTAGAGGTCGCGCAGATCGGGCTCATTGCGGGGGGCCATGCTCAGGTTCGTGATTTCGGGCCGGCCGACGCGATCCAGCCGCCGGAGGGGGGCTCCCGGAGCGTCGCGGGTCGTGGTTTCGGCGGCCACGGCGACGAGCGCAGGCCGATTCCCGTAAAGCCTTCCGAGGTCGAGCTCGAGGACGAGGCTGAGGACGTTCGCGCCGATCATCGTGTTGCTCGCGTCCGGCGGGTCGAGCTTGCCCGCGATCGCGTCGGAAAAGAAGTCGGCGTTCAGGAAAAAGGGATCCGCGCGCATCCCCGCATAGAGTCTGATACCAGCACCACGATCCGCGTCACTTACCGCCCCGTACTTCGTCTGTGCGCCCAGTCCGTTGGCACTCGCGCACGTCACGACGTGGTTCGCGGTGACTTCCGGAGTCTCGAAGGTACAGTCGAGGGCAACCTCCTCGCCGGTCTCGAAGTACGCGCTCCCCCCCGACTCCCGGATCGAGGCGCGACGAACGAGAATCGTGTAGGTCACCTTGTCGGAAAAATGCCCGTTACCGGGAACGAGCGGGTAGGCGTCGAGAATGATGGTCAGGAATCCCGGCTGAGCGGGTGTCGGAAAGGCGAAGAGGTCCGCGAGGTCCGCCACCCTGTGCGCCGTCGTGACCGGTCCGTCGATATGGTCACTGGCGAAAAGTGGCGCCGCGATCAGGATTCCGACGACGAGAGAGATCCAGCGCTGTGCTGACCTTGTAGACCGAGAACAGTAGCGACGGGTGGCTGGGCCGAGGGCTTCCATGGGGCCCGGAGCGCGCCTCTTCAGCGCGAGGACCCCATGGGATACGGACCAGACAGGACCCGTCGCGGCGGACATGCGGTCGGTCTCGATTCCTCCGGCCGGGGATCGCTAGGGGAAATTGAACACGAGGTCGGCGGGTCCGCCGCTGTTGGAGTTGCGCAGGGACCAGCGGTGAAGTCCCGCCTCGTGGGCTCCCGGCGTATCGCTCCCATCGCCCCCCTCGACCAGGAACCCGTCCCAGTTGCCGATGAGCGGGGTGCATCCGCTTGGGCCGAACGCGAAGACGAGGTCGGGCAAACCGCTCGAGTTCGCGTTGCGCAGCCACCAGGAGGCGTTCCAGGGGTCGACGAACCCCACCGTATCCGTTCCGGAGTTGTCCCAGTCGCCGGAGAGCGGAACGATTCCGAGGATCGCGGGGCCAAATCCGAACTGGAGATCGGGCGGACCGGCCGAATTGCTGTTGCGCAGAAAGAAAGAGCCGGTCGCCGGATCGTAGAGACCGACAGTATCGACGCCGTTGCCGTCCCAGTCGCCGGTGAGGGGTACGAGACCCAGGCCACCGGCGCCGAAATCGAACTGGAGATCGGGTGGGCCGGCGGTGTTGGTGTTGTGCAGGAAGAAAGTTCCCGTGGAGGGGTCGTAGAGTCCGACGGTGTCGGTGCCGTTGCCGTCCCAGTCGCCGCGCAGCGGAACGATGCCGAGACCGCCGGCGCCGAAGTTGAATTGGAGATCGGGCGGGCCCGCCGAGTTGGAGTTGCGCAGGAAAAACGCCCCGCTGGCGGGGTCGTAAAGACCGACGGTGTCGGTCAGGTCGCCATCCCAATCGCCCGCCAACGGTACCGGCGTCACGTCTCCGAAGGTCAGGCTCCAGGAGCGAACGGTGCCGACTTCGAAGCCGTCCCGAAAGACTCCCGCAGGTCCGAAGCCGAACGTGATGTCGGCCTGGCCTCCGCTGTTGGTGTTCCTCAGTAAGAAGGTCCCCGTCGACCGATCGTAGAGACCGATGGTATCGACGCCGTTGCCGTCCCAGTCGCCGGTGAGGGGTACGAAACCCTGGCCACCAGCGCCGAAAACGAACTGGAGATCAGGCGGTCCGGCGGTGTTGGAGTTGCGCAGGAAAAAATTGCCCGTCGACGGGTCGTAGAGGCCGATCGTATCGACGCCGTCGCCGTCCCAGTCGCCGCGCAGCGGAACGAGGTTGGGACCGCCGCCGCCGAAGACGAAGGTGAGATCGGCGGCGCCTGGGGAGTTGCTGTTCCTCAGGAAAAAGGTGCCCGACCCGGGATCGTACAAGCCGACGGTGTCGGTGCCGTCGTTGTTCCAGTCGCCGGCCAGAGGCACGAAGGCGGTACCAGCGGGGCCGAAGGCGAACACAATGGCGGCCGCACCGGGGCTGTTGGTGTTCTTCAGGAAGAAGGTCCCAGTCGTCGAGTTGTAGAGTCCGACGGTGTCGGTGCCGTCGTTGTTCCAATCGCCGCCGATGGGAAGGTAGAAGCCGCCACCGGCCCCGTACTGGAACCAGAGATCTTCGGTCCCGGTCGTGGTGGCGTTCTTCAGGAAGAACGTCCCCGTCGACGAAAGGTAGATTCCGACCGTGTCGGTGCCGTCAGCGTTCCAATCGCCGGCGATCGGCACGTAGGTCGACACGACGCCGTCCCCAGCTTCGGAAGGAGCGTTCCACGGAGCGGTGCCCGAAGCACCCGCGAGCGAAGCGCCGACTCCGGCGAGAACGCACCAACCCGTCACGAGGAGACCCTGCGGGATACGGCAAGAGTATCCACCGATCATGGCAACCTCCCCCTGCGCGCGAACTTTGGCGCGGAGTGTAAGCCCAGAGCTGATGGATGGGAAGCCCCGCCGGCCTTCCGTTTGCGGACCTGCAGTTCCACAATCAGTAGCGACGGGTGGCCCTCAGGGACAGGTGGCGAAGGCGTCGATCGAGAGGATCGGGGCGAAGGCCTGGTTGAGCGGGTTGGTGCGCTGGAAGACGTTCTCGGGGTGGAGGGTGTCGCGCACGGTGAGGTGGGTCTCGACGTTGGTCAAGCCGCCGGCGAAGACCCAGTAGCGCTCGTTGTAGCTGCAACCGTCGATGACCTTGATCACCAGCTCGACGTTGGCGGCGTCGAAGAACCAGAAGTAACCGGAGTCGGCGGTGAGCGGGAAGGCCTGGCCGTCGCCGGTCGCGCCTTGCGCGGTGCGGTAGTCGATCGTGACTTCGAACCTTCCCTGGTTGAGGCAGAGGGTGGTGGCGTTCGGGGTGCAGTTACCCACCGTCGTCGCTGCTTGCGTCATCGTCGCTCAGCGCCGCGACGGGTCCTGTCTGGTCCGTATCCCATGGGGTCCTCGCGCTGAGAGGCGCGCTCCGGGCCCCATGGAAGCCCTCGGCCCAGCCACCCGTCGCTACCGAACTCGCTAGCGGCGCGGGGGCGCTGCAGACGTCGAAGTGGGCGGTGTCGAGGATCGGGTCGAAGGCGTGGTTGAGGGCGTTGGGATAGATCTTCTCTTCTCCGGTCCAGGTATCGACGACGTCGAGCTCCACTTCGACATTGGTCAGGCCGGTCGCGAAGACCCAGAAGTTGTCGAAGCCGGCGAGGCCGCAGGCGTCGATGACTTTGATGACCACCTCGACGTTGGCGGCGTCGAAGAACCAGTAGTAGCCCGAATCGAGCGTGAGCGCGACCGCCTGCCCGGAGCCGCTCACGCCCGCCGCCGTGGCGTAGGTTGCCTGGACGCGAAAGCGGTTGTCGTTGAGACAGAGGGTCGTCGCATCGGCGACGCAGGGGGCGAGCGGACTGCCGAGGCGCTGCGCGAAGATTCCGAACGAGCTCCCGTCCTGAGCGAAGCTCGCCCACGCGGCCACGAGCCGGGAGGAGCCGAAGAGCGCCGGGGCGATCTGGTCCCCGGCGGAGGTGGAATTCACGGGGAAGTCGAAGACTTCCGGCACGTTCGCGGCGTCGAAGCGGCTCGCGAGGACCTGCTTGTCGCCACTCGCCAGATCGATCTCCTGCCAGGCGATCGTGACGGCCGCGGAGGAGTCGGCGACGATAACGGGCGCCTCGTGCCGCCGGGAGACGTCGCTCTGCACCTCCTGCTCGGGACCGGTGGCGGCGTCGCCCGCGAAGCGGCGGAAAGCGATGATCGGCTGCGGGCCGACGGTCGAGCCCGTTTCCTGCAGCGCGCGCTGCCAGGCGACGGCGAAGGCGCCCCCGGCGAGGCCGGTGACCGCGGGCGCCGACTGGTCGTAGATCGTGTTCTGGGGAACCGCGATCTCGGCGGAGAGGGCGGCGAGCGTGCTGTCGAAGCGCCGGGCCACGACGCCGAAGCCGCTGCCGTCCTGGCCTTCGCTCGCCCAGGCGGCGACGAGGCCGCTCCCGGCGGCGGCGATCGCCGGCTGCAACTGGTTGCCGGAGACCGTGGCGTTCAAGCGGACTTCGCCGGTGGTCGGCGCGCCGGTCGTCGCGGAGAAGCCGCGCGCAAAGATCTCGTTGGTGTCGCCGCCGGCGCCGAGCCCGCTCCAGACGATGAAGAAGGCGGAGCCCTGGGCCGCGACGCGCGGCGCGATCTGGTTGCCCGCGGTCGCGACGTTGACCGCGAACTCGTTGCCCAGGAGCTGCCCCGAGGCCGCTTGCAGGCGGCGCGCGTAGATGCCGAAACCGCTGCCGTCCTGGGCGCTCGAAGCCCAGGCGACCAGGAAGGTGCCCGCCGGCGAGTAGGCCACCGCGGGGCTGATCTGATCTCCGGCCGTCGTCTGCGCAAGGCGCAGCTCGCCGGTGAGCGGGGTGCCGTCGGAGTCGAAGAGACGCGCATAGACGCCGGCGCCGCTGCCGTCCTGATCGGCGCTCTGCCAGGCAACCAGGAAAGGACCCCCGGGCTCGCCCGCGACTGCAGGGGCGAATTGCGAGCCGGTGGTCGTCGTGTTGACCGCGAACTCCGGTCCGAGCCGCAGCAGCTGGGCCGAGAGCGACCCGGCGCCGCACAGCGCCAGAATGGGAGTCACGGTTGCCCAGGTCGCCCAGCTCGCGAAGGTCGCGAGGGCAGCGCGGAGGGCGAGCGGTCGGAATCGAGGGCGGCAGGCGGCAGATCGGACGCTTGGACTCATCGCAGATCGAAGTCCTTCCTAGTCGACTCTCTTGCCCAGTTCGTCATACGTGTAGACACCGCGACTCGTCTTGCGGCCGAGACGCCCGGCCTGGACGTACTGGCGCATCAGGTTCGACGGCCGGAAGGTCTCGCCGAGAGTGGCGTGGAGATGCTCGAGGATCGACAGCCGCACGTCGAGGCCGACCAGGTCGCCCATTTCGAACGGTCCCATCGGGTGGTTCAAGCCGAGCTTGACCGCTTTGTCGATATCCGCCGCCGAAGCGACGCCCTGCTCGAGCATGCGAAAGGCCTCGTTGCCGATCAGGGCGTTGATCCTCGAGGTGGCGAAGCCGGGCACGTCGCGCACGACGACGACCTCTTTGCCCATCCGGCGTCCGACCTCGGCGAGAATGGCGACCGTTTCGTCCGCGGTCGCGAGCCCGCGCACCAACTCGAGGAGCTTCATGAGATGCACCGGATTGAAGAAGTGGGTGCCGGCGAAACGCTCCGGCCGGCCGCTCGCCGCGGCCATCTCGGTGACCGAGAGCGCCGACGTGTTGGAGGCGAAAAGAGTGCTCTCGGCACAGTGGAAGGTGACCGCGCGGAAGAGCTCGATCTTGAGCTCCATCGACTCCGGCGCCGCCTCGATCACCAGATCCGCGTCGGCCACCGCCGCTGCGAGGTCGTTCTCGAGCGCCAGACGCTCCTTGGCGCCGACCGCCGCCGCCGCTTCGAGCTTGCCGATCTCGACCCCTTTGTCGAGATTGCGATGGATGGAGCGTTCGGCGGCGCCGAGCTGCGCTTCGTCGACGTCGTAGAGGTTGGTCGTGTAGCCGGCGAGGGCGGAGATGTGGGCGATACCGCGCCCCATCGTGCCCGCGCCGAGCACAGCGATCTGCGAGATCGTGCCGCCGTCGTCGTGAGCTGGCGTCGCTTCGCCCATCGTTTTCTCCGTTTCGGGTTCAGGAGACCGGAATCGAGCGCATGCCGGTCGTTCTCTCGGCGAGCGTCGAGAGCTCGTCGGCGATCGCCAAGGTGTTGCGTGTCGCCTGAGCGGCGAGCCGCTGCAGCTCGGGAGTCGTGCAGAGGCGCTCGAGGACCTTGCGCCCGAGCTCGTGGTGGTGGATCTCTTCGGGCTGGATGACGTCGCGATAGAGACGGGCCGTTCCGGCATCGCCCATCTGCTCGCAGAGCTCGATGAACTGCTCGTTGCGCACCTTGGCGATCGCTTCGCGCGCGAACGGACCGGCAGCGATCCGCTCGACCGTGCTCTTGAGTCCTTTCACGTAGAGGTAGAGCGGACTGTAGCCCCCGGCGAGCGGATCCTCCTCCGCGACGTCCAGGCCGAGCTCGGCAAGGCGGGCGACGATCAGGCGATAGTGCTTCATCTCGTCGCCGCACTGCTGCGCGAACGCGCTCTTGGCGTCGAGCTCGGGGGTCGTCGGCAGGCAGTGGCCGCCGAGCTCGGCGGCCTCGACTTCGCTCTTGAGCGCCGCCCTGAGCAGGGTCACGATCTCGACCTTGCCCTGACTCTCGGCTTCGAGCGCCTCGCGCGCGCCGAGACGCGCGAAGACCGCCTGCATCTCTGCCACCAGGCCGGCGACGAACTCGAGGCTGGTCATTCGCGGTTCTCCTTGCGAACAGGCACTTCGCGCGCGCCCGTGCCCACGGTGAGGACGAGCTTGCCGAACGCGCCGCGCTGGGCGAGGAACTCCTGCGCTGCCGGCGCCTCGGCGAGCGCGAAGGTGCGATCCACGACCGGCTGCAGGGCGCCGGACTCGAAGTAGGGCAGGAGCGTCACGAGCTCGGCGAGACTCCCCATGGTCGAGCCGAGCACCGAGAGCTGCTTGAAGAAGAGCGCGCGCAGCTGGATCCTGGCGTCGAACCCGGAGGTCGCGCCGCAGAGCACGATGCGGCCGCCGCGCTTCAAGAGCTTGAGGCTGCGCTCGAAGATCTCGCCGCCGACATGGTCGAAGACGACATCGACGCCTTCGCCCATGGTGGCCTCGCGCACCGCGCGGACGAAGTCGCCGCTGCGATAGAGGATGCCGTGGGTGGCTCCCAGAGCCCGGGCGCGGACGAGCTTCTCCTCGCTGCCGGCGGTGACCAGGATGCGCCGGGCTCCGAGGAGGCGCGCGATCTGGATGCCCGCCGTGGTCACGCCCGAGCCGGCGGCGTGCAGCAGGATGTCCTCGTGCGGGGCGAGCGCGGCCCGCGCCGTGAGCATGTGCCAGGCGGTGAGGAAGACCAGCGGCAGCGCCGCCGCCTCGACATAGGAGAGGCCGCGCGGCAGCGGCAGGATGTTGCGCCGCGGCACGGTCACATACTCGGCGTAGCCGCCGTCGCGGTGCTCGCCCAGGAGACCGTAGCGCGGACAGAGATGATCGAGGCCCGCGAGGCAGCGCGCGCAGACGCCGCAGGAGACTCCGGGGGCGACCAGGCAGGGAGTCGATTCCGCGAGGTCGGTGACGCCGGCGCCGGTCGCCGCGACGTCGCCGGCGATCTCGCTCCCCGGGATGAGGGGCAGCGGAAAACGGTGGCCCGGAACGCCGTTGCGCAGCCAGAGATCGAGATGATTGAGCGCACAGGCGCGCACGCGGACCTGGACCTCTCCCGGTCCGGGTTCGGGATCGGGCCACTCTCCCCAGAGGAGCGCCTCGGGGCCGCCATGGTGCGCGACGCGAAAGCCTTTCACGGCCGAAGTCTATCCCCGGGAGAGCGCGCTTTCGCCGTAGACTTCAACCATGGCGACTCGGGAATCGCGGCAGAGCTTGGATTCGCGGCAGAGTTTCTCGTCGCGGCGGACGCTGGCTTCGCCGCGCCCCCGCAGAGTCGTCCTGGCGCTCGCGCTCGCTCTTGCCGGCGCAGGAGCGTCGCGCACCCCGGTCGCCCATGCCGCCCTTGCCTCCGTCGTCTCCGATGTCACGGGCCAGAGCACGATCGATTCGCCGCTGCTCCTCGATCTGCCGGGCGACCTGGTGCAGGTGCGCTACACGCCCGGAGCGCTCGATCGCGCGGCAGCGCTCCAGAAGCGTTTCGAGCTCCTCGCCGGAGAGTTCGCGCGCACCGGTTTCAAGGCGACCGCGATGGTGGTCTACGTGCTCTCGCCCGAGGACTGGGCCGCCGCGGGTCTCGCGCGTCCTTATGGCGAGCCGGTGGCGCTGGCGACGGATGCCCTGGTGCTGCCGGCGTGGGCCGACGCTGCCCTCATCGCCCGCGTGCGCGGCTGGCTCGGAGGGGACATTCCCCTTCCTGCCGGCCTGCCGCTTCTGGCGACGCGAGAGGAGGCGGGTGCGTTGGGCGTTTCCGACCTTCTGGCCCAGATCGAGGGCGGGCGCCTGCTCGCCCAGCGCGCCCATCTCGCCGGCGACCGTCCCTGGATCGCGCCGGTCGTGGCGCACCTCGTGGCGCGCCTGGCCTGGGATCGCTTCGAGCCCGGACGAATGCCCGAGATCGCCGCCCTCCTCGATGCCATGGCTGGGCGCGACAAGACTCCGGGCGGCCACGCCGTCGCGACCTGGGAGGCGAGGCTGCCGCTGCCGGAACGCGCCTATTTCGAAGCGCGCTTCCTGCGCGGCGCGGATCTGATCATGGCCGAGAAAGGCCCGCGGGCAGCGCGGAAGATCCTGTCGAAGGCGATCCGCGGCAGCGCGCCGCTCGCCGAAGCGAAACTGATCCGGGAGGTCCCGGCGCTCGCCGGTTGGCTTGCGCAGAGCTTTCCGGCGTCGGATCCTCTCGCCCGCTAGAACGGCTTCATCAGCATCAGCAGAGTGATCACGACGATGCCGAGCGCATTCAGGTCGGCGGCGATCCGCGGGCCCTTGGCGGTGGCCAGTCGCGCGAGCTCCGGCGTCGGTGCTCCCGCCGCGGCGGAAGCCTCGACGGCGACGAGCATCCTGCGCAGGCTGGGACGCAGGTAGAAGAGGCCGTTGGCGAGCATGAGAGCCCAGAGGGCGATCGAGGCCTGGACCCAGCCGGGACGGAAGCCCCAGCCCAGCGGGTGAAGGAGTCCGAGGCCGAAGAGTCCCACCGCGATCCCTCCGGGGAGGCTGAAGACGTTGACCAGCCGCCAGCCGATGCGCAGGGCCAGCAGGCGCTCGGGAAGGGTAGCGGCCTTGCGTCCCTGGGCCCGCACGACCGTGCCGGCGAAGACGCCCGCGGCGAGCCAAAGCACCGAAAGTACATGCAGGAAGAGCATCCAGCTGATTGCCGTCGGACTCATGATCGCCCCCTGTCGCGACTCTAACAGGCCGCTGCAGAGCGCGCCGAGCGGATGATTCTGGTACCTTTCCCAAAGAAAGGGGGACTCCCCTCATGGCGCGGCAAACTCCGCAGTTCACCTGGCTCGGTCACGCCACGCTGCGCGTCGATCTGCCCGGCGGCGCGACGATGGTGATCGATCCCTTTCTCGCGGGCAACCCGTCCTGTCCGGCGACGCACCGCACCTTCGAGCGCCTCGACCTCATCCTCGTCACGCATGCCCACTCCGACCACATGGGAGACGCCCTGGCGCTGGCGCGCCAGCACGACGCGCTGGTGATCTCGAACTTCGACCTGTGCAGCTATCTCGCGACGCAGGGCGCCAGGCGGACTTCCGGCATGAACCTGGGCGGGACGCAGGAGGCGGCAGGGGTCGCGATCAGCATGGTGCGCGCCGATCACTCGAGCAGCTTTCAGCACGACGGCCTGCCGGTCTACGGTGGGCTCGCCGCCGGCTTCGTGGTGCGGGGCGAGGGCTGGGGCTTCTACTTCGCCGGCGACACGGCGCTCTACTCGGACATGGCTCTGATCGCCGAGCTCTACGCCCCCGAGCTCGCCTTCCTGCCGATCGGCGACCACTTCACGATGGACCCGCGCCAGGCCGCGTTCGCCTGCCGGTACCTGGGCGTCCGCCAGGTCGTGCCGATCCACTGGGGCACTTACCCGGTGCTGCGCGGCCGGCCGGCGGAGCTCGAGCGCCATCTGCGCACCCTGGGCGTCGCGACCGAAGTCGTCACCCTCGAGCCCGGCGTGGCCTGGGAATGGAGCCCGGCGCGAAGCTAGCGGGCCATGGAGAGTGCAGGCCCCCGGTCTCAGTCGTCGCCGTAAGGCATCTCCGGCACCTTGCCGGCGAGCCGGGCGCAGACCGCGAGCGCGCCGCGGTGATGGCCGGTGTGATCGACCAGAGCCTCGATGACGTAGTAGCGCCAGCGGCGGCCGACGATCGGGTTGTCGGCCATCGGTTGGGCGAGCTCCTGATCGCTCGAGGCTTCGACGCGCTGCCGCATCCGCTCCCAGGCGTCGGCGAGCCAGAGGCGGGCTTCGGCGAGCGAGCCGACGGCGTTGGTCGCCGCCATCGCGGCCGCGAAGTCCATGTCCCAGCGGTCTTCGAAGCCGCCCTCGCGGAACCAGTCGATGGTCTGCGCCGCGTGCGCCACTTGCTGCGCGACGGTCATCGTCTCCGGCGTCGCGCGGAAGCCGGCCTCGGCCTCGCTCAGGCAGCGGGTGGTGCGGTCGAAGAAGCGGCGGGTGGCGGCGATCTCGTACAGCGCTTCGGACTGTAGGCCCATCTTGGATCTCCTCGTTGGCGTCAGCTGCCGGCCGGCGCCTTGAGCAGCAGGACGGGAATGTCCACCGTGTGGCGGACTTTGTTGGCGATCGAGCCGTAGACCAGATCGGCGAGAAAACGGTGGCCGTGGGTGCTCATGGCGATGAGATCGACGCCCGCCGCTTCGGCGATCTTGACGATCTCGTCGGCCGGCTCCCCCCAGAGGAGCTGGGCCTCGGCCGGGATGCCCGCCGCGGCGAAGCGCTCCCGCACCGTTTCGAGGTAGGCGCGGTCGACCCGCATCTCCTCCGATTCGGCGAGGTTCAGGCGCTCGCGATGGCGCGCCATCCAGCCGTCGGCGACGTGCACCAGCAGGAGGCTGCTGCCGAGCGGCTTCGCGAGGCGCTCGATGTGACGGAGGATCGCCTCGTCGGTGCGGCTATTCTCGAGCGTGACCAGGATCTTCGTGTACACGGTCCCTCCTAGCGTAGCCGAAGCGGACCCAGAGCGTGAAGGCGAGCGCCACTCCCGCGAGGAGCGCCATCCAGCCCGTGCCGAGAGCCTGCCAGAGCAGCGAAAGATTGAGCCCCGCGATGAGCGTGCAGACCGCGTAACCCACGACTTTCACCGCCGTCGAGTTGACGAACTCGCCCATCCTGCGGCGATCGGAAGTGAAGCTCAAGAGCGGAAAGATGGCGAAAGGAAGCTGCATCGAGAGCACGACCTGGGAGAAGACCAGCAGGGCCACCGTGTCCTTGCCCCCGGAACGCGCGATCAGGATGACCGCCGGGACGATGGCGAGGAGGCGCGTGATGAGCCGCCGCAGCCAGGGACGGATGCGGATCTGGAGGAAGCCCTCCATGACGATCTGCCCGGCGAGCGTGCCGGTGATCGTCGACGACTGGCCGGCGGCGAGGAGCGCGACCGCGAAAGCGGTCGAGGCGATCGGCACGCCGAGCATCGGCGCGAGGAGGCGATGCGCCTCCTGCAGCTCGGCGACGTCGAAGCGCCCCGCGCGATGGAAGACCGCGGCGGCGACGACCAGGATCGCCGCGTTGACGAAGAAGGCGGCGCCGAGGGCGAGCACCGTGTCGGTGATGTTGTAGCGCACCGCCTGGCGCTTGTCTTCGGCGGTCGGACCGATGTCGCGCGTCTGCACGAGCGCCGTATGGAGGTAGAGATTGTGCGGCATGACGGTCGCACCGAGGATTCCGAGCGCGATGTAGAAGGCCTCCCTGTTCGGCATCGTCGGCACGAGCGTGCCGAGCGCGACGGCCCCCCAGTCGGGGTGGGCGAGGAAGATCTGGAGCAGGAAGCAGAGCGGCGACGGTGCTGACCAGCGTGAGCACGATCGCTTCGATCTTGCGAAAGCCGAAGTGCATCGCGGCGAGGAGCAGCAGCACGTCGAAGCCGGTGAGGATCACCCCCCAGACCAGGGGCAGCCCGAAGAGGAGGTTGAGGGCGACCGCCGAACCGATCACCTCGGCGAGGTCGCAGGCGATGATCGCGATCTCGCACAGCACCCAGAGCACGATCGAGACCGGTTTCGAATAGTGCTCGCGGCAGGCCTGCGCGAGGTCCCGCCCGGTCACCACGCCGAGCTTGACGCACAGCGACTGCAGGAACATCGCCATCAGGTTGGAAAGCAGGATCACCCAGATCAGCGCGTAACCGAACTTCGCCCCGCCGGCGAGGTCGGTCGCCCAGTTGCCCGGATCCATGTAGCCGACGCTGACCAGGTAGCCGGGGCCGGCGAAGGCGAGGAAGCGCCGCCACCAGGCGGGGTGGGTGGAGAGCGGGATGCTGCCGTGCGCCTCCGGCAGCGAGCGCTGCGGATCGACCGGCAGAACGGGGGCGGTCGGAGTGGGGGGCAGGGCCTTGTTGAGGTTCATCGATTCCGGATCGGGATTGGAGCCCTGGGGGCTCGCATATTTGAGGACTCAAAATTCTCACCCGGACCTGCTCCATGTGTCAAGTGCCGGGAGCCCGGCGATCCGGGCTAGAGTCCGGGCGTGCCGACCTCCACCGTCGAGGACTACCTGAAGGCGATGCTGCTCGAGGCGGAACGCGAACCGGGGTCTCCGGTCTCGACCGGCCGGCTCGCGACGCTGGTCGCGGTGACGCCCGGCACCGTCACCGCGATGCTGAAGACCCTCGCCGACAGCGGTCTCGTCGCCTACGAGCCCTACGCCGGCGCGCAGCTGACGGCGGCGGGGCGGCAGCTCGCGCTGCACGTGCTGCGCCGCCACCGGTTGATCGAGCTCTTTCTGGTGCAGGTCGTCGGTCTCGACTGGAGCGAGGTGCACGACGAGGCGGACCGCCTCGAGCACGCGGTCTCGGGGCGGCTCATCGAGCGCATGGACGAGATGCTCGACCACCCGGCGGTCGACCCGCACGGCGATCCGATCCCGACGGCGAGCCTCAAGGTCCGCACCCTCGACTACTCGACCCTCGCCGCCGCCGAAGTCGGGGTGCGCTACCGGGTGGCGCGGATCGCCGATCAGGCGACGGAGTTCCTGCGCCTGGTGGAGAAGGTGGGCCTGCGCCCGGGGAGAAAGGTGCGCCTCGCGGCGCGAGACGAAGCGGCCGACACCCTGGAGATCGAGCTCGACCGCGGCCGCCGCGCGAGCCTGGGGCTGCGCGCGGCGGGCAAGATCTTCGTCGAAAGAGCCTAGGGACGCAGCGCCGGAAGCGCGGGGCAGGCTCCACTGGGTGGGCCGTTCCGCGGTCGAAATCTAGCTCGAATCCAGAAAGTTGAATCATCGACCAGGGCATTGAACCAGAACCGCCCCAAACCCCGTTTTTTGGGCTCGTGCAACCTCGTGATGAATTCCACAACCTCTCTGTCGTCAAATAGATAACCCCTGGAGCAAGAAACCGGTTCAAAACCGCGTACTGGCACGACTTTCGCCATGGAGAAGCAACAGTTGAGGCCCCGCGGTGTCCGCGGGCCGTCTGATTCCGCCTAAGGAGGCAGAGCATGATGCGACGCAGTTTGATCCTCTTCTTGGCCCTCGCCGCCGGATTCGCGCTCGCGAACGCCGGCTTCGCGCAGGGCTCGCAAACCGCCAACCTGGTCGGCACGGTCACTTCGGCCGACGGGGAGCCCCTTCCGGGCGCCACCATCACCGTGACTTCGCCGAACCTGATCGGCGAACGCAGCGCCGTGTCAGCCGTGAACGGTGACTACATCATCAAGAACATTCCGTCCGGCGTCTACAAAGTCGTCTTCACTCTCGAAGGCATGAAGTCGGTCGATCGCACCGCGACCTTGCCGCTCGGCGGCACCGCCCGGTCCGACGCCTCGATGGAGATCTCGGCGGCGGAGGAGACGATCGTGGTCACCGGCGAGGCGCCGTCCGCCCTCGAGACCACCGGCACGGCCACCAACTTCTCGTCCCAGGAGATCAGCACGCTGCCGGTGGCGAACCGCAACCTCTCGACGATCGCCGAGCTCTCTGGCGGCCTGACCGACAATGGCACCGTCGCCGGGCAGGTGACGATCGGCGGCGCCTTCGCCTACGACAACGTCTTCCTGGTCAACGGCGTCGACATCAACGACCGCTTCTTCGGCCAGGCGAACGACCTGCTGGTCATCGAGGATGCGATCGAAGAGACCCAGGTTCTGACCTCGGGCATCTCGGCCGAGTACGGACGATTCTCGGGCGGCGTGATCAACGCCATCACCAAGAGCGGCGGCAACACCTTCACCGGCAGCTTCCGCACCGACCTCACCAAGGCCGATTGGCGCGACGAGACGCCCATCCAGAAGGACTTGGGCATCAAGCGCACCGGCGACCTGTCCAAGACCTATTCGGCGACCGTGGGCGGCCGGATCATCCGCGACCGGCTCTGGTTCTTCGCCGCCGGCCGCGACGTCAAGTCCGACCTCGCTTTCACCCTGCCGGTCAGCCAGTTCACCGGCAGCAACGCCCAAAAGGAGACGCGGTACGAGGGCAAGCTCACCGGCAACCTGACCTCGAACCACTCGCTGCAGTTCACCTACACCAAGTCAGAGCAAACGCGTAGCCTCGAGCAGCAGGTCACGCCGCTCGAGGAAGCCGCGCTGAGCAAGAACTCGACGCGTGAGAACAACTCCTACGTGGCCTCCTACAACGGCGTCTTCACCAACAACATGTTCGGCGAGCTGCGCTACTCGCAGAAGCACTTCGGCTTCCGCGGCCTGGGCGGCACCGGCACGCTGCCCTCGCAGTCGCCGTTCGTCGCCCTCGGCAACCGTCCGGGCACCGAGTTCGGGACCTACAACGCGCCCTACTTCGACGCCTCCGACCCGGAGGACCGTGACAACAACCAGATCTACGGCGCGCTGTCGTACTTCCTGTCCACCGAGAAGATGGGCAGCCACGACCTCAAGGCCGGCATCGAGGTGTTCAAAGACATCGGCGTCGGAGGCAACTCGCAGACTTCGACCGGCTTCAACCCGAACACCGATTACCTGACCGACGCCAACGGCAATCCGATCACCGACGCCAATGGCAGTCTGATTCCGTACTGGTCGAACCCGTACGTCTCCGGCTACTACACCTACATGGCGTACTGGGTGGCGACGCGCGGCGCGAAGAACACGATCGATACCCAATCGGTGTTCGTCAACGACCACTGGAACCTGAACGAGCACTGGGCGTTCAACATCGGCGCCCGCTACGAGGACGTCAAGTCGAAGTCGGAGTCGGGCATTCCGGACGTCGGCAGCACTTCGATCGTGCCCCGTCTCGCGCTCGCCTACGATGTCAAGGGCGATGGCAAGTACAAGATCGACGTCACCTACTCGGAGTACTCGGGCAAGGCGATCGCCAACCAGTTCGGCGCCTCGTCGCCGGCCGGCAACCCGGCTCTCGCCTACGGCTACTACGTGGGCCCCGAAGGTCAGGGCGCCAACTTCGCCCCGGGCTTCGACATCAACAACTACGTCTGGTTCTACTTCTCGAACCCGTTGGTCACCAAGGACCTCGCCAAGAACCTGAAGACGCCGCGCACCACCGAATTCACGGTGTCGGGCGGCCTCGAGCTCCCGAAGGGCGGCTTCCTGAAGCTGACCTACGCGAACCGCGACCAGAAGGACTTCATCGAAGATTTCACCGACCGCCAGTCGCGGGTGGTGCCGGTCACGGTCGGCCCGATTGTCGGCGGCTTGACCGAGGTGCAGCGGATCACGAACTCCAACGCCCCGGTGCGTAAGTACGAAGCGCTCATCCTCCAGGGCCAGTACCGCATCACCGACAGCTGGGGAGTCGGCGGCAACTACACCCGCGAGCTGAAGAACGACGGCAACTTCGAGGGCGAGGCCGGCCAGTCGCCGGGCATCTCCTCCACCTTCGGCGACTTCCCGGAGGTCTTCACCGAGGCGCGCAACTTCCCGCAGGGCCACCTGGACAACTTCCAGAAGGACAAGCTCCGGCTGTGGACGAACTACACGTTGAACTTCGGCCGCGCCGGCGCGCTCGACATCGGTGCTATCTACCGCTACGACTCGCCGCTCACCTTCTCCTACACCCGTGCGAGCTTCGGTCTGACGGCGATTCAGCGCGCCGCCGGAGCGGGCTACCACTCGCTGCCGTCGGGCCAGACGCTGTACTTCGGCAAGCGCGGCGCGGGCGAGTACGAGAAGATCCAGAGCCTCGATCTGGCGCTCCAGTACTCGATCCCGGTCTGGAAGACGGTCGAGCCGTGGATCAAGTTCACGGTGCAGAACATCACCAACGAGCACGGCCTGAACACTTTCAACACCCAGATCACTCCGGTGACCGGCCCCGGAGCTCCGGTCGACGCTCAGGGTCTCCCGACGACGTTCACGAAGGGCGTGAACTTCGGCAAGGGCACCGCGACCGCCAACTTCCAGACGCCGCGCGAGTACTTCTTCAACCTCGGCATCCGGTTCTGATCGCAGTCTGACCCCGCCTCCGGCAAAGTGCCGGAGGATCTCGAAACCCCGGTCCATATGGGCCGGGGTTTTTTTTGTTCATCGGCCGGGTGGATTCCGCCAGGCATCTATACTGTGCCGGCTTGGACGTCCCGTTCCCACCCTTCCGCCGCGCCTCGCGCAAGGCCCTGCCTCTGCTGGCGCTCGGAGTGTCTGCCGCCCTTGGCTTGCGTCGCCGGGGGCTGCCGGAGGCCGCCGGTCGAGCCGCCGTCGATCGTCCTGATCTCGATCGACACGCTGCGCTCGGACCGGCTGCCGGCTTACGGCTACGCCGCCGGCTCGACGCCGGCGATCGACCGGCTGGCGAAAGACGGCGTGCTCTTCGAGCGCGCCTTCTCCCAGGTGCCGTTGACCCTGCCGTCGCACTCCTCGCTCTTCACCGGCCTGCTGCCGCCGGTGCACGGGGTGCGCGACAACGTCGGATTCTCACTCCCCGCCGACGCGGGCACGACGCTCGCGGAGCGTCTGAGCCGCTCCGGCTATGTCACCGGCGGCGCCGCCTCCTCTTTCGTGTTGCGCCCCGGGACCGGGATCGGACGGGGCTTCGAGCGCTACGACGCGCCCGACGAGGCCGACCGGCCGGCCCCGGCGACGCTCGCGAAACTGCTGCCCTGGCTCGAGGAGTGGCGGGCGCGCCGCTTCTTCCTCTTCTTCCACCTCTACGAGCCGCACGCTCCCTATCGGCCGCCGGCCGATCTCGCGGCGCGCTTCAAGGACCCCTACGACGGCGAGATCGCCGCCGCCGATCGCGCGGTGGGGGAGCTCCTCGCCGCGCTCGACCGCCTCGGCCTTTACCAGAAGGCGCTCATCGTTCTGCTCTCCGATCACGGGGAGGGCCTGGGCGACCACGGCGATCAGGAGCACGGCTTCCTGCTCTACCGCGAGGCGCTGCAGGTGCCGCTGATCGTGAAGCTCCCGGCTTCCGAGCGCGCCGGCGAACGGGTGCAGCGCACCGTCGCCCTGGTCGACGTGCTGCCGACGCTCGCCGCGGCCGCCGGCGCGGCCGTCGGCCCGGAGCTCCCGGGTCGCGATCTCCTCGCTCCGGCACCTCCGACCTCGAAGCCGGTCTACTCGGAGACCTGGTCGACCTACATCCACTTCGGCTGGAGCGAGCTGCTCTCGGCGGTGGACGGCCGTTTCCACTACATCGACTCGCCGAAACCGGAGCTCTACGATCTCGACCGCGACCCCGGCGAGACGCGCAACCTGGTCGCCGAGGAGCGCCGCGCCGGGACAGCGCTGCGAAACTATCTGCAAGGAGTTCCCGCGTGAGCTCGTGCCGCCCAAGCAGGAGACCGACCCCGAGACGCTCGCCAAGCTCTCCGCCCTGGGCTACTTGACGACCCAGGCGCCGGCCGCGGCCAGCGGTCCGCGGCCGAACCCGCGCGACGAGCTGGTCAAGACCGCGCCGATCCTGCGCGGCATGCGGCTCGTGCAGGACGGGCAGTTTGCGGAGGCGGTCGCGGTGCTGCAGCCGGCGGTCGCGGCCCAGCCGGGCGCTCTTCTCGGATGGCAATATCTGGGCCGCGCCCTCGACGCGCTCGGCCGCAAGGCGGAGGCCAAGGCCGCGTTTGCCAAGACTCTGCACGGCGCCGAGCGCGACAGCTTCCTGACCTCCGCGGCGGCGTTGCGCCTGCTCGACCTCGGCCGTTTCGAGCAGGCCCTCGACCTCGTCCGACGTGAGCTGCGCCGATTCCCGCAGGGCGCGGACCTGCGGGTGGTCGAGTCGCGCGCCCTGCTCGTCCTCGGCCGTACGGAGGAGGCGCTCGGCGCCGCGGACGCCGCGGTCGCCGCCGACGCGCGCATGGCGGATGCGCGCTACCAGCGGGCGGTGGTGGAGCTCACTCTGGGGCGCGCCGAGCCGACCGAAGCGGACTTGCGCGCGGCGCTCGCGATCGAGCCGCGCCACCTCCAGGCGACCAAGATGCTCGCCGTCCTGCGCTTCCGGATGGGCGACCCGGCCGAGGCCAAGCGCCTGCTCGAGCGCGCGCTCGAGCTCGCGCCCGACGACAAAGAGGCCAAGGAAAGCCTCGCCACCCTGGCCCGCGGCGGCGGTTGAAAATGTCCGCCGCGCGCACTCTCCAGGGCTGGACAGCACTCGTTCTCGTCCCCATTTGCGCCGGCGCACTCGCCGGCGGACTGGCCGGGTGTCGCGGGGACCGCCATCCGCCGGTGGTCTTCGTCTCGATCGACACTCTGCGCGCCGACCGGCTGCCCGACTGGGGCTACGGCGCGGGCCGCACTCCCAACCTCTCGGCGCTCGTGCGTCAGGGGATCCGTTACGAGAACGCCTACGCTCAGGTGCCGCTGACTCTCCCTTCGCACACCTCGCTGCTGACCGGTCTGCTGCCTCCCGACGACGGCGTGCGCTCGAACATCGGCTACCGTTTCGACGCCGCCCGCCACAGGAATCTGCCCGGCGCGTTGCGCGCCGAGGCGGGTTACACCGCCGGCGGCTTCGTCTCCGCTTACGTGCTGCGCCGCGAGACCGGCTTGGGCGAATCGTTCGATCTCTATGACGACGCCATGGATGTTTGGGAAGCCGCGACGCTCGGCGCGCTGCAGCGTCCGGGCACCGAGACGGTCGCGCGCGCGCTCGCGTGGCTCGCTCGCGTCCCGAAAGAGAAACCCTATTTTCTTTTTGTTCACCTGTACGAGCCGCATTTCCCTTACGAGCCGCCCGAGCCGTTCCGTAGCGCGCTCGCCGACCCTTACGACGGCGAGATCGCCACCGCCGACGCCGCTCTCGGCGAGCTCGTCGAGGGCTTGCGCCGCCGGGGCGACCTCGACCGCGCGCTCCTCGCCGTCTTCTCCGACCACGGGGAAGGGCTGGGCGACCACGGCGAGAAGGAGCACGGCGTGCTGCTCTACCGCGAGGCGCTGCACGTGCCCCTGGTGCTCAAGCTGCCCGGCGGCCGGCGCGCGGGCGAGGTGATTGCGGCGCCGGCGGCGCTGGTCGACCTCTTCCCGACCGTGGCCGAGGTCACCGGCGTCCGTCCCCCCGAGAAGGGCGCGGGACGCTCGCTCCTCGGTCTCGGGACCGGGGACGCCGGCCGGCGGGTCTACTCCGAAACCCTCTACCCGCGTCTGCACCTCGGGTGGAGCGAGCTGCGCTCGCTCACCGACGGGCGTTTTCAGGCGATCGTCGGACCCGACCCCGAGCTCTACGACGTCGTCGCCGACCCCCGCGAGAAGAAGAACCTGCGCGCCGACGAGCGCCGCGCTTACGCCGAGCGCGAGGCCGAGCTGGCGGCGATCCCGCTCGCCTTCGCGCCGCCGGCGCCGGCGAGCCCCGAGGAGATGGCGCGCTTGCAGGCCCTCGGTTACGTCGGCGGCACGGCCTCGGCCGGCGACGGGCCGCTGCCCGATCCCAAGGCCCACATCGGCCTGCTCGCCGAAGTGCAACGAGCCTTCACGCTGACCCGCGAGGGCAAGCTCGAGGAGGCGCTCGCGCTCTGCGTCCAGTTGCTCGGCGAACAGCCCGACCTCCTCGACGTGCGCAACCAGCTCGCCGGCGTGCTGCGCCATCTCGGCCGCTTCGAGGAGGCGCTCGCGGTCTACGACGAGACCGAGCGCCGCTTCCCGCAGCTCGCCGAGTCGCTCGCCATCGAGCGCGCCAAGCTCGAGCTCGACCTGGGACGCGTCGAGGGCGCTGCAGCGGCGGCGCGCCGCGCGCTCGCCGCCAATCCGCTCGAGGCGCGGCTCATCCTGGCGGCGGTCGCCGTGCGGCGCGGCGACTGGGCGGCCGCCGCCGCCGAGGCGCGCCAGGGTCTGGGCGACCCGGCCCATCCGCGGGTGCCGGCGTTGCTGCTGCTCGCCCAGGCGCTCGCCGCCGACGGCAAGCTCGAGGAGGCGCGCGTCGAGATCGAGCGCGCCCGCGAACGCAGCCGCGCCCCGGGCGCGCCGGCGGTGGCGACGCTCGAGGCGACCTACGGCGACATCCTCGCCCGGCTCGGCCGCGAGGCCGAGGCCGAGACCGCCTTCCGGCGCGAGATCGAGCAGTTCCCGCGCAATCCCGACCCGTACGTCCGGCTGGCGATCCTGTTCGCCTCCCAGCACCGCTTCGACGAGATCGAGCCGACTTTAGCCGCCATGGTCACGGCGCTGCCGCTGCCGCGCACGCTCCTCCTCGCCGCCGATACGCTCGAACGGCTCGGGAACACCGGCGACGCGGAGGCCTATCGCCGCCGCGCCCGCGCCGCCGGTCAGGTGAGCGGAGTGAAGCGGGCGCGCCAGTAGGCGCGGCGAAGGGTCCACTTGCCGACCCTCGGGGCGCGCCGGACGAGCTCCGGGGGGCGGTCTTCGACGAGCCCCAGGAGCGAGAGCGCGACCGGCAACAGGAAGGCGACCGGCCGGCGGAAGGAGAGCGGCACTTCACCCGCGGCGCGGGCGCCTTTGAGCAGGAGCTGACGCAGCTCCGCGCACTCGCGCTCGACGGCGGCGCCGACCTCCTCGGCGGTCCGGTACTGCAGCGGTTCCGCGAGCTCGCTTTCGGGCAGCGCGCAGTGGTGCGCGGAGAGATCCTCCGCCAGCGCGCGCAGAGCCTGGAGGCGCAGGAGTCCGGCGCCGAGCTCGACGACCGCCGGCGTCGGCTCGGTGCCGAAGAGCGCGGTCGCGAAGGCGTCCGCGATCCGATGCGAGGCGAGCGCGAGCGCCGCCGGCGTTTCGGGACGCCGTCTGCGGGCGATCCGGCGCGCGGCGTCGAACAGATCGTCGAGCGCCTGGCGGGTGAATCCGCGGCGCCGCGACTCGGCGGCGAAACGGCGCGTAAAGAGCTCTTCCGCGGCCTCGCTGCGCAGAGCGCGGGCGATCGCGAAAGCGATGCGGTCGAGATCGTCGACGCGGGATTCCGCGGAGCCGGGTCCGGCCGCGGTCGCGAACAGCGCGTCGGTGAGCGCGACGAGCAGCGCGGCGCGCTCCCGTTCGCGCTCGGGCAGCAGGGTGAGCGCCGGCGCGAAATCGCCGAGCCGTTCACCTGCCAGCCGCACGCAGGCGCGGAGCAGCGCGATCTCGCCTTCGGCGGCAGTCGCCGGCGAGAAGAGCCGGCCGGCGGGACTTTCGGCACTCCAGTTGGGACGCTCGAAGAGCGCCGGGCGCCGGCCGGGGGCGCGTGGGCCGGCGGCGGCTTCGGTCGTCTCCGCGGGGGCCGTGACCATCAGGGGAGCAGGCGGAGCAGCTCGCGCTGCGGTGCGCCGCCGGTGACCTCGGCGGCGGTCGGCGTGAGCGCGATATTCACCTCGCTGCGGACACCGAACTCGCCGGCGAAGATAGATTCCGGGCTCGATCGAGAAACCGGTCATCGCGATCAGGCGGCGCGTGTCGTGGGTCTCGAGGTTGTCCATGTTGGCGCCCTGGCCGTGATCCTTGATGCCGATCGAGTGGCCGGTGCGATGGAAGAAGGCATCGCCGTAGCCGGCCCGGCTGATTACGGCGCGGGTGGCGTCGTCGACCTCGAAGCCGTGGATCGGCGTCGCCGGCCAGCGCTCCTGGACGATCCGGATGCCGGCGTCCCGGGCATCGCGGACGATGCGCCAGATCTCCTCCTGCCGGTCGGTGGGGGCGTCGGCGCAGACGCCGCACCAGGTGATGTCGGCGTAGACGCTCTCGGGACCCTTCTCTTTGGCCCACAGGTCGATGAGCAGAAGGTCGCCGCGCCGGATCGGGCTCGAGGTCTCCGGGGTCGGCTCGAAGTGGGGGTCGGCGCTGTGCGCGTTCACGCCGATGATCGGATCGGCTTCGGTGTGCAGGCCCGCCTCGTCGAAGGCTTCGAGAATGAAGCGCTGCACCTGGTATTCGTCGATCTCGCGATCGGCCCCGAGGTTCGCCGACACCATGGAGAAGGCCTCCATCGCGATGCGGTGCAGATGAACGTTGGCGCGGCGATGGCCCTCGAGCTGTTCCGGCGTCCAGACCGCCGCGAAGCGCTGGGCGAGATCGGCGGCGGAGCGGAGCTCGCAGCCGAACGAGGCCAGGAGCTCGGCCGTGCCGGCGTCGAGCCGGGAGACGTTGGGGATCTCGTTTCTGGGGCTGTACTGGGCGGCGAGCCGTCCGCAGTCGCGGACGAGGTGCTCCAACTGCTGGCGGTGCTGCTGCCAGGTCGTATAGAGCGCTTTGCTGCCGGGCAGGTGGTCGAGCATGGCGGGCTCGAGAGTCGAGACCAGCTTGCGCGGCTCGCCCCGGCTCGGCACGACGTAGTAGCAGCGCCGGGTGACGAGACTCCTGCCTCCGAGCCCGAGCAGGTCGAGACTGATCGGATCGTTCGCCTGGAAGACCGCGAATAACCAGCCGTCGAGCTCGGCATCGACGAGGGCGGCCTGAATGTCGGGTATACGGTTCGCGAGCATCGACACCTCAGAGCCGATCTTACGCGAATCTGCCGGCCGGGGCTGTCGTCGCTTCGATTGGCTCAAAGCCGCCGGCCGGTGCCGTCGTCTCTTTTCGAAGGGGGCGCTCGGTTCGCCACGCTTGGCCTCACGGTCGCGCCCCCTTCGAAAAGCGCCAACGGCCCCGGCCTACCGCAACAGGACCCGTCGCGGCGAAACTCGCAATCGCCAGTTACAATCCGTCTCGTGATCCCTCCCGAGAGAATCGGCCGCTACCGGCTCATGGGCGAGATCGGCCGCGGCGCCATGGGCGCGGTCTACCGCGCGCACGATCCCCAGCTCCAGCGCGACGTCGCGATCAAGCTGATCTCGCTCGCCTTTGCCGCCGGACATGGAGACCCGAAAGAAGCGGCCGCGAGGTTCGCGCGCGAAGCCCGGGTCGCGGCCCGGCTGCAGCACCCGAACGTCGTGGCGGTCTACGACGCGGGCGAGGAGGGTGACCAGCTCTACCTCGTGATGGAGCTCGTGGCGGGCGACACGCTTTCGCAGCGGCTCGTCCGCGGCGAGTTTCCCGGCACCGGCGCGGCGCTCGAGATCGTCGCGCAGACCGCCGACGCGCTCGCCGCGGCGCATCTCGCGGGCGTCATTCATCGCGACATCAAGCCCGGCAATCTGTTGTTGACGCCTGCGGGCTTCGTGAAAGTGGGCGACTTCGGCGTCGCGAGAGCGGTCGGCGAATCGACCGAGCTGACCCGCACCGGCATGCTCGTGGGGAGCCCCGCCTACATGGCGCCGGAGCAGGTTCAGGGCCTGGACCTCGACGGCCGGAGCGACCTCTTCTCGGTCGGCGTCGTGCTCTACGAGATGTTGCTGCACCGAAAACCGTTCCCCGCCGACACGCTCACCACGCTGGTCTACCAGATCCTGCACCAGGACCCGTTCGAGTCGGAGAGCGTGGCGGGCCGGCTGCATCCCGATCTCGCCGATCTCCTGCGCTGGTGCCTCGCCAAGGAGCGCGAGCTTCGGGTGCCCGACGCGCAGACGCTCGCGGTCCGCGTCCGCGCTCTGGCCGCGCAATTCGCCCGCCCCGGCGCGGCGTCGGCCACCGGACCGACGCTCGTCACGGCGCGCCCGGGAGCGCCGGCGGAGGAGATGCCGCGAATCCCGCCGCCGAGCTACGCCACCTCGGCGTCGACCGAGATCGTCCGGCGTCCGCGCGCCCCTGCCGGGCTAGGCTGGCGACGGTGGGCGCTCTGGGCCGGTCTCGGCCTGCTGCTGGTTGCCTTGGCCGCCGGCCTCGTGCTGCGGCATCCCGCGCCGCCGCCCGATCTGGCGGCTCCTCCGGCGGCGGTTGGCGCGAGCCCTCCACCGGCTACGCCGCCTGCGGCGGCCGCGAATGCACCCGCAACGGAGCCGGCGCCCGTTCAGCCGAGCGGCGCGCCCACTCTTGCGGCCGGGCAGCGCGTCGAACAGGCGCTGCCGGCGCCGGCGAAGGCGCGCCCCGCCGGTTCCGCGGCGGTCGCGCCCTCACCGACCGCGAACGCCACCGCGCCCGACCCCGGCGCCGCGGATGACTCGACCGCCCCGAAGCCGGCGACAGAGCCGCCACCGCCGATCGCCACCGTCTTCGAGTGCCGCAAGGGCGCCGAGTTCCATGTCGATCCGGAAGAGGTGCTGGTGACGATCGATGGCCGGCTGCTCGGCCCGGCCGACGACTGGGACGGCGCCGGCGGCGGCAAGACCTACTTCTTCCCCGGCCCCGGCGACTACCTGGTCCAGCTTTCGCTCCAGGGCTACCGGACGATCTGGGTGAAGGTCGTCGTCACGCCCTCGGCCAAGCGCGACGTCGTCAACGTCGACAACGAGCTCGAAGAGATCGAGTGAGCGCGGCGGGCGAGGACAATCTCGGCCGGCTGCTGCGCCGGATGCGGCCCGAGCTCCAGGATGGCACCTACCTCTTCTGCACGATCCCCGGGGCGACGATTCCCGACGGCCTCACTCCGCTCGCGACCTTTCGCGAGACGGAGGGGCTGACGCTCGTCCTGCGCGCGGAAGAGGCGAAGCGCCGGGGAATCGCCGGGACCTTCGAAGCAGCCTGGATCACTCTCACGGTGCACTCGGATCTCGCCGCGGTCGGCTTTCTCGCCGCCGTCGCGACGGCACTCGCGAAGGCGGGCATCCCCTGCAACGCGATCGCCGCCTATCATCACGACCATCTCTTCGTGCCGATGGCGATGGCCAAGCGGGCGATGGCGACGCTCTAGCGATTGCAGCAAGGCTGACACCGCCCGCTCGGAGTCCTGTGAGGCAAGTCCTCTAGGAGTCCGCTCGGGGTCCTGTCTGGTCCGTATCCCATGGGGTCCTCGCGCTGAAGAGGCGCGCTCCGGGCCCCATGGGAGCCCTCGGCCCAGCCACCCCTCGTCGGTAGTGCTGTAAGAAAGGCTTTTTCGCGATGCTTCGCAAGCGGGCTCCGGCGCTCGGGAGATCGGGGTGAGCGCCCAGCCTCACTAGGCGGCACCCCGATCTCCCGAGTGCCGGAGCCCGCTACCTCAGCAGTCGCAGGCGGCACCCCGATCTCCCGAGTGCCGGAGTCCGCCGACCACGGAAGCTTCGCTAGAAGATCTTCTTCCCCAGCAAGCTGGCCGCGAGACCAACCAGGGTATTGGCGGTGCGGTTCTCGCGATCGAGGATCGGGTTCACCTCGACGAGATCGAGGCCGGTGACATGGCCCGAGTCGGCGAAGAGCTCCATGAGCAGATGCGCCTCGCGGTAGGTGAAGCCGCCGGGAACCGGCGTGCCGACACCGGGAGCGATCTCCGGATCGAGCACGTCGGCGTCGAACGAGACGTGCAGGCGCGGCAATCCGCCGAGTCGCTGGAGGGTCTCTTCGGCGATCCGCGGCAGGCCGACATGATCGACCTCTTTCATGGTGTAGACCGTGACACCGGCGGCCCGCATGAGTCTCGCCTCCTCGCCGTCGAGGTCGCGCACGCCGATGAGCACGACATCCTCCGGCCGGATCTTCGCTCCCGGCCAGCCGAGATCGATCAGGCGCTGATCGCCCACTCCGCAGAGGGCGCTGAGCGGCATGCCGTGGATGTTGCCCGACGGCGAGGTTTCCACCGTGTTGAAGTCGCCGTGCGCGTCCACCCAGATGAGGCCGGAGCGCTCTCGGCGCGAGGCGCCGGTCACCGAACCCATGGCGATCGAGTGGTCGCCGCCGAGAATGACCGGGAAGGTGCCCTCCGGCAGAGCGAGGAGCTGCTCGATCGTCGCCTCGCAGGCGGCCCGGATGGCATCGAGATAACCCATCCCGCCGCCCCGCTGAGCGTGTTCGATGCCCAGCTCTTCGGCGCCCGGCACGTCGACGTCACCGAGATCGTTGACTTCACACCCGGTCGCCGCGAGCCGCTCGTGGAGACGCCCGTAGCGGATCGCCGACGGCCCCATGTCGACGCCCCGCCGCCCCTGCCCGAGGTCCATCGGAACCCCCAGAATGGCCACTTTTCGACTCATGCCCGGAATCCTAGCAAGCCCGGGTCACGCGCCGGAGGCGCCATCGTTCGCTGGCGCTCCGCCGTGTAGGCTAGGAGCGTGAGCGTCGAGGAGCATCGGCAGAAGGCCGAGAGGAGAGAGTTCGGGTTCGCTCTTCTCACCGTCAGCGATACGCGGACCGAAAGGACCGATAAGGGGGGTGAGCGGCTCCGGACTCTCGTCGAGCGCGCGGGGCATCGCGTCGTATCGCAGCGGATCGTACGCGACGAGGTCGAGGCAATCCGGGTAGCAGTCGCAACCGTGCTCACTCTGGCCGATGTCGATGCCGTGCTGGTGACCGGCGGCACCGGCCTCTCGCCGCGCGACGTCACGATCGAGGCGGTGGCTCCGCTCTTCGAGAAGCTCGTCCCCGGCTTCGGCGAGCTTTTCCGGATGCTCTCCTTCGCCGAAGTCGGTGCCGCCGCGATGCTGTCGCGGGCAGCCGCCGGTCTCGCCTCCGGCCGCGCGATCTTCCTCCTGCCGGGCTCGCCGGCGGCGCTGGACCTCGCGCTCTCCCGCCTGGTGCTGCCCGAGCTCGCGCATCTCCTGGCCGAGGTCCGGCGGTCCGCCGCGCCCGTATAGGCCGCGGGCTAGCTCGAGCTTCCCCCGCCGCGAAAGATCCGGACCACCAGCAGGAAGAGGATGGCGCCGACCGTGGCGATGATCAGGCTGTAGAGGTCGAAGCCCTGGAAGCCACCGAAACCCAGAAGCGTCGCCGCGAACCCGCCGACGACAGCGCCCACGACACCGATGAGGACCGTCATGAAGCAGCCCATGCTGTCCCGACCCGGCAGGAGGAACCGGGCCAGCGCGCCGGCGAGCAGTCCCATCAAGATCCACGACAAGAGCCCCATCATCGCGTATTGCGGCATGTCGACCTCCTCCTCGCGTCCCTGCGCGTTGTAGTCTAGCGCCCCCAGCGGGGGTTGCGTCTCCCCGTCATCCGATGAGGAACGCGGCGTCCGCCGCCGCCTCGGATGCCGGGGAACGAGTCTGGCTGAAGAACTCGACGAACCGGCCCCCGAATCGGTACCAGAACCAGGCCAGGCTGGCGAGAGCGGCGACGATCGACAGCGCGCAGCGCAGCCAGAGATGGTTGGGCGATGCCCACCAGGCGAGCGCGAAGAGGGGCAGCGGCGCGCAGTAGATCTCGGCCAGGTCGGCGACGAGCGCGCGCAGGCCGTGGCGGTCGACGCTCGCGAGCGCCCAGACCAGGACCGGCGCCCCGAGCGGCAGGAAGTTGGCCCAGGCCATGCCCGTCGGCCCGTAGTGTCGCGAGAGCCAGAGCCCGCCGCCGACGAGGGCGGCGAAGTGGAGGAGGAGGGCAGCGACGCGCGTCCCATCCCGACGCCGGGCGACGAGCAGCTCGCCGCCGAATCGCCCGAGCGGATCGACCAGCGGCACGAAGGCGAGCAGGCGCAGGAGTCCAGCCTGCGCCGCGTAGCGCTCGCCGCCGAGAATCCGCACCGCGAGATCCGCGTTGAGGAACAAGAAGAGCGCCGCCGGAACTTCGAGGGCCAGCAGCGCTTTGGTCGCCAGGCGGAAGGCGAGGAACTGCTGCGCCGGCTGCTCGCCGAACTGGACGAAGGCTGGATAGAGCGCCCGGACGATCGGCTGCTGCAGGACCCGCGAGACGAAGAACGCCCAGACGTAGGCGAACATGTAGCCGCCGACCACCGCGTCGGGGAAGCGGCTGCCGAGAATCAGGGCGTCGGCATAGGTCACGGCGAGCCCGAGAAACCAGATGCCCGCTAGAGGTGTGCTCGCCGCGAGCATCGAGAGCGTGGCGCCGCGCTCGAAGTGGAGCACCATCGTCGGCCGCGCACGCCACCAGAGGAGAGCGGCGAAGATCGCCTGCGAGCCGATCATCGCGAAGACGAACGACCAGATGCCGAACCCGCCAAGGGCGAGCGCCAGAGCGCCCAGGCAGTAGGTGAGCGTGCGAACGAGCTCGGGGACGACGGAGCGCCCGATGCGGAGCTCGGCCTCGAAGTGGATCAGCGGCACGCTCGCGAGCCCTTCGAGGACGAGGTAAGCCGCCATGATCTGGAGGACGAGCGCGACATCGGGTCGCGGCGTGCGGAAGGCGGTGGCGAGAAGCGGCGCCCCCGCCAGCAGGAGCAGGGCGAGGGTACCTCCCCAGACGAGCTCGACGCGCAGGAGATTCCCGAGCGGCTTCGGGCGCAGGCGGACGACGTGGCTGTGAAGCCCGAGGTCGCGCAGGGTCGCGAGCAGCAGAAAGAGCGATTCCGTCCAGTCCCGCAGTCCCCAGTCGGCCGGAGGAATCAGGCGCCGGAGGGCGACGTGGGTGAGCAGGATCGCCGCCACGCGGATGAACTGCGCCAAGGTCGCGGCGCTCCCCGAGCGCAGGAGGTTGCGCGGCGTTTCTTGATGAACCGGGGGATCCGATGCTGCCATCAGGTCCCCGGGGTGGCGGCGCGGAACACGCCGCGAAGCCTATCCGATGGCGCCGCCGCGGGCCCGGCTCAGTAGCCGCTGACGAAGTACTTCACTTCGAGGTTGCTGAACCTCCAGCCCAGGGTATCGGCCTCCGGGCCGGCGCCGGGCTGGCCGCCCACGGAGAGGAAACCGTCGGCCGCGGCGACGAAATGGCGGTAGCTGTTGTCGAGCAGCGCCGCCTGCACGATGTGGCCGTCGGAGAGGCGGGTGATCCGGTAGTAGAACTGGTGAATGCCGGTGAGATTCGACTCCCAGAGCACGTGGTACGACTCTCCCGCAGTCGGAGCCGGGCTCTTGTTGTTCAGAGTACCGTCGCCCACGTTCGCCTCCACCCGGACGACGTTGGACTGCGGCCGGATGTTCATGTAAACCATCATGTCGGTATTCCAGTCCGGTCCGTTCTGGAACCAGAGCAGGTTGTGGTACCCGTTCGGCTTGGTGGGATCGTAGCCCGCGATGAAGACGTCGAACTGGATCTCGACTTTCTGGAACTCGCGTTCCGCGGCGAAAGGCAGGTCGAACCGGAAGCCCTCGTTGGTCGCGTCGCAGACCAGGAACTCGCCCGGCAGGCTGAACTCGACGATGTCCGGGTTTGGGTCCGAGCCGTCGCAGGTGAAGGCTTGGATGTCGGCGATCGGCGCGGCGAGGGTGAGATCGGGGTTCGTCCGGGTCCAGATGTGAGTGGGGAAGGCGTTGTCGGTGACCGTGATCGTGAAGCCGACGTTGGTCACGGCCGAGTAGTAGACCCAGATGTTGCCGTTGGAGCCGCAGCCGTCGAGGACCTTGACGACCAACTCCGGATTGTCGGCGGTGAAGATCCAGAAGAGCCCGCCCTTGGTGACCCCGACCGGCTGCAGCGCGACGGGATGCGCATGGCCCGAAGAGCCGCCGCCGAGCGTGGTACTCCAGTCCACGGTCACCGAAAAGCGGCCATCGCCCGGCAGCTGGTCGACGCAGAGCGTGGTGGCGCTGGGGACGCACGGCGTCGCGAAGGACGGCGCCGCAGAGACGAGCAGACCGGAAGGGCCAGGCCGACGCGGAGAATCGGAAGCGGGAGCGGTTCTTGTGCGGCATGGTGTCTCCTGAGGTTCGAGGTTGCCGAGACGTTCTCCGGCGAGAGGTTACAAGCATAACTTTACAACTATACAATACCCTGCGCACAGTGAACCGCATCACTACCGCGCCGCCTTCGAGACCGACCCGCCGCTCGCCCCATCACCCGAGGCGGAATGAAAAAGGGCGGCCCGAAGGCCGCCCCGCAGGCGAAGCGAAGCACCCGGAATCTTCCGGGAGAACCTCAGGGCACGAACTGCGCCACGAGATTCGAGAAGCGCCAGTTCGGCGTCGCCGCTTCGGGTCCTGCCGCGGACTGGCCGCCGAATCCTGCGAAGAAGCCGGCCGGGCGAATGGTATGCACGCTGTGGCTGATCGCGTACTCGCCCCGGGTGCGGAGCTCTCCGTTCTGCCGAATCTCGTACCAGACGGTGTGGTGGACGAGGTCGTACTCGTAGCGGATGTGGTAGTCGGTGTTGGTGTTCATGCCAGGGTACTGGGGATGCTCCTGGCCGACGCCGTCGTTCACCTGGAAGGTCATCCTGCCCTGGGTGCCCTTCGAGTTCAGATACCCGATCATGTTGCCCCAGCTCTGTCCGTTCTGAATCCACACGACATTGTGATAGCCGTTCGGCCGATGCGGATCCCAGTTCCCGACATGGACGTCGAAGTCCAGGATGATACGGGTGAATTCGCGCCCGCCCGTGTCCATGTGGTAGCTGTGGTGGTCGCAAGGCTGGCAGTTGAGAAAGACACCGGGGAGCTCGAACACCACGGCGTCCGGCTCGATGCCGCCCCCGCCGCCGCTGCCCACCGGCTTGATCAGGGTCGAGCTGCCAATGGAGGAGGACGGTTCGTTGAACTGAACCGCGCCAGTCTCGTGGTTGTACACCGAGCTGAAGGCCCAGAACGGCTGATTGCAGCTCACGCTGGCGCGGGCGCCCTCGGGAACCGTGGTCAAGCCGAGGATGGCCAGAGCGTCGTCGAACTGGACGACGGTCAGGGGTGCCAGATTGATGCCGACTCCCTGCACGATCAGCAGTCCGTCCTTCTGGCGGACGTCGACCGTGCAGTGGACGTTGGCGTGTCCCATGTTGACGATTCCGAGATTGGTCGTGACCGTGCTCTCGGTACGCTCCCAGGCGAGGAGCGTGAGGGTCGCGCCGGCCGCCGCGAGATCGGATTGCGTCAGAACCGGAATTTCGGCTTCGCTGACCACGCCGCCCTGAACGCCACTCACGGTCAAGGCGCCGTTGAACTGCAGCATCGCGGCGCCGTCGAGCTCCAGCATGCCTTTGAAGCCGCTCGGAACGAGCTCTGAAAACCGTTTCGACTCGCCGGCCGCGAGGTAATACGGTCCGGTCTCGTCTGCATCGATCCGGGCCGTGCCGTCGGTGAGGGTGGCGATGTACCGCACCACGAATCCCTGCGTCACGCTGTCGGGATTGGTCACCCAGACGTCGGTGTTGCGCACGAAGCCGCCGTCGATCTCGTGGATCGCGATCGGCAGGTAGATCGGACCGGCGGAGAGCGGTGCGGCGGCTGCGGCGGCGGCACAGAGGGCGAAAGCGGCGTTGCGGATGGATCTGGTCAAGAGGTCGTCCTCCTAGTTCGTTGGCTCCTGCGTGAATTCGAGGTCCGGACGGTGCTTCCTCCAGTCCGGAGGTGTGAGCTTGAGCCCCGCAATGATAGCTGCAGAAGGCTGCATCTCCAAGCGACCCGAGGAGACTCCACTCGGCCGGCGAGGTCGCGGTCTTGCCCAGGGCCGGCGTACCCCGAGTGGATGGAACTTGCCGGGTTTGGCGACGTACTGTCGCAGGGCGGTGACGGCGGAGGCGCGCTCCTGCTGATTGTGCACGCCGGCGGCCAGCAGGAGCGCGCCCGCGAGGAGCCAGACCAGAGGCCGCAGACGGGTACGCAGGCCCAGCGCCGCGAGCACGATCAACAGCGCGAAGTACTGGGGAGCGTAGAGGAAGGTCTCGTCGCCGAAGAGCAGTGCCTCGCAGGAGCGACAACCGAGACGCCGGAGCACGGCGTAGAGCAGCGCGATCCAGAGTACTCCGATGAATGCCAGGTGGATGGCGACCGCCGCGGCGGGCTCGAGACCAATGACCTTCTCGAGGAGGGTGACGAACGGCCAGGTGAGAAGCGAGAAGAGCGGATGGGTTCGGGTGTCGCTATGGTCGGCGAGGCGGTCGGTCATCATCTGGTAGTAGCCGGGCGAATCGGCCTCGAACCAGGTGCTGTCGACGAACGGCAGCGGCAGCGAGTCACCGAGCACGCGCCAGTTGCCGATCGAGAGCGCCACCGTGATGACGGCGAGGAGAATCAGGAAGATCGCATCGGTCCGCGCCAAGGGCATTCCGGGCGGAGACGCCGGAGCGCGGACGGGCTCATCGGACGTTTTGTGAATTGTAACACTTGAATTGTAGTTCATTGATTGTAATATCTCACGACTTGATCCCGACCCCGCCGGTGGTACGGAGAGTCGATCGGAGCCGGTAGTGACCATGGCGGTCGGCAGGAGCTTTGAATTCGGGGGCGAGCAGCATGTCGGAATGCAAGGCGGAACCGAACGCCGGACATCCGGAGGAAATCCGTGCCGGCCGCGGCTGGCGGGTCGCCGTCGGAATCTGGCTGTGCGCGCTCTTTCTGGTCAATGGCCTGCTGGTCGATTTCGTCCAGTCAGCGGTGGCGCCGCCCTGGCTAGCGCAGTCCACGCTGTCCAATCTGCATCGCGTCCTGTTCGGGAAGCTGGGAGCCGACTCCTGGGCGCCGATGCACCAAGCGCTCGATGCGGCGCTCGTACCGGAGCAGGGCGGGATCTACGAGCAGGTGTTCTTCGGGCGCAAGATCAAGTTCCAATATCCTCCCTCCTCGCTTCTTCCCGTGGCGGCGCTCGACTGGCTCCGGGGGCCCGCACTGCGCGAGCGGCGCCGGGATCGTCTCTTGAACGACGTGACCTGCTTCACCTATTTCCTGACGATCCTCGCTACTGTGGCGCTGCTCGACTTGCGGCTCCGCACGGAGGCGAAGCGCACTGGTCGCGCTCTCGGAGGCGGGCAACGCATGCTCGCGGCTCTCGGCGCGGCAGGACTTACCGCGCTCTTTTATCCGATCGTGCGCGGGGCGACGCTCGGTCAGATTCAGATCTGGATCGACCTGCTATTCGCGAGCGCTCTACTGCTCTGGCTGTTCCGCTACGAGGGCGCTGCGGGGGTGGCGCTCGGCCTCGCCGCGTTGTTGAAGCCCCAGTACGGCCTGATCGTTCTCTGGGGGGCTCTGCGAAGGCGCTGGCGTTTCACCACGGCATTCGCGGCGACGTCGCTCGTCGGAACAGCGTGGGCGATCGCGATCTACGGCTTCAAGGAGCATCTCGACTTCCTCAGGGTTCTGAGTGTGCTCGCGCTGCACGGGGAGTCGTATTTTCCCAACAACTCGATAAACGGCCTGCTACACCGGTTAGCCGGGATCGGCAACCCGGCTGTTCCCAACGCTTTCACTGGCGACAGTTTCCTGCCGCCTTACGTGCCATGGATCTATGTCGTCACTCTCGCGACTTCGATCGCGATCCTGATGCTCGGCCTCTGGCGCGCCCGCGGTTCCGGGACGCCCGCCTCGGCCGCCGATCTTGCGGCGATGACGCTCGCAGTGACCATGGCTTCGCCGATCGCCTGGGCGCATCACTATGGGATCTTGATGCCGCTGTTCGCGCTGTTGCTCGCAAGCTCGTGGGGGGGCTCGCGACGCGTTCCGGCCGGCTGGCTGCTCGCGTCGTACCTGCTCTCCGCCAGTTGCTTCGCCTTCACGCTCTATCTCGCGGATACGCCTTTCAATATCCTCGAAAGTCACCTCTACGCCGGGGCCTGGATCGCCCTCGTGCTGCTCGTTCGCCTGCGCAACGAAACAGCTGGAAGCTCCGATGTCAGAGCCGCGCCGAGACCGGAGGAAGTCGGCGCGCAGCCGGCTGCAGGCGTCGCCAGCCGCGCTTGAGGAACCGGTGCGCCCAGCGGCCCAGCTGGACCGGCGCGGAAGGTCTCGCGGCGTCCGCGTCCGGGCGCGCCGCAGCAGGGGGTGGCGTCGGAGGGAGCGCAGGTCGACTCGTGCCCCCCGCTTCGTGGGCGGTGCGATAGCAGCCCTGGATCGGCGACCGATCGGTCACGGCGCCGGTGACTTTGGTGGCCACCGCCCATACCGAGTAGGCGCTCGCGTTCAGTCCGCCGAGGCGAATGCGATCCAGCATTCCTGGCTCGTAGCGGCGGACCTTCCAGACCGGCGGTACGAAGAGTCCGCGCAGCCAGAGCGGCTCGAACTCGCAGAACTGGAGCGAGTCGACCTGCCAGCGATTGGCGGCATAGAAATCGGCGTGGAGCGTGGGCGAGAACATGTAGAAGCCCATGTCGACGTGATTGGAGGACGGCGATGTGCCGTGGATCGCGCGCCCGCCCGGCTTGACCATGCGGGCGATGTTCCCGAAAGCGGTCTTCTGGTCGAACACATGGACCAGCGTGCCGGTGTCGAAAACAACGTCGAATCGCCCTTCGAGCTCGGCCGGTACGGGCAGATTCATGTCTTGAAGATAGGTCGGGCGCTCGTCGTCGAGGAGATCCATGCTCAAGACTTCGTCGAACCCCAGTGCCAGAAAGAAGGTGCGGTCCGAGATGCAACCCTCGCTCGCAAGGTGCGGATCGTGCGAGAGCTCGCGCGCAACCTCGCTGCGCAGCGCGAAGCCGTCGCGCCGTGCCCAGCTCTCGAGCTCGTCCCATCGCAGATAGATGTAGCAGCGGCCCACCTGAAGAACCGAACCGGCGAACGGCCGGCGCTGGCCCTCCTGGAAGAGTAATCGTGCCACGGGGCGCGGGATGCCCATCTGTCAGACCTCCTCGACGACCGGCAGCGCCGGGATTGGCGCCCGCCTATCGTCCACTCGTCAGCCGGCTACGGATTGGTGGCAACGCCTCAGTCGCGGGCCAGCTTCGCCCCGGCGGGCGCTCTCTTCGGCGACCTGAGCCTGGCCGCGCGCTCCGCGACACCGTGCTGGATCTCCGTGAGGTCGAGGAGAAACCCGAACGTTCGCCCGCGGGAGCGCAGGATCTCGAAGAGCTCGTCGATGCCCGCGACCAGCTCGACCTTCTGCGCCACGAAGACATAGCGCGCCTTGGCCAGACCGTCCGCTCGCTCGGCGAGGCGTTTCACGACGTGCCGGAGGGTTTGAACCGAGACGCGCTGCTCACGCAGCTCGCGAGCAATGCGCAGCCGCAGAGTGTCGGCGTAGGAATACAGACGCCCGTGCCCGCGACCGCGGCCGGTCGCGCGCGCGATCGACGGCTTCAGGAACTTCGACCGATCCCAGTAGTCGACGGTGAAAAAGGGCACGCCGCTGATCTGCGCGGCTTCCCGGGAAGTGAATCCTGGTTCGGACATATCTCTTTCCTCCGTGGCGGCCATTCCGTCCCGGTCGTCAGCGCGTCCGCGCGAATGCGTAGCGGAATTGTACATCGAGAACTCCCGGAGACCTCAAGCTCGCATCGATCGTTGATTAGAACAAGATGCTTGTAATAAGCTGCTCGTAGTGTTTCAATCATGACCGTTCCGACCTTGCAAGCGGCGCCTGCCGCCGGTTCGAGGATCGTTCGCCGGGCGCGCGGAGTGCGCCTGGCTGCGATCGTCCTGGGGCTCGGACTCGGGGTCGGAGCCGCAGAGCTCGCGGTGCGGTTGGCGGCGCCGCAGGCGAGCTACGCGGGTGAACGTTTCTACGCCGCCGACCCGGTCCTCGGCTGGCGTTTGGCGCCCGATTTGGACGTCGAGTTCTCCAATCAGGCGGATTTCCGCGCGCGGGTGCGTACCGACCGGCACGGCTTCCGGGTCGGCGGCACGTTACCCGTTGCACCAGCTCTCCTCGCGGTGGGCGACTCCTTCGTCTTCGGCTGGGGAGTCGAAGCGGACGAGGCCTTCGTCTCGCGCGCGGCGGCGGCCGCCGGGGCGTCGGTGTGGAACGCCGGCGTACCGCTGTACGACGTCTGCCAGGAGGCGGACATGGCGATCGGGCTGCTTCCGGAGCTGCGCCCGAGAGCCGTCGTCCTCGGGATCTGCCTCGGCAACGACGAGTCGGACGCCCTGACGGACCGCCATGGATTCGAGGTCGTGGCGGGAGCCCTCGTTCCACGCGGGCCGGTGAGCGCAGGGAACAGGCTGCGGCGCGCACTCTGGCAGCCGCTCCTGGATCGATCGCACCTCCTCCGTCTGGTGCGTGGCTCGGAGCCCGTCGACTGGCTGCAGCGCGAAGTCTTCGGTGTGAGCTCGTTCTCGCGCTGGGTGGCGCGTCAACGTCTCACGGTGTTCAGCCGGCCGGCTGCGGCGGAGGTCCTTGAAGGTAGCCGGCGCCTCGTGGGTTGCGTCGAGCGGCTCCGCGATCGCAGCTCCCTCGCCGGCGCCGCGCTCGTGGTGGTTCTCGTTCCCGACCAGCTCGAGGTCGAGCCCGCGCGCCTCGCCGCGACTGCGGCATGGCTGGATGAGCCGATGTCTGCGGTCGACGCAGGCGCGCCACGCGAGCGCATCGCACCGGCGCTGGCCGCCCTCGGGATCGCGGTCGTCGATCCGCTGGAGGAGCTCGCGCGAGAGCGCGACCGCACCCGGCTCTTCTTTCGCCAGGACCCCCACTTGACCGCGGCGGGACATGCGGCCGTCGCGCGCGCCCTCGCGCCGGTGCTCGTCCGCCTGCTGGCCGCCGACAGGGCTCGGCGCTCGACTCCGCAGGGAATCCCAGGTCGATGAGGGAAACGATGACCGTCGCAGAGGGAGCGACCGCGGGCTCCCCATCCACTCGCCGGATCAGGCTGCGGGATGGCGGGCTGCTCGCGCTTCTCGTCGCGCTCTTTCTCCTGCCCTGGTGGAATTCGAACTTCGGTGGGACGCTCGAGGGGAATTCGCCCTTCTACGGCCTCCTCCTGCTCCACGGCGAGGCGCCCTATCGTGATTTTTATCTTCACCTGCCGCCGCTCGCGGTCATCGAGAGCGCGGCGATCGACGCCGTGGCGGGCGAGCGGACGCTCATCGCCCACCGTCTCGTCGGTGGACTCGAGCGGATCGCATTCGCCCTGGTGCTCTTCTTCTGGCTCGCGCGTGCCTTTCCTCGCGAGGCCGCCTTCCTGGGCGCCTTCGCCGCGATCGTCGCGGCCTCCGGCGATGGCACCGACGTGCTCTATCTCTACAACTACCAGTCGCTGTTCTGGGCTACCTTGGCCGGATGGATGGGCGCGATGGCGCTCGATTCGGAGGAGCTCCGCGTGCTGCCCTGGCTCGCTTCGGGAGCTGCTTCGGGGCTCTGCCTGTTGATGAAGCAGAGCACCGGCGTCGGCGTCGCGGCGGCTCTCGCCGGCGCGCTGGCCCTCGTCTCGTACCGCCGCTTCGGTGTCCCCGGGGCGCTTCGTCGCGGCGCTTTCTGGTCGGCCGGGTTCGCTCTCGCTCTGGCACCGGTTGTCGTCTGGCTATGGATGCGTGGGGCGCTCGGCGACGCTTTCGATCAGATCTTCCTCGACGCCACCGGCAAAAAGGGTCCGATCGCCGACCTTCTCGCGCGCGCTCTCGAGACGACCTTCACCACGCGCGCCTTCGCGGTACCGGCGACGCTCGCGATCCTTCTCCTGGCGGTGCTGACTCCGGCCATCCTCGCCCGAGGGGCAGGGAGTGCGGATGGAAGCCCCGGCATGGACGGTTCATGGCCGCGAGGCTCGCTCTGGAGTCGGGCGCTCGCGTGCAGCCTCGCCTGCGGCGCGGCGATTCCGCTCTCCCGCCTGGCCCATCCGGGCATCGGCTGGCTCCGCTTGCCGCAGCGGACGGGGCTCTATCTGGCGCTCTTTGGCTGCGCGTGGGTGGCTGCGCACGATGCGTTCGCTGCCGTTCGGCGAAGATTGAGCGCTGCCGAAACGGAGCGCCTGCTGCTCGCGACCGTCGGCTTCGCGACCGCTTACATGCTCTCGCTCTCCTGGGCAGCTTCCGAGGCCATGGCGGCCCCGGGGTTGGGGCTCGTCGTCGCTGGCGCCGCGACCTCGGGGACGGGGATCCGGGGCCGCGCGACGGCGGCGAATCGGCTTACCCGAGGTTGGCTCGAGCCCTTGGTCCTCGCAGGCGTGCTCGCGCTCGCGCTCGGCGTCTCCTGGCAGCGACGAGTCGAACCGTTCTGGTTCGCCGGCTGGACCGAGCCCCCACTCGACGCGCCGCGGGCAGCGAGTCCCCCTCGAGGTCTCGCGGGCTTCGAAATTTCCGCCGAGACCTCGCACTTCATCGAGCGCCTCGTGGCGGCCATCGAAGGCCACTCGCAGCCGTCCGACCGGATCTTCGTCTTTTCCTCGGCGCCCGTCTTCTATTTCCTCACCGGCAGGCAGGTCGAGACGTTCGCGTCGCTGCACTGGTACGACGTCACGACGGACGACATCTGCCGCCGCGATCTCGCCCGTCTGCTCGAGAATCCTCCCGCTGTGCTCGTCCTCTGGGAGGAATCGGAGCAGGAGCTTCGGCTCCACGAGCAGGTCTTCCGGGCCGGACGTCCGAGCGGGCAACGCGAGATGTCCCGCGGGCTGCGTGATCTGGCGGCCAAGCGATACTCGGAGGTCGACGCTCTCGTGGCACCGGGCGGCGCGGAAGTCAAGGTTTTCGCGCTGGCGCTGCCCCCCTAGGGCCGTTTTCGGCGCTCGAGCGCAGGCTCGGATAGTGTGACGCCATGCACTCATCCGCCAGCCCCTCCCGCTCGAGGGGGGACGCGCTTTTGTCGACCGAGCGCTGCTTCGCGCCGCTCGCGTCGGGAGCGGCTCCGGTGCCCGGTCGCTCGGGAGGTGGCCTTTCCTGGCGCCGGATGCGCCGGGTTCGCTGGCTCGCGCTGCTGGTCGCTCTCGCAATCGCGGGATGCCGATCCGACAAGGCGCCGGTCGGACAGGAGCCGGCAGTCGAGGAAGATGCCGAGCAAGCCCGCATCGACCAACTGCGTTCGCTGCCGTATCTGACCTACTCGAGGAAGCCCGCCGGGGAGGGTGAAGCGAGCGGCGTGGTGCGCTACGACTCCGCACGATCGTGGCCCGGCTACAACCTGTACGTGATTCGCGGAATCTGCAGGGCGGACCTGGTCGACATGCGCGGGCGAGTCGTCAATTCCTGGAGCTCTACGCCGTGCCAGAGATGGGCGCAAGCCGAGCTGCTGCCGGAGGGAGACCTTCTGGTCGTCGGACGAGCGACGAAGCGGAGTCGCTATCTGCTCAGATTGTCGTGGCAGGGGAAGGTAATCTGGCAGAAGGACATCCCGAGCCACCACGACATCGAGCGCACGCCCAGCGGAGCCTTGCTCGCGCTCACCTTGACGAATCGCCGTGTCGTCATGAATGAGAAGGGGCGCCTGATCGTGGATAACCTCCTGGCTCTGCTCGACGAGTCCGGCGAGGTCGTGGAGTCCCGGTCGCTGTTCGACATTCTCAGTGCCGATCCCGCCCAGCGAGCGCTCGTCGACAATCGGGCGCGGGAAGGCAAGGCGAACGACCTGCTGCACGCGAACTCGGTCGAGTGGATGCGCGAGAAACACCTTTTCGGGACTTCGCCCCTCTACCGCATGGATCACATCCTGGTCTCGCTGCGGCATCAGGACATCGTCGCGATCGTCGACTGGAGGCAGCGAAGGCTCGTTTGGTGGTGGGGTCGGGGCGAGCTGTCGGGCCCCCATGACGCCACGTTGCTGGAAAACGGCCAGGTCCTGGTTTTCGACAACGGCCTCGGCCGGGGGTGGTCGCGCGTCGTCCAGATCGATCCGGTCAGCAATCGAATCGTCTGGCAGTACAAGGCCAAGCCGCCCGAGAGCTTCTTTTCGAGCGCGCTCGGGAGCTGTCAGCGGCTCCCGAACGGCAATACTCTGATCGCGAACTCCGAGAGCGGCGAAGCGTTCGAAGTTACCTCCGAGGGCGAAGTCGTCTGGAAGTTCGTCACGCCGCACCAAAACTCGCGGCACCAGCGCGCGACGATCGTGCGGATGAAGCGCTACGATCCGGCGCTCGTCGAGCGACTTCTGCGCGCACCGGTCGCCGGCTAGCGCTCGCCGGGGGAATGCCCAGTCGCGGTGCTGCGCGGCGGTCGCGCGGCCGCTAGTTGTCGATGTAACCCAGGGCTTCGAGATCCTTGCGGAGCTTCACGTCTTCGGTCGGCGGCTGCGTGTCCTCGACGAGCGAGCCGCCCTTGGAGATGCGCAGTTGGTCCGCATACAGGGTTCCGACGAGGCGGGGGAAGTCGGGCGCGATATTCGTGCTCTCCGCGGCGTCGCGGATCAGGTCGTAGAGCTCGGTTCCGGCCGGCGCGTGGGGATCGGTCGGCAGGCCCGCCTCCTCCTGGGGAACGATGAGCTTGAAGCGCGCGCCGCGCAGTGACTTCTTCTGGACCTTGGCCATATATAGGCTTTCGCCCATGAGCGGGCGCTGAGGCAGCCGCTTGCCGCGCAAGAGCGGCAGGAGCGAGCGCCCTTGAACATCGCCCGGGACCCCGAGGTGGAGCAGCTCGAAAATCGTCGGAACGAGATCGATCAAACCGACTTGATCGCCGATCACCGCCTGAACTCCGCTCCTCGCCGGGAAAGCCGGCGCGAGCTCACGGCGCAGCTCGGGCGGCAGCCAGACGATCAGAGGCACGTGCAGCAACTCGTCGTAGAGCGACTGACCGTGGCGCCAGGCCCCATGCTCCCAGAACTCCTCACCGTGGTCGCTGGTGATGACGATGATCGAAGTGTCGAGCACGCCTTCCTGCTCGAACAGCGCGAAGAGCTTGCCGAGCTGACCGTCGGTGTAAGCCAGGTCGCCATCGTAGAGCGCTTCCACGTAGGTCTTCTCTTCCTGTGTCGTGTCTTGGCGGATCCGGTCCCGGTCGCGGTGCCCGAAGTACAGCTTGACGCGTCCCTTCGGCAACGGCGCGGCGAACCTCAAGTCGGTGTAGGGATCGTGGATCTCGTAGGTGTGCAGGAAGAGGAAAGTCTGTCGATCCGGACGCTCCCGGAGGAGCTCGAGAACCGATTCTGGACGGTGAACCCACTGTTCCGCCTGATAGGTCTCGAAGCCTTGCGCGAAGCCGAACTGCTTGTCGAGCTGACCGCCGCCGACAATCGCAACCGTTCGCAGTCTGCTCTGCCAAAGCCGGAAGGCGAGAAACTGCTGCTCGGTCCTGGTAAAGGAGGGATAGCTCCCGGAGAACATGGCGCGGTGGGACGGCTTCGTCCACGGCGCTTGCGAGATCGCGTGTTCGAACCGGAGGCTTCGCGCAGCGAACGCGTCGAGTGCCGGCGTGGTGGGTCGCCGCTTGTAGCCGTAGGTCCCGAGGTGATCTGCGCGCAGCGTATCCAGACTGATGAGAATCAGATTCGGATCGCGTGGGCGCCGCGGTTTCCAGCTCACTTCCGGTGACGCCCATCCGATCCAGGCCGAGGGAGCTCCCTCGGAGGAGAGCTCGAGCTCGACTTTGCCGGCGCCGATCTCCGCGAGCGAGACCGAGACCGTCTCCCACTTCGCGCCGGCCGGCGCGAGGCTCTTGTCGAGCAGTTTCGTGGCGGAGCCGCGACTGCCCCGCGCCGAGATGCGGACGCGAACCGGTGCCTCGTCGCCCGCTTGAGCCCAGCCCGCGAGGCCGACGCGCAGAGTGGCGTTTGCACCGATCTCGAGGTCGAAGCGATAGCGGGTGCCCGTTGGCCCGAAGAAACCCGAGCGCAGATCGTAGCCGTCGATCCCCGGCAGAAACGCCGACCGGGAATGCGGTCCGGGATTCGGGAGGTCGAGCGTCGTGGCGGTGAGCTCGAGCGAAGGCGGCGGCGGCGAGGCTGGCGTCGCGGCGTCGATCACTGGATTCAGCTCGCTCAGCCGGATGAACCCCTGGCGCTCCTCGATGGGAGTCCGGCACGAAGCCGTCAGCAGGAGTAGCAGAGGGGCGAGACAACCTCGCCAGGGAGGATGCGAGGCGCGCATGGACGCGCAGTTTATCCGATGGCGACCAGCGGGCTTCGCTGAAGAATGCCAGCTTCGCGCAGGAAGAGCAGCTTCAGCCGCCATGCGTCTCCGCCGTCGCGCGTGGTGACTTCCAGAGCAAGAGCTCCAGCTCCGGCTTTTCGCGCGCGGCCGCGCGAAGCCGCACGGTGGCACCCGAAATCCGGCGGGCCACGCGCTCCGAGCCGATCGGCAGCCAACCCCGCTTTCCGGTCGTGATCCCGAGAAGAGCTATGCGCTCGTCGACCACAAAAATCTCGCTGGGTCCACCGGAGAGTCGGACTCGGCCGCTGACGGTGAATGCGTCGTGGGCCGGAAGCGCCTGTGGCAGCTGGGCCTCGAGCCAGCCATCCGTTCGCTCCACGAGCTCGAGAGCGACCGGCTCGCCGCTGCGCAGCCAGGGCCGACAGCCGTCCCAAGGTACGTTCGTGCTCTGGAAGAAGCCGGCGATTGGGTTCCGCGCAGCGAGGCGGCGCAGCGAGAAGTGTCGCGAGAGGCCTTGTTCGACGGCTTCCGGCAGGCCGCCGTAACCGGCGACGCAGTCGAGCCGCTCGAGGCGTTGCGGGTCGTTGAGCAGCGCGTCGTCGAGCTCGAGGATCGTGGGTGGGGGACCGCCCCAGCCGGAGCTCGCGAATCGTGCCGCCCCCTCCTCGTCGCCCCACCAGCCCACGACGCGGCTGTAGCCGCCTTCGAGCGCCGTCGTGAGCTCGCTCACTTGGCGGTCCGCAAGCTGCGGAGTGACCTCGCCGGCGGTGAACTGGAGGATCGTCGCGCTGGCGAATACGGCGATGCCGAGCGCGAGCACTCCGGCCGCTCGCGGTTGTCGCTGGCCGAGCCAGGTTGTGCAGGTGCCGAGTCCGAGGCCTGCGAGGGAGGCCGCGAACGGGAGCACCTGGAGCAGGAGATTCTCCTTGGGATAGCGGGTCGAGGCACTCATGCTGACGAGATAGAACGTCGGATAGGCGAGCCAGAGGGCGAGCGCGATGCGCGAGCGGGAGTCGGAGGTCCCGCCGCGCGTCCGCAGCAGCGCGACGACCAGTCCCAGAAGAGCAGCCAGCCCGAAGAGCGGCCCGAGGAAGTTCGATTGCAGGAGCTTCGCGGTCATCGTGCCGAGCATCTGGGCGAAATCCAGATCCTGGCTGCGCACCGACCACTGCTTCTCGACCCGGTTCAGATAGTACTGGGCGGCGCGTGGCCAGGGATTGAGGAGAAGGAACGAGATCCCGGCAATGGCTGCAGCCTCGACCGCGAGACGAAGCCTGCGCGGCCATCGGCCGGCCGCCAGACATGCGATTCCGACCGGCACCGCGCCGAGCAAGCCATTGAGCTTGGCTGCGCCGGCGGCACCTGCGAGAACGGCCGCGAGCCAGAGGTTGCGCTCACGTCCGCCGGACACGAAGCGCTCGAGAGGCATGAACAGTGCGACGGTCAGCAGGAGCAGCAGCGCGTCGGGTTTGAACTCCGCGTTGCCGCGGGTGAACCAGGGGCTCGACGCGAGCGCGATGACGGCGAAGTCGGCGCTGCGCGTGTTCCAGAGCCGCCGACAAATCGAGTGCAGAGCGACGAGCGACAGGCAGCCGAAGAGAATCCCGAAGCCACGTGCGATGCCGATGCCGAGCCGCGTCGGAAGTCCGGTCGGCTCGAAGACCTGGAAACGGTTGCTGCCGAGCGCCTTGCCGAGGCGATCGATCGCGAGCAGCGTCGCGGCCTGCGGGACGTACGAAAGCGGTGCGTACCAGTAGTAGGAGGTGGGAATCGGGTTGCCCTCCAAGTAGACCCGACGCACATTTTCGAGCGTGAAGCGCTCGTCGTAGAAGTAGTCGCCGATCTCCTTCGAGGCGATGAGCCAGACGCCCGTGACGGCGTGCAGCGCGAGCGCCAGCAAGAGAGCCCAAGTGCAGCGCGCAGCCAGCCTCCGAGTCCGAGCCTGTTGCGGCGCTGGCACCAGGGCAGGCGGAGTGTTCTCGATGGGCAAGGCAGGGCTTCTCAAGAGGCGATCGCGGCGAGCTCGGAGCGCACCTTGTCGAGGTCCAGGCCGTGGAACCCACGCCGGCGGCCGGCTTCGAGCACGCGGCGGGCTGCAGCCGGGCGGTCGCGATGCAGCTCGAGCATGGCGCGCGCCGCCCAGACATTCGCCCGCATCGGGCGCTCGACCAGGCCAAGCGAGCGTTCGAACGCGGCGTCGATCTCCTCGTCCGCGAAATCCTCCAAAGCGAGCGGCGCGAGCCGTTCGGGGGGAATCGCCTGCTCCAGCCGGAACACCATCGACCCCGAGTACGGCACGTGCAGCACCGGCACGAAGTAGTCGCGCAGGCGCCAGTGGGACAGGTGCACCCACGGAGTGAAGAAGTGCGCGAAGTCCTGCTCGACGAGATAGCCCTGCCCGGGGACGAGATGCGGAAGAAAGTCGCGGCGAATGCTGTTGCCGAGCTCGAGCGTCTTCGCGGCGTCGTTGAAGATCAGAGCGATCGGCCGACCCGACGGCCAGCCGACGCGGTTGAGGTCGCCGGGGTGAGTCGTGACCAGCCCTCGCCAAGGGGCGACCCGCTTCTCGAACTCCAGGAGGAAGCTCGAGCCCGGAGCGAGGCGGCCGGCAAGGCTGGTGCCCGCGAGCGTGTCCTCCATCCAGGTCTCCCAGAGGAAGAGATCGAAGGCGTGGATCCGGCCGTTCCTCTCGCCGACGGCCGGGTTCTCGGCGAGCCCCTGGGCGAGAGGAATGGTGGAGGAGCCGAACCAGCAGCCGAGATCTGCGATCTCGCCCACGCCGCGATAGTCGTGGCGGGCGAAGCCGTAAAGCCACGATTGCTCCTCCCGGGTCGTCATGCCAAGGAGATCGCCGACCGGCGGGCGCGACCTCAGGAACTCGTGGCGGGGAAACGCGAGGGCGACGGCGCGGCGCGACTGGTGCGCGAGCAGGCGGCCGAAGGCGAGAGGTCCCTGGCGGGCGAGCAGGCGAAAACCGCGGACCGCATCGCGGACGAGACGCATTGCGGAAGTCTATCGGGTTCGAGTCCCTGGAGGCTCAACGCGCTCGGCGCCGCACTCGGCGACGCAACCTCACGGACGCGGTGCTTTGCAGAGAAGCGCCGGATCCCGCCGGTAGAGCCATGTCGCCAGGTTGATCGTGGCGAGATTGGTCGATTCGGGATCGACATCGTAGATCCACCGCGGCGGCTCGAATCGGCGAAGCTGGACGCGGCGAAACCCGAGAGCTCCGGACTCCAGTCCGTCGCGCGTCGCGGATCCAACGACGCTCGTCGAGTACATCGGCTGGTAGACGACGAACTCGACCCCTCGGAGCAGCTCGCACGGACGTAGCCGAAATCGGGAGAAGGGCACGTTCGCGGACACACTGGGCATCATCTCCGACCGGTGGCCGAGGCTGACCGAGTAGCCCCCTTGCGCCAGGACGCGTTCGACTCCGTATCGAACGTCGCGCAGCATGGAGAGGTCGACGATGACCGAGCGGGCGAGTCCGTGGGAAATGGCCAAGGTCACGCCCGCCGCGGCGAGCCCTTTCGTCCAGGTTCGCCGCGGCGCGGCGAGGAGGTCCGAGAGCAGCCGGCCGGCGAGGATGGCGAGCACGAGCGCGACCGGCAGAAAGAAGCGATCGTAGGAGTAGCGGACGACGGAGACGAACGCCAGGTAGTAGGAGAGTGGAAACAACAGAAGCTCGAGGAGCCGTGACGCCGAGGCGTCCCCGTGGCGCCGGCGGTGAACCTCGTTGCCGATCGCGATCAGGCCCGCGCTCAGTCCGACCCAACCGGCGCAGAAGCCGAGATTCTGGAGACTCGGCCACGCGAGCGCGAGGTACCCTGAAACCGAATTCGGAGTGCTCTGATAACGCCCCATCGCATGCCAGCCGGTAATCTCGCGAAAGTGGTTCAAGAGCTCGCCGAGGCCGTTCCAGACGCGGTACACGAGGGCCACCTGGACGGCCAGCGCGAGGGCGGCGGCCCACAACCGGGGATCGAGGAGAGCCGAGCGCAGGGCCCGCGGACCCGTCTCGCCGCGAGACCGCGCCTCCTCGTACACCCAGAAGACGATCGCGAGCGCGGGCAAGACGTACAATCCGTATGCCTGATCCTTGGTCAGGATCGAACATCCGCCCGCGAGCGCGAAGCCCAACAAGTCGCGCAGACGGCGGCGCAGTCGGAACTCGACGAAGAAATACAGCGAGAGGGCGAACCAGGCGAGATACGGTGCGTCGAGATTCATCGTCTTGGCGTAATACGCCTGGGGCGCGACTCCCAGCCAGATGAGAGCGGCCAGTACGGCCGGTCTCGAGCCGGCGAGGCGACGGGTGATGGCGTAAACCAGCCAGAGCGTCGCCAGTGCGAACGGAATCGTCGCGGCCCGGCCCAGGGCCTGCAGCACCGCCATCAACTCCATGTCGAGCGCCGTGCTCGCCGCCCGCGCGAGAGGCATTGCCAAGTGGAAGAGCCCGCGCAGCAGGTGACGATGCAGCGGCGGATACCGCGGCAGCCAAGGGTTCGTGCTCCCCAACGCCTCGGGCACGATCTGGTTCGGTCTCGGCTCGTCGAAAGCCCACTGCCGATCACTCCCGAGGCCCCACCAGAGCGGGATTGCGTAGAGCAGCGCTGCGAGCAGCAGCAATGCCGGAAGAAGGCCCTCGAAGACCGAGCTTCCGGCCGGACGGGCTTCTGAACCGGTTGCCGAGAGATCTTTCACGTCAGGAAGCTCGCTGGCCGCGACCTACAGATAGCCCAAAGCGCGGAGCTCCTCGGTCTCTTCCCTGGTGAAGGTGCCGCGTTTTCCCGCCCGCGGCGGTCCGAGAGCGCGCAGCTGGCGCTCGAGCTCGGCGAGCAGGGGGATGCACTCTCCGGCGCACCCAGCGGCCGCGAGGTCGCGGGCCTCGGCGGGATCGGCCTGGAGGTCGTAGAGCTCGACCTTCTCGTTGCTGTGCCGAATCAGCTTGTAGCGTCCCTTGCGGAGCGCGGTCGTGAGCTCGGTCTGGATGAGGACGGAGCGCTCCAGGTCGTCACGTCCCTCGAGAACGGGTACGTAGCTTCTGCCGCTCGCTCCCTGGAGCGGCGGGAGCCCGAGAAGGTCGAGCAACGTCGCTCCGAGATCGACGTGCGAGACGATCGTGCGGCGGACGCCGGACGGGAGATCCATTCGCGACGGCGGCCGCAGAATCAGCGGGACGCGCGCGACCTCCTCATAAGGCTCGAAACCGTGCATCAGCTTGTCGTGCTCGTAGAAGCCTTCGCCGTGGTCGGCCGTGACCAGGATGAACGTGTTGTCGAGCCGGCCCGCGGCGCGGAAGCGCTCGAGCAGGTCGGCGAGCGCTTCGTCGTCGAAGCGGATCTCCCGGTCGTAGCGCGCCGCGAGCGCCTTGCGGTTCTCGTCGGTGAGGTGGTCGGCGACCCAGCCGCGGATCAGATCGCGGCCCTGCTCGACCGGCGGCTCGGGATCCATCTCCGTCGCGCCGAGCTCCGGATGCCGCTGTTTGCGGAAGTGGCGGTAGGGCCAGTGCAGGTCGAGGTAGTGGACCCACGCGAAGACCGGCTGACCGGGTCGGGCGGCGGCAACGGACTTCTCGACCCTGCGATTGAGCTGAATCGCCGAGCGGCCCTTGACCCATTGGTAGTCATCGAAACCGCGACCGAAGCCGAACTCGGGCTTCAAGTGGATCTGATTGACCGCCGCGATCGTGCGGTAGCCGGCCGCGGCGAAACGCGCTGCGAGCATCGGTATCCCGTCCGCAAGCGCGTCGGTCTCGGTCAGGTCGCCCGCCGGCGTGCCGACCTTCAGCAGCCCGTGCTCGCTGGGATAGAGGCCCGTGAAGAGCGTTGCCATCGCGGGCTTGGTCCAGGTCCCGTTCGAGTAGGCGGACTCGAAGCGGATGCCTTCGGATGCCAGGCGGTCGAGGGTTGGCGTCGTCGGGCGGGGATAGCCGTAGGCCCCGACATGATCGGCGCGCAGGCAGTCCATGACGACCAGAAGAACGTCCGGACGGTAAGGCTCCGCGGGGCGTCCGCAGCCGGCGAGCAGGAGAAGGCCCATCCCCGAGCCGAGCCGGCGCAGGCTTGCGAGTGTCGGCCGAGGGAGAATGAAGAGGCTGGGCAAGCACGCAAGTTTATCGGAGCTCTACCCTCCCGCCTAATCGATCGGCTTTCCGGGCTAAGCTTCGCGCGATGGAGCCGCCGATCCCTCCGCCACCGCCGCCCGACGCATCGCCGGGACCGGCCGCGCGGTCCTCCGATTCCGGGCGCCGCCCCAAGCTCGTCCTGATCGACGGCTTCCACAACATCTTCCGCGCCTTCTACGCGATCCGGAATCTCTCGAACTCGAAAGGCTTGCCGACCAACGCCGTCTACGGCTTCGTCCAGATGCTGAAGAAGGTCCTGCGCGACGAAGCGCCCGACTTCATCGGCGTCGCGCTCGACCTCTCCGACAAGACGGTGCGCACCGAGAGGTTCGCCGACTACAAGGCCAACCGGGCGCCGACGCCGGAAGATCTCGTGCCGCAGATCCCCTATGTCCGCCGGGCGATCGAAGCCTTCCGCATTCCGCGCCTCGAGCTCGACAACTACGAGGCGGACGACGTCATGGGGACGCTGGCGAAGAAAGGAGCGGCCGCCGGCTACGAGGTCGTCCTGGTCTCGGCCGACAAGGATCTGATGCAGCTCGTCGGACCGCACGTCACGCTGCTGCATACCGGGCGCGGCAAGCGCTACGACGCCGCCGGCGTCACCGAAGACTTCGGTGTTCCGCCGGACAAGGTCGCCGACGTCCTCGCCCTCATGGGCGATGCGGTCGACAATGTCCCGGGCGTGCCGGGGATCGGCGAGAAAGGGGCGCGGCAGCTGGTGGCCGAGTTCGGTTCGGTGGAGGCGTTGCTCGAGCGCGCCGCCGAGATCCCGCGCAAGGCCTATCGCGAGGGCCTGCTCGAGCATCGCGAGCAGGCGTTGCTCTCCAAAGAGCTCACCACCATCCATACCGATCTGCCGATCGAGATCCATGCCGAGTCCCTGCAGCTCGATCCGCCGGACGTCGAAGCTCTCCGGGCGCTCTACACGGAGCTCGAGTTCTTCACTCTGCTCGCCGAGCTCGACGCGACTTCCGCCGTCGAGCTCGGCGGGGCCCGCCTCCGGCGGGGCCGACATTCCCGCAATCGCGGCGCTCTTTTCGGTAAAGGAATGGGAGGAGTTTGCGGCCGCTGTCCAAGGGGGAGTCGCGGTCGCGTTGGCGGAAGCGAATACACCTGTAGCTCTGGCCGTTTCCGCATTCTCCGGCGGCCGTCGGGGGTGGGTCGATCTGCGCTCGCCGGAGCTGCGGGCGGCGGTCGTCGCGTCGCTTGCCGCCTGGTTTGCCGATCCGGCCCGCGAGATCGTCGGCTGCGATCTGAAGGAGCTGCTGCGGCTCGCGCCGGCCGCGGGGGAGAGCTGCTCGGCGGCGCTCTTCGATCTCATGCTCGCTTCGTACCTCTGCAAGGCGTCGGTGCACGGGCATGCGCTCGCGGAGATCGCGCTCGAGCGCACCGGTGCACGGATCCGAACCGCGAAAGACGCCGGCTTCGACAAGGGCGTCGAACCCGCGGTAGGCGACGCACGCGTCGGCGCGTGGGTCGGCGAGCGCCTGGCGCTCGTGGAACAGTTGACGCCGGCGCTTCGCCAGGAGCTGGGCACGGGCGCGCTCCGCGACCTCTATCGCAGGATCGAAGCGCCGCTCATGCCGGTGCTCGTCGGGATGGAGGAGACGGGAATCCGGCTCGACGTCGATTTCCTCGCGCGGATGTCGGTCGAGCTCGGCGGCGAGCTCGCCGGACTCGAGACCGAGATCTACCGCCTCGCCGGCGAGCGCTTCAACATCCAGTCGCCGCAGCAGCTCGGGACGATCCTGTTCGACAAGTTGAAGCTGCCGTCGGGCAAGAAGACCAGGAAGACCAAGAGCTACTCGACCGGCGCCGAGACCCTCGAAGAGCTCGCCGCCGCCGGGCACGAGCTGCCGCAGTACCTGCTGCGCTTTCGCGAGCTCGCGAAGCTCAAGTCGACCTACGTCGATGCCCTGCCCCAGCTTCTCGGTGGGGATGGGCGGCTGCACACGCGCTTCCAGCAGGCGGTGGCGGCGACCGGCCGGCTGTCCTCGGTCAATCCGAATCTGCAGAACATACCGGCCCGCACCGAGCTCGGGATGAAGATCCGCAAGGCATTCTGCGCGGCGCCCGGCTTCCTGCTGGTCGCCGCCGACTACAGCCAGATCGAGTTGCGTGTCCTGGCGCACATCGCCGGCGAGAGAGCGATGATCGAGGCGTTCCGCAGGGGCGAGGACATCCATCGCTCGACGGCGGCGGCCGTGCTCGGGATCTCGGCCGACTTCGTCACCGCGGAGCAGCGCCGGGCGGCGAAGACGATCAATTTCGGCCTGATCTACGGCATGAGCGCCTATGGACTCGCGCAGGCGCTCGGCATCTCGACGAAAGAGGCCGAACAGTTCATTGCCGTCTATTTCGCCCGCTATGCCGGCGTCCAGGCTTACATGCAGGAGACCCTGGCGGCGGCCGAGCGCGACGGCCGGGTCGAGACGCTCTACGGCCGGGTGCGCTACCTGCCCGACATCCAGAGCAGGAATTGGAATCTGCGTGAGAACGCCCGGCGCATGGCGATCAACGCCCGCATCCAGGGTACGGCTGCGGATCTCATGAAGCTTGCCATGATCGCGGTCGATCGCCGGCTGCGCGGCGAGCACCCGCGAGCCCGCCTGCTCCTCACGGTGCACGACGAGCTGGTGCTCGAGTCGCCGGCCACCGAGGTCGCCGCGGTCGCGGCCCTCGTCCGGGGCGAGATGGAGGGCGTGGCGGCGCTCGCCGTCCCTCTCGTCGTCGACACCGGGTCCGGACCGACCTGGTTCGACGCCAAGAGCTGAGCCGCGGCCGGCGAGCCGAGGCGTCGCCTCCCGAACCCGCTGCCGGTCCTTTTCCCCCGGGACGGCCCTGGGTTAGGATCCGTGCCGAAATCACGCCATGCGCCGCCTTCTCCCGACCCTGCTCGCCGTCGCTCTCTGCGCGCCTCTCGCCGCTTCGCCGGCCGGCGCCCAAGCGGCGTTCTCGTTCTACGGCACCAACGTCGGCGGCCCGACGTTCAATCGGCCGAACACCGACCTGCCGCCGGCACTCTCCGGAAAGGTGACCCACTACTCGAGCCAGGCGCTGTTTACCAATGCCACCGGGACGTGCAGCTTCACCAGCGTGCAGGAGGGCGGCTTCGACGGCGCGATCTTTCTCTACCAGGGTGCCTTCGATCCCGCGAGCCCGCTGACCCACCTCGCGGCGGTGAACGGCAACAGCGCGCTGGGTGTCGGTTTCTCCCTGATTCCCAGCGTGCAGCTGCTCGCGAACCAGAGCTACTACCTGGTGACGGCAGGGACGGAACCCGCATCGCAGGGGACCTTCACCACCTTCGTCGCCTGCACCGGCGCCACGCACATTCTCGCCGGCGACGGCTCGATGCCCTCCTACGACGGCCGCTACAGCGAGCTCCACAAGGGCCGGTTCCGGATCAGCGCCACCTGGAGGAACTTCCAGGGCGTCACCGGCGCGGGGACCTTCGTGCCGCTCGGTTCGGAGGATTCGGGCGTCATCTGGTTCTTCGTCCCGTCGACCTTCGAGGTGATGATCAAGGTCGTCGACGGCTGCTCGCTCAACAACCGCTACTGGATCTTCTTCGCCGCGCTGACCAACGTCGAATTCCACATCACGGTGCTCGACACCTGGACGGGCACCACGAAGCTGTACGACAACGCCCTCGGCGTCTCCGCGGCGGCGGTCACCGACACCAGCGCCTTCCTGACCTGCCCCTGACCCGGCTTGAGCGCGGGAACGCCAGCGTCTCCGCCGCCGGTCACCCGCCGCGAGATCTTCGCGTGGGCGATGTTCGATTTCGCCAATTCGAGCTACACCACGGTCGTGGTGACGGTGGCCTTCAGCGTCTTCTTCACCCGGTTGGTCGCGACCGGACCCGAGGCCGACGCCTGGTGGGGCCGCGGCATCTTCATCTCCAACCTGATCGTCGTCCTGCTCTCGCCGATCGTCGGAGCGATGGCCGACGAGTCGGGGCGCAAGAAGCTCTTCCTCTTCGGCACCTACCTGATGTGCGTCGCCGGAACCGCGGCGCTGGGATTCGTCGGTCCAGGCGCGATCGCGCTCGGCCTCGTCCTCTTCGTCGTCTCCAACGTCGCGTTCTCGTTCGGTGAGAACCTGGTCGCCGCCTTCCTGCCCGAAATCTCGACGCCCTCGACGGTGGGGCGGATCTCGGGCTTCGGCTGGGGTCTCGGCTACTTCGGCGGGCTGGCGTCACTCCTGCTCATCAAACCGAAGATCGATGGCGGCTTCACACTGGAGAATCTCCCCAATCTCCGAATGGTCTGGCCTCTGACCGCGTTGTTCTTCCTGATCGCCGCGCTGCCGACCTTCATGTTCCTGCGCGAGCGGGCGCCGCGTCGCAGCGAGCCTCTTCTCTTCTATGCCCGCCAGGGATTCGGCCGGCTGGTGACGACGGTGCGTTCGATCCGGCACTTCCGCGAGCTGGCGAAATTCCTTTCCGTCTTCTTCGTCTACTCCGCGGGTCTGTCGAGCATCATCGCCTTCGTCGGGGTCTACGCCGAGCGCACGGTCGGCTTCACCGCCAGCGAGCTCATCTTCCTCTTCCTGGTGGTGCAGGTCTCCTCGGCCGCGGGAGCCTTCGCATTCGGAGCGATCCAGGACCGGATGGGGGCGCGCCGGACGATCCAGGTTTCTCTGCTGCTGTGGATCGCAACCTGCCTCGCGACCTATCTGACCTCGAGCAAGCTCGCGTTCTGGGTCATCGCGCTGACGGCCGGGCTCGGCATCGGTTCCCTGCAGTCGGCATCGCGGGCCCTCGTCGGCCTGTTCGCGCCGGTCGGCAAGAGCGGCGAGTTCTTCGCCTTCTGGGGGCTCGCCGGCAAAGGTGCTTACGCCTTCGGTCCGCTGGTCTTCGGCCTGGTTTCCTCGGCGAGCGGCTCGCAACGGGTGGCGATTCTCTGGACGGGGGCTTTCTTCGTGGTCGGTCTGCTCGGGATGTTCCTGATCGACGAGCGCCGCGGGCTGGCCGCCGCCGCCGCCTGGCGCGAGCCCGCATAGCCGTGAGCTCCGCCGCCCCCTCTGCTTCCTCCGGGATGCGCGCGGGGCTCGATCGTGGGCTCGGTCTTCTCTGCCGCCTGGTCCTGGCGATCTTCTTTCGCCGGATCGAGGTCGTCGGAGGCGACCGGGTACCGCGTGGCGAGGGCGGCCGGCACCGGGTGCCGCTCGTCGTCGTCGCCAATCACGTCAACGGCCTGGTCGATCCGTTGTTCGTCCTCGGACCCCTCGGGCTCCCGGCCCGCCTGGTCGGCAAGAGCACGCTCTGGAAGATCCCGGTCCTGGCGCAGATCCTCGACCTCGCGGGGGTCGTTCCGGTCTATCGCCGAGAGGACGCCGGCGTCGACACCGCGAAGAATCGGGAGACCTTCGCGCGCTGTCACGCGGAGCTCGCCCGCGGGGGCATTGTGGCGATCTTCCCGGAAGGAACGAGCCACGACGAGCCGCAGCTCCAGCCGTTGAAGACCGGCGCGGCGCGCATCCTGCTCGAGGCCGAGATGCGCCTCGGTCCGTTGGGCAGCCGGATCCTGCCGGTCGGTCTGGTGTTCGAGGAGCGCGGGCGTTTCCGCTCGCGCGCGCTCGTCGTCGTGGGAACGCCGATCGACCCGGCGGAGGAGATCGAGCTCGCGCGGCGGGACGAACCGACGGCGGTGCGCCTGCTGACGGAGCGGGTCACCGAGGCGCTCGAGCGCGTGACGCTCAACTACCCGAGCTGGGAGGAGTCGCGACTCGTGGAACGCGGCGCGCGGATCCTCGAAGTCGACGCTTTGGAGCTGCCGCGCGAGCGCCGGCTCGCGGCCGAGTTCGACGCGCGGCGCACGCTTCTCGAAGGGCTCGACGGATTGCGGCGGGCGCACCCGCGCGAAGTGGCGGCGGCGGTCGAGGCGGCGCGCTCCTACGACCACCTCCTGACTCTCGCCGGCCTGCGCGACGAACAGGTGATCGCAAGCTACCCGCTCGACCGGCTGCTCGGGTTTCTGGCGCGCATGGCGATGAGCTTCGCGCTCAGCCTGCCGGTGGCGATCCTCGGGGCGCTCCTGAATCTCGTGCCGTTCACGCTCGTCGAGCTCGTCTCGCGGCGCTTCGACGACGAGCCGAATCAGGTGGCGACGTACAAGGTCTTTCCGGGGATCGTCGCCTATCCGCTCACCTGGGGAGTCGAGGGGATTCTCGCCTGGAGACTCTGGGGAGTCGCTCCCGGTATCGCGCTGCTCGCGGTCGCGCCCCTCTCCGGCTACATCGCCGTCTGCTTCCTCGAACGCCAGGAGATGCTCTGGCGTGAGAGCCGCGCCTTCCTCCTGCTGCGCCGCCGCGACCGGATCGCCGCCGAGCTCCGCGATCGGCGCCGGGAGGTGGGGCGGCGGATCGAGTCCCTGGTCGAGCTCTGGGTCGACTCTCAGGCCTTCGCGCCCGACAGCAGGCGCCCGTAGTCGGCCTCGTCGTCGATATCGACCGCGCCGCCGGGGAAGGCGACGAGGCGCAGTCGATCTCGATGCATCGTCAGGATCGGTTTGGCGCCTTCGTCGCCGCAGAGCTCCTTCAAAGAAGCAAAAAAGGATCGGTAAAGGAAGGCTGGTGGGCCGAACGTGCTCGCCCAGGCCGAGGCGCAGAGGCCGGTCTCCCGGCCGGCGGCAAGGACTGCATTGAGGTGCGCGGCGGTGACGAGGGGCTGATCGACGAGGGTGATGAGGAGACCCTGCACCTCGTCGCCGGTGGCGGATTCGCGCGCTTCGATCGCGCGCAGAGCGGCGCGGAGCGAAGTCGAGAGTCCTTGGCGGTGGTCGGGATTCTCGACCACTTCGACTTCCAGGTCCTTCACCTGCCGGCAGCTCTTTTCCACCTCTGGTCCGACGATGACGAGGCACGGGCTGCACGGAGTCGCGCACAGGGTCTCCGCCGCGTGGCGCAGCAGGGTCGAGCCGCGATAGGGGAGGAGCGCTTTCGAGCGCCCCAGCCGGCTCGAGGTGCCGGCGGCGAGAAGAACCCCCGCAACGCTCAAGGCTCGCGGTCGACGGGGATTGAACTGCGCCCGGATGCCAGCGCATGCGAGAGCGGCAGACCGGCGGCATCCCGTCAGCATTGCCTGCACTTCGGCCACGATCGCGAGGGCGACCTGCTCTGCAGAGCGGCCGCCGAGGTCGAGTCCGGCAGGTCCGTGCAGGCGCGCTCGCATCTCCGCTGTCAGCATGAGCCCCTGCAGCGCGAGGTCGGCCAGCAGGCGGTCGCGGCGCGCTGCCGGGCCGAGGAGTCCGACGTAGGGCGCGGCGGTCGGCAGCAGGGCGGCGAGCCAAGCCAGGTCGTCGAGATAGTTGTGGGTCATCACGACGACGGCGGTGAAGGGATCGACGTGCAGGGAAGCCTCGAACTCGCCGGGGCTACCGGCGAGGTAGCGTGCCAGGCCGGAGAACCGGACCTCGGCCGCCGCGGTGGCGCGAGCATCGAGGACGACCGTCTCCCAGCCGAGCCCTGCCCCGAGCTTCGCGAGCGGCAATGCGTCGCGGCCTGCACCCGCCAGAACGAGGCGGACCGCCGGGACGACTTCTTCACAAAGCAAGGCTCCTTTACCGAGCTTTGTTCTTACTGAAACTGGAATTCGATCGCGGGAAACCTGTTCGAATGGGTCGAGAGGAGAAGGCCCGTCGACCGCGGAGGGCAGAGGCTCGAGGAGCAGCGTGATCTTCCCGCCGCATCCGAGCCCCAAGCCCCAGAGCACTTCGTCGGGAGACCGCAGGTCGTAGGTGGCGAGGGCCGCCTCTCCCGAGGCCAGGACATCCGCCGCGCGCGCGGCGAGATCGCGCTCGAAGCAACCGCCCGAGAGGATCCCGGTGAGCGCCCCATCGGCCTCGATGAGCATGCGCGCGCCTTCCCGCCGATAGGCCGAACCCTCGACGGCGACGACGGTCGCGAGCACGGCGGGCTCACCGCGACGCCGCAGCTCGTTGGCCCGGTCGAGGATCTGCCGCATCTCGTTCATGCTCGTCAGCGCGGTCATTTCGGTCATTTTGGTCATCTCATCATTCGGGGGGGCGCTGCCCGTCGGTCATGGAAAGTCGGACGGCTGAAGCCCCAGATCGACGATGCTGCAGCCGTCGATCGCCGGGATCCCGAGCCGCCGCGCTTCGGTGAGAACCGCCGCATCGGCGGCGCCGGGGTTGAACCAGACCTCGCGCGCTCTTGCCCCGGCGATCTCCGGCAATGCCGCGAGTGCGACCGGTGGCGGCAGGTAGACGCTGATGCGATCGACCGCGTGCGGCAAAGCCGCGAGCGAGGGATAGGCGGTGAGCCCTTCGATCACGCTCTCTTTCGGGTGCACCGGCAGAACTTCGTAGCCGGCGGCGAGGTGCGCCCGCACCGACTTGTTGCCGAACTTGGCGCGGTCCTTCGAGGCTCCGAGAATGGCGACGCTCTTCATGGCTGGATTATCCTCCGCTGGCGAGCGGCTGGGGTAGGGCGGCTCGGTCCGGGGCAGCGCCGCGCTTCAGGGCTTCGGGTCGGGCTTCCTGGACGGGTCCGGTGCGGGCCGGAGCTGGCGCTCCTCCCCCAGCCGCCGGGTGACACCGATGCCGTCGAAGTATTCGAGGAGCGGAATTGCCCACTTGCGCGACAGTCCGAAGCGCTCCTTGAACTGCGCGATCGAGAAGCGCTCCCAGCCGGTCATCCGCAGATCGGCCTCCAGCCGGGCGAGCACCGCGTTCGCGATGATGAGACCCGTGGGGAGGCGGGTAAGCTCCCGCCGCTTCACCAGATGCTGGATCAGGCCCTCGACGATCTGCGGCTTGGCGGCGAGCTCGCGGGCGAGCTCCCCCGGGGAGGGCGGCGCGAGCCCGGCCGCGGTGTAGCGCTCGACGACGGTGCGCGCGAGCGGCGAGAGGGTGGCGGGCGAATCGGCGGCGCGCCCGGGGAGCCGTACTTCGCCGGCGACGAGATCCAGCTCTCCCAGCGCCGCGAGGTGGGCGAAGTAGAGATCGGCGAGCGCGCGCGCCGCGGGCGGGAGCAGGAGGCGCACCGCCGCGGCCTTGCCGAGCGCGGACTCCAGAGGATGCTCCGCGAAGTAGCGGGCGAGCGCCACCCGGGCCCGCCGGCGCAGGTCTTCGAGCGTCTCCGGACGGAGAAACCGGGCCGGGGCGCCGGCTCCCGAAGCACCCGGTGTCCCCGGCATGCCCGAGATCTCCTGCGCTCGCGGCGCGAGCCGCACGAGAGTTCCGCTCTTTTCGAGGGCGGCGAGCTCGATCTCGAGACTCGACGCGCTCTTGCCCGTCCGTGCGGCGGCTTCGCTTGCGGTGAGACCGCGCTCGCCAGCCTCGCCTGCCCAGGCGAGAAGCGCCGCGCGTTCGTCGCCCGCGAGCGCCTCCAGCCGCTCCTGCGGATCGCCCCGGCGCTTCCTCCGCCACCACGGATCCAGAACCGTGCCGCCGCCGATCGTCGCGGCAGGGGAGGGGCGACGGACGATGAAGCGATCGCCCCGGGCGGCGACGATCGGCGAGGCGAGCGCGATCTCGACGAGACCGGATTCTCCGGGAGCGAGCCCGCCCGGGGCGAGCGCGCGCGCCGCGCCGACGGTCTCGCCGGCGTAGAGATGGATCCTCACCGTGACCGGTGCGAGAGCACTGTCGAGCGCGACCGGCGAGGTCGCGAGCATCCGCCACCGCACCAGGAGGCGCCGTGTCGTGCGCAGCGCGCCGGGAGCCGCGAGCTCCATGCCGCGCGCCAGTGCCGGCAGCTCGATCCCGGAGATCTGCAGCGCCGCGCGCTCGCCGGCGAGCGCAGAACGCGGCTTGCCGTGCACCTCCACCGAGCGTACGCGCGCCGGCCGGCGTGACGGCAGGAGCTCGAGGACATCGCCGGGAGCGATCGCGCCGGAGATCAGGGTTCCGGTCACCACGACACCCTGACCCTTGAGGAGAAAGGCCCGGTCCAAGGGCAGGCGGGCGGGGTCGCTGTCGCGGACGGAGCCGACGAGCGCGCGCGCCGCGGTTTCGAGGGCGGCGCGCAACTCCGGCACGCCGGCACCCGACAGGGCCGAAACGCGGCAGATCGGAGAGCCGGAGAAGCGGGTGCCGGCGAGGAGCTCGGCGAGCTCGAGCTCCGCGAGCTCGGCGGCCTCTTCGTCCACGCTGTCGATCTTGTTCAGCGCGACGACGAGGCCGGGCAACTCGAGCAGCTCGGCGATCGCCAGGTGCTCGCGCGTCTGCGGCCGGATGCCTTCGTCCGCTGCGACGACGAGCAGCAGAAGCCGCACTCCGCCGAGGCCGGCGAGAGCGTTGTGCAGAAACCGCTCGTGACCCGGTACGTCGATGAAGGAGAGCTCGAGGTCATCGAGAAAATGGAAAGGATGGGAGCCCGGGGAGCCCGGGCTCGCGAGATGGGCGAAGCCGAGGTCGAGAGTGATGCCGCGCCGCTTCTCCTCTTCCAGACGATCGCAGTCGGTGCCGGTAAGCGCGCGGACGAGCGCAGTCTTGCCGTGATCGACATGTCCGGCGGTGCCGACGAGAACCGATCGCACCTCTTCGGCCGCCTTCAGCGGGGCGCCAGCATCTCGCGGGCGATGCGATTCACCGTCGCGCCGTCCACCGCCCCGCCGAGCCGGCCGAGCGTCGCCTTCATGACGGCCCCGATCGCCGCCGGCCCCGAGAGACCCTGGGCGGCGAGCTCGGTGACCACGGCCTGGATCACCTGGCGCAGCTCCTCTTCCGAAACCTGCGCGGGAAGATAAGTGGCAAAGATCTCCGCCTCGCGTTCCTCCTTCGCGGCGAGCTCCGGTCGATTTCCCTTGCGATACTGCTCGATCGAATCCCGGCGCTGCTTGATGGCTCTCCTGACGAGGGCCTGGAAGGCGGCTTCATCGATCTCCCGCTCTTCCCGAAATCCGGCGCTCTGGATCTCGGCGAGCAGCATGCGCAGCGCCGAGAGCCGGTCCCGGTCGCCGGACTTCATCGTCGCCTGGATCTCTTTCGTGATGCGCTCCTGCGGACTCTCGGGCATGCCGCGATTGTACAGCGGCGCGCGGCGCGCTCTCGCGACGCCCGCCGGTCAGCCGACCGGCAGCTCGATCGTGAAGTTCGCCCCGTGGGGGAGGTTCTCGGAGACCCGGATCGAGCCGTTGTGGTCGCTCACGATGCGCTGCACGATCGCGAGTCCCATGCCGGTGCCGCGCTTCTTGCGCGAGAAGAACGGCAGGAAGAGCTTCTCGCGGTCTTCCGCGGCGATTCCGCAGCCGGCGTCGATGACCTCGAGAACCAGGCGCTCGCCCCGGCGCTCGGCACGGACCTCGACGTCGCCGGGGGGCTCGGTCGCCTCGAGCGCGTTGTCGAGGAGGTTGATGAGCACGCGCCGCAGCTGCTCCGGATCGACCCAGATCTCGCCGATCCCCGGCGCGAGAGCGGTACGGATCGCCACTCCGGGCTTGACGTCGCGATAGAGCGCGACCACTTCCGAGACCAGGCCGACGATGGACGTCGCCGCGAGCTGCGGCCCGGGCATGCGGGCGTAGCGCGAGAACTCGTCGACCAAAGCCTGCATCTTGCCGACTTCGCGAACGATGATCGCGACGCTCTCCTCGAGAAGCTCGCCCACTCCCGGGTCGCCCTCGCGATGCTTGACGCGCAGGCGCTCCGCGGCCAGCCGGATCGGCGTGAGCGGATTCTTGATCTCGTGCGCGATCCGTCGCGCGGCCTCTGTCCAGGCCGCGAGCTTCTGTGCCTTGATCAGCTCGGACAGGTCCTCGAGAACGACGATCTTGCCGGAATCCCTGCCGGCGCTGTCGCGCAGGTCCGACACTTTGACCTCGAACGTGCGGCGTTCGCCGCCCAGGACGAGGCTCACTTCGGCCGCCTCGCTGGGGCTGCTCTTGGCCGATTCGATGAGGCTCTCGAGGCGCGAGCGCTCGGAACCCCCCCAGGCTTCCGCGAGCTTCCTGCCTACCAGAGCCTCCTCCTTCTGTCCGAGCAGATCCAGGGCGGCGGCGTTGGTCGAGAGCACTGTTCCGTCACGATCGAGAGCGATCACTCCGGCGGCGAGGTTCTCGAGAATGGCTCCGACCAGGGCGCGTTCCTCGGCGAGCCGCCGGTTCGCCGCCACGAGCTCGCGATGGCTGCGCTCGATCTCCTCGCGGTTGCGCCGCAATTCCTGCGTCATGCGGTTGAACGAGTCGACGACGGTCGCCATCTCGTCGTCGGTGGCGACCTCGATCCTCTGGTCGAGGTCGCCGCTCGCGACCCGACGCGTACCCTCGGCGAGCGCTTGGATCGGGAGCATGAGCCGGCGGGCGAGAAAAAGGCCGACCCAGGAGGAAGCGAGCAGAATGAGCAACGTCACGAGCACGAACATGAGCCAGTAGCTCGCAGCGAAGTCACGCTTCTGGACCTGCAGCTGACGGTAGGTCTGGTAGGACTGGATCAGCTCTTCGCTCTGCCCGCTGGTGACCGGATCGAGCAGCGTTCCCGCCACGACGACCAGCCGCCTCGTGCCGGTGGGCGCCGCGCCCGCGGCCGCGGAGAGAATCAGCCGGCCCCGGGTGCCGGCGGGCAGCAGGACGCGGTCGGCGCGCCCCTTCTCCGCCGCCTCGAGCAGGAAGCTCCTGCCCACCTCCGGCAGGTCGTCGAGACCGGACTGCGGGTCGACGACGGCGTTCAGGAATTCGGTTTCGAGGTAGACCCCGAGGAAGGCGACTCCGGATTCGTCGCGCCACTGCGCCAGGCGCGGAGGGAGCGCGGCGCGGAATTCGCTCTCGTCGTGACTGATATTCGCGAGCTGGCGCGCTACGCGCAGCGCTTCGCGATAGTTGCGATCGCCGATCTCCCGCTGCAGCGATTGCGCGACGGCGCTGCTCTGCTCGAGGACGGACCGCAAAGAGCTCGAGAACCAGCGGTCGATCGAGCCCTGGAGGAGCTCGCTCGCGTAGAAGAAGAGGAGCAGCACCGGCACGAGGGAGAGGCCGACGTAGGTCGCCACCAGCTTGGTCTTGAAGCGCGCTCCGAGGGCGCGCTGACGGCGCTCCAGCCAGAGGCGCAACATGTTGCGCACGAGGACGAAGAGAATGACCAGAATGAGCAGCGCGTCGGCATAGACGAGAACGAACAACAGCACCTTGTTGGTGACCAGCACCGAAGGCAGGTCGCGGCCGCGTTGGATCAGGTAGTAGATGAGGGTGAGAAAGACCAGCATCAGGGTCAGGGCGGCGGCCACCCAGCGTCCGTCCTTGCGGTGCTGCGCGAAGAGCTCGCGGAGATCCACCTTGGGCATCTCAGGGCTCCGGCGCGCGGAGACGGACCTTGTTGGACTCGGTCCAGGACGTCGATCGCTGATAGGGGATGAAGCCCAGCATCGCCCCGGGCCCGAGGACCACACGCATACGCACGAGGAAACGGGCGTGATCCTGGTCATCGGCCATCGTGAAGGCCGGAAAGGCCTCGAACACGGTCATCGCGTGCTCGAGCTCGACCTCGTCGCGCACGTTCCGACTCTCGATGAGCCGGCCGCCCCGCTTTGTGTTCACGAGGTATTCGCGGGTGACGGCGTTGTACATCGCGACGACCTCGATTACGGTGCCGTCGAGGCCGCGATCCCACCAGTGCTTGCGATCCTCCTTGAGCTCGAGCTCGTAGATGAAGCTCGTGGGCAGACCGCTCGCGATGCGCTCGCGGGTTTCCGCGTCGAGTCCGTTGGCGAGATGGAAGCTGACGAGCACCTGGCCGCCGTGCGCCGTGACCGAGAGATTCTCGATGGTGGGCTCGCCCGAGGCCGCGAGCGCGAGGCCGAGAATCAGAAGAGACGACCAGGCGGCCATGAACGCCCAATCTACCATCCGGCGGCGGTAGACTGGGCACCCGGCCGGCCGCCGCCGCTGATCTCCTCATGAGCGAAAAGACTCCGCAAGTGCGCCCCCTCGCGAGCAATCGCCGCGTCGCGTTCGACTACTTCATCCACGAGCGCCTCGAGGCCGGTCTCGTCCTGACCGGGACCGAGGTGAAGTCGGCGCGCCTGGGCAAGGTCCAATTGAAGGACGCCTTCGTCGATTTCCGGGGCGGCGAGGCTTTTCTGGTCGGCGCTCACATCAGCCCTTACTCGCACGGCAATCGCGAGAATCACCTTCCGGACCGCCCGCGCAAGCTCCTGTTGTCGCGGCGCGAGATCGACAAGCTCGCAGGACGGGTGATCGCAAAGGGCTTCAGCGTCGTGCCGCTCGCGGTTTACCTCCGGGGGAGCCGGGTAAAAGTCGAGATCGCGCTCGTGCAAGGCAAGAAGCTCTACGACAAGCGCGAGGCCGAGCGCACCCGCGAGCTCGATCGGGAAGCGGCTGCGGCGATCCGCGGTGAGCGTTGGTAGAATGAGCTTGCAGGTGGAACGGGGCTCTCGGCCCTGCGATCATGGAGGCTTCAAAATGGCAAGACGTTGGCAGGTCCTCGCATGGGCACTCCTCGCAACGGTCGCCGTGGGTGGTCGGGCGCCGCTGGGCGCCGCAGGATTCAGCATCTTCGAGCAGGGATCGAAGTCGATGGGCATGGCGATGGCCTTCACGGCCCAGGCCGACGATCCGTCGGCGATCTTCTACAACCCGGGTGGAGTGGCTTTCCTCGACGGACAGCATTTCTCGCTCGGCGCCACGCTCGTCACTTCGACGGAAGGCAGTTTCCGAGGCGTCGATCCCTCGCCGGGCGCAGGCGCCCGCGGTGAACAGGAGCCGCTGTTCGAAACGCCGCCGCATTTCTACTGGACACGCCAGATGAACGAGCGTTGGCGCTTCGGGCTCGGCCTGACGAGTCCGTACGGCCTGACCACCGAGTGGAAGAATCCGGCGCAGTTCCCGGGGCGGTACCTCTCGACCAAAGCGGCGCTCAAGGCCTTCGACCTCAATCCGACGCTCGCCTGGCAGGCCACCCCGAGCCTCGGGGTCGGATTCGGCGTCTTGGTGCGCTTCTCCGATGTCGAGCTCGATCGCTACGTGCCGTCGCGCAGTCCAATCACCGGACAGCTCGTCGATGTCGGCAAGGTCAACCTGAAGAGCGACTTCAACGAGGGCTACGGGTTCACCGTCGGCATCCTGCACAAGTGGAACGAGAGCTTCTCGTGGGGGCTGTCGTATCGCAGCCGGGTCAAGGTCGACTACAAGGGCGACGGGCGCTTCACGCAGATCCTCACCGGGATCCCGCCCTTCGACGCCGCCATCGCGCACGTCATTCCCTTCGATCAGAATCTCGCCATCGAGACCAGCATCGAATTTCCGGACACCGCTAGCCTCGGCCTCGCTTTCGCGCTCTCCGCGCAGAGCAAGCTCGAGATCGACGTCAACTGGACGGGATGGGCGAGCTTCGACCAGGTGCCGCTGGTGTTCGTCGATGCCCCCCAGTTCTCGCAGACACTGCCGGAGCGCTGGAAGAACGTCATGAACTACCGGGTCGGTTACCGCTGGGAGCAGGGAGCGGCCAACGAGTGGCGCGTCGGGGCCTATTACGACGAGTCCCCGCAGCCCGAGCGCTTCGTCGGTCCTTTGCTGCCCGACGCCAACCGCAAGGGTCTGACGCTCGGCTGGGGGCATCGCTTCGCGGGCGGCAAGACGCTCGATCTCGCGGCCCTCTATCTGCCCTTCGAGGACCGCAAGGTGCGGGTCAACGACAACAACTTCCTCGGCGACTACAAGACCACGGCCTGGCTTTTCGCAGCGACATTCGGCATCTGACGGGAAGCACCGGGATGGGACACCGGTAACGGCGTCCCATCCCTCTTCGGCGCGGTCGCCCCCGGCGGATCCTGTCCGGCGCTCGGATCCGGGTGTTAGAGTCGCGCGTCCGTATGGATGCCATCGTCGTTCGCGGCGCGCGCGAACACAACCTCAAGAACCTCCACCTCGAGATTCCGCGCAACCGCCTGGTCGTCATCACGGGCGTTTCGGGGTCCGGCAAGTCGTCGCTCGCCTTCGACACCCTCTTCGCCGAGGGCCAACGACGCTACGTCGAATCGCTCTCGGCTTACGCCCGCCAGTTCCTGCCGCAGGTGGAGAAGCCGGACGTCGACGCGATCGACGGTCTCTCGCCGGCGATCTCGATCGAGCAGAAGTCGGTATCGAGAAATCCCCGGTCCACCGTCGGCACGGTGACCGAGATCCACGACTACCTGCGACTCCTCTTCGCCTCGATCGGCATTCCACATTGCCCGACCTGCGGCCAGGAGATCCGCCCGCAGACCGTGCAGCAGATGGTCGACCGCCTCGCGGCTCTCCCGGAGGGGACCCGACTCCTGCTCTACGCGCCCTACGTGCGGGGCAAGAAGGGCGAGTATCGCAAGCAGCTCTCCGAAATGGCGCGCCAGGGATTCCTGCGCGCGCGCATCGACGGTCAGACGGTCGATCTCTCGAAGGAGATCCCGGCGCTCGACAAGCAGAAGAAGCACTCGATCGACATTCTCATCGACCGGCTGGTGGTGAAGCCCGGCCTGGACAAGCGGCTCGCCGATTCCCTGGAGACGACGCTCAAAGTGGGGAGCGGCCTGGTGCTCGCGGCGCCCGAGGGGCTGCCCGAGGAGACGCTGTCGCAGAACTTTTCGTGCTCGACCTGCGGCACGAGCCTCTCGGAGATCACGCCGCGCCTGTTCTCGTTCAACAGCCCTTACGGGGCCTGCGCGACCTGTTCCGGCCTCGGAACGCTCATGGGGGTCGATCCGGAGAAGGTGGTGATCGACCCCGAGCGCTCGATCGACGCCGGAGCCCTGTCGCTCTTCCAGCCGGGCTCGAAATCGTGGCGCCTGCGCATGATCGAGACGCTGGCCAAGGCGATGGGCTTTTCTCTGCGCACGCCCTGGAAGCGGCTCTCGGCAAAGGCGCGGCAGGTCATTCTGCAGGGCAGCGGCGACCAGGAGCTCGAGTTCGAGTTCAAGGGCAAGAAGTCGAGCTACCGCTGGGAGGGCAAGTACGAAGGCGTCGTGCCGATGCTCGAGCGCCGCTACCGCGAGTCCGATTCGCAGATGGTGCGGGGCGAGATCGCGAAGTACATGTCGGTGCACCTGTGTCCCGATTGCAAAGGGCGGAGGTTGCGCCCCGAGGCGCTGGCGATCACCGTGGCCGGCCGCGCGGTCGACGAGCTCACGACGATGCCGGTTGCGGAGCTGCGCCGCCTGGTCCCGACTCTGACGCTTTCGGACCGCGAGCGCTCGATCGCCGCCAAGGTCCTGCAGGAGATCGGCGACCGTTTGGGTTTCCTCGACGATGTCGGAGTCGGCTACCTCACGCTCGACCGCTCTTCGGCCACGCTCTCCGGCGGCGAGAGCCAGCGCATCCGCCTCGCGACCCAGATCGGATCGAAGCTCATGGGCGTGCTCTACGTGCTGGACGAGCCGTCGATCGGACTCCACCAGCGCGACAACGACCGTCTCATCTCGACGCTCAAGGGCATGCGCGACCTCGGCAACACGGTGCTGGTGGTGGAGCACGACGAGGACACCATTCTCGCGGCGGACTGGGTGCTGGATCTCGGGCCTGGCGCCGGGATCCATGGCGGCGAGCTGGTCGCTTCCGGGACGCCGGAGCAGATCGCGGCGTCGCCGGCTTCGCTCACCGGGCGCTACCTGCGGGGAGAGCTCGAGGTCGCGGTTCCGAAGAAGCGGCGTCCCGGCAACGGCAAGATGCTGGTCGTCGAGGGCGCGCGGCACAACAATCTCCGCGGGCTCGATGTCGGCTTCCCGCTCGGCGCTTTCACGGTGGTGACGGGAGTGTCGGGCTCGGGCAAGAGCAGCCTGGTGAACGACATCCTGCACCGCGCGCTGGCGCGGCATTTCTACGAGGCCTCCGAGGTCGCGGGCAAACACGATCGGCTGACCGGCGTCGAGCACCTCGACAAGGTGATCGCCATCGATCAGAGCCCGATCGGCCGTACCCCGCGCTCGAACCCGGCGACCTACACCAACGTCTTCGGGCAGATCCGCAATCTCATGGCGATGACCCAGGAGGCGCGGGCGCGCGGCTACAAAGCCGGCCGGTTCAGCTTCAATGTCGCCGGCGGACGCTGCGAGGCCTGCAGTGGCGACGGCCAGATCAAGATCGAGATGCACTTCCTGCCGGACATCTACGTGACCTGCGAAGTCTGCGGCGGCAAGAGGTACGACCGGGAGACGCTCGCGGTGCGTTACAAGGGGCTCAACATCGCCGAGATCCTCGATCTCACGATCGAACAGGCCTACGAGGTCTTTCGCAACATCCCGGCCGTCGAGCGGATCCTCGCCACCCTCGTCGAAGTCGGCCTCGGCTACCTCCACCTCGGCCAGTCGGCGACCACGCTCTCCGGCGGCGAAGCGCAGCGCGTCAAGCTCGCCACCGAGCTCTGCAAGCGTTCGACCGGGAAGACGCTCTACCTCCTGGACGAGCCGACCACCGGGCTGCATTTCGACGACGTGCGCAAGCTCCTGCAGCTGCTGCACCGGCTGGTCGAGCTCGGCAACACGGTGATCGTCGTCGAGCACAACCTGGACGTCATCAAGACCGCCGACTGGGTCGTCGACTTGGGGCCCGACGGCGGCTCGGGCGGCGGCCTGCTGGTCGCGGCGGGCACGCCGGAGCAGGTGGCGCGCGTCCAGGCGAGCTATACCGGCCACTACCTCGCCCGCTCCCTCCCGTCCCGGCACGCCGCCCCAGTCCATTCCCCCTGACCTCACCCGGCGCCACCCTCCAGGGCTTGCCCCCGGGAAGCTGGCGCCGCGGGGGCGTAGAATTCCGGCATGACGGGAGCCGGGAGCTTTGCCGACCGCCGGCGGCTGCTGCAGCTCGAGACGCTCTACGATCTCGCGTTGAAGCTCCACGCCGAGCGCCAGGAGCAGGAGCTCGTGGACGAGCTGCTCGAGCGCGTCTGCTCCGTGCTGGATCCCGCGGTCGCCGTGGCGGTGACCCGCGACGCCACGGCAGGAAGCCGGGCGCTCGCCGTCGTCGGCTGGCCGGACGCGCGGCCGACCGGCAGCGAGCTCCTGGCGCAGCCGCTCTGGCGCGAGCTCCTCGCCGAGGGCCAGACCTTGCTCAAGCGCAAGGGCGTGTTCGCCGGCGTCCCGTTCCGCGAGCTCATCGCCACTCCGCTCGGCTACCGCGGCGTCTTTCTCGGCTATCTGGCGCTGCTCGACAAGGAAGAGCGCGGCGGCGGTGCGGGCGGCTTCTCGGCCGAGGACCGCCGCTTCCTCGAGTCCGTGGCCGCGCTCGCCGGCGTGGCGCTCGACGGCGCGCGGCAGATCGAGCGCCTCGAGACCCGCAGCGAGCGCCTGGCCGAAGAGAACAAGGTCCTGCGCGGCCAGCTCGCCTCCGAGCTCGACGGACAGGGCATCGTCGCCGCCTCGCCCGGCATGCGGCGCGTGCTGGAGCTCGTCGAACGGGTCGCGCCGCGCAGCGTCAACGTGCTGGTGCGCGGCGAAAGCGGCACCGGCAAGGAGCTCGTGGCGAAGCTCCTGCATCATCTCTCCGGACGCAACGGTTCCCTGGTCGCGATCAACTGCGGTGCCCTGCCGGAGTCGCTCCTCGAGAGCGAGCTCTTCGGCATCGAAGGCGGAGTGGCGACCGGGGTCACGGCGCGACGCGGAAAATTCGAGCTCGCCGACTCCGGGACGCTCTTTCTCGACGAGATCGGCGACATGGCGCCGGCGCTGCAGGTGAAGCTCCTGCGGGCGCTGCAGGAGCGCGAGATCGTTCGCCTGGGCGGCGAGCGGCCGATCCGGGTCGACGTGCGCCTGGTGGCGGCGACCCACCAGAGTCTCGAAGAGCTGGTCGCCGGCGGGGGCTTCCGCGAGGATCTCTACTACCGCATCAAGGGAGTCGAGCTCGAGCTGCCGCCGCTCCGGCAGCGGCGGGAGGAGATTCCGCTCCTGGTGCGGCATTTCGTCGAGCAGTTCTGCCGCCGGGAGGGCATCCCCGTGCCCCAGATCTCGCGCGATGCCCTGGCCCTGCTCCTCGACTACGACTATCCGGGCAACGTCCGCGAGCTCGAGAATCTGATCGCCGGGGCCGTTTCGCTGGCGGACGGCGCGATCGAGGCCGCGCTCGTCCGGTCTCTGCTCGGCAGCGAGAGCCGCGGCGGCGGTCCCGAAGCGCTCGACCTGGCTGCGGTGGAGCGCCGGCAGATCGAGCGCGTGCTCAAGCTGGCGAGCGGCAATCGGAGCGTTGCGGCGAAGCTCCTGGGAGTCGATCGGCGCACCCTGCATCGCAAGGGTTTCTAGCCCGTCAACGCATAAGTTCTTTCTTTTTAGAAGCTTGCTGGCAAAGGGGCATAATGGCCCGCAAGGGGCATTATGCCCCAATCGTCCCATGACTGTGACGAATATGCTTCGTTTCTGCTGAAGTCGTTCACTCCGTTTCGAGAGCGCGACATTTTGTCCCACTTGGTGTTCCGAATTGAGCGCGAAAGAGACCTGCAGCCTGCGGGTTAAGTCGCTGCGGGACAATCGCTTCGGACGTTTCGTGGGACTCGGAATCGGACTTGGCAGCAGGGTTGCCTCTCTTGGGCGGTACCAAGGAGATTCCTCATGCTACAGTCCGCCGCCAAGTCGATTGCTGTCCGCGCCTTGCCGATCGATTGGATCGCCGGAACCGCCGCGATCGGATGCGTCGTCTGGCTGCTCTCTGCCGACCGCATTCCCCCGGCGCTGGTCTATCTGGTGCAGCTCTTTCTGAGCTTTTGAGAGCGAGAACCTGATGTCTGGAAGGTCCCGGCTCCGGGAGGTCAAGTTGACGCTCCCCATGGCGCCCGACATGGAGGTCGTGGCGAGTCAAGCCGCGAGCTCCCTGGCGGCGTTCATCGGCATGAGTCCGGACCGCGTCGACGAGGTTCGCCTGGCGGTCGTCGAGGCCTGCATCAATGCCTTCGAGCACAGCCATTCCGCGGAGCGCAAGGTGGAGCTCACCTTTTGCCTGATCGGCGATCGGGAACCGGACTGCCTCGAGATTCGCGTCCACGACCGCGGAGTCGGTTTCGCGGTTTCCGAGGTCGAGGAGCCGAAGATCGAGGCCAAGCTCAGGGGCTCGCGCAAGCGCGGTTGGGGCCTTAAGATCATTCAGGGGTTGATGGACGAAGTGCGGATCAAGTCGGGCAGCAGCGGCACGACTGTCGTCATGAGCAAATCACGCTAGGGAAGGGACGGGGCACGATGACCGAAGCGCTCAAATTGACCATCGACCGCCGCGACGAGTTCGCCGTGATTTGGACCGAGGGCTACATCAACAACCAGGGCGGTGAAGAGATCGCCCGTGTCGCGTACGAGTTGCTCGAATCGGGTTACCGCAGGCTCCTGTTGGATCTCACCGGCACCAAGATCATCAATTCGATCGGCATCTCGATCCTCATCGAGATCATCGAGAAGATGCTGGAGGTCGACGGCAAGCTCGCCTTCTGTGCGCTCACTCCGACGATCGAGAAGACCTTCCACATCATGGGACTCGCGCAATACGCCTCGATCTACCCCGACCACTCGACTGCTGTGACGCAGCTCGCCTCGTGACCCTCGGCAGCTCCCCGTCGGCGCAGGACGCTTTGCAGGACGAGCTCCTCGACCTGGCACGGCAGGAACCGCAGGGCCGGCAGCTCGCCGAACGACTGTTGGGACTGCTGGACCGCGCGACCGGCGCGGGTGGCGCGGCGCTCTACCTGAAGAGCGAGAGCGGCTATCGTCGCGAGCTCGCGACTCCCGGATCGTCGCATGAAGAGGTGCTGTCGGGGACGCCGGCCGACGGGCCCAATCAGCTGATCTTCTGCGGTGGCATGGCGCGCTGGAGCGGCGCGGCCCGGAATCCGGGCGTTGAGACGCCGGCGATCCTCCTCGCGCTCGTGACCGCGGCGCGGGAGCTGGTCCTGCGCGGCCAGCTCAAGCGTCAGGACTTCGAGGTCAAGTCCCGCGGCGTGCAGCTCGAGGCGCTCTACGACGTCGGGCTCGCGATCGCATCGACTCTCGACTTCGAGCGCCTCTGCGAAGAGATCCTCATGCGCGCGGTCTCGCTGTCCGACGCCCGGCGCGGCGCGCTCTACCTCAAGCACACGGACCGGCTCGATCTGTATCGCACCTTCGGCGGCGATGCCCAGGCGAGCCTCGATCCGGACGACGAGGAGACGCTCGAGTTGCTCGCCGGCGTGCCGCGTCCGACCTGTTGCGTTCTGCCGGGAGCGTTGTACGTGCTCGGCGTGTCGATCGCCGTGGACGGTATGCCGAAGGGCCTGCTGGTGATCGGGGACAAGGAGAGCCGGCAGGGCGTCGGGCCGTTCTCGCCGGCCGACCGCCGCACTCTCGATCTGCTGGCCAATCAGGCGGCGATCGCGCTCGAGAACGCCGACCTGCATCGCCAGGCGCTCGAGAAGGAGCGTCTCGAGCGCGAGATCGAGCTCGCCTCCGAGATTCAGCGACAGATTCTGCCCAAGGGAACGCCCGAAATCCCGGGCTACGAGCTGGCCGGCTGGAACCGGCCGGCCAGACACATCGGCGGGGACTACTACGACTTCTTCCCCATCGCCGGCGGTCGGAGCTGGGGATTGGTGCTGGCGGACGTTTCGGGCAAGGGCGTTCCGGCGGCTCTGCTGGTCTCGACGCTGCACTCGGCGCTGCGGCTGCTGGTCGACCGGATTGCGCTCGGTTCCGATCTCTACGCCCGTCTGAACCAGCACATCCTGGAGTCATCGGCGCCCAACAAGTTCATCACCCTGCTCGCCGCGCGCCTCGACACGGCGAGCGGCGAGCTGCACTATCTGAACGCCGGGCACAACCCCGGAGTTCTGGTCCGTGGCCATGGCGACATCGAGCAGATGGGTCCGGGAGGCCTGCCGCTGGGCCTCCTCCCCGGGGTGAGCTGCCGCACCGAGCAGGTGACGATGGAGCCCGGAGATCTGCTCTGTCTCTACAGTGACGGCATCACCGAGGCGGTCGGCCTGGACGACGTCGAATTCGGCTTCGATCGCCTGACGCGACTGCTCGCGGAGTCGCGCGAGCAACCGCTCGCCGAGCTCATGCAGCGCATCGACCGTGAAGTCAGCGCGTACGCTGAAGGGCTGCCGCAGGGCGACGACCAGACCGTGCTGCTCCTGCGCCGTTCGGCGCGCTAGAGCGCCGGCGCGCGAGAGAAGAGGCGCCGAAGAGCACGGCCGCCGCGACGGCGAGCGCGGTCGTGGCGAGACGTGCACCCCACCAGAGCGTGCGCACCTGGATCGGGCGCATCCCGCCCGAGGCCACCGGCACGAGCGACAGCGCGGGACTCTCCTCGGGATGGAGGATCGTCCGGTGGGAGGCGAGCAGCACCCTCGCGGGCATGGTCATCGGATTCCCGTAGATCTCGGCGACCGGTTCTCCCGCGCTCCACAGCGAGCGGTTGAGTCTCACCACCGCGAGGTCGTGGGGCACGATGAGCAGAACCTCGTGTCCCCAGCCGAGGTCGGTCAGGAGTGCGGCGAGCGGTATCAGCAGGGCGGCCACGAGGCTGGCTCTGGCCACTCGGCCGGCCCAATGGGCGACTCCAGAAAGAGTGATCGCGGACATGACAGGGCTCTCTCCGCTCAGCCCTTGGCGTTGACGAACAGGTTGAGCTTCACTTTCCAGGCATCGCTCACCCGGCCCGCCACCTTGCTCGGGACCTCGACCCCATAGTCGGAGAGCTTGATCTCGAACGGCGTCGAAACGCGTAGCCAGTCGCCCTTGCCGAGCCCGGCAACTTTGGCGGCTTCGGCCGGAATCGGCCTCACCTGCGCCCGGATCGTGAGCGGCTTCGTCACGCCGTGGAGAGAGAAGTCACCGGCGATCTCCCAGCTGCCGTCGTCGAGCTTGCGCGCCGAGCGCGACACGAAGCGGAGGTCCGGGTTCTGCTTGGCGTCGAGCCAGTCGGAAGACTGCAGGTGGTGATTGCGCAGCTCGATGCCGGTGTCGAGTGTTGCGACGGGGACGCGCACGTCGACGCTGGCGGTGCCGGCTTCGAGGTCGGCCACCACCTGGCCCGAGGCCGTGTTCGTGTGGCCCAGGATGGTCTCGAAATCGGTCTCGGATTCGAAGGTGATGTTGCTGTTCTTGTCCTCGCCCCCGAGGGCGAAGGTGCGCTCGGAGGCGGAAGCGGCGCCGACCTCGAGCAGGCCGGCAAAGGCGAAGGCGGACAGGATGAGGGAACGACGGTGGATCATGGCGGGACTCCTTGGGTTTCGCCGCCGATCGAAGACCGATCGGGGCGCGTCATGGGGTTCTTTGCCGCTCCTCGGAGGGCGGTTACCGGCCGTTTCGAGTAACCTTTCCGGACATGGGGCAAACATGAGTGGCGGAGTCGACGAGGCCCCGCTCGACGATCTGCCGGAGCTGATGGTCCGCTACCAGGCGGGGGACGAAGCGGCATTCGAGGAGATCTACGGACGGCTGGCTCGTTCGGTGCGCGGTTACTTGAGAACGCTGACCCCGCCTGGGGCGGACGTGGAGGACCTAGTGCAGAACACCTTTCTCCAGATTCACCGGTCGCGACAGACCTACCTTCCGGGCGAGGCGGTGCGGCCCTGGGTCTTCGCCATCGCCCGCCACGTCGGCCTGATGGCGCGGCGGTCGTCCGGGCGCCGGGCCCGCAAGGAGGTCCAGCCGTTCGACGAGCTGCCCGAGGTCCCGACCCACTCGCGGGCGGCCGGCGCCCTGGACCGGATCTCGCTCGGCCGGGCGCTCGGGACTCTCGCGGAGCCCGGACGCGAGGCGGTCTGGCTCCACCATGTCGAGGGCTTCTCGTTCCGGGAGGTCGCCGCCGTCCAGGGGATCTCCGAGACCGCGGCGAAGGTGCGCGCCCATCGCGCGATCGTCGCGCTGCGGGTTGAGCTCGAGGAGGTCGCAGAATGACCACGCCCGACCGCGAGCCGGTTCCCGCGGCGCTCCGCGCGGCGGTGCGGCGCGACTTCGCGCCGGTGTCCCCCTTGGCCCCGCCCTCCCGCCGCGCGCTGCTCCTCGCCCTGCCGGCGCTGGTCGTGCTCTCGGCCGCGATCCTCCTGCTCGCGCGAGGTGGCGCCGCGCCGGGGCTCTTGTCGCTTTCGGGTGGAGGAGTCTCGGTGCTCGAGTGGCTGGCCGGTCTGGGCTTGGTCTGGCTGGCGCTGCGCGAGGCCGTGCCGGGCCTGGGGGTCGGCGCCGGACGGGCATTCGCGGCGCTCGCCGGCGGCATCGGCCTGCAGCTCGCGCTCGGTCTCCTGATCTGGCAGCGCTCCGGAGCGGGGCTCTCAGGCCCGGCTGCGTTCGCCGCCGGTGCGCAGTGCGCCTCGATCGAGGGGGCGATCGGTCTGCCGCATCTGGCGATCGCGATCTGGCTTGGCCTGCGCGCGCTGCCGATTCGACCGCGCTGGTCGGGCGCCCTCGCAGGAGCGGCCGCCGGCCTGCTGGCCGATTCCCTCTGGCACTTGGCGTGCGCCCGCAACGACCTCCAGCACCTGCTCGTCTGGCACTTCGGGGCGACCGTGGCGATGACGCTCCTCGGCGCGGTCGCGGGCTCCTTCTGGCCTCGCCGTTTGGGGGCGAACCCGTGACCGGGGCGACCCTTTGGGACGTGGCGATCGTCGTCGTCGGCCCGGCGGGAACGCTTCCGCCTCAGGCTGCGGATTCAGGGATCGCCCGCGCCGCGGCTTTGATCTCGGCGAGGATCGCGTCGAGGTCGGTCTCGTCGAGATCCGGATTCACGCAGACGAGCCGGATGGCCTGGCGACCGCGGACCGTGCCGTAACCGATCTTGAGGCGCCCCTGCCGGTCGAGCCAGTCGCAGATCGCGGCGCTGTCACGGCCGCGAGCCTCGAAGCAGACGTTGATCGACGGCGGGGGCTCGAGGAGCTCGAAGGCGGGATCGGCGGCGATCTTCGCGGCGGCCACCCGCGCGAGATCGAGCTGGCGGAGAATGCGCTCGTCCCAGCCGCGGTCGCCCAATCGGAGCCAGGCCGCCCAGAGCTTGAGCGCGTCGTTGCGGCGCCCGCACTGGATCGAGCGGTGGCCCGGGTTGAGGTCGTCTTCGTGCGACTGGAAGAGGTAGTCGGCGGTCTCGTCGAGGCTCCCGGTGAGGGCTCCACGGCGCGCCACGAGCAGCACCGAGCACTGCAAGGTGACGCCCATCATCTTGTGCGGATCCCAGGAGAAGGAGTCGGCCAGCTCGACGCCGTCGACGAGATCGCGCCGCGAGGGGCAAAGCACGAGGCTGCCGCCCAGAGCGCCGTCGACGTGCAGCCAGACGCCGCGCTCGTGCGCCAGCGTCGCGATGGCGCGGATCGGATCGAACGCGCCGCGCACGGTCGTGCCGGCGGTCGCGTTGATCAGCGCCGGCAGGAGACCTTGCGCGCCGTCTTCGTCGAGGAGTCTCGCGAGGGCGCCGACGTCCATCCGGCCTGCGGTGTCCGTGGGCACCATCCGGACGCTGTGGCGTCCGATTCCGACGATGCCGGCGTTCTTGGAAATCGAGTAGTGCCCCTCGGCGGAGGTGTAGACGACGAGCTTCGCACCGCCGGTTCCGCGGTCCCGCGATTCGGGGGCCGCGGCGTTTCTGGCCAGCAGGAGCGCCACGAGGTTGGCGATCGATCCGCCGGGAGTGAAGCAGCCCTCGGCGCCGGCGAAGCCGGCGTGCGCCGCCATGTGCCGGAGGAGCTCGCGCTCGACGAGGATCTGCGCTCCCGCCGCTTTGAAGGTGTACATCGAGACGTTGGGCACCACGGCGAGCATCTCCGCCGCGGTCGCCATCGGCTCGCGTCCGCCGAAGAGCTGATTCACGAAGCGCCAGCTCGAGCTCGAAGGGGTGGCGCAGAGCACATCGTGGAGGCGCGCGAGGACGGAGTCGCTCGGCTGGCCGTCGCTCCCGAGGGCAAGGTCGAGACGCTGGGCCAGCTGCTCCGGATCACTTGTCGAAGGATCGGCCGGAAGGTCCTCGCCCGCGACCAGCTGGCGGGCCATTCTGGAAGTCGAAGCGAGCAGCTGCTCGAGCTCACGCGCCCGCTCCTGCCGGCGTGTCGAGAGGGAGTGCGGTGAAAGTGCGCGTTCCGTCATGTTTCCTCCAGTTCGACGCCTCCACCTCACCGGCAGCTGTCAGGGGTGGCCAAATGCCCGGGTGACCCCGAAGTGTAGTCCGATGTCGGTCGCGTTGTTGAAAGCGCCAGCTCGGGCAGCACGCGCTGGGTCGCCTCCATCGGGGCTTTACGCTCGCCGACCGCGCGGCGTGGCGCCTCGCCAGGTATAGGATGACGCCAGAGTGGCGGTGGCCTGGCTCCGCGAGCCCGTCCGGGTGAGGACGGGCGATTGGGAGGTCGAGCCGCAACCTTGGCGGGGCGAGGTGGACGTCGAACCGGGATTGGGTCTGATCGCGGCATGCTATGGCGCGGGGGCGCTGTCGTCGCTGTTGGCGCGTGTCTCCGGCCGGCTGGCGCTCGGCATAAGTCATCTCGCCGCGCTCGCGGGAGCGGTCGCCGGCCTCGAGGTCGCTCTCGGCGTCCTGCTCGGCCCGCCGGGAAGGGTGGCGACGCAGCCGCTGCCGGACCTCTTTCCGTTCGCCCGGCTGGCGCTCGCGGTCGATGGACTCTCCGCTTACTTCCTGCTCGTCGTCTCCGTCGTCGCCATCGCGGCGTCCGTCTACGGTCCGGCCTATCTGCGGGCACATTCGCCGGATGCCGGGCCGGCGCGGCAGGCGGCGCAAGCCGCGGCCTTCAACGTCTTCCTGGGCTCGATGGTGTTTCTGTGCTGCGCCGGCGATGCGCTGACCTTCCTCTTCTGCTGGGAAGGCATGACGCTCGCGAGCTACGTCCTCGTCGTCTCCGAGGATCGGGACGGTGAGAACGCGCGCGCGGGGCTGCTCTACATGGTGATGGCCCACGGCGGGACGGCCCTGCTCCTCGTCGCCTTTCTCACTCTCACCGAGCGCGCCGGGGCGTTCGACTTCGCGAGCCTCCGCGCCGCTGCGGCGGAGCTCGACGGACCGACCCGAGCCACGTTGTTCTTTCTCGCCCTCGGGGGCTTCGCGACCAAAGCCGGCGTGGTGCCGCTCCATGTCTGGCTGCCGCGCGCGCACCCCGCGGCGCCGAGCCACGTCTCGGCGCTGATGTCGGGCGTGATGCTGAAGCTCGCGATCTACGGCATGCTGCGCTTCGCCTTCGATCTTCTGGCGCCGGTCGCGGCGCCGCTGCCCGCCGCCTGGGGATGGACCGTGCTCGCGCTCGGCACCTCCTCGGCCGTGCTCGGCGTGCTCTACGCCCTCCAACAGCACGACTTGAAACGGCTGCTCGCTTTCCACAGCGTCGAGAACGTCGGCATCATCCTCATCGGGGTGGGGCTGGCGATGATCCTGTGGCGCCGCGAGGAGGCCGGCGCCGCTTTCGCGACCGTCGCTCTCGCCGCTGCGCTTTTGCACACCCTCAACCATGCGGCCTTCAAGGGTCTCCTCTTCCTCGGGGCGGGCAGCGTTCTCGCGCGCACCCATGTGCGGAACATGGAGGAGCTCGGCGGCCTCGCCCGGCGCATGCCGTGGACAGCGGGACTGTTCCTGCTCGGTGCGGTCGCGATCTCGGCGCTGCCGCCGCTCAACGGATTCGTCAGCGAGTGGCTGACGTTCCAGGCGCTGCTCGGCGGCGCCAGCCGTTTCCACGGCCCCGCGGGACTCGGCGTCGTCTTTGCCGCGGCGATGCTGGCGCTCACCGGCGGTCTCGCCGCCGCCTGCTTCGTGAAGGCGTTCGGCGTCACCTTCCTCGGCCGCCCGCGAACCCAGCATGCCGGCGACGCCACCGAAGCTCCGCCGTCGATGATCGCCGGCATGGTCTGGCTCGCTCTCCTTTGCGTCGCCCTCGGCGTCGCTCCGGGTTACGCGCTGCTGCTCCTCGACGCGCCGACCGCCGCGCTGCTTCACGGTCCCGGGGCGAGCGCCGTCCTGACGGCGCAGGGGCCGCTGGTGCTTTCGATGGCGTCGACCGGTTCGGGGGCAAAGGCCGCGACCCTTTCGATGACGGCGCTGGCCGCGCTCCTCCTCGCGCTCGCCGCGATGGCGTGGATCTTGCGCCGCGGCGGACGGCGGGCCGCGCGGCGCAGCGCGCCGACTTGGACCTGTGGGATGAGCCCCGTGGCGCGCTTCGACTACACGGCGACGGCGTTCGCCAAGCCGCTCCGGCTCGTCTTCGCGGCGCTCTACCGCCCCCGCCGGGAAGTGATCCGCGAGACCGCCGGGTCGCCGTACGTCGCACGCCGCATTCGCTACACCGGCGAAGTCGTCGACCTTGCGGAAACGCAGATCTACTACCGTATCCAGAGCGGCATCACGGCGCTCGCTCGGACGCTGCGCGCCCGCAGCAGCGGTCGCATCCACGCCTACATCGCCTTCGTGCTGGCGGCGCTGCTGCTGACGCTGCTCGCGTTCGGGGTGGGCCCGAGATGACCGGCGAGCGCTCGCTCGGGCTCGTGCTCCTCGAGATGGGCCTTCTCGTGCTGCTCGGGCCGCTCGTTACCGGCACCATCCAGAAGGTCAAGGCCCGGCTCCAGTGCCGGCGAGGGGCTCACCTCCTGCAGCCCTATCGCGACCTCGCCAAGCTGTTCCGCAAAGGCTCGGTGGAAGCGGACACGGCTTCGGGCCTCTTTCACTCGATTCCGGTGCTCGTGTTGGCGGCGACGGTCGCCGCGGGCGCGCTGGTTCCGGTTCTACGGGCCGGCTCCCCGGTATACCCGTTGGGCGACGCGCTGTTGCTGCTCGGCCTGCTCGCGCTCGCCCGCTTCCTGACCGCGGTGGGCGCGCTTGATGCCGGCGGCGCTTTCGGCGGCATGGGGGCGTCGCGCGAGATGACCGTCGCGCCGCTCGTCGAGCCGGTCCTGATGATGATCGTCTTCTCGACCGCCGTGGCAGCGGGGACGACGGAGCTCGGCGCGCTGGCCGCGCACCGCGGCACGTCGTGGCTTCTCGCCTGGCGTGCGGCGGACTTTCTCGGCTTCGCGGCAATGCTCGTGCTGCTTCCTGCGGAGACCGGCCGCATCCCGGTGGACAACCCGGACACGCACCTCGAGCTCACGATGCTGCACGAGGGCATGCTGCTCGAGCACTCGGGTCCCGGACTCGGCTGCATGCTGCTCGCGTCGCACACCCGGCAGATCGTGACCCTCGGCCTCGTCGCGGCGCTGTTCTTCCCCGCCGTGCGGACGGACGCCGGGAGCGCCGTGGGGTTCCTTTTCGGCGCCGGCACTTTCGCCGCGAAGATCCTCGTGCTGGCGCTCTACCTCGCTCTCGTCGAGTCGTCCTACGCCAAGCTGCGGTTCTTCCGGGTGCCGCAGTACCTCGGAATCGGCTTCGTCTGCGCCCTGACCGCGCTCGCCTTGAGGATCCTGTGAACGCGCCGGCGGTCCACCTGGTCATCGACGACATCGGCGCCCTGTTGCTGTTCACGATGATCCTCATCCTCGCGTCCGGTCAGATCTACCGCGCCATCTATGCCGTCGCCGCCCAGTCCCTGCTTATCGCCGTCGCGGGCGGGGTGCTGGCGAACGCCACCGGGAATGGCGATCTCTGGGCGATCGCCGGGATCACGCTCGCCGTCAAGGCGACCCTGCTGCCGTGGGTGCTGCACTGGGTCGTGAGGCGGATGAACATCCAGCGCAAAGTGGAAACGGTGATGCCGGTCGCCGCGACCCTCGCCATCGCCCTGGTGGTCGTCGTCATGGCTTTCCATCTGAGCGCCTCGCTCGGCACGGTTCGCCAGGCGATCACCGGCAACGCGTTGCCGGTCGGAATCGCGCTCACCTTGCTCGGCGTGCTGGGCATGGCGACGCAAAGAAAGGCGCTGAATCAGATGGTAGGTCTGTTCGCGTGCGAGAACGGGATCATCTTCACGGCGATGGCAGTGACGAAGGGCATGCCGCTCATCATCGAGATCGGCGTGATTCTCGACGTGATTCTCGCCGCGCTCGTCATGACGATCATGGTGCTCCGGGTGCGTTCGACGGTCGACGCCGACATCGCGGACCTGAGCCGGTTGCGGGGATGAGCTCGGGCTGAGATGGCCGAGAACCTGCTCTGGATCCTGCCGCTCGTACCGGCGGTCACGGCGCTCCTCATGCTCATGGTGCGCGACCGCCGCGCCCTCTCGGCGCTCGATGTCGTGGGTTCGACGCTGCTCGCCGTGCTCGCGTTCGCCCTCGCCGGCGCGGTAGTCGCGGGCGGCCCGCGCGCGCTCGGCATCCTGCGCATCGACGAGCTCGGGCTCGTCTTCCTCCTGCTGCTCGTCGGCCTCACTCTCGCGGTATCCATCTACACGGTGGGTTGGATGCGGCAGGCGGTGGCGATCGGCAACATGAAACCAGAGTCCCTGCGGTTCTATTTCGCGCTCGTGCAGGCCTTTGTCGCGACGATGGTCGTGACCGTGCTCGCCGACAACCTCGGGGTCCTGTGGATCGCGATGGAAGGGACGACGATCACTTCGGCCGTCCTGGTCGGCTTCCACGGTCACCGCCACGGCCTCGAGGCGGCCTGGAAGTACATCATCGTCACGACCATCGGCATCTCTTTCGGTCTGTTCGGTACGGTGCTCGTGTACGCCGCGGCCGCCGGCGCCTTGGGAGATGCGGGCTCGATGAGCTGGTCGGCGATTATGCAAGTCGCTCCCACGCTCGACCCGGGAATCGTCCGCATCGGCTTCGTTTTCGTGATGGTCGGCTACGGCACCAAGGCGGGTCTCGCGCCGATGCACCTCTGGCTGCCCGACGCCCACAGCCAGGCGCCGACGCCGGTCTCGGCGCTGCTGTCGGGCGTGCTCATCAAGTGTGCTCTGCTCGGCATCGTGCGGTTCCAGACCATCGCCGCTGCGGCGTGCGGCCCGGCGTTCGCGGCCAAGGTGCTGCTCGTCTTCGGCCTCGTCTCCGTCGTCGTGGCGACGCCGTTCATCCTGGCGCAACGGGACGTCAAGCGCCTGCTCGGCTACCACAGCGTCGAGCACGTCGGGATCATCGCGCTCGGTCTGGGCTTCGGAGGTCGCGTCGGCACGTACGGCGCGCTGCTGCACGTCGTGAACCACGGCGTCACCAAGGCGCTCGCGTTCTTCGCCGCCGGCGCAGCGATCTCGCGCTACGACACGCGGGACATGCGGGCCATCCGGGGCCTCGGCGCGGTGGCGCCGGTCGCCGCGACGCTGCTCATGGGAGCGGCGCTGTCGCTCGCCGGCATACCGCCGTTTTCGATCTTCGTGAGCGAGCTGATGGTGCTGCGCGCAGGAATCGGTGGCGGCCACTGGGCAGCGATCGCGATCTTCCTTACCATGGTCGTCATCATCTTCGCCGGCCTGGTGCACCATGCCGGCGCCATGGTTTTCGGCGAGCCGACCGCGGCGGCCCGCCGCGAGAGCGAGGCGTGGTCGCCGCTGGTCGCGATGCTGCTGCTCGCGGCGATCATGGTGCTGCTCGGGCTCACCCTGCCCGGGAGTCTCGACCTCCTCCTGCGGCGCGCCACGGAGATCGTCGTTGGCTGACTCCGGCCCGGTAGACGCGCTCCGAGCACGCCTTCGCGGCTCCGTCGACGCGGCGGTCGGCCCGCGTCCGAGCGACCTCACCTTGCGCCTCGGCAACCCGAGCGATCTGTCGGCGGCGGCCGCAATACTCGGAGGCGAACATGCGATGGCTCTCGTCACGGTGGTGGCGACCGACGAGACAGTGGCGCCGGAGGGCGACTTCAAGGTGCGCTACATCTTCGAGCCCGCTGCCTCGGAGACCGGTACCGCGAGCGCCGGAGACGGGACGTTGGGCGATCGCTTCGTGACCCTCGTGGTCGCGATCGATCCGGCTTGCCCGGAGGTGCCCTCGCTCGCGAGGGCCGTCCCGGCCGCGAACTGGCACGAGCGCGAGATGCAGGATCTGTTCGGGATCGTGCCCCTCGGACACCCCGATCCTCGCCCGCTCGTGGTCCACGACGGGTGGCCGCCGGGGACCTTTCCGCTGCGCAAGACCTTCGACGGCTCGCGGCGCGTGCCGGTCGTGCCGGTCGCGCCCAGCCGGGAGTTCCCGCACCTCGCCGCCGAGGGTGAGGGCGTCTTCGAGATCCCGGTCGGCCCGATTCACGCCGGCATCATCGAGCCCGGTCACTTCCGCTTCAGCTCCGTCGGCGAGAGCGTCCTGCATCTCGACGCGCGCCTGTTCTACACCCATCGCGGGCTGGAGAAGCGCATGGAGGGGCTGTTGCCGCTCGACGCGTTCTACGTCGCGGAACGGATCTGCGGGGTCTGCTCGCTGGCGCACGGCCTGGGCTATTGCGAGGCCCTGGAACAGATCGCCGGGGTCTCGCCGCCGCCGCGGGCCCGGCTCGTCCGATCGATCGCCCTCGAGCTCGAGCGGCTCTACAACCACGTCGGCGATATCGGCAATGTCTGCGCCGGCGCCGCGTTCCACTACGGTACGGCGACCGGGGCCCGCTTGCGTGAGCGCCTCCAACAGCTCAACGAAAAGCTCGCCGGCAACCGCTTCCTGCGTGGCCTGGTGATCCCGGGCGGTGCGCGGCTCGATATCGCCGACGACTTCCTCGATGTCCTCGCGACGACGCTCGCCGACACGGGCGCCGGGCTGGCGAGCCTGATGGAGCGCATCGAAGCCAACCCGTCGGTCGTCGATCGCTTCGCCGACACCGGCGTCCTGCCGCGCCAAGCCGCGCTCGATCTCGCGCTGGCCGGGGTGGCCGCCCGGGCGAGCGGCGTCGACCGCGACGCGCGGCGCGACCATCCCCAGGCCGCCCTTGCCGGTCCGGGCGCACCCGGTATCGAGGTCGTGACCGCCACGGATGGTGACGTGATGGCGCGCGTGACGGTGCGCGCGCGGGAGGTCGAGGGGTCGATCCGGTTGATCGGCGAGCTGATTCGTCGGCTGGAGCCGGGGGCGCTCCAGGTCGCCCTCCCCGGGGCGCTGCCCGGCGGACGGATCGGCATTGCGGCCGTCGAGTCGGCCCGCGGCGAGGCCCTTCACTGGCTGCGCCTCGATCCGGTCGGACGCGTGGAGCGCTATCACCTGCGCTCGCCGAGCTACCAGAATTGGCCCGCAGTGGCGCTCGCCGCCGAGTCCGCGATCGTGCCGGACTTTCCGCTGGTCAACAAGAGCTTCGAGCTCTGCTACTCCTGCACGGATCGCTGAAATGCTGCGCATTCTCGCCAACGCGCTGCGCACCGGAGTGGTCACGATCCGGTACCCGGAGGCGGCGGGCGTTCCGCCGGAGCGTTTTCGGGGCGCGCCCGTGCTCTCCCCCGGCACTCATCTGCCACCGCCCGAGGCATGTCCCGCGGGGGCGCTCACGGAGCGCTTCCACGGCGGCCGGCGCCAGGTCACTCTCGACCTCGCACGCTGCGTGTTCTGCGGCCGCTGCGCCGAGGATCCGTGGGCCGACGCCATCGTGATGGGACGGGAATTCGAGCTCGCGGCGCGGCGCCGCGCCGACCTGCGCCTCGAGGTCGTTGCCGATGCCCCCGCCGGTGGTGCGGCGTCGGCGGTCGACTCCGTGGGGGCACCCGACGCGGACGTCGAAGCTGCTCGCGCTGCGGCGGAGATCCACCGCGTGCTTGGCCGGTCGCTCCACCTGCGCCACCTCGACGCCGGCTCCTGCAACGCCTGCGACTGGGAGCTCGCGGCTCTCCTCAACCCGGTCTACGACCTGCGCCGCCTGGGCATCGATTTCGTCGCCTCGCCCCGGCATGCCGACGGCGTCATCGTGACCGGGCCGGTGACCCGCAATCTCGAGACCGCGGTCCGCCGCACGTTCGAGGCCGTTCCCGAGCCGCGTCTGGTGATCGCGGTGGGCGCCTGCGCTGCCTCCGGTGGCATCGTGGGCGAGGGCTACGCCAGCGCCGGCGGCGTCGACCGCGTCCTCCCCGTCGACGTCTACATTCCCGGCTGTCCGCCGCGCCCCGAAGCCATCCTCTTCGGCCTCCTCGTCGCGGTCGGACGCCTCGACGCCCGGCGCTAGCGCGATCGCAGAGCTTGGGAACAGGCGGCGCCCGTGCGCCGCAGGATTTCGTGACGAGAGCGGCTCAGCGCAGGAGTCCTTCGGCGAGCCGGTAGTCGCCGTCGCTCAGGGCGCCGGTGCGAACGCAGCGCACGGCCCCGTCGGCGCCCGCCAGCACCTGCACCGGAATGCCGGCCGGCGGCGGCTCGATGAAGCGCGACAACCAGGGATCGAGGTCGGTCTCGACGAGGAGCCGCGCCGACGGCGCGGGAGCGACGTCGGGGTGGTCACGCAGGAACGCCGCCAGGGTGCCGGACTCGGAGTCCACCGACAGGAAGAACATCTCGACGTTCACGCCGTCCTTGCGCATCGCGTCACGCCAGCGCGCGAGCAGCGGCATCTCGCGCTGGCAGGGCACGCACCAGGTCGCCCAGACGTTGATCCACACCGGACGATTCGCCGGCAGGATCGGCGCCGGCTCATTCGGATGCGCCGCGGTCACCTTCGGCAGCTCCAGGCGTGGTCCGGCGGTGGGATGGTACGCGTCGCACCAGCGGGCGGCGTCGGCGGCCGGTGCGCTGCCCTTGACGGCGTCGAAGCGCGAGACCGTCGCCGCGGGCTCCGGCGCGCCGCAACCGGCCGCTGCGAGCTGCACACTCAACACCGCGAGGAGCGCCCTTCTCACAGGCGACAATCGATCCAGGCGATGAACGCCGAGCGGTTGAGGTGCGACGGAGTACAGACGCCGTTCGGCCGCGAGCGGCTCCAGCGACAGAACTCCTCGTCGAGCTGGGCGAACTCCTCGCCCAGCCAGAGCAATCCAACCTCCTGGTCGAGATCGGGATCGGCGAAACGGCTGCGCAGGTGCGTGAGCACGCTCTCGGCCCGCTGTCGCGAGAGGTCCCGGTTGTAGCTCGCTGATCCTTCCGGCGAGGCCCGCGCGACGACCAGGAAGTACGAGGCGCCGCGCTGCTCGGCGAAGGTCTTGTCGAGGAGCGCCAGAGCGTCCGGGTCGGTTTCACTGGCGTCCTGATCGAACTCGAGGATCGCCGCCCGTTCGGCGAGCGGCGAGAAGAGCGCATTGAAGTCGTGCCCGGACATCGCCGCCACCTGGCGCGCTTCGAGCGGCTGGCAACCGCGGGCGCCGCCGCCCTTGACCAGGCCACACGAGGTGAGAACACGGCGCAGAATCTGTTTGAGCGCGCCGGTGCAGTAGCCCTGGTCGGAGGCGCTGGCCTGCGCGACGCCGGCGGTCGCCGGCGTCTGGAAGCCGGCCAGACGCGCGGTGGCGCCGTGCACCCACAGTCCGACCACCGACGCGAGCACCACCAGGCCCAGCCAGGACAGCGTCGAAGGGGTGATTTTCTCGCGCATGACTCACCTCCGCGGCGACGCGCCGGCCAACTTGCGCGCCAGCACGTATTCGAGACCGAGATCGGTGTCCTCGTCGCACACCTTCTCGCCGTGCACGAAGAGCTGCGGCGTCAGCACCGGCAGCGAATTGGCCACCACCCAGCGCAACGATCGGTTGAGATTGGCGCGCACTTCCGGCTTGCCGATGCAGTTGGCCAGCGCCGGAAACTCGGCCGTAAGGCGAGTCGCGACCCGTTCGGGCGCGACCCGCCCGAGCTCGCGCAGCTCGTCCTGGTGGGAGAACAGGAATGCGAGGATCTCCTTCGCCCGGTCGCCGCCGCAGAGCACGGCCTCGCTCGCCGCACAGGCGCCGGGGTGCACCGATTCCTGCACCATCCAGTTGCACTCGTGGTCGAGCGGAAAGAGCACCGTCTCGAGGGCGAGCTGTTCTTCGAGGCCGCTCGCCGCGAGGCGCTGCCGCATGGCGCGACAGGCGGGGCAGAGCGGGTCGAGCACCTCGACCGCCGGCACGCCGCCCGCGGCTCCGGCGAGCCGCAGGCGCACGCCGTACTTGTCCTCCGGATGGAGCAGATCCCCGCAGCGCGCCGTGGCCGGGTAGGCCGGCTTGAGGGCGAGGAAGAGAACCAACGGCACGCCGACGAACGCTACGCCTTGAGCGAACGAGCCGGCATAGCGGCGCCAAGGCCACGCCGCGTTCTGTGGCGCGGGCTTGACGGCGCCGAGATGGGCGACGAGCACCGTCGCGAACAGGCCCAAGGAGCTGACGTAGATCCCCACGCACACCTTGCAGAGGGCTCCGAGCACCTGGACCGAGAGGGCGAAGTAGCCGATCGAGACGAGCAAGGGCAGGAGCGTTGCGACGACGAGGAATCGGGTCTCGCCGGCATCGCCGGTACGGCCGGCGAGGGCGAGGCCGAGTATGCGCAGCAGCAGGAAAGCGAACACCGACAGCGCGGCGAGCGCGATCGGCACGCCGCCCCAGGTCACCGAGCGCAGCACCGCCGAGTAGGGGCTCATCATCGCGACATGGCAGGCCGATGCGCCGCTCGAGTCGGCGGCGCCCAGTCCGGGTACGTACGAACAGGTGATGGCGTGCACCTGCCGGTCGAGGTGGACGATGTAGTCGTGCGCCGAAACGGCGGCGAAGACGGCGCCAGCGAGGGCGAACGCCGCCATCGCGGTCCACGCGAGCTGGAGAGGAGTTCTCATTCGCGCGAAGGCCGAAGCTCCCCGACTCGACTCACTCGCACGGCGGGAGCGAGCGCCGGCGAGCGCTGCGGTCCCGGAATCCAGAGCACTCGCTGGCGTCCGACGCCGTCCACAGCGCCGAGCAGATCGAGGAGTCTCCCGGTCCAGATCAACGGCGGCAGAGCGGCTCCGAGCGCGCCGCCCTCGCCAATCCGGCGGACGCTGCGGGCGACGCCGGAGAAGGGCAATCCCGGCCCGGGCAGGCAGCGCAGATTCTCGATCGATCCGATGCGGATTCCGCCCTGCGCGCGGCGCAGGAGCTCGACCTCCTCTTCCTCTCCCGCCAGCCACTGTGGATGGCCGGGGATCGCATCCTCGCCCGCCACGCCGTGTCCGGTCGAAAGCCGGCCGCAGCGTGCCGCGAGCTCGAGGTCGAGAACCGGTCCGCCGAGCTCGCCGTTCTGCACGAGATCGCGCCGGCGTTTGAGAACGCCGTCGAGATCGAACGGGAAGCCGAGCGCCGCGGAGTCGCCGGGCTCGTCGACCAGGCGGACGCCGGGGGCGAGCCCGCGGCGTTGGGCGGGATCGGCAAGTGGCCCCTGGCCGGCGACGAAGCGCCGGCCGGAGAAGACCTCTCGCGCCACCAGCTCGAGCAGCGCGACGGCGGCCTCGGCAGCCAGCACCGCCGGCGCCGATGGCTCCGGCAACTCCTCCGAAATCGCGGTCGCCTGCAGGGCCTGCGCCCGAGCGACGAGCTCCTCGATCGCGAGAGCGCTGAGGAAACGACTCGACGCCGCCGCGAAACCCGAGCCGGGCCGCCTGCCGGTGCGCGCCTCGAGACTGATTTCGGAGGCGCTCGCGGCCCGGGTCGGGCGACCGCTCGCCGCCACGACCAGCTCATGCTCCGACCAATGGCAGCGCAGCGACGAGCGCCGGTCGGAGAGCTGCTGCAGTCTCTGGAGCGCAGCCGGCGGGGCGAGAAGCGCGACTTCCGGGTCGAGGAGCGGCGAGCGGGCCTGGTCGGAGATCGGCTCTTCCGAGCCGCGCGGCCATTCCCAGTCGGGCGAGATCGACGCCGCGCGGGCGCCGGCGAGCGCCTGGCGCAGGGTGGCCTGCAGCTCGCCGACGTCGCTGGCTTCGGAGCGGGCCAGGCCGGTGCGGCGCCCCTCGCGCACCCGGACGACCACGGTCCGCGTCGCCGCGGCCTCGGCGCGACGGCTGCGCGCGCTCTCCACCGCCGAGCTCGAGGAGGATTCGATCCAGCTGACGATGGTGGCGTCGGCCGGGGAGAGCCGGAGCAGATGTTCGCTGCGTTCGACGATCTCGGCCAGCGACCGATTCATGGGACTCACGGTCCCATCCTAGCAATCCGATCGGGACGCGCGGGACGAATCATGGCGTGGCTTGAACTTTGCAGCCCACGACAGCGAGAATGCATTCGACCGTGACAGCCATCGGACACTCGGGGAGGGGGCTTCGGCGCGGCGGCGTGCTGACGGCGCTCGCGTTCTGCTACGTTTGCAGCATGCCGGCTGGAGCCCAGGACGATCTGCAGGCGGCGCGTCGCCAGCAGATGGTCGAAGTCGTGCGCGGCCACGGCGTCTCCGATGCGCGCGTCCTCAATGCGATGGGGCAGGTTCCGCGACATCTTTTCGTCCCCGAGAAGGTCCGCCCTCAGGCCTACGAGGATTTCCCGCTGCCGATCGGATCGCAACAGACGATCTCGCAGCCCTACATCGTGGCGCTCATGACCTCGCTCCTGGACTTGAAGGGTGGGGAGAAGGTGCTCGAGATCGGGACCGGTTCGGGCTATCAGGCGGCAGTCCTGTCGAAGGTCGCGGGCGAGGTCTACACCATCGAGATACTGGGGTCGCTCTCGGACGCGGCGCAGAAGGCGATCGCGGGACTCGGCTACGGCAACATCCACTTTCGTGTCGGCGACGGCTACGCGGGCTGGCCGGAGGCGGCTCCGTTCGACGGCATCCTGGTGACGGCCGCCCCGGAGAAGGTGCCGCAGCCGCTCCTCGATCAGCTCAAGGTTGGCGGCAAGCTGGTCATCCCGGTCGGCTCCTTCTTCCAGGATCTGCTGGTCCTGACCAAGACTGCCACCGGGGTCGAGCGCAAGAACGTCATTCCGGTGCGCTTCGTGCCGATGACCGGCGAGGCGCAGAAACCGCCGGCACGCCCCCAGACGCCGCCCTGATCCGGACACAGGACGTCCCCTTTCGGCGGCATTCGCCGACTTCCCGATCCAGCCTGAATCAGTCGCTCAGGGCTCCGCCGGCTTGAGCGTGCGGACATAGGCGACCAGATCGCCGACCTGGCGCGCGTTCAACGTACGCCCCCACGGCGGCATACCGGTCGAGAGACCGGCCGAAGGACCCCCGCTGCGGATCACCGCGATGAGCTCGGCGTCGCTGCGCTTCGCCTGGAACGCGGGGTCGCCCAGATCGCGTGGCCTGGGATCCAGGTTGTAGGCGTTGAAGCCGTCGCCGTGCCCCTCCACGCCGTGACAGGTCGAGCAGTAGTGGTCGAAGAGAGCCTTCCCCTGCCGTGCGTTGTAGCCGAGGTCGGGCATCGGCATGACCCAGGAGTCCGATCTTATCGGGGCGGCGGATTCAGACCGGTGGCAGGCCGCGGCCGGCACGAGCAGCAGGAGAGCGAGCGCCGAAGTCGAGGCTCTCATGGGCGGCCCCCGCTCTGCGCTGCGTCCGGCCGCGCCGGCTGCGCAGTCGCGAGGAAGGCGGCGAGATCGCGCGCGTCCTCGGCGCCCAGTCCGAAGTCGGGGCAGCGCACGTCGCTGCGCCAGCGTTGCGGCCCCTGCAGCCACCAGGCGATCCAGCCCGAGCGCAGCTTCTTCGGGGCGTCGTCGAGCGGCGGGCCGTAGTAACCGCCGCTGCCTCCGATCTGGTGGCAGGACTGGCAGCCGTAATGCTCGTAGTAGAGGCGTCGCCCGCGCTCCGCCTGGTCGCGCGGCGGTCCGTTGGGGAAGATTTCGCCCGGAATCGCGTCGTCGACGAAAACGTTGGCCATGAAGTTGGCGAGGAAGCCGGCGTTCTCGTCGGACATCTGGAGCGGCACCATGCGGTCGGTGAGAACCGGCCGGATGGCGGTCGGCAGCAGCAGATAGGCCTTGAGCCAGCTCTCCTGGACCTTGCTCCCTTCGTTGGTGAGCGGCGCCGTGGAGATGTCGCCGCCGACGCCCTGCATCTCGTGGCAGGAGAGGCAGCGGTACTGGCCGACCAGCTCGCCGAAGTGCCCCGGCGGCCGATAGTGCCCCGTGCTCGCTTCGACGCGGTAGGCCTCCGGCACCGCGGTCGCATCGTAGGAGAGCAGCGCCGTGACCAGGGCCTCGATCTCGCCGGGACTGAACCCGAACTCGGGCATGCGCAGGCCGTCGCGAAAAGAGCGCGGATGGGAAACTTTGGCCGCCAGCCAGTCGGGAAGCCGGCGCGGCAGGTCCTGGCGCACGCCGAAATCGAGCAGCTCGGCCGGCTTGGCGCCGATGCCGGTCAGCTCGGGCCCGATCGGCGCGGCGTCCTTGCGACCCGCGATGTGGTGGCAGCCCGCGCAGCCGTACTTGACGAAGACCTCCTCGCCGGCGGCGATCTTCGGAGGGGACGGACGGTAGGGAGCGCCCGCTGCCGGAGCCCCCGGATCGACCAGCTCTTCGCCCAGGTAGGTCGCGAGATCGAGCAGCTGCTGGCGGCTGAAGTCATAGCGTGGCATGGCGATTCCGGGCCGGAAGGCCTGGGGATCGCCGATGAAGGCGACCAGCCAGCGCCGATTCACCTTGGAGCCGATGCCCGAGAGCTCGCAAGCGCTGCCGTTGCCGCGTCCCTCGATGGTGTGGCAGGAGATGCAGCGCGCCTCGCGGAAGGTCTTCTTGCCGCGCTCGAGGTCGCCGGTCGCGAGGTCACCCTCCACGGCGCCGGCGAACGGCCGCTTGCCGGGCTGCGCCCAGAGGAAGGCGGTGAGCGTTTCGATCTCCTCGTCGCTCAAGTGGAAATCGGGCATCCAGGTCGCCGGCCGGAGGTCGCGCGGGTGCTTGAGCCAGGCACGCAGCCATTCGACGTGGGTCTTGTCGGCCAGGCCGTCGAGATCGGGCGCCTGACTGCGCCAATCCGTCCAGCTCTCGATCTTGTGGCAGCCGGGACAGCCGATCCGATTCATCAGCGCCCGCCCGGCGCTGAGCAGCGCGGCCTCGGGGACGACCAGCCCGCGATGGCAGGTGCCGCAGGCCGCCTCGGTGTAGCGCAGCGGCAGCAGCGGTGAGCTCCAGTCCGGGACGCTTCCGTGCGCCTCCGCGAGGCTCGTGGCCCGTCCCTGCCCACGGTGACAGGCGACGCAGCCGAAGCGGGGGAAGTCCTCGGGTGTGTGCGGCGTGAGTGGATGCGGACGGTACGGTGCTTCGGCCGCAGCCAGCTTGGGGGTTTCCACGCCGAGATGGCAGCTGACGCAGCGATCCACCCGATCCCCGAAGGCGGGAATCCAGATCTGCCGGATGTGAACCGTCTCCGCGCGTGCCGCCGCGAGCTCCTTGGATGTGCTGGCGCTGGCGAGCAGCCGCGCGCGATAACCGTCCTGGTAGCGCCGGTACTCTCGCAAGTAGTCCTTGACCGGCGACACCGCGAGGACGACGAGGCAGGCGAGGCTCGCGAGCGCGAACGCGAGCCAGAGACGGCTGGTGGAGCGTCCGGGCCCGGCCATCAGAAGATCCCCTCGCGCCACGGCCAGATCCAACTCCAGCCGGGACCGCGGAAAAGTACGCCGATCAGCGTGAGCACCAGCGCCACCGCCACGAACCAGGACATGATCCAGTCGGCGAGCGGTACGCGCGCGAGCCGCCGGCGCGCCGCGCCGGGCACGAACGGCACCGCCGGCAGGACGAGCAGGAGATAGAAGAGCAACGTCGGCACCAGGACCGCCCAGACCCGGTAAGCAACGAGGAGGACGGCGATGGCCGCGACGAGCGCCGAGAGCGCGAGCAGTCGCCGCCGCCAGGGCCGCTCATAGAAGCCGACGATCTCGACGTTGGTGCGGAAGTAGGGAATGACCACCAGCGCGACGACGATCAGACCCGGCAGCAGCACGCCCGCGACCACCGGCGGGAAATAGTGCAGGAGCTCCTGAAGCCCGACGAAGTACCAGGGCGCCTTGGCCGGATTGGGTGTGTGGTACGAGTCGGCGATGCCCTCGAGCGGCGCGTCGAAGAGCAGCGAACAGAGCGCCAGGACGACCACCACCAACTCGACGAGGATCACTTCGCGCAGGAGCAGGTGGGGAGCGGTCGTCGCCAGCTCCTGGCGGTCCTCGAGCAGACGCGCCGGCGCTTCGCGGCGCAGGAGGGCCAGGCGCTTGGGCACCGCGCGGGAGTCGCTTTCGGGTCCGAGCTCGTAGGGACTCATGGGTTCGCCTCCCGGTTCTTTTCGGCGCGTTCGCGGCGCCGCCCCGCCGATCCGGCCACGCCGCCGTCCTTGCGCACGCGCCAGAGGTGGACGGCGAGCCCCGCCGTCAGGGCGAGGGGGAGCAGGGCGCAGTGCAGGACGTAGAAGCGCAGCAGGGCGTTCGGCCCCACGATGGAACCGCCGAGCAGGAGGAAGCGGACCTCGTTCCCGGCGAGCGGCATCGCCTTCGCCATGTTGGTACCGACCGAGACGCCCCAGAATGCCAGCTGGTCCCAGGGCAGCAGGTAGCCGGTGTAGCTCAGCAAGAGGGTGAACAGGAAGAGGACGACTCCGACCACCCAGTTGAATTCGCGCGGCGGGCGGAAGGCGCGGTGGAAGAAGACGCGCAGGAGGTGGAGAAAGACGACGATCACCATGGCGTGCGCCGCCCAGCGGTGGAGGTTGCGCAGGAAGAGGCCGTTGCTGACCACGAACTGCAGCTCCTTCATGTCGTAGTAGGCCTGGGGAACCGAGGGGTGGTAGTAGAGCATCAGCAGCAGGCCGGTCACGACGAGCACCGCGAAGTTGACCAGCGCGATGCCGCCCAGGAAGAAGGTGCTGGAGAACTCGAGGTTCCGCCGCCGCACCTTGGCCGAGTGCAGGTGGAGGAAGACGTTGTCCATCACCACGAGCACGCGATTGCGGTTGGTGGCCAGCAGGCCGTGACGCACGAGAGAGCGCCAGAAGCGGTTCGCGGAGAGTCTGTCGAGGAGAGTCATCGCGGCGCAAGTCTCAGAGCCGGAAGACGGTTCCCGGCGGAACGACCACCGCCGTGTCGACCTGGATCTCGCCCTTCGGTGAGAGCGTCATCTCGAGGCTCGGCAGCGGGTGCGGTGCCGGACCTGCCAGCACTTCACCGTCGAGGGAGTAGCGGCTGCCGTGGCATGGGCAGGCGATGACGTTCTGACCGGGCTGGTAGCGGGTCACACAGCCGAGGTGGGTGCAGACCGACGACAGGGCGCGGAAGCCTTCGGGGGCGCGGATGACATAGGCGCGATAGATCTCGTTGGTCACGACCTCGCCGATCTCGATCGCCTCGGGCGGCCCGGCAGTGAACAGCGTCGGCGGCTCGAACAGAACGCGCGGGCGCAGAAAGTCCACGGAGAACATTGCCGCGCCGCCCGCAGCGACCGCGCAGGCCGCCACGCCGGTCGCCTGAAAGAAATGGCGGCGGGTGATCTCGGCGTCGGGTCGTTCCTCGTCAGCCATCGGCCACCTCCTCGAGCTCGAAGCTCTCCATCGTGATCGTGCCCGCTGGACAGCGCGCCGCACAGAGGCCGCAGCGGATGCAGACCGTCTCGTCCTTGATCAGACGCCGTGCCGGCGGCGCCACCCTCGAACAGCGCCGCACCGGCCGGCCCGTGCTCGGCGAGCACCGCTTCACGCAGCGCTGGATCGGCATGGATCTCGGAGAGCGGCACGAATTCGATGCAGTCCTCCGGACAGACATCGGCGCAACCGCCGCACAGGATGCACTCGGTGCCCTGCGCGGGATCCTCGTGAAACGTGGTGTTGATCCAGCAGCGCAGGCAGCGCGAAGCTTCGCGCCGGGCGGCGCTCTCGGAGAAGCACTCCTCGATCTCGGCGATCCCGATGCGGCGCGCGATCGGCAGCACCGGCGGACGCTGGCGCGGGATGCCTTCGAAATCGAGGTTGCGGGTGAAGCCGGGGAGCGGCTGCAGGACGATGTCGACCCGCACGGGCGCGAGCGCGGTGCCGCGCAGATAGGAGTGGATCGACGCGGCCACCTTCTTGCCGTCGGCGACCGCGGTGATGGCGATGCGCGGCCCGAAGGCGACGTCGCCGCCGGCGTAGATTCCGGGTGCGGTGGTCGCGAGAGTGGCGGGGTCGATCTGGATCGTGCCGCGCCGCGTCACGGCGACGTCGTCCTCGGGGCGGAGAAAGGTGAGGTCGCTCGCCTGGCCGATGGCGAGAATGACGGTGTCGCCGGCCATGGCGAGCTCGGTCCCCGGCGTGAAGGTCGGGTGGAAGCTCCCCTGGGCGTCGAACACCGAGCTGCACTCGACGGTCTCGATCCCGGTGACGTGGCCGCGGTCGCCGAGGATCCGGTTGAGGCCGCGGCTCTGGTGGAAGACCACCCCCTCCTCGCGGGCTTGGCGCAGCTCCTCCGGATCGGCGGGCATCTGCTCGCCCGACTCGAGGGAGATGACGTGGACCTCCTTCACCCCGAAGCGCAGCGCCGAACGCGCCACGTCGAGGGCGGTCACGATGTTGAGCGCGGGGCTCACCGCTTCCCCGGGAACTCCGGTGCGCAGCGCCGTTCTCGCCACGTCGAGAGCCACGTTGCCGCCGCCCACCACCAGGACTCGACGTCCGATCTCGAGTCGATAGCCCAGGTTGATGTTGAGCAGGTAGTCGACGCCCTTGAAGACGCCGTCGAGCTCGACGCCCTCCACTTGCATGTCGCGCCCCTTGTGGGCTCCGATAGCGAGAAAGACGGCACGGTAGCCCTGGGCGCGCAGGTCGGCCAGGGTGAAGTCGCGGCCGATCCGCTGGTTGACCTTCAACTCGACGCCGAGATTCAGAATGGCATTGATCTCGAGCTTGATCAGCTCCCGGGGCAGGCGGTACTCGGGGATGCCCAGCCGCAGCATGCCGCCGGCCACCGATTGCGCCTCGAAGAGGGTCACGGGGTAGCCCAGGAGCGCGAGGTCGTGCGCCGCGGCGAGGCCCGCGGGACCGGCGCCGACGATCGCCACCCGGTCCCGAGGAAAGAGCAGCTCACGGCGGCCGTAGATCTCGCGCAACATGTCGAGGTCGATCATGCTCTCGACGCCGAAGCGCTCGGTGACGAAGCGCTTGAGGGCGCGGATCGAGATCGGTTGATCGAGCGCGCCGCGCCGGCAGGCCGTCTCGCAGGGCGCGGCGCAGATCCGGCCGCAGATCGAAGCCAGGGGATTGGGACGCCGGGCGACCGCGTAGGCCTCGCGGAACCGGCCCTCGGCGATGAGCGCGACATAGCGCCCGGCCTCGGTTCCGACCGGACAGGCGGCGTGGCAGGGAAAGTTCGTCTCCAGCCAGTCGCGATCGACCCGGCGTGCGTCCATCGGCGGCGGACCTACTTCTTGAGCTCGAAGTCGGCCTGCGTGGCGCCGGCGACGGCGACTTGCCGGCTCGTCTCCTTGAGCTTGGGGTGCCAGACCTTCACGGTGTAGGCGCCGTCCGGAACGTCCTTGATGATGAACGCGCCGGTCTTGTCGGTGACCGCGAAGTAGGGAGTGGGTGAGGCCACGACGAAGCCTTCCATCTCCGGATGGACGTTGCAGAGCAGGCTCGCCGCGCAGGGCTGCTTGAAGGTGTAGCTCTTCTTGGTCCCTTTCGGCCAGCTGCCGAGGTTGAACTTCTCGGCGCACTTGTCGGGCGAGAACACGTTGTGGAGCAGAACGTCGCTGTTCAGGAAGTCGACCGTCGTTCCGGCCTGAACGGCCGTCACGCGCGGCATGAACTGCATATCCTTCTGGTCGATCAGGGCGTGCGCGGCCGGAGCCGCGAAAGTCTTGCCCGGGATGGCGTCGACATAGACGACCGCGTCGGCGCTGTCGCGCACGCCGGTGCAGGTCACGTGGCCGTGGAGGTCCCCGGCCAGAGCGGGGGCGGAGAGAGTGAGCGCGAGAGCTGCGAGCTGCAGGGTCTTCATTCGGTGCTCCTTGTCGGGTTGGCGGTCAGTAGGCGAAGCGCAGGACGCCGGAGACCTGATAGTTCCGGGTGTCCTGCATGTCGCGGCGATACTCGAGCATGCCCTTGAGGTTGGCGCGCACGAGGTAGGTGAAGTTGGCGTTCAGGAACTGCAGCTTGTCGACCGAGCGGTCGCCGGGGCGGAGCTCCTCGTAGCGCAGGGAGACCTGGAAAGGCGGACGGATGACGTAGTCGGCCTGGAGGAAGAAGGAGTCGTAGTCCCGGCTGAAGTCGCTGACCCGATCACCGGTCGCGGCGTCGTCGAGCCGCAGGTGGTCCGTGCCCTTGAGCGCCACGCCGAAGACGTTGAGGTCGCCGAAGTACCAGGAAGCGTAAAGGCCCTCGCGTTCGAAGCTTCGATCCTGCTGATTGAACGCCGTGCCGTTCTCGTCCTCGAGCGCGAAATCGGTCTTGGAGCCGTCGCCGTGGTAACCGAAGAGGCCGACGCGGAAAGAGCTCTCACGCCAGTTCTCGCTCGGGGGCTCGACACCGGTGGTGTCGCCGTCCAAGCCCATGCCGCCGAACTTGTAGTCGATGCGGGCGTAGACGTCCTTGGTGCTGTTGCCGTCGAAAGTGTCGTTCGCTCCCGGGCCGAGGCCGTTGGCGATGCCGACGGTGTAGAAGAACCGGTGCGCGGCGACGCCGTAGAACTCCAGTCCCTGCACCAGACCGGGCAGGCTGATGCCGGCGCCGTCCTCGCCCAGGCCGGTGCCGCCGTCGAGGCCGATCGGGTTGTAGGCGAAGAGCGTGTCGACTCCGTTGTCGGTCATCAGGAACATCTCCTGGAAGCCGACCGCGAAATCGGGCGCGAACTTGCCGAGCTTGAAGTTGACCGCGTGCGGCGGGCCGAAAGGCGAATTGGCGTGCAGCTCGGCGTGCTCGATCTCGACCGAGCTGCTGCCGTCGGGCGCCTGGATGAAGCTCAGCTCGCTGAAGAAGCTGAACAGATCGCCGAGCGTGCCACCGGAGAAGAGATTGGCCTCCTGCGGGAATTGAAAGTCGTTGCTGACGGTCTGGGTTCCGGTCTCGTCGTGGCTCTGGACGTAGAGGTCCGCGAACTTGATGTTGATCGCGAGGGGCACGCTGCCGGGGATGCTGCCCGGGTAGACGGCGGACGGCCAGACTTTCTTGTAGGCCTCCGCGCCGAGAGAGAGCGGCTTCTCCTTGACCTGTTCCTCGGTCTCGCCCGGGAAGCGATAGCCGTTGAGGCGGAACGCCTCGCCGAACGGGTTGAGCTTGGGGAATACGGCGTGACAGGTCTGGCACGACGTCTGGTACTTGCGCGCGAAAACCGGGATCGCCGAGACCGGGCTTGCCGCGAGAGCCAGTACCAGGGCGGCGAGCGCCGCCGGGATCCAGATCCGCGCGCGCTTCGATGGTGATGTCGCAGCTTCCCTCATCGCATCCTCCTTGGTCGAGAGTGGGTCGATGGGCAGTACGGTAAGGCCGGGGCGCCGATGGCGCAATCCGGAAGCCGCATCATTTTCCTGATGCGTCTGAATCAGGGGGGCTAGCCCGGACGCGCTAGATCAGGCGGCGGCGGAGCGCCAGGGAGACGGCCTCGAGCTTGCTGTGGACGTCGAGCTTGCGGAGGATGTTCTGGATGTGGTTGCGCACCGTCGTAACGCTGATGAACAGGGAGCTCGCGATCTCCTGGGTGCCGACGCCGTCGGCGAGCAGGCGGAGGACGGCGATCTCGCGGACGGTCAGCGGCACGGCGGGCTCCGCGCCCTCCGCGCTCTCCGCGCCCCCTGGACGGCGAGAGCGCGTTCCGATGCGCTCGACGAGCTGCTCCGATCCGGCCACGACGGCGACGGGCTGCAGCAGGTGGAGGATGGTGTGCTGGGAGGGCCGCGGGCCGGGCACGACGACGATCGAGACCGAGACGCTGACCTGCCGCTCCCCGGAGGTCCGGAGGCTCATCTCGAAATGGCGCACCGCATCGTGCCGGCGCACCATGCTCTTGACGGTGCAGTTCTCGTCGCAGAAGCGATTGCCGAACGGGTCCATGCCGCACAACACGTCGTGGCACGGTTTGCCCAGGACCTCCGCCGCGCCGTAGCCCAGCAAGCGCTCGGCCGCCTTGTTCCAGATGACCACGCGCCCCTCCTCGTCGGTGCCGACGACCGCATCGGCGGTGCCTGCGACGATTTCGAGGGGGTCGGAGGACATGATCTACCGCTTCTCAAACACCTTCGTCCCAGGGGAAGCGGAGCGCGGCGAGGAGACCGAAGACGGCGGTGAAGCCCAAGAGGACCGAGATCGGCAGCAGGGCGGCGCCGAAGTCGCCGCCGCGCCAGGTGACGAGATCCAGGCCGTCCATGGCCCAGCGGGTCGGAACAGCCAGGGTGAAGGTCTGGAGCCAGCGGGGAAAGATGAAAGCGGGCACCCAACCTCCCCCGAGCATGGTCAGGATGAGGACGGCGAAGATGGCGATGCCGCGCGCCGCCTGGGGGGTCTTGCCGAAGGCGGCGATCATGAGCCCGAAGGCGGACGCCATGCAAGCCGACGCGAGGCACAGGAGCACGAACCCCGGCCAGCTGCCGTTCACGCGCACGCCGAAGAGAGCGATGCCAGCGCTCAGCGTCGTCGCCAAGGCCAGTCCGGCGATGACGGCGCCGGAGAGCGCCTTGCCCAGGACCACCTCCCGCTTGGTGACGGGCGCGGAGCGCAAGCGGCGCCAGAGGCCCATGCGCCTTTCGAGGAGAACCCCCACCCCGAGCTCGATGGCGGCGAACAGGATGAACTGAATGCCCATGCCGGCGAAGGAGTGGGCGTAACCGTTGTAAGCCACCCCAGCGTTCCCCGTGACGGCCTCCTCCTTTGCCTCGTATGGCAGCGTGAAACCGCGGGCCGGCAGAACCTTCCCTTCCTTCTTCGCGTTCCCTTGGCGCTCCTGCCACCGGTCGACGCCGGTGAGCAGCTCGCGCAGGGCGTCCTTGTCCTTCGGGTCCATGCCGCTCGCGGCATCCAGGTTCTGGAGGGCTTCCTGCGTCACGACGTGACCTTGCTCACCCGAAAAGACTGCCTGGCTCACGGCCTCCATGACGTGCTGGGTGAGGATGCCGCGGACCATGGCCATCTCCGCCGAGTGGGACGGGTCATAGAGGAACTGGAGCTCGGGCTTGGCTCCGCCGCCGAAAAGGGCCCGGGTCGCGGCATCTCCGAACCCCGACGGAAAGACGAGGCCCACTGCGGCCTTTCCGGTGCGCACCGCCGTCCTCGCCTCCTCGGGAACGGTCGTCTGGACCGCGAGGGCCTTGTCGGCGGTCAAGGCGTGCAGAATTTCCTGCGTGAGGGGGCTTCTGTCCAGGTCCGCGGCGCGGACCTCGATCCTGGCCTGCTCCGAGGAACCCCCGCCCGAGAAGATGAAGCCGAAGAAGGCCGCGATGAAGATGGGGGTGACCATGGTGACGACGACGGCGCGCCGGTCCCCGAAGAAGAGAATGAGGTCCTTGCGCAGGATGGCCCGCACTGGGCGCAATCTCATGAGTCCCTCAGGCTTCTGCCCGTCAAGGCGAGGAAGACATCCTCCAACGCCACCCGCTCGCTCGCCACACCCGTCACCGCGACCTCTCGCGCGGCGAGCCAGGCGAGCGCGGCAGCCCCGCCCCGCGCGAGATCGTCCAAGGTCAGGGCGAGGTGCTCCCCTTCCAGGGCCACCGACGCCACGCCGGGAACGGCGCGGAGCCCCGCGAGAAGCTGCGCCGGCGGGGGTGCCACGAGCTCCACCTGGAGGCGGTTGCCCCGGGGAAGGAGTTTCCGCAGTCCGTCGAGGGTGTCGGTCGCGATGACTTTGCCGTGATCCACGATGAGGATCCGATTGCAGAGGCGCTCCGCCTCCTCCATGTAGTGCGTCGTGTACAGGATCGCCTTGCCCCGGTCGCGCAGGAGCTCGAGGGTATCGAAGATCGCGTTCCGGCTCTGGGGATCCACCCCCACTGTGGGCTCGTCGAGGAGGAGCACCTCCGGGTCGTGGAGGAGACCGGCGGCGAGGTTCAGGCGCCGTTTCATCCCGCCGCTATAGATCTTCACGCGATCTCTGGCACGGTCAGCGAGTCCGACGACATCGAGAGCCGAAGCCATCGCTGTTTCGAGGCTACGGGCGCTCATGCCTTGAAGAGAGCCAAAGAAGCGCAGATTGTCCCGGGCGGAGAGCTCGTCGTAGAGGGCCACGTCCTGCGGCACCAAACCGAGCTTGCCCTTGGCCGCGTCGGCATCGCCCGCGAGAGGGCATCCATCCACCAGGACCTGTCCTGAATCGGGCGCCAGGATGCCCGAAGCCATGGCGACCGCGGTAGTCTTGCCCGCCCCGTTGGGCCCCAGAAGGCCCAGGATCTGCCCCGGCTCGACCGCGAAGGAAACGCCGTCCACCGCCCGCAGGCTGCCGTAGCACTTGACCAGGTTCCGCGCTTCGAGCATTCCGCGCACCCTATCAATGTCTTGAGCGCCGCCGGCATTCACGACGGGTCGGTCGCATACCCGCTAGCCCGCCTGCACCAGGTGCACTACGATCGCCATGGCATGCGCGCGATTCTCGGTTTCGCCCTTCTCCTGCTCGCTCTTGCCGGCCCGTCGCGGGCCCAGGTCGTCGACCACCGGCATCTCGCCGCGGTCGCCTCGTTTCCCCAATCGGTTCTCGATGCGATCGGCGGCCAGCGCTGGCTGTTCACCCACGCCTCGGTCGGAGCCAACATCGTCGACGGCCTCGTCGACCTGCACGGGCTCGATGCGGCGCGCTACCAGCTCGTCACGACCGGAATCGGTTTCGACTCCGGCTTGAACCGCGCCGAGGCGCCACCGGCGGCGACGCTCCCCGGCACGGTCTACGAATGCCAACGCGGCAATCCGGGCTGGTCGGAGAAGGTGGCCATCTTCGACAACTCGGTGCGGCTCGCCGGGTGGCGTCTGCCGAAGGTCGACGTAGTGATGGACAAGTTCTGCTACATCGATCCGGACGCCGATGCGAACGTCTACATGGCCTCGATGACGGCGCTCCGGGCCGCCTATCCGACCACCGCGGTGGTCTACACCACGATGCCGCTCACCACCGATGAGGACGCGGACAACGTCCTGCGCAACCAGTTCAACCAGGCGGTGCGTGCCCACTGCGCGTCCACCGGAGCGGTGCTCTTCGACGTCGCCGACATGGAGGCATACGACCCGAACGGCGTCGCCCAGACCTTCACCGCGGGCGGCCACACCTGGCAGAAGCTCTATGCCGGCTACTCCGACGACGGCGGGCACCTGAACGTCACCGGTCGGCAGCGCATCGCCACCGGTTGGTACGCGGTGGCGGCGGTGCTCGTCGACCATCCGATCTTCTGGTCGGACTTCGAGCAGGGAACCACCGCGGGCTGGATCGTTCAGACGCGGTAGGAAGCCGTGAGCCGGGCACGCAGCTCGAGCTCGGCGGCGAGCGGCAGGAGGTCCCGGCTGCGCAACAAGACGAGGAGGTCCTCGAGCGCTCCGCCCGCGGCCAGCTTCGAGCGCGCCTCCGCCATGTCGGCGTCGGGCACCGCGCTCTCCAGGGCAGCGAGCGCCGGCTCCACCAGGTCGCTCGGGAAGAGTGGGCCTCGTCCCGTCGCCCTTTTTCAATTCGCGAGAGCGTAGCCGAGCAGCCACTCCATCGTGCCCATGCCCTCGCAGTTCGAGAGCTTCGACACGAAGTGATGCTGGTCGGTGGCGTTCCAACAACGGTACAGCGGCACCGTGCCTGCCTGCTGCGCCGCGTAGACCCAGCCGGCCGTACGCAGGCGTGTGTAGCCCGCGATCGCGCATGAGCCGTTGAAGCTGAGCATGTGGTCGAGGTGCCCTGTCCACATGCTCGAGCAGTCCTCGAGCTTGTTGGTGGCCAACGTTGGATGCGGCTTGGTCATTAGGTAACCGAGCAGCTGGTCGTATGCATAACCAACGTAGTTCCCCGGCACCGGCGCCGTTGTGGCCCAGCGGTCGTTGATCGCCGCCGCGTACCAGCGGGAGAGAGCGATTCGTACGTGGGGTACCACGGGTGACGCGCCCACGCTCACCGAAATATCGCGGAACACCAAGTATCGTTGGTTGAAACCTTCGCTTGGCCGAATGTACATATGTGCCAGCAGAAACCCGTCGCCGACCTGGTTATTGGCGTCCGTATAGTTCATCATGCTCGGGTAGGCTATGAGCTCGGTGGAAGGCGGGGAGTTCGGGGGCCGGTTCCAGTTGTCATCGTCGAGCGGCAACAAGGGATCGACCAACGTCGTAAAGCTGGTCTTGTTGCAGGAAACCGAGGCCTTGAGCCCACCGGCCGCCATGTCAACGCCAATCAGCAACGTCGCATTGCGGTTCGTCCAGCGCGCGGCGCCTGTACCCAGGAATGTGAGTGAGCTGGCGTTGCCGCCCAAGCCGAGTTCGTTCCACGCGCCAGCGTAGTACTTGCGCCATTGGCCTGGTCCCGGGCTGGCGACCGGCGCGCGCGCCACAATCGTTTTCCAGTCGCTGGCCCGTAGGCAGTACGCGTAATAGTAGCCATCTTGGCCGTTGACGACTGTGCAGTCCCCTTCGCCGGTGGTGCGACCGGCTGTGGGAACGTCTCGCCCAGTGATGATCTGACTGGGCGCGGACCACGTTAGGCCCTGGTTCGACGAGGTCGCGTAGGCGAACGACTTGTGAGTCTGGCCTATCGCATAGTTGCACGCTTTCTCGGCGTGCTCGAAGCCATGCACGACGCTACCGACCTTCTCAGTGTCCTGCAGCCAAAGCCCGCACTCGTCGAAGGCGCCGTGTGGGCCGGGGGTCAGCACGACAGTGCGTGTGCCGCCCATCGACCAAGGGGCTGCGCCGTCGACTTTGTACGTTGTTCCATTGGCGCTAAAGCCGCGAAACCAGCCGTTGTCGAGCTTTATTTCGTTGAAGGTATTGTCGAGCTCGGTACCGAAGGGGCCGCGCACGACCAGAGGTCGCTCCAAGCGAATGCTGATGTTGGCGGGCGACGGGCACTGTGCGTCGATCTGCCCGGCTAGGCCGAGCGCTGCGAGGGCCACACACGATCCAAGCACTCTGAGCTCTTTGCGAACGTTCACGGGCAATCTCCTTTCTGGTTCCAGTAGCTACCGCGGGATAAAGACGAAAGCCCTAAAGTACCGTGGTACCTCTGGTCGATCGGCGCGGACAATCGCCGGGCCTGCCGGGCGCGATGGTCGCGAAGCAAGCTGTCAAAGGTCAGGCGCCGACGGCGGTGTCGAGCCACTCGCGATTCGCGAGCTCGGCGCGAGTCGATAGTACAAGTCGCTCGCGACGCGCCAGTAGGAGGTTTTCCACAACGCAGCTCCATTCCAGTGCGGAGCGGACGTCGTCCACGTTCACTGTCGGCACGTCGCGGTTCAGCGGGGATCCGCCGCGCGGGTGTCGTACTCAGCGGGTCATGATTCGAATGTTCGGCGGGGGCTCTGACAGGTTGGAAATGCAGAAGGCTGCATTGGCGGGGAGTCAGGTCCAGCCCTGGCGGGCGATCCAGGCGTCGCTGTAGATCGTCGAGAGGTAGCGATTGCCGGAGTCGGCGAACAGGGTGGCGATGCGCGTCCTGGCTCCCCGGTCTCCGGTTGCGGAGAGACGACCGGCCAGCTGGCGCACGCCCCAGAGCGTCGCTCCGGACGATCCGCCGGCGAAAATCGCTTCCGAGCGCGCCAGCTCGCGCGCCGCGAGGATGGCGTCGCGGTCGCTCGCCTGGACCATGTCGTCGAGACGTTCGAACTCCGGACAGCCGATGAGCTCCTCGTCGCCGAGCCCCTCGACGAGGGTGCGGTGGGGGGCGACGCGGCGGCCGGTCTGGAAATGGTCGGTGAACACCGAACCGGCGATGTCGACCGCGAGCACCTTCACCCGCGGGTCCTGCTCCTTGAGGTAGCGCGCGACGCCGGAGACCGTGCCGCCGGTGCCGATGCCGGCCACGAACCAGTCGATGCGCCCGTCCATCTGGCGCCAGATCTCGGGGCCGGTCGAGCGGTAGTGCGCCTCGTTGTTCGCCCGGTCGTTGTGCTGGTCGGGGAAGAAGGCGCCGGGGATCTCGGCGGCGAGGCGGCGCGCCCTCCGGTTGTAGCTCTCCGGGTGCTCCGGCGGCAGGTCGCCGTCGACCAGCACGAGCTCGACGCCGAGCGCCCGCAGCGCGTCGATCTTCTCGGGGCTCGTCTGCTGGCGCACCACCATCACGCAGTGCAGGTCGTATTCGATCGCCATCATCGCGAGCCCCATCGCGGTGTTGCCCGACGAGGCCTCGACCACCGTGCCACCGGCGCGCAGCCTGCCGTCGGCGAGCGCCTGTTCGACCATGTGGCGGGCGATGCGATCCTTGACGCTCCCCATCGGGTTCATGTATTCGAGCTTGGCGTAGACCTCGCCGGCGAAGCCGGGCACCGCCCGCCGCAGGCGCACCATCGGCGTCTCGCCGACGGCGTCGGAGACGCGCTCGAAGACTCTCTCGGCGCTCATCGGGAGCGAGGATACCAATCCGACCCGGTGGCCGTTCCGCGCTCCCACACTCGGGAAGGGGGTGGGCGTCAGGCGGTGGGCTCCCGCCAGAGTGTGATTCGCCCGCGGCCGTGGCGCTTGGCGCGGTAGAGCGCCTCGTCGGCCCGCGCCTGCAGCGCGTCGCCGGACTCGGTGGCGTTGAACTCGGCGATGCCGATCGACGCGCGGAGCGACGTCCGGGCTCCCGGCGCAACCTCGACGTCCGCCGCGGCGAAAGCCTCGAGCACCCGCTGCATCGCGCGCAGCGCCTCGGGCTCTCCGGCATAGGGGAGGATCGCCGCGAACTCGTCGCCGCCGAGCCGGCCGGCGACGCTCTCGATGCGACCGATGATGTCGCCGCGTCGGAGCTCCTTCTGCAGAATGTCGGCTGCCGCGCAGATCAGCCGGTCGCCCGCGGCGTGGCCGTGCAGGTCGTTGACCCCTTTCAAACCGTCGAGGTCGACGATCGCCAGCGAGAGATAGTAGTGATGGCGGTTGGCGAGGCTCATGGCCTCCTCCAGGCGCACCTTCAGATGGCGCCGGTTGAGCAGTCCGGTGAGCTCGTCGATGGTCGCCAGATCGAGCAGTCGGCTCTCGAGGCGCTTCTTCTCGGTGATCTCGTGCGCGAGCCCTTCGATCAGCTCGACCTGCCCTTCGGCGTCGGCGACCGGATACTCGGTGACTTCGAAGTAGTGGCGCGAGCCGTCCTTGGCCCAGAGCTCGGCTTCGAACGTCCGCTGGAGCTCGCCGGCCAGTCCGCGCGCGGTGTGCGTCGCGGCCTCGGCGTTCACCGCGTGGTCGGTGAAGATCGCGCGGGAGTTCGCCATGTACTCGTCCGGTGTGTAGCCGAGGATGCGGGTGATCGACGGGCTCACGTAGCGATAGGCCCGCGCGCGGTCATGGCGATAGAAGAAGTAGCCCTCGGTCAGGTTCTCGATGAAGCGGCGATGGCTGCGCTCGCTCTCCTCGAGCGCGCTCGCCCGCCGGCGGCAGGCGGCGAGGGCTTTGGCGAGATCCTCATCGGCCGCCTTTCGCCCGGAATGCAAGGGCGTCTTGCGGATGCTCGCGGGCTTCCTGGTAGCGACCATGGGCGGAGCCCTCCGATCGGCTTGCGGCAGCGCGCCTCGCGCGGAGGATACACCCGGGCCCGCGTTGGCTCCACGCCACCGAGCGCACCGGTGCCGTGGCGGGGCGGAGCATTGTGCACTTTCCCCTCCGGGATGGGCATGGTCCCGAGGCCGAGGGTCGGATCTGCTTGCACAACGGCCGTGGCATGCGGGTTGCTGTTCGAGTCCGCGTCGCATGCGTTGCACTCAGTCCCGCGAGCCGGTGCGACGGCACGTGGAAAGGAGCTCGCCATGTTGTTCTGGGCTGTCGCATTCCTCTTCATCGCCCTCTTTGCTGCCGTGCTCGGATTCGGCGTGATCGCGGGTACCGCCGCTGCGCTCGCCAAGATCGTCTTCTTCGTCTTCCTGATCCTGTCCCTGGTGTCGTTCGTCGCCGGTCGCCGGCGGGCCTGACTCGAAGTCTCGCCCCGGGGGGCCTCCAAACCTGACACACTGCGCACATCGCGGCGCCTTCCGAAACCGTCTGGAACCGCGTTCGGGAGCGGCTGCGCGTTGACTCCTCGCATCCGTCCGGGAGGTGGAAACTGAGAGCAATCCATCGCGAGCGGATCCTCACCCACTCACTGCTGCTGGGCATCTCTGCGGTCATCGCGCTCATGATCGCGAACATTTTCGTGACCCAGGACAACAGCCGGGATCAGCGCGACGCGACGGCACGCGTCATCCAGACCCTCGGCGTCCTCGGGCACCTCGACTCGATCGGCGCACTGATCTCGGAAGCGGAGGCCGCGCAGCGCGGCTTCATCCTGACGAACGACGAGAACTACCTCGCGCCGTACTCCAGCGCGGCGCGCGGCATCGAGGATCGGATCGATACCTTGCGGAGGCTGACCGCCGCCAATCCTCCGCAGGCAGCGCGCGTTGGGCGCCTCCGAGACCTGGTACGTGAACGCCTCGTGCAGATGGACAGAGACCTCGCGGTGAGCAAGGAGCAGGGCCTCATGGCCGCGCGACAGACGCAGGTCCTCGATCTCCACAAGGAGACGCGGATGGCCATCCGGGGCGAGATCGCGGCGCTCAAGGAGACCGAGAGCGATCTCCTGGCCAAGCGCCTGGCGAATTCCAAGGCGACCTACCAGCAGGCGCGGAGCCTCAATCTCCTCGCGGGTGCGCTCGGTCTCCTGGCGTTGGGCGCGTTCGTGTTCCTGGTCGACAAGAACTTGCGCTCCCGCGAGCTCGCGGCTCGGGAAATCTCGCGCCAGCGGGAAACGCTGCGGGTCACCCTTGCCAGTATCGGCGACGGCGTCATTGCGACGGATCTCGCGGGACGGGTGGTCTTTCTCAACGGCGAAGCCGAGACCCTGACCGGTTGGACCACCGCGCAAGCAGCGGGACGGCCCCTCGACCGGATCTTCAGGGCGGTCGACGAAGAGACGCGGCTGCCGGCCGAGAACTCCGTCGCACGGGCCCTGCGTGGAGGGGTCGCACCCGGAGTGGCCAGACACAGCGTTCTGATCGCCAAAACCGGCGCGGAGCGGCCGATCGACGACAGCGCGGCTCCCATCCGCGATCTGGAGGGCAATGTGGCCGGCGTCGTGCTCGCTTTTCGGGATGTCACCGAGGAGCGTGCCGCGACGAACCAGTTGCGCGAGCTCGCGTCCAGGCTCTCGGAGGCCGATCGGCGCAAGAACGAGTTTCTCGCCATGCTGGCGCACGAGATCCGCAATCCGCTGGCGGCGATCCGAAACTCCGTGGCCATCCTCAAGCTCTCCGACCGCGATCCGCAGTCCGCGGCTGCCGCCCAGGGAGCCATCGAGCGCCAGATGGAGCACCTCGTCCGCCTGGTCGAAGATCTCCTCGATCTCGGGCGGGTCAGCCGCGGTAAGCTGGCGCTGCGCCGCTCGCGGATCGACCTGCGGCAGGCGATCGCGCAGGCGGTCGAAGCCTGCCGTCCGACCTACGCGAGAAGCGGGCAGGTCCTCGAGGTCGAGATAGCCGACACGCCACTCCTCGTCGACGGCGACTCAACGCGCATCACTCAGGCGATCGGCAACCTCCTGAGCAACGCCAGCAAGTTCACTCCGCGTGGTGGTCGGATCGAGCTCCTGGCGGGCCGCGACGCCGCCGAGGTCTTCGTCCGCGTGCGCGACAACGGAATCGGGATCGCGGCGGAGAACCTCTCCGGACTGTTCGACATGTTCTCGCAGATCGACACCAGCCTCGAGCGCGCGCAGGGGGGGCTCGGGATCGGCCTCAACCTCGTGCGGCTGCTGGTCGAAATGCACGGGGGACGGGTGGAGGCCCTGAGCGAGGGGCTCGGGCACGGCAGCGAATTCGTCGTCCACCTGCCGCTTCTCACCGCAGAAGCTCAGGACCTCGAGATCGCTGTTTCCTCCGGCGCCGCCCCCGCGGCGGAGGTTGCGAACAAACAGGAAGGCGCGGGCGCCGCGGTGCCTCTGCAACAACGCGCGCGCCGGATTCTGGTGGTCGACGACAACGTGGATTCGGCAGACTCCCTCGCCATGCTCCTGCGCCTCCACGGCCACCAGGCAGAGGTTGCCCGTGACGGGCGGGAAGCGGTCGAGGTGGCGCTGCGCACGCTGCCCGAGGTGGTGCTTCTCGACATCGGCCTGCCCAAGTTGAACGGCTACGAAGTGGCGAGGCGAATCCGGCTTTCTCCCCAAGGCCAGGAGACCCGGATCATCGCCCTCACGGGTTGGGGCCAGGACGAGGACCGCAAGTTGTCGAGCGCCGCCGGATTCGACGAACATCTCGTCAAGCCCGTCGATCACGCCCGGCTGCTGGCGATGCTGGAAGGGCCCTGGAGCCCACGAGCGAAGACCTAGCGGACGCAAATTGTACAAAGGAGATGCGCGGAGCGCCGGCGACGCTCCCCGCTCCTCGCGCGAGAGCCGAAGTGAGCGGCTCGTTTCTGGCACTCCTCTTGCTCTCTTCCCCAGCGAGGGTCGCCTCGGGGTGCAGCTCGGAGATCGGCAGCGCCGGTGTGGGGCATCCGATCCCGGCCCGAGGCTTCATCCAACCAAGGAGATGGTCATGAACCTGAAGACACTCGCAAAGATCGCACTGGTCGGCACGATTCTGCTCGGCGGTAGCGCGGCTTTCGCCGCGGACACCCAGGCGGACTGGAGCGTCACGCTGAACGTCAAGCTCGCTCTGCTCAACAAGCTGGGCACCGACAGCCTGCACGTGGACGTCGATACGAACGTCGGAGCCGTGACGCTCAAGGGCACGGTCGACAAGCGCGAGACCATGGAGCTTGCCGAGACGGTCGCCAAGTCGGTCACCGGTGTGAAGGGCGTGAAGAACGACATCCGCCTCGAAGCCAACGTCGCGAACCCGAACAAGGTCGGAGTCGCGGCCAATGAAGCCGAGGCCGAGTTGAAGGACGCCGTGCTGCAGACCAAAGTCCGCATCGCTCTGGTCGACAAGATGGGCTCGGACGGATTCAAGATCGGCACCGACGCCGCCAATGGCGTGGTGACACTCGAGTTCGACCAGGACTTCCACACCGCGCGCCGTGCCGAGGCGGCCAAGGTCGTCAAGGCCGTGGAGGGCGTGACCAAGGTCATCTCGGTCGACAAGAAGGACAAGAAGTAGGTCCCGCAGGCTGGGGCCGTGCAGGACATAAGGCCCGCCCGGGGAAGCCCGGGCGGGCCGTTTCGTTTCCGGAGACCTTCAGCTAGCCCGTTCAGGTACGGTCTTCGCCTTGACCGGCGGACCTCCCCAATGGCCGGAAGCCTGATATTCACGCAGCCGGGAGTAGAGCGTCTTGGTGCTGATTCCCAGCAGCTCCGCCGTCTTCGCCTTGTCGCCCCCGACACTCTCGAGCGTGGCCAGGACGAGCAGTCGTTCGGCATGGGCGAGGGGCGTTCCCGGCTCCAGGGCGATGCCTCGAGCGGAAGGAGCCGGGGCGGGCCTCGCTGCGGCCTGCCGCGGCGGCAGATCGGCGAGCGACTCGGGTCCGATCTCGGCGTCCGAGAGGATGAAGGCGCGCTCCAGCACGTGCTTGAGCTCGCGGACGTTTCCCGGCCAGTCGTGCGAGCGCAGCAGGTCGAGTGCCGCGGATGCCAGTCTTTTGCTCGACTCTTGCGCGCGATTCAGCTCGGTGAGGAAGTGCTCGGTGAGCAGCGCGAGATCTCCGCCGCGCTCGCGCAGCGGCGGCAGGATCACCGGGAAGACCTTGAGGCGGTAGAGCAGGTCCGTCCGGAACCGCCCTTCGGACGCGGCGAGCTCCAGGTCCGGTTTCGCGGCGGCGATGATGCGCACGTCGATCTTGATCGGACGGTCGCCCCCGACGCGGGAGAAGATGCCCGACTCGAGCACGCGCAGGAGCTTGACCTGGAGCTCGTACGGCATTTCGTTGATCTCGTCCAGAAAGAGGGTGCCGCCGTCTGCGCGCTCGAAATGTCCGCGATGGATGCGATCGGCACCGGTGAAACTGCCGCGCTCGTGCCCGAAGAGCTCGCTCTCGATCAGATTCGCCGGGATCGCGCCGCAGTTGATCGAGATCATCTCCTTGGTGCTCCGCCGGCTGAGCTCGTGCACCGTCTCCGCGACCAGCTCCTTGCCCGTGCCGCTCTCGCCCAGTACGAGCACGGAGGCATCCGTCGGCGCGACGCGCGCGATCTGGTCGAAAACTCTCTGCATGGCCGGCGACGCCCCGACCATCGAGCCGAAGCGCCCGAGCTCGCGCAGGCGATCCCGCAATTGGCGGATCTCACTGCGGAACCGCTGCCGGCCGGCGCTCTGCAGCAGCACGGTGCGCAAGCGCGCGATGTCGAGCGGCTTCACCAGGTAGTCGACCGCCCCCCGTCGCAGCGCGTCGACGGCGGTCTCGACCGATGAGTGCCCGGTCACGATGATGACGTCGAGCGGATCGGCGTGCGAGCCGTCCAATGCGGTTTCGAGGAGCTCGAGACCGCTGCCGTCCGGCAGGAGGAGATCCACGAGGACGAGCTCCGGTTGGTAAGAGACCATCAGGGCGCGGGCGTCAGCGAGCGAGGCAGCGGCGGCCGCCTGGTAACCTTCGCGCTCGATCACCTCGACGAGGGCTTCACGGGAGCCCGGATCGTCCTCGACGACGAGGGCGCGCAGCTGCGCGCCGCTGGATGCTGCGATCTTGGTCATCGGCGAGAGCGATCATATGGGATCGCCCGGTTGGGCTGCGGAGAAGAGTGCCGTCGGCGCACGGAGCGCAGCTCCGCCGCGACGGAGCACGATCCGGATCAGCGCTCGAGCGTCCGGCCCGGCTCACCGGGGCGTCCGAGGGGCAGCAGCCGCTGCTCGACGATGCTCTGGATCTCGCGTACCGCGCGCCGCAGGTTCGCCAGGGAGCGGGCGCGGCTGGCTGCGTCGGCGGCGTCATCGCTACCGCCCGCGGTCGCGGCGTCGATCAGCTCGACATTGAGCGCCAGATTATTGAGCGCTCCGTTGAGGTCATGCGCGATGCCGCGCACGGTCTCCTCGAGGCGGCGGAACGAAACCGCGCGTGCCTCCTCCTCGAGCTGCTGATTTGGGGTTCTGTCGTCGGACTGGGCCATCTTCCCTTTCGGATCGCTCCCTGTCTGGAGATTCGGGGGCCGCGATGAGAGCAGATTCTAGCCGAGCGACTGCTGCGAGAAATCGATCAACGGCGTCGGCATCGTCTGCTCCTCTGGTCATCGAGAAAGCCCGCATCCTGCGAGCACTCGCTGAGCGCTGCACCGCCTGTGCCACCCGGGTACTTTCTACCTGATTCGCGGTGGGCCTCTCAGGTAGAAAGTGCGCTTCACGGTGAGCCCGCCGCAGAACTAAATTGTAGGCGCGGACACTGCTTTCCGCGCGCTGGGTGCGAAGGCGAGGATGACCGAATCCCTGTTGACCCGAGGAGTGCAACTCGCGCTCGGGGTTGCTGTCCTGATCCTGCTGGCCGTGGGCGTGATCTCCAATCGCGCCATGGTGGTGTCCAGCGAGAGCGACCGATGGGTGCGGCACACTCACGAGGTGCTCGAAGATCTCCAGGATCTGCAATCGGCCATGCAGGGGCTGGAATCGAGCTATCGCGGCTATGCGCTCACTGGCGACTTGTCCTATCTCGAGACCTCGCGCACCGGAATTGCGGATGTCAGGAAGGACGAGGCGGGTCTTCGCCGCCTGATCGCGGACAACCCCCGACAGCAGCGCCAGCTTCCGGACCTCGAGAGGCTCGCCGATCAGAAGATCCAGTTCGGTGAGAACGTCGTCAGCATGCGCCAGAAGTCGGGATTGGCGGCGGCGGCGGAGCTCGTTCGGACGGGAGCCGGCCAGCGGATCATGGGCGAGTTTCAAAGCGTGATCCGCGGACTGCGCGACGAGGAGTGGCGGTTGTTGGTGCTGCGCAGCGCGGACGCGAAGCTGCGCTTGGGTGAAGCCAGAACGATCCTGATACTCGGGAGTGTCCTGGGCCTGATGATCGCCGTCGCCGCTGGTTGGAGCGTTCGGCGGGGCAGTTTCCGGCGCCTGGGTGTCGAGGATGCGCTCCGGGAGAGTGAAGAAAAGTACCGCATGCTCCTCGACGGCGTCCGGGACTACGCGATCTTCATGATGGACCCGCAGGGCCGGATCGCGAGCTGGAACGCCGGCGCCGAACGGATCAAAGGCTACCGCGCCGACCAGATCATGGGCCAGAGCTTCTCCCGCTTCTTTCCTCCGGAAGAGATCGCTCTGGGCCGGCCGGAGGAGATCCTCCGGCGGACGGCCGAGAGCGGCCGGAGCGAGGAACAGGGCATGCGGGTGCGCAAGGACGGCACCCGTTTTCTGGAGAGTGTCACCATCACGGCGCTGCGCGACCCGGCCGGAAATCTGCGGGGGTTTACCGAGTTCAGCCACGATCTCAGCGAAAGCAAGGAGTCCGAGGCGAGGTATCGCGGGCTGCTCGAGGCGGCTCCGGACGCGATGGTGGTGGTGAACACCGGCGGGGAGATCGTCCTGCTGAACGTCCAGGCGGAGAAGCAGTTCGGCTACCGCCGCGACGAGCTCGTGGGGCAGCAGGTGAAGAACATCATTCCCGAGGGCTTCGCGGAGCGCCTGATCGCCGACGGCACCCGCACCGCGGCCGAGGCTCTGGCGCAGCAGATCGGCACGGGGATCGAGCTTGCCGGACGGCGCAAGGACGGAAGCGGAGTTCCCGATCGAGATCATGCTCAGCCCACTGGAGAGCGCCGAAGGCATTCTGGTGACGGCGGCGATCCGCGACATCAGCGTGCGCAAGGCGGCGGAAGAGCACCTGGCGCAGATGGAGGGCAGGTACCGCGGGCTCCTGGAGGCGGCTCCGGACGCGATGGTGGTGGTGAACACCGGCGGGGAGATCGTCCTGCTGAACGTCCAGGCGGAGAAGCAGTTCGGCTACCGCCGTGACGAGCTCGTGGGGCAGCAGGTGAAGAACATCATTCCCGAGGGCTTCGCGGAGCGCCTGATCGCCGACGGCACCCGCACCGCGGCCGAGGCTCTGGCGCAACAGATCGGCACGGGGATCGAGCTTGCCGGACGGCGCAAGGACGGAACGGAGTTCCCGATCGAGATCATGCTCTCCCCACTGGAGAGCGCCGAAGGCATTCTGGTGACGGCGGCGATCCGCGACATCAGCGTGCGCAAGGCCGCGGAAGAGCACCTGGCGCAGATGGAGGGCAGGTACCGCGGGTTGCTCGAGGCGGCGCCGGACGCGATGGTAGTGGTGAACACCGGCGGGGAGATCGTCCTGCTGAACGTCCAGGCGGAGAAGCAGTTCGGCTACCGCCGCGACGAGCTCGTCGGGCAGCAGGTGAAGAACATCATTCCGCGACGGCTTCGCGGAGCGCCTGATCGCCGACGGCACCCGCACCGCGGCCGAGGCGCTGGCGCAGCAGATCGGTACGGGGATCGAGCTCTCCGGCCGGCGGAAGGACGGAACGCGAATTTCCGATCGAGATCATGTTGAGTCCCTCTGGAGGGCGCCGAGGGGATTCTGGTGACGGCGGCGATCCGCGACATCAGCGTGCGCAAGGCTGCGGAAGAGCATCTGGCGCAGATGGAGGGCAGGTATCGCGGGCTGCTCGAGGCGGCGCCGGATGCGATGGTGGTGGTGAACACCGGCGGGGAGATCGTCCTGCTGAACGTCCAGGCGGAGAAGCAGTTCGGCTACCGCCGCGACGAGCTCGTCGGGCAGCAGGTGAAGAACATCATCCCGGAGGGTTTCGCGGAGCGGCTGATCGCTGACGCGCTGCGCTCCGCGGAGGACGCTCTGGCGCAGCAGATCGGCACGGGGATCGAGCTCTCCGGCCGGCGGAAGGACGGCAGCGAGTTTCCGATCGAGATCATGCTCAGCCCGCTGGAGGGCGCCGAGGGGATCCTGGTGACGGCGGCGATCCGCGACATCACCGCGCGCAAGAAGGCCGAGGTGCAGCTCGTGAACAAGGTGGAGGAGCTGAAGCGCTCGAACGAGGAGTTGGAACAGTTTGCCTACATCGCCTCGCACGACCTTCAGGAGCCGCTGCGCATGGTGGCGAGCTACACGCAGCTGCTGTCCAGGCGGTACAAGGGCAAGCTGGACGCCGATGCCGATGAGTTCATCGCTTTCGCGGTGGACGGGGCCAACCGCATGCAGCGCCTGATCCAGGATCTGCTGGCCTATTCGCGCGTCGAGACGAAAGGCAAGGACCTGCTCGAAACCGCCAGTGAAGTAGCACTGCAACAAGCGCTCAGGAATCTGCGTGGCGCCATCGAGGAGAGCGGCGCGCTGGTGACGCACGATCGCCTTCCAATCGTCCTGGCGGACGAGACGCAGCTCGTACAGTTGTTCCAGAATCTGGTGGGCAACGCCATCAAGTACCAGGGCCCGGGAGTCCCCCGGATAGAGGTCTCCGCAGTCCGGAATGGCGGGGATAGATGGCTGTTTTCTGTGCAGGACAACGGGTTGGGAATCGACCCGCAGTACTTCGAGAAGATCTTCGGCATGTTCCAGCGGCTGCACAAGCGGGAAGAGTTCGCGGGCACCGGCATCGGATTGGCCATCTGCAAGAAGATCGTCGAGCGGCACGGCGGCCGCATCTCGGTCGAGTCCCGGCCCGGGCAGGGATCCGCCTTCAGCTTCACTCTGGCGGGAAGCGAGAGAGACACTTGAATGCCATGCAAGGAGACGATATGCGTTTAGACGTTCTGTTGGTCGAAGACAGCCCCGGTGATGTCCGCTTGACGCAGGAGGTCTTCCGCGAGGCCAACATGTCCGCTCACCTGCCCAACATGTCCATCCACTTGCACGTCGCCGCCGACGGCGTGGAGGCCATGTCCTTCCTGAAGCACGAGGGGGACAAGGTCGATGCCCCGCGTCCGGATCTCATCCTGCTGGACTTGAACCTCCCCAGGATGGATGGCCGCGAGGTTCTCGCGAGGATCAAGGCGGACGAGAGCCTGAAGACGATCCCCACGGTGATTCTGACCACTTCCGAGGCGGAAGCCGACATCGTCAAGAGTTATCAACTCCAGGCGAACTGCTACTTGAGCAAGCCGGTGCAGTTGGAGGCGTTCGAGAGCCTGGTGAAGAGCATCAACGATTTCTGGCTGATCAGGGTCAAGTTGCCGCAGCAGAAAGACAGCGGATGACCGGGAATCCGCTCAACACTATTCTCCTGGTCGAAGACAACGCGGGAGATGCCCGTCTGCTCCGCGAAGCGTTCCGGGAGCATGGCTCGAGCGAGACCACGGTGGCGCACGTCGAGTCGATGGGCGCGGCCGAGAAGTATCTGGCGGAGCATGCGGTGGACCTCATCCTGCTCGACCTCGGGCTTGCCCGATACCCAGGGACTGGGGTCACTCCGGCGGGCCCGCGCCGCGGCGCCGCATGTTTCCGTCGTGGTGCTCACCGGTCTGGACGACGAGTCGCTGGCGGTGCAGGCGCTGAAGGAGGGCGCGCAGGACTATCTGATCAAAGGTCAACTCGAAACGCGCGGGCTGGTGCGCGCTCTCCGCTACGCCATGGAGCGCAAGGCTCTGGAAGATCGGCTGGTGAAGAGCGAGGAGGAATACCGCCTGCTGTTCGACGGCAACCCGCACGCGATGTGGGTGTTCGACGAGGAGACGCTGGGGTTTCTGGCGGTGAACGACGCCGCGGTGCGGCTCTACGGGTTTTCGCGGGCGGAGTTCCTGGCGATGACGATCCGGGAGATTCGCCCGGTCGAGGAGGTTCCGGCTCTCCTCGAGTACCTGACGACGATTCCGGACTCTCCCAGCCTGCCGGCGATCCACGTGAAGCACCGCAGGCGGGACGGCTCGCTCATCGAGGTCGAGGGCGCTTCCAACCCGATCGAGTTCCACGGCAGGAATGCCCGCCTGGTCCTGGCGAACGATGTCACCGCGAAACGAGGGCTCGAAGCACAGCTTCTGCAAGCACAGAAGATGGAGGCCGTCGGGCGCCTGGCGGGCGGCGTCGCGCACGATTTCAACAACCTGCTGGGCGTGATCATGGGCTACTGCGACCTGCTCCTCGAAGACTCCCCTATGCAACCCGGCGGCTCGCACGGCATCGAGCAGATCCAGAAGGCCGCCGAGCGGGCCGCCAGTCTGACGCGACAGCTCCTGGCGTTCAGTCGCAAGCAGGTGCTGCAGCCGCGAGTTCTCGACCTCGACGAGGTCGTGGAGGAGATGGAACAGATGCTCGGCCGCTTGATCGGCGACGATATCCAGCTCGTGACGAACCCAGGACCGGAGCTCGGTCGCGTCCGGGCCGATCCGGGGCAGATCCAGCAGGTCCTGATGAACCTGGTGGTGAACGCACGGGACGCGATGCCCAGGGGCGGGAAGCTGCTCGTCGAGACCGCCAACGTCGCCTTCGACGAGGTCTCTGCGCGCGCGCACCCGGGTGTCCTGCCCGGTCCATTCGTGATGCTGTCGGTGCGCGATACCGGCAAGGGCATGGATGCCCAGACCCTGGAGCACCTCTTCGAGCCTTTCTTCACCACCAAGGAAGCGGGCAAGGGTACCGGACTGGGCCTCGCGACCGTCTTCGGGATCGTTCAGCAGAGCGGCGGCTTCGTCAAGGTCGAATCGCGGCCCGGCATGGGCTCCACCTTCAAGATCTACTTTCCGCGCGTCGAGGGCGAGCTCTGGCGTCTGTCGCAGGCTGGCACGGATGCGCGGACGCCCACGGGCACCGAGATGGTCGTGCTCGTCGAGGACGAGGAGTTGCTGAGGGTGACGATCCACAAGATCCTCGAGAGCGCCGGCTACACGGTGCTCGACTTCTCGGACCCCGAGGAGGCGCTGCTCAGAGTCCGTACCCTCGACGCTCCGGTCCGCCTCTTGGTGACCGACGTCGTCATGCCGGGGATGAGCGGGCCGGACCTGGCGAGGGGCGTTCAGGTCGCTCGACCCGACATCCGGGTGCTGTTCATGTCCGGCTATACCGACGAAGCCATGGGCGCTCACGGGGTACTCGGCGAAGGCACGCAGTTCATTCAGAAGCCGTTCACGGCGGACGCCCTCCGCCGGAAGATACGGGAAGCTCTCGACGAGCCTGATCCCCGCGGTTGGGAGCTCCAGCCGGTCAAGTGGCAGCAACATGAGGTAGCCGGATGACCAGCAAATCGCTCCGCAGCGTTCTCCTGGTCGAAGACAGCCCCGGAGATGCCCGGCTGCTCCGCGAGATGTTCAACGAGGAAGGCGCGCGCGAGATCGAGGTGATTCACGTGGAGCGCCTGAGCGAGGCCGAAGAGTACCTCGCGGCGAATGCGGTCGACATCATCCTGCTCGACCTGGGATTGCCCGACGCCCAAGGGCTGGAAGCGGTCCGGCGCGCCCACGCCGCCGCGCCGCGCGTTCCCCTGGTGGTGCTGACCGGTCGGGACGACGAGTCGCTGGCCGTGCAGGCCCTGCAGGAAGGCGCCGAGGACTATCTCGTCAAGGGCCGCGTCGAGGCGCCCGGACTGCTGCGGGCCCTGAGCTATGCCATCGAGCGCAAGATCCTGGAAGAGGCGTTGTTCGCGGAGAAGGAACGCGCCCAGGTCTCGCTCAAGTGCATCGGCGACGCCGTTGTCTGCACAGACGTCGCGGGGAAGATCACCTTCCTCAATCTCGTCGGAGAAAAGGCGACAGGTTGGTCCAGCCGTGAAGCGGCAGGCCGGCCCATGGCTGAGGTGCTGCGCATTCTGGACGGCCGGAGTCGAGAAACCTCGCAAAATCCGCTGGCGATGGCGGTCGATCTCGATCAGACCATGCAGCTGCCGCCGACCTGGATCCTCATCCGGCGAGACGGGCTCGAGATTCCGATCGAGGGCTCCGCGGCTCCCATTCACGACCGGGATGGGCAGGCTGCCGGCGCGGTGATCGTGTTCCGCGACGTGAGCGTCGCCCGGGAAACCGCTCTGCAGATGGCGCATTCGGCGGAACACGACGTGCTGACCGGCCTGCCCAATCGCTTGTTGCTGCTCGACCGGGTCGGACAGGCGATCGCTCTGGCGCCGCGGCACATGAACAAGGTCGTGGTGCTGTTCCTGGACCTGGATGGTTTCAAACACATCAACGATTCGCTCGGGCATTCGGTCGGCGACAAGCTGCTTCAGTCCGTCGCAAGACGTCTGCTCGACTGCGTGCGTGGCTCGGATACGGTCAGCCGCCAGGGAGGTGATGAATTCGTCGTGCTGCTCTCGGAGGTGGAAAGGTGGGAAGACACCGCCATCACCGCGCGACGAATGCTGCAGACGGTGGCGGAGGCCCACTCCATCGACCGGCACGATCTGCACATCACCGCCAGCATCGGCGTGAGCGTCTATCCCGACGACGGCCTGGATGCGGAAACGCTGATCAAGAATGCGGACACCGCGATGTACCAGGCCAAGGAGAACGGACGCCAGGGCTATCAGTTCTTCAAACCCGCCATGTTCGTCCGGGCCGTCGAGCGCCAGTCCACCGAGGAGGGTCTGCGGCGTGCCCTGGAACGGAAGGAATTGGCGCTGCACTACCAGCCGAAGGTGAATCTGAGGACCGGAGAGATCACCGGCGCGGAGGCGCTCATCCGCTGGACGCATCCCGTTCGCGGGCCGGTGCCGCCGTCGGAGTTCATTCACGTCGCGGAAGACTGCGGCCTGATTCTGCCGATCGGCAGCTGGGTCCTGCGCGAAGCGTGCCAGCAGGCCAGGGTCTGGGCGGAAGCAGGTCTCGCCGCGGGCACCATGGCGGTGAACATTTCGGCGATGGCGTTCGCGGACGAGGGCTTTCTCGAGGGTATCTTCACGATCCTCGAGGAGACCGGCCTCGACCCGGGCGCTCTCGAGCTCGAGCTCACGGAGAGCGTGCTCATGAAGCGCGCGGAGTCCTCGGAGACCGTCCTCAGGGCGTTGCGCGCCAAAGGAGTGCATCTGGCGGTGGACGATTTCGGCACGGGCTACTCGAGCCTGAGCTATCTCGGGAGGTTTCCGATCGATGCCCTGAAGATCGACCAGTCGTTCGTCCGCCAGATCACCACCGCTCCCGGCGAGACGGGCATCGTGACCGCGGTGATCAGCATGGGCCGGAGCCTCAAGTTGCGAGTCGTGGCGGAGGGCGTCGAGACGCGGGAAGAGTTGGCGTTTCTTCAGAATCTCCACTGCGAGGAGGCGCAGGGGTTCTATTTCAGCCGGGCGGTGCCGCCGCAGCAGTTCGCCAAGTTGCTCGAAACCGGCTTCTCGTCGTGGAGCGTCTTCGCGGAAACGCGCCGGCGCCGCGCTGGCGCCACGCGGGCCACCGGCCGCCGGCCGAAATCGGACGAGCAACCGCAGATCCAAACGACGGCGGACGGTCGCGGCAGCGACCTCGGAGAGTTCCCTCGAACGGACTCCGGGTCGGTCAACAACTGACCTGCTTTCGCGCCTCGAGATGCCACATCGACTCGTTCCAGGGGTTGCTATCATTCGGTTCATGGACTTCGTCTCGCACGCTGAGCCGGGTCGCGGGGCCCGCCCGATGATCCGGCCGCCGCACGGGAGGCGCGCATGATCATGAGCCCGATCAAGAGGCTTCTCCTGGTGGAAGACAATCCGGGAGACGCCCGTTTGCTCCGCGAGATGTTCAGCGAGGAGGGCACCCACGGCATCGAGGTGACGCACGTGGCGAGCATGGCCGAGGCCGAGCGGCAGCTCGCGGAGCACTCGGTGGACATCCTGCTGCTCGATCTGGAGTTGTCCGACGCCCGGGGGCTGGAAGCGATCCGGCGGGCGCACGCGGCGGCGCCGCGCGTCCCGCTGGTGGTGTTGACCGGCCAGGACGACGAGTCGTTGGCCGTGGGGGCAGTGCACGAGGGCGCCGAGGACTACCTCGTCAAGGGCCAGATCGATACGCGCGGGCTGCTGCGGGCCCTGCGCAACGCCGTCGAGCGCAAGCGTCTGGAGGAGGCGTTGTTCGTGGAGAAGGAACGCGCCGAGGACGCGTTCCAGCTCTTCAAGACCCTGGTCGAAAACCTGCCGGACGTCATCGCACGCTACGATCCTGACCTCCGGCACCTCTTCATCAGCCCGGCGGTCGAGCGCGTCACCGGCCGCCCGGCGCAGGAGTTCATGGGCAAGACGAATCGCGAGCTGGGGATGCCTTCCGAAGTTGTCGAGCCGTGGGAAGCCGCCTTGCGCAGGGTTCTCGCGACGGGATCACCCGAGAGGCTCGAGCTCGAGTTCCCGGCTCAGGACGCGAGGAGGCACTTCGACTGCCGCCTCGTGGCGGAACGGGGACCGGGGGCCACCATCTCGTCGGTGTTGAGCGTCTCCCGGGATGTGACCGACAGATGGCTCACCCTGGAGGCCGAGCGCCGCGCCCGGACCATCGCCGACCAGTTGCGCGAGGCCACCGTAGAGCTCACCCGCAGCCTCAACCGCGAGGGCGTGCTGGTGACTCTGCTCAACCGCCTGCGCGAGATGGTGCCCTTCGACCGCGCCAGCGTCATGCTGCTCGAGGAGGCGTCGCGGGTCTCCGTCCGGGCCGTCTTCGACGGCGAGCATGCGGTTCCCCTGCCGGCCGCAGAGCGGCCGGAGTTCGATGCGACCGACCACCCGATCGTCCAGAGCATTCTCGCGACCGGCGCCGCCGTCCTGATCCCGGATATTCGCGCCCATCCCGACTGGAGCCTGCCGACGGAGCCTGCGGCCGTGGCGAGCTGGATGGGCGTGCCGTTGTTCGCCCGCGGCAATGTAGCCGGGTTGGTCTCGTTGGCCAAGCTCGAGGCCGATTACTTCAGCGAAGCTCACGTTCGGCTGGCCGAGGCGATGTCGTCCCAGGCCTCGGTCGCGGTCGAGAACGCGGTGCTCTTCGAGCAGATGCAGGCTTCGACGGTCCGGATGCAGGCGCTGTCCCGTCGCCTCGTCGAAGCGCAGGAGAGCGAGCGGCGCAACATCTCCCGCGAGCTGCACGACGAAGCAGGCCAGTCCCTGGCATCGCTGCGCATCGGACTCCGCCTGTTGGAGAGGGAGATCGGTGAAGGTGGCGATATCACTGGGCGGGTCGCCGGGCTCGTGCAGACGACCGATGCCGTCATCGACGGCCTGCATCGTCTGGCCGCGGACCTGCGCCCGGCGAGCCTCGATCACCTGGGGCTCGAGGCGGCGCTGCGCCAGTACGTGCGGTCGGCGGCATCCAAGTACGGCCTCACGGTGCATTTCAAGGCGCGCGGCTTCACGAGCGAGCGGCTCCCGATGGTGGTCGAGACGGCGCTCTACCGCGTGGTCCAGGAGGCGATCACCAACGTCGCGCGCCACGCCAGCGCGACGCGGGTCGACGTCCTGCTCGAGCGTCGCGACGAACGGGTGATGGTGATGATCGAGGACGACGGCGTCGGCTTCGATCCCGACCAGGTCCCGAGCGGCGATCACTTCGGTCTCCTCGGTTTGCGGGAGCGCGCCGAGGCCCTGGGCGGGACGCTGACTCTCGAAAGTGCGCCGGGGGCGGGGACTACGATTGTGGTGGAGGTGGCGAGTGCCGATCCGCATCCTGATCGCTGACGACCACGCGGTCGTCCGATCCGGTCTCCGTTCCCTGCTCAGCGCCGACCCGGACCTCGACGTGGTCGGCGAGGCGGGGGACGGCGTGGAGACGCTGCACCTCGCCGGCACGCTGCACCCCGACCTGGTCCTGCTCGACATCACGATGCCGCCCGAGAACGGCATCAAGACCGCGCAGCGCTTGAAGGAAGCGTACCCGGAGCTCATCGTGCTCATCCTCACCATGCACGAGGACGAGGGTCTGCTGCACGAAGCGCTGCGCGCCGGCGCCGCCGGCTACGTGATCAAGCGGGCCGAGGAGTCCGAGATCCTGCAGGCGATCCATGCGGCGAGCCAGGGCGATATCTACGTCCACCCGGCGATGACCCGCGCGCTGCTGCACCAGCCGGTCACGACGGAGCTCCGCCGCGGGTCGCCGGTCAACCCGCTGACCCGCCGCGAGCTCGACGTCCTGCGCCTGCTCGCCAAGGGGAACACCAACCGGCAGATCGCCGGGCTCCTGGGCCTCTCGATGCGCACCGTCGAGAACCACCGCGCCAACCTGATGGGCAAGCTCGGGCTGGTGAGCCGGGTCGAGCTGGTCAACTACGCCGAAGAGCACGACCTGCTCTAGAGCAACGCGTGGCGGCGATAGAACCAGGTCTTGACGCCCTGCACCAGCAGGAGGTAGGTCAGCGCGAGAGCCGCGATCGCGGCGAGCAGAGCGCCCGGCAGAGGCACGAACTGCAGCAGATCGCCGAGCGGCGTGTAGGGCAGCACCGCGGCGAGCGCCACGACGGCCAGGACGCTCGCGAGCAGGGAGCGGCTGGGGCGGCTCTTGAACGGGTTGCCCGCCGTCCGGATCACGAACACCACCAGCGTCTGCGTCGCGAGGGATTCCACGAACCAGCCGGTGTGGAAGAGCGCCGCGTTGGTGGAGGCGTGAAAGCCCCAGAACAGGATCCCGAAAGTCAGGAAGTCGTAGATCGAGCTCAGCGGGCCGATGATCGTCATGAAGCGCAGGATGAAGCCGATCTGCCAGCGCTTGGGCCGGCGCAGCAGGGCGGGATCGACGTTGTCGCCGGGGATGCTCACCTGCGAGCTGTCATAGAGAAAATTGTTCAGCAGGATCTGGGTCGGCAGCATCGGCAGGAAGGGCAGGAAGAGCGAGGCCGCGGCCATGCTGAACATGTTGCCGAAGTTCGAGCTCGTCCCCATGATGATGTACTTCATGATGTTGGCGAAGCAGCGGCGCCCCTCGACGACCCCGTCGTTGAGGACTCCGAGGTCCTTCTCGAGCAGGATGATCTTGGCCGCGTCCTTCGCCACCTCCACGCCATTCATCACCGAGATGCCGACATCCGCGGTGTGCAGCGACGGCGCGTCGTTGATGCCGTCGCCCAGGTACCCGACGACGTGTCCGCGGGCTTTGAGCGCCAGGATGACCCGGTTCTTCTGCTCCGGCGAGACGCGCGCGAAGATGGCGCCTTTCTCCGCCTGGAAGGCCAGCGCGGCGTCGTCCATGGTGTCGACGTCGTTGCCGGTGACGATCGAGTCGGCCGGCAGTCCTGCGTCCTGCGCGATCTTCCGGGTCACGAACTGGTTGTCGCCGGTCATGATGACCACCGCGACGCCGTTCCGTTTCAGTGCCGCGAGCACGGACCGGATTTCCGCCTTGGGCGGGTCCAGGAAGGCCGCGAAACCTGCGAGCTCCATGTCGCGCTCCGCCGCGATCGTGTAGACCTCGTGCTCGTCCACCTTGAGCACGGCGACTCCGAGCGTGCGGTACCCGTCGGCGCTCAACTTCTGAAAGGTCGCCGACGCCTCGTCCCGCCGGCGCTCGTCGAACGGCTGCGGCACGCCATCGACGATCACCGTCCGGCAGATGGCGAAGACGCTCTCGACCTCGCCCTTGGTGATGAGGAGGCGCTCGTCCCCGTGCTGCACCACCACCGACAGGAGCTTGCGGGTGAAGTCGAACGGAATCTCGTCCAGTTTCCGGTACTCGGCGATCGAGGGCGTCGGCGCGTGCTCGAGGACCGCGGCATCCAGGGGGCTCTTGATGCCGGCCTCGAAGGAGCTGTTCAGGTAGATGAGCCGCAGCACGCTCGCGTCGTCCGCGCCGCGGATGTCGACGTGGCGGTCGAGCACGATCTCACCCTCCGTGAGCGTGCCCGTCTTGTCGCTGCACAGGATATCGATGCTGCCGAAGTCTTCGATCGCCGCCAGCTGCTTGACCAGGACCTTCTTCCCGGTCATCCGCCGCGCGCCGCGCGCCAGAGTGACCGTGATGATCATCGGCATCATCTCCGGCGTCATCCCGACGGCCAGGGCTACGGCGAAGAGGAACGACTCCAGCAACGGCCGGTGGAGCACCACGTTGACCAGCAGGACGAAGAGCACGAGCCCCATGATCACGCGCGTGATCATCAGCCCGAAGTGGCGGATGCCGCGGCCGAACTCGGTCTCCGGCGGCCGCTCGGCCAGCCGCTCGGCGATCTCGCCGAAGGCGGTCTCCCTTCCGGTGCGCACGACCAGCGCGCTGCCCATGCCGCTCTGCACTGCGGTGCCCAGGAAGACGCTGTTGATCGCATCGCCGGCCGGGTGTCTGCCCGCCGGCAGATCGCCGGCCGATTTCTCGACCGGCAGGGACTCGCCGGTGAGCGCCGACTCGCGCACGTGCAGGTCTTTCGCCGCCAGCAGACGGGCGTCGGCCGGCACCAGATCCCCGGCGTTCAGCTGGACGACGTCGCCCGGGACCAGCTCCGCGACCGGCAGCTCCTGCTCCCGGCCGTCGCGCAGAACGGCGGCCAGGGTCGCCACCTGCTTGCGGATCTCTGCCACCGCATGGCGGGCCTGGAACTCCATGAAGAAGTTCAGCAGGACGCTGAGCAGGACCATCGCGATGATGATCCCGCCGCCGACCCGGTCCCCCAGCGCGAGAGAGACCGCGCTCGCCACCAGCAGAATGATGACCAACGGATTGGCGAAGAAACGGAGAAAGCCGAGGAGCGTCGCGAAGCGCCGCTCGCGGACGAGGCTGTTCGGGCCGTGGAGACGGAGCCGCCGCTTGGCCTCGTCGGACGTCAGGCCGGCCGCGGTGGCCCGCAACTCTTCGAGCAGATCCGCCTGCGGCCGATCCCAGAATTGAGCCAGAGGCGTCCCGTCGGTTCCCATGCGCCCTCGCCCGGTCACTGCGACATCTATCAGACTCCAGGGCGTTGCCTGCTACCCGACGGCATGGGCGCTTCGCCGGCCCGAACCCGCCTCGAGTTCGGGCCGGCGAGGAGGACCTACGGCGCTGTCACCACCTGCGGCGGGAGAACAGGTGGATGATCGCGACGAAGAGGGCAGCGCCGATGATCGACCAGAGGACCGGGAACGGATGCCCGCCGATGGTGACCATGAGCGGTTCCGGAAGGCTGAGCTTCCCTGCAACCCAGGGCCCGAGAAGGGCGCCGACGAAGCCGAGAACGATCGAGACGATCAGCCCGCCGCGTACGTCGCCCGCAATGGCCTTGCCGATGGCGCCGCAGAGCGCTGCGATCACCAGGAGAAGCAGGAGCGCCGGCAATGAGATGGTCATGACTCAGCCTTTGATCTTCTTGGCGAGGTCGTCGACGAATTCGCCGACCTTGCGTCGCGCCTTGCCCAGGCTCTCCTGAGTCGCGCCTTCGGCGCGCTGGTCCGCGCCCTTCTGCTCCAGTGCTTTGTCGCCCGTGAGGATGCCTGTGGCTTCCTTCACCTGTCCCTTGAGCTTCTTTACCTTGCCGCGCACTTCCTGTTGAGTCATGGCATTCCCCTTGCAGTTTCAAGGCCCACGATGGACGGTGAACTTCGCGTTCTACCGGTCCGGAATTTAGACCTCCGATCCGCCGCTGGTAAGCGCACTTTCTACCTACTCATTGCGCCGTGTTCCGAGTAGTAAGTGCTCTTCCCGGTGCAGGACGGAAGGTCTAGGTTGATGACGTTCCCGAAAGGACGGTAGCCCATGAGAAAATTCGAGTTGTTCACAGCCGAAAAATGCAGAATTGGAGTGTTGCTGCTGCTCTCCGGCACTTTTGCGGGCATGGTCTACGCCCAGACGGACCCCTACGGTCCACCCGGCAGCCAGGGCCAGCCGGGACAGTATGGCCAGCAGGACCAGGGCCAGTACGGCCAGCAGGGCCAATACGACGACAACGACTGGAGTCAGTCGAACGACTGGTACGACCAGCAGTCGAACGATCGCAACGACGGCTACGAGCACGGACAGGCTCCGAACGTCGACGTCGGCTTCTTCTATGGCGAGCTTTCCCCCTACGGCGAGTGGGTGCGGCATCCCTACTACGGATGGGTCTGGTTTCCGCGCCACGTCCAGGCGAACTGGCGTCCCTATTCGATCGGGCGATGGGTCCAGAGCGACTACGGCTGGACCTGGGTCTCCTACGAGCCGTTCGGCTGGGCGACCTATCACTACGGGCGCTGGACCTGGGATGGGCGTGTCGGCTGGCTGTGGGTCCCGGGCACCGACTGGGCTCCGGCCTGGGTCTCCTGGCAGCAGGGCAACGGCTATATCGGCTGGGCGCCGCTGCCGCCGGCGGTCGGCTTCGACATGCGGGTCGGCATCCAGCTCGGTGGCTTCAATCTCAGCTTCGGGATCGCCCCGCGCAACTACGCCTTCGTCGAGGAGCGCCGCTTCCTCGATTCCCGCGTCGGCGGCTATATCCAGCCGGAGGCGCGCAACATCACGATCATCCACAACACCACGAACATCACCAACTACACCGTCGTCAACAACCGGGTGATCAACGTCGGCGTGCCGGTCGAGCGTGTCGAACGGGCGACCGGCCGGAGAGCCCAGCGACTCCGCGTCGCCGCAGGCGACCAGCGCTCGCAGCGCGGGTGTGCAGCGCGACGTGATCAATGTCTACCGGCCCGCGGAGAGCAAGTTGGAGACGGTCAGGGTTGCGAAGCGCAACAACGCCGGTCTGCGGAAGATGGCGCCGCCTCCGGAGCGGCCCGCGGCGCAGGTCCCGGCCGTCCGGACGCCCGAGAATGCGCAGAAGCCGCGCGATCGTCGCGAAATGCCCATCGCGGTCGCGCCGCGTGTTCAGCCTGCGCCCCAGAAGAGCGACGAGCGCCAGTTCTCGCGCGAGCAGCAAGCGCTGAAGGCGAACCAGGACAGGCAACAGCGCGCCCTGGAGCAGGCGCAACGCCAGGAGCAGACGAAGGCGCGTGCGCAGGCCGACGAGAAGGCGGTGCAGCAGCGGCACGCGGCCGAGCTCAAGGAGCAGCAGCTCCTGCGCGAGCGCACCGCGCAGCAGTTGCAGGCCCGACAGCAGATCGAGCGCCAGGCCGCGCAGGCGAGCGCGGAGAACGCCAAGAAGCAGCAGGCGGAGCGTCAGGCCGCGCAGGCGAGCGCGAAGAGCGCCAAGCAGCAGCAGCAACAGCAGGCCGAGCAACAGAAGGCCAAGAAGGTCAAGAAGGACAACAAGAACAACAAGAACGACAAGAACCAGCAGAACGACAATCAGAAGCCGCCGCAATAGCACGGATTCGGCGAAGCAACGGGCCGGCCGATCGGGCGCTCTCCCGATTGCCGGCCCTTTTCACGCGCGGCAGCCAGCGGAGCCCGTGGACCCCCCTTGATATTGTTACATATGTACTATAGTACCTAGATAACAATATCGGATCCAGCTCCGGCGCGCGAAGTCGTCGGGCCTACCCGACCAGGAGATGCCATGCACGCCGTCGACTCGGGACGTACCGTCCGAAGCTTCACCCAACAGATCGAGGCCCCTCCCGAAAGCGTCTTTCCACTCCTCTGCCCGGTCCGCGAGGCGGAGTGGCTCGACGGTTGGGCCGACGAAGTCGAGATCGTCCATTCGGACTCGGGACTCGCGGAGGACGGTTGCGTCTTCCGGACCCGGGCCCCGGGCCGGCCTGAGACCGTCTGGATGATCACGCGGCATGATCCCGTCCAGAGGATCGTGGAGTTCTTCCGGGTCACCGCTGGGCTGGTGGCCACGCGATTGCAGATCGGCGTCGCGGCCCGGGCGGAGATTGCGAGCTCGGTCCGGATCGTCTACACGTTCACGCCGCTCAGCCCGGCGGGCGTCGCTTTCGTGAGCGAGAAGTACTCCGAAGAGGCCTTCCGCGAGGACATGACCTGGTGGCAGGACTCCATGAACCACTGGCTGGCGGGCGGCGAGATCCTGCGCGCCCCGGCGGAGCGCCCGTGAGCGGCGATGGCGGCCGGCGTCCTGCCGTGGAGGTCGAGCGCGTCCAGACCGGCGTGCGTCTGGAGAAGCGCCTGCTCAAGGTGCTGAAGGCGGTCGCCGAGCTGAAGGAGATCTCCCTCGGCGACCTGCTCGAAGGCATCGTGCTGCACGCATTCGAAGGCAAGGCGCCGTTCGCGCCCGAAACACTGCGCGAGATCGGACAGCTCCGGGCCATCTACGGCTTGACTCTCAAGGCTGCGGACAGCCACAAACTCAAAGAGCGCCGCAGATGAAGAAACGGCCGGCCCTGGAGAGGGACCGGCCGCTCGGTAATGCGCCGGCGAACCCGGCGCTTGCTGCTCAGGGCACGGTCACGGACCAGGCCGAGGTGTCCCCCGACTCGAAGCCGTCGAGGAAGGGCATGGGGTCGGCCGGCAGGCAGTTCTGCACGACGACGTCGTCGATGTACCAGCCCTCGTGGGAGACCGAGATGTCCGAGCCCAGCCGGAAGCGGAACTGCACCGTCTGGCCCGCGTAGCTCGTGAGGTCGACGATCGAGTTGAGATAGTCCTGCGGGGCGCCACACCAGGCGTCCAGGCCGGCGAGCGGGTTGCTGAACGAGGCCGAGATGGGACCGTCGTAGGGGTCGGTCAGCAGGCTCGCGCCTCCGATCTGCGTCCAGGTGGTCCCGCCGTCCGTCGACGCCTCCAGGATGCCGCCGTCGTAGCAGCCACCGGTGCGAGGCTCCATGTCCTGGTAGTTCCAGAACTTGAGCGTCACGGGCGGATTCCCGGGCGGGATCACGATCGCGGGCGAGACCAGCCGCTGGTCGCTCACCGTGGCGGAGTCGGCACCAAAGAACGAGCTCGGTGCGCTGTGCGGACGCGCGCCCGAGAGGGCCCAGGTGTCGCCGGTGCCGCTGTGCGTCCAGCCCGGCGCGCCGGCGTCGAAGCTCTCGGTGTAGACGGCGTTGGCGACGGTACCGATGGTGCAATCGCCGGGCAGCGGCAGAGTCGTGAAGGAGAACGGGGCGAGTTGCTGCCGACGCCGCAGGCGTTCACGGCGCGCACGCGCCAGTAGTAGTGCGTGTTCGAGTTGAGGGTGGCCCCGTTGTAGCTGGTGGTGGTGAGGCCGCTGGCGGTGTGGACGATGGTGGTGAAGGCGGCGTCGGTCGCGACCTCGAGCGTGTAGGTGGCCGGCCTGCGCCGACGGCGCTCCAGGTGAAGGTGGGCGAGAGCGGCTCATTGATCGCGCCGTTGGCCGGGGTGAGCAACGTCGGGGTGCCCGGAGCGGCGGTGAAGAGGTCCAGCGTGGCCGTATGGTGCACGGTGATCGGGTCGGCCGACTGGCCCTGCACGTCGATCGTGTAGGTGCCGGCAGCAGCGCCGCCGGTGTTGCCGATGGTCAGGGTGGAGCTGCCCGGCGGCGTGACCGGGTTGGTCGAGAAGCCGATGGTCGTGCCCGCCGGGTTGCCGGTGGCGCTGAGGGTCACCGGGTTGCTGAAGCCGCTGACCGAGCCCACGTTGACAGTGTAGGCGCCGTCCGCCGGCGCGCAGACGGCCTGGCTCGGCGGGCGTCACGCCCAGCGTGAAGGTCGGCGCGGCCGAGCAGCCGGGGAACTTGAAGTTGCCGATGCGGGTGCGCCAGTCGAAGGAGGTGGTCGTCGCGTAGTACTCGTTCGTGTACCAGAAGGTGCAGTCGTCGACCGGGTCGACGGTCAGGTCGCTGTAGTCGCCCCAGCGGCTGCTGGTGCCGATCTGGCTGCCGGTGCCCGGCGAAGAGCGTGGCCTCGCCCTGCGCCAGCGTGCTCGCCGGGTCGCCCGCCAGCCGTCCGGCGTAGCGGATCTGCGGGTTGATGCTGGCGCTCGAGGCGCTGAAGCCGACGGCGAGGTTGCCCGCGAAGTCCATGGCGGCGCTGCCCATCCAGCGCCAGGTCGTGTCGGGCTGGTAGGTGCCCTGCTGGACGAAGGCTCGGCGTGCCGCTGGTGGCGTTGTTGATCTCCCACCAGCGGACGCCCGCCACGCCGCCGGAGCTGACGGTGAGGTTGCCGACCAGCGCCTCGTGGCCGTCGGCGAAGCGGCGGTAGGCGAGCCGGAACATCGGCCGGTCGGCCAGATTGTCGAGCAGTGCTGGTGGTGCCGAGCTGCGGCACGTTCGCCGCGAGCGTCGTGTAGCCGGCCGGGCGTCAGGTTGCCGCCCAAGCGTGAAGGTGCTGTTGGCCGGCACGGCCCAGTCGACGTGGAAGCGGTAGAGCTGCCAGGTCGGCAGCTTCGTGCTCAGCCAGGGGTTGGGCGCGCCCGCCGGCGGCGGATTCGCGCCGTCGAGGTCGCCGGCAGAGCAGCGCGCCGAGCGCGGTCGACTGCAGGCCGGGGGTGATGAAGGTGGCCGGCGGCGCCGGTGAGCATGGCCGCGCGGTCGAGCGCGAACGGCTGCGGGCCGAGGAAGGCCGTGCCCGCAGGCGTTGAAGACGTTCATCGACAGGTAGTAGGCGTCGGGCCAGACGCCGAGCTTCGGATAGTCGAAGAAGTTCGTGCCCAGGTGGAAGTCGTAGCGGTGCCAGGCTGCCGGTGGCGTCGCTCGTCGTCGAGACGGCCACGCACTCGTCGGTGGGGATGGATGCGCCGGCGAACTGGCTGACCACCCAGCGGTTGGCGATCTGGTCGTAGAGCACGACCGGGTCGCCGACGCCGTTGGTCTCGCACACGCCGCCGAAGCCGCTCCACAGGGTCGCGATGTCGATCGGGCCCGAGGACGCGAGGCGCCGGTGGTCTTGTTCGAAGACCTGGATGCCCTCGTTGACCATCTGGACGTACTGGGTCGCGCCGACTTCGCCGTTGGTGTCGGGCGGCGCGCAGTTGCAGGCCACGCCCGGGAACGGCGATGCCGTCGAAGTTCAGGATCGGTGGCCGGCATGGCCTCCGGGGCCAGGAAGTCCTGCACGACCGGGTCGGGAAGGCTGCGGAGGTTCCTGCGGGAACCCGCAGCGGCTCGACACTGCACGTGCAGCGGCTGGAGCATCAGCGGAATGGCGGGGATGTCGCGCAGCGGCGGCGAGATGTCGTTCCGGACCGAGCTACCGACCGTGATGCCGTTGTCCGTCGAGTCGGCCGCGGCGAATGCGCCGCCCGGCGCCGCGACGACAACTCCGAGCGCGATCAGCAAAGTTGCCCAAGCCCAGCGGGAGGGAGAGACGGTCTGGCTGTTCATGTGGAACTCCGATCGGGCGTCGATTCGGGCGCCGAAGCGCCTGCACGATGTCGAAAAGAGCGCCAAGATGCAAGTCCGCGCTCCGGTCGGTCGGTGGACGGGCAAGGATCGCCGGCGATGGAGAGGTCGGCGACCCTCTCCGGCCTCGTTTCGGTACGTCAGGGTGTGACGACGAGCGGCAGCTCGACGAAGCTCGCGTGGCCGGGAGCGTGGTAGATCCGCTGCACGGCCTTGCGGTAATCGGCCGGCTGCGCCCAGAAGATGTTGGCCACGAAGGTCTGAGGATTGCGGTCGTAGAGCGGGAACCAGCTCGACTGCACCTGGATCATGATCCGGTGCCCCGGCCGGAAGACATGGTTCGCCGTCGGCAGGGCGAAGCGGTAGGTGAGCGGTACGTCGGGTGCGATCGGTCGCGCCGTCTCGAGGCTCTCGCGATAGCGGCCGCGGAAGATGTCGGCCGAGACCATGAGCTGGTAGCCGCCGAGCTGCGGCTGCTGGGCCACCTCGTCGGGATAGACGTCGATCAACTTCACCACCCAGTCGGAGTCTGTGCCGCTGGTCGAGGCGACCAGATTCGCGATCGGCTGGCCGCTGATCTTCACCGGTTCGGTGAGAACCTCGGAGACGAAGGTCGCGACGTCCGTCCGGCCGGAGGCCTCACGCTGGTCGTCGACGAGCCAGCGCCGCCAGCCCTCGCCGGTCTCGACGATCGGCCGCGCGCGGAAGGGGACCGGCTTGGCCGGATCGGAGACGTAGTCGTCGAATTCGGTCGCCCCGGGCGCTGGCGCCGCGAAGGAGACTCTGGCTCCCGCCGCGAGATAGAGCGGCGTCGCTTGCACGCTGCAACCGCTCGCGCAGCCCGCCGGCCAGGCGGAGAGGCGCAGCCAGCGGTCGGTTCCGGTTTCGAAGGCGGTCACGGGCGCGATGTCGACCGGCGGCGCGTCGTCCTTCAGGTAGTGATCCAGGAACGGACGCAGGATCTCGCGTCGGAACGTGAGCGCCGTATCACTGCCGAACCGAAGCTCTCCGAGCCCGCTGCCGTCCCGGATCGCCTGGCCGTGGTGCCAGGGGCCCAGGACGAGGAAGACCTTGTCGTTGGCGGTGTCCTGCGGCTCGAGCGCGCGGTAGACCGCGGGCGCGCCGTAGATGTCCTCCTGGTCCCAGAGGCTGTGGACGAGCAGCACCGGCACCTCGAGCGCGCGTTCGCCGAGCACGCGGTCGACCGCCTGGTCGCGCCAGAAAGCGTCGTAGCTCGGGTGGGCGAGGATCTTGCGCCAGAAGCCGACCTGCTCCATTCCGCGCCGGCGCCCGAGCTCTCCGGCCGAGCCCGCCGCGAGGAACATGTCGTAGTCGTCGAAGTGGCTCTGGAACCACTTGGCTTCGTTCTTCCGCGTCGCCTCCTGCTCGTAGATGTAGGGCATCCCCGCCTGGCGGAAGGCGCCGTTGTGGAACCAGTCGTCTCCGCGCCAGCCGTCGACCATCGGGTTCATCGGCACGGCGACCTTGAGCGCCGGGTGCGGATGGACGAGCGCCATGAGCGGCGTGAAGCCGTCGTAGGAGATGCCGAGGATGCCGACCTTGCCGTTGCTTTCGGGGACGTTCCTCACCAGCCATTCGATGGTGTCCCAGGTGTCGGTCGCATGGTCGACCTTAGTCGGATTCTGCGGCCCGGAGAGGGGCCGGTTCATCACGTAGTCGCCTTCGGAGCCGTGCTTGCCGCGTACGTCCTGGACGACCCGGATGTAGCCCCCCTCGACGATGACGTCCACCGCGTTGTCGTAGCCCTGGAGAGTGGGCCCCAGGTGCGCGCTCTCACTGTGCGTGGTCATCGCATCGGCGTCGTAGGGCGTCCGCGTGAGCAGCATCGGAGCCCGCTTCGAGCCGACGGGAATCAGGATCACCGTGTGCAGCTGGACGCCGTCCCGCATCGGGATCATGACCACGCGCCGCTCGTAGTCGTGGCCGTAGGTGGACGGCACCACCTTCGCCGGCGTTTCGCTCGGGTAATCGGGGCGTACCCCCGGCGGCGTGTCGCCCTGCTGCGCCGCGGCCGGCGCCATGAGCGCCAGAGCGCCCGCCACGCAGGCGATCCAGCCCAGGTTCCGCACGAGCGGCATCGATCTCGGAGGCGACGCGTTTACCCTGGTCATCGCGGTCTCACTGCCAGTGGAAGATGTAGGAAACCCCGAACACATGCACGCTGTAGCTCGGCGCCTGTTCGCTGCTGGGCATGACGGCCGTGAGGCTCCCGAACTGCATCCCGTCGTAGGCGTAGTCGGTGGCGCGCAGGCGCTGGTACCAGTAGAACAGGGAGAGCGCCGACGACTTGCCGAGCGCATACTCGCCGTTGAGCCGAGCTTCGATCGTCTTCGTCGTCACGGTGGGCAGATCGGCGGCTTCGATGAAGAAGACCGCTGGCGTGCCCGGGGGGAGCGCCGGAGCCGGTGCGGCGAGGGCGGCGGGGTTGTTGACGTAGCTGCCACCGGCCACGCCGATCTTCGTCTTGGCGTCGGTGTAGACGAGATCGGCCGAGAGATCGAGCTTCCCGGTCATCAGGTTCTTGTACTCGAAGCCGGCGCCGAGCGTGTCCACCTCGTCGCGCATGTCGGTCGACCAGTTGAGGCAGGGGTCGATCTTGGCGTTCTTGTTCTTGTCCACAACAGTGGTGAAGCAGCCGCCGGAGACGATCGTATTGCCGGCCTGGCCCACGAACGCGGTGCTGCTGTTGCTGGCGTACGAGATGCCCGCGCTCTCGGAGCGGAGGTTCTCATGGCTAAAGAACGCGCTGGCGGTGAGATCCGCGCTGACCGCGTAGGTGCCGTCGAGATTCGCGGCCCAGTTCTTGGCCTTCTTGAGACCGTAGACCGAATTGTCGTAGGCGTCCCGGCTGTAGTCGACCCCGCCCTGCAGCGAGAGCTTCTCGCTCGCGTCCCAGTTGACGATGCCGCGCACCTTGTCGCGGTTGCGATCCGCCATGTTGAACCGTCTCATGCCCGCCAGCTCGTTGATGTTGTTGCGGCTCCCGTACAAGGCCTGCGGCAGGATGTTGTTGTTGGGTGAGAAGATGGCCGCGTTGCCGCTCAAAGGTGTCGCCGGAAAGCCGGCCACGGGGCCGAATCCGGTCAGGCCGGTGAGGAGCAGGTACTGGTAGGCGCTGATCGTCGCCCCGCCGGCGGGGATGACGTTGGCCATGGGCACCAGGGCCAGGAAGGCATTCTCGTCATAGTCCACCCGGCGCTGCGAGCGGGCATAGCTCAGCCTGGCGCTCAGGTTCTCGACGAGGTTCGCGCTCCATTCGACGCGCAACGTCTGTTCCCTGGCCTTGGGCGCGTCGGCGCAGTTGATCCACGACCCGTCGCACTTGCGGTCGATTTGCTGATACTCGTAGCCGCCCTTGAGAAACTGTCCCTTCGCCACGGCATAGTTGGCGTCCAGATTGAGCTGGTTGATCTTCTTGCTGTAGGGCCGATTGGCGTAGATGTTGATGTTGGTACCGAGCGTGTTGGGAGCCAGGCCGAGAGCCGCATTGAAAGCGGAGGCGCCGGCGGACCGCGCTTCGTTCGCATCCTGGAAGAAGTAGGTGCGCACGGCGGTGCTGTTGTCCCGGTCGTCGAACTTGTAGCTCGCGGCGAGGTCGAGCCCCTTGACCGGCTTGGCGGTGAACTTGGCGTTGAACGCCTTCGACACGACCAGCCCCTTGAGCGACGAGGCCGGAAGCCCCAGGGGCAGCTGGTGGTTCTGCGCGTCGGCAATGAAGGCATCGTCCTGGGTGTTGCGCGCGTAGGAGCCGAAGAGGACCAGCTTCATGCCCTGGGAGAACCGGTAGCCACCGGTCCAGCTGAGCTGGTGAAAGTCGTTGTCCGGAGCGCTGCCCATGGTCGCTGCCTTGGTCGGATCGTTCGCGTCCTGCCAGGTGATCGACCGGATGCTGTTCTTGAACATCGAACCGTAGTAAGCGGCCTGGGAGAAGGCGTGCTCGCCGGTGTAGTTCAGGCTCGCGTTGTACTGCTCGGTAGTCTGATCGATCGGGTCCGGGATGATCGCCGAATACTCGCCGGCCTGCGAGGTGACGGTGCCCATCGGCTTGAGGCCGGTCTTGGTCTCGTGCCGGGCGCTGACCTTGAGCTCCCAGCCCGGATCGATGGCATAGCTGAAGGCGGCGTTGTAGGCGGTTCGCTTCGTGTCCAGATCGACGTCGTGGAAAGCCGGCGCGTCGGCGGCGATGATGTTCCTGACGGTCGTCTGCTGCGCCGCGGTGGGGGGCGTCGGAACGCCGTTGATCAGCGAGGGTGCCAATCCCGTGTCCGGCGACAACCCGCGAAAGTTGCCGCCGCTGCCGCTGACCTGCGGCACGATGGACTTGAGCCAATTGCCCGGCAGGGTGAGGTTGCCGGAGCCCGCGCCCAGGTAGGGTGTCTGATAGCTGTCCGAACGCTTGCGCTCCAGCTGATCGACACCGAAACTGATTCTGAACTTGCCCTGCCGCCCGTACTCGGCGGAGAGGTTGCGCAGATTCAGTCCGAGATCGGTGCCGACGATCCGCCACCGCGTCGCGTCGTCGCTGTCGTAGCGGCTACCGCCGCGCACGTCGAGAGCCAGGTTGCCGAACAGGCCCTTGTCGAAGAGTCCGTTGAACTCGCCGAACTTGAACGACTGCTGCGTGACATAGCCGGCGCCGACTTCAACCGTGTTCGTAGGCTGTGTCAGCTGCGCGACGGCGTCGTCCGCCGCCACTGGCGCACCGGGCAAGACGACCCAGGCCAGCAACGCGCCGCGCACCACCGCCTTCGACAACTGGACCACGGAATCCCGCTTCGTCTTCATGGCTTGCTCTCCGAGATTCATGTTCGCCTACCGCTGGAACTTCGCGCCGGCCGGATGGTTCGAGCCGTGGATGAGCACATGGCAGTTGAGACAGGCGCGGGCATTCAATTGCGCTCGCGGATTCCGATTCGCCGGTGCCTGCTGGCCGTTGACGGTCGTCACGGCGCCGTCCGGGAGATTCGCGCCGCTGTTCACCGCGGCCCCATGGTCGCCGCTGTGGCATTCCTGGCAGAGCCAGGGCACGCGGGCCTTGAGCAGCGGCGCCGTGGTCGATCCATGCGGCGTATGGCAGTTGGTGCAGTCGTCGACGACCGGGCTGTGCTCCCACAGAAATGGACCGCGCTTCTCGGCGTGGCACATGTAGCAGGTCTCGTTGACGCTGTTCTTGACCAGCAGCTTCGGCCCGGTCGAGCCGTGCGGGTTGTGGCAATCCGAGCACACCACCTTGCCGACCAGGATCGGGTGCGTCGAGAGCCGGTGAATCTGCGCCCGCTGGGTCTGGTGACAGGCAAAGCAGACTTCCGGCTGGGTCAGCTTGGTCAACACCGGATCGTGCGGCGTGTGGATCGTATGGCAGTCGCTGCAGGTCACATTCCGGCTCTCGTGCTCGCTGCCGGCCCAGTGGGCGCGCGGCAGCACTTTCGACTCATGGCAGGCGAGACAGGCGGAGCTGCGCTCTGCGGCCGGCGAGACGTTCTTGGATTTCGCCGCGAAAACCAGATCAGGATGGGCTTTTTCTGGATCGTCCTGGTGGGCGGTGCTCTCCCCGTGGCAGGACTGGCAAGTGGGGGTGCGTGCATCCGCCCGGTTGCCATGGCGTGTCTGGTAGATGGAGAGGATCGGCTTGCGCCAGCTCTCGTCATGGCAGCCGGTGCAGACGGCATCTCTGGCCAAAGCCTCTGGCGCCGTCGCCGCTTGCACGGACGTCGCTGGCGGCTTCGGATCCTCGGCCAGCGCGACGCCGGCCACGAGGAGAGACCCCATCCAGACGCCCAAGGCGATGCTCCTCTGCATGTTCATGATTGCTTCCTCCCTCTCCTGGCTACGCCTATACGGCTGGTGTTTCTGGTGCAGATCTTCCCACAACCCCTGACTGCGTGTGGCGCGCTCCGCCTTTTCCTGGCCTTCGCCGCGGTCGAGGCAGCGCACAGGCGTCTCCGCAGAACTCTGGCAGGCCAGACCACCCGCCGGTTCTCGGTTCGAGGGCTCGAGCGAATCTGACGGATCCTAGAGCAGGGTCCCCGCCGGGCGGCTACCCGTCGGGGCGGGGGAAGTGACGGATGGCTTCGACGCTCAGGCGGCCGACGACTTCGTCGTGCCGGCAGCGGGCTGGAGCATCACCGGCATCGACGTCGACGGCGAATAGTTCAACGGCCCCGGCCCGGCGGTCAACTTCAACGTCAATTTCTACTCCAACTCGGGCAGCCTGCCCGGTGCACTCGTGGCGGAGTGACGCTGTACGACTTCACGCCACTCATCTTCGTGGACGGTTTCGAGACCGGCGATACCACCCGGTGGTCGGTCACCGTGCCCTGACGGAGAGCGCTGACCGCCGGCGGTCCCCGGGCCCGGGTGCGCGAGCATCCGGGCCCGCTTTGCGTCGGGTGGCGGCCTGCGCGACTGGGCTCGCCGCCGCGGACGACAGGGCTTGGCGCCCTTCTTCCTGACCCGCTCCTTACCTACCCCAAAGGGTGTGGCGATACCCTACCGTGGGCAGATTATGCAAGACTGTAGATCCAACAATTCACTGCAGGAGTGGAACCCGGGAGGGGTCATGCACGAGCGTCTGCGTTTGTTTGTCGTGGGCAGCTTACTGCTCGCAGGAAGCACGATCACCTATGCGATCGATTCCAGCAGTGGGAGCCCATCCTCGCGGATCGGTAGCGCGCCGCAGCCGGCCAGCCCCGCCGCTGTCCTCTACGACCAGATGGACAGCCCGGCCGCCAGCGACGTCACCTCACAGGACTTCGAAGCGGCCTACGATCCTTACGACGACCAGGCGGCCGACGACTTCGTGGTTCCGGCCGCGGGCTGGAGCGTCACCGGCGTGGACGTCGACGGCGAGTACGGCAACGGCCCCGGCCCGGCCGCCAGCTTCCACGTCTACTTCTACGCCAACTCCGGCACGCTGCCCGGCGCTCTCGTGGCGTCGCGGCTCGCGCAGCCGTTCACCGGGACGCTGGGAGATGCCGCCATCACCCTCACCCCTCCTGTGGCGTTGACCGCCGGCACATATTGGGTCGCGGTGCAGGCCCGCGAGGACTTCGTCCCGAGCGGGCAGTGGTTCTGGGGCAATCGGACTCCGCAGGCGAACAGTCCCGCTGCATGGGAGAACCCCGCCGGCGGCTTCGGCTTCGGCTGCACGACCTGGGGCGTCAGATCGACCTGCGTCGGCTCGGCTGGCGCCGACCAGCTCTTCCGCCTCAACGGCACGGTCATGCAGGCGTGGACGAACGAAGCTCCGGTCCCCACCGATGTCTACGGCTCCCCGACGACCGCGGCGGGCGGGCGGGTCTATTCCGGCGGCGGCTACTCGTTCTCGACGGGAGGGGACGTGCAGAACTTCCAGAGCTGGAATCCCGACACCAACGTCTGGACGGCGCTCGCTCCGTTGCCCGACCTTCAGGGCGGTATGGGGTCGATGGTCTACGGCCACAACGGCAAGATCTACCTGTTCGGCGGCGAGAACATAGGCGCCTCCACCGTCTCGTCGGCGACGCGGATCTACGACATCGCCAGCAACACCTGGTCGGCCGGGGCACCGATGCCGGACGTGCGCGCCTTCATGGGCGCCGGCTACTACAACGGCTCGATCTACCTCGCGGGGGGCTACAACACCGGAAACATCACCCCCGCGTTCGACCAACTCTGGCGCTACGACATCGCCAGCAACACCTTCGACACCAGTCTCGCCGTCGTGCCCCACGCATTCGGCGGATCCGGCAGCGCGGTCATCAACGGTGTGCTCTACCTCGCCGGCGGACGCGACGCCAGCGACACCTTGCTCGCGTCACTTTACGGCTACAACATCGCGGGCAACAGTTGGGCGACCCTGGCCAACCTGCCGAGCCCCAACAACGTGCCGGCCGCGGCGGTCTTCAGCGGCCAGCTCTGGATCTACGGCGGCGGCAACCCGTTCCTGACGTCGATCGCGGCCGCGGAGCTGCCCGCCGCCCCCGATACGACCGCAACGTGCTCCGCCTACGACCCCGGGGCCAATTCCTGGAGTACCTGCCCGAGCCTCAACGTCGCGCGTGCCTTCGCCTCCGGGACCTCGGTCCGGAACATTCCGGTGGCGGTCGGTGGCTACACCGGTTCCTCGACGACCGCGTCGGTCGAGGCCAACTGGAGCGCGCCCGCGCAGGGGTGGACGGACGTAGCCCCGCTCCCGAGGGACGTCTATGGCTCCCCGACGACCGCAACCGAAGGACGGGTCTATTCCGGTGGCGGGTACTCGTTCACCGCGGGTGGCATGGTGCAGAACTTCCAGAGCTGGAATCCCGACACCAACGTCTGGACGCCGCTCGCTCCGCTCCCAGACCTCCTGAACTTGGAGGGCTCGCTCGTCTACGGCCACAACGGCAAGATCTACCTGTTCGGCGGCGAGGACGCAGTCGCTTCCACCGTCAGTTCTGCGACTCGCATCTACACGATCGCCACCAACACCTGGTCGTCCGGGGCGTCCATGCCGGACGTGCGCGCCTTCATGGGCGCCGGTTACTACAACGGCTCGATCTACCTCGCGGGGGGCTACTCCACCGGGAACGTAACCGACGCCCAGACCCAGCTCTGGCGCTACGACATCGCCAGCAACACATTCAATACCAGTCTCGCCGCCGTGCCCGCCGCGCTCGGCGGATCCGGCAATGTGATCCTCAACGGTGTGCTCTACCTCGCCGGCGGACGCGACGCCAGCAATACGGTGGTCGGGTCGCTCTACGGCTACAACATCGCGGGCAACAGCTGGGCGACTCTGGCCAGCCTGCCGAGCCCTGACAACGTGCCCGGCGCCGCGGTCTATAGCGGCAAGCTCTGGGTCTACGGCGGTGGCAACCCGTTCTTGGCGTCCGACGCGGCCGCGGAGCTGCCCGCCGTCCCCGAAGCGACCGGAACGTGCAACGCCTACGACCCCGCAGCCAACTCTTGGAGCGCCTGCCCGAGCCTCAATCTCGCGCGTTCGTTCGTCGGCGGCACCTCGGTCCGGAACATTCCGGTGGCGGTCGGCGGCTTCGGCTCTTCGACCATCACGGAGGTCGAGGCCTTCCTCCCGCTCTTCACGGACGGCTTCGAGGCCGGAAACACTTTGAAGTGGTCGCCCGTCGTGCCGTGACGGGGCACTAGATCTACCGCCAGTCTCCGGGCCCGGGTGCGCGAGCATCCGGGCCCGCCTTGCGTCGGGCCGCGGCGCAATTTCTCCAACTGGCGACAAGGTGATGCCGCCACCGTTCCAGATCAGGCAGCCCGGTGTCCTTGAGGTATGGGATGTCTCCTCGGGGCGCGAGATCGCCGGGCTCGGCTTGGGCCCGAAAAGGACCCACTGTCGGGCGCGGATAGGCAGCTAGAATGGCGCCAGGCAAGCCGGCATTCAGGCAGGGCGGGATGAGCGACGAGTCGCAAGACGACGAGATTCGCGAGGACGAGCCCGGGCACGACGTGACGCAGCTCCTCGCCCAGTGGCGCGGCGGCGACGATCGGGCGCTCGACGAGCTCCTGTCGCTGGTCTACAACGAGCTGCGCCGGCTGGCCGGGCGGTATCTCAATCACGAGAGCGCCGGCCAGACGCTCCAGACCCATGACCTCATCCACGAGGCCTTCCTGCGCCTGATCGGCCAGCGCCACGTCGACTGGCAGAACCGCGCCCACTTCTTCGGCATCGCGGCGCAGATGATGCGCCGGATCCTGACCGACCACGCCCGCCGGCGCTCCGCCGCCAGGCATGGCGGGGGAGCGCGCCGCGTGGTGCTCGACGACGTGCCGGAGATCGCCGCCGGGAGCGACGCCGAGATCGTCGCCGTGGACGAGGCGCTCGTCGAGCTCAACGAGGTCGACGAGGAGCTCGCGAAGATCGTCGAGCTGCGCTTCTTCGGCGGTTTGGAGCACGACGAGATCGCGGCGGTGCTCGGCGTCTCCAACGCCACGGTGCGGCGGCGCTTTCGCATCGCCAAGGCCTGGCTGTTTCGGCGCTTGAGCGGCACGGAGCCGGTCGATGCCGGCTAGTCGCTGGCGGCGCGTCGAGGCGCTCTTTGACGAGGCGTCCGCGTTGCCGGCAGGAGCGCGCGCGGCCTTCCTCGCCACCGCCTGCGGCGAGGATCTCGAGCTGCGCGGCGAGATCGAATCGCTGCTCGCAGCCGACGAGAGAGCGGCCGAATTCCTCGCGCAGCCGGTCGTGTCCACGGCGGTACCGCCGCCGCCGCCGACGCTCGTCGGGCGGCGGGTCGGCCACTACCGGGTGGAGGGCAAGCTCGGCGAAGGCGGCATGAGCACCGTGTATCTCGCGGTGCGCGCCGACGACGCCTACCAGCAGAAGGTCGCCCTCAAGGTGCTGGGCTACGGGGCGGAGCGCGCCGATCTCCTGGCACGGTTCCGCGCTGAACGCCAGATCCTGGCTTCCCTCGAGCACCCCGGCATCGCGCGTCTGCTGGACGGCGGCGCCACCGACGACGGCCGGCCCTACATCGTCATGGAGTACATCGAGGGGGTGCCGCTCGACATCTACTGCGACCAGCATCGTCTGCGCATCGATGCCCGGGTCGACCTCGTCCGCCAGGTCTCGGCCGCGGTGCAGTACGCGCATCAGAACCTGGTGGTCCACCGCGACATCAAGCCCTCGAACGTCCTGGTCGGCGCCGACGGCGTGCCGCGCCTCCTCGACTTCGGAATCGCCAAGCTCCTCGAAGGCGCGGAGCTGCCCGGCACGATCGAAGCCACCCTGACGGGCCAGCGCCTGATGACACCGCAGTACGCCAGCCCAGAGCAGGTCGAGGGCGGCTCGATCACGACAGCCACCGACGTCTATTCTCTGGGCGTATTGCTCTATGTCCTGCTGACCGGCCATCTGCCCTACCGGCTGCCCGGGACCACCTCGGATTCGCTCCAGCGCGCCGTCGTCGAGCAGGATCCCGAGCGGCCCAGCACCGCCGTCCAGCGCCCGACGCGCGACCGGAGTCCGATGCCATCGGAGCGCGTCGGGGGAGACGGACCGACGCAGGAGGCGTTGAGTGAAGCGCGCGGACTCCGCCCCCAGCAGCTGCGGCGCAAGTTGCGCGGTGACCTCGACAACATCGTTCTGATGGCGCTGCGCAAGGAGCCGGAGCGCCGCTATGCCTCGGTCGCGCTCCTGTCCGAGGACCTACGGCGCTACCGCGAGCACCTGCCGGTCGCGGCGCAGCCCGACTCGCTGGGGTACCGCGCGCGCAAGTTCGTGAGCCGCCACAGGGCCGGGGTCGCCGCGGCGGCCGTGAGCCTAGCGATGATCCTCGGCCTGGCCGCCACGATGACCGTACAGGCAGTCCGGCTCGCCCGCCAGCGCGACGAGATCCGGGCCGAGCGTGACAAGGCGCTCGAGATTCAGGGCTTTCTCGAAGAGGTGTTCACGGGGTCCGATCCCAGCGCAGCGAGGGGCGAGACGGTGACGGCGCGGGAGATCCTGGACAAGGGCGCCGCGCGTGTGATCGCGAAGCTCGAAGGCCAGCCCGAGACGCAGGCGGCGCTCGCGCTCACGATCGGCAAGGTCTACTTGAGCCTGGGCCTGAACGATCGCGCCCGGCCGCTCCTCCGCCAGTCGCTCGCGCTGCGCCAGGGGCTCTACGGCAACTCGCATCCCGACGTCGCGGAGAGCCTCCTCATCCTCGCCGCCCTGGACCAGGAGAGTGGCGACTTCGCCGCGGCGGAGGCGGGCCAGCGCCAGGCGCTGGAGATTCTCCGCCGGCAGTTGGCAAAAGATGACCCCAAGGTCGCCGACGCGCTGAACAATCTCAGCGCGACGCTCATCGCCCGGGCGAACTATCCCGAGGCGGAGTCGGTGCTGCGGGAGGCGCTGGCCATCCACCGCAGGAACCATGACATCGACGACGAAGACGCAGCCACCTACCTGACCAACCTCGGCTCGGTGCTCCGCAGGCTCGGAAAGCTCTCCGAAGCGGAGACCGCACAACGGGAAGCGCTGGAGATCGGCCGCAAGGTCCTCGGGCCGGTGCACCCGAAGCTCGCCCGGCAGCTCAACAATCTCGGAGTCCTTCTGCGGGACGAAGGCCAGATGGCGGAAGCCGAGAGCCTGGCGCGGGAGGCGCTGGAGATGACCCGGAAGCTCTACGGCGCGGAGCATCCGGACATCGCGTTGCAGCTCAACAACCTGGGCTCGATCCTCCAGGCTCGCGGCGACTACGAGGGGGCGATCGCAGCGGCTCGCGAAGGGGCTCGAGATGCGCCGCAAGCTCTTCGGTCCGGATCACGAACAGGTGGCGATGAGTCTCAGCAGTCTCGGAGACTCCCTCGAGCAGAAGGGGGACGCCGTGGCCGCCCGCCCGCTCTACGAAGAGGCGCTACGCATTCTGCAAAAGGCCGTCGGCAACGAGCACCCGCGCTACGCCGCCGTGCTGAACCATCTGGCGGATCTGGCGCTCCTCCGGGGCGAGCTCGGAAAGGCCGAGTCCTTCGCGCGCGAGGCCATGGAAATCCGCCGGAAAGCGGTGGGAGAAGACCATGCCGATTTCGGGACCTCGCTCATGACGCTGGGGTCGATCCGGCTGGCGGTTCATCCCGGCGCGGAGGCCGAAGAGCTCCTGCGTCGGGGCCTGGGAGTCCTGACGAAGGCGTTGCCCGCCGGCCACTGGCGCATCGCCGAGGCCGAGAGTCGGCTCGGCGCTTGCCTCGCCGCGCTCCACAAGTCAGTCGAGGCCGAGCCCCTCTTGGCCGGCGGCTATGAGGGCCTGCTGCGCGGACTTGGAGCACACAGCGCGCGAACCGTGGCGGCGCTCCACCAGCTGATCGCGTTCTACGAGGGTCAGGGCAATACCGCGGCGGCGGCCAGCTACCGCTCCAAGTTGCCGCGCTGACCCGGGAGCTGGCACGCGAGGTGCCTCATTCCCCCGCGAGGAGGGGGAAGCTCCGAGACCTGCTGTTCCGCTGCAATAGCGCCCACTGTCTCACCGGGAAGGAGGCGCACCCGACTTGAGCGCTTTCGCGGCCCATTCTCGCGTTAGGAGCAGGAAGCCGGATGGGTCCGTCCCGGGCCCTCTCGCCGGTCCGGTTCGGGGCAGCGGAGGAGCGGAAGATGAGAACACGCACGTGGTTCCTGTTCGCCTCGATCCCGCCGTGGTGCGCGTCTTCCGGCCGCGCGGTCGCCTTCTTCCTTCTACTTGCTGGAGGGAGCGCGGCCCCCACTCAGCCCAGCAAGATCGTCAGCCTCGTCCCCGAGCGTACGACCCGCGTCACCGAGCAGGGGAGTTTCAACAGCACCGGGAAGCAGGCCACCTTCTCCGTCCCCCGCGCCTCGATCCGCGCGGACGGACGGTGGGTGATGTTGAGCTCACGCCCGGTCCGACGCGTTCATTCACGACCATGAGAGAGGACTGATCGAGCTTGCCTGAGAAGAAGAGGAGTGGAAGATGACGACGCGCGCGCTGACCCTGTTTGTCTCGATTCTGCTTTGCTCCGCGTTACTCGGCGCCGCGGTCGATTTTCGCTTCGCGCCGGCATATCCGACCGGTCTCGCTCCGCAGGCGGCCGCGCTCGCCGACATGAACGGGGACGGGAGTCTGGACGTGATCACGGTCGACCTCCAGGACCAGGAGGTGGGGACCGTCTCCGTAGCCCTCAACGACGGTGCCGGGGGCTTTGCGGCACCGGTTTCGTACCCGGTCGGAGCCGGATCGGCGTGGCTCGCCGTCGGCGATCTGAACCATGATGGCCGGCCGGAGGTCGTGGTCAGCAACACCTCGACCCAGGACACCCACGCCGTCACCGTTTACATGAACAGCGGCACCGGCACCCTGGTGACGCCGCACTTTCTCAACGCTCCGGCGGTGTCGGAGCCCCAAGGGATCGCGATCGCGGATTGGAACGCCGACGGGCACCCCGATGTCGCGGTCGCGCTGATGATGGACGGGAGCGTCAAGATCTTCTGGGGCAACGGCACGGGCAACTTTCCGACCAGCATCTCGGTGGGCACGGGCACCTCGCCACGGGATCTGGCGGCGGCCGACTTCGACAACGACGGTCATCTCGACGTGGTGGTGACCGATGTCGACGGCGCGCGTGTTCTCTACGGGACCGGAACGGGGTTTACGCCCGGGCTCTACATCGACAACTTCATCCAGGGCGGCTGCGATCACGTCGTGACCGGGGACTTCAACAACGACGGCCATCCCGACTTCGTGACCACGGGACGAGCCTTGACGCTGTTCCGGAGCGTCAGCAACGGACACGACTGGGTTCGCCAGTTCACCGCCGTGGGGGAGAACCCGGTAGGCGTCGCCGCCAGCGACTTCGACGGCGACGGCAACCTCGACGTCGCGGCGGCGGTCTATCTGGGGGGCGCCGTCTCCGTCTACTACGGCAACGGCGGCGGCCTCTTCCCGGTGCGCCAGGATTGGGGGGTCGGGCTCGCGCCGAACGACCTCGCGCTCGGAGATCTGAACGGCGACGCGATGCCCGACATCGTGGCGCCGAGCAGCCAGCTTTCGCAGACCGACTTCGAGGTCCTGGTCAATCTCGGCGGCAGGGCGTTTCACGCCCGCCGGGACTTCGACGTCGTCGGCGATGCGAACGGGTTCGCGGTCGCCGACTTCGACCACGACGGCAACCAGGACGTGATCGTCGCGGTCTATCAGTCCAACAACGACAATCTGAAGCTGATCCGCGGCAACGGCGACGGCACGATGCAGGACCCGGTGCTGGTGGAGACCTTCGGGAACAACATGCCGACCAACGTCATCGCCGCCGATTTCAACGAAGACGGCTGGATGGACGCCGCCGCCAGCATCTTCAGCCCCGGCAACGCCATGCGTGTCTGGCTCAACGACGGCCAGGGTGCGCTGCTGCTCAGCAGCGTCTACGAAGCGGGTGGCAACCCCGGCAGCCTGGCGGCCGGGGACATCGACGGTGACGGCCACTTGGATGCGATCGTGGTCAACTCGGCGATGACGGACGACACGATCTCGGTCTTCATCGGCCTCGGGAACGGAACGTTCTTGCCCCACTACCAGTTGTCGACTCTGGTCGCGCCCAGCGACCTGGCGATCGCGGACTTCGATCAGGACGGGGATCTCGACGTCCTCGTCACCCACGGAGTCAGTCCGGCGATCCTGCTCTTCGTCAACAACGGGACGGGTGGACTCACGCCCGTGACGTTCAGCCTCGGGGTCGCGCAGTCCACCCCCAACGTGGCCGATCTCGACGGGGACGGATGGCTGGACGTGGCGCTGACCACCGGCTTCGCCAGCGTGCTGACCAACGATCACCTGGGTGGCTTCACCCTTCATCAAGGGAGCGCGATCGCGTCGGGGGGCGTGGGGCTCGCCGATTTCGACCGCGACGGCGATCTCGACCTCGTCGCGACGGATTTCAACCGCAGCCTGGCCTCGGTGCTCCTGAACGACGGGTCCGGCCAGTTCACGGTCGGAGCGGTGGTGCCGGTCGGGTACCAAGCCGGTCGCTGCACGGGCGCGGACATCAATCACGATGCGCTGCCGGAGATTGTCACCGCGAACCTGCGCGCCGGAACGATGAGCTTCGTGACCAATACGACGCGCTTCCTGATCTTCAGCGACGGTTTCGAGACCGGCGGCACGAGCAACTGGACGATCGCGGTTCCTTGAGGAGAATGCGATGAGCGGCCATCAGATCCGAATCGCCGTCCTGGGCTGCGCTCTCTTGTTGCCGTCGGCGGCCTCCGCGGCAAGCGGCCGGCTCCCGGTCGCCTTCGAGCCTAACGCCGGGCAGACCGACCCGGCCGTCCGCTTCCTGGTGCGCAGCGAGCTCGGCACGTTCTTCTTCACCCCGTCGGAGATCGTCCTGACGCCGGCGCCGTCCGATCCCGGTGCGGCAGCGCGTGGGGCGCCGAGCGGGCTGGCCTCCCGGCAGGGCCCCCGGCGGATCTTTCCCCCGTGCGCATGCGCTTCGTGGGCGCCAATCCGACGCCGCGGATCGCGGGCGCCGCGCCGCGGTCGGCGACGGTCAACTACCTCCTGGGCAGCGATCCGAAACGCTGGCAGACCGGCCTGCCTACCTACTCCGAGATCGACTACGCGAATCTCTACCCGGGCGTGGACCTGGCATACAGCGTCGAGGGCCGTCCCTTGAAGGCCACTTATACCGTCGCGCCGGGGGCGGATCCGGGGCGCATCCGCTGGCGCTACGAGAACGGGAAGAGCCGCGTGGACGAGGCGGGCAACCTGCAGGTTCGCCTGGGGAGCGGCACGGCCACCCTCACCGAGGAGGCACCGCTCGCCTGGCAGGAAGTCGATGGCAGGCGCCTGCCGGTCGGCGCCCGCTACGCGATCGCCGCGGATGGCAGCGTGGGCTTCGCGGTCGGCGAGTACGATCGCGGCCGGCCGCTCATCCTCGACCCGGTCATCACCTACTCGACCTTCCTTGGAGGCCAGATCGCCGACCTCGCCTACGCGATCGCGGTGGATGCCGCGGGCAATGCCTACATCGCCGGGTATACAGCCTCCAGCACCTTTCCGACGGTGAACCCTTATCAGCCATCGGCCGCCGGCCAGGGCGATGCCTTCGTAGCCAAGTTCGACCGCGACGGAGCTCCCATTTACTCCACCTATCTGGGCGGCAGCTACTTCGACTACGCGACGGACATTGCCGCGGACGCCGGTGGCAATGCCTACGTGACCGGGAAGACGGGGTCCGTGGATTTCCCCGTCGCGAATGCCCTCCAGCCGAGCTACGCCGGAGTCTGGGATGCGTTCGTCACCAAGCTGAATCCGACCGGCTCGGCGCTCGTCTATTCCACCTATCTGGGCGGCAGCGGCGAAGAGAACTACATCAACGCCGGAGTGACCGGCGCGATCGCGGTGGACTCGGCCGGCTGCGCCTATCTCACCGGCAATACGCAGTCCACCGACTTCCCCTTGGCGCAACCGCTGCAATCCACTCTCCGGGGCTCGGTCGACGCCTTCGTCACGAAGCTCAGCGCCGACGGCAGCGCCCTCGTCTACTCCACCTATCTGGGCGGCGATGGCGGCGACACCGGCTGGGGCATCGCGGTCGACAGCGCAGGCGGTGCCGTTCTCACCGGCGATACGACGTCGACCAACTTCCCGACCGTGAACGCGTTTCAGACCGCGTGCGCTCCGAGCTACGTTGGCTGCTGGGACGTCTTCGTGACCAGGCTCGACGCGATCGGCACGAGCCTCGTCTTCTCCACCTATCTCGGCGGCAACGACCAGGAGTACGTCGATCGGGGTATCGCGGTCGCCGTCGACGCAGCCGGCACGGCATATGTCACCGGCATGACCGGCTCGCCCGACTTTCCTCTGCTCAACCCCTACCAGGGCTTCTATGGCGGCCAGATCGACCTGTTCGTGGCGAAGTTCGCCAAGAATGGAAGCCTGCTCTCCTCGACCTATCTCGGCGGCAACAATTCCGATGTCGGCAACGGCATCGCCGTCGACGCCGCCCGCCCGCGGTTCCAGTCCGTCCCGGTCGGAGGAGTCCATGTAAGCGGCCTGACGATCTCGGAGGACTTTCCCGTGGTGGACCCGCTCCAGGCGACCCTGGGGGCGTTCGAGGACGCTTTCGTCCTGAACTTCACGCCCGCCATCGACGGGCTGCTCTTTTCCACTTACCTCGGCGGCACCAACGGCAGAGAGGAGTACGGGAGCACCGGCATCGGCCTCGACGCGAGCGGCAACGTCTATGTCACGGGCGCCACCGAAGCCACCGATTTCCCCACCGTGAATCCGTATCAGCCGTCGCCTCACGGCAGCTACGACGCCTTCCTGACCCGGATCGATTGCGGCTGCGCCGCTCGCGCTGGCGCGCCGATGCCCGCCGATCCCGCGGATCCCGCCCATCTTGCGGCAGTGCTCTACGACCAGATGGACCATCCGGCGGGAGGAGACTTCACCGCGCAGGACTTCGAGGCGCCCTTCGACCTCTTCGACGACCAGGCGGCCGACGACTTCGTCGTCCCGGCCGCGGCCTGGAGCCTCGACGGCGTCGACGTCGCCGGCGCTTACGGCAACGGCCCCGGCCCGGCCTCGGGCTTCAATGTCTTCTTCTACGCCGACGCCGGCGGCCTGCCCGGCGCCCTGCTTGCCTCTCGCCTCGAGCAGCCTTTCACCGGGGCGGCTGGAAACGCCGCGATCCTCCTCACCTCGCCGGTGGTGCTGGTCGCCGGAACCTACTGGATCGCGGTGCAGGCCCACCAGGAATTCGGCTCCAACGGGCAATGGTTCTGGGGCAATCGGAGTGTCGTGGCGAGCCACCCCGCCGCGTGGGAGAACCCCGGTGGCGGCTACAGCATCGGCTGCACGACCTGGGGCGTCAAGACGAGCTGCCTCTCGACCCAGACCGGCGGCGATCAGCTCTTCCGCCTCCAAGGCACGATCCTCGCGGTCGTCTTCGCCGACGGCTTCGAGAGCGGAGACACTTCCAACTGGTCGGCCGCCCAGCCGTAAGGCGCAAGCCTGTTCAGATCTTCTTGATGCCCGTCTGAGTCGCTGCGGGCGGCGCGAAGCCCGCCGACTCTTCGTGAGCATCGCCGAGCACGACGCGCACGCGATGCTCGCCGCCGTCGTCGGCGAGCGGAATCTTCCGCGGGTCGGCGGGCGAGCCGTCGAGCTCCACGCTCGCGACACCGCAGCAGCGCCGCTCCGGATTCTCGACGACGATCGTGTAGCGCGTCTTCCCGCAGCGCCAGTCGATCGTGTAGGTCGGCCACGACGACGGGATGCAGGGGTGGAGCGCGAAGCTGGCGCCATGGCGTTCGAATCCGAGCATCCCCTCCAGCCCGACCCGATACAACCAGCCCGCCGAACCGGTGTACCAGGTCCAGCCACCGCGCCCCTGGTGCGCCGGGTGGTCGTAGACATCCGCCGCGACGGCATAGGGCTCGGTCATGTACCGCGCCACCTGGCTCGCCGTCCGGGAGTGGTTGATCGGGTTGAGCATGTGGAAGAGCTCCGCCGCTTCGTCGCCGCTCCCGAGACGCGTGAGCGCGAGAACGACCCAGGCCGCCGCGTGGGTGTACTGCCCGCCGTTCTCGCGGATTCCCGGAATGTAGCCCTTGATGTATCCCGGGTCGAGAGCGGTGTGATCGAAGGGCGGCGCGAGCAGCAGGACGACGCCCGAGCCGCGCCGCACCAGGTGGGCGCGCACGGCGCCCATGGCGCGCTCGGCGCGCTTCGCCGGCGCGGCACCCGAGAGTACGGCCCAGGTCTGGGCCACCGAGTCGATCTTGCACTCGTCGTTCTGGGACGAGCCGAGCGGCGTGCCGTCGTCGAAGTAGGCACGCCGATACCAGTCGCCGTCCCAACTCTGCTCCAGCATGGTTCCCAGGCGCCCGCGTTCGGCGCGGTAGCGCGCGGCGCGCGGCGCTTCGCCGCGCTCCTCGCACAGGGGGGCGAAAGCTCCCAGGACGGCGTGGAGGAACCAGCCGACGAAGATGCTCTCGCCGCGACCGGTGGCTCCGACATTGCTGAAGCCGTCATTCCAATCGCAGCTTCCGATGAGCGGCAGGCCGTGCGCGCCGGCGGTGAGGGCTCGATCGACGGCGCGGAGGCCGTGTTCGAACAGCGTGCCCGACTCTCGGGAAACGGTCGGGATTCCGTACTCCTCGGGCTCGCCTGGCGGAATGGGAGGGGCTTCGAGATACGGCACGCGCTCGTCGAGAATGGCGCGGTCTCCCGTGGTCTTGACGTACTCGGCGACCGCGTAGGGCAGCCAGAGCAGATCGTCCGAGCAACGCGTTCGAATGCCCTGGCCACCCGGGGCGACCCACCAGTGCTGGACATCGCCTTCCACGAACTGGCGCGCGGCCGCGCGCAGGAGATGCTCGCGGGTGAGGTCCGGCCGCGTGTAGAGGAGCGCCAGCACATCCTGGAGCTGATCGCGGAAGCCGTACGCACCGCTCGACTGGGAGTAGCCGGAGCGCGCCCAGATGCGGCAGGCCAGGTTCTGATAGAGGAGCCAGCGGTTCATCAGGAGGTCGAAGGAGTCGTCCGGGGTGGTGATGCGCACGGCGCCCAGCATCTCCTCCCAGGACGCCTCCACGAGGGCGAGCTCGGCCGCGGCGGCGGCCGCGCCAGCCGTACCCGCGAAACGGCGCAGGAGCGCGCGGGCCTCCGCCGCGTCGCGCCCCTGTCCGAGGAGGAAGACGACGCGCTGGGTCGCGCCGGGCGGAAGGTCCACCGCGATCTGCAACGCCGCGCACGGGTCGAGGCCGGCGCCAAACCGGTTCGCAAGCTGCGGCCGGCCGAGCGCGGCGGCACGCTGCAGCGAGCCGTTGCGGCCGAGAAACTCCAGGCGGTCCCCGGTGGCGGAGAGGAGCGGCGCACTCGTGGCGGCGAACGCCACGCGCTCCCTCTCCGGACTGTAGAGATCGCGCGCCAGGACTGCGCCGCTCTCGACGTCGAGCTCGGTGGCGACGAAGCGCGGACCGCTGGCGATGGGGGGGCCGAGCAACCAATCGTTGTACGAAAAGAGCGTGAGGCGCCGCGGCCGGCCGGAGCGGTTGGTCAACGTCAGGAGAGAGAGCTTCACGGGCTCGTCCCGTGCCACGAAGACCGCCAGCTCCTGCGCAATGCCGCGCGCGGCCCGGGAAAATCGAGTCACGCCCGCCGCGTGGCGCACCACCCAGCGCGGAGAGCGCGGGGTGCGCTGGATGGGCGAGGGCGTCGCGCCCCACAGGGCGCCGCTCGCCTCGTCGCGGACGAAGATCGCCTCGGCGGTCGGGTCGCTGACCGGATCGTTGGCGAACGGCGTGAGCCGGTTCTCGCGGCTGTTGCCGGACCAGGTGTGGGCCGCCCCGGAGGTGGTGACGATGCTTCCGAAGCGCGGATTGGCGAGCACGTTGATCCAGGGCAGGGGCGTCTCCCGATCCCCCTCGAGGACGACGACGTATTCGCGGCCGTCCCGGGTGAAGCCGCCGAGGCCGTTCTCGAGCAGCAGCGGTGGTGATTCCGGTTCGGCCTGTGGATGTCCCGCATCGAGCGCAGGGATCGTAGCGAGCGCAGGCGTCGCGTCGACCTCATCGGGGACCTCATCGACCAGCGCCTCACCCAGCGGAAGCGGAGGCTCCACCCCCGGACGGTCGACCTGCTGTTCCAACGTGCCGCGGTCGCCGGAGAGGACCGCTTGCGCGACGGCGTTCAACAGGATTCTCTCGACCTCCGGGATCGCGTCGGCCTGGAGGAGAAACACCCCGCCGGGCTTCCCTTTCCAGGCACTCCACGGGCCGCCGTCGATGAGCTGAGCGAGCTGCGCATTGGTTTCCTCGCGGTAGCTTGCCGCGTGCTCGTTCAGGATCACGGTCTCCAGCGGCAGTCCTTTCAAGCGCCAATACTCGTGGGCGGTCAGGGCGTCCCGCACGAGCTGAAGGTCATCCGGTTCCTGGACGCGTACCAGGACGATCGGGAGATCGCCGGAGATGCCGTACTTCCAGAGGCTGTCCTGCCCGAGAACGTTCCTCGCCAGCGTTTCGGCATCGGCCCGGAGGGATGCGTCGGAAAAGAAGACCCGGGAACCGAGCCGTTCGGAGAGTTGGGCCTGCGCGATCGAGATGCCCAGATGGCGCATGGACATCTGGGCCTGCGTGAAAGCCAGGGCGAAGGCGCGGGCAGCGACGCCGTGGTCATGGTACTTCTGCGCACAGGCGCGCGCGCTCACCTCGTCCGTGGCGACGCCGGTCGTGAACGCCACGCGGGCGAATCCACCGGGGGCGAGCCGCAGCCGGGTCCGCAGGGCGAGAATCGGGTCGAGCACCGCGCCCGTCGTCCCCGAGAGCCCGCGCCCGTCCATGGCCTTGGGGTTGTCGGGGCCACGCCCGCGCCCGAGGAAGCGCATCCGGTCGGTCTCCCACTCGACGGGGGCCTGCGCCCTTCCTTGGACGGAGAGGACGTGGAATCCGACCAGCGCCGGATCGTGCGCAGAGCGCGGCCGGCGCCGTGCCAGCAGAGCCGTGTTCTCGGCGATCCACGCGGTCTCGACGAAGAGCTTTCCGAATGCCGGATTCGCGACGTCTTCGGCGACGGAGCCCAGCCCCAGCTCGACATAGCTGGTCAGCTCGATCTCGCGCGGGCGGTCGCTCCGATTGGTCAGCGAGACGCGGCGGACCTCGGCGTCGTCCCCCGGTGAGACGGCGACCTCGAGACGCGTGGCGATATCGTGGTCGACGCGCTCAAAGGTCGCCTTCTCGGCGAGGAACTCGACGAGGTAGCTTTCGGGTTCCTTCACCGTAGGCTGATAGGTCGCGGACCAGACGGCCCCGGTGTGGACATCGCGCAGATAGACGAACTGGCTTCCCGGATCGCGGGTACGGTCCTCCCGCCAGCGCGTCACGGCACGGCCCCGGCAGAAGCTCGTGCCGCCGCCGCCGTTGGTGACGATCGCGACGTAGCTGCCGTTCGACAGGACCTGCGCGCGCGGGTGCGGCGAGTGGGGCGAGCGCAGGCGGCGCGGGGCGCGCACCGGCGCGGCCGGCTCGGCGCGCGTCTCCTCGGCCGGACGCGGGTCGATGACCGGCGCCTGGCGTGGGATCCGTTCCTGCAGGAGGAGCTCGGTCGCCTGGATGCGTGCGTCGGCATGGAACCGGTCGACCATCAGATCGCCCAGCAGGACGTTGGCAATGGCGACCAGCGTCATCCCCTGATGGTGCGCCATGTGAGTCTTCACGATGACGCCGGTGCCGGGTGGCCGCGCCCGGACCTCGCCGGTGTCGCCGACATCGCCCGCCTCTTCCGGTTTGCGCGCCGTGTAATCGATGGCGTCGGAGTACCCGAGCGGCCCAAGGGCGCCCTCGCCGGTCAGACGTCGCAGGTTTCGCACCGCTTCCGCCGGCGCGAGGAGAGCGGCCAACGCCGTCGCGTAAGGCGCCACGACGAGCTCGTCGGCCAGTCCGCGCTTCAGCCCGAGGCCCGGGACGCCGAACTCCTTGTACTGGTAGTTGCCAAGCCGGTCGACGAGATCGTAGGCGCACTCGGAGATTCCCCACGGAACGCGCCGCTCGCGACCGTAGCGGATCTGGGTTCGGACCGCCATGCGGCAGCTCTGGTCGAGAAGTGTTCCTGGATAGGTTCTCATCATGAGGAGCGGCATCAGGTACTCGAACATCGTCGCGCTCCAGGAGACGAGCGTCGGAACGCCGGCCACGCTGACGACGAGCCGTCCGAGGTGGAACCAATGGCTCTGCGGGACGTCGCCCTTGGCGATGGCGAAGAAGCTCGCCAGGCGCGACTCCGAGGCCAGGAGGTCGTAGTAGGAGATGTCCATTCGCCCCGGCCCGCCGGCGTCGGCGAGGCGATAGCCGATCGCGAAGAGCTGACGCCGGCGGTCGTAGAGGAAGGCGAAATCCATCCCGTCCGCCAGGGCCACGGCGCGACCGGCAATGTCGGACAGGCGGGATTCGAGGCCGGGTTGCGAGGTGCCCAGCTGCCTGCACCCTTCCGCCAGAGTGAGCAGCGATCCCGCGAGGTTGCCGCTGTCCACCGTGGAGACGTAGCGCGGCAAGAGCGGCGAGAGGTTCTGCGTGTCGTACCAGTTCAGGAAGTGGCCCGCGTGGCGTTCGAGCCCTTCCATCGTGATCAGCGCCCGGTCGAGCCTCTCGACCATGGCCTCCGCCGGCAGCAGGCCCAGATCGTGCGCCGCGAGAGTTGCGAGGAGACCCAACCCCAGGTTGGTCGGTGAGGTTCGGTGGGCCACCACGGGCTCGCGGTCTTCCTGCATGTTGTCGGGAGCGAGCCAGTGCTCCTCGGGGCCGGCCAGCGTCTCGAAATAGCTCCACGTCTTCCGCGCCACCTCCAGCAGGAACTCGCGGTCCGCTGGCAGGAGCTCCCGCCGGCGCGGCACGGTGGACCGGCTGAGCCAGTAGGCGCAGGCGGGCGCCGCTGCCCACGAGACGAGCGCGGGCAGCGCCAGAGCCAGTGCGCCGGGACGCGCCACCCAGACCAGAGCGAAGAGCGCCAGCGCCGCAATCGGGCTCGCGGCCATCTCGACGAAGAAGGAGCGCATCCCCTGCCGCATGAGACCAGCGGCCCGCGCCGTCTGTGTGGCCGCGGTCTCCCACTCGAGGAGGCGGCGCTGGGTGACGACGAGGCGGACGAGCGTCAGGGCGATGGCATGCAGCATCTCCCAGGCGTGGAAGGGGAGGAAGACGAGCGTCAGGAGCGCCTGCCCAAAGGCGGTGGAGAGATCTTCCGCCAGGCCGCGAAGGTGCATCCGTGCCGGCTCGTGTGCGGGGCGCGGCTGTAGGAGATGGAAAAGGGAGGCCACCCACGGGAACGCGACCACCGCGAGACCGCCCAGGGTCCAGACGAGGGGGCTCCCGGGCAGAAAAGTCCAGGCGGCCGCGAAGTAAGCGAGGAGCGCGGGCGCGACGAGGCTGCGCCGGAGGTTGTCGAGGATCTTCCACTGACTGATGAGCGGCAGGCGGTTCTTGGTGAAACCCTGGGGCGTCGGGACGAACGGGAAGAGCCAGGCGAGGATCTGCCAGTCGCCGCGCACCCAACGGTGCTGCCGCCGCGCGTGCGCGAGGACGTTGGCGGGGTAGTCGTCCACCACCTCCACGTCGGAGACCAGCGCGGTCCGGGCGTAGAGCCCCTCGAAGAGATCGTGCGACAGCAGCGTGTTCTCGGGGACGCGCCAGCCGACCGTCGCCTGGAACGCGTCGACGTCGTACAGTCCCTTGCCGGTGAAGATTCCCGCGCCGAAGAGATCCTGATAGGTGTCCGAGACCGCCGTCGTATAGGGATCGACGCCGGTGTGCCCGGCGTAGAGGCGCGCGAAGAGCGAGCCGCCGGCGCTCGCCAGATTCACGGAGACGCGTGGCTGGAGGATGCCGTAGCCCTCGGTGACCTTGCGCAGGGCGGTGTCGACCACGGGCCGGTTCAGCGGGTGCGAGAGGATCCCGACCAGTGTCTTCGCCGCATCCCGCGGGAGTCGCGTGTCGGCGTCCAGCGTGAGGACGTAGCGCACCGACGGCAGGATCGAAAGGTCCCCGACCTGGACGGAGAAGCCGGTGTAAGCAGGGTCGCGCAGGAGGAGGTTGAACTCCTCGATCTTCCCCCGCTTGCGCTCCCAGGCCATGAAGACGCCCTCTTTCGGGTTCCATCGGCGATCGCGGTGGAAGAGCAAGAAGCGGTCGTTCCCGTCGGGCAGATGTCGGCGGTTGAGGGCCTCGATACCGGACACCGCCGCGGCCAGGATCTCGTCGTCTCCGGCCACTGAAAGCGTGCGCGCGTCCTTGAAATCGGAGAGCAGCGCGAAGTGGATCCGCGGGTCGAGGTTGCCGAGCGCCTGGACCTCCAGGTGCGCCAGGAGGCGCTCGACCTCCTCCACGCTGCCGAGGAGCACGGGCACGACCACCATCGTGCGGGCGTTCTCCGGGATGCCCTCGACGAATTCGAGGCGCGGGAGCCGGCGCGGCTGCACGAGCGCGGCCACGAGGCGCTGGACGAGGAGCACCGCGAGCTCGCTGGCGGGCACGAGCGCGAGGAGGGCCGCGGCCAACGCCGGCCCGGCGGCGTCCGCAGCGCCTTCGGCACTCGACAGGCCGGCGTAGGTGTACGCACCCAGAACGCCGGCTCCCGTCAGGAGACTGATGCCACCGAGGTACCCGAGGGTGGCATGGGCAGAGGCCCAACGGCGAAGTCGCTTGGCGAGCCGCGGGCGAAAGGCTACGTCGACTTCGAGGCCGCGCCGGCCCGGGCCGATCAGGTGATGGCCGACGTGCGCGGCATTGTCGCCGGCTCCCTGCCGCTCCGCAGCCCGGCGGGCGCTCTCGACGGTGCGCAGGGCGACGCGCACCTGCGCCTCGCCGGCGTCGGTCTTCTGGTCGGCGCCGGCGAGATCCTCCACGGCATGCCGGTAGCGGTCGCGGCTGGCGAAGTCCATCCGCGGGTAGACCCCGGCCGGGTCGCGCCGCAGGATCTCCTCCACCGCGCTCACCTGCTCCACGAAGTGGCTCCAGTCGAGCGTCGCGCAGAACCGGAGACTCGTCACCGTGTTGCCGGTGGAGACCTGATCGGTGGCTTGGCGCTGGTTCTCGGAGCGCACCGCTTCCTCGGGTGTCGTCCCTTGCGCCGCCAGCGCCCGCTCCACCGCCGCCGCGAGGGGAGACAGGCGCGGGTCGTACTCGTGCATCCGCTGCCGGAGTTGCGCCACGAAGGCGTTCGGGAGCGGCTCGGGCAACGGTCCGGGTGGATCTCCCGTCTCCAGCCGCGCGAAGGCACTATCCGCTGCGTGGCGTGCCGCTCGTCCGGCGACGATTCCGTCGGTCAGAATCCTCAGGTTCTCGAGCAGCGCGAGCTTGAGCATGCTGGGCAACGCCCAGAGCTCGCCGATCGTCAACGGAGCCACGGTCTGAAAGGCGAGGATGAAATGCGTCAACCGCTCTGCGTCGAGCCGTCCGTCGCCGTGCCCGATCAGCTCGAGCGCCATTTCATGGATGCGGGCTCTGCCCGCGAGCTCGCGTGGGGCGAGTTTCGGCAGCGTCCGGTAGTAACGGACGGGGAGGTCCTGGCGTACGGCGCGCGCCTCCGACTCGACGAGATGAAAGTTGTCGAGAAGCCATTCGGCGGCCGGCGCGACAGCATCGCCGCGGTGGACGTCGTCAGCGAGCGCGCGGTACGACGCGCCCAGGAAACGGATGTTTCCTTCGAGGCGTGGCAGCACGTCGTGCGCTCTCGCGCGCGAGGTCGGCACCAGCGTGAAGAGGGCGGCGAGCGTCTTGGCGCGCTCCTCGAGGCCCGTGAGGCTCAGGAGCTCGCCCCGGAGGGGCAGGGCTTCTTCGGGAGGACGCCGGCTGAACAGGGATCGCCTCGTGCGGCTCTTCAGCGTCTCGCAGGCGGCAGAGCAGACGCCGGCTTGCGGCCCAGTTCGATCCGGCCCGCGGCGAGCCCGCTCTCGAGCGCCCCCAGCCGCCCGGCGAGGTCGAAGGCCCGCTCCCGCAGGGTCTCCTGCAGCACTCTCAGGGCGCGGTTCTCACGCCAGGCGGCGTCGAGCGCGAGCCGGGTCCGGGAGCCGTCGAGGCCTGCCAACCATCCTCCCACGGCGACGACCATACCAACGATAGCGAGGGCGAGCATCCGGCGCTCGACGCGACGCCAAGTCTCCTGCGAAGGCGGCGCCGGTCCGACCCGGATTCCTGCTGTGATGACTGCTCTGGTCAAGGAAACCGCCCTTTCGGAACGCCCTCTCAAACTAGCGTTCCGGCCCTGCGCCGTGAAGCGCACTTTCTACCTAGCGCGCGGCCGCGCTCCTGCGTAGAAAGTGCGCTTCTGCGATCAGGTGCTGGGGGACTAGTCTGCACAGAGGATCCCAGAGAAAGGGAGAAACCATGAGCACGAATACCATCATCATCATCATCGTGTTGATCCTCCTGTTCGGCGGTGGCGGCTGGTACTGGCGCGGCAGAGGGAACTGAACGGCGGAGGCGTTCGCATGCTGGCTTCGGGATTGGGGCTAGAATGACGCGGTTCGCCCCGCTCCACCCAACCCCGGAGGCCCGATGCGTCCAGTGCACGCCGCAATCCTCGCCCTCGCTCTGGCGTCCGCGCTCGCCGCGCCGGCCGTAGCCGCTGACAAGATCTCGCCCGCGCTCGCGCGCGCCTTCGCGGACGCCCCCGACGGCCGCGCCGAGATGCTGATCGTGCTGGCCGAGCAGGCCGACCTCGCGCCGGCGCGCGAGCTCGTCGGCAAGGAGGCCAAAGGCCGCTTCGTCTTCGAGCGCCTCACCGCGACGGCGAAGCGCTCGCAGGCGCCGCTCCTCGCGGAGCTCGCGCGCCTGGGAGCCCCGCAGCGCTCGTTCTGGGCGGCGAACTTCGTCTGGACCGAAGGCGACATCGAGCTCGCGCAGACGCTCGCCGCGCGCCCCGACGTGGCGCGCCTGGACACCAACCCGCGCCTGGTGCTCGAGGAGCCGGTCGTCGGTCCCGGCGACTTCGACGCCGCCCGCCGCAGCCGGAGGCCATCGAGTGGAACATCTGACCTGGGTCAACGCCCCGCAGGTCTGGGCGCTCGGGCTACACCGGCCAGGGCGCGGTCATCGCCGGCCAGGACACCGGCTATCAGTGGGATCATCCGGCGCTCAAGGCGAAGTACCGCGGCTGGAACGGCTCTACGGCCGACCACAACTACAACTGGCACGACGCGATTCACACCGGCGGCGGCAGTCTGCGGCGCCAACGTCGCCGCGCCCTGCGACGACAACGGCCACGGCACCCACACCATGGGCACCATGGTCGGCGACGACGGCGGCGCCAACCAGATCGGCATGGCGCCGGGCGCGAAGTGGATCGGCTGCCGCAACATGGACGTGGGCAACGGCACTCCGACCACCTACATCGAGTGCTTCCAGTGGTTCATCGCGCCGACCGATCTCGCCGACCAGAACCCGGACCCGGCGCTGGCGCCCGACGTGATCAACAACTCCTGGGGCTGCCCGACCACCGAGGGCTGCAACCCGGGCAACTTCGCGGTCATGCAGCAGGTGGTCGAGAACGTGCGCGCGGCCGGCATCTTCGTCGCCGTCTCGGCCGGCAACGACGGCTCCGGGTGCTCGTCGGTGAACACACCGGCCGCGATCTACGACGCCGTCGTTCTCGGTGGGCTCCACGACCTCGAGCGACTCGATCTCCGGCTTCTCGAGCCGCGGCCCGGTGACGGTGGACGGCTCGAACCGGATGAAGCCGGACATCTCGGCGCCCGGCGACGGCATTCGCTCGAGCGTTCCGGGAGGCGGTTACGCGGGCGGCTGGAGCGGCACGTCGATGGCTGGCCCGCACGTCGCCGGCCTGGTGGCCTTGATGATCTCGGCCGTGCCGGCGGTGGCCGGCGATGTCACGCGGATCGAAGACCTCATCCGCCAGAGCGCCGTCCATCCGTCCTTCGGCGGCCAGTGCGGTGTGGCCTCGGGCGTCTTCCCGAACAACACCTTCGGCGCGGGGCGCATCGACGCGCTGGCGGCGGTGAACCTCCTGCTCTCCCAGGCCGACTTCCAGACCACCGTGACGCCGGCGAGCCAGGCGGTCTGCGCTCCGGCGAGCGCGCTCTTCGACGTCGCGGTCGGCCAGCTCGGATCGTTCTCCGAACCGGTGACGCTCGCGGCCGCCGGCAATCCGGCCGGCTCCACGGTCGGTTTCTCGACCAACCCGGTGACCCCACCCGGCAGCTCGACGATGACCGTCACCACCACCGGCGTTTCGGCCGGCAGCTCGACGATCACCGTCACCGGCACGGCGAGCCCGAGCGGCGTCGTGCGCAACGACACCGCGACGCTCGCGGTCTTCACCGCCGGCGCCGCCCCGCCGGCGCTCACCGCGCCGGCGAACGGCGCCACCAACGTGCCGGTGCGGCCGACCTTCACCTGGAGCGCCGCGGCGGGCGCCGCCGACTATCTGCTCGAAGTCGACGACACGGCCAACTTCTCGAGCCCGGTCTACACCGCCGCGCTCACCGGTATCAGCCACACTCCGGGCACCGACCTGCCCTCCAACACCCATCTCTACTGGCGAGTGACCGCCAACAACCCGTGCGCGCCGGCGGTCTCCGCGGTCTTCTCGTTCACCTCCCAGGCGCTGCCCGGCGATTGCGCCACCGGCACGACGGCCAGCATCCTCTACCAGTACGGCTTCGAGGCCGGGGCCGGCGGCTGGACGCACAGCGGCACGCTCGACAGTTGGGCGATCGCCGCGACCAATCCGCACAGCGGCACCTCGCAGTACCATGCGAACGACCCGTCGGCACTCTCCGACCAGCGTCTGGTGACGCCAGCGGTGCTCCTGCCCACCGGCCAGAACCCGGTGGTGATCAAGTTCTGGCACGTCCCGAATCTCGAGCCCAACGGTGCCGCTTGCTACGACGGCGGCATTCTGGAAGCCTCGACGAACGGCGGCAGCACCTGGACCCAGGTGCCCAACGCCAGCCTGCTGCTGGGCGCCTATCAGGGCGCGGTCTCCACCTGCTGCAGCAATCCGCTCGCCGGCCTGCAGGCCTGGTGCGGCACGACGACCTACATGTACACCGTCGCCGACGTCAGCGCCTATGCCGGCCTGACGGCCCAGTTCCGGCTGCGCCTGGGTTCCGACAGCTCGGTCTCCGAACCAGGTTGGGACGTCGACGACGTGGTCGTCCAGTCCTGCGTGCTCGACCAGACGACCCTGTTCGTCGACGGCTTCGAAACTGGCGACACCACGCAGTGGAGCGTGACCGTGCCGTGACCTGAGGGTGCTTTTGCCTTACGCCGCCAGTCGCCGGCGGCGCACCAACAGGCCGAGCAGGAAGCCGGCGGAGGCTACGAGCAGCAGAGCCTTGCCGGGATTGGCGGTCACGTAGTCGGTGGCCGCCGTCGCCGCTCGCGAGAGATCGCTCCTCGCGCGGGTGTAGCCGCGATCGATCGCCTGTGCGGCGCTTTCCACACGCTGGTGCGCGCCGCGCGACGCCGTTTCGGCCCCGTCCCGGACATACTCGCCTGCCGCGTGGGTCTTCGCCAGCACGCGCTCCGCCGCCGACTCGACGCCATGCTCGGTGCGATCGGCAGCGCCGACGACAGCGTCGCGAGTGCGGTCGATGAGGGAATCCACACCGTCCTTGGTCCGTTCGATGTTCTTGATCATCTGCTTCCTCCTCGGAAGAGTATCCAGCGGCGCTCTGTTTCCGGCTGACGGTTCGGAACCCCGGCGCGCGGCAGGTCAGGACACCGACAGCTGCACGAGCTGCTTGCCCTGATTCCTCCCCTGCAGCATTCCGATGAAAGCCTGCGGCGCGGCTTCGATGCCCTGGGCGACGTCTTCGCGGTACTTGAGCTTGCCCTCCTGCAGCCAGCCGGCCAGTTGCTTGCAACCCTCCGGAAAGCGCTCGGCGTAACCCGAGACCAGGAAGCCCTGCAGCTTCGCCTGCTTGACGATCAGCTGACTCAGCCAGCGCGGCCCCATTTCAGGATGCTCCAGGTTGTACTGCGAGATCTGTCCGCAGACGGCGATGCGCGCTCCCGCGTTGATGCGTCGCACGACGGCGTCGGTGATCGCCCCACCGACGTTGTCGAAGTAGACGTCGATGCCGTCGGGACAGAGTTCCTCGAGCTTGAGGTCGAAATCGCCGGCGGCTTTGTAGTTGACGGCGGCGTCGAAGCCGAGCTCGTCGAGCAACCACGAGATCTTGGCGTCGGAGCCCGCCACTCCCACGACGCGGCACCCCTGGAGTTTCGCGATCTGGCCGGCGATCATGCCGACCGCTCCGGCGGCCCCCGACACCACGACGGTCTCACCGCTTTGCGGGTGGCAGATGTCCAGCAGGCCGAAATAGGCCGTGAGCCCCGGCATGCCCAGCACGCCGAGAACCGACGAGATCGACGCCAGGCCGGGGTCGAGCTTCTTGAGCGCGCTTCCAGGGACGACGGCATACTCCTGCCAGCCGAGCATCCCTTCGACCGCGTCGCCGGCCCGGAACTGCGGATCCTCGGACTCCACCACGACGGCGACCGCTCCGCCGGTCATGACCTCGCCGATGGCGACCGGCTGGGCATACGAAGCGCCCTCGTTCATCCGCCCGCGCATGTAGGGATCGAGCGACAGGTAGAGCGCTCGCACCAGGACTTCGCCCGCGACCGGGGAAGGCAGCGGAGAGTAGACGAGATGGAAATCCGAAACCTTGGGAAGGCCCACCGGCCGTGAAGCGAGGGTGATCTGTCTGTTCACTGTCGCCATTGCGCGCTGAAGCCCTTCCTCTGCAAACCTACCTTATCCAAGCCCCGTCCAGGACCGCGGGCGACGTCAGGCCTTGCGGCCCGTAAAGAGCAGAGCCCCGCCGACCACGATCGCAGCGATCCCGGCCCAGACCGGGATGTTGACCGTCTCCTTGTCTTTGACCGACAGCTCCAAGGGGCCGATCTTGGCGTCGTGCGTCGTCTTGGTGTAGGTGAAGCTGCCGTAGAGCAGTCCGAGAATGCCGGCGGCGATCAAGAGCAGGGCCACGATCTTGAGTGGGCTCATCAGAGCACTCGCCGTCCGGAGACGAGCCGGACGATCAGGATGATCACCGCCACCACCAGCAGGATGTGGATCAAGCCGCCCATCGTGTAGGAAGTGACGACGCCCAGCAGCCACAGCACGAGAAGCACGACCAGTATTGTCCAGAGCATCACAGTCCTCCAGTCCCAGGTTTTCTTTCTGTCCACGGGGAGTTCATCGTCGAGATCCGTGTCTGCAACCTAGTCCCCGAAGAGCCGAACGGGAAGAGCACTTTCTACCCGGGGCGAGGGGGGGGATGTAGGTAGAAACCACCCTTCCGGGGACCGACCCAAAGTCGAAGCGCGCTGCGTCATCGCGCAGGAAGGCGCCCGAAAGGACAGCATTCGCGTCGGTTCACCAGGCGATGCCGTAGTCCTCGCCGTACTGGCTGGATCCGCCCCAGAGCGTGCCGTGCTCGCGATCGACGAAGATGGCGTTGATCGGGCCCGATGTCAGCCGATCGGTGTCGACCTTGTAGCCCATCCGCTGCAGCTCGTCGCGCACCCAGGATGGCACCGAGTCCGCGAGGGTGAGGCGCCCGGGCTCGCTCGCGTGGTCGCCGAAGGAGCTGTGCATCTGGTAGCTGGTGATGTTCGCGGCTTCCGTAGCCTCCTGCACGCTCATCCCGAACTCGACGACGTCGAGAAAGAACTGCAGCAGGTTCTGGTCCTGGGTGTCGCCGCCCTGGACGGCGAAAGCGAGATAGGGCGCGCCGTCCTTGAGCGCCAGCGTCGGAGTCAGCGTGACGCGCGGACGTTTGCCCGGCTCGAGGACGTTGAACGGGTTCTCGCGCTCGTCGAGCACGAAGCTCTGCATGCGCTGCGACAGGCCGATGCCTGTCGAGCCCGGGATGTACGCCGGAACCCAGCCGCCGCTCGGTGTGACCGAGACCACCCAGCCTTTGTCGTCCGCAGCCTCGATCGAGGTGGTCCCGGCGCGGAACGCTTCGTCGGACTCGAGCCGGCTCAGCGCTCGCTGCGGCGAGCTTTTCCCCGGCGCCGGCGGCCACTGCGCGAGCAGCGCGGCGAACGGATTGGTTTCCTTCTGGAACGGATAGGGATCGCCCGGCCGGACGCCTGCGTCGTTCCGCCGCCAGTCGATCGACGCGGCGCGCTGGCGGGCATACTCCTTGGACAGCAGGCCGGCGAGCGGCTCGGCCGGCGGAAACGCGGGATCGCCGTAGTAGAAGTCGCGGTCCGCGAAGGCGAGATTCATCGCCTGATAGAGCGCGTGGATGTAGCGCGCGCTGTTGTAGCCCATGGCCCTGAGGTCGAGCGTCTCGAGGATGTTGAGCGCCTGCAGGAGCGCCGGTCCCTGCGTCCAGGTGTCGAGCTTGTAGACCTCGATGCCGCGGTAGGTGGTCGACACCGGCTGCTCGATCTTGACTCTCCAGGCGGCCAGATCCTGCTCGGTGAGCAGTCCTCCCTCGGCGCGCGTTCCGCGCACCAGCTCGCGAGCGATGTCGCCGCGGTAGAAGCGCTCGTAGGCGGCGTAGATCGCCTGCTTGCGGTTCTTGCCCGCGGCGAGCGCCTGCGCCTCCGTTTCGACGAGCTTGGCGAGCGTCGCGGCGAGCTCGGGCTGGCGGAAAATCTCGCCGGCGGCCGGAGACTCGCGCGACTCCCCACCATGGGGCAGAAACACGCCACGTGACGACGGCCAGGCCGAGATCTGCGTCTGGAAGCGCTCGATGGTGCGGACGAGCTGGGCCTCGATGGGGTAGCCGTCGGCCATCTCCCTCGCCGGCGCGAGGACGTCGGCGAGGGAGAGCGTGCCGTACTCGGCGAGCATGGTCAGGAGGCCCCCCGGCGTTCCGGGCACGACGGCCGCGAGCGGGCCGTACTCCGGTGGATACGACAGGCCGCGCTCATGGAAGAAGGCGGGCGTGGCACCGGTCGGCGCGCTGCCGAGGGCGTTCACGCCGATCACTTTCTTGAGTCCCGGGTTGTAGATGAGCGCCTGCGTCTCGCCGCCCCAGCCGAGGGTGTCCCACATCGTGCAGGTGGCGGCGAGCATGGCGCAGGCGGCGTCGACCGCGTTGCCGCCGCGCTCGAAGATCCGCGCCCCGGCGGTCGCCGCGAGCGGTTTGCCGGTGATCGCCAGCCAGTGCCGGGCGTGGAGCGGCGGCTTGGCGGTCACGGCAGCGAGACTTCGCTGCGGCAGGAGCGTGAAGAGGGCGAGGGCGAGGACGAGCTGGGGGAGTTTTCGAGGCATGGGATTCTCCGAAGGAAGGACCTCCGCTGGGGTTCGGAAAGTGTAGCGGAACGACGGCTGGCTAGAGCGCGAGCTTCAGCCGCTGCGTTCCGACGACGGCGTCGGGCCGGCGAGGCCGAAACTGTCCGCGGGCTCGGTCGGCGAACGCTCTCGGCGCTCAGCGGAAACCGGCGGCCTGCAGGTCGAAGAGCTCGGCGTAGCGACCGCCGGCGGCGAGGAGCTCCGCGTGCGTTCCGGCGGCCTCGATCTCGCCTTCGGCGAGCACCAGGATCCGGTCGGCACGGCGCACGGTCGAGAAGCGGTGCGAGATGAGCACCGCCGTCTTGCCGTGCGAGAGCTCGGCGAAACGCTGGAAGACCTCGAATTCGCTGCGCGCGTCGAGCGCCGCGGTCGGCTCGTCGAGGATCAGGAGATCGGCGTCGCGCATGTAGGCGCGCGCGATGGCGATCTTCTGCCACTCGCCGCCGGAGAGCTCGACCCCGGTCTTGAAGCGCCGGCCGATGAGCTGATCGTAGCCCGCAGGGAGTCGCGCGATGACCTCGTCGGCGAGGCTCCGTCGGGCGGCATCGCGGATGCGCTCGCGATCGGCGCGCGCCTCGATGCGGCCGACGGCGATGTTCTCGCCGGCGGTCAGGTGGTAGCGCACGAAGTCCTGGAAGATGACCCCGATGTGACCGCGCAGAGCGGCGAGATCGTAGTCGCGGAGGTCGCGGCCGTCGAGCTCGATCCGGCCCTCGTCGGGGTCGTAGAGCCGCGCCAGGAGCTTCACCAGCGTCGTCTTGCCGGCGCCGTTCTCGCCCACCAGCGCCAGCACTTCGCCGCTCCGCAGCTCGAACGAGAGGTGGCGTACTGCCCAACGCTCGGCTCCCGGGTAGCGGAAGCCGACGTCCTTGAAGACGAAGCCGGAACGAACCGGATGCGGGAAGGGAAGCGCGTCCGGCGGCGAGACGATCTCCGGGCGCAGGTCGAAAAAGGAGAAGAGGTCGTCGAGGTAGAGCGCCTGGCCGGCGACCTGCGAGAAGCCGATCAGGAGCCCTTCGAGGAGATTGCGCAGGCGCCGGAACGATCCCGACAGGAAAGTGAGGTCGCCGATCGTGAACGCGCCGGAGACGGTCCGCCAGGCGAGGTAGGCATAGGCGCCGTAATAGCCGATCGTGCCGACCGTGGTGAGCAGCCCGCCCCAGCCGGCACGCCGCGCGGCGAGCTCCCGGTTGGCGCGGTAGAACTCGTCCGCGAGCTCGCGGTAACGCTCGATCAGAAAGGCGTTCAAGCCGAAGATCTTGACCTCCTTCGCCGTCTCGAGACTCGCGCCGGTGGCACGCACGTAGTCGAGCTCGCGCTGCGCCGGCGTCCGCCGCCAGGTGAGCTCGTAGCTCTGGGCATTGAAGTGGCTCTCGCCGAGGAAGGCCGGTATGACCGCGAAGGCGAGGAGCACGATGAGCCAGGGAGCGTAGATCGTCAGGCCGGCCGCGAAGGCGATGATGCTGACCGTGTCCTGCGCCTGACCGAGGATCTGGGAGAGGAGGCCGGTGCGCCCCGACGCCTGGCGGCGGGCGCGATCGAGCTGGTCCTGGATCTCGCTGTCCTCGAAATCCTCCAGGTCGAGGGTGGCGGCGTGCTCCATCAAGCGGATGCTCGCGGTGTTCGCGAAGCGCTCGCCCAGAAGTGACTCGAGCAGCGACACCATCCGGCCGACGACATCCGACAGGATCGCGAGGGTGAGCTCGAGACCGAGAAAGACGAGCAGCGGCTGCAGGTGCCCGCTCGAGAGCCAGGCGGAGAGATCGGTTGGGGCGTTCGGAAGATGATTGAGCCGCAGGACCTCGTCGATGATGCACTTGCCGACGAAGAGGGTCGCCACCGGCAGCAGGGCCCGCAGCAGCCGGAGGACGAGCGTCGCGAGGGCGAAGCCGGGGTGAATCTCCCAGATCAGGCGAAGAAACGGCCGCAGGTTGGCGAGCGCCGAGAAGCGCTGGCGAAGCGAGCGCGGCGCTCGTCCGTCGACCGTTCTCCCGGGCCGCGATGGCGGCGGCGCGGCGGCTCTCCCTCCCTGGCTGTAGGCCTTCGGCATTGCTCCCGGCTACGGCGCCGCGGACAGGCTCACGGCGGCAGGCGCGTCGAGCGCCAGGAACGGCAGCTCCAGAGGCTGGATCCGCAGCGCCACGGGATCGCCCGCCGGATCGATGGACAGGATCTTGCCGCGGAAGCCGAGAGCGGGATTTCCGGGGTCGGTGATCCGGACCGCCCTGCCGACGGAAAACGGTCCGGCTTGCGCGGCCGGCACCGCGGCTTCGACCACCGTCTTCTGCGCTTCGACAAAGACCAGGAGCGGCTTTCGTCGCTTGGCTTTGGCTCCCACGGCGTAGAGCTGTCGCAGCAGATAACCGTTCGCGGGCGCGCGGAGATTGGCGGTCGCGAGCTCGGTCTGCACGCGGGCGAGGTCGCTCATGGCGATGGACTCCGCCATCTGGGCGTCAGCCACCGCCTGGGCGGCCGCCAGATCCGCGGGACTGTGGCTCGCCGGAGTACTGCTGGTCACCCCGCGCTCGCTGGCGAGGCGGCGTTTCTCCGCCTGGGCGGCCGTCAGGTCCCTGGTCAAGCCGTCGTACTCTTTCTGGAGTTTCCGCAGATCCATCTCGATGAGAATCGCGCCTTTCGGCACCGGCTGATTCACCGGCGTGGGCAGCGCAAGGACCTCCGTGCTCAAAGCCGATTTGAGCTCCGTTTCGCTTCCGGCGGGGGCGACCAGTCGGACCTCGATCGCGACTGCCGCCACTTCGGCTGCTGCGGCCGCTGCGACCCCTGAGGTCGCAGCGCTCACTGCGGGTGCGTGGGTGACGACGGTGGCGGCGACGAGTGCGGCGAGGACTATGGCGAACCGGCGAGACTCGTTGTGGGATGGAGCCATGGGGGAGCACCTCTGCGTCCTCCATCCTACTCGCACCCGCGAGGCGATGGTACGCTGCAGCGAGGCCGAGGGGGCCTTGGACCGATGCCGCGACCTGCTGCGCTCGATGGACTCCGGGCACGTGTCGCCTTCGCCGCGCTCATGCTCGCGCTGACGATCGGCGGAACGGTGGATGCCGGAGTGCCGGCCGACAACGGCGTTTCGAGACAGGACCGTCTGGACGCCCTCGTCGAGCGCGTCGGCGCCTACGTCGAGCACTTCCAGGCGGTCATGGAGGCGGCGGTGCTCGAAGAGAGCTACGTTCAGCTCCTGCGCCAGCCCTGCTGCCTCGAGCCGCGCAATCCGGGTGCAGAACCTCTCCTGCTCTGGGACGCGGCCCCCGGCCGCGCGAACCGCCGCGATCTGATCGCTCGCCGGCGCCTCAAGTCCGAGGTCTTGCTGGTGCGCGTCACAGGCGGAATGCGCGTCGGCTACCGCGATGTCTACGAGGTCGAGGGGCAGACGATCCAGGATCGAACCGAGCGGGTCCGTCGGCTCTTCCTTTCCGGCACCGAGGAGAGCGCGCTCGCGCTCGGTCGGATCGCCGAGGAGAGCGCACGCTTCAACCTCGGGCGGATGCATCGCACGACCAACCTGCCGACGATGCCGCTGCTCTACCTGGTGCCGGCGATGCGCGGGCGGCTCCGTTTCTCGCGCGGTGGCGAGGCGGAGGTGGACGCGACGAAGACCGAGATTCTCGAGTTTCGCGAGGATGCGAGTCCGACGCTGGCCGCGACCGTGCAGGGAGTCGACATGCCGGCCCAAGGTCGCGCCTGGGTCGAGCCCGCGACCGGGCGGATCCGGCGGATCGAGCTGCGCTATTCGTCGGGCGCGCGCCGGGTGATGACGGTCCGCTTCCGGGAGGATGCCCGGGTGGATGTCCTCGCGCCGGAGCGGATGTGGGAATGGTACGAGCGAATTCCGATCGGCGACGAGCTGGCGGCCGGCGATTCCCGGCGCACGTGGCCAGCCGATCTCGAAGCGCTGGCGACCTACTCCAACCTCCTGCTGTTCTCGGTCGAAACGAAAGAGGAGATCGGCGGACCCGCGAACTGACGGGCGCCAGCCAGGCGCGCGCGCCGTCTGCGCCCCGCGCTCAGTGCTTCTGGGCCGGAGCTTGGATCGTACGCAGGTAGGCGACGAGCTCGCCGATCGTGCGCTTCACTTCCTCGCGCCGCGCGGGCGAGTCGGTCTCGGGCCAGATGAAGCTGTCCCCCCAGACCGGCATCTCGCGGCTGCCGTGCGCCGCCACCTCGGCACGCCCGTCGACCACTTCCCGCATGCGCTCCGCGGGATATTCGCCGTCGTTCTTCGCCGTGAGCTGCGTGAGGTCGGTCGGTTTGGTGGCCAGGGTCGGCGCGATCACGCCTTCGCCGCGCCCGTCGACGCCGTGACAGTTGGCACAGTAGGACTTGTAGGTCTCGCCGCCGGCCATCACGGAATAGGCCGGCTCAGGATCGGCGGCGCGCGTCGCGGCGGCGGCCAAGGTAAGCGCGAGCGCGACCGCCGTGAGCGCCGTCAGCCGCAGGGTGGAGATTCCCGTCATATCGACCTCCTCGTTCGAGACTGCAACCCTCGAGCCACAAGGTAGCAGCCGCGTATGGCGGGGGCACCACCCGCCGAGGTGGTGCCCCTGGGAGGGTGGCGCGGCGCGGCGCGGGGTGAGATTCTCGGTCGGCCATGCGGACCGAGCTCAAGCGCCCCGGGGCCTATCTCGTCGAATTCGAAGGCGCCGCGGAGCTCGCCGCCGAAGAGCGCGCGAGCCTCGCCGTGGGTGGGTTGCTGCTCCGCCCCGCCGAAGCGCTGCCGCCCGACACGCCGATCTCCCTGACGCTCCGCCTGGAGGGCGGCGCCGAGGTCGCGGTGGCGGCGCGGGTGGTCGCAGCGCTCCCCGGAGCGCTCGCGCTGCAGCTCGAAGGGAATCCGGCGGAGATCGTCCGCGCGCTGCTCGCGCCGCCACCGCGGGAGGACGAAGTGGAAGAGGGGGCGACCGGGACACTCTGGGAGCGGCTGCGCAACCTCACGCCGCCGCAGAAGGTCCTCCTCGCGCCCAAAGCGGATCGTCAGACCCGCGCGCTGCTCGTCCAAGACAGCGATCCACAGGTTCTGTTCGCGCTGCTCAAGAACCCCCGGCTGGCGCTCGACGAGGTGCTGCGCGTGGCGAAGTCCTCCTACCTCTCCTTTCAAGCCGCGGAGCTGCTGATGAAGACGAACACCTGGTTCGCCAATCTCGACGTCCGGGTCGCCCTGATCCACAATCCGAAGCTGCCCACGCCGTTCGCGTTGCGGATCCTGCCCACCCTGCCCGACAACGAGGTGCGCCTGATCTCCAAGGGGGCGGCGACCAGCATGGTCCTGAAGCAGGCCGCCCTGAAGCGCCTGCTGCGCGACTGACCCGGCGACGGAAGGCACCATGCGCAGCACTCTGGTACATCCCGCCGGCTTCAATTTCGTTCCTGGTCAGCCGGATCTCTCCGTGCTGGCCAACCGCATGGCGCCCATCGGCATCCTCGCGCTCGCGGCCTGGTTGGACAAGCACGGACATCCGACTGCGGTGCATGATTGCCTCGGTCCGTTCGCGCCGCCCAGCGTCGAAGAGAACGCCCGCCAGATCCTGGCCACCGATCCCGAGATGATCGGCTTCTCCGCCACGACCTCGGCCTTCATGGACGCGGTGGACATGGCGCAGTACATCAAGCAGCGACGACCGCAGATCAAGATCGTGTTCGGAAATGTGCATGCTTCTGCTCTCGGTGCGTCCTTGCTGGAGCGGTTCTCCGAGATCGACTACCTGTGTGTCGGCGAAGGTGAGGGTGCCATGCTCGATCTGGCGGATGGCAAGCCGGTCGGCGAGATCGCCAATCTGGTGTTTCGCGATGGCGCGCGCGTCGTCTCCAATCCTCGCCGCCAGCGCATCCTCAACCTGGACGAGCTGCCGTTTCCCGCGTACGAGAAGTTGCAGGGCTTCCCCGATGCCTACCACCTGCCGCTGTTCTCCTATGTGAAGAAGCATGGCGCGACCATGACCACTTCGCGCGGTTGCCCTTACACCTGTTCGTTTTGTGACCGCACCGTGTTCGAGCGCCTGTACAGGTTCAACTCCGCGGCGTACATCTACGATCACATGAAGCATCTGCGCGACAACTTCGGCGTGCATCATGTTCATTTCTACGACGACTTGTTCACGGCGCAGCCGAAGCGTGTATTCGAGCTCTGCGACCTGCTCATCGCGAAGCCGCTGGGCATGCAGTTCAACTGCGCCATCCGGACCGGACACACTTCGGACGAGATGCTGCGACGCTTGAAGCAGGCCGGGGCGCTGATGGTGTCCATGGGCATCGAATCAGCCGATCCCGGGATGATGGAGCGTCACAAATCGGGCGTGACACTCGCATCGGTGGAGAAGACCGTGGAGCAGATTCATGCGGCGGGCCTGCGCGCCAAGGGCCTGTTCATCCTCGGATTGCCGGGCGAAACGCCGGAGACGGTGAGGACCACCAGCGATTTCATCCTCGCTCTCGACCTCGACGAAATGAACATGACCAAGTTCAGCCCGCTCTACGGCGCGCCGGTCTGGGATGAATGCGTGAGCGGCGTGTCGGGCGAGTTCCACGAGGACTGGCGCCTGATGAACTGCATCAATTTCGTGTTCCTGCCCAAGGGATTCGAATCGCGCGACGAGATGGACGCGCTCTACGACTGGCACCTCATGCGCTTCTACAACAGCAAGAACTACCGCCGCAATCTCGTCAAGAGGCTGTGGAGCCATCGCTGGAGCCTGTGGCACCTCCTCAAGAACCTCCGGCGCGCGCTGCAGGCGGATCGCTACTTCAGGGTCCACCCGCAACGCCCGGGAGCCCGCGGCCAGGATTTTCCGCTGCATCCGCGTCAGCCGCGCAACCTGATACCGCGACTAAGCGAAGAATTGCGTGCGGACAAGGTAGCCACGGTGAGAGCGCCGCTGCCAGGATCGCGCGCGGAGATCTAGCGGCTGCGCAGAAGGCGGCCCGTTTCAAGACCCTGAGCGAGGGCGTTGCGGGTGGAGAGCTCGGCTGTCGGCCGGCGTTGGTATCTTCTCCGTCATGGAACTCGCCCGCGCTGACCGCAGTGTCCTGGTCGTGATCGATCTTCAGGGGAAGCTGGTCGACATGGTCCACCGCTCCGCGCTCGTCCTGGCGGCGACCCACCGGCTGCTCGAGCTCGCCCAGCTCTTCGGAGTGCCGGTGGTGCTGACCGAACAGTACCCGCGCGGACTCGGCCCCACCCACCCCGAGATCCTCGCCCGCTTCGAGGCGCTGACCGTGCCCAGGCGGCGGCTCGAGAAGGGTGCTTTCGGCTGCTTCGGCGAGCCCGGTTTCGAGGCGGCGCTGGCCGAGGTGCGCCCCGGCGTCGCTCCCGCCGACCGCCAGCTCATCGTCGCCGGCATCGAGGCGCACGTCTGCGTGATGCAGACCGTGATCGAGGCGCTGCGCCGGGGGCAGGAGGTCCACCTCTGCTGGGAAGCCGTCTCCGGCCGGGGGGCCGAACACCGGCGATGGGCGCTCGACCGCATGCGCCAGGCCGGCGCGGTGGTGAGCAACCTCGAGTCCGTGGCCTTCGAGTGGGCGCGCCACAAGGACCACGCGCAGTTCAAGGCGCTCTCGGCGCTGCTCAAACAGGGTCAGCTCGGCGGCGACGCCTGAGAAAAATGGGGACTGTCCCCGCTTGAATGGGGACTGCCTCCAATTTTTCAGGCGCCTCCGGCGCGGATCGCTTCGAGCACCCGCTCGGGGGTCATCGGCAGCCGGTAGAGGCGCGCGCCGGTGGCGTCGAAGACCGCATTGGCGATGACCGCACCCATGGGCACGATCGCCGGTTCGCCGCCGCCCTGCGGGTCGAGGGCGTCGTTCGCGACCAGCACCGCCTCGATGCGCGGCAGCCACGAGAAGCGCGGCAGAGCGTAGGTGTCGAAGTTGCGATCGAGGATCGCACCGCCCGCGAAACGCAGCTCCTCGGCGAGCGCGTAGCCGAGCCCCATGGTGATGCACCCTTCGATCTGCATCCGGGCGCCGTCGGGATTCACCACGATCCCCATGTCCTGGGCGCAGACCACGCGCTTCACCTGGACCCTGCCGCTCGCGCGCTCGACCTCGACCTCGGCCATCAGGGCGACGTAGGTGCCAGCGTCGATCCCGCACGCCAGGCCCAGACCGCGCCCGCTCGGCGCCTTTCCAGGCTTCCAGCCGAAGGCCCCGGCGGCGGCCGCGAGGACCCGCCGCATACGCTCGTCCTTGAGGTTGCGCAACCGCAGCTCGAGCGGATCGAGGCCCGCGGCGGCCGCCATGACGTCGATCTGCGACTCGCGGGCGAAGACGTTCATGTTGGCGCCCGGCGCGCGCCAGGGGCCGACCGCGAAGCGGTGGAGGCGCTCGACGACGCGCTGTTCGTCGCGCCCCATGTGGCCGCCGTACGAGCGGATGCGCACATGCGGAACGTCGTAGAAGAGGTCGGCGCTGCGCGAGCCCGCGGCCCAGACGTCGTAGCTCCAGAGCGCGATGCGCCCGTCGCCGTCGAGCGCGGAGGCGAGCTTCACCACCGCCGCCGGATCGAAGGTGTCGTAGAAGAACTCCTCCTCGCGGGTCCAGGCGACCTGCACCGGTTTGCCCGTCGCCTGCGCGAGGAGCGCCGCCTCGACCGCCTGCAGGTGCGCACTCTTGCCGCCGAAGCCGCCGCCGACGTAAGGCGTCACGACGCGCACCCGCTCCTTGGCGACACTCAGGGCCGATGCGATGTCGTCGCGGGTGGGGAAGGGGGTCTGGGTCGACGCCCAGACCGTCATCTTGCCGTCCGCGAGCTCGGCGACGGCGGTATGGGGCTCGATCGGAGCGTGCGCGACGTATCCCTTGCGGTAGGTGCTGGTGGTGAGCCCGCCGGCGGCGCGCGCTCGCGCCGCCTCCGGATCGCCGCGCAGGTCGATCTCTTGCGGCGTCGGAAGCTGTCGCGAGGAGATGGTCGAAGATCGTCTCTGGATCGGGGCCCGCGGGTGGAAGGGTCCATTCCGCGCGCGTCAGGGCGAGCGCGGCCGCGGCCGCGTCCGGCTCCGGATGGAGCACGGCGACGAGGTCGTCACGCCGCACCACGACGACGCCGGGCAGTTTCTCGGCTGCGTCCGTGTCGACTCGGGTCAGCTTCGCGCCATGGGCGGGCGGCCGCAGGATGCAGGCGTGCAGCAGGCCTGGACGCCGGATGTCGCCGGCATACTCGGCGGCGCCGGTCACCTTGGCGCGGCCGTCGAGGCGCTCGGGCGAGCGCCCCATGACCTGGAACTCCTTCACCTTCCTGAGCACGGCCTCTTCGCCGACCAGCCGGGAGATGCGCCGGCCCTGGGCGAGCTCGCCGTAGGTGACCCGGCGGGTCGGGTCCGCCGCGACCGTGACGACGCCGTTCGCGACCGCGAGCTCGGCGCGCGGCCACCCCGAGCTTCTTCGCCGCGAGGCCCGCGAGGACGCTTCGCCCCTCGGCCGCCGCGGCGCGCAGCGCCGGGCCGAACATGCGGGTGGTGAGCGAGCCGAAAGTCCCCATGTCCCAAGGGCAGCGGTCGGTGTCGCCCATCACCATGTCGATCGCCGAGAGCGCCACGCCGAGCTCGTCGGCCGCCATCTGGGCTTGCGAAGTCATGACGCCCTGGCCCATCTCGATCTTGCCGGTGAAGATGGTGACGCGCCCGTCGGCGCCGATCAGCAGATAGGCGTTCAGATCTTCGGGATAGATCTTTCTCCCCTGCGCAAGGAGCTCTTCGGGACCGAGAGTGACGAAGACCGCGATGCCGCCGCCGACCAGGCGGAGGAACGCCCGCCGGTCGATCCCGCGATCGATCCCGCCTGGGATCCCGCCTGATCCGCCGAGTCCGAAATCGGGCGGTCACGACGCACCTTCCTTGCCGGCGGCGACTTTCTCCACCGCGGCGACGATGCGCTGGTGGGCGCCGCAGCGGCAGAGGTTGCCCTCGAGCCCCGCGAGAATCTGCTGCCGCGTCGCGTGCGGGTGCTCCGCGAGCAGGGCGTGGGCGGCGAGGATCATGCCCGGCGTGCAGTAGCCGCACTGCAGGGCGCCGTGCTCGACGAACGCCTCCTGCAGCGGGTGGAGCCGCTCGGGCGTGGCGAGCCCCTCGATGGTGACGACCCGTTTGCCCGCGACCGTCGCCACCGGCGTCACGCAGGAACGCACCGCCGCGCCGTCGACCAGCACCGTGCAGGCTCCGCACAGCCCCTCGCCGCAGCCGTACTTGGCGCCGGTCAGGCCGAGCTCGCCGCGCAGCACCCAGAGCAGATGGCGGCTGCCGTCGAGCTCGAGGGTCGTGGGTTTGCCGTTGAGGTGGAATTGGATGGCGCTCTTCATGCCCGCCTCCCTTCGCAGGAGTCCCGAGGACCGGAAGATCGTGACGCCGCCGAGCGACCCGGTCGCCACCCCTTGAGGTAGCCCGAGCCGCCCGGCTCCGGCCCGCCCGTCCGCGCGACTCCTCCGGGAAGGGGGCGGAAGGCGGGCGTTTCTTAAGGCTGCTGCGCCGGCACGAGGCTCGCGCCGGCGAGGCGCCAGAGCTCGGTCTCCTGGCCGCCCGCCGGCCGCTCGCGGAGGACCCGGAGGAGCCCGCCGTCGATGCCGATCGCCGTGACTTCGCCCGGACCGGCGCCAGGCTTCGAGATCTCCGGGATCTCCGGGACCTCCGGGAGGCGCGCGAGCTCGACCAGCTTGCGGTCGCGGATCGCGAAGACGATCACCGCGCTGCGGTTCGCGCCGGCGAGCGAACGGTAGCGCACCAGGAGCGCCGCTTCGCGCTGTCCGTCGTCGCCGAGGTCGCCCAGGACTTCGCTCACCGAGTCGACCGTGAGATCGCCGGGCCCGGTCGCGGCGTGGACGCCGTCGCGCACCTCGACCGCGCGTCCGTCGAGCCGGTAGATGAAGCGCAGGAAGTTGATCTCGCCCACTTCGCTGGCCGCGTTGCCCACCTGCGCCGCCCGCGGGCGGACCGCCTTGCGGCCGGTCGCCTTCTCGAAGAAGCGCGATCGCCTCCTCGTGCCCGCCCTCGACGGCGAGCACGAGCGCGTCGCGGCCGGACTCGTCCTTGGCGTCCAGCCGGGCTCCTGCCGCAAGCAGGGCGCGGGCGATCTCGACCCTTCCCTGGACGGCGGCGAAGAGGAGCGGCGCGCCGCCGCCTTCCGCGGCCTGATTCGGATCGGCGCCCGCGCCGAGGAGCTGGCCGACGACGTCGAGCCGGCCGCCGCCGATCGCCACGATCAGCGGCGAGAAGCCGAACTTGGCCCGGTGGTTGACGTCGGCTTTGGCCTCGATCAGGCGGGCGATCACCCGCGCGTCGCCGCCGCGAACGGCGAAGGCGAGCGCGGTCTCGTTGAAGGACGAGATTCCGTCGACCGGGACTCCGGCGCCGAGCAGCAGGTCGACGATCTCGGGATCGCCTTTCTCCGCGGCCTCCATCAGCAGGCTGACGCCGAACTTGCGCGACTGGATCGCGCTTCCGCCCGCGGCCAGCGCCGAGCGCAGAGCCGCCGCGTCGCCGGCCGCCACGGCGGCACGCACCGCGGCGTCGGCATTGGAAGCCACGGCTGCCGGCGTGCCGGCGCGGGCGCCGCCGGGGCCGACTGGGGCTCCGCGGCGACAAGCAGCGTCGCTTGGGGGACAGCCGTGGCGATCCAGAGATTGAGCGAGGGCGAAGAAGAGAGACGAGTCCACCGCTGCACAGCATTTTGTGCGGGAGGGGCCGGAGAACCAGGGAGCTTTTCGAGCATGGGGTCGACATGCTAGCGTACGTGCAAATTTGGATCATCCCGGGATACTTCAGGCGCGCCCCCTCACGTCACAGGCGACTCTTTCCATCTCAGAGCTCACGGAGGAGAACCAGAATGAAGATTCAGACCGGCCTGTCGATCGTCCTCTTGGGCGCCGCCCTGGCGCCTTTCCCGGCGGCGGCGAAGCAGGCGGCGCCCGGAATCACCGCCTCGCGCTGCGTGGCCGTCGCGCTCTCGCGGCCGCTGCGCGAGCTCGCGGCCGAAGCACCCGCGCAGGTCGCCGTGCCCGAGGGCGAAGAGCGCGAAGTGCAGAACTTCGGTCTCGCCGGCAAGGGGGATCACAGCTTGGTGGAGTCGGCCGACGTGGTCGACCCGGTGCGCCAGCTCGAGAATCCGATCCACCCCGGCCCGAATCGCCTCACCGACCCGCTGGCGAGCTTCGACGGCGTCACCGCCAACGGCTCTCTGCCGCCCGATACCACCGGCGACGTCGGCCCCAACCACTATGTGCAGACGGTCAACACGCGCATGGCGATCTACAGCAAGGCCGGCGCCCTGCTCGTCGGGCCGGTCGCCATCAACACGGTCTTCTCGCCCTTGCCGGCGGCCGACCTCTGCCGAACCACCAACGACGGCGATCCGATCGTGATCTACGACCAGCTCGCCGATCGCTGGCTGGTCTCCCAGTTCGCTGTTCAACGGCTTTCCGGGCGGTACGGCCTTCAACCAGTGCATCGCAATCTCGCAGACCGCCGACCCGACCGGGAGCTGGTACGCGTACGACTTCCTCTGGGCGACCGACCGGCTCAACGACTATCCGCACTTCGGCCTCTGGCCCGACGGCTACTACGCGACCTTCAACCAGTTCGACTCCGCATCGCAGGCCTGGCGCGGCGCCGGGATCGCCGCCTACGAGCGCGACCAGATGCTCCTCGGACTCGACCGCCCAGCAGATCAAGATCGACACCCAGACCGCGTTTCCCGCTCGGCAACGACCCCTACGGCGGCCACCAGGTCGTCGACCTCGAGGGCACCAACCTGCCGGCGGCGGGCGAGCCGAACCGCGTCCTCGAGTGGGACAACGCGGGCTGGATCGGCGATGCCGTGGACACGCTGCGCATCTGGGAAGTGCATCTCGACTGGATGACGCCGGCCAACTCGACCTTCGGGCTCAACGCGAGCTTCGACGCCAACTTCCTGCTCGCGCCGGCCGAGGCGACGGTCCTGGCGGACGTCGGCTGCCCGCGGCACCCGCGCCTGTATCCCCCAGCCGGGCACCGCGGTCAAGGTCGACGCGATCTCGGACGGCCGGTTGATGTATCCGCAGCACCCACCGCTTCTTCGCGGACCATGATTCGCTGCTGGTCCAGAACACGGTCAACGCCGGCGCCAACATCGCCGGCCCGCGCTGGATCGAGATCCGCGATGCCGTCGGCACGCCGGCGATCTACCAGCAGGGCACCTACTCCCCCGACAGCACGTTCACCGCTGGATGGGCAGCGCCACCATGGATGGCGACGGTGACATCGCGCTCGGCTACAGCGCGAGCAACGCAGCTCGGTCTTCCCGTCGATCCGCTACACCGGCCGCCACGCCTACGACGCCGTCGGGCCAGATGACCATGGGAGAGAAGTCGCTCATGGTGGGCGCCGGCAGCCAGACGCATTCGCTCGAACCGCTGGGGCGACTACAGCACCATGGACGTCGATCCGACCGACGACTGCACCTTCTGGTACACGAATCAGTACTACTCCTCGACCTCGAGCGCCTCGCTGGAGGACCCGCATCGGCTCCTTCCGGGTCTTCGGCTGCGGCTCGCTCTTCTCGCACGATTTCGAAGCCGGCAACACCACCGGCTGGTCTACGGTCATACCCTGACCTGAGCCGCCAGCGGGAGAGAAGTCAGGGGCCGAGCGCGCCAGCGCCCGGCCCCTTCTCTTTTCCCCCGCCCTGGTGGCTGGGAACTCGCGATGAATAGACGGGACAAGGACGGCAAAGTGGCGGTCTCCAGGCAGGAGATCTTCGGCGAAGCGCGGGGTGCCGAGCCGGCGGCACCGGGAAGCTACGGTCTGCCGCCGGGCGGCTTTCGCCTGAGCGAGGCCACGCGGCTCGGTCCGGTGCGACTGCAGGTGGCCGATCTCGGGCGCTCGCTCGCCTTCTACGAAGAGGTCCTCGGCCTGCACCGGCTCGAGCGCCAGACGTCGAGCGCGCGGCTCGGCACGCCGTCGCCCGAGAGCAGGGTGCTGGTCGAGCTCGACGAGCGCAGGGGAGCGCGGCCGGTGCCCCGCCGCGGGCGCACCGGACTCTTCCACTTCGCGATCCTGCTGCCCGATCGCCCGGCGCTCGGGCGCTTCGCCGGCCACCTGGCAGCGCTCGGCGCGCGCGCCGGCAGCGCCGACCACCTGGTCAGCGAAGCGCTCTACCTCCAGGATCCCGACAATCTGGGGATCGAGGTCTATCGCGACCGGCCGCGCGGCGACTGGCGGCGCCTCGGCCGCGAGCTCATGATGGCCACCGATCCGCTCGACATCTCCGGACTGCTGCAGGCGTCCGGTGGAGAGCCCTGGCAGGGGATGCCGACGGGCACCGGCATCGGCCACCTCCACCTGCACGTCGGGGATCTCGCCGCGGCGGCGGCGTTCTACTCGGAGGCTCTCGGCTTCGATCGCACGGTCTGGGAGTATCCGGGAGCGCTCTTCCTCGGCGCCGGCGGGTACCACCATCATCTGGGAACGAATCTCTGGGCGGGTGAGGATGCCCGGCCGCCGGCGGCCGACGAGGCCCAGCTGCTCGAGTGGACGATCGAGCTCCCGGACTCGGCGAGCGTTCTCGCGGCGTCGGAGAGTCTCGAGCGCCACGGATACGCGGTCGACCGGAGCGACGGATCGGGAACGGGACCGCAGCTTGCGGTCCGCGACCCCTGGGGCACCCGAGTGCGCCTGCGATCGGCTGCCGCCGACGGGGAGCCTGATCGAGCGGGTGTATGGTAAAATCGCAAAATTGCAGTCATGATCACTTCCTTGAGGAGAGTTCGAGATGAGAGATCGACTGATTGCCTTTGGGCTTCTCGTGGGCCTGCTGGCGCTCCCGTCGGCGGCCAGCGCGCAGACGACCTACACCGTGGACGACACGATCGCCTTCGACTTCCAGGACATCTCGGGCACCGGCACCGCGCTCGTGCTCGGGGACGATGAAGTGAGCGCCGCGATCCCGTTGGGCTTCTCCTTCGACTACTTCGGTAGCCCCTATTCCGACGTCTACGTCAGCTCGAACGGTTTCCTGACCGTGCTCCCCGGACAGGACGACGGCTGTTGCACCGGCATGCCGATCCCGACTCTCGGGGATCCCGACGGCGTGATCGCCGGCTGGTGGGAAGACCTCTACCCACCGGGAGCCGGCACGATTCAATACCAGACCTTGGGCACGACGCCCAACCAGGTCTTCATCGTGCAGTTCACCGGTGTCGCGCACTGCTGCGGCAGCGCCGACCCCGTGACCATGCAGTTCAAGATCTTCGAGACCTCGAACGTGATCGAGGTGCACTACGACACGGCGCCGTCAGACACCGGAACCCACTCGGCCGGCCTCGAGAATCCCGCCGGCAGCGCGGGAGTGCAGTACTTCCTGGGCGACACGAGCCTGCCGCCGCGGTTGGCCGTGCGCTATACCCCGTCCCTGACGCAGTCGGTGATCGAGATCCCGACCCTGTCGGCAGCGGGCCTGGCCGGCCTGGCGGTGCTGCTCGGTTTTGCGGCCTTCTGGATGCTGCGTTCGCGCCGGCGCAACGCCTGACCCCCGAACGGTAGCGACGTTCTCTCTGCGGCGGACCGGGTTTCCCGGCCCGCCGTTTGCTTTGCTGCGCGGGAGGGCGCAATCGGCCGCCACCTCCCGCGGCGGTCAATGGGCCCCCTTCTCGCGCCAGGCGCGCAGCCGGCCGCCGAGCCACTGGCCGCCGAAGAAAGCCACGACGAAGAGCGGCAGCGTGCGCCATTGAAATCCGATGCCGGAGGCGAAGCGGGCCGCCACGGCCAGTGGCACCGGGGCGTGCACCGCCACGAACCACGAGACGGAGAACTTGCGCAGGCCTGAGCGCCAATAGCCGAACGGGAGGTTCAGAAGCACGATCGACGCGGCGATGGCCCAGATCATCGGCAGATCATCGGAAGGTTGGCGGCCGGAGGGAGATGCGCCCTCCAAGCTCGCGCGGGAGGAGAGTAGCACCGGCCCGCCGCCGCCCATCGATAGAATGGGTGAAGCCATGCAGCGCAGCGGCCGAGGATCCCCTTGACGACGCCCCCCGACCGGCCCGCCCCGCAACCGACCGACATCGGCGAGTACGCGCGCGCGAGCGCCGGTGCGGTTCCCGGCGCGAAGGTCGCCCACCCGCAGCAGATCGGCCGCTACCGGATCCTCGAAGTCCTCGGCGAGGGCGGCATGGGGACGGTGTATCTCGGCGAGCAGACGGAGCCGATCCGGCGCCAGGTCGCGATCAAGCTCGTGCGCGCGACGCACCGCAACGCGCAGTTCGCCCATCGCTTCGAGGCCGAACGTCAGGCGCTCGCCCGGATGAGCCATCCGTGCATCGCCCAGGTCTACGAGGCGGGCGACACGGAGAGCGGCCAGCCGTTCTTCGCCATGGAGCACGTCCCGGGCGAGCCGATCACCGTCTACTGCGATCGCGAGCGCCTGTCGATCGCCGAGCGGCTCGATCTGTTCGTCACGGTCTGCCGCGGGATCCACCACGCGCACCAGAAAGGGATCCTGCACCGGGACATCAAGCCGGCGAACATCCTGGTCGCAACCGAGCAGGGCCATCCGGTCCCCAAGATCATCGACTTCGGGATCGCGAAAGCGCTCGACGCGAAGACGACCGGGTCTCCGGAGACGGTTTTCGGCGTGGTGGTCGGAACTCCGGAGTATCTGAGCCCGGAATCGATCGTCGCCGCGACGGCGACGGAGAGCGCCGATCCGGACACCCGATCCGATGTCTACGCCCTGGGCGTTCTGCTCTTCGAGCTCCTCATCGGCGAGCTGCCGTTCGGGCGCTCGGGCGAGAGTCTGCTGCAGATCCTGCGGCAGATATCCGAAGGGGAAGTGCCGGCGCCGAGCGTGCGCTGGCGCGCTCTCCCGGAGAGCGCGCGCGCCGCACGCGCCGCGCTGCGCGCGACGAACGCGGCGACCGTCGCGCGGCAGGTGCGCGGGGACCTCGATTGGATCACGCTCAGGGCGACCGCGAGGCAGCGCGAGCTGCGCTATGACTCGGCGGCCGAGCTCGCCAACGACATCGAGCGCCACCGCCGGTTCGAGCCGGTGCACGCCGGGCCGCCCAGCCGCCTGTACGTCGCGGCCAAGTTCGCGCGCCGCTATCGCGCCGCGGTGCTCGCGACCGGCATCGTGATCCTGGCGCTCGCGGGCGGCGTCGCGGCGCGGACGTTGGAGGCGAAGCGCGCCAACCGGGAAGCCGCGGCGGCTCGCCAGGCACAGAGCGAGACCCAGCAGGTCGTCGAATTCCTGGTCGACCTCTTCGAAGTGAACGATCCGGGATCGTCGCGCGGCAACACGATCACGGCGCGCGAGCTGCTCGACAGCGGCGCCGAGAAGATCCGCGCCCGCCTGGGCGAGCAGCCGTTGGCGCGCGCCCGCCTGCTCGACACCATGGGCCGCGTCTACCAGGAGCTCGAGCTGCTCGAGACCGCCGAGAAGCTCATGCGCGAAGCGCTCGCGATCCGCGAGGCGAGCCTCGGTCCCGAGCACGCGGAGGTCGGCGCGAGCCTCGACCACCTCGGAAATCTGCAGTGGATCCGGGGCGAGTATCCCGCCGCCGAAGCCACCCTGCGCCGCGCTCTGGCCATCCGCGAGCGGGCGTTCGGACCCGACAGTCTGGCGGTCGCCGACGTTCTCGACGACTTGGGGTCGGTCCTGGAGATCCAGGCGCGCTACGCCGAAGCCGATCCCGTGATCGAGCGCGGCCTCGCGATCCGCGAGCGTGAGCTCGGCTCGAACGCTCTCCCGGTGGCCGCCAGTCTGGACGATCTCGCCGTCTCCCACCTCGATCGCGGCGACAGCAAGACCGCGGAGCCGCTCTTCCGGCGCGCGCTCGCCATCCGCGAGTCGAACCTCGGCCCCGACCATCTCGAGGTCGCGACGACCGACAACGGGCTCGGCATCGCGCTCTTTCAATTGCGCCGCTACGACGAGAGCCTGAGCGTGCACCGCCGCGCTCTCGCGATCCGCGAGAAGGTGCTCGGACCGCAGAGCTCGTCGGTGGGGCAGTCGCTGATCAACCTCTCGAGCGTCTACGTCGAGCTCGGCCGCTACGCCGAGGCCGAGGCCGCGATCCTGCGCACGACGGCGATCTGGGAGAAGAACCTGCGGCCGGACCACCCGCGCATCGGCACCGCGCACATGACCCTCGCCGAGCTCTACCTGCGGCGCGGCGAGCCGGCGCGCGCCGAGCCGATCCTGCGCGATACGGTGGCTTTCTTCGAGCGCACGCTCGGGTCGCAGCACCCGCGGCTCGCCAACGCCCTCAAGTCGCAAGCCGACGCGCTGGTCGCCCTCGGCCGGCGCGAGGAGGCCCGACCGCTCTGCGCCCGAGCCCTGGCCATCCGCGAGAAGGCGCTCGGCGCCGCCGACCCGCTGACCCTCGAGACGCGCAAGGCCTGCGCGGACATGGCCCGTCCATCCCCAGGCAAGGCGCTCTGACGGGAGCCTGGGGCCGCTCCGCGGCCAGGCGCGGATTCTTTACGGGAAATTTACGCGCTGCCGGGAGGTCGCGAATGGATCGTTGACGCACTGCTCTGACTGAATCGTCTCCCGGGAGGCGGCCAGTCGGTGCACAAAGCTGCGCAGAAGCTCGATTCGCGCCGGGTCGCGACCCTGGCGCTCGCGGCGCTCGGGGTCGTCTACGGCGACATCGGCACGAGCCCGCTCTACGCCCTTCACGAATGCTTCTTCGGGCAGCACGGTGTCGAGCCGACGCGCGCCAACGTCCTCGGAGCGCTGTCGCTCATCTTCTGGACGCTCGTCGTGGTCGTGACGCTCAAGTACCATGTCTACATCCTGCGCGCCGACAACCGGGGCGAGGGGGGCATCCTCGCGCTCATGGCGCTCGTCCGGCGCAAGGTTCGCGGGCGGGTGCGCGTCGCGCTCGTCGTCCTCGGACTGTTCGGCGCGGCGCTGCTCTACGCCGACGGCGTTCTCACGCCCGCAATTTCGGTGCTGGGCGCGCTCGAAGGGCTCACTGTCCTTCAGCCCGGGCTCGCGTCGCTCGTGGTGCCGATCGCCGTCGGAATCCTGATTGCGCTCTTCGCCGCGCAGAAGCGGGGGACCGGCGGCGTCGGCGCGATCTTCGGACCGATCATGCTGGTCTGGTTCGGCTCGCTCGCGGCGCTCGGGATCGTCGGCATCCTGCGCGAGCCTTCCGTCCTCGCGGCGATCGATCCGCGATACGGCGTCCGCTTCCTCGCCCAGGGCGGCGGCTCGAGCTTCCTGGTTCTGGGAGCGATCTTCCTCGTCGCGACGGGAGGCGAAGCGCTCTACGCCGACCTCGGACACTTCGGCGAGCGGCCGATCCAGATCGACTGGTTCGGCCTCGTCGGCGTCTCGCTCCTGCTCAACTACTTCGGGCAGGGCGCGACCATCCTGAGCACGCCGGCTGCGGCCGCGAATCCGTTCTTCCTGCTCGCCCCGGAGGCCGTGCGGCTGCCGCTGCTCGTCCTGGCGACGATGGCGGCGATCATCGCGTCGCAGGCGATCATCTCCGGCTCCTTCTCGCTCACGCGCCAGGCGGTACAGCTCGGCTATCTGCCACGGGTCGAGATCGTGCACACCTCGGCCACCGAGATCGGGCAGATCTACATTCCGGCGGTCAACTGGCTGCTCGCGCTGGCCACGATCGCGGTCGTCATCGGCTTCCGGAGCTCGAGCAATGTGGCGGGTGCCTACGGCGTGGCGCTCACCACCACGATGCTCATCACTACGCTGCTCGCCGCGGTCGTGGCGCGGAAGATCTGGCGATGGCCTACGGGGCTCGTCGTCTTCGTGACGGCGGCCTTTCTCGTTCCGGATCTGGCTTTCTTCAGCGCGGCGCTGCTCAAGATTCCGGACGGCGGCTGGTTTCCGCTCGCCGTCGCCTGCGGCGTCCTCGCCGTGATGACCTCCTGGCATCGCGGGCGCGCCACGCTGCGCGCGCTCATGCTCGAGCGCCTCGTCCCGCTCGGGCGGCTGGTCGACGACATCGCGCGCCACGGAATCCCACGCGTGCCGGGTACGGCGATCTATCTCACGAGCGACGACGCGGGGGCGCCGGTCGCACTGCTGCACAATCTGAAGATGAACCAGATCGTCCACGAGCAGAACCTCTTCCTGACGGTACGCACCGCGGAAGTGCCGTACGTGACGCCCGGAAATCGAGTCGAGATCCGCGAGCTCCGACCCGGTTTTCACCGGCTCCTCGCGACTTACGGCTTCATGGAGGATCCGGACGTTCCGGCGCTGCTCGACCGGCCGGAAGTGCGCGCGCTCGTCGCCAATCCACAGGATATGTCGTATATCCTGAGCCGCAGCCAGCTCTTGCCGGCGGTCCGGTCGCTCCTGCCCGCGTGGCGCCGCACTCTCTATATGCTGCTGGCCAGCAATGCGGTCGACGCGGACCGCTTCTTCCGGCTGCCACCCAACCGGGTACTCGACATCGGGATGGTGGTCGAGATCTGATCCGCTCCGGCGAGATCCGATGTCCTTCGTCCTGCACAAGCCGGCCGCGCCGGCCGAGGAGGAGGATCGATGAACGACGCTGAATCGAGCGCCTCCGGCGCGAAAACCGGTAGCCCGGACGGGGCTCCGGCGCACGTGCTCATCATCGACGACGAGCCGCAGATCCGGCGATTCCTCGAGATCAGCCTGCGCTCCGAGGGCTTTCGGGTAAGCGAGGCGGCGAGCGGCAGGGAGGGGCTCGAGCGGCTCGCGACGCGCGGCGCCGACCTCGTGGTGCTCGACCTCGGCCTCCCCGACATCGAAGGGCACGAGGTGCTGCGTGAGCTGCGGAGCTGGACGCAGGTGCCGGTGATCGTCCTCTCCGTGCGGGCCGGCGAGGCGGAAAAGGTACGGGCGCTCGACGCCGGAGCGCACGATTTCGTCACCAAACCGTTCGGAATCCAGGAGCTGATGGCGCGCGTGCGCGCGGTGCTGCGCCATCACGCTTCGCCGCAGGACGGCTCGCCACTCTTCGACGACGGACATCTGCGGGTCGATCTCGCGCGGCGAACGGTGCAGGTGGCGGGCGAGACGGTTGCGCTGTCGCGCAAGGAGTTCGCGGTGCTCGCGATGCTGGTGCGTTACGCCGGCCGCGTGGTCACTCAGCAGCACCTCTTGCGCGAGCTCTGGGGCCCGGGTCACGTCGAAGACACGCACTACCTGCGCGTCGTGGTCGGCAAGATCCGCCAGCGGATCGGCGACGAAGCCGCGGCGCCGCGCTACGTGCGGACCGAGCCGGGAGTGGGCTACCGTTTCCTCGGCGAAGCGCCGGCCGCCGGCCCGCCGCTCTCCCCGGGCTCTGCTGACTGAGCGTCGGACAGGCAGCCGCGCGGGTCAGTCGGCTTGCCCAATGGATGCGCGACTCACTCCCAGCGGAAGACTTTCGTCGCGAGAGCGGTGTAGGCCGCGAAGAGCAAGAGCAGCGCCGCGGCGTTCATCCAGTGCGCGCTCCAACCCGATCCGTCCCAAATGCCCTGGAGGAGCGCCACGGCATGAGTCGTCGGCAGCAGATAGGCGACCGCCCGGAATGCCGGCGGCAATCGGGCCACGGGAAAGAACAGTCCCGACAGGGCGAGCATCGGGTAGAGCACCGCCGCGCCGATCGGCTGCGCGAAGCGTGCCGTGGGCACGAGGCTGGCGAGCACGAAGCCGAGAGAGAGGATGCTGAACGTGCCGAGGAGCACGGCCAGCGCAAAGCTCGCCACGTTCACCTGCATCACGCCGGGAAAGAGGCGCCTGCCGGCGGCGACGAGCAGCGCGAGGCTGGCGATGGTGAATCCGAGCTTGACCACGACGTGCGCGCCCAGGATCGTGACCGGCGAGAGCGGCGTGGCGCGGAGGCGCTTCAGGATGCCCCCTTCTCGGTAGATGGAGATGATGGCCACGAGCGATTGCACCGCGCTGATCGCGATCACCAAAGCGCCGAGAATGGCGGTGTTGAAGGGAATGTCCAATCCCGCCGCGGTCGCCGGTTTGCCGGCGCCGAAGGCGCGCCCCAGGACGACGAACACCACGACCGGGATGACGAGCGACCCGACGAACCCCATCGGCTCGCGGGCGAAGATCTTGGTCTCGACCCAGGTGAGCTTCCAGAAACCGCGCAGGAATCGAGGTCGCATATTCAGTCTCTGATCCCGTGGCCGGTGAGCTTGAGGAACACGTCCTCGAGCGTCGGGATCTCGGTGCGGAAGCCGCGCACGCGGATTCCCTCACGGGCGATGCAGTGGATCACCTCGGTCACGAAGTCGTCGCCGTCGCCGCGAATCGTGTGCGTCGCCCCGCTCGGCCCGACCCCCTCGATCCCCTCGATCGTGTCCTGGCGCTCCACCTCGCCCACAGGCCGCATCCGCTCGGCGACATCGGCGTCATCGCTGATGAACACCACCGTTCGTCTCCGGGCAATGCTTGCGGACCAGCTCGTCGGGCGTTCCAACCTCGATGAGCCGTCCGTGCTCGATGATCGCCACGCGGTCGCAGAGACGTTCGGCTTCCTCCATCAGGTGCGTCGTGAGGAACACCGTCGTGCCGCGTTCCCGGATGCCCTTCACCAGGCCCCAGATCGTGCGGCGCGCCTGCGGGTCGAGTCCGGTGGTGAGCTCGTCGAGGAAGACGACCTCCGGTTCGTGAATGAGCGCCAGCGCGATGAAGAGGCGCTGCTTCTGGCCGCCCGAGAGCGTCATGAACCAGGCGTTGCGCTTGGCCTCGAGCCCGAGCCGGGCGAGGAGCGCGTCGGTGTCCACGACGCGCGTGTAGAGCGACCGCCAGAGGTCCACCGCCTCCCAGACCTTGATCCGTTTCTGGAGCTGCGCCTCCTGGTGCTGCACGCCGATCCGCTGCCGCAGCTCGCCCGCGTCGCGCCGTGGATCGAGCCCGAGCACCGAGATCGTGCCCTTGTCGGCGACGCGGTGGCCTTGCACGCATTCCATCGTGGTCGTCTTGCCGGCACCGTTCGGGCCGATGAGGCCGAAGATTTCGCCCTCGAATACTTCGAGCGAAACGTCGTCCACCGCCACGGTGCGGCCGTAGCGCTTGCCGAGGTGCGAGACGGCGATGACGGAGCTCACCGGCGAGCGGGTCCTCTGATCAACGCGGCGCGAGTGCGCGCACCGGTAGCGGCACGTTGCAGAGCTCGACCTTTCCGACCGGATCGAGGAACCACTCCTCGCGGCGATGCCGGCGCGCTTCGACGAGCGCCGCGAAGGCCGGCGTGTCGGTGCGCAGAAGCTCGAGCTCGGTGCGCTCGGCGGGTGGAAGGTCGGCGGCGACTCGCACGGACACGACGGGGACGTACTGCTCCCGCTTTTCGTAGAAGCCGAGCGCGCCGCTTCCGCGCGGCAGCGTCGAAAGCAGCTCCATCCCCGAGACCGCGCGACCGACGAGCGTGACGTTCTTGTCGAGGTGGCGGGGCGCATGGCCGATGACGACGTAGAGCTCGGTGCCGCCGCCCGAGTCGGCGGTGTCGCCGCGGCCGGAGCCCAGCATGGCGTAGCAGTGGGCGAGCCAGGTCTTGCCGCTGCCCGGGTCGCGTGCCGCCGGGAAACCGCCGCTGAATCCGACCAGGGGAGCGTAGACGTCGCCGTCGGGCAGCGGCGTGAACGGCAAGGCGGGATCGATCGCGCGCTGAAATTCGGCGGGCAGGTTGCGGGCGGCGTGCGCGACCGGCCGTCGCTTTGCCGCGTCCTCGGCGTCGGGATCGCCCCACTGCACGACGTAGTTGTCCTGCGAGCGGAGGATCGCGAGGCCGTCGAAGTACCTCTCGCGCGCCAGAGCCTTGATGTTCGCGACGTGGTTCGGTGCGAACTCGGGCGCGAGCTCGAAGACGACGCGCCCGGTCGCGAGCTCGAGATAGAGCGTGTTCTCGGGATCGAGCCGCCGCCACTCCGACGGCTGCGCGGCGGCGATCACCTCGGAGGTCGTCTGGGCGGAGCGCGGCGCGACCCCGCCGCCGGCCGCCGTGCGCGGAGCGGTGAGCTTGCCGGCGCAGGACGAGAGCACCGACAGCGCGACCAGGATCAACGGTAGTGTGCGAGCGGCGGAAAGTCGTCTCATGGGGCAGCGTCGATCCTTGCCTCGCGGCGGCGGGCCGGAGGCACTCTACTTCATGCGCCGACCGCGCGAGCCGTTCGATGAGCCTTCGCGCGCGGCTATGGCGCGTAGTGGTCATGCACCTCCAGACTCGACGACTGCAGCCCTTCGGAACGATTTCCCTGGGCCGGACTCGGCCCGCTGCCCTGGCCCTCCTTCTGGGATTGGCCTGCACTGCGTTTCCGGGTGCGGCCGCATGGGCCGGCCCCGGGAACGGGGGCTGGGAGGATCCGGCGGCGATCGCGGACGGCTTGCCGCTCCCCAACCCGGGGGGCAACCTCTTCCCGCGCGGCGAGTTCGACCATGCCGCGGACGCCGCCGGGTGGGGCAATCCGCAGGGGGTGGGGTCGTTCTTCCACGCACCGCTGGTCGACGCCGACGACTGCACCTTCTCGGGCGCGGCCGTCGAGACCGCTGCGGACGAGTTCGCCGGCACCAGCTTCTCGACCGTGGTCTGCGGCGGCGCCATCACCGGAGGGCTGGAGTACGAGCTGGGCTACCGCGCGCTCTTCCCCGCGCAGTCCGGCGCCGGCACGTTCGAGATGAAGGTGGCCTGGTTTCCGGGTCCGAACTGCACGAGCCTCTACATCCTCGCCTCGACCGTACCTGCGGTCGCTTCGTCGCCCGCCGGCGTCTGGCAAGCCGCTTCGATTCTCGCGAATCCGCCCGCGAACGCCGTCAGCTTCGCGGTCGCGGTGTTCCTCCACAAGTCGACGGTCGATCCGCTGCAGGTGCAGCTCGACCGGCTCTTCGTTCGTCCAGCCGATGTGCTTTTCAGCGACGGATTGGAAGTCCAGGAGACCTGCCGCTGGAGCAGCGCGACGCCCTGACTGCGACACGACCGCGCCGGGAGTGTGAAGTTGCGGGGCCTGAGAATGACGGCTATCGATGGCCCCGGGCAGGACGGGCGGCGAAGGGCCCGAACGGCGCGATGGCGAACGACGCCTCCATGAGCGCCCGCCGGACCGCAGTGGCGAGCGCCGCCGCACCGGGAGCGTCCGAGTGCAGGCAGATTGTGCCCACGCGGCCCTCGCCCGCCAAGCGGAGCGCCTGCGCGACGGCCTCTTTCTCCTCCAACCGAGCGTCCTTCTCCTGCCGTGAGACCAGGCGGCCATCCTGGCCGTAGCGGCGGTCCGCGAAGCCCTCGACGATCGCGAGCGCTCCCAGCCGGCGCGCCGCGAGAAGGACCTGGGAATCGGGGAACCCGACGATGGCGAGCCCGGGATCGAGCGCCGCGACGGCCACGACCAGCGCGCGCGCCGCCTCGGCGTCGCCGGTGACCCGATGGTAGAGCGCACCGTGCGGCTTGACGTGGGTGAGCCGGGAGCCGGCCGCGGCGGCGACCTCGCAGAGCCGGGCGACCTGCCGCTGCACGAGCTCGCCGATCGCCGCCGCCGAGTCGCCAGTCTCGAGGCGCCCGAACCGTGCCGGTCCTCGTAGCCTGGATGGGCGCCGACCGCCACGCCGCAGGCGCGTGCCAGCTCCACCGCGGCGCGCATCGAGGCTTGGTCTCCGGCGTGGCCGCCGCAGGCGATGTTGACGGACGAGATCGCCGCGAAGAGCTCCGGCGAGTCGAAGCCTTCGCCGGCATCGGCGTTGAGGTCGATCGTGCGCTCCCCTGGCTGGTGCGTGCTCATTGTTCAGCGAGCCCCGCTTCGAGCCGGAGTTGGCGTTCCGCGAGGGCGCGCTCCGCGGCCTCGAAGTCGACGCACTCGAAGCGCACGGGCGCGCCCGGGGCGAGATGCGCCAGCAGCGCGAGATCGGCCTCGATCACCTGCGCCACCCACGGGTAGCCGCCGGTCACCGGCGCGTCGACGCCGAGCACGATCGGCAGCCCCGAAGGCGGGATCTGGACCGCGCCCGGCAGCGTCCCTTGCGAGCGCGGAGGCGCATGGGATTCGAGCGCGAGCTCGGCGCCGGTCAAGCGAATCCCGCGCCGATCCGAGAGCGGCGCCACGGCGAGAACCACCGACGCGAGCTTGGCCACCCCGCCTTGAAGGAGCCGCGCGTCGGGGCCGGAGACGATGCGCAGTGCGGTGATGGCTCCGCTGGCGCGCGCTTGCCGGCGCTGGAATGACCGCATTCTTCCTTCCTGCGCGGGAAAGCAGGTGAGGAGATCGCCGGCGCGCAGGGCGCGCCCCGCGAAGCCGCCGAACCCGCCGGAGAGATCGGTCGATCGGCTGCCGAGCACGACCGGCACGTCGATCCCGCCCGCGAGCGCGAGCCAGCCTCGAGCACCGGCTGCAGCGCGCCCGATGGCGACCCGGGCGGCGCCATGCAATGAAAATGTCTGCGCCCGATGCGCGACCATCGGGCGCTGCTCGGTCTCCGCTGCGCTTTCGACCGCGAGCTCGAACGGATCGCCGACCCACGCGATGGCGGCGATGCCGTCGAGCTCGAGCGTCGGTCCGGCGAGGGTGATCTCGAGCAGAGCGGCGGCGTCGGAGTTGCCCACCCGGCGGTTGGCTTCGCGCGCCGCCCACGGGTCGAAAGCGCCGCCGCGGGGGACGCCGCTCGCGCCGTAGCCCGGGCGGCCGAGATCCTGCACCAGCGTGAGCGCGCCCGGACGGAGAACACGGATTGTCGGTGTTTTCGGCATGGTCGGCATTCAACCAGCGACGAAGCGAATGCGATCGCCCGGCGCGAGAAGCGCCGGGGGAGAGGCGGCCGCATCGAAGAGCGCCAGGTCGGTCCGCCCGACCAGACGCCAGCCGCCCGGCGTCGCCGCCGGGTAGATGCCGGCGAACGGCCCGCCGATCGCGACCGAGCCCGCCGGGACTTTCGGCCGCGGCGTCGCGAGGCGCGGCAGATGGAGCTCCGGCGGCAGGCCCACAAGATAAGGAAAACCGGGCGAGAAACCGACGAACGCCACCGTCAGTCGGGCGGCGCAGATCCGCTCGACCACCTCCGCCTCCGTGAGCCCCGTCTCGTGCGCGACCGCGGAGAGGTCCGCTCCGTCCGGGCCGCCGAAGCGGACGGCGGCTTCGATCGTTCTCCTACCTTTGAAAGGCTCGGCAAGGGGAAAAAGTCTGAGGAAACTCTCCAGCCGGATACGGGCCTCTGCCGCCGACTCCTCGACCCGCAGCAGCAGATTTCCCGCGCCGGGAATCCACTCCGCCTGTCGGGAAAACCCTTCCTTTCCGGCGGACTCGAGCGGGCGATCGGCTCCGGTGTCCGGCGGCCGCGAGAGAAACGCATAGACCGCGCTGGATCGGGCGACGGCGCGCGCCAGGTCGTCGTCGAGAAAGCGCACGAGGAGCGCCCGTTCCGCGACGCGGTGGATCTCGAACGCCGGCGGCATCGAGGTCGACGGGGTCATCGCTCGAGCTCCGCGAGATCGACGCCGCGCGTCTCGGGCAGAAGCGCGACCAGCGCCGCGCCGGCGACGAAGAACGCCGCGGTGGCGCCGAGCGCCGCGGCGAGGCCGCGGGCGTCGGCGAGCGCACCGATCGTGGCCGGGGCGAGAGCCGAGAGCGCGCGCCCCGAGTTGTAGCAGAACCCCTGCGCGGTGCCGCGGATCGCTGCCGGAAAGAGCTCGGCGAGCTGCGCCCCGAACAGACTGAAGTAGCCGTGGCCGAAGAAGCCGAGCGCCGGGCCGAGGGCGAGCAGCATCCAGGGCGAACGGACGAGGGCGCCGTAGGCGACGACGAGCGCCGCCGCCGCGACGAGGTAGAAGGCGAAGCTCTTGCGCCGCCCGAAGCGATCGGCGGCATAGCCGAACGAGAGGTAACCGAAGAAGGCGCCGATCTGCATCGGCACGATCCAGCCGGTCGAGCGCACCAGGCCGAGACCGGCGCCGCCTTGCGCAGCCGGCGCGGCGAGAAACGACGGAATCCAGGAAAACAGTCCCCAGTAGCCGAACATCACCGCCGTCGAAAGCAACGTGGCGAGCAGCGTGCGTCGGGCGAGCGGCGGACGGAGCAGGGCAGCGAGGGGGACCGGCCGCGCGCGCGCGACCCCCAGCGCCTGCGAGTCGCTCAACCGCCGCCGGATCCAGACGACGAGCAACGCCGGCGCGACGCCGAGCGCGAACAGCGCGCGCCAGCCGAAGCGCGGCAGCACGAGGCCGGCGGCGAGCGTCGCCAGCAGGTAGCCGATCGCCCATCCCGACTGCATCAGTCCGATCGCCTTGCCGCGGTGCGCCGCCGGCACGCTCTCGGCGACCAGCACCGACCCCGCGGACCACTCGCCGCCCAGGCCGAAGCCGAGGATCGTGCGCCAGACGACGAGCTGCAAGATGCTCCGCGCCGTGGCGCTGCCGAGCGAGGCAAACGAGTAGACGAGGATGGTGAGCGACAGCGCTCGCGCACGGCCGATCCGATCGGCGAAGCGCCCGAAGACGACGCCTCCCACTGCCGACGACAGCAGGGCGACCGAGGCGAGGAGCCCCGCCTGGCGTGCGTCGAGCGCAAACTCCGCGCGCAATGCCGGAATCGCCAGCAGGTAGACGACGAAGTCCATCGCGTCGAGCGTCCAGCCGGCGAACGCCGCCATGAGCGCCCGCCGTCCCGCCGGCGAGACTTCGGAGAGCCACGACAGCCAACCCCACTCCTGGCCTGGCGCTCGATCCGCGGAGCTCATGGTCGGGCGACGGTAACCCGATTCGATCGCCGGCTCAAGCCCTTACCGGAGGGACCGAATCTCTGTTTCCTGGTTTCCGGACGTTGCGCTCAGATGAGGAGCAGGATCAGCATCACGAATGTGCCGAGCAGCACTGCGGACATCATCCCCACGGCTCTCATTGTCACCCGTCCGACGAGGAACCATTGGATGGCCTTGGGCGCGGGCGGGGTGTCGTCCTGTCGCAGCCCTTCGTTCGCGGAGGGACCGCAGGATGGCCGCTTGCGCCGCTCCGCCTCTTCCTCCTCGGCGATCGCTTCGACGAAGAGTTGATCGAGCGGTGAAGGGTGGACCTCTTCGTGCCGCGCGAGCCCTGCGGTCGGCAACGTCGACACGGAAGCAAGCGCCGCGGCAGGAGCCGGGTCGGCGGAGTGCGCCGGAGGTGGCCACGGTCGCGGTGGCGGGGGCGTCTGCACGACCGCGCCGGAGAGGCGACCGTCGAGGAAGTTCTGCAAGACCGCTCTGTCGATCGACGACTGTTCGAAGTGGACTCCCATGCCGGAGGCCTCGCCGCCGGCCTCCCCCTGGGTGATCCGTACCACGCTCGCCACAGCTCGCGCGACGCGGATTTCGCCGTGCACCGGCAGCTCGAGCCAGAGGTTCAGCAGCGCCCCCTCCGGCGCCGTCGAGCCGGTTTGAATGAAGTAGGCGCCGGAGGTACTGAGGTTGGTGAGAAACCCCTCGTGAGTCGGCTTGTCGGTCTGGCCCCAGTAGATCGGCAGGCCGACGGCCACACGCGCTGCGCGACGCCGACCCGAGTTGCGCTCTTTGCAGCAGCCCGCAAGGAGCTCGTCGAGTGCGAGCCGCAAGGGGCCGGCCCCCCAGATGAAGCGCGTGAATTCGATGCCGAGGCCGGGAATGCCCCCAGTCTCGCGAGCGCGTTCCGGAGAGACCCAGCGCGCCACCCGGCCCTCGACCTCCACCGATTCCTCGGCGGTCATCGGGCCGACTGTGAAGCTGAGGTGGACCGGCGTCCCCGGGGCGACCTCTTCACGGGTCTCGACGAAGACTCCGGTCAAAGAAATGTCGGCGGTGTAGCCGGCGAGCGCGCGCGATCCGTGGCGCAGGGAGATCCTGTAGGACACGCCGACGCGTGGTGCCGAGCGACGGTTCTCGGCGGGTAGGTCGAGTGGCGGGTGAGCGGAGGATTGGAGGGTGAGCATCGTGTCTTCGCGGGGACGATGTCAGGCGTTGCGAAGCTCATGCCGGCCGGTCGAGATCCGTAAATCCTTGATTCGTAACCGCTTGCGCAGAGCGGTCGGGCTGGCCGGAGGTGCCGGAAGAGCCGATACTGGACAGCGCGGTCCGGAAACTGGATTGGCAGGACAGGGCATTTCCATCGCGCTGGAGAAAGAAGACTCGTGCGCGTCGTTGGAGAAGACCGGCTGGATCGCGGTTCCTCGCGGGCGGTGAGTGGACCGGACGTCACCGGTTCGCGGTGGGCCGTTGGTAGTGCTCGATGAGCTCGCGGATGCGGCGCGCGTCGCCTTTGGTGTGGCCGTGACTGACGATCGGATTGGTGCCGCCGGTCGAGTCGATGCGAATGTCGGAGAACAGGAGACCGGTGCTGATCTGCACGGAGGCCACGTTCGGAATCGCGATGCTCTCCTCCGTGCTGCCGACGAGCCGCGGCTTGATGCGCGCGACCCGGTCCGGGCTCACCTCGATGCGCGTGGGGAAGATGCGGTTGCCCTTGGTCAGGCGGCTGGCGGAGAACGAGTCGGTCATGGTGCCTCCCGTCGTGAACTCTACACGTCACGGCCGGCCCGACGCGCTTGCACACCGCCGGGACGATGCGAGGCGTATGCTGAAAAGTGCATGACACCGGAACGCAGACTCGGCGCCAGCGGCCTCTCGACCCCTCCCCTCATCCTCGGTGGCAACGTTTTCGGCTGGACGGTCGACCAGGCGGCCGCATTCCCCATCCTGGATGCCTTCGTCGCCGGCGGGGGACGGATGATCGACACCGCCGACAGCTACTCGCACTGGGTGCCCGGCAACCAGGGGGGCGAGTCCGAGTCGATCATCGGAGCCTGGCTCGTGGCGCGCGGGCGGCGCGATGACGTGCTGCTCGCCACGAAGGTCGGCGGTGGGCCGGCGGGCGGCAAGCGGCGCCTCGCGCCCGAACGCATCGCAGCCGTGGCCGAGGCCTCCTTGAAGCGCCTGCGAACGGAGGTCATCGATCTTTACTTCGCGCACTTCGACGACCCCGACACGCCGCTCGAGGCGACGCTCGAAGCTTTCGACCGCCTGGTCCGCGCCGGCAAGGTGCGAGCGCTCGGCGCCTCGAATCACAGCGCACCCCGTCTCGAGGAGGCGCTCGCCACGAGCGCGCGGCACGGCTGGGCGAGCTACTCCGTGCTGCAGCCGCATTTCAACCTCCTCGAGCGCACCAGCTTCGAGGGCGCGCTGCAGGACCTCTGCCGGGAACGCGGGATCGCGGCGGTGCCGTACTACGGTCTCGCCTCCGGCTTCCTGACCGGCAAGTACCGCAGCCAGGACGACCTCGTGGGGAGGCCTCGCGGCAGCGCCGTGGAGCGCTACCTCGACCGGCGTGGCTTGGGCGTCCTCGCGGCGCTCGACACGGTCGCAGCGATATCCGGGGCGAGCCCGGCTCAGATCGCGCTCGCCTGGTTGGCCGCGCAGCCCGCGGTGGCCGCCCCGATCGCCAGCGCGACGAGCGTCGCGCAGGTGGAAGAGTTGCTCGGCGCGATGCGCCTCACTCTCACCCCGAGTCAGCTCGCCGTTCTCGACCGCGCCAGCCGGGCGTCCGACTCATAGTCGCCGAGCGCTCCCCCGGGCGGAGGATTCGCGCTCGGGAGTCGGCTAGGATTGCCCGCCATGGCTCCCGACGGCTCGAGCTCCCTGGTCGACCGGCTCGCCGCGCATCGCACGCTCGCGGCCGCGCCGCGCGAGCAGCTGGTCTGGCTGGCGAACCATGGCCAGATTCGCCGCTTCGCGGCCGGAGAGGCTCTCGCTCATCCGGGCGATCCGACGGTGGAGTTGTGGGTGGTCCTCGCCGGCCACTTCGACATTCGAGTCCATCGCGGCGGCGGCTCTCGCCGGGTCATGGAGTGGCGCGGCGGAGACATCTCCGGAGTCCTTCCCTTCTCGCGCATGCGCAACGCCCCCGGTGAGACCTGCGCGATCGAGCCCAGCGAAGTCCTGGCCGTCTCCAGCGACCACTTTCCCGAGCTCATCCGGGAGTGCCAGGACCTGACGGCTATCTTCGTCCACGTGATGCTCGATCGCGCCCGGCACTTTCGCTCGAGCGATCTGCACGATGAGAAGCTCGCTTCGCTCGGCCGGCTCGCCGCGGGTCTGGCGCACGAGCTCAACAACCCCGCTTCGGCGGTGGCAAGCAACGCCGCCGCGTTAGTGGAGCGCCTGCCTGCCACCGAAGCGGCCTTCCGGTCTCTCGGCGGTTGCCGACTCTCCGAAACGGAAGTCGGAGCTTTTCTCCTGCTCCGCGAGCGCTGTCTGGCGAGCGCGCCGGCGAGCTTCGTCTCACCGCTCGATCGCGCCGACCGGATCGAGACGCTCGGCGACTGGCTGAAGCAGCGGGGGATCGATCGCGCCGAGGCGGAGGCGCTCGCCGAGACGGAGCTCGAGATCAGGGAGCTCGAGGCGGCCGCCGCGGTCCTCCGGCCCGAAGCGCTGGTCTCCGCGCTGCGGGCACTCGCGGCCGGCTGCGGCACCCGCCGGCTGGCATCGGACATCGAGCGCGCCGCGAGCCGCGTGCACGAGCTGGTCGCGGCGGTGAAGGGTTTCACCTACATGGACCAGGCATTGACGCCGAAGCCGGTCGATCTCGCGCGCGGCCTCGCCGACACGCTGACCGTGCTCAGGTCCAAGGCCAAAGCCAAGTCGGTGCAGCTGCAGGCGCAAGTCGAGCCCGGCCTGCCCTCGATCGTCGGCTTCGGCGGCGAGCTCAATCAGGTCTGGTCGAACCTGATCGACAATGCCATCGACGCCGTGGCCGTTGGCGGACATGTCGAGGTGAGTGCGGGAAGGCAGGACGAGAGCCTCGTGGTACGGATCGTGGACGACGGCCCGGGAATCCCGCCCGAGCTCGAGGCGAGGGTCTTCGAGCCGTTCTTCACCACCAAGCCGGTGGGCGAGGGCACCGGTCTGGGGCTGGCGATCGCGCACAACCTCGTGCTCCAGCACAAGGGCGAGATCGAGATCGACTCGCGGCCCGGGCGCACCGAGATTCGAGTCACCCTGCCCCTGGATACGCCGGACGCAGAAGCGGATCGCAAGTAGGAGAGGAGAACCTGAAAATGAGCCGATTCCTGTTGGAGATCCCGCACGACTCGGACAAGGTCGCCTGCAACAAGGCGATTCGATTTCTGCTCGAGAGCGGATCGCACTTCCTCTCGAACGCCGACTGGGGTTGCGCCGACGGCGATCATCGCGCCCTGCTGATCGTCGACGTGGAAAGCCGCGAGGATGCCCAGGCGATCGTGCCTCCGGCGCTTCGCGCCGATGCCCGGGTCGTGCGCCTGATCAAGTTCGTGGTCGACCCCGGCGACGGCAAGATACGGCAGCAGGCCGGTTGAAGGCCGGTCGGGAGGATGCAGGCGCCGTGTCGAAACCGATACTCCTAGCCGTCGACGACGATCCGGACGTTCTGGCCGCCGTCGAGCGCGATCTTCGCGAGCGCTATCGCGAGGAGTATCTCGTCCTCAAGGCGCGCTCGGGCGAGGAGGCGCTGGCGGCGGCGCGCGAAGCGCAGATCCGCGGGCGCGCGATCGCGCTCTTCCTCGTCGACCAGCGGATGCCGGGAATGACCGGCACGGCGCTGCTCGCGGAGGCGCGCAAGCTCTTTCCCGATGCGCGCAAGGTACTGCTCACCGCTTACGCCGACACCGAGGCGGCGATCGCGAGCATCAACGAGATCGGGCTCGACCACTACCTGCTCAAGCCCTGGAGTCCGCCGGAGGAGAAGCTCTACCCGGTTCTCGACGACCTGCTCGCCGCCTGGCGGGCGCAGACGAGGCCCGCCTTCGAGGGCATCCGGCTCGCCGGAGCGCAGTGGTCGCGGCAATGCTACGAGGCCAAAGACTTCCTGGCGCGAAACCATGTGCCATACCTATGGTTGGATGTGGAGCGCGATGCGCCGACCCGCGAGCTGGTGCTCGAGCTCGCCGGGAGCCTCACCCGCTTGCCGGTGGTGCTCTTTCCCGACGGCGGGCACATGGTGGCGCCGACGGCGCTGGAGCTCGCGGCGCGCGTGGGCCTCGCGACCCGCGCCGGCCGGCCGTTCTACGATCTGGTGATCGTGGGCGGCGGCCCCGCGGGGCTCGCCAACGCGGTCTACGGCGCCTCGGAGGGACTCTCGACGCTGCTCGTCGAACAGAGCGCTCCCGGCGGGCAGGCGGGTACCAGCTCGCGGATCGAGAACTACCTGGGCTTCCCGGGCGGAGTCTCGGGCGACGACCTCGCGCAGCGCGCCACGGCCCAGGCGCGGCGCTTCGGCGCCGAGCTGCTGACGGCGCAGCGGGTGGAGGCGATCCGGCGTGAAGATCCGTATCGCATCGTGCGGCTCGGCGACGGCAGCGAGGTCTCGTGCTACACCGTGCTGCTCGCCACCGGGACGGCGATCAAGCGGCTGGAGGCGCCGGGCATCGAGCCGCTGCTGGGCGCCGGCGTCTACTACGGCGCGGCGACCACCGAGGTCGCGACCTATCGCGGGGAGGACATCTGCATCGTCGGCGGCGCGAACTCGGCGGGGCAAGGGGCGGTCTTCTTCGCCCGCAGCTGCCGGCGGGTCACGATGCTGGTGCGGAGCGCCGGGCTCGAAACGTCGATGTCGCAATATCTGATCGACCGCATCGCGACGCTGCCGAACATCTCGATCATGCCGCGGGTCACGGTGGTCGAGGCGCACGGTACGGGCCGCCTCGAGGCCGTCGCGGTGCGCCACGAGGAGAGCGGGGAGCTCACCATGATCCCCTGCGCCGCGCTCTTTCTCTTCGTCGGCGGAGCGCCGCATTCGGAGATCGTCGCGGGCTTCGTGGAGAGGGACGAGCGCGGCTTCATCCTCACCGGCCCCGACCTGCCGCGAGCCGGAGCGCGACCTCGCGGCTGGACCCTCGATCGTGATCCTCTCCTCTTCGAGACCAGCGTGCCGGGGGTCTTCGCTGCCGGGGACGTGCGCGCCGGCGCCAACCGCCGCGTTGCCGCGGCGGTCGGCGAGGGCTCAGCGGCGATCTATTCGATCCAGCACTACCTCGAGACGGTCTGAGCGTGGTTGTCGCTGAAGATGAAGATGCCGCCCCCGTTCTCGTCCACCGCCGCGTTGGTCGCCGTCGTCAGCAGATACCATGGCGGCGTGGCGCCGCAAGCGGCGGTCGCCGGGATGATCAGGCGCGGGAGCCGACGCCCGGTGATGCGTCGCGGAGTGCGGTCTCGAGCGCGCGGCTGACTTCTGCAGGAGTGAACGGCTTCGGCAGGACGGCCGAGAAGCCATACTCCCGATACGAGGCCATGACAGGGTCGGTCGAGTAGCCCGAGGAGACAATGGCGCGGACCGACGGATCGATCGCCCGCAGCCGTTCGAAGGCGCCCAGGCCACCGGTGCCGCCCGGAATCGTCAGGTCGAGCACGACCACGTCGTAGGGCCGCCCCAGCCGGCGCGCCTCCTCGTAGAGGCGGACGGTTTCGTCGCCGTTGCCGGAAGTCTCCGCCTCGCAGCCGAGGTGGGCGAACATGCGAACCGCGAGCCTGCGCAGCGCCTCCTCGTCGTCGAGGACGAGGACCCGGACGCGATGGGTGGGCGCCGGGACCTGCTTCGCGGTGCTCTCGACTCTGCCGCCGGGCTGAGCCGGGAGAAGCATCTCGAAGACGGTGCCCCCGCCCGGGCGAGGCAGCGCCCGAATGCTGCCGCCATGCCGGACGGCGATGGAATGGCAGACCGCGAGACCGAGTCCACTGCCACGTTCCTTGGTGGAGAAGAAGGGATCGAAGATCCGCAGAAGTTGGGCGGGATCGATGCCGGTGCCGCGATCCGAGACCCGCAGCAGCAGACAGGGGCGGGCTGCGACCGCCGTGCCATCCGCGGGATTGCACCGCAGGTTGGCGAGCTCGACGTCGATCTTTCCCCCTTTGGGCATCGCCTCGCTGGCATTGAGGACGAGGTTCTGCACGACCTGCGCGATCTGGTGGGCGTCGGCGTCGGCCGACCAGAGCGCGGCTTCGGCGTCGACGGTGCAGATGCAGTTCGATCCGCTGGCGGCGAAATGGGCCGCTTCGCGCACGACCGGCTCGAGGTCGACGATGCGCTTCATCGGGGATCCGCCGCGCGCGAAGGTGAGGAGCTGCTGGGTCAATCCGCGGGCGCGCTGCGCAGCGGCCTCGGCATCGTCGAGGATCTCGCGGAGATCGTCCGGCAGGCGGCGGTCGCCGGTCGCGAGCGCGACATTGCCGAGGATCCCGGCCAGCAGGTTGTTGAAATCGTGGGCGATGCCGCCGGCCAGGACCGCCAACGACTCGAGTCGCTGGGATTGCGCGAGCGCCTCGGCCGAACGCACCCGGTCGGTGACGTCCTGTCCGATCGACATGGCGCCGATCGGACGGCCCCCTTCATCCACCAGCAGCGTGTTGAACCACTCGCAGACGATTCGGCGGTCGTCCTTGGTGCGGTTGCGGCTGAGGTCGAAGCGCCCGCCCTGGCCGCCGATGAGGTCGCTCCACACCTTCTCGAGCTGGGCCCTCGCCTCTTCCGGGATGAGCAGCTCGAAACCGGTACGGCCGAGTGCTTCTCCCCGCGTGTAGCCGAAGACCTTCTCGGCCGCGGGATTCCAGTCCCGAATGTGACCGCTTGTGTCCCACTCGATGACGAAGAAGAGCGTCTGCTCGAGGTGCGCCGCCAGCTTGCGCTGCGAGGCCCCGAGCGCCAGCTCGGCACGGTGGCGTTCTGCGAGCTCGGTCCGGAGATCGGCGGTCGCCGCCTGAACCCTGCGCCGGAGGACCGTGTTCCAGAGCAGGAAGACGATCGCGGCTGCGGTCATCGCGGCCGCGGTCGACGAGAATCAGCCTGGTCAGGGCCCGACCGGGTCCGAAGGACGCGATGTCGAGGCGAATCCAGCGCCGGCGAATGGCGATCCGTTCGCGGTCGCTGACCGACGCGAGACCTTTCTCCATGATCCCGCGCAGGAGCGGCAGGTCCTTGCGCACGGCGATGGCCAGGGCATTGCTGCGTCCCGAGTCGCCGGCGACGCGCAGATTCGTGATCCCCTGTTGCTCGATGAGCTCCGATGCGATGGCGAGATTGACCACCGTCGCATCGGCGCGACCGAACGACACCTCCTGCAGGCAGGCGAGGTCGTTGGGCTCGGTGCGCAGCAGAATGCCGGGAAAGTTGCGGCGGATGTGCTCGTCGAGAGCGTTGCCCTGGGTCACCACGACCTGTTTGCCGTCGAGGTCGCGGAACGAGAGCGCCGATTGGCTCTCGGTCTTCGCGATGATGACGTTCGGGATGTCGAGGATGGGTGCGGTGTAGGCGAGGTACTGGCTGCGGCCGGGCGTGATCTGGGCGGCCGTGATGCCGTCGATCCCGCCGGAGCGCGCCGCGACGAGAACCTCGTCCCAGGTGCCGTAGCGGACGATCTCGATGCCGGCGCCGAGCCGCTGCTCGATGAGACGGAAGTAGTCGGCGACGACGCCCCTGTAAACCCCGCCGGCGTCGAAGAACTCGATCGGCGGGAAGTTGGGATCCGGCGCGAAGCGCAGCGGCCCATGCTCCGCCAGCCAGCTCCGCTCGGTGGGGGTCAGATCGACCCGCGCAATCGGCGCCGGAGCGATGGCCCATGTCCACAGCATGGCGAGGACGGCGACGCCGCCGCCGATGAGAATGAGCGCGAGACCCTGCGTCCGACTCAGCCGCATCGAGCCACGAGGCTATTGTCTCACCCCAGGCCAAGGAGCGACTATCTTCCGGCGCCCATTCGTGGCATCGTGGGGGCGGAGGAGGGTCCCGCGGCAGCGCTCGAGTTGCGCACCGGAGCCCTTCCAAACTTCCACGGCAGATCAGGACCGCTTCGCGGGCCGGATTCCGTAGATCCAAGGACAAATCAGATGAAGGGCACCGTGAAGTGGTTCAACGCTGAGAAGGGCTTCGGATTCATCACGCGCGAGGATGGAGAAAAGGACTGTTTCGTCCACCACTCGGCGATCGCCGGCGAGGGCTACAAGAGCCTCAACGACGGCGAAGCGGTCGAGTTCGACGTCGTCCAGGGCCCGAAAGGTCCGGCCTCGGCGAACGTCCGCCGCATCTGATCCGCGATCGACCTCTGGCCGGCGTGGCGTCTTTACGGCACCGCCGGCCAGTTCCCCGCCGGCTTCTTGCTGTCGCACGGTGACTCCGGCTCTCCCAGGCACCGGGCGCGCTCGACACAGGCCTTCCAGGCTTTGTATTGCAGGTCGGGATAGTCCGTGTCGAGCTGGCGGACGCCGTTGAGCTGCTCGTCCATCTGAGTCTGCTCTTCGAGCGCCGCCTTGAATTCCTCCACGCACTTGTCGGCGGAGAGCTTGGTCTCGGCCGAGACCAGGAAGGCGCCGGCGCAGTGCTCCATCGACGCTTCCATCTGTGCGACGTCGGCGCCGTCGAACGCGCTCTCGACCTTCTCCAGCGCCGCCGCGGTCTCGAGGAAGATCTGCACCTCCTCGGGCGAGAGCGCGGTCGTCGGGTCTTCGCCTTCGACCAGCTTGTCGGCGATCTTGGCGAGGAGCTGGTAGCCGGTGGGCGAGAGCGCACCGAACTCTTCGATCCACTCCCAGGCCTCGACGTTCGCCTCGGGGGCGAGGAAGGCGATCAACGCCATCTTCACCGCCCCCTGGACGAGGCAGGCCTTCACGGTGGTCGCGAAGTCGTCGTAGTGCGCTCGGGCCTCCTTCAGATGCTCTTGCCAGGCCTTGGCGTGCTCGCGGGCCGCGGCGAGCTTCTGGCTGCGCTCGTCGCGATTGCGCTCGGCGAAGCCGTCGGCGTCGGCGGTCGAGCCGCAGCGGTCGGTCGACGGGCCGAGGCCGGGAGGAGCGAACGGCCCGGCACCGCAGCCGCAGCAGATCTTCCAGCGCGCGTGCATCGAGATCGTCGGGTCCATTGGACCGGTCGGGTAACCATCGGCCTCGCCCTCCCAGGGCAGGACGGCGTAGAGGTCCGGATGGCGCATGCAGTCGAGGCTGTCCGGGTGGCGGCAGACGGTCTGCCGCACGCACATCACCTGGGGCTCGGCCCCCTCGCAGGCGGCGCCGCGCAAGGCCAGCCCCGGGCTGCCGTATTGAACGGATGAGCGGCCGACACCGCCACCCGAGGAGTGGCACTCGACCGGTTGCTCGCTCGCGTTCTGGAGAGCATCGGGCTGCAGCAGGTCGAGCTCGGGGGAAGTCAGGTTGACGGTGAGGTAGCCGTTCGGGCCCGGGAGAGACTCGAATCCCGACTTTCCCATCCTGCCCATGGCAAGCGTCCCATGCACGTCGGCGCCCGGCGCCTCGCAGGTCTCGAGGCCTGGAACCGGGCGTAAGCCGCTCGAAGTGACGCGATAGCGGATCTCGCTCGCTTTGTACTCGTTCCACAGCTCGGCCGGCCAGGGGGAGGTCGCCGGATTGTTGTACGGCAGGAGCGTGAAGTGGAGCTGGATCTCCTCGTCGATTCTCCCCTCCAACACCGGCGGGGAGTGGAAGTACCAGCTCCAGGTCTGTACGAGCTCGCCGCCGAGGGGCAGGTCTGCCGGACACGGGCGCAGCGGCGAGCTCCTCTTCGGCAGGCGGTCGCCGGAAGCGCCGTTCGTTCCTGTGCCGGCGCCCCTCGAAGCCGAGCCGCCGCCCGAGCTCTTGTCGCCCCCGGCTCCCTGGTCGGCTCCGGCTCCCGCCGTTCCACCGCCGGTAGCGCCACCGCCCCCGCTACCGCCAGCGCCACCGCTGCCGCCACTGCCACCGCTGCCGCCGCCACCGTCGTCACCGCCCTTGATCTCCGGATGTCGAATCTCTCCCGGCGCCGGCGGCGCCCCGGCGGGCGCAGCGAGATGAATCCAGGCGACCGCCGCGCGGTCGAGACTCCCGGTCTGGAGCAGAACTTCTCCCTGGCTCACCCCCACCAGGCGTCCGTGCCGAACGCTCGCGTCGTCGAGCCGCGCCTCGTCCTGCGTCGGATCCTCGAGCCCCGGCGGCGCTGCCTCCGCGGTGCGGAAGCCGATCCAGGCGATGGCGGCGCGCGACTCGCTCCGGCCGTCGAGGTAGCAGACGTCGTCGATGCAGGAGTTGATCCTGCCGCGCGCGGTCGAGCCGTCGCGCCGGATGACCAGGTCCTCGCTCGCGCGCGGCGCCGGCGGCTCGGCTTTCGCGCTCGCGGCCGCTGCGAGCTCCATTCCGGCGATGGCAGGTTCCGGCGCCGTCCCGAGCGCGATTCCCAGCGCAAGCCCGACCGCTCGCCATGTGCCCGAGACCCGATTGCGAGCTCTCATGGACGCCCCCTCGATCGATCGCTGTCCGGATGCTACGCCACTCGGGCGCGGCAGCGCGGAGAGCGGGATTTCTACCTAAATCGCGATCCGGTCCCTAGGTACTATCTGCTCTTCCCGGTGAGGGAGGCGGGGGCTAGGTTACCTGTCATCCAAGCCGACGCCGGGTTCTCGACCCTCGGGAGGTGCCGTGGTCCGTTGCCCCAAGATCCTGCTCGTCTATCCGGAGTTTCCGCCCTCCTACTGGGGCTTCCGCTACGCCCTGGAGCTCCTGGGCAAGCGCTCGTCGATGCCGCCGTTGGGGCTGCTCACCGTGGCGGCGATGATCCCCGCCCGTTACGAGCTGCGTCTCGTCGACGTCAACGTCGCCGCGCTGACCGACCGGGATCTCGACTGGGCCGATCTCGTGCTCACCTCCACCATGGTCGTCCAGCGGCGCTCGCTGCAGGAGGTGATCGCGCGCTGCAATCGGCATGGCAAGCCGGTCGCCGTCGGCGGCCCGCATCCGACCTCGTTCTCCGACCAGATCGTCGGCGCCGATTTCTTCCTGCTCGACGAGGTCGAGGAGACCTTCCCGCGCTTCCTCGCCGACTGGGAGGCCGGCCGCGCTCAGCGCGTCTATCGGCCCGAGCAGAAGCCGGCGATCGCCGCGACCCCGGTGCCGCGCTTCGACCTGCTCGACCTCGGCGCCTACTCTTCGATGGCGCTGCAGTTTTCGCGCGGCTGCCCTTTCGACTGCGAGTTCTGCGACATCACGAAGCTGTTCGGCCGGGTGCCACGCACGAAGTCGAGCCCACAGATGCTCGCCGAGCTCGACGCGCTCTACGACATCGGCTGGCGCGGTCCGGTCTTCCTCGTCGACGACAACTTCATCGGCAACCGCCACGAGGCGATGCGCCTGCTGCCGGAGGTCGCCGCCTGGCAGCGCCAGCGGGCCTTCCCCTTCGATCTGTTCACCGAAGCAAGCGTCAACCTGGCCCAGCACGAGCCGCTGATGGACGCCATGGTGGCCGCCGGGTTCAGCATGGTGTTCCTGGGCATCGAGAGCCCGAATCCGGAGGCCCTGAAGAAGACCCGCAAGTCGCAGAACGTGAAGCGCGACGACGACGACTTCCTCCTCCACGCGGTGCAGACGATCCAGCGCAAGGGGATGGAGGTCTCCGGCGGCTTCATTCTCGGCCTGGACGGCGACGGCCCGGAGATCTTCGACGCCCAGGTCGCCTTCATCCAGGCCGCGGGCATTCCGAGGGCCATGGTCGGCTTGCTCTCTGCGATGCGCGGCACCGACCTCCATGCCCGTCTCGAAGCCGAAGGGCGCCTGGCCGGCGAGGCGAGCGGCAACAACGTCGAGATCGCCCTCAACTTCCGCCCGCAGCTCGCGCCCGAGGTGCTGATCGACGGTTACCGGCGCGTGCTCGCGACCCTCTACGATCCCGGCCTGAAGAGCTATTTCGAGCGCTGTTGGACCCTGGTCGCGAACCTCGGTCCCGGCGTGGCGGGCCGGCGCCGCCACTTCGAGACCGCGAAGCTCCTCGCCCTGCTGCGCTCGATTCGACGGCAGTCGCTGTCGCGCCAGGCACCGGCCTATCTCGGATTCCTCTTGCGCACGATCCTGCTGAAACCGCGGTGCGTCCCGCTGGCGATCCGGCTGGCGATCATGGGGCTCCACTTCGAGAAGTTCACCCGTCAGACTCTGGCGACGCACGACTTCTGCACGGCGGCGCGCGCCGAATACGAGCGGGTCGAGACCGGGGCGGTCGCGGCCGCGGCGCCCGACAGCGGACTGCACGAGATTCTGCGCCGGCACGGCGATCAGGCTCTGCGGCGGCTGCGTCGTCTGCATCGCCGCTTGCGGCCCGACTTCCGCAAAGGCCTGTCGCCGGACCTCGCGGGGGTCGAGCAGGCGATCCAGGCTTGTGTCCGGGAGGCCCCCGCGGCCGAGCTGCTCCGGCGCCGTTGGCCGCAGCTCGAGCCCTGGTTCTCGGGGCCGTCGTGGCGGAGTGCTCTCGAGGCGCACGGCTACGCGCTGGTCGAGCGCTGGCGCGCCGGTGCGGAAGAATGCACGATCACCCTCGCGCCGCTGCTCGTCCAGATCCGGCTGCGGCGCGCGCTCGAGCATTACTTTCGCGAGCTCGGAGTGCGGGTGCTCACTTTGCGCGAGCAGGTGGCCCAGCTCACGCGCGAGAAGCTTCCGGCCTTTCACCGCCTCGACAACTCGCCCGACCGGATCGCCTCCTACCTCGAGGCGCTCGGGGGGAGCGCCGACGCCGTGGTCGTGCCCGTCGCCGCGCCGCCGGGCGAGGGCGGGGGACACTTGCAGGTGCTGGCAGCCCGCGCGGCGGGCGCCCTGACCCGCTTGCCGCATGTCGTCTGCGTGCCGTGCGAGCCGCAGCGGCGCGAGCTCCGCGCCAGCCTGATCGAGCTCGGCGTCGCCTTCACCGGCGACGCGGTCCGCGCCGAACGCGCCTTCGAGAGCGCCTTCGCGCTGACGTGATCGGAAACCACGACCATGAGAACCTGGCTGAAGATTCTCCTCACCGTCATCGCGCTTATCCTCATGGCCGTGGTTTGGGTTCTCTACGACTTGCACCGGGCGTTCCGCGAACCGGCGCTGGCCGGCAAGCTCCGGCGCGAAACCGTTGCCGTGGCGCCGCTCCAGCGCACCTTTTCCTTCTATGTTCCCGACCCTGAGGACAGAGCACCGGCATTGATCTTCGTTCTGCACGGCTCGGGCGGTGACGGCGCGCAAATGCGCAAATTCACCCATTTTCAATTCGATCTGCTGGCCGATCGCAAAGGTTTCATCGTCGTCTATCCGGACGGCTACAAGGGCTTCTGGAACGACTGCCGCAAGAGCGCCGACTGGGCGAGCAATCTCGAGAACATCGACGATCCGGCATTCTTCCGCGCCATGGTGGCGTACTTCGTCGAGCGGCTCCATGCCGACGCGACGCAGGTCTACGCGCTGGGTGTTTCCAACGGCGGTCACATGATCTATCGGCTGGCCCTGGAAACGCCGGAGACCTTCGCCGCGCTGGCCGCGGTCGCGGCCAATCTTCCGATCGCGGAAAATCTCGATTGTCAGCCGAGCCGGCGCGCGGTCTCCATCGCCATCCTCAATGGCACCCACGATCCGATCAATCCGTACAACGGCGGCCTGGTGAAGCTCTTCGGCAACAGCAGCCGGGGCGTGGTGCGCTCGACGGCGGAGTCCACGAAATATTGGACAGACCTGGCTGGAGCCGGGACGCCCGCCGCGGAGCAGCGTCTGCCGGAGCTCGACGGTGATCCGGATACCTGGATCGACAGACAGACCTGGCGCGGCCGCGCGGGCGTCGAGGTACGTCTTTACAGCCTCCACGGCTCGGGTCACGTCCTGCCGTCGCGGACCAGCAGCTTCATGGACTTTGCTCTCGGCGGCGCCGCTGCCGACCTCGAAGCGGCGCCGGAGCTGTGGGATTTCTTCTCCGCCCACCGGACCGTCCCGGCGCGCTAGAGAGAACCGCGGTAAGAACCGCAAGCGCGAACCGAGCGCTTCAGCTCACGGAGCCACGAAGCTCCAGCGCGAGCTATCGCCGGTCTCGAAACCGTCCAGGAACACCACCGCGACGGACAGGGTCACCGGCACCTCCACCACCGGTGTGACGAGATCGTTGCTGTGCACGCACAGCACGCCCGGGTAGACCCCGCGTGCCAGACCCGTCGCGTCGAAAGTGACGTCGACGATGCGGGTCGCGCCCGCCAGCGTCGTGCCCCCGGTCGGGCTGACGCTGACCCAGGGCAGGTCGACGGGGGTGTCGCAGGGCGCCGCGGCCGGTGCCGCCTCGGCGACCGACCAGTCGAGGTTGGTGCCGCCCTGATTCTGGATGTCGAGCGGCAGCGTCTCGGTACCGCCCAAGAGCAGGGCGCTTTCGAGGCTCGCCGGCGACACTGCGATCAACGGGGGGGCCAAGCTCACGAGGACCGACTCGTTGGCGTCGTTGCACGCGCCCTGGACCGGCAGGTTGTTGGCATCCCCGGCGTACGCAGCGATCCAGCGGTAGGTCCCGGGCGAGGTCGGCGTGAACGGGTTCGAGGTGGCGGTACCGCCGGCACTGGCGGTGTTCGTCGAGACAAAGATGAACGGCTGAGCGCAGGTGGCGTCGTTCGGGCCGTAGAGGTGGAACGTGACGCTGCCGCCGCCGGGATTGGACCCAGCCGACAGCTGCGCCGTGTCGGTCACCTGTCCGCCGAGCGTCACGTCCGCCGAGGCGTTCGTCGCCAGCGTCGGAAGGGCCCGATTGACGGTCAGCTCCGTGCTGCCGCCGGAGTTCGTGGTACCCGGGTTCCCGATCGTGTCCCCGCTGACCTCGGCGATCGGGTCGGTCTGCACCCCGGGCGTTGGATTCGACGCGTCGATCGTCGGCACCTTCAGCACGTCGAACGTGAAATCGACTGTGCACGACGACCCGGGCTGCCCCGTAGGCGTGAGCACGACAGGAGGGGAGGGACTGAAGCTCGACCTGCCGCCCGCGTCGGGAGCGCCGATCGTGAAGACCGCCCCCGCGCACGCGCTTCCCGCCTGCCCGGTGCCGGTGGCGCTCAAGGCGAAGACGCCGGGGTCAGGCTGGACGCAGACGCTGCCGCCATGGCCGCAGCTGGGGGTGAGCGCAATAGAGGTGATGAGGAGCGAGAATGCGGCGTCCGGCCCGGTCGAGGAGTTGGTGAACGAGAACGACGCGGCCAGACCGGTCGCCGCGGCCGTGACCGTGCCCGGGAAGCTCGGTACGACGTTCATGGACACGCCGGCGCTCAGGGGCGTGAGGCCGGTGAAAAGCGACAGTGCGAGAACGGCCATTCCAGGCCTGAAACGGCGCGGTGCGGCGACCGAACGATGCGATCGGCAAGGATTCGACATGACCTTCTGCTCCTCCTCTAGCGGGCATTTTCCTGAGATGCGCCCATCGTCTCCGTCCCCTCCGCGCTGCCGAGAGGATCAGGACGCACATCCAGCCTGCGCCTTCTTCGCGCTCCCGTCCAGCCAGGAATCCACACTCTGGAGCCGAAGCGAGCCCGCTCCGCCGCCTCGCGGGGCGGGGCGCGGCGGCGGCGCGCGATGCTACGCTGCCGCCCGCGCGGCGCTGCCCTGAGCCGCGCCGCGAAAGGAGAGGGAGCATGGCCGACACGGACGGCAGCCGCGAGAGCAAGGAGTTCCACGCCGACGTGCCGCAGGCGACCGATGGCTTCTTCCTCAAGGGCTCGGCGCACTACGACTGGGGGCTCAAGAACCGGCTGTCGCGGATCTTCGACCCGAAGTCGGGCCACACCGTGATGCTGGCGTTCGACCACGGCTACTTCCAGGGGCCGACCACCGGCCTCGAGCGCATCGACCTCTCCATCGTGCCGCTGATCCCGTACGCCGACACGCTGATGCTGACGCGCGGGGCGCTGCGCACGATGATTCCCCCGGCGTCGCGCGCGGCGATCGTGCTGCGTGCCTCGGGCGGACCGAGCGTGCTCAAGGAGCTCTCGAACGAGGAGATCGCGGTCGACATCGAGGACGCGCTCCGGCTGAACGCTTCGGCGCTCGCCGTGCAGGTCTTCGTCGGCGGCGAGTACGAGACGAAGTCGATCCACAACCTCACCCGCCTGGTCGACGCCGGCAACCGCTACGGCGTGCCGGTGCTCGCGGTCACCGCGGTCGGCAAGGAGATGGCGCGCGACGCCAAGTACTTCCGCCTCGCCACCCGTATCTGCGCCGAGCTCGGCGCGCACTACGTGAAGACCTACTACGTGGAGGACGGTTTCGAGACCGTGACTTCCTGCTGCCCGGTGCCGATCGTCATCGCCGGCGGCAAGAAGCTCCCCGAGCTCGACGCCTTGACCATGGCGGCGAACGCCGTTCGGCGCGGCGCCGCGGGCGTCGACATGGGACGCAACATCTTCCAGTCGGAGGCACCGGAGGCGATGATCCGCGCCGTGCGCGCCGTCGTCCACGACGGCGCCTCGCCCGCCGAGGCGCACGATCTCTACCGGCGGCTCGCGGGAGCCGGCCCGAAAGCCTGAGCGCACCGGCCCGCGCGAGAGGCTACCCGAACAGCTGGTCGCGCGCCGCGCTGGTGATCGCGAGGACAGCGGGGTGCTTCAACCGGCGCTCGGCCGAGATCACGTAGTAGCGCTCGCGTACGGTTTCGGCGCGGCCGACGACCCGCACGCCATGGAAGCGGCAGACGTCTTGCTCGATGGCCGAGGGTGCCGGGAACACGCAGACCGCAGCCTGCCCGAAGACCTTCATCAGCGCCGAATCTTCGAACTCACCGACAATCCTTGGAGTGATGCCCGCCGTCTCGAGCCAGTCGTCGAGGGCTCGTCGGAGAGGGTTGTTCGTGGTGGGAAGAACCATCGGTGCGTTCGCCAACGAACGCGGGAAATCGCGCTTCAACCGGGTCGCCAGCGGCGCCGGAGCGAAGAAGGCGACGGCAGATTCTCCGAGCAGGTGGTTGAAGACCCTGATGGGGAGGTGCGCCGGCGCCGACGCGCTCGCAATCACGACGTCGAGCGAGTAGGTCGCGAGCGCGGCGAGCAACTGCTCGGCATTGTCTTCACGACATTCCAGGCGGACCGCTTCGGGTTGCTCGATGGCTGGCCGGAGAAGCCGGTACACGATGAGCTTCGGAACAGCGTTCGCGACGCCGACGGTGAGCACCGGCGCCTGACCGGGTGGACGACCCTCGAGCGTGGCCTGGAGCTCGCGACCGATCGTGAAGATCTCGTCGGCGAAGCGAAAGACCATGCGGCCCGCTTCCGTGAGCGTCAGCGTGCGACCCTTCTTGACGAACAGCTGCACTCCGAGCGCGCGCTCCAACGTGCGAACCTGTGCGCTGATGGTCGGCTGCGCCAGCCGGAGCTTGGCGGCCGCTCTTGACACACCTCCCTCCCGCACGACGGTCCGGAAGTAGAGGAGGTGGTGGTAGTTCATCCATGCCATGGAGAGGAATCTATAGAGAAAACAACCAGCACTGCAAGAAACTATCTATTCGTTATTGCTCTCGATGGGCCGTAGCATAGTCGTCGTGCGGTCTGTTGGAACGCACCGGGCTCGAGCCGCTGCCGAAGTCGACCGCCAGGCCCTTGGGAGTACAGATGATCATCGAGGCGCCGCAACTGAGGGAAGACGCAGCTTGGCACGGTCTGCACGACAACGAGGTGCTGGCGCGACTCGAAGCGCCGTCGGGGGGGCTGAGCGCCGAGGAGGCTGCCCGCAGGCTGGCCCTTCATGGCCCCAACGAGTTGCAGGACATCGCCCGAGGCTCGGCGTGGCACACCCTCGCAGCGCAGTTCAGGAACGTCCTCGTCGTCATCCTGCTCGTGGCGACGGCGCTCTCGGCTGTGCTCGGGCACGGTCTCGAGGCAGCGGTCATCGCGGTCATCGTGCTGTTCGCAGTGTTGCTCGGATTCGTGCAGGAGTATCGCGCCGAGCGGGCTCTCGAGTCGCTGCGGAAATTGGCCGCGCCCGTGGGACGCGTGATTCGGGACGGGCGGGAGGTCGCCGTTCCGGCTCGCGATCTGGTGCCTGGCGACCTGATCGTGCTGCGCGCCGGCGACAGGGTGCCGGCGGATGCCCGCATTCTGCTCGCCGTGAACCTCGCGCTGGACGAGGCGGCGCTCACCGGGGAGTCGGCGGCCGTCGAGAAGGTCGCGCATCGCCTCGAGGCGGCCGGGCTGGCGATCGGGGACCGCCTCAACATGGCGTATGCGGGCACCCTGGCGACGAGCGGGCGGGGGCAGGCCATCGTCGTCGCCACGGGGATGGAAACCGAGTTCGGGCGTATCAGCGGGCTCGTGCAGACCGTCGAGTCCGGCCGCACGCCGCTACAGGAGAACCTCGATCGGCTGGGCGCACTGCTGGGAAAGGCGGCCCTCGCGGTTGTCGCTCTCGTCGTCGCCCTGGGGTTATGGCGCGGGTTGCCCGCGCTCGACATGCTCGTCTTCGGAATCGCGCTCGCGGTTGCGGTGGTGCCCGAGGCGCTGCCGGCGGTGGTCACGATCTCGCTGGCCATCGGCGTGCGCCGGATGGTGAAACGTCGCGCGCTCGTGCGCAGGCTTCCTGTGGTTGAAACGCTGGGCAGCACATCGATCATCTGTTCGGACAAGACCGGAACCTTGACCAGGAACGAGATGACGGTGCGCAGGATCGCCACGCCGGCCAGTGTCGTCCAGGTGACCGGAGTGGGTTACGCGCCGGTGGGGGACTTCCTGGTCGACGGCGAGAGCGTCGATCCGTCCGGGGACGTTCGCGAGGTGTTGCGGGCGGGCGTTCTGGCTTCGGACGCACGGGTGCTGATCGACGAGGACGGGCGCTGGCGGGTCGAGGGCGATCCCACGGAAGGCGCGCTGATCGTTGCTGGCGAGAAGGCGGGCCTCGGCCAGGCTGAGCTCAATGATGAGCAGCCGCGCCGCCACGAGATCGCCTTCACGTCGGAGCGTCGCCGCATGACGACCCTTCACGCCACCGCCACGGGCGCGATGGTCGCCTACTCGAAGGGAGCCGTCGAAGCCGTTCTGCCGGCTTGCGGAACCTGGTTGCTGGCTGGGCGGGAAGCTCCGCTGACTGCCGCCGACCGGGAAGCCATCGGTGCCGAGGAGCGCGAAATGGCCGCCGCCGGTTTGCGGGTGCTCGCGCTGGCTCGCAAGGTCCGGGCGGAGGTGGGGAACGCCGAACGGCAGATGACGTATCTCGGCCTCGTCGGGATGATGGATCCTCCGCGAGCCGAGGCGCGCGAGGCTGTCCGGACCTGCTGGGATGCTGGCATCAAGCCGGTCATGATCACCGGCGACCACCCACTGACCGCCACCGCGATCGCCGACGAGATCGGGTTGCTCGACGGTCGCCGGGTGGTCACTGGCGGGGAGCTCTCCGGGCTCGACGACGAGGAGCTCACGCTCGAGGTCGACCGGATCGGCGTCTATGCCCGCGTTTCACCCACCGACAAACTGCGGGTGATCGCCGCTTGGCAGCGGCGCGGCGATGTGGTCGCGATGACGGGCGACGGCGTGAACGACGCACCGGCCCTGAAGAAGGCCGACGTCGGCATCGCCATGGGCATATCCGGAACCGATGTCAGCAAGGAGGCCGCAGGGGTCACGCTCCTCGACGACAACTTCGCGACCATCGTGGCGGCCGTGGAGGAGGGCCGCATCGTCTTCAGCAATATCCGCAAGTACGTGACCTTTCTGCTCTCTTCGAACATCGGCGAGATCCTGTTGATGGCCGGCGCGGCCCTGGCGGGCATGCCGTTGCCGCTGACGGCAGTCCAGATCCTCTACGTCAACCTGGCGACCGACGGCCTGCCTGCGCTGGCGTTGGCGGTCGATCCTCCCGAGGCCGATCTCATGCGCCGCAAGCCCCGAGACCCTCGTACCGGGCTGTTCACGCGGCCCGTCGTCGTACTGCTGCTCGCCGGCGGTCTCTGGTCGGCGATGGTGAACTTCGGCCTGTTCAGCTGGCTGCTCCGCAGCGGCCGCCCACTCGCCGAGGCGATGGCACTGACCTTCACCTCGCTGGTGCTGATCCAGTTCTTCAACGCCTACAGCTACCGTTCGGACCGCCTCTCGGTCTTTCGGCGGCCGTTCGCCAATCGTTGGCTGAATCTCGCGGTCACCTGGGAGCTCCTGCTGCTCGCGGCGGTCGTGCACCTGCCGTTCCTCCAGGCGTCGTTCGGGACCTTCGCCTTCGCCTGGACCGACTGGGCGCTCATGATCGCATTGGCATCCACGATCGTCCCCGTTCTCGAGGCGGTCAAATGGCTCGGGCGCCAGGGGTACCTGGGGGACCTGAAGTGAGGCAACGATGAAACGAGCGCGAGGGCTCCTTGTGCTGGCCGGTACGAGCCTCGGATCCGAGAGCGATGCCGTGATGCGAACTGCGCTCCGTCTGGCGCGCCAGGCGCACGGCCGGGTGCATGCGGTGCACGCTCTCGAGCCACCGCCCCTGCCGCTGGGGGTGACCGGGTTCGGCCTGGCCGAGCCGTACCTCGCTGCCCGCGCCCGAGGGAGGCTCCAGGAGCAGCTCGATCGAGTGGGAGCGACGGCTGGTGAGCTGGCGGGCGACACCGTCGCCGTCGGCTATCCGGGTCCGGTTCTGCGTGCTGCCGCCGAGAGGCTCGATGCGGACCTCATCGTCGTGGCGGCAGTGGCAGCCGAGCCGATGCCACTGCACCGAGTTCGCTCGACGGTCCCTTTCCTGATCCGGCAAGGGGGCTGCCCTGTCGTCGTGGTCAAAGGAGAGGTGCGGGTGCCCCCCAGGCGAGTCCTTGCGCCACTCGACTTGTCGTCGCTCGCGGCGGCGTCCCTGCGTTGTGGTCTGGCGCTGGTGACGGGTGAGAGTATCGAGCAGCCACCCGAGGTCGTGGTGCTTCACGTTCTCAAAGGGGGGAGCGATGAGACGATATCCCGCAGCGCCGAGCTCGCAAGAGTCCTGGAAGAGTCGACCGCCGACTACGGCGGAGTCATTCGGAGCGAGGTCCGCCGAGGCAATGCGCTCGCCGCGATTCTCGCCGCTTGCGAACGGGAGCGACCCGATCTGGTGCTCGTCGGCACCCACGGGAGGTCGGGATGGCAACGACTCCGCCTCGGCAGTGTGGCCGAGGCCGTCATCCTGCACGCTCCGTGCGCAGTTCTTGTCGTCCCGCCAGCAGCCGCGTTGGCCGGCGCGCTGGCCGAGGCGATCGATGTGCGTGTACGCTCCTCGTCATAGCGCTCAGCGGCGAGGCTCCTCGTACGCGCGGTTCGTGGACGACGGAATGGCCAGACCAGACGCCGCGCGCTGCGCCGGTAACTCAGAGTTCGAACACCCTGATCTTCCGGGAAGGGGTGCCCGTTGAGGGAGGGAGCATGAAGAAGCGCACCCTGGGAAAGAGCGGTCTCGAAGTCTCGGCCATTGGCCTGGGCTGCATGGGCATGAGCTTCGGCTACGGTCCGGCAGCGGACACTCAGGAGATGATCGCCCTCATCCGGGCGGCCGTCGAGCGCGGCGTCACGCTCTTCGATACGGCGGAGGTGTACGGCCCCTTCACCAACGAGGAGCTCGTGGGCGAAGCGCTCGCTCCGTTCCGGGGTCGAGTGGTGATCGCCACCAAATTCGGATTCAAGCTGGGTCCCAATGGGGAGCAGCTGGGCCTGGACAGCCGGCCAGAGCACGTCAAGGAGGTCGCCGAGAGCTCACTCAAGCGACTCCAGGCCGACGCTATCGATCTCTTCTATCAGCATCGTGTCGACCCGGAAGTGCCGATCGAAGACGTGGCCGGGGCGGTGAGCGAGCTGATCCGCGAGGGCAAGGTGAAGCGCTTCGGCCTCTCGGAGGCCGGCGCGAAGACGATCCGCCGCGCGCACGCGGTGCAACCAGTCACGGCGCTCCAGAGCGAATACTCGCTCTGGTGGCGTGAGCCGGAGGACGAGATCCTGCCCACCCTCGAGGAGCTCGGGATCGGACTCGTCGCCTTCAGCCCGCTCGGCAGGGGATTCCTGACCGGCAAGATCGACGCCACGACGGCCTTCGCCGCTTCCGACTTCCGCAACACCGTGCCGCGCTTCCAGCCGGAGAACCGCCAGGCGAATCGGGCGATCGTCGATCTGGTGGCGAGGATCGCCGCGGAGAAGCGGGCGACCCCGGCGCAGATCGCTCTCGCCTGGGTACTCGCCAGCAAGCCCTGGATCGTGCCGATCCCGGGGACGACGAAGTTGCATCGCCTGGAGGAGAACCTCGGCGCGGACGCCGTCGAGCTCTCCGCCGGCGACCTCGCCGAGATCGCCGCCGCGGCCGCGGAGCTCACGGTGCACGGTGCGCGCTACTCCGCGGGCGCCCAGCGCATGATCGACCGCTGACTGTGGAGGCTTGCGGGCGATCGTGAACGGCACGACCGCGCCGGTCTTCTCCCAGCCCATCCCGAGCTTGCCGCCGGCTTCGGTCATGTCCGCGAAGCCGATCGTGAACTGGTCGATGGTCAGCGCGGGTGTCACCATCGCCATCGGCACGCGCACGACGTCGAACTTCGCGTCGTAGCCGTACGAGCCCCAGATCTTCGTCTTGTCCTTCGGGTCGTACTTGTCCTGGGTCGGCTGGGTCGAGAGGATGAGCGTCCAGGCGCCCTCCTTGAGGTCGACGAAGAGGTCGTAGCTGCCGGGCTCGATCCGCTTGCCGCCGATCGTGAGCGCAACTTCGGTGGTGAGCTTCGTCGTCTGGTTGGCGCCGGCTCGCCAGACCGGGGCTCCGGCGTTGACCGCCTTGCCGTAGTCCGCGCCCTTGCCGAAGATCTCCGCGCGGCCGCGCAGGATCGGGCGGCTGTAGGCGACCTCGATCCACTTGCCGCCGGAGTACGAGCGCTCGCCGTCCTTGTCGGGCGCGCTCCATGTGCCGCCGACCATCGTCGCCGCGCTTCCGGGCGGCGAAAGGGGCTTCTTGTCCTGCGCCGAAACGATCACGGCGCCTGCGAGCAGCAGAGAGATTCCGAGAATGGCTGCCTTGCGGATCATCGAGTCCTCCTGTTTCGTCGTTGGAGAGGCCGCCCGGTGATTCGGTCCAGCCCCGTGGGCCAACAATACAGGTTCCGGCGCGGGCTCGGACAGGCCCGAAAGTCGGAGATCCCAGCGAATTCCATCTCGAGCCAACGCGAGGGCCCCGCCTGGCGGGGCCCCAGCTGCGAGCCCATCAGCCCCGGAGGGCTAGGGCACGACCGTCGACCACGAGCCGGCGTCGCCGACCTCGAAGTCGTCGGCGAAGAGACCGTCGAACTCGTAGCTGCCGATTTCGGTCACTCCCCCGACGATGCGCCCATGGTGGTCGAGATCCGCGAAGCGCACGCTGGGCACGTTGTTCGTCCCGGCACCGATCGCCGGCGACGACGCGCTCAGGTGATAGTCGCCACTCGGCTCGTTGAAGAACAGCGGATTTCCCCCGACGAAGTTCGTAGTCTCGAGGACATTCCCGAAGGGAGAGAGATCGGTTCCGTTGAGCGCCACGATCGAATTCTGCAGCGTGATCGGCCCGCCATTCGAGGTGAGGGCGGCCCCGGTCCCGGGGTAGTCGGCGATCGTCAAGTGACCCAGGAGCACCGAGCCGACGGAGCCCGACAGGGCAAGCAGCCCACCGGCGCTGCCGAACGTCACCTGGGAGTCGTAGAGCGCGATCGTGCTCGCCGCATCCACGCTGTCGAGAAACACGTCGTAGGTCTGCGGGTCGGACCCTCCACCGTTGAAGTCGATGAAGAGCCGCTCCAAGACGACAGAACCTCCCGAGTCGGCTGTCCCGATGGTGGAGACGAGCGTGCGACGCACGTAGTCACGGAACGGAAAGGACCTTCGCATGTGAAGTTCTCCTCCCCCGGGGTGATCAGATCGATCGCCCACCGCCGGGGCCGCGGCGGGCGCTGCACGAAGATTGCGGAACAGCTCAGCGGCGCAGGAAGGTGCCGGTGAGGATGACCCCCGGGTCCATCTGGATGCCGAAAAGCTGGCGGCCGCCATCGACGCTGACGAAGTCCATGTGGCCGGTCGAGCCGTCGGGGAAGAGGGCCTCCATCTGCCCGCGGCAATCCGCGCCGAGGGTGTACGTGCCGGTGAATTCGTAGCGGCTCACCTGGCCTCCGGTGCTGCTGCTGGCGGTCACCGCGACATGGCCGGCGCCGTCGAAGGTCTGGGTGCCGACGGTGCGGAATTGCGCCACGCCGACGATCTCGCCCGCGAAGAGATAGCCATACAGGCCGCGTAGGCTGTGCGTCGAACAGAAAGTCGGCTCGGCGGCGGTGTCCGGCGAAGCCATCGCCAGGGAGCTGCCCGTGAACAGCGCCAGGACCATGAATCCCGGCGCCCACTTGGACTGCATCAGGCTCTTCATCTCTGTTCCTCCCGTTCGCTGCGGCAGGAAGTTGCCGCGCGTCGAGAGTCATAGTGGCGGGCGCGTTGCCGTCGCGTCCTGACGGAGATCGGACGAAACTCGGACGATCGCAAAGCCTGGACGCCCGTGCGGGCGTAGACTGAGCCCCACCGTGCCCTCCGCCTCATGAGCCGGGCCTATGCCTTCGGGCCTTTCCGCCTGGTTGCCGCGGAGCAACGGCTGATGCGCGACGGTGTCGCCGTCCACCTGCCGCCGCGCGCCTTCAGCTTGCTCTGTGCCCTGCTGCGGCGGCCGGGGGAGCTGGTGCGCAAGGAGGAGCTGCTCGACGAGGTCTGGGCAGGAGCGATCGTCGAGGAGGGCAGCGTGACGCGCACGATCTCGACGCTGCGACGGGCGCTGGGCGAGGATCCGACGGCGCCGTGGATCGAGACCGTGTCGCGCTTCGGCTATCGCTTCCGCGGTGCGGTCGAGATCCTCGAAGCAACCCGGCCCCCGACGGTCGCCGTGCTGCCGTTCCTGCCGATCTCAGGTGGCGCCGAGGGGCCGGACGCGCTCGGCGTCGGCCTGGCCGACGCCATCGTCGCCAGGCTCGGCCGCAATGCCCTATTGCGCCTGCGCCCGACAGCGAGCGTGCTGCGGGTGGTGCAGGGCTCCCCCGAAGTGTGCGAGGCAGGCCGCGCGCTTGCGGTCGATTACATCGTGCTCGGCCACTACCAGGAGGAGGCGGGGCGGCTCAAGATTTCGGCCCAGCTCGTGCGGGTGGCGGACGAAGCGGTGCTGTGGACCGTCCGCCAGAGCGAGCGCCTGGTCGACTTCTACCAGACGCAGGAGCGCGTGGCGGACCGCGTCGCCGCAACGCTGTTGCCGCACCTGGCTGGTGATGCGGCGCCGCGGCCGGCGCGCCGCGAGCCAGCGACCCCGGCGGCGCTGCGCCTCTTCCTCGAGGGCCGCTACCATACCTTCCGTTTCGGTCCCGACGCCTTGCGTGAGGCGATCCGCTGCCTGCGCGAGGCCGCGCGGCTCGACCCGGGCTGGCCGCTACCCTGGGCGGCGCTCGCCGACGCCGAGGTGGTCGCCGCGGACCTGTTCGTGCCGGCGAGCGAGGTACTGCCCGAGGCGCGCTACGCCCTCGAGCGCGCTCTCGCGCTCGATCCCGAGATGCCCGAGGCCCTCGTCGCCCGCGCCATGCTCCGCTTCTGGCACGACTGGGAGCGCCACGCGGCCGAGGAGGACTACCGCCGCGCCGTCGAGCTCGGACCGGCCTATTGCCTGGCGCGCCATGCCTACGGCTGGTTCCTCGTCGCCTCGGGCCGCTTCGACGAGGCCGACCAGATGCTGGCCGCGGCCTGCGAGCTCGACCCGCTCTCGCTGGCGCTGCGCGCCGACCGCGGGCTGCCCAGCTTTTTCGCAGGGCGGTTCCGCGAGGCGGCGGAGCGCTTCCACGAAGCGGTCGTCTTCGACCCTGACTTCTGGTACGCCTACTACTGGGACGGCCTGGCCCGCCTCGAGCTCGGCGACCTGCCCGCTGCCGTCGCCTGCTTCGAGCGGGCGCGCGAGCTCTCGGCCGGCCGGCTGTACGAACCGGGGCTCGCGCTGGTCGCCGTTCACGCCCGCGCCGGCCGCCGCGATGCGGCCGCAGCCGAGCTCGCCAAGGTGCTGGCGAGCGCCGCCGGCGCCGGCCCGCTGGCCTACGACCTCGCCATCGCGAAGCTCGCCCTGGGCGAGCGCGAGACGGCCTGCGCCCTCCTCGAGCAGGCCTGTGCGCAGCACGAGAAGTGGCTGGGTTGGATTGCCGTCGACCCGCGCCTCGACGCACTGCACGACGAGCCACGCTTCGCCGCGGTGGTGGCGGCGGCCGGCTTCTGAGCGTGGACCGATCCACTCGCCGACGGTGCTCCATTCGAGCCTGAGCCTGGCGCAGTTCTGGCCTTGAGGGTGCCAGGCGTTTCGCAACTCGCGCGCGGGCGCGGCCCGCGCGGCTACCAGCCGAGCAGGGTCTGCAGATGGGTGACCAGAGCCGCGGCCATCAGCTGTTGGGTGGTCTCGCTCGGGTAGTAGTCGCAACCCCAGCCATTGGCCGGATCCTGCGGCGGCAGGTCGAGGAAGCTCACGTGCGGACCCGAAGCGGCGACCGCTTGCTGGAGATAGGCGACTTCGCTGGTGTGCTGGGCGCCGTCGAGCACTGGGCTCGACGTGACGACGATCTCGGCTCCCGGGTAGCGTGCGCGGATCTGTCCGACGAACGCGATCATCGCGTTGACGAACGGCTGTCCGGGATCGCCGGTCGCATAGTCGTGCGTGCCCAGGGCGATCACCACTGCCGCCGGCACCGAACCGAAATGCCACGGACTCGCGGGATTGTCGGCGAGCGTGCGGGCCCAGAGGACGGGCATCGGGTCGGTGGTGTCGCCGCCGTAGTTCCGATAGAGGCCCTTGAGGGAATAGGCAATCGACGTATGAGTGGCGCCGAGCGCCGCGGCGGCGAAGGCGCCCCAGGCATGGGTCTCGGCTTCGGTGGCGGCGGAGAAGCTGCAGTAGGGGTCCGGGCCCAGGACGCCGTAGCCGCAGGTGATCGCGTCGCCGATCATCTCGATGCGCCGGGTCGGCGCGGCGGTCGGCGTCAGCGCGGCGCCGGGGAAACCGAGAAAGCGGCTTACGCCGAAGAGCGACTCGGTGCGGCGGGTGACGACGACGTCGTGCGGTCCGGCCGCGAGACCGGAAAAGGAATAGTTCTGGACGCCCGTTACCGTGACCAGCACCTGCAGCAGAGCTCCGTCGATCACGACGTCGTAATGGTTCGGAGCCGTCTCCTCGAGCTGGAGCGTGAGCGCGGTGCCCGAGAACCGCGCGCGGATCTCGCTCCCCGGCCAGGTGAAGCGCAGCGGCGACGGCTGGGCGAGATCGAAGCGTCCGACGCGATGGAGCGGCGCGACGTAGCCGACCGCGTTGCTCCAGACCGCGACGTCCCCGCCTTCGACGCCGTCCGAGAAGATGAGCGCCGTTGCGACATCGCCTTCCACTCCGTCCGCGAAGTCGAGCGCCGTTCCGCCATGTGCGCCCGCCACGACACCGAGCAGCAGCGAGAGGGAGGCGACGGCGGTGTGCCGCATTCGATTCGCTGACAGCCGGAGGGCGACCCGCATCGAAGCGGCGACCCGAATTGCAGGCTGTCTGTTCATGGAGTGCTCCAGTCGACTGACGGACGCACCATCATTATGGACCCATCCATCCTGAAAGCAAGGGCGGATCGGCGCGGCGATCGTCTCCGTGCCTGCCTCGCGCGAGCCCCGTGGACACGGTGACTCGGCATTCGGCTGGCAGCTCTTCAGGCGCCACCTCGGCGGCGCCGGGGGCTCCCGGCAAGGGGGGCCTTCCCGCCGTGAGGCAGCTGCGCTAGGGTTCGCCGAATTCCAACTCTTCGGAGGGAGAGATCATGAGCAAGAGTGCGGCGGGACTGGTAGTGGTGCTGATGCTGGCGGCGACGGCGGCGCGGGCAGATCAGGCGGCGATGCAGGCCGCGGCGGCGGGTGCCAAGGCGGACTATCTGATGCTCTATGACGGGGTGGCGAAGAAGATCCAGTCGCTCGGCGAGGCGATTCCCGAGGGCAAGTACGCCTGGCGTCCGACCAAGGATGTGCGCTCGATCGCGGAGGTGCTGAATCACGTCGATGGCGCGACCTATCTCTTCACCAAGGCGGCTGGCGTAGCCCAGCCGGCGGACGCTCCGAAAGACCCGGAGAAGGGACCCGGAGCGACGACCAAGAAAGAGATCCTCGCGGCGCTCGCCACGTCGCTCGCTTTCGGCCGCGCCGCCGCCGAGGCGACGACCCCAGAGCAGCTGGAACAGAAGGTCGATTTCTTCGGCAACAAGATCTCGGTGCGTCAGCTCTACATGGCCGACTACGGCCACATGAGCGAGCACCTCGGCCAACTGATCGCCTACGCGCGGTCGGTCGGAGTGGTTCCACCCTGGTCGAAGTGATCGCCGGCGAACGCGACGGTTCCCGAGTCGGGGCGAGCTCGCCCTGGTCGAAAGGGCAGGTGGCGCCGCTGTCGACAGGGTCTACCCGCCCGGCGAAAACATAGGTTCGTCTGTACGATAGCTCCTCGAGGCGCGGCTCGGGCCGCGCCGCTCGTGCTCGAGGAGGTCGTGTCATGAACCGCGCCCGTTCCCTGCTCACTCTTTTCGCAGCCCTCGGAGGCGTCCTCGGTGGGGCTTCCTCCGGCCTCGCCGCCGAGGGCGTCGAGATCCAGGTCTACGCGGCGGCGAGCCTGCGCGACGTGCTGGAGGAGCTTGCACCCGCCGTCGAGCGCGCCACCGGAACGCGCCTGGTCTTCAACCTGGGCGCATCGAACGATCTTGCACGCCAGATCGTGGCGGCCAACAAGGCCGACATTCTGTTCTCCGCCGACGACGGGTGGATGGACCGCGTCGCAGAGGCGGGCCTCGTCGACCCGGGCTCGCGGCGCTCGCCGCTTTCGAACCGGCTGGTGGTCGTCGTCCCGTCGGACAGCGACTTGCAGATTGCGTCCGCGGGGGATCTGGCTTCGCCGGCGGTCCGCCGGCTCGCGCTGGCCAATCCCGAGGCGGTGCCGGCGGGCAAGTACGCCAAGGCCTGGCTCGAGGCGATGGGGCAGTGGGAAGCCGTCGCGCAACGAGTGGTGCCGGCACTCGACGTTCGGGCTGCACTCGCCGCCGTCGAGTCGGGCGCGGTCGAGGCCGGTGTGGTTTACCGCACCGACGCGGCGATCTCGAAGCGCGTTCATGTGGCCTACGTGGTACCCGAAGGCGAGGGGCCACGGGTGTCCTACGCGATCGCGGCGCTTCGAACCCGCCCGAACCTCGAACGGTCGCGGGCCGTGGTGGCTTGGATCTGCGGCCCGGAGGCGGGGCCGGTGTTCGAACGCTTCGGATTCATCGTGAGCGCTCCGACGCCTTGAGCGCCACTGCCATCGTCGCTCTCGGATTGAGCGTCAAGGTCGCTCTTCTCGCGATCCTGGTGATCCTTCCGCCGGGGATCGCGCTCGGCTGGTTGCTCGCGCGCCGCGAGGTCCCGGGGAAGTCCATGATCGAGACGTTGACCGCCCTGCCGCTCGTGCTTCCTCCGACCGCCGTCGGCTACTTGCTGCTCCGCCTCCTGGCGCGCGACGGCCTCTTGGGCGAGCGCTCGGTCGGCTTCGATCTGGACCTGCTGTTCACCATTAAGGGGGCGGTCCTGGCCTCGGCGGTCATGGCGCTGCCGCTCGTGGTGCGCACCGCGCGCGTCGCCTTCGAGGGGGTCGACCCGCGGCTCGAAGGGATGGCCCGGACGTTGGGCCTCAGCCCCCTGCGGGGCTTTCTCCAGGTCACTTTGCCGCTCGCGAAGCGAGGCCTCGGCGCCGCCGCGGTGCTCGGCTTCAGCCGCGCCCTGGGAGAGTTCGGCGCCACGATCATCGTGGCGGGCAACATCCCGGGCAAGACGCAGACGCTCGCCCTGGCGATCTTCAGCGAGATGCAGATCGGGCGCGACGACGACGCCATGATCCTGGTCGGGATCACCGTGGTTCTCGCTTTCGCCGCGCTTTGGACGACGGAAGCGCTGTTGCGCAGGAAGCGGGCTCCGCGTTGAGTGCGACGCTGCGGGTCTCGCTGGTCGTTCCCTGCGAGCGCTTCGACGTCGAGCTCGACTGGGAGACCGCGGAGCCGGCGCTCGGACTCTTCGGCGCATCGGGAGCGGGAAAGACCACGGTGCTCGAGGCGCTTGCCGGGCTGCGTCGCGGTGCTCGGGGCCGGATCGAGGTCGGCGGACGGATCTGGCTCGATACGGCGCGGGGAGTTCGACTGCCGCCGGAAATGCGCCGGGTCGGCTACGTGCCGCAGGAGATGCTGCTCTTCCCGCACCTCGACGTCCTCGGCAACTTGCGCGTCGGGGAGCGGCGCGCGAGGCGATCGCCGCGCCGGTTGAGCGTGGAGCGCGTGCTCGAGGTGCTCGAGCTCTCGCCGCTGGCGCGGCGGTCGGTGACCGCGCTCTCCGGCGGCGAGCGCCAGCGGGTGGCGCTCGGCCGGGCACTCTGCTCGGCGCCCGAGCTCCTCCTGCTGGACGAGCCGCTCGCCAATCTCGACCTGCCCTTGCGCCGTCGAATCCTCCCGTATCTCTTGCGCGTGCGGGAGGAGTTCGCGATTCCGACCCTCCATGTATCGCACGACCCTTCCGAAATGACTTTGCTGGCGCGCGAGGTGACGGTGCTCGCGGCAGGCCGCGGGATCGCCCGCGGTCGGCCCGAGACGCTCTTCGGTGGGCACGAGCTCCCGTCCGGCGAGAGCGGCGAAGGGATCGTGAACATGTTCTTCGGCAGGGTCGCAGCGGTCGCCGAGTCGCTCGCGACGGTCGAGATCGAGCCTGGGCTCGTGATCGCGGTCGCCGACGACGGCAGTCTCCTTGCCGGTCAGCGGGTGGCGATCGAGGTGCGCGGAACCGAGATCATCCTCGCGTCCGGGTCCTTTTCTGGTCTCTCGGCACAGAACGTCCTGGCCGCCGCCGTGCGAGAGATTCACTTGCCGGACAGAGACGATCAGCGCTCCTCGGCCGTGGTGACGACCACCCTCGGGCGCGAAGCGCGACCGATCTCCGTCGTCGTGAGCCGGCGCGCCGTGAGCGAGCTGGGCCTCGCGCCGGGTGCGAGCGTGCGCCTCGTCTTCAAGGCCCAGGCCTGCCGCGTTCTCGCCTCCTACTGAGAGGCCGCCCGCTGCGCGGGAGCGACCGTCTTCCAGTGCAGTGCGACGGCGCTGGGGGCGACGAGCGCGCGGTAGATCGGACAGCGCGCCTGCCAGGCGTCGAGCAGGCCTTGCAGGGCGGGTTCGGACGCGGAGCTCGTGAGCTCGATGTCGAGCTCGATCTCCTGCAGATCGGGGCTCACGCCCGCCAGCCCCAAGAGGCCGCGCGAGTCGGTGCGGCAGCGCGCCGTGGCGGAGACCGCCTCGAGGTGAATTCCGAGCTGCGGTGCCAGGGTGTCGTTCAGGAAGACAACCGCGCAGCCGGCGAGCGCGGAGAGCAACAGCTGAGTCGGCGAGGGCGCTTTCCCCGAGCCTCCCAGAGGATCGGGCAGGTCGGAGTCCCATTGGAAGCTGCCGCTCTGCAGGGTGGCCCGGGTGCCCTGCGAATGGCCGACGACCGTCGGCTTTCCCTGCGCGCGCTCGGGCTCGCGCTGCCAGAGGTCGATCGTTCGGGAGAGTGAAGTCTGGTCCATGACTGCCTCCTTGTCGGGTGCGGCGGGAGTGCCGCGCCCGTGCAGCCTTGCTCAGGAGGAGCCGGAAGATCTGGATGGGAACGGGGAGAAAGCCGGGTGAAAGCGGGTTGCTAGTATCCCGGCGTGGTCTTCTCCTTCGCCGAGTTCGAGCTCGTTCCGGAGCGCTACGAGCTGCGCCGGCGCGGCCTGGCCGTCGCGATCGAGCCCCGGGTTTGCGAGACCCTCGCCTACCTCATCGGAGAGCGTCATCGGGTGGTGTCGAAGCAGGAGCTGGTCGAGCGGGTCTGGCCGCAGCAGTTCGTCGGCGACGCCGCTCTGGCGCGCGCGGTGCGCGAGATCCGACGCGTGCTCGGCGGCGCCGAGTGGATCGAAACGGTCTACGGGCGCGGCTTCCGCTTTCGCGGCGAGGTCGTCGAGACCCTGGCCGCCGCCGGCGCCGAGCCCGTCCCGGCGACCCCGCCCGCGCGCCCCGGCAGTGTGGCCGTGCTGCCCTTCGTCGATCTGTCGCCGACCCGGGACCAGGACTGGTTCTGCGATGGCCTGACCCTGGAGCTGATCACCGCCCTCGGCCGCGTTGCCGGTCTGTCGGTCGCGCCGCGCTCCGCCGCGTTCGCCTTCCGCGGACCCGCCGTCGACTTGAACGAGGTGCGCCGTCGTCTGCAGGTGGCACACGCCGTCGAGGGCTCGGTGCGCAAGGCGGGGAGCCGCCTCAAGCTCGACGTGCAGCTCGTCGACCTGGAGGCCGGTTTCCCGCGGTGGAGCGAGAGCTATGAGCGCTCACCTGCCGACGTCCTCGATCTGCAGGCCGAGCTCGCGACCCGCGTGGCGACCGAGCTCCGCGGCGTGCTCACCGAACGCGACCGGCGATCGCTGGCGATCGATCGGCCGCGCAGCCTCGAGGCTTACGAGCACTATGCCCGAGGTCGGTACCTCCTGCATCGCGTGCGCCGCAAGGCGATCGAGCAGGCGATTCGCTGGTTCGAGCACGCGATCGCGCTCGACCCGGTCTTCGCTCCGGCGCATGCCTGCCTGGCCGATGGGCTGGGGTGGCTCGACACCTACTACGGACTGGGCGATCGGGCGCGGGCGGAAGGGGAGAGCGCGACGGCCGTTGCCCTGGCTCCGGGCTCCGCCGAAGCGCACACCTCGCGCGGCTTCGCGCTCGCTCTCGCCGGACGCTTCGCCGAGGCGGAGCCCGAGTTCGCGACCGCCAAGACGCTGGACCCCCGGCTGTTCGAGGCGCACTACTACCACGGGCGTGCGCGTTACGCAGCAGGTGACGCGGAGGGTGCGGCCGCTCTGTTTCGGGAGGCTGCGCGGGTCCGCGAAGACGATTACGCGGCGCTCTGTCTGCTGGTCAGTCTGGAGCAGGCGGGGGGTGACGAGGAACGATCGCGCGCGACGGCGCGGCTGGCGCTCCGACGCTGCGAGCGCCAGCTGGAGCTCGATCCCGAGGACGTGCGGGCGTACTACCTCGGAGCGCGGAACCTGCTGCACCTGGGACAGCGCCAGCTCGCCCGGGACTGGCTCGAGCGCGCCGAGACGCTCGACCCCGAGGACGCCTGCACGCAGTACAACGTCGCTTGCTTCTGGGTCGCGTACGGGGATGCGGAGCGGGCGCTGCCCGCGCTCGCGAGAGCGGTGGACGGCGGCTGGAGTCACACCGGCTGGCTGCGCCACGACCCCGACTGGGCCGGGCTGCGGGACGACCCCCGCTTCCAGGCGCTCCTCGAGCGCCTCGCCGCCGCGCGACCCGCCGGCTGAGCGGGGTCAGCTCGCAAAGGCGCCACTTGTCCGGCAACGACTACGCGGCGGCGGGCAAGTTCTTCCGCCGCTGAAACTGGCGAATCGGCGGGCACCTCGTTGGCCTCGTGCGCGCGACGAAGGTAAAGTCGAAGGCGTGATCTCCCAGAAACGCTCGGGCCGCACCCTGCCGTTCGCGCTGCTCGGCGCCGTGACGGTCCTCGCCGGCATCTTCGCACTCGTCTTCTTTGCCCAGTCGACGCTGGACATCGCTCGGGCGGGCCGCCCGATCGCCGACGAGGAGATGAACGCCGTCCGGCAGCGGTTTGGTCCAGCGCAGCCGTGCCTCGAGCGACCCGATGGAGCCGGGCCGACACCGCCGATCGCTCCGGCCGCTCCGATCGCTCCGATCGCTTCGATCGCACCGATCGCGGCCGTCCACATGCTCGCCTGGAGCCCGGGGGACCGGCTCGTTCGCGCGACGACGCCGTATTGGGCCCTCCGCGCTGGCGCATGGAAGATTCGGTTCGTGCGCGCCGCGGTACCGATCCTCGACTATGTGACGCTGGCGGACGTGGAGAAGTGCGGCCGCGGGGTGCTGATCGATCGCACGACGAGCCCCGGCGGACGCGTCGTGATCTGGGTGGACTGAGCAGGGTGGGCTGACCGATTCGCCGGACTCCACTTCGCCGCCGCTGCCCGCCTGCGGCGGAGTTGGGCGTAGAGCCTCAGCCGCGCCGGGCCGCCTCGATGGTGGCGATGTCGATCTTCTTCATCGGCATCATCGCTGCGAAGGCGCGCTTCGCCTCGGCGCCACCTGCCGCGAGCGCGTCGGTGAGCGCGCGCGGGGTGATCTGCCAGGAAAGACCCCAGCGGTCCTTGCACCAGCCGCACGAGCTCTCCTCGCCGCCATTGCCGACGAGCGCGTTCCAGTAACGGTCCGTTTCGTCCTGATTGTCCGTCGCGATCTGGAACGAAAAAGCCTCGCTGTGCGGGAAATCCGGGCCGCCGTTGAGGCCGAGGCAGGGAATGCCCAGAACGGTGAACTCCACCGTCAGCACATCGCCCTCCTTGCCGCCCGGGTAGTCCCCGGGCGCCTTGTGCACGGCGGTCACTTCGCTGTCCGGAAATGTGGCGGCGTAGAAGCGCGCCGCTTCCTGCGCGTCCTTGTCGAACCAGAGACAGATGGTGTTCTTTGGCTTCATCTTCATGGGCTCCCTTGTGCTGGGTCGGGGCGAACGCCGCGGTCTTCGCCCCGAACGCATTGCGCAGAGGAGTGCAGAAGATGTGCCAGCAGGGTCATCGACCGCGCCCGCAGGCTCTTGACTATGAACACCATAAGTGCTCATATGAGCACTTATGAGGTCCACGATGTCGAGTCCCTTCGGGGGCGGGACGCGCACCCGGGTGCTCATGGCGCTCCGGCTGATGGAGTCCAGTTATCCCAGGGAGCTCGCACGACTGCTCGCGGCGCCGGTGTCCGGCGTGCGCAAGGCGCTTCTCGGGCTCGAGCAGGACGGCCTGGTGAGCGGGCGCTCGATCGGTCGAACGCGGCAGGTACGCCTCAACCCGTCGTACTTCGCTCGGGAGGAACTGGCCGCCTACCTCTCGCGCCTCGCCGAAGCGGACTCCGAGCTTCGAGCGGGCGTGTCCGCGCTGCGGCGGCGCCCGCGACAGGCCGGCAAGCCAAGTTGAGGATCCGCCGCCGGACTTCGCTTCGAACCGTGGCCATTGCCGTGGGTCAGCTCCTGTCGGAGCACGGCATCCGGGCGGTGTTGACGGGCGGAGCCTGCGCCACCATCTATTCCGAAGGTGCCTACGTTTCGGACGACATCGATTTCATCCTCGAAGGACGGATCCTTCCCGCCGAGCTCGATCGCGCGATGGCCGCGGCGGGCTTCGCGCCCAGGGCGAATCGCTATGTCCATGCGGAATCGCCCTTCTGGGTGGAGTTCCCGCGCGGGCCGCTCGCCGTGGGTGGAGACCTCGACGTCGAGCCCGCTTACATCGGCGAGCCTGGCAACCGAACCCTGGCCCTGTCGCCCACCGACTCGGTGCGCGATCGCCTGGCAGCCTTCTATCACTGGAGCGATCGGCAGAGCCTCGCGGTGGCGGTCGAGATCGCGCGCCGGCACCCGATCGATCGGAAAGCGATCCGTCGCTGGAGCGCAGCCGAAGGGCAGCTCGAGCGTTACGCCGAATTCCTGCGCGAGCTCGAAGGCCCCTAGTCGGCAGGATCAGAGCGGGACGGTGCAGACGCCTCCGCTCTTCGAGCCTTTCCAGTGCAGATCCGCGTCGATGCAGGCCTTCGCGAAGCTGCCGCAGTCGAAGGTCTCGCCCCCCGGCCCTGCCGTGCATTTGTTCGCCAGACACTTGCCTTCGGAATCCCTCGCCTGGCATTCAAAGGTGCGCGAGATCGTGTCCGGCCCCTTCCGGTCGGGGTCGAGAACTTGGCCCTTGTCGAGGCCCGCGACCGCTTTCGTTCCGGGGCCCGGGCAGCCGGTGAGCGCCGTCAGCAGTGCAAATGCGACGATCGCGCGCGACGTGGCAGATGCTGTACGCATAGTCCCTCCCTGGTCGATGGTGGAGTCTAGTACGGGTCCGGGAGAGGCCGCGGCTACCAGCCGAGGCGCAGCCGAGGTGCCAGCCGACTTCATCGTGACCCGAGTGGACTGAGCCGCCTAACGTGCAGCGACGCGCCGCCGCCTCTGCGACTTTCGGAGCGCTGCGGCGCAAAGCACCACAGCGAAGAGCGCGATGCCGAAGCGCGACAGCGCCGGGATCGCGACGACTCCCTCTCCCAGGCCCGGCGGCGCGACGGCGATGCCGGACAGAATGGCCAATCCCCCCGGCTCGGCAAGGATCCCGATCTCCTCGAGGGCGCCGCTCGCGAGGTCCACGCGGTAGAGCCTGTTCTCTTCGCTGTCCGGCACGCCCTGAAGCAGGGCGGCGAGGTAGGCCGTTCCATCCGCCGCGATGTCGAACCAGAGCCGTTCGGCGTCGACGTCGACCGGTCCGATGACCGTCACTTCCCCGGACGAGGCGGGTGGGTCACCGCCCGGGCCTCCGATCCGCGCGAGTTGGTACCAGGGGGTTCCGGAGGGCGCCAGGCCCTGCGTGGCGAGTCTCCCGATCACGTAGGTCTCGACGCCCTGGGCACCGCCGATCGGCGGCTTGTGAGCCACGGCGACGACATTCAACGGCGGGCTCAGCGGCGCGTCCATACGATTTTCCAGGCGATCGAACGAGTAGCTGGAGTTTCCAACGAGCCCCCGAAGTAGCGCAACTCTCGCGTGCGGGGATCGATGTCCGAATCCATGCCGAGAAGGGATCCGAGCTCCAGTCCCGGCAAGTGGACGAACGACCAGCTGCCGGTCAGCGGATCGAGAAGGAACGGATCGTGCGCCGGCGGGCAGAGGGTCAGGCAGATGAAGTAGTCGAAACCCCAGAGCTGCCGCGTCGAGGGGTCGAACTCGATCGAGAACGGCGGCAAATACGGGTCCGGCGGAAATGGGTACTCGGGCAGGCCGGGCGTTGCGGCATCGAACCGAGTCAGTTGTACGGCACCTCCCGGGTAAACCGTCCACATGGCGTAGATGGTGTCGCCGCGCGCTTCGGCCGACAGGCCGATCGCCAGCAGAAGCGTCAGGAAAAGATCCCTCGTGGGTGCCCCCCATTCCGGACCGGCGCATCCATTATATCGCGTCCCCGAAGAGGTGCCAGGCGATTCCCCGGCTTCGGATAGGTCGGCGAACGCTCCGCGGAGTCGCTTGCTGGGACGCCATCCTGGTCGCGTGATCCCAAGTGAACGGCGGAATCTCGATAGGCGCTCTCGGCTATTTGCACCAGTGCCCCCCAGCTTTAGAATCAGGCGCATGACCGCATCCTCGACCCCGAACCGCGCGGCGGCGTTCCTGGCGATGCATCGACCCGGCGCCGGCTTCATCCTGCCGAATGCCTGGGACGGTGGCTCGGCACGGATCCTGGAACAGGCCGGGTTCGCCGCGATCGCCACCACCAGCGCCGGGATCGCCTTCAGCCGTGGTGCCGCCGACGGCACCATGGAGGGGCCGGAGATGCTCGACTGCATCGCGCGCATCGTGTCGGCTGTCGCGTGCCCGGTGAGCGCCGACCTGGAGTCCGGTTACGGCGCTAGCGCTGCCCACGTTGCAGCAACGGTCGCCGCTGCGGTCGAGCTCGGGGTGGTCGGAGGGAATCTGGAGGACGTGACTCAGCCCGGAGAACTGCTCCCGGTCGAGGCTGCCTGCGAACGTCTCGAGGCGGCGCGGTCCGCCGCACCGGCCGGTTCGTTCGTGCTGAACGCGCGCACCGACGCCTACATGATCAGGCACCCGGACGCCTTCGCCGAGACGGTGCGCCGGGCCGAGAGCTACCTGGCTGCCGGAGCCGACTGCATCTTCGTTCCTGGTGTCACCGCTGCCGAGGAGATCGGCAGGCTGACCGCCGCGATCGGTGCGCCGGTGAACGTCGTGTCTGGGCTGGTCGAGCCGGTGCTGGACGCTGCCACCCTGCGCTCGCTCGGCGTCGCCAGGATCAGCGTTGGCGGCACCCTTGCTCGCGCCGTCCTTACCCTGGTCGAGCAGGCCGCTCGGGAGATGGCCGATCACGGCACCTTCGGCTTCGCCCAGGGCGCCATCCCGTACGCCGAGCTGCAGCAGCGCTTCAGCCGCTGAGCTGGCGACGCGCGATTTCGGCGCCGGTATCGGCGGCCAGGGTAAGTCCAGCGCGGCGAGCGAACGCCCGCACTTGCGCGGGGCGCGATGGATTCTCCCATTAGGCCGCGGTTAGGCCGAGCGGCTCTTCCGCCAGCCGAGGTGCCACCCGATTTCCCTGGGGGGCGGTGCCAGGCGACCGCCGACCTAAGCCGATCTCGGCATTCGGCTCGAGCGCAGGTTCGCTTCCGGCCGTAGGAGTACTATCGCCGGTCATGCACGCGTACGATTTCATCCTGATCCTGTTCTCGTTCGTGTATGCAGCAGCGGTCACGCACCTGCTCTCGACGGCGGGCGAAATCATCATCGCGTCGAAGCGCGTTCAGCTCTCCTGGTTCAATGCCGGCTGGATGCTGGCTGCATTGCTCTTCACCTGTGCGTGGTGGATCGGCCTGTGGGATCTGCACACGTTGAAAATCTGGGATATCGGGTCGATTGCGTTCTATTTCTCGGTGGCGGCCGGCATCTATCTCCAAGCGCGCCTCGTCTCGCCACGCATCCCGGAAAAGGGCGAAATCAACCTGCAGGAGTTTCATCGCGTGGAAGGTCGAAAATACCTCATCGCCTACACGATTCTCGGCGTGGTCACGGTGGTCACCAATGCCATGCTTGGCGAAACCTCCAGCGCCAGCGCAATGGCCGGCGCAGAATCTCGTCATCGTTCCGATGACTTTGGCGACCGGCGCGGCCGCGATCTTCATCGAGCGGCCATGGGTCCAGGGCCTGGCGCTCGTGATTCAGATCGGGGGCTGGATTTGGTACTTTGCAGCGCTTCAGACGGCGCTGGCGGGATGACAGGGAACCGCCGCGCGGACGGCATGCGGCGCGCTCGTCGACCAGGCGCATGCCAGGCCGTGACCTTCTCCACGGGACCCGCCCCGCTTGCATTTGAGTGCAAATTCCGCTCAACTCTATGACTGGTTGAGAACATCGAGCGTCGGGAGGAGCGCCCGGGAACCGGGCGTGTCCGGCCCCGCGCGCCAGGCGGAGCGTGATGACGGACGAGGGCAGGACTCCGAAGCCGGTCCGCGAGCCGCGCCCGCTGCACGACCCTCTCGTCGAGCAGATGGCGCAGGCCCTGCGGGAAAGCGAGTTGAAGCACCGCACCCTGTTCGAGACGGCAGGTGACGCGATCTTCCTGATGCGCGGCGACCGCTTCATCGATTGCAACGCCCAGGCGCTGGCCATGTTCGGAGAGGACCGGGAACGGGTGATCGGGGCGCACCCCCAACGGTTCTCGCCGCCTGTTCAGCCGGACGGACGCCGGTCGGACGAGAAGGCCCGCGAGAAGATCGACCTGGCATTGACGGCCGGGCCGCAGTCGTTCGAATGGGAGCACTGCCGCGCGGACGGGACGCCGTTCCCCGCCGAGGTCAGCCTGAATCGCCTGGAACTGGGCGACGAGCTGCTCTTGCAGGCGATCGTGCGCGACGTCACGCCGCGCATGCGGTTGGACGAGGCGCTGCGCCGCAGCGAAAAGCAGCTGAACCTGATCCTGAACAACGTCTCCGATGTCATCTTCGCCATCGCGGTCGAGACGGACGGCGGCTTCCGTTTCGCGTCGGTCAACAGCAGGTTTCTGGAGGCCACCGGGCTTTCAGAGGGCCAGGTCGTCGGCTCGCGGGTGCAGGACGTCATCCCGGAGGTGGCCCATGCCCAGGTCCTGGCGAAGTACCACGAGGCCATCCGGACCGGTCAGCCGGTCCACTGGGAGGAGGTCTCCGTGTACCCGGCCGGCAGGAAGGTCGGCCAGGTCACGGTGGTCCCGGTGTCCGATGCCCACGGCACGTGCACGCAACTGGTGGGCATGGTCCACGACATCAGCGAGATCCGGCAGGCCGAGGACGACCTGAGGCGCTATGCCGACGAGATGGAGCAGACGGTGCAGGCCCGGACGGCGCAGCTCGCCGCACGGAACCAGGAGCTGAAGGACTTCGCGTACACGGTCTCGCACGACCTGAAGGCACCCCTCCGGGGCATTGCCGGGTATGCGAGCGAACTGGACCGCAAGCACGGCGCCGCGTTGAACGAAAGGGCCCACTTCTGCCTGACGCAGATCCTCGCGGCCGCCTCCCACCTAGACCGGCTCATCGAGGACCTCCTGCACTACTCGCGACTGGACACCGAAACTCCCTCCATGACGGAAGTCGACCTGCGGGAGCTTGTGGGCTCGGTCCTCAGGAACCGGGACCTTGTCCTGAAGGAGCAGCTCGTCGAGGTCACGGTGGACATCCCGTTCCCCTCGCTCCGCGCTTGGGAGCGGGGCCTGCTCCAGGTCGTGACGAACCTGGTCGACAACGCGATCAAGTACAGTCGCGATGCGCGACCACCTCGGATCCGGATTTCGGCCCAGGAGCTCGACCAGGCCTGGCGGCTCGCGGTTCGCGACAACGGCATCGGCTTCGACATGAAATACCACGATCGGATCTTCGGGCTGTTCAATCGGCTCGTGCGCGCGGAGGAGTTCGAGGGCACGGGTGCGGGTCTCGCCATCGCGAGGCGGGTGCTCGACAAGCAGGGCGGACGCATCTGGGCAGAGTCCGCCCCGGGCCAGGGAGCGACGTTCTTCGTGGACCTGCCCAGGCCGCGGGAAGGAGGCAAGTCATGACGGAGAAGGCGATCGTCGGTGCAGGCGAGGCCCGGCATCGCGGCGTGCGGGCGCGGCCCATCCTGGTGGTCGAAGACAACCCGATGGACCTGGACTTCATGCTGCAGGCTTTCGAGGAACATGGCGTCGTGAACCCCGTCCAGGTCTGCCGGGATGGCGAGGAGGCGCTCCGGTTCATCGGGAACCACCAGGCGCTGGACGACCCCGACCTGCCGCTCCTGGTGCTGCTGGACCTGCGGTTGCCCAAGGTGGACGGTATCGAGGTGCTGCGCCAGGCGCGACAGGATCCCGTCTGGAAGAAGGTCCCCTTCGTGGTCGTGACCACCTCCCGGGAGAACAGCGACATCTCCAGGGCGTACGATCTGGGCGTCAATTCCTACATCGTCAAGCCCGTCGTCTTCGCGGCCTTCGCGGACGTCGTCAAGCAGATCAAGATCTACTGGCTGCTGACGAATGAGCCTCCCTATCCCGACACGAACGGACGGCCGCCATGACCTCGCCGCTGCGGGTCCTGTATGCCGAGGACAATGCTCACGACGCGGATCTGACACGGGTTTGCTTCGCCGACCAGGCTCCCGAGGTGCACCTCGAGGTCGTGCCCACCGGCGCCGCCTGCATGGCGAGCCTGGCTGAGGGGGGATGGGACCTGCTCCTGCTGGATCACCACCTTCCCGACATGGATGGACTGGACCTGTTGCGGTCCCTGTTCCACCAGGGCGAGACGGTGCCGGTCATCCTGGTCACAGGTGCCGGCGACGAGGACCTCGTCGTGAAAGCCCTGCGGCTTGGAGCGGTCAATTACGTCCCGAAGACGCCCGATCACGTCGCGTCGTTGCCGGACCTGGTCATCGCCGCCGTCGAGGAGCACCGCCTGAAGCGGAGCCAGGGGTGGGTCACGAACGTCCGACGCAGGATCCTGTATGTCGAGCACCAGGCCATGGACATCGACCTGACGCTCCGGCATTTCGCGGAGTCGGCGCCCAGCCTGGACCTCGACATCGTCCCCACGTGCACCGACGCGCTGTCGCGCCTCTCGCGGACGCCGGCCTACGACGCCGCCTTGATCGACCTGCGCATGCCCGACATGACCGGGCTCGACTTCGTCCGCGAGGCCGGCCGCCTGCGCCTGCCCCTCCCGCCGTTCATCATGATCTCGGGCCAAGGCGACGACGCGGCAGCCATTGCCAGCCTGAGGCTCGGCGCCGCCGACTACGTCGTGAAACGCGAAGGCTACCTCCACCAGCTGGTGTACACGATCGAACGCGCCATCGCGTACGACCAGCTCGAGCGCGCCAACCGGCGGCTTCTCGCGGAGCTCGCCGAGCGCCTGCGGGCGGAGGCACAACGGGACCGACTCGAGGAGCAGCTCCGCGTGTCCCAGAAGATGGAAGCCCTCGGCAGCCTGGCTGGGGGCATCGCGCACGACTTCAACAACCTCCTGTCCGTCATCTTCAGCTACACCGAGAGCGTGATGGACAGGGTGAAGGGGGACGCCCGCGCGACGGGCGAACTGCTCGAAGTGATGAAGGCGGGCGAACGCGCCGTCGGGCTGACGCGCCAGCTCCTGGCGTTCAGCCGCAACCAGGTGCTGCAGCCGGTGCCGCTGGACCTGAATGAGGTCGTGCTAGGGATCGAGCAGATGCTCAGGCGCATCCTGGACGCGCAGACCCGTTACGCCCACGTACTGGCCCCGGACCTGGGCGTCGTGCGGGCCGATCGGGGCCAGATCGAGCAGGTGCTGATGAACCTCGTGGTCAACGCCCGGGATGCCATGCCGAACGGGGGCTCGCTGACGATCGAGACCTCGAACGTCGGTGTCGACGACGAAGGTGCGGCCCAGGACGTGGCCCTGAAACCCGGCCGCTACGTGCGGCTGGCAGTGACGGACACGGGATGCGGCATGGACGCACGGACGCAGGCGCGGATCTTCGAGCCCCTGTTCACCACCAAGGAGCCGGGCAAGGGGACCGGGCTGGGCCTTTCTACCGTGTACGGGATCGTCCAGCAGAGCGGCGGCAGCGTCCGGGTGAACAGCGAGCCTGGGCGGGGCGCGACGTTCGAAATCCTCCTGCCGAGTTGAACACCGCCGAACCCGCTACACGCGGACCCCGGCACGGCAAATCGACAGTCCTCTTCGGGAAAAGTGAAGGTGCTCGCACCACCGGCGGAACTCTTGATCGACCCGGGATCGAAGCGTAATATCGGCCAGATTTTTTCGTGACACCTGCAGGAGTGCATCGCCGCCGCGTTGGAGGTCCCCATGCGCCGTCCAAGCGTCAGCTCGTCGGTTGTGTTGCTCGCGGCGCTGTCGCTGGCACGTGCCGCCGCCGGACAGCCCTCGCCGCAGGACCGTGAGCGGCAGGTCAACAGCCTCATCACCGGCTTGCAGGCCGCTTCGGCGGTCGCCTCCGACCCTCAGGGCAACTTCGTCGTCGTCTGGCACAGCGTCGGCTCGGTCGCCGGAGACACGAGCCTCCTCAGCATCCAGGCCCAGCGCTACGACCGTGTGGGCAGGAAGGTGGGGACGCAGCTCCAGGTCAATACCTACACGCCCAACGCTCAGCAGCGGCCGTCCGTGGGCATGGACGCGGTCGGCAAATTCGTCGTCGTGTGGGAGAGCGATGGCTCGAGTCAGGGCGATTCGAGCGGCCGCAGCATTCATGGGCAGCGCCTCGCGGCGAACGGCACGCCGCTCGGCGCGGAGTTCCAGGTGAACACCTATACCAGCCTCAACCAGTACTACTCGGGCGTGGGCGTGGCCCCCGACGGGTCCTTTCTCGTCGTCTGGGCGAGCAACGGCTCGCCCGGGAACGACTCGAACTCCACCAGCATCCAAGCGCGCCTCTACGACAGCGCCGGCAGCCCGGTGGCCGATCAGTTTCAGGTCAACAACGTCACCACCGGATTCCAGGAGCTTCCGGTAGTCGCCGCCGCCGGCAGCGGAGATTTCGTCGTTGCCTGGAAGCACAACGGTGCGGGCATCGGCGACAGCCTCAGCGTGCAGGCGAGGCAGGTGGCCGCCAGCGGGACCATGGCCGCGGTGCAGTTCCAGGTCAACACCTTTTCCACGGGCACGCAGACGGAGCCGGCTCTGGCCGCGGATGGCGCGGGCAACTTCATCGTCACCTGGCAGAGCCTTCCCGGAGGCGCCGAGACGGAGATCGAAGCGGCGGTCTTCGACGCGTTCGCCGTCCCGGTGACCGGTGAATTCCAGGTCAACAGCTTCAGCACCTTGAATCAGGCAGAGCCCGGCGTGGGGATGTCCCCGGACGGCGATTTCGTCGTCGCCTGGGAGAGCTTGGGATCCGCCGGTGGCGACACCAGCCTCGACAGCGTGCACGCGCGGCGCTACGACGCCAACGGCAGCGCGCGCGACGCCGAGTTCCAGGCCAACACCTACACCACCAACAACCAGTTGCTGCCGGCGGTGACGACGGACGGGACGGGGAACTTCGTCATCGTCTGGGAGAGCGACGGCTCGTTCGACACCGACCATTCCGACAAGAGCGTGCAGCAGCGGCGATTCGATGCCCTGTTTCGCGACGGTTTCGAGATCGGCACGACTGCCCGCTGGTCGGCGACCGTGCCGTGACCGCAAGCCAGGCACCGAAAACGGTGGAGCAGAAGGGATTCGAACCCTCGACCCCCACGTTGCGAACGTGGTGCTCTCCCAGCTGAGGCGCCACCGGAAAGCGGCGCGGGGCGGCGGGCGGCGGTCAGGTGATCGGCTTCGCGGCGGGCGGCCACGGTCCGCCAGCTGGCCATGTTCCTTCGCGCCGGGTGCCTTGGCGCGCGTCATCGAGCACCGGCGACAGGAAAACAGCGAGCGCGTGCGCGAACTCGGCGCCAGGATCCACGGCAGGGTGAGTCCGGCGCGGCGGGCGAACGCCCGCACTTGTGCCGGACGTGACGGATTCTCCCAGTAGGCCGCTGTCAGTCCGAGCGGCTCTTCCGCCGGAATCGGTGTGCGCCGTCCCTCGAACGTTTTTCGGATCGCCTCGGAAAGGGTCGCGCGGTCGAACTCAAAGTGGCTCGCCAAGTGGTGCAGATCGAAGAAGTCCTTGATGCGGCTATTGCGGTCGCCGAGGACGACCATCGCCTCGAGCTTCTCCGCCACTACGGCCTCGCGCGGATAAGCCAGAATCCGGGGCGGAGGAAAGTCGAGCAGCGCCGGGTACACACACGACCGGGCCGCTGGCCACACCGAGTCGGCGAGTCCCATGTCGATCTGCAGGGTCAGGCGAGCCGTGCCGCAGCGCGCCAGCAGCGTCACTCTCGTGCCGGCGTACTCGTCTTCGGCGCGGATCGGTTCGATGCGAAGCGCATCGGCATCGAACACGATCCCGTCCGGCTCCACCGGAATCGCGCAGATCTCCTGGACGTCGCTGCGGATGGCCGCGAGCGATCCATCGCCCTTGCGCAGGAGATCCAGATCCCGCGTGGCGCGGTAGGGCTGATCCGACCAGAGGCGAAGGAGCATGGCGCCCTTGAGCACGAAGCGCTCGCGAGCCGTCGGACTTTCCGAGGCGGTAGAGGAAGCGCTCGAAGCAGAAGCTCGTGAGGAGCGTCTGATAGACATCGCCGGTCGCTCTCGCCCGATGGAGAAGGCGCGCGGCGACGGAGGCCGGGAGGTTGCTCTTGCCTCCGCTCATGCGATCGCGTCCATATAGGGTTGCATCACGCGCGACACCCGGCAGATCTTCGCGTAGCGGGCGAGCTCGGCTGCGCGGCCGCGGTGCCGCCGGCCGAAATCGCGCAGCGCTTCGATCGCGACATCCACGCCCACCTTGTTGCGGTACTTGAAGCAGTCAGCGACCGTCTTCGCAGCCGAGTAGACGCGAACTTCGACGCCTTCCAGCCGATGGGTCTCGACGCCCTCGGTGAACGCCGGCCCTGAGAATCGCGCGACCCGCAGGCGCGGATAGTCGAGCTTCGGTCGGCGCGCCTTCTCGGGCAGCGCGAGCCACACCTCGGCCGGGGCTTGCGTCGTCAGCTCGTGGAAGCGCAGCGCCGTGAGCAGGCAGAAGATGCCGCCCGGCACCCGCTTGGCGACGTGGGCGAGAGTGTGTTCGGCGGTGATGGGGTGATTGCCGGCAACGTAGATTCCGCGAGCCTGCCGTTCGACCAGCCCCTTGCTCACGAGGCGATAGAGCTGCCCACGGGAGATCCCGTGCGCTTCGAGCTCCGCCGCGCGCACGATGCCTAGTCGCCGGATCACACGCAGGGCCTGCTTCTCGGATGGGGTAGCCATGTTCGCCCGCATGATACAAAACGTCGGATGTTGATAACAAGTCCCGACGAATCGTTTCATTGCCTGAACGGCACGAGGCGCGGGAAGGTAGACGCACGCCAGCCGAGTTCGCCGTGTAAGTGTCTACGGCAGAGTGGGTTAGGTAATGGTGGAGCAGAAGGGATTCGAACCCTCGACCCCCACGTTGCGAACGTGGTGCTCTCCCAACTGAGCTACTGCCCCATTTGAAGCCGCGCGGACGCGGAATTGCGGGACGGGAAGTCTATCCGCGGGGGTTCCGCGGTTCAAGCGCCGGTCATTCCCCAGGATTCCCCAGCTCCTCGAGCCTGCCGATTCGAGGCCTCTGCGATCGCACTCTTGACCTGTGCCCGGCGGCTCTCGGCGCTGTGTTAGCTTGCTTTCGAGCAGCGCCACTCAGGGTGGTGGGGGCTTGCGCGATCGTTTTGAGGCAGGTTCTGAGCATGTCTGGGGAGAGTCCGGCGCGACTCGCCGTGCAGCAGACCCGGAGGGTTCATGAGACGACAGACGAACGCATGCGGACTTGCGATTCTTCTCGGCGTCAGCCTCTCGATTCACTTCGGCCGTCTTGCTCTGGCCGACGAGGATTCGGACAGGGCGGAGCGCGAATCGCTCATTCCCGCGATCCAGAGCGATCTCGAGAATGTGTCGAAACAGCTCGACGGCATTGCCGGCGCGAGCTCGGACGATGGCATAGAGAACGCGATCCGGTACGCGCGCTCGATGGAGCAGAACGTCGGCAAGCTCGATCGCGTCAAGGGGGACGACAGTGCCGCCGGCTCGATCGCGGATCGGTATCCGGACTATCTGGAGGACTTCTACGCAGCCGCGAACGCGCTCCTGAAGCTGAAGAACGCTCAACTTGCCCAGGAGCAGCGGGGGCTGTGGAAGAGCTGCGGCGAGGAGGACAAGAGCCTGCGCGAGGCGGCGAAGGCGTACCTGGATCCGCCGGACCCAGCCGGGTTGGAGAAGATCCCGCAGCTGGCCGAGAACGCGAAAGGCAGGATCCACGATGACTTCGCGCGCCAGCTCGGGCAGGAGAGCGACATCGCGAGCGCCTATGGAGACGCGAAGCGCTTCTCGGTGTCCGAAGGCGGGGGTTGGTCGGACGTGACCAGCCGCATGCGCGAGGGCGCCGACGGCACGTGGAGCAAGTACCAGGCGCCACTCCAGGACACCAAAGAGAAGTGCGCGGACCTCGACAGGGGAAAGGAGCATCCGTTCATCGTCGAGGCGCTCGGAAAGCTTTCGGGCGCCAGCGCGAGCTCCAAGCAACTGCTCGAGGCAATCCTCAAGGACTGGGGCGCGTGGAAGGAGCTGCGCCGTGATCTGGCCGCGAAATACGTGGTCAACGCGGACAAGGTCCGCATGGCGATCTGCGACGGTGACGAAGAACAGATCCAGAGCCGCGTCGAGGAAGCGGAGGCGGCCGCGCAAGGCAACCTGAAGAGCGGCTACGAGAATCTCGACAAGGAGCTGGATCAGTTGATCGAGCGCATCGGCAAGCTCGAGGACGACAAGGGCGTCGGCGCTGAAGCGCGAAGATGGCGCGGGGTATTGCGGGGCGCCAAGACCAGGCTCGCAAAGGTCCTGCAGGATGGCGGCATCCTCCAGGGAGTTCAGAACGCGAAGGTCCGGTCGCGCCTCCAGATCGGAATCGACAAGCATGCGCGACTGCAGACCGGTTGTACCGCGCTCGAGTACGAGATCCCGGGCGGGCGCATCGATTGCCTCAATGCCTCCGAAGGGCACTGCGAGGTCATCGAGATCAAGCCCAACAACGAGAAGGCGCGCGCCAAGGGCCGCGACCAACTCGACCGCTACAAGGCCACCATCGTCGGACTGCACGCCGACAACAAGCTGCCCGGGCTACTCGAGCGCTGCGTCAAGGACGGCGAGCTGAACATCGAGTACGACGTCGAGGTCTACGAGTTCTGCCCGGTGCCGGACGAGGACATCGACGCGATGCTGGCCGATCAGGCGAGGCAGGCGGCCTCCACCGCCGACGAATAGGGCGGCGCCGAGGAGGCCTGCGGGCGGGGTCCGGAGGGCGGGTCTTGCGCTGCGAGCCGATTCCTTTCAGGATGCGCCATGCCGAAACACAAGGGTGGAATGTCGCGGCGGGCGCGTGGCGCCGGCGCCGTGCTGGCGGGGGTCGTCGCTCTCGGCAGCTTGCTCGCGTCACCGCCTCTCGGGGCGGCTGTGACTCCCTTTGCCTTCCTGCGCACCGACTACCTGCTCGAAAGCTATCTGAACGGGCTCGACTCGGTCGCCATCGGGGACGTCGACGGCGTGAACGGGCCGGACATCGTCGCCCTGAGCTACACCGCCGGGTCGGCGGTCGGCGTCGTCAACGTCCTGCTCAACAACGGCAACGGCACCTTCGCCGCGCCGCTCGCTTTCGACACCTGCGCGGGCGCCAAGTCGATCGTCATCGGCCAGTTCAATCCGGGGACCGACAGCCACCCCGACGTCGCCATGATGTGCGGCGGCTCGACCCTGATCGGCCGGATGCGCGGCGACGGCGCGGGCAATTTCGGCGCCGTGCAGACGGTCGACGTCGGCTACACCGGCGCCGGGGGCGGAACCGGCAGCCCCTATGTCGCGCTCATCGAGATGCTGCGCCTCGGAGCGATGAACGGTCCGACGCTCGCTTACGCCGGCTACATGGCGGGGCTGGGCCGGTTCACGCTCTGCTTCTTCGGCGCGCTTCAGCTCGAGGCCGACCTGGACGGCGCCGGGGGGCAGGCGCCCTACTGCAACATCCACGTCGACGGGATCGGCAACATCGACGACTATGGTCCGCTCTCGGGCGACCTCACGGTCGGCCCCTACCAGATTATCCCCGGCGAACCGGTCGCGCGCGACGAGGCGATCAGCTTCGGCGAGGTGCCTGGCCTCATGTCGGTGACCGGATATAACCCGCAGTTCACCTCCATCTGGGGCTACGGCACCCGGCCGAGCGGCGGCACGGGCGCCGCCATCGCGCTCGCCGACGTCGACAACGACGGGCAGAATGACATCCTGATGGGTGGCGATCTGCTGATTGCGGACTACGTGCCCGGTTGGCCGATCTCCGCGACTCCGGACCACAGCTTCGCGTCGATCCCCTACCTCTACGACATGGTGACCGCCGACTTCGACGGCGACGGCAACCTCGACATCGCCGCGATCGGCGACGACGACGGAAACGACAACGACGCCACCATGGCGGTCCACAAGGGAAACGGCGACGGCACCTTCGCTCCCTACGAGCGGTTCACGACTCGGGGCTACGTCAGCCTGAACTACCTCGACGTCATCGCCACCGGGGACCTCGACGGCGACGGGCACCCCGACCTGGTGACGGTCGGCGAGCTGGAAAAGTACGCCACGGTTCTGCTCAACGCCCTCTTCGCCGACGGCTTCGAGACCGGCGACATGTCGCGCTGGTCGTTGTCGATCCCCAACTGACGACCGCCAAAGCCCGCTAGGCGGGAGAGAGGTCGCTCTCCCCGCGCCGAGGGTGCGTCGCCCCGCCCGCAGTCCCCCCAAAAGAAAAAGCTTGCATGTGAGCTGGTGTTGTAGTTCACTATATCAGTTGGCGTCGGGGATGCCTTGGGGAGCTATTCGGAACAGACGATGGATCGGGAATGGAATGACAGTCAACCGATTTACCGCCAGATTCGCGATCGTGTCGTCGCCATGATCCTCGACGGGGTGCTCGCGGAGGGCGATCCTCTGCCGTCGGTGCGCAATGTCGCGGCCGAAAGCCGGGTCAATCCGCTCACGGTGCTGAAGAGCTATCAGCAGCTGGTGGACGAGCAACTCGTCGAGAGCCGGCGGGGTCGCGGCATGTTCGTCATCGCCGGCGCGCGCGAGCTCCTGCTCGCGGGGGAACGCCAGAGGTTTCTCGCGGAACAGTGGCCCGGGATCTTCGCCACCATTCAGCGCCTCGGCCTGACGCCGGACGAGCTGCTGGCGGCTGCCACACCCAGCCGGTCGGCGAAAGCAGCGTCGAATGCGGTGTCGCATGCAGTACGGGAGAAAGCGAGGCCATGACCGTCATCGAAGCGCGCGGACTCCGCAAGACCTTCGGCACGACCGTCGCGCTGGACGGCGTGGACCTGCACGTCGAGGAAGGCCGCATCCTCGGGCTCATCGGCCCCAACGGCGCGGGCAAGACCACGGCGCTCAACGCGATTCTCGGCCTGACGCCCTGTCAGGGGGAGCTCACGGTGCTCGGACGCGACCCATGGACCGAGCGCGACCTGCTCGTGCGCGATGTCTGCTTCATCGCCGATGTCGCCGTGCTGCCGCGCTGGATACGGGTTTCGCAGGCGATCGACTACGTGGCCGGCGTCCATCCGCGCTTCGATCGCGCGAAGGCGGAGAGCTTCCTCGCGCGGACCGACATCCGGCGCACGAGCAAGGTCCGGGAGCTGTCGAAAGGCATGGTGACCCAGCTGCACCTCGCTCTGGTCATGGCGATCGACGCGCGCCTGCTGGTGCTCGACGAGCCGACGCTCGGCCTCGACATCCTGTTTCGCAAGCAGTTCTACGACTCGCTGCTCAACGACTACTTCGACCGTACCCGCACCATCGTCCTGACGACCCATCAGGTCGAAGAGATCCAGCACGTCCTCACCGATGTCCGGTTCATCCGCCGCGGGCGCATCGTCCTCGAGTGCACCATGGAGGCGTTCGAGGCGCGCTATCTGGAGCTGCTGGTGCGCCCCGGCGAGCTCGCCGCGGCGCGGGCGCTCGCGCCGCTCCACGAGCGGCAGCTCTTCGGCCGCAGCATCCTGCTCTACGACCACGCCGACCGCCAGCGGCTCGCCGCGCTCGGCGAGGTGCGCACGCCGAGCATCGCCGACCTGTTCGTCGCCGTGATGGGCCAGGAGGCCAAAGAGGCAGCAAACGTCCATGGAGCTCCCGCATGAATCCCCCGACGAACGTGCAGCGGGAGACCGGCGCAGACTCGCCGGTACAGGCGTCCGGGAACCTCACGGCGACGCGACCCTTCTACTGGTCGGTGCGGCGGGAGCTCTGGGAGAACCGTTCCCTCCGCATCGCGCCCCTGGTCGTCACAGCTCTCGTTCTCTTCGCCTCCCTGATCAGCATGGTCGGCCTGCCGAGCAAGATCCGCAGCCTCCCCGAGCACGACGCGGCGGAGCAGCACCTCCTGGTGGTCAAACCTTTCCTCCTGGCGCCGGCTCCGATCATGCTCGCCACTTTCCTCATCGGCGTCTTCTACTCGCTCGACGCGCTCTACGGTGAACGCCGCGATCGCAGTCTGCTGTTCTGGAAGTCGCTGCCGGTCTCGGACCGCACGACCGTGCTCGCGAAGGCGAGCATTCCGCTCGTGGTGCTGCCGCTCGTCGCCTTCGCGCTCAGCGCGGCGACTTTCGGCATCATGCTGCTCCTGAGCACGGCGGTCCTCGCGGCGAACGGCTTGAGCCCCGCCATCTTGTGGACCGAGCTGCGGTTCGTCCAGGAGCCGCTGATCATGCTCTACGGCATGATCGTGCATACCCTCTGGTTCGCGCCGATCTACGGCTGGCTGCTGCTCGTTTCGGCCTGGGCCCGCCGCACGCCGCTGCTCTGGGCCGCGCTACCGCCGTTCGCGATCGCGGTCGTCGAGAAAATCGCGTTCAACACGACGCATTTCGCTCTTCTGCTCAGGTACCGCGTGGCCGGCGCCATGGAGGAGGCCTTCGCGATCGATCCGCAGAGTCCTCGCGGGGTCCTCGATGAGAATTCGCAGCTCGATCCGGGAAGATTCCTGAGCTCGCCCGGTCTGTGGATCGGGCTGGCCTTCGCCGCGGCCTGCCTCGCCGCGGCGGTGCGGCTGCGCCGCAATCGGGAACCGATCTGAGTTGCATTCACGCTCGAGGAAACGCTTCAAAGAAGGATTCCATTGCAGCCTAAAGGAGCACGACCGATGCGAACTTCGATACGAACACTCGTCCTCTGCGTCCTGGCCGTCGCAGGCTCCCTGTTTCTCGCGCAGCCCGGGATGGCGGCGAAACGAGTTCAGGGGAATCTCGTCGACGTCCACTGGCTCGAGAAGAACCTCGCCAACCCCGATCTTCTGCTCCTCGACGCGTCCCCGACCCAGATCTACATGGCGAAACACGTACCCGGCGCGGTCAGCGTCGACCTCTACCGCTACGGCGTCCAGGAGAGGCCGGCCGCCGAGACGCAAGAGCTCTACCAGTCGTGGGGAGTGAGCCCGGGGAAGACGATCGTCCTCTACGACCAGGGCGGCTCGATGATGGCGACCTGGCTCTTCTTCGTCCTCGAGTCCCACGGCTTCCCCGCCCAGGACCTGCTCATCGTGGACGGCGGGCTTGCGAAGTGGCAGGAGGCAGGACTGCCGGTCACCCAGGAGGCCACCTCTCCGAAGAAGGGCTCGTTCCAGATCCGGGAACCTGCCGAAGCCGTGAGAGCGGAGCTGCCGGAGTTCCTGACCGCATCTGGAGACACCGTCCACAATGCGCTCGTGGAAGCGCTGGGGGCCGACTGGCATTTCGGCGAAGTCCTCAACTTCGACCGGGCCGGGCATATTCCCCATGCCATCCTGCTGCCCAGTGAGGACTTCTACAATCCGGACAAGACCTTCAAGTCGCCCGCGGAGCTCGAGCGCATGCTGACCTACCTCGGCATCCGGCCGGAACAGGAGATCTACAGTCACTGCGGGGGCGGAGTGGCGGCCACGGTGCCCTACTTCGCGATGAAGTTCCTGCTCGACTACCCCAAGGTCAAGGTCTTCAGCGCGTCCGAGCTGGGCTGGCTCGACGACGAGCGAGAGCTCCCTTACTGGACCTACGATGCGCCGTTTCTGATGCGCGACTCGAAGTGGCTGCAGTGGTCGGGGAGCCAGCGGATCCGGATGTACATCGGCGCGCAGGTGAGCGTTCTGGATCTGCGCCCGAAGGGCGACTTCGAGCAGGGGCATCTGCCGTTTGCGCTCAACATCCCGGCGGACCTGTTCAGGACGCATCTCGCCCAGCCCGACAAGCTGGCGGGAATTCTGGGTGCGGCCGGCGTCGATGCGACGCTCGAAGCCGTGGTCGTCTCGGGCGCGGGCTTGACCAAGGATTCGGCGCTGGCGTTTGCGCTGCTCGAGAAGCTGGGACAGACGAAAGTCTCGCTCTTCATGGATTCCATGGCCAAGTGGACGGAGCTCGGATTCCCCGTGACCAAGGATCCGACGGTCGTCGGCCCCAGGAAAGGCCCCTACGACCCGTCCATCCCTCCCACGACCTATCCCGCGAGCGTCCGCCCGGGCGTGATCCTCGCGGACGCGCAGAGCAGCCAGGGGATCTATCCCAAGGTCTTCATCGCCTCCGGCGAGAACGTGCCGGCGAAGCCCCAGGACGGCAAGGTCGTGCATGTCCCGTACACGGAGCTCCTGAACGCCGACGGTAGCCCCAAGGCCGCGAAAGAGATCTGGAAGATCCTGGACAAGGCCGGCGTCCCGCGCTACGCGGAGCTCGTCTGCTTCTCCGACGACCCCGGAGAGGCGGCGGTCAACTACTTCATCCTCGAGCTGATGGGCTACCCGGACATCAAGATGTTGGCGATCTAGGACCCTGCCCTCCGCACGCTGGTCCTCGTCACCCCCCAGGACCTGGTGGCCGCCTGTCCTCAGGGCACCGAGGCCCAGCGATCGATGCAGCCGGGCTCGAAGCCGTCGTTGAAGATGAGGTCGCCATTGGCGAGTCGGACCTCGTCGAAGAATGCTCCCGGGGCGGTGTGAGCCCACAGCGTGATCAGGACCGAGGCCGTGCCCCCCGGTGATCCGTAGGTGCGGAGGCTCTGCCAGGACCCGGAGACCGTCGCGTCGACCGAGGCTCCGCTGATCAATCCGGTGCTGCAATCGGAGGAGGAATAGTAGCCGACATCGAGTCTGGCGGAGGTGGATTCGATCCGATTTGCGACTCGAACGGTGAGATCCGTCGCCGCGGGCACTGCGAGGCATTGTGCGATGGCGGCATTGGCGTTCGCTGTAAGGGGAATAACCCGCACCGAACGGGAATTCAGGCAGCCCGACGCATCGAGATCCTCCGGAATCGACTCTGAAAGGCCCTGGACCTGTACCCAGGGGGCGACGTCGCCGGTGTCGAAATCAGAGTTGGGGACGACATAGAGCCAGTCCGCGGCGCGAGCTTCGCCGCGACAGGTAAGAGCCACGACGACGACCAGCGCGATCGCATCGATTCGGCGCATGGGTCCTCCTCGGATGAATCGAAGAGCCATCGTGCAGGAGATTGTCCCGCGGTGCAAGCTCGGGGCCCCGTGATCGGGAAGAATGGGGGCTGGCCCGATTCGCCCGTCAGCTTCCGTCCTGCTCGAGGCCGGACTCGATCGCGGCGCGCACGCTGCTGATCAGCTCAGCGGTGGTGGGGAAGTCGCTCGGGGCGATCGGAGCGTGGAAGCGTACGCGGATCGTGCCCGGCCGCGGGAAGAGACAGGCCTTGGGCAGAATCCGTCCCGAGCCGGTGATCGAGACCGGGAGGATCGGCAGGTCGAGCTGCCGCGCCATCGCGAAGCCGCCCTTCTTGAACGGCCTCAGGCGCCCGTCCTCGCTGCGCGTGCCTTCGGGGAAGAAGAGCACCGAGACGCCGCCGGCGAGGTGGCGCGCGGCGGCTTCGAGGCTGGCGATGGCGCGGCTCGAGTTGCCGCGGTCGACGAAGATGTGGCCGATCGCGGCGCACCCCCAGCCGAGGAACGGGACTTTGCGCAGCTCCTGTTTCATCACCCAGCGGAACTGGCGGCCGAGGTAACCGTAGAGCGCGAGGATGTCGTAGGCGCCCTGGTGGTTGCACAGGATGACGTACGACTGGCGCGGCCGGACGAGCTCACGGCCCGCGACGCGCACCCGCACCCAGCTCGCCCAGGTGATGCTCCGCGCCCAGCCCACGCCGGCATAGAAACCCAGGCGCTGGCTCACGGCCGAAAGCGTGATCGCGAGAAAGCCGTTCACTGCCGTGCTGACCAGGATCAGCGGCCAGGTGACGGCGAGCGTCCACGGCACGAAGAGCCAGCGCCCCGGATCGCTCCACGCCCGCGCCTCCGGCCGCGCGGGGCGTTCGCTCGCCGTCTCTTCCGGCCGTCTTAGGAGGTCGCCCTCGAGCTCCACCTTCGTCAGCGATCCTTCCGATGCCCCGCGCGGCGCGGCGGGGCGGGCGGGGTCCGATGCTTCACGCACGACCCGATTCTACCGGCACCGCCTCTGCTTCGACGCCTGACGTCTACCGCAGTGTGCAGATCTGTCAGCGAAGTTACTTCTCGAGGCCCACTCTGGCTTCAATTGCTCTCCGCGGTCGCGGCTGGCACCGCACCGGAGTGCATTGAGCCCGCCCGGAGAGATCCGAGAGGACTTGTTGTCGTTTCCGCCGGATTCCTCGAACGCAGCACGGGCCGGCATCGTCGGGATCCCGCATCCGGAAGGCGCGTGCTACCATGCCGTCCGCCAAATCCCAGGCGACACTCTGCGCATGCGCTGGAGTACATCGGCCCGTGCTGCTCGACTCGATGGAGGAGCGCTGATGGACCGGATATCTTCGAAAGCCCTGGCTCTGTTGGTGATGTTGGTTGCCGGCGCAGGGGAGGCGCACGGCCAGACGCTGATCTTCGCGGACGGCTTCGAGCGCGGTGACGCTTGGCGGTGGGACGCACACACCGTCTTCCTCATCGTGATGGCGAACAAGAACTGGAACGAGATCGTGGGCAGTGCCAGCGCCCCTTACATCAACTCGCTGCTGCCGCAAGCGGCGCACGCGCTGAACTACAGGAGTGTCGCCACGCCGGCCGAACCGAACTACATCTGGATGGAGGCCGGCCAGTCCTTCGGCATCGCCAACGACCTCGACCCATCGGTCAACCACCAGAGCTCGACCCAACACCTCGTTTCCCGCCTCGTCGCTTCCGGGATCTCCTGGAAGTCCTATCAGGAGGGGATCACGGGCTCAGTCTGTCCGCTCACCAGCTCCGGCACCTACAAGGCCGCCCACGATCCGATGGTCTTCTTCGACGACGTCACCGACACCAACTCGACGAACTCCCCCAACTGCATCGGCCACGTTCGCCCGTACGTCGAGTTCGCGGGGGACCTCGGGGGGAGCGGCGGTCTCGCGCGCTACAATTTCATCACTCCCGATCTCTGCCACGACATGCACGACGCCTGTCCCACCGCCGACCGGATCGCCAATGGCGACAACTGGTTGGCGTCCCAAGTGCCGCAGATTCTCGCCTCGCCGGCCTACCAGAACGGCGGCGTTCTGTTCATCGTCTGGGACCAGGGCGAGGTCACCGGCGACTGCCCTGCGGCGAACTGCCCGATCGGACTGATCGCCCTTTCGACCGAGGTGCACGCAAGCGGCTACACCAACGCGCTGACCTACGACCACAGCTCGCTGTTGCTCAGCCTGCAAGAGCTCCTCACCGCCGGCCCTCCGCTAGGCGCTGCGGCCACCGCTACAGACCTTTCAGACCTGTTCACGAGCGCGTTCTAGACCCGAGAAAGGTGCCAGCCGAGTTTCAGGGGCAGCAACTTGTCCATGAATCTCCCCTCACGGACGTTTCGCGTAGAGATCGATCACGCGCTCGAGGGCGTGGCGGCAGACGGGACAGAATGGCACCCGGTCGCGGGTGAACATGATGCAGTCGGCCGCGGGCCGGAAGTAGCCCTTGGCCTCGTAGTTGGCCCCTTCGAAAGCGCCGACCTGGCCGGCGAACGGCTCGGCGCCGAGGCGCTTCTCCTCCTCGTCGCGCTCTCTCTGGAAGAGCGCGTCCATCTCGGCCTCGGGTCGCTTCTCGGCGCGGAGCTTCCGGCGCTCGGCCTGGATCTCGCGCGAGCGCGCCTCGAACGCCTCCTTGCCCCACGGCGTGGGCAGTGGCGTGCCGGACTGCAGCAGGTTTGCCCACTTGAGGTTCGCCGGGTCGAGCAGGGCGGTGACGTTCGGTTCCCAGGGCTCGACGCGGTCGGCCGCCGGCGCATAGGCGACGTCGGAGGTGTAGTACTCGTCGGCGAGCGCGGCGAATTGATGGCCGAGCTCGTGCACGAAGATGTACGGTGCCCAGAGCGAGTCGGCCGCCACCGTGCTGAACTGCCCGAAGATCCCGCCACCGCCGTACGTCTGGCCGTTGGCGAGGAGCTCGACGATCTCGTAGGGCGCCTGCGACGCCAAGTCGCGGAAAGCGCGATTGTCGAAGGTGAGGACGTAGCGTTCGGATCGGAAGGCGTCGTAGGTCGCACCGGCTGGCGAGCGCCGGTGGATGCCGAGCGACGGTCTCGAGATGCCGGACTCGGCGGCCGCCGGGCACAGCCCCCAGACGTTGAAGTCGGAGCGCCGACTCTGGAACGGCTCGACCGCGAAGAGGATCGCCATCAACCGGCGGGCGTCGCCCTCGCACTTGCCGCGCTCGGCCGCGGTGTAGCCGTCGCCGAGGATCAGGAAATCGACCTTGTCGGCCGGGTTCCCGGAACGCTGCAGGGGGATCACCTCGCCGGCGGCCGGCGGGCGGGAGGTGTCGACCAGCATGTCGGCAGGGTCGACGACCAGCGACCAGACCTCGTGGAAGTCGTTCGCCTTGTCGCGCTTCTCGAGCACCACCTGCACCGGGCCGTCGGGGCGCGGGAAGCGCAACGACTCGGAGAAGGTGCGGTCGATCTCGGCCGCCTCGCCGGTGGTCTCCCACTCGCCATAGATCGAGGAGAAGCCGCGCGAGTAGAGAACGCGGCGCGAGCCCCGGTCGATCACCTCGAAGAAGTACTTGCCGAGGTTGGTGTCGTCGAGCCTCTTCCCGAGGTCTCCGGGCCAGGGGAGCGGTTCGAGCACCACGCGCTCGAGCGCGAAGCGCTCCTCGCGGGCGTTGCCGGTGTGAAAGTAGTCGACCCGCAGCGTCTGCGGCGGCGCGGCGCCGGCGAGGCTGGGGGCGGCGGCGGCGACCGTGGAGAGCATAAAGGCGCATCCAGCGAGCCCGAGGGCGGAGAGGAGAACGAGACGAGCGGGGGAGCGGTGCATGGAAACCTCCTGGTGACCTACTAACCGGTGGAGCTTGCCACGTTGCCCCTCTCCATGTACCGTCGTCGCCTCATGTTCCCCATCGGCGACGACGATAGCTCTCGCAGAACTGTTCCGCTGGTCACGTATGTCTTGATCGCGCTGAACGCCCTGTTCTTCCTGGTCGAGCTGAGTGGCGGCGACGCTTTTATTGAAAAGTGGGCATTCGTTCCTGGCCGCTTCCTGGCCAATCCCTTCGCTGATCTGCCCACGCTCTTCACTGCCATGTTCATGCATGCCGGGTGGGTTCACTTGGGAGGCAACATGCTTTACCTGTGGATCTTCGGTGACAACGTGGAAGACCGCTTCGGGCATTTCAAGTTCACGATCTTCTACTTACTGTGCGGCCTTGCGGCGACCTTTGCACAGTTGGCGTTCAGCGTTGGATCCAACGTGCCGAATTTGGGAGCATCGGGAGCGATTGCGGGGGTACTCGGCGCCTATATTCTGCTCTTCCCACAGGGAAAGGTCAGGGTATTGCAGGGCCAACGAGTCATTCAAGTGCCCGCGCTGATCGTCATTGGGATGTGGATCGTGCTGCAGTTTTTCAGCGGTATCGGTTCCATCGCCGGCGCAGCGCAGACCGGCGGCGTCGCTTACGTGGCGCACATCGGCGGATTCGCGGCGGGGTTCGTGTTGACCTTCTTGTTTCGTGGGAGTCGCGGAGGCGCTCGCGGCGTTCTCGGAGCGTAGGTTGGGTTGCTGCGGCGACGCCGGGTCGCCGGCAATGAAAATCGGCTGGCACCCCGCCGGCTGGCACCTCGCCGGGGCACCTCGCCGGGAGCCCGCGAGTGTGCTGCCGGGTCGGAGGAGTACGATGAATCTGACTAGAGCCGTTGCTTCGAGTCAGGTGACGCCGCAATGAAAGACTGGATCTTGCTCAATCTCAGCGGCGATGGCTCCGCTTGGTTCTGGGCGATGGCGCAGTTCGTGGCGATTGTTGTCACATTGCCCTTCATCTATCGCCAGGTGCGCCTCCAAGCCCAGGCGAACATGCTCCAGACACTCGAGGCACTGGCACAGAAATGGGATTCCCCCACGTTGCGTGCGGCCCGCAGCGCTGCATGCAAAGCCCATCCTCGGATAGACCATAGGATCGGCGCAATCGAGTACGAGGTAGCCGGCTTCTTCGAGGATCTGGCCCTCTACTTCAAGCGCGGCGTGTTCGACATTGACATCATCTGGGAGCGCTGGAGCTATTTCATCGAGCACTACTGGGCCATGTTCAAACCATCGATCGAGTCGATGCGCGGGTCAACACGCGACGACACGTGGTTTTCATGTTTCGAATATCTGAGTCTCCATATCGAGAGGACCTCTAGGCGCCGTCGTGTTCCATTCGCGAAATCGGCGCGCGAGATACAGGCGTTCATTGTCGGTGAACTTGAACAGATTCCCGAGCAGGAATCAGCGGTGCCTGCACAACCGCCCATGTTGCCTCCGCTGGCGCCGACTGCACTGCAACCCTCTCCCGCAAGCAACTCGGCTTCCAATGAAGAGCGGCTGGCACCCTAGCAGAGCAGCTGCACTCTCTGCAGCGCGGCCTGGTCCTCAGGGGAGCCAGGCGTAGCCGAGCTTGACGAAGAGGGTGCGGTCGGTGGGCCGGGCGTCGAAACGGTCGGTTTCGAGCTGGGTGTCCGAGTAGCCGAGATAGAGGACGGTCTGCGGGTTGAGGCGGTAGGAGTAGAGGAGCTGGCTGAAGAGCCGCCGGTTCCGCGCGTCGACCTCCGTAGCAAAGAGACTGGGGTCGCGCTCGAGATCGCGCAGCTGGAGGATGACGCGGACGAAGCTCCGCAGGTTGAGCTGCCAGACCAGACGCAGCTCCGTCAGTTGGGCGGTGAAGAGCCACCCCTCGTGAACCTTCAGACGCTGGTAGCCATGCTCGAGCCCCACCCGCAGGTGGCGCCCGGGTGCCCAGGTGAGCCCGGGCGAGAGCGTCAGCTGGTCGGCCGGCCGCAGCTGCTCGAGGTCGACGTCGTTGCCGACGTTCCAGCCGAGATGGAGCTCGAGCGCGCCGCTGGGACGTACGCTCGCCTGCCCTTCGACGTAGCGCTCGTCGAACCGAAGGCCGCCGAGGATCCGCTCCCGGTCGGCCGCCTGGGCGAAGAAGGTCGACTCGCGCCGGCCGTGGAAGATGAACCAGAGCTCGTTCAGACGCTCGAGCGGAGCTCCCTTCTGATCGTCCGTGCGGGCGCTGTCGACGCCCAGGCTGAAGCGGATCCAGCGCGCGTCCGGAGCGGCCCACCAGGTGTGCTCGACCAAGCGCCTTGCCGTAGCGCCGATCGACCTGAGGGAGGAAGCCCAGGTCGGCGCGGAAGTCGCGGCCGACGTCCTCGTAGGCGGCGGAGAGCCGCCAATCGCGCGAGTCGTGGTTGTAGGAGAGGTAGAGCGCGTGGTCCTCCAGGGAACCCGCGGGCTGGTCGTACGCCGCGACGATCTCGGCGGGGTACTCGGTGCGCGAGCCTAGAGCCTGAAAACGCAGCGAGTCGACCGCCCCGAGCCGGACGAGGCCGTCGAGTCCCGCAACCTGGTTGGAGTAATCGCCCGCTTCCCGCGACGTCGCGACGACGCCGAGCGCGGAGTTGGCGCCGAGGTCGCGCCGGTAGCGGACGACGGCGTCGGTCGAGGCGACGTCGAGGAGAGCGACCTCGGAGCGCTGGCTGCCCGGGAGGAGGAGCGAGGTGCGCGCGTCCTCGGCGACGAAGGCGCCGAAGGCGCTCCGGCCCCGCTTGCCGGTGACCTTCGCGCCCCAGTCGGGGTCGGCGACATTGCGCGTCGAGACGATCTGAAACGGCGTCGTGAAGAGGTCCGCGCCTTCGAGGAAGAACGGCCGGCGCTCGGGATAGAAGAGCGCGAACTGCTGGTTGACGTCGAGCTGCAGCGCGTCGGCCTCGACCTGGGAGAAGTCCGGATTCACCGTGCCCGAGAGGATGATGTCGGGCGTCACGCCCCAGGTCAGGGTGAGCCCGGGATCGACTTCGATCTTCCCTTTCTCGAGCCCGGTCTCGAGCCGCCCGTCCGGATTCTCCGCGCGCCGGTCGGCGCGTTGAACGGTCAGTGTCGGATCGAGCTCGAGGTGGCGGCCGGGGGAGATCCCCGCGAAGCCTGTGACCGACGACAGCTGGCAGACCGAGCAGTTCCGGTTGCGGTCGAACGGCTCGCTCGAGAGCTCCAGGCGATCGCGACGCGGCTGGACCCGGGCGAATCCGATGCCCCAGATCTCCTCCCCGCCGCCGGTGGGAAAGCGGAGCGAGGAGAACGGGATCGCGAGCTCGACCTCGTACCCGTCGGCGGTGATCCGGCCGGCCGAGTCCCAGATCGCATCCCACGAAGTGTCCTCGCTGTCGTCGCCGCCCCCGTGCTCGGCCTTCAAGTCGTCGCGGAAGAGGTCCATCTGCACCCCGAGCGGGCTGACGTAGAACTCGAAGGAGCGCCGGCGGTCGAGGAAAGGGTCGAGCCGCACGCCGACGAAGTCGCCGTCGTAGGCCTGGTCGCGGTCGGTGAAGCGGGCGCGGATCGCTTCGGGGTGGGGATCCTCGGCGTGGCAGCCGACATAGAGCCGCGCGCTGTCGTAGAGCAGGCGGCAGGTGGTCGCGATCGGCGCCGGGCTGTTCTCGCCGGGTTGGGTCTCGAAGGCGAGCGCGACGATCGCGCCCTCCTGCCAGGCGGGCTCGTCGAGCACGCCGTCGACGCGGATCGCCGCCGTGGCGCGGGGCGCCCGCAGAGTGAGGGCAGACGGCTGGTCGCTCGCGAATATCGGAGGTATCGGAGCCAGCGTCGATGCCAGCAGGGCAACGGCGAAATATCGAGGGGCGACGCCGCGGCTCGGACGCCGCGCGGGGATCGACTCCGAAGCACGCACGACGCACAAACTAACATCTTGCGCCCCGCCGCGGGCACTGAATGGAGGTGGTGAATCGGCTCGGAGATACTCGATGAGCCATCGCCGGGCGGGCGATTGATGCGAAGAGAGGTGCTACGAAGAGAGGTGCCAGCCGACTCTCCCCAAGAGAGGTGCCAGCCGGCCGAGTTTCCCGGCGCCGTCTCGACGCTGACCGGGACGGTCGAGCGCGCTGAGGACGGGTGTTACGCTCTCCGGGTGAGCCCAACGATCTTTCGGGCCTCGGGCATGCGGTTCTTCTTCGGTTGAGGAGCACGAAGATGAAATCAGAAAAGCTTGGCTCGAGCATTTCGCTTCCTGAAGTAACGAACGTCTCCCAGCACGGGTTCTGGGTGCTGCTCGACGAACGAGAGTTGTTTGTTTCGCTTCGTCAGTTCCCTTGGTTTGCTGACGCGACGATTGCCGAGATCTCGAACGTGGAACGACCCGTGCCCCACCACCTGTACTGGCCGGCCCTCGACATCGATTTACACCTCGACTCGATCGAAAGTCCTGGGTCGTTTCCACTCGTCAGTGGCGCTCGGCCGGACAAGCCGCTCCAGCGGGCGCGCTGATCGTCCCTGCGCCCGGCGCGGCCCAGCGGTGCTAGAGGGCTACAAGCATGAGAGTTCAATCAGTTGCGTTCGCGTTGATTCTGACGGCGACGCCGTCGGGGCAGTCATCGCTACGCGCGTCGGAGAACGCGCATCAGCCAAGCTGTTCGGAGTTGATTCGCGTCTGTCAGGAATTGGCTCACAAGAAGCAAACGGAGGAGCGCGCTGGGCTGTGGGAGCGCCTCAGAGATCTGCGCAAGGCTTGCGATGAGCCGGATGTAAGTCCGGAGTTGGCAGCCTCGGCGGCCAGTCTCTACTTCATGCTTCCCGAGTACTCCAGCTGGAATGATCGGCTCGAGGTGCTACATGGGCTGGAGTTGCGTTTGCGAGAACCTGGATCGTCCGTTCAGGCCTTGATCGACGTCGTTGAAAGCACCTCGGCGACTCTTGCACTTGCTGGCCGAGAAGAGGAGGCCCGAGACGACCTCCTGGAAGCGTTGGAGCTTCGAAGGGCTCGGTACGGAGCTGAAAGTTCCGAAGCAGCGACAGGACTGCTCTATTTGGGTCAGTTCTATGCGAACTGGTCCGAGAAGGACTCACCGTCGGTCAACCGAAAGAAAGCCATCGCCTACGGACAAGACGCCGTCGAGCTTCTCTGGGTCTCGCGGGGTGAGAAGGATCCAGAAGTGAAGAAACTCATCGTCAACTTCGATGCGCTGTTGGACCATCTGGGGCTAGAACGGGCGGAGAAGGAGCGACTCATCAACAAATACAAGGAGGCTCCTGGACCGCAGTAGGGCAAGAGTCTCTTGGCCAGGTGTCTGGCGCCTGTGGATTCCCCCTTCACGGACGATTCGCGTATAGAGATCGATCGCGCGCTCGATGGCGAGCCGGCAGACGGGATAGAACTGAAGAGAAGTGCCAGCCGAGTTTCTCAGCACCGTCTCGAGGCTGACCGGGACCGTCGATCGCGCGGCGGAGGAGCGGCGACCGCTGGCGCACCCCTTTTCGGACCCGAGGAAGATCGAGTGGCTACTCACTCCGCGTGCATCAGACCGACGACAACCGCCGGCGAGACCCGACCACGTCGCCGCCGGCGAGTGGAAGGAGCTCACCGACCGGACGGTCTTCGAGGGTCTCGACTTCGACTCGCAGGTGCCGGACGAGTGAAGGTCGCGCGTGAGGCCGGGCGGGCCGCCCTCACGGCTCGAGTCCCTTGGCCTTACGGATGCGCCCCGCAGTGGAATCCGACCGGAGTGCCGTTCCAACTCGCGCTGAACAGACCGGCGGCGCCGAGGGTCGGTTGCACCCACGACTGGGTCGAGGTGCCGATCTGCGCCCAGCCGAAGTCGAACGGGATCCCCAGCGAGCCGACATCGACCCGCTGCGTCGCCAGCGGGAATTGGTCGTTGCCGAAGTCGAAGGTATCGTCGGCGCTCTCGTTGAGGGCAAGCTGGTCCGAAGTCGCCAGGGGATACCAGGCGGCCGGCGCGAACCCGCAGGTCGCATAGGCCGGGGGAACGCCGGTGTCGCGCCAGACGATGAGGTCGGCTCCGCCGCCGAAGGTCCCGCCGTTGAGGAACCGCTGGTCCCACCGGCCAGGCAACGGCACGCGGTCGTCGCGGCCGTCCCAGCCGCTGAAGCGGCCATAGAAGGTATAGATGCCGGTGCCCGCGAACTGCGCCGGGTCCGCCCACAGGGCGACCGCCTCCGAGCCTTGCGCGGCGGCGTTGGTGACGTCGATGTAGACGACATCGCCCCAGAGCTTGTTGGTGTCGAGGGCGATCCCCGCGTGATCGCCGTTCGCGAAATAGGGGTAGGTAGTGTTGGCGGGCGTATAGGCCGGGTTGAAGCCTTCGACCCCGCTGCACTCGTCGACGACGTCGGCCGTGATGTAGCCGCGGGCGATCTGGTCGGGGTGGTAGCTGCCGGCGCAGTCACCGGCGAGCGGCCCGTCCACTCCGGTGTGGTCGGCGGCGAGTTGCGCCCGCTCGTTGGCGGTCAGCACCGGATTCGCGTGGTACGGCGGGTAGGTCCCACACCAGGAGAAGGAGGAGAAGTCACCCGACTCGCCGCTCGAAGGAATGTAGCCGTTGAAAATGTCGCGCAGGTTGAGTGACTGCACCGCGAACGGGTCGAGGTAAACGTCGAACGCGATCGTGGGGTTGCCCCAGTCGGTCCACAGGACGACCCGGGTGAGGGTCGGACTGTTGAGCCCGTTGTTGATCGAGAGCACGGTGGTGACGTTGAGCGGGTGCGCCAGATCGAGCTCGAAGTAAGGGAAGAGCAGCGTCGCCGCGAGGCCGGGCCCGATCATGCAGGCCCCGCCCGCAGGTTGAGCGAGGGTAGGGCCAGCGGCGAGCAGCAGGATGACGAGTGCGGCGGAGAACAGACGGAGTCGGTTCATGACACGTTCCTCCCGGAAAGCAGTGAGGCCCTGGGTTCTCGTTGCGCGGAGACGAAGACGCAAGCAGTGTACTCCGCGCGAGTGCCGCCGTCGCAACCGATCGCCTGGGAAGAGTGACCCACCCGGACGGGTAGGTCCCGCCCGCAGGTACCAGAAAGCGATACCTGCGACAGGAGCGACAGGAGCGACAGGAGCCACCCGATTCTCAGAGCGTCCCGTCAACCGCCTACCAGATGACCACGCGCTCCGCCTCGCTGCGCGCCAGCGGCTGGCCGGACTTGCAGGAGAAGGCTGCGGCGAACGCCGGCAGGTTCGAGGGCGCGCCGGCGCAGCGGAACTGCGGCGGCGAATGCGGATTGGAGGCGACCAGCACCTTGAGCGTGTCCGGCGTCATCTGCGAGCGCCAGGCGGTGGCGAAGCTCAGGAAGAAGCGCTGGTCGCGGCTCATGCCGTCGGTCATCGGATCGGCGGTACCGGAAGTCGCCGTGTGCATCGCGTCATAGGCCGTCGCCAGCCCGCCCAGGTCGGCGATGTTCTCGCCGAGCGTCAGCTTGCCGTTGACCTTGAGTCCCGGCAGCGCTTCGTAGGCGTCGAACTGCTGGACCAGCTTGGCGGTGCGCGCGGCGAAGCCCTTGGCGTCGTCGTCGGTCCACCAGTTCTCGAAGTTGCCGGTGGGGCCGAATCGGCTGCCCTGGTCGTCGTAGCCGTGGGTCATCTCGTGACCGATGACGGCGCCGATCGCGCCGTAGTTCATCTCCGGCGAAGCGGCGGGGTCGAAGAACGGCGGCTGGAGGATGGCGGCCGGGAAGACGATCTCGTTCTGCAGCGGGTTGTAGTAGGCGTTGACCGTCTGCGGCGTCATGGTCCACTCGGTCTTGTCCACCGGCTTTCCGATCTTGCCGAGCTCCCACTTGTAGTTGAAGGCCTTCGCCGCCGCCACGTTGGCGAAATAGCTGCCGCGGCCGGTTTCGAGGCCCGACCAATCGCGCCACTTGTCGGGGTAGCCGATCTTGGGCGTGAAGGTCTTCCACTTGGCGAGCGCCTTCTGCTTGGTCTCGGCGCTCATCCAGTCGAGATGCTCGATCCGCGCCTTGAGCGCCGTGCCGAGGTTTTCAACCAGCGTTTCCATCTGCTGCTTGGAGGCGGCGGGGAAGGCGACCTGAACGTAGATCTGGCCCATGGCCTCGCCGGCGTTCTCTTCGATCGCTCCGAGGACGCGCTTCCAGCGCGCCTGGATCTCCTTCTGACCGCGCATCGTCTTGCCGTAGAACTCGTAGGACTCGTTGGCGAACTTGTCCGAGAGATAGGGCGCGGCATCGTCCACGGCATGAAAGCGCAGGTACGACTTCCAGTGAGCGAGCGCTTCGCCGGCGATCATCGCGCTGACTTCCTGGTGGAATGCCGGCACCGAGAGCGAGAAGCATCGCCGGCACCGCGACCCCCTGCGAGGCGAAGAAGGCGGTCCACGGGAAGTTCGGCGTCAGCTTGTCGGCCTCGGCCGGAGAGACCGGGTTGTAGTAGAGCGAGACGTCGCGCGCCAGCTCCTCGCTCGACTTCGAGGCCTTGGCGAGACGGGTCTCGAAGCCGACGACGTCCGCGGCCTGCGACGCCGCGGCGGGGGCGGCGAGGCCCGAGAGCTCGAGCATCTTCGCGATGTGCCCTTCATAGGCCGCGAGCTTCTCTTTCTTGTCGGCGTCGAAGTAGTAGCCCCGGTCCGGCAGGCCGAGCCCGCCCTGGACGGCGTAGGCGATGGTCATGGCCGAGTCCTTGAAATCCGCTTCGGGACCGAAGCCGAAGGGGACGCTTTCGCCGCGCGCCGCGGCGGCTTCGAGATAGGCGGTGAGGCCGGCGGGATCGGCGATCGCGTCGATCTCGGAGAGACGGGCGGCGAGCGGTGCCATGCCCTGCGCTTCGATGGCGGCCTCGTCCATGCCCGTGGCCCACAGATCGCCGACGATCTTCTCGATCCCCCGGGCGCCGGTGGCCGCCGCGGCCTGCTCGGCGAGCTGATGCTGCACGGCCAGCGACCGCTCGCCGAGCATCGCTCCCGGCCCCCAGCTGCTGCGATCGGACGGAATCGGATTGGCCGCCAGCCACTGCGCGTTGACGTAGCCGCAGAGATCGACGCAGGGATCTTTTCTCTTGTCGAGGTCGCTCGCCGCGAAGCGCAGGACCGGCGGGAGCTGGCTCTCGTCGAGTCTGGGAGCGGCGCTCGGCGTTGGCGTCGGCGGCCCCGCCTTCTCCAGCGCGCCGGCGCAGGCGGCGAGAACGAGAGAACCGGCGAGGGCGAGATGCGAGATCGGGAAGCGGCTGATTTTCATGCGACCTTCCTCCATGGGATCGAACGGTAGTGCGCGGCGCGACAGAGCGCTCCGACGGCGGAGTGGCTCTCCCTCGATACGTCCGGATACGTCCGGCGCCAGGGAAAGTTCGCGCGCGCCTGGGCCTGACGTGGTGCCAGCCGCTTTCCAGCGCACCTCACCTGGCCCAGAAACAGGTTTCCAGAGAGCGTCGGGGTAGACTTCCGCCATGGCTGCCCAACCGTTGCCGCCGCTTCCAGGGGTCGATCCGGCGACAGCGCCGAGCGCCGACGACCCGGCGTACTCCGACTGGGTGGAGCGTGTGGGCTTCTCTCCCGAGGGAGTCGACCGGATGCAGATCTGGGAGATGCTGCACGCGACGCCCGCGGAGAGGCTCGCGGCCATCGAGACTCTCTCGCGCGAGATGGAGATCCTGCGCCGTGCTCGAGCTGCCGCTCGCGGCGAGTGAGCTGATTCCGGTCTTTGACCGGCACGGCGTGCGATTCATCGTCGTGGGCGCTGTCGCGGCCGTGGCCGCCGGGGCGCCGATCCTGACCAAGGACGTGGATCTCCTCATCGACCTTGGCGAGGACAATCTCGTGCGTGTCCTCGCCGCCTGCACGGACCTCGATGCCACCTACAAGGATCCGGCCGGTCGGCGGCTGGTGCCGGATCTCGCGAAGCTCAGGAGCTTTCGACTCCACCTGCTGCATACGCGGCTCGGCGAGGTCGACCTGATGCGCGAGATCGGCGACGGTTGGACCTACGCCGAGCTCCTCCCGCGCAGCCAGGAGCTCGATCTGGGAGCAAGTCGTGCGCGCGTCCTCGATCTCGACGCAGTCATCGAGTCGAAGCGATTCGCGAATCGGGAGAAGGACCGCGCGGTGCTCCCGGTCCTCCTCGAGACCCTGCGCCTGCAGAAGTTGAAGGGTGACCGCTGACCGTCCCGCACGGGGCAAGGGGATCGAGGATGAACTTTCGACCGTACGGACTCGCGCCGATCGCGGCGATCGCAGCGATCGCAGGCAGCGCCACTTTCGGCCTGGCGGCCTGGGCGCTCGCCGCGGCGGATGAGCCCGCCCGCTTCGGCGAGCGGGTGGACGTCGAAGTGGTGAACGTCGACGTCGTGGTCACCGATGCCTCCGGCAAGCGCGTCACCGATCTCGCGCGCGAGGACTTCCGGCTCGAGGTGGACGGGAAGCCGGTGGCGATCGACTACTTCGCGCCGCCGGGCGGGCGCCGAGCCCACGGCGGCGGCCACGCCGGGCGCGGACGACTCCGACCTCGAAGCGGTCGATCTTTCGCGGGCGAACCTCTTCGTCTTCTTCGACGAGAGCGCGCTCGAGTGGCGCGCGAGCGGACAGATTCTCGACGAGATCGCGGCCTTCGTCCTGCCGCGGACCGGCGGCAAGGAGCGCATCATGATCGCGGCGTTCGCCCAGGACCTGCGCATCCTGTCGCCGCCGACCGCGGATCGCAAACGGATCGAGCAGGCTCTGGCCGAGCTCGAGAAGATCCGCGGGCGCGGCAGTCTCGCCGCTTCCGAGCGCATGCAGCTCGAGCGCGAAGTGCGCGAGAGCGGCAAGGCCACGCCCCAGCGCCCAATATTGAATCTCGAGACCGGCGAGGTGGGGGAGGAGCAGGCGGCGCGCGTGGCGACCCAGGACCTCCGCGACGTGCGCTACCTGCGCAGCCAGATCGAGAGCTTCGGCGAGCAGGAGCTCTACCGGCAGAAGCGGGCGGTCGCGGCGCTGCGCCAGTGGATCGGGGCGCTCGCGGCGATCGACGGGCGGAAGTCGGTCCTCTTCGCCTCCGCCGGCTACAGCTCGCAGCCGGAGGCCTTTCTCACCCAGTTCCTCGACCAGAAGCGCGACAACTTGCCGACCGACAAGGCGCCGCCGAGCGGTTTGCCGACGGCGCGGCTCGAGCTGCTGCAGGATTTCGAGAGCGCCGTGCGCGCGGCGCAGAACGCCCGCGTCGCCTTCTACACGATCTCGCCGCGCGAGCTGCCGTCGAATTCGATGGGCGCGCAGTTCGCGGGCTCCGGGCTCTCGACGAACGCGCCGCCGCCGCGCGACCCGTCGATCGCCGAAGCGGCCTCGAGCCTGCGCCGCCTCGCGGACTCGACGGGCGGCGACGCGCTGGTCCTCGACGACGGCCTCTCGGACCGCCTCTCGATGGTCGCCGACGACGCCGCCGCCTCGTACTCGCTCGGCTTCGCGACCGGCGAGGCGGCCGGCGCGCAGGACCACACCATCCAGGTGAAGACGACGCGCGGCGACTTGGCCGTTCGCCACCGCGAGAGCTTCCGCCGGAGCTCCCTCGCCGAGCGCGCCGAGTCGGCTCTCGTCGCCGCCGCGACCTTCGACACCACGGTGAACCCCCTCGGCCTCCGCCTCGAGCTCGGAACCCCCGCGCCGCTGGACAAGAAGGGCAAGGAGGCGCGTGTGCCGATCCTGGTGCGCATCCCCCTCGCCCTGGTAAGCCTCCTGCCCGAAGGCGGCAACCGATCGGCCCGCCTGACGGCTCGCGTCGCGGTGCTCAACGAATCCCGCCAGGTCCACTTCGGCGCGAGCGCCCCCATCGCCATCACCATCCCCGAAGCCGACCTGGAACGAGCCCTCGGCGGATTCTGGGCCTACCGCTCGGAGGCGCTGCTCGGGAAGGGGAGTCAGAGGGTGGCGGTCGTGGTCACCGACGAGATCGCAGGGACGGTGTCGACGTTGACCGAGACCCTCGACCGCGCCGCGGAGTAGGCGACACCTCGCGGCCCATGCGTCAGGCTGCGCGCGGATCGATCTCCTTCCGGATCTTCGCCGCTGTCGCGAGCTCGGCAATGCGCAGGTCGTGGGCGACCTGGAGGGCGAGCCAGCTCTCGGCGTCGCCACCAAAGTAGCGCGCCAGTCGCATCGCGGTGTCGGGCGTCACAGTGCTGGTGCCACAGTGCTGGTGCCAGCCGATTCCCGTCAGGGGGCTGCGAGCAGCTCGATCGTGGCGCGGTGTTTCGCCGCGGCGAGCGAGGCGTCGCCGGTGAGGAGAGGAGCCTCGAGGAGCTCGGCCAGGGCAATGTAGACGGCGTCGTAGATCGTCAGATTGGCTCGCAGCTCCCAGGCGCGCGGCAGGAGCAGTCGGTGGCTGTAGCGTTCGATCGGCAGGTCGGCGAGGTCGCGCAGACCCGCTTCGGCGCGCATCCCATCGAGAAGCTTCGCGCGCTCATAGCGCCGCAAGACCTGGGCGACCTCGAGATCGAGCAGCTCGGGCGCGTGCAGAGTCTCGGCGGGGTCGAAGATCCGCTCGGCGACGGCGACACCCCGCGCGGTCCCGAGCAGGAGCTCAACCGTCGCCGAGGCGTCGAGGACGATCACTGGGAGCTGTGGGAGGGGGAGCCGTGGGAGCCGCGCGCGTCGCGCTCGGCGCGAACGGCTCGCGCTGCGGGTTCGGGGAGGGTGACCGCCGGCCGTGACCGCAGCCGCTCCCGCAGCGCCTCGGGAGTCGGCCGTTCCGCGGCCTTCCGGAGATCGGCGAGCAGATAGTCCGAAAGCGACATGCCAGCTTCGGCCGCGCGGGACTTCAGCTTGCGATGAAGGGCCTCGGGCACATTGCGGATCTGGATCATCACGGACATGCGAGCAGCATAGTTACATGTGCTGAGCATGTCAAAGTATCTGCGGGGCGGTGTTCATCCCCAGGACATCGCGCCCGGGAAATCGGCTGCCATCCCAACCCAGGACAGTCCCCATTTTCTACGACGCCCAGGACCAGGAAGGAAAGCCTCGCGGTCGCAGCAGAGTGGGCTTGCATCGGGAAGCGATTTGCCGCACGATGGAGGCCCAATGAGCAGCTCGGCCACTCCTTTTCAGGTGTGGGTCTTGTACGGCTTTTTTGCCACAGCTTTGCCGACTGCAACTGCGGCGCTCGACCTGAACGGGACGATTGTCCTTCTCGACTTCAACAGCGTGAACGGCTCCGGCTTCGCGCCGAATCCGGCCCCAGGGCAGCTTGACTCGGACGATTGGGCGATCACGGGATTCTCTGATGGCGACCTGGCGTTCGGCGGTACGGCCGTCGTGGGAGACTATGCCCGCGGGCAATCGACGGGGAATGTCGTAACGGGTGGCGTCTACGCGTTTCTCGTCGGAGCCGGTGATTCGAGTCTGGGGGTCCAGCCGTCGGGATCCGACTTCACGCCGGGCACGATCACATTGCGCTTACGGAACATCACCGGCTCGCCGATCGATGAACTGGTCGTCGAGTATCTTGTTTGGACCCTCAACAACGAGGATTTTTCGACCTCAGTGTCCTTTTCGCACTCCGCCGACAACGTGACGTACACGCCCGTCCCGGAAATGGACTTCCAGACCCCCGGGCCCGCCGACGCCAACCCAGCGTGGACGATCCTGCAGAGGCAGACGAGTCTGGGTGGACTCAATCTCCAGGACGGTGACGACTACTACTTGCGTTGGGCCAGTGACGACGCCTCGGGGATCGGCTCTCGGGACGAGATCGCGCTCGATGCCATCGAAATCGTCGCCGACAACGGTATTTTTCGGGATGGCTTCGAAGCGGGTGACACCGCGGATTGGTCGGTCACAGTGCCCTAGGTCCGCCCGAGAGAGGTGCAGCAGGCAGGTGCCAGCCGAATTTCGCAGATGATGCCGCGCACGCAACCGGCTCGCCCGCCATCCGACCGACTGAGCATTCTGGCGTTCCCTCCCGGTTTCCGCCTCGGCCCCTGGAGATCGTCGCGCCGCTCGGCGTCGGCGGAATGCGCGGAACCGATCGCGCTCAGGTGCCAGGCAACCCGGTGAGCCCGCGGCAACCGCAGGCGCCTCTCACTGCAGCGAGACGAGCCAGATGTCCGCCTCGGTGACACGGCGCGAGAAGTAGATCGCGCGCGCGTCGCGCGGCACGCTCGGCGGTCCGATGACGTCCCGGGTCGTCGAGTAGATCGTGCGGTCCCGCTGGGTGTCGGTGTCGAAGAGGTGGAGCTCCCGCCCCTTGGTCACGAAGAGCAGCTGCCGGCTTCCGCCGAACCAGACCGGCCACTGGCCGAACTCCGTCTGGCGCTCGTAGGCGCCGGTGCGCAACGTGTACGTCAGGATCCCCTTGTCGCTGTACTCGATCATCCCGGCGAGCCGCTGCCCGTCGGGGGACCAGGAGTTGGCCACGAAGTAGCCCTGGCCGGCCTCTGGCGGCACCAGCGGCTGCAGCGTCTGCTCCTGCCACGGCCGCGACGGATCGAACAGGTAAGCCTGAGTCTGCTCTTCGAGCGGGCGACTGGTCGCGATGCGCGAACCGTCGGCGGACCAGACCGGGACGCCTCCTCCTCCCTGGGTGAGCTGCTGGAGCTCGCTGCCGTCGGCCCGGATCTCCCAGATGTCGAACGCGCCGCCGCGATTCGAGAAGAAAGCGATGGCCGCGCCGTCCGGCGACCAGCGCGGCATCCGGTCGACCGCCGCGTCGGTCGTGACCTGACGCAGGCCGGTGCCATCGGTACGCACCAGATAGAGATCGCCCTCGGGCTGCCCGCGCGAGTAGAAGACGACCCACTCTCCGTCGGGCGACACGTCGGGCGAAGACCACTGGCGCGAGCCGCTGGTGAGCCAGACCGCCTCGCCCGAGACGATTCCGGTCGCGGGCTCGACCGCCAGCTTCTGGACGTTCTGCGTGATCAGCACCGAGCTGTACGCGATCTGCGCTCCCGTGCCGGAGAGGCTCGGGTGAGCGAGAAACGGCGCGGGCGTGGTGATCGCCTCCGGCGCGCCCTCCGCTCGCCCCGACGCTGCGTCCACGGCGATCCGCCAGAGGTTCATGCTGCCGCCGCGGTCGCTGGCGTGGTACACGTAGCGCCCGTCGGGCGACCAGAAAGGGCTCCAGTCGGCCGCCGCATCCAGGGTCAACGCCGAAGGAGCTCCGCCCTCGACCGCGATCGTCCAGATGTCCAGCTGCCGCCGGCCGGTGCCGCTCTGCCGCGAGATATAGGCGATGCGCCGGCCGCTCGGCGACCAGGTCGGCTGCACTCCGTCCGCGCCCTCCAGCAGCCGCTCTTCGCCGCTCTCGACGTCCGCGATCCAGAGCTCGCTGCGCCCTTCGTGGTTCAGCGGCGTCAGCTGGACGTTCTCCATCGAGTACGCGATCCGGGCGCCGTCGGGCGACCAGGCCGGATTGAAGCCCTGGCGCGTCACGCGGCGCACCGCCTCGCCGGTCCTCCCCATGACGAACAGGCCGCCGCCGTCGCGGCTCGAGCGGAACACGATCCGCTCTCCGTCGGGCGAGAACGCAGGCTCGTCATCGTCCGCCGGGGACTCCGCGGTCAGGTTGATCGGGAGCTGGCCGCCGACGCCCTGGAGGTAGATGTCCCGGTTGCCCTCCGCCTCGCCGGCGTAGACGACCCACCTGCCGTCGGGCGACAGGCTCGGGAACTGCTCGACGCCCGAGAGGCCGGTGAGCTGCCGGAACGTGGCGCGGGTCGCAGCGCTCGGGCCGGCCGCGCGGCCGCGGACCCGGAGAAGATAGACGGCGGCGGCGAGCGCGCCGATGGCGAGCGCCGCTGCGGCAAGCCTGAGCTTCCAGGCCGTCGGGCGCACGTCCGACGTCTGCGGTCGCCCGAGTTGCTGCTGCAGCTCCTCGAGATCGTTCCGCAGGTCGACCGCGGTCTGGTAGCGCCGCTGAGGATCCTTCGCGAGGCAGCGTCGGACGATCCGGTCGAGCTCCGGGGGAATGCCGGCCCTCACCTCGGAGAGCGGCGCGGGCGTGTCCTTGAGGATCGAGGAGAGCACCGAGACCGCCGTCTCGCCCTGGAAGGGGCGTCGGCCGGTGGTCATTTCGTAGAGCACGACGCCGAGCGAGAAGATGTCGGTCCGGTGATCGAGCGGACGGGCCTCCGCCTGCTCGGGCGACATGTACGACGCAGTGCCGACGATCACCTGCTCGCCGGTGAGCTGCAGCGTGGTCGCCAGGCCCATCGGCTTGGTTTCCGAGGGCTTGAGCTTCGCGAGACCGAAGTCGAGCACCTTGAGCCTGCCGTCGGACCCCACCATGATGTTGGCCGGTTTCAGGTCGCGATGGATCACGCCGTGCTGGTGGGCCGCGGCGAGCGCATCGGCGAGAGGGACCGACAGCTTGAGGAGATCGCCGATCGGCAGGCCGTGGACCGGGATCAGCTCCGCGAGCGTCTTCCCTTCGACCAGCTCCATGGTGAGGAAGTGGATGCCCTCCGCTTCCTCCACCGAATAGAGAACCACGACGTTGGGGTGATTGAGCGCGGCCAAGGCCTGCGCCTCCTGCTGGAATCGATGCAGGCGGTCGCGGTCGAGCGCCACTTCTGGCGGCAGGACCTTCAGCGCCACGCGCCGGTGGAGGCGGTCGTCTTCGGCCGCATAAACCGCCCCCATGCCGCCGCTGCCGAGCTCGCGCACGACGCGGTATTGCTGCAGGGTCCTGCCGACCAGTGCTGCGTCCCGGCCGGACCCGCCCGAGGTCCTGTCGCCCGTGACTCTCTCCATCGGCCCGATCTCGCTGCCGGCAGCGGGGTCACTGCGGCAGGCGGCTCATCACGATCGCTCGTCATCGTGTAGGAAATTGCTATTCACCGCAAGTCCAAGCGCCCGAGGTCAGCGGCAAGTGCGGCCCCCTTCGGGGGTTCGATGAAAATCGGCTGGCACCTCGCCGGTCGCCTCCGGCTCCCGGCGCGCCGCAAACTCCGAGGGAGGACATCAACCCGCCGGGGCTCTCATAGTCTCTGTGCTCAAGACCGGGGGCAGGTCATCGAGTTGGCCCAAGGACGGCGTATTCTCGCTAGACCTGCGAGGCCACAGCCGTGCTACCGGGGCGGAGGGTTGCAATGTATTTGGTTACATTGAACTGCCTACTTTGACTTAGGTTGCCGCCATGTTCATGAACCATCTACTGATCACTTCCGAAATACTCTTCACCGTCGTTGCTCCCCTGCTTGTGCTCTACCTAAGGGGAACTTGGAAACAACAAACGATGGTGGCCTGCATGTCTACCATTCCGATACTGTGGTATTTCGTCTACGCGCCTATACATGAATTGAGCCATCTGCTTGGCACATACCTTGTTGGTGGTCAGATTGTCGAAGTCAAGCTCATTCCCAGGTTTTGGGCTGGAGAGACTGGTGGGGCGTGGATCAGATCAGAGGGCATCACCAACGAATGGAGCCAGTTGATCATGACTACCTCGCCTTACTTTTTCGATCTCTTGAGCATTGCAGCTGGCGTCTACGTTCTTCGACGGAAACTCTCTCGTAACGCTTTTCTGATTGGATTTCTCTTCATGTTGCTCTGTTTGAGACCTACTTTTGATTTGGTATGTGAAACCATTGGATTTGCTACAGGATTTAGAGGCGATCTATTTCACATTGCGCTCACTGTAGGTAGTTTTGCTACCTGGACCTTCCTGGCACTCTCAATTGCATTTTCCATAGTTGCCATTGTCGTAGTCATTCGGAGGTTCAAGGGATTTCCGCAGGAGGCAGCAAAGGCGGCAACCTAACCGGCGGCTGCACCTGACGCCGCGCCACGGGTATCGGGGTTGGCGCCTTCGTCATTTATAGGTCTTGGCTGGACGTTTCCAAGTCAACCGATGAAAATCGGCTGGCACCTCGCCGGCAGCACCCGGTCAAGCCAGGCGTCGTGCCCGCAGGAGCGCCGCTGACGCCAGCAGCATCCCCAGAACCGCGAGTCCGGTGCGGGAGGCCGCCGGGATCTCGACGATGCTTGGGCCGAGCCCCCGCGGTGCGGCGGCGATCGCGTGGACGAAGTCGTACCCGGGGGATGGGGTGGCGATGGCACCGAGGTCCTCGGTCGTGAGGGTCTCGAGGTTCAGCCGGTAGAGCCGCTGGTCCGCGTAGTCGGCGGGAACTGCGAGAAGGTAGGCCCCTCCGCTCGGCGAGATATCGAACCCGCGGACGAAGTGCGGAATGTCGATGGGCCCGAGCACCGTGACCTCACCGGACGAAGCGGGAGGATTGCCCGCGACGCCGCCGATCCGCGCGAGGTGGGGAACCAAGGGGTAGACCGGTGGATAGTAGATCGCCAAGGTCTCCCCGCCATGCGCTCCGCCGGGAGGCGTATGCGCCAGCGCCTCGAACCTTCCCGGTGTGTCGAGAGGTTGGTCGACGTGGAGTTCGAAGGCGTTCAACGAATAGCGATAGTTGGTGAGCGCATACTGGATGATCCGGACTTCGCGCGTCACAGGATGAATGTCGAAGTCGTAGAGGCTGATCTGGTCGGAGGGAAAGCCCGGCCAGTCGAGCAGCGACGATTCGCCGGTGACGAGATCGATGCGCGCCGGGTGGACCGGCGAAGTCGGACAGGTGATATAGCAGTTGGGATACGCGAAAGCGTAGAGCTCGCGCGTCAGGGGATCGAATTCGATCGTCATTCCCAAGTAGGTCTCGAGGTCGCCGGTGATGGGCAGCGACCCGATCAGCGTTCCGGGCGCCTCGCTGTCGAACCAGACGAGGCGCCAACCTCCCGAGATGGCGTAGATCGTCTCGCCCCACACCCACGAGGGATTTGCCAGAAGGATCAGAAAAAAGAGGAGGCCTCGGCGCATCGGGCGGACTCCTTTCGATGCACGCCGATGATACTGCTGCGCGCCGGAGTCAGCCGATCAGAAAGGCCCGGGCGCTCCCGGCGGCGCCTCCTCGCCAGCGCTTCGCTGTGCTCAGCGCATCCCGCGCACTACCCAAACAGGTAGGGCTCGAGACCCCACTTCTTCTTGTGCTTGGCGGCTCTCGCCGCCGTGCTAGCTTTTTTCGCCGCTAAAGAAAACGCAGGACGCTTGCGGATCGCGAAGCGATCTTCAAGCCAGATCTCGAAAGTCGCCGAATCGGCACGCTGCCAGATGAAGCGCGAGTTTTTCGTCTTTGTGGAGTGCTGAAGAGTGTCGGAGGGAACGGTTCGTCAGATGTCGGTTCGGGCGCAGGTTCTGCAGCAGCTTCTGAGGCGGACTCGCGTGAGCTCGGCGCGAGACGGTTGTCGCGGCGCTCGCTCTCGCGCTCTGCCGCTCCCTGCCCTGCTTTTCAGCGGTCACCGGGCAAGGCGCGCTGGGCAACGGGACCCTGCTCGTCGCCGGCACGACGCTCGTCGTCTCGCCCGAAAGCCAGACCGTTCCGTTCGACACGCCGACGATTATCAACACCGCGCTGCAGGGTTATGACGCAGAGCAGGGGACGCTTCCTCCCGACCTCCGCGTCGTAGGCGACTTCACCGGCCCCGAGATCGACGGCGTCCTCGAGCTCGCGACGATTCCGAACGAGCCGTTCCGCATTCCGCGCCTGTCTCTCAAGGGTCAGTACCGCCTCGACAACATCCGTCTCGAACAGAGCGGCGAGTTCCTCGCTTACGCCGAGCCGCGCTCCGCCGCGATTCTCGTCACCCAGATTCTGATCACCCGCGTGACCTCGCGGCCGCTCACCCTCGAGGAGATCCGCGCCCACGGCATCCTCGTCGACGGCTCCTCGACCCGCGCCTACAACTTCACCTTCGGCTTCGGCGTCGAAGGCGACACCTTCGACTACAACGTGCCGATCGTCTACTGGTATCCGAAGGACCATCTCGGGCTGCCCAGTGTCCGCATCATGGATGGCGGCGGAGGCTCGCGGTTTCGCCCGCCCCAGATGGCTCCCTTCGTGCTGCGCCTCCAACCGCGCCCGGGCGCCCCGACCGGCGGCTGCGCGGATCCGTCGGGATGTGAAGAGGAGGAGACCCCGCCGCTCCCCGGCGTCATCCTCTTCCCGACCGACCTCTCGCTCCTGCACCAGTTCTTCTCGGTCGTCCTGCTGGCGACGAACGGCGCGCCGGAGAGCGACGTCCTCACCATCCGCGACCTGACCGCGAAGATCCACCTCCCGAGCGGCCTCAGCCAGGCGCGCACCGAGCCGCCGACGACGCTCGGCACGCCGGTGCCGATGCGGGTACCGGGCCCCGACGGCGTGCTCGGCACGTTCGACGATCTGACCTTTCTGGTTGCCCAGGCGACCGCCCAAGCCGAGTTCCTGGTCGAGGGACTGCGGGAAGGGACCCACATCGTCGACTTCGATCTCGACGGCGTGCTCGAAGGGCTGCCGACCGGTATCCGTCGCCTGAGCGGCACGGCACGCGGCGCGGTTATCGTGCGCGACCCGACGCTCGGAATCGTCGTGAGCCACCCCGACGTCGTGCGCACCGACGAGGAGTACACGATGGAGGTGAGCGTAACGAACAACGGCGTCACTCCCGCCAATCTCGTGTCACTCGTCCTGCCGGCGAGCGGACTCGCTGGTGTTCAGGTCGTTGGCACCAACCGCCAGACGATCGATTCGATCCTGCCGGGCGAATCCGAGATAGTCGAGTTCCGTCTGCGCCCGCTTCTCACCGGCAGAGTGATCGCGAGCTTCGTGCGCGCCGACAACCACATCACGCCAAGCTTCGACTTCCACGTCGGCGTGGGCGAGGCGGGGATCCCGCTGTCGCCGACCGAGATCGTCTTACCGCACGAAGTCGAGGCGCTGCCGCCGGCGCTCCGCCGCCACGGCCTCGGTCTCGTCGGTCTCGGCTTTTCGCTCGCCACGGCGCCGGCGGCACTGCGCGCAGGCCGCCCCCAAGTGAGCCGCGAGGAAGTCGATCAGCGCGTCTTCGAGCTCTCGCAGGCCGGGCGCTATATCGCGCTCGGGGAGTCTCCGTTCGATGCGCTGGCCGAGCTCGCCGTCACCTGGACCGGCGCGCCGGACAGCCAATGGGAGTGGGACGAGTTGCGGCGGATCACCCGTCGCGGCGCGCTCTTCGGCGACGCCCTGGGACAGGTCTTCCGTACCGAGGCTGCGAGCAGGGGAGCGACCGCGGCGTTCGAGCGCTTCGCGGCGACGACCGCCAGGACACCGGGCAGCGCGCGGGTGGCGCTGGTGGCGAGCGACGGCACCGGCAGCTACCTCGAGGTGGCGAGCCGAACCAGCGGCAAGGCGCTTTACGGCCCCGGCACCGCCGCCGACCGTGTGCGCGCGCTGCCGTTCGCCGACCTCTACGACCTCGGCTCCGGCGAGCTCGCTCTGCTCGCCACTCTGGAAGTCGGGGGTTATCGCGTCACTCTGCGCCGCCGCACGAGCGGGGTCGCCGACCTTTCGATCCTCGCGCCGTCGGACCAGGGCGAGCTCAGGGTGTGGAGCTGGCTGAGAATCGGACTCAGCGAGAACGGACGCGCGGTGGTCGACTTCGACAGCTCGGGCGACGTTCCGACTCTGGCTGTCGACCAGGATGGCGACGGCGCTTTCGACGACGACGTTCCGGGGAGCTCCTCCACGCTTTCTCCGCGACCGTTCGCGGTCATCGCGGCCGTCCAGAACGCGCGCATCGACAAGACCGGACACGTCGTCGATCTGCTCTTCACCGGCGCAGTGGATTTCGGCTCGCTCGTACCGCGCGACCCCGAGCACTTCGAGATCGCGGGAAAGGTCTCGGACGGTGGAACCTCGACGCGCGGGGAAGGCGCGCTCGAGAGTTTTCGCCCGAGTCGCCTGGTACGCGTCGTCTTCAACAACCCGCTGAGCCCGTACGTCACGCACGAGGTCGAGGTGCGGCAGGTCCGCAGCCTTCGGGGGGAGCTCGTGGCCGCGCAGAGCGTGCCGGTGGTGATCACCGCGACGATGCCCGGAACGATCGTCGAGGGGCGGGTGATCAGCTCCGCCGGCGAGCCGATCCCGTACGCCCGCGTCGAGCTCGCCGAGACCGACTGGTCCAACATCGAGTCCCTCGAAGACCCGTGCATCAAGCATGTAACCGCCGCGGTGCTGACCGATGGCGACGGCCGCTTCCGCTTCGACTACGTGCGGCAGACCGAATGCGGTGGCGTTTTCGAGCTGCGCGGCTTCGAGCCGGGCACCCATCACGTCGGCCGAACGCTCGGCAGGGTGCGCTACATCGGCCAGGTGGTCGAGCTCGACATCGTGCTGCTCGGACGCGGTCTCGTCCGCGGCCGGGTGACCTACGACGATGGCACGGTACCGACGGAGCTCCGTGTCGTCGCGGCGAGCCCGGTCTTCCTCGAGGCGCGCCGCGCCCGTCTCGACGGCAACGGCAACTACGACGTCGGCGATCTTCCGGTGGGTGTCATCGCGCTCGCGGCGCAGGACGGGATCGGCAATTTCGCCTTCGCTACGGTCGAGATTGCGAGCGCCGGCGCCGTCGTCGAGCACGACATGGTGATCTTCCGTCAGCCTCCGGCCCCCTCGGGGGAGGTGCGCGGCCACGTCTTCGATCCCGGCGGCGCCACCCCGGTCTACAACGCCTACCTGGCGCTCTACGTCGGCGGGAGTCTGGTCGACGTGCGACGGAGCGACCTCGACGGCGGCTTCGATTTCGGATCGGTGCCGGCGGGTCCGGCGGAGATCGAGGCGTTCGACGCCGAGACCGGGCGGAGTGGAGCGCGCATCTTCTTCGACGTCCTGGCGGATCAGGTCACCGACCTGACCGTTCGGCTGCGCGACGAGCGCGGCGCCATCGAAGGTCACGTCTATCGGCGAGAGCTCAGCGGTGGTGTGACGCCGGTCGTGGGCGCGGTCGTCTATGTCCAAGGGCAACCGTTCAACACCGTGACAGACGCTTCCGGCTACTTTCGCCTTGACGGCGTCGTCGCGGGCATCGCCACGCTCACCGCCGCCGACCTCGAGAGCCAGCGGGAGGTGCGAGAACAGCTGCTCTTGACCGGCGATGATTTCGAAGTCGTCAAGGATCTCTACTTTCCGATCGAGGCGTCCGAGGGCGGCGTGGCCGGCGAGTTTCTCGACCGTACCGGCGCTCCGGTCGCCGGAGCCCTGGTGCACATTGCGGTGGGGGACGTGAACTGGATTCACGAGGCCATGACCGATGCGGCCGGCCACTTCTCGATCCTCGGCCTCGTTCCTGGCACCTACTCGGTGCACGCCTTTCGTGGTGCCGAGGGGGGATCGGCGCCGGCGACGATTTCCTTCCCGGGCCACACCCCCTTCGTCTCGATTCGCGTCAAGAAGGGCACCCTCACCGGCAACGTCCGGGCCGCGCAGGAGGCGGGCGACCCGGTGGGGGTACGGTCGCTGGTGCGCTATCGCACGACCGTGGTGCGCTATGGCCTCGTGGGGCTCGACACCCAGGGCCATGACGTCGAGACCGATGCCAACGGCCACTGGGAGCTGGCGGATGTTCTCGTCGGCCCCTACGCCATCGAGATCTTCAACGCCTTCTACGGCACGCGCTCGCTCTCCGGGCATCTCGCGAGCGATGGCGAGGTCATTCAACGGGACGTTCTCTTCGAGCTCGCCGCCACAGTGGAGGGAACGGTCTATGACTACGACGAAGTCACGCCGGTCGCCGGCGCGACTGTCAATCTGATCCATCCCGCGTTTTCGAGCTACACGCTTACGACCGACGAACAGGGCCAGTTCCGCTTCGAGGGGATCCCGCCGGATCCCTCTCGTGCCTTCGCAATCCGCGCCCACTATGAGGCCGGGATGGTCTATCGCGACGCGGAGATTCGCGCCACGGCGGCGCGCCACGGCGAGACCCTTCAGGTCTCGCTGACGCTGCCGATTCAAGGCACCATCTCGGGCCGGGTGGAAACGGGACCCGGTTCGCCGGTCGCCGGCGCCTCGGTGCGTCTGCGCGGCGGACAGTATCCCTTCCAGAGCATGGCGGCGCAGACGGATGCCGCCGGAGAGTTCGCTTTCCAGAACGTGCTGGCGGGGAACGTCTCGATCTCGGCGCTCAGCCTGAACGGATTGGGCGGGCGAACGACGGCGATCCTCGCCTCCGAGGGTGAGGAGAAGTCGGTGCTCATCCGCCTGCAGCCGGTGGGAGCGATCACCGGCCGGATCCTCTCCCCGGTCGACGGCTCGGTGGTCGCGAGTGCCCAGGTCCAGCTCATCCTGGGCTCTTCGTTCTTCGACGCGGTGACCACCGATGCGCAAGGTCGATACCTTTTCGACGCGCTGCCGCTCGGCTACTACGCGGTGAAGGCGCTCGATTTTGGCACCGGCCGATCGGGTCAGGTGGCGGGCATCCATCTCTACTACGAGGAGCAGGTGATCTCCGTCGATGTCGTGCTCGAAGCGCGGGGTACGGTGCGCGGCCATCTCCTCGACCCGGCCGGATCGGTGCCGGTTCCGGGGGCGATGATCGAGCTGACCAGCCGCGGCCTGGTGTACTTCCGCACCTTCGCCTCCACGGACGGCGACGGGCTCTTCGAGTTCCAGGGCATCCCGCAAGGCAGCTTCACCCTGCGCTGCACCGAGCCCGGTGGAGTTCGCCAGGCCTCCGGCGGCGGCGTGATCGTGTACGAAGACGAAGTGGTCACCGTCGATCTCGTCCTGCAGGAAAGCGGCGCGGTGACGGGTTCGATCTTCGAACCGGTCGCGGGTTCGACGGTGCTGTTCCCCGGGCCGACCAGTGTCGCCGTCTATGACAGCTCCCGACTGGTCGGCGGCAGCGTCACCAATCCCTATGCCGTGAGCGGGGTGCTCGCCGACCGGATCTTCCGGGTCTACGCCTACGAGAACGGCGGCGCGCACCGTGGCTATGCCGATGGGATTCTCCACGACGAGGGCGAGGTGGCCCAGGTGGACGTCCGGCTCTGGCCCATCGGCTCGGTGCGGGTGGTGGTGCTCGACGCCGCGGATCAGCCGGTCGGGGGCGCCGCAGTGAAGCTTACGGCCTGGGGTTCCTACGGGACGCAGCGCTTCAACGCCAACACCACCGTGGACGGGAGCGCGACCTTCCTGCAAGTAGGCAGCGGGAGCCTGAGCGCCTCAGCCACCGATCCTTTGACGCAGCTCCGGGGCTCGGCGACCGGCACCCTCACATTCGAGGGCGCCGAAGCGCTGCTCGAGGTTCGGCTCGAGCCTTCGGCGGAGCTGCGCGGCACGGTGCTCCTCGCCGACGGCGTCACCCCCGCAGTCGCGGCCCAGGAGGTGGTGCGGATCGCCGGTCGAACCTACTACTCGGTCACCGACAACGACGGGCTCTTCGTTTTCGATGCGCTCCCGCTCGGGAGCTTCACTTACGACCTCCTCGAGCACCTCGGCCCCGGGGAGTGGCACGGGAGCGGGTCGCTCGCCTCGGCTGATGCCGTAGTCGATCTCGGGACCATCGTGCTCGATGCCGCCAATCCGGCGGTCGTCGCGCTCGCGCCCGGCAACGGTGCCGTCGGTGTGCCACTCAGCTCCACTGTGACGATCGACTTCTCGGAACCGATCTCGACCGGCTACCAGTCGAACTGGGTGGAGCTGCGCCGGCTCGGCAGCTCGCTGGTCTCAGCCAGCTCAGCCTGGAGCGCCGATCGTCGAACCCTGACCCTTACCCCGGCTGTCCCGCTCGCGAGCTTCACCTCGTATCAGGTCAAGGTCACGACCCGGGTGATGGACCTGGCGCAGCGCCACCTCGGAAGCCTGGTCCAGGGGACCTTCACCACCCTCGACGCCGTGCCGCCGCAAGTCTCGAGCACGCTGCCGGTTCAGAACGCGAACAACGTGCCGGTCGACGTGCAGTTCCGCATCGTGTTCTCGGAGGCGGTGACGCTCGAATCGCTTTCGGGTCCCGCTCTTCAGCTGTTCGACGTCGACGACCAGGCCGGAATCACGACGACATTCACGCTGCAGCCGCAGGAGCGCGAGGTTCTGATCACCCCGGTGGCCGACCTCGCGCCCGACCATGTTCATCGGCTGACGATTCAAGGGGTGCGCGACCCGGTCGGCAACGTCATGGCGCAGCCGTTCGTCCTCGAGCTCGAAGCCGAGGACATCACTCCGCCGGTAGTGGCTTCGATCTCGCCTGCGGCGGGCTCGACCGTCACGTCGGGCCAAACGATCGAGATCGCCGCGGTCGTGACCGACAACCAAGTCCCGGGGACGGTGACCCTCCGCCTCCTCGGGCGGAGCGCCACGATCGCTCCGCCGGCGACCGGCTCGACCTATCGCTGGACGCTCACCGTGCCGCCGGTCGCGTCACCGACCGCCGCCACGATCGAAGTGGAGGCCCGCGATGCGGCGGGCAACGTCACCTTCGCGACCTCCGCGCTCGGTGTCGAGCCTCTGCTCGACCCGGATTCACCCTTCGTAGCGATCGCCTGTCCGTCGTCGGGTGCGATCCTGGCACCGGGAACGTCGCTCTGGGTCACCGCGGAGGCGGGGGACAACCAGGGGCTGCTGGCTGTCGAGTTCTTCCTCGGCGACTCGCCGCTGCCGGTGGCGACGCTCGAAACCCCGCCCTTCAGATACCTCTTGACCGCGCCGAGCACCGCGCTCGAGGGCGAAGTGCTGAGGCTTCGCGCCGTCGCTACGGACTACGGCCTGAAGTCGACCGAAGCTGAAATCGATGTCGGGGTGGTGGAGGGGGAGGTCATCCCGGGCAGCCGCACCATTGCGGCGGGCGACCCTGAGCTCGAGGGCCGGTCGGTGATCGTGGCCGCCGGGACGGTGACGATCGACGGCCCGCATTCCTTCCGCGACCTCGTGGTGCTCGACGGCGCGATCGTCAACCATCGCGAAGCAACGCCGGGCGCCCAGTACGCCCTCGAGGTCGCGCTCACGCGCGACCTCTTCGTCGCCTGCGACGGCGCCGTCAACGTCACCGGCCAGGGCTACCTCGGCGGCAACTGGGGCGGGGACGGGCTTACGGCTTCGGCAATAGCCAGGCCGAGGGTGCTAACTACCTCACGGGAGCGAGCCACGGAGGGCGCGGCGGGCTGTTCGACGGATCGAGCCTGCCGTATGGGAGCCTGCTTGATCCCCGCGACCCCGGTGCTGGCGCCGGCGGCAGCGCTGCGAGCGCCGGGAGCGACGGCGGCGGTGCGGTGCGCATCGCAGCCGGACGGCACGCGGTGATCGATGGCGCCTTGCGCGCCAATGGCGCCGCGAACCTCGCGCCCGGCGCGGCAGGCGGCTCGATCCGGCTCGACGCTGCGGACATCCTCGGTGTGGGAGTCGTGGAAGCGAACGGTGGACCTGGCGGGGGTGGCGGCCGGGTCGCCCTGTACGCGAATGCCCTCGCGGACGGTCTGGTGTCCCGCGCCCGCGCCTGGGGCGGGCAGCGCACCGGCGCGGGAATGAGCTCCACCCACCAGGGCGCCGCTGGCACTGTCTTCCTGAAGCGCGCCACCGACCTCCACGGAGAGCTCGTGATCGACAACCGCGGGCTCGTCTCAGTGCACTGGACCGACCTAACGAGCGTGGGCGAAGGGATCGTGGACGCGGTCGCGACCGACAGCATCACCGATCTCGAGGCCGACTTCCGCTCGTCGCTCATCGGCGTCGAGGTCTACTTCAACGGCGACAACGCTGCCAGTTGGCCGATCCTCGCGCACGCCCATCACGGCGCGTCGCTGACCCTCGACGTTGCGGGGCTGCCTCTCGCCGCGAGTGTCGGCGACAGCTACGCCGGGCGTTACGTCTTCGACCGTGTCAGCGTCCGCGGCGCGGCGAAGGCGCGCGTGGTCGACGCCGTGACCCTCGCCGAGCCGGCCGCGGTCGAGCCCGGCGCGGTCTGGGTTGCTGACTATGAGCCGCCGGTGCTCGCGTTTCCGGATCTCGAAATTCTCGAGGGATCCGGAGACGAGACACTCATCTACTTGACGGCGACACTGTCGCGGCCGGCGGAGGAGAACGCCACCTTTACTTACACGGCGGTCGGCGAGACCGCGACTGCCGGCGAGGACTTCGTCGCCGGGACCGGAACCCTCACCATCCCGTTCGGCGGCAGCACGGCGATCCTTCCGCTTCGATTGATCTCCGATGCGCTACCCGAGCCCGACGAGACCTTGCGCGTCGAGATCTCCGCACCGACCGGGCTCGTGCCCGCCGAGCCGCCGATGCGTCTCACCCTGCGTGACGACGACGGCGGCGCCCACTGCGCTGGACCGGAGCTGCTGCAAAACGGCGACGCCGAAGAGCCGTTGATTGGCGGCTTGATTCCGGGCTGGATCAGCGAAGGCTCGCCGAGGTGGTTGGCTCCGGCCGGATCGGCGCACACCGGGGCGCACTACTTCGAGCCCTGGGCCTCCTCCTGCCCGAGAGGTCTGCACCAGGATGTAAATATCACCTCGTTCGCGACGGCGGTCGACGCTGGAGGCCTGAGGTTCGCGTTGAGCGGCTACGTCCGGAGCCTCGCCGACCCGTCGCCCGACACGACGGAGATCGAGGTCGAGTACCGCGACAGCGCGAACAGTGTGGCGCTCGGCAGGGCAACGAGCGGTGCGGTAGCGAGTGTCGACGCATGGTCGCGTTTGGCGGCTCTGGTCCAGCCGCCGGCGGGAACCCGCTTCTTGCGCGTGCGCCTGATTTCGAATGGCGGAGGCTGCGATTCTCGCCCCATGCGCGGATACTTCGACTCGCTGTCGCTCGCGCCGTTTGACTTCCCGTCGTTGGCGGTGGGAGACGTCGCGACCGTCGAAGGGACAGGTGGGCTCTCGACGCTCGTCTTCCCGGTCGAGCTTGCCTGCGCCCTCGGTCAACCGGTGACGGCGCACGCCGCGACGGTGGCAGGCAGCGCCACGGCGCCGGCCGATTTCACCGCCGTCGAGCAGGAGCTCGCCTTCGCCGTGGGTGAGACGCAGAAGCTGGTCGCGATCGACGTCCAGACCGACGCGATCGACGAGAGCGACGAGACTCTCACGCTGCAGCTTTCGTCGGCGGCCGGCGCGTTCGTCCGCCGCGCGGCGGCGACGGGGACGATCCAGGACGACGACACGGCGACGCTCGCCGCAGGCGATGTGACTCTCAGCGAGGGTACCGGCGGAACGACGACCGCGGAGGTTCAAGTCTCGCTGTCGACGCCGAGCGCTCAGACGGTGACGGTCCTAGCGGCTACCGCCGCGGGCACCGCGACCGAGCCGGCAGATTTCACGACATCGAGCTCGACGCTGACCTTCGCTTCCGGCGAAACCGTGAAGACCTTGCCGGTCCCGATCATTCCCGATGCGGTCGACGAGAACGACGAGACGCTCTACGTCCGGTTGTCCGGCGCGACCGGCGCCGCAATCGCCGACAACGAGGCGACGGTCACGATCGCCGACGACGACGACAACCACCTGACGATCGCCGACGTCGCGCTCTCCGAGGGGACGGAGGCGCCGGTGCAGATGATCTTCACCGTGCAGCTCTCGTCGCCGGCTCTCGAAGGGGCGGAGGTGCAGTTCCACACCGAAGACATCACCGCAACCGCCGGCGCCGACTATCAGGCGGTCACCAGTGTCCTGACGATTCCGCAAGGCGCTTCGAGCGCGACAGTGGTGGTGGACCTGGTTCCCGACCCGGACGTCGAGCCGCCGGAGAGCTTCCGCATGGTGGTCACCCAGGCGACCGGAGTGAGTCTCGATGACCCCGAGGCCATCGGCACCCTCCTCGACGACGACCTCACGATCTCGATCGCGGATCTCGCGGGTGCCGAAGGGAGCTCGGGCGTGCTGCCGTGGATCTTCCCGGTCACGCTGAACGCGCCAGCCCCCATCGCTGTGTCGGTCGCCTACGCGACTGCTGAGCTCCCGAGCGGATCGCCCGACCGGGCCTTCGTGCCGGAAGACTTCTCCGCCACTTCGGGAACTCTCGACTTCGCGACCGGAGCGACGCAATCGGCGATCTTGGTGAACGTCAGAGGAGACCTCATCGACGAGCCCCTGAAGCGTTTCCTTCTACGACTATCGCTTCCGGTCAACGTGCGCATCATCGATGGCGAGGCCCAGGGAGTAATCCTGGACGACGAGCCGCCGACGATGCCTGGTTTCTCCGCGCCGGTTCCCCCAGGAAGCCTCTTCGACGGCGGGGTGCCGCTCGACATCCGGACGTCGGCCGCAGACGCCGCCGGCATTGCAAACGTCACGTTCGAGCTCGATGGGGTGCAGTTCGTCGACACCCAGTCGCCCTACGAGTGGTCGACCACCACTCCGGAGCCGGCTGGGCTCACGACGTACACGATCCTGGCGACGGCGCTCGACACTCTCGGCAACTCGAAGACGATCCAGACGACGATCCGGGTGCGCGCGCCGCAGATCCCGCCCACCCTCCATCCAGAACTGGTGGCGATCGACTACGACTTCTTCGGACTCTCGGCGATCGGCCAGCCCGGCGCCGTGACCGACCCGACCGATCCACCCTTCCGGATCGAGGTGCGGAACCTCAGGTCCAACGCGTCTCGTTTCGTCTACGCCGAAAGCGATGGCAGCTTCTCGGTGCTGCTCGAGGGTTTGGCCGGAGACAACTTCGAGCTCATCGTCTACGACCAGATCGGCCTGTCGAGTCCGACGCTGACGCTCGGCCCTCTCGTCGGCGACGAAGGCCGCATGGCATACCTCGGCTTCGGATCCGACCTCGTCGTGGCGCAGGCCTCGGAGATCGCGGTCTGCAGGTGCTACTACATGCCTCAGGGACCGGAGACTCCCGAGACTGGTGATATCGACCTTCGACTTTTCGACGCTTCCTTGCCGCTCGCGCCCGCGCTGGAGGGAGCTTTGCGGGTGCCGCTGCACTGGAGCTGGGAGGATCCATGCCTCACAGGTGCGAGCACTTGTTCGAGCTCGTGCAGCGCGGCAGCCGGCTATCAGCCTTGCTACAACGACTGCATTAACGCATGCCCCAGTGGTGACACCGCCTGCTATGACGCCTGCTCGCAGAGTTGCGGCGGCGCTCAGTACGGTGCCTGCAACGCGCATTGCGACGCGGGCGCTACGCTGTGCGGACCCTACGAAGCGTGCGCATCGGCGGCGGCGGCTTGCTCGGACTCGTGTACCGCGGCGGGAGGTGGCGTCGACTGTGCCAATGCCTGCGCCGCATTCTCAAATGTCTGCTCCAGTGCGCCGCCGGCGCCGGGATGCCTCACCGGTCCGCCGGCCTGTACGGACTACTGCTACTCGCTGGTCGATATTGAGCCCTGTTACAGCGATTGTGCGGCAACCTGCGCGCCCGAAGACTACGACTGCTACAACGGCTGCTACTTGACCTGCGGCGGGGCCCGGATGGACAGCTGTGCCGATCCCTGCGATGCAGGGTGGAACTCTGCGGAAGCGGAGCTCTGCCTCTCGGGTGTTTCCTGCATGGACGCCGCCGCAGCCTGCTCCTCGGCCTGCCAGGCTGCCGGCGGAGATCCCGATTGTTCGAGTGCTTGCGCGCTCTTCGCGAACGCCTGCGACTCCGGCGGACCGACCCCACCGCTCTTCCACAAATACCCCTTTACCGGCTTCGCTTTCGCGGACGGTGCCGCGGCGATGACCCAGGGGCCGCTGCTGCGCGTCGTCGACGTCCGCGATCGGGCGCAGCCAGTGCTGGTGGACGCCGACCAGACTTTGCAGCTCCTTCCGGAAGGCTTCCCAACCGGAGACGATCTCGCGGGAGTCCGACTCGAGGGGGGGTACGCCTTCACGGTGGAGCGGCTGACGCCCAACCGGTTCTTCGTTGTGGATGTACACGACCCCGCGCACCCGCGACTCCTCGCGACCACAAGCCTGAATCTTGGAACGGTGGATGGTTTCGAGGTCGAGGGCGGGAGGCTCCACGTCACGAAGCGGTCGGGCTCCAGTCTCAGCTACCGGTTGTACGCGCTCGGCGAGCCGGGGGAGATCTTCGCCATCACGAGCTCAGGAGCCGTCACGTTCACGGATTCGACGGCCGTGGCGCTGGAAGTGATCGACGATCTCGCCACCTTCCTGCGCTCCTCAGAGTATCCGGGGACCGAGCTCTACTCATTCCACGGCGCAGAGATTTCCGAAGCGCCACTTGTATCGACTGCGCTTCCGGACACCTCCTGCTACCAGGGGTCGACCGCTCAGATCGGTGATCTCTTTGCGATAACCTGCGGAGACTACGAGCTCGCCACTGGCACTCTCGACACGTCCCTTGCCAGTCACGGCTTTACGCTGGAGCGCTGGCGGCAGGTGCCGGCCTCCTCGGACAGGGTGAGCAAGCTCCTCGTCGCCAACGGTCGATTCTGGACCTTCCCGGGGTCGGAGGGCTACGCGAGCTCGGCGCTCTGGCCTTGGCTGGAAGAGTCCCTGCTGGCGGTAGACCTGACGGCCGACGGGGCGACGGTCACAGGTGCGCCCGGAAGCGCAGCGGGAGCGACTTTCCTCCGGGCGTGGACCGGAAGCGGTGGCTACTTTGAGGTTCCCGTTGCGGTGGACGGCGCTTTCACCCTCGCGCTCTCCGGAGAGCTCCGCGGCGAGAAGGTCACCTTGCAGGCGGTCTTCGAGACCGACGCCACCGGCAACAAGGTCCGGCTGCGGATCCCGCTCGGGAATCCGGGCGGAACGCTCGATCTTTCGGCAAGCGGTGGGGCGCGGCGTGTCGCGCGCGACGGCGAGCTCCTGGCAGTCGTGCCGGCGGAGCTCGATGGCGGCGGCCTCGCTCATCTCCGGATCGCCTCGACTGCAGGCGGGCTCGCGGCTCTTTCTGAAGTGACGGTCGCGGGTCCGGTGAGCGACGCGGTACTGCTCAACGGCGTGCTCTACGTCGGCGGCGCGCGGCTCGCGATCTTCGATCTCACCGACCCGACGAATCCGCTCGCGCAAGCGGACGTCGACCTCTTCGCCGGCCAGCCGCTTGTGGCGCTGGTTCTCGAGGGCGGCCGTCTCTGGGCGCTCGGCGCGGAAGGCGGCAGCCAGCGCCTGCTGCCGGTCGACCTCTCGGTCGCCCTTGACCCCGTCGCGGTTCCTGCCGAGTCGCTACTGGTCGCGAATGTTGCGGAGTCGCGCCTCTTCGCGCGCGGCGTCGATCTCTACCGCCTCGGAACAGCGCGCGTCGAGCGATTCGACTTGCCGCCGGGTGCGCCGCCAGTTCTCGTAGCTTCCGGCTCGCCGGCCGGCGTGACGATGACCGACCTGGAGAGCGCCGGCGGCGCGCTTTTCGTCGCGGCGCGCGGCGAAGGGGCACGCGCGCTCATCGAGACAACCGGGGTGTTCACGCTCGGTGCCACGCCGTCGCCGGCGCACGCGGCGGCGGGCCTCTTCGTGATTCCGGAAGCCGGTGGCGAGCGCCTCTGGCGAGCTGCGGGTCTTCCCGGCGCCGCCGAAGTCGGCACCGCGAAGCACAGTCCGACGAGCTGCCTGCTCAGCGACGTCGTGGTCTCGGCGACAGACCTGCTGCTGGTGACCGGATGCGGAATCGAACGCGAGGTGCTGCCGTGAGGACCCGGAAGCCGTGCACTGCGGGGGTCCGCAAGGCCCCTCGCGCCCGCTCTTGCCGGGCGCTGCTCGGAATCGGGATCGCGGTCCTGGCGCTGCTCGCCGCGCCGGCCGCGCCAGCCGCGGCTCAGACCGGGACGCCGATCTTCGTCAGCAACTTCGAGTCGGGGACGATGTGCGCCTGGAGCCAGGTGGTGGGGTGGAGCGGCGCACCGTGCGTTGCGCTGCAGATCACGATCACCGAAGGCGGAGCACCGCTCGCCGACGGCGCGCTGTTCAATCGTGACGTCGTGCCGGTCCTGGAAACGACCGGCGGAACCGCGCCGATCACTCTCGATGCCACCCTCGACGGCGCCCCGTTCACCTCCGGATCGACGGTCACGGGGGACGGGCTCTACCTGCTCGAGGTGAGTGCTGAGGACGCCGACGGCTTCACCGCGCAAAGGACCGTGCAGTTCACCATCGACACCCTGGGTCCCGTTTTCGTCAGTGTCGCTCCGCCGGAAGGCTTCGTCACCTCGTCGCCAGCGGTCGTTCTCTCTGGCGAGGTTGCGGGCGCGACGACCCTGACCGTAAACGGCGCGCCCGTCGTGCTCGCCGACGATCACTTCACTTCCGATCCGTTGCCGCTCTTCGAGGGGGCGCAGAGCTTCCTCCTGGTCGCGATCGACCTGGCCGGGAACTCGACCCCGCTGGCGCGCCAGGTCGTGCGTGACTCGCTCTCGCCAGGGGTGACGATCTCCCAGCCGGCGCCGGGAGTCGTGGGGAGCTCGCCGATCACCGTCGCGGGCACCGCTACGGATCCGCATCTCGCCCAGGTTCTCGTCAACGGTCAAGAGGCGGCGGTCGCCGGCGCCACGTTCAGCCTGACGGGTCTCGCGCTGACCGAAGGGGCGAACGAGGTCGTGGTCGAGGCGTTCGACGCCGTCGGCAATCCTCCCGGAACCGCGAGCGTCGCGGTGACCCTCGACACTCAAGAACCCGTGCTCACGTTCCTCGAAAGCGGGCTGCCGCTCGCCGACGGCGCGCTGTTCAATCGCACAGTGGCGCCGGTCGTGGTCGCGACCGACGCTACCCAGGTGGACCTGAGCGTGACCCTCAACGGCGCGCCGTTCGCTTCGGGGACGCAGGTCGCCGACGAGGGCAGCTACACGCTCGCGGCGACAGCGGTGGACGAAGGCGGCAACACAGCCAACCTCGCGGCGAGCTTCGCCATCGACCTGACGGCGCCGAGCTTTGTCACCGTCCTCCCTCCTGACAACACTCTGGTGGCGGTGCCCGAGATCGCTTTGAGCGGCGAAGTCGGAGGCGCGCAGTCGGTGACGGTCGAAGGTCTACTCTGCACGCTCACTACCGATCTGTTCGCCTGCCCGTCGTTCCCCTTGGCTGACGGCGAACGAGTCTTCCAGCTGCGGGCGCGCGACGCGGCAGGGAACGAGGCGCCGCGCCTGCACCGCATCCGCCGGGACGGAACCGGACCTGACGTGGTTATCGCGACTCCAGGCGATGGGGCCTACCTGTCGAGCCCGGAGGTCACGGTAGCCGGAACGGCCGTCGATCCGCATCTGGCCGAGGTGCGCGTCAACGGCCTGTTGGCGAATCTCGTCGGCGACGCATGGAGCGCCGGTCCGATCTCCTTCGCCGAAGGCGCCGCGACGATCGAGGTGATTGCCCGCGACACGGTCGACAATACGAGTGTCGTCAGTCGTGGGGTGACGATCGACACCCTCGCTCCCGAGGTCGAGATTCTCGAGTCGGGCGCTCCTTTGGGCGACGGAGCGCTCTTCAACCGCGCCGTCACGCCGGCGATCGCGGTCACCGACACGTCGCCCTGGACGCTGGTCGCGACGCTCGACGGTGCTCCATATGTCTCGGGAGCGCCGGTCGCGAGCGAGGGGCTGCACGTTCTGCAGGCGACGGGGACCGACTCCGCCGGCAATTCGACGACCCGGCAGGTGAGCTTCCGCGTCGACGGCAGCCCTCCTGCGCTGGTCGCGATCTCTCCGGCGGACGGCTTCGTCACGGCGGAGGCAGAAGTGCATCTCCAGGGGCAGATCCTCGGCGCCGAAACGCTGACCATAGACGGCGTCGATGTCGCGCTGCTCGGAGATCAGTTCATCGCCGGACCCTATCCGCTAGCGGAAGGGGAGCGCACCTTCGCGCTCGTGGCACGTGACGCCGCGGGCAACGAGCTCAGTCGCGCGCATCATGTAATCCGCGACGTTACGGCTCCGACCCTTACGATCCAACAGCCCGCCGCGAGCGCGCTGCTCGGCACGAACGCGGTGCAGGTCACCGGACAGGCCGCGGATGCGCACCTCGCTTCCGTTGCGGTCAACGGCGTTGCGGCGTCGCTCTCCGGATCGACATGGGTGGCGCCGCAGGTGCCGCTTGTCGAAGGGGAGACGACGCTGGTCGCGAGCGCGGTCGACCGCGCCGGTAACTCGGCCACGGCGAGCCGCATCGTGATCCGCGACTCGCAGGCACCGACGCTTACGATCACCGATCCGGCGGCGGGGAGCGTGGTGCCGGAGGCCTCGGTTGTGGTCTCGGGCTCGGTCGACGAGCCAAACCTCGATCGCGTCACCGTGCAAGGGCTCACCGCGGCGGTTCAGGGCGGGAGCTTCTCGGCGACCGTGGCGCTCGTCGAAGGCGACAACACGCTGGTCGTGCGCGCCACCGATCGGCTCGGCCATGCGGCCGAGGCCACGCGCCTCGTGCGCCGCGACTCGACCGCGCCGGGGCTCGCGATCACTGCGCCGGAAGAGGGCAGCCGCATCGCCGCCGAGAGCGTCGCGGTCTTGGGGACGATCGACGACGACGGAGTCACCCTGACCGTGAACGCCGTCGCGGCGACGATCGCCGGTAACAGCTTCTCGGCCGCTGCGGTGCCGCTCATCGAAGGAGAGAATCGCCTTATCGCCCGGGCCCGCGACGCGAACGGCAACGAGGGGGTGCGCACGCGGACGGTCGTCCGCGACACGGTCGCCCCGACGCTTCTCGGCACGGAGCCGCCGGCGGGGGCGCTCGCCATCGCGCTCTCGACCGTCTTCGCAGCCGAGCTCTCGGAAGAGCCTGGGCCCGCGAGCGTGGCCGGCATGCGCCTCGAGACCGGCGCCGGCGTGGCGCTCGCCGCGACCGTCGAGATCGTCGGAACCGGGCTGCGTCTGACTCCCACAACGCCGCTCCCATCGGCGGGCATTGTGCGCCTCATCCTCGACCCGAGCATCGTCGACCTTGCCGGCAACGCGCTCGCGGCCGGAGCGACCTTGGAGTTCACGACCGCGGATGCGACCGCTCCGGCGGCACCCACGATCCCGGCGCCGCCGGCACGTTTCCTCTGCGCCGACGAGGTGACCCTCGCCGGCTTCGCGGAGCCCGACCGCTGGGTCGAAGTGGCCGGCGGTGCCGGCGCTGCGCGTGTGCGCGTCGCGTCGGACGGCGCGTTCAGCGTCGCGGTACCGCTCATTCCCGGCGCCATTCACCGGCTCGCGGTGACCGCCGTCGATGATGCGGGCAACCGCTCCACGGCGACCGAGATCGAGGTCGTGCACGACTGCGTTGCTCCGATCGTCGAGAGTGTCGAGGCGAGCGCTTCCGGTTTTGCGATCCAGTTCAGCGAAGAGATCGATCCGGCCAGCTTTGCGGGTTCGATTGTGGTCTCGGGTGCGGCCGGAGCGATTGACGGCAGCGTGGAGCTCGACGTGGACCTCGCCACCTTCACCGCCGTCGCGGCGCTCCCCGAGGGGGCGATCCGCGTCGAGGTGCTGCGCCAGCCTCGCGATCTCGCGGGGAATCTCCTGGCGTACCCCTGGGTCTCGGTCTTCGGCGGCGACGCGGCGGAGAGCTTCTTCGTCGCCACGGTGATCGACGACGCGGTGGGCCGTCCGCTCGCCGGCGCCCGGGCGCGAGTGCTGTCCACGAACGGCGCTCCCGCCACCGGACCGGCGCTCGAGTCGACGAGCGCTTCCGACGGCGCGGTTTCCGTCCCGGTGCCCGTGGGCACCCATCTCGTGGTTTTCGAGCGTCCCGATACAACTCCGGTTTTCCGCTTCGTCACGACGCAGGCGCAACAGGGCGCGGATGTCGTCGATCCACGGCTGACGCCGCTCTCCGCGGCAGTGGCCGTCGGCCCTGCGGGGGGAGCGGTCGAGGCCGGGCTCGCGCTTTCGGGCCCCAGGGCAGAGCTGCAGCTCCCCGCGGGTGCGCTCGCCGACGCGATCTCGATCTCGCTGACCGAGCTCTCGGAGCAGGGCCTGCCACGCCTGCTGCCGTTCGGTTGGTCGCCACGCGCCGCGGTCTGGATCGCTCCCGAGGAGGCTCCGATTCTTCTCCCCGCGCTGCTCACCCTGCCGGTCGACGCCATCCCCGGGTCGACGGTCGCCTGGGTACATCTCGATCCAGAGACGCGCGTCTGGCGTGTCGAGGGGGTGACGGCGCTCGGGGTCGCTGAGCTCGAGCTGCCGATCGCCGCGGCCGGAGCCTGGGCGGTCGTCGAAGCCGATCCGCCGCCGTTCGCGGTGCCGGCGGCGGTCGTCGGCGAGCCGTTGGGCTCGCTCCCGGCCCCGCCCACCGACACGGTTCTCGGCGCGACGCTGGCGTTCGACCCGGAGACGGTGCTGCCGGGGCAGAGGAGCCGCGCGACGGTCGACTACATGGCAACCGAGGCCGCGGCTTCGGGCTCGACCGTGACGCTGTCGATCGCCGAGGAGCTGCAGCTGCTCGACGGCACGACGCGCACCGCGCCGCCTTATCGCGCCGACCTCGTCGTCTACCGCACCGCGGAGGGGGCGCGCTCGCGCTTCTTCCTGGCGTCGTCGGAGGGGGCGCGCCTGCTGCCGCTCGAGCTCGGCGAGGAGAACGTTGCGGTCCTGCCCTACGGCGGCGAGATCGTGCGCGGCAATGTCCTCGGCCCGCAGGGCGGTTCGGTTCTCGACCCGTCCGGAGACCGGATCGACATTCCCGCCGGCGCGCTCGTGCGTCCGACGCCGGTGCAGCTCGAGCCGGCCGTCGAGGGTACGCTGCCGCTGCCGGTGCCGCAGGGGTTCGCTTTCGCCGGCGCGCTGCGGCTCGATCTTTCCGGCGAGACGCTTCTCGAGCCGGCGACTCTCTTCCTCGCTCTCGCCGAGCCGCCGTCCGCCGGGGAAACCGGCATTCTCTTCGGCGTCGAGTCGCCCGCGGGCGGCGACTACGCCTGGCGACCGCTGGCGACGATCACGCCGTCAGGCGCCGGCTGGCTAAGCGATCCCATCGTTTCCGCAGATCTCGCCTGGCCGGGCGTGACCCGCGGTGGTCTCTACCTCTTCGCGCGCGCTCTCACTCCTCTCGGTTTCGTGCGCGGCACGGTCTTCGATGTCGGTGGCGCTACGCTGGCGAGCGCTGTTGTGGAAAGCGCCGCTGTGGAGTGGCTCCAGCTCTCCGGCAGCGACGGGCGCTACGCCTTTCCGGCCTGGGTCGGTCCGGTCGTCCTCACCGCGACGAAACCCTCGACCGGCGATCAGGGGAGCGGCAGCGCGCTCATCGCCGCGGCCGGCGAGCGCGTCGATCTCGATCTCGTGCTCGTCGTCGTGCGGCCGTCGGTGGTCTCGACGACGCCGACCTCCGGCGCCACCGGCGTTCCGGTCGGAATCGAGCCGGTCATCCAGTTCAGCGAACCCGTGGAGCGTATGTCGCTCGCCGCCGCGCTCACCTTGCAACCGTCAGGCGGCGCTCCCCTGGCCTTCGACATCCACCACCTGGGCTCGCAGGTGACGCTCGAGCCGGAAGTTTCGCTCGAACCGGAGACGACCTACGAGCTGGTCATCGGCGAAGGGGTCCGCGATCTCCAGGGGCACGGCATGGCGGCGCCGGTCACGGTGTCGTTCACCACCCAGAGCGTCACGTTGCCTGCGAACGTCGACCTCAGCCGCGTGCTGCTCTACGCACCGGGCACGAACGGCGAGTCGCGCATTCAGGGGCTGCCTGGCGCGGCGCCGGCCGGCACGCTGGTTTTCGTCGAGAACCTGACCCGCCTCGCGGCGACAAACTCGGTCGCTGCCGATCAGGACGGCAGCTTCGAGCTCTCGATCGTCGCCCAGGTGACCGACCGGCTCCTGCTGCACGTGCTGGTCCCCGGCGGCAACGAAGCCGTGGCGATTCTCGGGCCCTTCCGCACCGCGGACGGGCGAGGCGCCTACGTCGGCGCCGAAGGCTCGACCTTCACCACCATCGATGGCTGGACCTTTACCGTGCCGTCGGATACCTTCGACGAGACGAGCATCGTGCACGTCGTGCCGCGCGCCGTCGGCCAGCTGCCGACGCCGCTTCCCGCGTCGTTCGTCGAAGGGGTGAGCTTCGCGCTCGACTTCGGCGGCGCGACTCTCGGCAAGGCAATCGAGCTTGCGCTCCCCGCACCGGCTGGCGCGCCGGCCGGGCGGCCGATCCTGGTGCTGCGCGAAGTGCGGGCGGCGGGGGAGCGCGGTTGGATGTTGCACGAGCTCGCCACCCAGGAGGGCGGCCGCGTCGCGACGCTGGCGGCGGGGGCCGCGCCGTTCTCCGCCGGGCTCTTCGCCGAGCCGATCGCCGAGCACTTCACAGAAGACGCGCGCGCCGAAGCCGATTCTGGAGCGAGCTTGTCCGAGCTTGCGGCGCGGGCCCCCGGGGCGATGCTTCCCGGAATCGCCTTCGCCGGCAACTACACGATTTCGTGGACGCCCGAACCGCTCGGCTTCCTCGGGTTCCCGACGATCTTCTGGAACGACGCCTACGTCGAGACGGCGCTCACCGGGATCGTCACGGTGCTGAACCGCGCCATCGAGTTGCTGCTCGAGCACGACGCCGTCCTCATCCCGACGCTGCTTGGTGCCCCGGTCGCGGTGACCGTGCACGACGGCACCACCGGCTTCGTGCTCTACGAAGGGGAGTTTTCGCCGCCGCCGGAAGATGGCGACGTCGTCGAGATTCCGCCGGCGACCTTCGGCGACACGACGGCGCCGTACCCTCTTGCGGGCTCGCCGCTGCGGCTCTTCGTTCTCGATGCGGCCGAAGCCGCGGGTGGCGAGGTCGACCGCGGAGTGAGTTACCTCTTCGCGGACGAAGCCATCGCGATCCACGGGGCAATCGGCGCCGTGACGGGCGAAGCGCGGGTGCGCCTCCTCGGGCTCGACGACGAGCGTTCTGCCTACACCACCGCGGCCACCGACGGCTCTTTCGAGCTGCAGGCGAGCATTACGGCCGGGAACCGCTACCTGCTGATGCTGGGCGCCCGCATCGACGCGACCGCGGCGCTCGAGATCGAGTGGAGCGAGCCCTTGGGCGATGGCCTCGACGCGGTGCGGGTGCTCGACGACGCCGACCACGAGATCGGCGCCGACGTCGACTTCGGCGACGAACGTTCGATAGTGGTGATCACGCCGCGCGGTGCCTGGCCGACCGATCGCGATCTGCGGCTCGAGCTTGGGGACACGCTCGCCGACGCCTCCGGGAACAGCTGGGACAAGACCCTGGAGCTCGACTTCCGCGCCCGTGCGAGCCAGGTGCTGGGCCACTACCCGTTCGAGCACGTCTACGATGTCGTGCGGATGGGCGAGCTGCTCTTTCTCGCGGCTGGGCAGCAGGGGCTCGCGGTTCTCGACGCTTCCGATCCGTCCGAGCTCAGGAACGTGATGCCGGAAGGGCTCACCTTCCCGCTGCCGTTCTCCGACGTCGTCCGCGCGCTCGCGGTCGACCCGCACGGCCGGGTGCTGGTGGCGGGCGGCGGGGTCGCCAACTTCGGCGTGCTGCGCGTCTTCGATCCGCTGGCGCTGCCCGAGATCCTCGCTGCGCCCGACCCCGCCGCGGCGCGCGGCCTCGCCTGGCGCGGCACGACGATCGTCTCGGATCGGCTCGACGGAACCGGGACGCAACTCCCCGCCGGCACCCCGCGCAAGGTGGCGCTCTTCTCGGACGACCTGAAGTCGAACTGGCGGGTGGAGGAGGCTGCGCCGGAGGGGCTCGTCGCGACATTCACGGCGGGAGAAGAGGGAGCTCTAGGCTCGCTCGCCGTTTCGGGAAGCGGGGCGGCGGACGGCGCCCCGGTCTCACTGCGCAACCTGACGCGTGCCGCCTTTTCGCGCCTCGACGCCGACGCGGCCGGTGGCTTCACGGTCGAGATCGCGGCTTTGAGCGGCGATCGCGTGGAGCTATTACGCAACCGCTCGACGATCGCCTATCTCGCTACGCTCGGCGCCGGGGTCGAGGCGGTGGACGTCAACGCCTTCTACCACGGGACGAACGAGCCTTCGCCGGTCGAGAGCGCGGTCCTCGGCATCTATTCGGGCATCGGCGACCCGGGGCTCGAGCTCTGCAACGAGTCAGCGCCCGACCTCGCGAGCGCCCTCATCGGTCTCGATCTGCTGGTCGAAGCAGCGGCGTCACCGCCGATCGATGTCGCGGCGCTCGTTGGCTTCCGGGGAATCGCGGAGATCGAGAGCCCGCCTTCGGAAGTGGGGAATCTCTCCTTCCTCACCGACGCCTGCGCCGAGGTGGAAGGCTCGCGGGCGGTGCGCGCGCTCGCGGCCCAGGTGGACCTGCCCTGGGACGCGAACGCCGACGGCCGTGTCGACAGCGGCGAGCGCGAGCGCGACTACGTCTTCGTGACCCACGCCACGGGTGGCCTGCTGGTGTTCGATCTCACGCAGCGCTCGGAGCCGCAGCTCGTCGCGCGCGTCCGGCTGCCGCTCGTGACTCTCGGAGTGGCGATCGACCGCCAGCGGATGCGCGCCTACGTCTCGGGCGCCGCGGGCGGCATCGCGGTCGTCGACCTCGCGGCGCTCGCCACGACGACGTTCGTGGACGCCGACGAGAACGGCGTCGACGACCGGGTGCTCGAGGTGGTTCCCATGGCGGCGATCCAGCCAGGCTCGCCCGCGGTCATCGAGCCGGAGCTCGGCCTGGTCTTCGTCGGCGGCGACGGCGGCGCGGCGAGTATTGCGGTGGGAGTTCCCGAGATCGTCTTCGTGGCGGCGGACGGCTCGAACGATCGCCTGAGCGAGATCGCGCCGCTCGGCGTGCCGAGCCGCGACGTCGGCACGCCGGAAGCGCCGCGGCAGCTGCCGGCGAGCTTCCGGATCCGGGTGGCGCTGCCGGCGGCGCAGGGAGCGGAGATCCAGCTCGACCTGGCGGGGATCGGCCCGGGCGGCGAGCCGGTGGACGACGCGGGGGCTCTTGCGGGCCTGCCGCGCTCGCGGCTCGAAGGCGACGGCAGCGCTGGGACCGATACCGGCGTCGTCCTCCATCGCCTCTCGGACCACCTCTGGGAAGAGGGGATTCACTGGTACGAGTCGGAGGTGCTGGTCGCGGTGGCGGATCTGCGGGCGGCGAAGGCCTACATCCGCACGGCGCGCGAAGACGATCCCGACGTACCTGGCTCATGCGTGCGCTGCGATCGCGTGGAGCTCGAGATCCCGGAGAGCGCGCGCGAGATCCTCTCGGGCGACGCGATCCGGGTGAGCTTCCCGGAGGCGATGATCACGGCGCTCGCCGGGACCTACGACGCCGACCGCCTGCGCGAGGCCGCGGCGACGGTCGCCTCTGTGCGCTGGGAGACGGCGCCCTCGATGCGCCAGGAGCCGGCGCAGAGCCCGAGCCTGGGGAGCGGCGACGTGGTGCCGGGCACGCTCCTGCATTCGGGTGAGCTCTCGCAAGGTGCGGTCGATCTCGCGGTCGCCGGCCGCGGGCTCGACTTCGCCTTCGCGCGGACCTATCGCAGCCAGACAGTCGGCGGTGGACCGCTCGGCCCGGGCTGGGACTTCGGCTACCGGATGCGGCTGCGCAAGCTCCCACGGGGACGTCGAGCTCTACGACGGCCGGGGACGCCGCGAGACGTTCGAGGAGCAGGAGGACAAGACGCTCAAGGCACCGGCCGGCGTCTTCGTGGATCTCGAACACACCTCCCAATCGGCGAGCGGCTACCTCCTGCTCGACCCCGCGCACACGCTCGTGCGCTTCGACGCATGGGGCCGGCTGACATCGATCGCCGACGCCACGAAGGACCGCGAATCCCGCGGCAACGAGATGCGCTTCTTCTACGACGCGCACTCGCGCCTGACGAGCGTCCTGGGGACGCGCTCGGCCGCGAATACGAGCTCGACTACGACGACGCCGGGCGGCTCACGACGCTCACCGACTTCGACGAGCGTGAAGTGGTCTACACCTACGACACCGAAGGGTGCCTCGAGACCGTGCGCTCACCGCGCATCGTCGTCGGCGAGACGCAGTTCCCGGAAGGGCTCACGACGACCTACGAGTACGCAACGCCCGCAGGCGAGCTCAACTCAAAGCTCGCCTCCCGCGACAACCTGACCTCCCACCCCGATCCCCGCGGCGGTCCGCAAGACAAGCCGTTCGAAGCGACCTACACCGACGCCGACGGCGACGGAAGAGCCGAAGAGGTGACCGCGGAGCGCTGGGCGACCAGCCGCTCGCGATCACGTACGACTTCGAGGCGCACACGGCCACGGTCACCGACCGGCGCGGCAACCTGTGGCGCTACCAGCACGGCGAGACCGGCCAGGTCATGCGCTTCGAGGATCCGACCACCGCGCCGACGAGCTTCGAGGTCGACGACGAGGGGCTGGTGAAGAAGGTGACCAAGCCGCTGGGCGGCGTCACGGACATCACCTACGACACCGAGGGTCCGCGCCGCTCCCGCGGCAACGCGCTCACAGTCGCCGTGACCGCCGACTCGCGAGGCGACAACGGCTCCTCGCACACGCTGACGACGATCTACGAGTACGAGGGCTACTCGAACCAGCCGACGAAGATCACCGACCCGCGCGGCGCCGTGACCGAGATCGTCCGCAACGAAGTCGGCCTGCCGAAAGAGATCACCGAGGCGCTGGGCGAGCCCGAAGCCGGAACCACCAAGATCGAGTACAACGACTACGGCCAGCCGACGACGGTCACCAACCCGAACCTCCACGTCACTACCTACGACTACTTCGCGACCGGAGAGTCGAAGGGCTACCTGCAGAAGCAGACCACGGATCCCGGCGGCCTCGGGCTCGAGACGATCTACGAGACCGACCCCCGCGGCAACGTCAAGTCGGTCACCGACCCGCGCGGCGTCCGCCACGAGTCGACCTACAACGAAGTGGACTGGCTGGTGGAAACGATCGCCGCCGCGAGCGCCTCGAGCGACGGCGCCCCCGCGCTGAACCTCAAGACCACCTACCTCCACGACGAAAACGGCAACGTCTTCGAAGAGCACATCCCCTTCGGCGACGGCGGCAGCAGCTTCACCCGCGTCGAGCGCGAATATGGGGTGCTGAACGAGGTGAAGAAGACCCGCAGGGAAATCGACGCCGGCGACTTTGCCGTCACGGACCTCACCTACGACGAGAGCTTCAACGTCGCGACGATCCGCGAACCCGAGGAACAGTACTCGATCTTCACGAACAACTCTCGGGGCCTTCCGGAATTCGTGAATCGCGGCGTTGGCTCAGCGGATGCCGTTCAGGAGATCTTCGCCTACGACGCCGAAGGGCAGCGGACCGGCTTCACCAACGGTGGCAACTACACGACACTCACTGCATACGACGGCTTTGGCCGGGTCGCGAAGGTCACCGACCCGCTCGGCAACTATAGCCAGCAGACCTACGACAACGCCTCGAGCCCGCTTGATCTCGAGCGCTTCGACGCGCTCGGGACGAAGCTCGCTGCCTCGTCGGGCGTTTTCGACTTCCGCGGCAGGAGGCAGGAGCTCCGAGAGCAGTTCTGGAGCGGCGTCGACTCGGGCAGCGCGCGCGACCTGGCGACGAGCATCGTCTTCGACGCCTTGGGCAACATTCGCTCCATCACTGATCCGAAGAACCGCAAGTCGCTGCGCACCTACGACGCGGCGGAGCGCGCGACGAGCGCGACCGATCCCGCCGGCGACCTCATCGAGTGGACGCTCGATCGTCTCGGCAATCCGACCGAGAGCCGGCTCACCGAGCAGGTCTCCGGCGGCGATTCCGTCACCACGGCGTGGACCTCCACCTACGATGCCCTCGGCCGCACGCTCTCAGTCGCCGATCCTCTGGGCCACTCGACGGTCCGCACCCTGGACGCGCGCGGCAACCCGCGGTTCACGATCGATCCCGATGGTTACCTCACCGAATCGACCTTCGACGGCCTCAATCGCGTGCAGCGCACGGTGCGCCCCGAAGGCATCGCGGTCGACTACGGCTACGACCGAAGCTCGCGCCTGGTCTCGTATCGCGACGCGTTGGCGCACACGACGACCTACCAGTACGACGCGCTGAATCGCGTGGAGGCGACGATCTACCCCGACTCGACCCAGCAGACGATAGGCTACGACGGCGCCGGGAATCCGAACCAGATCGCCGATGCCAACGGCAACGCCACGACGCAGCTCTTCGACGCCGCGAACCGGCTGCAAAGCCGGGTGATCGCGCTGGGCGCCGGCGTCGAGGGGCCGACCTCGGAGAGCTTCAACTACGACGGTCTGTCGCGGCTGGTCTCGGCGCAGTCTGGGCTGCACACGGCGACGCGGAGCTACGACTCGCTGTCGCGCCTGCTCTCCGACGGGCAGAACGGCCGTGCGGTCAGCTACGAGCGCGACGATGCGGGCAACGCCACCCACCTGACCTACCCGTCTGGCGCCGAGATCGTGCGCGGCTTCGACGCCCTCGACCGCCTGCAGGAGGCAAGCCTGGGCGGGCAGAGCCTGGTCTCCTACGGCTTCCGCGGCCCGGACCTCATCGCCTCGAAGCAGCTCGGCAACGGCCTCATCGGCACGATGGTCTACGACGGTTCCCGGCGGCTGGTCGAGTCTTCGCTCGCCAATGCGGGGGCGAAGCCGTTCCACGAGCGCCTCACCTGGAACCCGCGCGACCTCAAGGCTTCGATCGAGCGTGGAGACTTAAACGGCGAGCTGCAACGCTTCCACTACGACGGCGCGAAGCGGCTGACCGGAATCCTGCGCGATTCGCTCGCGCCCTTCTCGCAACCGCTGACCGGAGGGGGAAGCTCCGCAGTCCCGTTTGCCGGCGAGCTTCCAGGCCAGACGAGCTTCATCTACGACGCAGCGCAGGCGCTCATCGCGCGGACGGAGACCCGCCACGGTGTCGGGACTCCGATCCCGTCGCCCTCCGACCTTTCGGGCCGGAACCGCCCGGCGAGCGTAGGCAGCGACACACTCGACTGGGACGCAAACGGCAATCTCCTCCGCAAGGGCAACAAGCACTACTTCTGGGACTTCCGCAACCGCCTGACGCGGGTCACCCAGGACGGCACCGGCGAGATCGCCCGCTACGAGTACGACGCCTTCAACCGCCTGAAGAAGCGGGTCGTTGGGAGCGACAGCGAAGAGCTGGTCTGGAACGGCTGGCAGCTCATCGAGCGCCACAAGAACGGTCTGCTCGAGAGTCGCCGGATCTACGGCGCCGGCCTCGACGAAGTCGTCCGCGAGGAGCGCGACAACGACGGCGACGGCACGCTCGAGGCGATCCAGGTGCCGATCTACGACTCGATCGGCAACCCGGTGGCGATCACCGGGACGAGCGGCATCCCGATCGAGCGCCGGAGCTTCACCGCCTACGGCAAGCCGATCTTTACGGTGGATCGCGAGCACCCCCAGGTCGAGCAGCTGCGCGAGGCGGGCGGCACGCTGCCGCTCGAATTCTCGGAAGAGGTCTTGCTCGAGCGCATCCAGGAAGGGATCGCGGCCGGAGCAGTCACCCTCACCGACACCACGGACAACGCCCCGATCGCGATCACCGCCAGCCAGCCGATACGAGGAGGCAAGCAGCGCGGCAGAAGGCTGCTCCTGACGCCGAACCCCGGCAGCCCGCCGGCCATCAACCACGGCATGCGCCTCCGCATCGAGCCGGAAACGGTCGTCGATCTGTTCGAGAACAATCTCCAGGGCGCCTACGACAAGAACTTCGTCTGGCTCGGCGCAAACCACGTCAAGGACGACACCGCCCCCCCGCGGGTCGAGCTGGTGACGGCCAAGCAGGGCAGCTTCGAGCTCCAGTTCCGCGAGACGATCGATCCGGCGGTAGCCAGCGCCACGATCCTCCTCGACGGCCAGACGATCCTTTGGACCGCCGCAGACGACGGCTACACCCTGACGCCGGCGAACGCAATCTCAGCGACGACGCACACCCTCCAGATCGGCCCCGCGCTGGTCGATCTCGCCGGCAATCCGCTCGCCGAGCCCTTCAGCGCCAGCATTACCACCGGCGGCGCCGACAAGATCGTCTACGAAGCTCCGAACGAGCGGCTCCTGGCCACCGCCCCCAGCGGCAACCTGGCGGGGTTCCAGGGACACCTCATGGATCCCGCAACCGGCCTCGTTTACGCGAGGAACCGGTGGCTCGATCCGGAGATGGGGCGGTTCATTTCGGTCGATGCGCTTGGCTATGCCGACGGGCCCAGTCTCTATGGCTTCGCGGAAAACAACCCAGTAAACCTCACCGATGCCCTGGGACTTCTAGCAGGGGAAGGCGAATTGGGTCCTGACGAGCGAAAGAAGGTCGCAGTCGCAACCGCGAGGTACCGAGAGACTTGTGCAGCACTCCCTGAGCAAGGCGCCTGTCAGGGGATCTACGGTCAGGCTGCGGACTACCTTCTCGGAGATGAGCACCCTGAGCTGGTCGAGCTTGGCACTAGTCGAAAAGGCAAACCCCGAGCGGTCTATGTCAATGGCATTCTAACTCCAAAGGAGACAGCTGTCCTCGTTGGAGAGGAGCTCTCGCTTCAAAAGGAGAGAGGTGTTGATGTCGTGTGGAATCCAACAGCGGGCAAGAGCGTGAAGGGATTCATCGGTGACAACCTGCAGGCCTTGTTCGTCAGCAAGTTCGGAGCAACTGATGAGACAACACGATTGCTCGTTCGCCACCTTCGGTCGCGAGTAGCTGGACTCGAGCCAGGCGAGACGGTACCTGTCTATGCTCACAGCCAAGGAGGCCCGATCGTGTCCACAGCTACTGCCCATCTCAGTCCTGCCCAGAGATCGAGGATTGACCTCGTGACGTACGCGGCAGCCGCTTATACGTATCCCTCCGGCTTTCACTCGATTCGCCACGTCGTGAGCCCTAAAGACGTGGTACCGGATGTCGTGGGAAAGACCATCCACTATCTATTCGAACGAGATGTCCAGACCATCTCGCTGCCCTTCTTTGAGCATGGCGCGCTCGAGTACATCAAGCGTGACCCTGGCCCACTACCAGCGCCTCCGGCTGTTGTCCCGACTGAACCAGGGCCCTGTGTGAGCCTCTCATCGTGCTGATCTCCTCGGGAGGTTCAGAGGTTGCGGAGGTCGCGGAGATCACTCTTATGGCCCGATTCATCAGGGTCTTTGCGGCGCTTGCAGTGCTTATGGTGTTCGCAGTGTTTTGCGCTCAGTGGGCCTTTCATTCATTCGAGTTGGCAACGCCTGGTGATGTTGACAATCTTGGTGCGAGGGACTTCGCCTGGCTTTTCACGGGCATCGCTTTGCTCCTTGCGCTTCCGGCACGCGTGTGGCGAGCGTGCCAGTCCCCAAGACGCGAGCGCTTCATGTGGTGGCTTCGTGGAGGCATTGCGGCCTCAGCACTAGGAATCGTCCTCGATATGGTCTTCGATTTCTTCATTTCGTTTCTGGTACTTGACGCTGGTCTCGGTCGTCTCTTTGCTTGGTCGGGATTTCTTGCCTTTTGCATTGCGATTGTCGCGGGCCCAACAGCTCTAGTGGTCGGTTGCAAGAGGTCACCCAAGCTCGGTCCGTGAGGTGCGCAAGAACTCAAGCCGTGCCAGATGGGCATCGAGGCGGCGATCGGAAGTGAGTCGGAAGTGTCTTCTTGGAGCGCGAGCGGCTTAGCCGCTCGCGCCGTTGAGGCGGCTTCTTGGAGCCACGAGCACTGACGTCGCGCGAAGACGGGTGCCTTCGACCAGGCGATGGCGGTGCTCTTGGAGTGTCACTCGCGAGTCACTTCGAAATGCTCGCGGAGAGAGAGGCTTGCGAGGCTTCTCCCAGCCGGCTTCGACAGAGCAAGCGCGGTGAAGCGCCCTGCGGGATAGCATTCGTAAATGCCCACCTTCGACCCGAAGCGCCCGATCGAGAGCTTCAAGGCTCTCGTGCTCGACATGATGAAGGGGTATCGATTCGACGTCCAAGGCTTGTACTTGAAGGACGGGACGATCCGGCCGCTGCCGAGCGAGGCAGCGGTCGTGGGAAAGGTCGATGGGCACAATATCGTCCCTCTTTGCTGGAGCTCTCGGAATGGGGGTGAGCGCGAAGGTCGAGGAAGCCTACTGGGAGGTTGTTGAAGCGTATTTGGGAGGCGCCAGAGACATTGATATTTTTGGCTTTAGCCGCGGCGCCACCGAGGCCCGAGCCCTTGCCACTGTTCTTAGCAGCAAGGGAATCATGGACTCAAGGTCCTTCACGACCGAGTCTGTCAAGACAGCCGAGGGCCAGTTCGACATACAGGTGCGTGGTGGACGAACAATTGTTCCAGGCAGCCTGTTGACCTGCCCCCGGTCTTGAGCACAGAGATTATGAGAGCCCCGGCGGGTTGATGTTCTCCCTCGGAGTTTGTGGCGCGCCGGGAGCCGGAGGCGACCAGAGCGCCGCAAACGCCGCCGGCGGCCGCATCCCCAGGGACATGTGCGGCCGTTCTTCGTTGTACTCCCGTCGCCAAACTTCGATGATTCTACGGGCATCTCCGACGCCGAGAAACCAGTTCTCATTCGAGCACTCGTCGCGAGACTTGCCGTTGAAGCTTTCGACAAAGGCATTTTCTGTCGGCTTGCCTGGCCGACTGAATCGAAGGTCGACGCCGTGATTTTCGGCCCACTCGCCGAGCGCGACGCTCGTGTGCTCAGGGCCGTTGTCCACCGTGATCTGTCGCGGCGCTCCCCGTCGGCTGACCAGCTGATCCAATGCGCGGCAGACTCTGACTCCAGAAAGCGCGGTGTCGACTTCGATCGCCTGGCACTCGCGGGAGTACTCGTCGAGCACGTTCAGAGTCCGAAGCTTCCGGCCACGAGCCACGCTGTCTTCCATGAAATCCATGTTCCACCGCTCATTCGGCGCTGTGAGTGCGGCGACCTCCGGCACTGCGGCCCGGGCCAACTTCTTTCGCTTCTTTCTGCGCACAGCCAGGCCCTCGAGCTGGTAGAGGCGATACACCCGCTTCGGATTCACGACTTCACCCGAGCGCCGAAGCAGCCAAGTCAAGCGACGAGATCTATAGCGAGGCTTCTTCTCTGCCAGTTCCCGTATTCGGGCTCGGAGGTGGTCCTGCAGGTCGCGCCGGGGCACGTAGCGAGCGACCGAAACCGTGCAGCTCGCCAGGCTGCAAGCTCGGCGCTGCGAAGAGCCAAACCTCTCCCGGATCCACTGCACCGCCTCGCGCTGGGCCGCGGGCTTCACCATCTTCTTGACAGTGCTTCCTTGAGGATCTGCTTGTCCAGCGTCAGGTCCGCTACAGCGTGCTTGAGGCGACGATTCTCTTCTTCGAACTCGCGCAGCCGTCGCACCTCGCTGACCTCCATCCCTCCGTACTTCGCCTTCCAGCGGAAATAGGTCCCCTGCGAAACCCCTCGCTCGCGGCAGACGTCTGCCACCTTCTGCCCCGACTCCACTGCCTTGAGCACTCCGATGATCTGCTCCTCGGAAAATCGGCTCCGTCGCATGCGCCCTCCTGGCTCCACTCTAGCCGGAGGACTCTCATTTCAAATCTGAGCACTTTCGAGGGGCAGGTCAAAGAGGGTCCTACCTTCGGCAAGCTCTGGTTTCATCGTCGCGCTGATGGGATGATCCCACTATGGGGATCGCTCTCGACGCAAGACGCCGCTTGAGGGTGCCGGTGGCTCTTGCGCCGACTTCGCCCGGCGATCTCTTCGAGGCGGATTTCGACGCCGAGGAGAACGCGATCGGAGTCCGTAGACTCGGAAGGGGCGAGGACCGGCTCACCGTGCTCGCAGAGTGCCCAGCGCCGATGGACGATCTGCCGCCGAGGCGCCGCACCTCTTTCAAGTCGCGTCTGTGAGCTGGCTTCTCGAGCCCGACGTACTCTCGCAACCACCGAAGAGCCAGGGAAAGGCCCCGGTCATCACCCCTGCGCGGGGTGGATGTTTCGAAACCGAACCTATTCTGAGAAGCTACTTCCGGAAGGCCGTTTTCATGAGGATGTGCTGAATGTTCGAAGGTCTGCAGGACAAGTTCCAGGACGTTTTCCAACGCTTGAAGGGCGAGGGCAGGATCACCGGGGAGCATCTCGCCGCGGCGATGAAGCAGATGCGGCTCGCCCTGCTCGAGGCCGACGTCCATTTCCGGGTGGTCAAGGAGTTCCTCGCCCGGGTGGAGGAGAAGGCGCTCGGCGAGAAGGTGCTCGCGAGCCTGCAGCCGGCGCAGCAGGTGATCAAGATCGTGCGCGACGAGCTCGCGGCGACCTTGGGCGGCGAGGATGCCCACGAGCTCCGGGTGGACGGCACGCCGGCGGTCCTGCTGATGTGCGGCCTGCAGGGCTCCGGGAAGACCACGACCTGCGGCAAGCTCGGGAAGAGGCTGGCCGCTCGCGGGCGCTATCCGTTGCTCGTCGCGGCAGACCTCCAGCGCGCCGCGGCCGTCGAGCAGCTCGTTCAGGTCGGTGCCCGCGTCGACCTTCCCGTGCTCCGGCCGGAGGCCGGCGAGTCGGTGGTTGCGCTTGCCAAGCGCTCGCTCCGGGTGGCGCGCGAGAGCGGCCGTGACGTCGTGATCCTCGACACCGCAGGCCGGCTGCACGTCGACGAGGAGCTGATGGCGGAGATCGCCGAGATCGCCAAGGCGGTCTCTCCCGACGAGGTGATCTACGTCGCCGATGCGATGACCGGACAGGACGCCGTGCGCTCGGCGCAGGAGTTCGCCCGCGTGCTGCCGCTCACCGGAGTGCTGCTCACCAAGCTCGACGGCGACGCGCGGGGCGGCGCGGCCCTCTCGCTGCGCGCCGTCGCCCAGGTACCGATCCGCTATGTCGGCGTCGGCGAGAAGCCGGAGGATCTCGAGCTCTTCTCGCCGAATCGCATGGCCTCCCGCATCCTCGGGATGGGCGACGTCCTGGCGCTCATCGAGCGCGCCCAGGAGACGGTCGATGCCAAGGAGGCGCAGCGCCTGGCCGAGCGCCTGAGCCGCAACGAATTCACCCTCGAGGATCTGCGCGATCAGTTGCGCCAGGTCAAGAAGCTCGGTTCCCTGAAGAGCCTCCTGGGGATGCTGCCCAAGATGGGCGCCCTCAAGGGGATGGCCGACGTCGGCGAAGCCGACGAGCGGCGGCTGGCGCGCACCGAGGCGATCATCAACTCGATGACCCTCGGCGAGCGGCGGGCTCCGGGTCTCCTGAACGCCAGCCGGAAGAAGCGGGTGGCGCGCGGCTCGGGCACCTCGGTGCAGGAGGTCAACCAGCTGATCAAGCAGTACCTGCAGATGAAGCGGATGATGAAGGGGGTCAAGTCCGGCTGGATGAAGCGGGCGTTCGGTGGCGGCGGCGGCCTGGGCGGCCCTGGCGGCCCTGGCGGATCATTCGGCGGCTCCCGCAAGGGCGGCAAGGGAGGCCGGGCGGGACGGTTTCCGGGCAACTGACGGCTCTCCGGACGCTGCCCGGACCGGCCCGCGGAGGCGCCCGCGTCGCTTGCTGCGCACGGCCGGCGGGCGCAGCGCGGTGTACACTGCCAAGCGAGCGACCGGTTTCTCCCCGCCGCCGGCGTCCTGCCGCGGCGGGCCTCCAGGAGGTGAGTCCATGCGCACGATCCGTCGCGCTCTCAGGCTCGCCCGCTTCGCCGCCGCCGGGCTCGTCCCGAGCCTCGCTCTCGCGGCCTTGCCCGTGGCAGAGCCCCCCGATTCCGTCGTCTTCTTCGGCAGGGATGCAATCGTGGTTACCGATCACGCCAACTTCGAGGTGCGGGGAACGGTTCCGCACCACGAGGGATTTCTCCAGACCCAGTGGACGAGCGGCGATGGCCGCCGGATCGCCTTCATCAGCCAGGCGGGGATCTTCCGTATCAAAGATCCCGCCTGGCTCACGGTGGTGGATCTCGAGGCCGATCGCCTCGTCGCCGAGAAGCCGCTCGGGTACGGCATGCGCATGGCGGTCGCCACCGCGGAGGGCCGGATCGGCCTGGTGCTGCTGGCGGGCCGCGAGGCCAAGAAAGGCATGCCGGCCGAAGGACCCGAGCTGCTCTGCGTGGCGACCGAGAGCGGCGAGATCAGCGCCCGCGTCACCCTCGCGGAGCTGCCCTCTGCCGTCCTGGTCACCGCCGACGGAGGCCGTGTCCTGCTGGTCCATCCGGGGAACCTCAAGCCGCGCAAGCCGGGTCGGCTGGAGCTTCGGTCAGTGGCTGACCTCGCTCCCGTGGGCGAGCTCGCACTGCCCGGTCCGGTAGGCGACCTCTTCTGGAACGGCGACCGCTCGCGGCTCCTGGTGCTCGACCCTGGGTTGGAGGTCAAGCCGCCCGCCACCGGTCTGCCGGGACGGATCTACGCGATCGACCCCGCCGGCGCGGCTGGGCCGACGCTCGTCGCCGACCTCGAGCTCGGAGTCGGCACCGGGAGGCCTGCCTGGGACGACGTGCGCGGCGTCTTCTACATCGTCACTCGCCCGCCGAAGAAGAGCTCCGCGCCGGCCATGTTGCGGGTGCTCGAGGGCGACGCCATCGGCCACGAGATCGCCCTGCCGCGCGTGCCGATCGCCGTGCTGCCGGCGCCGGACCGCGCCCGCTTCGTGGTTCTCGACGAGCAGGGTCTGACACTCGTCGACTCCGAGCTCACCCGGATCGAAGGGGCGATTCCCCTCTCCCGCCGGCCGGCCAACCTCCTCTTCCTCCAGCCTCCGGGGCGCGCCATCGTCCACCACGAGGGCTCGAGCGTGGTCTCCGCGGTCGACCTCGACTCGCGCAAGGTGCTCGGCGAGATCGTCACCGGGCGCACCGGCAAGAAGATCGGCCTCTTCGCCGCGGCGGTGGGCGTGGGCGTGCTCGGACAGATGCAGTCGCAGATGATGTACGGCACGCCCTACGCGATGGCGCCGGTGGTGATGCCTTCCGACCCTTCGACCGCCGGGCTGATGGCACCCGACGGCGGCACGGCCTACCTCTGGAACAGCGAGACCAACGACGTGACGGTGGTCGACACCGCCACGCACCAGGCGATCGAGAAGTTCGGCGGCGGTCAGATGCAGTTCGTCGAGGGCGGACGCAAGCTCGCCGCGCTGCAGGCGATGACGCTCGTGACCTTCGATGTCGCGGCGCGCAAGCTCGACCCGGAGGTGTCACTGGGTGCGAACGGCGGCTACTTCTGCCCCTGCGGCGAGCACCTCTACAACGGCGTGGGACTCAACAAGGGAGTGCAGCGCTTCGACCTCGCAGCGCACCGGATGAGCCCGCTGCGCGAGGGGCTCTCCGGGGCGCCGATCTTCGTGCGGGCGGCGCGGCCCGAAAGCGCTGCCCCGGAGCCCGCACCGGCGCCGGCAGCCATGCCATCGCCGGCCGCGCCGAGCGCGCCAACGGAACCTTTGCCGCCGCCTGCGCCCGCCGCCTCGCCGCCCCCGGAGCTTTGAGGCGCATCGGATGTGATATCTTGTCCCACTCAGTTCCCGCCCGGGGGAGCCTCCCGGGCGGAGAGCCTTACGGACATCCAAGTCTCTGGAGGTTGAAGCAGATGCTCAAGATTCGGCTCCGCCGGATGGGCGCGACGAACAAGGCCTTCTACCGGCTGATCGTTTCCGACTCGCGCAAGGCCACCTTCTCCGCCGCGCTCGAAGAGGTCGGCACCTACGATCCGCGCCAGAACCCGCCGCGCATCCTGATCGATCGCCCGCGCATCGATTACTGGGTCGGCAAGGGCGCGCTCTTGTCCGACACCGTCAAGCAGATCGTCGCCCGCGCCGCCGTCTGAAGTGTCCGCCGCCGTCGATCTTCTCGCGGTCGTCCGTCTGCTGGTGGACGAGCCCAAGGAAGCCCGGGTCGACGCGGTCGCGCAGGGTCCGGATCAGCTCCTCGAAATCCGCGTTCAGAGCGCCGACCGCGGCAAGATCATCGGACGGCGGGGCCGCACCATCGAGGCGCTGCGGGCGCTGGCCGATGTCCGCGGCGACCGGGAAGGACAGTCGTATGAGGTCGAAGTCCTCGACGACTGAAGGGGAGACCGCAGGCGCTCCGCCTGCCGGCCAGCCAGAGAACGTTCTCGTGGGCACGATCCTCCGCCCCCATGGCATCAAGGGGGAGGTCGCGGTCCAGCTCTGGAGCGACACCGAGCGCCGGTTCGCGCCCGGTGAACGACTCGCCGCAATCCCGTCCTCCGCTCGAACGGCCACCGGACAGCCCCCGCTGGACAGGAGCGAGCGTGTTCTCCGTGTCGAGCGCTCGACACCCCACAAGGGCGGCCTGCGTGTCGCTTTCGCCGGTATCGCGGATCGCGAAGCCGCGGAGAGCCTGCGCGGCCTCGACCTCTGGGTGCCGCTCGCGGCGGTCCCGGCGGCTCCGGCGGGCGCCTACTACATCTTCGAGCTCGTCGGATGCCGGTGCTTCGACGAACGGGACGGCGAGATCGGCTCGGTCGTGGACCTCCACGAAGACGGCGGCGGAACGCTCATCGAGGTCGAGCGCGCGGGCTCGCGCACGCTGATTCCGTTCGTCGAGGCCTTCCTGGTCGGCATCGACCGCGACGCCCGGCGCATCGATTTCCGGCTTCCGGAGGGGCTGCTCGCGACATGCGTATCCAGGTCCTGACCATCTTCCCCGAGCTCTTCCGGCCGTTCCTCGAGACCGCGCTGCTCGGGCGCGCGATCGAGCGCGGGCGTCTCAGCGTTGCCGTGCACGATCTGCGGGACTTCACCCGCGATCGCCACCGCTCGGTCGACGACGAGCCGTTCGGCGGCGGGGGAGGCATGGTCATGACGGCGCCGCCCTGGCTCGCGGCCGTGCGCGAGCTCTCGCGCGGAGCTTCGCCCTGGCGGGTGATGCTCTCGCCCCAGGGCGAGCGGCTCGACGAGGCCAAAGTGCGCGAGCTCGCCGACCGGGAAGATCTCTTGCTCCTCTGCGGCCGCTACGAAGGGATCGACGAGCGCGTTCGGCAGACGGTGGTGGACGAAGAGATCTCGGTCGGCGACTTCGTCGTTTCGGGAGGCGAGCTGCCGGCGATGCTCCTCATCGAGGCGGTCTCGCGCCAGGTCCCAGGGGTCGTGCAGCGGACCGATTCGGTGGAACGGGACAGCTTTCGCTCCGGACTGCTCGATTTTCCGCACTACACGCGCCCGTCGGAGGTCGAGGGGAGGACGGTTCCCGCGGTCCTGCTCTCGGGCGACCACGCCGCCATCGAGCGCTGGCGAGAGCTCGAGGCGCTGCGCCTGACCCTCGAGAAGCGGCCCGATCTCGTGGCGACGGCCCGGCTCACTCCCGCCCAGCACCAGGAACTGGAGCGGCGGAAAGCCGCCAAGCCCCCCGCCGAGTTGCCCTAAAGCCAGAAAACTTAGATAATTGCCGACTCGGAAGCCATCTGGAAGGTTCTCCGGCGGGACAGGAAGAGGAAACGTATGAATCGATTGATCGAGGTCGAGGCGAGCTATCTGCGCCAGGATATTCCGGAGTTTCGCGCCGGCGATACCGTGCGCGTGCAAGTCCGGGTGAAAGAAGGAGACAAAGAGCGGCTGCAGGCCTTCCAGGGCGTCGTGATCGCCCGCAAGGGGAGCGGCACGCGCGCCATGTTCACGGTGCGCAAGATCTCCGGCGCGACCGGAGTCGAGCGGATCTTCCCTCTGCATGCACCGGTCGTGGACCGCATCGAAGTGCTGCGCCGCGGCAAGGTGCGGCGCTCCAAACTCTTCTTTCTGCGTGAGTTGCGCGGCAAAGCTGCGCGTATCGAAGAGCGTCGCGACGAGGCACCGGCTCCGGCGCGCGGCTGAGCGACGAGCCCGCGGCGCTCGAGTTGCGGGCCGGTTGGCGGGAATTTCGGAGTGACGACGACGCTCGAACTCTGCTGCGAAGTCTACCGGCTTGGCCTGATGAGGGGGCTCGAACTCCGCCTTCAACAGTACGGGTACGCGACCGTCGCGGGTGTCGACGAGGCCGGCCGGGGCTGTCTCGCCGGACCGGTTGTCGCCGCCGCGGTCATTCCCGACCCGGAGCGGCTCATTCCCGGAGTGGACGATTCGAAGCGTCTGAGCCCTGAAGCGCGGACGCGCCTCGCCGCGGCTCTGCGCGAGAGCGCCCTCGCCGTCGCCGTGGCCGCGGTCTCCGCCGCAGTCATCGATCGCATCAACATCCTCGAGGCGACGCGGCTCGCGATGCGCCAGGCGGTCGGCGCCCTGACCGTGCGGCCGGACGCCGTCGTGGTCGACGCCGTGACCCTGGAGGACCGCGAGCGGCCCGAGCCATCAGGGGACAGGCCGCCCTTCCTCGCGATCGTCAAGGCCGACGCCTGGAGCTACGCCGTCGCCTGCGCCTCGATCATCGCCAAGACCGAGCGCGACCGCATGCTCGTCGAGCTCGACCGCGACTGCCCCTGGTACGGCCTCGCCCGCCACAAGGGCTACGGCTCACCGGATCACCTTCGGGCCCTGGCGCGCTATGGTCCGAGCCCGTTGCATCGCCTGACCTTCCGCTCGGTTCTGCCGCGACGGGCTCCGCTCGCACCACTCGCTCCACTCGCTCCGACACCGGCGAGGGCCGCCTGATGGCCATCGACCGGCCGCAGGTCATCGCTTCGGCGGAGAAGCTCGTTTCGCGCGGCAAGATCGACGCCGCCATCAAGGAGTACAGAAAGCTCCTCGCCGAGAACCCGAACGACGCCTCGACGCTGAACCGGCTCGGCGACCTGTACGCGCGCATCGATCGCATCGACGAGGCCGTGCGGCTCTTCTCGCAGATCGCGGACCGCTACACCGACGACGGATTCTTCGTCAAGGCGATCGCGATCTACAAGAAGATCATCAAGCTCGATCCGACCCGTCTCGCGGTTTACGAGCGCCTGGCGGAGCTCTACCACAAGCAGGGTCTCATCCCCGAGGCCCGGACGCAGTACCAGGTGCTGGTCGACTACTACCAGAAGCACAACAACTCCGCGTCCGCGATCGGCGTGCTGCAGAAGATGGCGATTCTGGTCCCGGAAGATCCCGCGCCGCACGTCAAGCTCGCCGAGCTCTTTCACAACCAGCAGCTCACCGACAAGGCGCTGGCCGAATACCGGCTGATCGCCGACCTGATGCTGCGCCACAACAAGGTCGAGGAGGCGACACAGGTCTACGCCAAGGCGATCGAGGCCGAGCCCGGGGACATCGCTTTCATCACCGATGCCGTGCTGGGCTTGAAGGACGCCGGTCACATCGGAGCCGCGGCCCGTCTGCTGGCGCTCGCCGTCGAGAGAAACCCGCAGGCGGAGAAGATCGCCCGGATCGCCGGCCTGCATCGCCCGGCGCCGGCTGCGGAGGTCTCCCGACCCGCCCCCGCGCCGCTCAAGGTCTCGGATGTCACGAAGGGCGGCGCCGCGCCGCCGGACGTTCTGCAGCTCGACGCGAGCCTGCTCGAGGGGGCGATCTTCCCGGGCGCCGCGAGCGCTCCCGCGGCGCCCCCCGTCGAGCCGGCGCGCCGGCTGCAGCCGCCCACCGACGATGGCGACGTCGACTTCGTGCTCGAGCTCGACGACTCCGACATGCCGTCGACGCAGGTCCACCCGACCGACGAGATGCTCCATCCGTCGCCGCAATCGCCGTGGTTCCATGGCGCACAGGAGCCCGAGATCGAATTCGACCTCGACCTCGATGGCCTGCAAGCGATCGAGCCGGTCGCCACCCCCGCTCCCGTCCCGCCGCCCAGCCCGACGCCGACGACTCTCTCCGGGCAGCGGAAGTCCGATGAGACTTACGAGATCGACTGGCAGTTCGAACCGGAGCCCGAGCTCGAGATTCCGGCGGTCGCGCCGTCGCGAGCCGGGGCGCCGGACCTGAATCTCGAAGAGCTCGAGCGCACCTCCTACGAGGTCGTGCCGTCGCAGGTCTCGCCGGCCCGGCGGCAGGACGATCTGCTGGCCGAGGCCGAAGTCTTCCGCAAGTACGGGCTGCGCGAGAAGGCGCATGACCGGGTGCGGGAGTTGTTGCAGATCAACCCGCGGAATGTCGGCGCCAACGGCCTCCTGGTCACGCTCTGGATCGACGAGGGAAAATTCGACAAGGCCCTGGCGCGGGCCAACCAGCTGGCGCGTCTGGCCGAGGAAGGCAAGGACGAGAGCGTCTGGCATCAGGTGCGCAATCGTCTGCTCAAGGCGGGGTTCCAAGTCGAAGGGAACGAGGTCGTCGCTCTGCCGGCACCGACGCCGAAGAAGAAGGACAAGATCACGGCACTCCTCGACGATCTCGCCGGACGGTCGGCGGCGGCGGTCCGGCCCGCTGCGAAGCCGCCTGCGGCGCGTGCGAAGTCGCGGCCCCCGGTGGCTCCAGAGGCTCCCGTGCCGCCGGCCGTGGCGGCCTCACCTCCGCCCAGCGCCGCGCCACCGGAGCCTGCGAGCGAACCGTCCGCCGAGCCCTGGCACGCCGGGCTACCGGAGGCGGGTCCTCTCGACGAGGAGCTGCCCGGGATCGTCATTCCGGTCGTCAAACCGGCCCAGCCCGCGGCGAGCCGGACGCCGGCTCCGAGCTCTCCGCCGCCGGTCAGCTCCGCCGCTCCTCCGGCTGCCGCACCGGCTCCTGCGCCACCGGCTGCAGCCGCCCGGGCAACGGAGGGAGCGGCGCCAGCGGACAAACTCAAGATCCCGCCGCCGCCGCCGGTCATCACGCCGGAGCGCCTCGCGGCCGACGAGAGCTTGTCCTGGCTCGATCAGGCCGTGGCCGCCCCGGCGGCTGCCGGCCAAGTCCGAGGGCGAGAAGCTCTTCGACGAGGAAGAGGGCTTCTTCGATCTCGCCGCGGAGCTCGAGCAGGAGCTCTCGAAGGAAGATCTCTTGAGCGGCCGGGACCTGATGCCGACCCCGCAGGAGCAGTCGCTCGAGGAGATCGTCGAGGGCTTCAAGCGCGGCGTCGCGGAGAGCCTCTCGGCGGAGGACTACGACACGCACTACAACCTCGGCATCGCCTACCGCGAGATGGGACTGCTGGACGAGGCGATCGGCGAGTTCCAGCTCGCTTCGAAGGAGCCGCGCTATCTGGTCGATTGCGCCTCGCTCCTGGGAGGCTGCTTTCTCGAAAAAGGCCTTCCGGAGCTGGCGATCAAGTGGTACCAGCGCGGGCTGGAGATTCCCCAGCTCCCGGAGGACGCCTTCCTGGGCATGCTCTACGATCTCGGCAACGTCTACGTCTTCCAGGGCGATCTCGAGAAGGCGCGCAAGACCTTCGTCGAGATCTACGGCGTCAACTCGAACTACCGCGACGTCGTGGCGAAGCTGGCCGAGCTCGACCCGGCGCGCTGAACGCGCCCTCCTTCTTGTTGCGGCGCCGGTTGCGGCGCCGGTACTCCGCCTGAAGCGCCGCCATGAGAGCCGGAAGCCTCCGGTAGAGCCGCTTCGGCTTGCGTCGCTTCGCTTTCGCCAGGGCGTAGGCGGTGAGGAGCGGCAGCCCGAGGGTGGCATCGGTGTAGCAGACCACCGCGTCGGGGAGCCGCTCCGGATCGACCTTGCCCCAGGAGACCGCCTCTCCCGGTGTGGCGCCCGAGAGCCCGCCGGTATCGGGCCGGGCGTCCGTCACCTGCAGGAAGTAGTCGTGGCCGGCCTCGGACAGGCCGAGGACCTCCTGAATCTGCGGCTCGGTCTGCAGCAGGAAGTTCTTGGGACTGCCCCCTCCGAGGATCCAGCAGGCGCTCTTGCCGCCCGCCGCCTTGGCGTCCCAGACGATCGCTGCCGAGAGGTTGACGTCGGCGGAGACGTCGAAGGCGAGCCCCGACCCCTCGAGCGCCAGAGCCGCCACGTTCATCCCGATCGAGCTGTCCCCCGGGGACGAGGTGAAGATCGGAACTTCGTAGCGGTAGGCCGCGGCGAGGAGCGAAGTCCCGGTCAGCCCGAGGTGGTCTTCGACCGCCGCGACGTATCGCCCCACCCGGTAGTGGAACTCGGGCGTGGACATCGGCTTGTCGAACTCCGGCAGACGGAGCACCTGGCGGAAGAAGCGGTCGGTGTCGAGCAGAACCGTATAGTCGAAGACGATGTCGTAGATGCGGACCACGCCGGCGGCGCGCAGCGCGACGTCGTCGGCGTGCGGGCTGCCGGCATGAAGCTCGAGCCCGATCGCGAAATGAGTGTCGTGATAGAGGTTGGCGCCGGTCGAGATCATCCAGTCGATGAACCCGGCCTGGATGAGCGGCACGAGACAGGACTTGCCGTATCCGGCGGGGGTGAGCGCGCCGGTCAGGCTCATGCCGACGGTGGTGTCGCGCGCCAGCATCTTGGTCGCGAGGAGCTGGCAGCCCTCGCGCAGCCGCCCCGCGTTGTACGACGTGAAGGCCTGATCGATCAGCTGCCAGGCCGGCTCTTTGCCGGTCAGGGGTGTCGGGTCGATGCGCTTGCCGGCGAGGTAGCCGGTCTTCTTGGCGGAGTGCTTCATCTTCTCGTCGCTCCTTGGCGGGGCCTCTTCCAACGATTCGGCCGATCGAACGGGCAAAGTCTAGCAGCGCCCCTACGATAGAATCCGCACTGGAGGATTCATGAAGACGATCACTCTGCTGGCCGGCGACGGCATCGGCCCCGAAGTCAGTGCGGCGACGCTGCGCGTCATCGCCGCGGCAGGCGCGAAGTTCGAGTGGGAAGAGCACCTCGCCGGCGCGGCGGCGCTCGAGAAGTACGGCGATCCCCTGCCGCAGGAGGTCCTCGACTCGATCGTGCGCAACGGCGTCGGGCTCAAGGGGCCGGTGACGACGCCGATCGGAACGGGCTTCTCCTCGATCAACGTCCAGCTGCGCATCGCGCTCGACCTCTACGCGAGCATCCGGCCGTCGAAGAACATGCCCGGCGTCCCGAGCCGATTCCAGGGCGTGGACCTGATCGTGGTGCGCGAGAACACGGAGGATCTCTACAGCGGGCTCGAGCACATCGTCGTCCCCGGCGTGGTCGAGAGCCTGAAGATCATCACCAAGCGCGCCTCGACGCGCATCGCTCTCTTCGCCTTCGACCATGCCCGGGCGAACGGCCGCAAACGGGTGACCGCGGTGCACAAGGCGAACATCATGAAGCTCTCGGACGGCCTCTTCCTCGACTGTTTCCGCAACGTCGCGGCCGGCTATCCCGACATCCTGGCCGACGATCGCATCGTCGACAACACCTGCATGCAGCTGGTGACCCGTCCGGAGCAGTTCGACGTGCTCCTGCTCGAGAATCTCTACGGCGACATCGTGTCGGATCTCTGCGCCGGCCTCGTCGGCGGTCTCGGCGTCGTTCCGGGCGCCAACTTCGGCGAGAAAGGGGCGGTCTTCGAGGCCGTGCACGGCAGCGCCCCCGACATCGCGGGCAAGAACCTCGCGAATCCCCTGGCGCTCATCCAGAGCGCGGTGATGATGCTCCGCCATCTCCTCGAGAACGCCGCCGCGGACCGTATCGAGCACGCGGTGCACAAGGTGCTGTCGGCGGGCGAGGTCCGCACCCGCGACCTCGGCGGCACGGCGGGAACCAGCGAGTTCACCGACGCCATCGTGCGCGAGATCGAGGCCGCTTAGCCGCGCCGTCCGGTGCTCCGCCGCGTCCTCCGCCGAGAGGTGCCAGAATCCCCGCCGTGAGCGAGTCTCTTTTCGACGAACCGGGAGGCGCTCGATCTCCGCGCGAGATCGCAGCGGCGGCGCCGCTCGCCGAGCGCATGCGGCCGCGGACGCTCGACGAGGTCGCGGGACACGCGGAGCTCCTCGGGGCGAACGGCTACCTCCGCCGGGCGATCGCCGAAGACCGGGTGCCGTCGCTCATCTTCTGGGGACCCCCGGGCTGCGGCAAGACGACGCTCGCGCGGCTGATCGCCGAGTCCACCAAGAGCCGTTTCGTGCCGTTCTCGGCGGTGACCTCGGGCATCAAGGAGATCAAGGAGGTGATGGCCGACGCGGTGAAGCTGCGCACGGCGACCGGCCGCCGGACGCTCCTCTTCGTCGACGAGATCCATCGCTTCAATCGGGCGCAGCAGGACGCCTTCCTGCCCTATGTCGAGCGCGGCGACATCGTGCTGGTCGGCGCGACCACCGAGAATCCGTCGTTCGAGCTCAACGCGGCGCTACTTTCGCGGTGCAAGGTCGTCGTGCTCGCGGCGCTCGGGGCGGAGGATCTGGCGGCGCTGCTGCGGCGCGCCATCGCCGAGCCCGCTCGCGGTCTGGGAGCGTCCCGGATCGAGGTCGGAGAGGAGGCGCTCGCCACGATCACGCAGCTTGCCAACGGCGACGCGCGGCGGGCGCTGGGGCTCCTCGAGCTCGCGGTCTCCGAAGCCGTCGCGGCGGGGCTCGCCGCGGTCACCGTCGAGGGCGTCGCCCGGCTCGCGCAGCGCAAGGTGCTGCTCTACGACAAGAGCGGCGAGGAGCACTTCAACCTCATCTCGGCGTTGCACAAGTCGCTGCGCGAGAGCGACCCCGACGCCGCGCTCTACTGGCTGGGCCGGATGCTCGCGGCGGGGGAGGATCCGAACTACCTGGCGCGGCGGCTGGTGCGCTTCGCGAGCGAGGACGTCGGGCTCGCCGATCCGCAGGCGCTGCCGCAGGCGCTCGCCGGTTGGGCCGCCTTCGAACGGCTCGGCTCGCCGGAGGGCGAGATCGCGCTCGCCCAGGTGACGATCTATCTCGCGCTCGCGCCGAAGAGCGTCGCGGTCTACCGGGCTTATGGCGAAGTGCAGCGTGCCATCGAAGAGCGGCCGGCGGAGCCGGTGCCGCTCGCGCTGCGCAACGCGCCGACGAAGCTCATGAAGGAGCTCGGCTACGGCCGCGACTACGCCTACGCTCCGGACGCCGAAGAGGGCGTCGCGGGCCTCGACTGCCTCCCCGACGCCCTCGCCGGAACGAGCTTCTACCGCCCGACGGGCAAGGGCTTCGAAGTCAAGCTGGGGGAGCGCCTGCAGGAGTTCGCGCGCCGGCGGGAAGCCGCGCGCGGCCGATCCGGCGCGCGCTAGCCTCCGCCAGCCTCCGTCGTCGACCTCAGGGCGCGCCCGCGGACTCGTTGATCACCCGGGCGACCTCTTCGGCGTGCAGGAGCTCGCCGAACAGATGCGGCGGGCGGCCCGGGCGGTAGAGCATGTAGAACGGGATGCCGTAGCGGCCGTGGGCGGCGAGGAAGCGCGCGATGTCGTCGTTGCGGTTGGTCCAGTCGGCCTTCATCGGCAGGACGGCGTGCGCGGCGAAGGCCGCGAGCACTTGCGGGCTGTGCAGGATCAGGCGCTCGTTCACCTTGCAGGTCACGCACCAGTCGGCGGTGACGTCGAGGAAGACGAGCCGGCCGCCGGCCGCGAGGCGCTCCGCTTCGGCGCCGTCGAACGGCGTCCAGGCGATCGCCTCAGTCCCCCCGGAGGGCGCGCTCGCAAGGCTCGGCGCCGCCGGCTGGGCGCGGGCGGCGAAGAAGATCAGGCCGAGCGCTGTCGCCGCGGCGAGCAGCCACCAGAGCCCCGTGGCGCGGCGCTCGAGGTCGGCGCGCTGGCGCACCCAGAGGAAGAAGGCCATGCCCAGAAGGCCGAGCTCGAAGAGGGCGAGGCTCACGCTGTCGATCTCGCCGGCGAGCACGAAGACCAGCCAGACCACCGCGCCGGCGAGGAGAAAGCCCATGACGCCGCGCAGGGTGACCATCCACGCTCCCGGCCGCGGCATCCACTTCGCCGCCGACGGGGCGGCGACCAGCAGGAGATAGGGGATCGCGAGGCCGGCGCCGACCGCGGAGAGCACCGCGAAGATCGTGCCGCCGCTCTGCCCGAGGGCGAAGGAGAGCGCGGTGCCGAGGAAGGGCGCCGAACAAGGGGTCGCCATCAGGGTGGCGAAGAGCCCCGAAGCGAAGTGGCCGGCCAGCCCGTCGCCGTCGCCGGCGCGGGCTCCGGCGTCACCGAGGCGCGCCAGGCGGGCCGGGAGCGGGATCTCGAACAGCCCCCAGAGATTGAGCGCGAAGAGCAGCACGACCACGGTGAGAAAGGCGACGAAGCCCGGCTGCTGGAACTGGACTCCCCAGCCGATCGCCGCTCCCGCCTGACGCGCCAGGACGGCGGCGCCGGCCAGGGCCCAGAACGAGACCAGGATGCCCGCCGTCGTGGCGAGCGCGCCGATGCGGATCGCTCGAGTGGACTTGCCCGAGGCCTGGACCAGGCCGAAGAGCTTGAGCGAGAGGATCGGCAGGACGCACGGCATGCCGTTCAGGATGAAGCCGCCGAGCAGGGCCAGAAACAGGATCGCCGGCAACGATCGCCCGCCCGGTTGCGCTGCGGAAGAGGTGGCACCCGCGGGTGCAGTGGTCGCTGCGGTCCCCGGGCTCGCCGGTTCGCTCGGAGAGGCCGGCGGTGCAGCCGCGGCGAAATCGTACGCCGCGGCCGCTACGCCGCCGGAGCCCACCGCGAGATCGACCGGCGCGCTGGTGTCGACCGGGGGCAGACACTCGCGGTCGTTGCAGGCCTGGTAGCGCAGGTGGAGCAGCAGGCGGACCGGCCCCGGAGCGGCTGCGGCCGGAACGGTGAGGCGCGCCACGACGCGCTCCCGGCCTTCGAGCACGTCGAGTAGATCCTCGGCGAAAGCGAACTTGTACTTGCGCGGCGCGGGATAGTCGATCCCGGCGAGGACCCAGTCTTGCGGCGCCGCGACGGAGAGCGTGGTCGGGATGAGGTAGTCGTAGGTCGGGACGTGCGCCTGCAAGTGCCAGCCGGCGGCGATCTCGAGGCGCGCCGCCACCCGGACGGGCTCGCCCGGAAGGTACGCCGTGCGGTCCGCCGCGCCGGAGAGCACGACTTTCTCCAGTCGCGCCGGGCCGCCGGCAGGGGAGAGCTGCGCCCGGCCCTGGGCCGCGAAGAGCAGGCCTGCGAGGGCCGCGTAGAGCGCAGCGCGTTTCAGGAGCACTGCGCTGCGCTGTCGGATTTCAGGGCTGCGTAGGCGCGCCGCGCGTCGGCGAGGTAGACGCTGCGCGGATGGCCGTGCTCGAAGGCGGCGAGCGCGCCGGCGGCGCCGGCGCAGTCGCGCTCGCCGCCGGCGATGAAGACCAGCAGGAGATCGACGCGCTCGGCAAGCAGAGCGATCTCCGGGGTCTGCGGGGAATTCTGCGGCGCTCCGGCGCTCGCGCCGAGGCTCTGACGCAGCTCCGAGGCGACCTTGCGCGCCGCCGCGAAACGGCCGTCCATGCGGTAAGCGTCAGCGAGCTGGAGCCGGGTCCAGGAGAGGTCGTTCCCGTGCAGGGAATCGCCGCGCAGCAGACGCTCGAAGAGCACGGCGGCGCGCCCGCCGTCGCCGCGGGCGTGGAGCTCGCGGGCGCGGGCCAGCCAGAGGGCCGGGTCGGAGCTCGCGAGGGCGCTCTCGTAGGAGGCGAGGAAAGCGTCGTATTTCTTGAGCTCGGCGTCGAGGCGCGCGATCAGGCGGTCGGTCTCGAGGTAGCCCTCGATCCGCCCCAGCAGGCTCTGCTTGGGATCGAGCAGCAGCAGGGTCGGCAGCGACTCGGCGCTGAAGCGTTGCTGGAGCTCGCTCCCGGAGGCGCCGTCGTCGACGTCGACGCGGAGCAGCACGAAGCGCTCGGCATACTGCTGGAACTTCGGCTGGGTGAAGACCTCGCGCTCCATCACCTTGCACCAGCCGCACCAGCGAGCGTAGAGATCCACCAGCACCGGCTTGGCGCTCCGGCGCGCCTCGGCGAACGCCTCGTCGGTGCGGTTGTGCCATGCCGGAGTGGCGCCGGCGGCGCCCTGCGCTCCCCAGAGGGCGGTTGTCGCAAGGCTCGCGAGACCCACGGCGATGGCTGCGAAGAGCTGTCTTTTCATTGGGTTGGGTGGCCCCTGTCGGGATCAAATCGGCCCGTTGGCGATGATACCATGCAAGCCATGGACCTTTCGGCCCGAGTGCGGCGGATCGGCGAGTCGGCGACCCTCAAGGTCTCCCGCCGCGCGTTGCAGATGAAGGCCCAGGGGGTCGATGTCGTCGACTTCGGCGCCGGCGAGCCCGATTTCGCGTCGCCGCCGGTCGCGGTCGAAGCGGCTCGCCAGGCGCTCTCCGACGGCTTCACCAAGTACACCCAGAACCAGGGCATTCCGGCGCTGCGGCAGGCGCTCGCGCGGCGCTACGCGCAACGCTACGGCGCGCCCTGGACGGCCGACCAGACGCTCGTCACGGTGGGCGGCAAGGGAGCGCTGTTCGAGATCGCTCTGGCGCTCTTCGAGGAGGGCCAGGAGGTCGTCCTGCACACGCCGGCCTGGGTGAGCATCCCCGAACAGGTCCGCTTCGCGGGTGCCACGGTCGTCGAGGTTCCGACCACGGGGGCGGACGGTTTCGCGGTCGACCCCGAACGCATGCTGCAGGCGATGACCGGGCGGACCCGCGCCGTCATCGTCAACTCGCCGTGCAATCCGACCGGCGGGCGGATCTCCTCCGACGCGCTCGGCGCGATCGTCGCAGGCTGTGCGGCGCGCGGCGTGCTGGTGATCTCGGACGAGACCTACGAGCGCTACGTCTACGACGGCGAGCAGCCGATCTCGGTCGCGTCGCTCGCGACCCGCTACCCCGAGACCGTGGTGTTGGTCGGATCGTTCTCGAAGACCTACGCCATGACCGGCTGGCGGCTGGGGTATCTCCTCGGGCCCAAGGAAATCGTCGATGCTGCCGCGACGATCCAGAGTCACGCCACCTCCAACGCGACGTCGTTCGCGATGGTGGGTGCGCTGGCGGCGCTCGAGCACGCCGAGCCCGACGTCCAGAAGATGATCGCCGAGTACGAGGCGCGGCGGGACCTGCTGATCCCGCTCTTGAACGCTCTGCCGGGAGTCACTTGCCAGCCGCCGCAAGGGGCGTTCTACGCCTTCCCCGACGTTTCGGCCTGTTTCAGAAGGAACGCGGCGGGCGCGCCCGAGGGCTCCACGGCGTTCGCCGAGCGCTTGCTCGAGGAGGCCCATGTCGCGGTCGTCGCCGGCGAAGCGTTCGGGAGCGACGATCACATCCGCATCTCCTTCGCCTGCTCGCGCCCGACCCTGCAGGAGGGCCTCCGCCGCATCGGCGATTTTCTCGCCCGCGGATGAGGCAGAGGAGCACGAAACGCACTGTCGCAACTTGAACCAACCCCACCAAGGGAGAAAACGATGCGCAAACGGAATTCCTACCCGGCCGGGCCGACGCTCGCCGTCGCCGCCCTTTTCGCCCTCTGCGCGCTGGCGCGCGGGGAGGCGCTGGCTCAGTCGCCCAGCGGATCGCAGGTGCAGCCGACGGTCGCCGAAGCCGAGAAGTTCATGGCGGAGGCCGAAGCGCGCCTCCTGAAGCTCTTCGTGGCGCGCGACCGCGCGCAATGGGTGGCCGCCACCTACATCACCGACGACACCGAGACGCTCGCGGCCCAGGCCAACGAGCTGGTCATCGCCGCCTCGATGGAGCTGGCAGAAAAGTCGACGCGATTTGCCGGGCTACCGCTGCCCACCGATCTGGCGCGGAAGATGGCCCTCTTGAAGTCGAGTCAGGTGCTGCCGGCGCCTTCCGATCCGGCGAAGCGCGAGGAGCTCACCCAGATCGCCGCCGAGCTCGAAGGGATGTACGGCCGCGGCAAATTCTGTCCGTCCGGCGGCTCGATGGGCGGGAGCGGCGCGCCGGGACCCGGTGCCGCCGATTGCCTCGACATCGGCCAGCTCTCCGACATCCTCGCGACCAGCCGCGATCCCAAGGAGCTCGAGCGGGCATGGACCGGTTGGCACACGATCTCGCCGCCGATGCGCGCCAAGTACCAGCGCTTCGTCGAGCTCGCCAACGAGGGTGCGAAGGAGCTCGGCTACGCCAACCTCGGCGAGCTCTGGCGCTCGAAGTACGACATGCCGCCCGACGCCTTCGCCGCCGAGCTCGACCGCCTCTGGGGCCAGGTGAAGCCGCTCTACGATTCGCTGCACTGCTACGTGCGCGCCCGCCTCACCGAGAAATACGGCAAGGAGATCATGCCGCCGGGGGCAGCCGATCCCGACGCAGCTGCTGGGCAATCTGTGGGCGCAGCAGTGGAACAACATCTACGACATCGTGAAGCCGAAGAACGTCGTCGATCCGGGCTACGACCTCACCGCGCGCCTCAAGGCCAAGGGCGTCGACGAGCTCGACATGGTGCGCTACGGCGAAGGCTTCTTCAGCTCGCTCGGCTTCGCCAAGCTGCCCGGACAGCTTCTGGAAGCGCTCGATGTTCCTGAAGCCGCGCGATCGCGACGTCGTCTGCCACGCCTCGGCCTGGGATCCCGACCAGAAGGACGACCTGCGCATCAAGATGTGCATCCAGGTGAACGAAGAGGACTTCTCGACCATCCACCACGAGCTCGGCCACAACTACTACCAGCGGGCCTACAACGCGCAGCCGGCGCTCTTCCTCGACAGCGCCAACGACGGCTTCCACGAGGCACTGGGCGACACGATCGCGCTCTCGGTGACTCCGGCCTACCTGAAGACCCTCGGACTCATCGACCGGGAACCGCCGGCCGACGCTGACATCGCGCTCCTGCTGCAGAGAGCGCTCGACAAGGTGGCCTTCCTGCCGTTCGGTCTGATCATCGACAAGTGGCGCTGGGAGGTCTTCTCGGGCGCGGTCCCGCCGGCGCACTACAACCAGGCCTGGTGGGACCTGAAGCGCAAGTACCAGGGTGTCGCGCCGCCGTCGGCGCGCAGCGAAGCCGACTTCGACCCCGGCGCGAAGTACCACGTGCCCGGCAACACGCCCTACATGCGCTACTTTCTCGCGGATGTCCTGCAGTTCCAGTTTCACCGCGCGCTGTGCAAGACCGCCGGCCAGACCGGGCCGCTGCATCGGTGCTCGATCTATGGCAGCAAAGCGGCCGGCGAGCGCTTGAACGCGATGATGGCGATGGGGGCGTCCAAACCCTGGCCCGACGCTCTCGAAGCGCTCACCGGGCAACGCCAAATGGACGCGTCGGCGATCCTCGACTATTTCGCTCCGCTCAAGACCTGGCTCGACGAGCAGAACCGCGGTCAGGTCTGCGGTTGGTAACGGGAGGGCGATGGTCCCAGCGACGCCGGGGTTGCGACGATGACTGAGACGCGCCTCTCCGGCGGCGCGTTCCGGATCGGAACCGTGCTCGGCATTCCGATCCGGATCCATTTCACCTTCTTGCTGATCCTGCTCTGGTACGGGGCGGGGTCGGCGAGCGCGGGCCGGGGATTTCTGGAGGGAGTGGTCTTCATCCTGATGGTCTTCGGCTGCGTCGTCCTGCACGAGCTCGGGCACGCCGCCGTCGGGCGCAGGTTCGGAGTCGAGACGCGCGAGATCGTGCTCTATCCGATCGGCGGAGTCGCCCGGCTGGACCGGATTCCGGCCGGGATGGCCGAGTTCTGGATCGCGCTCGCGGGTCCGGCGGTGAACCTGTTCTTGGGCGTCTCTCTCTTCGTCTATCTGCTCCTGCGTGGTGAGGGGCTGCCGATCGCCGAAGAGGGTCTGATCTCGAGCAGCGCGCCGATCATCTGGCAGTTCGTCTACGTGAACTTCGTCCTCTTCGCCTTCAATCTCTTCCTCCCCGCCTTTCCGATGGACGGCGGCCGGGCGCTGCGAGCGGGCCTGAGCGTTTTCCTCGGGCAGCAGCGGGCGACGCGCATCGCGGCGCACATCGGCCAGGGTGTCGCGATCCTGATGGCGATCATCGCCGTGCTCCCGCCGCTGAACCCGTTCTGGCTCTTCATCGCCTTCTTCGTCTTCGTCGGCGCCGGCCAGGAGGCGGCGTACGAGCGCAATCGCTCGGCGGTGGCGGGACTGACCGCGAAGAACGCGATGATCACGCGTTACGAGACGATCGCGCCGCAGGAGTCCCTGGGGCACGCCGCGGAGCTCCTGCTCGCGACGCATCAGCAGGATTTTCCGGTCATCGACGCCTGGGGGAGGGTGGCGGGGCTGCTGCACCGCGGCGCCCTGCTCACGGCGCTCGCGGCGCCGGCGGGACGGGAGCGGGCGGTGCTCGAAGTGATGGACCGGGAGCCGCGGACGGTGCCGGCCGACATGCCGCTCGAAGCCGTGCTGCGCTACCTGCAGAGCCGCCCGCTGCAACCGATCCTGGTGACCGGCGAAGCCGGCCTCCTCGGCATAATCACCCTCGACAATCTGGGCGAGCTGATCCAGATCTCCCAGAGCCTGAAGCAGAGCTGAGAGACCACGCAAGCCTGCGCTTTCAGAAAAGGGGGACAGGCACGGATTTCGCAAATCCGTGCCTGTCCCCCTTTTCTTTGCCAGATGGGGGCTGTGTTTCACGTCTTTACTGGCAATGCCACGCACTGCGCGAATTGTCGTCCCTGGCCTGCCCTACCATGTGACCCATCGCGGAAACCGGCGCGGCGACGTCTTCATTTCTTCCATCGACCGCGAGGACTATCTTCATCTTCTCGCCCGCGCCGGGCAGCGGCACGGGCTCGAGCTCTGGGCTTACTGCCTGATGACGAACCACGTCCACTTGGTCGTCCGCCCTGCTCGACACGATTCCCTCGCGCGCACCGTCGGCGAGGTTCACGGGCACCACGCTCGAGTCCTGCACCGCGCGAATGGTTGGAATGGCCATCTGTGGGCGAACCGTTACTACTCTGCACCACTCGACACTGACCACCTGTGGGCGACTGTGCGCTATGTCGAGCGCAATCCGGTCCGTGCCGGGCTCGTTGACTTTGCCGAGAGCTACCCATGGTCGAGCGCCCGCGCGCACTGCGGTTTCGCTCCCGACGGACCTCTCTCTCCCCGCCGGCCCTTCCCCGGAAAGGTATCGAACTGGCAGGCGTGGTTGGCAGGCGAGTGTGACGCGATAACGGATGAAACGATCCGGTTGCATACCGCCACGGGCCGGCCCGTAGGCAGTCCGGAGTTCGTCGCCAAGCTCGAGCTTCTCCTCGGCCGCTCGCTTTCGCCTCCACCTCGCGGACGACCGCGGAGGGAGGGAACAGGTACCTGAGAAATCGGTGCCTGTCCCCCTTTTTCAGGCCTGAAGGCGGCCTCCCGCTACCAGACGATGCAGCGCTCCTTGGGGTTCATCTTGGAGCCCTGCGGGCAGGAGAAGGCGGCGGCGAAGGCGGGCTGGTCGATGAGCGGGACGGTGGCGCGGAACTGGCCGGGGGAGTGCGGGTCGGTGGTCACCTGGTTTCTCAGGAACTCCGGCGTGCCGAGCGAGCACCAGACCTGGGAGAAGGCGACGAAGAAGAGCTGGTCGTCGGTGAGGCCGGGGACGAGCGGCGCCGCGGTCATCGCCGCGGCCTCCGCGGCATGGCGCTTCTTCCAGCCCTGGTAGGCGACGTAGGCCTCCTGCACGCCGCCGATGTCGCCGATATTCTCGCCCAGCGTCAGCTTGCCGTTGACGTGCACGCCCGGCTCGACCTCCATCGCGCTGTACTGCGAGTCGACGCAGGCCGCCTGCTTCTCGAAGCTCGCCGCCACCTCCGGCTCCCACCACTCGTGCAGTACGCCGTCACCGTCCGACTTCCTGCCCTGGTCGTCGAAGCCGTGGGTGAGCTCGTGGCCCATCACCGCGCCGATCCCGCCGTAGTTGAGCGCGGCGGGGAAGTCCTTGTGGAAGAACGGCGGCTGGAGGATGCCGGCGGGGAAGGCGATCTCGTTGTTGGTCGACTGGTAGTAGGCGTTCACCATCTGCGGCACCATCCGCCACTCGGCGCGGTCGACCGGCTTGCTCGACCTTCTTCATGTCGCGGTCGAACTCGAAACGGTCCGCCGAGATCGCGCTCGCGAAGTAGTCGTCGCGCTTCACGACCACCGTCGAGTAGTCGCGCCAGACGTCCGGATAGCCGATCTTGTTGGTCACCTTCTCCGCCTTCTCCACGGCGCGCCGGCGCGTCGCGTCGTCCATCCAGGCCAGCGCCGGCGAGGTTCGACTCGAAAGCGTTCTCGATGTCGCGGATCATCTCGACCGCGACTTCCTTGCTGTTGCCGGCGAACTCCCGCGCGACGTAGATCTTGCCGATCGCCTCGCCGAGCGCGGCGGTGGTCGCGGTGACGCAGCGCTTCCAGCGGGGCTGGATCTCCTGCTGGCCGGAGAGGGTCTTGCCGAAGAAGTCGAAGTTGGCGTCCACGAACGCCTTCGGCAGCCGGTTGGCCTGGCTGTCGACGACGTTCCAACGCAGGTAGGCGCGCAGGGTTTCGAGGCGGGGTGGTCGTCGCGAGGCGCTCGAGCGCCTGGTAGAACTCGGGCGACCGCGACGTTGATCGACTCGACGTCGGGGTAGCCGAGCGTGGTCGAAGTAGCGCGGCCAGTGCGAGCCGCGGCGTGAGCTTCACGAGGCCGCTGCGATCGATCTTGTTGTAGATCTTGTCGCGGTCGCGCATTTCGGCGCGCGGCCGGGAGGCCCTGGCGAGCTCGGTCTCGAAGCCGACGATGCGGCGGGCGTCGGCCGTGGCGTCGGCCGTCGACTCGCCGGCGAGCGTCAACATGCGCGCGACGTGGCTCTCGTACTGGACGAGGATCGCCTTCTTCTTCGGATCGTCGCTCACGTAGTAGTCGCGGTCGGGGAGGCCGAGGCCGCCCTGGGTGAGGAAGAGCAGGTTCATGCGCGGGTTCTTGAAGTCGGGCGCCGCGCCGCCGCCGAAGAGCACTCCGACCCCGTCCTGCGCGAGCTCGGCGGCGACGGTGAGGAGCGTTCCGGCATCCTTGACCTTCTCGACCTCGGCGAACATGCCGGCGAGCGGCGCTAGCCCCGCGCGCTCGACCGCGGGCTCGTCCATGCAGGCGGCGTAGAAGTCGCCGATCTGGCGGCGCTCGGGATCGGTGCCGGCGTTCTTGCCGGCCTCCTCGAGGAGGTTCTTCACCAGTTCGCGGTTGCGCTCGGTGATGGTCGAGAAGCTCCGCACCCAGCGCGACTGGTCGGCCGGAATCTTGGTGCTGTCGAGCCAGCCGCCGCAGGCGTAGCGGTAGAAGTCGTTGCAGGGATCGGCGGTCTTGTCCATCGACGAGGCGACCGCGGTGGCGATCTCGGCGCGGCTCAGGCTCTTCGCCGACGGGGCGTCGGCAGCGAAAATGGGGGCCGTGGAGCAGAGGCCGGCGAGCAGGGCGGCGAGCAGAACGGGGCGACGATTCATCTTCTTGAACTCCTTGAGGAACGGTTGCGCGTGAAGGCGTGGTAACGAAGATACGGACGGCGAGCGCTTCGGTTCTCGGGCTAGGTCGCGGCCGGAGTTACCGGCTCGAGGTTGTCCGGCGCGTCGTGGGCCGGGCTGTTGACCCCCCGGCTGACGGGGTAGGCCTCCATCTGCTCGGCAGGATAAGGCGAAAAAAGCTCGGTAAAGGTGGAGACGTTCGCGGCGGCGTCTAGCCAGCGCTCCTGGTGCGCCGGGGAGAGGATGACCGGCATCCGGTCGTGGAGGGTGGCGACGAGCTCGTTGGGTGCCGTGGTGAGGATGGCGCAGCTCTCGAGCGGCTCGCCACCTTCCGGCCGCTTCCAGGAGGACCAAAGCCCCGCGAAAGCAAACGGTCGGCGGTCACGCATGCGCAGGAACCAGGGTTCCTTTCCCTTCCCGAGCTTTTTCCACTCATAGAAACCGTCGGCGGGAATGAGGCAGCGACGACGCTTGAAGGCATCGCGGTACGCAGGCTTTTCGGCCGCCGTTTCGGCGCGCGCGTTGATCATCTTGCCGCCGATCGCCGGTTCCTTGGCCCAATGCGGGACCAGGCCCCATTGTACCAAGGCGAGCTCGCGCGGGCCTGCGGCCGACCTGCGGACGACCGGCACCGGCTGGGTCGGCGCGATGTTGTAGCGCGGCGCGAGCGCGCGGGCAATCTCCTCGCTCGGTGCCGGGACCTCGAAGATCTGCGCCAGGACTTCCCCCGGAGTAGTGAGAACATAGCGGCCGCACATCGCTCTCACGATACGAGGGGGCGCCCCGCGGCGCAAGCCTCCCCCTTGTGCAGGAGTCCATTGGGCCGCCTTGCCGCGCAAGCCGAAAATCCCGCCTCGACTCGCGACCGATGGAGGGCGGCGGGATGCGCAGGGGAATCTTCGCGGTGCTCTTCGTCTGCGGGACAGCCGCCTGGGGCCAGAGACTCTATCCAGTCCTCTTCGTCACCCAGACGCCGATCCCCTACGACTTCACGGCGATTGGCTCGGTCTTCGGCAATCACCGCGCCGACCTCGCGAGCACCGGCCGTGGCGGCGACCTCTATGTGCTCTATCCCAACGGCAGCCTGAAGAATCTCACCCAACTGGGAGGCTACGGCGTCGCGAGCGGTTTCCAGGGGGCGACTGCGATCGCGGTGCGCGAGCCCGCGGTCGACTGGAGCGGCGCCAAAGCGCTCTTCAGCATGGTGATCGGCGCGCCCGCCGCCCAATACGAGTGGGGGACCTATTACTGGCAGATCTACGAAGTGACCGGTCTCGGGGCCGCCGAGCCCGTGACGATCACCCGGGTTCCGAACCAGCCGCCCGCCGCCAACAACGTGAGCCCGGTCTACGCCCCGGACGGACGGATCCTCTTCACTTCCGACCGGCCGCGCGACGGCCGGGCGCACCTCTACCCGCAGCTCGACGAATACGAGGAGGCGCCGGTCGTCACCGGCATCTGGAGTCTCGATCCCGCGACCGGCGATCTCGAGCTCCTCGACCACGCGCCCTCGGGTGACTTCAAGCCGACCGTCGACAGCTTCGGCCGCGTCATCTTCACGCGCTGGGATCACCTGCAGCGCGACCAGCAGGCCGACAGCGATTACTACGATGAGGTCGCCGGCAATCCGCCGACCTACGGCACGTTCAATTGGTCGAGCGAGCGCGGTGACGCCGTGGCGCTCGCGACGCGCGTCGAGCAGTTCCCGGAGCCGCGCCCCGGGCGCGATGACCTGCTGCAGCCGTACGAAGAGGGACACAGCTTCAACCACTTCTTCCCCTGGATGATGAATCCGGACGGCACCGGCCTCGAGACCCTGAATCACATCGGCCGCCACGAGCTGCACAGCTACTTCAACCGCAGCTTCAACGACGACCCGAACATCGACGAATTCATCTGCGGCGACAACTCGTGCGGACGATTCAACGAGCACGAGATCGAGAACATGCTGGAGATCCGCGAGAGCGCCATGGTGCCTGGGCTCTACTTCGCGGTCGACGCGCCGGAGTTCTACACCCATGCCGCCGGGATGCTCTTCTCGCTGAACGGCGCGCCGGGCGTGCCGGGCGACGAGATGGGGGTCAGCTGGCTGACGCACCCCGATACGTCGAGCTTCACCGAGACTCCCGGCCCGTGCCATTCGGGCTTCTACCGTAATCCGTTGCCTCTGTCGGCGCCGAGCGGCCCCGGCCCTTTGATCGCGGTGCATGCCGGGGAACGCAGTGCCGGGGTGCCCGAGACGCGGCAGGCGGCGAACGACGGCACGCGCGCGAATCCGATCGCGCGCTACAAGTTCCGCCTGCGCAATCTGGCCGCGACGACCTCGCCGTGCGCCGGCTACCAGAGGTACGGCACGCCGCTCACGCCGGGGATCACCAAGACGCTCTCCTACTGGGATCCGGACGTGCTCGTGAGCTACAGCAACGTCACGATGTGGGAGCTCGACCCGGTCGAGGTGCGCCCGCGTACGCCGCCGGCGCCCGTTCTCGTCCTTTTGGACACTCCGGAGCAGACGATCTTCAGCCAGGAGCAGGTCGACGTCGCCGCCTTCCGCGATTTCCTCGCGCGGCAGCGGCTGGCGCTCATCGTGAGCCGGAACGTGACGACCCGCGACCGCGCCGACCGACAGCAGCCTTTCAACCTGCGCGTACCCGACGGTACCGCCGAGACGCTTGGTGCGGGCGGCAGGATCTACGACATCAAGCATCTGCAACTCTTCCAGGGCGACCTGATCCGGAGCCTGGGCGGACCCGCGAACCCACGCGCCGGCCGCCGGGCGCTCGCCCAGAGGATGCACGACCCGCGGGCGTTGAATCCGCCCCCCGCGCCCGGGGCTCCGCCGTCGAGCGTCGAGCTCGGACCTGACGGTTCGCTGGCGGCGCTGGTGCCGGCGGAGCGGGCGCTCACCTGGCAGTTGACCGACGCTGGCGGGACGCCGGTGGTGCGCGAGCGCTACTGGCTCACATTCCAGCCCGGCGAGATCCGCGTCTGCACCTCGTGCCACGGGCTGAACAGTCTCGACCAGTCGAACCCCGGCAACACCGCGCCGCAGAATCCGCCCGAGGCGCTGCGGACGCTCCTGCAGTGGTGGAAGAACGTCATCTTCCTCGCCCACTTCGAAGACGGCGACGCCGCGGAATGGTCGGCGTCCGTGCCATAGACTGCGCGTCGAAGTGATCCCCCGGACCGCGACGATCGCCCTGCTCTGCGGCTTCGGCGCCGGCTGCGCGCTCTCACCGGCCCGGGCCCAGACCTCGGCGACTCTGGTCGGGATCTCCGGCTACGGCAACTTTCACGCCGCCGGCGTGGTGGCGACGATCGCCGGCGACAGCGATCAGGATGCGACGCTGGCGCTCGCCTGGAGACGGGCGGGCGCAACTGCGTTCCGCGCCGCCCAACCGCTGGTCAGGATCTCCACCACCACCTTTACTGGAAGCCTCTTTTTTCTTTCCCCCGGCGGCGACTGGGAAGCGCGGGTCACGCTGAGCGATCCCGACGGCGTCAACGGCGCGCCCACCCAGACGACAACCTTTGCCACCCGGTCGGCGATTCTCGCCGAGCCGTCGGTGCAGACGCTCTACGTCGCCCCGGGCGGCGACGACGGCGGGCCGGGCAGCGCGGGCCAGCCGCTCGCGACGATCCAGGAAGGCGCCAATCGAGCCCAGCCGGGAACCCTGATCTCGATCGCGCCGGGGGTCTACCGCGAGAGCGTCGCCCCCGCGGTCTCCGGCACCGCGGCGCAGCCGATCGTCTTTCGCGGCAGCGCTCCGGGTGCGATTCTCGACGGCGCCGACGCCGCGATTGCCCAAGGCGTGTCGTGGACGGCCGAAGGTGGCGGCGTATACAGCCGCGTGCTCGGCTTCGCGACCGGCCATGTCGTCTGCGAGCTCGGCCGGCTCTTCCGCTACGCTTCCCTCGCCGAGCTCACGGGCGGAGGCGCCGGCGCCCCCGGCGGCTTCTTCTTCGACGGCGCGACGTTGCGCCTGCGGTTCTCCGACAACTCCTCCCCGGCGAGCCACACGCTGCAGGTCGGCCGGCTCGAGGACGGCTTTCTCCTCGACGGCCGGAGCTTCGTGCGGATCGAGAACCTCGAGCTCCGCCACTACGGCGCCGGCGACTACGGCAAGGGGGTCTACCTGCGCTACAGCTCGGACTGCGCGGTACGGCTCTGCCGGATCCACGAGGTCGGCACGGCCGGCGTCTGGGTCAAGGGCGGCGAGAGGAATCTCATCGAGCTGAACGAGATCTGGGACACCTCGATCTTCAACTGGCCCTGGGACTGGACCAAGGGCAGCTCGGCCGAGGGCAACGGCGTCGTCTTCACCGACGAGATCGGGCGCGGCAACGTGGTCCGGCGGAATCTCATCCACGGCAGCTTCAACGGCATCGGGCCATGCGGCGGGAGCGCGCCGCCGGCCGGGATCACCAACGAGACCGACCTCTACGAGAACGTCCTCTACCAGCACACCGACGACGCCTTCGAGCCCGAGGGCTACTGCGCCAACGTCCGGCTCTGGGGCAACGTCATCGAGGACACTCACATGGCATTCGCCGTCGCTCCGGCGGCGCCCGGACCGACCTGGATCGTGCGCAACATCGCCTACGACTTCGGCAACACGCGCACCAGCCAGACGGACGGCTATCTCGCGAGCGGGTTGAAGATCAACAGCGGCTATCCCGACCCGGTCGGGCCGCTTCTCTTGTTGCACAACACTTTCCTGACGACGGCGCCGGGCACCGCGGCGCTCGCGCTGCTCAATCCCGGCGAGAGCACCTGGATCCGGGCGCGCAACAATCTCTTTGCCGCTCCCGCCGAGGCGATCTACAAGGTGAATCCGGTGCTCCTCGATTTCGATCGCGACGATCTTCACCGTTCGACCGCCGGGCGCCTCGCCTACTGGATGGGCTCTTCCTACGCCGATCTCGCGGCGCTGCGCAGCGGCACCGGCCAGGAGCCGTCGGGACTCTCCGCCGCGCCCGCCCTGACCGCACCGGCGGCCGGCGACTTCACGCCGCTCGCCGCGAGCCCGCTGGTGGGCGCGGCGGTGCCGCTCGCGGGGATCAACGACGGCGGCGCCGGGGATCCGCCGGACATCGGGGCGGTCGAGCGCTCGTTTCTCTTCGCTGACGACTTCGAAGAAGCGACCACCTCGCGCTGGTCGGCCGTGAACCCGTAGGCGCAAGCGCAGAGCGTCTACATCGGCAGCGCCGGCGCCCCCGGCTGCGGGAGCGGCCGGCCCAGGCCCACCCTGCGGGTCAACCACATGGCGACGGTGAGCAGGACGAAGAGCGCCACCGAGCCGACGAGGAGGGCGGTCTCTTCGAGCCCGATGAGAAGGTAGAGCCCGGAGTAGAGCGCGATGAGCAGGCCGCCGAGCACCGCTGCCCGGCGCATCCCGGCGAGCAGAGCGCGAGCGTAGAGAGTGATCTGGACGGTGGTCGCCGCCGCCGCCGCGAGGTAGGCGGCGCCGAATCCGGCGCGCTCCGAGAGCGCGAGCAGCAGCAGGTAGAAGATGCAGAGCGCGGCGCCGACGAGCCCGTACTGCAGCGGATGGACGCGGCGTTCGGCGGTGAGCTCGAAACCGAAGAAGATCAGGAAGGTGAGCGCCACGAACAGGAAGCCGTATTTGAGGGAGCGCTCGGTCATCAGGTAGCCGTCGGCGGGTTGGAACCAGGTGAAGCCGAAGGCAGCGGCCTCGAGGTCCGACGGCGGATCGCCCGCGAAGAGCGAAGGCAGCGGACGCGCCAGCTCGGAAATCGTCCACGAGGCCTCGAAGCCGTCTGCGCGGAGCGCCGAGGTCGCCGGCAGGAAGGCGCCGTCGAAGCTCGGTGACGGCCAATCGGCGCGCAGCTTTGCCGCTGTGGCGCCGCCGACCGGCAGCAGCGCGAGGCGATCGGTGCCGCGCAGGTCGAGCTCGGCGGCGAGGGCGAGCGGCGCCGCGCCGTCGGCGAGGAGCGCCACCGGAAGCGGCGCCTGGACGCCGCGCGCCCAGGCGCCGGTGAGCGGCGTGCCGGGGAGCCACCCGGCCTCGGCGTCGCCGATCCTGAGCGGCGAGATCCGGTCGATGCCGCGCGGATCGCTGAGAGCGAAGACGACCGACGCGGCGCTCAGGCGCGCGTCGGCGCACTGGGCCTCGAGGAGGTTGCGCTCCGGCGGCACGAATTCGAAGGCCGTTCGCAAGTGGGCGCGATAGACCGGGATGGCGTGCAGGCCGCGGCGCCGCAACTCGGTCGAGAGGTCGCCGTCGACGCTGAAGGTCGCGGGCAGGCGCGTGACGATCTGTCGGGACACGCCGCTCTTTCCCTTGTCGTCGGTCCATGGGCAGTCGAGGGCCAGGACGAGCACCGGGCCGAGGAGCGTCTGGCGATCACCCCAGCCGGCGGCGATCGACGAGGCCGCCTGGGAACGCAGGCCCCGGCGCTCGTTCACCAGCTCGCGCAGGCTCCACAGCGGAGCGAGGAGGAGGATCGAGAGTCCAGCGAGGACGGCGACGCGAAAGGGAATGGAACGCAGGATCGGGGCGAGCGGGTTCTCGGGCATCGGTTTCTCCTTGCCGCGAACTCTCGCTGCGCCTCGGGACGCGGTGATGGCGGAATGCGGGCCGCCGCGAGGCAATTGCGGCAAGACGATGGCGAACCGGCCACAGGCGTTAGAGTCCGGAAATGGCTCCCAGCGCGGCGCGTGTCGCCGTCGTCGACGACGAAGCGGGGATTCGCACGACGCTCGCGGTCGCGCTCCGCCGCGAGGGCTTCGCCGTCGAGCTGCACGCGGACGGTCTTGCCGCTTGGGAAGCGTTCTCGGGCGCGCTGCCCGACGTCGTCGTGCTCGATATCCTGCTGCCGCGCATGGATGGGCTCGAGCTCCTGCGCCGGCTGCGCGCGCGCTCGCGCGAGCTGCCGATCCTAATGCTGTCCTCCAAGGGCGAGGAGTTCGATCGCGTCCTCGGTCTCGAGCTCGGAGCGGACGACTATCTGCCGAAGCCGTTTTCCGTGCGCGAGCTGGTCGCCCGCCTGCGGGTGCTGCTGCGGCGGGCAGAGCTCCTGGCCGAAGGGCGCAGCAGCCCGCCGGAGCGCCTCGTCCGTCGCGGGCGCTTGACCCTGGACCTCGACCGCTACGAAGCGCGCTGCGGCGAAGTCCAGGTTCCACTCACGATCTCGGAGTTCCTGCTCCTCGCCGCGCTGGCGCGGCGGCCGGGGCACGTACGCAGCCGGGACCAACTGCTCGACGAAGTGCACGGCGACGACGAGGCCAGCTCGACCCGCACCATCGACTCGCACGTCAAGCGGCTGCGCCGCAAGCTCGAGCTCGCCGCGCCGGGCTACGATCCGGTCGAGGCCGTCTACGGCCTCGGCTACCGCTTCCGCGAATCGGCATGAGCGCGGTGCGATCGCGTCTCTTCGCCAGGCTTCTTACCGTCGTCCTGCTGGTCCTCATCCTGCCGGTGGCCGGTCTCTGGTCGCTCGGCGTCTTCGAGCGCGAGCTCCTCGTCGCGCAGGAGCGGAGTCTCGCGACCGCGGCGCGGGCGCTCGCCGCCGGGCTGGCGGAGGCTCACGACGACGGGGGATGGGTCGGCGCCGGCAGCGTCGCAGCCGGCGAAGCGGCGTCGCTTCTCGCCCGGATCGAGCGCCCGCTTGCCGGCAGAGTCAGGGTGTACGACGCAGCGGGCAAGGCTCTCGTCGATTCCGCGGCGGCCGCCGGCCCGCACGACGGCAGCGGCTCCCAGGGCAAGCTCCGCGACACGCTGCTCTACCGCACGGGCGCCGCGCTCTGGCGCTGGCGCCGGGCGCTGTTCGGACCGCCGGCGGCGAGCCCGGACGCGGAGCAGGGCGACGGTGGCCAGAGCGCCGTCGCGGAAGCTCTTCGCGACGGCTACGGCGCGACGACGCGAATCAGCGCCGACGGCAGCTGGACGGTGATCACGATCGCGGTTCCGGTGCGCGCCGGCGGCGCGGTCCGCGGGGTGGTGGTGGTGTCGCGCAGCACGGAGCTGGTGCTCGCGGCGCTCGACCGGATCCGCGTCGAGCTTTTTCGGGTGGTGCTGTTTTCGGTCGCCGCCGCGGCGCTGGTGGTCTGGGTCCTTGCTCGCGGACTGGTGCGCCCGCTGCGCCGGCTGCGCGACGCTGCCGACGCGGTCCTGGCGCGCTCGCGCGGGCGCGGCGCGCTCTTTCCCGGCGCCGCACGGCCGGACGAGATCGGCGACCTCGCGCGCGCCCTCGGCGGTCTGAACGAGCGCCTGGAACGGCGGCTCGACGAGCTCGAAGCGTTCACCTCCGATGTCGCGCACGAGGTGAAGAACCCGCTCGCCGCGATGCGTTCGGCAGCGGAGCTGCTGCGACGCTCGACCGACGAGAGCGAGATCCGGCAGCTGACGGCGCTCATCGTCGACGGCGTCGGCCGGATCGACGCCACCGTCGGCGCGCTGCAGGAGCTTGCCCGCTTGGACGCCGAACAGGCGCCGGAGTCGCCCCCGGAGGGGCTTCCCCTCGGCGCGCTCGCGAGCCGCGTCCTCGACGGCTGGCGGCCGCGCCTTCCAGCCGGGGTCACGCTCGAGCTCGACGCCGCGGACGGCGTCGCCATCGCGGCGGGCGAGGAGGGCGTCGTCCGCGTACTCGAGAATCTCCTCGCCAATGCGATCTCCTTCGTCCCCGCCGACGGAACCATACGGGTCGGGGTCGCGACGCGGGAGGGCGGCGGCGAGCTCGTGGTCGAGGACTCCGGCCCGGGCGTGCCGGAGGAGCATCGCGGCAGGGTGTTCGAGCGCTTCTTCAGCTGGCGGCCCGAGTCGCCTCGCGGCGCCCATCTCGGGCTCGGGCTCGGCATCGCGCGCGCCATCGTCGAGCGCCACGGCGGCGAGATGGAGCTCGCGGAACCGAGCGCTCTTGGCGGCGCGCGCTTCCTCGCCCGTTGGCCGCTAGCGGGCGCCGGTGCCGACTCAGCCGGCGATCGCTCGCCTCAGCGCTCGGGCCGATACCAGTAGTCGCGGGCGAATTCGGTCGCGGAAGCCGGGTCGCGCAACACCCGCCAGCCGGCGGCCGGCATGCGGGTGAAGAAGTGCCAGTCACCCCAGCGGTCGAACTTGCGCGTCGAGACGATGGTGCGTGCGCCCCATGGGCGGGCGAGCCGCCGGCGGGTTGCCTTGCCATGGCGGCGGAGCGCCAGGAGGAAGGCGACGTCCTCGGCATACAGGCGGCTCTCGTCGTAGCCCCCGACGCGCGCGAAGTCGTCGCGCCGGCAGTAGACGACGCCGGTGTCGAAGCCGGTGACGAAGGCGATGGGCGCGAAGAGCACGAAGGTCGCGAGGAGGCCCGGCGACCAACGGTCGAAGAGGCCGCCGGTGGCGCCGGCGACGACGCGGCCGCTCGCAATCGCCCTCTCGATGGCGACAAAGGTGCGCCGATGGATGCGGCCGTCGGCGTCGGTGAAGGCGAGGATCTCGCCGCGCGCCGCCGCGGCGCCGCCGTTCCTGGCGGCGGCGATCGATCGCCGCTCGACCTGGACGACCCGACAACCCCGCGCACGCGCCAGCGCGGCGGTGCCGTCCGTCGACGCGTTGTCGGCGACGATCACCTCGATCTCATGCCCGTACGCCGCCCGCGCCGCGTCGACGGAGTCGAGGAGCCGCGGCAGGAGGAGCTCCTCGTTGTAGGCCGGGACGATCAGGCTGATCCGCACTGGGAACAGTGTAGCGCCTCCGTTCGGTCGTTAGGGCTCGCTTTCGAGGGAAGCTCCTTTTCGCGATCGGGAAAGTAGGGACAGGCACGCATTCTTTCCTCACTCGTTGTGGGCGGACTCCGGCACTCGGGGGATGGAGGTGCCTCCTAGTGAGGCTGGGAGCTCACCCCCATCCCCCGAGCGCCCTCGCCCGCCCGCGAGATTTCAGGAAGCTTCTTTCTCGACTGTACCGACGAGCGGAGGCAACGTGTCCCCCCAACGTGTCCCTCCATTGTGTCCCTTCATCGTGTCCCGACAAGCTGTCCCTGGGGTTGGGGAAGGGGCTACAATCGAGGGCATGAAGCCGCCGTCGATCGTGCGCCTGACGCCTGGAAAACGGGTTCTCTTCCTGACCAAAGATCCCGAGCTCATCCGCCGCCAACTGCGCGGCGAGCTCGACTTGCAGATGAGCGACGTGGCCCCGGCCGACCTGCTCGACGACATCAACACCGACGTCATGACTCCGGCCTGGGTCTGCTTCAACTGGCAGCCCGAAGAGATCGCGCGCGAGGCCTACGCCGGGCTGATCGTCGACGGCGAGCGGCTGTTCGAGCGCGACGCTCTCGCGCACGGTAACTTCGAGGTCATCGTTTCGGGGCTCCGCAAGGGGATCGGGAGCTCGCGCGAGACCGCCGCCCAGTGCGAGAAGTACGCCGGCATCCGGATCGCGATCGCTGCCTCGTTCGCGCCGATCCACGCCCGCAACAACATGAATCTCGGTACCCTGATGGGCGACTACGACATGCTGAAACGTCTGCAGGCGGGCTCCGGCGTTCCGCTCGCCGAGTTCACTGAAGGCTACGACCCGATCACCCGCCAGATCATCGAGTGGGGCGGGCTCTTCCCGTTCTCGAAAGCGCTTGCCGGAGGCGCCGTCCAGCCGCCGCCGCTCGACACCCCGCGCCGCCCGATGACGATGGCGGAGAAGATCCTGGCGCGCCATGTCGTCGGTGGCGCTTCCGGGGGCTCGGGAGATCTCTGCGTGCAGCCGGGCGACGCCGTGGTGGTCTCCGTCGATGGCGGCTACAGCCACGAGTTCACCACCGCGCAGGTGCACGCCTTTCTCGACGAGGAGTACGGCGCGGACTACCGCATCCAGGATCCGGAACGTTTCGCGGTCTTCGAGGACCACCTGATCTACGCCGACGAAGTGGGACGGATGCGTCCGTTCCTGCCCAAGATCGAGATCCTGCGCGACATGCAGCGCGAGTTCCAGCGCCATACCGGAGTGCGCGATTTCTCCGCGCAGGACGGTGTCTCGCCGGGCATCTGCCACGAGGTCGCGCGCGAGCACATGATCGAGCCCGGCGATTTCATCCAGGCGACCGACTCGCACACCTGCATGGGCGGCGCGAACAACGCCCTCACCTGGGGGGTCGGCGCCACCGAGTACGCGACGCTCGTGCACTCGGGCTTCACCCTGGTCGAGGTGCCGGAGTCGATCCGCTTCGAGCTCGTCGGCAAGCTCCAGCCGAACGTCACCGCCAAGGACCTGATGCTCTACATCCTGTTGGCGTACGCCCGCCCGCAGGCGACGCTCAACCGGGTGATGGAGTTCACCGGCCCCGGCGTCTCGTCGCTCTCGATGGACGAGCGCGCCACGCTCGCCAACATGGCGACCGAGTGCACGGCGCGAGGCGGCATCGTCTCGGCCGACGAGGAGACCTTCCGCTGGCTCGCCGAGTGGCGGCCGGGCGTCGACGTCGCCCGGCTGCGCGCCCGCACGGTCGCGCCGGACGCCGACGCGGAGTACGCCGGCGGCATCCATGTCATCGACCTCTCGGTGATCGAGCCGATGGTGGCGCACCCGGGCGATCCCGACCACGGCATCGCCTCCGATCCGACGAACGGCGCACGGATCGCGGAGATCGGCGACGTGAAGATCGACATCGCTTACGCCGGCAGCTGCACCGCCGGCAAGATCGACGACCTCGTCTTCTACCACCGGGTGGTGAAGGAGGCGGTCGACGCCGGCCGGCGGGTCGCACCGGGGGTCGAGTTCATCATCCAGTGCGGCTCGCTCGAGGTCGAGAGCTACGCCCGCGAGCACGGCTTCCTCGAGACCTTCCGGAAAGCCGGCGTGCGCATGATCCGTCCGGGCTGCGGCGCCTGCATCGGCTGCGGACCGGGGGTCTCCGAGAGCACGGAGCAGGTCACCGTCTCGGCGATCAATCGCAACTACAAGGGCAGGAGCGGCCCCGGCAAGCTCTGGCTGGCGAGCCCGCTCACCGTCGCCGCCTCGGCCTTCACCGGCCGGATCACCGCCTACACCCCCGGGATGTTCGCCCAGCGCGAGGTGGCGGCCGCGCGCTGAGCGGCCGCCGGGTGTGAACTTTCTCTCGCCGGAAGGACCCGCGCCTTCTCTAGGATCTCGCCGGAGGACTCGAACATGAAGCAGCGCCCTGCTCGCCATCGAAGCGCCCGCCGCGGACGCGGCATCTCCCTCGCCGCCGTTTGCGCTCTCGCTCCGCTGGTCGCCGGCGCGCCCGCCGACGCGATCTCGACCTGCCAGAACGGCAGCTGCCAGGCCTGTGCGCCGTCGATTCCCGGCGTCGTCGCGACCTACATCGTCGCTACCGATTTTCCCGCGTCGTCGACGCCGATCAAGTTCATCGATCCCGCGGACGGCCTGCATCACCGCTTCGTCGAAACGCAGGAGGGCGCGATCCTGGTCTGGAATACGCAGACCCACCTCTTCAACGCCACGCCGTTTCTCGACCTGCGCAACGACGGTGGCGGGCCTGGCCTCGACAAGGTGAACTACGACGGGGGCGAGCGTGGCCTGCTGTCGATGGCGTTTCCGCCCGACTACGCGACGACCGGCAAGTTCTGGGTCTACTACACCAGCCGGCCGCAGGTCTCGCCGACGATCGCCAACGGCGACATCGTGGTCGAGGGCTACCAGCGCTCGGTCGGCAATCCCGACGTCGCCAGCACGGCGCGCACGCTTGCTCTTCCACATCACCCACGGAGCGACCAATCACAACGGCGGCAATCTCGCCTTCGGTCCCGACGGCTACCTCTACATCTCGACCGGGGACGGCGGCGGTGGCTGCGACGACGGCGCCGGTGCCGCGGGCGACGGGCAGCAGCCCTCGACGCTGCTGGGCAAGCTCCTGCGCATCGACGTGCGCGGCATCGCGCCCTCTCCGGCGCCGCCGGAATGCGGGCTCGACGGGGTCGCCCAGGGCCACTACACGGTGCCGAACGACAATCCCTACGTCGGCCAGGGCGCACCGTGCAACGAAGTCTTCTCGATCGGGCTGCGCAACCCGTTCCGCTTCAGCTTCGACCGCCAGACGGGCGATATCTACATCGGCGATGTCGGTCAGGACAACTGGGAGGAGTTCGACCTGCGCGCCGCGGCGACCTCCCCGTCGACGCCGGTGAACTTCGGCTGGGTCTGTCGCGAAGGCTGCGACAACAGCTCGACGCCGCCCTCGGGCTGCTCGACCGCCGGCTGCCCGGTCGACCCCGGGGCGACCTGCCAGTACCCGACGCGCTCGGCCAGCGGCTTCACCGACCCGATTCTCTGCCATTCGAATCCCGGCGGCTGGTCTTCGGCGATGGGCGGCTACCGCTATCGCGGCAGCTTCGTGCCGTCGCTCGCCGCACGCTACATGTACAGCGACGCCGGCGCCGGCCAGATCTGGCTCACCACCAGCCTCGATCCAGCCAGCCCCGGCGCGACCGCATCCTGCTGCTGGGATACCGGCAACAGCGGCGTCTACGGCTTCGCCGAGGACCACTTGGGCGAGCTCTACGTCGTCAATGGCGGCCAGGGGCGCATCGACTGCATCGCCAACGCCGCGAATCCAGGCTGCTATTGGGCCGACTGGGCCGGCTTCTTCGAGGACGGCTTCGAGAGCGGCGACACCACCCACTGGAGCTCGGTCGTTCCCTAGGCCGCGCTCCGGCGGCCGGCGCCTAACGGCGCCAGCGTGCCGAGACCGAGAAGACCTGGGCGCGTCCGCCGAAGGTGCCGCGGACGGGAAAGTCGAAACCGCGGAGCGCGGCGTCGCGGTCGGAGTAGCGGTAGAACGAATAGCCGGCGTCGAAAGAGAGCCCGGGCAGATTGTAGGAGGCGCCGAGAGCGAAGACGATGGCGTCACCCTGCGGGAACCCGGGCTCGACCGTGGAATCCGGCACGGGACTCGGTTCGCGGGCGATGCCGGCGCCCAGCGCCCAGGCCTCGGAGAGCGTCCACTCGGCGCCGAGGCGCAAGGAGACGACGTCTTTCCAGTCGCGCCGGCGATCGAGCGCCGGCGGCGGCGGCGAGTAAGGGTCTGCGGCGATCTCGATGCGCGAGCGGTCGAGCGCCGACCAGCCGCTCCACGCGACGTCGGCCTCGAGCTTGAAGGCGTCCGAGAGGGCGCACCAGAGGCCTGCCGTGAGCGTGGGCGGGAGCTCGAAATTCATCGCCACCGATGAGCCCGCGAACCGGCGGTGGAAGTCGGCCTCCGCGGCGGCGTTGTCGAACGGCTCGCGCGGGTCGTAGCGGATGTCGCCGGAGCCGTCGAGCGCGACGCCGGAACCGACCACCGCGCCCAGGCCCCAATTCGGCGCCGTGTACTGAAGGCCGATGTCGAGGCCGAGACCGTCGACCTTCGCCGCGGCCTCGCCGTCGATCTCCGCGACGACCAGGAGTTGGGGGGCGCCCAGAAAGTGCTCGGTCGTGGCGAAGGAGGTTTCGAAGGCGCCGCGCACATAGCGCAGCGAGCCGCCCAGGCTCCAGCGCTCGTCGATCGCCCAGGCCACCGTCGGCCGGAGCTCGAAGAAGGTGGCCTCCTGGCGCAGGGTGTCGAAGCGGCCGGGGAAGAGGGCGGTGTCCCAATTCTCGATCGTCCAGTACGGCGAATCCAGACCGAGCCCGAAGGTCAACGGCGCCTGCAGCTTCTTCGGCTTCCAGGTGGCGTAGAGCGCGGCCGGGAACTGAATGGTGTGGTGCGCCAGGTCGCTGCGACCTTCGGAGTCGAACTGGTCCTTGGGGGCCGCGAAGTCGAGGCCGGCCTCGAGCTGGAAGCCGGCGAGCCGGGCGAGCGCCGCCGGATTGGAGCGCACGGCGGAGGGGTCGTCGGCGCGGGCGACGAACGCCCCGGCCTGAGCCGCTCCACGGCCGCCATGCTGGAAGAGCCCGAACCCGCTGGCGGCGAGCGGCGCCGGGGCGAGGAGGAGGAGGGCGAGAGCGCGTCGTTTCATGGTGACTGGAAGTCTACCTCCCGAGAAGGGCGGCACAAGACACGGAATAAGATAGTCGGGTGAGAGCCGCCCTGCTCGAGAATCCGCTGCAGAGCGCGGCGGAGAGCGCCGAACGCCTGCGCGACGGCCTGCGCGAGACGCCGCACGATCTCCATGAGCTCCTGAAGCAGCTCGTCGAGGGCTTCTTCCGCCATCTCCCCGGCACGCTCGCCGGGATCGTGATCCTGCTGCTGTTCTACGGGCTGTCGCTGCTCGCGGTCCGCCTCGTCCGCCGGCTGGCGGAGCGGGCGCACTCCGACGAGGCTCTGCGCCAGGTTCTCGTGCCGATAGTGCGGTTCACGGTGTTGGTGACCGGCCTCCTCATGGCGCTCGACCAGATGGGCTTCGAAGTGCGCTCGTTGATCGCCGGTCTGGGCATCGCGGGCCTCGCCGTGGGGCTCGCCGCGCAGGAGACGATGGCGAACATCTTCGCTGGCTTCGCCATTCTCTGGGATCATCCGTTCCGCCTCGGGGACATCGTGACGATGGCCGGGAACCACGGCCAGGTGAGCGCGATCGGGCTGCGCTCGACCCGTCTCCGGACCTTCGACCGGCGGGAGGTGATCCTGCCGAACAAGGACGTCATCCAGCAGCCGATCGTCAATCATTCGCGCTATCCGGTGATGCGTGTCGACGCCCCGGTCGCGGTCGCTTACGGCATTCCGGTCGAGCGCGTGCGCGCCGTGCTGCTCGCGGCGGCGCGCCGCGAGATGCCGATCCTCGCCGACCCGGAGCCGCAGGTCCTGGTCACCGCGCTCGCCGAGACCAGCGTCCAGCTCGAGCTCCGCGTCTGGGTGGCGGATCCGCAGCTCTCCGACTCTTCGCGCAATCGCCTGCTCGAGGTCGCGAAGCTGGCGCTCGAAGAGGCCGGTTTCGAGCTCGCTCTCGCCCAGCGCGTGGTGCAGGTGGCGCCGGCGTCGGCGGCATCGGCGCCGGCCGCGCCTCTCGCCACTGATCGCGAAGCGCGTTGATCGCGGGCGCGACCGGCTGCTAGACTGCGCGCACTTGCTTTCGCATCCTTCTCACGTCCGCCCATGATCGTCGAAAAGCGCCGCATCGGTCCCGATACCCTCCTGGTCGTCGAGGGGGTCATCAAGATGGGCGAGAGCGCGGTCTTCTTCGCCCGGGCGCTGGAGCGCGTGCTGGAGGAAGAGGGCCGCCACGTCCTGGTCGACATGGCGCAGATCAACCAGATGGATTCCACCGGCATCGGCGAGCTCGTCGGTTATCTCGGCAAGTTCACCGAAGCACGCCGGCGGCTCATTCTGGTCTCGCCCTCCGAGCGTGTGCGACGCCTGCTGCACGTGGTGCAACTCGATACCCTGTTTCCGATCTACGGCAGCCTGGAGGACGCTCTCGCCGCCGAGCAGGTCTGAGCGCGCTCGAGAGAAGTCCCGTAGCGCCGTGGCAATGCGCAATGGCATGGAGAAACGATGACATCCGGACCCTTGAACGACGGTGAGTTGAGAGCTGCGCTCGAGGAGCTGCAAGGCGAGCTCGGCGATCGCATCAGCTTCGAGCTCGCCGACCGCGCGTCGTTCGAAAGCGACTTCGGGCGCTGGCGGCATCGTCTGCCGGCCGCGGTGGCGCGCTGCCGGAACGCCCTTGAGCTCTCCCGTGCGCTCCGCTTCTGCAGCGCGCGCGGCATTCCCGTGGCGCCGCGCAGCCAGGGTCACACCCAGAGCGGACAGTCGACCACCCGCGGACTGCTCCTCGACTCCTCCGCGATGAACCGGATTCTCGAGATCAACGAGGACGAGCTCTACGCCGACGTGGAGGCGGGAGTCATCTGGCGCGACCTCGTCATCGCGGCGACCGCGCGCGGCCTCCTGCCGCCGGTGCTGACCAACAACCTCGGAGTCACCGTCGCAGGCACGACGTCGATGGCGGGCCTCGGCGTCGCGAGCTTTCGCTACGGCACGCAGGCGGACAACGCCATCGAGCTCGAGGTCGTCACCGGGGCGGGGGAGATCGTCGTCTGCTCGCGCGACCGTGAAAGCGAGCTCTTCGACATGGTGCGCTGCAGCCTCGGTCAGATCGCCATGATCACCCGCGTGCGCACGCGCCTGCGTCGCGCGCCGTCGATGGTCCGCATGTACACCCTGGTCTATGACGACCTGGGCCGATTCATGGACGATGCGCTGAAGGTCATGAACCCGGCGAACGGGACGTTCGCCTCGCTGGGCGGAATCTGCTCGCCGGCAGCGCTCGGTTTCAGGAAGATCGGCGAAGGAGTCGAGCTCGGCAAGGGGATGATCGGCTACGCGCAATGGCTCTTCCCGATGTTCCTCACCATCGAGTTCGCTCCCGGCGAAGAGCCGGACGACGAGCAGGTGCTCGCGCCGCTCTCGCCCTGGCGGCGGTCGCTCGTCCAGGACGTCACCCAGCTCGAGTTCTGCCGCCGCATGGAGCCGATGTTCGAGATGTGGAAGCTCTCGGGCTACTGGGAGAAGCCGCACCCGTGGATGGAGACCACGCTTCCCTGGGAGTCGGCGCGCGACTACATCGAGACGATTCTCGCCAATTTGCCGCCGGGGGCCCTCGGCGCAGGGGGGCACGTGCTGCTCTGGCCGGCGCGCACCGCGACCTCGGACGTTCCACTCTTCATGCATCCCGGCGGTGAGCAGGTGCTCGGCTGGGGGATTCTCGGCGCCGTACCCGCGGAAAAACTGGATGAAATGCTGACCCAGCTCGACATGGCGTCGGAGCTCTCGATCGCCTACGGCGGCAAGCGCTATCTTTCGGGTTTCATCACGTTCGACTCGCCGGAGCGTTGGGCCGCGCACTTCGGCGATCAGTGGCCTCGGCTGTGCGCGGCGAAGCGTCGGTGGGATCCCGCCGGAATCCTCTCCCCCGGCTTCATTCAGTACTCATGAGGCCCGCCACCGGAGTCCGGGAATGAACCGAATCGCACTGCTCACCGGCGGCTCGACTCCGGAACGCGATGTCGCTCTCTCGGGCGCGGCGCAGGTCGTCCAGGCGCTGCGCGCGCTCGGCCACGACGTCACGGTCGTCGACACGGTCACCGGGCCGCTGTCGCTGGCCGCGGAAGAGGCGCTGCTCGGCCGGGACGTCCGCCGTGAGCCGCCGACCGCCGCCGACCTCGACGAGCTCGCGACGCAGGAGAACCTGCCCGCGCTCGTCTCCAGTCCGGAGATGAGAGCCGCGGACCTCGTCTTCCTGGTGCTGCACGGACTGCAGGGCGAGGGCGGCGCCGTGCAGGCGCTGCTCGAGCTCGGGCGACTTCGCTACACCGGTAGCGGACCGCTGGGCAGCGGCATGGCGATGGACAAGGAGGTCAGCAAGCGGCAGCTCGAAGCAGCCGGTATTCCGACCGCCGACTGGGGGATGTGGCCGCTCGCCTCCGCCGCGGTCTCGGACCTCGGCCTGCCGCTCATCGTCAAGCCGTCGAACGGCGGCTCGACGGTCGGTCTCTCGGTCGTGCACGCCCCGGAGGAGCTCGACGCCGCGATCGCTCTCGCGCTCGCGACCGATCGCGACGTGATGCTCGAACGATTCCTCCCCGGGCGCGAGTTCACGGTCGGGATCCTCGGGCAGGAGGCGCTCGCCGTAGGCGAGATCATCCCCCAGCACGAGATCTTCGACTACGAGTGCAAGTACACCCCCGGCCTGACGCGCGAAGTCTTTCCGGCGGCGATCTCCGACGCGCTCGCGGGGAGGATGCGCGAGCTCGCCCTGGCGACGCACCGCGTGCTCAAGCTCCGCGACTTCTCGCGCATCGACTTCCGGCTGGATGGGGCGGGTGATCCGCAGGTCCTCGAAGCGAACACCCTCCCCGGAATGACTGCCACCAGCCTGCTGCCGCAGTCCGCTGCGGCGGTCGGAATCTCTTTCCTCGAGCTCTGCGCCGAGATCTGCCGCCTCGCCCTGGCGCGTTGAGGCCAGCCCGCGCCGCCCGACCCTCAGCCGCCCTCCCCAGCATTGATTTGATACCCTCCCGCCTCGCCATGCGCCAACTCGTTCGTATTGCCCACAGCCCCGACTCCGACGACGCGTTCATGTTCTATGCCCTCACGCAAGGGCGGCTCGACCTCTCCGGGCTCGAGATCCACCATGTCCTCGCGGACATCGAGACGCTCAACCGCGCGGCGTTCGAGAGCACCTACGAGATCTCGGCAATCTCGTTCCATGCCTATGCCTATCTCGCCGACCGCTATGCCCTGATGCCCTCCGGAGCGAGCTTCGGCGACGGTTACGGTCCGGTGGTGGTCGCCAAGGGCGGCCTTCGGCGCGAGGCGCTTGCCGACGGGCTCACGACCGCGATCCCCGGCGAGCTCACCACCGCGGCGCTCGCGCTCAAGCTCTGGCAGCCCGGCGTGCGCACCGTGGTGGTGCCGTTCGACCGCATTCTCGAGGAGGTGCGCTCGGGCGGAGTCGACGCCGGCGTCGTCATCCACGAAGGCCAGCTGACCTTCAAGGACGAGGGGCTCGTGGCGGTCACCGATCTCGGCGCCTGGTGGAAAGAAGAGACCGGGGATCCGCTGCCGCTGGGGGGCAACGGAATCCGGCGGGACCTCGATCCGGCCCACGCCCGCCGTCTTTGCCGGCTCCTCTCGGAGAGCATCGCCTACGCCCTCGACCATCGACAGGAGGCGCTGGCCTACGCGGTGCGCTACGCACGCGGGCTCGAGGACGATCCTGTGCGCTCCGACCGTTTCGTCGCGATGTACGTCAACGAATGGACGCGCGACTACGGCGCCGCCGGCCGCCGTGCCGTGCAGCGACTGCTCGACCGCGGTCACGACGCCGGCCTGCTGCCGCGGCGGGTGGTCGCGGAGTGGATCGAGTCCGAGTGAGACGGACGCAGCCCCGCCGGCGCGTCCCGGGCCGATGAATCCCGCCGCCGTCGTCTTCGACCTCGACGGCACCCTGGTCGACTCGCGGCCCGACCTCACGACGGCGGTGAATCGCATGCGCTCCGGCCTCGGGCTGGCGGAGCTCCCCGAAGCGGCGGTTGGAACGATGATCGGCGAAGGGGCGCGGTTGCTGGTCGAGCGGGCGCTCGCCGGGAGTTCGGCGGAGATTTCGCGCCCGGAGGCCCTGGCGAGCTTTCTCGCGCACTACGCCGCCGTCTGCACCGCGGCGACGCGTCCTTACGAAGGCGTGGATGCGCTCCTGTCCAGTGCCGCGCGGCGTTGGCCGCTCGCTCTCCTCACCAACAAGCCGATCGCGATGACCCGTATGCTGCTCGAACACCTGGGGTGGGGGAGGACGTTCCGCGCGGTCGTCGGCGGCGACAGCCTGCCGTTCCGCAAGCCGGACGGACGCGGTCTCCGGGGGCTCGCCGCGGCGCTCGACGCGGCGCCGGCAGCGATGTTGATGGTCGGCGACAGCCGGATCGACGCGGAAACGGCGCGCGCTGCAGGGACGATGTTCATCTGGACGGAGTGGGGCTACGCGGCGGAGGCGGACCGCCGCGCACTCGCGAGCGGACCGGTCGCCCGCACTCCCGCGGCCCTTCTTACCGAGCTCGAAGCGCGCTTCGAGCGGGGGCGAGCGCCTCAGTAGCGGGCGAGGAAGGCCGCGACGCCAGCCTCCTGCTTCGCCTCCCGCGCGATGCAGATATCGACGACGTCGAGCACTTTCTCGAGGTTGTTCTCGCCGCCGGAGAGCTTCGCGAGCCGCGGCCGGTAGAACGCCGCGATCTCGTCGCGGCGGGCGGTATCACAGGCGCGGATCTCCATATAGGGGAGATAGGTCATGGACTGCTCGGGCATCGCCGCGGCGAGGGCGTCGTACGACTTGCGGACCCAGTCGTGGACCTGCGAGCGGGTCGTGCGGTCGCCCGAGAGCTGAAACACCACGGCGCTCGATTCGCGGATGTCGAACTTGTCGGAGAGCACCAGAGCGAGTGCCTTCTCGACTGCCTGCGGGTCACGAAACCGGCCTAGGGCCTCGAGGATCGCGCGCCGCGCGCGCCGGTCCTGTTCCTTCTCAGCGGCGGCCTCCAGGCGGTCGAAGAGCGCGCCATCGCCGGTGACGGCGGCGACAGCGAGGACGCTGCCGAGCATCTCCTGGCCGATCGCCGAGGGATCCCGAAGCCAGGCCTCGGTGAGCCGGCGAGCCTCGGCGCGCGTCGCGGGATCGGCGGCGGCGATCCCCAGGGCGCGGACGACGCGAGGCCGCAGGAGCGTGTCGTCGAGGCTCTCGCCGGCGCGCTGGGCGAAGCCGAGCTTGCGCGCCCTCTCGCCGAAGAGGGCGGCCATGAAGCGCTCGTAGTTGGGGAGTCGGGCGGGGGCGACGAGGTTGTCTTCGATCGAGTAGGCGAGATCGAGCGCCTCTTCGACCACCAGCCGGCTGCTGCTGCCGGTGAAACGGGGGAGCACCCCGAGCGCCGCCTCGGGGGAGAGGTCGCCGGCCGAGAAGAGGAAGCCGGTGTCGTCGAGCAGCGCCATCTGTTCGGCTACCGGCAGCGTCGTCGAAGCGGCGGCGAGCCGGTCGAGGAGCGCCCCCTTGTATTCCGAGACGTAGTAGCCGAATCCGCCGTGGTTGGCCTGCACCCAGTCGGGGCAGAAATCGAGCTCGGCGCTCGTGGCCGCGCTGTCGACCAGGACCTTCGCCGTCGCGCTTTGAGGGCTCCCGCCGCTCGCTCCAGTCATCCCGTAGCGCAGCGTCACCGGCACCCGCCAGGTCTGCTGCTGGGAGACCGGCGAGCCGAGCGGCACGTAGCGCCGCTGGGAGAGCGTGAGCCTGCCCTTGCCGCCGGCGCAGTCGAGCGCGACCGAGACCACGGGCACGCCGGGCTGGTCGAGGAAGGTGGCGAAGGAGCTCGCGACTTCGGGCGCGCCCTCCGCCGCGAGGGCGGCGAGGAAGTCGTCGGAGGTGGCGTTCGCGAAGGAGTGCGCGCGCAGGTAGCGCTGCACCCCCTTGCGGAAGCGCTCCGGGCCCATCCAGGTTTCGAACATCGACAGGAGCGCCCCGCCCTTCTGGTAGGAGATGCCGTCGAAGGCGCTCTGGATGTCGCCGTTGTCGTGGATCGGCCGGCGCACCGGCTGCGACGACGCGAGACTGTCGGCGCTCATCGCCTCGCTGCGCCGTCCGGCGTTCTCGTCCTCGCCGCCCCATTCGGGCTTCCACTGCGCGATGACCTTGCCCGCCATCCAGGTGGCGAAGCCCTCGTTCAGCCAGATGTCGTCCCACCACTTCATGGTCACGAGATCGCCGAACCACATGTGGGCCTGCTCGTGCGCCGCGGTCCCGGCGTAAGAGCGCTGGCGCTCGAGGGTCTGGTGGGCGGGATCGGCGAGAAGGTAGCGGTCGACGTAGGTGATCAGACCGGGATTCTCCATCGCCCCGAAGCCGACCGTCTGCGGAATCGCCAGGCTGTCGAGCTTGCCGAACGGGTAGGGGATCTCGAAGTAGTTCTCGAGGGCGACGAGCAGCGGCCCCGAGACCGCGGAGGCGTAGGTGGTCTTGGCTCCCTGGCCCTTGGCGACCACCAGGCGAACCGGGGTCTTCGACAGGCCCCAGCTGCCGGCATCGACGACGCTGAAGGGGCCGACGCCGAGCGCGACGAGGTAGGACGAGATCGGTTTCGTCGGCGCGAACTCGACCGCCTTCATGCCGTTCGGCTCGGGGCGCTCGCCGATCGCCGGCGAATTGGCGACGGCCACGTTGCTCTCTCGGACGTGCAGGGTGAGATTCCAGGGCGTGCGGTACGACGGCTCGTCGAAGCAAGGAAAGGCGCGGCGCGCGAAAGTCGATTCGAACTGACTGAAGACGTACCAGTCGCCGCCGTCCTTCTGCCGGAACAGGCCCTCGGTCTCGACCGGATCGAGCTTGCCGCGGTAAGTGATCGCGAGGCTCGCCGCGCCGGCCGGGATCTCGCGGCCGAAGTCGAAGCCGACGAAATCGTCGCCGCCGGCGAGAACCCGCGCTGCGGAGTCCATGCCGCCCGCGCGGAGGGTCGCCGCCTGGATTTCGAGCGCGTGGGCGTTCAGCCAGAGAACGGAGGTCGCCCGCTCGAGCTCGAGCTCGATGCCGACCTTGCCGTCGAAGGTCTCGTGCTCGGGGAGGATCGTCAGGTCGACGCTCATGCGGACGGGTCGAGCGCCTTCAGGGAGGCGGAACGCAGGCGGTTGCGCCTCCGCGGCGAGCGCGCCGGCGGGCAGGGCGAGAGAGAGCAGCAGAAGAGCGGCGAGGCTTGTCTTCAAGCGAGATCCTCCAGCGCCGGATCGGCGAAGGTCGGTTTAACCTCGAGATACGGACTCAGCGCACAGAGGTTTCGCGGACCGGGAAACGGAACGGCTCGGGGAAGAGCTCGCCCAGGGTCAGGAATCGGCGCTCGCCCTCGGGGTTGGAGAGCAGAATCGGAGTCTGAGGGCCGCAGAATTCGACCATCGTCTCGCGACAGATTCCGCAGGGGGCGGAAGGCGGTGAGGAGTCCGTGACGACGGCTATGGCGCGGAAAAGGCGGTGACCGGCGCTCACCGCGGCGGCGAAGGCGGAGCGCTCGGCACAGAGGGTGACGCCGAAGCTGCGATTCTCGACGTTGGCGCCGCCGAAAATCTGGCCGCTTTCCGTCTCCACCGCCGCTCCCACCGCGAAGCCACTGTAGGGGCTGTGCGCGTGCCGTCGCGCTTCCAGGGCGGTGGCGAGAAGGGGCTCCCACTTCACGCTGTCAGCCTAGCATCGATTCGGCTGTGCTAATTTCCCCGCGCCGCGACTTGAGGAAGCTGTCTCTCGACCGGAAACCTCCTTCCCGGGGCGTGCGTACCTTGCAGGATGAGGAGCTGTCCTTCATGCGAGAGCCCTACCGCAAGACCCTGACCTGGCTGGCCGTGCTGGTCTCCGGAGCGCTGGTCTGCGCCTGGGCCTTCCCGCGTGCCTTCCCCTTCTTCCCCGCGCACTGGAAGGTGTCGCGGGTCGAAGCGGAGAAGATCGCCCTCGAGAACCTGCGGGTCCTCGGTGCCCTGCCGGACGACCCTTACGTCGTGGCGAAGATGGATGACGATGCCGGGCTCGAGTTCCGCCTGATCGAGGCTTCGCGGGAGGGACAGTCGGCGACGGTACGCGACTCCGGGCTCGCCAAGCGCATCCTCCTCTGGCAGGTCACCGTCTACGCGCCGCAGGCGCAGCCGCGGGATTGGTCCTATCAGGCCCAGATCGCCTTCGACGGCACGGTGCTCTCGCTCCTCAAGGGCTTCAAGGTCTCCGATCCGAGCGGCACGTTGAGCGAAGGCGAGGCCGTCGCCCGCGCCCGGGCGCTGCTCACGGAGCGCGGCGTGGACTTGGCGAAGCTCGCGCCGCCCGAGGTCAAGAACAAGGATCTCGACAAGCGGACCGACCGGGTCGTGCGCTTCGCGAATCGCGAGTCTGCGTTGAGCGCCCGCCTGCGCTCCGGCATGGAGGTGAGCTTCGCCGGCGACCAGCTCTCCGGCGTCGGCTCGTTCGTCGAGGACGTCAAGCCCGACGAGATCACCCAGCTTCTGCAACCGATCAACCTGTTCGGCAACGTCGCGTTCTTCTCCACCTTCCTCGTCCTTCCGCTGGTGGCGCCGATCTTCCTCAAGCGCTACCACGCCGGCGAGCTCGGCGTCCGGCGCGGGCTGCAGATCCTGCTGCTCATTCTGGTGCTGGCCGTGATCTTCATGGCGCAGGTGTCGGCGGGCTCGACGCAAGGCAGCAACTTCGGACTCCTCTCGCGCCAGCAGATGACCTGGGTCTGGGGCGGTCAGATGATCGTCCTGTTCTTCCTGCCGATGGCGATCGCCGCCTTCCTCTCCTGGTCGGTGGGCGAGTCGCTCTGCCGGGAAGGCTGGGGCGGCAAGCTCGCCGCCTTCGACGCTCTCTTCCAGATGCAGTGGAACAACCGGACCGTGGCTTTAGCGTCGCTCCGCGGCTATGCCGCGGGCTTCGCGATCGCAGGCGGCATCTTCGCCTGCCTCGTGCCGGTCGCCCGCCTGGGGGGCATCGCGCCGATCTCGTTCCAGTTCGGGCCGTTCTGGAATCACGCGCGCTGGCCGAGCTTCGCGCTCATCCTCTTTCTGTTGATCTTCAGCCTCTACACGACCCTCTTCGGTCGGCTCTTCCTGCTTCCCTGGCTGGTGCGCAAGCTCGGCAGAGTGGCCGGGGGAACCATCGCGGCGCTCGCGACCAGCTTCGTCTTCTTCGCGCCGGTGATCGTCCTGCCGCTCTCGGTGGGGACCCCGATCTGGATCCTGAACAGCCTGGCGACCGTCGTCCTCTTTCTGACCACCGACCTGCTGACCACGATTCTGGCCTCGTTCACCTCCGCGGCGGTGCTGAGCATCTATCCGTTCGTTTTCGCCGCCGATCCGTACATCCAGCTGCAGGGCTGGATCGGAGTTCTGGCCGGCGCCGTGCCGCTGCTGCTGACGGCACGGTATCTGGTCTCCGACCAGGTTTTCGTCTATCGCTACGAGGACGTGCCGCCGCACGTGCGCCGGATCGCCCAGCGCGAGCGCCAGAGGGTGGAGCTCGAGACTGCGCGCAACATCCAGAGCTCGATCCTGCCGCAGCTTCCGCCGCAGCTCTGCGGAGTGGAGCTCTCGCACGTCTACCTTCCGGCCACGGAAGTCGGAGGCGACTTCTACGATGTGCTGGCGCTCGAGGATGGGCGGCTGGCGGTCGCGGTGGGCGACGTCGCCGGGCACGGTGTGTCGTCGGGCCTGGTCATGTCGATGGCCAAGTCGGCTCTCGCCGTCCAGGTGACCTTCAATCCGGAGGTCGCGGCGGTCTTCGCGACGCTCAACCGCATGGTCTTCCAGAGCGCGCGCAAGCGGCTGCTCGCGACCCTGTGCTACGCCCTCATCGATCCGGTCAGCCGCGAGATGCGCTTCGCGAGCGCCGGCCATCTCTTCCCGTACCGGATCTCGAAGCTCGGCAAGGTCGAGAGCCTCGAATCGGTGGCCTATCCGCTCGGCGTGCGCGAGTCGCTCGAGATCGATTCGCATACCGCGAAGCTCGAGCCCGGCGACATCATCTTCCTGTGCAGCGACGGCGTCGTCGAAGCACGGCGCGAGGGCTCGGACGAGCACTTCGGCTTCGACCGGCTCGAGAGCGTGCTGGCGCGCTTCGGCGGCCATGGCGCGAGCGTGGTACGCGACAAGGTGCTTGCGGCGCTCGACACTTTCACCGCGGGCGCGGAGCGCGAGGACGACCTGACGGTCCTCGTCCTGCGTATGCCCTGACCGGGCCGCGCCTTCTCCCGGTGGGATAGAATCGCCGTGCAGTTCGGCAGCTATCCATAGGAGCCCCAACTTGAAGATCCACGAGTATCAGGCGAAGGAAATCCTGCGCCGCTACGGCGTTGCCACGCCGCGCGGGAAAGTGATCGACGATCCGGCGGACGCAAGGGCGATCTGCGAAGAGATGGGCGGGCGCTGCGTCGTCAAGGCGCAGATCCACGCCGGCGGCCGCGGCAAGGGCGGCGGCGTGAAGCTCGCGAAGTCCCCCGCCGAAGCGGCGGAATGGGCGGGCAGGATCCTCGGCATGCAGCTCGTCACCCATCAGACCGGCCCCGAAGGGCAGAGAGTGCGGAAGGTCTTGATCGAGGAGGCCGCCGACATCGCCCAGGAGCTCTACGTCGCGGTGACCCTCGACCGCGAGACCGGCAGACCGGTCGTCATCTCTTCGGCCTTCGGCGGCATGGATATCGAGGAGGTCGCGGCGAAGGACCGTCAGGCCATCCACCGCGAAGAGGTCGACCCGCAGATCGGCCTGGTGCCGTTCCAGGCCCGGCGGGTCGCGCGCGGGCTCGGCCTCTCCGGCGACATCGCGGCGCGTGCCGCCAAGCTGGTGAGTGCCCTGGTCGCCGCTTACCTGGACTCCGACGCCTCGCTCGCCGAGATCAACCCGTTGATGGTCACCGGACAGGGCGAAGTCATGGCGCTCGACGCCAAGATGAACTTCGACGACAACGCGCTCTTTCGCCACAAGGACATCGTCGCGATGCGCGATCTCGCCGAGGAGAACGCCCTCGAGGTCGAGGCTTCCAGGTACAACCTCAACTACATCAAGCTCGACGGCGAGATCGGCTGCATGGTGAACGGCGCCGGGCTCGCGATGGCGACCATGGATATCATCCAGCTCGAGGGCTCGTCGCCGGCGAATTTTCTCGATGTCGGCGGCTCGGCCTCGCAGGAGGCGGTCGCCAACGCCTTCCGCATCCTGATCTCCGACCCGGACACCAAGGCGGTGCTGATCAATATCTTCGGCGGTATCGCGCGCACCGACCGGATCGCGAACGGCGTCGTCGAAGCGCTGCGCGCGATCGGCGGCGCGAGAATTCCAGTGGTGGTGCGACTCGAAGGCACCAACGTCGAGCAGGGTCGGGCGATTCTGCGCGACAGCGAATTCGATTTCCTGGTCGCTGACACCATGGCCGACGCGGCGAAGAAGGTCGTCGCGTCGATTCAGGGAGGTGCGTGATGGCGATCTGGCTCAACAAGGAGACGCGCCTCGTCGTCCAGGGGATCACGGGCAAGGAGGGCAAGTTCCACGCCCTCGGCTGCCGCGACTACGGTACCCAGGTCGTCGCCGGCGTCACCCCCGGCAAGGGTGGCGAGAGTGTCGAGGGGATCCCGGTCTTCGATTCGGTGGAGGAGGCTCGGGCAGCGACCGGCGCCAACGCGTCGATGGTCTTCGTGCCGCCGCCGTTCGCGGCCGACGCCATCATGGAGGCGGCCGATGCCGGCATCGAGCTCATCGTCGCCATCACCGAGGGCATACCGGTCAACGACATGATCCGCGCGCGGGCGTTCCTGCGCGATCGGCCGAAGACCCGCCTCATCGGGCCGAACTGTCCCGGCATCATCAGTCCGGGGCAGGCGAAGATCGGCATCATGCCGGGACATATCCATCGCCCCGGCCGGGTCGGCGTCGTGTCGCGCTCGGGAACGCTCACCTACGAGGCGGTCTGGCAGCTCACCGGCCTGGGACTCGGACAGTCCACCTGTGTCGGCATCGGCGGCGATCCGGTGAACGGTACGAACTTCCTCGACGTCATGAAGGCCTTTCGGGACGACAAGGAGACCGACGCGGTCATCCTGATCGGCGAGATCGGCGGCAGCGCGGAGGAGGCCGCCGCGGCCTGGATCCAGGGCCATTTCGACCGCCCGGTGGTCGGCTTCATCGCCGGCCGCACGGCACCCCCGGGACGGCGGATGGGCCACGCCGGCGCCATCGTGGCCGGTGGCAAGGGCACCGCCGCCGCCAAGATCGAAGCTCTCACCGCAGCCGGTATCCATGTCAGCGAGTCGCCTGCCGATCTCGGCGCCACCGTGGCGCGGGTGCTCGGAAAGTCCTGACCAGGAATGGGGAAGCGCCGCTCGTGAACGGCTGGTTGGCGCTCCTGGGCGGAGGCGAGTTCACGTTCGGCGAGACCGAGGAGGCCGATCGCGCCTGGCTCGAGAAGTGCCCGGACGGGCCGATCGGATTCTTGCCCGCGGCTTCGGGGTCGATCGACTACGGCAGGCACTTCACGGTCTACATGAAAGAGGCATTCGACCGCGAGGTGGAGGTGATCCCGGTCTACCGCGATCGCGACGCACGCCGGAGCAAGAACTGCGAGCGTATCCGGGGCTGCGCCGCGGTCTATCTCGGGGGCGGGGTCGCGGATCATCTGCTCGAGGCGGTCGCGGGATCCCCGGCGCAAGCGGCTCTCGCGCAGAAGCTCGCGAGCGGGGGTCTCGTGGTGGCGATCGCCGCCGCGGCGCAGGCCTGCGGTGCCGAAGTGCGCAGCGTTTTCGGCGGCCGGATGATTCCCGGTCTCGGCCTGCTGCCGGGCGGCGTGATCGAGACCAACTTCGATCCCGGACACGACCGCCGATTGCGCAAGCTGCTCGAAGGGGCGGCCGGAGCCTTCGGCCTCGGCATTCCGGCGGAGGGTGCGATACTGCTCGGCCCGGGAGGGACCTTCGAAGCGGTCGGCACGGTCTTTCGGCTGACCGGCCCCGAAGCCGACCTCGAGCCGCTGGTCGACGAAGCTCCGGACAGCGGCACCCCCCAGGGCGCCGCCGATTGACCGACGGTCGAGCTGGTGCAGCATCCCGTTGCTGGACGACAAAGTGGAGGACGTCATGAAGAAGACAGTCTGGATAGTCGCTGTCGCACTCGCGATCGGAGGTCTCATGTTCTTCAGTTTCGGTGCCAAAGCCGACGAGCTTGCCAACGGGGCGAAACTGCCGGCGGTCACGGCCAACGACCAGGACGGTCGCGCCGTTGCTCTCGCGGCCGAGGGCGGCCAGGGCTGGACGCTGGTCTACTTCTATCCCAAGGCCGATACGCCGGGTTGCACCAAGCAAGCCTGCAGCATCCGGGACTCCTACGCTACGCTCACCGGCAAGGGGATCCGCGTCTACGGTGTCTCCACCGATGACGAGAAAGCACAGAAGGCGTTCCACGAGAAGTACAAGCTGCCGTTCACTCTGCTCGCCGACCCGGACAAGAAGGTGCTCGCGGCGTTCGGCGTCCCCTCGACCATGGGTTTCGCCAAGCGCCAGGCCTACCTGTTCCGGGACGGCGTGCTCGTTTGGCGGGACCTCGAGGCCGCGACCTCGGAGCAGGCCGCCGAAGTCCTGGCCGCGATCGCGGAGATCGAGGCCCAGGGGAAGAAGAGCTAGCGCCCGAGCGCGGGCGCCGGTCGAATTCAATCTCAGCTTTCCATCTTCTGGAGACTGTACCTATGCAGATGACGCTTGCCATTCTGAAGCCGGACACCGTCGCCGCGGGCGACGCCGGCAAGGTCCTCGCCCACCTCGAGGCGCGGGGCTTCACGATTCGCGGCCTGCGGGTCGTCCACCTCACGACGGCCCAGGCGGAGGCGTTCTACGCCGTTCACCGGGAGCGCCCGTTCTTCAAGAGCCTGGTCGGTTTCATGACCGAAGGCCCGGTGATTCCGGTGGCGCTCGAGGGCGAGAACGCCGTCCCGGCGCTGCGCGAAGCGATGGGCGCGACCGACGTGGCGAAGGCCGCAGCGGGCACGATCCGCAAGCTCTACGGCACCTCGATCGAGCGCAACGCCATCCACGGCTCGGACTCGCCCGAGAACGCCCAGATCGAGCTCGGCTTCTTCTTCTCGCAGGCCGATCTCGTGCGGCGCGTTTTACCATCCGCTCGGGGTCCTGTCTGGCCCGTATCCAGGGTCCTCGCGCTGAGAAGCGCGCTCCGGCCCCGGGGCCGGTCCAGCCCCCTCGTCGGTACAGAGGAGCATGCTGCTGGCGGGCTCCGGCGCTCGGGATCGGGGTGAGCTCCCGGCTTCACTAGACCCCGATCTCCCGAGTGCCGGAGTCCGCCACCGCGATCTTGAGATTCGGCAAGCTGCGACGCCAGCGTGCGCTTGGCAGCTGGGCGCCGTTCCGATAGCCTCGAACAATGCAGACGATGAATCCAACCTGGGCGCCGTCTTCAGCTCTGCCGCCGGAACGACGCGGGGCCGTGGTGGGGCGCTTCTGCAGCGAATGCGCGAATTTCTATCCGCTGCATGCCGGGCGGCACAAAGGCAAACCCTCGTTCGGGCGCGACCATGTGAGCTCGCCGTGCAGCGAGGAAGGCCGGGAGTTTGTCGAAGGCGACGCCTGGTGGGAGCCCGCGGTCGCCGTGCTCGCTCCGCCGGCGCCGGTCGCCGCCCCGGCCTGAGCACCATCGCCCGGAGCGCGGGCGCCGGAAGCTACTCGCGGAGCGCGCGCTCCAATTCCCGTTCCACGGCCTCGATCTCGCGCTTCGAGCTGATCTGCCAGGCGCAGCGGAAGCGCTCGTGGAGCAGGCGGTTGATCTCGTCGAGCTCGAGACTCCGGGCGGCTTCGACGAGCGCCTCCCAGTCGGCGGCGAGCTCCTCGACGTCGTCGAGATCGGCGGCGCCGATGAAGGCGAACACGGCTTCGGCGGGAGAGGCGAACTCGAGCTGCCAGTCCTCGTGCAGGTAGCCGGCCAGGAACGCCGCGAGGCCCGGCAGCGCCTCCGGATTCAGCCGGTCGAGCAGATCAGTCCGGGCGTCGGAGTCGAGGGGATCGAGCGGCTCGGTCATCGAGCAGCTCCACCGGCAACGTCCCGGTGATGCTCAGGGTATAGGAGCCGCAATTTCCGGCCTGTCCGACGGCGTAGTAGGAATCGACGTAGACGTAGTAGTCGCCGGCCGCATAGCTCGCGGCGGCGATGACTTCCGGTCCGACACCGATTCCGATGAGGTCCGCGGAGTTCGCCACGCAGCTCGTGCCGTCACCACAGGTACCGAGGACCAAGAGCGCCAGATCGCCGGTCGAACCGGTGAGGTCCGCCGAGAAGGCGACGTTGTTTCCGGCCCCGAGATTGAGCTGATAGATGTCCTCGGGTCCCGGGTAGGGGGCGGGGAGCGTACAGGTGCCAGTATAGGTGGTCAGGGTATTCACGCCGCCGCCCGTGCACGTGTTCCCCGGGAGCGTGGCGGGCAGGCTTCCCACCAGAATTCCGGGACAGCTGACACCGCCCTCGGGGCCGTAGGGCTGATTGTGGCCGCCGTAGACAAAGCGGGGATCACTGCGCTGGGTGACGGCCGGCGCCGGAGGCGAAGCGATCAGCACGGTGGCGAGCAGAGCGAGGCGAGTCGGGCGCATAGAGGATCCTCCGATTTCCTAGAAAGACGACTGATCGGTCAGGAAATCCTACAACAGAATCTTCCGGTTGCCAAGCGGTGGCTCGGGGGGGGGCGACGCAGCGCATTCAGGCGGCCGCGCCCGGCCTCGGACGGCATGCCGGTCGTGGCGCGCCTCTAGGGCGAGATCGCGGCCGCGTCGTACTCGTTGCCGAAGAGGACTCCGATGCTGCGCAGGAACGGGAAGGGCGGCTCGCCGCCGATCAGCACGAAAACGTAGTCGTTCGCGATCTTGATCTCGCCCTCCTTGGTCGCGAGACGGACGTGGTCGAGGCCGATCTCGAGCACCTCGGAGCCCAGGAGAGGCCGGATCTTGTCGCGCTTGACGAGCTTCTCGAGGCGCTCCAGATTCTTGGCCTTGACGCGGTTGAACTCCTCGCCACGATAGGAGATCGTCAGCTGGTTGCCGGCCTGGCGGGCGAGGCCCATGGCCGCCTCGATCGCGCTGTCGCCGCCCCCGACGCAGAGGATCTTCTTGCCGCGATACTCTTCGGCATCCCGGACCTGATACATCACCTTGGGCAGACCCTCACCGGTGACGCCGAGCTTGCGCGGCGTCCCCCGCCGGCCCAGCGCGAGCAGCACGCGGCGGGCGCGCCAGGCGCCGGTGCCGGTGAGGATGTGGAAGAGTCCGCCGTCCGGGATCACCTGCAGCACCTTCTCGCCGAAATGCACCGCCAGGCGATGGCGTTCCACCAGGCCGCGGAAGAGCTCCAGCAGCTCCTCCTTGCTGTACTCCTGCTTGCGCAAGGGGCCGTAGAGCGGTAGCTCCACCTCCTCGGTGTGGGTGAGCTTGCGCCGCGGGAAGTTGTAGATCGTGCCCCCCAGGTCCGGCTGCTGCTCGAAGACGGCATAGTGGAGCTTTACCTCGACCGCGGCCAGGGCGGCGGAGAGGCCCGCCGGTCCGGCGCCGATGATGGCGACGTCGAGCAGATCCCGGTCGCGCCGGTCGACGCCCGCGAGCTCGCCGGCGATGGCGCGAACCGTGTCCTTTCCCTGGCGCACCGCGTTGCGGATGAGAGCGAGGCCCGCCAGCTCTCCGGCCACGTAAATGCCGGCCACGTTGGTCTCCTGGCGCTCGTTCATCCAGGGAACGTCGGCGCGCCCGCGCAGGTCCCCGACGGCGATTTCGATCGCCTGCACCGGGCAGGCCTTGGCGCACGCCGCGATACCGACGCAGCGGCTCCCCTGGACCGCCACCGCGAGACCGCCCACGATGCCGAGGACGTTCTCCGGACAGGCGGCGACGCAGCCGCCGCAGCCGATGCAGACCATCGGATCGATGTACGGGAAGGCGCCCATCGGCTGCTGCTTGCCGCTGGATTGCGCGGCGACCGCGCGCTCCTGGTCGCGGCGATTGCGGCGCCGGAACGAGATCAGATAGCCGAGGACGATCGCCGTCACCAGGCTCAGGGCGAGTGCCCAGATCAGATTCGACGCGGAGAGGTTCACAGCGGTGGCAGCGCCGTCTTGTGGCAGTCGGTGCAGGCGCTGCCGAGCGGGCGAAGCCGCATGACGGCTTTGCCCGCGTTCATTTCCTTGGGATGGCAGCCGACGCAGGCGACCGCCCGGTGGGCGCCCTCGAGCTTGTAGGTCGAGTCGCGATCGTGATTGAAGCGCTCGGGATTCCAGTTGGCGTCGGTGTGGCACTTGTCGCAGACCACGCCGACCTGGGCGAGATGCGGGTCGGCGTGGCAGCTCACGCAGTCCAGCACCGCCCCGGCGAGGCGGACCTCGCGCGGCGGTGCCCAGGCCTTCGTCGACGGCGGCTTGAGCGCGCCGTCGACCGACTTCGTCTTGTGACAGCCGGTGCAACCGACCTTGAGGTGCCGGCCGGCGAGCGCGAACTTCGTCGTTGCGTGGTCGAACCGGATCTCGCGCCAGGTCGTGAGCGCGTGACAGGAAAGGCAGCCCTCGGCTCCCAGGTGCTTGTCGGCGTCGCCGCCGTGGGGGTCGCGATGGCAGTCCTGGCAGTTCCTCGCCGCGAAGCGGAATTGGGTGACCGTTGCGAGGGGCGGTTTCGGAGCAGCGGGGGGAAGGGCCGGGGGAATTGCAGGCGCAACGAGAGCCACGCCCATGCGGGCGAGCTCGGCCGGCGGCAGCGCGCGATGGCAGCCCGCGCAGTCCACCTTGCGATGCACTCCGGTCAGCGGATAGGCCGAGGTGTCGTGATCGGAAGCCGTGAAGCTCGAGGGGCGGAACCCTTTCGTCGTATGGCATTCGCCGCACTCACCGCCGCTCTTGCGGAGGGCGAACTGGCCGGAGTGGACATCGGCGTGGCACGCGGCGCAGCGGTCGGAGCCCGGAATCTTCAGCGCTTTCCCCGCCGCATGGCAGGCTTCGCAGGCGACGCTGTCGTGCTTGCCGGTGAGGGGATAGCCGGTGCGCGCGTGGTCGAAGTTGCCACGCTGGATCTTCTTCCACGCGTCGGTCTGGTGGCAGCTTTCGCAGCGCTGTCCGAAGCGACCCTGGTGCGGGTCCTTGTGACAGGCGGCGCAGGTCGTGGGGGTGCCACGGTAGAGAACGTTCGAGACGTTCTGGACGGCCGCGACGTTCGGTGGGCTCGCCCCCGCCGCCGGTTCGCCCGGAGAGCCCGGCGTCGCCAGCGGCTCGGCCTTCGCCTGCGCCGGGGGATGGCAGCGCTCGCAGGCCACCTTGGCGTGCGCGAAGGTGAGCGGGTACTTCGTCTTGGCGTGGTCGAAGAGCTCGGCCGGGCGAAACTTCTTCAGCCCGTGGCAACTCGCACAGTCGGTACCGCCGAACTGGCCGCGATGGGCGTCTTTGTGACAAGAGCCGCAGCGGGTCGCGAGTCCGAGGAAGGTCTGCTCGAGATTGACCGCCTTGTCCTGAAGCACGGAAGCATCGCCGATCGACTCTTTGCGATGACAGCTCCGGCAGGTCAGGGCGGCGTGCGCGCCCGAAAGGTCGTAGCCGGTCTGCGCGTGATCGAACGCCTTCTCACCGGTCGTGCCCCAGTAGACCAGCTCGAACGCACGGCCCTGATGCTCGATGTGACAGTGCTCGCAGGCCTCGTAGTCCGGGCGCGAATGCAGGCCCTTCTTCGCCGCGATGCGCTGACGCAGGGGAGTGTGGCAGGCGAGGCAGCGCTCGTGGTCGACGCCGCGATCGGAGCTGTGGCAGCCGAGACAGCCATCGCTGCCGTCGAGCTTGGCATGCGCGTGGGAGAGCTCGCCGGGCGAGATCTGGCCCTCCGCCGCCGGTCCCGGGAGGATCGCGAACAGCAGCGCGGCGGCGGTCAGGACCGCCTCGGCGGGTCGCCGGAGCTTCAGTTTCGAAACCTCGCATAGCCGGTGATCCAGGCCACGCCGATGTGCACCAGCATGAACAGGTACATGACGACCGCGAAAGGCTTGTGGAAGACATGCCAGTAGTGGAAGAGCTCGCGGACGCGCTGCCAGAGGAGGATGCGGCGGTGCAGACTGGCCTTGTGCGCGACCAGGAGCTCGAAGCGGTGGCGCAGACGGCGGTCCACGCGCGGAAAATCGCGGCGGAAACGACGCAGGCGAAAACGCAGACTCAGGGCATCGAACGGAAACCGGAAGGCCATTCCGAGGAGCGACTGCTTGCTGCTCGTACCCAGGGCCGCCACGGCATCGAGCTGCCGGATCGCTTCGGCATCGAGGCCGACCTCCTCCATCAGCTGGCGTGCGAGGTCCCGGTCGAGCTTTTCGACCTCCGCCAGCGAGAGCTCGTCGCCGACGTTCGAATGCGGAATCTGGCGATAGAGGTAACGCCCGGCGATACCGCTCGAGGCGACCGCGACCATCGACCAGAAGGAGAGTGCGACGAGGCCCTGAACCTTGAAGGAGCTGTGCAGGAGGACGAAGAGGGGACCGCAGATGCCGAGCAGGATGTGAAAGTCGAGCCAGACGCTGACCGACCCCAGGTGGCGCAGCGCGACGAAGCGCTTGCGCACCGAGTAGAGCAGCATCACGACCATCATCAGCGCGCCGGCGGTGCCGAAGGCAAGGCCCCACGTACCCCCCGGCTTGAGCTGCCAGAAGAGCGGATGGCGCGGCCGCTCGAGGACCGGCGTCAGGTAGTAGGGCAGGCCGTGGACCGCGAAGTAGGCGAAGCTGCCCAGGCCGAGCGCATAGAGAGCGCCCAGGACGAGCCGGTGGGGCGCGACCTTCATTTCACCCCGCTCTCCAGGATGACCGTGATCGGAGTTCCGGAGAAGGCCTCCACCGAAGCCAGGAGATCCCCGGGCTCTTGCGTCGAAGCGTTCCCGTCGCCGTCCAGGTGAACCGTGAGCTTGCCCTTCTCCGGCAGCGGCTGGCCCATCATGCTGTCGTCGGCGCTCAGGGTCAGCTCGAGCGGAAAGGAAGGATTCGAGATGCGCTTCACCGCCGCCGGCGGACCCGGGTTCTCCCCGCGCAGGGCGAGGAAGAGAGTGGCGGAGCTCGCGCCCGCGCCCCCCGGACCCACCGTGCCGGGAGCGAGCTCGATGTGCACGCGATAGAAGCCGCCGGCGCTGTCCGCTGCGCCCGCCGCGTTTCCTGCCTCGGCCGCCGGCGCCACCGGTGCGACCGGCATTGGGGACGCTCCAAGAGGCGCGGCTGCGCCGCCGCTCTCCGCTTGCGCCAGGAGCTCTTCGATCGGCGGGAACTTGCCGCCCGCCGCCGCCAGTCCCTTTTTCCAGGTCTCGATCGCGGCCGCTTTGCGGCCCAGAGCCGCCTCCGCCTGACCCTTCGCCAACGCCGCCAGCACATGTTCGGGATGCTGCGCCAACACCCGGTCCATCAGGTCCACGGTGACCGGCCACTGTCCCATCGCCAGGCGGACCACGCCTTCGACGAAGAGGCCGTCGGGATCGTCGGGCGACAGGCGCTGCAGCTCTTTCGCCTGCTCGAAAGCCTCCATGAACTGATTCGCGTTGAGCAGGGCGACGGTCAGCTGGCGCCGCGGGTTCAAGTCCTGTGGAGCGGCCTTGACCTGCGCGCGCAGCGCTGCGAGCGCGGCCGCGGTCTCGGGGGAGAGCTGCGCGCTCTCGTCGTGGGCGGCCGCGGTTTCGGCGGGTGAGGCCGCACGCGCCGCCGGGGCAATCCCTGCCGTCGGAGCCATCGCACCGGTGGGAGCCAGCGCCGCCATCGATGGAGTGCTCCCGCCGGACGCCGTCTCCTGCTTGGGCTTGGAGCCCTGCGTGGCCCAATAGAACAGTCCGCCCAGGAGAAGGCAGGTACCGACTCCGGCCAGAAAGCCGACCAGGCTGGACCGCCGGGCGACGGGAACCGGCGGAGCCTCCTCTCCGGAGAGCCGCGCCGGGACCGGCGCAGCGGATCGGGCGGGCGCTCCCGGATCGGTGCTTTCGGGTCTGCTGCGCAGCGCGAACCAGAGGCCCGCGGCCAGGCCCACCGCGACGACGATCAATCCTGGAATCCAGACGCTCATGATGGTCTCGAGTCCTCCTGCGTGGAGCTTGTAAGGGTCGTCCCGCCGGCGTCGGGTCCGACCGCCTGTCCGGGAACGGTGGAAGAAAGCGCCGCGGGAACCTGGGGAAGCGGCCGCAGGCGGAAAAAGATCACCAGTACGCCGACGACGAGCGCGATCATCGGTGCCAGCCAGACGAGCCAGTTGAAGCCCTGCGCCTTGGGCTCCAGTCGGATGAACTCGCCGTACGAACGCTCGAACGAAGCGAGCACCTGATCGCGGGAGTAGCCGAGGGCGAGTTGACGGCGGACTTCGGCCTTGAGGTCGACCGCCGAGGAGGCCGGCGAATCGGCCACCGACAGGCCCTGGCAGACCGGGCAGCGCATCAGGGAGGCGACTTCCTCCGTGGCGCGATCGAGCGCGGCGCCGGAAAGCGGCGGGCCGAGTGGAGGCGAATCGGGCGACTGCGCCCCGGCGCCCCCGGCCCAGCAGAGCGCGCCGAGGAGCAGCGGCAAGAGGAGGAATGCGTGAACTCGCGGCAGGCTCATAGCTTCTCCGGGAGGTTGCTCGCGCCGAGCATCTCGTCGAGGGAGCGGCCGAGCCCGTCGTAACTCACCATGCCGGTGACCTTCTCGTGCACGATGCCCCGAGGATCGATGAGAAAGGTCTCCGGCACGCCATAGACGCCGTAGCGAATGGCGGTGCGCGACTCGGGGTCGACGAGCGTCGGCCCCCAGCTGCCGCCCTGTTGCTCGAACGCCCGGATCGCTTCCGGTGAATCGAGATAGATCACGCTGACGAACCGCACGCGGCCGGCGTAGCGGCGCGCCATGACTTCGAAGATCGGGTTCTCCGCCACGCAGGGCTGACACCAGGTCGCCCAGAAGTTGACCACGGCCGGCTGCCCTTGCAGATCCTCGAGGCGGAGCGTCTTGCCGTCGAGATCGGCCAGGGCGAACCCCGGCGCCCTCTGGCCGATGAGCGGCGAGACCACTTCGTGCGGGTCGTGGCGCAGACCCGAGCCGAGCATGACGAGCAGCGGGGCGACCAGGAGCAGGCCCACGAAGAGGACCTTGCGGTTCATCGGCTCGCCTCCGCCGGTATCTCCCTGCGCCGGCCCGGGAACCTGAGACCGGCCGGCAGCAGGCACAGCGCCGTCCCGGCGACCACGACGAAGACGCCGATCCAGATCCAGACCACGGCCGGAGTCACGATGGCGCGCAGTCCGATGCTGCCGTCGGGGCTGACGTTGAGCAGGGAGAGGTAGAGATCGTGCCCGGCCGAAGTCCGCACGGCCGGAGTTCCGATCGGCTCCATGCGGCTGTCGTAGCTGTTCAGCGCGGGCTCGAGTGTCCCTACTGCCCGGCCGTTGCGGTCAATCCGCATCCGCGCGCGCTGCGAGATGCGATGCGGCTCTTGGCGCGCGCTCACCTGGTCGAAGGTGAGCTTGTAGCCGGAGACGGTCATCGACTCCCCGGGGCGGAGGGTGCCTTCGTGCGCGACCTGGTAGGCGGAGGAGACGGCGATCGCGACAAAGGTCATGATGACGCCCAAATGGGCCACGTAGGGGCCGTAGCGGCGGGTTCCGCGGCGGACCGCCTCGCCCACCGCCTCGGTCCACGGCTCGTCCTGGCGACGCTTGCGGGTCTGGCGGAGCCCCTGATCGAGATTCACCCAGACGGCATAGCCGGCGAGCGCCGCGGTCGAGAGAACCGCCCAGGTGCGGCCGCCAACGACGAGCGCGAGCAGCAGGCCCGCGATCGCCGCCGGAATCGGCCAGAGCAGTGCGCGGCGCACGCTCTTGTCGTCGGCACGCCCCCAGGGGAGCGCCGGACCGATGCCGATGAGCAGCAGCAGGCCGAGGCTGACCGGAATCGCCATGCGATTGAAGTACGGCTCGCCGACGCTCACCTTGACTCCCCGCACCAGCTCGGCGGCGATCGGAAAGAGCGTTCCGACCAGCACCGTGAACATGAAGACGAGAAGCAGCAGGTTGTTGAGCAGGAAGGCGCCCTCGCGGGTCCACAGAGTCTCCCGCACGGGGTCCGAAGCGAGCGTGTCCATCCGCATGGCGAGCACGGCGACGCTCCCCAGGAGACAGAATCCGAGGAAAGCCAGGAACGCCGGCCCGATCGGGGACTGGGTGAAGGAGTGCACCGAGTTGACGACCCCGGAGCGGGTGAGGAAGGTGCCCAGAATCGTCAGCAGGAAGGTCACGATGACGAGGATGACGGTCCACGCCCGCAGCGTCCCTTTGCGCTGCAGCACGAGAGCGGAGTGGACAGCGGCGACGGCGGTGAGCCAGGGGAGAAAGGAGGCGTTCTCGACCGGGTCCCATGCCCAGTAACCACCCCAGCCCAGGACTTCGTACGACCACCAGCCCCCGAGCATCACGCCCATGGTGAGGAAACCGGTCGGGACGAGCAGCCAGGTGCGCAGCGAACGGATCCACTCGCGGTCGAGTCGGCCCGCGAACAGGGCGGCCAGCGCGATCGCGAACGGGACGCTCATGCCGACGTAGCCGAGATAGAGCATCGGCGGATGGATGATCATCAGCGGATGGTTCTGCAGCAGCGGATTCGGGCCGGGTCCGTCGGTCGGCACGGGGAGCGGAGTCGGCGCGAACGGGTCGGCCGGTCCGGCGATCAGAAAAGTAAAGAAGATTCCGACCACGAAGAGCGCCCCGAGCATGTAGCCCAGGTGGTCGGAGGCGCTCTTGCGCAGGTGCAGCGCGGCGCCCGCGGTGAAGACTCCGAGGATGAGCCCCCAGAAGAGGATCGAGCCGTCGAGCGAGGACCAGAGCGAGACGATGGTGATGTGCAGGGGCGTGGCGAGCGAGCCGACCTGCGCCACGTAGGAGACGGAGAAATCGTGCCGGAGGAGGGCGAACTCCATCAACCCGGTGGCGAGCATCATCAGGGCGGCGTAGACGAAGGCGAGGCGGCGCGCGCGCTCGACGCCCGTTGCCGATCGTCTCTGGGCGGCGGCGAAGCTCATCACGGCGCCGGTGGTCGCGAGCAGGAGCGCCGCCAGCACGACGACGCGTCCGAGCACGGAGATCATCGCGGAGCCTCGGAGTCGGCCGGCTCGAGCGTCCTGGCGAGATCCTTCACCGACCTCGTGTCACCCTTGCCCGGCGCCTGGTAGGAATTGTCGTGCTTGATCATCAGCCGGTCGGTCTCGAACGTCCCGTCCGGTTGCAGGGCGCCTTCGACGACGACGCCGATGCCCTCGCGGAACATCGCCGGTGGCACGGCGTGGGTGGAGACGGTCACGGTCTCTTTGCCGTCGGTCATCTTGAAGCGCAAGCCGAGACCTCCGGCGGCGGGCTCGATCGAACCCGGCGCGACGAGGCCGCCGAGACGAATCGTGGCGCCTTCGGCGCGCCCGCCGTGGGCCCGGAGCTCGCTGGGACTCCAGTAGTAGACCAGGCTCTTGCCGAGGCCGCCCAGGGCGAGAAACCCGAAGGCGCCGGCGGCGATGAGGATGGCGGCGACAGCCAGCAGCCGGTGGCGGCGAATTTCCGCCCCCGCCGCGCGCGCCGACTCCGGCGATGACTTTGAGGCCCCGGGTGTCCGGTTCTCCTGGCTCATGACGCTTCCTTCTTTCCCTGTTGTTGGCGGGTGCGCCGGTGAAGGCTCCAGGCGTACGCGACGAGACCGACGGCCGTGATGCAATAGGCGGCCACGACGAAGCTCCAGCCACCGACGATGACTCCCTCAGGCATGATGAACCTCGATGATCGGCAAACGATCGGGTAGCGCGGTTTCGCCGCCGCGCCGGCGCGCGAGCTCCAGGCGCGCGCGGCGGACGATGAACCAGGTCGCGGCGAGCGCCAGTCCGATGGCGTTCACCCGCAGCGGCAGCACCATCGCCGGGTCGACGGTGGCGGGCGATGACTGAATCTGGTGCAGGCTCCGCCACCAGCGCACGCAGAAGTAGACCAGCGGTACGTCGACGTAGGCGACGATGGCGGCGACCGCCGTCAAGCTCGCGCGGCGGTCCGAACCGGCGGCGAAGGAGCGCAGCGAGAGGACGCCGATGAAGAGCAGCAGCAGAACCAGAGAGGTGGTGAGGCGGACATCCCAGTCCCACCAGACCCCCCAGGTCGCCCTTCCCCAGAGCGAGCCCTGGACGAGAAGCAGGGCATTCATGACCACGCCGGCCTCTGCGGCAGCGACCAGAGTCGCGTCCCAGCGCTCTCTGCCGGTCCACAGAGTTCCGATGGCGGCGATGAAGGCGCAGGTGAAACAGAGCAGCGCGCTCCAGGCGGTGGGCACGTGCACGTACATGATGCGTTGGACCTCGCCCATGTGGCGCTCGGCGGGCGCGACGAAGAGCCCGATGTAGGAGCCGGTCAGGATCAGCACGACGGCGGCGAGTCCGGCCCAGTGTTCTCGCGGCCAACGCCCGCGTGCCGGCTCCGGTTGCGCAAGGACAGGTTTCACGATTCAGCCCTCCTCGATGACGAACGGAAAGAGGATCCCTCCCAGGGACCAGTAGATCAGGTCGAAGCAGAGCAGCAGCAGGCTCCACGAGGCGAGCTGCCCCATCGGATCGCCGGCGAGGACGAGCGCCATCGCCTTGCAGGCCGCCATCAGGACCGGCACGACGAGCGGAAAGAGCAGGAGTGGCAGCAGGACGTCCCGGCTCCGCAGCTGGCTCGTCATGGCGGCGTAGAGCGTCCCCGGCGCCGCAAGGCCCGCCGCGGCGAGGATCCAGATCGCAAAGAAGCTGGCGATGTCCGCAGTCCGCAGCTCGACGCCGTAGAGGACGATTCCGAAGAGTGAGAGACCCGGGGCCAGCAGGGCGAGCGAGAGCGCATTGGCGATCGCCTTGCTGTAGAAGACCGCACCCGGCCGCACCGGCAAGAGCAGTATGCCCTCCAAGGCGCGGCGCTCGTGCTCGATGCGGAAGCTCTCGGCGAGCGCCAGGGTCGAGCTCAGGAGGAGAGCGATGACCAGAAAACCGGCCGCACCGGCGGTGAGCGCTTTGGAGTCGGGTCCGACGGCGATCGAGAAGACCACCAACGAGAGCAGACCGAAGACCGCGACCGCGACGAGGCGGGCCTTCGCCCGCCATTCGAGCCGGAGGTCCTTGGCGAGCAGGGTGAGGGTCTGGCTCCGGATTTCGCTCACGAATCCTCCGCCAGAGCCGTCGCGAGCTCCCCGGCAGCGCCTTGCCAGACTTTCTGGCCGCGGGAGAGCAGCACGGCGCGATCGGCGATGCGGGCGGCGCGCTCCAGGTTGTGCGAGGCGATGACGACGGTCCTGCCCGCCTTCCGGTCGCTCGCGATCCAGTCGGAGACCAACTGTTGGCCGGCGGTATCGAGGGCGGCGAACGGCTCGTCGAGCAACACCAGTTGTGATTCCTCCAAGCGGACGCGGGCGAAAGTCAGGCGCTTCTGCATGCCGGCGGAAAAACCGCTCACCAGGGTCTCGCCTTCGTCCTCGAGGCCGACCTCCGCGAGCCGTGTGCGGAGATCGCGCTCTGCCGTCGACCGCCCGAGGAGCCGCGCCCAGAGGCGAACCGTCTCCAGGGCGGTGAGAGGCTCGTAGAGATAAGAGGCGTGAGCGAGCAGCGATACATTTCGGCGCCAGCCAAACGGATCGGATGCGAGAGTCCTGCCAAACAGCTCGAGCTCGCCGAAGGTCGGGCGCAACAGACCGGCGAGCAGTCGGAGAAGCGTCGTCTTGCCGGAACCGTTCGGCCCGGCGACGAGCAGGACCTCACCCCGCCGGACGGAGAGATCGAGGTGGGCGAGCGCCCAGCGTCGACCGTACCGGCGGGATAGATCCCGGGCAGAAAACGCCTCGGAAGGCGTCACGAGCGCGTCCACGGCCTCCCTCAAAGCCGATTCGTTTCCGGGTTTCCTGTTCGATCCGGCGGTTGGAGAGAGCTCGCGTGCATCAGACTGCGTACGATATCGCAGCTGCAAGCAGGCCCCGCCCCCTCGCAAGGCGGCCGCTGATCCCATTCGTGCATCGCCCGCCGGCCTAGAGCCGATAGCCCAGCTGCAGGAAGAGCCGATCCCCCGCCAGGTCATCGCCGGTCGCCTTCTCGAATTCGCCGAGCAGATAGAGGCGGCGGCCGAGCTGGAGGGTCCCGGAGAGGCGCGCCCACTGGTTCTTGCGCTGTTCGCGGGTGGCGGCGATCTCGGTCGTGGAGGTGCCGATGGTGATCTCGAGGTCATGGCCGCTCTTGAAGTACTTCTGCACGCGGAAGCCGGCGCGGTAACCCTTGGAGGTGTCGCCGTCGAATCCCGAGTAGTCCGCCCCGACGAGCAGGTTCAGGTGGAAGACATTGCTGTGGTAGACGTTGGCGTTGTAGGTCCGGCTGCGCTCCGGGCTCCCCTGTTTCCAGCGCTCGCCGACCGAGAGGTTGCCGCGCAGCGACTGTCCCGAGCCGAGATAGGCCGAGATCCGGGCGCCTTCGCGCAGGGAGTTGTCGAACAGCTCTTCCGGCGTGAAGCGGTCGTCGAGAGTGAGAATCTGGCGCGACTGGTCGTAGCTCAAGCCGAGGCGCACCCATTTCACGACGCTGTAGCTGCCGGAGAAGAGCACGTTGGTGAGCTGGTAGGCGCCGTTCGAATTCTGTCTGCGCCAGGCGCGGTTCAGGTCGAGCTCGGCACGCTCGTAGAGCGACCACCGGCTGCCGGAGCCCTGACGGCCATAGAACGAGAGGTACTCCCGGTTGGTCTGACCGCCGATGTAGTCGCCGATGGCCTCGAACAGGTACTCGGCATAGAACGGGTTGCCGATCGTCTGGTCGAGCCAGTGAGCGAAGGCGCCGTAGGCCCGCCCCGGACTCTTGAAGGTCAGCTGGTCGCTGTTCGAACGGGTGCCGTAGAAAGCTCCGAGGCTGAACCGTCGGGTGGCGTGAAACTCCCCCACCCCGCCGTCGAGATAGTCGAAGCCCACCAACGGCCCGGAGATCAGACGGCCGACCTGATAGGTGAAGCGTACGCCCGGAGGCTCGTAGGTGAGGGTCGCTTCGTAGAGGCGGTCGTTGTCGCGATTCTCCGAAGCCCCGGAGGCAAGATGGATCTGCTCGCGGCTGCTCGTGCCGCGCAGCCTGACGTCGTAGTGGCTGCCGTTGATATGCCCCAGGTAGATGTTGAACAGCGCCGACTCCTGGTTGAAGTCCCGGCCGGACGGACTGCCGTCGCGAAAGCCCTGATAGCGCATGGCGATCGACCCGGAATAGTCGGTGTGCTCGGCGGCGACCCAACCGGGGGGTTTCCCCCCGGGGCCCTTGGCGCCCGCCGCCGGCTTGCCGGCGCCGTAGGGGACGGAGCCGGGAGGGGGCTCCGCGGAGACCGGCGCCGGACCGGGAACCACGAGATCGCCGATCTCGATCGTCGCCGTGGAGCTCACGATCTTGCACGAAGCGGAATGATTGGCGAGGAAGGCGATCTCGACCTCCGCGATCTCCGTGCCGGCGTGCACGATCTTGGCGCGCTGGCCCACGACCAGACCGGCGGCGCGCCCGGCGTCGAGAAAGACCTCCTGCGCGAGCACCTGCCGCACCAGAATCGGCCCGGTCTTCTCGGGCTCGGCGGGAACCGGCGCCGGAGTCGGCGGCGCCGCGGGAGCCGATGGGACGCCCGGCACCGTCTCCGGAGCCTGCCCGGGCTGCGGCGGAGGCGGCACCGCGGCGGTTGGCGGCTCGGGGGTCGCGGGCGCAGGAGTCGTGGGCGGCGCAGGAACCGCGGGCGGCTCGGGAGTCGCGGGGGCGAGAGCGCTGGCTGGCGGCGTCGGAGTCGGGGGAGCCGCAGGGGTCCCCAGCGGTCGGACGACGTCTCCCTCGGTGACCGGTCGCAGCTCGCGGTCGATTCTGCAGGTCGCCGAATGCTCACCGATGAGGACGACTTCGAGCTCCCCGATGACCAGCCCGCCGCGCTCGACGACCAGGCGATCGCCGACCGCGACCGGCTTGCCGTCGAGCACGGAGATGTCCGCCGTCTTGAGCTGCGCGCGCAGGATGGTCATCGTGGGTCCGGTGTAGTGGACACCGACGGGCTCGGGAAACATCTTCTTGGCACCACTCGGCGAGGCCGATCGCGGCGGGGTCGTCGCTGCCGCTCTGGGAGCAGGCCGCGCCGGCGGGGCGGCCTGGGGGTTCGCGGCCGCGGCGGCGGAGCGCTTGGCGGACGAGCCTGACGAGATCGCCGCCGGCGAGCGCGGCGGACATGCGCTCGATCCGGCACGAAGCCCGATGGTCCTCCACCACGATGACGACGAGCTCGGCGAGAGCAGCTCCGTCCCGTTCGACGACCAGATGCGAGCCGACCTGGAGCTGCTGCGGGCCCGGGACATCGATATCGACTCGCCCGGCGACGACGCGTACCACGGTCATCGGTGCCGGAGTGTTGCCACCTTGAGTCGCCGAGGAGTGAATCGGGCGCGGCCGCGCACAGCAGGAGCGCCGAAAGCGTCGAAGCGAGAATCGTGCGTCGCGCCGCTCTCGAAGAGACGGGCGCAGGAGGGATGAATTCTGTCATCGGTCGAGTTCGCTTCCTCTTGTTTGTGCGCTGCTTGGTTGTTCGTTGCGTCTCCTGCGCTGCTCAGCCCCCATTTCCTCGCGGATGGCACTGATAGCAGGCGTGGCTCTCGTAGACGTAGCCACCTACGCCTTGGTGGTGCGAGTTGGTGGTGTTCTGGCTGTGTTCGTGGCAGAGGATGCACTCGAAATTGTTGAAGTTCCCCGGGCTCACATGGCACGAGTTGCAGGGGAACTGATGGCGCCCCGCCGCGATCGGGAACCAGGCCTCGTGATTGAAGCTCGAGGGCGACCAGCCGGAGGTGCTGTGGCAGTCCTGGCAGGTGTGGGGGAAACCGGCGCTCACGTGGTTCGGATCGGTGGCCCCGTTGTAGTCGGCCTGATGGCAGGCGAAGCACTCGGTCGGCGTCCCGGTGTAACCCCCGGCGTGACAGGAGAGGCACGGGGTCGTGGCGTGTCTGCCGGTGAGCGGGAAGCCGGTGCTGTTGTGGTTGAAGCTGGCCGGCTGCCAGGCGACGTCGGTATGGCAGTTCTGGCAGGTGTGGGGGAAGCCGGTGTGCGGTGGATTGTTCGCGCCGTTGAAGTCGGCCTGATGACAGGCGTAGCACTCCGTCGGCGTGCCGGCATATCCGTTGGCGTGACAGGCCAAGCAGGCCGCGGCCTGATGGGCGCCATGCAACGGGAAGCCGGTGGTGTTGTGGTCGAAGCTCGCCGGCGACCAGGCGTTCACGCTGTGACAGTTCTGACAGGTGTGCGGGAAACCGCTGTGGCTCGGATTGTTGGCGCCGTTGTAGTCGCTCTGATGGCACGAGTAGCAGTCGGTCGGCGTCCCGGCATAGCCGTTCTGGTGGCACGAGAGGCAGGGCACGGTGCGGTGCGCCCCGAGGAGCTGGAAGCCGGTGGTGTTGTGGTCGAAGCTCGCCGGCTGCCAGGCGGTCACCGTGTGGCAGGTCTCACAGGTGTGCGGGAAGCCGGTGTGCGGCGGATTGTGCGCGCCGTTGAAGTCGGCCTGATGGCAGGCGAAGCACTCGGTCGGCGTGCCGGCATAGCCGTTCTGGTGGCAAGAGAGGCAGGGCACGGTGCGGTGCGCCCCGAGGAGCTGGAAGCCGGTGGTGTTGTGATCGAAGCTCGCCGGCGACCAGGCGGTCACGCTGTGACAGTTCTCGCAGGTGTGCGGGAAGCCCGTATGGCTCGGATTGTGGGCTCCGGCGTAATCGGTCTGATGACAGGAGAAGCAGTCGGTCGGCGTGCCGGCATAGCCATTCTGGTGGCACGCGAGGCAGGCCACGGTGCGGTGCGCCCCGAGGAGCTGGAAGCCGGTGGCGTTGTGGTCGAAGCTCGCCGGCTGCCAGGCGTTCACGCTATGGCAGTTCTCGCAGGTGTGCGGGAAGCCGGCGTGGCTCGGATTGTGCGCTCCGGTGTAGTCGGTCTGATGACAGGCGAAGCACTCGGTCGGCGTGCCGGCGTAGCCGTTCTGATGGCACGAGGTGCAGGTGGCGGTGCGATGCGCCCCGAGGAGCTGGAAGCCGGTGGCGTTGTGGTCGAAGCTCGCCGGCTGCCAGGCGTTCACGCTATGGCAGTTCTCGCAGGTGTGCGGGAAGCCGGCGTGGCTCGGATTGTGCGCTCCGGTGTAGTCGGCCTGATGGCAGGAGAAACAGTCGGTCGGTGTCCCGGCATAGCCATTGCGGTGGCACGAGATGCAGCTGACCGTACGATGCGCGCCGTTCAACTGGAAGCCGGTGGCGTTGTGATTGAAGCTCGCCGGCTGCCAGGCGGAGACCGTATGGCAGTCCTGGCAGGTGTTGGGGAAGCCGGCGTGGCTAGGGTTGGTGGCGCCGGTGTAGTCGGCCTGATGACAGGCGAAGCATTCGGTCGGCGTGCCCGCATAGCCGTTGCGGTGGCAGGAGATGCAAGTTGCCGAACGATGCGCCCCATTGAGCTGGAAACCGGTGCTGTTGTGATCGAAGCTCGCCGGCTGCCAGGCGGAGACCGTGTGGCAGTCCTGGCAGCTGTTGGGGAAGCCGGCATGGCTCGGGTTGGTGGCGCCGGTGTAGTCGGCCTGGTGACAGGAGAAGCACTCGGTCGGCGTGCCGGCATAGCCGTTGCGATGGCAAGAGATGCAGGTCGCGGTGCGGTGCGCCCCGTTCAGCTGGAAGCCGGTGGCGTTGTGATCGAAGCTCGCCGGCTGCCAGGCGGTAACGCTGTGACAATCCTGGCAGGTGGTCGGGAAGCCGGCGTGGCTCGGGTTGCGCGCGGCGGTGTAGTTGCTCTGATGACACGCAAAGCACTCGGTCGGCGTGCCGGCGTAGCCGGTGCGGTGACAGGAGGTGCAGCTCGCCGAACGATGCGCCCCGTTCAACTGGAAGCCGGTGGTGTTGTGATCGAAGCTCGCCGGCTGCCAGGCGGTGACCGTGTGGCAATCCTGGCAGCTGTTCGGGAAGCCGGCGTGGCTCGGGTTCCGGGCGCCGGTGAAGTCGGCCTGGTGGCAGGAGAAGCAGTCGGTCGGCGTGCCGGCGTAGCCGGTGCGGTGACAGGAGGTGCAGCTCGCCGAACGATGCGCCCCGAGGAGCTGGAAGCCGGTGGTGTTGTGATCGAAGCTCGCCGGTTGCCAAGCGGTCACGCTGTGGCAGTCCTGGCAGGAGTTGGGGAAGCCGGCGTGGCTCGGATTCCTGGCGCCGGTGAAGTCGGCCTGGTGACAGGAGAAGCAGTCAGTCGGCGTGCCGGCGTAGCCGTTGCGGTGGCAGGAAGTGCAGGTGGCCGAACGATGCGCGCCGTTCAACTGGAAGCCGGTGCTGTTGTGATCGAAGGTCGCCGGCTGCCAGGCGGTGACGCCATGGCAGTCCTGGCAGCTGTTGGCGAAACCGGAGTGGACGGGATTGCGTGCGCTCGTGAAGTCGTTCTGATGGCAGGAGAAGCACTCGGTCGGCGTGCCCGCGTAGCCGGTGCGGTGACAGTTCATGCATTCGACCGTGCGGTGCGCGCCGTTCAACTGGAAATTGGTCTGGTTGTGATCGAAGGTCGCGGGCTGCCAGGCGGCGACGCCGTGGCAGTCCTGGCAGCTGGTGGAGAAACCGGCATGCGATGGATTGCGGGCGCTCGTGAAGTCCTTCTGATGGCAAGTGAAGCAGTCGGTCGGCGTGGCGGTGTAGCCGTTTCTGTGGCAGGAGGCGCAGTCGACCGTGCGATGGGCGCCGTTCAGCTGGAAGTTGGTCTGGTTGTGATCGAAGGTCGCGGGCTGCCAGGCGGCGACGCCGTGACAGTTCTTGCAGGCGGTCGGAAAACCCGCATGGCTCGGACGGGTGGTGCGCGCGAATTCCGGCTGGTGGCAGGCGAGGCAGTCGGACTTGCCCTTTTCGATCGCGAAATCGAGCGTCGCGTGGCAGCGTTTGCACGCGGCCTCGGCATGGGCGCCGGCGAGATCGAACCCGGTCGTCGCGTGCTTCCACGGCAGCGGAGACTTGAGCGGCTTCCAGCCTTCCATCGAGTGACACTCCGCGCACTCGGTCTTGAGGGCGCCATGCGGATTCTTCGAGCCCGACTGGGCCGCAATCGGTGCCGCCGCCAAGCAGACGACGAGAGCCCAGAGCACCCCGAGGCGACCCATCGCGGTCGGGTGCGATGCCTGCAGGCTCGCCGAAGTCGCCGGCCGCCTGGCCGAGGGTCGTTCAGAGGTCATTTGAGCGAGTTTGGCGCAGAAACGATGAGATCTCTGTGAACGCGCGCATTCTCAGGCAGTTGAAAATTGTCAGAGTTGTGAATCAAAGATGAACGGGATCGTGTCCAGCTTCCCATTGGCCCGGTCAATCGCCTCGCCCCCGAGGGTGGCACTGATAGCAGGCGTGGCTTTCGTAGACGTATCCACCCACTTCGCGATGGTGCGAGTTGGTATCGCTCTGGTTGTGCTCGTGGCAGAGGATGCACTCGAAGACGCCGTAATTTCCGGGGGCCACGTGGCACGAGGTGCAAGGGAACTGATGGCGTCCCGACGCGATCGGGAAGAAGGTCTCGTGATCGAAGCTCGCCGGAGTCCAGCCGGTGGTGCTGTGGCAGTCCTCGCAGCTGGTCGGAAAGCCGGCACTCGCGTGATTGGGATTGTTGGTCCCGCTGTAGTTGCTCTGATGACAGGCGAAGCAGGCGCTCGGCGTACCGGAATAACCGTTGCGATGGCAGGCCGTGCAGGCCACCGAGCGATGCGCCCCGGTGAGCTGGAAGCCGGTGGTGTTGTGATCGAAGCTCGCCGGTTGCCAGGCGGTCACGCTGTGGCAGTTCTGGCAGGTGGTCGGGAAGCCGGCATGATTCGGGTTGTTGGCGCCGTTGTAGTCGCTCTGGTGGCAGGCGACGCACTCGCTCGGCGTGCCGGCATAGCCGTTGCGGTGACACGAGGTGCAGGCCACCGAGCGGTGCGCCCCGTTGAGCTGGAAGCCGGTGGCGTTGTGGTCGAAGCTCGCCGGCTGCCAGGCGGTCGTGCTGTGGCAGTTCTGGCAGGTGGTCGGGAAGCCGGCGTGACTCGGATTGTGCGCCCCGGTGTAGTTGCTCTGATGACAGGAGAAGCAGTCGGCCGGCGTGCCGGCGTAACCGGTGCGGTGACACGACGCGCAGGGCACGGTGCGGTGGGCGCCGAGGAGCTGGAAGCCGGTAGCGTTGTGATCGAAGCTCGCCGGCTGCCAGGCGGTCACGGAGTGACAGTTCTGGCAACTGGTGGGAAAGCCGGTGTGGCTCGGATTGCTGGCGCCGGTGAAAGCGCTCTGATGACAGGCGAAGCACTCGGTCGGCGTACCGGCATAGCCGTTGCGGTGGCAGGAGGTGCAGCTCGCCGAACGATGCGCGCCGTTCAACTGGAAGCCGGTGCTGTTGTGATCGAAGGTCGCCGGCTGCCAGGCCGAGACGCTGTGGCAGTCCTGGCAGGAGTTGGGGAAGCCGGCGTGGCTCGGATTGGTGGCACCGGTGAAATCGGTCTGATGGCAGGCAAAGCACTCGCTCGGCGTGCCCACATAGCCGTTCTGGTGACACGAGGTGCAGGGCGCGGTGCGGTGGGCACCGTTCAACTGGAAGCCGGTGCTGTTGTGATCGAAGGTCGCCGGCTGCCAGGCGGTCACGCCATGGCAGTCCTGGCAGCTGGTGGCGAAACCGGAGTGGACCGGATTGCGCGCGCTCGTGAAGTCGTTCTGATGGCAGGAGAAGCACTCGATCGGCGTGCCCGCGTAGCCGGTGCGGTGACAGTTCATGCATTCGACCGTGCGGTGCGCGCCGTTCAACTGGAAATTGGTCTGGTTGTGATCGAACTTCGCGGGCTGCCAGGCGGTGACGCCGTGGCAGTCCTGGCAGTTGGTGGAAAAACCGGCATGCGATGGATTGCGGGCGCTCGTGAACTCTCTCTGATGGCAGGTGAAGCAGTCGGTCGGCGTGGCGGTGTAGCCGCTCCGGTGGCAGGAGGCGCAGTCGACCGTGCGATGGGCGCCGTTCAGCTGGAAGTTGGTCTGATTGTGATCAAAGGTCGCGGGCTGCCAGGCGGCGACGCCGTGACAGTTCTTGCAGGCGGTCGGAAAACCCGCATGGCTCGGACGGGTGGTGCGCGCGAATTCCGGCTGGTGGCAGGCGAGGCAGTCGGACTTGCCCTTTTCGAGCCCGAAGTCGAGCGTCGCGTGGCAGAGCTTGCACGCGGCGCCGGCGTGGGCGCCGGCGAGATCGAACCCGGTCGTCGCGTGCTTCCACGGCAGCGGAGACTTGAGCGGCTTCCAGCCTTCCATCGAGTGACACTCCGCGCACTCGGTCTTGAGGGCGCCATGCGGATTCTTGGAGCCCGACTGGGCCGCAATCGGCGCCGTCGCCAGCAGGGCAAGGAGGGCAATCGGGGCGCAGGAGACGGGGGGCAACCGTTGGGCGGCCGCCAGGAGCTGGGACGAAATCCACGACCGCGGCGGCGAAGGTTGGGCACGGTCCATTGGCGGCATCTTGACGAGGATGCGATGAACTCGCTGTGAACGCGCGCGGCCTCGGGCAGTTGAAAATTGCCAGAGTCATGAATCTGAGATGAACGGCTGCGCTGCGACCTCGCTCAGGGTCGAATGCGCCCGAGGCGCTCGAGCCGCACGAGGTGGGCCAGGATCTGGCGCTCGGCGAGCGGTTCGACCGGCGGGGAGATCTCCGGGTAGACCCGCGGCAGCATCGCCTTCGGCGCGCGCAATCCGTCTTCCCAGCAGGCGAGGATCTGCGCCTCGCGCTCCAGACGATGCTCGCGATACTCGGTGAGCTTGGCGACGCTGTCGAGGAAGGGCGCTCCGTGGCTCACGAAGAGCGTTCGCGGCGCGAGCTCGCGCAGCCGATCGAGCGAGGCGAGATACTGGTCCATGTCACCTTCGGGCGGATCGATGACGATCGTGCCGAAGCCGGCGACCATGTCCCCCGCGATGAGATCCCCGGTCGCTTCGACTTCGAAGCAGAGGTGGCCGGCGGTGTGCCCTGGCGTGTGGTGCACCTTCAGCACGAACGGCGGGGTGCCGTCGAGCACGACCCGTTGCCCGTCGTGCAAGAAGCCGTCGAGCGCGATGCCGCGCGCCCGCAAACGCTCGGCCGAGCGCGGGTGCGCGAAGACCGGAATGTCGAGCGCCCGGCGGACGATCTCCACTCCGGCGACATGGTCGGGATGATGATGGGTCAGCCAGATCGCAGTGACCCGGCGTCCGAGCTTCGCGGCGGCCACTTCGAGCGCCTGGAGGAGGCGCACGTTCTCGGCCTCGAACGGCGAGCCTGGGTCGACGAGCACACAGGCGGCGGTGCCGAGGAGATAAGCATTGGTGTGCGCGGCGGGCGGCAAGGTGGCTGCCGCGAGCGGAAAGAGCGCGATTCCCGGACGCAGCTCGATGCGCCACTGCGGCCCGAGATGCGCCTCCGCGGTGTCCAGGAGGCGCGGCGAAGCGCTCTCCGGAGCCTCCTCCGCGAGCACCCGGAGGAGGTGCAGGATCGGCGGCGCAGCGAGTGCGAGGCCGGCATCGAGGCGGTCGAGAGCGGCGCGCGGAGGGATCCACTCACCCTCCTCGCTTTCCGGTGGAGTGACGCGGGGCTCGCCGTCTTCCGGGCGCCACTCGAGCAGGAAGAACCGATTGTCGAAGCGGGCGGGAGAGAACGGAGGCGTCAGCCAGCGGCCGGCGAAAGTGAGCCTCGAAGCGTCGAGTGCGAGAGCGTGGCGATCCAGCCAGGCACCGAGCGCCTTGTCGCCGGCGAGTTGCGCCTCACGCATCTCGGCGAGGGACTCTGCGTTCGATTGCGCCGCGACGGGTCCTGTCTGGTCCGTATCCCATGGGGTCCTCGCGCTGAGGAGGCGCGCTCCGGGCCCCATGGAAGCCCTCGGCCCAGCCACCCGTCGCTACCGATGTCGCGACGGTTGCTCCGGGACAGGCGACCAACACCCCCGTCTCCTCGAAGAGCTCGCGCAGGGCGCAGGCCGGCAAGCCGGGGATGAGGTCGGGTTCCGCCGGCGAACCGGCCTCGTCGGCGCTCGCCGCGGTCCATCCGGAGGGCGCCTGGCCGGCCGGGGATCCGGCGACCGGGAGGTCGACGTCCCCGCGTTCGACGCCGCCGCCGGGAAAGGCGTGCCAGCCGCCCATGAACGGCAGGATCTCGCCGCGCCGGAGCCAGAAGACCTCGATCTCCCGGGAGGGAGGAGCTGGGTGCGAGGCGGAATGCGCAGCGGGATTCTTCGCGGAATGCCGGAAGAGAACGACCGCTGCCGAGGCCCGGGGCGGTCGCGGCGCGGCGACCTCTCCGCCACCAGCGGCGAGCACCTTCTCGTAGAGACCCTCGCCCGTATTCAAGGTTTCGGGCTGTGGCCGGCGAAGCTCTTTTCTCCGACCTCGACTCGGAGCGGGAGCCGGTTCTCGCGCGGTGGAAGTGGGCAGGTGGCGTAGGGCGTGAAAACACAGGGCGGGTTGTAAGCCCGGTTGAAGTCGAGAACGACCCGGCCGTCCTGCGGCGGATCGGTGTACAAGAAACGCCCGCCGCCGTAGGTTTCGTGCCCGTTCGTCTGGTCGCCGAAGACCAAGAAGAGCCGGCCGTCACCGGTGTCGTCCAGGGCGAGCAGGCGATGCTCCCGTCCGTCGACCGTGAAGACGACATGACCAGGCGACTTGATCGGCTCGTCGAAGCCGAGCGCGTTCGGAATCGGGATCTCCTTGACCTCGGCTGCCGGTTCGAACTTCCCTGTGATCAGCCACTTGCGGTCCAGCGGAAAGTAGTCGAGACCCCGGAACGACGTGAGCGTTGCGGCCTCGCGGTCGCGCACCCGCACCCCGAGCCGGTCGCCGCGGCGGATCGCGAAAAAGGTCAAAGTGCCCACTTCGATGGGGGTGGGATCGACCTGCGAATCGTCGACCAGCGCCAGTGTCGTGATCGGCTTACCCTGACTCGTGACGCCGACACCCTTCTCGGCAAGGAAGGTCACTGTCGCGGCAGCGGCTCCGCTGGCTCCAGTAGCTCCGGGGGCTCCGACCACGCGCAACGTGCCGAGGTGGGCCGGCGCCTTGCCCGCAGGCAGCACGACGGCGCTCTTCGGATCGCTGCCGACGCTGTTGTCGCCCTCTTTCAGCCACGCGAGTCCGGCCAGCGTCAGCCAACCGTCCGGACGCTGCAGCCGTTCGAAGCGGGCCTGCTTCCAGGCCGCGACCTCTGCCTCCCAAGTCGGAGCCGCGCCAGGTTGGGCGCGGGCGGGACCCGCGACGAGAGCCGCAGCGAAAGCGACGATGCAGAGCACGAGCAGCAGGCCGAGAGCGGAAACGGTGCGCTTCATTTGCGGAGGTTCTCCCGGTCGAAGACTACTTCACAAGGCGCGGGAAAAAGCCCGGCACCGCCCGCCGGTGCGCGAGGTAGGCCGCACCGAACTGGCGCTCGAGGTCGCGTTCTTCGAAGGCCAGGCCGATGAACAGGTAGATCGTCAGGACTCCGACCAGCAGCAGGTGCCCCTGGCTCATCTCCGGCGTCGCCCAGAAGGCGACGATCGTTCCGGCGTAGATCGGGTGGCGGATCCGGCGGTAGATGCCGCGGCTCTCGAAGCGCGGCGCGGCGTACGCCAGGCCGCGTGCCGCCGACCAGGCTTGCCGCAGCCCGAACAGATGGGCGCTGCTGATCGTCAGCAGGGCGACGACGACGATCCCCCAGCCGGCGCACTGCAGTGCCCAGAGCAGCGCCCTCGCCGCCCCCCAGGCCGCGGGCACGCTCCAGATCGCGAACGGCAGGGGCCGCCAAGCAGCGCAGAGGAAGGCGATCTGAGCTCCGGCGATGAGCGAATAAAGGCTGCGCTCGAGCTCCACCGGAAAGTACGCCGTGAGGCGGCTCTTCACCGCCGGCCGTGCCAGCAGGCTGTGCACCCCGGCGAACCCGACGAGCCACGCCAGATCGACAGCCAGCGCCCCACCCGCCGGGCCGACCGGTCCGCTGTCGACACTCTTGGGAACGACGACATTGGCGAGGAAGCCGACGAAGTAGACCATCGGCAGGATTGCCGCCAGGTAGCCGGCCAGACCGAAGGCGAGATAATGGGGACGCTGCACCGGGCGATTCTCTCCCATCCGGAGCCGGGGCCGCCGGCGTATCCCCTGGCGGAGGAATGATGATGAAACCGCAGCCGGAACGCCGCATCCAAATACGTGCCATGAGAAGCCACCGCCTCCTCGCTTGCGCTCTGACGGCCGCAGTCGCGCTCGTCGCCGGGCCCTGGCTGCTGCACGCCATCCAGCGGCCCGGCAAGCGCGCTTCTGCGGCGACCTCCGAGGATGCCGCGCCAGCCGCTGCAACGCCGGGTACAACGCAGAGTGGGAAAGGAAAAACGATGTCGAATTTCGCCAAGCCCTCGGATGAGGAGCTCAAAGCCCGGCTCTCTCCGATGCAATATCAGGTCACCCAGCACGAGGGCACCGAGCCGCCGTTCCAGAACGAGTACTGGAACGAGAAGCACGCCGGGATCTATGTCGACGTGGTCTCCGGCGAGCCGCTGTTCTCGTCGCTCGACAAGTACGATTCGGGGACCGGATGGCCGAGCTTCACCAAGCCGATCGATGCCGCGAACATCGCGACCAAGAGCGACAACGGCCTGTACATGACTCGCGTCGAGGTGCGCTCGAAGCACGGCGACTCGCACCTCGGTCACCTGTTCGACGACGGTCCCCAGCCTTCCGGCCAGCGCTACTGCATGAACTCCGCGGCGCTGCGCTTCGTGCCGGTCGAGAAAATGGTGGAGGAGGGCTACGAGGAGTACCTGCCGGCGTTCGAGAAAGCCGGCCTCCTGGCGAAGGACTCCGGCGAACGGGAGACCGCGATCCTGGCCGGCGGCTGCTTCTGGGGGATGGAAGAGATCCTGCGCAAGATTCCGGGGGTCATCGACACCGAGGTCGGCTATACCGGCGGCACGGTGAAGAACCCCACCTACGAGATCGTCAAGCGCGAAGATTCCGGCCACGCCGAAGCCGTGAAAGTGATCTTCGACCCGAAACGCCTCACATACGAGCAGCTCCTCGGCTGGTACTTCAGAATGCACGATCCGACGACGAAGAACAGACAGGGCAACGACGTCGGGACCTCCTACCGCTCGTCGATCTTCTATCTGAGCGCAGAGCAGAAGGCGACCGCCGAGCAGGTGCGGGCCCGGGTCGACAGGTCGGGGAAGTGGAAGAGCCCGGTGGTGACCGAAATCGTCGCCGCGTCCGATTTCTGGTCGGCCGAGGAGTACCACCAGGACTATCTCGAGAAGCACCCTGGCGGCTACACCTGCCACTACCTGCGCGACTGACCCCTCGGCCCAGCCACTCCTCGCTACCGTGTAGAAAGGGAGACTGTTCCGAGGCGAGCCTCGACCGCAGTGCACGGCGATCGGGCTCCGAGCCCCTCAGAAGGGGCAAGCACCGCAGAGCGCGAGGAGGGACTCTCGGGGACCCCCGAGCGTCGAGGAGCGCACGAGCCCGATCGCGAAAAGGAGACTCCCTCGAAAGCGAGCCCTCTCGACAGCTCCGGCTGGCGCACGAGCGGCCGAACGACGTCGTTGGACCTAACTTTCGACAGGTCTCGCGCTCGAACTTTCGAAATGGAGGCCGACGGATAAACTCGCGCGCATGAGCTCACGTGACCTCCTGCGGCGCACGGCGGAGATCGCCGCCGACTACCTCGAGCAGCTTCCTGAGCGCCCGGTCGGCAGTGCGATCTCCCGCGAAGAGATGCGCCGGGCGCTCGGAGGCACCCTTTCCGACCATGGCGAGAGCCCCGGGAGCGTCGTGGAGGAGCTCGCGGCGCAAGCCGATCCGGGCATCGTCGCGACGGCGGGTCCGCGCTATTTCGGTTTCGTGGTCGGTGGCTCGCTGCCGGTGGCGGTCGCCGCCGATTGGCTGACTTCGGCCTGGGATCAGAACGCCGGCCTCTTCGTCCTCTCGCCGGCGAACTCGGTCGCCGAAGAGGTCGCCGGCGGCTGGCTGCTCGATCTCTTCGGCCTGCCCTCGACCGCGAGCTTCGGCTTCGTGACCGGCTGTCAGGCGGCGAATTTCTCCGCCCTCGCGGCGGCGCGCCATGCGCTCTCGCAGCGCTTCGGCTGGGACGTCGAGGAGCGCGGCCTCTATGGTGCGCCCGAGATCGCGGTCGTTCTCGGGGCGGAGGCGCACGTCACGATTCACACCGCGCTGCAGATGCTCGGGCTCGGCCGCGAGCGCGTGCACCGTGTCGCGGTCGACGGTCAGGGGAGAATGCTCCCGGCGGCGCTCTCCGCGACCCTGGCGCCGCTCGCCGGCCGCCCGACACTGGTCTGCGCGCAGGCCGGGAACGTCAACACCGGAGCTTTCGATCCGCTGGCCGCGATCGCCGATCTGACCGCGAAGCACGGGGCCTGGCTGCACGTGGACGGCGCCTTCGGACTATGGGCGGGGGCGAGCCCGCAGTTGCGAGCGCTGGTGCGCGGCGTCGAGCGCGCCGACTCGTGGGCGACCGACGCCCACAAGTGGCTGAACGTCCCTTACGACAGCGGGCTGGTCTTCTGTGCCCATCCGGACGCCCACCGTGCGGCGCTCACCGCCCACGCCGACTATCTCCAGCAGACCGCCGGTCGCGAGCGCGATCCGTTCGAGTGGGTGCCGGAGTTCTCGCGCCGCGCCCGCGGCTTCACGGTCTGGGCGGCCTTGCGCCATCTCGGGCGGCAGGGCGTCGCCGAGCTCGTCGAGCGCAGCTGCCGCCACGCCCGTCGGTTCGCGGACCGCCTGCGCGGCGGAGATCGGATCGAAGTGCTGAACGAGGTCGTGCTCAATCAGGTGCTGGTGCGCTTCTCGCCGCCCGGCAGAACGGGCGGCGGCGACGCGGCCGCGTCCGACGAATTTACCCGCGAGGTCATCCGTCGGGTGCAGCTCGACGGCACCTGTTGGCTCTCGGGGACGACCTGGCAGGGCAAGGCGGCGATGCGCATCTCGGTCTCGAACTGGTCCACCACCGAGGCCGATGTCGAGCGCTCCGTCGCCGCCATCCGGCGGGCGGCGGAAGTCGAAGCCTGAGCACTCCCTCCCCGCGACCCGGCTGCCATAGAGCCGATCCCACGTATGGGTTGTGCCAAGTGGCCGAGACCGGTTAAGATGACAACCTGATCTGGAATCACCGGCAAAGAACGATTTCGGAAACGGGTTCCGAAATCCTGCGATAAGAAAGGCAAGGCCAGGGATGTCGAACCGCCAGCTTCTCGGTCGCTCGCGCACAGCTCTCACTTTCGCTCTCCTCGCTGCACTTTTTCTCGTGGGAGTCGCCGGCGCGGCCAAGCCCGGAAAGACCGCCAGAGCCGGAAAAACCGTCGCCCCGGGGGCGGTAGTCGGGGAGACCCGCGCGCCCAACGTCGTCAACAGCCAGACGATCTATGACGACGGCGACGCCACCTCCGATCTCTACTTCAGCCCCCCTCCCACCGCCACCGGTTACCAGGACTACTGGTACCTGATACGCGGCGACATCGCCTCGACCACGCCGCCCCCTCCGTTCGACATCGAGACCGTCTCCTACTACCTCCGCCAGGTCTGGAACTCCTCGGCCGGTACGGTTGGAGTCTGGTCCGCAAGCGACCTGACGACGCCGTTCTTCGTCGGCGACGACAACTCCATCACGGTCGGCTTCAACAACGTCGTCCTGCCCACACCGCTCACTATTCCCGCCGTCGGCACGGGCGTCTTCTGGCTGGGTGCGTGGCATTCGTACTTCGTGGGCTCGACGGCGGTCGAATGCACGACCTGCCGGACCGTGGGCCTGGACGACACCGGCAACAACCTGCCGGCCGCGGGCTACTTCATCACCGCCGAAGGTCCCAACCTCAACATCACCGGAGCCACTCCCTTCGGCTCGAATCGCGTGCCGATCATCCGCGCCGGGATCACGGCGACGGCAAACACGGTGCCCGTCGAGCTCATTGAGTTCAGCGTCGACTGAGCTCCTCCGGCAGGCCCGGGCAAGGGGCTCGAGGCCAGCGCTCGCGGGTGATTCGGTTTCCACATAGATCGAGCAGGAACGGCGGTCGAGCGCTTCTCGCTCTGACCGCCGTCCTGGCGTTAGGGGCCTGCCGCCCGCAGCCCTTTCCGCCCGAGGTCGTCGCCCGATACGACGGCGGCGCCGTGACCCTGCCAGAGGTCCAGGAGCGCATCGGTCTCGAGCAGGCAAGCCGGGCGGCTCGACACCAGGACAGCGCGGAGCCGGTTCCGGCGCAGCGCGCTCGGATCGCCAGGCAGATCGTCGCCGAGCGGACCTGGTTCGAGAGCATGACCCCGGAGCGCCTCGCCGCCGAGGCCGCGCTCCAGCGCCAGCTCGGGGCGCTCGAGCGCTCTGTCCTCATCGGATTCGTGCACTCCCATGGACTGGGGGTGAGCTCCCTGGTCGCCGAGCCCGAGGTGCGGGAGCGCTACGCCGGCATCCAGGGGCACCTCGAGCTGCCGGCCTCGTACACCCTGCGTCACGTCTACGTTCGGGTGGACGAGGGCAGCCCGGCCGAGGCCTGGGCCGCGGCGCGGCAGGAAGCGGAGCGGGTGCGCAGCCAGCTGCTCGTGCCCAAGGCGGACATCGACGCCATCGTCGCCGCGAGCTCGGACTCCGAAGATGCCATCACAGGCGGCTGGATCCGGCGCTTGAACCTCGGCACCCCGAACGTCAGCCGGAGGTTCGACGAAGCGGTGCGCAAGCTCGCGCCCGGTGAGGTGTCGGCGCCGATCGAGATCCGTCGCGGCTATGAGGTCCTCCTCCTGGTCAACCGCAACCCGTCGCGGATCCTGAGTTTCGATGAGCTGCGCGATTCCCTCGTGGGACAGATCGTCCAGGAGCGCCGCGACAAGCGCCTCGCCGAGATCGTCGCGGAAGAGCAGGCGGCGGATCCTCTGACCTTCGATCTCGAGATCTTCCAGGCCGGGGACCCGAAGGGGGTGGTCCTGCGCGGGCCGAAGACGCGGCTCACCCTCGCCGAGCTGCGTGCCGGTGAGCCACAGCTCGCGTCGCTTCTCACGGAGAGCGCTGCGCGAGGCGCTGACGCCACCCGCAGCACCGTGCAGGCGCTGGTGCAGAACCAGAGTCTGCTCTCCTATGCCAAGCGGAAAGGACTCGACCGCCAGCCGGAATTCCTGGCCCTCTGGGAGGAGCGGCGGCGGGGCGCGATCATCGAGTTCGTAGGCGGCGGCCTGGCGCGCGAGAAGCTCGCCGCGGTGTCCGCCGAAGCGCTCCAGCGCTTCTTCGAAGACAACAAGACGCGCTTCGCCACCGCGCGGAAGCTGCACATCCGAGGGCTCTTCCTCACCCACGCATCGCCGGATCTCTATGCGACGTTCGCCCGCGCGGAGGTCCTGAAGCGCAAGCTCGAAGCCGGCGCCGCGCTCGAGCCCCTGGTGGCCGCGCAGGCCAGCCTCAAAGGACCGCAGGGCGACGGCGACTTCGGCTGGGTCACGCACGAGGACCTGGCTGCCCGGGGTCGGCTGTTCCACGACACCGTCGTCGGAGCAAAGGTGGGCACCTGGATCGGTCCGGTCAAGTGGGAGAAGGGCTACGCGGTCGTGCGGGTCGAAGAGATTCAGGAGCCGGCCGCCCGGCCCTACGCGGAGGTCATGCCCCAGGTGCGCAGAGCCTATGCGCGTCGCAACCTCGGCGTGATCCGGGAGGACCTCGAGAAAGCGGCGTTCGCAGAGCGCCATGGTGAGCTGAACCCTGCGCTCACCCAGGCTGCCGCGGAGACAGCCCGTCCTTGAGGAAGCTCGTCTTGCTCGCCGGCGTCCTCGTCCTGGGCGCCGGAGCGACCGCGCTCTGGCTCGCCCCGAAGCTCGCGCGCCGTCCGAACGTGGTCCTGGTGACCCTCGACACCTTTCGGCCGGATCACCTCGGGGTCGAAGGTTATCCCTTCGCGCGCACCCCGAACCTCGACCGCTTCGCGAACCAGGGTTTCCGTTTTCGTCACTGCTGGTCGTCGGTGCCGATCACCCTGCCGTCCCATTCGACCATCCTGACCGGCCGCTCGCCGGTGGTTCACGGAGCGCGCGACAACGGGATCTACACCCTGGGACCGGAGAACGAGACACTGGCCGAGAGACTCGGGCTTGCGGGCTACCGGACGGCCGCCTTCGTGAGCTCCTTTCCACTTCGGCGCCGGTTCGGGGTCGATCAGGGATTCCAGGTCTACGACGACAACCTGGGCGCCGAGGGCGTACTCTGGGGGGAGACGCCTCCTGCCGCGGGCGATGAGCTCCTCGACCAGAGGCCGGGGGACGCCACCATGTCGGCCGCGCTCGCCTGGTTGCGGGCCAGGGAGAAAGCGGCGCCCTTCTTTCTCTGGGTCCACCTCTTCGATGCTCACCAGCCCTACGATCCGCCGTCTCCCTACAAAGAGACTTTCTCGGGGCACCCGTACGACGGCGAGATCGCCTTCATCGACGAACAGTTCGGACGGCTGGTCGCGGAGCTCGATGCCCTCGGTCTGCGCGACCACACGGTGGTCATCGTCACCGGCGACCACGGCGAGGGGCTCGGCGACCACGGCGAGATCACCCACGCCATGCTGACCTACGACTCGACGATGCGGGTCCCGCTGCTGATGCAGGTGCCGGGCGCGTCCGCGACCGGAGGGATCGTCGATCAGCCAGTCGGGCTGGTCGACCTCTTCGCCACGACCCTGGATCTCGCCGGTCTCACGATTCCGAGAGAGAGCGAAGGGCGCTCCCTGGTTCCCCTCCTGCGCGCCGGCGACACCGGGGACATTGGGGATCCGTGGCGCTCTCCGCCGCTCTACTTCGAGTCCGAAGCCGGTGCCAACGGGTTCGGCTGGGCGAGGCTGGTCGGCATCCGATCCGGCCGCTTCAAGTACATCCGCGGCGTCCGCGAAGAGCTCTACGACGTCGCGTCCGATCCGGGAGAGCGCACCAACCTGGTCGCGGCGCGCGCGGCCGAGCTCGCGGAGATGCGCCGGCTGCTCGCCGGCTACCTCCAGCGCACAGCGCTCGCCGCCCAGCCCCTGAGCAGCCGTCTCCAGCAGACTGCGGAGAGCCGGGCCCGCCTGGCAGCGCTCGGCTACGTGGCAGCCAACGCGGCTCCGACGCCGGAGCCCGGAGCGCTCGGACAGGGTCTCGACCCGGCCGCCCACATCGAGCTCATCAACGACTGGTCGGCGGCACGGGAAGCCCTGAGCCGGGGTGACTTCGAGCGCGCGCAGGACCGCCTGTCGCACCTGCTCCAGTACGAGCCGGACAACCCGAGCGTGCTCATCATCCAGGGAGTGCTCTACGCCAGGACCGGGCGCGACGCTCTGGCGGCGGCCTTGCTGGAGCGCGCCCTGCCGAGGGCGGTCAAGGACTTCGGCGCCCAGGCGGTGCTGGCCGACGTCTACCGGCGCCTGGGCCAGCCGGGCAAGAGCCTCCAGGTGCTCGAACGCTGCGCCGATCTCGACCCGCTTCAGCGCCCTGCTTATCTCATCTCGATCGCGGTGTTGAAGCGCTCGTTGGGCGATCTCGACGGAGCGCTCGCCGCGGTCCAGGAAGCGGCGCGGCTGGCGCCGGAGCGCTCCGAGCCGCGGTGGCTCGAGGGCACGCTCCGCGTCCGGCGCGGGGAGCTCGACAAGGCCGAGATCGCATTCGGGCAGGCGATCGCGATCAGTCCCGCAGAGGCACGCTATCGGCAGAACCTGGCCGCGCTGTATCTCGACCAGGGGCGAACCGCGGCGGCGGTCGAGGAGGCGAGAAGAGCCGTGCAGCTCTCGCCCGAGTATCCCGAAGGCCGCTATATCCTCGGCCTCGCCTTGCTGCGCGACGGGGAGACGGCCGAAGGCCGGAAAGCTCTCGAAGATCTCGCCCGATCCCTGCCGGACAGCAAGGTGGCCAGGGCCGCGCTCGACCTGTTGGCGAATTCGCCGTCCACTCAGGCTTCCCCGGTCCGGTAGGCCGGCGTGTCCGGGCTGCCCCCAAGTACCGCTCTGCTGATCGTGCCGGCGCTCGCGGCGCTCACCGCGCTCGCCGCGCACGCCTGGCATGTCAAGGGCCCGCGTGTCGCCGTCGCTTTCTTCGGCGCGAGCTTCGTCTTCGGTGTCCTGCGTGGCAACTTCATCGGCTGGTTGATGCGCGACGCCTCGCGCCAGCTGGGGATGGGCGAGGGCGGCGGGCTCATGCCCTACGTCATGCGCGCTCCGCTTCTGCGCATCGGCTATGCCTCGTTGTTCGAATGCTGCGGTTGGATGCTGGCGCTCTACCTCGGCTGGGTGCTGTCCGAGCAGGTTCTCCGGCGCGTGCCGTCCGCCGCGGGACGGCTCTTTCCGCTGCTGCTGCTCGCCGCGGTCTCGACGGCCGCCCTCGGCTACGCGGTCGAGGCGGGCGCCAACGCCCTGCACTGGTGGACGTGGACGCTGCCGCTCGAGTCGAAGATCCTGATCGAAGTCCCGGCCGCCGGCCTCTGGGCCTGGTTCTCGGTCGCCGTCGACTTCCTGCTGCCGTTCCTGCTCCTCCTCGAGCGGCCGCGCCCCAGCCGCCGTTGGCTGGCTTTGCTGGTGTTCCCGATCCACATGGCCTCGAACCTGCTCGACCTCGCGGCGGGCCGGGAGGGCTGGACCTGGCTCCCTGAGCCTTCCTGGTTGACGCATCTCGCGATGCTCGCGGCCCTCGTCCTGCTGGCGGTGCTCAGTCGGAGAGAAATTGTTCTCCCGACCCTGCCCGCTTCTGCGCCGGGCGCTTGGTCCTGGCTGCCCGTGACGGCCGCCGCCCTGGTTCTCGCCGTGCTCTGGGTCGGCATCGGCCCGGTCGCCGGTCGGTGGGATCTCTGGGCCGCGACGTCGGCCCTGCTCGTCTTCATCCTGCTCGCGGTTCCGGCTCTGCCGCTCTGGAGCGTGGCTCTCGTCGCCATCGCCTGCGCTCCCATGGCCGCGGGCCGCGGCTTGGCCGCGGCGATTCCTCTGCTCGTCGTGAGTTTGCTGCGCACCGCGACGCCACGCGGGGCGACGCGTGGCCGACGCCGTCTCCTCACGACCTCGGTCCTCGCAGCTCTCGCTCTGGCGCTCCTCTGGCAGACGGCGCTCGATCGCGCGCAGAGCGCCTACGTGCGAGCCCGGCTGCTCGGCTCGGACTGGCCGCGCGCGCTCCGCCGGCTCGAGTGGTTGAGCCCCGGTCCGACCGCTCTCCAGCTCGCCGCGGGCGACGCCTTTTCATCGTCTGGAAATCCGGAGTTGGCCGTCGACGCGTACCGTGCGGCGCTTCGCCTGGAACCCGATCTGGCTCCCGCGCACAACGGGCTCGGGCTCGCCCTCCTCGCCCTGGGGCGTGCGAAAGCGGCGGCGGAGGAGCTCGAACAGGCCACGCTTCTCGTCCCACGCGCGGAAGGGCTGCACCAGAACCTGGGCCTCGCTGAGCTCGCCGCCGGACGTCTCGACGCGGCTCGGGCTTCTTTCTCGAGAGCGCGCGAGCTCGACCCCGAGGATGCGCGGCCGACCATCGGTTTGGCCAGGGTTGCCGTGGCCGCGGGACACCCCGAGGAGGGCGTGCGCATCCTCACCGACGCTCTGGGCGACGCGCGGAATGACGCGGAGATCGATCTCGCTCTAGGCGGACTCCATCAGGACGCCGGCAGGGTCGAGCTCGCCGAGCAGCACCTCGAGCGCGCGATCGCCCGGGGCTCGGGGCGGTTGGTCACCAATGCCTACTGCCGGCTCGCGGTGCTGCTCGCGGAGCGGCCGGGGCGTCTCGCCGATGCCCAGCGAGCGGCGGAGTCGGCGGTCGCGAGCGCACGGTCCGACGTCACTCTCGACACCTTGGGCTGGGTTCTCCTCCGGCAGGGGCGGTTGGCGGAGGCCCGGACAGTTCTCCGCGAGGCTCTCGACGCGAGCCCGGAAGGAGTTGCGCGACAGCGTATTCAGCAGCACCTGGCCGAGGCGGGCGGGCGCTAGCCATCCGCGCGGCGACCGGCCCACCGTTCGGTCCCCCCGTCCTACCCGTTCAAGCGGGCGGAGAGCGGCGCGACGTATGAGAAGGTTGTTTGCAGCAGAGGGCCCGGAGCGCTTGTCTTGTGAGGGTCTTTTCGGGCGGCGCGAGGAGCGGGCAAGGAGCCGTATGGAGATCCGACTGCACGGTCGCGGTGGCCAAGGTGGTGTCACCTGCGCCAAGATCATCGCTACGGTTTACGGACAGCTCGGCAAGAGCGTGCAGGCGTTCGGCGACTACGCGGGAGAGCGCTCGGGCGCGCCTGTCCGGGCCTACGTGCGGATCGCCGACGGTCCGATCACGCTGCGCAACAAGGTCTACGAACCCGATCACCTGATCGTGCTCGATCCGTCGCTGCTCAACGACGCGACGGTGGCCGGACTGCGCCCCGGCGGCATGCTGCTGGTGAACACGAGCGATTCTCCGGCGCCGATCGCGGCGCGCTACCCGGGGTTTCGCGTCGCCACCGTCGACGCGACCGCCATCGCGCGCGCCAACGGGATCGGCACCCGCTCGCTGGTCATCGTCAACACGACGATCGCCGGGGCCTTCGCGCGCCTCATGGGGATCCCCGGCGCCGCCCTCGAGACGGCCTACGATCACCTCGGCTTGAGCAACGACGTGCTCGCCGCGCGGGCCGCCGGCGAGGCGGTGAGCGAGCTCGCGGCCGTTCCATCCCCAGCGGCGAGCGGAGACGATGGCGGCAGTCCCGCGCCGCGGGAACCGGCCTCACCGGTCCAGGTTCTGGATCTCGTCGACCACGTCGAAGGTCCCGCTCCAGTCCTGCGGACCGGGGCCTGGCGCTCGCAGATGCCGCGCTTCACGGTGCGTCTCGCGCCCTGCACGGCGGTCTGCCCGGCTGGCAACGACGTCGTCGGCTTCGTGCAGGCGATGGCCCGCGACGACGCCGGCGCCGCCGCGCGCGTGCTCGCTCGCACCTCGCCCCTGGCGGGGGTCTGCGGGCGCGTCTGCCCGGCCTTCTGCATGGACGGGTGCAACCGCCGCGAGCTCGACGGCGCCGTCGACGTCCGCGGACTCGAGCGCTGGATCTCGGACCACGCGCCGGCCTTGCGCTCGAGCGATCCCCGGCACCGTTCCCGCCCCGAACCGTCGCCGCAGCGTGGCGATCGTCGGCGGCGGACCGGCGGGGCTCTCGGCGGCCTATACCCTCGCGCAGCTCGGACACGAAGCGGTGGTCTTCGAAGCGGAGAAGAAGCTCGGCGGCGTCCTGCACACCGGCATCCCGACGTATCGCTTGCCGCGCGACGTGCTCGACCGCGAGGTGAGCGGCATCGTCGAGCTCGGCGTCGTCGTGCGCCCTGGCGAGAGGCTCGGACGCGACCGGATCGCGGCGCTGGCGGACGAGTACGACGCCGTGATCCTCGCGCTGGGGCTCCAACGCCTGGCCGAGCTCGAGGTGCCGGGCCGGGAGCTCGGCGGGATCGAACAGGGAATGCGTTTCCTGCATCGCGTCAACGTCGCGGGCGAGGCGCGTCTCGCGGGGCACGTCGTCGTCCTGGGCGGCGGCAACACCGCGATGGACTGCGCCCGCAGCGCGCTGCGGCTCGGCGCCGACCGCGTCACCGTGGCCTACCGGCGCAGCGAAGCCGAGATGCCCGCCATCCCCGACGAGGTCGCCGAGGCCCAGGAGGAGGGCGTCGTCTTCCTGTTCCAGCGCGCGCCAGTGGCCTTCGCGGGCCACGGGGATCGCGTCGCCGGCATCGTCCTCGCCGAAGTCGAGCTGGGACCGCCCGACGAGAGCGGGCGGCGGCGCCCGGTTCTGACCGAGCGCACGGCGCTGCTCGCCTGCGACCACGTGCTGCTCGCGCTCGGGCAGTCGCGCCGACCTCTCGCGCCTGCCACCCGGCTGGCGACTCGAGCATGGGCGTTTCTTCGCGGGCGACAAGCCGATGCACGTCTACGCGGCCGGCGACTTCGCGACCGGCGACGGCACCGTCACCCACGCCATCGGCGACGGGCGGCGCGCCGCGACGCTCGCTCTCGCGGCGTTGGGCGAGCCGGTCGCGGTCTTCGAGCGCCCGGATCGCGTGCTCGCGGTCAAGACGACGGACATCCGCTGTCGCACTTCGAGCGCACGGCGCCGGCGCCGCAGGGCAAGGAGCCGCCGCTCGAGCGCGCGCCGCCACTTCGACGAGGTGGCGCACGGGCTCCCCGACGCCGGCGAGGCGCAGCGCTGCTTCTCGTGCGGCCACTGCACGCACTGCGACACCTGCCTCGTCTACTGCCCGGAGGGCATCATCCGCCGCCGGGACGGCGCCTACGAGGTCGACCTCGACTACTGCAAGGGCTGCGGCATCTGCGTGACCGAGTGCCCGCGCGGCGCGATGGAGATGGTGCAAGGATGACCCTCGAGCTGATCAGCGCGAATCACGCCGCGGGCATGGCCGCGACGCTCGCCGGACGCGCGAACCGCACCGGCCGCGGCTTCGGCAGCGGCGTCTACCCGATCACGCCGCAGACCGAGTGCATCGAGTGTCTGTGCAAGCAGACGATCGAGAAGGGCCACGTGGTGCGCGTCGAGAGCGAGCACAGCGCGATGGCGGTGTGCATGGGCTTCTCGCTCGCCGGGCTGCGCGACGTTCACGGCGTCGTCGTCGAACGGCCTCGCCTACATGGCCGAGAACGTCTTCGCGGCGGCCTTCTACCGGCTGCCGATCGTGATGATGGCGGTGAACCGCACGCTGGGTCCGCCGTGGAACATCTGGGTCGATCACGGCGACACGCTGATGCTGCGCGACGCGCGGCTGGATCCAGCTCTACTGCGAGGACAACCAGGAGGTGTTCGACACCATCGCTCCTCGCCTATCCGCCTCGCCGAGGATCGGCGCGTGCTCCTGCCGGTGATGGTCTGCCAGGACGCCTTCGTGCTCTCGCACACGATGATGATGACCGACATTCCCGACGCAGGCGGCGGTCGACGCTTTCCTGCCACCTCTCGATCTGCCGCACCGGGTGAGCGACCGGCCGCGCACGGTCGGCGGCCTCGACTTTCCGCACGAGACCGAGGTGCACCGGCGGCAGCATCACGAAGCGATGGGGCGCGTGTCCGGAGGTCTACGCGGACGTGCAGGCGGCATTTCGAGGCGGCCTTCGGCGGCGGCCGGCGGACGCGGTCGTTTCGTACCGGATGGACGACGCCGAGGTCGCGCTCGTGTCGATGGGCACGACGGCCGCGACCGTGCGCGCGGCCGTCGACGCGGCGCGCGGGCGCGGAATGAAGGCCGGCGCGCTGCGGGTGCGCATGTTCCGCCCCTTCCCGGAGGCCGAGCTGCGGCAAGGCGCTGGCGCGCGCCGGCCGCATCGCCGTCCTCGACCGCGACCTCTGCCCGGGGCTCGGCGGGATTCTCTGGGCGGAAGCGCGCGGCGTCGTGCGGCACGATGCGATCGTCCAGGACTACATGGTCGGGCTCGGCGGCGGCGACGTCCGACCCGAACATCTCGGGGAGATCCTCGAGGAGGTCGGAGCGCGCGCCGAGGCCGGCGCCCCGATCTTCATGGAGGTGGGGTGATGCGCGAGCCGCAGCTCGACGGGATGGTGCAGACCGAACGGCGACCGCCGCGACCCCCTGCTCCGCGCCGGCAACACCAACTGCGGCGGCTGCGGCATGTCGATCGCCCTCCAGATGCTGTCGCGCGCAGCGGCGGCGACGCCGATGCAGCTCGTGATCCCCGCCTGCTGCGGGATCGTCACCGCCGGGCCCTATCCCGTTCTCGGCCTACGGCGCGCCGGTCGTGGCGACCACCTTCGCCTCGGCGGCCGCGGTGGCGACGGGTCTCGCGCACGCCGCGCGCCTGAACGGCGAGAAGACGCGCGTCATGTGCTTCGCGGGCGACGGCGGCACCTACGACATCGGCATGGCGACGCTGTCGGCGGCCGCCGAGCGCAACGAGGACGTCCTCTACGTCTGCTACGACAACGAGATCTACGGCAACACCGGCGGCCAGCGCTCGTCGCGCCACGCCGCTCGGCGCCGTGACGACGACGACGCCCATCGGCAAGGACCTGGCGAAGAAGGACATCGTGGCCATCATGGCCGCGCACGCGATTCCCTACGCCGCGACCGTGTCGCTCGCGCACCCGGACGACACGATGCGCAAGCTGCGCCTCGCGCTCGACGTCCACGGCTTCCGCTTCCTGCACATCCTGTCGCCGTGCCCGACCGGCTGGAAGTCCGAGCCCGCCGAGGGCATCGAGCTCGTGCGCCTGGCGGTGCGCTCCGGTCTCTACCCGATCTACGAGGTCTTCGACGGCGACCGGGTGTTCATCAACGTCGAGCCCGAGTTTTCGACCGCGGCCCTCGAGCAGTACTTCGCCGGCCAGGGCCGCTTCCGGCGGACCACCATCGAGCTCGACCAAGTCCGCGCGGGAATCGACCGCACCTGGAAGCGCCTGCGGGCGCTCGCGGCCTGAGCAGTCGGGTGCCGCGGCGCAAGAGTTTCGCCGCTTCTAGCCCGGCTGGCGCGCTTTGAGCAGCGCCCGGGTGTAGGGAATCAAGCCCCCGGCATCCATGATGCCCTGGCGCGCCGCGGGCAATCGCACCTCTGCGAACGCCTTGCCCGTCGTCCTGTTCAGGACGTCGCCGCCGGACACCTCCAGCTCATCGCCCTCGCCGGCTTCGATCGTGGGGGAGAGAACCACTTTGAGCCCAAGATTGATGCTGTTCTGCAGGAAGATGCGCGCGATGGAGCGCGCCACCACCGTGACCTCGTAGCCTTTGAGGGCCGAGCAGGCCTGCTCGCGACTGGAGCCGCAGCCGAAGTTCTCGCCGCCGACGATGATGCTGCCGGCGGGAAATTCGCCGGCCTTGAGCCGGGCATTGAACTCGGTGCGGTCCGCGAAGGCGAACTGCGGCGTCTCCGCAGGCAACACCGTGGCCATGTAGCGCCCAGGGTAGATGTCGTCCGTGCTGATGTCGTTGCCGAGCTTGAGGATGACTGTGGGCATGAAGGACTCCCGTCTCGAGGTGTCAGTTCGTTCTCGGATCGGTGATGACGCCGGTGATGGCCGAGGCGGCGGCGACGGCCGGGCTGCAAAGGTAGACCTCGGACTTGGGGTTGCCCATGCGGCCCTTGAAGTTGCGATTGGTGGTGCTGAGGGCGGTCTCGTTGTCGCCGAGGGCGCCTTCGTGCACGCCGAGGCAGGGCCCGCAGCCGGAGTTCATCACCACCGCACCCGCCTTCATGAAGTCCTGGATGTATCCCTTCTCCAGGGCCTGCGAGAAGATCCGGCCCGAAGCCGGGAAGACCAGCATCCGCGTGCCCGTGGCGACTTTCCTGCCGCGCAGGATATCGGCCGCTACGGCCAGATCGTCGAGCCGGCCGTTCGTGCAGCTGCCGATGACGATCTGCTGCACCGGCGTACCGGCCACGGCGGCGACCGGCTTCACGTTGTCCACCGTGTGCGGGCAGGCGATCTGCGGGCCGAGCGCCGAGACATCGATTTCGACGGTGCGAATGTAGCGCGCGTCGGAGTCCGGCACGACGCACGGAATGGCTTCCGTCACCCCGGATTCGTCGCGCAGGTAGCGCACGGTCTCCGCGTCGCCGGGAACGATTCCCGAGGTGGCGCCCGCTTCGACGCTCATGTTGCAGATGGCGATGCGCCCGCTGGTGCTCATCCTGCGGATGGTTTCGCCATGGAACTCCAGCACCTTGTAGTTGGCGCCCTGAGCGGTGAGCGTCCCGATGAGGTTGAGGATCAGGTCCTTGGCGCCGACGAACGGGGAAAACTCCCCCGAGACGACCACCTTGATGGTGGCTGGAACCTCGATGTTCACGGCGCAGCCCAGGCTCCAGACCGAAGCCATCTCGGTGGCGCCGATGCCGAAACTGAAGGCGCCCAGCGCTCCGTGCGTCGTGGTGTGGGAATCCGTTCCCACGACGACGTAGCCCGGGCGCACGTAACCGTACTCGGGGAGAATCTGGTGGCAGATGCCGCCGACATCGCCGCGTATGTCGTGGAACTTGGCGATGCCGTTGGCAGTCGCGAATTCGCGGATCTTCTTCTGGTTCGTCGCCGTCTTGGGCGATTCGGCCGGCACGCGATGATCGAAGATGATCGCGACCCGGGAAGGGTCCCAGACCTTCGGCGCGATACCGGTGCCTGCGAAGACCTCCTGGAACTGGTTGATCACCAGCGCGGCATTCTCGTGCGACATCGCGAGATCCACTCTCGGCTCCACGACGTCCCCGGCCGCGACGGACGGCACTGAAGCGGCGCGCGCGAGGATCTTTTCGACGACGGTCATGCCCATGATGGCTCCTGTCAGATGACGCCTCGGGATTTGAGTTGGGTCTGTTCGGTCTCGGAGATGCCCAGCGCCGCGTAGATCTCCGCGTTGTGCTCACCGAGACGCGGCGGCGGCGTGTCGACCGTGGCCGGGGTCTTCTCGAACAGCGCCGTCAAGCCGAAGACCTCGATCTCGCCGAAACCTTGGAGCGGAATCTTCTTCAGCACGTCCCGGTGCCGCACCTGGGGCTGCCGCAGGGCCTCCTCGAGACTCAGGATGGCACCGCTGGGCACGTCGGCGGCGTTGAGCTCGACCACCCAGGCGGCGGTGGTCTTCGCCGCCAGCTTCGCCTCGAGCAGCGGTGTGAGCTCCTTGCGGTTCCTCTTGCGCGTGTCGCGTTCCTCGAAGCGCGGGTCGGTCTTGAGCTCGGGGACGCCGAGCACGTCACAGACCGCTTCCCACTGCTCCTGCTTGTTGGCGGCGATGTTGATGTGGCCATCCAGCGTTCGGAACGTGCCGCTGGGCGCGGCGGTGAAGTTGTCGTTCCCCATGAGCACCGGCTGCTGGTGGCCGATCAGGAGGTTCGCCGCCACCCAGCCCATGAGGGGCATGATGCTGTCCAGCAGCGCGATGTCGATGTACTGGCCCTCGCCGGTGCGCTCGCGGTGGAAGAGCGCCGCCATGACCGCGAACGCCGCGTTGAGCCCACCCACGGTGTCGCAGACGGGGAATCCAGCGCGCAGCGGGCTCAGGCGCTCGTCGCCGTTCACCGCCATCTCGCCCGAGAGTCCCTGGATGATCTGATCGTACGCCGGATTCAGCGCGTCGGGCCCCGTCTGCCCGAAACCGGAGATCGCGCAGTAGATCAGGTCGGGGTTGACGCCGGCGAGGATCTTGTAGCCCAGCCCCAGGCGATCCATCACGCCCGGCCGGAAGTTCTCGACGACCACATCGGCATCCTCCGCCAGGCGCAGGAAGATCGCCTTGCCTTCGGCGCTCTTGGTGTTCAGCGTGATCGATCGCTTGTTGCAGTTCTGCGCGATGAAGCTGGTTCCCATGAGGCGTTTGTTGAGCTCCGGCAGGATGCCGAGCTTGCGCGCCAGGTCGCCGTCCCTGGGATTCTCGACCTTGATCACCTCGGCGCCGAGCAGCGCGAGATGCAGGGTCGTGAACGGTCCGGACAGGACGTTCGTCAGGTCCAGGACCTTGATGCCTTCGAGAATGCGCCGACTCATCGCCGTTGCCCCGGGTTCATCCGAAGACCGGCGCGCCGGCCGCGATCGGGCCGACCTTGTAGACGCAACCCGGAAGATCGCGCCCGAAGAACGCCGCGACGTCGCGCGCGACCCCGATCAGAGTCGCGAGATCGATGTCGGGGCGCTCGCCCGAGCGCTGCAGACTGTGCACGAGATCCTCGGTGGCCACGTTGCCTGCCGCCACTTTCGTGAACGGGCATCCGCCGAGCCCGGCGAAGCTGGTTTCGATGGTCGTCGCGCCCGCATCGATGGCGGCGTAGACATTGGCCATTCCAACTCCATACGTGTTGTGGATGTGGGCCGTGACTCTGGCGTTGGGCGAAAGCGCGAGAATGCGGCGCACGTAGGCGGCGACCTGAGCGGGCTGCGCGTGGCCGGCCGTGTCCGCGAGGCTCAAGGCCTCGAGGCCCGCGGCGAGATAGGCCGCGACGATCTCCATGACCCGCGCTTCGGGTACCGGGCCTTCGAAGCCGCATCCGAAGGCGCTCTGGACGCTGACCTGGACCTCCCTGCCGGCCCGCTTCGCCTCGAGCGCAGCGGCGATGATCCTTCGGGTGGCTTCCTGGGTGCCCATGCCGGTGTTCTTGCGGCTGTGGGTCTCGGATGCGGAAACACCGAGGCAGAACATCTCCACGCCGCAGGCGAGCCCGCGCTCGAGGCCCTTCTCGTTGAGCACGAGACCCGAGAGGAGCGCTCCGCGCGCGCGCTTTTGCGCCGTGAGCCGGCGGAAGAGCTCGTCCGTGTCGGCCATCTGCGGCACTTTCTCGGGATGCACGAAGGAGCCCACCTGCACGATGTCGACGCCGCTCGCGATCAGGCGTTCCAGCCAGCCGAGCTTGATCTTGGTCGGAACGACCTGCTTCTCGACCTGAAGCCCGTCTCGCGGGCCGACCTCGTGGATCAGGATCTCAGCCATCGCCGGAGTCCGCGCGCCCGCCCGGTCAGAGCTCTCGTGCGATGGCGGCGGCCATTTCGAGCGTGGTCGCGTTGCCGCCCATGTCGTAAGTGCGCACCCGGCCTTCACGAATCACCGCGGCGGTGGCGGCCTCGAGCGCGGCCGCCTTCCCGGTTTCTCCCAGCCATTCGAGCATCATCTTGGCCGAGAGAATGGTGGCGATCGGGTTCACCTTGTACTGGCCGGCATACTTGGGCGCGCTGCCGTGGCTGGGCTCGAAGACGCCGAGCTTCGCGCCGATGTTCGCCGAGCACGCGAAGCCCAAGCCGCCGACGAGCTGCGCCGCCAGATCGCTCACGATGTCGCCGAACAGGTTCGTCGCCACCAGGACGCTGTAGCTCTGCGGATTCTTGAGCAGCCACATCGTGATGGCGTCGACGTTGGCGTCGTCCATCGCGATCCCCGGGTATTCCTTCGCGATGCGCTTGCCGGTCGCGAGGAACATGCCTTCGGTGGCGCGCACGACATTGGCCTTGTGGATGACCGTGACCTTCGGATAGCCGTGCTTCTGCGCATACTCGAAGGCGGCGCGGAGGATCCGGTCGCAGCCTTTCTGCGTGTTCACCTTGCAGGTGATGGCGAGCTCGTCGCCCGGGATGTCCGCGAAGTGCGCGAACGGTTTGCTCAGCCGGCCGAGCGTCGCCTTGAGCTCGTCGGGGACCGGGCTGAACTCGACACCCGCGTAGAGCCCCTCGGTGTTCTCACGGAAGATCACCAGATCGATCGCTTCCTTGTAGTTGAGCGGATTTCCCGGATAGGCCTTGCATGGCCGCAGGCAGGTGAAGAGATCGAACATCTGCCGCATGCGCACGATGGGGCTGCGATAAGCGAGACCCTTGCCCTTGAGGGCGGGCGCGAGCTCCGCTTCGGCATCTGCCGCCGGTTTCGAAGTGATGGCGCCGAACATGGCGGCGTCGCTCGTCTCGAGGAGATCGATGGTGCGTTGCGGAAAGGACTCGCCCTCGTTGCGCCAGAACTCCCAACCGATGTCGCCATGGGAGTACTGGGCGTCGAAGTGCAAGGCGTCGAGGCAGATCCTCGCGGCCTCCATCACCTCGACACCGACACCGTCGCCTGGCAGCCACGCAATCTTGTATCGGCTCACGGGAAGCTCCTGCGCCCTGGAAAGCGCCTAGTCAGAAGAGGTCGGCCTGCGCCACGATCACCGGCCCGGGGCCGTTTTTCCGCGCCTGCTTGTCCATCCGCGGGACAGGATCTCGAGGCTTTCCTGAGCCGACACTCAGGAATGATAGAGTCATTTCCCTGCAATTCCTACTCTATCTACTCTGCGAGGGAAAACCGTTCCAGGAGGTAGATCATGATGTGCAATCCGCGTCGTCGCGCAGGCCTCGTCGTTCTCGTTCTGGTGACCCTCGGGGCGCTCCCGCTGGCCGCCGCTTCCTTCCCTTCCGTCGCCGTGCCCACCGCCTGGACTTTCGACTCGAGGCCGCTCGACCAGGTCGAGACCCTCGCGCTGGCCGAGCTCGACCGCGGGTGGCTCGCGGCCGACGATCTCCGGCGCGACGAGAGCGAGCTCCCGCCCCGCTTTGCGGTGCCGATCAAGGTCGACATCCGCCCCGAGACCCAGGGCGTTTGGGAGGCGGTCGACGCCGAGACGCTGGTCTGGCGCTACCGCATCCATGCGACCGACGCCTATTCGCTCAACCTCGGCTTCACGCGCTACCGGATGCCGGCGGGCGGCCAGCTCCTGCTCTATTCTCCGGACGGCGGCGAGGTCCGCGGTCCGTTCACGGCCGAGGACAACGAGACCCACGGCGAGCTGTGGACTCCCGTCCTGCTGACCGACGATCTGGTCGTCGAGGTCACCGTGCCGCGGGCGGCCCGCACGCTGCTCGAGCTGCGCATCGGCCAGGTCGGCGACGGTTACCGCGGCTTCGGCGCACCGGGAGAGAAGTCCGGCTCCTGCAACATGGACATCCAGTGCATCGCCGCCAACGACACCTGGCGCTCCACGGCGAAGGCCGTGGCTGTCATCTCGACCGGCGGTTCGACGTTCTGCACCGGCTCGCTGCTCAACAACACCGCCGGGGACAAGAAGCCGCTGTTCATGACCGCCAATCACTGCGGCATCAACTCCGGCAACGCCGCCTCGCTGGTCACCTACTGGAACTATCAGAACTCGACCTGCAGGACACCGGGCAGCCCGGCATCCGGCGGCCCCGGCGACGGCTCGCTCGCCCAGTTCAACACCGGCTCCTTCTTCCGCGCCAGCAACTCACCGTCCGATTTCACGCTGGTCGAGCTCGACGACCCGATCAATCCGGTCTTCGATCTCTACTGGGCCGGCTGGGACCACACGCCGTATCAGGCTCCCGGCGGTCCCGGCAACGGTGACCACGCTTGCGCGGTGACGCCCGATCCGACCGACCCGCCGAGCGCCGGACTGTGCGCCTCGGTCCATCACCCCAACACCGACGAGAAGCGCATCACGTTCTCGGAGACCACGACGGCGACGACCAGCTACAACGTCCCGTCGCCGCCGGGCGACGGCACCCACGTCTGGGTGCACTGGGATGCGAGCCCGCCCTACTACTCGAGCCCGCCGGGGGTGACCGAGCCCGGCTCCTCGGGATCGCCGCTCTACAATGCCGACCACCGGTTCATCGGTCAGCTGCACGGCGGCCCCTCGGCCTGCGGCGCCACCGGCGACAATCTCTCCGACTACTACGGCCGACTGTCGGTCTCCTGGATCGGCGGCGGCACGCCGTCGACGCGCGCCTCGGATTGGCTCGATCCGCTCAACACCGGCGCCGTGACGCTCGACGGGCGCGGTGAGTGCACGGCGCCGGCCGCCCCGGCCAACGTGCTTGCGACGGTGAACGGCAACAACCGGATCGACGTCGCCTGGGATGCCGTCGCGGGCGCCGAGTTCTATCGCGTCTTCCGCTCCGCCGCTGCCTGCCCCGGCGGCACCTGGGCGCTGCTCGCCGACAACGTCGTCGCCACCAGCCACCCGGATCTGACCGTGCTCGGCGGCGTGACGTACGCCTACCGGGTCACCGCCGTCGACGCCGACCAGCCCTGCGAATCGGTGCTGAGCGCCTGCGACGACGCCACCGCGACCGGCTCCTGTCCGGCGCCCGACCCGACGACGCCGACCGCGCCGCCCGACAACGCCACGAATGTGCCTCTGCGTCCGGCCTTCGCCTGGACCGCCTCGCCGCTCGCCGCCGACTATCTGCTCGAAGTCGACGATACGGCGAACTTCTCGAGCCCGGTCTACTCCACGACGGTCGCCGGCACCGCCCACACCCCGGGCATCGACCTGCCGTCCAACACCCACCTCTATTGGCGGCTGACCGCCAACAACCCCTGCGGCGCGAGCGCCGCCTCGAGCGTCTTCAACCTCACCACCGTCGCCGCTCCCGGCGATTGCGCCACCGGCTCGACGACCAACATCCTCTACCAATACGGCTTCGAGGCCGGCGCCGGCGGCTGGACGCACAGCGGCACGCTCGACAGCTGGGCGATCGCCGCGACGAATCCGCACAGCGGCACCTCGCAGTACCATGCGAACGACCCGGCGGCGGTCTCCGACCAGCGCCTGGTCTCGCCGGCGGTGCTCCTGCCCACCGGCCAGAACCCGGTGGTGGTCAAGTTCTGGCATGTGCCGAACCTCGAGCCCAACGGCACCACTTGCTACGACGGCGGCATCCTGGAAGCCTCGACGGACGGTGGCACCACCTGGAACCAGGTGCCCAACGCCAGCCTGCTGCTGGGCGCCTATCAAGGCGCGGTCTCCACCTGCTGCAGCAATCCGCTCCAGGGCCTCTCGGCCTGGTGCGGCACGACGACCTACATGTACACCGTCGCCGACGTCAGCTCCTACGCCGGCCTGACGGCCCAGTTCAGGCTGCGCCTGGGCTCCGACAGCTCGGTCTTGAATCCAGGCTGGGATGTCGACGACGTGGTCGTGCAGTCCTGCGCCCCCGGTGTCGCGACCCTCTTCATCGACGGCTTCGAGAGCGGCGACACCTCGCAGTGGAGCGTCGTCGTGCCCTGACCCATATCTTCATCGACTCTGCGCGGAAGAACTGTTCCAGGAGGTCGATCAGGCTGTCTAAGCCGAACAGGAGCCTGGCGAGCGGCTGCGCGAGCAGAGAGTCGACGATGCTGAGGCGGTCGAAAGTCCCCAGCGTTTCTGCCTCGATAGCGGCACCTTGAGCCAGCGGGAGGCACGAATGATGAAGATGCGGCGGCATGAGGCGATCACGCTGATAATCGGGGTCATCGGCTTGGCAATGAGCGTCGTAGCAGATGCCGAGGAGGCCACGTCGACCGCGAATGCCGCCGCTCTCGGGTCGCAGATCATCATCACCGACCTGGGGCTGCTTCCCGGAGGCTTCTTTTCATTCGGCTCGGCGATCAACAACCAGCCGATCGTCGTCGGTTTGGCGGACGACACCAGCGCGGCCTACCAGCGGCCGCTCTGGGACGCAAACACCGGGGCCATCGTCGGCTTCGCGGAGAACCTCGATCCCGCGAGCACAGCGGTCCCGGAGCACCTCAATGACGGCGGAGAAATGGCCGGCACGGAGAGGATCAGGACCGGATCTTTGTACTATGGCGTCTACTGGAATGCCGCCGGCCAGGCATTCGAGTTGCCGCCGCTGGCCGGAACGGACCCGGATTACGGGCGTGTGCACGTCAAGGGTCACGGGATCAACCATCCGGGTCAGATCGTGGGCGGAGCCAAGGATGGGACAGCGGCCCACGCCATGCACGCCGTACGGTGGCAGAACAAGGACACCGCGCCCGAGGATCTCGGCTTCTTGGGCCCGGGAACGCCTTTGGATTACAGCGAAGCCTTCGGTGTCAACGATCTCGGCCACGTGGTTGGCACCACCCAGCTGGGCCCGGGTATGCGCGGATTCCTCTGGCGCGAGGGTCAGATGATCGACCTGGGCGCGTTGAGCGGTCAGGTCGTGAGCGAGGCCAACGCGATCAGCAATACAGGTTTCATCGCCGGCAAGTGCAACCTCTATCCGGTGATCTGGCAATATGACATTGCGGACCCCAACAGCACGCCGGCGATCCATCAGTTGCCGATACCCTCCGGATTTTTCTCCGCGACACCCACGGCGGTGAACGATTCCGGCGCTGTCGCCGGCTATGCGGGCTCCCCGAACATCGATGCCCATGCGATCCTCTGGCGCGGCGGCACAGCCATCGACCTCGGCGCCTTTCAGGGCGGCCGGTACAGTGTCGCGAAAGGGATCAACAACCTCGGCCAGATCATCGGCGAAGGCATTGCCGGAGACAATCAAGTTCATGCGCTGATGTGGACGATCCGAAGCGATATCTTCGTCGACGCCTTCGAGACCGGCGACACTTCGGGCTGGTCGATCACGGTGCCTTAGGACGGGGAGTTCCTCGCTACGGCCGTCGGGTCGGAGAGCGCCCCCCGGAGTCAGGCGAAGGGCAGCGCCGTGATGCCGTGGCGCGCGGCGTCGGCGGTCACGATGGCGGTGAGCTCGGCGGTGGTCTCGTCGGCGAGCGGCGTGCCGGAGCGCGGGTGGCGTTCGAGCTCGGCGCAGGCGCGATCGAGGGCGGTCGAGCTGCCCGCGGCCTCCCAGTCGCCGTAGCTCTGGCGATCGACGAGCACGGAAGCGGTCGTGAGCTCGGCTCGCCAGTGGGCGCGCGTGTGCGGATGCGAGAGGAGCTCTCCGGTCTGCACCAGCTCGCCCAGGAGAGTCACCGTGTCTTCGGTCCCCTCGCTGCCGCAGTCGATGCCGCGCGCGCAACGCAGCGCCGCGCGGCACGCTTCGTGGTCGAGCAGGAGCTTGGCGAGCGACTGCGAGAGCAGATAGTCGAGGAGGCCCGGCCCGGAGACCAGGTCGATCCCGGCGAGCGCGCCGAGCAGCGCGCCGCTCGCGCTCTCCATCCCGGCCTGGTAGTCGGAGGTCTTGGCGTCCGAGAGCCCGAGGTAGCCGTGGGTCGGCAGCGCGAGCGCCCGGCCGAGCTCGGCGTTCGCCACGTTGAGCATGGCGCTCTCGATCGCGCCCATCGCGGCGCTGCCGTGCCGCATGTCGAAGGCCGACGGCGCGCCGCCCCAGACGAGCGGCGCCCCCGGCGTCGCGAGCTGGTGAATCGCGACCCCCGAGAGATTCTCGGCAGCGAGCTGCACCAGGGCGCCGCGCAGGGTCACCGGCGCGGTGGCGCCGGTCATCGGCACGGATACCAGATTCGCCGGCACGCCGGCGCGCGCCGCGTCGAGGAGCGCCGCTGCGGTGAGGTCGCTCCAGGTGAGCGGCGAGGTCGGGCAACAGTCGAAGAGCGCCAGCGGCTGCGCGCGCAGCGCCGCCTCGCCCCCGCGGACAGCGGTGAGCAGGGCGAGCATCGGCGCGAAGCCGTCCTTGGAGAAGGTACCGGTGACGACCGGCTTCGCGCCGTCGCGCAGGGCGAGGAAGAGCCGCCAGCGATCGGCGATCTCGTGCGGGACGTCGCCCGGGACGAGGGCGGTCGACTGCGCGGCATAGGACGGCAACGAATCGACCAGCCGCACGAGCGCGACGACGTCGGCGGTCGTCGCGGTGCGCCGACGTTCGCTGGCGCCGGTCGCTCCGCCCGCGCCGTCGCTCGCGGCCTCGATGCGCTTGCTGCGATCGCTGCGCTCGCTGCGATCGATGCGGTAGATCGCAGCGGAGCCGGGGTCGAAGCTGGTGATGCCCGCGCCGAGCTCGACGGCCGCTCTGCCCGCGCGATCGTAGAGCGCGAATCGCGGCGGCGCGGTGGCGAGGGCCGCGCGCACCAGCCGTTCGGGAAGGAAGAGGCGCGCCTGGCGCTCGACCGCGCCACCGGCGAGCAGCAGGTCGGACGCCGCCCGGTTCTCGATCCGCACACCGACACGCTCGAGGGCCCGGAACGCCTCGTCCAAGATGCTCGCGGCCTCGCCGGCGGCAAGCAGCTCGAAGCGGGCGGTCATGGCGCTTCGCCGGCGGACGCGGCGGCGCGCGGGAGAGCGGGCTCCCTGCGGCGGTAACGGCAGGTCTCGAGCCCGCAGCGCGCGCAGCCGGCGAGGCCGGAGAGCGGCCGCGCGTCGGCGCCCAGCCACATCGCGAAGGAGATCGACTTGCGCGGCACCATGAGCAGCGAGGGCTCGAGCCGCAGACCGATCTTGCGGTGGGGCAGGCGGGCGAAGATCGCCGGTTGCGAGGCGAGCGGCCATCCCCCGTAGCCGGGGCTGATGCGACAGGAGATCGCGGCGGCGCGCTCGGGTCCCGGGTTCGCCGGAGAGCCCGGGAACGGGTCCGGCTCGCCGGTGACTCCGCCGAGCGACGCGACGATCGTCGCCGAGAGCCGGTCGGCCGCCTCTTCCGCGGCGGCGCTGCCGCAAGCGTCGATCAGGAGCGCTCCGGTCGCGTCGCCGCGCGCCATGCGGGCCGAGGCCGCTTCGACGATGGCAGCCCCCGCGGTCGCCAGGCCGATCACCAGTCCGCTGGCGGGGATCGGCTCGAGACCCACGTCCTCGGCCTCGTCGGTGGCGAGCGCCGTCCAGACTCCGCGCCCCCGCACCAGCGCCCGGGCCTCGGCGAGACAGTCGGCGAGCGCCTCGGCGATGCGCGGGTGTGGTTCACGCCCGGCCGGGTAGCCGAGGAAGTGCAGCACCTCCTCGCGCGCCAGAGTGAGTCGCGTCTCGACGACCGTCATGGCGTGGTATCGCCCAGCTGGCCCAGGTGGCCCAGGGGCCGCAGGCCGCGCAGCGCGAGCTCGGCCGCGAGCGCGGCGACGAAGCGCGGATCGGTGCCACAGCAGCCGCCGACCGCGCCGTTCGGACCGGCGATGGCTGCGATCCCCGCAACATCGGCGGCGAACTCTTCCGGCACCTGATCGTAGACCGCCTGGCCGGCGTCGAGACGCGGAGCGCCGGCGTTCGGCTGGAAGACGAGCGGCCCGTCGAACGCCTGGCGCGCCGCGGCGGCGAGCGCCAGAAAGTCGCTGCTCGCCAGCGTGCAGTTGGCGCCGACCGCCGCTGCCCCCGCGGCCTGAAGAGCCGGGAGAGCCTCCTCGAGGCGGTCGCCCATGACGGTGAAGAAGCCGCGTCTCTTGCGCTCGAAGGTCAGCGAGACGCAGACCGGGATGCCAGGGGCGGCGTCGGTGAGCGCCGCGAGGGCGATCCGGGCCTCGGCGAGGTCGCTCATCGTCTCGACGTGGAGGGCGTCGACGCCCGCCGCGGCGAAGGCCCGGCCGAGCTCTGCGAAGCCGCGGCGAAACTCCTCGACGTCTCCCCGGCCGACCGGAGGCAGAGACTCGCCGGTCGGCCCGATGTCGCCGACGACGTAGCGCGCGCCGGCCGAGCGCGCCAGAGCGGTGGCGACGGTCGCGACCTCGGTGGCCGAGCCGCCGCGGCCGGTGTGCCCGGCGGCGGCGAGCCGTAGCGGATGGGCGCCGAAGCTGTTGGTCTGCACGGCGTCGCTGCCGGCGGCGACGTAGGCGCGATGGATCGCCACGATCTCCTCGCCGCGCGCGAGGGTCCACTGTTCGGGTGTCTCGCCCGCGCCGAGGCCGCGGGCGAAGAGCATCGAGCCCATGCCGCCGTCGAGCAGCAGGACCGGACCGCGCTCCAGCCGTTCGGCGAATGTCACGGCAGGAGCGACTCCGCCGCTGCCACCGCGCGCAAGGCGTTCTCGGCGTGGGTCGCGCCGAAGGAGGCCGCCCAGTGCGGACTGGTCGGTGCCCCGCCGACGAGAACCCGCGGCTTGCGCGCCAGGTCGGAGGCCGCGACCGCCTCGGCGAGGCGACGCTGCTCCGGCATGGTCGTGGTGAGGAGCGCCGAAGCGGCGACGATGTCGGCGTCGACCTCGCGGGCCTTGGCGAGGAAGCGTTCGACAGGCACGTCGTGTCCGAGGTCGTAAACCTCGAAGCCGTGCGCGGCGAGCAGCACGCCGACCAGGCCCTTGCCGATGTCGTGCAGATCGCCCTTCACCGTGCCGAGGACGACGCGGCCGCGAGCGAGCGAACCGGCGCGACGCAGGGCGAGGGCCGGCAGGAGCACGGACATCGCGGCCTTCATCGCCTCGGCGCCCTGCACCAGCTCCGGCAGGAAATATTCGCCCTCCTCCCAGAGCTCGCCGACGCGCCGGATGCCGGCGGCGAATCCGCGCTCGATTCCGGCGATCAGATCGTCGCCGGAGGCGACCAGTTCCAGCGCGAGCTCCCGCGCCCGGGCGGCGTCGCCCTGGACGACGGCGTCGCGCATCTCCTCGCTCAGCGCCATTCAGGATCCAGCCGGCGGGGATCGGCCTGGCCGCGTTGGGCGAGGCGGATGAGGGCGGCGAAGATCTCGGGGTCCCACTTGCCGGCATCGGTCTCGTGGCCGAGAAGCTGGACCGCTTCGTCCACGGTGAGGCTGTGCCGGTAGGCGCGCTCGGAGGTGAGCGCGTCGAGCGCATCGGCGACCGCGAGGAGGCGCGCCTGATAGGGGATGGCGGTGCCCTTCAGTCCCTCCGGGTAGCCGCAGCCGTCGAAGCGCTCGTGATGGTAGAGGATGCAATCGAGCACCGACTGCGCGGTTCGCAACGGGCGGCAGATCTCCCAGCCGACGACCGGATGGGTCATCAGCTTGGCGAACTCCTCGGCCGTCAGCCGGCCTGGCTTGTTGAGCAGGCCCTGCGGAATCGCCACCTTGCCGATGTCGTGCAGGAGTCCGGCGGTGCGCATCCGCTGCACGACCGTCGGATCCTGGCCGAGCTCGCGGGCGAGGCGGGTCGAAAGCTCGCCGACGCGCTGACTGTGTCCGCGCGTGTACGGATCCTTGGCCTCGAGCGCCGCCGAGAGGGAGAGCACCACGCTCTCGTGCCGCACCAGGTCCTGGTAGTAGATCTTGAGCCTGAGCAGCGAGCGCACGCGCGCCAGGAGCTCGAGCCGGTTGACCGGCGCGAGCAGCAGCTCGTCGGCATTGCAGTCGAGGGCGCGCAGCCGCAGGCCGCGCTCTTCGTAGGCGGTGACCAGGATCACCGGCAGATAGGCCGACCCCTCGTCGGCCTTGATGATCCTGCAGACCTCCTGACCGCCCAGATCCGGCATGCGGATGTCGAGGATCATGAGGTCTGGCTTGGATTGCCGATAGCGCGCGACGGCGGCCGCCCCGCCTTCCACGCTCTCGACCGTGTATCCCGCGCCGGCGAGGAGCTCCCGGTACAGCTGGCGATTGGTCGAGTTGTCGTCGGCGACCAGAATCCGGCCGCCCGGCTCGATCTCGGGCACCGGCAGCAGGTTCTCGATCGTCGGCAGCGAAGCGAGGGCCGCGAGGCGCTCCCCGGAGCGGATGATCTCCTCGACGAGATGCGGCTCGAAGCGCCCCGCTCGCGCCTCGCTGCGCAGGGCTTCCGCCTGCGCGGCCGGATCGTTCGGGTAGGTCGCGCGCGTCATGTCGAAGGCATTCGCCGCCGCCAGGATCTCGACCTCCGGCGCGAGCTCCTCGGCGACGGAGCCCTTCGGATATCCACTGCCGTCCCGGCGCTCGTGATGCTGGCGCACGAAGGGGATCGCTCCCGCGAGGGAGTCGATCGGCGCGAGGATGCGCTCGCCCAAAGAGGTATGCAGGCGGTAGGTCTTCTGGTCTTCGGTGGTCCGCTCGCGATCGGATTTGAGCAGAATCGACTCCGGAACGGCGAGCTTGCCGATGTCGTGCAGCAGGGCGCCCAGAGTGAGGTTGTACTGCGCCCGCGAGGAGAGCTTCCGGCCGCGGCCGGCGTCGGCGGCGATCGCCGCGACGCGCTGGGAATGATCGCGGGTGAGCGGGTCCTTTTCTTCGAGCAGGTGGACCATGCTGAAGATCAGGGCCTCGGTCGAGTCGAGCTCGTCGCGCAGGCCGCGGATCCGGAGCAGGGACTGCAGCCGGGTCAGGAGCTCGATGCGGTGGAACGGCTTGTTGAGAAAATCGTCGGCGCCGCTCTCGAAGCCGCGGATCTTGCTTTCGACATCGGAGAGCGCGGTCAACATCACGACCGGAATGAAGCAGGTCGGGCGTGACGACTTGATGCGCCGGCAGACCTCGAATCCGTCCAGGCGCGGCATCATGATGTCGAGCAGAATCGCCTGCGGCGGATGCGCCGCGACCGCTTCGAGCGCCGCCAGGCCGTCGCTCGCGAAGCCGACGTCGAAACCCTCGTCGGTGAGAATCGCCGCGAGCAGCTCGAGATTCTCCGGCTGATCGTCGACCGCCAGGATCCGCGGCGCTTGCCCGGGCCAGAAGCTCACCCTGGGCTTCATCTCTCGACGCCCCCGCGGAGAAATCCGGCGACCACGGTGAGGAAAGGACCGGACTCGATCGGTTTGGAAATGTAACCATCGCATCCCGCGGCGAGGAACCGTTCCCGGTCGCCGCGCATCGCGTGAGCGGTGAGCGCGACGACGGGCGTCTGCCGGGACCGCGGATCCTCCCGCAGTCGGGCGAGAAGCTCCAATCCCGAGCCCGATGGCAGATTCATGTCGAGCAGCACCAGGGCCGCGGGCGCGCTCGCGAGGAGAGCACCGAGCTCGCCGGCGTCCCGCGCGCGCAGCACGCGGTATCCGGCCTCGCCGAGCAGATAGTCGACGAGCTCGAAGTTCGGGTCGTTGTCCTCAATCACCCAGATGAGCGGTCCGTTCATGTCTCGCGGTCTGCGCCCTGCTGCGCGCCTCCAGTTCGCGGATGGTCGACACCAGCCGTTTGCGGTCGTCGGGGGTCTTGCTCAGGAGCGCGGTCGACGGACCCGCGAGCTCCCGGCGGTCCTCCATGGTCAGCTCCTTGGATGTGAAGACGAGGATCGGGGTCTGTGCGGTCAGCGGCTCGCGGGCAAGCTCGGCAGCGGTCTGGAAACCGTCGACCCCGTCCATGATCAGATCGAGGATGATGACGTCCGGACGCAGCGAACGCGCGAGCTCGACGCCCTCCTTGCCGCCGCCCGCCGAGTGCACCCGGTATCCGGCCTCCGAGAGCTCCACGTCCAGGTAGTCGTGCACTTGCGGGTCGTCGTCGATGACGAGCACGGCCGAGCGCTCGAAATCCGCGCGCTGCGGCGTGAGCTCCTTGATGCGCATCAGGAAGCGTTCGCGGTCGAGCGGCTTGAGGAAGTAGTCGTCCGCGCCGAGCGCGAATCCGAGCTCGTGGTTCTCGATCAAGCTGACGATGATGACCGGGATGCCGGCGGTGCGCGGGTCGGATTTGAGCTCCTTCAGGACCTCCCAGCCGTCGCGGCCCGGCAGCACGAGATCGAGGGAGATCGCGATCGGCGTCTCGACCAGGGCGAGGTCGAGCACGTCGTCGCCGTTCGCGGCGCGGACCACCCGGTAGCCGGCAGCCTCGAGATCACCCTCCAGTGCGCGGAAGAAGACGTCGTCGTCTTCGGCCACGAGCACCGTCCGGCCGGGTTCGAGAAAGGCCTCGCGCGCCTGCGCGCGGGTGAAGTTGAACGAGATCGGACGCTCCGTCTCGCGCCGGTCCGTGGCTGCGGAACCGTCGAGCGGCAGGACGACGCGGAAAAGGCTTCCCCGGCCCGGTTCCGATTCCACTTCCACCCGCCCACCGTGCATTTCCACGAAGCGTTTCACCAGCGCGAGCCCCAGACCGGTGCCGCCCATGTTGCGCGTGCTGCCGCCGTCCACCTGCCGGAACTCGTCGAAGATCAGCTCCTGATCGTCGCTGCGGATGCCGATGCCACGGTCGATCACCTCGATGAAAAGGCCGGCGCTCGGGAGACCGGACTCGGCCGGGCTGGCCCCTCTCACCCGCACCCGCACCTCTTCTGCGTCGCGCGAGAACTTGACCGCGTTGGAGAGCAGGTTGTAGAGCACCTGTTTGATGCGCGGCGGGTCGGCGACGATGAGCGGCAGGCCGGGTTCGACGGTGAGCTCGATCCGGATCTGGCGGCGCGCGGCGATGCCGTGCATGACGCTCGCGACACCGCGCACGATGTCGTGGATCGAGACCGGCTCGAAGACCAGATCCATCTTGCCGGCCTCGATCTTGGACAGGTCGAGGATGTCGTTGATCAGGCCGAGGAGATGGCGTCCGCTCGAGAGGATGTTGTGCAGGAAGCGGAGAAATCGGGCCTCGATCCTGCCATCGAGCTTCTCGGAGAGGATTTCCGAGAACCCGATGATGGAGTTGAGCGGTGTCCGCAGCTCGTGGCTCATGTTGGCCAGGAACTGGCTCTTGGCGCGGTTGGCTTCGAGAATGCGGATGTTGGCCTTGGCGAGCTCGCGCCCCCGGCGATCGAGCTCCCCGGTCAGGCGGGAGAGCTCGGCCAGACGTGCGCTGTTCTCGTCGTTGAGCGCGGCGATCTGCATCCTGCGCTGGCGCAGGCTCGCGATGCCGCTGATCATGAATAAGGAGCCGCCGAAAAGCAGCGTAAGCCTGCCGCTGGCCATGGCAAGCTCGTGATCCAACCCCGTGATCTTGCCCATGCCGACGAGCAGAGCGAGATAGGCGACCGAGCTGCCGGCCATGACCGCGAGCGCCGCGCGCCTCCCGGCGACGAAGGCCGCGGCGGTGGTATTGGTCAGGAACCAGACGAGCCAGAGGGGCGAGGAATCGCGAATCAGGTAGATCGTCCAGCAGGTGAGGAAGATGTCGCCGACCATCCAGCCGGCGTTGATTCGAAGCTGCGCGCGCGCGCTGCGCGCCCGTCGTTGCAGGAGCATGCACAGCGGCACCGAGCCCAAGCCGAGGGCGCCTACGAGGATGGCACCCCGCAGGTCGAACTCGACCAGTCCAGTCGTCCGGGCGACGGCGACGACCGCGACCATCCAGAGCATGAGGCCGAGCCGGCTGCGCTGCACGGCAAGGTTGAACCTCAGCGCGTTTGCGTCCACCGCAGTCGTCTCGCCGGCGCCGGCCACCCGATGTTTTCTCCCCGCTGCTGGAAGCGGCCGCATTCTACTCGCACCTGCCGGCCTCGAGTCGCGCTACGATTCCCGGTGTCGAAACCGGAGGGGAGCGATGAGCATCGACCTGACTGCAAGACCGGCGCGGGAGGAGTACGGGGAGCATCACGTCGCATATGTCGGCGCGGTTCCGGATGGCGACATCCGGGAGACGCTCGCCCGGGAGGCGACGTCGGCGAACGTCTATTACGCCGCGATCCCGGAGGTCCGTTCGGGCTTCGCCTATGCGCCGGGCAAATGGACGATCCGGGAGGTCGTGGCGCATGTCGCCGACAGCGAACGGGTCTTCTCCTATCGTGCGCTGCGCTTCGGGCGCGGCGACGGGACGCCGCTCGCGGGATTCGACCAGGAGGTCTGGGTTCCGGCGAGCCATGCCGCCAGCCGGCCGTGGCAGGAGCTGCTGGCGGATCTCGCGGCCGTCCGCGCCGCGTCGCTCCACCTGTTCCGCTCGTTCTCCCCGGGCGACTGGGCGCGCCGCGGCGAGGCGAGCGGGGTCGCGGTCTCGGTGCGGGCGCTCGCCTGGATCCTGGCCGGGCACGAGCTTCATCACCGGCGGATCCTCAGCGAGCGCTACGGCGTCCCGAAGGCCGGGACCTGAAACGAACCGGTGCCCCCCTTCAGGGGTCAGGGCAAGGTCTCTTTCAGAACTTCCTGCCGGCGCGCCTCGCGGTAGGCGGCGAGGCGGTCACGGAGAGCGCCATCTTCGAGCGCCAGAATTGCGGCGGCAAGGAGCGCGGCGTTGCCGGCGCCCGCCTTGCCGATGGCGAGAGTCGCCACCGGGATTCCCTTCGGCATCTGGACCGAGGCGAGAAGCGCATCGAGCCCCAGGAGCGGCGAGGAGTCGATCGGCACCGCGAGCACCGGCAAGAGCGTCTTCGCAGCGAGCACCCCGGCGAGATGGGCGGCACCCCCGGCGCCGGCGATGAGCACCTTGATGCCGCGCGCCGCGGCGCCCGCAGCGTAGCTCGAGGCTTCGTCCGGCGTGCGATGCGCCGACAGCACGCGCGCCTCGCAGGCCAGCCCGAGCTCCTGGCAGATCTTCACCGCTTCGGACATCACTCCATAGTCGTTCTTGCTCCCCATCAGGATTCCGACCAGCGGTTTTTCGCTCCAGCTCATCTCCGGCTCTCCTTGCCTTCTCCTGATGCCACCGGGCTTGCACTCTCTCTCGCCAGGAGGCCCTCGATCAAGAGCTCCATCTTGATGCCGCGCGACCCTTTGACCAGCAGCAGATCGCCAGCACGCACGATCCGCGGGATCTCCGCGGCCGCCGCCGCGGAGTCCGGGTAGACGCTGTGGGGCGTCGCGAGCTCCGTGGGCAGAGCCGCGACCGCGCTCGCGATCTCGCTCCCCACGAGGACCAGATGACCCGAGCCGGAGCGGTCCGCCGCTTGGAGCATCGTACGATGCTCCGCAGCGGACATCTCCCCGAGCTCGAGCATGTCGCCCAGAGCCACGACGAAGCGTTGGTTTCGGCGCTCGGCGACCTCGCCCGCCGCGAGCAACGCAGCGCGTACCGACCGCGGGTTCGAATTGTAGCTGTCGTCGAGGACCAGGATCCCGCCGATGGCGCGCGGACTCAGGCGACCCGGAACGGCCTCGACTCCGGCAATCGCCGCCGAGAGTCGGGCGAGCTCCTCGGGTGAAGCGGAGCGATCGAGCAAAGCGAGTGCGCCGGCGAGTGCGGCCGCGATGTTCATTGCCGCGGTCTCGCCCAGGAGGCCCGTAGTGATGCGGATCTCGCGCGGCGAGCCGCCGAGTGCCGCGAACGAGCGGCCACGGGAGCGTAAGACGATCGTCGCGGCCCCGGCGGCGTCGACGGTGCGCCCGGCGACGCACAGATCGCAGCTGGCCGTCTTCCCGAAAGTGAGCCGCTGCGCGCCGGCGCGCGCCAGGCGGGGGACGAGCAGCGGATCGTCGCCGTTCGCGATCGCCACCCGTCGCGCCGCGATCAGCAGAGCCGCCTCTTCATCGGCGATGCCGGCGAGCGAGCCGAGCTTCTCGGAGTGCTCCAGGTCGACGTTGATCACCACCGAGACCGTGGGACGCGCGATGCGGCCGAGCTCGGCGATCTCGCCGGCGACGCTCGTTCCGCACTCGAGCACGATCGCCCGGTGTTCGCGCGTGAGCATGAAGAGCGTCATCGGCACGCCGATCCGGTTGTTGAGATTGCCCGGGGTGACGAGAGTCTGCCCGAAGATCGCACGCACCGCGGCGGCGGCGAGCGTCTTGGTCGTGGTCTTGCCGGCGGCGCCCCCGATCGCGAGGACGGGAAGCGGCCGGCTGCGGGTCTCGCGATCGACGTAGTGACGCGCCAGGTCTCCGAGCGCGCGCAGCGTGTCGCCGACCTCGATGCGCGGGCCGGTGACACCCCGACCGCTCGCGACGAGATTCACCGCGCCGCGTGCGAGAGCGTCGCCGGTGAATCGGTGGGCGTCGTGGACCTCGCCGGCGAGCGCGACGAAGAGCGCGCCGGATGCCACCGTGCGCGAGTCGGTCGACACCTCGATGAGCGCTCTCGCCGGTTCGACCTCGCACAGGATTCCGCCGGTCGCCGCCGCGATCTCACCGGCGGTGAAGGCAGCGCAGTTGCGCGGGATCGGTGTCGCCAACTACTCGCCGCCGGCGGAGTAGCCGCGTTCGCCGTTGAAGGTGTAGAGACCTTCGGTCTTGATGAAGTCGAGACCGGCCGCGGCGGCCCGGCCGAGGAGAGCCGCGACCTTGTCGTGGCCGACGGCGGTCAGAGCGTCCTGAGTCAGGAAGCGGCAGCACCAATGGTCGGTGCAGAAGGTCTCGGGTGAACCTTGGGGCCAGACCTTCGTCCCGCGGTTGGAGATCGCTTTGAGCACGAGCCCGCCGCCCTGGAGCGGCTGGACGCGTTTGGCGAGGTCGTCGGCGCTGCCCTCCGGCCAATCGAGGAAGAGATCGACGCCGACCAGCACCTTGGCGGCGCGTGGACGCTTCGCGGCGCTCTGCGAGGAGGTCTTCTTGTCCTTCGAAGCAGGATCGGCGGGGGGGTAGCGGGCGGGCTTGAGAGTCGAAGGCTCCTGTCCGAGCCGCGCGATGACGGCCTCGCCGAACTCGCGCGTGCCGACCTTCTGCTTCGAGATCCCTTCGGAAAAGATGTCGTAGGTGTGGACGCCGTCCTCGATGGTCTTGAGCCAGGCGTTGTGGACGCGCTCCGCGATCTCCGGCTGGCCGATGTGAACGAGCATCAGGATCGCGCCGTGGAGGAGGCCCGAGGGGTTGGCCAGGTTCTGCCCGGCGCGCCGCGGCGCCGAGCCGTGAATCGCCTCGAACATCGCCAGATGGTCGCCGATGTTCGCCGAGCCGGCGAGTCCGACCGAACCGGCAATCTGCGCCGCGACGTCCGAGAGAATGTCGCCGTAGAGGTTGGGCATCACGATGACATCGAAGTGGGTCGGCGTGTCGGCGAGCTTGGCTGCGCCGATGTCGACGATCCAGACCTCTTTCTCGATTTCGGGGTACTGGGCGCCGATCGCGTCGAAGACCTCGTGGAAGATGCCGTCGGTCATCTTCATGATGTTGTCCTTCATGAAGCAGGTGACCTTCTTGCGCTTGTAGTGGCGCGCATACTCGAAAGCGTAGCGGATGATCTTCTCGGAGCCCGGGCGGCTGATGAGCTTCAGGCACTGGAAGACCTGCTCGGTCTGGCGGTGCTCGATGCCGGCGTAGGTGTCCTCTTCGTTCTCGCGCACGATGACGACGTTCATGCCGGGATGCTTCGTGCGGACGAAGGGGTGCAGCGACATGCATGGGCGGATGTTGGCGTACTGGCCGAATGTCTTGCGGACCGTGACGTTCATGCTCTTGAAGCCGCCGCCCTGCGGAGTCGTGATCGGAGCCTTGAGAAAGACGTTCGTTCGGCGCAGCGAATCCCAGGACGAGGGCTCGATGCCCGAGAGATTTCCGCGCTTGTACACGGCCTCGCCGATCTCGATCGTCTCGATCTCGAGCTGCGCGCCGGCCGCTTGGATGATTGCCAACGTTGCCTGCATGATTTCGGGGCCAATGCCGTCGCCATTGGCTACCGTGATGGGAGTCTTGCTGCGCATGGATTGTCTTCCTCTCGTGAAGGTGCCGGAGGGCACCGCAATATCGTCAAGTCTATCGGAGCGCGGCCCTTTCTGGCGCTCGCCGCGGGACCGTGCTTGGCGGCGCGGGCGACGCGAGTACAATCGAGCCCGTCCCCGCCCTTAAGGGTGGGTCGTGTGGCGGCGCGCCAATGCGCCCGGGTGATCGTGCGAGCGCACGAACCGTGGTCGAGCGAGGGCGAGGTGGGTGTGCAAGCGGTGAGCAGGGAGGCGACGAGAGGCAGCTTTACGGCGTCCGCGGAAGAGCTCCGGCGATGAACGCGCCGCTCCGATTCCGCTCGGCGAGCAGCGAGGTGCTCCGCGTCCTGCTGCTCGAGAACGATCCACGGGACGAGGAGCTCATCCGCGAGGCCCTCTCCGGCCTCGACCGGATCGTCGTTCTCGAGCGCGTCGACAGCCCGGAAAGCTTCCGCGACGCGCTCGACCAGGGCGGCTTCCGGGTCATTCTCTCGGATTACTCGCTGCCCAGGATCGACGGTCTCACGGCGCTGCTGATGGTGCGCGAGCGCGATCCGGATCTGCCGTTCATCATCGTCACGGGTTCGGTCCCGGAAGAGCGCGTGCTCGAGCTCATTCGGCGGCGCGCCACCGACTACGTCCCGAAGGACCGGCTCTCCTCGCTGCCGCTCGTGATCGAGCGGGCGCTGCGCGAGCTGGACCACGCCCGGCGCGCGCGCGAAGCCGAAGAGCGCGCGCGCGTCCTCGTCGAGTCGGCGCCGGAGGCGATCTTCACGGTCGACGCCAAAGGCCATATCAAGGGCGCCAACCTCGCTGCCCAGCTCCTCACCGGCCTCTCCGAGGACCGGATTCTCGGCCAGCTGGCCTCCACCTACATGCCGCTCGCCTGGGTCCGCCAGTTCGATGGCAGCGCACTCTTCGAGCCGGAGTCCGGTGTCCGCTCGGTGGTCGGCCAGACGCGCGAGATCGAGCTCCACCTGGCCGACGGCCGTCGTATCCCGATCGAGCTCTCGGTGAGCGAGTTCACTTCCCGCAAGCGGATCTTCCGCGCCTGTTTCGTGCGCGATCTTTCCGACCGCCGCCGGATGGAGGAGCAGCTCCGCCAGGCGCAGAAGATGGAAGCGATCGGGTCGCTCGCGGCCGGGATCGCCCACGACTTCAACAACGTCCTGGCGGTCGTGACCGGCTATGCCGGGCTCGTCCTCGACATGCTCCCGGCGGGCTCCGAGGCGCATGCGCACGTCGAGCAGATCCGCTACGCCGGCGACCACGCCGCGGCCCTCACCCGCCAGCTGCTCGCCTTCTCTCGCCGCCAGGTTCTGACGCCCGAGCGCCTCAACGTGAGCGATCTGGTGCACAAGCTCGCGCCGGTGATGCAGCGCACGCTCGGCGAGCAGATCCGTCTCGAGGTCCGCTCGGCGGCGGGCAGCGGCGATGTCCTGGCCGACGAGGCGCAGATCCAGCAGGTCCTGTTCAACCTCGCGATCAACGCGCGCGACGCCATGCCGAAAGGGGGCCTCCTCGTGGTCGAGGTCGTCGACATCGATTTCGGCGAGGAGGACGTTTCGAAGCGCGTCGGAGTCGCCGCCGGGCCATACGTGATGATCGCGGTGACCGACACCGGGGTGGGAATCGCGCTCGACATCCAGAAGCGCATCTTCGAGCCGTTCTTCACCACCAAGGCCGCCGGCCGGGGCACCGGCATCGGCCTGGCGACGGTGCTCGGCATCGTGCAGCAGAGCGGCGGGCACGTCTGGTTCTACAGCGAGCCGGGCAAGGGGACGACGTTCAAGGTCTTCCTCCCGCGGCTCGCCGCCGCGGGCCCTGCTCCCGAGAGCGCGCTGCCGGAGCCGACCTCCGCGGGCGCGCGCGGCGGCGAGACGATCGTTCTGGTCGAGGACGACAAACAGGTGCGCGATGTGGTGTCGCGCATTCTCCAGGCGGCGGGCTATCGCCTGCTCGCTTTCGCGAGCGCGCGCGAAGCGCTCGCCCACCTCACCGATCCGGCGCGGGCGGGCGCGAGTCCTGCCCTCCTGCTCACCGATCTTGTCATGCCCGACATGGGTGGCGACGAGCTCGCCGAGATCGTCCACGAGCGGATTCCGGGGCTGCGGATCCTGTTCATGTCGGGCTACGCGGAAGATCTGGTGGCGGGGCGCTTCGACAAGCTGGCGCCGTTCCATCACATCGGCAAGCCGTTCGGTGCCAAGGCGCTGCGCGATCAGGTCCGCCAGCTTCTCGACGAACCGGCCGGCTGACGTTGCACCTCAGAGAGCGGAGGTCCGTGGCGGACAGGTAGCGCTTCCGCCCCCGGCTCCGGCGTGGCCCTGGCTGACGTGACTGCCCTGACTGCCCTGACCGCCGTGCCCGCCATGGCCGCCGTGGCTGAGGTGGCTGTCGCCGGTGAGGGCGGTGAACGCGAGCCAGACGCCGAGGGCGAGATAGACCGCCGCGGCGCTCCGGCGCAGGAGCGTCGAGCGCGCCAGGGCGCCCAGGCGGGAGGCCGCGAGGCCGGCGGCGACGAGTGCCGGAAGCGTGCCGGCGCCGAAGCAGAGCATGACCAGCGCGCCTTCGGCCGGGCTGCCGGCGAGGCTTGCCAGAGCGAGCATCGAGTAGACCAGTCCGCAGGGCAGGAACCCCCAGACCAGACCGAGCGCCAGCGCCTGCCCGGGTCCGCGGGCCCGCGAGAGTTTGCGGCTTGCCGGTTCGATCTGGCGCCAGAGGCGCGCGCCCGCCTGTTCGATCGGCTGCAGAAACTGCGGACGGCCGGCGAGGTAAAGGCCGAGCCCGAGCAGGAAGAACGCGGCGAGGAGGCGAGCCGCGCGGTGCGCGACGACCGGCGGCAGAAGACCCGCGAGCGTCGCGCCGAGCGTGCCGGCGAGGGCGCCGAGCAGGGTGTAGGTGAGGATGCGCCCGGCGTTGTAGGCCAGAAGTCCCGGGAGCTTCTTGCGGCCGTCCGCGAAGGGCGCCCCCGCGCCGGCGCGCGGCGAGCCGATGGAAAACGCGCCGACGATGCCGCCGCACATGCCGAAGCAGTGCCCGGAGGCGAGGAGCCCCGCCACGAAGGCGCTGCCGGCCGCGACGCCGTTCACCGGGCCGGTCCCAGGCTCGCGGTGCGGTCGGCGGGCCAGCGCAGCGCGCCGACGATGCGCCAGTCCTCGGCTTCGATCTGCAGGTAGTACTTGCCGGGAGCGAGCGGCGGCAGATCTGCGCGGTAGCCGCCGGCCGCCGTGCGCTCGAGATCGACGTGGACGTCGAAGCCGCCGTGGGTGGCGTGGAGCAGGGCGAGCTTCAGGACCGCCGGCAACCGAGCCGGATCCAGGGCGGCGAGGGTGACCTGGAGCGCGCCGGCAGCGGTCGTTCCGTTCGCTCCGGTGGCTCCGGCGGGGCCCGCAGGGGGTGGCACGACAGTCGCGACGGCGGCGAGACCGCGATGTGCGGCGGCGATGTCGCGCTCGAGGACGACATTGATCGCCTTGCCTTGGGCGTAGTAGTCGTCGACGACCACGCCGTCGAAAACCTGGAAGGCGACCACCACGCTCGCGATGCCGGCGACGACCGACCAGGCCGGAAAGGCGATGAGCATCCAGACCAGCGGATTGCGGTACCAGACGTTGCTGCTGGCGGCGGACATCAGTTCCTCTCGTGCTCCCCGTTCTTGGACTCGTGGGACTCGTGCGACTCTGCGCTCTCCTCCCGCCGCGGACCGAGGAAGCGCGCCGTCGCGCGCACCGCGATGCGGGCATCGTCCGCGGCGACGAGCTCGAGCTCGATCTTGTTCGAGTGCTCGTGCAGGTCTTGCGGCGCGACCCGCAGGCGCACCGGCACGTCGCGAACCTGCCCGGCGGCGACCTCGAGGTCGCCGGCCTCGTAGTCGACCGTGATCCCGGGCAGCCCCGAGGCGCGCAGCAGATAGGTCCGCGGCTGCTCCTCCATATTGAGAACCTTGAGGCGGTAGACGTTCTCGATCCGGCCGTCGCGAGCCTCGCGATACGGGGCGTTGCGATCGCGCAGCACGTCGAAGGCGAGCGGCACGCGGCGCTCGAGGGAGATCGCGGCCGCCGCGATGATCCCCGTCATGAGCAGAGCATAGGCCGCGACCCGCGGTCGCAGGATCCGGGTCTTGCGGTTCTCCATGGCGTTCTGCGTCGTGTAGCGCACCAGCCCGCGCGGCGAGCCGACCTTGTCCATCACCTCGTCGCAGGCGTCGATGCAGGCGGTGCAGGCGATGCACTGGTACTGCAGACCGTTGCGGATGTCGATGCCGGTCGGGCAGGCCTGGACGCAGAGCGTGCAGTCGACGCAGTCGCCGAGCGCGCTCGCCGACCGGCGGTCGGCGTCGCGCGAGCGCGCGCCGCGCGGCTCGCCCCGCGCCGGATCGTAGGAGACGAGCAGCGTGTCGCGATCGAACATCGCGCTCTGGAAGCGCGCGTAGGGGCACATGTAGATGCAGACCTGCTCGCGCATCCTGCCGGCGAAGAGCAGGATCGCGACCACCACGAAGCCGAGGAAGAAGGTCTCCCATGGGCCGAGGCCGCCGGCGAGGATCCGGCCGCCCAAGCCGCGGATCGGCGTGAACGAGCCGATCGTCGAGAACGCGGTGAAGAGGGCGAAGGCGATCCATAGCGCCCACTTCACGGCGAGCTTGCCGGCGCGCGGCAGGGAGAGACCGTTCCGGCGCAGCAGGATCTGACGCGCGCGATCGCCCTCCACCCAGCGTTCGATCCAGACCAGCATCTGGGTGAAAACCGTCTGCGGGCAGGCATAGCCGCACCAGACCCGGCCGGCGAGCGCGGTGAAGAGAAAGAGGGCGAGCGCCGCGACGACCAGAAGCGCGGTGAGGTAGATCAGGTCCTGCGGCCAGAGAACGAGGCCGAAGAGGTAGAACTTGCGCGCCGGCAGGTCGAGCAGGAAAGCCTGGCGGCCGCCCCAGGAGAGCCAGGGCAGGCCGTAGAGCACTCCCAGGGTGAGGAAGAGCGCCGCGACCCGCAGCCGCGCGAAGCGGCCGTGGACGATGCGCGGATGGACCTTCTGGTGAACGGAGAAGTACGAGCTCGTCGCTGGACTGCCCGGGCTCATGAGCCTTTCGAAAGTCCATAGACGTAGGCGGCGAGAAGGCGCACCTTCGCGGGACCGAGGAGCTCACCATGCGCCGGCATCGTCCCCTTGCGCCCACCGGAAATCGTCCGGGTGAGCGCCGCCTCGGAGCCGCCGTACTGCCAGATGTCGTTGGTGAGATCCGGCGCGCCGACCGCGATGTTGCCTTTGCCGCTCAGACGATGGCAGGAGAAGCAGAGCATCTCGAACTTCTGCTTGCCCGCCGTCACCAGCTCCGGACGGGTTTGCCGGCCGGTGAAGGAGAGGACGTACTGCACCAGCTCGGCGACGCCCTGCTTGCCCACCGCCGGCTCCCAGGCCGCCATGACGCCGGCGCGCCCGCCGGTGATCGTGGTCTCGATCGCCTCGGGCGTCCCGCCCCACTTCCATTCCTCGTCGCGCAGGTTGGGGTAACCGGGTGCGCCGCCGGCGTCGGAGCCGTGGCAGGCGGTGCAGTAGTTGAGGAAGAGGCGCTGGCCGATCTTCCGGGCCTCCGGGTCGCGCGCCAGGGTCGCGACGTCCATCGCGGCATAGCGGGCGTAGATCGGGCCGTAGGTCGCGTCGGCCGCGGTCATCTCGGAGCGGTACTGGCTCTCCTGCGTCCAGCCGCGGGTGCCGCTCCAGAACCCCAGCCCGGGGAAGAGCAGGAGATAGAGCGCGGCAAAGGCGAGCGTGCCGTGAAAGAGCCAGCGCCACCAGCCGGGAAGGGGATGATTGAGCTCGCGCAGGTCTTCGTCCCAGACGTGGCCGGTGGTCTCCGCGTCGTCCGGTTTTCGGCCGCGCGTCACGGCGACGAGGAAGAGGAAGCACGCCAACAGGCTCGCGATCGACGCGATCCCGATGAACCAGGGCCAGAAGTTGCTGGTGAAGTCGGTCATTTCTCGGTCCTCGCTGCGTCTTCGGCCGGGAGCTCCTCTTCGAACGGGATGCGCTCGGCGGCGGCGAAACCGGGCTGGGCACGACGGCTCCAGGCCCAGGCCACGATGGCGACGAACGCCGCGACCGCCGCCAGCGTGAAGAGGCTCTGGATGAGGACGGGATCCACGCTCACCTCCGCGCCTTGATGGCTTGCCCGAGCCCCTGCAGGTAGGCGATCAGCGCGTCGAGCTCCGTCTTGCCCGCGAGCTCGGCCGGTGCGCCGGCGATCTGCTCTTCGCTGTACGGCACTCCGAGGCGGCGCAGCGTCCTCATCTTCTGCTGGATGAAGGCCGGATCCGAGCCGTCGGCGGGCCGCGAGGCGAGCCAGGGGAAACCGGGCATGATCGACTCCGGCACCAGGTCGCGCGGATTGGTCAGGTGGTCGCGCTGCCATTCGTCGGAGTAGCGGCCGCCAACCCGCGCGAGATCGGGGCCGACGCGGCGCGAGCCGAAGAGGAACGGCCGGTCGTAGACGAACTCGCCCGCCACCGAGTAGTGCCCGTAGCGCTCGGTCTCGGCGCGGAACGGCCGCACGAGCTGCGAATGACAGACGTGGCAACCCTCGCGGATGTAGATGTCGCGGCCGGTGAGATCGAGCGCCGAATAGGGTGTCAAACCCTCGACCGGCACGGTGGTCGATTTCATGTACCACAGAGGCACGATCTGGACGAGTCCGCCGACGCTGATCGCGAGCAGGATGCCGACGACGAGAAGGGCGACGTTCTTCTCGATCTTCTCGTGCGGGTAGGGTTGGGTCATGGCGCGCTCTCCCTTCGCCTCAGTGGGCCAGACCCGGAATCGGCATCTCGACCGTGCGGGCGCCGCGCGTCGTCTGCCAGAGGTTGTAGACCATGATCAGCATGCCGGAGAAGTAGAGCAATCCGCCGCACAATCGCACCAGATAGTAGGGATGCATCGCCTGCACCGTCTCGACGAAGCTGTAGGTCAGGTTCCCTTCCGGATTGACCGCCCGCCACATGAGACCCTGCATGACGCCCCCGGCCCACATCGATGTGATGTAGAGCACGATCCCGACGGTGGCGATCCAGAAATGGAGCTCGGCGAGCTTGATGCTGTAGAGCTCGCGGCCGAAGAGCTTGGGGATCAGGAAGTAGAGGGCTCCAATCGACACGAAACCGACCCAGCCGAGCGCGCCCGAGTGCACGTGCCCGACCGTCCAGTCGGTGAAGTGCGAGAGCGCGTTGACCGTCTTGATCGACATCATCGGCCCTTCGAAGGTCGACATGCCGTAGAACGACAGCGAGACGATCAGGAACTTGAGGATCGGATCGGTGCGCAGCCGGCTCCAGGCGCCCGAGAGCGTCATCATGCCGTTGATCATGCCGCCCCAGGAGGGCGCCAGCAGCACCAGCGAGAAGACCATGCCGAGCGACTGCGCCCAGTCGGGCAGCGCCGAGTAGAGCAGATGGTGCGGCCCGGCCCAGATGTAGGTGAAGATGAGCGCCCAGAAGTGCACCACCGAGAGACGGTAGGAGTAGATCGGCCGGCCGGCCTGCTTGGGGATGAAGTAATACATGATGCCGAGGAAGCCTGCGGTGAGGAAGAAGCCGACCGCATTGTGGCCGTACCACCACTGGACCATGGCGTCCTGGACCCCGGCATAGGCGGAGTAGGACTTGAACCAGCCCGCCGGCAGCTCCAGGTTGTTGACGATGTGCAGCATCGCGATCGCCAGGATGAACGAGGCGAAGAACCAGTTGGCGACATAGATGTGCTTCACCCGTCGTTTGGCCAGGGTGCCGAAGAAGACGATCGCGTAGGCCACCCAGACGACCGCGATCAGGAGGTCGATTGGCCATTCGAGCTCGGCGTACTCCTTGCTGGTCGTGAGGCCGAGGGGCAGGGAGACCGCGGCGGCGACGATCACCGCCTGCCAGCCCCAGAAGGTGAAGGCCGCGAGCTTCTCGGCGAACAGGCGCGTCTGGCAGGTGCGCTGGACGACGTAGTAGGAGGTCGCGAAGAGGGCGCAGCCGCCGAAGGCGAAGATCACCGCATTGGTGTGCAGCGGCCGGAGCCTGCCGAAGCTCACCCACTCGAGGTCGAAGTTGAGCGCCGGCCAGACCAGCTCGGCCGCGATCCAGAGCCCGACCAGCATGCCGACGACCGCCCAGACGACCGACATGATCGCGAACTGCCGCACGACCCTCAGGTTGTAGGTCTCGTCCTGAACCATCCGCTTCCCCCTCGCCGCCCGGCAGGCGCTGCCGCCCGCGGCGCGATCCCGCGCCGGGCTCTCTCCCGGGCGCCGGACAAACTCTAGCGACGACGCCGTCCGGGCTGGCTACCCCGATGGGTGGTGATCGGCGCGGGGAAGAAAGTTAGTGGAGAGGTTACGATTCCGGCGATGTCCGCCTGCTTTCATTGCGGCCTGCCGGTGCCGCGCGGTTCCGCCTGGAGCGCCGAGATCGACGGCGCGCCGCGGCCGATGTGCTGCGCCGGCTGTGCGGCCGTGGCGCGGGCGATCGTGGCGAGCGGAGCGGCCGACTACTACCGGCTGCGGACCGAGCTCCCGGAGCAGGGACGCGAGCTCGTGCCGGCTCTGCTCGACCAGCTGGCGGTCTACGACCACCCAGCGGTGCAGAGCTCGATGGTGCGCGACGCCGGCGAGCTCAAGGAGGCGGCGCTGCTGCTCGAGAACCTCTCCTGCGCCGCCTGCGTCTGGCTCGCCGAGCGCAGTCTGATGCGGCTCGCGGGGGTGCGGGAGTTTTCGGTCAACTACGCCACCCGCCGCGCCCTGGTGCGTTGGGAACCTGCCGTCACCTCCCTGTCGCGCGTCCTCGCGGCGATCGCGGCGATCGGTCTCACCGCCCATCCCTACGATGCCCAACGCGCCCAGGAGGGACTGGCGCGGGAGCGCCGCGATCGCCTGTTGCGCTTTCTGGTGGCCGGGGCGCTCGGCATGCAGGTCATGACGCTCGCGGTGGCGCTCTACGGCGGCGCCTTTTCCGGCATGGAGGAGTCGTTCCGCCGCTTCTTCCGCTGGACGAGCCTGATCCTCACTGCGCCGGTCCTGCTCTACTCGGCGCGGCCGTTCTTCGCCGGCGCTTTTCGCGACCTCGCGCACCGTCGCGCCGGCATGGACGTGCCGGTCGCTCTAGGCTTGAGCCTCGCTTACGGCGGCAGCGTCTGGGCGACCCTCCGGGATCGCGGCGAGGTCTACTTCGATTCGGTGGTGATGTTCGTCTTTCTCCTCCTCGGGGCACGCGTGCTGGAGCTCGTGGCGCGCGAGCGCGCGGTGCGCGAGCAGGAGTCGGTGGTCCGCAGCGTCCCCGCGACGGCCCGCAGGTTGGACGCCGCGGGCGGCGAGACCTCCGTCGCCACCGTCGAGCTCCAGGCGGGCGACCGGGTGCGCATCCTCCCCGGCGAGAGCGCGCCGGCCGACGGCACGATCGAAGAGGGCCGCTCGTCGCTCGACGAAGCGCTGCTCACCGGCGAGAGCGTGCCTGTTCCCCGCGGCCCCGGCGAACGGGTGATCGGCGGCGCGATCAACGTCGAGAGCCCGCTCACCGTGCGGGTGACGGCGGTCGGCGCGGCGACGGTGCTGTCGGGGCTGGTCGCGCTGGTCGAGCAGGCGCTCGCGGCGAAGCCGGAGATCGCGCGGGTCGCCGATCGCGCCGCGCAGTGGTTCGTCGGCCGCATCCTGCTGCTCGCCGCCGGCGTCGGCCTCTACTGGGCCTGGGCCGATCCGGAGAGGGCGTTGCCGATCGTGGTCGCGGTGCTCGTCGTCTCCTGTCCCTGCGCGCTCGCGCTCGCGACGCCGGTGGCGCTCGCGGCGGCGAGCGGGGCGCTCGCGCGGCGGGGGCTCCTCGCGACGCGCGGCCACGCCATCGAGACCCTCGGGCGCGCCGACCTTTTCGTCTTCGACAAGACCGGTACGCTGACGGCGGGTCGGCTGCGGGTCGAAGCCGTCGAGCCGGTGGGGAAGTGGACGACGAAGGAGATCCTCGCGACCGCGGCCGCGCTCGAGCGCGGCTCCGAGCACCCCATCGCCCGCGCGATCGCCGCCGCGGCGCTCCCGGCGGGCCCCGGGGAGCTCCAGGATCTGGGTGCGCGCAGCGCGCTCGGCGATTTGAGGGAGCTCAGAAGCGTCCCCGGGCGAGGCCTGACCGCGACGCTCGCCGGCGAGCGTCTCGCTCTGGGCTCGCCGAGCTTCGTCAGCGAAGCACTCGGGCTGACGCTCCCGGTCGAGATCGTCGCCCTGGCCGCGCGTGAGAGAACGATGGTGGTGCTCGCTGGAGCTTCCGGCGTGCGCGGCACGATCCTGCTCGACGACGGCCTGCGGCCCGAGAGTTCCGAGCTCGTGCGTGCGCTGCTCGCGGACGGCAAGCGCGTGCTGCTCCTCTCCGGCGACGAGCCGGGTGCGGTGCGCCGCATCGCCGCCGCCGCCGGCATCCCGGAGTGGGAGGGAGGCGCCTCGCCGGAGCGCAAGGTCGCGCGAGTGCGCGAGCTCGTCGCCTCCGGCGCGCTTGTCGCGATGATCGGCGACGGCGTCAACGACGCCGCCGCGCTCGCCGCGGCGCCGGTTTCGGTGGCGATGGGCAGCGGCGCCTATCTCGCGGCGCGCGCCGCCGACGCCGTCCTGCTGTCGAACCGTCCGGCCGATCTCGGCTTTGCCGTCCGCCACGCGGCGCGGGCGATCGCCCGGGTGCGCCAGAACTTCGCCCTCGCCTTTGGCTACAACCTGGTCGTGATTCCGCTCGCGGCGATGGGACGCATACCGCCCTGGCTCGCGGCCGTCGGCATGTCGGCGAGCTCGGCGGTCGTCGTTCTGAACGCTCTCCGGCTGCGCTCCGGCGAAGCCGACCGGGAGAACGGCGGCGTTCCAGCGCCAGCGACGATGGCCGAATCGTCCTCGGTGCCCGCCTGATGGAGGCCGTCTTTCTGCTCGTGCCGCTCGCCGCGGTGCTCGCCCTGGGGACGGTGGCGGCGCTCTTCTGGGCGGTGCGCTCCGGCCAGTTCGAAGATCTCGAAGGCCCGGCCCACCGGATTTTGTTGGACGAGGACGCGCCGGCTGCGCCGTCGCGCGGGGATGAGGACGCGACGGCTGCGCCGACGCGGCACCCTGACGAAAGTTAGGGAACGATTGCGACTTTCGGCAGGGAGCTCCCTGGCGCAGGGCTTGCTAGGGTGACCCCGATGCCGCTGTTCCACGCTCACCCCCTCGCTGTCTCTCTCTCCGGACCCTCTGCGAAAGGACACCTCATGCGCGCTCGTGCCATCTTTGCCCTCGCCCTCCTTGCCGGCCTCGCCCTGCCGCGCCTCGCCCCGGCGACCGACCACGCTGTCAGCGTCGGCCCCGGAACCTCGTTCTCGCCCCAGACGGTGAACATCAGCGTCGGGGACTCGGTCACTTGGACCCGGTTGGGCGGGACGCACAGCGTCACCGCGGACGACGGCTCGTTCGAGAGAGTGGCCAGCAGCTCCTGGACCACCTTCTCGCAGACCTTCAACTCGGCCGGCGACGTCGGCTATCACTGCTCGGTGCACGGCTTGCCCGGCTCGGGGATGTTCGGCACCGTCCATGTCGCCGGCGGTGGCGGCGGCACTCCTGGAACTCTGCAGTTCAGCGCCGGGACGGCCTCGGTGGGCGAAGGAGCCGGCAGCAAGACGATCACCGTGACGCGGGTCGGCGGAGACGACGGCGCGGTCTCGGTGCACTACGCCACCGCGAACGGCACCGCCACCGCCGGCAGCGACTACACCGCGGCGAGCGGCACGCTCAACTGGGCGAACCTCGACGACAACCCGAAGACCTTTACGGTCGCGATCACCGACGACAGCGCGCAGGAGTCGAACGAGACCGTCGCCTTGGCGCTCTCCGCACCCGGCGGGGGCGCGACGCTGGGCAGTCCTTCGACCGCCACGTTGACGATCAACGACAACGACACGCCGAGCGGCGGCCCGGGCACGATCCGCTTCACCAGCGCGAGCGCGAGCGTGAGCGAGAGCGCGGCCACGGTCACGCTCATTGCCGAGCGCGTCAGCGGCTCGTCGGGCGCGGTCTCGGTCGGCTTCGCGACCGCCAACGGCAGCGCGCTCGCGGGCTCCGACTACCAGGCGACGAACGGCACGCTCTCCTGGGGGAACGGCGATAGCGCCGACAAGACGATCCAGGTGCCGATCGTCGGCGACACCATCGAAGAGCCGGCCGAGACGTTCACCGCCACCCTCTCGGCGCCGAGCGGCGGGGCCACGCTCGGCTCTCCCGCGACCGCGACCGTGACGATCAACGACGACGACATCAGCTGTACTCCGTGCGTCGCCGACGCGACGACGCTCTGCCTCGCCGGCGGCTCGGGAAATCCCGCGCGCTTCAGGGTGCGCGTGAACTGGACCGATTTTGCGGGCGGCACCGGCGCGGGACAGGCGGTGGCGAACACTCCCGATGCGGGCTTCTTCTACTTCTTCGATTCCGACAACCTCGAGCTCCTGGTGAAGATGGCCCGGGGCTGCGGCTCGCAGTTCAACGCCTACTGGTTCTTCTACGCCGCGGCGAGCAACGTCGGCCTCGAGTACCAGGTGCTCGACACGCAGGCATGCGTGGTCAAGTACTACTCGAATCCGCTCGGGAACTTCGCTTCCGACGGCGACATCAACGCCTTCGCCACCTGTCCGTGAGCGAAAAGGCGACAAATCCCCCGGCCGCCGGCGCGCGCGCGCTGGCGGCCGGCCTTCTCCTCGCCGCGCTCGCCGTCGCGCCGGCGCTCGCCCTCCCCGGGCTATCCGAGGATCTCGCCTCGACGCGCACCGAGGCCTGGGCGATGCGCTGGTTCACCGAGCTCGCGACGCCGACGGTGTTTGGTGTCGCAGAAAGTACAGAGGCCTGGAGCGTCGATCTGGCGCTCGAGGGCGGCTGGATCCCGTCGCTGTCGAGAGAGGACCGCCGGGTCGGCTTCAACGGCACCAAGGTCGAGGACATCAACCGCTCGCCGCTCTTCGGCCGGCCGGTGGTGCGCCTCGGCCTGCCGGGCGACTTTTCGCTCTCCGCCGGCTGGGTGCCGCCGATCGACTTCGACGGCGTTTCGCCGAACCTGCTCTCGTTCGCGCTCGCCCGGCCGATCTGGACGGGAGAGCGCGGGCGGCTGGGCGCGCAAGCTTTCTATCTCGACGGCAGGATCGAGGGCGATATCAGCTGCCCGCGAAAAGAGGTCCGGGCCGGGAACGACCCGGTGGGCAATCCGTTCCTCTGCGAAGAGGTCTCGAACGACACCATGTCGGTCTCCTCGTGGGGACTCGAGGTGGGCTACGCCTGGCGCGCGACGGGCGAGGTCGAGCTCTTCTTCTCGGGCCTCTGGCAGCAGCTCGACTCCGAGTTCCAGGTGCGCGCCCTCTACAACGGCTTCCGCGACACCAGCAATCTGCGCTACGCCGGCGGCGAGTGGGCGGCGACGGCCGGCCTCGGCTGGCAGGCGAGCCCGAAGCTCCGCCTCGCCGGCGAGCTCTTCTACGCGCCGCTCGACGTCATCCGCGATCCGACCGGCCAGGGCCCGAGCCAGAACGACCCGCTCTTCAACCTCCGCGTGATGGGAACCTACAAGCTTCGCTAGCTCGAAAAGTGGGAAAATAGGGACAGGCACACATTTCCAGGAGAAATGTGTGCCTGTCCCTATCTTCGCCCGGAGACCTGCCGATGCCGCTACGCGCCCGCCTGTCGCTTCTGCTCCTCGCCTTTGCCGCGCTTTTCGCGCTCCCGTTCTCGACGCGCGCCCAGGACGCGCATGCCCACGGTCCGGACCTGCTCTCCAGGGATCCGTATCCCCGCCAGGTTGCGGCGCCCGCCGCGGCGGCGGACGACAGCAAGGCCGACAAGAAGAGTGACGCGAAGGACGAAAAAAAGGACGACAAGCCGAAGTGGGACGTGAACAACCCTCCCGGACCGCACCACGACGTGGCGATCGATGTCGACGAGGGGACCTGGATGACGGTCGACATCTCGCCGGATGGGCAGACGATCGTCTTCGACCTGCTGGGCGACATCTACACCCTGCCGGCGGCCGGCGGCGAGGCGAAAGCGATCAGCTCCGGTGTCTCCTGGGACATGCAGCCCCGTTTCTCGCCCGACGGGCAGTGGATCGCCTTCACCAGCGACCGCGCCGGCGGCGACAACCTCTGGATCATGAAACGCGACGGCTCCGAGCCGAAGCAGGTCTCGAAGGAGAGTTTCCGCCTGGTCAACAGCCCGGCCTGGAGCCCCGACGGCGAGTGGATCGCCGGTCACAAGCACTTCACCGCCGAGCGCTCGCTCGGCAGCGGCGAGATCTGGCTCTGGCACCGGACCGGCGGCGACGGCCTGCAGATGACCGAGAAGCCGAACGACCAGAAGGATGTCGGTGAGCCGGCTTTTTCACCGGATGGGCGCTATGTCTATTTCAGCCAGGACACGACCCCGGGCGCGACCTTCGCCTACAACAAGGATTCGAACGGCCAGATCTACGTCATCCGCCGCCTCGACCGCGAGACCGGCAAGATCATCGACTTCGTGGACGGCCCCGGCGGCGCGATCCGCCCGACGCCCTCGCCCGACGGCAAGCGGCTCGCTTATGTCCGGCGCGTGCGCTTCCAATCGGTGCTCTTCGTGCAGGATCTCGATTCCGGAATCGAGCGCCCGGTCTACGAGCACCTCGACCGCGACATGCAGGAGACCTGGGCGATCCACGGGGTCTATCCGGCGTTCAGCTGGACCAAGGATGCGAGCGCGCTGGTTTTCTGGGCCGGCGGCAAGATCCACCGCCTGAGTGTGCCAACGAGCGCTACCCCTTCAGAAGCGGGGGCGCCGGGGGCGCCAGCTTCTTCTGATCGAGTGATTCCGTTCCACGTCCACGACAAGCGTCAGGTGACCGAAGCGCTGCGCTTCCCGGTCGAGGTCGCTCCCGAGAGGTTCCCCCTCAAGATGATCCGTTTCGCGCAGACCTCGCCCGACGGCAGGCGCGTCGTCTTCCAGGCGCTCGGCCACCTCTGGGCGAAGGAGCTGCCCGACGGCACCGCGAAGCGGCTGACGACGCAGAGCGACCACTTCGAATACTTCCCGGCGTTCTCGCGCGACGGCAAGTGGATCGTCTACACGACATTCGACGAACATGCCGCGGGCGGCTATGGCCACATTCGCGTCCTGCCGTCGACAGGCGGAGAAGGGCGAGCGGTGACGAGCGAACCGGGTCACTACTTCGAGCCGGCGTTCACTCCCGACGGCCGATCGATCGTCTACCGCAAGGCCTCGGGCAACTATCTGCGCGGCCAGGCCTGGGGGCGCGACGCGGGAATCTACGTCGTGCCGTCGGAGGGCGGTGTCGCGAAGCTCGTCACCGACGACGGTGCCCTGCCCCAGTTCGGGTCCGAGAACGATCGCGTCTACCTGATGCGGGTGGGGGAGGCCGACAAGCGGTCGCTGGTCTCGCTCACCCTGGCGGGGGCCGATCTGCGCACCCACGCGACCTCGGAGGCGGCGACCGAGTTCCGGCTGTCGCCGGACGGCAAGTGGCTCGCCTTCACCGAGCGCTGGAACGTCTTCCTCACCCCGTTCGTGCCGACCGGCAAGGCGATCGAGATCGGACCCAAGTCCACCGCGCTGCCGGTGGCCAAGGTCTCGCAGGACGCCGGCGAGGCGCTGCACTGGTCGGGCGACTCGCGCCGCCTCCACTGGTCGCTGGGGCCGGAGCTCTACACGCGCGAGCTCAAGGACGCCTTCGCCTTCCTTGCCGGAGCTCCCGCGAAGCTCCCCGAGCCGCCGGCGACGGGCGTGCGGCTCGGCTTCGACGTGCCGTACGGCAAGCCCGCGGGCAAGCTGGCGCTGGTCGGCGGCCGGATCGTGACGATGCGTCACGACGCCATCGACGAGGTGATTGAAGACGGGGTCGTTGTCGTCGAAGGCAACCGCATCGTCGCCGTCGGGCCGCGCGCCGGTAACGGTGCGCCGCAGCTCCCCGCCGGAGTCCGCACCATCGATGTCTCGGGCAAGACGCTCATCCCCGGGCTCGTCGACGTCCACTGGCACGGCGCGCAGGGCAGCGACAAGTTGATCCCGGAGCAGAGCTGGGTCGACCTCGCGAGCCTCGCCTATGGCGTCACGACGCTGCATGATCCCTCGAACGACACCGACGAGATCTTCGCCGCCGCGGAGCTCCAGCGCAGCGGCGCGATCGTCGCGCCGCGGATCTTCTCGACCGGCACGATCCTCTACGGCGCCAAGGGCGACTTCAAAGCCGAGATCGACTCCCTCGACGACGCGCGCTCTCATCTCCGGCGTCTGAAAGCTGCCGGCGTCTTTTCGGTCAAGAGCTACAACCAGCCGCGCCGCGAACAGCGCCAGCAGGTCATCGCCGCCGGCCGCGAGCTCGGCCTGATGGTCGTCCCGGAGGGCGGCTCGCTCCTGGCGCAGAACCTCACCCAGGTCGTCGACGGGCACACCGGCGTCGAGCACTCGCTGCCGGTCGGTGCGATCTACAAGGACGTCACCCAGCTGTGGAGCGGGACCCAGGTCGGTTACACGCCGACTCTCGGGGTCGCCTACGGCGGTCTCATGGGCGAGGAGTATTGGTACGCCCACAGCGACGTCTGGGCGGAAGAGCCGCTCGCGCATTTCGTGCCGCGCCAGATCCTCGATCCGCGCTCGCGCCGGCGGACGATCGCTCCCGAGGAGGAATGGAACCACCTGCTGGCGGCGAAGAACGCCAAGGTGCTGCGGGACGCCGGCGTCTCGGTGCAGCTCGGCGCCCACGGCCAACGCGAAGGACTCGCCGCGCACTGGGAGCTCTGGATGATGGTGCAGGGCGGCATGACGCCGCACCAGGCGCTCGAGGCCGGGACGATCGCGGGCGCCCGGTATCTCGGTCTCGACAAGGACATCGGCTCGATCGAAGCCGGCAAGCTCGCCGACCTCGTCGTTCTCGACGCCAATCCGCTCGCCGACATCCGCCAGTCGACGAAGCTGCGTTACGTGCTCGCCAACGGCCGCCTCTACGAGTCCTCGACGATGAACGAGATCGCCCCGGAGGCCAAGTCGCGCGCCCCGTTCTGGTGGGAGTGAGCACCGAAAAGAGGGACAGGCACGCATTTCTCCGGTGGCCGGCGGACTCCGGCACTCGGGAGATCGGGGTGCCTCCTAGTGAGGCCGGGAGCTCACCCCGATCTCCCGAGTGTCCGGAGCCCGCCTGGGATACGGGCCAGACGGGACCCAGAGCGGCGGAGCCCGCCTGGGGAAACCTGCGAACTTGCTTACTGCGGATTCTCGGCGATCGCGGCGAGCAGGGTCCGGTCGCCGCACGGTACGAGGTAGTAGTAGTTGGCGAACTTCGCGCCCTGGGTGTTGGCGCCCTCGGCGCGGATCACGCCGGTGCCCGCGCGCGCTTCCGGCGCATCCGCCGTGTCGGGAGTGAGAAAGCGCAGCGACAGGCGCTCGAGATCAGCGTCGATGCCGGGCAGGCCGCGGATCGCCGCGATCTGCTCGGCGTTGAAGCCCTGGGCCGCGAGCCAGGCGGTGAGGTCCTTGGCGAGGGCCGCGGTGCGGATCGCCCGGAACGCAGCGGCGACCGCGGCCGCGTCGACCCGCGGCAGGTCCGGCCGGGAGAGTCCGCCGTCCATGCGCTCGTTCTCGCCGAGCTCCTTCACTTCCGGGTGATGGATCGGCAGATTGAAGTCGAAGGCCCCGTAGTACTGGTGGGTGAGCTTGCCGGCGATCTGTCCGGCGGGCACTTCAGGGCGTCCGCCGGCGGCCTCGCGGCGCGCGAACTTCCATTCGTGACTGCCGACATCCTCGCTCCGGCTGGTGCCGCCGAACGGATGCCCGGAGCCGAAATACTTCGATTTTCCCTTGCCATCGAGCGCGATCTCGTTCCAGCCGGCGGTGCGCAGGATGGACAGGGCGCGCGCTTCGCTCATCGGACAGCGTTCGCCGAGGACCGGCGAAGCGATCGGCTTGTCGGTGACGTAGACGACAGTCTCGCCCGCTCGATTCGGACCCCAGGCAATGCCGTCGACGAGGTCGAAGTCGCCGGTGTTGATCTCCTTGAAGTGCCCCGAAACCGGAGCCGGGTAGGTGTACGGCTGCGGCTTCGCCGCGGCGGCCGGTGCGACCTCCGCCGGCCGGCTGGTCTGTGGAAGCGGCATCGGGCGCCCCCTTTCCGCAAGCGAGAGCGGGCGAGACGGCGAGAGTGACGAGAGCCAGAGCACGGCGATTCAGTCGCATGGAGTTCCCCCTTGCAAACAGTAACGCCGTCCCGCCCGATTCGGGGACACATTGGGGGGACACAATGGAGGGACACCTTGCGGGGACACGTTGCCGGGACACCTTGCTTAAGGTGTCCCTTCAATGTGTCCAGTCCACCCGGTGAGGACTCCGGTACTCGAGATCTTGGGGCTGGCTCCTAGTGAAGCGGTCGCCCGCCCCAAGATCTCGACACCGGAGCCCTCCCGTGCGAGATCGGCGAGGGCGAGCCCTCGGGGTTTCCTTGGCGAGGTGCCGACTTGGGATAAGTGCGGACGGTCCCTATTCATCCCAGGAGACTGTCCCGAGGCGAGCCTCGACCGCGGTGGACGGCGATCGGGCTCCGAGCCCCTCAGAAGGGGCAAGCACCGCAGAGCGCGAGGAGGGACTCTCGGGGACCCCCGAGCGTCGAGGAGCGCACGAGCCCGATCGCGAAAAGGAGATTCCCTCGAGGGCGAGCCCAGGCGATGTCGCCCGCGCCGGGAACCGCGGTCAGACTGCCCGCGGCCAGTCGCCTCGCGCCAGCCGCGGCCGGCGGGACTCAGAGCTGCGGCGCGGGGTGCGACTCTTTCTCTTCCTCTTCCATCGGCGGGAAGAGGCGCACGAGCACCCAGAGGATGAAGAGCGGCAGCACCAGCAGGACCAGCGCGGGCAGCAGTCCTTCGCGGGTCGCGAAGCCCATCTTGAAGGTGGTGTAGCCGAGGAAGCTCTTCGAGAACATCTGGCCGCCGATGACCACGTTCCAGCGCATGGCGAAGATGCCGACCAGGGTGAGCATCGCGGCGATGGTGAAGATGACCTTGCGCGCCCGCTCGGTGAGCTGAACGAGCTGGGTCAGGCCGAGCATGAAGAGCGGTGCCAGCGTTCCGACGATGATCTGCAGCACGACCTGCGAGCCGAAGAGTCGCGTCTCGACCATGAAGTTGAGCGTCTTGAGCGACTCGTCGGCCTCGTAGTTGCGATGCACCAGGTCGAGCATCTCGAGCCCGAAGTCGACCACGAAGGCGTAGAAGAGGAACTTGCCCATGGTGTCGAGACAGGGCATGTTGAGCCGGATCCCCTTGCTCAGGCAGTAGAAGACGTAGATCAGCAGCACGGCGGCGATGCCGGAGACGATCGCCGAGAACAGGAAGACGATCGGCATGAGCGGCGTCGACCACCAGGGGTTGGCTTTGACCGAGCCGAAGATGAAGCCGACGTAGCCGTGCAGCAGGAAAGCCGAGGGGATGCCGACCACGGTGATGAACCGGCCGACCCGGTCGTCGATGGCGAGGGCGCGCGGGCTGACGTTGTTGGAGCCGAGCGTCATGAGGCGATAGAGGAGCTTCATGATGCCGGTGCTCGTCTGCGCCTGTGGTCGACGATGTGCGGGCGCCACTCGAGCCAGATCTCGATCACCAGGACGGCGAGCAGGTACCAGAGGTAGACGAAGCCGAACATCGCCATCGCCGAGGTGAGGTGCGGAGTCAGGAACATCTCGAACGCGCGCTCGGGGTGCCCGAGGTGGAGCTGCAGGGGCAGCGGCGCCACGATCAGAAAGGCGAGCGCGGTCAGGAGAGCGAGGCGGTAGGTCGGGCGGATCGCCTCGATGTTGAAGACGCGCTCGAGCGAGGCGAGGATGAAGGCGCCGGCGACCAACCCGGTGAGGAACGGGTAGAGAACGATCAGGATGCTCCACTGGAGCTCCATCTCGTTCGGGTACATGAAGCCTTCGATGCCGTGCGGAAGCATTTGCACGTTGGGATCTCCCTCAGCGCACCGCGCCGTCGAGGCCGTTGTAGTAGACCTTGGCGCCGGTGGCCATGTACGGCTTCAGGACTTGCACGGTATGGGTCCGCAGCAGCTCGTGGATCGGATCCTGTGGGTTCTTGAGGTCGCCCAGCTGGCGCGCTGCCGTCGGGCAGACCTCGCAACAGGCGGTCGTCAAGCCCTTGGTGATCCGGTGGTAGCACAGCGTGCACTTGTCGACCGTGTTGGTGCGCGGATCGATGAAGCGACAGCCGTAGGGACAGGCCTGCACGCAGTAGCGGCAGCCGATGCAGTAGGACTTGTCGACCAGCACGACGCCGTCCGGGCTCTCGAAGGTGGCGCCGACCGGGCAGACCTGCACGCAGGGCGAATGCGCGCAGTGATTGCACATCTTGGGCACGAAGAAGCTCTTGCCGCTCGAGCCTTCGGGGTAGATCTCCGGGAAGCCGTAGCGGCCGCCTTCGGGTGAGTCGACGCGCGGGTGGGACTCGGCCTCGGGGTTGGTCACGTCGCCCGCCGGTATGTGGTAGCGCTCGACCCAGGTGCGCGAGAAGTGGGCTTCGGCCGGGACGTCGTTCTCGATCTTGCAGGCGTCGACGCAGCGCCCGCAGCCGATGCACTTCTCGATGTCGATGAACATCGCCCACCAGTGGCGGGTGAGGTCGTAGCCGGGGGCGTCCTGGGGTCGTCCGGCCTCGACGAAGGCCCACGCCTCGGAGGCGATTCCGGTGAGCAGCAGGAACTTGGTCGTCTGGGCGAGGAACTGGCGTCGGTCGACGGTCATGGGCTCCTCCTCAGGCGGCCGGCGCATGGGCGTCGTGGCATTCGGTGCATACGTTGCCCTCGGAGTGCGGTCCAGGGTCGACCTGGGGCTGGCTCTTCGGCCGCGCCTGGTTCTTGGCGTGGCAGCGGGAACAGAGCTGGACGACCTCGATCGCCGCGGGTTTGGTCTTGTCCGGGTCGCCGACGTGGACGGCCAGCGCGCCGTGACAGGCCTCGCAGCCGACCTTGGCGTGGCTCCCCTTGGCGAGGGCGACGGAGACTTCGCCATGGCATTCGGCGCAGGCGGCGCGACCGGCATAGGCGGGATGGCGCTTTTGGGCGTCATCGATGGCTCCGGCGCGGAAATGACCATAGCTCTCCGAAGCCCGCTGGAACCAGGAGCGCGCGCACGATCAGGAGAACAAACACTCCTGCAGCGAACAGCAACACCAATCGAACAAGGTGCTCGCCGTCGCGGGGAATCCCGAGCATGCCGAACCTCCTTTCACCAGACGCGAGGGCAACTCTGTCGGCATTCGGTGGTCCGGCCAACCGTCAATGGGGTGGGATCGCCTCGCCACCTCACCGGGTAGCCCGGCCAGCTCCGGGGGGCTCCGGGGACAGCGGGGATTGGAGGGGCGGGACACGTTGGAGGGACACCTTGCGGGGACACCATGCTCAAGGTGTCCCTTTATTGTGTCCCTCTATTGTGTCCCTGCAACCTGTCCCCGATTTTGACGGCGAGTCCGCCGCGTCGGCTCCGGTCAGGGCAGAGGGATCGACACGACGCTGCCGCCGGCGGTGCCGGCCCAGAGGCGCAGCTCGCCGGGTGCGCCGCCCACGGCGAGCGCGCGGACATCCAGCTCGCCCTGACCGTTGGGCAGCGCAGCCCAGGTCGCGCCGCCGTCCCGGCTCGCGAAGACACCGCGGAAGCTGCCGGCGAAAACTCTGCCGTCGGGCGCGACCGCGAGCGCCTGGACATCCTCTTCGGCGAGCGCGGAGGCGACCTTCGCGAAGCTCGCCCCGCTGTCGGTCGAGACGAAGAGGCCCTTGTCCGCAGCGACGAGGAGCCGCACCGGCGATCGCGGCGAGCTCGCCTCGCCGCCGGCGATCACCACCGCGCGCAGTCCGTCGTCGGCGGCGGGCAGGCCGTGGCCGGCGGGAACCCACTTCGCGCCGCCATCGTCGGTGCGGAAGAGCGCCTTTCCGGCCACCGCGAAGACGACGCCCGGAGCCGCGGCGGAGAGCAGCTTCACGTCGTCGCCCGGCAGACCCTGGCCCGCTGGTTTGAAATTCTTGCCGCCGTCCACCGATTTCCAGACCGCATGGCCCGGTTCGTCGTTCGACCACGATCCGGCGTAGAGGATCTTCGGGTTTCCAGGATCGATGGCCAGGCTGCGGAACTGCGCCGAGGCCAGGTTGCCCTTCAGCAGGTCGCGCATCGACGGCTCCTTCTTCTCGAGCGCGCGGAAGCTGCGTCCGCCGTCGCTCGAGCGCCAGGCGCTCGAGCGCGCGAAGGCCCAGACGGTCTCCGCCGACTGCGGATCGAAGAGCAGGCCGTCGAGCTCGGCTTCGTCGCCTTCGTCCGCGAACGGCTCGCTGAGCTCCGTCCAGCTGCCGGTGGCCTCGCGCCGAAAGAGGCCGGTCGCGGTCTGAGCGAAGAGCGTGCGGGAACCGGCGCCAGCGTAGAGCTGTTCCACCCAGGCCGCGGAGAGTCCGGGGTTCGAAGGCTCCCAGCTCGCGCCGCCGTTCGAGCTGCGATAGACGCCGCCACCCGCGCTCGCCGCCAGGATCTTGCGCGGATCGGCGGGATCGAAGGCGACGCTGTGCAGGATGTAGCGCCCGCTGTCACGGTCCGCCGGCTCCCAGCTCCCGCCGCCGTCCGAGCTGCGGAAGAGCCCTTTCTCCGACGCGATCCAGATGCGCTGTGAACGGCCGGGCTCGAACCGCAGGTTGAAGATCTCGTCGGTGCCCGAGGCCGGCACCGCCAGCGCCTCGAACCTCGCGCCGCGATCGCTGCTCTTCCAGAGATTGTTGAAGCCGCCGACCACGTAGACCGTCGCCGGATTCGCGGGATCCACGGCGACGATGTGGACCGCGGGCTCGAGTCCCTGCCCGACCGGCTTCCAGCTCCTGCCGCCGTCGTCGCTGCGCGCGAGGTGCGCCTTCTCGCCTCCGTGCCCGCCGGCGTACACGATATCGGGGTTCTGCGGATCGACCGCCATCGCGTAGACGTCCTGGTTGGCGACGCGGAAGTCGCTCCAGCTCTTGCCGCCGTCGCGGCTGCGGTAGTGCAGGTTCGTCGACGGCACCCAGATGTCGCCCGGGCGCGAAGGCGCGAAGGCGATCCGGTATCCGACCGGATGGAGCGACGACGTCTCGCCGCGGTAGTTGTCGGTCGCGACCTGCCAGGTGGCGCCGTGATCGCGCGAGCGCCAGAGCGCGGGATTCCCCGGGTTGTGGACCCCGACCCAGAGCGTTCCGGGCGTGCCGGGATCGACCTCGATCCACTCGATACTGCTGCCGGTCCTGGGACTTCCGGCGTGCGCCCAGCTCTGGCCGCCGTCGGTGCTGCGAAAGACGCCGCCGCTCGCCGCCGCGGCATAAGCGACACTCGGTGAACGGGGATCGAAGGCGACGTCGACGATCGTGCCGACAAACGGACCGTCACTGCGCCAGGCGAGCGCCTCCGCCGCCGGGAGGGCCGCCGGCGCGGCGAGGGCCCATCCGGCGGAGACGACAACGGAGATTCCGGCGAGCCGCCGGCGCCAGACAGAGAGTGGACTCATGGCTCCTCCTCGCGAGTGCTTCCCTACAGAGGAACTACGTTATCCGAGTGCGCAAGGGGACCCGTCGCGGCGGACTGGCGGGAGATCGCGAGTGCGCCGGCCTACCGTTAACTGAGTTCCAGCTCCACATTCGGTAGCGACGGGTGGCTGGGCCGAGGGCTGGTGTCTAGTAGATCGGGCCCGGAGCGCGCTTCCTCAGCGCGAGGACCCCATGGGATACGGACCAGACAGGACCCGTCGCGGGGGAACTGGGAACGACGTGTGTCCCTCCAACGTGTCCCTCCAACGTGTCCCTCCAACCTGCAACGTGTCCCTCCAACCTGTCCCCTCAGGGGCAGGCGGGGGAGCCGACGGCGGAGGTCCAGTAGCAGACGGTGCTGGACTCGAAGTTGTCGCGGAAGATGCAGCCGTCGACCGAGTTCGCCTCCGAGCAGTTCTTCGCCCGGTCGCTCGCGATGCCGGTGGGGGAGCTCAGGTTGTCCGCGATGGCGGTCACGTAGCGCGTCGGCGCGGCGTTGTCCACCGCCGTCCGCGCCTGGCCGATGAAGTTCGCGTCGAGACCGCCTTCGTTGCCGATCAGGAGCTCGTCGTCCTCGGTCAGGACCATCTGCTGGGGCTGGGCGAGCTGCGTCGCCGCGCCGCGGATCTCGCGCACCCAGGAGTCGGAGCCGCTCGCGGTTCGCGAGTAGAAGCGCACCGCATTGAGGATCAGCTCGTCGACGATCAGCTGGTCGTGCTCGAGGTCGACCAGGAGGCTCCGCGGGTTGCCGATGCCGCTGCCCGTCAGTCCGAGCGAGCGGACCGGCGCCGCGTTGTCGCTCGCCAGGCGGGCGAAGACCCGGACGCGCGGGACGCCGGCGCTGCCGCTCGCGTTGGTCACGTAGAGCTCGTCGTGGACGAGATCGAGGTAACCCATGACCGGCGAAGCGAGACCGGTCGCCGCGCCGGCGATCGTCCGCGGCGGCGCTTGATCGCCGTCCGCGAGGCGCGGGAAGACACGCACCGCGCCGGCCGAGTCGACGACGTAGAGCTCGTCGTGGACCAGATCGAGCACCGTGCTGCAGGCGGCCACGAGACCGGTGGAGGCGCCGGTGATCAGTCGCCGCGGCGCCACGTCGTCGGCGTCGTCCATGGAGAAGACCAGAATCGAGTCGCCGCAGCCGGAGACGTAGAGCTCGCGGTGCACGCGGTCGAGCATCAGGGTGAAGACCGACGGCAGTTGGGTCAGCAGGCCGGAGATCTGGCGCAGCGGTACGGAATCCCCGTTGGCGTCGTTGGCGAAGACCAGAATCGCGTTGCCCGAACCGACGAAGATCTCGGCCCCGGCGGGCGGCACCGCGCCGGCCGAAAAGCCGGCTGCGACGAGGAGCGCTGCGGCAAGGAGGGAAGGAGCTCGCATGCGCGGATCATGTCCCGGAACCCTCCCTCCCGCCCCACCTCACCGGAGGGGAAGCGGGGCACCGAGATGCAGGCCCGGGGAAGATGGGGACTGTCTCCACATTCCCCGGCGGCCATCTCTTCGAGCAGGAAATCGAGCCCCGGGGACTGTCCCCGTCTCTCGGCTTACTTCGACGTCGAGAGCTCCGGGCGGAAGAGGTAGAGCGTGGTGTTCACCTCCTCCACGCCGCCGTGGAACTTCTGGACCGCCGCTTTCGCGGCGTCGGCGGAGCCCAGGCCCTTGATCAGGACCTCCATGAAGCCCGGTTTCGGATCCTCCATGCCGGCGTAGTTCTTGTACGGGAAGACGGTCGTAAGGCCGCCCATGCCGCCGATGCCGCGCGAGATGGCGTAGCTGCCGGTCCATCCTCCGGCCTCGAGACCTTTGTGGATCGTCGCCACCGCCTCGGAGACGTCACCGCTCATCCCGGCCTTGAGCTTGTGATCCTCCACCATGAAGTAACGATAGTCGGGGCTCTCGACCCAGTGCGAATTGGCGTAGTCCTCCTCCGAAATGTAGTGCTCGTAGCGTCCGACGAGTGGCGCGATGTCGCGGTTGAACGCCACGGTCGCGGTGCTCGACATCTCCCAGGCCTGGTGGGCATCGAAGTCGGCCCAGTGATGGAGTCCGGAGCGGAAGGCGTAGTAAGTGATGTCGGTGCCGACCACCGGCTGGTAAGTTTCCCAGCTCCAACCCTCGCCCGCCTGCTTGCGCCAGGCGAGGTGGGCCTTCACCGCGGTTTCGAACTCCAGCTCCTTGCCCGCCTTCGGCCACATCATCCAGAAGTCGGCGAGATTTCCGGGCATGACAGCTGCCGCCGGCGCTGCGGCAGCCGCGGGCGATTTGGCGGCGGCGGGGGCCTTGGCAGCCGCCGGCGTGGCGGGCTTTGCGGCGGCCGGCTTGGGTGTGTCCGCGGCGGCGCCTGCAGCATGCGCGGCCTGGACGGAGATGCCCGCCAGCGCGAGCAGCGTCATGACGGCAGCTCCAGCAACGACGATCGTCCTGCGCATCCACATACCGAATTCCCTCCATCGAATGAGTTCCGGCGACCGATCGCCGGAACAACTCCGCTTCCGTCAAAGCCTCTGCTCTGATGGGTAGCCGATGAAACGCGTGCGAGATCTGGCCGGATCCTACTCCTCGAAAGGGGACCGGAACAGTCCCCATCCTCCATCGCCGCACCTGGCGAAAACTCTGTCCACCACAGAGGACGATCTTCCATCAAGTCGACGCCAGGACCGGAGCCAAGGCACGATTCCGCAGGGAGTTAGGTCGCGTCGATCGCCTGGCACGCGACTCGCTCTATCTGGCGAGAGGAGGACCGACCATGAACCTAGCTCCCGCCACTTGCACCCGCCGCCAGCGCCGAATGACCCCAGCTGGCGCCGCCGGCGCCGTCGTTCTCGCGGCGTATGCACTCCTCTCCGCCCGCGCCGCGCGGGCCGACTTTCCCTTGCCGCTCCCGCACGAGATCCACCGCGAGGTGCTGGAGCACGTGCACGACGTTCTGCGGACGATCGGCCGGATCCCGGAGCAGATCCTGCGCGAGAACGTGCGCGATCTCGAGGTCTTCCTCGGCGGCAGCGAGTACTACGGCCCGCATCACCACAATCACCTGATCTACAACTTCCCGGTCTGGATCGATGGCAGCTTCTCGTATCGTCCTTATACCTACTGCAACGATCATCTCTACGGGAGCTATGACTATCGCCCGCAGTTCTGGTTCGGTTGGGGAGATGAGTCGCAGGCGCGCTGGAGCTACGAGCGTCACGGCTATTACCCCTACGGCGACGGCGGCTTCCAGCCGTATGGCGATGGCCGCTCGACTCCGGGCTATTCCCGCGGCTTCGACTCGCGACACTATGACTCTCGGCGCTATCCGCAGGATCGCTCCCGGCAGGGGCGGAGAAGTTGGCAGGACGACGGTCGGCACGATTCGCGATCGTGGGATCGGTCTCAGCGCTACGACAGCCGGCGTCCTGGTGAGTGGGGCGGGCAGCAGCGCTACGACGACCGGCGTCCAAGGGAGTGGCGGCAGCCGCAGCGGCAGGACAACCGGCGTCCGAGTGAATGGCGCCAGCCGCAGGGACAGGACCACCGGCGCCCGGAGCTCCGGAGCGATCGGGGCAATCGGAGCGAGCGCAGCGATCGCATCGATCGGAACCAGCCCAAGCGATCGAACCCGCGCGAGGTCCGGCCCGATCGCAAGCAGCAACACGATTCCAAGTCGGACTCGCGGCACGACTCCAGACAGTCGAACGGTAGCCACCCGAGCTGGCGCGACCACAACTGAGGTGGAGGGCCCTCTGCTCTAGGCACCTCCCGAGGGACACGATGGAGGGACACGATGGAGGGACACGATGAGGGACACGTTGCCGGGACACAATACGATGGTGTCCCTCCATCGTGTCCCTGCAATGTGTCCCCACCCTCCCCACCCTTCCGGATCCCGAGTGACGGCAACCCCCTGCCGCCGCTCCCGTGGTAGGTTGCGCGGCATCACCCCACGGGGGTAGGCCATGGGCAGCTCAAGGGCGCCGCAGCCGGGTTCGTCCCGGGCTTCGGAGTCATCGCCAGTCGCGCAGGGATGCGGCCGGCGGCCGCGACTCCTCGCCGTCGCCTGGCTCGGCGCGCTCGGCCTGACCGGGCTCGCAGGCCTCACTGCATCGCCCGCCCGGGCGGTCGTCTTCACCGTCGGGGCGGACGGTGCGTGCAGCGCATCGACCCTCGCCATCGCGCTGCTCCTCGCCTCCGCCAACGGACCCGGCCACGACGAGATCCGCCTGACCGCGAACCAGGTCGGCAATTTCAGCATTCACTCGCAGTCGGTCTCGATCGTCGGCGGCTTTGCGACCTGTAGCGCTGCGAGCGCGACCGGAATCAGCGTGATCTCGGGGCCCGGCACCGGTCGCGTCTTCATGATCTACGGCGCCACGAACGCGCTGCTGGTCGAGCTCGTGAACCTCGACGTCACGGGCGGTACCGCTCTCAACGGCGGCGGTCTCTACATTTCCGACAGCTTCGTGGTCGCGCTCTACAACACCTGGGTCTACGGCAACCATGCCGACTCGGGCGGTGGCGGGGTCGGCGGCGGCATCGCGATGGTCGGCGACGGCGGCGCCCGTCTCGCCATCGATCAGAACTCGAACATCCACGACAACGACGCGGTGGTCGGCGGTGGGGGGATCTACTGTCAGGAGACCGTCCCGGCGACCGCCGGCGTGACGCTCCTCGACGGCCGCGTCGAATCGAACTCGGCGGTCTCCTACGGCGGCGGCATCGCGGTGCGCGGCTGCGATCTGATCTCGTACACCGGCGGGCCCCAGCGCGGCATCCGCAGCAATACGACCCCCGGCATCGGCGGCGGGGTCTACGCCGACACCGGCGCTCAGGTCGAGCTCTGGGGCGATTCCGTGGCGCCCGCCACTCTCGATGCCAACAGCGCCACGGCCGGCGGCAGCGCCCTTTACGTCTGGGGCCCGAATGTGACCGCCGCGCTCCACAACTCGTGGGTGACCAACCATCCGAACGGGCCGGCGTTCGTGGCGCGCGACGGCGGCCGGATCTTCATGGACCGCACACTCGGCGGCGATTGTCACGACGCGGTGAACTGCTCGCTCGTCGCCGGCAACCACGGTGGCATCGTGATCGGCGACCTCTCGCTGAGCCACACGGTCGTCGAGGACAACACGGCGAGCGCTGCGCTCTTGCTCCTCCAGACCGATTCGGCGATCACCCTCGACGGCGTGCTCTTCGCGCGCAACATCCTGAGCGGCGGCGCCGGCGCCAGAGTCCTGCAATTCAACGGCAACAGCCTGCATGTCACGCGCACCACCTTCGTCGACAATCTCGTCGCCGGGCAGTACCTCGTCTGGCTGGCCTGCGGCGGCTGCTACCCGCCGCCGCAGACGCTGCAGATGGACAACACGCTGGTCGCGGAAGCGGCGGGAGAGATTCTCGCCCCCGACTTCGTGCCGGCGAACTACGCGCTCGCCTTCGACTGCGTGATCCTCCCCGAGGTCGCCTCCATCCCGCCCTCGGCCGTTCTCACCCGCTTTTCGGGCTCCGCCAACCCGACGCTGCATTTCGTCAATCGTCCCGCGGGCGACTTTCATCTCCGCCTCGGCTCGCCGGCGATCGACTTCTGCTCGGCGCCGGCCGGTTTTCCGGTCGATATGGATGCCCAGGCCTACGGCTTCGACGAGCCGACGGCGTTCAATTTCTTCGGAATCTGGGATCTGGGAGCCGACGAAGCGACGCCGGGCCTCTTCTCCGACGGCTTCCAGACCGGCAACACCGGCCGCTGGTCCGCCGCCCTGCCCTGAAGGACGAAACAGTTGGCTAGAGTCCCCACGGCTCTGTGTGATATATCCGTCGCGATTCGATTGCGGATGGGAAGAGGATCGCGAGACGCGTCTCGCGGTCTCTCGAAAAGTCGGTGCTCGCTCGGGGATTCTCGGACGTCCGGCGAGCACGAGAGACGGCTCGGCGCCGCTTCTCAGCTCAAGGTCCGAGAAGAAAAGGGTCGCCCGATGAAATCCACTGCCGCCCGCCCCGCCGCTTGGACAACGACACTGACGATCGCCGGGCTGATTCTGGGCCTGGCGTTGATCGCCGAGAGGGCCCCAGCCAAATCGAACGACGACCCGGACGCGGCCGCTCTCCAGGCCGCTCCCGCGGTCCCCGATGCCGGGTCGTGGACCAGCAAGGCCGCCTTTCCGCTCACCGGTGTCGTCCGCTCCTGGGCCTCCTTCTTCCCCGACAACGGCAACTTCTACGTGATGGGCGGCCGCGAATCGGACGCCGCCGGCAGCGACATCCAGAACCCGCGCTTCTACTCCACGGTGAGCAACTCCTGGACGACGAGCGCCGCGGCGTTCGGCGACCTCCAGGTCAACAACATGGCGGGCGGAGTGCTGGACTTCGGCGGGACGGACTACATCGTCGTGGTGGGAGGTTCCGCCGCCGGTGCGACCACCGCTACCGCGGAAGTGCGGCAGTACGACCCGGTCGCCGACTCCATGGTCACCCTCGGCGGCGATCCCTGGCCGGGCGCTCTCGGCGGCACCACCCTGCCCGGCGGCGCCGCGGTCTTCGACAACAAGCTGTATGTGTTCGGTGGATTCACGATCAACGTCGGCATGGTGGACACCATCTGGGAGTTCGACCCGGACGCCGCCGCGGGCAGCCGCTGGACCCAGAAGACCGCGGTTCTGCCCGGGCAGCTGGGCTATGTTCCCGCAGCGACCTCGGGCAGCTACATCTATGGCGCCGGCGGCTCCCTCTGGGACGGCACGACCCTGCAGGACACCGCCACCTCCTGGCGCTACGACCCGACTCTCGACGTGATCAGCGCGATCGCGGCGATTCCGCGGGCCACCGCCGAGACCCGCGCCGTGCGCCAGCTCGACGGCAAGATCTGGGTGCTCGGCGGCGGGCGAGTGACTCCCAATCCGAGCAACGAAGTGGACATCTACGATCCGGTCTCGAACACCTGGTCCGTCGGGCCGCCGATCATCACCGCGCGGCGCAACTTCCCGGCCGACGTCAATGCGTTCGGCGAGATCGAGGCCGTCGGCGGCTACAATCCGAGCGTCGCGAGCACCGTGAACGAGCAGTACAGCGCGGTCATCTTCCACGACGACTTCGAGAGCGGCGGCACGACCAACTGGTCGGTCGTCGTCCCCTAGCCGGGTAGAGAGAGCTCCATCGGGAAGCGTGGGAGGAAGATGGGGACAGTCCCCATTTTCCTCCCTTTCTTCTAGTGCGCCGCGTCGTAGGCCGCGATGTCGGCGTCGCCGACATGCTCCGCCTTCCACACCATCGAGCGGTGGATCCGATGCCAGCCGCTGGGATGGTCGTAGAAGAGGAACTCCTCGATCGGCCCGGGGGTCATCTTGCGGTACTCGGAGAGGTGCATGGCGGCCTGGGCGAAGCCGTCCGGCTGGCGGGAGGCGTTCAAGCCGTAGTTGTCGGCCTCCGCCTCCATGGTGCGGGTGAGGTTGTTGCCCACCGGCGTGAGCGCCAGCGAGTAGAGCGAGAAGAGGAAGAGCAGGAGCGGCAGGCCCGCGATGTCGCCGATCCCGCGGATCCCCCAACCGGCACCGAAACGCGCCCGCGCCCGGTCGAACGACCAGCGCAGGAAAGCGAAACCGCCGACGATGATCAGGCCGATGCCCATCAGTCCCTTGTAGACATGGTTCAGGACGTAGTGGCCCATCTCGTGGCCGAGCACCGCCTGGATCTCCTCCGCTGAGCCGCGGTTCATCAGGTTGTCGTTCATGCTGATGCGGGTGGTGCCGAAGAGACCGGAGACGTGCGCGCTCATGCGCTTGGTCTGCTTCGAGGCGTCGAATTCGTAGACGTCGGTCGCCGGGATGCCGTTGGCCCGTGCCATCGAGAGAATCGAGGCCTTCACCGGGCTCTCGGCGAGCGACTTGAAGTCGTTGAACACCGGCTCGAGGTAGACCGGCGTGATGGCGACCGCGAACATGGCGATGGCGATCGTGACCAGCGACCCCCAGAGCCACCAGTTGCGCGGCGCCTTGCGCAGCACGGCGTAGATCGCCGTGATCGCGAAGGTGCCCAGCACGAGGCCGATCGCCAGCCCCTTCGCCTGATCGCCCAGCCAGGCGGGCAAGGTCTGGTTCGACATGTCGTACTGGTGCTCGCGGAAGTAACCCTCGTAGGCGCTCCACGGCAGCAGGATCACCGTCGAGACGGCGGTATAGACCAGCGCGTAGATCGCGGTCTGGAGCCAGCGCAACCGCGTCCTCCTCTCCGCCCAGTCGCGAATGCGCGCCGAGAAGCGCGTGCCGAGAAAGATCCAGGCGACGACGAGCCCGGCGAGAAAGTCCCACAGGATGAGCCAATACCCGCCTTCGAAGTAGGCATCCGACTTGGCCCGCGCCGCCGGCGAAAGCTGCGCCAGGTAGGCGGCGGTCGCGGCATCGGCATCGAAAGAGGCGGCGGCCGGGGCTGCGGCCGCCGGCGCCGCGGCCGCCAACGCCGCGGCCGCGGGCGCGGCCGACGGGGGAGCCTGGGCCGTCACCGGAAGCGCGACCATGAAAAGCGCGGCGAGAACCACGAACGGAGCTGCGGTCGACTTGTGCACGAGTTGTTTCCCTCTGGTTGGAGCTTACGCCGGACGCCCGCAGAAGTTGCGCCGCAGGGGTAGGTCACCTCTTGTGGAGCCTGTCCTGTCGGGCATCTCTGCCGAGTCGGCTGGTGTAAAATCAAGTTTTCCGAACTCGACCATGTTCACGGGGTCGCCCGATGAGATCGACCGCCGCCCGCCCCGCTATCTGGATCACGACCTCGACGATCGCCGCGCTGTTTCTGGGCCTGGCGTGGATCGCCTGGAGCGCCCCCGCTTCGGCGGCCGACGACACCGGCGCGGGAGATCTCGCCGGAGCAGTCCAACCTGCGCCGCAGATCCCCGCCGCCGGAACCTGGACGAGCCAGACGGCCTTCCCGCTCACCGGCCTGGTGCGCTCCTGGGGCGTCTACTATCCTCTCAACGGCAAGTTCTATGCGCTGGGAGGGCGGGAGTCGGACATCGCCGGCAGCGACATCCTGAGCCCGCTCGAGTACTTCCCGCTCGGCCAGGTCTGGGCGGTGAGAAGCGCGACTTTCGCCGACAACCAGGTCGACAACATGGTGGGCGGAGTGGTGAACGTCGGCGCGACGGACTACATCGTCCTGGTGGGAGGATCCGCCGCCGGCGCGACCACCGCCAGTTCGGAAACGCGCACCTACGAACCGTTTCTCGACGCCATGACGACGCTCCTCGCCGATCCCTGGCCGGGCAACGTCGGCGGCACCGTCCTGCCCGGCGCCGCCGCGGTCTACAACGACAAGCTCTATGTCTTCGGCGGCTTCAACATCAATGTCGGCATGGTGAGCACGATCTGGCGGCTCGACCCGTTGGCCGCCCCCGGTTCGCGGTGGCAGCAGATGACCGCGACCCTGCCGGCGCCGCGGGGCTACATTCCGACCGCGACTTCGGGCAACTACATCTACGGCTTCGGCGGCTCCCTCTGGGACGGCTCCACCCTCCAGGACTCGACCGACTCCTGGCGCTACGACCCGAACACCGACACCATCAGCACCGGCGTCGCGGCGATTCCGCGCGCCACCGCCGAGACCCGCGCCGTGACGCAGTTCGACGGCAGGATCTGGGTCCTGGGAGGCGGGCGCACGACGCCCAATCCCTCGACCGAGGTCGACATCTACGATCCCGCCTCGAACAGCTGGTCCGTCGGGCCGCCGATGATCACCGCGCGGCGCAACTTCGCCGCCGACATCGACCCCGCGACGCGCGAGATCCTGGCCGTCGGGGGCTACGCCCCCACCACGGCGAGCACCGTGAACGAGAAGTACAGCGCGCTCATCTTCAACAACGACTTCGAATCGGGTGCGATCTGCGACTGGAGCAACGCCACCCAGCAGTACTTCCCCAGCTTGAACCGGAACGCGATCATGGTGCTCGGCTCCTCCGACACCGGCAACCACACCGACGACGGCAGCACCTTGGTCGCGCTGCCGTTCTCCTATCAGCTCTACGACTCGGTCTTCAGCAACGTCAATGTGGGATCGAACGGCCACCTCACCTTCGGCACGGTGAACAACGCGTTCAATCCCGGTTGCATCCCGCTTGCCACCGCCACCTACGCCATCGGACCCTACTGGACCGACCAGTGCACCGCCGCCTGCCTCAACGCAACCTGCACCGGTTGCGGCATCTTCAGTTCGACGAGCGGAACCGCGCCGCACCGCATCTTCAATGTCGAGTACCGGACCCGTTACTACAACAGCGGCGGCGACGGTATACCGCTCAACTACGAAGTCCGGCTCTTCGAGGGCGAGCTGCGCTACGAGGTGGTCTACGACGTCGTGAATACCTTCACCCCGCCCAGCGCCCGCAGCCTCTCGACCGGCGTGCAGCTCGACAACGGCGCCGGGAATTCCACGCTCTTCGGCTGTGACTCGACCGGCGGATCGGCGCCGCCGGTCCCACCCCCCGGCGACAGTCTGATCTACCGGGCCTGCGGCGTGCCCTGATCGGCAGGCCGTACGGGGACACGATGCCGCAAAGCGGCTTCGTGTCCCCTATCTCGGTTCCCATCCAATCGGGCAGCACTGTCGATCACCGTAAGTGATATAGAAATTTCAGACCGCCTCCGGCTTTGAAAGAGGCCGCGGGGTCGTCGCGCGACCCTTCTCGAGCCGGTGCTCCTTCCAGGATTCTCGGACTTCGAGGGAGCAACCGGGACGGTCGGCTGCCGCTGTGCCGCCCGACACCTCCGAGAAGACAAGGGCCGCCCGATGAGAACCCCCGCCACTCGCCCTTTCCGCTGGATCCCCGACCTGACAATCGCCGGGCTCCTCTCCGGCCTTTTCCTTTTCGTCCAGAGCGCGCCCGCCGCTGCCGACGACCCTCCCGGCCCGGCCGTTCTCCAGGCCGCGTCCGAGCTCCCCGATGCCGTGACCTGGACCAACGAGACCGCCTTCCCGCTCGCCGGCGTCGTGCGCTCCTGGGGCGTCTTCTTCCCGGCCAACGGCAAGTTCTATGTGCTGGGAGGCCGCCAGTCGGACGCCCTCGGCAGCGAGATTCTCCACCCGCGGGAGTACTTCCCGCTCGGCCAGACCTGGGCGGCGAAGTTCACGGCGTTCCCCGACAACCAGGTCAGCAACATGGTGGGCGGGGTGCTGAACGTCTCCGGGACGGACTACATCGTCCTCGTCGGGGGCTCCGAGATCGGCGCCACCACCACCAGTTCCGCCGTGCTCGTGTTCGACCCCATCCTCGACGCCGGGACCGCGTTGGCCAGCGATCCCTGGCCGGGCAACGTCGGCGGCGCCACGCTGCCCGGCGGCGCCGCGGTCTACGCCAACAAGCTCTACGTCTTCGGCGGTTTCACCCTCAATGTCGGCATGGTGAACACGATCTGGCGGTTCGATCCGGCGCTCCCCGCCGGCACCCGTTGGCATCAGATGACCGCGACCCTGCCGACGGCGCTCGGCTTCATTCCCACCGCGACCTCGGGCAGCTCCATCTATCTCCTGGGTGGCTCGGACTATGTCAGCGGCGGTCCCAGCGACACGACCCACGCCTACCGGTACGACCCCACCCTCGATACGATCGCCGCCATCGCCGCGGTGCCGCGCCCCGTCGGCGAGACCCGCGCCGTGACGAAGCGCGACGGCAAGATCTGGGTGTTGGGAGGGGGGCGAAACGCCCCCAATCCGGCGACCGAGGTCGATGTCTACGATCCCGCGCTGAACAGCTGGTCCCTCGGGCCGCCGATGCTCACCGCAAGGCGCAACTTCGCCGCCGGTGTCAATCCGGGCACCGGCGAGGTCTTCGCGGTGGGCGGCTACGCTCCGAGCGCGGCCACCAACGTGACCGAGAAGTGGAGCGCGCTCATCTTCAACAACGGCTTCGAATTGGGCGCGCTCTGCTTCTGGAACAACACGGCCGATGTCTATTACTTCGTCACGAATCCGGGCGCCTCCATCGTTCCCGGCGTCACCGACACCGGCAACCACACGGACGAGGGCAGCACCTTCGTCACCCTGCCCTTCCCCTATCAGCTCTACGATGCGGTGTTCGACAACGTTGACGTCGGCTCGAACGGCCACCTCACCTTCGGCAGCATCAACAACAGCGGCGTGAACGCCTGCCTTCCGGTCCCGGGCCCGAGTTACCTCATCGCTCCCTATTGGACCGACCAGTGCACGATCGACTGCCGCCTCTTCACAACCTGTCCCGGCTGCGGGATCTTCACTTCGACGAGCGGCACCGCACCGCATCGCATTTTCAACATCGAGTACCGGACCGTATACGCCGGCAGTGGGACCCCCGGCGTGCCGCTCAACTACGAAGTCCGTCTCTTCGAGGGCCAGGTGGGCTTCGAGATGATCTACGGCCTGATCAACACCTTTGCCCCGGATCCCCCGCACAACCTCTCGGTGGGCGTGCAGCTCGATTTCGCCCCCACCCACTACAGCCTGTACGGCTGCGACGGCACGGGCGGGACCGCTCCGCCGATCCCGCCCGCCGGCCAGAGCCTGGTGTGGGCGGCTTGCGGCACGCCTTAAGAGCCCCGAGACGCGCACGCGGCGGCGCAGGGCGAGGTGCCAGAGCCACATCACGGCGGCGGTCGCCCACCAGGCGATGCCGATCACCGGCGCGTCGCGGATCATGAGGAAAGTGATCTTCGACCCTTCGAAGGTGAAGGCGAGCGGCAGCAGGGTGAAGAGCAGCGCCACCGCGAAGGTCGCGCTGCGCTGCTTGAGGAGCTGGCGCGTCGTGTCGAGGGTGCGCTTTTCGGCGGAAGGCTGAGGCGCCGGGGTCGCCGGCAGCGCGAGCGCCGCGCGCAGCGACTCCGCCTCGCGGGCGAGCGCGGGGTCGTGCGCGAGGTACTCCTCGACGAGTCGGCGCGAGTCGGCGCTCGCTTCGCCGGCGACGACGACCGACAGCAGATCTCGGGCCACATCACGGGTCAGGTTCATGTTCGAGGCTCCTTTGGGGTTGAGTCGGGGGACGCGGCGGCGAGCGCCGCCGCGAGCTTCAGGCGGGCGCGATGGACTTTGACGCGCGCCGCGGCGGTCGAGAGGCCGAGCGCGGCGGCGATCTCCTCGTAGGCAAGGCCGTCGTCGGCGCGCATCAGCAGCGCCGCGCGATCGATCTCCGGCAGCTCCTGCAGCGCGCCGGAGCGCGAGGCGCAGCTCGCCGCGCGCCAGCGCCTGCGTCTCGGGGCCGGGCCCCTGATCGGGGAGCTGGGCGGCGAGCTCCTCGTCGAGCGCGGTGACCGGAGGCTTGGAACGCCGCGCGCGCCGCTGCTGCAGAAAGAGGTTGCGCGCGATGGTGAAGAGGTAGCCCTTGACGGTCGTCGAGATCGACCCGGTCGCGCGCGTTCCAGAGCCGGATGAAGGTCTCGGCGACGAGGTCCTCGGCGAGCGCCGGATCGCCCGAGAGAAAGAGGGCGAAACGATGCAGGCCGCGCGCCTCGGCGCGATAGAGCTCGCCGACGTCGATCACCGCCGGGCTCCCCGCGTCCGCTGCACCGTCCGAATCCGCTGGCTCGTCACGTCGCCCTCCGGCCGCTCCGGCGGGGATCGTTCCCCGCACCCTCATCTATCCCGAAGTGGCTGCGACGTTACAGAAGAATGAGATACGGGGACACAATGCGCGGGCCAGAGGGTACGTGGTTCGCTCGCCGGTTCGCCCGCGCTTTGTGTCCCCTCCCGCTTCGGGAAGCACTCCGTCTGCTGCGCCGCTCCAGCTACGGGGACACAACGGCCCCAACTACGGGGACACAATGCGCGGGCCAGAGTGGCACGTGGTTCGCTCGCCGGTTCGCCCGCGCTTTGTGTCCCCTCCCGCTTCGGGAAGCACGCCGTCTGCTGCGCCGCTCCAGCTACGGGGACACAACGGCCCCAACTACGGGGACACAATGCGCGGGCCAGATGGTACGTGGTTCGCTCGCTGGTTCGCCCGCGCTTTGTGTCCCCTCCCGCTTCGGGAAGCACGCCGTCTGCTGCGCCGCTCCAGCTACGGGGACACAACGGCCCCAACTACGGGGACACAATGCGCGGGCCAGGTGGTACGTGGTTCGCTCGCTGGTTCGCCCGCGCTTTGTGTCCCCTCCCGCTTCGGGAAGCACGCCGTCTGCTTGGCCGCCCGAGGAAAATGGTGCCTGTCCCCATTTTTCCTACGGCGTGACGCTCGACCACTCCGAGGTATCGCCCCACTCGAAGTCGGCGCGGAAGATCTCGCCGTCGGAGATCCAGAGCTCGAACTTCTCGTCCACGTCGTGGTCGGCGCGGTAGACCAGGCCGGCGCCGTCGGGGGTGAAGTCGAAGCCGCCTTCGATGTCGGCGCCGGCGGGGAGCGGTGTCGCGTGCACCCGCTGCACGTTGCCGGTGCCGTCGGCGCGGGTGCGGTAGAGGTTGTACTGCTCGTCGACCTCCTTGTCGGCGCGGAACGCCACCCAGGTCCCCGTCGGGTCGACCTGGGCGTCGGTGACGTCGGACGCGAACAGCGTGCCGCCGGTGATGTTCTGCGGTTCCGTCGAGTGATCGAGCGGCGCGCGGAAGAGGCGGACGCGCCCCGCGACCAGCGCGTCGGCGCAGAAGAGGAGCGCCGGCGGGTCGATCGCGAGGCCGCCGCCGCAGCTCGAGTCGTAGCCCTGGCCGTCGGGAATGGCGGTGAAGAGCGGCTGCGGCGGCGCGGAGCCGTCGGCCGGCGCGACGAAGAGCTCGAACTTGTCGTTCACCCTGAGATCGCCGAGCAGCAGGACGAACGGCCCCGCGCCGAGGTCGGCGATGGAGCCGCCGGTGACGTCGCCCCCCGCCGGCGGATTGGCGTTGACGCGGAAGCCGGCGGTCGAAGGACCGGCGATCGGGACGAGATACATCTCGTACCGTTCATTGACGATCGCGTCGGCGATGTAGGAAACGATCCCGTTCACCGAGCCGAAGGGGCCCAGAACATTGCCCCCCACCACCATGGGTCCGTTGAGCTTGACCGCCGAGGTCGCGGGCCCGTCGATGGGGACGCTCCAGAGCTCGATTTGTCCGTCCACGCTCGAGTCGGCGAGGAAGAGGATGCGGGTCGGGTCGCCGACGTCGCTGACGGTCGTGACGTCGCCGAACGCCGGCAGGGTCGGATTCAGGCGCACTGCGGCCGAGAATGGACCGGCGACCGGCACCGAGTAGAGCTCGAACTGGCCGACCACCCTTTGGTCGGCGATGTAGAAGACCCGCTGCAGGTCTTGAGAAAAGCCGTACTGGTTGACATTTCCTCCGGCGACGAGCGAGCCGTTTAGCCGCACCGGCGCCTCGGAGCCGTCGAAAGGGACGCTCCAGAGCTCGTACTGGCCGGCGGTCGCGAGGTCGGCTTGAAAGACGACGCGGTTGCCGGCGGGAAGTCCCTCCAGGATCCCGCTCGCCCCGGGCGGGAAATCCGGGTGGAGCTTGAACGCCGGGCTGGAGCCGTCGGTCGGCGCCGACCAGATCTCAAAGAGCCCCGCGGGGGCATTGAACCAGAACTCGGCGAACTGCCCGTCGGCCGACAGGGATGCTCCCACGGTAACCTCCGCGCCGAGCGGCGTCGACGGACTCAGCTTGACCGCCGCCGTCGCCGGCCCTTCGATCGGCACGCTCCAGAGCTCCTCGCGCCCGAGGGTCTCCTGGTCGAGCTCGAAGATGACCCGCCGGTTGTCCGGCGTCAGGACGAAGGAGAAGATGCCGACCGCGGCGCTCCCCAGCGGGCGCAGCGCCGACAGGCGCACCGGTGTCCCGCCGAAGCGCGACACGGAGTAGAGGTCGGGAACGCCGTTGGTGTCAGCGTCGGACCAGAAGACCACCCACTTGCCGTCCGACGACTGCAAGCTGTACCCGTCCAGGGGCTTGACGTCGGTGTTCGCGTTGCCCTCGGGGGAGAGCTGCTCGACATGCAGGCTCGCCGGCTGCGCCCCGGCGATCCCGCACAGAAAGGCCCCGGCGAGCATCGCCAGGGTCCGGCCCAGGGTCCGACCCAGGACCCGACTATCCGCTCGTACTCTTCTGGCTGGTCGCATGGCTCTCTCCGCCCGGGCTTCGAGTGCAACGTGCACTCTCCAGAGCAAAGCGCCAAAAGGCCGCAAACCGGCTCACCTCTCCTGGGAGTCGCCGCAGAATTCGCGAGCGGGGGAGAGGTAGCCCAGCTAAGTGGGGACAGTTGCTTGAGTGTCGGGTTTGGATTAGTACGTACTAGTTGTGTATTATGATACGTACATGTCCAAGCTCACTCTGAGCGTCGACGAAGCGATCATCGAGCGGGCGAAGGGTTTCGCCCGCCGCCGCGAGACCTCGATCTCGGCGCTGGTGGAGCGCTACCTCGAGGCGCTCACGCGCCCGATCGCCCGCCGGACGCCACCCGGAGACCCACGGCTTCCCGGGCTCCCTTCGACCCCTCCGGCCCCTCCGACCCCGCCCATCACCGCGAGGCTCGCCGGCATCCTGCGCGGCCAGGCCGCGGACCGCGAAACCCATCGGCGGCACCTCGACGAGAAGTACCGTTGAGGCGGGCGCTCGTCGACGTCAACGTCGTCCTCGACGTGCTGCTCGCGCGCGCGCCCCACGCCGCGACCTCGACGGCCTGCCTGGCAGCGGTCGAGTCCAACCGGGTCGAGGGGTTTCTCTCGGCGCACGCGGTGACGACGCTCGCCCACCTCGCCGCGCGCGCGCTCGGCAAGGGAGGCGCGCGGCGGGCGATCGACGACCTCTGCGCGATCTTCGCGATCGCCACGGTCGACGAAGCGGTGATTCGCCGCGCGCTCGCCCTCGATCTCGCCGATTTCGAAGACGCGGTGACCGCGGCCGCCGCCGAAGCTGCCGGCTGCGAGGCGATCGTCACGCGCGACGTTGCCGGCTTCAAAGGCTCCCCCGTGCCGGCCCTCGAACCCGTCCTCTGGCTCGTGCTCCTCGCGGATCGGCCTGCCGAGGATTCCGCCAGCGACCTCCGCGAGCCCGAGAGCGCCTATGGCGGCAGGCGGCGACGGCGGACAAGCACCCAGCCTGCCGCACGAGGCGGGAAACGAGGCCGGCGCGCCCGCTGAGGGCTGAAGCGGCCCCCTACAGATCCGCGCAACAGCGAAAGCCCGTCGAAAACTCCCAGTGCGACACGGCGTGCGCCGTGGTCACATAGAGACACCCGGGCCCGTTCAGCACCGTGTCGACATAGAACCCGCCGCGAAAAGTCCCCGCCGGGTCGGACGTCCACTCGTGCAGATTCCCCCATCACCCGATGATTTCCATCGGTCCCTCGGCGCTCACGCAGCCCGCTCGCAGCCCCGTGCGCTCGAGCCCCGCCGGCAGCTGGTTCAAACAGGGTTGATCGACATGCTCCCAGATCCAGGGGTCGGTCGTGCCGTAGTACTCGACCAGCGGGTGCACCGCGCGCGCGTCGTTGCAGCGCCCCGGCTCGGCGGTGTTCCCCCAGGGGTAGGTGAAGCCGGAAGGCCCCTGGCAGGCGCGCAGCCACTCGCTGTTGGTGCACAGGCGCTTGCCGGCGTTGGTGCAGGCCGCGCCCGCCGTCACCTGATCGATATACCCCTGCGGCGTCGCCCCGCGCACCGAGAGCGCGATGACGGTGTCCCCCGGCCCCGGTCGCAAGTACGACGACCAGGGGCCGCTGCTGCTCGGCGTTCAGGAGCGAAGCCTCGAAGCGATCGATGCAGAAGTTGGTGGTGGCGGCGATCCGCACCATCCCCGCCGGGCACCCGCCTTCGCCGGCTTCTTCGACCAACGAGTTCCCCGGCACGGGAGCATCCCCGTCCACGCAGCTCCAGCCGGAGGCGAGGGACCAGGAAGAGGGGCAGCCGGGCTCGAAGCCGTCGAGAAAGAGGTCCTGGGCGAGGGCCGGGGTCGAGAAAGTCGCCGGGCCCACCGCCGAACCTGCTGCCAGCAGGAAGAGCACAGTGAAGAGGCGCATGGCGATCTCCCTCTCGAGGCCCCGTAATGGAAGTGCCGAGTCTCCGCCGGCTCGCGTGAGCTGTCAACGCCCCCCGGAAGTCGGGGCCTGGCTCCGGACGCCCTCGACGAGCGCCTCAAGACCGGCGCCGCCGGCGCGCGCCGAGGTGGTCACAGACTGTGACTACCGCGCTCGCCCGCTGCGTTGCCTGAGCGCTCCGCCCAGCCCGGCGCCAGTCACCCCAGCCAGGCGGGGACAGTTACCGTTTTCCTCACACACGCCCCAGTCCCCGCACCCGTCCCGCGGAAACGGCAACTGTCCCCTTCCCTGTCACGCAGCAGGTGATTTCCACTGAGCGCTGAGGAGCTCGCCAAGGGTTGAAATCACAATCTGTGACATCAAACTCGAGCGCGGGTCGCCAACTTGAAGTCACAATCTGTGACTTCAAGATTGGGGCACGGCGGGCGTCGAACCTAGATTCGTGACCTCAAACTAGGGGCGCGGGCGACCTAGCGCGAAACCGCGCGCGCCGTCCGCTCCGCGACATCGACGAGCCCGCGGAGCGCACGATTGACCGATTCCGAGTCCGGGAACCGCTCGGCGAGATCGGGATCGATCCGCGCCAGGTTCGTCCCCGCGTCGAAGCGCGCCGCAGACTTTCCGCGAACGCCTTTCGAGAAGTCGTACTCCTTCTTCATTCTGGGGGCGGGGGAGGGCTTAGGGGATCTCTTCATAGCTCTTTCGTTCATTACGCGTCGCCAAGCGGGCGCTGACAAGGCGAATCGTATCGCCCACCTCAGGCACGCGGCCAGTCACCCAGCCAGGCTCCTCCGCCGAATCTGCCAGAGACGACCGCTCGATTCCGTCTTACCTGTTCAGAAGACAGGCCTGCGAGATCCTGAAGGGAGTGCAAAGGCCACCGTGCGATGAGAACAGAGTGGCAAAGATGTTGACCTGTATTAACCTATGGGTTAATCTATGCGCCTGCGGCGGCTGAAACTGCGCAGTTGGACAGTCTTGGCCGTTTGCTCGGACAGAGGGGACTGCCCGTTGACGGAGTTCCTGCAGGGGCTGGAAGGAAAGCTCGGGAAGCAGGCACGGAAAGCATGGAGCCTCTTGGATCTCGTCGCCGTCGAGGGTCCGCCGCGGAACACGGATATTTCACACCGCCTCGCGCCAGACGTCTGGGAGTTCATCTCCGGCGATCTGAGACTTCTCTGGTTCTTGACGAACGAAAAGTCGTCGTCTGCTCTATGGATTCGTGAAGCAGCGCCAGAAGACGACCGAAGGCGCAACTCGAGCAAGCCGAGGCCGTTCGCCAGCGCTATTTCGAAGCGAAGCTAGGTCTGCATTGCAGATCGAGGTGGAGGAGAACGAGCCATGGTGAAGAAGACCTTCCGGCAGTGGAGGCAAGAGGCGGAGGCCGATCCCGTCTATTGGACGGAGCGCGCCATTCTCATGGTTACGGAAGAGATCTTCCTCGCCATGGAGCGCCAGGCGATCTCGCGCGCGGAACTGGCGCGCAGACTCGGTAGCAGTCCTGCCTATGTGACGAAGGTCCTGCGCGGGAATGCCAACTTCACGCTCGCGACTCTCGCGCGGATCGCCTTCGCCCTCGAGGGCGAGTTCAAGTTTCGACTTTCGCCCCTTGAGCCCAGCTCGGGTACCCCAGCCAGGAGATCTTCCCTGCAGGAGCGCCCCCCTCAGCGCGGCCAGAGCCAGCCGAAGCAGCCGGCGGTGACCAGGGCGTAGAGCAGCCCGTCGAAGACCGCGCGCACGGTGTTCGACCAGGGCATCCCCATCCAGATCGAGTTGACGACCTGGCTCGAAGCCGTACGCCAGGAAAGCAATCGCGCCGACGACCCGGAAGACGGCGAGATAGACCGCCCCCGGAACGAGGGTGTGGGCGGCGATGTAGGCGAGGAAGAAGCTCACCACCAGGCAGTAGACGAACCAGAGGCCGAGGGTCTTGCCCATGTTCATCGGGGCGTTGGGATAGAGCGTCAGCCCCCCGACCGGACCGCGGCGGAACTTCTCGATCCCTTCGGGGGTGCCCATCTCCTTCATCGTCTTGCAATAGGGGAAGTGGTAGTAGCCGGGCGGCAGCGCGGCCTTGCGCAGGCCCGCGAGCGCCTCCTCCTCGTTGGGGATCTGCTTGTAGTCGGCGCGGTGGTACTGCAGCACCATGTGCAGGAGCGCGCTCACGATGAAGACGGCCACGCCTGAGACCACGATCGGCATCCAGAGAGCGGAAAGCGCAATCATCTCGAATCTCCTCGCGAAGGGCACGAAGCGTCCGCCGGCGACAAGCCGCCCGCGTCGTCCGTCAGAGCCCGGAAATTGTGCGGACAGTACCACCAGGCGGGAAAATGGGGACTGGCTCCCATTTCCACTCGATAGCCAGAGAGATCACAAGCGGACAAGGAAATGGGTGCCTGTCCCCGATTTTCCCCGCCCTCCCGGCAGGGAGGAGCGAAACAGAGAAAAGCAGCGCGAAAGCGTCCGGATTTGAGGCTTGGTTCGTTCTACGTGTGATGATAGTCGCCTCTTGGCAGCAGGAAGCCCTTCGTGGAGAGTGCAAGCGGACAGCCGAGCCTGCGGCACCTGCGAAGGGCAGTAGAGTACGGAAGTCGCTGAATCCTGGAGGACTTGGGGAGGGGACGAAGCGTTATTAAAGAAATCGACGAAAGTTTTGATAGACTGCGACTTCATGCAAAGTTCCTGAACACGAACTGGAGGCGGCGCCCGGCCCAGCAGGCCGCCGCCTCGTTCCGCAGTCCGGGGGAAGGGTGAATCGAGGCCTTCAGGGCAGTTACGAGGAAACGACGACGGCCGGGGAGGTCGTGCGAGCCTTCGTGCCCAGCGCCTTGCCGCCGACCCCGCCCATCGATCTCGGGGGAGAGCGCCAGCAGCTGCACGAACGCGCCCTGCTCGCGTGCGGGCGACTCGACGGCATCTCGACGCTGCTGCCCGATCCCGATCTGTTCCTCTATGCCTACGTCCGGCGCGAGGCGCTCCTCTCGTCGCAGATCGAGGGGACGCAATCGTCTCTCTCGGACCTCCTGCTCTTCGAGTTGGAGGAGGCGCCGGGAGTGCCGTTCGACGACGTCGTGGAAGTCTCGAACTACGTCGCCGCCCTGGAACACGGCATGAACCGCCTGCGCGGCGGCTTTCCGCTGTCGAACCGCCTGCTGCGCGAGGTGCACGGCAAGCTCCTCGAGCGCGGCCGTGGCGCGGAGAAGATGCCGGGGGAGTTCCGACGATCGCAGAACTGGCTCGGGGGCCGGCGACCGGGCGCCGCGCACTACGTTCCGCCGCCACCCGGCCGCGTCGAGGGGTGCATGGCGGAGCTCGAGCGCTACCTCCATGACGACTCCCCGGGCCTGCCGGCGTTGATCAAGGCGGCGGCGGCCCACGTCCAGTTCGAGACGATCCACCCCTTCCTCGACGGCAACGGGCGGGTCGGCCGACTGATGGTCGCCCTGATCCTGCACGAGGCGCAGGTGATGCGGCAGCCGCTCCTCTACCTGAGTCTCTACCTGAAGCAGCATCGGGCGGAGTACTACCGGCTGCTCGACGAGGTGCGCCTCAAGGGGGACTGGGAGGCCTGGGTGGAGTTCTTCCTCGAAGGCATCGCGCAGACGGCGGGCGGAGCGGTGGAGACCGCGCACCGACTGCTCGCGCTCTTCCGGGAAGACGAGGCTCGGGTCGTCGCGCTGGGGCGCCGGGCGAACAGTCTGTTGCGCCTCTTCGCCGCGCTGCGGGCGCGCCCGCTGACGACGATCACGGAGCTCGCGCGCCGCTCCGGCCTCTCGTTCCCGACAGCGGCGGCGGGGGCCGAAGCCCTGACGGAGCTGGGAATCGTCCGCGAGCTGACCGGGCGGGACCGCAACCGCGTCTTCTCGTACGACCGTTACGTCGCGATCCTCTCCGAAGGAACGGAGCCGCTATGAACGCTGGTCCCGGCGACAGGTGCGGTACGAGCGCCGGGGCGAACCCGGCAGCCGGGCCGGCCGCGCGCAGCTGGGGACATGGAACCGCCCCAAGCGAGCGCCCCGCCCGACCCGAAACCGCCGCAGGGCGGGTACGTGTCCCCGGCGTACCCCAGAAAGTCCAGAAACTCCGTTCGCTTTGCCCCCGTCGTTCGTTCCTACGTCGAAGAGACTCTCCGGTTCACGGGCGTGTCGGCCCCGTCGCCGACGGCGGTAGAGTCGCAACTTCAATGCAGCCTTGAATTTCTGCCGTCCGGAAGGGGGAAGCCGAACCGCCATGCCGAAGGCCAAGAAGTCCGCCGCCGAACCCGCCCTGGGCTACGAAGCCCAGCTCTGGCAGATGGCGGACGCGCTGCGCAACAACATGGATGCGGCGGAGTACAAGTGCCCCGCAGCAGCGATCGCTGTCCATGTCTGACCAATTCTTCGAACGCCCGATCCTGAACTCGCCTTACGAGTATCCGCGCCAGCATTGGGAGCTCGACGCCTCCGGCCAGCCGACCGGTCAGCTGATTGATCGCCGCCGTCTCTCCGCTTACATCACGCCCATCCCAAAGTCGAAGAAGCAGAAGGCGGAGCAGGCAGGACTGGTCTTCGATGAGGGCAAAGGTCTCTCGACGGAAGCGCAGCAGTACGAGAAGACGTCGGCGGTCATCAATGAGCTCCGGCAGATCGTTGACGCCTGGCGCGATTTGCCCAATCCGAATCAGTGGTTGGTGACGCCGGAGACGAGCCGTCTCCTGCAGCACTGGCGGCACTACAAGTTCAACGACATCCGCCCTTTCTTCTGTCAGCTCGAAGCGATCGAGGTTCTGATCTGGCTCACCGAAGTCGCACCGCAGCTTGGCGAGCGGGGGAAGTTTCTCGCCCACCTCGAGCAGGCGAACGACCAATGGAATCCTGGCCTATCGCGACTGGCTCTCAAGCTCGCCACGGGCGCGGGCAAGACCACCGTCATGGCGATGCTCATCGCCTGGCAGACGATCAATGCCATCCGGCGGCCGGGTAGCCCGCGCTTCACGCGCGGGTTTCTGATCGTGACCCCGGGGCTCACGATCAAGGACCGCCTCCGGGTCCTCAAGCCCAACGACCCTGACAGTTACTACCAGAGCCGCGAGCTCGTCCCGACGGACCTCCTGAACGACCTCGGCCGCGCGAAGATCGTCATCACCAACTTCCAGGCGCTGAAGCTGCGGGAGACGCTGAGATCTCGAAGGGCGGTCGCTCGCTGCTTCAAGGCCGCCTTGGCGAGCCGGTCCAGTCGCTGGAAACCGAAGGGCAGATGCTACAGCGCGTCATGCCCGACCTCATGGGGCTGCGAAGAACCTCCTCGCGATCAATGACGAGGCGCACCACTGCTACCGTGAGAAACCCGGATTGGAGGAGGAAGAGATCCTCAAAGGGGAGGAGCGGGAGGAGGCCGAGAAGAACCGGGAGGCCGCGCGCCTCTGGATCTCCGGGCTCGAAACCGTGAAGCGGAAGCTCGGACTTGAGTCGAGTGGTCGATCTCTCCGCGACGCCGTTCTTTCTTCGCGGTTCAGGTTACGCCGAAGGGACGCTGTTCCCGTGGACGATGAGCGACTTCTCGCTCATGGACGCGATCGAGTGCGGGATCGTGAAGCTGCCGCGTGTGCCGGTGGCCGACAACATCCCGGGCGGCGACATGCCGAAGTTCCGCAATCTTTGGGAGCACATCGGCGCGAAGATGCCGAAGAAGGGACGCGGCGAGGCAGCGGCGCTCGATCCGCTCAGCATTCCGGTCGAACTGCAGACCGCGCTGGAGGCGCTCTACGGACACTACGAGAAGACGTTCACGCTCTGGGAGGAGAGAAGATCGAGGTTCCGCCCTGCTTCATCGTCGTCTGCAACAACACGTCGACGTCGAAGCTCGTCTACGACTACATCTCAGGATTCCACCGCGAGAATGCGGACGGTACGAAGACCCTTGAGAATGGACGGCTCTCGTTGTTTCGGAATTTCGACGAGGATGGGAAGGCTCGCACTGCCGCGCACGACGTTCTCATCGACAGCGAGCAGCTCGAATCGGGCGAGATCGCTGGACGACAACTTTCGTAAGATGGCGGCCGACGAGATCGATCGCTTCCGTCGAGAAATCATCGAGCGCACCGGCGATCGGCAGCAGGCGGAGAACCTCGTCGGACCAAGATCTGCTGCGCGAAGTGATGAACACGGTTGGCAAGAAGGATCGCCTCGGTGGGGCGATCCGGTGCGTCGTGTCCGTATCGATGCTCACCGAAGGCTGGGACGCGAACACCGTGACGCACGTGCTCGGTGTCCGTGCCTTCGGCACCCAGCTGCTGTGCGAGCAGGTCATCGGTCGCGCGCTCAGGCGACAGTCCTACGATCTCAACGAGAGCGGACTGTTCAATGTGGAGTACGCCGACGTCCTGGGCATCCCATTCGACTTCGCGGCGAAGCCTGTGGTGGCGCCGCCGCAGTCGCCGCGGCCGACGGTGCGCGTGCGCGCCATCTCTCCCGATCGCGACGCCTGCGAAATCGAGTTTCCGCGCGTCGAGGGTTATCGCGTGGAGCTGCCAGAAGAGCACCTCGACGCACAATTCGACGACGACTCGACGCTCGTGCTCACGCCCGATCTCGTGGGACCGTCTGTGACCCAGAGCCAGGGTATCATCGGAGAAGGCGTCGAGTTGACGCTCGCGCACACGCGCGACGTTCGCCAACCGACACTCCTGTTTCACTTGACGAAGCGGGTCCTGTACGGCACTGGCGCGATCAGAACGACGAACCAAAGCTCCACCTCTTCGGTCAGTTGAAGCGCATCACGCGGCACTGGCTCGGCGAGCATCTGGTCTGCAAGGGCGGAACTTATCCGGCGCAACTGCTGTATCAGGAGCTCGCCGACATCGCCTGTGAGCGGATTACGCGCGGCATTGTGCAGACGATGCATCGGGGGAGTGCCCGATCAAGGCGGTGCTCGATCCGTTCAACCCAAAGGCTCGACACGCTACGTGAACTTCGCACCTCGAAGACGGCGCGCTGGCAGACCGATGGGCGTCGTTGCCACGTAAACTGGGTGGTCTCGACAGCGACTGGGAGGCGGAGTTCTGCCGGGTCGCCGAGTCGCACCCGCGGGTTCGCGCTTACGTGAAGAATCACAACCTCGGGTTCGAGGTGCCGTAGTCGCTCGGCGGTGAGACGGGCACTATCGGCCCGACTTCATCGTACTGTGGACGATGGCCACGGAGCGGAGGACTTGCTGCACTGGTCGTCGAGATCAAGGGCTATCGGCGCGAGGACGCGAAGGAGAAGAAGGCGACGATGGACACCTATTGGGTGCCGGGGGTGATTCACCTCGAGACCTTTGGCCGATGGGGCTTCGTCGAGCTTACCGATATGTATGAAATCGAGTCCGGCTTCTCGGCGAAGGTCGAGGAGGCGATTGAAAAGCTCGGTCGCCTGGGCGGGAAGGCCGCAGGCTAAGTCGAATGCCTCCAGCCAGCTTCCTGAAGGTGAGGGCTTCATGAGCCCCCCGAAGACCGGAACAGGGGGGGCACGAGGTTCCGTAGCACCGCCCAATCCGAAGGTTCTGGCTGCCATCGACGCCTGGAAGCGCAAGTTGCTCGACCTGAGCATGCGCAATCGGCTGCTCAATTTCCGAACTACCAAGGCATCGACCGTCACCGTCACGGACGAGCAGCCTGCGGAGGTGTTTCGGCAGTTGGCGCTGAAGGGTCAGTCGATGACGTTTGGTGCGACGACTCGACTGACGATCGAAGACTCAGCGCCCGAAGCCGCGGAGGATGGGGTCGAGAGGTCGAACGGCCGGCGAGAGAGCGGCAACAGACCTTTGTTGACTTCGCACCCTATGAGAGAGAGTCGCTCGATCGCAGGCATCGTGATGGCGTCCTGCAGACGGCGGCTTCAGAGGAACAGCTCGATCGGTCACTCCTCAGGATTGACGCACAAGCAAGCGCCACGCTCGAGGAACAAGGTGTCAACACTCTCTTCCTCACGCTTGGAATGATTCACTATCGTGAATCTAAGGACTCGGAGGAGTGGCGGCGGGCACCACTCGTGCTTCTTCCAGTGGTTCTCGAACGACGATCGGCCCGCTCTGGCTTCTTGATCAAGGCGTCGGGTGACGATCCATTGGTGAATCCGGCCCTGAACGAGATGATCAGGGGCGGCTTCGGAATCGAGCTTCCCGAACTTCCGGCTCCAGACGCCACTACGGAGGCGTAGACTCCCCGATCACTCTTTGCGGCCGCGCAGAGAGTGGTCGCACATCAGACGGGCTGGAAGGTAACGACCGAAATCTACCTCGGCCTGTATTCGTTTCAGAAGTTCGTGATGTACAAGGATCTCGAGGCCAACTTAACGGCTCTCGCCCGACACCGAATCATTCAGCAGATCTCGACGAGGAACGGCGAGACTCATCAGGGGCTACCGGCAAGCGCTCGAGGAGTTCGCCTCGATGAAGCGTACCCGCCCCAGGGCTCATCGCAGGTCATCGACGCGGATGCCAGCCAGCTGCGAGCCCTGCGTGGTGGTCGACCAGGGGCACGACCTCGTGATGGAGGGCCCTCCGGGAACGGGCAAGTCGCAGACGATCACAAATCTCATTGCGCAAGCGCTCGGGCGCGGAAAGTCCGTTCTGTTTGTGGCGGAAAAGATGGCGGCACTCCAGGTGGTCGCCTCGAGGCTCAACGCTGTCGGACTGGGAGAGTTCTGCCTCGAGATTCACTCTTCCAAGGCTAACAAGAGGTCCGTGATCCAGCAGATTGCGGCGAGTCTCGACGCGTCCCTCGCCGGACCGGCTGTCTCAGGAGCAGCTGGCAGGCAGTTGCCCGAAGCGCGTCAGCGCCTCTCGGAGTACATAGAAGCCGTCCACGCTCCGTATGGCGAGAACGGTGCAACGCCCTATTTGCTTTTGGTGAAATAGGCGCATCGGCTGGTGCTCCACGGCTTCGCCTCCCCTTGGATGCCTCGGTCATCTCCGCCCGGTCGTTCGAAACTGCCCTCCGGGAGCTGAGCGAGCTCGCGGGTGCGACGTCGGCGGTCGAGCCGGTCGCGAGCCATCCCTTCCGCATCCGGAGAGACGTACTTCACGGAAGAGCAGCTCGGCGACGTGCGGGAGGCCGCGAAGTGGGTTCTCGGAGTGCTTGCGAGGTCATGGCAGTTGCCGAGGAGGCCTGCGGACGGAACTCGGGCTGCCGCCCATCCGGAACGGTCGCGATGTCGACGTGGCTTCCGAGATCGCTCGCACGCTGAGATTGTCTCGCCCGGTGCGCCGGTCGACGTCCTCGGGTCGGACGCCTGGAGACTCCCCCCCTCTGACGCCAGCCGGCTGGTCGCCATGGGCGGCAGCCTGCGATCACTTGATTGCGGAGGTTCGAGCTCTTTGCGAGGAGTCGGTCACCGACTATGATCCGGTCGAGGATCTCGCCTACGTCGGGCGCGAGCTTAGCGGGCAGCTTTGGCTGGCTTGCATGGCTCGATGGGCACGGTATCGATCGATCGCGCGTCGATTGGAAGAGCTATCCGTCTGCCGTCCGTACCGAGGGCGAAGTGAGCGACCAGATCACCGTCATGCGCACCGTCGTGCGGCTTCGCGACGAGAGGTCGGGCTCTCGCCGGCGAGCTCGGCGTCTGCGCGGTCGCTCTTCGGCGAGCTCTGGCACGGCGAGGCTCCAACTGGGATCTTCTCGAGCAGTACATCGGCTGGGTCGTGGAGTACCGACGGCTCTGTCGTCACGTACGGGCTCTCGCAACGCGCCCATGAGCTGGCGGCCACGGGCAAGGTCGAGGTGGGATCGATCGAGCGGCTCCGGCTGGCAAGGCGACCGCTTGGCCGAGCGAGCTCACGGCGACTTCGACATGCTCTCGGGGCGCCACCGTCGTACCTCGCCAAGGCACCTTCTCCGAGATCGCCGATCGTGCGACGGATATCGCCGCGGGCTGGCGAAGTCGGCGCCCGCGTGGGCCGCCTTCGTGACGCGCGTCGATCGGGTTGCCGACCTCGGGTCTCGGAGCCGATGCGTTGCGTGACCGCCGAGGCTCGAGGGGCGCCCCCTCGCAGACCTCCCCGTCGCCTTTCGGCGTGCCTTCTGGATGCGCTGGTTGGAGGCTGTGGTGGCGGATCGCGGCCCAGCCTGAGAGTTCTTCCACGGGCTGACGCACGAGAAACGCATCGCGCGAGTTTCGCGACCTGGATCACGCGAGCGCTCTCGGAGAATCGTGCGCGCCTGATCGGCGCTGCGGGCGGCTCGACGCAGGAGGCGCTCAGAGCGATGCCGTCCGGTCGCCATGCCGGCGCTGCGGCGAGAGATGGCCGAAGAGTGGCCACAAACCGGTGCGAGTCACCTTCGCGACGCCGGCGCGGCCATCGGGCCATCAAACGCTGTTTCATGATGAGTCCCCATGACCGTAGCGCAACTGATCGATGGGTCGGTACCGACTTCGATCTCGTGGTCTTCGACGAGGCCTCCCAGCTCCCGACGGAGGATGCGGTCGGGGCGATCTTCCGCGGGCACCAGCTGATCGTCGTCGGGGACCCGAAGCAACTCCCGCCGACGAACTTCTTCGCTGTGGCCAATCGGCAGGTCACCGCCCAGCGAGACGAGGGACGGCAATCTGCTCTTCGAGGACACGGAGAGCGTTCTCGAGGAGTTCATGGGGGTTGGTGCTCCGCAGGCTGCGGCTCAAGTGGCACTACCGCAGCACCGACGAGTCGCTGATCGCCTTCTCGAACGCGGAGTTCTACGATTCGGAGCTCATGACCTTCCCGAGCGTTTTTTTGGGCGGAGGCGCCCATGGGCTTCATTTCGAGTTGGTTCCGGATGGCGTCTACGAGGGCAAGGGGGTCAATTGGGTGGAGGCGAGGCGTGTGGTCGACGCCGTCGTCGAGCACGCACTCGATCGTCCACACCTCTCGCTGGGAGTGGGCACGTTCAGTACCAGCCAGCAGGCGGCCATTGTCGATCTCCTCGAAGAGCGGCGCCGTCAGGACGCGCGCCTTGATTTGTTTTTCCAACGCCGGGAGCAGGATGGCTTTTTCGTCAAGAATCTCGAAAACATCCAAGGTGACGAACGGGATGTCATCTTCTTGTCGGTCTCCTATGCCAAGGCCCGCGACGGCCGC